>OZ241390.1:0-2835419 GCA_965200835.1 Acidimicrobiia bacterium
AGGCCCCGCTCCCCCCGTCGCAGTCCGTTGCGGGCCAGTACCTCGACCACGCCCGCAGCCTCCTCGACCGTGCGGACGAACGGGACCATCACCTCGACGTTGTCCATTCCCAGGTCGTCACGCACAGTGCGCAGCGCCTCGCACTCCAGGGCGAACTCGTCGGCGAAGGCGGGAGATCGGTAGCGGGAGGCTCCTCGGAAACCCAGCATGGGGTTCTCCTCGTTGGGTTCGTAGGTCTCCCCGCCGAACAGGTAGGCGTACTCGTTGGACTTGAAGTCGGACAGGCGGACGATGACCGGCTTGGGATGGAACCCGAGGGCCAGCGTGGCGATCCCCTCCACCAGCTTGGAGATGAAGAAGCTCCGCGGGTCCGGGTAACCGGCGATCCGGTCCTCGATACCCTTACGGATCCCGGCCGGCACGTCCGGGTAGTCGAGTAGGGCCTTGGGGTGGATGCCGATGGCGTTGTTGATGATGAACTCCATCCGGGCCAGTCCCACCCCGTGGTTCGGGATACGGCTGAATCCGAACGCTCTGGAGGGATTGCCGACGTTCATCATGACCTTGGTAGGTGGATCGGGCATCCGATCGACCTGCACGACGTCCCGGGTGAAGGGAATGCTCCCTTCATACACATGGCCGGTGTCTCCTTCGGCACACGAGACGGTCACCTCGGCCCCATCCTCGAGTACGCGTGTGGCGTTACCGGAACCGACCACCGCCGGGACTCCTAGCTCGCGAGCGATGATGGCCGCATGGCAGGTTCGTCCCCCGCGGTTGGTCACGATCGCCGCAGCCCTCTGCATGACCGGCTCCCAGTCCGGATCGGTCATGTCAGCCACCAGCACATCGTCTCGCTCCACCCGGTACATATCCCGCGGGGCGTGGACCACCCGTACTGTCCCGTGGCCGATTCGCTGCCCGACGCTGCGACCGGTAACCAGCACCGAACCGGCACCGGTCAATCGGTAACGTTCCAGCACTCCTTGCATACCGCGGCTCTGGACCGTCTCGGGACGGGCTTGCACTATGTACAGGCGGCGGTCGACGGCGTCCTTGGCCCACTCGATGTCCATCGGGCATCCGTAGTACCGCTCGATGGTGACCGCCTGGCGGGCCAGGTCCTCGATCTCAGCATCGGTGAGGCAGAATCGGCGCTGGAGAGCGGGGGCGACCGCTTCGACCACCACCCGGCTTCCCTCCGACTCATCGAAGATCATCCGGCGGGTCTTGTCCCCCAAGGTTCGGGAGATCACCGCCGGCCTTCCATCGGCCAGGTTTCGTTTGGCCACGTAGAACTCGTCCGGGTTGACCCCACCCTGAACCAGCAGCTCCCCCAGCCCGTAGGTGGCGGTGATCAGCACCACTCCGTCGAAGCCGCTCTCGGTATCGATCGTGAAAGCCACCCCCGACGCCTCGCTGCGGACCATTCGCTGCACACCGACCGAGATGGCCGCCCCGGACCGGCCGTACTGCAGGAGGGAGCGATAGTGGATGGCCCGATAACTGTATAGCGAGGCGAACACATCCCGGACGGCCCGCAGAACCCGATCGATCCCCTGGATGCCCAGATAGGTGTCCTGCAGGCCGGCAAACGAAGCATCGGGAAGGTCCTCGGTGGTGGCCGAAGACCTGACCGCCACCACCGGTCGTCTGCGGTCTCCACCCAGTGCTCGATAGGCAGTTCCGATCTCGTCGACCAGCGCCTCGGGAACGGGAGCACCGGCGACCCAACGCCGGGCGTCCTCCCCGGCTTCCCGCAGCGCACGCTGGTCGTCCAGATCGATCCCGTCCAAGCGCTCGGCAACCCGGTCGCCCAGACTCGACTCGGACATGAACAGGCGGAAGGCATCGACCGTAGTGGCAAAACCGTCAGGAACCACCACTCCGAGCTCGCCCAGGTTGGAGAACATCTCCCCGAGAGAGGAGTTCTTGCCTCCCACCACCGCGGTGTCGGCCAGCGAGACATCCCGGAACCAGCGAACCAGCCTGCTCATGTTCCTACCCCTCGCAGGGACGGGTCAGGGTGGCGATAGCAAGTATGGAGGAGGAAACCTTCTCCGGGCCGGGTCAGGTGTTCGACCTTCCAACCAGCTGGCCCAACCTCTCCACCAGCCGGGAGGCTTCATCGATCCTGGCCTGGTACTCACCCAGGTCACCCGCCCGAAGCGCATCGTCGGCTTCGCCCAGCAACCGGTCGATGTCCTGCACCAGATCAGCCAGGGGCGCCGCCACATCTCCGGCGTCGACGGGCTGGTCGGATTCGTCGGGCGTCACCCCGGGCACCGGATCCGGAGCGGCGGCATCGCCGAATATCTCGACCAAGGCGGCGTCGAGGGTCTCCCGCATGATCGGAGGGTTCTCCTCGCCGAACACCACCACCACCCGCTTGAACTCGGGGAGATTCGCCCCTTCTCCCTTGAGATAGATCGGTTGGATGAAGAGCAGGGACTCCTCGATCGGCACCACCAGCATGTTGCCGCGGATCAGCTCGGAGCCGAGCTGGCCGAGGAGGGTGAACTGCTCCGATATGATCGGATCCTGATCGATCCGGGCGCTGATCTGCTTGAGACCGTTTATCAGCTCGCCCCGCGGCATCCGGTAGTCCACGATCTTGCCGTAATCCTCCGGCCCGCTCTTGGCAACCATGAAGGCGGTCATGTTCTCCTTGCTGGCAGGATTGAAACTCTGGAGGATCAGGTAGGAGAGGTCACTCTCATCGGGGAGCTTCATCAGCAGGTAGTAGGGAAGGCTGGCGCGGTCATCGACGATCACCTGGCCGGTCTGCGCGTTGATCCGGTCACCCCGCACCAAGCCTCGGTCTGAGTTGGACGGATCCCTCGGTATGTCCCACTTGTCCTCGTTCTGGAAGAAGTCCTCCGGATCCAGCTGGTGATAGGTGGCATACATGTCGGATTGGATGCGGAACATGTCCTCCGGGTAGCGGAGGTGGCTCCGCAGCTCATCGGTCAACTCGGAGGCGTCGGTGAACACGTCCGGGAAGATGTTGCGATACGCCTGGGTCAGCGGGTCGGCGCCGTCGAGCACATACAGGGTCATCGTGCCGTCCTCGGCATCGACCACCGCCTTCACCGAATTGCGGATGTAGTTGAAGTCACGCGGGAGTCGTGACGTGAGACCGACCCGGCTGTCGATCACGGGTAGGGAGTAGGGATACCGGTCGGTGGTGGCATACAGATCCACGATCCACACCAGCCGACCTTCGATCAGGGCCAGATAGGGATCCTCATCCGCATACAGGAAGGGAGCCACCTGCTGGAGTCGATCGACCACGTTGCGGACCATGAGGGCCTTGGTATCAGGAGTCAGCTCCGACGAGATCAGGGTGTTCAGATCACCGAACCGCAGCGCCATGGCTGCGCGGACAGCCAGGTTGGAGAGCTGCACGCCCCCCCGGCCGCTATAGGTGTTCCGTACCACGTCCTCGTTCTCGCCCGACGGGAAGTCGACCTCCTGCTGGCGGCTTCCTACCAGCACGTAGCTGCCCGTCTCGGCAACCTCACCGAAGTAGATCCGCGGCTGGGCGGTCTCCAGCTCGGGTACCGCCGATCTGGGCGGCACGTCCCGCACCAGGAAGGCCGGCAGGCCGGTGGTGGGATTCACGTCGTTGGCTCTCGAGATTATCTGGCCGAACCCATGGGTATACACGAGCTTCTCGTTGATCCAACCCGCTGCCGGCAGGTCGTTCGAATCCAGCTCGCGGGCCGCCACCATCACCTGGGTCAGTTCACCTCCGATCACGTAGCGGTCGGTGTCGACGTTGGGTATCTGGTAATAGGGCCGAATCTCCTGAAGTTCGGAGTAAGCCGGCGCCAGGACGCCGGGATCCCAGAGCCGCACGTTGGCGATGGTGGCCTGGTTGTTCGCTATGTCGTCGGCGCTGAGGTCCGGGGAAGCGGCGAACTCCCGGATCTCCACCTGACCCTCTCCCAACCCGTAGGCGTCCAGGGTGAAACCGATGTGATCCTCGATGTAGGGACGCTCCCGGTTGAACTGGTTCGGCTGGACCTGGAAACGTTCGATGGCCAGCGGTATGACTCCCCCGACTACCACGGACACCACCAGCCACAGGCCGCCCGCTACTACGGGCAGGGTCCAGCCCCGCCGCCGGATGTTCCACAGCAGCAGAGCCGCGCCGAACAGCGAGATAGCACTCAGCAGAGTCAGCGCCGGGCGGTGGGCGGTCACATCGGTGTAGGAAGCACCGTATACAGCCCCTCTGGTCGAGTACAGCAGCTCGTAGATGTCTAGGCGGTAGGCAGCCGCTTTGAGGATGGCCAGAGCCGCTAGCAACACCGACAGATGGGCCTTTACTTCCGGTCCTACCTGCGGAAGCTGGTTGGGACGCCAGTTGATACCTCCATACAGGTAGTAGAGTGCCATCGACACGAGGATGGTCACGATAACCAGCTGGAACAACCAGCCGACCACATCGCGGTATACGGGCATCGTGAACACGTAGAAGGCTATGTCACGTCCGAAGACCGGGTCGCTCCGGCCGAACTCCACCCCGTTCAGGTAGAGCAGCACGTCACGCCACCAGCCGGACGCTCCTACCCCGACCAGCAGTCCCACCAATCCTGATCCGATGATCCGGAACCAGATCCGGCGGGTGGCCATCCAGCTCTGGAGCCGTTCGACCACCACGTCCCTCGGTCCGGCTACCAGGAGGCGGCCGGTGGAAGTGCGATGCACCATCACGATGTTTATCCACACAACTACTGCCGCCACGACGAAGCCGATCGCCCCCAGCACCACCTGGGACATCACCACGGTCGTCCAGACACCGGTGGCGTCCACCGAGTCGAACCATAGGAAGTCTGTCCAGGCCGTAGCTACCCCTAGCAGGGTGATCAACAGCACTACGGCGATCGCCCCGATAAGGCTTAGGATGCGCCGGGGGCGGCGACGGGCAGGGCCGGACGGGGTGCGGTCCATTCTCAGCATGGGTGTCTCATCGGTCGGCGAACTCTGCTGCGCGGGTCATGGGCTGGGATCCTTTTGCATCGTGGTCTGAAACGATATCCTATCAAGCTGGCAGCAGGATGCATCGGCAACCGTCACTCGCCGGTATGGCCGGGACATCGTCGATGCTGAGGACCTGTCCTGCCAGCTCGCTGCACCCGGTGCAGTAGCGCTTAAACACCACACGGACCTTCTCCACTCCGGCTCTTGCCAGGCCTGAGAGCAGGCCCCGATGGTAGGCCTGCCCAGCGATGGATCGAAGCCGAGGGTCTGCTTCATCGGTACGCCACCGCCGGTAGGCCCTGGAGAGGTCCCGCACGATTTCCCGCTCGGTGCGGTCCTCCCGAGCGTCGGTCGCCAGCGCGTTCACTTGGTCGAAGAGGTCCGCGATGAAGGTCTCACTCCCCTCGATCTTCGCCTCCTGGCGGGGCGTGGGAAGGAAGGTCCCCGTCAATTCTGCCGCCGCTCTATGACCTCTCTCGAATGCTTCACGTTCCATGAGCCCTAGTACGTGGATCAGTGGATGAGCCAAGCGGGAACGTCTCGGTATCCACCCATCGTTACCTGCCTCCAGAGCCCCGGTCTGCTCCCGGTCGAGGTCGATGAGCTCGCGCTTCACGGCCCGCTGGGCACGGTCGGTGATCGGCCGAAGTCGGCGCTCGTATATCTCGACCTGGGAGAGATGCGGCGACGCCACACTCACCTCGGCCGACCCTGCGGCATCGGTGGACTGCCGCAGGCGGCGCTCCAGGAACAACCCACCCAGATCATCGGAGGGCGAGCGCTCCAGCGTCGTCGAGGGGGCCTTGGTCGGTCCACGTACTGTCCCACCGGCAGGTGCCGCTTCCGGTTCCTGATACCGGGCCGTTCTCGAGGACGAGGAAGATACGCGGGAGGGCTGCGTGCGCGCCGATCCCCCGTGCCCACCGTTGTCTCCGGATCCGGTCGAGACTGATGGAGTCCGGCCGGAGTCCGGGTTGCGTAGGAGGGCCACCTCGTCGGCCAGCTCGAGAGCGTCCACCTCGATCTGGGCCGTGGGCCGGGGAATCTCCACCAGACGGACATTGGAGGTGCCATCAGCCCACGCGCGAGGTGGCCCATCGCCGTTCCCATCCCCGCCGTTTTGGGCGGTACTCCTGGCATGGATGGTCACCGCGGTGGCCGGGCCGGTGTCGACGGCCGGCCGGACACCGGCCTGCCTGTCCCCCTCCTGATCGGCGGGCGGCGGTGTGATGACCCGAGCCGTCGATGGATCAGCTAGTTCGTCGGTCGATGGCAACTTGTCCAGGACGGCTAGGAAGATCTCGACTTCCCTACTCAGCTCCTCGTGGCGCTTCTCCAGGACCGAGACCCGCTCGTTGGTGAACTCAGCCCGACTCTCGGCAGCCCGGATGATCTGCTTGGCCCTGGCGCGGGCCATTCCGAGCAGCCGTTCACCTTCTGCACTCGCCTCCCTGGCAGCGCTGTCACTGTCCCGGCGAGCCGCTGCCAGCTTGGGATGCGCCTTACGCTCGGCTTCTCCGATGATCTCGAGCGCTTCCCGTTCAGCGGTGGATCGTATCCGAGCCGCCTCCGCCTTCATCTCCTCCAAGAGCTCCGTCGAGGTGTCCCAGGCCGACTTTCTGAGCGCGAAAGCGTCCGATTCGGCCTTGGCCAGGGTCCTCCGGACCTGGTCGCCCACCCCCGCCAGCCGGTCGGCCGCTTCCTGCTCGGCCCGTTCCCGTATCCGGCGGGATGCCGTGCGGGCTGCTTCCAGCAGCTCCGCGATCTCGGGCACCGCCGAGTCGATTTCCGCACCGAGATCGACCCTGCCCGCACCGTCGCCCGTTCCGAGCTCCCGCCGAGCCTCGAGGTGCTCGAGCTGATCTCTCATCCGTGATAGGGCAGCTTGTACTTCAGCCGCGTCATATCCGAACAAGGACCGGCTGAACTCGGGCATACTGGCGGCCTCACGAGCGGACTTATCAACCATAAGGGTGGATAACTCTACCCCTTTTGGCGAATAGCTGACCAAATCTGTGGAGAACTCATCTGTCCGGTGGAGAACTCCGTGGACAGGGACAGCCTTCGATCCGGCACGAGCGGGCGGTGCATCGAAGCGCGAGGGTTCCCTAGAGGGGTCAGGTACCTTCCGTCTTGACGGGACCGGCGGAATCGGGTGAAGCGTCCGGTATCCCCTGGAGCACCTCCACCGCTTCCTCGATCGTCGACACCGCGTACAGGTTCACATCGGCTCGCTTCACCGTGAGTGCGTCCTCGAAGTTGGACTCGGGCACCAGCACATGCCGGGCACCGGCGTTCTGGGCCGCCACTACCTTCTGGCGCACCCCGCCGATCCCACCCACCCGACCATCCGCCGAGATCGTTCCGGTGCCGGCCACGATCTTGCCGGCTACCAGATCCTCTTCGGTCAGCAGATCGATCAATGTCAAGGCATACATCACCCCGGCTGATGGCCCACCGGTCCCTTGCGTGTCGATCTCGATCTCGAATGGCAAGTCCAGCGAAGGGTTATACGTTTCAGGAGCGAAACCCACCATCGGCTTCCCGCTCATCGATGAGTGCTCCACCAGGGTCACCTCGAGCTCGATCAGGCTGCCCGACCTCCGGACCATCAACGGTATGGTGTCCCCGATCTGGTTGGAGAGGATGGCCTCCGTTCCCTCCTCGGTCACCGATACGGGGTCTCCTGCCACCTCGACGATCACGTCTCCCACCTCCAACACCGAGGCGGCCGGAGTTCCCTCAGCCACCGCGGCGACCAGCACCCCCTCACCCGAGTAATCCACCGGGATCCCTACGTAACCGAGAGCTACCACGATGGCTGTCTGCTTGGAGTCGTCCATCGAGCGGAGATTGACTTCCCGATGTTCATCGGGGGTCACCCCATCAGGCCGGATCCAGGCCCGGGGCACCAGATCAACGCTCGGATCGATCCAGCCCCAGGCCAGCTCGAATGCGTTCATCTCCTTCAGGGACACCGTAAGCATGTAGACATCACCGTTGAGCTGGTAGACCGGCGGACCATCCTCCAGCCGGATGAGATCCGACACTTCCTCGACCGGTCCCGGCCAGAGGCCGTAATAGGGAAGGGTGAAGAACCAGAGTAAAGCAGCCGCACCGGCGGCAAGCAGCAACCCGGCAGCTGCCCACAATGGCTTTCTGGAAACTGGCGGACGAGCAACCGTCGGAGGCTGCCGAGGTTCCGGCTCCGGGGAGATGGTGGGGTGCGTATCCAATCGGTCTCCCAACGGAGTACGGTGGCCAGCTGCCAGCGCCGCTACGAACGGCAGGGGCGGGCAGCTCGGGACCGAGTTTACCCGTTGACTCGGGCAACGACGCCGGATCGGATCCTTGCCGCCGACCTAATAGAGTTGTTCGCCAGAGCCCGCCCAACCCTCGATGAGGGCCGCCTTCCCGCCGAGACCGATCAGGAGGTCGAGTTGACTTACGCACCCACGGTTCTATCCACCAGGATCCTCGCCCGGCGCCGGGTGGACCAGCGCCTCGCCACGGCGACCCTCGTCCTAGGGTTCACCCTGCTGACCGCGGCCTGCGCCCAGATCCGCATACCGCTGGACTTCACACCCGTCCCCATCACTGGCCAGACATTCGCCGTCCTGCTCTCCGGAGCGGTCCTGGGATCGAGGGCGGGCGCCGCCAGCCAGCTGCTCTACTTTGCACTGGGCGCGGTGGGCCTGCCCTTCTACGCCGGCGGTTCCGGCGGGTGGGAGACCGCCACCGGGGCCACCGCCGGGTACCTGGCGGGTTTCGTAGTGGCCACGTTCGTGGTGGGACGCCTGGCTGAGAACCGCCAGGATCGCCGCTTCGCTACCTCGCTAGGCACCTTCCTCACCGGCAACCTCACGATCTACGTATTCGGGGTCGCCTGGCTGGCCTACTCCCAATCATGGGACCTGGTGACAGCAGTGGAGCGGGGCATGGCTCCGTTCATCATCGGAGACACCATCAAGATCCTGCTGGCCGCCGGCGCCATGCCGGTTGCCTGGAAGCTGGTCGGAGAACGAGACGGAGTAAGGGGGCGTTAGGGCGCGCCTCCCCCCGGATCGGACCCGGTCGGAGCGGGCCTCATGATCCGGGTGACCACTCCTCACCACCCGGCCAGCACTCCTTCTTCCAAATGGGAGCCCGAGCCTTGAGCTGGTCTATCAGGTAACGGGCAGCCCCGAAGGCATCGCTCCGGTGGGCGGCCGCCACCGCCACCGCCACCGAGGTCTCGGACAGCTCCACCCGTCCGATCCGGTGCTCAACCACCACCTTGTCGACCTTCCAGCGGCCGGTGGCCTCATCGGCTATCTGCTCGATGCTGGTATCCACGTGACCTTCGTAGGCCTCGTAGTCGAGGTGGGTGACACCCTGCTTACCCGGAGAGTGGTCTCGTACCGTACCTAGGAACAGGGCGATGGCGCCGCTGGAGGGACCCGACACCTCCTCGATCAGCGCGGCCGGCTCGATCGGGTCGGCAGAGACTCTGATCCGGCGGTAGACGGGTACCGGTAGGGCCACATCGCTCGTATTATCGGTGCTCACTGCTACTGGAGTATATGGACCACCACGATGGACCGGCTGATCCCAGCCTCCCTTCCGATCCTGAACCTACGCCTGATCCGGAACTCTCTACACCCGAGCCCATGGAGGGTCCGCACCAACCGTCCGGCGCGCCCGGCCAGCAAGTAGAAATCCCTGAAGCTCCCTCCCCCACCGATGACCCGGATCCCGATCCGCATGATCATGGAAGCCCCCCGACCCGAGGAGCCTGGTGGACCTATGCAGCTACCGCAGGGGCCGCGGCCATCGTCGCCGCCGGCGCAACCGCTCTTACGCTGTGGGCTATGGGTTTCTTGAACCAGGAGGTGACTCATACCCGGGAAGTCGTCGAGGTACGAGAGGTCATCGAGAGACCGATCCCTCCGGCAACTTCCGCACCCATCTCCGATACCGGAACCGTAGAGTCCGCCGAGCCCGGCTCTTCTCCCGGAGGTGAGTCCCCGGACGATACGAGCCATGCCGTCCCCTCCTCGAGGGATCTGGTGGCGGAAGTTGCTTCGCGGGTCATTCCCTCGATCGTCACCGTTCAGAGCCTCGAAACCCAGCTGGACCCAATCGGCTCTGGAAGCGGGGTGGTCATCAGCTCGGACGGTTTCATCGTCACCAACCACCACGTCATCGAGGATGCCGATGAGCTCAAGGTCATCACGTCCGAAGGGCTGTCCTATCCGGCCGAGCTGGTCGGCAGCGACCCGCTCATGGACATCGCGGTGCTCGAGGTGGATACCGTCGACCTCGACCCGATGGAGTTCGGCTCGCTGGAGACTTTGAGGGTCGGTGACCCGGCCGTGGCGGTGGGCAATCCCCTCGGACTCGACGGCGGTCCCTCGGTCACTGCCGGAGTGATCTCGGCCTTCGACCGGAGCCTGGTGACCGACTTCTTCGAGGGTGACACCCTCTACGGGCTGTTACAGACCGATGCTCCCATCACCCGCGGTTCGAGCGGGGGCGCGCTGGCGGACAGTCGGGGGCGACTACTGGGTGTCACCACTGCAATCGGGTTGGCGGACGTGGGTGCCGAGGGTCTCGGCTTCGCCGTTCCGGTGAGTCTGTTGGAGGGGATCGTCGAGGATCTGATGGCCGAGGGCCAGGTACGGCATGCCTTCCTCGGGATCAGCGGGAGGTCGGCCCACCGTGAGCTCGAGGACGGCGTGGAGCTCCCCCTGGGAGTAGAGATATTCCAGTTCCCCGAGGGCTCCGCCATCGCGGAGGCCGGAGCAGAGGAGGGGGACGTGATAGTGGCGCTGGACGGCGTTCCGGTCAAGTCGATGCCCCTGCTCGTAGCCCGGCTACGTGGTTACCGGGCGGGCGACGAGCTAACCGTGACCGTGCAGCGGGGGGATCGTACGGTCGAGATCGATATGATCTTGGACGAATACCCTCTCTGATCGCCGGAACGGCCATCACGGTTACCGAAAGGATCCGACCCGACCATGCCGGAGCGCAATCTTCTGGATGAGCTGATGAAGCTGCTCAACCAGCCGGGTCCCATCAACTGGCCGCTGGCTTCCCAGCTGGCTGATCATCTGTCCGGTTCACCCCAACCGATCGATCCGTGGCTGGCCGATGAGTATCTCCAGATTGCTCGGTTCGCCCAGCTGCAACTGCGGCAGGTAGCCGGAGTGAGTTCGGATCCGATGACCGGCGTGATACTGGTGGATCGGAGGGGGTGGACGGAGAACAACCTTCGATCTTTCGGGTACCTGGTCGAGCCGCTGGCGGAGAAGTTGGGCGCCCGCTCTGATCCGGGTCCGATGGATGCCGTGCTGAAGCCGCTGGTGCCCGCCCTGCTGGGTATGCAGGTCGGTGCGATGGTGGGGATGATGAGCGGGGATCTGCTGGGACTCTTCGATACCGGGCTTCCGTCGGTCGATCCGGCCGGGTTGACTTTTTTGGTGCCGAACATCGAGGAGTTCGCCTCTGGGAACGGATTGGATCCTCGCCAGGTCCGGCTCTGGGTAGCGCTTCACGAGGTGGCCCACCACAGCCTCATCAGCCGGGCCTGGGTGAGCCCTCATGTGACCGGCATCTTCGCGGATCTGGTCGGCTCGATGGAACTCGATCCGGAAGCTATGGCCGGCTGGCGGGAAATCATGGCCGACCCGGCTCAGCTGGAAGCCGGACTTGCCCGGGGAGATGGTTTGGCCAACCTGGCGGGCCGCCTCCCCGATGACGCCAACCTGGCGGCCTTCCGGCACTTCTCGGCGATGGTCGAAGGCACCGGTTCCTACCTCGTAGATCGTGCCTCGCCAGGGCTCCTATCCGATCTGCCAACCATCCGGTCCGCCGTATCCGAGCGGCTGCAGGGGAAAAGTACCCAACTGCAGGGGATGATCGGTATCGAGTCGCCGGAATCGGCCGCGGGCATGTACGGACCTGCCGCCGCTTTCTGCGCGGAAGTAGAGGAGAGATGGGGAGGGGGGTCGATGCACCGCATGTGGGAGCGGCCGGAGAACCTACCTAGGCCGGAAGAAGTCCAGGACGCTACGGGCTGGGCGGCCCGGGTGCTGCTGGAAGATCCGTTCGCCTGATCCAGGCCGGGCAAGCCAACCCGCTTGCGCCGACGACGATAGAAAGATAGGAAAACGGTCACCCCGCCGGATGTAGCGGCGGGCTGGGTGCTAGGTCTCCGAGCTGGTGGTGGAGGACGTGGTTTGGGCCGTGGCTGTCACCTGGCCAGCCGTAGCGTCGTCCGCATCGCCCGTCTTGCCCTCCTCGACTCCCTTCCGGAACTCGCGGGCCGAGCTACCCAGCGAGCGGGCTAGCTCGGGAAGCTTCTTGGCGCCGAACAGCAGGATGACGATCACAAGGACGACGGCTATCTCACCCATGCCGATTCTGGGCATTCGCTATCTCCCCGTTTAGGCAGCAGGTCGATGCCATACTAGTCATCACTGGCCGCCTAACGGAAGCCTCTTACGAAGACCCCCGGAGCTTGGCTAGTACTAGGGGACCTCGCTCAAGTTCCCAGCCAGGTCTCCCACGCCTCGATGGCATCCCTTATCTGGTCTGCTGTCACGCCCAGTTCCTGGGCGGCCAGCGGGATGAGCTCGTCCACCGGCGGGATAGGCCCTGGGAAGGTATCCCTGTATTCCGAGTAGCTCCGGAACACCGACATCTGGATATCGCTCGGCAGCAAGCTCCAGTCCTTCTCGATCGTGCGATCGTTGGCCTCATGCAGGGAGTAGTCTCCCCTGCCCACTTCCCCGGCCCTTTGCCAGTCACCATACGGAGCGTGGATCCAGGTTCCCAGAGTGTTGACCGCCTCCGGGAAGTGTACGAAGTCGATGCGAATCGCCTGGTACTCGTGGCTGAGCCGGTACTCGAATGACAGACGGTCGCCGACGCTTCCCAGCTGCTCCTTGGTGGCCCCGGCCTCGACCTCCACGGTCAGCAGGATCCTCGAAGCCCCATTACTGGCGGATACGCCCACATCGATCACCGAGTAACTGATGTCGGGGGCGGGCGGTACCGGACTCGTCGTGCTGGGTTGTGATGTCGTGGTAGTAGTAGCTTCCGTCGTAGTAGTAGAGGCCTCAGTAGTGGTGGACGCTTCCGTGGTCGTCGACGCAGCTTCCGTAGTGGTAGTCGACGGCTCCGTCGTCGACGTGGTGGTGACCGCAGTCGTATCCACGGTCGGCATCGTGACACCTGATCCGACCCCGATGATGTCCACCACTCGATCGAAGGCACCGTTGAAACGCTCGTAACCCACCAGCAGCTCAGCGACCGCGGCCCGCCTCCGCTCACCCCTATCGGTGGAGGTCAGCCCAGCGAGGGCGTCCACGGCCGAGTCGGCCATCTGACCGACCGCCACCCAGGCAGTCTGATGCTCCAGGGGCAGGCCCCGAGCGTCGGGTGGGGTGATCATCCCGATGTCGTCGCGGAGGTTACGGCTCCGTTCCACCGCCGCCTCGAAGCTCGTGACGGTCTGATCGTAGGAGACCTCGGTGACCGAACGGTTGTCCCAGTTGTTGTTGGCCGCTCTTAGATCGACCACCATCTGACCGATCCGGACCGCCAAGGCTTGGAGGCCCTCCAAGTAGTCGATGACCTCCCGGTCGGGGAACGCCGAGGTGGTGGTAGTGGTGGCCTCTGGCTCCGGTACCGGCGAGCTGGTAGTAGCCACCGGAGCCAGCGTGGTGGTGGCAGAGTCGGTGGTAGCCGGCTGGGTGGCGTCGGTCGGTGCCTCCGGCGTGTCCGTGCAAGCCGCCACCATCAGTAGCAGCACCACGCTCGCCCCAGCCAACCTCAGGCGGGGGCCGCCGGGAGCGAAAGCAACTCGGGTTCTCAGCACGGACCTCATCCTACCCTTCGCGGTGGGAAACGGGCTCAGCATCAGGACGACTTTCTTTCCGACGCTTCCATGGCGCGCTGCTTCCTCTTCTCTTTTCGTTCCAGCGCTTCCATGGCGCGCTGCTTCCGAATCTTTCTTCGTTCCCGCTCGGAGAGACCACCCCAGATGCCGAACTTCTCGGCCCTGGTCACCGCATACTCCAAGCAGTCGACCCTTACCTGACAGGCGGCACAGATCTGCTTGGCTTTCCGGGTGGAGGCACCTCGGTCGGGGAAGAACAGGTCATGGTTGGCGCCGAGACAGTTGGCGTAGTCCCTCCAACCTACCGGTCCGATAGCCAGGGCGTCGATCAGTTTTCGATGCACGGATGATCTCCACTACACGGGTGCAATTACAGTGGTGTTATTAAACCATGAGCTCGAAGTTGTTGTCAAGTTCGGGAAGTCTTTTAAGAGCCAGGTGGTTATAGCAGAAGGGTGGGGCCGCCGGGCATGCCGATGGAGGGAGCCGTGTGGCTCGTTCCGGCACCCGACGGTAGGATTGGATCCATGAAATCCATCCCACGCCTGCGGAGGCGGCCGGATAGCCGGCTGAGGTGGTTGGTCGGTATCTACCGCACCGACATTGGCAAGAAGTACGCCATGGCGATCAGCGGTGTGGTGCTATTGCTCTTCGTCTTCGGGCACATGATCGGCAACCTGCACGTGTTCGAGGGAGCGAGCGATGGTGTGTTCAGAATCGATGAGTACGGCGAGGGGTTGAGGGATCTCGGGGAACCGCTATTCCCTCGTACCCTGGTGCTCTGGGTCTTCTTTCGAGCGCCCCTAGCGGCCGCCTTTGCTATCCATATACACGCCGCTTGGGCACTGACCCGCCGCAATAGCGCTGCCCGAGGGACGAAGTACCAGTCGCCCAGGGACTACCTGGCAGCCGGTTACGCCAGCCGCACCATGCGATGGAGTGGGGTCATCGTGCTGCTGTTCGTGATCTGGCACCTGGCTGACCTGACTATCGGGGTCGAGGCGGTGAATCCGGACTTCCAAGCAGGCATGGTGTACCACAATCTGGTATCCAGCCTGAGCCGCTGGCCCGTATGGATCCTCTACGTGATAGCGCAGCTGGCCCTTGCGCTGCACATGTGGCACGGCGCGTGGAGCCTGTTCCAGAGTCTTGGGATCAACAATCCACACCTAAACCGGTTTCGCAGGACGTTCGCCAGTGCCTTCGCGACCGTGGTAGTGGCCGGGTTCGTGTCCATTCCGCTCGGTGTGGCGTTCGGCGTGATCAGTTGAGGGCTGTCGACGGGATGCAGACGAACGGAGCAGGGAGACTCGAGGCAAGGACTCCAGCCGGACCGATCGAGGAACGCTGGGACAACCACAAGTTCTCGATCAAGCTGGTGAACCCCGCCAACAAGCGGCGATTCACGGTGATCGTGGTGGGAACCGGGCTGGCCGGCGGATCCGCCGCCGCCACCCTCGGGGAGCTGGGCTATCGGGTCAAGGCGTTTACCTACCATGACTCGGCCCGGCGAGCCCACTCCATCGCCGCTCAGGGAGGCATAAACGCCGCCAAGAACTACCGGAACGACGGTGACTCGGTGTTCCGCCTCTTCTACGACACGGTCAAGGGTGGCGACTACCGGTCCCGCGAATCGAACGTGTACCGGCTGGCGCAGCTGTCGCTGAACATCATCGACCAGTGCGCGGCCCAAGGTGTTCCGCTCGCTCGTGAGTACGGAGGTCTGCTGGCCAACCGCTCCTTCGGCGGTGCCCAGGTCTCCCGGACCTTCTACGCCCGGGGACAGACCGGCCAGCAGTTATTGCTGGGGGCCTATCAGGCCTTGATGCGGCAAGTGGATCTGGGCACGGTGGAACTATACACCCAGACCGAGATGCTGGACGTGGTGGTCAAGGATGGCCAAGCGGTCGGCATCGTAACCCGGGATCTGGTTACCGGAGAGATCCAGTCCCACTCGGCTCATGCGGTGGTGCTGGCCACGGGAGGTTATAGCAACGTCTTCTACCTCTCTACCAACGCGATGAAGTGCAATGTCACCGCTATCTGGCGGGCTCATCGTAAGGGTGCTTACTTCGCCAACCCGTGTTTCACTCAGATACATCCCACCTGCATTCCTGCTTCGGACGAGTTCCAATCCAAGCTCACTCTGATGTCGGAATCACTCCGGAACGACGGGCGTATATGGGTGCCCGCTCGCCCGCGAGACGACCGGGAACCGGGGCAGATTCCCGAGCGGGAACGGGACTATTACCTCGAGCGGCGCTACCCGGCGTTCGGCAACCTGGTACCACGCGACGTGGCATCCCGGGCGGCCAAGCTCGAAGTGGACCGGATGAAGGGCGTCGGGCCGCTGCGCAACGGGGTCTATCTCGACTTCCAGGATCCGATAGCACGGCTGGGCGAGCACGCCATCCGGGAACGGTACGGCAACCTTTTCGACATGTACCAGCGGATCACCGGAGACGACCCCTACCGGACACCGATGCGTATCTATCCGGCTGTTCATTACACGATGGGTGGCCTGTGGGTGGACTACAACCTGATGACTTCCATTCCGGGCCTGTACGCGCTCGGCGAAGCCAACTTCTCCGATCACGGTGCCAACCGTTTGGGGGCCTCGGCCCTGATGCAAGGTCTGGCCGACGGGTATTTCATCCTTCCCTACACGCTGGGCGAGTTTCTGGCGCCTCTCCTGGGACAGGCTCCACCTCCGATCGACGATCCCGCCTTCCGGGCCGCCGAGGCGGCAGTCGTCGATGACACCCGGCGCTACCTGTCGATCAGAGGGAGCCGATCAGTGGATTGGTTCCACCGCGAGCTGGGCAAGATCATGTGGGAGCACTGCGGCATGGAGCGCAACCGGCAGGGTCTTAGCCTGGCGATCTCCGATATCGAAGCCCTGAAGACCGAGTTCGACTCGGACCTGCTGGTTCTGGGCGAGAGCGACTCCCTCAACCAGTCGCTGGAGCGGGCGGCTCGTGTGAACGACTTCTTCGAGCTGGCCGCCCTGATGTGCCGTGATGCGCTGCACCGCGAGGAGTCATGCGGGGGGCATTTCCGCACCGAACACCAGACGCAGGACGGTGAGGCACTGCGCCACGATCAGGACTTCTCCTATGTGGCAGCCTGGGATTGGGCCGCTGGAGATGTCCCGACCATGCACCGGGAGGATCTGCAGTTCGAATACCTCCAGCCGAGCAGGCGCAGCTACAAATAGGGAGTGCGATGGATCTGATACTGCGGGTGTGGCGCCAGAAGGGTCCCGATGACCCCGGTGGGTTCGAGACTTACGACGCCGCCGGAGTGAGCGAGGACATGTCGTTCCTGGAGATGCTCGACCTAGTGAACGAGCGGCTACTGGCTGCCGGCCAGGAACCGTTCGCCTTCGACCACGACTGTCGTGAGGGCATATGCGGGACCTGCGGGTTGATGATCGATGGTCGTGCCCACGGACCGCAGGCCGGCACGGCAACCTGCCAGCTGCACATGCGGGAGTTCTCGGACGGGGACACGATCACCATCGAGCCGTGGCGGGCAACCGCCTTCCCGATCATCCGCGACCTGGTGGTGGACCGCAGCTCGTTCGATCGGATAATCGAGGCCGGCGGGTACATCAGCATCCCGACCGGATCCGCCCGCGAGGCGAACCTCACCCCCGTGCCGAAGGAAGCGGCCGACGCCGCTATGGACGCGGCCGCCTGCATCGGGTGCGCGGCCTGCGTGGCCGCCTGCCCCAACAGCGCCGCCCAGCTGTTCACCGCCGCCAAGGTCGCCCATCTCAACCTGCTCCCCCAGGGGGCTCCCGAACGATGGCGGAGGGTGGAGCGGATGGTCGAGACCATGGAGGAGTTCTTCGGTTCCTGCACCAACCATGGCGAATGCGAGCAGGCTTGCCCCAAGGACATCTCTCTCGACAACATCGCTCTGATGAACCGGGACTTCCTGCAGGCCAAACTCCGCAACCGCAAGCTGGCCGGTCGCTCCTAGCTCACCCCGGTCGGCAGCAGGAGTAGGCGGAAGGTTGTTAGTCTGCCCGGGGTCAGGTCCCGGTGGCGGGGTCGATCGAGGGGAAGGCACGCCGATGGGGGTCAAGTTTCTCAGTCTGGAATGGGCCGAAGCCGCTACCGAAGCTCTGGGCGCGCATGCCGGGTTCTCCTCCGCGATCGCGCGGATGGAGCTGGCCCTCCAGTTCGAGGTGGTCGACCCGAGATTCGGTTCCATCACCAACTACTACGTCGAAGTAGCCGGAGGAGTCGCCACGATCGGCATCGGGACACTCGGTAAGGCGGACCTCTCCGTAACCACCGACTACGCAGCCGCCACGGCGATCTCCAAAGGTGATCTCAGCGTCCAGACAGCCTTCTTCAGCGGGAAGCTGAAGGTAGTCGGCAATTTCGCCAAGCTCATGCTGCACCAGGCAGCCCTCGGACATCTGGCGGAGGCGGTCTCCGGACTGGAGGTCGATTACTGATCCCTCACCGATGCTCCGGTCCCCTGCTCGGGATCGCGGCGGGGAGGGTCGGCTTCACCCGGCTTTGACGAGCTCCTTGAGGGCAGGGGATGCCTTGAAGGCTGGGGACTTGCTGGCCGGGATGGCAACCGGATCGCCAGTGCGGGGGTTGCGACCCATCCTGGCAGCCCGTTCACGAACATCGAAGGCCCCGAAGCCGGTGATCCGGACCCGTTCCCGGTCTCTGAGCGCGCTGGCTATCGCCCTGAACATGGAATCGACCGCCGCCATCCCTCGCGCCCTGGAAAGCCCGGTCTCGTAGGCGACTATGTCGGCGAGATCTCGCTTGTTCATCGCAAATCCTCCATCCTGGCGGGCGAGAATACCGTTGTTGGGGTCATTGGCATGTTACGCATTCTCAGGACTTGTCGGAATCGGATGGCTATGGCCGGCGAGAGGCGGGAGATGCTGACTCAACCGGCTGCGACCTCGGCCAGCACGGCAACCTTTTCCCGGACCGCCGCTGCTGCTCGATGCAGGTCTCCCATCTCGGAGTCGGACAGGTCCAGCTGCACCACTTCCTCGACACCGTTGCGGCCGAGCCGGGCAAGGACCCCCAGATAGATGCCGGATATTCCATATTCCCCGGTCAGCCAGGCGCAGACCGGCGCCAGAAACTGCTCGTCGTTCAGGATCGCCCTGGCCATGGCCGCCGCCGCCGCCGAGGGCGCGTAATAGGCGCTACCGGTCTTGAGCAGCCCGACGATCTCGGCTCCCCCGTCCCGGGTTCGCTCCACCAGCTGGTCGATCTCACTCTCCGGAAGGAGGTCGGCCAGCGGCGTGCCATCGACGAAACACTGGGACGGGACCGGCACCATGGTCTCGCCATGACTCCCCAGCGTGAGGGCTGACACGGAGAGTATGTCGACGTCCAGGCGCTCGGCGATGAAATGGGTGAAGCGGGACGAGTCGAGGATCCCGGCCTGACCGAGCACCCTCCGCCGAGGCAGGCCGCTCACATCCGCGGCGAGCTGGGTCATCTGATCGAGCGGATTGGTGACCACGATGATGGTGACGTCCGGCGATCGCTGGACCAGATTCTCGGTGACCTGGCGGACGATCCGGGCGTTGATGGCCAGCAGGTCCATCCGCGACATTCCGGGCTTGCGCGGCAGCCCGGCGGTGATAATGGCTACATCGCTACCCGTAGTCTCCTCGTACCCGTTCGAACCGATGACCCGAGTCCGGTAACCCTCGATCGGTCGGGACTGGTTCAGGTCCAGGGCCAGACCCTGGGGAAGTCCCTCCACGATGTCGGTCATCACTACTTCGGCGGCTATGTCCAAGCCGGCCAACCGCTGGACTGTGGCCGACCCGTACTTCCCGGCCCCCACCACAGTGATCTTCTTGTCGGATGCCTCATGGGCCATCAGGGTTCCACCCTCCCGTTCGGTGCCCCGATCCTACATGTACGCTCTTAGGTGGCTGGGGGGCCGGCGGGTGCCGTGGAGAGCGGCATATTCCTCGATGATCGGCATTCGCTCGATCATGTGGTTGGCGAACTCCGAAGTCTTCACCTCGTCGGCGAATTTCATCAGCCGGGCCAGGTCGTAGGTCACGATCCGGTCTCCGATGACCGCCTCGAGACTGGCTTCGATCAGATCGGCCGCCTCTGTCCAGCCCAGGTAACGGAACATGATGCCCCCCGACAGGATCAGCGAACTGGGATTCACCTTGTCCATTCCTGTGTACTTCGGGGCGGTTCCATGGGTTGCCTCGAAGAGGGCATGGCCGGTGGCATAGTTGATATTGCCTCCCGGCGCCAGACCAATCCCGCCGACCTGGGCGGCCAGGGCATCCGACAGGTAGTCGCCGTTGAGGTTGGTGGTGGCGATCACGTCATAGTTGGCGGGGCGGGTCAAGACCTGCTGGAGCATGGCGTCAGCTATCACATCCTGGATGAGAATCCGGTCCCCGGGCTGGCCCCCGCATTCCTCCCAGGTCACCGTATGGCGAGGGAACTCCTCCCGGGCAACCTCGTAGCCCCAGTTGCGGAAGGCCCCCTCGGTAAACTTCATGATGTTGCCCTTGTGAACCAGGGTTATCGACCGCCGACCGTGGGTGATGGCATAACGGATCGCCGCCCGCACCAGTCGCTTCGAACCGGTCTCCGAAATCGGTTTGATGCCCACCCCGGAGTCGGGCCTCAGCTTCCATCCGTACGACTTCTCCAGGTGTGCGAGCAGGCGGATCGCTTCAGGGGTCCCTACCTGGACCTCCTTGCCGGCGTAGACGTCCTCGGTGTTCTCCCGGAAGATCACCATGTCGACCAGATGAGGGCTGCGGATCGGGGACGGGATGCCCCGGAACCATCGCACGGGCCGCAGGCAGACATACAGATCCAGGCTCTGGCGAAGCGTGACGTTGAGCGAGCGGAACCCGCCCCCCACCGGAGTGGTCAACGGTCCCTTGATCCCCACGAGATAGGACGACAGCTGATCCAGGGTCCGCTCGGGTAACCATTCCCCGGTGCTGCGGTAGGACTTCTCCCCGGCCAGGACCTCCAGCCACTCCACCTTCCGGGCACCGCCGTAGACATGGTCCAGGGAAGCGTCGAAGACTCTTCTAGCAGCCGCCCAGATGTCGGGGCCGATGCCATCGCCCTCTATGAAGGGAATGACCGGGTGGTCCGGAACCCTCAACCCGCTGTCCCCCATCGTGATCCGTTCGGCCATCAACACTCCCCTTTATTGCGATCCGAGCCTAGCCGGGAGAGAGATTTCGGCCGGATCGAAGCCTGCTCGGGAGACTGGCGACGGTACGTCCAGCGACCCGGTGGCGTGTGGGCGATCCGGTCGAGGAACCCGGTAACGTAGACCGATGCCGCCCGAGGTGCAACTGGCCGAGATGCACCTCCCCATGCGCCGCCCGCTGTCCAACGCCCGCGGATCGGTAGGACTGCGAAGTGTCGTACTGGTGGCTATCGAGGGGTCGGGTGCCACCGGCTGGGGCGAGGCTGCTCCCTATCCGGGAGTGACGGCCGAAACGGTCACCGAGGTCTGGGACGGGCTAGTGGCCTGGGCTGGGGGGAATCGGGCCATCGAGGAGCTTCCTCCCTCGGCCAGGTCCGCGGTCGATCAGGCCCGGGCGGATCTGGCTGCCCACCGAGCCGGGGAACCACTGTGGTCCTACCTGGGTGGAACTGGCGAGCCGGTCCGGGCCTGTGCAGCCATCGGCTTGGGCGGATCGCTCTCCGAGACCCTCGACTGGGTGGCGAGCGCCGTGGCGTCCGGCATCCACGAGGTGAAGGTGAAGATAGAACCGGGACGGGATCTGGCAGTCCTGAGCGCCATCCGCCGGCGGTTCCCCACCCTGGCGATGGCCGCCGACGCCAACGGCAGTTTCGGAACGGCCGATCGGTTTTTCCGTACGGTGGACGCCCTGGGACTCACCTACCTGGAGCAACCCCTCCCCCCTGAGGATCTGGCCGGGCACCGGGAGTTACGGCGCCGGATCTCGACTCCGGTCTGCCTGGACGAGTCGACTGTTACCACCGGCGCGGCCGTGCGGGCGCTGGAGATGGGTGCTGCGGACATCGTGAGCGTCAAGCCGGGACTGGTGGGCGTCTCCGGAGTCCTGCGGGTCACCCGGCTGGCGGAGTCCGCCGGGGTGGAACTGAAGGTGGGGGGCCTGGTGGAGTCATCGGTGGGGCGTGCCCATGCCCTACATCTCGCCTCCCTAAGGCCTATCCGCCACACCGATCTGGTCCCTCCCCGCCACTGGCTGTCCGCCGATGTGGCCACCCCGCAACGGTGGAATCTGCATGATGGTCACCTGCCAATGCCGGATGGCGCCGGCCTAGGCCTGCCAGTGGATCCGCCGGCCGGTGACGCAGCCCGGTATCTCACCCACCAGGCGGCGTTTCCGGGAAAGTAGCGCGGCAGACTCCGGGCCCGCAGGTCACCTTCGCTCGGCGGCGGTCAGCGTGTTGTGCATCAGCATGGCGACCGTCATGGGACCCACGCCTCCCGGCACCGGTGTTATGGCGCTGGCGACCTCGACCACCTCGTCGAACCGTACGTCCCCCACCAGCCGACCCTCGGTGGTCCGGTTGATCCCCACGTCCACCACCACGGCACCAGGACGTATGTACTCGGCGCCGACCATCTCCGGCCTTCCCACCGCCATCACCACGATATCGGCGCGGCGGGTCACCTGGGGCAACGACCTGGTCCGGGAGTGGGCGACCGTGACCGTGGCATCGGCGCCCCGTGACTCCAGCAGCAGCGAGAGCGGCCGGCCCACCAGGAAGGATCTACCCACTATGGCTACCTCGGCACCCCGGATCGGGATGCCGTAATGGTCCAGGATCCGCACGCATCCGAGCGGCGTACAGGGCGCCAGGGTCGGCCGGTCGAGTACCAGCATCCCGAGGTTGGTGGGATGCAGGCCGTCGACATCCTTGGATGGGTCTATGCGTCCGGTGGCTGCCTGGCCGTCCAACCCCGACGGGAGCGGAAGCTGGACCAGGATCCCATCGACGGCCGGGTCGTTGTTGAGCTGGTCGATGAGTCCAGCCACCTGGCGCTGCGTTACTTGGGAGGAGAGCTGGTGGTGGACCGACCGGATGCCTAGTTCGGCAGCCCGCCGCCGCTTGGAGCGCACATAGGCGGCGGATGCCGGGTCGTCGCCGACCAGGACGGTCGCCAGCGTGACCTCTCTCCCGGCGCGGGCCAAGTCCTCCACCCGGGAACGCACTTCCTGGATCACGGTGGCGGCCACTACTTTCCCCGAGAGAATGGTTGCTGTCATGGCTGGCTCCTACGGGCAGGGTTGGTCAGGCGATCCTCCAGTTGGTGGCACTAACGGTGACGTTATCAGAGCGACCGGGACTATGTGGTTAGTGGCGGAACTGCCGCTCGCCGGTGAACATCATGGAGATGCCGGCTCGATCGGCGGCCTCGATCACCCGGCCGTCGTTGGACGACCCGCCTGGCTGCACCACCACCGCCACTCCTGCCTCCACAGCCGCCTCCAGGCCGTCCGGGAAGGGAAAGAAGCCATCAGAGGCGCAGGCGCCCCCGGCCGCCCGGCCGCCCGCTCCGGCGGCGGCCAGATCGACGGCACCCACCCGGTCCTGGCGGCCGCCACCGATTCCCCAGGCGGTCCGTTCTCTGGCCAGCACGACCGCGTTGGACGGGACGAACCCGCACACCTTCCAGGCGAAGGTGGCGTCGTCGACCTCGTCGACAGTGGGGCGGCGCCTGGTTACCACCTGCCAGCTCCGGGGATCGGTTGGGAACCCGGCGGGCGCCTGGACCAGCCAACCGCCCTCGATCTGGCGGACGGTGCGGGCCGGTACGCCGGGCGGCGGGGCCCCCAGGATGCGGGTGGCAGTTCGCCGGGCGGTGATCCGGTCGATGGCCTCCGGGTCGAATCCGGGGGCGATCACCACATCCGCCTGGGGAGCCTGCTCGAAGCCGGCCACCGTCTCCGGATCCATCGGGCGGTTCAATGCCACGATCCCGCCGAAGGCAGCTCGCCGATCGCAGGCGAGGGCTCTCCGGTAGGCCTCGGACAACGTTCGGGCTACCGCTGCCCCGCACGGAGCGCCATGCTTGATGATCGCCACAGCCGGTCGATCGCCCAGGGCATCGACGAGCGCCCAGGCCACACCGGCGTCGTACAGGTTCAGATAGCTCAGGGGCAGGCCCCCGTGCTGTTCGGTCCGGTCCCACCAGGCGGCGCTATCCGTATCCGAGGCGGTGCCGGCCTGCCGGTACCGGGCGGCCGGCTGGTGCGGATTCTCGCCGTACCGCAACCCGGCGGCGCGCTCCAGGGTGAGATGGAGGGTGGGAGGTAGCAGAGATGCCTCTCCGGTTGCCGAGGCGTCCATCCAGTCGACTATTCCCGCGTCGTAGGCGGCAGTGTGGGCAAAGGCGGTGCGGGCCAGGTTCCGGCGGGTCGCGGGAGACACCTCGCCCCGGGACCGGAGTTCCTCCAGTATCGGGCGATAGTCGGTGGGATCGGTGATCACCGTGACATGGGCATGATTCTTGGCCGCCGCCCGGACCAGGGCAGGACCGCCGATATCGATCATCTCGATGCCCGGTTCGGAACCGAACGGGTAGAGATTGACCGCTACCAGATCGATCGGGCGGATGGCGTGACGATCCAGCTCGGCCCGATGCCCGGGGTCGTGGCGGTCGGCCAGGATCCCGCCGTGGATCTTCGGATGCAGGGTTACCACCCGGTGACCCAAGATGGGCGGGCTGCCGGTGTATGAGGCCACGCCGGTGACCCGCAGCCCGGCTTCCCGGAGCGCCCGGGCCGTCCCTCCGCTGGCAACCAGCTCCCAGCCCAGCCCCGCCAGCCCGGTAGCCAGCTCCACCACTCCCCTTTTGTCGTACACGGACAGGAGAGCTCGCCGCCTTCCCTCCGGCGGCGGGTGGGCTTTCGGTCCGGAAGGCATTCAGAGGTCCCTCACGACCTCCGTCATGAGCACGCCCGCCTCGGTGGGATTGGCGCCCACCCGCACCCCGGCAGCCCGGAGGGCTTCGATCTTGGCAGCGGCGGTTCCCTTCCCGCCGGAGACTATGGCGCCGGCATGGCCCATCTTCTTGCCCGGCGGGGCGGTGATGCCGGCCACATACGACACCACCGGCTTGCTCATGTGATCGGCTATGAACTCGGCGGCTTCCTCCTCGGCCGATCCTCCGATCTCGCCGATGATGAGCACCGCCGCCGTCTCGGGATCCGCCTCGAAGGCCTCCAAGCAGTCGGTGAACGAGGTACCGGGTACCGGGTCACCGCCGATCCCTACACACGTGGTCACCCCTATCCCGTTCGACTTCAGCTCGTAGAGAGCCTGGTAGGTGAGGGTGCCGGAACGGCTCACGATGCCCACCGGACCACCCGGGCGGGCGATGTGACCGGCGGTAATGCCGATGTTGGCCCGGCCGGGACTGATGATTCCGGGACAGTTGGGGCCGATCAACCGCACGCCGGGATGATCCTGCTTCAGCTTGTTGAAGAGCCACACCTCATCGGCGGCCGGTACACCCTCGGTGATCACCACTATCAGACCCACCCCGCCCTCGGCCGCCTCGAGTACTGCCGGCCGGACGAACGGGGCCGGTACGAATACGCACGATACGTCGGCGCCGGTGGCGTGGACCGCGTCTGCCACCGTCCGGTAGATCGGGATCCCTTCCACGTCGGTTCCGGCCTTGGATGGGTGGGTGCCGGCTACCACCTGGGTCCCGTAAGCCCGATTACTGAGCCCGTAGAAGCGACCCTGCCGTCCGGTCAGGCCCTGGTAGACCACCCGGGATCGCTGGTCGACCCAGATGCTCATGATCCGCGGCGGGCGAGCTTCACCGCCTGGGCGGCGCCCTCCGGCATGGAAGCAGCCAGCATCAGCCGCTCGGACAGGAACGGTTCGATCATGGCCCGACCCTCCGGCGCGTTGGTCCCATCCAGGCGCAGCACGATAGGTGACCTCATGGTTACCCGCTCCAGGGCATCGAGGATGCCCCTCGCAACCACCTGCCCCTTCACGATCCCCCCGAAGATGTTGATGAAGATAGCTCTCACCGCCCGGTCACCGTTGATCACCTCCAGGGCAGCTGCCATGGTCTCCACGTCGGCCCCGCCCCCGATGTCCAGGAAGTTGGCGGCCGACCCACCCGCTTGGGAGATCACATCGACGGTACTCATCGCCAGGCCGGCCCCGTTGGCTATGACCCCGACCGTTCCGTCCAAGCCGACGTATTGCAGTCCCCGGTCATGAGCTGAGCGCTCCCTATGATCCCTCGGCTGGGTCCGGTCGTATTCCTCGTATTCGGGGTGACGGAATCGGGAGTTCCCGTCGAGGGTGACCTTGGCGTCGAGCGCCCTCACCTCGCCATCGGGTGTCAGGATCAGGGGATTGATCTCGACGAGGTCGGCGTCCCCCTCCACCAGGGCGTCGTAGAGGGCGAGCAGCACCTGCATGGTGCCATCAGTGGCCGTCTTGTCCAGCCGGGCGTCCCTGATCCAACGGAGCGCTTGCTCCTCGGCCAGACCGACCACCGGGTTCACTCCGATCCGCGCTATCGCGTCGGGGTCGGAGGCTGCCACCTGCTCGATGTCCACGCCCCCGCGGGCGGACAGGATCCCCAGGTACTGGCGGGCAGAGCGATCCAGGGTGAAGCTCGCGTAGTACTCGGCCGAAATCGGCGCAGCCTCCTCGACCAGCACGCATCCCGCCCGGTGGCCACCTATCTCCATACCGATGATGGACCCGGCCGCCTCCGCTACCTCGGAAGGATTGGCGGCCAGCCTGATACCCCCGGCCTTGCCGCGTCCACCGGCGTGCACCTGCGCCTTTATGACTACCGGATAGCCGAGGCCATCGGCGATCTCGACCGCCCTGTCCGGTTCCCGAGCCACTGATCCGGACGGGACCGGAATCCCGAACCGGGAGAAGAACTGCTTGCCCTGAAACTCGAGAAGGTCCACGGATGATCATCCTACTCGGGCGCAGGGCGGAGGCAGGCGGAGGGTTCGGGCTACCGGGAACGGACGCTGGATTCCACCCACGCGGTGATGGTCGAGAGCGGGGTTCCCGGGGTGAAGATCTCCGCGATCCCCTGTTCTTTGAGCGAGGCGGCATCACTCTCGGGTACGATCCCGCCCCCGAACACCGCGATGTCGCCGGCGCCCGTTTCCGAAAGCAGGTCGACCACCGCCGGGAAGAGGGTCATGTGGGCGCCGGACAGGGCTGACAGGCCGATCGCGTCCACGTCCTCGTCGATGGCCGTCCCCACGATCTGGGCGGGGGTCTGGTGGAGTCCCGAATAGATCACCTCGTTGCCAGCGTCCCGCAACGCCCGGGCCACCACCTTGGCGCCCCGGTCGTGACCGTCCAGTCCCGGCTTGGCGATCAGGATCCGCCTGGGCACGGGCCGACCTCAGCCAGCCGGCCCGGCGCCGCCACCTCCCAGCGCCGCGCACTTCCGTTCGATATCGCCGATCATCTGTCTGAAGGAGGCAGCGAAGCTGTCGACCCCCTCCCTCTCCAGTTGGGCGGTCACGTCCTCGTAATCGACTCCCACCACGGCCAGCTCCTCCAGCAGCAGGGCCGCATCGCCCAGCTGGCCGATCCCGAGTACCCGGGGAGTGGCGGGACCTACCTCCTCGTAGGCGACCAGCGCCGATTCGGGCAGGGTGTTGACCGTCTCGGGGGCGATCAGCGTGTCGATGTAGAGGGTGTCGGAGTAGGCGGGGTTCTTGGTAGAGGTGGAGGCCCACAGGGGCTTCTGGACGCGGGCGCCCTGGCGCCGGAGCCGCAGCCAGCGCTCGGTGGAGAAAGCTTGGAGGAACGCCAGATATGCGGCCCGGGCGTTGGCCACTGCGGTGCGGCCCCGCAGGGCCAGCGCGGCGGAGGTTCCGATCTGCTCGAGGCGAGCGTCCACCTCCGTGTCGAACCGCGACACGAAGAAGGAGGCCACCGAGCCCACCGTTCCTACCTTGCCCCCTACTCGAGCGAAGCGTTCCAATCCACCTATGTACGCCTCGATCACCGCTCGGTACTGGTCGAGCGAGAAGATCAGGGTCACGTTGACCGAGATACCCTCGGCGGTGAGATCCTCGATGGCCGTGATCCCCTCCCGAGTGGCCGGCACCTTGATCAGCAGGTTGGGACGGTCGACTCTCTTCACCCAGTCCCGCGCCTCGGCGACGGTCCGGTCGGTGTCGTGGGCGAGCTCGGGCGAGACCTCCACCGAGACGAAC
Source organism: Acidimicrobiia bacterium (assembly GCA_965200835.1). Classification (GTDB taxonomy): domain Bacteria; phylum Actinomycetota; class Acidimicrobiia; order Spongiisociales; family Spongiisociaceae; genus JAPPFW01. The sequence continues at coordinate 28,101 of OZ241390.1, forward strand.
CCGTCCAGCCCCTCCGACTGGCGATGAACCGGGCTCATCACATCACACGCCGCCTGGATGTCCCTGGTGATGACGGCCGTGTAGATCTCCTCGATCGAAGCGCCGCGGGCTACCAGCTTGGCGATCTGGGCGTCGTAGTAATCGCCAGCCGTCATCGCCTTGGCGAAGATGGTGGGGTTGGAGGTCACGCCTGTTATGCCTCGGTCCATGTACTGGCCGAGTTCTCCCGATTGCAGCATCTGCCGGGAGATCGAATCGAGCCAAACCGACTGGCCGAGCGCCGCCAGGTTATGAAGTCGGGATTTGCCGCTGCTGGACACTTTCGTTCCTCCTGTAGCCGACTCTCGGCCCTTACCCTAACGGGCAGTGATGCGGGTCCGAGGTTCCGGCCCGAGCCGGGTGAGGGGTGCCCAGCACAGCAGGAGCCGTCTGGTGACCCCGGTGTCGAACCTGATCTCGACCTCCGCCCGGTCACCCACCCCGCTGGTCAGCTCTACGGTTCCCTCGCCCCACCGGTCGTGCCGAACTCGATCCCCGACCCGGACCTCGTTGCCGGACAGCCGATCGGACCGCTGCACGATCGACTCCTTGCGCCAGTTACGTTTCCGGCTGCCCATCCGATCGACCAGATCGACCGGTATCTCCTTGAGGAAACGGGAGGGTGGGTTGTAGGAGGGCATTCCATAGAGCATGCGCGACTGGGAGAGGGACAGGTACAGGCGGCGGCGGGCTCTGGTCAGGCCGACATAGCACAGGCGGCGTTCCTCCTCGAGTTCATCCGGATCCGTCAGGGCGCGTGTGTGGGGGAATACCCCATCCTCCATACCGGTGATGAACACGACCGGGAACTCGAGGCCTTTGGCGTTGTGCAGGGTCATGAGGGTGAGCGCGCTGCTTCCATCCTCGAGACTGTCGATGTCGCCCACCAGGCTGACCGACTCCAGGAACAGGCCGAGCCGGCGGTGCCCGTCCAGCTCATCCCAACCCGCCCCGTCGAATACTTCCTCCTGAGACTCCTGCTCGAACTCCTCGGCACCGGAGACCAGCTCCCGCAGGTTGTCCGCCCGGCTCAGGGCTTCGATCGTTCCCTCCTGCTCGACCCAGGCCAGGTAGCCGGTGTCCTCCAACACCGCCCTGACCGCGGAAGCCGGGCCGCCGGCGGCCCCGGTACGAACCGCCTCCACCACCCCTAGAAAGCCCCTGACCGCCCGGGCCGAGCGGGTGGTCAGCGCCGGTATCTCCCGAGTGCGACCCAACGCCTCGAACAGGGAAATCCCTTGCTCCTCGGCGAACCGATCCAGGTGGCCGATAGTCACGTTTCCGATCCCCCGCCGGGGCAGGTTGATCACCCGTCGCACCGACAGATCGTCATCGGGGTTGTGGAGTATCCGGAGGTAGGCGAGCACGTCCTTTACCTCCCGCCGCTCGTAGAACCTCACCGATCCGATCACGTTGTAGGGAACCTGGTAGCGGGCCAGTACCTCCTCGATCACCCGGCTCTGCGCATTGACCCGGTAGAAGACCGCCATCTGTGATAGTTCCCGCCCCTCCGACCGCAGGGCGGCGACCTGCTCGGCCACGAAGGCCGCCTCGTCCCGGTCGTCCTGGGCGTCGTAGCGGTAGATAGGAAAACCCTGCCCGAGGTCGCTCCAGAGTCGCTTGGGCTTTCGATGACCGTTGTGGTCGATCACCGCGTTGGCGGCCGCCAGGATGGTCTCGGTCGATCGGTAGTTCTGCTCCAGCACCACCACCCGGGCCTCCGGATAGTCACGCTCGAAGTCGAGGATGTTGCGGATGTCGGCGCCCCGGAAGGCGTAGATGGACTGGTCGGCGTCCCCGACCACGCAGATGTTGCGGTGCTGGGCGGCCAGCTGCTTGACCAGCGCGTATTGGGCTCGGTTCGTGTCCTGGAACTCATCCACATGGAGGTAGCGAAAGCGGTCCTGGTAGTAGGCCAGCACGTCCGGGAACACGTCGAACAGCACGGTGGTCACCATCAGGAGGTCGTCGAAGTCCATAGCCGAGGCTTCCAGCAGCCGTTGCTGGTAGGTGCGATAGACCTCCGACACGTTGCGGTGGTAGTACCCGAAGCCCTGGGACGGGAAGCTCTCGTAGTCGATCAGCTCGTTCTTGGCCTTGGAAATGGCCGCCCGGATCGAGCGGGGCGGGAACTTCTTGGGGTCCAGATCCAGGTCCTTCACCACCATCGAGATAGCCCGCAACGAGTCCTGGCCGTCGTAGATGGTGAACCCCGACCGGTACCCGAGCCGGGGCGCCTCCCGCCGCAGGATGCGCACGCAGGCCGAGTGGAAGGTGGACACCCACATGGTCCGGGCCGCTCCTCCCACCAGGTGCGCTACCCGCTCCTTCATCTCGGAGGCGGCCTTGTTGGTGAAGGTGATCGCCAGCACATCCCAGGGAGAGGCTCCGAGGTCGCGGATCAAATGAGCTACCCGATAGGTGAGCACCCTCGTCTTTCCTGAGCCCGCGCCGGCCACTACCAGCAGCGGCCCTTCGGTAGTAGCCACCGCTTCCTGTTGCCTCGAGTTCAGATCGGCGAACAGCGCCGAGTCGGCGGAGCTGGACGTCATCTGCGGCATTTCTATCGGTTGCACCTGCATCAGTTGGACCATCAGCGGTGATGATAGCGGAGTTGGCCGGGTGTAACTACCTGCATGTAATTATGAAACCTCGCTCCCCTTCCCAATGGTCGCCGGCCTCGACCGCTCCGGGAACCGCCATCGGTTTCGCAGCCGAAGCCACAACCGGGCCGGCCTCCATGTCGAACACCGGCTCGGTTGGCCCGGACCGGGATTCCAGCTACTCCCACTCGATAGTGGCAGGAGGTTTGGACGAGATGTCGTAGGCCACCCGGTTGATACCCGGCACCTCGTTCATGATGCGGCTGGAGATCCGTTCGAGGACCGGATAGGGAATCCGGGCGAAGTCCGCCGTCATGGCATCCTCGGAGGTGACCGCCCTGACCACCACCGCGTCGGCATAGGTCCGGCCGTCGCCCTGCACCCCGACCGTCTGCACATCCGGTAGGACCGCGAACGACTGCCAGATCTCACGGTAGAGCCCGGCCCGGCGGATCTCGTCCACCACGATGGCATCCGCCGCCCTGAGCACCGCCAGCCGCTCCCCGGTTACCGGCCCCATCATCCGGACCGCCAGACCAGGCCCGGGAAACGGCTGGCGCCACACGATCTCCTCCGGCAGGCCCAGCTCCTCACCCACGGCCCGTACCTCGTCCTTGAACAGATCACGTAGTGGCTCGATCAGCTCGAACTCCAGGTCGGCGGGTAGGCCTCCCACGTTGTGGTGGGTCTTGATGGTGGCGGCCACTCCCCCACCTGACTCTATGACATCCGGATAGAGGGTGCCCTGCACGAGAAACCGGGCGTCTGCGAGGCCACTGGTGGCTTCCTCGAAGGTCCTGATGAACAGCTCGCCGATGATGGTCCGCTTCCGTTCCGGATCTCGGACGCCCCGCAAGGCATCCAGGAATCGGGTCGAGGCATCGACCGTCATCAGGTCCATCCGGAAGTGCCGGCGGAAGGTGTCGGCTACCTGCGCCGCCTCGCCCTCCCTGAGCAGACCGTGATCCACGAACACGCAGGTGAGCCGGTCACCGATCGCTCGGTGTACCAGCGCAGCCGCCACCGATGAGTCCACCCCGCCCGACAGCCCGCATATCGCCCGGGCGTCCCCCACCCGGCCCCTGATGGCTTCGACCTGATCGGAGACGATGGAACGCTGGGTCCAGGAGGGAGGGACGCGGCAGATCGACCGAACGAACCGCTCGATCACCCGCCGACCGTGTTCTGTGTGGATCACCTCGGGATGGAACTGGACTCCGTAGATCCCCTGCTCCGGACTCTCCATAGCGGCCACCGGAGATCCATCGGTGGAAGCTACCGCCCGGAAGCCGGGGGGCGCCTCGATCACCGCATCAGCGTGGCTCATCCACACGTTCTGGACATCGGGGGTGCCCTCCAGCAGGCGGGAGGATCCGGTCACCATCAGCTCGGTGCGCCCGTACTCCGCCTCGCCGGTCCGCTCCACCGTCCCGCCCAGGATCGAGGCCAGCAGCTGGTGCCCGTAACAGATGCCGAGAGTCGGCACCCCGAGGGCCGGTAGCTCGGGATCGACCTGGTAGGCGCCTGCGGAGTAGACCGACTTCGGTCCGCCGGAGAGGATGATCCCCGCCGGGCGGTAGGCCAGCAGCTGGCGGCTGGTGAGGTGGTAGGGGACGATCAGGGAGAACACTCCCGCCTGGCGTACCCTCCGGGCGATCAGCTGGGCGTACTGCGCGCCCAGGTCGACCACCAGGATCGGTCGGTCGGTCGGGGATGCCACCTCCTACTCCGATCGGGTCAAGACCGGCCGGCGGAGCTACTCATCCCATTCCTACCCGCTGGTCGTGCTGCAGCACCTTGCCCTCGGTCCGGATCGACGGGGCAACCATCACCTCCGCCTTCTGGAAGCTCTTGAGGTTGGCGTAGCCGGTGGTGGCCAGGGCCATGCGCAATCCTCCGAACAGGTTCTGGTGGCCGTCGTTCTCATGGGCCGGCCCGAGGAGGATCTGCTGCAGTCGCCCCAGCGTCCCGGTCATGACCCGGGTACCGCGGGGCAGGGTCGGATGGAAGGTGGCCATACCCCAGTGGGCGCCCCGCCCCGGTGCTTCGACCGCCGAGGCCAGCGGGGAGCCGATCATGACCGCGTCCGCTCCGCAGGCGATCGCCTTGGCGATGTCCCCGCCGGTCCGCATCCCCCCATCAGCAATGACGTGCACATAGCGACCGGTCTCGTCCAGGTACCGGATCCGAGCGGCCGCCGCATCGGCGATGGCGGTTGCCTGGGGCACGCCGACTCCCAGCACCGCTCGGGTGGTGCAGGCCGCGCCGGGTCCCACTCCCACCAGTATTCCGGCGGCGCCGGTACGCATCAGGTGGAGAGCGCCGGCATAGGAGGCGCATCCCCCGACGATCACCGGAATGTCCAGATCGGCGATGAACGAGTACAGATCCAGCGGACTCCCGGTGGTGGTGAGGTGTTCGGCCGATACCACAGTGCCCTGGATGACCAGCAGGTCGAGGCCTGATCGGAGCACCGTCTCCCGGTGCTGCTCGACATTTTGGGGAGTGAGGGCGGCGGCAGTCACGACTCCGGATGCCCGTATCTCGCCGATCCGCCCCGCCATTAGGTCGGGCACGATCGGCGCCCGGTACAGATCCTGCATGCGCCGCGTCGCCTCTCCGGCCGGCAGCCCGGCGATCTCCTCGAATACGGGCTGCGGGTCCTCGTATCGGGACCACAACCCCTCGAGGTTGAGAACTCCCAGACCACCGAGCCGCCCGATCTTGATGGCCGTAGCCGGGCTGAGAGCCGAGTCCATCGCGGAGCCCAGCATCGGCAGGTCGAACTTGAAGGCGTCGATCTCCCAGGATATGTCCACGTCCTCGGGGTTCCTGGTCCGGCGGCTCGGGACGATGGAGATGTCGTCGAACCCGTAGGCGCGACGGCCCGACTTGGCCATGCCGATGCTCACTTCCACCCTGATCTCCCGATATCCCGCCGATGGTCACGTGCCCGGCGTGACGCCGCCGGCACTCTGGATAACCAATACCTCCGGGTACCCTACCGCACTCGTGGACAGGACTTCTTGGCGCTGGTACGACATCCCGATCGTGATCGCGGGAGGACTGGTCGCGGCGCTCGTGGCGGGCCAGCTGGCGGGCATCGACCCGGTAGCGAACGATGCCCACACCATCTTCTGGTTCGTCGTCCCCGCCCAGAACCTGGGACAGGTGGCAACCCTGGCCTTGGTGGGTCGGATGAGGGGCCACCGGGACGTCATGAGCGAGCTGGGCCTGGCGTTCAAGTCGAACCAGCTCTGGTGGTTGGTGGCGGGTGCCGTCAGCCTCATCCCCCTGGGTTACCTGGCGACCCTCCTCAGGCTTGGGTTGGGAGTGGAGGACGGCAGCCCGCAGCAGGCGGTCGTGGAGGCCGCCACCGAGGTGAGGGGCACCATCACCATGCTGGCGGTGGTGGTGGGAGTAGTGATGCTCGGGCCGTTGTCGGAGGAGCTGATATTCAGAGGCCTCATGGTCCGGATCGCCCTCAGCCGGGGACTCTCGTCACGACTGGCGGTCTTCATCACGGCGGTCGCCTTCGCGGCCGTCCATCTGGCTGACCGATCCCTCATCTCGCGCTCGGGCATGGTCACCGTAGCCATCCTCCTGCTCTTCGGTCTGTTCCTGGGAGCGATCAGAATGCGTACCGGCAATCTGGGACCGGCCATCCTCACCCACGCCGGGTTCAATCTCGGCACCGTGCTCTTGCTGTTCCTCTTCGAGGCAACCTGACCATTCGGATGTCACCCTCCTCCAGGAGTGGATCCCGGGTTGGAGCGTGGGTCAATCGGTGAGTCCGACCAGCGCTCGTACCTCGACCATGGTCCGCTCAGCACTCCTGGCAGCCTCCCGCGCTCCTCGGTCCATCAGCCGCACGACTTCCCGGTCGTCGAGATCCAGGTAAGCCTGGCGTACCGGTGCCAGACCGGCAACTACCGCCTCGGCAACCGCCTGCTTCAGGTGCCCGTAACCCGATCCCGAGTGCTGTTCCACCAGTTCATCCACAGCGTCGCCGGTGAAGGCCGCCAGGATGTCCAGGAGGTTGCTGATCCCGGGTTTGGCACCCACGTCGTAGGCGATCCGGGCGTCCGAGTCGGTCACCGCCCGGCGGATCTTGGTCCGGATGGTGCGGGCGTCATCCGTAACGAGGATGCGCGAACCGGAATCCGGATCGGACTTCGACATCTTGGAAGTGGGATGCTTGAGCGACATGACCCGCGCACCGGCACCGGGAGTGATCTGCTCGGGCATCGGAAAGTAGTCGCCGTACCGGGAATTGAACCGGTCGACCAGGTCGCGGGTGAACTCGAGATGCTGGGTCTGGTCGTTACCGACCGGGACGGCATGAACCTTGTGAATCAGAATGTCGGCCGCCATCAGCACCGGGTAGGAGAAGAGGCCGAGGTTCTGGCCGCCCTTGTCTTCCTTCTCCTTGTACTGGGTCATCCGGCCCAGCTGTCCCATCGAAGCAAGGGTGGAGAGAATCCAGCAGAGTTCCGCGTGCTGGGGAACCTGGCTCTGGTGATACACCAGGGATCGCCGCGGGTCGATCCCGGCCGCCAGCAGGATCTTGGCGGTCCGGAGTCGGGCATCGGCCAGGGCTGCCGGATCCTGCGGCAGGGTGAGGGCATGTAGATCCACCACGCAATAGACCGTGTCGTACTCCTCCTGCATGGCCACCCAGTTGCGCAGGGCTCCCATGTAGTTTCCGATGTGGATATCACCGCTCGGCTGGATTCCCGAGAAGACCCTCTTTCTGGTCACATCGCTCCCGTTTGTATCGCTCTTATCAACCCTGACAGAAACCGCCCAGGTTGCATGGGACAGGTTTGACGGAAGGGCATACTACCCACCAAACTCGCGGGTCATCATGACATCCGTGACCGGGATCATTATCGGCTAGGGGCACCAGGACCCGGCGTCCTGCGTCCCCGACCCTTCGCTTCCAGCGGAGGGTTTTTTTCTTGACCAGGCGGTCCGGTAAGGAAGGCATTGGCATGGCACACCCGCGACTCGAGATCTACGACACCACCCTGCGCGACGGCGCCCAGCAGGAGGGAATCTCGCTGACCGTTTCCGACAAGCTGCGCATCGCCCGGCTGCTCGATGATCTCGGTGTGGCTTACGTGGAGGGAGGCTGGCCGGGAGCGAACCCGAAGGACAGCGAGTTCTTCCAGCGTGCCCGCTCGGAACTGGACCTGCGGACCGCCTCGCTCACCGCCTTCGCATCCACCCGCAGACCGGGCGGCCGGGTAGAGGGAGACCGCCAGCTGCTCAACCTGCTGGAAGCCGGTACCGAGGTGGTGTGCATCGTAGGTAAGGCATGGGACTACCACGTCCGGGCCGCGCTGCGAGCCGGGCTGGAGGAAGGTATCGCCATGGTGGCCGAGTCGGTGTCCTACCTGACCCGCCATGGCCGGAGGGTGTTCTTCGACGCCGAGCACTTCTTCGATGGCTACGCCGCCAATCCGGAGTTCTCGCTGGCAGTGCTGCGAGCTGCTCTCGAGGAGGGCGCGGAACGGCTGGTGCTGTGTGACACCAACGGGGGACGGCTCCCCCACCAGATCGCCGCCACGGTCCTCCGGGTGCAGGAAGCGCTTCCCGGCGCCCAGCTGGGGGTCCACTTCCACAACGACGCCGGATGTGCAGTGGCCTCCTCCCTGGCGGCGGTGGACCTCGGGGTCCGCCAGGTTCAGGGTTGCATAAACGGATACGGGGAACGGACGGGAAACGCCGACCTGTCCACCATCCTGCCCGACCTGGTCCTGAAGATGGGGGTTCCGGTTCTCGACCCCGCTCGGCTGGAGAGCCTCTCCCCGATCGCCCATCACATCGCCGAGATCGTCAACATCAGCCTCGATCCCCACAGCCCCTATGTCGGGACTTCGGCCTTCACCCACAAGGCGGGACTTCACACCTCAGCCCTGGCTCGCCGCCCGGACGCCTACGAACATCAGAACCCGTCACTGGTCGGTAACCGGACCCGGATGGTGGTCTCCGAGCTGTCGGGCCGCTCCACCGTCCTCGCCAAGGCGGCCGATCTGGGGATCGAGCTGACCGGTCGGCAGGCCGGCCAGGTGCTCGACGAGATCAAACGGATGGAGCACCGGGGCTATCACTTCGAGGCGGCCGACGGATCGTTCGAGCTGATGCTGCGGAGGGCTACCGGATGGAAGCACGACTACTTCGAGCTGGAGTCCTTCCGGGTGTTCACCGAGCGGAGATCCGACGGCCAGACCCTGGCCGAGGCCACGGTGAAGCTGACGATCCGGGGCAAGCGCTCCATCACCACCGGCGAGGGAAACGGTCCGGTCAACGCCCTGGACCATGCCCTCCGGGAGGCGCTCAGCCTCCACTTCTCTGAGCTGGCCAGTCTCAGGCTCATCAACTACCGGGTGAGGGTGCTGGACGCTACCGAGTCGACCGCCGCCACCGTCCGGGTCTTCATAGAGATGAGTGATGGGGTGGACGCCTGGGGCACGATCGGGGTCCATCCCAACGTGATCGAAGCCTCCTGGGAGGCTCTGGAGGATGGGATCGTGATCGGGCTTCTGCGGGCCGGCGCCAGATAGGCCGACGGCTCCCGAACAGTACAGTCGTCGGTCCCAGCGAGCAGGCATCCGTTATGGTGTTTCCGCATATGGAAGTCTCCCCGAAACGCTGCGTCCGGTGAGTGCCGGACCGCCGGCATCCGAGTCGCTCCTCGAACAGGCGGCTGACCTGGCCCGCCGGGCCGGGCGTCTCACCCTCGACTGGTTCCGGCCGAGCGTAGAGGTGATCACCAAGGGGGACGGCAGCCCGGTGACGGCCGCCGACCGGGCCGCCGAGCAGCTGCTCCGCACCGAGCTCGCAGGACGCTATCCGGGTGACGCGATCGTCGGGGAGGAGCTGGGTTACACCAGCGGATCCTCCGGCAGGACCTGGTTCATCGACCCGATCGATGGAACCCAATCCTTCGTGCGAGGGGTACCGCTGTTCGCCACCCTGCTCGCCCTCGAGGACGCTCACGGGGTGGCGGTGGGCGTGATCGACCTTCCGGCGCTGGGCGAGACCGTAATGGCCGGCCGGGGCTTGGGGTGCTACCTGAACGGGCGTCGGGTGTCGGTCGGGGATCGCCAGGAAGTGGATGGGTCGGTTCTCTGCACCAGCAGTTACGATCTCATGTCGCCCGAACTGGTGGAACGCCTGAACAGCCGGTCCCTCATCCTGCGAGGTTGGGGGGATGCCTACGGTTACGCTCTGGTGGCCGCCGGCCGCGTCGAGGCCATGCTCGACCCGGTGGTCAACCCGTGGGATGTGGCCCCCATGGCGGTGATAATCCCGGAAGCGGGCGGCAGGTTCACCGACTGCTCGGGCCGCCCGAGTTTCCGGTCCGGCACGGGCCTCGCCACCAATGGCCGGCTGCACGACAAGATCCTGTCCATCATCGCCGGACCGGAGTCTGGAAGCCCCACCGATCCCGGACCTTGACCGGCGAGGATCCGCGGACAGCTCCTTGCCCTCAGCGGCACTCCAATCCCAACAGTTCCCGTACCATCCGGGCGGTGGCACCCCACAGCAGGTCGCCTTCGATGTCGAGGAAGTACACCGGCCGGCCCTGCCAGTACTCCACCCGCCAGCGTGAATGGTTGCGTAACGACCGCACCAGCGGGGTCAGGATCCGATCCACCTCGTTGGGATCCGGAACCAGCTCGGGAGGTTCGGCCATCCGGCCCACCACGGGTACCACCATGCGGGGGTAGGTAACGGTATGGACAGGTCGAAGGTATCCGAGCACCTCCACCTCCCCGGGATCGATCCCCACCTCCTCGTGTGCTTCCCGCAGGGCGGTGTCGATCGGATCCTCGCCGGGTTGCGACTTCCCGCCCGGAAACGCCAGATCGCCACCGTGGGTAGGCATGTGCATCGGGCGCCGGATCAGAACGGTCCGCAGGTCCCCACCGTCGGGGTACAGGGGCACCAGGACAGCGGCCGGACGGCGGCCCACCCCCGGAGGCGGCTCGGGAAACACGTTGAGCGACTCCCAGGTTTCATCCATCACCCAGCCAGGATACGTGAGGCCGGGAGCCCTCCGAGGATCTCGACCACCGGCGAAACCGGGCCGGGCTGCCTCCCCGCCCCGATCGACCGGCCGTTCCCTGGGACCTACGGGGAAGCGGCAGTCACGGGAGGCTACCTTAGGTCGTCCAGCCTCCGCCTCCTAAGGCTCGATCCGACATGACCAGACGGCCGCGCGAACCCCTACCCCTATATGACCGGCGTACCGGCCGCTTCGTTCTGCGTCCCTTCCGGAGACGGGACATCGACCCGCTGTACCGGGCGATCAGCGTTTCGAGGGCCGAGCTTGGAGCGTACCTCCCCTGGGCGCACCCGCAATATACGAGGGCCAGGGCCTCCGCGTTCATCAAGGAGAGCATCCGATCCTGGCGGGAGAGCCGGGCCTACGACTTCGCGGCGACCCGTCCTGCCGAACCCGCCTATCACGTCGGGAGTGTGAGCGTCTGGCACGTGTCCCGATCCTCGTCCACCGGCGAGGTGGGCTACTGGGTACGCACGGACGAGACCGGTCGCGGTATAGGTACGGAGATAACTCGGGCTGCTCTCGAGGTGGCATTCCAAGAGCTCCGCATGCACCGGGTGATGCTACGGATAGCACTCGGAAACCTCCCGAGCGAGCAGATTGCCCGAAAGCTCGGCTTCGTCCGCGAAGGCCTGCTACGCGAGGACATCAAGGTGGGTGACCGATGGCTGGACCATACAGTCTGGGGACTGCTCCAGCGCGAGTTTCTCAGTGGCTCTGCCCGCGCCAGCACGGTACCTCCCGGTGGAGGTCCTGGGCGGAAGTGAACGTGCTTGCGGGCTACGTGTCAGCCGCGTTTTCCATAGACTCCGGACTCGCTTCCCGGACCACCGGGTAGCTACGGACGTAATCGAGAATCTCACTCCGGAAGAACTTGAAGGTTCGCCCGCCCGGGAGACGGTAAGCGGGAAGGCGTCCCTCCCTGGCGTACTTCCTCACCATCTGCACATTCATGTCCAGCAGCTCGGCTACTTCCTGGGCTCCCAGGATATTGTCGTTTGCTAATGCCATGTTCCTTCCCTTTCCCCCTTCTCCAAGAATCTGGCTCCGGAAGAATCTCATAACTCGCCCGCCGGGGAGACGGTAAGCGGGGAGGTGCCCCTCCCTGGCATGCTTTCTCACCATCTGCACGTTCATGTCCAGCAGCTCGGCCACTTCCTGCGCACCCAGGAGGATACGATCCTGTTCGCTTGCCACCTTCCCTCCTTAGGTTACCTTCCTACCGGTGACGGCGGGTACTATCGGGCACTAGCCCCCTGCTCACAAATACCGGAGCACCGGTGAAGTATAAGGTGAGGGCCGAGATGTCAAGAGTAGTTTATCTCATCATGCATCATATGTGAGTGACCAGCCTATGGGAAACACCGCGAAGGTAACAGGCGAGCGCGGGAGACGACCACTCGCCTTCGGCTGGTGGGGCAAGCGAGCCCATCTGCGCTACACGATCGTGGTGTTCGTGATCCTGGCATCGCTGGACAACGCGGCCATCGCGCTCTACCCGGCCCTCACCAAGCGGATCGCGGCCGATCTGGAACTTTCTGAAGGACGAGTGGGTCTGGTGACCGCGCTCATCATTCTGGTAGCCGCGCTGGCGGCGGTAGCGTGGGGATACTACGGGGATAGGTCCCGGCGCAAGCCTCTCCTGTTCTGGGCGACCATCCTCTGGAGTGTCGGCTTGTTGCTGGTCGCTCGATCCAGCACGCTGGCCGAGCTGGCCTGGTGGTCGGTGGCAGTGGGGATCGGGCTGGGAGCGGTGGCCTCGGTGGGCTTCTCGGTCATATCCGACTTCATAGCCCCGAAGCGGCGCGGTCTCGCCATGAGCTTCTGGGGACTCTCCCAGGGAGTGGGGGGGTTTCTCGGTGTCCTGGTGGGCGGAGTACTCGGGGCCGGTGACTGGCGAATCCCCTTCGTCGGCTTGGCCTTCGCCGGGATCGGGGTAGCCTTCCTGTTCCTGACCACCGTCGATGCCCCGCGGGGACGGGCGGAGCCGGAGCTGGCTGCGGCTCTGGCGGCCGGGGGTAGCTATGACCATCGCATCGAGAAGTCCGACCTGGCGGTCCTCTGGAATACCCGGACCAACCGGTGGCTCATCCTGCAGGGCCTCACCGGCCAGCTGGCGTACGGATCGCTGATCTGGGTACCCCTGCTGTACCAGAGCAAGGTGGCGGCGCTGGGATATGACGTGTCCACTTCGACGGCGGTAGGAGCGGTCTTCGGGGCCATCTTCCAGATCGGGGGAGTCACTTCCATCCTGGCCGGCTACCTCGGTGATCGATTCCAGCTGCGCACGCCGCGCGCCAGGGCCTTCATTTCCATGGTGGGGATACTCGGCGCCATCCCCTTCTTCGTCGCCTTCTTCTTCATCCCGCTGACCGGGCTGGACATCCCCACCGGCCAGGGCAGTATGGCCATCGTGGGAGCAACGCTGGCGAGCGTGGTGACCAATCCGTACGTGGCTACCGCCTTCGGGTTGTCGGTGATCGCCCTCGCGCTTACCTCGGCGGACTCCCCCAACTGGTACGCCTTGGTGTCCGACGTCAACCTGCCGGAACATCGCGGTACCGCCTTCGGCCTGGGAAACCTGTCCAACGGCCTCTCCCGGACGTTGGGCAATGGTCTCACTGTGGTAGCAGCCGCCCTGCTGACCACCCGCTTCGCCGCTCCTCTGAACTACGCCATCGGGTTGACGGTGTTCCAGGCGGGCTTCATTCCTACCGGGCTGTGCTACTGGATGGCCTCGCGAACCTGCCCGATCGACATCGAGCGAATACGAACCCTGCTCGCCGAGCGGGGGCGGGCAGCCCACCCTGGGGGCGGATAGGGAGCTCCTTCCGAGCGATCCCCACTCCCCAAACCGCCCGGCATCCGGTGCACCTGCCCGGCCCTGGGCCATCCGCCACCCGTTACCATAGGGTAAGAACGAACCGAGTGAGGAGTTTACTTGCCCAGAGACGATGTATTACGTGTTCAGGGGAGCGTTATCGAAACTCTACCCAATGCCATGTTCAGCGTGCAGATCGACGGTGGTCTGAAAGTACTGGCCCGGGCATCCGGCAAGATGCGCCGGGGTCGCTTCATCAGGATTCTCCCGGGTGACCGGGTGGATGTGGAGCTGTCGGCTTACGATCCCAGCCGGGGGCGGATAGTCTGGCGTTACAAGTAGCGACACCGGAGCCGGCCGGGCATCGGGTCGGGTAGTTAGGACAGGTCGGCGGCCGCCTCAGCCGATCAGCATCCGGATAGCCGACCCGACGGCGCCTACCACCAGAACCCACCTTGCCCAGGCGGCGCCCTTGTTCACCGCCAGCTTGGCTGCCAGGTAGGCACCCGACGAGTATCCGGCCGCCAGCACCAGACCGAGCCTAATGTCCACATGGCCCGCCAGGAAGTAGAAGGGCAGGGCCACCATGGTGTAGACCAGGATCAGGGCAACTTTGGCGCCGTTGCCCCGGAGGAGGTCGAATCCGGACCCCAGTACCAGCGCGGTCAGCAGCAGGATCCCGACGCCGATCTGGATGAACCCACCGTAGAATCCGATCAACACGAACACGACGGTTCGCCAGAGCGGGGAGAGGCGGGTCGGCACCTCCTCCAACCACCGGTTGGTTCTGAACACGACCGAGACCGCCACCAGCAGCAGCACCACGGCGAACACCCGCTGCATACCCTCGGGTGACAGTTGGGTGGCCGTCCAGGCCCCCGCCGCGCTCCCCACCAGCACGGGTGGAAGCAAGCGCACCACCTGTGGCCAGTCGATGGACTTGCCCTGCTGGTAGGCGCTGACCCCGGCGATGTTGGCGAAGAACACCGCCACCCTGATGGTTCCGTTCGCGATGCTGGCATTGGCCATCAGGGTCACCAGAGGGACGGTAAGCGCCGAGCCGCCTCCGGCTACCGCGTTGATGAACCCGGCGCCGAAGCCGGCCAGGAATAGCAGGACGAGCTCGAGTTCCGTAGCTACTCCCTCAGAAGCTCAAGGTCGGCACGGTCGAAGAGGCTGGACCCGAGATAAGACCTGGGTGGCGAGCACCTAGAGATAGAGACCGGCGGCCCCCTCGTCTCCTTCATCGGAAGGCTTGGGGCCGCGTATCTGTTTCAGCTGGGCCTTGGCGGCCATCTGCTGGGTCATGATGGCCGCATGGATGCCATTGAACAGCCCTTCGAGCCATCCGATCAGCTGAGCCTGGGCTACCCGGATCTCGGCCTGGGTGGGAATCTCGCTGTCGAGGGGCACGAACACATCGGCCAGCTCGGCGCGCAGGTCATCGGTGAGCACGCTACGGAGCTGGTCCATCGAGGCCTCGAACACCGCCCGCAATCGAACCCTGCCCTCCTCATCCAGGGTGGCCGTCCGGACCTCCTCCAACATGGAGCGGGTCATCGAGGCGATGCGAAGCAGCTTGGCCGGTTCCTCGATCCGGTCGGCGCCCTCCGAGTCCACCGGAGTCGACTCCACCACGATCAACGGGCCAGCCGCTTCGTCAGGAGTCATGGTCGGTCACTACGTCGATCATCAAAACCTTCTCCATGCTGCGTCGGGGAGTCCGGGTCCCATCCGCCCCACGATAGTGCTACGGGCGGTGCGGCCTGCGCTCGGCATCTTCCAATCGATGTACCGACCGGCGACTCGACCACCCGACCGGAGCCGTCGGGGATCAGTCCACCCAGTCGTCCAACACCACACCCCTCCCCTGCCCGCGGCCCCCAACCACCAGGGATAGCAGGCCACCGAACACCGCCGGAAGGATGATTCGGAAGAACCGGTACCAGCTTGCCAGTAGGGCGGTAGCGACGTACACACCAGGAAGCCACCACAAGAACCCTCGTCCGACCGTCACGCTCCAGACGAACAGTCCGAACATGATCCCTACGCTCAAGGCCAGCGGCGCCGGGTTGGACAGTAAGAGCAGTCCCGCTCCGACCAGACCGATGAGGGGACCGATCACCCACCACGAGAAGTACCCTCCCATCCCGAGGCCGGCTGCCAGGCAGACTCCCAACCAGGCATCCGTTCGGAGGTCCCACCTGTGCAGTCGGGTAGTCCGGGCCGCAGTCCGGGCCAGACGCCCGTCGAAGAAGTCGGCCATCCAAGCGAACCCCACCAGGACCGTAGCGGCGTCCGCTCGGCGGGAAGCCAGTAGCCAGGTAATGAGGGGAGACATGACCATACGCGCCAGGGTGAGCAAGTCGGCCAGGTCGGCCCGATCCACTGCCCGCACCCGGTGCATCATGTACGCCATCCGGTAGACTCCCCACTCATTGCCAGGTCTCGGGCCAGTCTATCGGATGCCACTGCCGGCCACTGGTCAAGCAGTCAGCAGGCTACGATCCATCCTTTATGGGCGGGCGTCGTGGCGTGCCCACCATGCGTTGCCGGAACCGGATACGGTTCCCGGGCCCGCGTAGCTCAGGGGATAGAGCAACCGCCTCCTAAGCGGTAGGTCGCAGGTTCGAATCCTGCCGCGGGCGCCTCAAAGGCGTTTTCCGCCGGTCCCCCGCCAACCTGGCGGCCAGCGACCACGGATCGCGAAACACGGCCGAGCGGGCCAGCGCCAGAGCGGCACCCGATCGCCTGGCCCGGTCCAGCAGGTCTCTCCGGACATGGGGACCGTAGGCGAGACACCGGATGGAGCTTCCGGCCGCCGCCTCGATGGTCTCCAGGGCAGCCGAGTGGTCGAGGTCGATCACCGCACCGTCCAGATCCGGTGCCAGGTCGGGGCCGTCCAGCATCACCACCTCCCAACCCGCCCCCTGCAGCGCGCTCTCGAGCTTCGACCGGTCCATCAGGTTGATCGTGAGCAGGCCAGCTCGGGACCGGCTGGTCGTACCCTCCCCGCGGGTCATGAAGGTCGACCGGGTTCCGGACAGTGTCGGTTGGAAAGCGCCTGCATCCGGGGGCGGGACCTCCTCATCGGGAGAACACTTGAACGACCATGAGGCCGGTGGGGCCCTCGAGGGCTGAAATCCCCACGCGGGTGAACCTAGGATCCAGCATAGTTTCCCGATGCGATGGGGAGGCGAGGAGACCCTCGTGGACGGTCGCCACGGTCGGAGCGAGTGCCAGGTTCTCGCCGGCTGCTCGGAACGGAACCCCGGCGGCGATGAGGCGATCACCCAGAGAGCCACGTTCCGGGGAGGAGTGGGAGAAGTAACCGCGCTCGTACATGTCCCGGCCGTGGCCCCCGGCTACCCCGGCCAGCGGGGTCGACCAGGCCACCGCACCCGATCCCTGCTCTATCCGGGCCAGATTGATCAAGCTGAACAGTTCCTGGGCGGATTCCGGTCGTTCGACCAGCTCCTGGGGACGGGCTACCGGAATGTCCAGCCATCCGTCGCTCTCGAGCACCATGTTGCTTCCACCGGTCACCCGGTTGATGTTGACCAGGGCCTCCAGAATGCGATCGCCCAGCAGGCGACTGGCAGCGGGCGTTATCGAGGAGCGCTCGGACTCCACCAACCGGAAGACCCTGGAACCCGCTAGGACGTTGTCGGCTCCGCCCGACACCGGCAGCGGCGAGGCCGCCACCAGCATCAACAGCACCACGACTACTACCGCGTACTGGGCGGCCGCGACCAGGGCACCGCCGATACTGTCGAAGGGCCGCAGTGGGGCCGGGATCCGGATCAGCATCCTGGTCAGGGCGGTACCTATCGCCAGGACTGCCAGGCACACCACGATCGATCCGGCGATCCTGCCTGCCAGAGGACCGGCACCGGTCCAGGACTCGACCACTACCCCCACGGCCGGACCTGACCGGTACCCGGCCATCACCGCCAGCACGAGCAACGACAGCCCGATCACGCACCGGGCGAACCCGCGACGATAGCCTCGGACCAGGCTGACCACTAGGCCCAGCCCCACCAGCAGGTCGAGCACCTGGATCAGTCCTCGGGCGGGCGGGAAGCGGATCCCGCCGAAGCCTGGCTATCCCCCTGCGTCGTCTCGGCGGCCTGGTGTCTGTCGGCCTCATCGTCGGTTTGCCCGGCAGCCTGGGAAATGCCGAGACGGACCCTGCCGAGCCGCTCCCTGAGGGGCTCGGGCTCGTATTCCACCACTAGGGGCTGTTCCCAAGGTTCACCGAGCACCCGACTTCGCCAGAAGTGGCCGACCAGGATCTTCAGGACCGCGGTCGCCGGAACGGCTATCAGGACCCCGAGCAGACCTCCGAGCGTAGCCCCGGCCAGGAGAGCCAGGATTATGGTGACCGGGCTGAGGTGGACCGCCACCCGCAGGATCAGGGGACTGACCAGGTGGTTGTCGAGCTGCTGGATCGCCAGAAAGGCGACCGCCACCCAGATGGCGCGGACCGGATCACCCTCCACCAGGGCGGTCGAGACACCCAGGGCGCCACCCACCCAGGGACCGATGAACGGAACGATGTTCAGCAGGCCGGCGGCCATCCCGACGATCAGCCATAGAGGAAGGTCGAGTAACCAGAGAGCCAGGCTCGAGAGCAGCCCCACCACCAGCGCAACCATCAGCTGGCCCCGGATGAATCCACCCACTGCTTTCCCGATCTGACCGGCCAGGTGAAGCGCCTCAGCCCGGTTGGCCTCCGGGATGAGGCTCTCGGTGGCCCGGCGCAGGTTGTGGGCGTCCACCAGAATGTAGAACGCCAGTACCGGCGCCAGGAGCAGGATCACCACTACCTCGAGCACGCCGCGGGCTATCTCGCCCACCCGTCCGACCCATCCGAGGATGACCTCCCGGTTGGCCGGGTCCATGAACCACTCCCGGAAGCCGGCCGAAAGGGACTCGACCCCCAGGTAGCTGTCGGGAACATTGAGAAACCGGGCGGTGTTAGTCAAGAGGTTCGTCAGGCTGTCGATCACCTCCGGAACGTGGTCGACCAGCTCCACTGCCTGGCGGCTCACCAGGGGCACGATCAGCGCTCCGACCAGCACCAACACCGCACCGAAGACCAGGTAGGAGAGACAACCCCCCAGGATTCGCGGGACCTTGCTTCGTTCGAGGCGGTCGACGAGCGGCTTGAAGAGATAGACGATGATCGCGGCGAAGATGAGCGGGGGCCAGATGATGCTGATCTGCTGGGCCAGCCAGATCAGGAGCGCGATGACCACGCCGGCACCCACGATGCTCCAGGACATCACCCCCATCCGCCGTATCCACTCGAATCGGCTGGATTCAAACCGGTACCGGTTATCCACCCTGAGCCTCCTCGACCTGCCGGTCCAATACCACTCGTTCCACCACCAGATCGGATCCGGGAGCCACCTCGAGCAGGATTCGCGCATCCCCGGTGCCGACGTAGCGCACCCCAGTGGTAGTGGTCTCCCATCCATCACCTACCTGAGCCGGTCCGTTCACCTCGACGGAGGTATCGGAGGGCACTTCCAAGACCAGGTCACCTCGTACGAAAACGGGCACCTCGCCCGATAGGTCGGCCAGCCGCACCCAGCCATCGGCTATCACTCGCAGCGCGGTGACCGTAGCCGCCGTAAGGTCGGCCTCGAGGAGTCCGGCCTCCACGATCACACTCCAATCGGGTGAGGTCGAGATCGAGACGTTCCAACCGGCGGACCCGAACCATCCCGGGTCCGGAGCCTCCCTGAGAGCCACCGTCACTTCCTCAGCCGTAGTGACTTCGGAGCTCCGCGCCGGGGAGATGTCGCCGCCCCGGGTCATCTGGCCCACCTCGTAAAGCCTGGCTACCCCCGTATCCAGGGACACTCTCCCAGCAGTTCGAATGTCCAATACCGCATCCATCAGGTCGGTCGCCGCCGACGTCGGAGGGCCTGAAATGCTGGCAGCCGAAGAAGGAAGCACTTGCCAACCGGCCAGATGCAGCCCGAGACCCAAGACCAGCCAGCCGATCACCACGAGTGCTATCGCGGTTGCGGGAGCTCCGCCAACCGGGCGGCGCCAGAAACGGGCCCTCCAGCGACGGACCACCAGGACTAGTGCTGTCAGCACACAGGCAGGCCAGAGTGACAGGACGTCGAGTAGGACGGCCCGGATCAACCATCCGGAAAGTACGGCACCGGCTAGCGCCAGCACGATGACCCCCACGCCTACCCAGGGCCACAGGACCGGGCGGGCGGTAGGACGTGGCGGGCGTGTCCAGGGTCGGAGCCTGGGATGGGACCTTCTCCGCCATGGCCGTCTACTCACGGTAGGACGCCCCCAGGACCACCGTGAGGTGCGCCTGAGGATCGTCCCCCGCAAAAGGCTCGAGGTTCGCGTCGGGTATGGACTCGGAAAGGACCCCTGCCTCTCTCTCAAAGCCCTCTATGTACCACACTACGGAAACGTCGAGGGGAGTCGGGTGGTTAGAGGCTTCCAGAGTGCGGTAGCCAAGCAGGGACAGCCGGTCGGTGAGACGTCCTGCCAGGCCAGCGACCTGAGTCGAATTGAGAACCAGTACGGTCAGGCTCTCGGGTGCCTGAACCGGTTGCAGGGTGGTGGTCGGTTCCGGTGGCACAGTGGTTGTAGGTGCTGCGGTGGTCGTGGGGATCGTCATGGTGGTGGTGGACCCGAGGGCTTGGGTGGTCGGGGTAGCCTCAGAAATGTCGTTCGTAGGTTCGGTAACCGGTGGAGAGGCTTGGTCCGCAATGTCCGACCTACCGCTCAGTGCGCGAGCAATCAGGACCGCGCCGGCCGCCACTAGTAGCGCCGCCAATCCCAGAAGTAGCAGCCGGTTCCGATCACGGCGGAACCGGCTCAGATCCTCTGACGCGTGCCTTCCTTGCATTGACTACTCCTGTCGTGGCTGAGGCGTAACAGACTCCGGCGGCAAGGCTCCCGGCTAATCGAATGGCCGAGACATGGGGCGGCGGTACTCGACGTTTTTTACCGCGTCCGCCCGTTTCCTCTGTAGCCGTTTCACGGTCAGCGGGTCGTAGCTGAGGGCAGCCGGCTTGTCGATCACTCCTCTCAACACGCGGTAGTAAGTCGCCGAAGGGAGCCCCAGGATCTCGCGAATAGCACGATCCTTTGGTTCGGGAAACACCCACCAGCAACGTTCGAAGTCCAAGATGCGTCGCTCGCGATAACTGAGCATCGTGCGGGTAGCGTATTACGAATCGGCGTTACAACGGCGGATTTCGCGACCTCGGTGCGGTCGACCCATTCGTGTGTGTCCAGGCATTTGGCTTCAGGGAAGAAGCAGCTGCGCGTGGAGCGTAGCGGTCGAGGCGCTAGCGGTCGCTCGGTAGTGGGCTCCCGGGGCCCGGGCTGCGGCATCCTCCGGCATTCCGATGCCTAGAAACCCCTCGATCCTCGACAGCCTCTCGAACATCTCCAACTGGACCGACCTGATGTCGGACAGCTCGCGGCGCATCTCTTGGCGAATCGCCTCTTGGCCCGCCAATATCTCCTCCCGCAGAGACTGTCGCAGTGCCTCCTGGCCCGCCAACATCTCCTGTCGCAGTCGCTCCTGGCCGGCCAACGTCTCCTCCCGCAGCGACCTGTCACCGGCTTGCATCTCCTGGCGGAGGCCCACCAGCTGCCCGTCGATGGCATTGAAACCAGTCTCCATCTGCCAGAGGAAGGTCAGAACGGCCAATATCAGCACCAGGGGCGTAGCTATCTCCTGCCAGGTCTTGGGGGTCTTCCGTCTAGCCCTGCGGCTACCCGTGGCGGAGTCATCCAGCATGCTTTGTAGCTCGGGATCGACTCCGGCCGCCAGGTCACGTTGCTCACCGGTCTCCACGACTGTCATTCGTCTTC
This sequence comes from Acidimicrobiia bacterium, assembly GCA_965200835.1. Classification (GTDB taxonomy): domain Bacteria; phylum Actinomycetota; class Acidimicrobiia; order Spongiisociales; family Spongiisociaceae; genus JAPPFW01. Next base: position 49,510 of record OZ241390.1, read on the forward strand.
CTCTCGCAAGACTTCTGGGATGCTGCTGGGAACACCCTATCGTAACAGCTGCTCCTAGCCGTGCTCATCTACAAGAGTGACATAAAAAACACTAACAGGTATCAAGTCCGGTAGAAGGTGTCAGATCCAGCTGGTGTGTGCCTCCCGGCCCGGCCTCCCCCCTGCCGGGCTGTGGGTAGGAACACTGGCGATGTGCCTCGGCGTGAACTGGCGGTCGCGCATTGCGAGGAGGACCCCGCCACGCGGTCAAATCCGAGCGCGGTGCGCCGGTTCTCAGCACGGAACCTCGGGCAAGCGGCTCCCTCGACGGAGCCGGGTACCGGACTCGAACCGGTGACATCTTCTTTACAAGAGAAGTGCTCTACCAACTGAGCTAACCCGGCGGGCTGACCGCATCATAACGAGCGGTCGGAACGAACCTCTCCCAGGAAGCCTCGGGTCACGGCGCGAAACCGAAGACGACGTTGTTCTTGCCGATTTCGACATTGCGGGGATCGGTGTTGCGGATGACGCTGATCCGCTGGGTGCCACAATCACCATATTGGTCGCAGGTGACCTTCCCGATGATTCCATCGAAGCTGGACCTGTGCAGCTCGTCGCGTAAGGCCTGTCGGTCGATGTATAGCGTGCCCTCTATCTCGACCGCCACCTCCTCGATCGCCCTCAGGAGCAGGGTTGTGGCGTCATAGGCATGGCCCCAATACCCGGCTGACGGCGCTTCCCCGTACACCGACACGTATTCGGCCAGCAGACCTTCCGCGGTCCGTCCGGTGATTCTGTTGCGGTTGGCGCCGAACCTCAGATCAGGACCCGATATGTAGACCCCCTCGGACTCGGGCATCTCCATGAAGTTGTCCGCCAACAGAGCGGCTGACACGATCAGCGTGACCCCTCCCAAACCGGCGACACTGGCCACCTGCTGGACGACAAACCATCCTTCGGGCATGAACAGCGGGAAGAACAGCGCCTCGGGCCGGGTGTCGGACACTTCGGCGAGGGCCTCGGTCATGTCCGTGTCTCCCTTGTTGACCGCCACTAGGGCAGTCAGTTCCCCACCCAGATCCTCGAAAGCCTGTCCGAAGGCCAGGGTGAGGCTCTCGGTGTAGGGATCACCATCGTGGATGGCGGCTGCCCTGGTGAAACCTAGCTCCTCTCTCACGAAGTGAGCCAAGGCTCGACCCTGGACAGCGTCGTTGTGGGACGTGCGGAAGTAACCCGGATGGTATGACGATCCGGGAGTGCCAGCCATGTCCGACGTAAGCACGGGAGAGGTATTGGACGGCGCGATCATCACCATCCCGGCTTCCGATATCAATGGTGATGCCGCTACCGCCGCCACCGAGCAGGTGGTACCTATGACACCCAATACCCTCTGATCCGCCACGATCGTCTGGGCACCCGCCCGGCCTCCATCGGATGAACAGAGATCATCCAGCTTTTGCAACGATACGGCCCGACCGGCCACAGATCCGTAGTCGGAAACTGCCAGCTCGACGCCCCGTTGGTTGGGAGTCCCCAGGGACGCCACCTCGCCACTGATGGAGTTGAGGGATCGGATCTCGATGGGGTCACCCGGTGACAGTTCGACCGCTCCCAAAGGCCCTGCGGTGAAAGTGAGCTCATCTCCACCCCCATCACCACACGCAAGTACGGCCAGGGCAAGGCACAGGCCGGTGACACTCACCCTGAGCAGCAGTGATGCCTTCATGGATCAATCCAACCTGTCAGCAACTGTCAGGCTCAGGAGGAGCCACCGCCCAAGTAAAAAGCTCGCAGGTCGGGATGCGCGAGCAGCTTCTCGGCCGTGTCGTCCAGAACCACCCGTCCCGTCTGGAGTACCCAACCCCGGTCAGCGATCGACAGCGCCATGTTGGCGTTCTGCTCCACCATGAACACCGTCATACCGGCCTCATGGATCTGCTCGATCAGCTCGAAGTTCTTCTGCACCAGTACCGGTGCCAGGCCCATCGACGGCTCATCCATCAGCAATACCCGCGGTCCCGCCATCAGCGCCCTACCCATGGCCACCATCTGCTGCTCGCCGCCCGACAGGGTGCCGGCCTTCTGGCTGAGCCGCTGCTTGACCCGCGGGAAGAGCTCGAAGACCCGTTCCAGGTCAGCTGCTATCCCGGCGCTGTCCTTACGAAGGTACGCACCAAGCTCCAGATTGTCCTTGACGCTGAGGCGCTTGAACAGGCGGCGGTTCTCCGGCACCATCGTGATGCCTTTCCTGACCAGGTAACTGGTGGGCCGTTCGTTGACCACCTCCCCGTCGAGTAGGACATCGCCTGAGGTCGGGGTAAGCATCCCGAGCAAGGTCTTGAGAGTGGTCGACTTGCCGGATGCGTTCCCACCCAAAAGGCAGACCAACTCGCCCTCGTATATGGAAAGGTTCACGTCCTTCAGGGCATGAACGGCACCGTAGTGAACGTTGACCGACCGCATCTTCAGCAGAGGATGGGTGCTACTCATGCCGAGGCTCCATGGCCCAGATAGGCTTCGATGACCCGCGGGTCGGCGGACACTTCGTGATAGTCGCCGTCGGCGATCAGCACACCGTGGTCCAGCACGATCACCCGATCCGATACCTCCCGGACTACTTCCATATCATGCTCGATGACCACGATGGTAAATCCCCACTCGTCGCGCAGCCGCCCGATCAACCCGGTGAGTTCCGCCGATTCGACCGGGTTCATTCCGGCCACCGGCTCATCGAGGAGCAGGAGCTTGGGTTGGGTGGCCATGGCCCGGGCGATCTCGAGGCGGCGCCGGTTGGCATAGGAGAGCACTGCGGCAGGCTGATCGAGTCGGAAGCCCACCAGCCGGGTGCCGAAGAAGGAGAGTATTTCCTCGGCTCTGGCCCTGATCAGGGCTTCCTCCCGCTGGAAGGCTTTCGTGTAGAACAGGGCACCGAAGACGCCCTGTCTGGTCCGGCAGTGCTGGGCCACCATCACGTTCTCCAGCACCGACATGTTGGCGAACAGCCGGACATTCTGGAAGGTACGCGCTATCCCCTGCGCGGTCACCTGGTTGGCATCGAGACCCAGTAGCGACTTGCCCTGGAAGATGATTTCACCGGTGCTCTCTACCGAAGCGGTGATGGCGTTGAACAGAGTGGTCTTGCCGGCCCCGTTCGGTCCAATCACCGAGACGATCTCACCCTCATCGATCTGGATGTCGATCCCGGCCAGCGCACGCAGACCACCGAACTCCACGGTGAGACTGCGGATGTCTAGAACCGGCTCGCCGGTCATGACCCACCGCCGGGTCTGGCGAGGGACCCCGGCAAGCCAGCATCGGACCCTCTGGAATCATCGGTGTCGATCTCGCCTTTCATCCAGGCATCCTGCAGGAACTCCTCCTGGTGCAGCTCGCGTGACCGCCGCACGCTGGGGATCAGCCCCTCCGGCCGGGCCAGCATCATCCATATCAGCAGGGCGCCATAGATCAGAAGCTTGAACTCGGAGAACTCGACCAGGAGCCCGGGCTGCTTGGGTCCGCCCAATACGCCGATCAGCACCACCGCTCCGGCTATCACGCCGAATATGTTGCCCATCCCCCCGAAGATCACCACCACCAGGATGATGATCGAGACCAGGATGAGGAAACTGGTCGGGAAGACCGAGCCCACCTTGGCCACGAATATCGCGCCCCCGAAGGATCCGAGGACTGCACCGACCACGAAGGCCATGAGCTTGATGTTGACCGTGTTGATACCCATGGCTTCTGCTACCGGTTCATCCTCCCGTACCGCCATCCAGGCCCGGCCTAGGCGCGACCGCTCCAAGCGCCACGAGATATAGATGGCCACCGCGCAGAAGAACAGCACCAGATAGAACACCCGGCGCGGATTGGTGCCGTCGATGGTAAGTATGCCGAACAGGTCCACCCCGTCGATGCTGGTGATGCCTTGCGATCCTCCGAACCATCCGGATAGCCAGTCGGACAGGAACAGCAGGCGGATGATTTCCCCGAACCCGAGCGTGACGATGGCGAGATAGTCACCGCGCATCCGGATGACCGGTGCGCCGATGAACAACCCCACCAGCACCGCGACCACGATCACGACTATCAAGGCCACCAGCCAGGGCAGTTCAGGCGCCAGGCGAGGGGAGGTGGCCGCGGTGAGCACCGCGGTGGAATAGCTGCCCACCGCGAAGAAAGCCACGTAGCCCAGATCTAGTATTCCCGCCAGACCGACCACGATGTTGAGGCCGAGCGCCAGCAGCACGAACAGCCCGATGTTGGCCAGCAGCTCGTTGGTCAGCTTGCCCACCAGCAGGGGAAGCACCACCAGCACCAATCCGACTCCGACGAGGAGGGAGGCGTTCACTCGGGTGCGTTTCGAGTCCTCCAGTGCCTGGATACGTACTTGGATCTGCTTGATCCGGCCCTGCCCTACCGACGAGAGGACGCCCGATACCAAGGCCAGGACTGCGGCGCCGACCATGGTGACCCCACCCCGTGGGGCGTAGATCCAGTCCACGTAGTCGACCAGCCCCACTCCTTCTACCAGATCGAGGGCTAGCGACTCCAGGATCGCGGCACCGATCACGGTGAGGATCATGGTGGTGATCACCCGCCGGGAACGGGGGGGAGCGAGCTTGAGTAGTCCTCCCGCGGCTCCGAGGCCGGCGCCCACCAGCAGCCACAACCAGAAGGCAAACAGAGCGCCCCGGCCGAAGCTCAACAGGTCGAGCAGCTGGGGACTCCAATTGATCAGGGGATCACGCAGATCGAAGTTGGCGATCATGGCCGCCAGCAGCGATAGGCCGCCCCCCGCTATCAGGCCGCCGGTCGTGGCTGCCAGAGCCAGGTCCCGGTCGCTGGGAGGGTTCTCAAGCTGGTCGGGGTATGGGGGACGACGCCCGAGCAGGATGCCGACCACCAGCGGTGCAGCTAGCAGCGAAAGGTAGCCGAGACTCAATACGGGTACGACGATCTCTCGTACGTCCAGTCGCACCGGCATGCCCGACAGGCAGATGAACAGCTGACCGAGTGCCCCCAGGACTCCAATCCGGACCGCGCCCCTCCAGGTGTCCGGCAATCGGTTCACCCCAAGCCGAGCGGTGATGGTCATGCCCGGTCCTCGGCTGACAGGCGCTCGCCGAACAACCCGGAAGGCTTGAGAAGCAGGACACCGATCAACATAGCGAAGGCCACCGCGTCCCGTAGCTGGGACACACCGCTGACGCCCAACGGCTCCAGTATCAGCAACGGCCCGGTCGACTCTGCCAGACCGATGAACAGCCCACCCGCCATCGACCCGCCTAGGTTGCCGATGCCACCCACCACCGCCGAACTGAAGGCCTTGATGCCGGGCAGGAAGCCGGTGTAGTGGATCACGCTCCGGAAGAGCACGCCCCACAGGATCCCGGCCACCCCGGCCATCGCCCCACCGACCGCAAATACCTTGACGATGGTGCGGTTCACGTCGACCCCCATGAGACCGGCGATCTCGGCATCCTCGGCAACCGCTCGCATAGCCTTCCCGGTCTTGGTCCGCTCCACCAGCAACCACAGGCCCAGCATTGCCAGAGCGGCCACACACACCACCAGGATCTTGGTGCCCTCGATCTCTAGGAAGGTGCGCTTTGCGGTCAGCCAGTCGGGCATGTTCGGGTAGGCCTTGCTGGTCGGGCCGAGCAACACCACCGAGGTGTTCTGTATGAAGAACGAGATGCCGATCGAGGTGATCAGGGGGATGAGGCGAGGGGACTTTCGGAGGGGCCGGTAGGCGACCCGCTCCATCACTACTGCGGTCAGGGTGCATACCAGCATGGAGACCACCACGATGAACAGCAGCGATCCAATGAAGTTGGATTCCCACAAACCGGCATCGGCCAGCTTGTTGGAGGTGATCATGCCGGTCATGGCTCCCACCATGAATACCTCACCATGGGCGAAGTTGATGAAGCCGAGGACACCGTAGACCATCGAGTAGCCCAGCGCGATCAGGCCATACATGGCACCCTGCGCCAGTCCCGACACCAGCAGACCCCGGAACTGGGGCCACGTAAGGCCGGTGGCGTCGGGATTGATGCGCTGGGCGATGGGGTTGTTGACGTCTATCTGCTGGGCGATAAACGCCAGCAACCCCACTCCCACTGCCGTGACCGCGGCAACCCGCAGCACCGTGAGGAACCAGTCGACCTTGGTCCTGGGCACCCAGTTGCTACTTGCCACTGCGCGGCTTCCTAGGAGACAACGCCGACCGTTCCTTGATCATGCTCGATGAGTTCGGGAGATGCTATCCCGGCTCTAGATTCCGCCGCCTGAGTAGACGACGTTGCCCATCGATGCTTCGGGGTCGGTGGCTGATTCGTGGTGGACGACGGTGATCTTCTGGGAACCGCAGTCACCGAAGTCGTCACAGCTGATGAGACCGATCAACCCCTGATAGTCCCGAACACTGTCGAGATAGGCACGGACACCCTGCCGATCGACCATCAACGAACCATTGTCCGCCACATACGAAGCCGCCGAGATGGCATCCAGCAACAAAGTCGTAGCGTCATAGCCGTGTGCCCAGAACGGCGCAGCCGGAGCCTCACCGTACTCAGCCTCATACGCCGCCAGGAAGTCATTGGCCGTCTTGCCGGTACTCGCGTTGACGTTCTCCCCGAAACGGGTATCCGGCCCGGAGAAATACATACCCTCCGTCTGCGACAACGCCAGATACGAAGTATTCAACAGACCATCAGCCGCCAACAGAACCGTACTCTCGAGACCCGACACACCCGGCGCCTGCTCAGCTATGAAGTCCCCCGCCGGCTGGAAAATCGGGAAGAACAACGCCTCAGGACTCCCAGCCGCGATCTCCGTAAGCACCGGAACCATATCCGTGTCTTCCTTGTTGACCGCCGAGAAACCGGTCACATCACCACCCAGAGCCGCGAACGCATCAGTGAACGCCTTCGCCAAACCCTGCGTATACGGATCACCATCATGAATCGCAGCAGCAGCCGTCAAACCAAGCTCATTGAACACGAACTCAGCCATCACCCGACCCTGGAACAGATCGTTATGAGCCGTCCGGTAATAACCATAACTGTAATTATCCCCCGCATTACCCGCCAGATCCGACGTCAACGCAGGCGACGTATTACCACCCGAAATCAGCACCATCCCCGCATCAGTAATCAACGGAGCAGCCGCAGTAGCAGCACCCGAACAAGAAGTACCGATAACCCCGATCACATCCTCATCCGCCACAACTATCTGAGCCGCAGCCTGCCCACCATCATTCGAACACAGATCATCCAAACCCGTACCCATATCCACATCGAACCCATGAATCTGCCCATAATCGGCAATCGCCAAAACCACCGACCGCTCGATCGGCAAACCGAAGAACGCCACATCACCAGTAATCGCATTCAACGACCGGATCTGCACCGCCTCACCAGGCTCAACCTCAACCACACCCAACGAACCATCCCCAAGATGATCCATCGCCATCGGCTCATCCACCATCGCTCCGACGGTGCTGCCGCCGCCTGAGTAGACGACGTTGCCCATCGATGCTTCGGGGTCGGTGGCTGATTCGTGGTGGACGACGGTGATCTTCTGGGAACCGCAGTCACCGAAGTCGTCACAGCTGATGAGACCGATCAACCCCTGATAGTCCCGAACACTGTCGAGATAGGCACGGACACCCTGCCGATCGACCATCAACGAACCATTGTCCGCCACATACGAAGCCGCCGAGATGGCATCCAGCAACAAAGTCGTAGCGTCATAGCCGTGTGCCCAGAACGGCGCAGCCGGAGCCTCACCGTACTCAGCCTCATACGCCGCCAGGAAGTCATTGGCCGTCTTGCCGGTACTCGCGTTGACGTTCTCCCCGAAACGGGTATCCGGCCCGGAGAAATACATACCCTCCGTCTGCGACAACGCCAGATACGAAGTATTCAACAGACCATCAGCCGCCAACAGAACCGTACTCTCGAGACCCGACACACCCGGCGCCTGCTCAGCTATGAAGTCCCCCGCCGGCTGGAAAATCGGGAAGAACAACGCCTCAGGACTCCCAGCCGCGATCTCCGTAAGCACCGGAACCATATCCGTGTCTTCCTTGTTGACCGCCGAGAAACCGGTCACATCACCACCCAGAGCCGCGAACGCATCAGTGAACGCCTTCGCCAAACCCTGCGTATACGGATCACCATCATGAATCGCAGCAGCAGCCGTCAAACCAAGCTCATTGAACACGAACTCAGCCATCACCCGACCCTGGAACAGATCGTTATGAGCCGTCCGGTAATAACCATAACTGTAATTATCCCCCGCATTACCCGCCAGATCCGACGTCAACGCAGGCGACGTATTACCACCCGAAATCAGCACCATCCCCGCATCAGTAATCAACGGAGCAGCCGCAGTAGCAGCACCCGAACAAGAAGTACCGATAACCCCGATCACATCCTCATCCGCCACAACTATCTGAGCCGCAGCCTGCCCACCATCATTCGAACACAGATCATCCAAACCCGTACCCATATCCACATCGAACCCATGAATCTGCCCATAATCGGCAATCGCCAAAACCACCGACCGCTCGATCGGCAAACCGAAGAACGCCACATCACCAGTAATCGCATTCAACGACCGGATCTGCACCGCCTCACCAGGCTCAACCTCAACCACACCCAACGAACCATCCCCAAGATGATCCATCGCCATCGGCTCATCCACCATCGCGGCCGTCGTAGCCACCGTTTCAGCGGCAGGTGCGGCTGTGATGGTGGTCGCGTCCTCACCGCCTCCGCAGGCCCCGGCCACCAGCACCAGGCACGAGATGACGGTCAGGAGCCGAGCCAGGGATCGGCGAGTGCCGACGAACATCTTTCGAATGAACATACCTACCTCCTAGTCATATCTATTCACGACCGGTCACAAGTCCGAGCTTCCACCAATTATAAACATCGGCTCGGGACTAGGCCCCCTGCGCACGTGAATTTGTCGGGTGCCCAGCTATTCGCCCCGGACGCGGTGGACTTCGAAGCAAGCCAGGGCGGCCGCCACGCCGGCGTTCAGGCTGGCGACATCGGGCGCCATCGGGATAGACGCCAGCAGATCCATCCGTTCCCGCACCATGCGCCCCAAGCCCCTCCCCTCCGACCCTACGAACAGGGCGACCGGCTCGGCCAATAGGTCGAGACCGAAGATGGAATGGGCGGATGACGGGTCGAGTCCCACGTTCCAGACACCGGCCGAGGCTGCCTGCCGAGCGGCTGCCGGCACCGATGAGACCGAGGCAACCGGCAGCTGTTCCAGCGCCCCGGCCGCCGCTCGAAAGGCCAGGGCCGAGAGTGGCGCGGCCCGCCGGCGCGGAATCACCAGGCCCGTCATCCCAGCCGCCAGCGCGGAGCGGGCGATGGCGCCCACGTTGCGGGGATCCTCGAGATGATCCAGCACGATCAGCGCCACCCGGCGGCCGGCGGGCTGGGCTGCCAGCAGTCGATCGAGCGGAGCGAGCAGCACCGGACGGGCTCTCGCCACCAGGCCCTGGGGGGATCCGGTCATCGAGAGACCGCTCACGCTGTCCACCAGTCGGACCCGGGCGCCGGCGCGGCGAGCTTCGTCGGCCAGACGCTCCGCGTCACGCCGGGAGCGCTCGAGGTAGACGACGGTCACCCGGCGGGATGCCAGGGCAGCCCTGACCGCTCTTATCCCCTCTAACCTATCTCCGATACCAGCGGGTGCCATCCACCGAGTCCTCAATGACGATGCCGAGGCCGGCCAGCTCGTTGCGGATGGAGTCGGCCCGGGTCCACTCACGTGACCGCCTTGCCCGGCTGCGGGCTGTCACCAGGCGATCCACCACGGATCGGGGATCACCGGGCGCCACATCGTGGGCTGCGGCAAGCTCGGCCAGGGATCCCGCCAGATCCTCGAGGCCGGCCTCGGTCAGGTCGATTCCGAGTACGCCGGCGATCTCGGCCACCGCTGCCGCCTGCGGTGCGGCCTCCCTGCCCCGATCCAGACGGGTATTGCCCTCCCGGACCGCCTCGAACATCACGGCTAGCGCCTCGGCGGTGTTGAAATCATCGTCCATGGCCTCGGTGAATCGTGCCAGGACTCCGGCATCGGGGTCGGTCCCGGCGGGCGAGCGTCGCAGGAAAGCGCGGAGGCGGTCCAGCCCGGCAGCTGCATCTGCGAGCTGTTCCCCGGAGAACTCGATCGGTGAGCGGTAGGCACCCCTCAGGTAGAACAACCGCACGACCGGCCCCCCATGCTGCTCGAGAGCCTCGGCCAGGTCGATCACGTGCCCGGTGGACTTGGATAGCTTCTCACCACCCAGGTTCACCATCCCGTTGTGCAGCCAGTAGGTGGCGAAGGGGCGGTCCGACTCCCCCTCGGACTGGGCGATCTCGTTCTCATGATGGGGAAAGATCAGGTCTGCCCCGCCCGCGTGGATGTCGAACGGCACTCCCAGGTATCTGGCCGCCATAGCCGAACACTCGATGTGCCATCCGGGCCTACCGGATCCCCACGGGGAGGCCCACGAGGGCTCTCCCGGTTTGGCGGCCTTCCAGAGCGCGAAGTCCAGAGGATCCGTCTTGCCCGCCCCCGGCTCGATGCGTGCGCCGGCTAGTAGCTGGTCGACGTTCCTCCCGGACAGCTTCCCGTAGTCCGCCATGGACCGGACCCGGAAATACACGTCACCGCCGGCCGGATAGGCGAGGTCCCGCTCGACTAGCCGGGCGATCATCGCCAGCATCTCCGGTATGTGGTCGGTGGCGGCCGGCGCCACGTCCGGATCGAGCACATTCAGGCGCCGGTACCCCTCCCGGAAACGTTCCGCCATCTCTCGGGCCAGCTCCTCCGGGGGGATCCCTTGCTGGGAGGCGTTGTGGATGATCTTGTCGTCGACATCGGTGATGTTCTGGACATACCGGACCTCCCACCCCCGCCACACGAGATAGCGCCGGATCACGTCGAAGGCCACCGCGCACCTTCCGTGCCCGAGATGGGGAGCCGACTGGACGGTGGGACCGCAGACGTACATCCCTACCCGGCCCCGCTCCAGGGTCTCGAGGACCTGACGCTCCCTACCGAGGGTGTTGTAGACCGTGATCAAGCTGAAACCCCCACCGGTTGCCAGCCGGGCGCGCAGCAACCGGACGCGCAACGGGCACGGACACCGAGCATCGGGGACAGCCCTACCGCGGGCTTCTTAGGTAGCACAGGTGGAGAGGGTACCTGGTCAGCCTGCCGGACCGGAAAGCCCTCCACCGGTCGGACCGCCTTCCACCAGCAGGACTACCGCCCACGCCGCGATCCCCTCACCCCGGCCGGCAAAGCCCAGCCCATCGGTGGTGGTCGCCTTCACCGACACCTGCCCGGTGCCGACCTCCATCACCCTGGCCATCTGCTGGCGCATCCGATCTCGGAACGGGGCCACCCGCACCGTCTCGGCCACCACCGTCAGGTCGGCATTCCCGATCCGCAGCCCGTCACCCGCCACCATCCGGACCACCTCGGCGAGCAGCGACATGCTGTCGGTGTCCTGCCATCTCGGGTCATCGGATGGAAAGTACCTACCCAGATCGCCGAGCGCCGCTGCCCCCAGGATGGCGTCGGCGGCGGCATGGGCTGCTACATCGCCATCCGACGTCGCTACCAATCCTGCCTCGGCGTCCACCACCACGCCGGCCAGCTTCAAGGGTGGCGGGCCTCCTAGACGATGCGCATCGAAGCCCAGGCCCACCCGTTGGCTACCGATCATGGGGGTGCTCCAGGGTGGATCGGTTCCTTAGGAGCGTCTCGGCCAGCAGCAGATCCTCCGCGTAGGTGATCTTCATGGCCAGCCGATCACCGGCAACGGTGACCACCTTGCCCCCGATGCGCTCGACCAGGGCGGCGTCGTCGGGGGCGGGCCCGGCCAAGCCGTCCGCCTGGTGTGCAGCGTGGGCCCGTCGTAAAACCCCTGCCCCGAACACCTGGGGAGTCTGGGCCGCGCCCAGATCGGACCGTTTCAGGGTCGCCAGCACCCGACGGTCACCGGAGCTGATCCGCTTGATCGAGTCGCTGAGGGGTACCACAGGGATGACCCCGTCCCAGGAGCTCCCCTCCAAGGCAGCATACATCCGGACCATCATGGCGGCGGGCGCGAGAGGCCGCGCGGCATCATGTACCGCCACCGCCGTGGCATCGTGGCAGACCTCGTCCAGCCCCCGAGCTACCGAGACCTTCCGCTGCGGGCCCCCCTCCACCCCACCGGGAACCGGACCTACCACTACCACTCCCTCCGCCCCACTCTCGAGAAGGTTGTCCCGGGCCCATTCCCAGAGCGCCCGGCCGGCCAGGCGGGCCTGGTGTTTGGGGCTGCCGAACCGGGTACCGCTCCCAGCCGCCACGACGATTCCCCATCTCCGCTTACTACAGGTCATCGGGGCCTGCTGGGGACGAATGGCATCGCCTCGGCGGGTGCCGGACCGGGCAGACGATGCCGGTACATCGGATCCGGCTACTTCTTGACGGGCTCCGGGATCGGTAGGACCCGGTCGATACGCTCGGCGGCTTCTTCGGTGGAGATGTCGAAGGCGAAGGCCAGCTCGCTCTCGAGTGTGACCCGGGCTCGGGACAGCATCCGCTTGAGTGCCGGTGAGATACCCTTGGTTTCCCGGGCAAAGGTGAGGTCGCGCACCACCTCCGCGACCTGGAAGATGTCACCGGAGGTCATCTTCTCGTTCAGGACCTTATACCAGCGACTCCAGTTCTTTCCCGAGGACTGGGGTTCGTCCTTGAAGACGCGCAGAACCTTACCGGCGGCAGTCTTCGATATGACAGGGCGGATGTTCTGGTCCATCGTGTCGACCGGTACGAAAACAGTGAGCTGCTCGGTGGCGATCTGGAGCTCGAAGTACTTGGTGGGCTCGCCCTCGGTAATCTCCACCTCCAACTGCTTGGTGATCACCGCCGCTCCATGATGGGGATGGACCACCTTGTCATCGACCTTGAACGAGGTCTTCTTGCCAGTCGGTTTCCTGGAGCGCGACTTGGCCGACCGCCTGCGGACCCTCTTGCGTTTGGGAGGAGTGCGTTTGGGCGGAACCCTCTTCTTAGGGGCAACAGCCTTCTTCTTGGGCGCAACAGCCTTCTTCTTGGGCGCAACAGCCTTCTTCTTGGGCGCAACAGCCTTCTTCTTAGGCGCAACAGCCTTCTTCTTAGGCGCAGGAGCCTTCTTATTGGCAGGAGCGTCGGCCTTGGCGACAACCCCAGCCGACTCCTGAGCAGGCTGGTCCGGCTTGGGGGCAGCTCCCTTCGCTCCATCGGAGTGGCCGGAATCGTCCGGCGGGGAGGGAGGCGCTGGACTTGTATCGGTGTCAGTGGCGATAGCAGTGTTCTCAGACATCTAACCACTCAATATAGCTGAACTCCTCCAGCTATCCGGTACGAGTCAGCGATGCCTTCTGGGCAAGATGTGAGCTCCCCCTTCCGGTGCCGCATCCCGGTAGGCGCGTTCCAGCTGATCGAGGTAGCGACGGAGTGCCCGAGCCCTCGTCTCGCCCATACCGGTCACCATGCTCAGATCAGCCACCGAGGCTCCCAGTATCTTGCCGATCTCGCCGAAGTGCTCGACCAGGGCACTGCGCACCGGTGCCGGCAGGCCGGACACTCCCCCAACCAGGCGATGGCCGATAGGTCTGGCGGGCGTGGAGGCGCCGGGCAGACCGAGCCGCGAGCAGAGCCGGTCGATGTCGTACAGATCGGCCAGATGCGTCTCCTCCAGCAGCCGCAATAGATCCGCACCCCGGTCGCCGTTCTCCTGTAAGTAGTCCCGGGCGAGTGCTTCCCGCAGCTCCTCGATCCCCATCATCAGGTCCGCATGTTGCATGCCGGCGATCCGGCCCTCGTCGCCGAGGTCCACCCCCAGCTCGTCCACCCGATGACCGATCCGGCGTACCAGCTCGCTGCGCTGGAGCACCGTTACCACATCGCCCAGCGTGGCCTCGTCGTTGACCTCCAGATGGGTCAGCCTCGCCTCGGACTCGAGGAGGCGTTGCCGGAACCGCTCGATAGTCTGGAGTTCCTGGTTGATACGGAACAGCAGGTCGGACGGACTCCTCAGGCGGTGCTTGCGGTCCTCGTAGAACAGGAAGCCCTGGCCGCGCTCCTCACTGATGGCGATGACCGGCCGGCCGGTCATCCTGGCCATCCGCTCGGAGGTTCGGAAGCGGGAACCGGTCTCATCGGTAGGGATGGACGGATCGGGCAGCAGGTGGGCGTTGGCCCGCACGATGGTACGGCCGGCTTCGTCGAGGATGATCGCCCCGTCCATCTTGGCGAGCTCGGCGAGGCGAGCCGGCGTGAACTCGCTGCCCTGCAACCTGAATCCACCGGATGAGACAGCCTCTACATCCGGGCCGTGGCCGATCACCACCAGAGCCCCATGTCCATGCTGGACGATCCGCTCCACAGCAGTACGCAGGGCGGTGCCGGGAGCGACACGCGCCAGAACCTCCAGAAATCCGGGCCTGTCTGTCATCCGGTGCTGAGGCTAGTGTCGGTGGGGCTGGCGCGCCACATCGTTGCCGGCGAGCACCGGATCGAGAGGCCCTCGCCAGCACCGACCCAAGGGGGAGCCATCATCGGTCCCGGGCACGAAGGAGGTACCACAGGCCTACGACCACCAGGGCGAGCAGAGCCAGACCGGCCAGCTCGGAATGAATGCTCCACGGCTCGGCAGTCCGGATGGCCGTGTCGAATACCTCCAATAGGTCCCCTCTCACAACTATTATCGCAAATACTAACGGGTAAGGCGGTGTGGATTGACCGATCGTGGACGGGGTGGATCCTGGGACGATCAGATGGAGAACGGCGAGTTCGAGGAGTTCGAACTCAGAGAACCTGATAACTGGGAGGGGGTGGACCCTTACCAACCCCCCGAATACGCCGAAGAAGCCATTACCTGCTCGTCCTGCGGAACCTCGCAGAACGCCAGCAACCGGCATTGTGAGGGATGCGGGGCCCGGCTCAGCCAGCAGCGTATCCCGGTAGCGGCACCGCCGCTGCGTTCGGTAAGTCCGGGAGCGCGGGCACTCACCATCATCCTGGTGGTGATCGCCGTGGTGGTAGTGGCTGCGCTGGTTATCGGAGCTATCACGGGGGATGACGAGACGGCCGAAACCACCTTGGCCACGTCCGAGGAAGCGGAGCCGTCCACCACCCTGACGACCCTGGGCCCGGCCATGGAACTCGCTCCCATCGACATCAGCTGCTCGACCGAGTACAACCGCAGCCTGGGTTGTGACAAGCTGATCGACGGAGACCCCACCACCTACTGGAACGACTCCAGCCTGCGTGGGGAGGACGCATTGATCACGGTGACCTTCCCCAACCCCGTATCTCTCGACACCGTGCAGTTCGTCAACATTGCCGAGGAGGAGAAGTTCAGGCGTAACTACCGGGTACGGAGCATCGAGATCATCGCCCTGACCGAGGACGGCCTGACCCGTTCCCTCATGGTGGACGAGCTGCCGGATAGCAACGATATCCCGCACACCGTGTCGACGGTGACCGGCGACACGCGCGAGTCGGTGATCGCCCGTGAATTCGAGATCAAGGTTCTCAATGCCTACCCCTCGGAGGCTTTCGGAGGCGAGCAAGGCTTCGACGAACTAGCCATCCAGGAACTGATTTTCTGGGGCCGCGAGGCTTAGGCTAGGTGAAAGCAAAGGCGATCACCTACATCTGCGAATAGTGCCCCGGTTCTTCGACCCGGCCGATGCGGACTTCGTGGCCGACCCCTACCCGACCCTCAATGCTCTGCGCGAACTGGGACCTCTCCATCGCGACGATGAATGGAACCTGTGGCTGGTCACCCGTCATGCCGATGTGCGCGCTGTCCAGCTCGATCGGCGCCTGGGCAGGGTGAAACAGGGCCACCCCCTGCCCCATGACCTACGTCCCATCCGTGAGCTTGGGATAGAGGGGTGGGAACCCTACTACCAGGTGGAACGCCACTCGCTGCTGATGTTGGAGCCCCCGGAGCACACCCGGATCCGGTCGCTGATCAACCGGGCCTTCACCCCGAGCCGGGTGCGCCGGCTGAGGGATCCGGTCACCTCGATCGCCGATGGGCTCCTGGAGGACCTCCACGACCGGGCCACTTTCGATCTGCTGGGCGACTACGCCGAGCCCTACTCGGTACAGGTCATCGCCACCCTGCTGGGAGCCCCGGTCCAGGATGCTGATCTCTTGCTGGACTGGTCCCACGCCATCGTCAAGATGTACGAGCTGCACACCACTCCCGCCCAGGCGCAGGCCGCCATCGATGCCTCCCGCCATTTCACCGACTGGACCACCCGGTTGATCGCCTCCCGCCGGGCCGATCCCCAGGACGATCTGATCACCGCGCTCTGCTTCGCCGAGACCCGGGATGGAAAGCTGACCGACGCCGAGATCATCTCGACGGTGATCCTCCTGCTCAACGCCGGACACGAAGCAACCGTCAACACGGTGGGCAACGGAGTTGTGGCAGCCATGCAGGACGGCCAGGCGTGGCGGCGGCTGGTTGCCGCCGAGGTGAGTCCGGCCACAGCCATCGAGGAGATGATGCGCTTCGATCCACCCCTGCAGCTCTTCGAACGCTACGTGCTAGCAGAGGGAGTCGAGATCGCCGGCACTCCCATCCCGAAGGGGGACAAGGTGGCCGTGCTGTTCGGAGCGGCCAACCGGGACCCGAGAAAGTTCGAAGACCCTGACCGGTTCCGGATCGATCGAGGTGATCCGGATCACATCACCTTCGGCGCCGGAGTTCACTACTGCCTCGGCGCCCCCCTGGCCCGCCTGGAACTGGAGATCGCCATAGACCGGCTGGCCGCATCCTTCCCCGATGCCATCCTGGCCGGCCGGCCGGTACGAGAGGACGGGTTCGTGATCCGCGGCTACCGGTCCGTAGAGCTGGCTCCACACGTATAGGAGGCCCGATGGCCATACGCATGATCGTGGACACCGACACCGCGTCGGACGATGCGGTCGCTCTGGCGATGGCTCTCCGGCACCCGGAAGTCGAGGTGGCAGCTGTCACCACCGTGGCCGGTAACTGCCCGGTCGACCAGGCGACCCGCAATGCTCTCTACACGGTGGAACTGTGCGGCGCTGACGTGCCGGTCTACCAGGGAGCGGCCGGGCCGCTGGTGGTAGACGCCCGGTTCGCTACCTGGTTCCACGGAGAGGACGGCCTCGGTGGCCAGGGATATCCCCCTCCCGACCGATCGCCGGAGTCGATCGATGCCACAACTGCGCTCGTCCACGCCATCCGGGCCAACCCCGGATGCACCCTGGTGACCCTCGGTCCATTGACCAACCTGGTAATGGCGCTGAGACAGGCGCCCGACATCGTGCAGGAGGTGGGGCGGTGCGTGGTGATGGGTGGGACCGTCAACGCGGTAGGCAACGTAACTCCCGCCGCCGAGTTCAATCTCTGGTTCGACCCGCATGCGGCCCGAGCAGTCTTCGCGTCCGGGTTACCCATCGAGATGGTGGCGTGGGAGCTGTGCCGGGGCGAGGCGGGTTTCGACCGGGCCGAACAGCAGGCCCTCAAAGATCTCGACACCCCGCTCGGACATTTCTTCGTCGACTGCAACGCAACTGCCATCGAGGCTGCCCGGCGCCAGTCGGGCAGCGATCGGATGGAGCTACCCGATCCAGTAGCGATGGCCGTGGCACTCGACCGGCGTGCAGTTGCAACCAGCACCACCCGCCATTACGTGCAGGTGGAAGCGGAGAGCCGCCTCACCAGAGGCATGTCGGTGGTCGACAGCCTGGATGTGACCGGCAGGCGGGCCAACGTGGAAGTGGTCCGCGCCATCGACATACCACGCTTCAAGCAGATGGTCTTCGAAGCTGCGGCTGCCTCTCCAGCTCCGGTGAGTCCCTAGCCCAGAGGCGACTTCCCGACCCCGGCTCAGCCCCAGGGCGAGGCCAACTGGTGGCTACGGGATGATTCCGGCCAGCCCGTGGGAAGACCCGGTTATCAGACCGGTGAGCGCCGGGCGACCCGGACGGTCAGCTCTCCCCCTTGCGGAAGGGAAGCCCGTCGGCTGCCGGTGGGCGCAGGCGAGAGGTGGCGAACAGCAGCACCACCAGCACGGCGATGTGGGGGGTGATAGCCGGAAGCTGGTTGGGAACGCTGGTCGAGTTGATATACCAGATCCCGATGGCCACCGCCACGACCGCCAACTGCACCGACCCCAGGCGCCCGCTCCGGCGGAACAGCCGCCAGATGAGCAACAGACCGACCGCGATGACCGCCAGCAATAGCAGGCCATGGGCGGCGTTCTCGTCCCGCAGGCGGAGGGTTTCGGTGAACCCGAACAGGAGGGCACCTCTGGCGGTCCCCAGCGGATTCCAGTTGCCGAAGATCATGGTTGCCAGGCCGATGAAGCCCTTCCCCTGGGTCTGGCCCTCCTTGTAGAGGCCGGACAGCTGGATGGCGAGGAACCCACCGCCCAGGCCGGCCAGGAAGCCGCTGATCACCACCCCGTAGTACTTGTACTTGTAGACGTTGACGCCCAGCGAGTCGGCGGCATGGGGATGCTCGCCACAGCTGCGCAGGCGCAGTCCGAACCGGGTCTTCCAGAGCACCAGGATGGAGATCGGCAGCAGCAAGTAGGTGAGCAGGGTGAGCCACGACATCTGGAATACGAAGCCGCGCAGGATCCCCGCTAGATCCGACAGGAAGAAGAGGTCAGTTCGCTCGATGGCGCCCAGCAGGTCAGGGCTCTCCCAGCCGAACAGGGTGCCTCCGGCCAGGATCGGCAGGGTGAAATCGCCCACCCCGCTGATGGTGGGTGACTGGGTGATGGAGCCACCGCGGTCGGAGAAGTGGAGATCGGACAGGAAGCGCGCCAGGCCGGGTGCCATCAGGTTGATGGCCACCCCGGCGATGATGTGATCGACGTTGAATCCCACCGCGGCGACCGCCATGATGAGGCCGCCCAGGCTACCGGCCACCCCCGCCAGCAGCATTCCGAACCACGGGCCACCGATCATCGTCCCGAACGCCCCGAACCAGGTGCCGATGATCAACATACCTTCCAGACCGATGTTGACCACCCCAGCCCGCTCCGAGAAGACGCCCCCCAGACCGGCCATCAGGATGGGAACCGACCAGGCCAGGGCGATCGACCAGGTTCCACTCGAGGTGAGATCGTCGGTGGGCAGCTTGGCGAACTGCTGGGTCAGGGACAGCAGCAGGACCCCGAGCAGCGCATAGAAGATCCATCTCCGCCGAGCGCTGATCCCAACCGCCCGGAGCGTCGTCATCGACCGATCCCGGACCAGGCTCACGGCTCGCCTCCTTCGTCCTTTCGCTCACCGGCGGCCTCGCTGACCTGCAGGGCGGCTGCGCGGGCCGCTTCGACACGCCGCCGCCGCTGGGCGAGGGCGTAGGCCACCACGGCGAACAGGATGATGACACCTTCCATGATCGTTACGATCTCTCGGGGGGCATCCCCCCTCACTTCCAACACGCCCGAGGCTCGCTGGAGCCAACCGAACCCGATGGCGGCGAAGGCGGCACCCACCGCGTGGTTACGGCCGAGTAGGGCTACCGCGATACCGGCGAACCCCAGCCCTTGGGGGAACCGCAGGCTGTAGAAGTGCTGGTCCGACAGCAGATCGGCCATACCGACCAGACCCGCCACCGCCCCGCTGAGCAGCATGGCCAGCACGATGGTCCGCTTGGGAGGTACGCCGCTGGCTTCCGCCGCCCAAGGGTTGGCACCGGTTGCTCGCAGGTCGAAACCCAGCCGGGTGCGGTTGATCAACAGGTGGTAGGCCACCCCCACTACGGCCGCCACTAGGATGAAGCCGGTCAGCTCCACCCGCCGGATGTCTCGGGTGACCAGCTCCACCAGCGGGTTGAGGCTCGGGATCCATCCGCTGGTCGGAATGTCGCCCAGCCGGGTGTCGAGCGACTCGGACTCGATCTTCCAGCGGCCTAGCAGGAATGACACCACCCCGCCCACCGCGATAGCGTTGAGCATGATGGTGGAAATCACCTCGTGGACGTTGCGGGTCACCTTCATCAATCCGGCCAGGCCCGCCCAGGCGGCGCCCACCGCCATCGCCACCAGCAGGATGATCGCCACATGCAAGGGGGGAAACATGCTCCCGATGCCGGCGCCTACGTAAGCGGCGATGAAGGAAGCCAGGATGTACTGGCCCTCCACCCCGATCTGGAAGAGGTTCATCCGCATGGCGATGGCGAAAGCGATGCCGGACAGGTAGAGGGGAGTTGCCCGATTGAGGGTCTCGACCAGAGTCTCCAGCCGGGTTCCGAACTCGAACACGTTGCCGAACGCCACCAGCGGATCGGCCCCGGAAACCGCCAGGATCAGGGCAGCCACCAGCACTGCCAGCCCCACCGCCGCCAGGGGCGGGCCGATCACCCGGCGTATTCCCACCCAGCTCATACCGTCGCTCCCGTCATATAGGAACCCAGCTGGCGGGGCGTCACGCTAGCCGGATCCAGCTTGGCCACGATCTCCCCCCTCAGCATGACCATCAGCGTATCACTGAGCCCGATCAGCTCCTCGAGGTCGGCCGAGATCAGCAGGACGGCCAGACCACCGGCCCGGGCGCGGCGAAGATCCTCCCAGACTGAAGCCTGCGAACCCACATCGATACCTCGGGTCGGGTGAGCCGCGATGAGCGGATTGCAGTTGGTGGCCAGCTCGCGACCCACCACCAGCTTCTGCTGGTTACCTCCGGATAGGGCGTGGATGGGGGTATGCACTCCCGGCGTACGCACGTCGAAGCGTTGCACCACCTCGGAGGCATGGGTCCGGCTGGCCGCCTCGTCGATCCACACGCCGGACGAGCAAAACGGTTGCTTGGTCTGGTGACCGAGAATGCTGTTCTCCCAGACCGGGAAGGGCAGGAGCAGGCCCCTCCGATGGCGATCCTCCGGGATGTAACCGAGACCGGCCTTGCGCCGCTCCCGCACCGACCGGTGGGTCACATCCTCGCCATGAAGATGGACCGAGCCGGCCGTGACCGGAGCGATCCCCATAATCGCCTCTACCAGCTCGGACTGGCCGTTCCCCTCCACCCCAGCCACTCCGACTATCTCACCGCACTGGACAGAGAAGGAGACATCCTGCAGCCTCGTAACACCACCCTCATCCACCATGGAGATCCTGTCGACCTCGACCGCGGTGCGGTCGGTTACGGTCGCCTCCCGGGTCGCCGGCTTGGGAAGCTCCGAACCCACCATCAACTCGGCCAAGTCGTTGGCCGTCACATCCTCGGGTTTGACGGTTGCTACCGAACGGCCCTGGCGAAGCACCGTGATCGAATCGGCGATGGCCAGTACTTCGTCGAGCTTGTGGTCGATGAAGATGATGGTATGCCCCTCGGCCTTCAGATCGGCCATGTTGCGGAAGAGCTCTTCCACCTCCTGAGGCACCAGCACCGCGGTGGGCTCGTCCAGGATCAGGATGCGGGCACCTCGGTACAGGATCTTGATGATCTCGATCCGCTGGCGTTCCCCCACTTCCAGGGTTCCCACCAGGTCGTCCAGGTCCAGCTCCAGCCCGTAGGCCTCACCCAAGCGCCCGAGCCGGGTCCGGGCTCGGGCGAAGTCGATGAACGATCTCCGGGAGGGTTCCGCACCCAGGATCACGTTCTCCAGCACGGTCAGGTTGTCGGCCAGCATGAAGTGCTGGTGGACCATGCCGATTCCGACATCGATGGCATCCTTCGGGGAGGTGAAGGCCCTCTCCTCCCCTAGCACTTCTATCCGGCCCTCGTCCGGCGGTTGCATGCCGTAGAGGATCTTCATCAGGGTGGACTTGCCGGCCCCGTTCTCGCCGCAGATAGCGTGGATCTCGCCCGATT
Source organism: Acidimicrobiia bacterium (assembly GCA_965200835.1). Lineage (GTDB taxonomy): Bacteria > Actinomycetota > Acidimicrobiia > Spongiisociales > Spongiisociaceae > JAPPFW01. The sequence continues at coordinate 71,368 of OZ241390.1, forward strand.
CCACCCTGAGGTCTATCCGATCGTTGGCCACCACGCCGGGAAACCGCTTGGTGATGCCCTGAAGGTCTACCGCCAGAGTCATCAGCCCTCCCCGGTGGTCACGCTATCCACCACTGATCACCATACCGCTCAGTGCCCGCCTATCTCGCCATCTCTCAGCTTGCGTAGTCGGCCGGATCTCGGCTGACGACCATCCCGCCCGAGACGATGTCGTCCTTGAAGGCCTGGAGATCGGCGGAGAGGTCGTCTACGTATCCGCCGGTGGTGGCGTAGCCGACTCCGTCGACCGACATGTCGAACACCTGCGGTCCGGCCGCGAACGTTCCTCCCTGAACCGCCGCGATCGTGTTGAACACCGCCACATCCACCCGTTTGAGCATGGAAGTCAGAATGTAAGGCTGGAAATCCGCACCAGCCGTCAGATACTGATCCGAATCCACCCCGATAGCCCACACATGAGTGTCGTTAGCCTCCGAAAAGTCCTTAGCCGCCTGGAACAACCCACCGCCGGTACCACCAGCCGCGTGATAGATCACATCAGCACCCTGCTCGAACATCGACTGCGCAATCACCCGCCCAGCCGCCGGATCATTGAAACCACCAAAATCAGGCGGCTCCGTCACATACTGCGAAATGATCTCGATAGAACCATCCACCGCCTGCACCCCAGCACGGAACCCCGCCTCGAACGCATGAATCAACGGAATATTCACCCCACCGATATACCCCACGATCCCCGACTCGGACTTCAAAGCAGCCGCCGCCCCCACCAAGAACGAACCCTGCTCCTCAGCAAAGATCAACCCAGCCACATTCGGAGCATCCACCACCGAATCCACAATCGCGAACGACGTCTCAGGAAACTCCGCAGCCACCGCCGCCATCGGCTCCGCAAACAGGAACCCAACCCCGATAACCAGATCATTACCCTCCGACGCCTGCAACGCCAAAAGCTCCTCACGATTCGTCCCATCCTCATTAGCCGAAGCCTCCGAGAACACGATCCCCAACTCAGCAGCAGCCCGATCCAAACCAGCCGCCGCCGCATCATTGAACGACTGATCCCCCCTACCACCAATGTCATACACCAAACCAACCCGAATCGGCTCACCAGCTGCGGCCGCCTGGGGTGGGGCCATCTCCAGATCGGCCGGGTCCCGGCTGACCATGACCTCGCCGGACACGATCCGTCCCTTCCAGTTGGCCAACTGGCCCTCGAGGTCGTCTACGTATCCGCCGGTGGTGGCGTAGCCGACTCCGTCGACCGACATGTCGAACACCTGCGGTCCGGCCGCGAACGTTCCTCCCTGAACCGCCGCGATCGTGTTGAACACCGCCACATCCACCCGTTTGAGCATGGAAGTCAGAATGTAAGGCTGGAAATCCGCACCAGCCGTCAGATACTGATCCGAATCCACCCCGATAGCCCACACATGAGTGTCGTTAGCCTCCGAAAAGTCCTTAGCCGCCTGGAACAACCCACCGCCGGTACCACCAGCCGCGTGATAGATCACATCAGCACCCTGCTCGAACATCGACTGCGCAATCACCCGCCCAGCCGCCGGATCATTGAAACCACCAAAATCAGGCGGCTCCGTCACATACTGCGAAATGATCTCGATAGAACCATCCACCGCCTGCACCCCAGCACGGAACCCCGCCTCGAACGCATGAATCAACGGAATATTCACCCCACCGATATACCCCACGATCCCCGACTCGGACTTCAAAGCAGCCGCCGCCCCCACCAAGAACGAACCCTGCTCCTCAGCAAAGATCAACCCAGCCACATTCGGAGCATCCACCACCGAATCCACAATCGCGAACGACGTCTCAGGAAACTCCGCAGCCACCGCCGCCATCGGCTCCGCAAACAGGAACCCAACCCCGATAACCAGATCATTACCCTCCGACGCCTGCAACGCCAAAAGCTCCTCACGATTCGTCCCATCCTCATTAGCCGAAGCCTCCGAGAACACGATCCCCAACTCAGCAGCAGCCCGATCCAAACCAGCCGCCGCCGCATCATTGAACGACTGATCCCCCCTACCACCAATGTCATACACCAAACCAACCCGAATCGGGTCGGCAGCGGGAGCCTGGGTATCTTGCGGCGTCTCGGAGGTTGCCTGGGTCGTGGTCGTGTCCTGACCTTCCTCTCCTCCGCAGGCCACGGCCAGCAGTGCGAACGTCGCCAGCGCGACCAACCACCTCGTCTTCATGCGCATGGTTCCAGTTCCTCCTCGTGAGACTTTCCATCCGGACATCGCAGCCAGCAGTCTACGCCGTCGAGGTCGGGCCTGCCACCGCGCCCGTCCTAATCTCTGGGCGCACCACACGAAATAGATGATCCACCCCGGCACCACTGGCCTGCCTTGCCGTACCGCGATCAGCGCGATCGCAACGAAGGGCTAGGAGCCGTAGTCGACCAGGTCGACAGGAGGTATGTCGGGAGTGTCCACCATCTCGAAGAGCAGAGAGTCGCCGTCGGGTGCGGCGTCGACGACGATGGTGGTCCCGGAAGGGTACTCACCGAGCAACACCCGTTCCGCCAGCGGATCCTCCAGGTATCGCTGGATCGCCCGCCGCAAGGGACGAGCTCCCAGCTCCCGGTCGTACCCCTTCCTCACCAGGAAGGTCTTGGCGGCGTCACTGAGCACCAGATCCAGCGCCTGGGTGGCCAGCTGCTCGCGGTCCCGCACCAGGAGTAGATCGACGATCTGCTTGACCTCATCCTCGGTGAGGCGGTGGAAGACGATCACTTCGTCGATCCGATTGAGGAACTCGGGGCGGAAGTGGCGCTTGAGCTCGTCGGTGAGCTTCCGCTTCATCTTCTCGTAGCTGACTTCCTCGTCCTCCTGCTGGAAGCCGACCGACCGCTTGCGCAGAGAATCGGATCCCAGGTTGGAGGTCATGATGATGACCGTGTTCTTAAAATCGACGGTGCGTCCCTGGGCATCCGTCAGCCTGCCGTCCTCGAGTATCTGCAGGAGGGTGTTGAACACGTCGGAGTGGGCCTTCTCGATCTCGTCGAACAGCACTACCGAGAAGGGCTTGCGGCGTACCGACTCAGTGAGCTGCCCGCCCTCGTCGTAACCCACGTAGCCGGGCGGCGATCCGACCAGGCGGCTGACCGTGTGCTTCTCCATGTATTCGGACATGTCCAGCTGGATCAGGGAGTCCTCGTCCCCGAACAGGAATTCAGCCAGGGCCTTGGCCGTCTCGGTCTTTCCCACCCCCGACGGTCCGAGGAAGATGAAGGAACCACTGGGACGCTTGGGATCCTTCAGGCCTGCTCGGGTGCGGCGGATCGCCCGGCTCACCGCCGATATCCCGTCGTGCTGGCCGATGATCCGCTTGTGCAGCTCCTCCTCCATGTGGACAAGCCGGGCGGTCTCCTCCTCGGTCAGCCTCTGCACGGGGATTCCGGTCCACTGGGCCAGTACGTCGGCGATCTCGTCCTCGTCGATGACCCAATCATCGGCCTTGCCCGCACCGGCCAGCTCGGAGCTGTGCTGGGCCCGATCCGACAGCAGGGCCCGTTCCTGATCCCGTAGCTGGGCGGCCCGCTCGAACTGCTGGGCGGAAACCGCCTTGAGCTTGTCGTTGCGCACCGCGCTGAGCTGATCGTCTATCTGCTTGAGCTTGGGGCTGGAGGCACGCCGGAATATGCGGTTCCGGCTGCCGGCTTCGTCGATCAGATCGATGGCCTTGTCCGGCAGGAAGCGATCGGAGATGTAACGGTCGGCCAGGTTGGCCGCCATGGTCAGCGCGCTATCGGTGAACCGGACGGAGTGATGGGCCTCGTAACGATCCTTCAGGCCGTGGAGGATGCTGACCGTCTCGGCCACCGTCGGCTCCTCCACCTGGATCGGCTGGAAACGCCGCTCCAGCGCCGAGTCCTTCTCCAGATACTTGCGGTACTCCTCCAGAGTGGTGGCGCCCACCGTCTGCAGCTCACCGCGGGCGAGCATGGGCTTGAGGATGCTGGCCGCGTCGATCGCACCCTCGGCGGCGCCGGCACCCACCAGAGTATGGATCTCGTCGATGAACAGGATGATGTCCCCCCGACCCTTGATCTCCTTCAGGACCTTCTTGAGTCGCTCCTCGAAGTCTCCCCGATACCTGGAGCCGGCTACCAGGGCTCCCAGGTCGAGGGTGTAGATCTGGCGGGAGGTGAGGGTGTCGGGTACCTCGCCGCGCTCGATCCGCTGGGCCAGGCCCTCCACGATGGCGGTCTTGCCGACCCCGGGCTCGCCGATCAGGACCGGGTTGTTCTTCGAGCGCCTAGAGAGGATCTGCATCACCCGCTCGATCTCGGTCTGCCGACCGATGACCGGATCCAGTTCATGCCGGCCGGCCATCTGGGTCAGGTTGCGGCCGAACTGGTCCAGGACGGTGGATCCCGAGGCGGTGGATTTACCGGAGGGGGCAGTGGTCGCCGGAGCCGGCTCGTCACCCGATCCACCGGAGAGCAGCGTGATGACCGTACTTCTGACCTTGGGAAGGTCGGCGCCCAGCTTCTCCAACACCTGGGCGGCTACCCCATCCCCCTCGCGAATGAGGCCCAGCAGGATATGCTCGGTGCCGATGTAGTTATGGCCCAGCTGGAGCGCTTCCCGCAGGCTGTACTCCAGGACCTTCTTGGCCCGGGGCGTGAACGGTATGTGACCGGGGGGCGACTGGTGACCCTGCCCGATCGTCTCCACCACCTGGCTACGAACCGAATCCAGCCGGATCCCGAGACCCTTCAGGCCCTTGGCGGCCACTCCCTCACCCTCATGGATGAGGCCCAGCAGGATATGTTCGGTGCCGATGTAATTGTGGTTGAGGAGCCGAGCCTCTTCCTGCGCCAAGACCACCACTCGACGAGCCCTGTCAGTGAAGCGTTCAAACACGGTCCCCTCAACCTCCGGCGTCGGCGAATCCACCCTCTGTGCCCCACAAGCCTAAGCCCGTGTGGTACTTATGCTGAGACTATACCCCTCGAGCCGTCCCGATCGGATGATCCTGACAGGGTGGAAGAGACGCTTACCATAGGCGGGAGCAAGGGAGCGACTCGCGGGCGAGCATGGTGACACCGGTACTGCGCCAATTCATCGACATCCCGGACCTGTGGGAGCGGATCGATCGAGTGGAGGAGCGACTCCTCGAGGCATCCAGGTGTGACGACCCGTTCCTCACCGAGATATCCCAGCACCTGCTGCTGGCCGGCGGTAAGCGTTTCCGGCCGGTTCTCTCCCTACTGGCCGCCGAGTTCGGACCGTCGCGCGATGACCGGCTGATCGATGCCGGGGCGGCGGTGGAGCTGATTCACATCGGATCCCTTTACCACGATGACGTGATGGATGAGGCGGAGACCCGGCGAGGCACGGTATCGGTGAACGCCGGTTGGGGTAACTCCCATGCCATTCTGGCCGGGGACCTGCTGATCGCCCGTGCCTCGGAGCTGGCGGCCGCCACCCTGGGTCTGGAGACAGTCCGCCTGCTGGCCCGGACCTACTCCGATCTGGTAGTGGGCCAGGCCCTGGAACTGCGACTGACCGGGGACCTGGGTCATGGACCGGAAGAGCACTACCGGGTGATGGGGGGCAAGACCGCCAGCCTGATCCGGACGGCTGCCCGCATGGGCGCGCTGGCCTCGGACGCTCCCCCGGCCCATGTGGAAGCCCTGTCCGTGGCCGCCTGGGAGCTCGGGATGGTGTTCCAGATGACCGACGACGCACTGGATCTGGTGGCCACCGGCGAGCAGCTGGGCAAACCGGCCGGCAACGACATCCATCAAGGGGTGTACACCCTTCCGGTGCTCCGGGCCCTCCAGGGACCGGCGGGCGATCGGATTGGATCCCTGCTGGCGGGTGGAGTTCCCTTCCCCGACGAGACGGTGACGGAGGTGACCGGCCTGGTACGTGACGGGGGTTACATCGACCAGCTCTTGGACGAGTGCCACCAGCGCCTGGAGGTGGCCGCCCAGGCCATCGGATCCCTGCCCGAGCTGGAGGCGCGTTCCGTGCTGCAGTGGATCGGGGGGTTTCTGGTAGAGCGAGTGAGTGCGGCCGGATCCTGAGTCGGTGGGAGAGCCGGAGAGCTACCGCTCCGGACGTAGGTGGGGAAAGAGCACCACTTCCCTGAGGTTGCGCTGGTCGGTGAGCAACATAACGAGCCGATCCACGCCGATCCCCAGCCCGCCTGTGGGAGGCATGCCCACCTCCAGGGCTCGCAGGAAGTCCTCGTCGATCGGATGGGCGGTGTCGTCCCCGGCCCGGCGCGCCGCCGCCTGAGCCTCGAAGCGCTCCCGTTGATCGATCGGGTCGTTGAGCTCGGTGAAGGCATCGGCGTACTCGCTGCCTGCGATGAACAGCTCGAACCGCTCCACCAGGCCCTCGACCGAGCGATGCCGGCGCGCCAGTGGTGAGATATCGATCGGATGATCGATCACGAAGGTGGGGGACCATAGCTCCCGTACCACTCGATGGTCGAACACCTCCTCCACCAGCCTGCCGAAGTTCCAGGACGGATCGGTCTCCAGCCCGGCTCCCGACACCAGCCTGCGCAACCGGCCGGTCGGCATCTCGGGAGTCAGGTGAACCCCGAGAGCATCTCCCACCAGGTCGAGCATCGGGACCCGCCGGTAGGGGGGGCGGAGATCCACCGTCCTTCCCTGGTAGGTCAGGCGGGCAGTACCGACCACCTGCTCGGAGACTGAGCTGAGCACCTCCTCCACCAGCTCCATGATGTCCCGATAGTCGGCCAGGGCCTGGTAGGCCTCGAGGGTGGTGAACTCCGGGTTGTGCTTGGCATCGATTCCTTCGTTCCGGAACACCCGGCCGAGCTCGAACACCCGCTCTATTCCCCCCACCACCAGCCGCTTCAGATGCAGCTCGGTGGCGATTCGCAGGTACATGTCGATGCCGAGGGCGTTGTGGTGCGTCTCGAACGGGCGGGCCAGCGCCCCGCCTGCTAGCACTTGCAGTACGGGTGTCTCGACCTCGACGAAACCTCTTTGCTCGAACTGGCGGCGCAACTCGGACACCACCCCGGACCGGGCCTCGGCCACCCGCCGGGCAGCCGGATTCACCAGCAGGTCGAGCTCCCGCTGGCGGAAGCGGCGCTCCTTGTCCTTCAGACCGTGCCACTTGGCGGGTAGGGGGCGCAGCGCCTTGGCAAGCAGGGCGAAGTCGCTCGGATGGACGCTGAGCTCCCCCCGGCGGGTGGTCATCACCTCGCCTCGCGCCCAGATCCAATCCCCCTGGTCGAGGTCCTCGAAGGCGGCCATCGCGTCGGTACCCAGACCTTGCTGGTCGACGAACAGCTGGATGCGTCCGGAGTGATCCTGGAGTACTGCGAAAACCAGGCGGCCCAGCCGGCGCAGGTTCATCAAGCGACCGGCTACCGAGACCACATCGCCCGTGCGGGTGTCGGGTTCGAGGTTGGGAAAGCGGTCATGCAGCTCGGCAGCGGCCGCGCTCCGGGTGAAGCCGACCGGGTAGGGATCGACTCCCCGGGAACGGAGCCGGTCGACCTTGTGCAGGCGGTTGGCGATCAGGGGATGGTCGGCCATACGGGAGTCTGTCGCCGGTTCGCGGCCGGAGCTCGGGACGGAGGGATTCATCGCTGGCAGGTTACTCCCGCGCCGGTCAGCGGTTGCGCTCCCACACCAGGCGGAGGCCTTCGAGGGTCAAAGTGTCCGCCACCGTCCCGACCAGGCGGCACAACGGCACGATCACGGGCGCGATCCCTCCGGTGGCCACCACCTTGGGGGGAACACTTACATGTCCCAGGATCCGTTCCAGGATCCCGTCCACGAGACCGGCATACCCGTAGAGGAGCCCACTCTGGATAGCTTCGACGGTACCCTTGCCCACCACCGAGCGGGGCTCGGCCAGATCCACCCGGCGAAGGGTGGCGGTGGCTGACACCAGTGCCTCCATCGAGATCTCAAGACCGGGTGCGATCGCCCCGCCGATGTAGTCGCCGGTGGGGTCGACCACGTCGAAGGTAGTGGCCGTCCCAAAGTCGACCGCCACCACGGGAGCGCCGTAGAGTTCCCGGGCCGCCAGGGAGTTGACCACCCGGTCCGCACCCACCTCTCTAGGGTTGTCGATCTTGATGGCCATCCCGGTGCGGACCCCGGGCCCGACCGCCAGCACCCGGGTTCCCACCAACTGCTCTAGGGCGGATTGCAGGGCCTTGGCCACCGGCGGCACCACCGAGGACATGGCCGCGCCCGCGAAGTCACGACCTCGATACCCGGCGGGTCCCAGTAGCCCGCGCAGGAGGATGATGAACTCGTCCCTGGTACGTTCGCGACCGCTGGAGAGCCGCCACTGGTGCAGAACCTGGGTGCCCGCCATCACGCCGATGACGGTCTGGGTGTTGCCGATATCGACCGCCAGCAGCATCAGGATGGGAGCTCCCGCGCCGGGAGACCGGGGCACGGCGGGCCCGCTTGCCATCCCGACCGGCTGCGTGGGGGAATCAGTCGGGCGGTGGAGGCCATGGATCCCGATCGTACATCACGCTGGGTCGCTCCAACCACACGCCTCGCTCCGCCCTGGGGCCCTCGGGGCCGCTGCCGGGTGACAGCCGGACATTGTCGATCAGGCGCACTGGCCCGGCTCGGGCCGCCACCGCCAGGACCGAGTCGGTCCGGACCCGGGAAACCGGCGTCAACCCGCCCGCATCGAACGCCTCGGCATACTCGACCTCGCACTTGCCGACCAAGTGGTCGAGCACGGTTGCTTCGAGCACGGCGGATCGTGACTCGCCGTGCTCGAACAGTTCGGCCGCCCCCATCAATCCGCCCGACAGCGACCGTGCCTGCTCCCGGTGCTCGCCGAGGAAAACGTTCCGCGACGAGAGCGCCAGCCCGTCCGGTTCCCGGACCGTCGGACAGCCGACCACCCGGACCGGGAAACCCAGATCCCGGACCAGCCGTTTCACCAGGGCGAGCTGCTGGGCATCCTTGCGTCCGAAGTAGGCCCGATCGGGCTGGAGCGCCGCCAACAGCCGGGTTACCACCGTCGCCACCCCCGTGAGATGACCCGGTCGTTGGGTGCCTTCCAAGCGTTCCCCCAGGCCGGCCACCGACACCGCGGTGAGCGGCGGCTCCGGGAACATCTCGGACGGGTGGGGAACCACCATGAGATCTGCCCCGGTCTGCTGCGCCAGAGCTATGTCCCGAGCGTGGTCGATCGGATAGCGGGCGAAGTCGGCCGGATCCTCGAACTGGAGGGGGTTGACATATAGGGTGACGGTGGTCCAGTCACACTCGGATACCGACCGCCGCATCAGCGACAGATGCCCCTCATGGAAGAACCCCATGGTTGGCACCAGACCGACTAGGCCCCGGGCCGACTCCCGCGCCTCGGCCATCGTGTGGACCACCCTCACACCAGCAGATCCTCCATCAGGTCCGCGGTGCCGGCCCGCTCCGCGGTAGCGCCGACCAGGGTTAGGAAGAGTTCCCCGGACTCCGGCGAGTGGCGGTGCACCGCTTCGAGGTGGGCTTCGACCGTGCCGATGTCACCCCGCACGATCGGTCCGGTCACCGAAGCGGCCACTCCTATATCGAACGCATTGGCGATCGTTTGCTCGACCAGTGGTCGAGCCACCCGGGGGTCCACGCCTGCCTTCCGGAAGAGTCGTCCGGCCACCTCCAGCGCCACCAGCACGAAATTGGTAGAGGCAACCGCGGCCGCATGGTAGAGAGCCTTGGCCGGGTCGGGTAGGCGGAACGCCTGGCAGCCGAGCGAGTCCGCCAGGTCTTCGAGACGCTCGGCGAGTCCGCCGGCGGCGGTTATCCCTACCTGCGCACCCTGTAGGGCCTTCGCTCCGGTGCGCCAGTCAGGGAGGGTCTGCAGAGGATGGAAAGCACCTGTGTCCAAGCCGATGCGGTGGAGAGGATCCAGCACGCCGGTGGAAACCAGCCCTGACAAGTGAACGGTGCTGCCGATCCGGGATGCCAGCGCCGCATCCCGGGCGATCACCGAAGCGCACTGCCCGATCGAGTCGTCGCGGACCGCCAGGATCAGGAGGTCCGCCGGAGGCATCCGACTTCCGAGCGGTCCGGCGGTCATGCCCAGATGGCTAGCCACCTCCTGATCGTCCGCTCGGCGAGCCAGGAGACCGGCTATCTCGTGGCCGGCTTCGTGAGCGGCTACCGCCAGCGACCCTCCGGCCCTACCGGGCCCTACAACTACGATCCGCACTAGCACCCCCGGTTTGCGGTCAGTCCGCCGGTACCGATTCCGGACCAGATTAGGGACCGTGGTTCCTACCAGCGATTCGACTCCCGCCGATGCTGGCAGAAGGGCCACCACCATCCTGGTACCAGCCGGTCGGCCCGATCCTGCGAACCTCCTGATCGGCCACCCCGGCCAACAGCTTGGCGATCACGGTACCGTCCGGATGGCAGGCATCCGGCCAAGCCGCCACCAGTGGCTCCAGCACGAACCGGCGGTCCCGGTAGCGGGGATGAGGGACGGTGACCGTCTCCGTCTCGATCACGGTGTCACCGTGGAGTATCAGGTCCAGGTCGATGGTGCGCGGGCCCCAGCGCACCCCGCGGACCCGTCCTAGCTGTTCCTCGACGGCCAGCAACCGTTCCATCAAGTCGGTGGGGGGCAGCTCGGTGTCCAGCACCGCCACCGCATTGAGGTAGTAGCCCTGATCCACCGGTCCGATCGGGGCAGTCTCGTACAGGGGCGATATGGACCGCATCCGACCCAATTCCGCCAAACGGTCCATCGCCGTGCGCAGGGTGCTCAGGCGATCCCCGATGTTGGAGCCAAGGGAGATGGCCACCTTGGGCATGCCGATATCTCAGAGGTTTGGCGCAGTGCGGACGATGGTCACCGAGACGTCACCGAACTCGACGGGAATCGGCGCGTCCGGCTTGTGAACCGTCACCTCGACCTGGACCACCCGCCGATCGGCCAGGACCAGCTCCGCCACCCGCTCGGCCACGCGCTCGATGAGCTGCCACTGCTCATCCGCTACGAGGAGGTAGATAGCCTCCGCTAGGACGCCGTAGTCGACGGTGGCGGAGAGCTCATCGGTCCGTCCCGCTGCTGCGAGGTCCAGGAAGGCAGTGACATCCACTACGAAGGTCTGAGCCACCGCTCGTTCCTGCTCGGTTACCCCGTGGCGCGCCTGGATCGACAGTCCCGTCAAGGTGATCGAATCGGTGGTTTGGGAGAATCGATACGAAGTCTCGGTACCGATCGGGTCCGCCTCGTCACCCGAGCCGCCGGAGAGCAGCGTGATGACCGTACTTCTGACCTTGGAAAGGTCGGCGCCCAGCTTCTCCAACACCTGGGTAGCTACCCCATCCCCCTCGCGAACCAGACCCAGCAGGACATGCTCGGTTTCGACGTGGTCGTGACCCAGCTGGAGCGCTTCCCTCAGGCTGTACTCCAGTACCTTCTTGGCCCGGCGTGTGAACGGTATGTGACCGCGCGGCAACCGGCGACCCAGCGCGATCTTCTCCACCACCTGGTCACGGACCGGATCCAGCCGGATACCGAGACTCCGCAGGCTATCGGCAGCCACGCCCTCTCCCTCATGGATCAGGCCCAGCAGTATGTGTCCGGTACCGATGTGGTCGTGATCGAGTAGCCGAGCCTCTTCCTGTGCCAGGACCACCACGCGACCAGCCCGGTCGGTGAAGCGTTCGAACACTGTCCCCCGATCGAGGGTCAGCCGGTGGGAATGAGAGCCCGGCCCGACGAGCCCAGCGGGCGTCCTATGATCTGCTGGATGGCGATGACCGCCAACCGCTGGTCCTTGACCAGACCGGCGAACACGATGTAACCCGCCAGGATCCCCGCCACCGTGTCGTCCACGAAGTCGCGATGGACCAGGACCCGTGGCGCGGTGTCCCCCTGGGGAACCAGAGCCCGATGGATCGTATCGAAGGCTCGTTCGATGACGGGCGGATCGGGATCCGCCTCGACCGGTGCCCGGAACACCTCGAACCCGGCATCCTCATAACTCTTGACGTTGTGGGTCCCGGGCAGCAGGGACACTACGGCGGTGAAGCCGTTCTGCCGTAACCAGGCCACCTCCTCCTGGCGCCGCACCCGACGATGCTGGATACCCTGGCCGCCAATCCGGGAGGACGTGGCAAGTCGATCCCTGATCACCCAGGCGAAGTCGCGTGGCTGGAGTCCGGTCTTCAGTTTCATCGGTCGTCTCCCACCTGCTTTACCATAGCGTCGGCCAGTGACAGGGCCTCGCGGGTCGATCGAACGTCATGCACCCGTACGATCGACGCGCCGTTCAATGCACAGATCGCCGCCGAGACGGCCGTGATGGCATCCCGTTCCTCGACCGGCCGCCCGGTAAGGGCTCCGAGAAAGGCCTTCCGGGAGGTTCCGACGAGGACCGGTACTCCTTGAGCGGCCAGGGTGGGCAATCCGCCCAGCAGGGTGAGGTTGTGAGCCAGGTTCTTGCCGAACCCGATTCCGGGATCGATCGCCAAAACCTTCCGGCTCACCCCGGCTGCTTCGGCAGCAGCCATCCTGGACCGCAGGTAGTCGACTACCTCGGCCAGCACATCGTCGTAGGTGGGATCGATCTGCATGGTACCCGGGTCACCCCGCTTGTGCATGAGTACCACCCCTACCCCAGTGGCGGCGCTCAGCTCGGCCATCCCCTCCGCTTCGAGGGCGCTCACGTCGTTCACTACCACCGCCCCGGCGTCGATCGCCTCGGCGGCCACCCCCGGCTTCGAAGTATCGATCGACACCCGAACTCCCGCGGCCGCCAGCCGGCCCACGACCCCGATGACCCGCCTCAGCTCGTCATCCTCCGCTATCTCGGCCCCTCCGGGACGGGTGGACTCACCTCCGACATCCACCAGATGGGCCCCTTGCTCCCAGAGCGCCAGGCCGTGGGTGACAGCCCGATCCTCATCCAGGAAACGGCCCCCGTCGGAGAACGAATCCGGGGTGGTATTGACCACTCCCATCACCAGCGTCCCCGAGTTGGGATCCAGCACCTCGTCCTTGATCTGCCACCGGGGCCGGCGCGCACGTCCGGGCGAGGTCGAGCGGATGGAGGGATTCGGGTCTGTGTTCAGCAACTTCGAGCCCAATCTACCGGCCGTAGGGCGAAGGCGTGGGGCAGTTACCGGTCGTGAAGGAAGGCCATCCCCTCGGTCCTACCTCCCCACCGGTGCCCGGGTCATCCACGCGGACGGTTGATGAGGGCGAGAGCCTCCGCCCGGGTGGCGGCGTTGCTTCGGAACTGGCCGCGCACGGCCGAGGTCTGGGTGACGGTACCGGGCTTGCCGACCCCTCTCATCTCCAGGCACAGGTGGCGAGCCTCCACGACCACTAGGACCCCCCTGGGCGCCAGGACCTCCATGAGCGAGTCCGCCACCTGGGTGGTCAGCCGCTCCTGCATCTGCGGACGGCGGGCGAACCCATCCACCACCCGGGCCAGCTTGGACAGGCCGGTCACCCGACCATCAGGCACGTAGGCAACGTGGGCAGTGCCATGGAAAGGCAGGAAGTGGTGCTCGCACATGGAATAGAAGGGGATGTCCCGCACCATGACCATCTCCTGGTGCTCATCGGCCACGAACACCCGGTAGAGATCATCCCGGGGATCACGATGCATCCCGTCGAATACTTCCTCGTACATCCGGGCTACCCGAGCGGGCGTGTCGATCAGCCCTTCTCTGTCCGGGTCGTCCCCGATAGCCTCGATGATCCGGCAAACGGCGCGCTCGATCGCTCGACGATCGATCGGCCGCTCCGACACCTCTGCTAGCCGGAAAAGTCGCGATCCACGGCCGCGACCACCGCCTCCGGCACGGGAGCACCAGCGATGGCCGGCACCCGGATACGGGGACCGGCGCCTTCCACGGCCTCCCACTTGGGCACATCGTGCAGGACGGTCCTGATCTCCTCCGATTGCAGGGTCTCCGCCTCCATCAGCTGCTGGGCCAGCCGGTGCAAGGAGTCGATATGCGTGCGCAGTATCCGCCCGGCCTCCTCGTGGGCCTGGCCGAGCAGGGCCCTGACCTCGTCGTCGATCGTCGCGGCCACCTCATCGGAGTAGTCCTGCTGGCTCGCGTAGTCGCGTCCCAGGAACACCTCCCCGTGATCCTTGCCGTACTTCATCGGGCCGAGATTGTCGCTCATGCCGTAGTCCATCACCATCCGGCGAGCCAGCTCGGTGGCTTTCTCTATGTCATTGGAGGCACCGGTAGTTGGATCCCGGAAGATCAGTTCCTCAGCAGAGCGTCCTCCCATGAGCATGGCCAGCTGGTCGGTCAGCTCGGATCGGCGCATGTAGTTGCGGTCCTCGGTCGGGAGAGCCATGGTGTATCCGCCGGCCCGTCCCCTAGGGATGATGGTGACCTTGTGGATCGGGTCGGCGTTGGGCAGGGCGAAGCCCACCAGTGCGTGGCCTCCCTCGTGATAGGCGGTGACCTTCTTCTCCCGATCGCTCATCACCCGGCTCTTGCGCTCGGGTCCGGCGATCACGCGATCGATCGCCTCCTCCAGCTCGTCAGGCTCCACCCTCTTCTTGTCGCGACGAGCGGCCAGCAAGGCGGCTTCGTTAATGAGGTTGGCCAGGTCCGCTCCCGTGAAGCCGGGGGTCTGGCGGGCGATGAGGTCCATGTCCACCTCGTCCGAGATCGGTTTGCCTCGGGCATGCACCCCGAGAATGGCCCGGCGCCCCTTGAGGTCGGGCCGGTCGACCACGATCTGGCGGTCGAAGCGACCGGGCCGCAGCAGGGCCGGATCCAGGATGTCCGGCCGGTTGGTACCCGCGATGACGATCACACCGCTCGAGACGTCGAATCCGTCCAGCTCGACCAGCAACTGGTTGAGGGTCTGCTCACGCTCGTCGTGGCCCCCTCCGAGACCGGCACCCCGGTGCCGACCCACGGCATCTATCTCGTCGATGAACACGATGGCCGGAGCGGCCGACTTGGCCTGCTCGAACAGGTCCCGTACCCGGCTGGCCCCCACCCCGACGAACATCTCCACGAAGTCCGATCCTGAAATCGAGTAGAAGGGCACGTCAGCCTCGCCGGCTACTGCCCTGGCCAGGAGGGTCTTACCGGTGCCGGGAGACCCGTAGAGCAGAACTCCCTTCGGAATCTTGGCGCCCATGGCTCGGAACTTCTCGGGTGCCTTGAGGAAGTCCTTGATCTCCCCAAGCTCCTCGATCGCCTCCTCGAGTCCTGCCACATCCTCGAAGGTGACCTTCGGCTGATCCTTGGTCACCTGCTTGGCCTTGGCCTTACCGAACTGCATTATCCGGTTACCGCCCCCCTGCATCATCTGCATGATGATGAAGATCATGAAGCCGAAAATCAGCAGCCAGGGCAGGAACCCCAAAAACACATCCCAGAACCCCGGTGGCTCGGGGTCGATGTTGAACTCTCCGACGTTTTGTTTGTCGACGTTCTCGTCGATCAGCGCGATCAGGGCTGCCTCAGACTCTTCGTTACTCGGGTACTGGACCCGGAACTCGGTGGGGTCGTCCCCTGCGGTTGCGGGCTGGAGAGTCCCCTGGAGGACCTTGGATCTCTCTAGAAGGGTCACCTCGGCCACCGATCCGCTGGTCATCGCCTCCTCGAACTCACGGAGGCTGATCTCCTCGGGTTGGTTCGCCCGGTTGAGGAAATTCTGGCCCAGGAAGACCATCGCGATGACGACGAGGCCGTACACGAAGATGATGCGGGTGGTCTTGCTCAATATCCGTTCTTCCTCACGCCGGCCCGAGCCTGATTGCCCGGTAGGAAGGCACGTCCGACACCGGGGGGACGCGCCTGTCGCCCCATCCTAAAGGGAATACCGGCTAACGGGAAGAAGCGCGGCGCCGACCGCCCAGCCCGGCCCGACATCACCCGAACTCGTCCCACTGCCGCCCACCTCTCTCTAACCGCGATCCCAGAATCATCTCCGGGACGGATGGAATCAGTTTGGTATCCTGGGGAAGGTCTGTGCGAAAGGCGGTGCGGTCCGATGGCTGAGATTTCTGCGACCCAGAGCGTCCGTTACGAACCTCAGGAGGCTCCCACACCACTGGTAGCCCTGGGTGCCGGCCTGCAGGCCTCGGCGGTGATTGCCGCGCCGATCGTGCTGACCGTGATCATCGTGGCCAGGATCGGAAAGCAGCCCGAAAGCTACATCACCTGGGCGGTCTTCGCGGCCTTGCTGGTCAGCGGGATCACGACCGCTCTTCAAGCTGCCAAGGTCGGGCGGATCGGGTCCGGCCACATCCTGCTCATGGGCACCTCGGGAGCCTTCATAGCGGTCTGCGTCGGAGCCCTGATCCTGGGCGGGCCGTCCACCATGGCCAGCCTCATCGTGGTGTCTTCGCTCTTCCAGTTCCTGATGGCGTCCCGGCTAGCTGCCCTGAGACGTGTCTTCACTCCGGTCGTCTCCGGCACTGTCATCATGTTGATCGGAGCCATCGCCACCCCTATCGTGTTCGATTCCCTGACCGATGTACCCAGTGGTGTGAACAGCATGGCGGCCCCGATATCGGCGCTGGTCACTCTGATAGTCGTGGTGGCGATAATGCTGCGAGCACCGGCGGCATGGCGGCTGTGGTCCCCGGTGATAGGTATCGGGATCGGATCCCTCGTATCCCTACCCTTCGGTCTGTATGACTTCGACGTGGTAAGGAACGCTGCTTGGTTCGGTGTCGACTTCGGTGGATGGCCAGGATTCGACTTTACACCGGGTAGAGAGTTCTGGATACTGCTTCCGGCTTTCATCGTAGTAACGCTGGTAGGGGCCATAGAGACGATCGGTGATGGCGTAGCTATCCAGCGCGTCTCCTATCGAAAGCAGCGGGCCACCGATTTCCGGGTGGTACAAGGTGCCTTGAACGCTGACGGAGTAGGAAATCTCCTCTCCGGTATCGCGGGTACTCTTCCCAATACCACCTACTCATCGAGCATTTCCCTAGCAGAAGTCACCGGAGTTGCATCCAGGCGAGTGGGTGTAGTGATTGGTGGCATCTTCGTGGCACTGGCCTTTCTGCCTAAGCTCACCGCCCTGTTGACCGCCATCCCGCTCCCGGTAGCCGCCGCCTATCTCCTAGTGCTCCTGGGCTTGTTGTTCGTGCAAGGCATGAAGATAGTCATCCAAGATGGCGTGGATCATCGCCGAGCGGTCATGGTGGGGGTGGCATTCTGGCTGGGAGTGGGCTTCGAGAACAAGTGGATCTTCGCCGACCTGCTGGGAGATGGGTTACTGGGAATATTGCTCGGTAACGGGATGAGTGCCGGAGCGATAATAGCCATAATCATGATGGCAATCATCGAGTTGACCCGCAGGCGTCACAAGAAGTTGCAAGTGGTACTCGATTGGGATGCGCTGCCGAAATTGGGCGAGTTCCTAAGAGGTGTGGGAACCGAGGCAGGATGGAGTGGCCCGGACTCGGAACGGCTCGTTCTGGTCGGGGAGGAGACCTTGTCGAACCTGCTGTCGGATGAGAGTGCTCCCGATGGAGAGCGGCACCTGATCGTGAGGGCTCGGTCCGGGCAGGCCAGTGCCGAATTGGAGTTCGTCTGTGCTTCGGATCGAGAGAACCTGGAGGACAAGTTGGCTTACATGGGCGAAGCGCCGGACTTGCAAGATACCAGGGCTATCTCACACCGGCTGCTACGCCACTACGCATCCTCGGTACGGCACAGCAAGTATCACGACGTGGACATCATCACCTTGACCGTCGAGAGGTCGGGTTAGCAGGGGCTTAGCACTGGTCCTCGAGATCGGGGTGGCGGTACTCGCCGGTCAGGCGTGCTCGTCGAGTACCCCAATGTAGGGAAGGTTTCGATAGAGCTGATCGAAGTCGAGCCCGTAGCCCACTACGAACTCGTGACCTATCGTGAACCCTACGTAGCGGGCTCGGACAGGTACTTGCTGGAGTCCTTCCTTGAGCAGTAGCGTGGCCAGCTCGATCGAGGCGGGCCGGCGCAAGCTGAGGGTCTTGAGCAGGTAGTTGATGGTGAGACCGGAGTCGACGATGTCCTCCACCAATAGGACGTGGCGCCCGGCTATCTCCTCATCGAGGTCCTTGAGGATTCGGACCACTCCCGAGGTCTTGGTTGCCGCGCCGTAGGACGACACTGCCATGAAATCGAACTCGACCGGCAGCCGGATATGGCGAGCCAGATCGGCCATCATCATGAAGGCACCGCGGAGAATACCCACCACCAGCAACGACTCACCCTGGTAGGCGGCGGTGATCTCCTCCCCCATTTCCCGGAGCCGGGCGGCGATCTCCTCCTCGCTGATCAGTACGCGACCGGCTTCCATCCGTCCTCCCGAGCCACCGACACCAGGACATGATGCAGTGTATCGCTCCTCACCCAACCGGTGTAGGCCCGGCGGACTCCGGGAATCCAGATGACCCGGCCGTCCACTTCCAGGGCCGGCCATGCGCCTCGCTCCTCCCTAGCTACCCCCGCTTCGGACATCGCCTCCCAGGCCCGCTTGCGGCCGATGGGCATGGCCAAGCGATCCTCGGCGGTCACTCCGCGTATGACCGGCCGCCTACCTTCGAAGGATCGCTCGTCGAACACCTGCTTCCAGGGGGACAGCGGGTAGGCGTCGGGCTGCCCCCGGCCTGAGCGGGATCGCCAGATCCAGCTACCCCAGCGAATCGTATCGGCAACATTCCACGGGAGGAGGGAAGGGCTGGGACGGTCGGCGGCACCGATCCGGAGGTAAGCCCCGGTTCGGGTTACCGCCAGCCCACCGGCGACCTCCGCCCGGGGACAGCCCTCCAACACGCTCATAACTGCCTTCACATCGCGCCCCGACCCCGGATATCCACCGGAGACCGCCCGCAATGCCCGTCTGATCACCCGCCGTGCCAGCGCGATCGGCAACGTGTGCAGGACCCCAGCCGGAAGCCGGACCGCACCGTCGCGCTCCTCGATCCTCACCTCGGCACTCATCTCATCCAGGAGAGCCAGGTCCGCCTCGACCGTGGCGGCCAGGCCGGCCAGCCGCTTGGCCATCCCCGGAGCCAGGGACCTTTCCCAGGCCGCCAGAGTTCTCCGGATGCGAACTCGCCGGAAGGCCTCCTCCTGGTTGGCCGGGTCGTCGACGAACGGTAGCCCGAGCAGGTGGGCCAGCTCCCTGGTGTGTTCCCGGCTGACCTGCAGGAGGGGACGCACCAGCCTTCCCCTGCGGGCGTGGATACCTCTCAGGCCGTCCAGCCCGGATCCCCACATCAGATTACCGATCACCGTCTCGGCCTGATCGGTGAGGGTGTGGCCGGTAGCGATCCGCTCCCCCGGCTGGGCGGAGCCTTCCAGCGCCCGGTAGCGTGCTTGGCGGGCTCCGGCTTCCGGCGATCCGGCAGAAGGGACGGAAACCCGGATCGTTTCGAGGTCGAGCGCCAGGCGACCTGCTAGTGCCACCGCGGCGGTGTGCATGCGATCGGACGCCGGCCAACCGTGGTGAACATGCACGGCCCGTAGGTCGCGATCGTTCTGTCGGACCGCCCAGGCCAGGACCGCGCTGTCCGCTCCCCCACTCAGCGCTACCACCAGGGGATAACGGCCATCTGCCAGGCTGTCCCCGACCCTGGCGACGACCTCCGACCCGAGCTGGGTCAGCCGACCCGAGCCAGCCAAGTCTCGGGGTCTTCGATCTCCGAGCGGGTGGGCAGGGCATCGGGTGACTCCCAGGCCAGGTCCACTGCTGACCAGCCGGCTCTCTTCTCGACGTACAAGATGAAGTCCCGGCCGTCCTCATACTGGCGGAACTTCAGTTCGAGACCGGTGAGCCGCAACAGGGCGGCCACCCGAGGATTGTCACGCCGACGGGTCAGCAGGGCCGACAGGCGACGCCAGCTGCCTAGGGTCCGGGCCGCGATGCGGTCCATCACCACATGACCGTGCCCCTCCAGCAAGGACATCAGAGCCTGCACCCGGTCGAGCCGCTCGCGCTGGGCCGGGGTGGCCAGCAGGCGAGGGATGCCTCCGTCGTCGAGGGACTCGAGCCCTTCTGAGGCCACCCGGCGCCACCCGTGGGTGAAGGCAGCCAGGCGCGATCCTTCAGTCCCGGACATGTCCACCAGATCGGTCGCCAGCTCGAAGAAGTGGGATCTCAACCAGGGAACACCCACGAACTGGAGCCGGTGGGTGGCCTCATGGAGTGCCACCCAGAAGCGGAACTCCTGCGGCCGAAGCTGGTGTTTGCGCTCGAGTTCGAGAATGTTGGGAGCGGACAGGCAGATCTCGTCACCGCTGTCGGCCGACGGAATGGCCAGGTCATACTGCCCCAACACTCGGTTGGAAAGGAGTCCGAGCAACACCCCCATCTCCAGTCCCCTGAAACCGCCGGACGGATCGCTGGAAGATCGGCTGCGGGCAAGATTCCTCGGACTGCCTTCCCTATCTGCCATGAGGGTCGAGAAGAAGGTCAGATTACGTTGCACCCACTCGAGACGGTCGATCACCGCCACTCCCGGGTCCGAACCGGCCGGTAGACCCGTTTCCTCCTCAGCTAGCGCAGCTGCTCGGGCGACCAGCACCGGCGCGCCGGCCTCCAGCACCCGCCAGTGGTAGCTGTCACTAAGCGGATAGCGACAAACCAACCGCTCCGCCAAACGCATCGCCTGCGGGTGGGTACTGTCCATGCCTGTCCTGTCAGTACATCGGTCCGGATCGAGGTGTCCTCGGCTCCCGGACCTCACCTGATCACGCGATACCGGTTCCGGGTGACCCTCACGAAGTACATGATTACGGCTCCGACCACCGCCACCGTGCCGAGCAACATGGTGGCCGGGACCAGGAAGCGGTAGGACCACTCGGGGTCAGGATCCGCTGGAGCGTCCTCCGGTACTGGTACGGCCGGTTCAGGAACGTTGGCGGCGGGGGCTTCGGCCGGTTCTTCGTCCTGGGCGCCCGAGGGCGCGGCCAGTAGCGTTCCCAAAGCCAGGAGGAGGGGGACAAGCAGAAGAAACAGGATGGCCCGGACCGGTAGACCGGCGGGGAGGTAGCGAGTCATGCCCTCCACTGTACCAGCCGCGGCAGACTGCTCATTTCCAACCCGCCGGCCCGGACCCGGCACTAGCCACCTGATCGGATGGCCGAGGTTGTCGATGAGCAGGAGTCTTCGAGGCGGGGTCCTTCGGATCCGTGGTCTTGTCCGCCGGTCACCGGGATCGGGTCAACGATGGGTGAAGTCGCGGATGGAACGGCGGATGCGCTCGATCACTTCGGGGGGCGCCTCCACCCGGGCGCGTTCGCGGATGAAGCGCAGCAGCCGCTGCTCGAACTGGTAGGCCCGCTCGCAGCTTATGCACTTTCGCAGGTGGAGGCGGATCCGGACCTTGCGGACAGCCCTGACCTCCCCGTCCAGGTAGGAGTAGACCTTCGACAGGGCGCGGAAACAGCTCCCTCTACCCACGTCGGCTACCACCAGAATTGACGATCCCCTGCTCTTTCGCTGTCTCCCACAACAACTTCTGGAGTGCTTTTCTTCCTCGATGGAGGCGCGACATGACCGTTCCGATGGGAATGTCCAGCATCTCCGCTATCTCCTTGTACGAGAAACCTTGTAGATCGGCCAGCAGGATCGGCATCCGGAATCGGTCCGGGAGGCTGTCGATGGCCCGCCGGACGTCTGCGCCACGCACGGCTTCGAACACCTGGTCCTCCGCCGATCGGGCGACCCTGTGACCTTCCGTAGGCGCCAGCTTCCGGTACAGGTACAGATCCTGCACTTCGTCCAGCTCCACCTCGTGGGGTCGCCGCTGCTGCTTGCGGTACCGGTTGATGAAGTTGTTGGTGAGGATCCGGTACAGCCAGGCGGAGAGATTGGTTCCTTCCTTGAAACCTCCGTAGCCGCGGTAGGCCTTCAAGAAGGTCTCCTGGACCAGGTCCTCGGCATCGGCCGGATTGCGGGTCATACGGAGGGCGGCCGAGTACAGCCGGTGTGTGTACTTGAGCGCATCACGCTCGAAATTCGCTGTATCCGCCATAGGTACCCGTGCCGTGTTTCGAACTCGCCATCCGGCTGGTGGTTCTAGCCCCCGGCCACCACTGTCGACCAGGTAGGCAAACATGGACGGCCTGCGAGCCGGAGAGGGGATTCGAACCCCTGACCTGCTCATTACGAATGAGCCGCTCTGCCGACTGAGCTACTCCGGCACCATCCATCATCGTAGCTCACCATCAGCGAAGCCACCACCAGGATGGAAAATACGGGTTACCGGGCTGCGGCCGAGAGGCGGGAGATTTCCCTGACCATGACATCACGGATCCTGGCGGTCAGGGCGCCTACCGGATCCGGGCACCCCACGAAGCCACCGGGATCGATCGGGCACCCGACCACTACCCGGATGGGTGCCCGCCGGATGCGCATGGAATCCAGCGGCATGGCATGCTGGGTGCCCGATATGGCCACCGGCACCACCGGGACCCCGGCCTGGACGGCTAGCCAGGCCGCCCCCCTGGCCAGAGGGGCATCTCCCCACCTGCGTACCCGGCGACCCTCAGGGAATACGCACACGATCTCTCCGGTCGCCAGAATCCGGAGCGCTTCCCTCATGGCTCCAACGGGTGGGCGACCCTCCCGTGGCATGGGGATGGCCCCGAACAGTCCGAAGATACGATCCAGGATCATCGAGTGGCCCCACAGTTCGTCCAGGGCCAGAAACCTGACCGGGCGACGAAGCGCCAGCCCGGCGATCGGCGGATCCAGATGTGACAGATGGTTGGCGGCGGCTACATAGGGACCGGCGGGAGGGGAACATCGTTCCACCGCCGAATATGGAAATCCGGCGGCCAGCACCCGGGCAGGCGGGCGGCAGATCTGCCAGAGCAATTGGCGCGGCAGGCCTCTCGGGATGGTCAGTTCGATCCGTCACCGTATTCCGGCTCGTGCCCCGAACACCGCGATCTGCTCGGCGGTTCCCAGGCAGATGAGCAGGTCTTCAGGTCTGAGCACGAAGTCCCGCGACGGATTGGGCGTGTAGGAACCCGCCCGTCGCACCGCTAGTACGTTGACACCGGTGGTGCTTCGGATATCGCATTCCGCCAGGGAACGGTCAGCGAATTCCGAACCGGCCGCGATGCCGATCTCTGTCAGGCGTACTTTGAACTCACGGTCTCTCGTTACCACGTCCAGGAACTTCATAACTTCAGGATGCGAAACCAGGGCGGCCATGCGTGTCCCACCTATTTGATTGGGATTGACCACCCGGTCAGCACCTGCTCGGTGAAGTCTCGGTTCTACGGCTGACCGATTGGCCCGGGCCACTATGAACAGATCCGGGTTGATGGTTTGGGCGTTGAGGGTGATGAACAGGTTGTCCACATCGGAGTTGAGCGCCACTACCAGGGTCGCGGCCCGGTCAAGACCGGCCTCCAGGAGCGTGTGGTCGTCGGTAGCATCTCCGATCACTACCCAGTGGTCGTCTATCTGGCGGAAGTTCTCCGGTTCCCTGCGGTCGATGCTCACCACCTCATGGCCGGCTCGGATGAGCTCCCCCTCGATGGCGCGGCCCGCCCGCCCGTATCCACACAGGACCACATGGCCGCTCAGCCGATCAATTTCTTTCTGCATATTCTGCCTCCGAAAGTGGTCGTCGAGCCGACCGTCGAACATGGTTGACATCACAACGCCCAGCAAATATAACGATGTACCGGCACCACACAGGATCAGAACGATGGTGAACATTATGTATTCTCGGGTGACCTCCCCAACCTCGCGGTATCCCACCGTCGTTACCGTGATGACCGTCTGGTAAAGGGCCTCGAGTGGCTCCGAACCCAGAATTATGTAGCCGCAGCTCCCCACCACGAGTATCAGAGCGAACACCCCGAGACCTGCTCGGAATCTTCGCCAGGGATCCCTGTTGGTGAGCCGGAGCGTCAGCCGGGTGTTAATGAGCTTCACGCCCCCCAAGGATAAAGCTTCCGCATTGCATAAAGCTACCACGTGCCGGACGGTCGAGGCTTCGCTCCTCTACTCGGTTGGCGAGATCATCCTTCCCGTGCCCGGATCGCCGATCACCTCCCCGCCCTCGCAGGATCGTGGTGTCGATCGCACCAACGACCGGCCGACCCGCGTAGGGAGTCCAGCCGCACTTGCTCTCGACCTGATCATCGGTGATCACCCACCTTCGGTCGATGTCCACCAGCGCTAGGTCGGCGTCGCGCCCCACCTCGATACGGCCCTTGGTCGCCAGACGGAATATCTCGGCCGGTCTGGCACAGGCCAGGCGCACCACTTCCTCGAGGGTGAGACGACCTGAGTGGGCCGCATCGAGCAGGAGTGGTCCATAGAACTCCAGAGATGGCGTACCGGTGTGGGCCGCCCAACCGTCCTCCCAGCCCGGTTCCTTCTCCTCGGGAAGGTGAGGAGCGTGGTCGGTAGCGATCAGGTCGATGGTCCCGTCCCGCATGCCCCTCCATAGATGATCGGTGTGATGTTCCGGAACCCAGAAGGAGAGCGCGTAGGAGCCGAGCCGTTCCACGGTTTCCCATTCGTCGCCCAGAAACAGCGTCCAAGGATTGATCTCGGCGGTCACGCAGCGCCCCTCGGCCCTTGGCGGTCCGGATCTGATCCACCATTCCCTTGGTCTGAGTGTGGAGAACGTGGAGCCGGGTACCGATCGATTGCTGCATCCGGAGAACCACGGCCAGGGCAGCTTCCCATACGATGCCGTCGTAGTCGGCATAGGCCCGTGCATAGGCCCGGAAGTCACGTTCGTCCCGATCCCAATATCCTTGCTCGATCACGTCCATGATCGACTGGTCATGGACGTGGATCATCAGGGGCAGACCGGTCCGCTTCACCACCTCGAAGATCTCGAACAGCCGGCCATGATCGTGAACGCCCAGACCAGGCATATGAGGGTAATCCCGCCCGGTATCGGCGACCATGTATATCTTGAAGCCGGCAATTCCCATGGCGGCTAGGGGTGCGATCTGATCGCGATCGGTGGCCGCTGCGTTTATATTCCAATCGACTACCGCTGAAGTCCGGTAGTGATCGATCATGGCCTCCAGTGTGGCGGTGTCTTTCGGGGGTGGGGAAACGTTCGGCATAGCAAAGGTGGTAGTGACACCGCCGACCGCCGCCGCTCGAGTGGCGCTTGTGACATCCTCCTTGTGGGTGAAACCCGGGTCCCGATGGTGGCTATGAGTGTCGACCAAGCCGGGTATCAGGTACCGCCCGTCCGCGTCTATCACCCGCCGGGCTGAACCGACCATACCCGGTGCCACGATGCCGGCTATGCGCTCCCCGTCCACCAGCACATCGGCTTGTTGCCGACCCCAGGAGTTGACGATAGTCCCGCCCTTGATCAGCAGGTCATGCCGGGCCATCAGATGATGGACTCCCCTCCATCGACCGCCAGGACGTGACCCGTTATGTACGAGGAGCGGGGTGATAGCAGAAAGACTATCGCGTCCGCCACCTCGCCAGGTTCGGCCAACCGGCGGAGCGGGATTCCGGCTCGGAAGCGTTCGGGGTTCCCATGGACCCGATCCTGCACGCTCGACTCAGCGGGAGAGCTCCAAGCGTCGACCATTCCCGTTGCGGTCGAACCGGGATTGACACAGTTGGCCCTTACCCCACTTCCGGCAAGTTCAAGGGCCAGCACTTTGGTGAAGGCGGCCACCCCGGCCTTGGCAGTACAGTAGGCTGCTTGGCCGATCCGCGGAAGGGTGGCCGAGGTGGAGCCGATCGTCACTATCGACCCCTCCGCCCGCTCGGCCAGCATCTCCCCCACCATGCGGCACGAAACGAAGGTTCCGAACAGATCCACATCGAGCACGCGCTTCCACCGGTCGAAGGGCAAGGAAGTAGCGGGTGCCGAGGTCTGGCGGATACCCGCGCAGGTCACCAGACCGTAGATAGGACCGAGCGCGTCCACTACTTCGGACAGCGCCGCTCCCAACGACTCCGGAATCGTCACGTCGGCCGTTGCCGATGTGACCCAACCAGTTCGGGAACCGAGTGCCTGAGCGGCGCGGCGAGCAGCCTCCCCATCGATGTCGAGAATGGCTACCCGGCCGCCCGCAGCCAGGATCCTGCGACAGACCGCCATCCCGATGCCTCCCGCGGCGCCGGTTACGACCACCGCGGCACCCCCGAGGTTCATGGCTCGAGATAGCTCAAGGTGTTGAGCTTCGGGGAGCTGGGTGGCCGAGCATCGGTCCTCCGGAACGGGCGAACGTCTGGGTGAGAGTGACCGGAGTCAGCTGACATCATAGCGGTTGCGCGATATCGGCTCGCGATATCATGAATCTTCCCACCAGACCTTCCCGCCCGGAGCCAGGATGGATTGCAGCCCGATCAACCTCCTCACCGACCATGTGATGGGCCTGAGTTTCGATGGCATACCGGAGGCCACGGTGAAGCATGCCAAGGCGGTCATCAGGCACAACCTGGCGATATCGATGCTCGGCGCACACACCGAGGAAGCCCTCATCGCCGCCGGAGTTCGCCTCCGCTACCGGGAACCGGGGTACTTCTACCGTAATCGGACACTCCCGGGACCTTTGCTCCCATCGATGCTGCGTTCGCTAACGCGGTGATCATGCGAGTCCTTCGCCAGGAGGATTCGATCCTGCCGTCGTTCATCCACCCCGGTCCAATCGTCATCGCAGCGGCTCTGGCTCTTGGCGAAGCCAACCACCTATCCGGACGCCAGGTGATCAGTGCAATAGTGGCTGCCTACGATGTCCTGGGATCTCTGGCCGGATCCGGATGGACCTGGGAACAATGTGCCCGTACGCCCTCTCATGTCTACGGTGCCTTCGGCGCTGCGGCAGCTTCCGCCCGCCTGATGGGGCTGGACACCGATCAGACCGCCCGCGCCCTTGCCTATGCCGGTAACTACGGGGCGATGATCACTCATGGCTTCGCCAACCACCAGTACGGAATCCTGGCCCGAAACGGTATGACCGCCGCCGAGCTCGGCAGGGCGAGAGCCCCTTACCGCCACGATGCACTCGAGGGAGAGTACGGGTTCTTCGCCGCTCAGGTCGGTGGACTCCCCTCGGGGTCAACAGCGCTCTGGAGAGGATCGGCGGTCGTTGGGAGATCATGACCGCCGTCCTTAAACCGTATCCGTGCACCGCTATCAACGTGGTACCCATCGAGCTGGTCACCCGCCTCCTCCGAGACACCGGTCTTCAGTCCGGAGGCGTGGCTCGCATCACGATCCTCCGGTCGGATGATGCCTTCCGGGTGCCGTACATCAACGACGCGCATCCCTGTGCCGGGGTTCCCGAGCGGATCAGTTCCCTCCCGTTCAACATAGCGGTGGTACTCCTGACCGGAGGTGTGACCGCCCAGTCCCATGGCGATCCGGAGGTGGCAGCACGGGCCGCCACGCTGTACCCCCGCATCGAGATCCGGCCGATCGACACCAGAGACCTGCTGTATCACCAAGTGCGGTTGAGGACGGTCGACGGCCATGAGTTCCGCGTCGAAGGAGGAGCGGAGGTGCTGCCGGTCCCTTCCCCAACCACTATCGCCCGGATGTATGAGGCTAGTGACCGGATGGTCGCCCGGATCGAGGGGATGGCCGCCGCGGTCGATGTACTCGAGCACCTGGACGACATTCCCCTCTGATGACGGGGCTTGGCGCCAACGGGCACCAACCGAGGTCTCACAAGGGAAACTGTGAGGAGGCCCCGCGGCATGGGTAGCGTATCCAGACAACCCGCAAGAACCTCCGGTGAGCCACCCATGGAAGATCTGATCGCTAACTGTTACGAATTCATCCGCGACCACCCGATCCGCGATGGGGAGACCTTCCGGGTCACCCATCTGCAGCGCACAGCCCGGTCCACCAGCGCGATCTGCTCGATCGAGGTGGGCGGTGGATTGCGGCCCCACCTGCATCGCCACCACGACGAGATCATCGTCTTTCTCGAGGGTAAGGCCGACTTCCGGCTCGGTGACCAGCTGCGCCAAGGGAGGGCGGGTGATGTGGTCGTCGTTCCGGCCGGGACGGTGCATGCCACCATGAACGCCGCTACCCGGGTGGTGATCGCGGCGGTCTTCGCGCCCAACTTCGATCCCCACGACGAGGACCGCGTGTACGTGGACTGACCGCCCCGGACCGGCAATCGACCGGGGACGAAACTGAGCGCTCCCCTTCTAGGCTCACCCCTCATGGCCAACCACCTGCCGCTGGGTCCCCTTCCCCCGGACGGGATCGACAGGAATCATGGGACCCGCGACCTCTTGGATTGGATGATCGACCTGCGACGGGCGTTGCACCAGCGTCCCGAGCGTTCCGGAGAGGAGCAGGCCACCGCCACCATGATCAGCCACACCCTGGACGATCTCGGGATCCAGTATCGCTCAGGAGTAGGCGGCCACGGAATAGTGGCTGACATCGGCGGTCGGGAAGATGGACCGGTGATGGGTCTGCGAGCCGACATCGATGCGTTACCGGTTCGCGAGCAGACCGGGCTGCCGTTCGCATCACATAACGACGGGGTCATGCATGCCTGCGGCCACGATGGCCACACCGCCATGCTTCTAGGTGCCGCCCGCCTACTGAACGAGCATCCTCCCCACTATCCGGTGCGCCTGCTGTTCCAACCCGCCGAGGAGCGGCGTGACGGAGCACGGTCGATGATCTCGGACGGAGCCCTCGAGGGCGTGGCCGCCATATTCGGTGGCCATCTGGATACCGCCTACCCGACCGGCACATTGGTGGTGACCGACGGACCGGTCAACGCCGCTTCCGACTACTTCAAGATCCGGATCGATGGCAAATCGGGCCATGCAGCTCGTCCCCACCAGACGGTCGACTCGCTGGTAGCCGGTGCTTACTTGGTAACCGCCCTGCAAACCGTGGTTGCCCGGGAGGTGAATCCGGCTCATCCTGCGGTGCTGACGGTAGGCAGTTTCCAGGCCGGAACCGCCGAGAACGTGATCGCCGGATCGGCCTATCTGGCCGGGACGATCCGTACCCTAACCCCGGAGATCCGCAGGCAGGTTCGGGACGCAGTTATCCGGATCTCTTCGGCGGTCGGGCATCAACATGGTTGCCAGGTTGCACCCGAGATGCGGGAAGGCAATCCGCCGGTGATCAACTCGCCCTCGATGGCAACCATCGCCAGGCGTGCTGCCGTGTCGGTGGTGGGTAGGCCGAACCTCCGCAGCATGGGATCGGCCAATATGGGGGCGGAGGATTTCGGACGTTACTTGGAGATAGTACCGGGTTGCTACGTCCGATACGGTGGCCCGATTCTCGATCGGCAAGCACACCCCGCTCACTCCAGCCGCTTCGACTTCGACGAGACCGCACTCCTATATGGGGCGCTCTGGATGGAGGCGGTAGCCCGCCGGGCCGCTGAGGAGTTAGCCGGAGCGGATTAGCTCTCCAGGGCTTCGATCAGGGCGGCCATGAATTGTCGACCGGTCGCCCCACCGATGATGCGATGGTCGTAGGAGAGGCTCAGGGGGAATTGTTCCAACGGAAAGACGTTGTTCTTCCTTACCACTGGTCGCATAGTGGCACGTCCCACCGAGAGGATCGCCGCCGTTCCGTAGGGAATGATCGGAGTCCCCAATTCCCCTCCGACCGCCCCGATGTTCGACACGGTGAAGGTCTGGCCGCGTAACTCATCCACCCGCAAAGTTCGGTTCTTCGCACCGGTCGCCAGTCTCCGGACCTCGGTCGCCAGCTCAGGTATCCCCAGGTTGCCGGCATCGCGGACTACCGCCACCATCAGGCCGTCGGGGGTATCGACCGCGAACCCGACGTCGTGGAAGCGGTGCTCGAGGAGGTCGTCGCCCTCCAGGGAGGAATTGAACAGTGGGAAGCGGGCCAATACCGGGACGATCCGGGCGATCAGAAGGGCCTCGACCGGGGGTTTACCCAGACGGCGCCGTTCGGCCAGCAACCGGTAGGAGTTGGCATACCCGTAGGTCGTGACATGCGGAATCTCCCTCCATGACCGGGACAGGTTCTCGGCGATGGTCCTCCGGAGTCGGGACAGCGGTTTCCTGACCGTCCGGCGGGCGGAGGCGGCAGCCCGCACGTCGCCTTCGGTGATGCGCCCCTGCGGTCCGGTTCCCGCGACGGTGGCCAGATCGACCCCCAGCTCGCCGGCCAGCCTGCGGACGAAGGGCAGGGCCAGGGGTCGGCGGGGTACGGCCGGCTCCGCCTCCGGCAGGACACCCACCACCGGCGCGGATGCCTCTTGCGCCTCCGGGCGAGCAGCTTCTGGTCCACTCCCCTGCCAGACCTCCCCGGGTTCACCGATGACCGCCAGCAGGGATTCGACCTCTACCGTCTCGCCGTCCTCCCCTCCTCGATGCAATAGCACGCCGGCGAACGGTGAAGGAATATCGAGCACTGCCTTGTCGGTTTCCACTTCGACCAGGGGCTGATCCAGCCCGACCTGCTCCCCCAGTTCCACATACCAGGAAACGATCACCGCTTCCACCAATCCTTCCCCGACATCGGGCAGATGGAACAGGCGGGCCATGTCAACCCTCCAAGGTCTGGTGAGCAGCCGACATGATGCGCGCCACCGACGGCAGGTAATGGCGTTCCGACAGCCTCAGGGGTACGACCAGATCCCATCCGGTCACCCTCTGCACGGGTGCCCTCAGGGAGTACAGGGATCGCTCCTGGATGGAGGCCACGATTTCGGCCCCGTAGCCTCCGGTGAGGGGCGCTTCGTGGATCACCACGGCCCGGCCGGTCTTCTCGACCGAGGCGATCACCGCATCGAGGTCGAGTGGGACCAGGGTTCTCAGGTCGATGACCTCCGCGGAGATCTCCTGTTCCGCCAGACTCTCGGCCGCCTGCCGGGTCTCGCGCATCATCGCTCCGTACGAGATGAGCGACACATCGGAACCGCGCCGGTCCACCGATGCCGATCCGATGGGCGTGGTGTAGTGGCCGGCCGTCACCTGGCCGCGGGCCGCTCGATAAAGGCGGATAGGCTCTAGGTAGATCACGGGATCCGGATCCTCCACCGCGGCCAACAATAGACCTTTGGCGTTCTCGGGAGTGGAGGCGACCACCACCTTGAGTCCCGGTATGTGGGTATAGATGGCTTCGGTGGACTCGCTGTGATGCTCGGCCGCGCCTATCCCGCCCCCATACGGAAGGCGGATCACCATGGGCGCGGTGAATCGGTGACGGGATCGGTTACGGATCCGGGCTACATGGTTGATCATCTGGTCATAGGCGGGATAGGAAAATCCCATGAACTGGATCTCCACTATCGGCCGGAGTCCGGCAACCGCCATCCCGAACGCTGCTCCGACTATGCCCGACTCGGCCACCGGTGTGTCGATCACGCGGTCGGTACCGTACTTCTGCTGCAAGCCATCGGTTATGCGGAACACACCGCCGGTCACCCCGATGTCCTCGCCCATCAACACCACTCGAGGGTCCTCCAGGGCGAGGTCCAGAGCCGCGTTGAGGGCTTGGGCGAGGGTCATGACGCTCATGGCGAATACCTCTGCGCGCTCGTGCGTTGAGTCCGGAGGGCCGGGGTGGGCTGCTCATACATCGCATCGAATATCTCCCCCGCCGTGAAGGGGGGCAGGGCTTCGGCTTCGGCCACCGCTCTTTCGATGCGTTCCGTAGCATCTGCTTCGAGGTCCGCCTGCCATCCGGCATCCCACGCATTGCGGCGTTGCAGGTAGATACGGACCCGTCGCAGGGGATCCTTCTCCAGCCATCCGGCTACCTCATTACCGGGCCGATAGCGACCGTGGTCATCTGCGGTGGTGTGTCCATGGACTCGATAGGTAATGGCCTCGATCAGGGTGGGGCCTTCCCAGGCCCGCGCCGTTGCCACCGCCTCCGACACCACCTGCTCCACGGCCAGTACATCGTTGCCGTCCACCACTACGCCGGGGAACCCGTAGGCGATTGCCTTCTGAGCGATGGTCTTCGAAGCTGTCTGGCCGGTGCGGGGCATCGAGATAGCCCAGCCGTTGTTCTGGCACAGGAACACCACGGGGATGCCATATACTCCGGCGAAGTTCATCGCCTCATGGAAGTCTCCCTCCGAAGTCGCCCCATCACCGAAGATGGTCATTGCGACCGCGCCGGTACCGTTCAACTTCTCGGCCCAGGCGAGGCCGACTGCGTGGATCATGTGTCCCCCGACCGTTATGGAAGGAGGCAGCACCTTCACTCCCGCGGGGGGATGGCCTCCCCGCTCGTCCCCCATCCTGGTGAGGAGCAGGTTCTTCCAGGGATACCCGTGGAAACGCATTGCGGCTGCATCGCGGTAGCTGGCGACCAGCCAATCCTCGGGCAGCAAGGGTGCAATCGCACCGACCTGGGTGGCTTCCTGACCCTCGTAGGGTGCATAGGTGGCCAGCCGACCCTGGCGTTGGAGGGCTGAAGCCTTCCGGTCGTATAAACGTGCCTCCACCATCTCGGCGTACCGGTTACGGACAGCACTGACATCCGGAATCCTCGGTCCGACCTGGCCGCCCTCGGGGGTTAGCATCCGGCGTGGCTTGAGGTCCATGGGCCTGAAGGCTACAGTGCCGATAACGAAACGCGATATCGAGTCGCGAAATCCGATCCACGGTTGGCCGTCATGTTCAGCGGTGGTGACCGACGGAGATTCACATGGCTGACATTGTCGAGCGCACGGCAGGTGACCTGACTATTCGCATCGACCGGGATCTTTGCGTTGGTTTCGAGCACTGCACCGATGAGTCACCTACCGCGTTCCGGCTTGGCGACTACGATGTGGTCGAGTTCGCCCAGCCTGACGAGGAGGAACCGTCCCGCCTCATCGCAGCCTCCACAGCATGTCCCGTCGATGCATTGACGGTGATCGACTCGGAGGGCAACCAGCTGGTTCCCTGACCGTCGCGGCTATCACACGGCGGTACGATAAAGCCGGTGCCAGGTGTGTCACACCCACTATCCATGGAGGGAAGGAATGAGTAGCGGAACCCTGGTCGAGCTAACCGCGGCCGCCGCCGAGAAAGTGATCGAACTGAGTGCCGGAGAAGCGGATCGAGCCTACCTTCATGTGTATCCCGCCGGTCAGGGATGCTGCCGGACGATGTACGGCCTGGCATTCCTGCCGAAGGTGAGCGACGACTTCGACGTGGCTGAGTCCCGAGGTGTCAAGGTGGCAGTGACCAGCGCATCCCGCGAGCAGGTCCAGGGCGCCAAGATCGACTTCGTCCAGACTCCACGCGGAGAGGGATTCACAGTGCTCAACCCCACCTCCGGAGGTGGTGGATGCGGCTGCCACTGACCCCGAATCTCCGAACCCCAATCCGAGGCGCGAACCGACCCTGATCAGCCTCCGATCGGCCGACCCTGCCGGACCGTACCTACAACCCGCTTCCCAGCATCCCATCCCGTAGCCAGCTCATTATCGGACTACGATATCGGCTCAAGTAAGGTCACCTGACCGCATGGGAGCGACATGTGGGCCTACATCCTACGGAGAGCAGCCCTCGGTCTTCTGACGCTCTTCGTGATCTCGGTCATCTCCTTTGTTATCATCCAGCTACCTCCCGGTGACTTCGTATCCACTGCCCTGGCGGAGCTGGCTGAGAGCGGCACGGAGACTTCCGACCAGCTGGCCGCTCAGATGCGAGCCGAATACGGCCTCGATCGCTCGTTGGGAGTCCAGTACCTAATCTGGATGAACAAGATAGTGCGGGGGATTTCGGAACCTCCTTCTTCTACCAGCGGCCCGTGCTCGATGTCATCGCCGACCGGCTCCCGCTCAGCATGCTGGTCTCCGTGTCGGCGCTCGCATTCACGCTCATGATCGCCATACCCATCGGGATCTATTCAGCCATCCGCCAGTACTCGGCGGGCGACCACATCGCTACCTTCATCGGGTTCTTCGGTCTGGCTACTCCCAACTTCCTGCTCGGTCTGGTACTGCTGTACGCAGGATTCCTGTGGTTCGATGTATCGCTGGCCGGCCTGTTCTCGGCCGAGTACGTGACGGCCCCCTGGAGCATGGCCAAATTAGGAGACCTGCTGATCCATCTGCCCATCCCTGCGGTGGTCCTGGGCACGGCGGGCGCGGCACAGTTGATCCGGATCACCCGGGCCAATCTGCTGGATGAGAAGCGCCAGCCCTACGTAACGACTGCTCTTGCTAAGGGTTTGCCACATCGGCGAGCGATCGCCAAGTATCCGGTACGGGTGGCGATGAACCCGGTGGTCAGCTCGGTCGGCCTCCTGTTTCCCAGCATCGTCTCCGGCGCGGTCATAGTGTCCGTGGTGCTCAGCCTTCCGACCCTCGGTCCGGTATTGTTGAGCTCGCTGATCTCTCAGGACATGTACCTGGCCGGGGCGATCATCCTGCTGCTGGGCGCCTTCACCGTCGTGGGAGTATTCATCTCCGACCTGGTGCTCATGTGGTTGGACCCCAGGATCCGCCGTGGTCAGTTCTGACCGGCGGGTCCTGAGCGCCGGCGCCGAGCAGGCCGGCGGCGCCACCGACCCGGAGGACCGGATATCGGTCGCGCCACAGTGGCAGCTGATGTGGTGGAGGTTCCGCAAGCACAGGGTGGCGGTCGGCGCCGGCATCGTGATAGGTACGTTCTACTTGGTGGCGCTGCTGGCCAACTTCATCAGCTACTCCGATCCGGATGACTCCCGCGCCGCTCAGTCCTTCATACCGCCCCAACCTATCCAGTGGTTCAAGGAGGATGGCTCCTTCGGTCCGCATGTCCATCCGCTGGTAGGCGAGCGCGATCTGGAGACCTTCAAGAAGGTGTGGCAGGCTGACGAATCGGTCTCCATCCCGATCCGGTTGTTCGCTCGCGGCTACGAGTACCAGCTACTGGGTTTGTTCGACACGGACCTCCACCTGATCGGGGTACCGGAGGAATACGAAGCCGAGGCCAGCATTTTCCTGCTCGGAACCGACGGCTTCGGGCGGGATATCTTCTCGAGGCTCGTCCTGGCCACGCGTACCTCGCTGACTATCGGCTTGGTAGGAGTGTTCCTAAGCCTGGTACTAGGCATAAGCCTCGGTGGCATCTCTGGATACTATGGCGGCCTGACTGACTCGCTGATCCAAAGGGTGATCGAGATCCTACGTTCGGTACCGGTCATCCCATTGTGGCTCGGAATCGCGGCTGCTCTTCCCCCTACTTGGAGTCCTACCCGGATCTACTTCTCCATCACCCTCATCATATCGTTGATCGGCTGGACTTCGTTAGCTCGGGTAGTGAGGGGCAAGTTCTTACAGCTGCGTCATGAGGATTTCATCGTGGCAGCCCGATTGTCGGGCGCCAGCGACCGCCGCATAATCCGAGTTCACATGGTGCCCCTCTTCACCAGCCACATAGTTGCCGAAACGACCCTGGCGTTGCCCCTGATGATCATCGCTGAGACCTCACTGAGTTTCCTGGGTCTCGGGCTCCGGCCACCGGCCATATCGTGGGGCGTGATGCTTCAGGACGCCCAGAACGTGCAGACGGTGGCCCAGGCGATCTGGATGCTGCTACCCGTGGTTCCGGTCATCCTCGCGGTTCTGGCCTTCAACTTCCTGGGCGACGGCGTACGCGACGCGGCCGACCCTTATGGGGTGTGATATGACCAGCCATCCGGCACTCCTCTCGGTGAAGAACCTGAAGACCTACTTCATAGCCGACGAGGGGACCACTCGAGCGGTCGACGGGGTCAGTTTCGACGTTCGGGAAGGCCCCACCCTGGGAATAGTGGGCGAGAGCGGGTGTGGCAAGAGCGTCACGGCGCTCTCGATCCTCCACCTGGTCGACGACCCAGGGCGGATCGTCGACGGTGAGATCCTCCTGAGCCGCTCCGACGGCACGGTGGTGGATCTGGTCGAGCAACGGCCCAACGGCAGGCTCATGCGGTCGGTGCGGGGAGGCGAGATCGGGCTGATCTTCCAGGAACCGATGACTTCGTTCAGCCCGGTCCACACCATCGGTAACCAGCTGATCGAAGCCATCAGGCTCCACGATCGGCGTTCCAAGAAGGAGGCACGAGAGAGGGCCGCCGACCTGCTCGGTATGGTCGGGATACCCCGTCCCCGATCGACTGTCGAGCAGTACAGCTGGGAACTCTCCGGAGGTCTCCGGCAGCGGGCCATGATCGCCCATGCGCTGGCCCCTGATCCCAAGCTACTGATCGCCGACGAGCCGACTACCGCGCTCGACGTCACTACCCAGGCCCAGATCCTCGACCTCCTCATGGCGCTCCAAGAGGAGCGGTCGATGGCCATCATCCTCATCACCCACGATCTCGGCGTCATTGCGGAGGTTGCCGACGAAGTGGTGGTGATGTATCTGGGTCGCGAGGTCGAGCAGGGCTCCGTAGAAGACATCTTCTACGACCCCCAGCATCCGTATACCAGTGCCCTGTTGAGGTCCATCCCAACTCTGGATGCCACGCCGAAGGAGAGACTCCCAGCCATCTCCGGTTCGGTTCCCCATCCCTTCAACCGCCCGAGTGGATGTAGTTTCCATCCCCGCTGTCCGGAGGCGGTCCCAAGCCTGTGCGATGCGAGCGAACCGGAAACCTGGAAACCTGCCGCAGGCAGGAAGGTCGCCTGCCATCTGTTCAGCGATCACCCCGCCCTCAGATCTCTCGACAGGAGGGATCCATGACACAAGTGGCAACCTCCGGTAGCTTTGCTCGTGGCCAACAGTCCCCCAACCTCCTGGAGGTCCGCAACCTGAAGAAGCACTTCCCAATCCGAGTCGGCTTCACGAATCGAGTACGCGGGTATGTGCGGGCGGTCGACGGAATAAGCTTCGACGTTCGCCAGGGTGAGACACTGGCGCTGGTGGGAGAGAGCGGTTCGGGCAAGACCACCACGGCTCGCTGCATCGTGCGTGCCATCGAACCTACCGCAGGCGAGATTCGTTTCAAGTCCGACTCCGGATCCTGGGTGGAGCTGAGCGATTTGGACCGCCAACAACTCCGCCCCATGCGCTCCCAGATGCAGATGGTGTTCCAGGACCCGCGCTCGTCGCTGAACCCCCGGATGACCGTGCTGGACATCGTGGGTGAGCCCCTGTTGCTCAATGGTGTCAAGAACCGGAAGGATCGCATCGATCGGGTTGAGGAATTGCTCCGCCTCGTCCGGCTGCGACCGGAATATATGCGGCGGTTCCCGCACGCCTTCAGCGGCGGGCAGCGGCAGCGGATCGGTATTGCCCGAGCGCTCGCCCTGAACCCACGCCTGGTGATCGCCGACGAACCTGTCTCCGCCCTGGATGTTTCGGTCCAGGCCCAGACCTTGAACTTACTGCTAGATCTCCAGGAGCAACTGGGACTGACCTACGTGTTCGTCGCCCATGACCTGAGCGTGGTCAAGCACATCAGCGATCGGGTAGCGGTGATGTATGTCGGCAAGATCGTCGAGATCGGTGACCGCGACGACGTGTTCGCCCATCCCAAACATCCCTACACGGCGGCTCTTCTGAATGCGGTCCCGCGCACAGACCCGCGAGCCCGGCAGGTGCGTATCCCCCTTCGTGGAGAGGTCGCCGATGCGGCCAATCCCCCGTCAGGGTGCTATTTCCATCCCAGATGCACCTACGCCATCGACCGTTGCCGCACGGACACACCGGAGATGGAGGTACTCGACGGCAATCGGACGGTGCATTGCCTGCGGGTCACCGAGCTGGAACTACCCGGAGTCGGCGCAGGCTAACTGCATGCGTACGGGTAAGACCGGGCAGATAGCCGCCAACCCATCATCGACCTTCCACCGCCCGGAACCAGTTGACACTCTGGCTCGGAGGTGAATATCGTGAGCCGTTATCGGGATGTGATACCGAGAACAAGCCGATCTAATCGGCCCCGGAAGATCCCGTTCTGTTGCCACCTAGCCAGAGGAGGTTCTCATGCCGGCAGATAGCAACCAGGGCAACGAAGCTCTCTCACGAAGGCGTTTCCTGAAACTCGCGGGAGGGAGCGTGGGTGGCGCGATCGTGATTGCCGCTTGCGGTTCCGACGACCCGGCGCCGGAAACCACCGCCGCACCCACAACCACCGCCGCACCGGCTGGTGAAACGACCACCACGGCTGCCGCTGCGGCCGAGGAAGCTACCACCACCACCGCAGCACCGGCCGGGACCACCGCTACCACGGCAGCGATGGAGGAAACGACCACCACCCGGGCCATCGAG
Source organism: Acidimicrobiia bacterium (assembly GCA_965200835.1). Taxonomy (GTDB): domain Bacteria; phylum Actinomycetota; class Acidimicrobiia; order Spongiisociales; family Spongiisociaceae; genus JAPPFW01. Next base: position 109,476 of record OZ241390.1, read on the forward strand.
GCCGGGCTTCCCGAGATCGAGGGTCACATCGTCGTAACGGATATGGCGATGTATCCGACCACCTTCAACGAATCACCGGAGATGGCGGCCCGGGTAGCCGCGGGTGAGCTCCCGCCGGTAGCCGAGCGAGTGCCCAAGAACCCGCTGGTGGTAGAGCCGGTACACGAGATCGGCACCTATGGAGGTCCGCCACTGCGACGGGGCTATATCTCCACCGTCAACGACCGGCAGAACGCCAACCGCTTCAACGGGGGGCCGGACAACCTCATCTACTGGGACTACCTGCACAAGAAGCTAGTTCCCAACATCGCAGCCGGGTTCGACGTCAATGCAGACGCCACCGTAATGACCATCTACCTACGGGAAGGTATGAAGTGGTCAGACGGCGCCCCCTTCACCGCCGAAGACGTAGTCTGGTGGCGGGAGCATATGAGCCTGCACTCCGATATCACTGCACCCCCGGGCGCTCTCAGGGTAGGCGGCGAGCAGGTAGCGGTCGAGAAGGTCGACGACTACACGGTCACGTATACATCCGTCGCCCCGTATCCGCTGCTTCCGCAGATCATGTCAGGCTGGGGAGCTATCAACGGGCAGACCATTACCGGCCAGTTCGGCCTCGGTGGGTTTGCACCTGCCCACTACCTGCAGCAGTTCCATGCCGACTTCAACAGCGATGCTCAGCAGATGGCCGAGGATGCCGGGTTCGACACGTGGGCTACCTACCTCAAGAACCGCAACACCTGGCAGTTCAACACCGAGCTTCCACTGGTTGCGCCTTGGGTACTTACCAGACCCATAAACGATCCACCGTGGGAATTCGAGGCCAACCCGTACAGCATCTGGGTGGACACGGCAGGCAACCAGCTGCCATACATCCACAAGATCAGCAAGGCCGGCGCGGAGGATCGAGAGGTTCTCATCCTGAACGCGGTGGCGGGCGAGTACGACTTCCAGGAGCGGCACCTCGGGGTGGCCAGCTTGCCCGTCCTGCTCGAGAACCAGGAACGAAGCGGCTACACGATCCATCGGACTTCGGGGTCCGGATCAATCTGGCCTACGACACCGACCCGGTGATCGGTGAGCTGATCCGTACCGCCGACTTCCGGCGAGCGCTGTCGATGGGCATCGACCGGGATGAGATCAACGAACCCATCTTCCTGGGAACCAGCCAGACCACCTCGGCGGCCCCCTCACCCAACAACGCCTACTACCCCGGCGCCGAGTGGACTACCAAGTGGTCGACGCTGGACATAGACGGGGCCAACGCTTTGCTCGATGGGATCGGACTGGCCGAGAAGGACGGGGACGGTTTCCGCATCCGCCCCGACGGAGACGGCAGGATCGTTCTACTGTTCGAAGCACCACTGAGCTTTGCCGACTTCCCGGCCGCTGGCGAGTTGATCAGGGAGCACTGGAGGGAGATCGGTATCGATCTGATCGTCAACGAGGTCGGAGGAGGGCTGCTGGTCGAGAAGGCCGAGGCCAACCAGATCATGCTCACCGGACACTCGGTGTCCACTCCCGATCCGTTCCTGCAGCAGGATCTGATCATGCCCACCCGTACCAACAACTACCAGAGCGCTATCGGCAACCCATATGCCGTTTGGAGGGCTACCAACGGCGCTGAGGGAGTCGAGCCGCCCGATCAGCTGATGATCAAGGAAGGTTGGGCATTGCTGGACGCCGGCTTGATCGCGACGGACGAGGCGGAGCGTATCCGCATAGGCCAGGAGATCTTCAAACTCCACGTCGACCAGATATGGTCGATCGGCGTGGTCGGATTCGGTCTGGCGATCTACGGAATGTATCTGGCCAACAAAAACCTCGGTAACATTCCCGGCCGTATCCTCAACACCTTGGACCAGCGCTCACCCTGCAACGCGCTTCCCCCAGCCTTCTACTGGAAGGCCTGATCGGAGAAGCAACTAAACGGAGGGCGGTCCGAGCCTCCCGGACCGCCCTCCTTCCTCCTACGGTCCCGGCAATACTGTGCGGCGTGTCAGGTTCAGACGGCCCACGATTGGCGGTTTCTGAGATGGGCGGTAACGGATCTGATCCCGCGATCGTTTGGCTAGTGCCGCAGGCGGCGGCGGTGTCGCTCGAGCCGGGTACAGACGCCTATCCAGGTGACCGTTAGGGCGATCAGGACAGCACCGAACATGGCCTGGCCCCACGCCCTCCATACCAGGGCGAAGAACAGCAGCACGATCCCCATCCCCAAAGGGACTAGGCCCATCCACTTGATCAGCTTGACCAGGACCACCTTCCAGTTATTCGCTGGCTCTTAGGATACCGCCCTGCGCAGGACCATATCCCCTACCTGCACGGTGGCGTAGTCCGGTACCTGGCTGGTATTCATCGAATAACCCCTCATGCCGCTTGTCAGGGAACTCTGTGCCTCTACTACTGCTTGAGTAGGGGAATGCTCATCACGCAACAGGTGCTTGGTGAAGGGAACGCATGGGTTGAGGATCAGAGGCGGATCGAGTGGCAGATCTCCGCCAGCCGTCCGGATCACGAACCCCCTGGCAACATCACCAAGTTCGAGTCTGGCATCCGTGTCAACGATGATGTTCTCTCCGGCCGTACCGAGAGGAGCCCATCCGAGCTCTTTCTCGATCAGCCGGTAGTGCCCGCCGAATCCGATACTCAGGATCCGATGGGGACGGTGCGCGTTCACCTCTATCGGGTGGGCCGCATGATGGCGATCCAATACCCATCCTCCATCGATCCTGGCTATCACACCCGACCGGCCCACCCTCAGCGACCTCACTTCGACCAGGTGACGCGTGTCGTAGAACCTGCCATTGCCGGTGCCTACGATGAGCTTCTCCTTCTGGATCTGCAGGAGGACAATGGGGCCGACGGGAATGAGCTCCGACATAGCAATCAGAACCCTGGTACTCGGCTGACGTAATTCACGATACTGCCTCCAGGATCTGCTGGATGGCCATGTTATCAAGACCCATATTCGCCAGCGACCGGCCCTCGCTCCGGTAGTCCCTCCCGGTAGCGGCTCCTGCCAGGGTGACTACGGCATCGATCACGGGAGTGTCCACACCCGCCAGCCGTGCCAACCCGGTCAGTGGCACCAAACCGAACGGTACATCCTCGGTTACGTACCGGCCGTACATGCCACCGGGGACCCCTATGCCACTCATCACGTTCGATGCCAGCTGTCGCTCGCTTTCCACCAGGTTCGACCCGGAAATGCCGTAGGAGCGCTCCAGCCAGGCCGGCAGGGTCCTCACCGGAACGCCCAAAGCCCTCCCTACCTCCATTCGTTCACTGTCCAGGGTCTCTAGTGCACTGACCACCGAAGGGGTCATGCCATCAGCGTAGAAGTCGAATCTACCTCGGTCCATGGCACCGGCGTTCAGTACCGCCACGATCGCATGAGCTACCGGGTTCATGTTATCGAAGCTAGTTTCCAGGACTGAGGTAGCGGCCTCGACATTCGGGAGAGCCCGACCCAATAGCTGGAGCACCTCGAGCGTCCGCCGGGCCGGTAGAGCAGCCACGGTGAAGACCCGCTTGACCCCCCCGATGTGAACGCTTCCCGGTTCTATTACCCGGCACGCATATGCCAGGGTGTTGGTCTCGGCCAGACGAACATCGCCGGACACTCCCATCTCTCGCCACGTCTCCCTCACTTCCAGCGCGCCTCCGAATCCACCAGGGTGGAGAACCACAGTCTCATGCCCCTCCAATATCGGGGCTAGCTGGGAAGCCACGTACCGATGAGCGAAGGTGGGAACCGAAACGAGGATGAGATCCGCCCCGGAGATGGCTTTCCGCATGTCGGTGGTGGCCAGCTCGATGGGACCCGCTTCCTCTACCGCTCCCGAGGTGCCGATCACACGCCTCGAGGTAAGCGGCTCTATCACTTCGATGAAGCGATCGTAGAGACTGACTACGTGTCCGGCATACACACAACGGGCAAGCGGTGGCCTGACCCCCATTCCCGGCTCCCAGGATGGCTATTCGCATATGCCCGCCACCGAAGCCAGCAAGGAAGAGGCATCGTCCACCTGCTCGAGTGCATCCACCAGCTCCAGAAACTTTTCGGCTCGAGCACCAGAGCCCCCCGGGAGCTGATCCGGTAGGGAGGCGCGATCGATCCGCCACAGCGGAAGCTGGGAGCGATCTCCGGCCAGGGTTACCTTGCGGCCGAGCCGGGTCGTGACGACCACCGTGCAGGAATATGGATCGTTCCCTTCACCGTAGGTCAGCACAATACGGTCCTCGATCGCCGAGACATTGTCATTCCCTGCCTCGCGTAGCCCGCTGGGCTCACGGCCGGCTAGAACCCGGGCCATCCGACAACGTAGTGAGATCTCTTGGCCGACCGGATCGTGCGAGAGGTCCTGACGAGCCTGGTGCCAGAGATCCCGTTCCTTTCGCAGCCGGGGAAGGATAGCCTCCGCTGAATAACCTTCGTCACCCTCACTCGATAGCCTGGCGACCAGGCGGCGGGTAAGGGTGACGGGAACCAGATCGTACGGGTGGATGGAATGCGGGCTAAGCGTGACGTCGGCCAGTCCGAATCGGTAGCCCAGACCGGCTAAGGCCATGTCGAGACCGGGCGGAACCACTCCTAACGTCGACCGATAGAGACCGAAGCGACCCTCGATCATACGGTCGGCTGCCGGGAAGCCGGCTTCGGCCAGGAGAGCGGCGAAGATCCCATTACGTGCCAGCTGGGCGTTCACGGCCGCCTCCTCCAAATGGCCTTCGATCAAGCCCATAGTCAAGTGACAAGCTTGCCCCACCGCGTCAGCAGTAACCACCGGATCCAGCCCGAGCAGCCGGGCGGACATGCAGGCCACGGCGACCGATCCAAAAACCGAGTTGGGACGGCGAGCGGTTGGTCCTTGCCATGACCAGGTACCGGATGCGAGGGCCAGGCAAATGTCGTAACCGATGGCCAGAGCCACCAGAAACTCTCGTCCGGTAATCGTCCGATCCTCCGTAATGGCCAGCGCAGCCGGGATGATGATCGCACTCGGCTGCACACCTCCGGTCATGGCGTCCTGTAGACCTAGGTGCTGCATGTTCCACGAGTTGGCGAATACCGCGTCGAGCAGTCCCAGCGATCGGCCTTGTCCGATGATCGAGAACCCACCCGGCTCCCCGCCATCCCCGGTGGGATGGGATCTGGTAGGACCATGCAACGCCAGCCCGACGTGGTGAACCAGCAGGTCCTTGGCACGTTCGACAACAGCGGTGGGCAGGTCCTCGTATAGCACACCAGCCGTGTAGGTGGCGATCCGCTGTGAAGCAGTAGGGCCAGTTCGAGGTACGGCGCACCTCGCAACTTCATAACGATTTACCACGGTGGCACACCTATCGAGGCTCGCCCATAGCGCAGAGGCATCCTCCAGGTGCTCGAGCCCTTTCACTAGGGCCACGAACTCGTCCAGATCGGAACCCCGAGCGGATGGAAGTAGTTTCCTCATCCACTCTCTGCGATCCATAGGTGGGGTCAGCGAGGGGATCTGGCCCTCGCGCACATATCTTGTGTCGTTGTTCAGCACCACAGTTAGGCGTGCGAAACGGAGTGGCCGGCCGGATACGAAGCGGAGGCAAGTCCTGTCGAGCAGATCGAGGAAGTCTCCAGGAAGGTCTGCCCGGTAGCGGACCGGGTCTAGTCGCCTGTCGTAAAGCCAGGCCACCAGTAGGAACCGTGGCGAGGCGGAACGGGTCAGGTAGCGGCGTTCGTGCGCATCCCGGTAGCGGCGGAAGTTTCGGTCGAAGTCCTCCTCGCGGGCCCGGCGTGCTTCGGGGAGGGTGAGCTGGATGGACGAGACGTCCTGGATGGTGATACCGGTCGTATGAACCAGATCGTCCATGAGCTGCACCGGCACGACATTGAGACCACTGCACGGATAGCGTTTACGGAAGGCGCGAACGATCCCAAAGTCGTTACCCAACCCATCTACACCATCCAATACCTCGCTGGGAACCGCACCCAGATATGTCTCATACAAGCCGAAAGGACCTTCGAGAACGGCAGGAGTGGATCGGAAGCCTACCGAAGCGAGCAGGGCGGCATCGACGCCGTTACGGGTGATCTGAGGGTAGAGGACCCGCGCAAAGGTTGTCCCCTCGATGAGACCCACCGCTCCATGGGCGGCTAGCCCGAGAGCGTGGGCCGTCCGCTCCATATCCAGTTCCAGCATCCGAGCGGTGACCGCCGCCACCCCGAGCGGACCCACCACGCAACCGGAACGGCGCGGGGCGCCGACCCCCCAGGTCCAGGTGCCCCGCGCCAGTGCCACCAGCACGTCGTAGCCGATGACGACCGACGTTAGCAGGTCCCGCCCCCTGACTCGTCGCATCTCCGGCAGTGCTAGGGAGGGTGGGAAGACGAGCACTCCGGGGTGGGTTCCCCCCTGGGCGAAGTCGTCGAGAGCGACCTCACCCATGAGGAGGGAGTTGGCGAATACCGCCTCCAGCAGGCCATACCTGCCACCGGCACCGAATACCCGATGCCGACCGTCCCGGGCGGTGAGCTTGGCGGCCACAGCTCCAGAACGGTGGGCCCGCGGGTAGGAGGCTGCGGCCAAGCCCAACCCGACGTGATGTACCAGATGATCCTTGGCGAGGTCCACTATCTCGGTGGGGATCGCCTCGAACGGAAGTCCCGTGACATGGCGCGCCAGCCGCAAAGTAAGTGACTCACTATCGGCACTGGACACTGTTCCGGTCGTGACCATCAACATCGGACTACGATATCGGTTACCGATATCAGCGTCAAAGGTCCATCCCTTATCAAGCCCCAGGAACCCACATAGAACCATGCCGGATATCGAGAGATCGGTCAGCCAGCAGCTGGCCCGACACATAGTCTCCCTCCGCTTCGAGGATCTGCCCAGCAACATCGTCGAACGGGCAAAGGACCACCTCGTCCATCATGTCGGACTGGGCATACAGGGACGTCACAGCGAGTATGGACGGATCGCTCGCCGAAATGCGGCCCGGCTCAGCGAGCGGGGAGGACGGTTCTCCGCCATCGGGGAACATCCGGCGCTGGGGCTGCTGGATGCAGTATTCGTCAACTGCCTTTACGTCTATCACAACGCTCAGGACGATTCGGAGTCCGGTGGCACTCACCCCGGCGTCCTGATATTTCCGGCCGCTCTCAACCTGTCACAGGATCGAACCATAAGTGGTCGAGAGTTCCTGACGGCCTGCGTCATCGGATATGACGTGGCGATGGTGCTCAGCGCCGGAACGTGGTCATGGATGTCGCCCAGCCCACGCAGGAGCAACGCCATTTTCGGGCCGGTCGCCGTAGCCGCCACTGCCGCCCGTCTGCTAGGCCTCTCGGAGTCACAAACCGCCGATGCTCTCGGGCAAGCCTGCCATGGTGCCCTGGGCCTGATCGAGGGAACCAGGTTCGTGTGGGTGGTATATCCGTGGGAGTGCCGAGCGGGTGTTTTCGCAGCCACCCTTGCCGAGTCCGGGTTCCGAGCTGCTCCGAGCATGATCGAAGGGGACTTCGGCCTCTATAGGACGCTGCTGGGAGAGATCCCGGCCGGTTTGGAAGCGAATCTGGCCACGCTCGGGAGGCACTTCCGCATCGTCGAAGCTCGAGTGAAACGGTACAGCGCCAGCAACCTGAACGCCGGCATACTCGACACGACCATGAAGGTTTGCGAGTCCATGTCACTGACTCCTGGGGATGTCGAGTCCATACTCGTCGAGCTGCCGGAGGGTCGGCGACTACGCGAGGGGCGTATGGAGGAGAACTTCTCCAGATATGTGGACCTCGCCTCCCGGTGCGGTTCGTTGCGCTTTCTCATGTCGCTGGTAATCCGGGATAGGGACCTCGACAGCGAGCTCTACCTGGCCCCGCTCACCGACGAATTGGTGACCCTAATCGATAGCATCAAGCTGTCCTTTCTGCCGGATGCTCCGACCATTCACTACGCTCGGATTACGATCCACACCACGGACGGACGGACGAAGACCTTCGAGGCCGGACGCCAGGGGTTGGACTTTCCGAAGGTCGATCGGACCGCCTGGATGTCCAGGTGTGTCAGGAATCGATCCTCGATGGATGTAGAACGTTTCCTGGACCTAGTAAATCGGTTGGAGCACCTGTCCGATGCCTCGGAGTTGATGGGAGCTCTCGTACACCGCGATGCGGATCCAGAGCTTTCGAAAGAACCGTCGGGAATCAGCAAGGGGTCCGGATGGAGGGAGGAGGAGTGATCGACCTCGTGGGCACGCAGGGAGGAAGAACCCTATACGGCCTGGCTCTGGGCATCATCATGCTCGATACGCGGTTCCCCAGGTTACAAGGCGACATCGGCAATGCCCGCACGTGGCCCTTCCCAGTTTCCTATCGAGTCGTCCGAGGTGCTGTTCCGGAACGGATGGCCCAATCCGATCCCGATCCCCGGCTGCTCGACCCCTTCGTTACCGCCGCCCGGGAGCTGGAGGCGGAAGGGGTCCGAGCCTTATGCACCAGCTGCGGTTTCCTGGCCGTGAGCCAGCCGGAGCTGGCTGCGGCGGTGGATATCCCAGTGTTCTCGTCTCCCCTCCTGCAGGTACCGATGGCGGCTACCGCGGCCGGGACGGGTAGGAAGGTCGTGATCATGACCGCCCGGACGGTGCTCACCGAGCAGCACTACCAAGGTGCGGGTTGGTCACCCGACGAGATCACGGTCGTACAGATGGCACCGCCTGAGGACGGTCACTTTTTCGCGACTTTCGTTGGCAACACTCCCGCCGCAGACATCGACCTGCTGGAACGGGAGGTCACCGAGCTGGCCCACCGGGTGGTGGCGGAACATCCCGATGCCGGGGCGATCGTAATGGAGTGTGCAAACTTCGCTCCGTTCTCCCAGATTGCTCGCTCTATCACGGGTCTGCCAGTGTTCGATCTCTACACTCCGGGAAGGTTCGCCTATCTGGTGGGTGCCGGCACCGAGTTTCCCCGAGTGATCTGACCCGTTGAGCAGAACGAAGGACGGGGCGGCCGAGCCGGCTTCCGGTCGTCCGGGAGTCGTTGCCCTTGCTCTGATCTTCTTCCGGATGGGAATGGTTGCCTTCGGAGGGTTGCTGCTGCTACTCGTCCTCATAGAGCGGGAACTGGTGGATAAGCGAGCAGCCCTGAAGAAGCAACAGATCACCGAGGCGGTCACCTATACCCGTCTCCTGCCTGGGTCGGGTGGCCCTCTGGTGGTCTCATATCTCGGCTATGTGCTGGGCGGAGTGGGAGGATCGGCTATAGCCACCCTCATGTACCTGTTGCCGGGAATACTCGTCATGACCGGCCTGGCAGTCAGCTTCGTGGCTATCTCTGCCCTTCCGATGCTCACCCCTGCCATCGAGGGCTTGCTGGCGGCCGTCGTGGGAATCCAGGCGGTCTACCTATACCGATTTGCCCGCAAGGCGATCATCGACTGGACCACCGCTGCCATCCTGGTGGTCGGGCTAGGTGCCATCCTGCTACTGGATGTGAGTGCTCCTATCATCGTGCTGGCAGCCGGGTTGGTCGGGGTGGTCCTGTTTACCGAAGGTCTCGATCAGGCGGAACCGGCCGATGACTGAACTCATCGATTTGTTCTGGCAGTTCATGGTTTTCAGCGTGCTCGCATTCGGTGGCGGCGGCACCGTAATCGGTCTGGTCGACCGGGTAGCAGTAGCGGACAAGGATTGGATCACCCCGGTCGAGTTCTCGGCCGCGGTGGGATTCACTTTCGTAACGCCTGGTCCGATTCTGGTACTTGCGCCTTTCGTCGGGTACCTGGTAGCGGGTATATCGGGCGCAGCGGTTGCTACGGTCGGAGTGTTTATCGTTCCGTGGGCTCTGGCAATGGGAGCAGCCCATCGCCTCCGCCACTACCTACGGCATCCCAGACTCACGGCCTTCGGGAAAGGTGCGGGAGCGACCATCGTCGGGGCTGTTCAGTCTGGCCGTGCTAACCATAGCGCGGTCCAGTATCTCCAACGTCGGTATGGTTGCCATAGCGCTGATTGCCGGCCTCCTGATGGTCAGATCGAAGCTCCATCCTATTGTCATCTTGATAGGGGGCGCGCTGGCGGGACTTTCGATGAGGGTTACCGCGTTGGATACCTGGTTACCGGCAATCCGCCTCCCCTAGTTGCTATCGATGCGGCCCATCGACAGGATCCTCAGTCTTTGGACAGCGCTGCTACCCGGCAGGAACGGCTAGCTACCGAAAGTTCAGGAACCGGAATCGCGAGACTTGGAAGGGCGTCAAGTCTATGGATGGCTCCTCGGACGACACCAGCTGCCCGATGATCTTGCCGGTGATGGCCGCCAGGGTAAATCCGATATGTCCGTGACCGTAGGCCAGGAACACGTTGTGCTGCTTGGGAGAACGGTCGATAACCGGTAGCGAGTCTGGATGCGAGGGGCGGTAGCTCATCCACCGCCTTGCTTGCCCGGTGCGGAGCTCAGGAAACACCAGCCGGCTAGCGTCGATCAAGCGATCCGCCCGGCGGTAATCGGGTGGCGTCGTCCAATCCCGCCAGCTCATCCGTACCAGCCAGGCGAAGGCCATCCGGCAAGGGGGTGAGAGCGAAGTGATAATCCATGGAGATGATTGGCAAGGGAAGCTGCACCCCGGGATCGGGAAGGTCGACCCCATACCCTCGCTCGGTATCGAGTGGGGTCACGAACCCGAGCATTCTGGTGAGAGAGCGTGACCAGGCACCGGCTGTGATAACCACTGTGTCAGCCGCCATACTCCCGGCATCTCTCATCTCGATCCCGACCACCCGTTCGCCGCGACCCTGTGAAGCCAATTACCGTGTCGTTCACCAGGCTCCCGCCGGCTTCGACCACCTGCTGAGCCAGGAGAACGCATAGGTCCCGCGGATCTGCCCAGGGAGCACCGGGAATGAATACTCCGTGGTGAAAGCGACCCGCCAGGATGGGCGCCAGGCCACCCACTCCTTCGGCATCCAGAACCTGCATATCGATCCCCCTTCGCCTCCTGGTTTCGACGGCAAAGGCTGCCTTGGCGAACGTGGCTTCGGTCCCGTAGCCGAGCAGGTGGCTTCCCTCGATCAGGACACCACGGGATTCCTCGACCGTGATCAGCTCATCCCACGCCTCGAGTGCCTGTTTCACCAAGCTCGCGATGGCTATGGAAGCCTTCTCCACCCGAGTGGGCCGGCTGGCTGCAATAAACCTCAGGAGCCATGGCAACATCCGGGGTAAGTATCTCCACCGGATGGCCAGAGGGGAATATGGGTCGATGAGCATCTTCGGAACCGACTTGATCACTCCTGGAGTGGCAGTAGGAAGGCAATTCCCCACCGAGAAAAGGCCGGCATTGTGGCCGGAAGCTCCGATTCCAGGTGGTCCGGAGTCGACCACGGTCACCCGGTAACCACGCCGTAGAAGGTGCAACGCCGAGCAGAGACCCACAGATCCTCCACCCACCAGGACGACCTGTGCGGAACTCTGGGAAAGGCTCACTCGAACCCCGGTATCGCGACGCTATATCGACCGCTCCTATGCCAGGTTCCTGTCCTACCGTCCGCGGACCATGGTGCAATGGTGCGGTGCCTGCATGATCACCTATATCGATGTCGCCAGCCGGCGTATGACCACCCCGTTCGAGGTGATCCACGTATCGACCTACATGGCTCGGCTGCTTCGGGAGCTAGACGGCTCCATCCCGTGGCAGAACACTGGCCGGCTGCCGGTGCTGGTCCACCGCCATGTCCAGCCGAAGGTCCCCAACGATCGGGCCTCGGACCACGGTGAGTTGCCGGGTCGGGACCAGGTAACGGATGCCACTATCGATGCAGTAGACCAGATTCTGTCGGCGATTCCGGGGGTGGAGAACCTGGGCGTCGTAGACCCTCCAGCAGCAGGTGCTCCCTGCCACCTCAAGAAGATCGACGGTCGTTTCGTAGGACTGGGAGAGATCGGCACTGATGCCCACCGTGGCATCCTGCGCGACCTAGCGGCACAGGCTGATCGGACCGAGGCTGAGATAGTTGTCACCCCCTACCATGCTTGCCAGAAGCAGTGGTCGAAGATAGCCAGCCATCGGCTGGGTGTCCGGCACTGGATGACGGTGCTGGCCGATGCATTGGGAGTAGGGGTGGAGGACCGGTACCAGACCTATTGGAGACTCGCCGATCCTGCGGCCATCGTGGCTGTGTCGCGCCGGGCTTGGGACTCGTGGGGCATGGATCCGGAGGATGCCTTCAACACCGCCCAAACCCACTTCACCTCCTCGTTCTCCGATAGCATCCACGACTGCGAGTGTGGTGGCTCGGGATGCGGAGCTCCGGCCCCGGAGCTGATCTGGCCGGTTGCATCCGGGGTTTGATCCGCGCAGGACAGTCCACCGATCCGCCGGAAGAGCCCGACAGACTCACCCGCCCACGGACGGCGATACGCTGATCGACCTGAACAGCGCCGTCTATACAGCTGTCTGGCGAAGCTTCTGCCGCACTACGGCCAGACGGATCGGACGGAGAAGCTAGACGCTTCCCATCGTCTCCAGCATCGGGAGTTTCATCCCTGCCTCCAGCGTGGAGGTCCAGGATGTCTCGCATGACGCGCCCGGGCTTTCGGAGCGTTCCCCCATCACCGCCTCCTGACAGTTGCCCTCACAGGGACAGCGTTGCACCTGCGACGCATATTCGGGCGCGAAGTGGAGCTTTACGACGTGGCGTGCTTCGCTCTCGTCCAAGCCCCACGACTCCCAATGGACCCTGGTCTGCTCCAATATGGTCTCGGGGTCTCCCAACTTCCAAAGGATCTGGAAGCGGTCCGGAATCCTGATCCCCAACGCTTCCGCGAGGAGAGACTGGTAATGGAGAACCGGCAAGCGGTCGCTCCCGAACTTCGACCACTCCCGATGGCACATGTGATGGTGGGTGAGGATGGCATCGGCACCCAGCGCATCGGCCTGATCCTGTAGCTCATTCTCAACCTGCAGGTATTGCTCGGGGGTTATGTCGTTGAGCACACTCGGCTCCCCGGGGCCCTTGGTAGAGCACAGCTGATCCAGGCTCGGATTCTCTACCAGCCCGACATACTCGATGCCTGGAATCAGCTCCAAGGTCCTGATCACCGCCGACCTGGCTTCCTCCTTGGTGGGATGGACTTTGGCTCCTTCAGCATGCAGCATTACCCGGCGCGGTATCGAATTCTTCCATGGGATCTCGTCACCCAGCTCCAGGAGACGATCGACCAGGAAGTCGGTTATGTGTATCACCTCGAAGGGCGCACGGCCTTGCTCCTCGGCAATGACTCTAACGTGATACTTGAACTCGATCAGGCACGAACCACAGCATTGGACATTGATAGTTGGTTTCCAAGAGGCGAAACGGCCGATTGCGCGGGCTGCCATCCCATCCCCTATCTTGCCCTTACCGTAGCGTTGAAACGGCCGTCCGCAGCAGTACTTGTTGCCAGCAGTAGCTACGAAGTCTACGCCCAGGGCTTCAAACAGTGCCACCTGGGTTAGCATGAGGTGGGGAGTGTTCTGGACACCACAGCTAAGATTGAGAACTACCTCGACGCCCACATCCGGTTTCGAATACCGCTCCAACCAGGTGACTTCGTCCCTCGAGACCTGGATACGCTCGGAACTACTGTGATCACGAAAAAATCGGCTGAAACTGAACTTGTCGGCGTTAGAAAGGTCGAAGTCCTTACCCTCCGCATTCTTGGTGACCATCCGGTCGTCCACTACCATCTCTCCGCTCCTTCTTCGCTCACTTACCGTAACTTGGCTGGGATCAGGTGTCTCAACCGCCTGCTACCTTCATCCTCCCATGACTTCCTCCGCTGAGGAGTTCTAAGCCTCGGCGAATAGCAGCCTGTTCGGCTGTACCCCCGACTACTCCCATCCGGACACCGTAGCGTTCGCGTACCAACGCGAGCCTTTCGTCGAGGGGAAGGAAATGGCAGCTCTGACACAACCGGCCTCTCCGGTCATCGATCCGGTAGGTCAGGCGGCAGACCATCCGCCGATGGATCCCGTGGGGATACCTCGAGTCGGCCACGTCGTCCCAAACCACCAGCCCTTGCAACGGGCTGGATCCGCGCACTCCCGGTATGGTAGAAGCATTGAGTAGTGCCCGGCTGTCCTCGACATAATTTGCGTTCTCTCCCGGTAGGTACTCATCGGACGAGTCCGAAATCATACCGAGCCACTCGGCTGCGCTGGCCCATAGGAGCCGGGAAGATACCCGAGTATTGCCGTGAATCGTCTCGAACAGGGGCGCCAGATGTAATCCGTACAATGTTCTCCAGACATGGGCACGAGCTTCCGCCAGAGTAGGAACTCGTTGAGCTCTCAAATCCCAGGAAGTACGCCGCTCCGCCGTCGCGAGTGCTCCTTCACCCAGATAGTCCAGGACCAGAGTAAAGGGCAGTTCCAGCCTGGTTCGCAGCCGGCAGTAACGCGGAGACAGATCGAGGGCCACGCCGTGGGCAAGGGCAGTGTAGGCCACCACCGAGAGGCAGGCCGTGTAGTGCCGGGTCAGGCGCGATACGGCGATCCTCAGATCGATGTCACCCTCGGAGGATGACTGTTCCGGCACCGGCACTTCTTGGAAAAGGAGCTCACGACGTACCGTATGGGAGGCAGCAATCGCCTCTCTCAGGAAGTCCGGCTCGAAGTAACGCTCGGCCGGTATGACATCTCTGGGTTCGTCTTCCTCCAGGGCGTAACGTCCCTCGAACCACCGTCCCAGCCGTCCGATTTCATTTGCGAGAGACCTTCTCCAATCGTGTGGATCGAGGGGGACCATCAAAGAGTTGCCAGCAAACCGCCTCCTGCCGCGGTGAGGATCACAACCACCCACGGAGGAAGCTTCCAAAAGGCCAGGAGACCCAGAGCGACCAGCGCTAGACCGAAGTCCTCGGTAGAACGGATAGCACTAGACCACAGCGGGTCGTAGAGAGCCGCGAGCAGGATACGGACCACCGCGGCATTTACCCCCCGCAGCACAGCCTGCACCCCTGGCCGAGCCCGCAGAGCTCCGAAAGACGGCAGGTTAGCGACCACGATCAGGAAGGAGGGAAGAAAGATCGCCACCAGAGCCAGCAATGAGCCACCCAATCCACTGGGCGACACTCCCAGGGAAGCACCGAGGTAGCTGGAGAAGGTGAAGATCGGTCCTGGCACCGCCTGGGCGGCTCCGTATCCGGCAATGAAGGTCGGTTCATCCACCCAGCCGGGTCCGACAACCTCGCTCTCGAGCAGCGGCAGTACCACCGGTCCGCCTCCAAAGACCAATGCTCCCGACCCGTAGAAAGCATCGGCAGTAGCGATCGCCTGGGAGTCGAGCGTGGCCCGCAGGATCGGTAGCGACACAAGTAGGACGAAGAACAGCACCGCGCTGACTATGGCGGCCCTTCGACCGGATCCCAGCTGGTAAGAGCGAGACTCCGAAACATCTCTTCGTAGAAACCGCCAGCCCACTATTCCACCGACCACGATCACCACCACGATCGTGGTACGAGCTGAGGACGGGAAGGCGATAAGCGCCAGCGTGGAGACGATGGCCATCGAACTCCGGAATCGGTCGGGAGCCAGTTGACGCCATAGCTTCCACACCGCGAGGCCCACCACCGGAACGGCGACCACCACCAGACCATGGATCCATCCGGATGCCTGCTCGGTCAAGCGGGACGCCGTCAGTCCGAGCACGGTCATGATCACTGCGGAAGGCAGGGTGAATCCGAGCCAGGCCATGAAACCACCCCACAACCCACCCCTGGCTGTCCCGATCGCCATTCCCAGCTTGCTGCTTCCTGCACCCGGGAAGGCTTGGGAGAGAGCTACCAGATCGGCAAAGGTCTCCTCATCGACCCAGCGCCGCCGTTGTACGTACTCGTCCTGGAAATACCCGATATGAGCAATGGGCCCACCGAAGGACGTGAGGCCTAGGCGCAGTGCCACCCAGAAGATCTCCACCACCGAGCCCCGTTCAGGAACGAAGATGGCTGGTGTCGCTCCATCGGATCCAGTCTGCTGGTCATGGTCCGCCACAGGACTTCCTTTGCTCGCATCGGGATTCAATATCGGACTACGATACCAGCGGACCTCGATGAGTCTGAGACTCTGGCGGATAGACGGCCGATCCGCCTCCCCGCCACGGCCCCAAGCAATGAAGAGGAGACTGATGAGCAAGACCGGGCGTATCGAGGGCCACCCCACGTTCGAAGCCCATAGCCGCCTGTTTCGGGACATCCTGCTGGGCTTCGTGCGAGTCCACGTACTGCACTACGCCAGTAAGGGTCCAGTGTATGGAGCCGCCCTGAACGAGGATCTGGCGACCCACGGCTATCGGCTGTCACCCGGCACTCTCTACCCCCTACTCCACGGACTCGAAGACATAGGGTTCCTCGAA
Source organism: Acidimicrobiia bacterium (assembly GCA_965200835.1). Classification (GTDB taxonomy): domain Bacteria; phylum Actinomycetota; class Acidimicrobiia; order Spongiisociales; family Spongiisociaceae; genus JAPPFW01. The sequence goes on from OZ241390.1 coordinate 125,847, forward strand.
CGCACCCCTGAAGTGGTAGCGGGCAAGGTGCGCAAGTACTACTCGTTGACCGAACGTGGGCACCAGGCACTCGAAGACCTCCAGTACAAGATATGCGACCTCGTGACCGAAGTCCTGGACGGACATCCCATCCATACCGCCCGCCGGTAACCGAACACGACCGGAGGTGATGGACATGAGGATCGGCTTGATGGTCTCGATCTCCGTCTTCGGGAGGCCGACCCTTGAGAACATTATGTCGACCGCTGAGGCGGCCGACCTAGCCGGCTTCGACACCTTGTGGACGTCGGGTCGGTTGGACGCGCTGAGCCAGCTGACTCTGGCTACCACACACACCAACCGCATCGAGTTGGGCACCGGCATCGTACCGACCTACCCGCGCCATCCCCATGCCCTGGTCCAGCAAGCACTTACCGTCCAGATGGCTTCGCTAGGACGCCTGGTGCTAGGAACAGGAGTGAGCCATGAGGCTCCGATGTCCGCCCTCGGGTTCGACCGGTCGGCGCCGGTCCGGCACCCCGCGAGTATCTGACCTGCCTGAACGGGTTAGTGTCGGGTAACGAGTTCTCGTTCTCGGGAAGGGACTACACACTCCCGGGAGCCGGAGCGCCGCTGGCCGGACTCGTAGCGAGGCCACCGGTCCTACTGGCTGCGCTGGGTCCGCAGATGCTTCGCGTGGCCGGATCGCTCGCTCAGGGCACCATCCTCTGGCTCAGCGGACCTCGCTACATCCGGACCGCGGTCGTTCCGGAGATCACGGCTGCCGCCGAACGAGCCGGCCGGCCCCCGCCCCGGGTAGTAGCCGGTGTCCCGGTTTGTGTAACCGACGATGCCCGTACCGCCTTCGACCGCATCAGTGTCAAGCTGGCTGGGATAGGAAGCAGACCTGTCTACCGGGCCGTGCTGGAAACCAACGGATCGACCAGCCCGGCCGAGGTGGCCCTGATCGGTGACGAGGCCACGGTTGCCGAGCACCTCGCCGAGATCCATCGGGCCGGAACAACCGACTTGGCTGCTCAGATAGTGGCCTCCTCCCCTGAGGAGTACGACCGGACCTTCTCGTTCCTGGCTAGCCAGTCGAGCACCTCGCGCGCAGCGTCGTAGTTCTGGTACCGCTGCACTAGCCCATTCCGCAGCCATCATCCCAGGCCGTCGGCCTCGAGGTCTGCTTCCGCACGGCCCGCTAGCTGCCAATCTCAGACCGTCGATCTCGTGGATGTCGGCCCGACTTCGGCCACCGATATCGGGCTACGATATGGCGAAAGTGCATTCACCCTGCTGACCCTAGGAGCTGGTTGTGGATTGGGACCTCTTCATCGTTCATTGGCTTCATGTCGCCCTCGGTCTCTTCTGGGCGGGCTCGATCGCCTTCACTCGGATCACGCTGTTCCCAGCTCTCCGCACGCTGCCCGAGGAGCAGGCGAAGGCGGCGCGCGGCTCCCTGTTGAAGGGAAGAGCCCGCCAGATCACCTTGATAACCGCCGGAGGCACGATTGTCACGGGAATACTGCGCGGGCTCATGACCGGCGTCCTCGACCAGCTGAACACCTCTTATGGGTGGATCTACCTACTCTCTGCGGTCCTCGGCATCACGATGTTCTGGTTTCTGATGGATCGCTCTCCCAAACCGGATTTCCTGCGTAAGGTCTACCTAGCCGCCTTTCCGGTGATCTTCACGATGATGGTGCTCATGCGGTTCGGAGGCTTCTAGACGCTCCCAAAGTCGTTCGCGCTTGCTCATCGGTGGGCGTAACGCCGAGCCATTAGGCACAGCAGCAGGGCGGCAGCCGCCGCTACTACGAAACCAATAGACAGGACTCTCACCGTGCCGTCATAGCCACTGTCTATAAGTGAACCGACCAGTGCTCCTCCGCCGGTCGACATGGCACTGATCACGGAGCTCGCCGTTCCGGCCATATCGCCCATGGGATCAAGAGCAAGACTGTTCAGGTTGGTGATGACCAGTCCATGCATGGCAGCAATGATCGCCAGACTAACCACGAAGAACGTGGCTGAAGGTATCCCTCCGCTAACCACTGTTCCACCCATCAATATCAGAGATCCTATGAGGTATATCAACAGGCTCGCTAGGACTACTCGCTCGGCCTTTAGACGCTCTACCAGAGCGGCGTTGGCAAACATTGCCAGACTCATCAGCGCCGCTATACCCCCGTAGATATACGGGAACAGATGGCCCAGCGAGAAGGCATCGGCGAAGAGGAGCTCCGAAGTAGCCATATAAGGGAAAAAGGCACCGAAGCTCAAGGTCATAGCGATCATGTAATAGAGGGCGCTCCGATGGCAGATCACACCGAGGGCACCCCTGCCCATCGCTCCCAGCAGAGAGGAGCCGGACAGTCCGGCCGGTCCGGTCTCCCCCAACCGAGTCGTCCACAGCGCGACTACCCCAGCCAGGATTACCGTCAGCCAGAACACACCCGACCAGCCGGCGAGGTCCGCCACCACGTTCCCGGCGGCAGGAGCGAAGACCGGCACGATCGTGAAGACGGCGAACACCGAGGACATGATTCTGGCCATCCGATCGCCCTGGTACAGGTCTCGTACGATCGCCAGGGCGACCGTACGCGGGCCGGCCGGCGCCAGCCCCCCAGATGGTTTGGGTGACCAGCAGCAACGGGATCGAACCGAGCCCGATGGCTAACACCGATCCTGATGCACCCAATGCGTACACCGCCAATCCTGCTCCGAGCAGTGGCTTTCGACCGAACCGATCGGACATCGGCCCGTAGCCCAGAGTGCCGACCGACAACCCGAGGATGTAGCAGGTGATTGCCGGAGCGAGCCGGCTCGAGTCCGGTGCTAGCCCGAGCTGCGGACGCATCTGGCCAAAGGCAGGCAGGATCAGGCCCACCCCTAGAGCCGAAAGGGCCATCAGGCAGGACAGCAACCCCACTAGCTCACGCTCGCCCATCCCTCGCCCGGATGGGTGAACCGGTCCCGTTACTGATCCAACGCGTTTCGACAACCTTATAACTCTATCGAACGTTGTTGGTGGACACCGTCATCGATGTAGCACCCTCAACTAGCTAGCTCCCTCGAGCGGACACTCGCCCAACCGGGGCGGCATCCGGATGACCTACGATATCGGACGCCGATATCGATAGTATGTTTAGCCTGAGCAGAGCACTGAAGAGGAGGGCCCTCCCATGATCGACAAGACGAAGTTCGATGTGAAGGGCTACTACACAGCCATGGCTGAGAGCAAGTCACTGCTGATAGGCAGAGACGATCTCAAGTGGACCGAGAGATGGGAGCCGCCGGATCGTCCCTACGATGCGTTGCTCGCCTACGGGTGTGCAGTCCAGCATACCCCCCATCTGATGCAAGAAGCCGCCAACGTTCTCGACGTGCTCGGGGTCGACTATTTTGCGGTAACCGGCCGCCAGTTCTGCTGCGGGCGACCGTTCGAGAAGATGGGTAAGAGCACTCGGGTTGCTGACCACATATCGGACAAGTCCTACCAGCGCTTCATGTCCTACCGTCCCAAGGTGGCTGTGCAATGGTGCGGGGCTTGCATGCGCCAGTACCTGGACACTATCAGCAGCCAGCAGGATCCCCCGTTCGCGGTCGTGCATGTCACCAAGTTCTTGGCCGATCTCCTGGAGGCCAGGGGTACCGATGTCCCTTGGGTCCGTGAGATCAAGACCCAGGTCCTGCTGGAAGCCCATCACGACCATCCTCAAGCGGACATCGACACGGCCGCCATCCTCCGGATCTTCGACATGGTTCCGGGCGTGGAGTTTGCCGGTTTCATCGAACCGCCCTCCGCCGGAACTCCGTGTGACCTGGAAGGTCCCACCGCAGTCGGGGTACTGAACAAGGTCGATACGGAAGTCTTCGACGGCGCTATCAAAGAATTGGAGGACCAACTCGAGGCCGCGGGCGCCGACACCCTGGTAACCCCGTACCACAAGTGCCAGATGGAGTGGTCCAAACTCTCGACTAAGAAAATGGCTATCCGGGAGTGGATCTCACTGGTGGCGGAAGCTATGGGGGTGGGCGTCCAGGATCGCTACACCATGTACTGGCACCTCGGTGATCCCGAGATTATTGCTCGCGAGGCTCGGCCGCAGTGGCAGACCTGGGGGTGGACCGAGGATCAAGCGATCGAGGCCGCACGGCGCCACTTGGTTCCCGAATACGCAGTCGATGTGCATCATTGTGACTGCGGTGGAAGCGGTTGCGGTAGCGAGGGTGCCGAACTGTTGTGGCCGGGCTCCCCCGATGTGGCTGCGTTGGTCTGAACCGAGCCAGTTATCCGCTCGGAGTCGGATCCAGCACCACATCGATCAAATACGGGGTGGAGGCATCCATTCCTCGGCGGATGGCGGGACCCAACTGGATCGACGTGACGACTTGCTCGCCCGAAACTCCCAGGGCAGCAGCCAGCCCTACATAGTCTATTCCCGGCCCGCCTATACCCAGACCAGGCAGATCTGACCTGCCCGTACTCCAGGGGCCTCCCATACGATCCACAATCAGCTTGAGGACCCGGTAGGAACCGTTGTTGAGAACGATCACCAGAACGGGAATATCTCGGTTGGCCAAGTTCCACAAGGCGTTGGGATAGTAGAGGAAGGATCCATCGCCAACCGCTACCACGACCTTACGATCGGGGTAACCGAGTTGGAGGCCGGCCGCGGTTCCTACCGAGAAGCCCAGGGAAATACCGTTGGCACCCATATAGGACTGTGGATCAGCGAAATCGAGCACGTTTACGAACATGGGCCGGTTGGATATGGTCTCATCGACAAACACTCCGCGCGGAGGCATCGCATCGCGGATAGCACCTGCCACACCGGCGGCGGTAAGCAATGTCCCGGAGGCCGCCTCCTCGACTCTCGACTCCCACGCGGACCGTCTCTTCCCGGCCTCTTCACAAATCCTGGTGGTTCTCGAGACCACGACGGACCGATCCATGGGAAGCCGTTCGAGAGCGGAACGCAAGCTCCATAGGTTGCGGCCGACATCACCCAACAGCCCGACTTCCGCCGGGTGGTTCTTCCCTAGTTCGGTCGGACTGTCATCGAGCGCCACGGTGGTTATGTCGAGTGGGATCAACGGACCGCCCTCGTCGTAGCGGCTAACCGGCGCCGCAGAGGTGACACCACAGAGCAGGGCTGTATCGCAAGAGGAAAAGATGCCACGCATCTGGGTAGCAAGGTTAGGCATCGGACCCAGGTAAAGCGGATGGCGGGAGGGAAAGTTCCAGAGCGTTGCGTAACCTTCCGTATAGACCCGGGCACCTAGTAACTCCGCAATGGCTGCCAGATCGTCCCATGCCCGTGCGTGACCAACCCCGTCGCCGGCCACGATCATGGGGCGGCGGGACGAAACCAGCACTCTGGCGGCCCTCTCGATGCTGTCGGGATCAGCGATCGAAGGGCCGGATCGGGTAACCCTGGCTAGCCCGAGCCCGTCATGTTGCGCTAGCAGTACGTTGGTGGGAATCGCCACGAACACCGGTGCGTAGGGAGGGGTGACCAACTCTTTGAAAGCCCTCTGCATGACCAGGGGCAGCTCCTCCAGGAAGCGGACTTCGTAGGACCACTTGGTGAACTGGCCTGTCAACCCCAACAGGTCGGAGGTGAGGATCGGATCCTTGACCAGCAGCCCGGTGTGATGCTGGCCAGCCGTGACTAGCAACGGAATCCTTGCCCGATAGGCGTTGTATAGGTTTCCGAGACCATGGGTCACCCCTGGGGTGACATGGAGGTTCACCACCCCCGGTCTACCCGACGCCCGCGCGTATCCGGTGGCCTGCGCTATAGCTACATCCTCATGTAGAGACAGGATGTATTCGATGGACGGGTAGTCGTTGCATCCATCCACCAGGGGTAGCTCGGTCGTGCCCGGATTACCGAATATGTAACGGATGCCTTGCGCAACCAGGTACTCGAAGACGATATCCCGTCCCAGGAACTCCGTACGCACACTCGTCATCGGATCGTGGGGCCGTCCTTGAGATCGGGAGTCGATATCGGAGGACGTTACCAATGCGGCTACGGTGGTGTCAACCAAGCCACCTTACCGACCACCGGAACCCGGAATGAGGCCCATGGAATCATCAGCAGCCGCGAACCCCTTCTCCCTCACCGAGGAGCAGCACCAGCTCCGGCAGCTGGCCGCCGACCTGGCCCGCGATGTATACGCGCCCCGGGCTATGGAGTGGGACACCGGCAATACCCATCTTCCGGACGTGGAGCGTAGCCGGCTCGGGGAGCTGGGATTACTCGGCATCACCCTTCCCGAAGAATACGGAGGGATGGGCCGCCCTCTCATCGATGCTCTGATCGTGATCGAGGAGCTAGCCAAAGCAACTCAAGTGGCTGCTTGGCCGGTGTTCGAAGCCACTACCGGACCGGCCCGAGTGGTGGATCTTCTCGGTACCGAGGAGCAGAAGCGCCGCTGGCTTCCCCCGGTATGTCGGGGCGAGAAGACCATCGCGGTATCCATCTCCGAACCGGATGCGGGCTCGGCCGCCACCGACCTCTCCACCCGGGCCCGTTTAGGTGGAGACGAGATCGTCATCGACGGTACGAAGCGTTGGTGTTCCGGTGCTGGGTTCTCCGAGCAATACCTAGTCTATGTACGCCTGGGTGAGCAGCTCGGAGCTCGGGGAAGTGCTGGTCGATCGCGACACTCCCGGCCTGGAGTTCGGGCCGCAGGAGCGCCTGATGGGTTTTCGTGGCATCGGATCGGCCGATATGTTCTTCAACGAGGTCAGGGTGCCGGCCGACAACCTCCTAGTTGGCCAAGGCGGGTTCTCGCAGCTATTCACCGCCTTCTCGATCGAGCGGCTCGGCAACGCCACGATGTCCCTCGCCATCGGGCAGGCCGCCCTGGATCGCTCCACCCGTTACGTCCGCAGCAGGCACCAGTTCGGTCGACCGATCGCCGAGTTCCAGCTGGTACAGGCCGCAATCGCCGATATGGTCATGCAGGTGGAGGCATCCCGCCTCCTCATCCATCGCGCGGCTCACTCGGCCGGAAGGGGTGCGCCACCGACCCTCGAAGCGTCGGTGGCCAAGTGCTTTGCCAACGAAATGGCCAAACGGGTGTCGGATCTCGCAATCCAGCTACACGGAGGCTATGGATACTCCTCGGAGTTCGAAATGGAACGTCTCCATCGGGATGCACACGGCTGGGCTCTCGCCGGAGGTACCACCAATATCCAGCGGGTCAGGATTGCTTCCGAGTACCTGGGTCGGCGGTTCAGGCAGCGCGCCAACTGACCGGTATCACCCTAGGCGGCTAGCGCATCAGCCTTTCGCCTGCCACCTCGATCCGTTCCACAGCCTCATCCAATCGGTGGTCAGGTACGGTGAGGGAGAACCTGACAAAGCCTTCCCCATGGTGACCGAAGCCGATTCCTGGTATGGCCACCACTGCGGCCTCTCGCAGCAGCCGGTCGAAGAACTCCATACTGCTCACCCCTTCGGGCAACGGCACCCACAGGTAGAACGTCCCGAGCGGCGGCTCCACCCCCAGCCCTATCCGGTTGAGAACCGAAACCATTCGATCGCGGCGGCGCCGATAGACCGACCTCTGCTGTTCGAGAAGTTGGGTAGGAGTTTCCAGAGCAATGATGGAGGCTCTCTGTACGGCCGAACAGACCAGCGTCGGTGTTGAGCTTGAGGCGGCGGACCGACCCGACGAGGTCGGCATTACCTACCGCCATACCGCTTCGCCATCCGGTCATGTTGTAGGACTTCGACAGGCTGTTGAACTCGACGGCCACCTCCATGGCTCCGTCCACCGATAGGATGCTCGGAGCTGGATCGGGTCCGAAAGTGATGTCCGCATAGGGATTGTCGCTCACCAGGATGGTGGAGGTCCGGTGCGCCGAACTCAACCGCCCGAGCATAGAAGTCGGTGGAAGCCAGAGCCGCCGTAGGATTGTTGGGATAAGACATCCAGATGGCTCTGGCTCGAGCCGCCACTCCAGAAGGAATCGCGTCGAAATCGATCAGGAAGCCATCACCCGCCCGAAGAGGTATCTTGACTACCTCCGCACCGGCGAGTAGTGCTGCCACCTCATAAGCCGGGAAGGCGGGATCAGGTACTAGCACCATGTCGCCTGGGTTCAGTACACCCATGCAGAAGTGGAGGTTGCCCTCCTTGCTCCCCATCAGCGGTACGACTTCGGTCTCGGGATCGATAGAGACGGCGTAACGGCGCCGGTACCAGGCGGAGATAGCAGCGCGGAATTGTGGTAGTCCTCGAGCCATGCCCTCCGGGTAGCGATGGTTTATCGGATTCTCGACCGCCTCGATGAGCGCAGCCACGATATGCGGAGGTGTGGGGATGTCAGGGTCGCCCTTTCCCATATCGATGACGTCACGAGCCTTCGCGCGAGCCTCAGCTGTCCGCCGGTGTATCTCGACGTATACATAGGGTGGAAGAGCGTCCAGGCGGGACGATCCAGTGAACGACACAGACTCATTCCGGGATGGTTATAAAACCGCAGGCTAGCATCGGAGCTCTAGGTCGATCTTCGTGGACAGTCGGGACCGGTGATGAGACAGGACACATCCGGAACCGGGGAGGAGAGACAGGGCCGTGACTCTGCGCACCGGTCCCTTACCCGACCCAGACCGAGCTCCTGGCCAGACACGTGGCCGGACTCCGATACCGGGACATTCCTGGGCCGGTAGTCGACAAGATGAAGAGCCACCTGGTCCATCATCTCGGCCTGGCGTTTCGCGGCCTGGTCACGGAAGAGGGTCGCCAAGCGGTCAGGATCGCCGAGTCCTTCGGCCATCGAGGGCCCGCCACCATAGTGGGCCGTCGCCTGCGCACCGCTCCCCTGGAGGCTGCCTTCGCCAACTCAACCATGATGCGGGCCGAGTTTCTCGACGATGTTCTCTTCCCGGCTGGTGTCCACGTTGCGCTGGTAACCCTGCCACCGGCCTTGGCGGTGGCGGAGGACCGCCACTGTTCGGGCAAGGAGCTACTCGTCGCACTGATCGCGGCCTATGACGTGATCGGAAAGCTCGGAAACCGGGCCGGGTTCTCAGCAGCAAGGGCACCGCGGCGTCCGACCATTCCTTTCGGACCGTTCGGCGGGGCGGCTGCCGTGTCTCGGCTGCTCGGGCTATCCGAGCACCGTACGGCCCACGCGCTCGGTTATGCCGCCCACTCCGGTATGGGCCTCAGCGAAGGTGACTACATAACGCACTACTACGGTCTGGTGGCCCGCAACGGCTTGATGGCCGCGGTCACTGCAGGACATGGTGGGGAGGCCGCCCTGGCCGTGATGGAGGGCCGATTCGGTTTCTGGAACACGTTCTTCCAAGGCGTACCACCCGACTTGGAGGAGTCCCTCGCCACGCTTGGTTCGGAGTTCGAGATCATGAATGCCACCACCAAACGCTATCCGGGCACCGGCCTGAACATCGTACCGATCGAACTGGCCAAGCAGCTGGTCGCTGAGCACTCCCTTACCTCCGCCAACACGCGCTCGGTGACCATCTATCTACCTATCGAGAGGGAGGACTTCTTCACCGGTCACATGCATCCCCCGTTCGAGAGCGAGGTAGCAGCCCGCAGCTCGGTAGTTTTGGCCATTGCCATAGTCCTGGCGACCGGAAGACTCGACACCCGGCTGGTCAGTAACCACCTAAACACCCACCTGGTCGATCTCTGCGGTCGCATGAGAGTGGTGCTGGAGGAGGACCACCCCATCCGCTATACCGAATCGAGGTGGAAACCATCGACGGAAGGTTCCTTGTCACAGAGGGAGATGATCACGCCTTCGACGAACAGGATTGGATGAATTGGTTGTCGGTCGGCGGACTGGAAGTAGTAGGACAAGCTGCGCTGGCCAACCTCGTCGATATGGTCGGCTCCCTGGAAGAGGTGCGAGACGTGGCGGATCTCACCGCATTTCTGCGCCCTGGCGGCCCATAGGCGACCGGTCTCTTAGATTGGCGCAACCGCTAAGCCGTACACGACCTCAGGGCCGCTCCTTACCCTCTCGTAACGCTGGCAGCCTCACCGAGTACTAATAGTCGTTGCCTCCCACTAAGGCATGATGTGTCGAGATCACCAGGGTATAGAGGTCGAAGATGGGCAGCCCGGTCTCCCGGCGCATGGCCTTCCCCCATGGAACGAAGTTTGTGCACTCCAGAACGATGGCACCGACGTCGGGATGCTCACGCACTTGTCGCCTGGCCAGCTCGACCAGCTCGGCCTCCAACACGCCGGCCTCGGCAACCATCTCTTGGTCTATATACACCCGAGGGAAGACGAAACTGTCCGGCATCGACGTGACCACAACGTCCACCTCCCGGGGTGACCAACCCATTCCAAGATAGTGTCGATCTGTCAGATGCGGACGCTCGGTGAGGATTCCCACCTGACGGCCTGGCCCTGCAAGACGGGCCGCCAGTGGAACCTGGAGGAGAGCCGAGGTGAGCATCGGCACACCTACGCTCTCCTGCAATTGTCGGTGGAATACCTATAGAAAGCCGCAGCTGGTGGTGATGGCCCGGACACCGCCGGCCTCCAGTTCCCTGGCTGCGGCAACGAACGGTTCAAGCAGGGCAGGGTCCGGCTCCGAGCCCATGATCCGGCTCGTATCGGCTCCCTGGACCACCTTGTAGAGAACCGGGAAAGGCCAGGTCAAGGCGTTACCGACATCGCCCGGCGGCCTCGGGCAGGTCGTATCGAGCATCAGGATGCCGAGGTCGTGACCATAGATAGTACGACCCCCATTCACCATCGCCATGCCAACGTCTACCTCGTGTGCCTCATGGGAGTTCTGCAGGGTATCAAGCCGACCGTGCCAGCCTTAACCGGGCTGGTAAGGGACCACTACCGCAGCCAGCCACCGCAGGGAGACTCCAACGACCACCAATGCGATCCGTAGATCGTCTACCAGAACAGCTCATTTCGCCGAATGAGCGTGTCGGAAGGCTACCGTGTGGGCATGCGGGAGAGCAGGGCTTTCGCATCAGGACAGCCGGGTCTACGGACATCCCAAGGAGGTAGTCATCGGCCGCGGAGGACACACCATCTACGGCTACGAGCTGGGGGTCCTGATGCTGGACACTACCTTTCCCCGGCTCGTCGGCGATGTGAGCAACGCGGCTACCTGGCCTTTTCCGGTCCGTTACCGGATCGTGACGGGGGCGACCTCCCGCAGGGTCGTCCAGCAACCGGACACCGCCCTGGCAGACTTGTTTGTCGAGGCTGCTCAGGATCTGGAGGCTGAGGGCGTCCCTATGATCACCACCAGCTGCGGATTCCTTGCCTTGTACCAGGAGCGAATATCGTCCGCCGTCAGTGTTCCCTTCCTATCCTCTTCCCTCCTCCAGGTACCGGATGCTGCCCGGTTGGTCGGACCCAACCGAAAGGTGGGAATCCTCACCATGAGTCGCCAGGACCTGACCGAGACACATTACGAAGGGGTCGGCTGGTCAACAGCAGACATTCCCGTGGTCGTCTCATCCTTCGGCCCGGGCGCAGCCTTCTGGGAGACCTATCTGGTGGGCCGGAACCAGGTAGATCCGGCCGAGCTGGAGGCAGAGCTGCTGGGCCTGACCAGGGACATGCTGAACGACCATCCCGAAGTGGCTGCTCTGGTGCTGGAGTGCACCAACTTCTCTCCCTTCGCTCCCGCCCTCAGGCAGGCATTCAGGATACCGGTCTTCGATCTGGGAACCCTGGTGTTCCAGACTCATCTGGCCATATCGGGAGTCGATTTCAGGGCAAGACAGTGACCGCTACCGGCGGCAATCGTGATGACACCGTCCTCGTACCGGCCTCACAGTTGAAGAACTTCACTTACCGGGTGTTCGAAAAGCTAGGAATGGTTCCAGAGCACGCCACGCTGATGGCCGAGCAGATTACGTGGGCTCACGCTCGAGGGCACTCTTGGCTGGGAGCCCCAAAGATAATCCAGTACGGAACCAGGATCCGCACCGGAGTTACCTCGGCGGTAGGAGAACCGGAGATCGTATCGGAGGCGGGAGCTTTCACGTTGCTCGATGGCCGGGACACCTTCAGCCAGGTGGCGGGTGTGCGCGCTATGGACCTTGCCGTCCGTAAGGCGAGACAGGTCGGTGCGGCGGTGTCAGTGCTGCGTAACACCACCTCCGCCGGTGCGCTCGGTTACTTCGCCCTCCGGGCAGCCGACCAAGGGATGATCGGTATGGCGAAAAACAATGCCCCGGCGCTGATGCCCCCCTGGGGAGGAACTGCCAAGCTGATAGGAAACCAGGCCTTCGCCATCGCAGCCCCAGCTGAGCGTCATGATCCGATCATGCTCGATATGGCCCTGTCGGAGATGACCTTGGTCGGCTATCACCAGTATGAGGAACGGGGCCAGGAGCTGCCGGAAGGAGTCGCCCTCGACGCCTCTGGACGCCCCACCACCGATCCGACCGAAGCTCTACTCGGCATGATGGTTCCTATGGGTGGACACCGAGGGTACGGGTTGGCGGTGATGTGGGAGGTAATCACCGGGGTCCTGTCCGGCTCCCTGCGCTTCCTGGATGAGGTGACCATGCCGGACGTTTTCGAACGTCGCCAGGCGGTGAGTATGTTCCACCTGGCGATCGACCCCAGTGTGGCCATGCCGTATGAGGAGTTCGTGCAACGGATCGACAACCTGGTGGACCGTATCCATGCTTCTCCCCCGGCGGCCGGTGCCGATCGGGTTTACGTGCCTGGCGAGCGCAGTGCCGCCGTGGCCCGCCGCCACATGAGCACCGGTATTCCTATCACCCGGCAGGTAATAGCCCGACTCGAGGATTTCGGGTCCGAAGTCGGAGTTTCTTGGGATTGATCCCGGTCAGCCTGCTCCAGAGGCGCCACTACCCGAGTAGCGGAGGAGCTGATGGACTTTACGGTCCGGCCAATCTATCCCCTTCGATCAGATCGAGGATGCAGCCGATGGAGAGGACCGCTATCACTCTGGAATCGACCTCCGCGTCCCCATGCCCGCCGATCGGTGGCGGAAGCCCGGCCGCTCCCCTGGTTTCGATGGGCTGGCTCCCGAGAGTTACCCCCACGACCTCCGGCGGACGGTCGTTTGTAGCCGGGCGCACCACTGGCCCGCCGATCATCCCGGGGTTGAACGAGCCGTCCAAGTAAAGAACGCCACCACCCTCACTTCCGGTCGCTACGGCGGCAACTGTGGCCCCGAGGACAAAAGGCATCTCGGCCGCCACCCCGAGACCCCGGATGCCACTCAGGAACCCGATCGTAAAGATTCGCTGAGATACCCTCGGCAAGGAGGTTGTCTGTAATGGCAGAGGTGGTATGAAGTTGGCCGAGACTATCCGACACATCGCTACCCGACTGCCGCCGGCCTTACCCGAATAGGCTATCTGAAGCATCCGGTTTGCTCCCTCAAAAGTCACCAGGAGGCGCTTGGTCCGAATTGCGGCCACCCGAGCTGCGGTAACCAAGAAGGGACCATGGGTCGTCTCGACCACGAACCCGCTTGCCTGCCCGCTGGGACTGGTGGTCCTTACTACCCCGGTAAGGATCCCCTCCAATGAGGCATCAGAAACACCGTCCGACATGTCAAACTTGATCGAGGAACGGTTCACCGACCCACGATCCGGAACCGCCCGGGACGCTCACACCTTGCGGGCGAGTAACAGCCCGTCACCGATCGGGAGCAGCGACACCTCGACCCGGCTATCCCGACCAACCCGGGTGTTCAGTTCCCGGATCGTGGAAGTGTGGGCGTCTTCGTTGGCCGGATCCGCCACCTGACCACCCCAAAGAGCATTGTCGACCAGCACCAAACCACCACGTCGTACCAGCTGCAGGCACCGGTCGTAATACGCCGGGTAGTTGCCCTTGTCAGCATCGATGAAGGCGAAGTCATAGGTATCCGACTCGCCTGCCGCAATCATCGCTTCCAACGTCTCGACCGCCGGACCGAGCCGCAGGTCGATCTTGGCTGCTACACCCGCCCTGTTCCAGAAGCGCTGGGCCACGGAGGCGTATTCGACGCTGATGTCACAGGCCACCAGCAGACCGTCCTCGGGCGACACACAGGCTGCTGTACCCGGTGAACACCCCCACCTCAATGGCCCGCGAGGCGCCCACCAAACCTGTCAGAAGGCCCATCAGCTGGCCCTGATCGGGAGATATCTGCATCCCACCCTCGGGAAGCTGCGCAGTCTCCTCCCTCAGCTCGGCCAGCAGCGGGTCATCGCGGAGCGTGGTCGCCAGTATGTAGTCGTAGAGTCCGGAAGATATGAAGGCGTTACGGGAGCTCATCTAGCCACCTCCTCTTCCATCGAGTTGGCTTGCCGGACGCGGCTTGGTAGGGCACCAGAGTAAGCCCGTACGATGGCACGGCATGAGGATCACCCACATTCGATTGCATCTTGTCAAACCCTAGGACCGACGAACCGGCATGGATCACCCGATCCACTCACCATAGCAAGCTCGCGAGTGGGTTTGGGTACTCGGAACAGCCGCCACGGGTAGGCGCGCCGTCGACGGCAGCTGTCCGCTGGTCCGGGCCCGTTAGAAGATCGAATCCCATCATGATTCCGATCCCCAAAGTCTCGACACCGATGGGGTGTTATGAACGCTGTCGAGCGATGGCGTCCGATTGCCCCGTTGGAGCCTGACGTGGCGGAGCGCGTCGTCGCCTCGTTGGCCGTTGCGCTCGCAAAGTTGGACCACAGCATTCGACACTGATCGACCAGTGACCGCAACGGTCTAATCACCGGCGGATTTTCCGCCGTGACCGGTGTCCGCTATCGGTGTGGAAGGTGCGGGTAGCAGTAGTCCCGGGAGCCGCCTTCGGCCCCGGCAGCGACATCTTCGTACGGGTATCTCTAGCCACCGCCACCGATCCGCTACTGGAGGGAGTAGGCCGCCTGGAAGAAGCCGTCAACACCTGGCGCCAGACCGACCGCCGCCAATAACTCAAACACCAGCCCAGGTTCTCCAGTCGGCACCCAACACGCCGAAGGTCAAGCGGTTGCCCAATGCTCCGACAGCAGCTCTGCCTGTTCTAGCACCGTCTTCGTCGCCTTCTCCTGTCTGTCCAGTGGGTATTTGTGCTTGCGGAGTGTCCGCTTGACAAGTCGGCGAAGGTGGGCACGCACGTTCTCCCGCAGGGTCCAGTCGATGGTCACGTTGTTGCGGACGGTTTCGACCAGCTCGCGAGCTATGTCACGGAGCGTTTCGTCACCCAGCACCTGAACCGCACTGTCGTTGGTGCCGAGAGCGTCGTAGAAAGCTAGCTCGTCGTCGGATAGACCAAGCTCGTTCCCTCGCTTGCCCTCCTCGCGTATCTCCCTGGCGAGAGCGATCAGTTCTTCGGTCACTTGGGCGGCTTCGATAGCGCGGTTCTGATAGCGATGGATCGTCCTCTCCAGCATCTCAGCGAACGAACGCTCCTGGACAACGTTCTTTCGGCCCCGAAGTGCAATCTCGTGCTTGAGAAGTTTCTCCAAGAGGTCTACTGCCAGGTTGGGTTGGGGCATCTTTCGGACTTCGGCCAGGAATTCGTCGGACAGCACGGAGATATCGGGCTTCTCGAGCCCTGCCGCAGCAAAGATGTCAACCACCCCATCGGGTGTGACTGCCTTCGAGATGATCTGGCGGATGGCGAGATTCACTTCGTCAGCTGGCTTCGATACACCAGCTGCCCGCTTCATGAGGGCCGCCCGGACGGTTTGGAAGAAGCCGACATCGTCGCGGATGGCCAGTGCATCCTCGTGGGGCACGGCCAGTGCGAACGCCTTCGAGAGCGCCCGGACCGCAGTGAGACACCGACTCTTGCCGTCCTTCTGAGCCAGGATGTGTTCCTGCGCCGCTGGCAGTAGCAACAAGCGCTCCCTAGCGTCGCCGACCGTCCAAGCCGACCAGTCGAAGCCGTGAAAAAGACCTCGGCAGATCTCATACTTCTCCCACATCACGGCCACTGCATGGTCCTTGTCGATGGCTGTGTCTCCAGTGCCGCCGCTGTGGGTGTAGGTGTTGAGTGCCCTCTGCAGATCATTGGCCAGACCTAGATAGTCCACCACCAGGCCACCCGGTTTATCCCGGAAGACTCGATTCCCCCGGGCGATAGCTTGCATCAGCCCGTGGCCCCGCATCGGTTTGTCGACATACATGGTGTGCAAGCTGGGCGCATCGAACCCAGTGAGCCACATGTCGCGGACTATCACGTCCGGAATGGATCGGCAGGATCACGGAAGCGCTTGGCGAGCATCTCCCGGCTGGATTTGGTGGTCAGCAGCGGCTGCCAACCGCGCGGGTCTGAGGCCGATCCGGTCATGACCACCTTGATGACCCCTTGATCCTCATCGTCATGACGCCAATCGGGGCGGCGGTGCACCAACCGGCCGTACATCTCGACGCAGATACGCCGGCTCATACACACCACCATCGCCTTGCCATCAAGAACCTCCAGGCGCTGCTCGAAGTGACTTACGATATCCTCTGCTACCAGCTCGATCCGCTTGTCTGCCCCGACGATGGCTTCCATCTGGGCCCACTTGGTCTTGAGCTTCTCCTTGTGCTCGACCTCCTCACCCTCCGTTACCTCCTCGAACTCAGAGTCGATAGTCGGGTGCTCGGTGTCGTCCAGTGACAGCCGGGCCAGGCGGCTCTCGTAGTAGATGGGCACGGTGGCTTGGTCATCGACCGCCCGCTGGATGTCGTAGATGCTTATGTAACCACCGAAGACAGCGCGCGTGTTGGCGTCCTCCAACTCGACGGGCGTGCCAGTGAACCCGACGAACGAAGCACTGGGCAGGGCATCACGCATGTGCCTGGCGAATCCGTCGATGAATCCGTACTGGCTGCGGTGGGCTTCATCCGCAATGACGACGATGTTGCGCCGGTCCGACAGCAGCGGATGCCTATCACCTTTCTCCTCGGGTAAGAACTTCTGGATGGTGGTGAATATCACCCCGCCGGACTTCACGTCCAACCGGCTGCGCAGGTCTGCCCGGCTCGCCGCCTGGGTAGGCGGCTGGCGGAGCAGGTCACGGCAGCGGGCAAAGGTGCCGAAGAGCTGGTCGTCGAGGTCGTTACGATCGGTCAGCACCACTATGGTCGGGTTCCTCATCGCCGGCTCGCGAATCACGGCACCCGTGTAGAAAGCCATGGTCAGACTCTTCCCCGAACCCTGAGTGTGCCAGACCACCCCGATCCTCCTGTCGCCGGGAGTTCCACCCGATCCCAAGTTCCCGCTAGGACTCCCCTTCGCTAGCCCGTCATGCAAGTCCACCGCCCGGCGGGTTTCTCCAAGTGCCGTGCGGACCGCGTGAAACTGGTGATAACCGGCCATCTTCTTGGCCAGCTTTCCGCTGCCGTCGTCCTCGAAAACGATAAAGCCACGGACCAGCGCCAGGAACCGCCGCCGCTCGCACATCCCTTCCAGCATCACCTGAAGCTGGGGAAGATGCGGGTCAGCCAGCTCCTCTCCCGTAATCGTGCGCCACGGTTTGAACCATTCCCGCCCGGAGGTGAGGGTGCCGGTACGAGCGTCGATCCCGTCCGAGGCGATGAGGAATGTGTTGAAGGCAAACAGATCCGTGAGCTCAGCCTTGTAGGTCTGGAGCTGGTTCCAGGCCGTCCACACAGTCGCCTTCTCGTCTGCCGGGTTCTTGAGCTCGATCAGCCCCAGAGGAAGGCCGTTGACGAACAGCACGATGTCCAGCCGCCGCCTGTGCTCGCCTTGAACGACAGTGAACTGGTTGACGGCCAGCCAGTCGTTGTTACCCGGATTCTCGTAGTCGATCACGGAGACCTGAGCTCCTTGCACCAGACCGTCAATGGTCCGATACTCGACCCCCACGCCGTCCACCAGCATGCGGTGGAACGCTCGGTTGCGAGCTTCCAGGGTTGAGCCCTCGAGCAGAGTCACCTTGCGAAATGCATCCTCCAGCGCATCAGCGGGTAGGTCCTGGTTCAGCTGGTCCAAGGCAGTACGCAGCCGCCCTCTCAGGACCACGTCGGTGTAGTGCTCCCGCTCCGAGCCTTGCGACTGAGGAGCGATCTTGGCATCGTGGACCACCCTCCAGCCGAGGCTTTCGAGCCACTCCCGCGCGGCCGCTTCGACCGTGGACTCGGTCACCCCAGGGAGGGTGTGGCTATCAGTGGTGGCTCCGTCCGTCAAGAGTCACACTCATGGTCCCTCACGACCGCCTCGAGACGTGGGTTCAGCAAACGCCATCTCTGACCCATACGTTCGAGGTCGCCCGAGAGGACTACGACAGCCCTATCGCCGTGAGCCTGAACCGCCCGCTCATAGTCCTGCCGCTCCAGCAACGCAGTAACCGACTGCTGCTTCCGGTCAACAAGTGCGTTCAAACGGATCGTTCCATCCTCTTCGCCCTCAGCCCGTGTCAGTAGCCGGACGTAGCCGAATAGCTCGACATCGGGCCGTGGTGCCCGCTCGCGGAGTGAGCGGGCCGCCTCACGCAGGAGAGGCGCGTCCGTCTTTCCAAATCGAACGGGGGGTCGCAACGCGGTGACGGGTAGAGTTCGTGCCCATGACACGCTAACGTCCACTGTCGAAAACGCTGTGATAATCCGTACTAGTGCCTCGCAAAGATTGGCACTGACTCCGCTCTCCACCACCCCCCGGAACGCACTTTCGTCTCCGGCAGCCGACCGTTCCGCTCCTTGCCGCGCAGCCGCCAGATCCTCCATCAGGCGCAAGGTCAAACGTCGTTCGATGGGAGGGTCCTGGTAGGCGGTATCCGGAAACAACACGTGTAGCGGCGGCACGACCGGCGTCAACAGATTCACGACGAAGCTGCCTCGATCCGTCTGACCCAGACGAACCCCGGCTAGCAGATCCACCGCCGCGCGATTCGCTCCAGCGCGATAGACGGCCTTCGACTCTCCGAGTGAGCACGCAGCAGCCAGTACCATGTCACGTGCACCGGTAACCAGGTCCACACCGCCGTCTAGTGTGACACTGCCGTCTTCGCTCTCTCCTGCCCGGACGCGAACGACGTCACGGTCCGCAGTCACCAGCGAGCCATACACGCTCAGCTCGTCCTGCTCCACCACCTGAGCAAACATCTCGATCAATCCAGCAACCACACTCGCGTAGTCGCCGAGACGCTCGGTGCGCGGAAGGATGATCTCAGGAAGGCCGTCACCGATGTAGATATCCGAGTGGATGCGGTAAGGCTCCTGCCGCCTCCAACCAGCGGCACGGGCATATACGGACAGTGCCGTCGGCGACACTGCCAGGAGTGCATCGCGGTCGTGAATCCTGACTCGCATCAGATCTCTCCTGCCCTGGACTGTTCCATTAGCGCTCGCAAAGCCTCAACATCAAGCATGTTCTGCTCGGGGATACAGACGGTAACGGTCCGCTGGTCCCCGACTTCGGAGTGGTCTCGCTGCAAGCTCAACCAGTAGGCCCGGCGACGGAGCACCAGCTCCTCCTTGGTTACGGTCATCCATAACGACTCGTCCTTCGGTAAGTCCAAAACCACCAGCAGCCGAGGCGTCTGGGTCTCCTCCCGAAGATCACGGTAGTTCTTGGATGTCAGGCGAAACCGCAGGAGGCCGTCTCGCGGTTCGATAAGCTGAGTGGTCGCTTTGAGTTGAAGGTCCAAGGCCGGACGAAGCCGCCCCCCTGATTGAATTCGTAGATCCACGCTATCACGGTCCGGCTCCGGCACCGACGTCATGTAACCCGCCCGGGCGCCGCCAGAGCCTTGACGTACACCTGAGACAGCGCCTCTTTTCGGTCCTCTTCTGTTAGGAGCGTCGTCATCACAAGCTTGCCTGTGCAGAACTCTCCACATCCTTAACGCTGATCTCACCCGAAACGAGCTTGGGAAGGAGAGTGTCACGTTGGGTACCTAGGCCAGAAGACTCGGACCTATTTCTGAGGATCCGCATCATCATATCACCCGTCACATGACCATAGGCAAGGAAGAGTTCTGGTGATCCTGCCAGAACCTCCTGTAGTTTCAGTGCTTGTGGTGGGACTCGCTGGTGGCTCTTGGAAGTCCCTGTCACCATGGACTTTAGTAAGGCACGGAAGTTATCATCCAAGAACAGTGAAAAGAGCAAACTCCTATTGGCAGGTGGCCTCGGTGTGAATACAAGAAACTCAGTTGAACAGACCTGCGGCCTTTTCTTGGAGTCAGAAGGAATCCAGACACGGGCGATTCTCAGATTCAGTTTTGATAGGAGGACCGCATCATCCGGTACAACCGTCTTATTACTTCTGATAGCTTTTCCCAGTTCAATAGTAGGTTGCCGGTTAGCGTCATATGCTGGGATACTGAAGTGCTCATACTCCACTTTGGGAGATCGGAGGGGTGAGACAGTTGTCGTGTGGTGATACGTCAGCTCATCTATGCGAAAGACCCTCCATCCCCTTGGCACCGGGCCTAGCTCGGAATCCACCAACCGGTCGGGGAACAGGTCGGCGATGTCTCGTGGCAAGCCCGTGTCACGGCCTTCCATCTTGGCCCGGACCGGGTCGAAATCGACGAACCACGACTTGAACAACGTCCGTGCCATCTCCTCCAGCGTCTCATTCATTTGACGGTTCAGCTCAATCCTGTCGTCCAATGTCCCTAGAATGTGAGAAATTGTACGCTGGATTGTGAGTGACGGAAGGGATATACGGTAATGTTTTATTACATCTACTGGCACTCTTTGTCGCCCGGATGTACCCGTCATCTGTCCTATAGCAAAGCTCCTAAATGCAGGTGATCGTGCCAAGTAATAGACAAATAGGGGATCCGTGATCTCGTCTATTGGTGATAGAACGATAAACTCGGTTGATCCATGCCCAACTGTACCATCGGGAAGGCCGGAAACCCAGGCGGTCTTTCCATTTTCTAGACAAGGTGTAATCCGAGCCAAGAGTGTATCACCGTTCATGAAGCGTGAACCACTTCCTTTATAAGCACGGAACTCAGAGATTGAAACCAAACGTTGATTCACCGATACACTTGCCATCGGGACAAAGGGTGCTTCGACTCCCTTTAGTAAGGGTAGCCTTGGATTGACTCTAATGACCTCGGCTATTGAGGCTATTACACCCCGAGGAGGTTTTGGCATTCTGAGAGTTGTATAACTGTTCTTAATCTCCAGACGGAAGTTATCGGGGATAGAATACCAATCATGTATATCGACTCGGATGGGTAAATATGAATCATCGAAATCTTCACGAAGGCGTGCGATAACTCGCTGTGGGATAGGTCCCTCACCGACGACTGCGAGGTCTAGATCAGAAGCAGGTCCGGCAGTCCAATTCGCTCGAGATCCGAAAGCACGTACCTCGTATTCGGATATGTGCTTAGCCAATATATCGTTGACTATCTCTAGATGGTGTGGGTTCAGATCAATGGGATCTGTCACGTCCATGGCTCGCCTGTCAAGGTCATATATAGACCAATGGCATCTGGAATAAACTCCCGTATCAGTTCTACAGCTTCGGCAGCCTTCTCAGCGTCGTAGTCGTGTGTAGTGTTTATTCGTGCTCGGACATAAAGCATCCACTGTTCAGCGCCAGCTGCTAGTAGACCGTTTTGATCAGCAATACGAATGATGGGTTTGGGTGCAGCCGGAACTTCTGGAATGCTGAGATCTTCGACAAGGTATCTTCGCAAGACTTTCCAGAGGGTGTCATAGCAAACTTCGAATCGTTGGATAACGGACTCGGCCATACCTTCGTGTAGGTATTTTGGGAACTCCAAGGGTAAGTCGATCCGGTACCGGTTCTGTGTCTCCAGATTATTGAGAGATGCCTTGAAGTTGCTGTAGTCAATTGCCACTACCTCTCCTGATCCTTCCGGCTCCTGTGCCGACCGACGAGCTCCGGCGAACGTCAAACCGCTCAGCAGCCTGCCTCGTGTTCGTGTAGCACCCTAGAACCCCAGGCTACGCAAGTTGCTCTCGATAGCCGCGTCCAACTGGGCTGCCTCAGCCTGTTGCTCCCGCCACTGCGCCGTGAGACGAGTCATCTTATCCGCAAACGACTCACCGCCATCGGGTTTGGGCTCCACCCCCACGTAACGCCCCGGGGTAAGCATGTAGTCTTGCTTGCGCACCTCGTCGAGCGTGGCGCTCTTGCAGAAGCCAGCAACGTCGGCATACTGGCCCGCCTCGTCCTGACCTCTCCAGGCGTGGTAGGTGTCGGCGATGCTAGAAATGTCGTCATCTGTCAGCTCCCGGTGGGTCCGATCCACCATCCGGCCCATCTTGCGGGCGTCGATGAACAGGATCTCGCCTGTCCGGTCGCGGTAGGGACCACCGATCCGGCTTCGGGACAGAAACCACAGGCATGCCGGGATCTGGGTGGAGTAGAACAGCTGACCGGGCAGCGCCACCATGGCATCGACTAGGTCTGCCTCGATGATCGCCTGACGTATCTTGTCCTCGCCGACTTGCTGCGAGGACATGGAACCGTTGGCAAGCACGAATCCGGCGGATCCCCATGGAGAGAGGTGGTGGATCATATGCTGCACCCAGGCGAAGTTGGCGCTGCGTACCGGCGGCACGCCGTATTTCCAGCGCTGATCGTCCCGTAGCCCCTCACCACCCCAGTCAGACACGTTGAAAGGCGGATTCGCCAGTATGTAGTCGGCCTTGAGGTCAGGGTGCCTGTCGTCGCGGAAGGTGTCGCCGTGGGCGATCTGACCTTCGATGCCCCGGATCGCCAGGTTCATCCGGGCCAACCGCCAGGTGGTGTAGTTGGACTCCTGACCGTAGATCGAGATGTCGGCCCTAGCACGACCACCGTTGCCGTTGCCGGTGGCGTGAGCCCGCATGAACTCCATCGACTGGACGAACATCCCCGCGGAGCCACAGCAAGGATCGTAAACACGCCCGTTGTAGGGCTCAAGCATCTCAACCAGCAACGTCACCACGCACCGCGGCGTGTAGAACTCTCCACCCCGCTTGCCCTCAGCATCGGCGAACATCGAGAGGAAATACTCGTAGACCCGGCCCAGAACGTCCTTCGACCTGGATTCCTGGTCCCCCATCCGGATGCCGCTAACAAGGTCGATAAGCTGGCCAAGCCGCTGCTTGTCGAGCGCTGGCCTGCCATAAATCTTGGGCAGCACATTCTTGAGAGACGGGTTGTCCCGCTCGATGGCCTCCATGGCCCGATCGACCAGCTGCCCGATGGTCGCCTGTCGGGCCCGGCCCTTCAAGCGGCTCCAGCGTGCCTCCTCAGGCACCCAGAAGACGTTCTCGGCTTGATACTCGTCCGGATCCTCGGGATCGGCCCCCTGGTCGACTTCTCCCTCCAGCCGGACCCTCGCCTCCTCGAAAGCATCGGAAACGTATTTGAGGAAGATGAGACCAAGCGCCACATGCTTGTACTCGGCAGCGTCCATACTGCCACGCAGCTTGTCAGCTATCTTCCAAAGCTCAGCCTCGTAGCCCGTGACAGCACCCGCACTCTTCTCGGAAGTCCCGGTTCGTAGCGACATGCCTCCAGTCTAACGCCTAGCAGTGTCTTCCTGCTAACTGATACCACAGTGTTTAATACATTCATGACTACTCTTTCACAATAGGCACTCTTACCATCCGCACGCAGTGGATTGCCTGGTTGTGCCTGGATGATGACATTCCTACGGAAGGTCATCGGGTTGTAATCTTCGAACTGGAGTTGTTGCACTGGTAGAGTTGACTAAGCGTTCCGTGGATTCTCAGCACCTGTTCAGGGATCTTGACGTATACATGAGGTAGAGAATATTGACGTTGGACCAGCCAGCAACAGAGGATAATACTCAACCGGCCAAAGACCTACTTGAAGAGTGGGACGAGGGACGTGGAACCTCGAAGAGCGCGATTGAACGAAGAGTCTGGAACGATGGCGGGGCACATGGACGTAAGTTTGATCGTTTCATCCAGCAGACCCTTGGTATAGGTACAACCAAGCCCTCCAAACAGACGGAACGAATCGAAAGTCTCGAGGCTCAGCTACGACAACACGGTCTGACTCCGGCCGGTTTAGAGTCTGAAGAATGGGAATCACAGCTGCACCATGCCCGAAATGCAGCCCTAAGTGCACTCCGTGTTTGGAACGATCCTACGGCTACCTTCAGAACTGAGACCTTCGCATTACTCTTTGTAACCGCCTGGAACAGCATTGCCCTAGCCGTCCTCCAGCGGGCGGGAGAAGAGTGGCGTGACCTGACGGCTGACGGCGATCCCAAGATGATTGACGGCCGTGAACGTGCACTTCCAACCGACCTTCTCATGAAGTCTGCATTTGGTTCTCAGCGACACGTAGGGCTACTCAGGAACACAGAGTTCTGGATCGGCCTTCGTAACAAGGTAGCCCACCGCAGTCTCCCGACCTTAGATACATTAGTGATACCTTATGCTCAGGCCGGACTTCTGAACTTTGAAGAGATACTGGATGAGAAGTTCGGTAGCGAATACTGCTTGGCTGAGCGCCTCTCGATAGCTCTCCAGTTGTCCGGCTTCCGTGACCCGGATATCCTCATGTCAGTAAAACAGTTACAAACCTCCTTACCACTCGATGTCCAGGCCTACCTCGCTACTAGGTCAGAGCAAGACGAGGAGTTTATGGACGACCCGAGCTACCGACTCCGAGTGACCTTAATTCCGGTGGTTCCCTCATCTGGGAGAAGACCAGACGCCGTCATCAACTTCGTCAGACCAGACGAGGTTACCGAGGAGTTAAGGCGTGCGTTAGAGGAGTACCATGTACTCCCGAAAGTTATTCTTTCCGAGCACCCCCAACTCATTCCCAAGCAAGTTGTCAAAGCAGTAGCGGACAAGATTCCCTACCGCTTCACAATATATCTGCACACACAAGCTTCACAAAACCTTGGTTTACGGCCCAGAACCAAGGACTATCCAACGCAGACTGATCTACGCTATTGCAAATATATTCCCTCAATCGGACGGCACTTATACAATGAGGCATGGATCAAACGCCTAGTTGAAGAGCTTTCAACACCCGAAGGATTTCGGGCTGCAACGGGTCGTGAGCCACAACCTCGCGACTAGCGTGTACATCTGGTTCAGGACCGCACGGGCGGTCGCACCCCCCTAGACACGAGCCTTGTCAGCAAAGGGTCTGACAAGGCTTGATGATGTCGTGAGGCTTTTCATACGACCACCAATTCTCGCTCGGCTATCCAGCAGCCGTGAGCTAGAAACGCTGCGGGCGAGTGAGCCATGGCCTCGACTATGTACTCCTCCCATTCCTCCGGTACGGGGAGTCCAGAAGCCGAAGAAGTATCTTTCCGGCCGGAAACCCAGGCAGGAGGCTCCATCCGGTCGTGGTAACAGGGATGTTCCACGTAGGCCGCCAGGAAGGCATCCCAACCTGGACTCACCGGAGCGGGTTCGGTCCGTACCAACCCGAGCCAGTCCTACGGACGCGTGCTCTCCCAGAGCAGGCCGAATTCGTGAGCTAGGAGCCGGAACTTGAAGACATCATCGTCCTGGTAATCCCTGAACAGAGGGCCGTATGCGGCGAGCGTGGGCGGCATCATGGGGTCGCCCATCCGTTCTTCCGCTTTCAGATTCATGTAGTAGCCCGGGTCGCGGTCACTCGACTTTCCAGAGGACACCACCTTGGATACCTCCACGATCAATTGTCAGAGACCAGCCGAGAGCTAACTTCTCCCGGGTTGTCTCAGAAGTCGAACAGGGACACGGCGGTTCCGCCGCGGATGGCGGCCCGTTCCTCGGGGGTGATATCCGGGAGGTAGTGGTCCACTAGAGCCAGTACCTCGCCGTATCCGGGCTCCACTTTGATCCATGGCCAGTCCGAAGCGTTGAGCATCCGATTGGCTCCGAATGCGGCGTAGATCCGATCGACTACTTCCTGGAGATCGGGATGGGGGTAGGGCGTCTGAGTGAAGGCGTACTGGCCCGATATATGCACATACAGATCGTCAGGATGGTCGGCTGCCATCTGCTCGACGAGTGCCAGCGAGTCGGGCGGTAGCGGTATGTCGAATCTTGGTCGCAGGTACTCGTCGATAGCCAGCTCCATCCAAATGTCGGGGCAGAATCCCAGATGGTTCATCACTACCTTCAGGCCTGGTAGGAGCTTCATCACACCGTCCAGCAGCCGCACCTGGTCGGGTGACCCGTAGAACCAAACCACCATGCCGTGATCACGCATCCCCGCCAGGGTCGGGAACACATCCAGCGACTCGGGGTCCTGGCCCTCCTCTCCCCCGAAGCCGTAGAAGCGGAGACCCTGAAGCCCGGCCTGGTCGGCCCGCCTCGCTGCCTGACGGGCGCCGTCGGCCGCCTCCGCGTCGTAGACACCCACACCGGCGAACTTGCCGGGATGGTCGACCACTATCTCTCCCAGATACTCATCGTGTGGGGAGAGGGGAACGATCACCGCATGATCCACCCCGGCCCCGTCCATCGCCTCCAGGAACTCTTCTGCCAGTTCCTCCCGCTCGGCGGGTGCCATCTCGTCGAACACAAGACGGGGATAGTCCTCGCTATGAGCTTTGAACAGATGCAGGTGGGCGTCCACTACGGCCATGTCAGGTCCTCCAATCGAGTTGTCTCCAAGGGCGGCATGTCAGCCTTCGGCGGCCACCCGCTCCGCTCGCATCGCTTCTAGCTGCTCGGCATGCTCGGCGATCCATGCCAGATGGTGACCGGTCAGGTAGCGCCGGAGGAACATCACCATGTGCTCTAGTAGCTGGGGCTGGTCCATGAGCAGAACGGGACCGGTCCGATCCGATGCTCCGGTCACCCTGAGGCGCTGTCCCTTCATCTTCGGATACCACTCGGCCAGCAGCTCGTTCACATCCGGATCGAGGCTACCGGCTAGGACCAGCCGGATGGCCTGGCGGGTCGAACGCCAGTCGATCGGTCTGGGTGGTTCGGCGGCAAGTGGCGCCACCAGGACCTGGACCGGAGCTCCATAGCTCTCGTCCAGGTACAGGAGCAGGTCGGTCACCGAACCGTAGGCGACCAGCGCTACCGGGCCGAAGGAGGCGCTTATCTCCCCCAGCAGCTGAGCGATGTCGCTGAACAGGGCATCCGGGTCGGGCTCCCCATCCGAGAGGCCGTGGCCTCGCAGCTCCACGCTGATGACCCGGAGCCCGTGGGCAGCCATCTGCCCGGTGATCGGACCCCAGGTGTCGAGATCATCCCCCAAGTCGTGTATGAACACCACGGCCGGGCCATCGCGGGACCACTCGTGCCCGCGGATAACCAGCCCCTCCGGAAGCCGGATCGCGACCGGAACCGGCCCAGCCGTCATCAGGCGTCGAACGGCTGGGGGTTGAAGCAGCGAAGCGTCCGGTCGGACTCGCCCACCACCAGGCCGGGATGGTCGGTCCAGCAGCGCTCGATGCTGTGGGGACATCGCGGTGCGAAACGGCATCCGGGTGGCATCAGCTGCGGTGGTGGCACCAGTCCGGGAATCGGGTAGAGACGCTGCCGCTTCACGCTGACCTGCGGCAAGGCACGAAGCAAACCCTGCGTATAGGGGTGGCGGGGATCCTCGAACAGCTCGTCGACCGGTGCTTGCTCCACGATCTCGCCGGCATACATGACCGCCACCCGATCGGCCACCGCCGCCACCACCGCCAGATCGTGGGTGATCAACAGCATCGACATGTGCCGCTCCCGCTGCTCGTGGAGGAGCTGGTCGAGAATCTGAGCCTGCACCGTCACATCGAGGGCAGTGGTCGGCTCGTCGGCAATGAGAATGTCGGGATCCAGGACCAGGGCTAGGGCGATCATCACCCGCTGCCGCATCCCCCCCGAAAGCTGATGGGGATAGGACTTGAGCCGCTGGACGGGATCGGGCAGGCCCACCTTGGCCAAGACTTCTGCGGCCATCTCCCGAGCCTCACGCCTACGCACATCCCGGTGGGCTCGGATAACCTCCACTATCAGCTTCCCGACGGTAAATACCGGATCGAGGGAGGTGAGCGGATCCTGGAAGATCATCGAGATCGAATCGGAACGGATACGCCCCATCTCCCGGTTCTTCAGACCCAAAAGGTTGTCGCCCCTGAAGAGAATTTGCCCGCCCCGTACCTCGACCGGTGGAGTGGGCAGCAGGCGCATGATTGACAGGGCGGTGATGCTCTTGCCGCACCCGCTCTCCCCCACCAGGCAGAGGATCTCATTGGGATACAGGTCGAGGGACAGATCCCGAACCACGTCGAACGACTCGCCCCGTGTGCTCACCGAGGTCCGGAGCCCGCGCAGGGACAACAAGGGGGCGGCCTCCGTTGCGGACCTTGCGGCCCCGGCGGTGGTCGTATTGGAAGCGCTCGCCATCATGCCTTTCGCAGTCGGGGATTGACGATCGTGTAGCCCACATCGGCCAGCCAGTTGCTGAGCAGGACGATGGTGACCAGCACCAGGGAGAAGAATTGGGCAACCGGGTAGTCACGCCGTAACACGGCATTCACCAGCACCTGGCCCAAACCAGGCCATCCGAATATGGTCTCCACCACTAGGGCATAACCTACGATCTGGCCGATCCGGAGCCCGGCCAGCGACACGATCGGAATCAGCGCGTTGCGGAAGACGTGGCGGACGATCACCTTCACCTCCGACAATCCTCCCGCCCGCAGGGTGCGTACGAAGTCCTGGTTGAGATTCTCGAGCATGGCCGAGCGGGTCATCCTCACGGTTAGTGCCATACCCTCCATGGCTAGCACCGCCGCAGGCAATACCAGCTGCTTCGGCCCGCAGCATCCGGCGGACGGAAGCCATCCGAGTACCGAAGCGAACAGCCACACCGCCAGCAGCGCCAGCCAGAAATTCGGAACCGCCATGCCGGCCACCGAGAAGCTCATGATCCCCCCATCCCACCACGAGTTCCTTCGCAGGGAGGCCAGCATGCCC
The DNA here is from genome assembly GCA_965200835.1 of Acidimicrobiia bacterium. Taxonomy (GTDB): domain Bacteria; phylum Actinomycetota; class Acidimicrobiia; order Spongiisociales; family Spongiisociaceae; genus JAPPFW01. The sequence continues at coordinate 154,677 of OZ241390.1, forward strand.
AGGGGTATCCCCAAGCCGAATACGAGCACGAAGGCGGCCGCCCCCAGGATCAGGCTGTTCATCCCATGGTGGGTGAGCAGCTCGCTGATAGAGGCGTTGTTGGTGAGGGAGTTACCTAGATCCCCGGACAGGATGCTCTGGACATAGTCGATGTATTGCTCGTGGAACGGATCGTTGAGCCCTAGCTGCTCCCGGACCGCCTCCCGCTCCTCGGCCGACGCAGAGGCCGGCACCCTGGCAGCTACCGCATCCCCTCCTGAAAGCCGGATGGCGTAGAACACCGCCACTGATGACAGCGCCAGCACAATCACCATGTAGATGGTGCGAGCCAGAACACGCTTCATTCCTGGTCGACCCCTTTCGCCTCATGGCGTAGCCTCGGATCGAACACGTCTCGAAGGCCGTCCCCGATTAGGGACACCGCCAGCACCAGCATCACGATGGTCAATCCGGGAATGGTGGACTCCCAATGGTTTTGCTGCAGGAAGTTGCGTCCATCCGAGACCATCCCTCCCAGACTCGGGGTGGGGGGCTGGGCACCCAGTCCGATGAACGACAGGGCGGCCTCGGCGATCACCGCCACCGCCACGTAGTAGGAGGCCAGCACCAGGGCCGGGGCCAGGATGTTCGGGAAGAGGTGCTTGACCATGATCCTGAGAGTGGACAGGCCACCCGCCCTCGCTGCCTCGATGAACTCTCGCTCGCTCAGCGCCAGCACCTCGCCCCGCACCACCCGGGCGATAGCGGCGGTGTTGACTAGGCCGACGGCCAGGATCACTGGGAAGAGACCCTCCCCTAAGCCACCGGCGAACAGAACAGCCACCAGGATGAGGGGGAATCCCCACACGAAGTCGACCACCCCCCGGATGGTCCGGTCCTTCCAGCCCCCCAGGAATCCCCCGATCATGCCCAGTACGAGCCCGAGGACGAGCGACAGCAGCGTCACGCCAGCCGCCACCATGAGACTCACCCGAATCCCGACGAACACCCGTACTGCCATGTCTCGCCCCAGATGATCGGTTCCCAGTAGGTGGCCTTCGCTCCCGGGCGGCGCGAGGGTGTTACGGAAGTCCTGGAAGGTGGGATCGGCCCCCGAGATGATCGGTCCCAGAAGTCCGGCGCCCAGCACTACCAATCCCAAGGCGGTGCCCAACAGCAGCAGCTTGTTCCGACGCATACGCCCCAGCGCGGCGCGCACAGGGCCTACCCGGCGGCTTTCCTCATATTCGGCGAGCCGGTTGTTCCACGCTTCGAGATGGGCGGTCGTCAGTTGGGACCCCTTTAGTGGTTGCTCCGGTGGCATCATACGCCCCTAGGTCGAGTGGTGCGAAGGCGGGGATCGGCCGCCAGGTATCCGAAGTCCGATAGCCAGTTACCAACCACCACGAGCGCGACCAGCACCAGGGACAAGAATTGCGCGACCGGGTAGTCACGACGCAGCACGGCGTTCACCAGCACCTGGCCCAGGCCGGGCCAGCCGAATATGGTCTCCACCACTAGGGCATATCCGACGATCTGGCCAATCCGCAACCCGGCCAGCGACACGATCGGAATCAGAGCGTTCCGGAGCACGTGCCGCCCGATCACTCTCATCTCCGAGAGCCCGCCTGCCCGCAGGGTCCGGACGAAGTCCCGGTCCAGATACTCCAGCATGGCCGAACGGGTCATCCGGACGGTGAGCGCGATGCCCTCCGCCGCCAGCACCAGGGCCGGGAGGACCAGATGTCTGGGCTCGCAGCATCCGGCGGTCGGCAACCAGTGCAGGGTGGAGGCGAACAGCCACACCGCCAGCAGCGCCAGCCAGAAGTTCGGAACCGCCATGCCGGCTACCGAGAAACTCAATGCCGAGGCGTCCAGGAAACTGTTACGCCTCAGCGAGGCCACGATTCCGATCGGAATCCCCACGGCGAACACCAGCACGAAGGCCGCCGTGCCCAGTATGAGGCTGTTCCGCCCATGTATGACCAGCATGTTGACGATGGGCGTGCTGTTGGTCAACGAGTGGCCCAGATCGCCTCTGAATAGCCTTCCCATATAATCGAAATACTGCTCATGGATGGGAAGGTTCAGACCCCATAGCTCCCTGAGTTGCTCACGAGCTTCGAGAGAAGCCGAACCGGGCTGGATGACCGCCGCTACCGCGTCCCCGCCCGACAGCCGGATGGCATAGAACACGGCCACCGATGACACCAGGATGATCACCACCGTATAGGCGGTCTTGTAGGCGGTGCGGAGAGCAAGTGCCTTCATCTGCTACCCCAAATTACAAGAGGGGGCCACCCAGTCGGCGGCCCCCGCTTGCTTGGATCGGTCTGCGGACCGCTGGAGCGGCCTCTTAGGCCTCGATCCAGGTGTCGTTGTAGTACGGGTACAGGTTCCACACGAACGGCTGCCATCCATGCACTTTGTTGTTGTGCACGAAGGTAGCGTTCTGGTTCATGAGCGGGATGTAGGGGAGCTCCTCCGCCCAGGCCAGCTGGAACTCGGAAGCCGCCGCTTGGGCATCCGCCTCGGTCGCCGAGGACTGCCAGTTGGCAATGGCATCGTCCACTCTCGGCTCCACCGCATGGGAGAAGTTTGGCACCGGGATGAACTGGGATCCGCCGAAGAGGATCAGCACATCCAGCGGGATCGGCCACAGCCAGAAGAACAGGGACATCTCCACCGAGTCACGGCCGGGACCGCTCTGCTGCTCGAAGGCCAGCGCCCGGTCCACTACATCGAGATTGGCCTGTACCCCGACGTTGGCGAACTGCGCCTGGACCGCTTCGGCCACTGCCTTCTGGACGGTCTCGTCCTCGACCAGGTAACGGAACTCGAACCTGACGCCGTCCCGCTCCCGTACTCCGTCACCACCGCGGACCCAACCGGCCTCGTCGAGCTTCTGGTTGGCCAGATCGATATCGAACTGGTTGAACATCTCGACGGATGAGTCGTAGTTCCGGTCGGTGGTCGGGAAGGGACCGTAGGTCGGCGCGCCGTTGCCGAACAGGATCGCCTGCACCATTCCCTCCCGGTCGAGTGCATGGGAAAGGCCCTGCCGGGTCAACCGGTCACCGAAGTACTCCGGATAGTCCCGGTTCATCGCCAGGTGGTAGCCGGACCATTCCGGATGCCGGATGACGGTGAGATCCGAGTTCGACTCCAGGCGGCCGATGTCCTGATGGGCTGGGTTGATGAGCGTGTCGATATCGCCGTTCTCGAGCTGGGTAGCCCGCTGGCCGGCCTCGGTGATGACCGTCCAGCGGATGGCATCCAGGTAGGCCGCCCCCGTGTTCTCGAAGAAGGGAGTCTGCGAGCCGGGATAGTCGTCCCACCGGTTCACCAGCACGTGGCTTCCCGGAACCCATTCCTCGTGAGTGAAGGGACCAGTGCCGTCGGCGAGCTCGGTGCCGTAGGTGGAAGCGGCATCGAGCGACCCGTCCTCCGCGATCGAATGCTCTTTCCAGGTGTTGATGTTGGCGATCCGCCAGTAACCGGTCTTATGCGGTCCCAGAGCGCCCACCCAGGGGTTCTTCATCTTCACAACCACGTCGTTGCCGTCGGCCTCGTAGGTGTCGACCGGTGCAGCCAGACCGGCGATGAAGCTGTACGACTGGATCGCACGGTAGAACTCGGCCACCATCTCGGCGTTGATCGTTCCGCCGGAGTGCGACAGCTTGCCCTCGGGGATCGTGAACCGGTACTCGAGCCCGTCGGCGGAGGCTGAGTAACCGGAGGCGAACTGGGGAACCGTGGCGCCACTCGGATCGTTGGAGAGAATCGCCTCGTAGATGGCGAAGAATGCCGGGTCGTACCAGTTGGTGGTCAGCGGATCGTGCTTGGAAACGTCACGGTTGTATCCCTCCCGCAACGTGCCACCCACCGTCGGACCCATCATGGACGGCTCCTCCTCCATAGCAGCCGTCGTATCGGGAGCTTCGTCGGTCATCGCCGCGGTGGTGGCCGCCGCCTGGGTAGCTGCGGTTGTGGCCTCCGGCTCGTCGTCACCTCCGCAGGCGGCCAGGATCGAGGCGGCGGACGCTACCCCGACACCTGCGACAGCCAGCCTCTTCATGAACTGGCGGCGGCCCAACTCCCTGGCTCGATACTGTTCAGTTAGCTCGGCTACCTCCGAACCGAACTCGGACTCCGTCCTAGAGCTTTCCATATGCGTGTCCTCCTTCGCTTCACGCCGAGGCTCTTACTTGGCCGGTATCTTATCCTGTTGCGTGGCGGGCCGGGAAGCCGATATGAGGCCGTGCATGAGGAAGGAGCCATCAGGATGACCGAAATACAGCGAGTACTAGTCACTGGATCGGCGGGTTGTATAGGTGCATGGGCGGTGCATGAGCTGGTCCGGGAAGGAACCGACGTGGTCGCCTTCGATATCGCCGAGGATTCCCACCGGTTGCGCTTGGTCCTCGACCACGACGATCTGGCCCAGGTCACTTTCCGTAGAGGGGACATACGTGACGGGGCGGCGGTCCGCCAGGTGGTCGATGAGGAACGGATCACCCACATCGTTCACCTGGCAGGGCTTCAGGTCCCGTTCTGTGCGACTGATCCGGTCAACGGTTCGCTGGTGAACGTCACCGGCACCCTGAACGTGCTGGAGGCCAAGCGCCGCTCCGGTGGCCGGGTGCGCGGGATGGCCTATGCCAGCTCGATCGGTGTGTTCGGCACGGCCGACCTGTACGAGGGGGGCGTGGCGCATGATGACTCCCTCTGCGCTCCGACCACCCTCTACGGCGCCTACAAGCAGGCCAACGAGTGGACCGCCCGCATCTATGCGGCGGACTGGGGAGTGGGTTCGGTGGGGTTACGGCCCTCGGTGATCTACGGACTCGGTCGTGACCAGGGGCTCACGTCCGACGCCACCAAGGCGATGCTCGCCGCAGCGGCCGGAGTGTCGGGCCACATCGCCCACGGGGGCACGGTCACCTACCAGCACGCCCAGGACATGGCCGCCATCTTCATCGCCGCTGCCTGCCTGGAGACCGACACCGCCCTGGTGCATAACGTGGGCGGCCCGGTAGCTCACATCTCCGAGATCGCCACGATGATCGACGCCACCGCCTCCGGCATCGAAACCACCTACGAGACGGCACCCTTCCCACTCCCTTCCATCATCGACGGCAGCGAACTCGACGAGATCATCGACTTCGAGCAACGAACCCTCGCGGAAGGGATCGCAGGAACCATCGACGACTTCCGCCGCCTCCTGGCAACCGGTCGAGTGGAACCCCCTGCCTAGCCCAGGCACCGGGACGGATCGCGCCAAAGTCGATACGATCATCTCGACCAACAATAATCTGTGGTCAGCTATCGTTATGAACGATGAGCAAGTCAGGAGTCTCCGATGACACTACCGGCCAGCCCCACCACTGCCACCCGGACCCTCACGGCTTCCGAGTTCGAGGCCCGGTGTCAAGAGCTCCTCACCGAAGTCGCGGAGAGCGGCGAACAGATCACCATCACCAAGGACGGAACCCCCGTCTGCCAAATCGTCCCAGCCCCCAAGCCCCCCAGGAAAGGCCTCAAGCCACCGTGGGGAGAATTTAGCTACATGGGCGAAATCGTAGGGGACATAACCTCTCCGATCGACGTTGAATGGAATGCCGTGGTCAATCCCGATAGGGTCCTGAACCCTTGATCTGATCGCCACTCCGACCCTGTCGGCGTTGATGCCTAGGCACTCTCACACATTGTCGGCCCCTCCAGATCACTGCTCTGGGATACCCCCGGCACGACACCGCCTCGAATCGTCTCGACAAAGTCCTGACAGGTGCCCCAACACCATCGTCTATCAAGGACCGAAGACATGATCCTTCTCGACACGCACGTGCTGGTTTGGTTGGGTTGGGAACCGCACAAACTCGGTCCGCTATCCCGACGTACGGTCAATCGGGCATGGGAAGATGGCCAAGTAGCCGTTTCGGCTATTTCCTACTGGGAGATAGCGATGTTGCAGGAGAAGGGCCGGATTCCGCTCGTTGGAGACGTAGAGTCGTGGCGCACGGTTCTTATCGCGCCAGCACGGCCAAGCGGACCCTCACGGCTTCCGAGTTCGAGGCCCGGTGTCAAGAGCTCCTCACCGAAGTCGCGGAGAGCGGCGAACAGATCACCATCACCAAGGACGGAACGCAGTGTGCCAACTGGTCCCAGCCCCCAAGCCCCTGGGAGGGCCTGAAGGCACCACTGGAGAGTACCGGGACCTCTTTGATATCAAGGGAGACACAACCTCTCCCATCGACATGGAATGGAATGCCGAGGTCAACCCGGATCGGGCGTTGAATCCGTAGCCGTTGTCGTCTCCTTCCGACCCCTGGGTTGCTGACTGGGCGTCGTCTTATGTTTCGATGTGTACTTGCATGTGAGATGGTTAGTGTCGGGTATGGAGGGTCATCCGCCGTCCAGAAGCTTCGCGGCCCGCCAACCACGTACCGAGTTGATCACTGCCATTTCTTCCGCCTCCGCTAGCTGGGAGACCGGTACCGGGTGCTCGCTTATCGCGCCTCGGTCGATTAGCTCGGCTCGGTAGGTGCCGGGTAGGCAGCCGGCGTCTATTGGAGGGGTGAACCAGTCCTCGCCGACTCGAACCACCAGGTTGTCGATGGTGGTCTCCACCGCCTCTTGGCGGTCGTTGACCAGCACTACGTCGTCGGCTTGGGGATGGCGGGCGGCGGCCTCCTCGTACTCAAGCCGGCTGGTGGTCTTGTGGTAGCGAAGGTGGGATGACCGGTCGATCGGCCGAGTGTCGATCGCCAGGCCTACCATTCCGGTGGACCGGGGTAGGTGCACGGTCTCGACCGCCGGTCTCCCCTCGGCGGGTACCAGTAGTCGAACCATGAGGGGTTTCTCCCCTTTGACCCCTCCCAGCAGACGACCGACCTCGTTTTCGTCCAGCTCGATGCCGAGGTACCGAGCCGACGAACAGAGCCGGTCCAGGTGGCGGTCCAGCAACCAGATGCCAGTTCCCGGATCCCAGCGCATCGTCTCCAGCAGGGTCACGGGGGTCCGGCGCCGGGTGAGGATCTTGGCCTTGATCATCGCCTCCCGGAACTCCTCGTCCGGGACCGACTCGTGAACGATCCCCCCTCCCACCCCGTACTCGGCCGAACGATCGTGCTCATCCACTACGAGGGTCCGGATCGCTACCGAGAACTCGGCTCTTGGCCTTCCCGAGCCGGGCGGGGCCAGTAGGCCGATCGCGCCGCAGTAGATACCGCGGGGGGAGGTCTCCAGGGAACTGATGATCTCCATGGTCCGCGCCTTGGGTGCTCCGGTCACCGACCCACAGGGGAAGGTGGCTGCCAGGACGTCGAACAGGCGAACTCCGGAACGGGTCTCGGCGGCCACCGTGGACGTCATCTGCCACACCGTCTCGAGGCGCTCGATGTCCAGTAGCCGCTCCACTTCGACCGTCCCGAACCGGGCCACCCTCCCAAGATCGTTCCGCAGCAGATCGACGATCATCACATTCTCGGCCCGGTTCTTCGGGGATGCCCTGAGAGCGTCCCGGCGGCGATGGTCCTCCTCCTCCCAACGGCCCCGGGCGATCGTTCCCTTCATCGGCCGGGTCTCTATCCGGTGGCCGTCCCAGCGGAAGAACAGCTCGGGCGAAGCCGAAACGACCGTGTGATCTCCGGTCGTGAGCAGGGTGTGATAGCCGCCTCGCTGGGCGTGCAAGAGGTCGGAATAGAGCGACCTTGGATCACCCTCCACCCGCCCCCGAAGGCGGAATGTGTAGTTGGTCTGATAGGTGTCCCCGATCGTGATCAGGTGCTGGATCTTCTCCACATGGGTCCGGTATTCGATTCCGGAGATCTCGGAGTATAGCGAGACCGGCCCACTCGGTCGGCCCTCAGGTGGTGGGATCGGTTTCGCTGACCGGAAGGCTGCAAACCAGACCAAGGGCAAGTCCGGCCGCGGGCATCTGACCGATAGGGCATCATCGAAGGCCGGTGCCGCCTCATAGGCCACGAAACCCGGTACCCATGCCCCTAGCCGAGCTTCCGATTCGGCCTGCTCTATTACCTGGCGAACCTCCCCCAATCGCCACGCGGCTAGTACCCGGTAGGGATCCTGGAGCTCGAGCGAAACGGGTTCGGTCCTGAAATCGTCGAATCGGGCCGTGATGGACCGCAAGTCGAATGATTCGGTGCTCACTGTTGCTTCATCCGGCAGACCACCAGCCGCCCAGTATCGGGCCGGTAACCCCTACAAAGTAGCCAAGTACTCCTGGCGCCACCGCTCGGTAGTCTCGCACTGGTTGAAGGTGTAGATGTGTACCCCGATAATGGAAGCCTCCGGATCGCACCACGCCTGGCCAAGGCTCTCCAGCAGCTCTTCCGGTGCATAACCCCCGGGCTTGATGAACCGGCTTACCAGACCTCGGTTCTTGGATAGGAACCGTACCGATTGTCCTACTCCGATCCGGGTGGAAATCTTCAGGAGCCTGAGGCGATCGGCCACGCCGGGAATGCCGATCCGGACCGGAAGTGAGATCCCGTCGGCCCGGCTAGCCGCTACGAAGTCGACGATAGCCTGACCGTCGAAGCACATCTGGGTGGTCATGTAAGAGGCGTGCGGTTGCTTGTCATGTAGGGCTGCCCGCAGATTGTCATCTGGGATGACTGCATGGCCCTCCGGATAGGACGGTACTCCGATCTCGGTGAGATGGTGACCCAGATCGTCCATGGCCCGCAGCACCGAATACCCATCCGGGAAGACTCCTCGCTGAGGTGCGTCACCGCCCACCAGGAACACTCGCGAGATCTCCAGATCCTCCATCCTTCCCAGCAAGGCCCCCAGATGGTCCCGGTCATGGGTCATGCGGGCAGATAGATGCGGGACCACGTCGAACCCTCGCATCCGCAGTTCGGCGGCCAGATCCAGCGTGTCCTCGAGGGTCTTGGTGGGAGAGGCGGTCACCGATACCCGGGCGCCGTCCGGCAAGTGACGGACCTGGCCGAGCACGTTCTTCAGAGGGAGGACCTCGAACTTGGGGTGCTCGAGAATCCGCCGGAGGGCGGCCCGCCCCTCCACGGTGAGGCCGGAAGGAGCTTCCACTGGACTGGTCATCTCAAACGTCCGAGTCCGGGAAGGAAGCCTTGCGCCTGGCGATCCATTCGACCAGCTCCTCGTGCACAGCCTCGTCCAGTGGCGGCGGCTCGTGGTCTGCGAGTAGCCGCTTCCACTCGGCATTGGCCCGGCCCACCGAGTCCAGGGAACCGTTGAGCTCCCATTGCTCGAAACTGTCCACGTCCGACTGGCCGGACACCCACAGCGTATCCTTGAAGTTGGCCATCGTGTGGGCCGTCCCCAGATGGTGCTGGCCCGGGCCGTTGGTCAGCAGGGGGTCCATCCCCAAGCCGTTCTCGCTGAGGTCCACGCCGCCGACCAGGCGCGCCATCATCGAGGCTTGGTCGGAATCGAGGATGAACTTCTCGTAGCCCATCGTCAAGCCCCCCTCCAGCCAGCCGGCCGTGTGGAGCACGAAGTTGACCCCGGCGGCGAGGGCAGGCAGGAAGGTGGTAGCACTCTCGTAGGCCGCCTGGGCATCGGGGATCTTGGAAGCGGTGAGGTTACCGCCCGATCGGAAGGGGACCCCGAGGCGGGAGGCGAGTTGGGAGACCGCGGTGAGCATCAGCGCGGGTTCGGGTGTTCCGAAGGTGGGGGCACCGCTCTGCATCGACATCGACGCGGAGAACGAACCGAAGATGACCGGCGCACCGGGGCGGACGATCTGGGTGAAGGCCATCCCGGCTAGAGCCTCCGCCAGGGTCTGGGTGACCGCCGCCGCTACTGTGACCGGCGCCATGGCCCCGACGATGATGAAGGGCGTGATGAGGGCGCACTGGTTGTTCTCCGCCAGCACCTTGGCCGACCCCAGCATCGCGTAGTCCCAGGTGAGGGGCGAGTTGGCATTGCAGAGCCCCATCAGCACCGGATGATCACCCACGAAATCGCTCCCGAACACCACCTTGGCTACGTCGACCGAGTCCTGAGCTCGTTCCGGCTGGGTCACCGAGGACATGAACGGCTTGTCATGGCACACGACGTGGGCATAGAGCATGTCGAGATGCCGTTTGTTCACCGGAAGGTCGACCGGTTCGCACAGGGTGCCACCCCCGTGATGAAGGGCAGGGCTCATGTGAACCAGCTTGGCCAAGTTCCGGAAATCCTCGATGGTGGCATAGCGGCGACCGGCATCTGCATCACGGACGAAGGGTGAGCCGTAGGCGGGGGCGAACACCGTATAGGGATGCCCGATGGTGACCGAACGAGCCGGATTGCGAGCATGCTGGACAAAAGAGGTGGGCGCGGACCTGGTGATGATCTCCCGGCACATCCCCCTGGGGAACCGTGCTCGGGTACCGTCGATTTCGGCTCCGGCACTTCCGTAGATCGAAAGGGCCTCGGGGAAGTTCATGATCTCGATGCCCACCTGCTCGAGGAGGGTGTCGGCGTTGTGCTCGATCAGCTCCATACCCTCCTGCGAGAGCACCTCGGCAGGCGCTACCCGCCGGGTGAGGAAGGGTTGCTGCTCGATTATCCGGGCGGCCCGCTTTGCCTGACGTTGCCGGGCAGCCCGCCCTCCTCCTCTGCTTCTCCCTCTTCGCCGCGCGTTCATGTCCCGATCCTTCCTACCCGATGCCGTAGCCTCCTGCGACCCGATCGGTGGCGACGCCGGCGGCCGGCGGTTGATTCGCCTGACGTGATGCCTGACAGGTCGACGCGGCGAGCCAGCTTCTCAAAGGTGGCGGTGGCATGGGGCATACCCATCGCCTCCACAAAATGTTCCTGGAAACGCGGTGCCACCGCGGTCTCGACCTTTTCCACTTTCCTGACCAGATCCTCCACCTCTCCCCGAGCGGCGCCGCTCAACAAGGCCATCATGGCCCCGGTTCCGGCCGCATTACCCGTCGCCGACACCCGGTCGAGATCACAATCAGGGATCATGCCCAGCACCATGGCATAGGTCGGGTCGATATGGCTGCCGAACGCTCCTGCCAGCCGGATCTCGTCGACGTGATCGACTTCCAGGTTGTCCATGAGCAGACGGATACCGGCGTAGAGGGCCGCCTTGGCCAGCTGGATGGCCCGCACGTCGTTCTGGGTGATGGCAATCCTGCCCATCCCATCAGATCTCTCATGGAGGAGGTAAGCGCCTGACCGGCCCTCATGGATGATCCTCCCAGTCCGGCCGGTGTCCAGGATCCGCCCGTCGGATGACACCACTCCTACTAGCACCAGCTCAGCCACCGCCTCGATGATGCCCGAACCGCATATCCCGATGACCCCCGTATGGGCTACTGCATCCTCGAAGCCTGCCTCATCCGACCATAGCTCGGAGCCGATCACCTTGAACCGGGGCTCCAGGGTACGGCGGTCGATCCTCACCCGTTCGATCGCTCCTGGGGCGGCCCGTTGTCCGGAGCTGATCTCGGCCCCTTCGAAAGCGGGTCCGGTGGGGCTGGAAGCCGCCAGTAGGCGTCCGGAGCTCCCCAGCACTATCTCGGCGTTGGTCCCCACATCCACCAGCAGCTGGATGTCCTCACCTCGATGGGGACCTTCCGAAAGCATGGCGCCGGCCGAGTCAGCGCCCACATGGCCGGCTACGCACGGCAGCACATAGAGCCGGGCGCCGGGATGCGCCTCGACCCCGATGGTGGACACCCGGACCCGGACGGGGCCGTCCGTGGCGAGGGCGAAGGGCGCCACCCCGAGCTGGCGGGGATCGATGCCTAGCACCAGATGATGCATGATCGGATTGCCGACCAATGCCAGCTCGAGCACTGCCTGGCGTTCCAGACCGGCCTGGCTGACCAACTCGCCCACCAGCTGATCCAGCCCATCTCGGATAGCAGCCGTGAGTTCCTGCTCGCCGCCGTCGTTCATCATCACATAGGAGACCCGGCTCATCAGATCCTCACCGAAGCGGATCTGGGGATTCATCATGCCGGCCGAAGCGAGGATGGAACCGGTCGACAGATCGCAGAGGTGGCCTGCCACGGTGGTGGATCCCACGTCGATCGCCACCCCCAAAGGCCCATCGTGGAAGCCCGGCCAGACCCCGGTTACGACACCACCGTCGTGAACCGCCAGCGTGACGGTCCAGTCACCGTCCCGCAAGGCGTCCTGCAGACCCACCAGGACATGATGATCGACTGCCCCGGCCATGACCCCCCACTGCTCCTTCAGGGCAGCGAGCACTCTGGCCAGATCCGAGACCTGGCGGTGCATGTCGGGAGGCTCGACCTCGATGTAGTGGAGGCGCACGACCGGATCCACCGGGATGTTCACCACCCCGGCTCGCTTCCTGACCACCTGTCGCCGGACCTGGCTGTAGGGGGGGACATCGATCACCGCATCGTCCCTCAGGCGAGCGGCGCAGGACAGCCGGTGACCGTCACGTAGGGGGCGGCGCCGACCCCGGTAGCCCAGCTCCATCTCCTCTGGCGCCGACAGACGGCCTTCGTGAGCTGGGATGCGTACGGACGAGCCCAGCGTCACCTGGCAGCGGCCGCAGATTCCCCGGCCACCACAAACCGTGTCGATGTCCACTCCGAGGCTACGGGCGGCCGTTAGCACGGTGGTGCCGGCGGGCACGGTCCCTCTCCGCCCCGAGGGGCTAAAAACCACCTGGACCGGGGCAGTGGTCATGGCCAGCCCTTACCGGGCGCCACCACCCCGGCGTCTCCTACTCCGGCGCCGGGTGCGCCCTCCTGCGGCCGGACTCGGGCTGCGGTAGGTCCGTATCCAGTTCACGCAGTCGCGATCGTTCCCGGTCAGCACATCCGCCGCTTTGATGGCAGCGGTTATCTCCTTCTCCAAGGGGTTGGTGATGGCCGAGGTGAGTCCGTTGGACATGGCCATCGACAGGAAGGCGCTGTTGATGCCGGCTCGGTTGGGAAGGCCGAAGCTGATGTTGGACGCGCCGCAGGTGGAGTTGACCCCCAGCTCGTCCCGCAGGCGCCGCAGGATGTGGAACACCTGGACTCCGGCGTAGCGGAGCGCCCCCAACGGCATCACCAGCGGATCGACCACTACGTCCTCCGGAGGAATCCCGCACTCCTCCGCCCTTCTGACGATCTTGGCCGCTACCTCGAATCTGACATCGGGATCCTCGGAGATGCCCGACTCGTCGTTGGAAATGGCGACCACCGCCGCTCCGTATTCGGCCACCAATGGGAGAACCCGCTCCAGGCGCTCCTCCTCCCCTGTCACGGAATTGACTAGCGCCTTCCCCTGGTACACGGCGAGTCCGGCTTCGAGGGCCTCCACGATGGACGAGTCGATCGCCAGCGGTACGTCCACGATCGACTGGACCAGTTGGACGACCTCGGCCAGGATGGCCGGCTCGTCGGCCAAGGGAATGCCGGCATTCACATCGAGCATGTGGGCACCGGCCGCTACCTGGGCCCGAGCATCTGCCTCCACTCGGTGATAGTCGCCCACCTTCATCTCAGCCGCCAGCAACTTGCGCCCGGTGGGATTGATGCGCTCCCCGATCACCACGAAGGGACGATCGGGGCCGATCACCACCTCCTTGCTGGCTGAACTGACCTTGGTGAGCGTCATGACCCCTCTCCTTGCCAACCCTGGTGGAGCGAGGTGGATCTGGCCTCGTCGAACCCCCCGCTGGCCGCTATCCGGGCGAGCCTCTCGAGCGGGTAGTCCTGTTCGATCCGGGTGGCGGCCGACCTGGCTTCCGATTCGACATCGGGCCCGCACGGGGCCGACGTGCGACGCCACTCCTCGATGTAGGCGTCGTAGGTGTCGCAGCCGGACACCATGGCAGCCCGGTCTATCGCGGTCTGGAATCTACCGGCGAGTTCCACTGCCATCTTGTTCCTTCCCGATCGGGCCGTGACCTGCGCCGGTATGTCCCGCCACAGGATCGTGATCAGCTCGGACCTGGTTCTCTGGTTCCGGGACCTGCCCCGCCGTCCTTGCATATTCACCCATCCGCTCGCGCCGCTCGGCCAGCCAGCATGACCGATCAGCCGGCGGCTGCAGAGACGAACAGATCCAGGCTGGTCCGGAGATCTCCTAGACCAACCCGGCGATGGTGAAACTCCAGCCCCAGGCGATCAGCTGCCTCTGCGGCCATTGCCAGCAGAGCTGGATCGTCGAACTGCGACAGGTAGACGACTCGGCGGTAGTTACCGAAGTACATGTCCCGCAGGATGGGATGGCGGTCGAGGCCGAGGAACTGCCAGACCAGGCGGTCGAAGTGCCGGGCTAGGAAGTCGGTGAGATAGAAGGTTCCCGGTTCGGCTTCGTGGAGCTCGTGGAAACGGGGCGAGGTGGCGAAGAACTCGTAGCAGTGGGCCCCGGGCAGGCGCTCGACGCCCGGCCAGCGCTCGATCAGGGCATCGAGCCGGCCGCCGGTGCCACAGTCGGCGTAGCCGATCAGGACCTGGTCATAGGAGCCAGCCACCCGCTCGAGGCGGGCCTCCAGCTCCGGCACGATGCGGTCGGGCACATTGTGCAAACGCGAGGGTAGGCACATGAGGGTCACATGGTCGAGGTGGTTTACCTCGATGAGGTGACAGATTTCGGAGGCCAGCGCTCCACAGGCCAGCACCAGAAGTTGGGGTATGCGCCGTGCCCCTGCCGTTGCCCCGGACCCGCCGGGTGCTGCAGGCACCTGGCTGATCGAAGCCTGGTCAGACATGCTCGCTCATGAGGATACGCTTGCGCATGACCAGATCCTTAGCGGTCTCAGCAGCTACCGCCGCATCCCGGCAGTACGCATCGGCGCCCACCGCTCGGCCGAACTCCTCGTTCAGGGGCGCGCCTCCCACCATGACGATGTAACGATCCCGGAGATCACGGGCTACCAACGTGTCGACCACCACCTTCATATATGGCATGGTGGTGGTCAGCAGGGCCGACATTCCCAGGATGTCGGGCTGGTACTTCTCCAGCGCCTCGAGGAACTCATCCACATCGGTGTTGATGCCCAGGTCCACGACCTCGAACCCCGCCCCCTCCATCATCATGGCCACCAGATTCTTCCCGATGTCGTGGATGTCGCCCTTGACGGTTCCGATGACCACCTTGCCGACCGTCTCAGCGCCCGTCTCGGCCAACAACGGCCGCAACACGGCCATCCCGGCCTTCATGGCGTTCGCAGCCAGCAACACTTCGGGAACGAAGAGGATGCCGTCCCGAAAGTCGATCCCGACGATCCGCATACCTTCGACCAGCGCGTCGTTGAGTACATCGGAGGGTCCCCAACCCCGGTCGAGCAGAATGCGGGTGCCCTCGTCGATCTCCTCGGCCAGCCCATCGTAAAGGTCGTCGTGCATCTGCTCGACGAGTTCCTCGTCGGGAAGTGCGCTCAGGTCGAGTTCGTC
This sequence comes from Acidimicrobiia bacterium, assembly GCA_965200835.1. Lineage (GTDB taxonomy): Bacteria > Actinomycetota > Acidimicrobiia > Spongiisociales > Spongiisociaceae > JAPPFW01. The sequence continues at coordinate 170,030 of OZ241390.1, forward strand.
GTCGAACATTTCCATGTGGCTGATCGGAGTCCTTCAAGCTGATGTCTATACCCTGCCGGGTTCCATGATGCGGGACAGTCCTACATCGTGGAACAGCATACCGCACGCGATCGGCGCTGACCAAGATTTTCGGGTCCGGCGGTACTATCTCAATTAGAATTGAAGCCGGACACGATTAACCTGTTCCGCATCGTAAGACGGTTCCACCATACGGAACGATCAAGCAGCAACCAGGAGCCCAGGGATGAGCGATCTGCCCTCCAGCACCCAAGTAGTGGTGATAGGTGCCGGAATCGTCGGCAACTCGGTGGTCAAACACCTGGCCGCCCTCGGGTGGAGCGACATCGTCCAGGTCGACAAGGGACCCCTCCCCAACCCGGGTGGCTCCACCGGGCACGCCTCCAACTTCATATTCCCGGTCGACCACAACAAGGAGATGACCCATCTCACCCTCGACAGCCAGGAACAGTACGAGGAGATGGAAGTAAGCGTCACCTCGGGAGGCCTCGAGGTGGCACGGACCGAGGAGCGGCTCCACGAATTCAACCGTCGCATGACCTCGGCCAAGTCGTGGGGCATCGAGAGCTGGCTGGTGAGCCCTGCCGAGGTGAAGGAGCTGGTCCCCTTCCTAGATGAGTCGGTCATCGTGGGCGGCTGGTACACACCGAGTGTGTCGGTGGTCGACTCGCTGCGTGCCGGGACCCTGATGCGGGAGTATGCCCAACAGAAGGGCGTACTGTCGGTCCATCCCGTGACCGAGGTGCTGGACATCGAGACCCGGAACGGCCGGATCTCGGCAGTGGTCACCGACAAGGGCCGGATCGCCTGCGAGTACGTGGTGATCGCCTGCGGCGTCTGGTCACCCCGTCTGGCGAAGATGGCGGGTGCCTCGATCCCCCTCACCCCGGCCGTCCATCAGATGATCGATGTCGGCCCACTCGATGTCCTGGCTGCTACCAACAACGAGATCGGCTACCCGATTGTTCGGGACATGGACACCTATTGCTACGAGCGGCAGACCGCCGGTTCCATGGAGGTGGGATCGTACGCCCACCGGCCCATCTTCCACCATCCCGACACGATTCCCTCGATCGACCAGGCTCGCCTGTCCCCCACCGAACTGCCCCTCACGATGGACGACTTCGACCCCCAGCTCGAACAGGCTATGGAGCTGATGCCCTTCCTGGGTGATGCCGAGATCAAGTACGGCATCAACGGCCTGCTGTCCCTCACACCCGACGCTATGCCCCTGGTGGGCGAGACTCCGGAGGTCAAGAACCTCTGGTCGTGCGCGGCCATCTGGATCAAGGAAGGCCCCGGGACCGGGCGGGCCCTGGCCGAATGGATGACCCAGGGTTACCCGGAGGTCGATCCGCATGCCTCCGACATCGCTCGCTTCTACCCCTACATGAAGACCGAGCACCACATCCTCGCCCGGTGCTCCGAGCACTTCAACAAGACCTACGGGATCGTCCATCCTCGGGAACAGTGGGCTACGGCTCGCAACAGCCGGATGAGTTCCCTCCATTCCACCACCTCCGCACTCGGAGCGGTCTACTTCGAGGCCGGAGGGTGGGAGCGGCCCCATTGGTACGAGTCGAATGCCCCACTCCTCGAGGAGTACGGTGACCGGATCCCCGACCGCCCCCACGAGTGGGACTCGCGCTGGTGGTCACCTATCCAGAACGCTGAGCATCTGGCCATGCGGGACCGGGTGGGAATGGTCGACCTCAGCGCGTTCGCCATCTTCGACATCACCGGTCCGGGTGTGCTCGACTACATGCAATACATGACCGTCAACCAGGTGGACTATCCGGCTGGCCGCGGTGTATACACCCCGCTGCTCACCGAGGAGGGGGGCTTCCGCTCCGATCTGACCGTGCTGCGGATGGGCAGGAATCACTTCCGGGTGATCACGGGGGGCTTCGACGGTGCCCGTGATGCCTACTGGTTCCGCAAGTGGCTTCCCGACGACGGATCGGTCACCTTCACCGATGTCACTTCATCACTTTCCACTATCGGGGTGTGGGGACCGATGGCCCGCCGCCTAGTCCAGAAGGTCACCTCCGACGACATCTCCCATGAGGGATTCCGTTACGGCACCTTCAAGCACGCCACTGTCGGCTCGATACCGGTGACCATGTTCCGCATCTCCTATGTCGGCGACCTCGGGTGGGAGGTGTACACCAACATGGAGCACGCTCCGATGCTCTGGGAAGCGCTCTGGGAAGCCGGCCAGGAGTTGGGGGTGGTGCCGGTGGGCGCGGGCGTCTACGGAACCACTGCCCGGCTCGAGAAGGGCTACCGGCTGATGGGCGCCGAGCTGGAGTCGGAATACAACCCGGTGGAAGCAGGTCTGGCCCGCCCCAAGGTCAAGCAAGCCGACTTCATCGGCAAGGAAGCCTATCTAGAGGCGCGCGCCGAGGAGCAGGCCACGGTGTGCTGCACGCTAACGATGGATAGTCACACCTCCGACTCGGGCATCCCACGCTTCCCCGTGGGGGGCAACGAACCGATCCTGACGATGGACGGGGACCGGATCGTGGACGCCAAGGGCCGGGTGTCCCGGGTGACCTCGGCAGGAGCGGCGCCGTCGCTAGACACATACATACTGCTCGGCTATGTCCCGCCGGAGTTCGCCCAAGAGGGTCGCCCGCTTCAGATCATGTACCAGAACGAGCTGTTCCCGGTGGTGGTGGCCCGAGTTGGTTCGCGACCCCTGTTCGATCCCACCGATAGCCGGATGAAGCGCTGAACGGCCTGGTGAACCGAACGATGCGAATCCTTGTTTGCGTAAAGCGGGTACCCGCACCGGGCGCGAAGATCGTGCTGACTTCGGACAGCCAGGATATTGACGCCGCCCTGCTGGGATTCACTATCAGCCCTCACGAAGAGTGCGCGGTGGAGGAGGCCGTCCGCATCGTCGAGCGGGAGGGCGGATCGGTGACCGTCATGACCCTGGGCCCTCCCCAGGCCGAGGAACAGCTCCGCTCCGCGGTCTCGGTGGGCGCTACGTCAGCGGTGCTGCTGCCCACCGACATTCCCGACTGGGATCCGGTAACGACCTCCGGAGCGCTGGCGGCCGCCATCGAGGAGATCGAATCAAGCGGGGACGGGCGGTTCGACCTCATCCTCTTCGGTAACGAGTCGGCCGACTCGGGTGGTTACCAGGTGGGCATCCGGGTGGCTAGGAAACTGGGCCGGCCGATGGTGACCGGTATTAAAGGCATCGATGTGGAGGCTGGCCGGATCACCGCCCGCCGGGAAACCCCGTCCGGATCGGAGGTCTACCGGCTTCCCCTTCCAGCCGTGGTCGGGGTGAAGGAGGGAATAAACCTGCCCCGCTACCCGACTCTCAGAGGTCGCATGATGGCTAGACGAGCTTCAATAAAGAAACTCACGCCCGCCCCCGGATCCAGCGGGCAGACCAAGGTCAGCCTGGTCACCCCACCCGCTACGGGCAGTTCGGTGGAGATCCTGGGCGACGGAGCTTCGGCGGCGCCGGCCATCGTCGACATCATGGAAAGCCTGGGTCTGGTATGAGCGGGTTCCTGTATCTGGTCGAGCACGACCGGGGCGTGATCGACGAAGCTTCGCTGGGAGGGCTGACCGGAGCCCGGCTGATCGCCGAGGCCATGGATGCCCGGCTGCACGCGGTGGTGATAGGCGAGGGCGCCGACGGACCTGCCGACCTGCTGGGTCCGTACGGAGTCGAAGAGATCCATCTGGTCAGCCACCCAATCCTCTCCGACTATGGACCGGACGCCTGGGCGGACAGCCTGGCGCAGCTGGCTGGCTCGGTGTGTGCCAGGGCAATCATCGCTACCGGAAGCGATCGAGGTAACGAGGTAATGGCGCACGTGGGCGCCCTCCTGGACCTGGCGATGGTGGCCAACTGTTTGGAGATCGAAGCCGATGGCCAGGACTGGTTGATGACCAGGGTCCGCTGGGGCGGGAGCCTGCATGAGCGGGCCAGGCTATCCGGATCCGTCAAGCTGGTCACTCTGGCCCCGCACAGTACGGAGGCCTCCCATGCCGACCAGCCCGGTGCCGGCCACCGTTCGATCTTCACTCCGGTCCTCGACGAGGCGGCCGCCCTCTCCATGGTGCAGGATCGGGTAACCGTTGCAGAGGGGATCACCCTGGCTACTGCCCCGGTGGTGGTGAGCGGCGGTCGAGGAGTGGGAAGCGCCGAGGCTTTCGGCGTGCTGGAAGAACTCGCCGACCTGCTGGGAGCGGCCGTGGGTTGTTCGAGGGTGGTCACCAACAACGGCTGGAAGAACCACAAGTTCCAGGTGGGGCAGACCGGAACGGTGGTAGCGCCCGACCTCTATATCGCCTGTGGGATTTCCGGCGCTATCCAGCATTGGGTGGGAATGATGAACGCCAAGCATGTGCTGGCCATCAATACGGATCGAGACGCGCCCATGGTCACCAAGGCGGATTGGGCAGTCATCGCCGACCTGCATGAAGTATTGCCCGCTATCACCGCCGAGATAATCCGCCGCCGTGGCCTAGCACGGGAAGACGCCTAGTTCTGCCGACCAGCCGGTGAGCTCGGTCTTCGGCTAAGGGATCACACCCCTGACCACGCTGGCGTGAGCGATCAGGTTGGTGACCGACGGCCCCGTCTGCCGATAGCGCCGTGACTTCACTGCTACCAACCGGTTGAACCGAGGGTTGAACCATCCCGCACCAACCTTCAACCAACCCTCAATCCCAAACTGCTAGCGATAGTCTGCAATAGATACCCGATTCGTTCGATCCAAGCCCCCCAGCCAACATTCAGAACTCGGCGGAACGGAAGGCCTCCCTTAGCTTTATCCGGCTCTGGTATTTGAACACCCCGCCGGCATACACCCGTCCGGCCACCCGGATCAGCAGGGCCGCAAAGCCCAGCACCAGCACTATTGCTAGGAGCTGCTCCCAGACGGAAACCGCATCCGCCACGGTCCGGACAGGAACGACGAAGGGAGCGGTGACCGGCACTAGGGAGAGCACGAACGAGAGGGTGGAGTCCGGATTCTGGCCCACGTAGAACATGCCGGTGAAATAACCGACCAGCGAAACCAGCGTCATTGGAAAGGCGGCGTTCTGGGCGTCCTCGGGCCGTGAAGTAATTGCTCCTACCGCCGCATAACCGATCGCATACAGGGTGTAACCCAACAGGAACCAGACGATTAGTGTCACCATTAGCCCCGTGTCTAATTCGGGAAGGAACCCGGGACCGAGGGTGAACCGTATTCCCACCACGATCCCAGTGACCAGGACACTGAATTGGAGCAGCCCGAGCAGTCCAACACCGGCGATCTTCCCCACCAGCAGCTGCCTCGGCTGGATGGTCGCAAGCAATACCTCTACCACCCGGCTGGTCTTCTCCTCGGTTACTCCGAGCAGCACCCAGGATCCGGTCATCACGATCGCCATGAACAGCAGCACGAGAGCGGCCTGGCCGATCAGGAACCGCAGGTTGTCCGTTTCCTCCCCGGCGCTGGGAGCGGTCGGCGTCACATCCAATATCCGCCCTGACAGCAGGGCTATCACCTGCTCGGAAGCTTCGCCAGAAGAAACGAGCTCTTCGATCCGGTGAGATAGGGCAGACTGCTGGAGAACCGACACGAGCCGGGACCCCCCAGCCTCTTCCACGATCAGCTCCGCCCCGTCCACAAGGGCTATGTCCAGGTTGCCCTCCGCGACCGCCCGCCGTGCATCGATCCGGGCGGCCAGCCTCTGGTGGACGATGTTGAACGGTGGATCGGAAGCCGACGCCATCCGGCTGGCGGTGTCGATGACCGGTTCGCTGGCGGCACCCACCGACCCAACCTGGTAGGTAGGTGTTTCCCCGCGGTCGTCGAAGAAGACGCGCACTACGAAGACGGCCCCCACGAGCAACACCAGAACCACCCAGCTGATCAAGTAAGAGCGACTCAGTCCTCGCTCCCGGAGCTCGCGACGGGCAACCAGCCCGATTGCCCCAAGGGCGTTCCGACTCGGAAGCAGATTCATGCGCCGATCGCTTCCTTGAACAGATCCGACAGGGTGGGAGAGCGATAGGAGAACTCCCTTATCCGCCCAAGCCCGCGGATCTCGGCGAGCAGCTCGTTCACATCGGTCTCCTTGGACACCAGCAGGGTGTGCCGGGTACCGCGCGACTCCAGTATCCGACCACCGATCCGGCGGACCGCCCCGAGGCGGGCATCGATGTCCAACTCCAGCCTCCGGTGGGCGGATCGGTCCTTGAGCTCGCCTACCTCCCCGACCAGGGCGATCCGACCTCGGTTGATGATGGCTACGTCATCGCAGAGGTGCTCCACCAGGTCGAGTTGGTGGCTCGAGAACAGGACGGCCACCCCAGCCTCAGCTCGCTGGCGCAGGATGCGGGCCATATCCTCCACTCCCAGCGGGTCCAGACCACTGAACGGCTCATCCAGCACCAGCAGCTCGGGATCATGCACCAGGGCGGCCACCAGCTGCGCTCGTTGCTGGTTGCCGTGGGAAAGTTCTTCGAGACGCGACGCGGCCCGCTCACCCAGCCCGACATTCTCGATCCAGCGCTCGGCGGAGGCTGAGGCGGTCCGGCGGTCCAAACCGTGGAGGCGGCCCAGGTAGATGAGCTGGTCACGTACCTTCATCCGGGGGTACAGGCCGCGTGCCTCGGGCATGTACCCGAACCGGCGTCGTATCTCGGTGGATATCCGGGTGCCCTTCCAGGTCACCACTCCGGCATCGAGCCGGAGCAGGCCGAACACGGCCCGCATGGCGCTGGTCTTGCCTGCCCCGTTGGGTCCCAGGAAGCCGACTATCCGGCCAGGCCGGACCGCAAAGCCGCAACCGTCGAGTGCCACCACCTCTCCGTAGCGCTTCTCGAGGCCATCCAGTACCAGCATCTAGGGGTCAGGGAAGTTGTACTGGAACATTCCCCCGGTTCGGATCATCTCCGCTGCGATGCCCTCGGCGTGTTGGATGAAACGGTTGAGCATGGCGTTGATCTGATCCGGCACATCCTGGAGAGCCCTGTGGCCCGCGCCCACCGTCTTGCCGATCACCACTTGGGGACACAGCTCCCGCAGCAGGTCTAGGTCCAGATCAGGCTGGCCGGAATCGATGTAGAGGTAGGGGCAGCTCATCTGCTGGAGGGAGGAGGTCGGATCTTAGGCGCTCATCGCCTGCCAGGCCCGGACGATCACATGGTCGGGAATCCCGGCCAGTCGTTGCTCCAGACCTCCCACGTGAGCCGGGTCATCGGTGGGCAGGTAAGCGCCTGCCAGAAACCGGCGAACCCCCTCCCGGTAGGGGCCGTCGAAGGTGATCAGATGGTCGAACGGGGTATGGAAACGGTCCTGCCAGCCGGGAATGTTGCTGGGGGAATCAAGGCTCGCCACGGCCTGCACCAGCTCAGGATGGCGAGCTGCCACTGAGATGACCACCTGTCCGCCCATGCTGTGGCCCACCAGAACAGAAGGTCCCAATCCGAGCTGTCGGATCACCTCAGCGACGTCGTCGGCGTAGCCGGCCATCGAGTAGACCTCATCGGGTTTGTCGCTGTCACCGTTGCCCCGCAGATCCACCGCCACGCACCGATGCCTCGCCGAGAAGTACTCCTCCTGGAAACCGAAACCCAGCCGGTTGCCATAGATCCCATGAACGAACACGATGGGCGGATCGCCCGTACCGACTTCGTGATAGGCGATCCGGACCTCATCGGAAGCAGTGGCTGATCTAGTGATGGCTTCGGAGCTTACTGGCGATCTCGACACCCGTCAAGGTTCCATCACTCGCCTCAAGAACTTGAAGGAACGACTCGGGAAGGCTTCGCCGCAAATGCTCCTCACCAACCGCCGCCAGCAGCCGCTCGGCATCGGTTGATCGCTGGCGAACCGCGGCTCTCCGTTCCTCGACCTCATCCGGAGTCATACGTTGAACGACTTGTCGGTACCCGTCGACGCCCAGATCCAAGTTCAGTTCGTCGACTACGAGCTCCAGCGCTCGGTCGTCGTCAGCGTACGCACCTTCCGACAGAACGATGTCCGTTGACCGAGACACACAGTCCTTCGGCTGATCACCGCTGTATATCGCCTCACAAACCACTAGCTTCGTGGCCTTACGATGCTCTGGGAGATACGACGCCAGACCCGGCCATTTGTCGACCAAGGGAACAGGGTCGCGTTCACCCACGAACTCCGGATCCGGGTCCGACAAGTCAAAGGCGATCTTGATCTTGTCCGCGTTAGGGTGTTTCAACAGCACATACAGTGCCTCTGGACTCTCCGGCTGTCTTCCCAATGCGTGAGCGAAGGGCACTACGCGACCGCCGGTGATCCGGATCAGGCCGTACCTGCGGACTGCGTCAACGGCTGGCGACTCATACTTCACCTTAGGGTACTTTTGGCGTGTCTGATCGCTGCCTGTATGCCACATCGTCACTTGCTGATAGGACGAACTAAGTCGCAAGAGTACATCAGTGAACACGACTCTACCCTCGTCCGACAATAGACCGAACACCCTTAGCGGGCCAACGGCCTTCGTTGATATAAAGCTCAGATGTTTCTTGTGGGGCTTGGATATGAGACCAGGCTGACTTCGGTAGTCATTGCGCAATTGTCCTGATAATATATAAGCTCGGGATCGGCTCTTAGATCTGCCCTCGCCCGAGGACGATTGCTCACGTTTAACTCTCCTAATAGATCCAAATCCGGCTTATGAAAGTCCACATCTACGGTGACGGCCTCATCTCTACTCCTATCACCAGGTACGATTCTGCCTGGTAGCAGTACAGAATGCAGTTGCCTCCACTCACCTGCGTACGTTAGGACTCTGAGTCGCTCTAGCCATGAAGAATACTCGTGAATCATGGAAACTACTAGTTCAGGATCTAAGTCTCGTGTATTGTACCATAGATTCTCTTGATCTGCGGACGATACACTCTTAGTTACACCACTCAAAACTTTCGAAATAGCTACTTCACACATACGCTCCTTTGAGAGAGATCTGAGTCCAAAGTTCTCCAAAGCAGTTCGAGTACTATCACGTTCCATCAGTTGTCTATGTACAAACTGGAGTGAGTCCGCCTCCGAGTAATTCGATGATGACCCACCTGATAGGAACAAACGGTCAGGATCAGGAACGCAGAACTGTCCCGTGGTTGTTAATACAATGTTACCTACGAGACGGTACTCTGGCGAGTCACCCCTCCTTATACGAATAGCATCCGCAATAGTAATTGCCGTAATTGACACTGATACCTTTACCACATCCCCGTAGACACTAGCTAGCTTCCCGTATCCACTAGCTAGCTTCTTCTGCTTTGTGGCGATCATGGACTCCAACATTTCGATCTCATAAGCATCATTAGGATCGGTCGGATCTAGTGCCGATATTGACGTCTCAAGCTTGGCCACTCTGGCCCGACGGGCATCACGCATCTTATCCTCAGTCTGTAACGCCTCGATAAGTGCCTGAAGCCACTCGGCTACTGATGATCGTGGTATGCCATCTTAGGAGGAGAATCCTTCGGTATGAGCCTGTTGGAACAGTCTATCTGTAGCTGACAAACGTGTTCGGGTCATAGCCTTATGGTGCAGCCAATTTTCTGGGCGAGCTGGCACCCCTTCCCATAGTTCAACAAGTTTAGTACGTCTCCAAGCCGTTGTCAGTCTACTCAAAACCGCCCCCTGTTCCTCTTCAGTAAGGGAGTTGGGCTCCTGTTTCCTGTTCTCATCCGACTCTTTAGTACCTACGAACCTATCTAACCTATTCCACAGTATTGGCCAGATGTCTTCAAGGTCAAGACTGTCCAACTGCTGAGTAATGTCGAACTGCCCTAGTTCGTCGAGATACCCTAGATCTGTTAGGGCTTGTACCATATGGAGAATTGTGTCAAATTCAAGACGATATTGGGACTCGCTAGGAGGATAGTGAAGATCTGAAATCTTGTATAGGGCTTTCGTTTGATTCGGGATGATCTCTCGGTCGTATAGCTTCTTTAGTAACAGCCGGCGCAGGAGGTTAGCATGATCGTTATCACCGGCTTCCGGTCGTCTTGGCAACATGTCCAAATGTCTGGCAGGATCATCATCTGTAATGAGGTTAGGAAGGACGTCGGCGATCATGGCTGCTGATGCTTTGATCAACTCAACGTTGAACGGACCGCTCAATAGGTTCTGTCGGTCCTCGTTGGTCTTCCAAGCGGCGTTCAGGATACCGGGTACCAAACTCTTCGTGTGTGTCGGGAAGAACGCCCAAAAGTCCCGGAGCACGATACGTTTATCGATTGGAGCAGCCCACCAAACCGGAACCGACTTACGATCGTCTCCAGGGCGCTGATCGGCTAGCGCTCTATCCGACAGCTCGTGCTGTCGGCAAAACAGTCGCCACCGGGTCAGGTTGTCGCCGTCAAGGAGGACATGCTCATCGTCGATCTGCTCCAACTCAATCGTACGGTCACTACCAGAATCGTCGGCCAGTTTGAGGGTTCCGACGTGATCTACGAAGAGCAGAAACTCAGCAGGAAATCCCGTCATCTGATCACGCAGTTCGGTGTGTGCCCCGGGCTTGAGTTGTAGGCGCACGATATTGTGAGCCCACTCGGAGAGCTCCCGTAGTACCGCGTCTCCCGCGAATGACTCGCTGGGATGAACGGGAGTCGGCAGACGCAACACCGGGTAATTCGTACCGTCGGGGACAACCTCTCGGATCTCTGCTCTGGCTCGATCACGGTCGAAGCTGAACGAACCGGAACGGCTGAAGAAGTCAGGAGAGTCGCTTACAGCGAGCACAGCCTTGAAGCCAAGACCGAAGGTACCGATCTGGTTGGTCCCTCTCCTTGGCGACAGGTGGGAGAACATGAGCGCCCGCATTCCACTCCTACCGATCGGCCGGCCGTCGTCGGCACAGTAGAGGTAGTCCTTGGTCAAGCGGACTTCGATCCGGCCTGAGTGTGCGGTCACCTGGCCGTTGTCGGCCACTCCCTCATCGTTCCCTGGCTCGGTCCAGAGAGCATCGGCACTGTTGGAAACCAGCTCGAGGATCTGCTTGTTCCGGTAGCCACCGTGGGCGGTATCCTGCTCCAGGTTGAAGTGCTCTACCACCCAGTTCGGCTGGGTTCCGTACCCCTCTAGAGTCTTGTTGCGTTCCTTCAGAACATAACGAGCCAGATCGCCGTCCGGGCTTGCCCAGTCATCCAGACGCTCCCGCCCTTCCCTGCGGATAGTGTCGGTGCTTCCGTCCATGACTACTTCCTTGCCGCCTGTCAGGCAGAACCCATGAAGTCGAGGAGCGTCGAGGCAGCCTGATCGACCTGGGATTCGGTGATCTGGGGAAAGCAGGGCAGGCCGATCATTCGGGAGGCCGTGTCTTCCGCCACCGGCAGGGCACCTGGTGCAAGTCCCATCCATTGGAAGGCCGGATGTAGATGCAACGGTGGGTTGTAGTAGAGGCGGCTGGCAACTCCTCGTGACGCTAGGTTGTCACGGGCGCGGTCACGCAGAGGTGCGGGCACCATCGCGTTGTATGCGAAGTAGACGTGGCGGGCCCAGGGCGCCTCGTGGACGGGGGTTACCTCGGTTCCGGCGAAGGCCTCTCCATAGATTGCCGCCGCTCGCCGGCGGCCGGCGATCCGGTCTTCCAGGGTGGGCAGCTTAGCACTCAGCACCGCGGCTTGCAGAGTGTCGAGCCGCTGGTTGTAGCCTTCCACCAGCACTCTCATGCCGATGCCTCCGGTGAGGTCCTTTCCGGACAGCTTCTGGCCTGGTGCGTGGCCGTAGTTGCGTAACACCCTGATCCGCTGTGCCAGATCCGGATCGTTGGTCACCACCATCCCCCCGTCCCCATACCCTCCGAGGATCTTTCCAGGGGCCACGCTGAAACACCCAAGAGGGCCGAAGGTTCCAGTCCTCCGACCCTTGTACTCCCCACCAACGGCCAGGGCGGAGTCTTCCAACACCACCAAATCGTTGCGCTCGGCAATGTCACATATGGGATCCATGTCGGCGGGATGGCCGAACAGATGCACTGGGATGATCACCCTGGTGCGCTCGGTGATCTTTTCCTCCAGCGCCACCGGGTCCATCGTGAAGGTGTCCCCGGTCGTATCAGCCAGCACCGATTTGGCCCCGGCGTGTGAGACCGCCGAGGCGGTGGGGTTGTCGGTATTGGGGACGGTGATCACCTCATCCTCAGGACTCAGGTCGAGAGCTGCCAGGGCAAGATGCAGAGCGGCGGTACCGGAACCTACCCCGAGCGCGTACCTGGCACCCACATACTCAGCAAAAGCAGTCTCGAAGGCTTCCAGTTCTTCACCCAGCACATAGTTACCGCTGGCCAGCACCCGCCCTACAGCCTCATCTATCTCGGTCTTCAGTGACCGGTATTCACCGGCCAGATCGCTCATCGGTACTAACAACACAGACACCTCACAGTTGTTGGCTTGCCACGAGCAAGCAAGCCTTCTAGGCCGAATTCGACCAGCGCTCGTATGGCCAGACTAGGCCGCGGTCGGTTCATCACCGAGCTCGATACGTACTCTTACATCATCCGTGCTATCCGAAGCACATCACGAGCACTACCACTATTATGAAGCCCCAAATGAAGAACGAGCAACAGCCGTACATACATTCACCTCCCCATCCATGAGCAGTCTCCCGGAGGCATTTCTCATACGTATCCATGGTTGGCCACCTCCGCGGTCTGCTAATACTGGTCCGCCTTTCATGACACTATAACGCCCGTCCCAACCCATCTCGTCCATCTAACCAGGCACACGGTACGTTAGCCGAGCAACCTCAGGGAGGGCAAGTGTCCTGAGGAACTATCCGTTGAGCTATAGGACGAAAACCTTGATTTTGAAGAAACCAATCATTTCCGGAATCTACATTTTGGGAAGTTCCGTTTCTTGGGAAACAAAAACCTTGACTCATTGAGTTACCATTTCTACTTTTGAGAATCCGAGACTTAAGAACAGGACCCCGAACTTCGAATATAGGAATCAAAGGTTCCGGATACCGATTCTCACCTTTGCAGAACGAGAATATAGTTCTATGGGATTCCGAAGATTTGGTTATTCCGCTTTTTGGGAAGTAGGAAATGGGTGACGGGAGGAATCTAGACTCTAGAAACGAGAAATCTCACAATTCAAACACTCGGACTCTCGGAGATTCCACGTTCCTCAGTTCCCGAAAAACGCGATTCCGCCGATTCCCAATTCTTCAATTCCGTATTCTTGATTCTGTGACACAGGAAGACAAGTGCTCCGGAGTCACTATGAGACTGTTAACAATCAGACGACACTACCAACTCTATCAAAAGCACCACACAAGGACTAGTACCATCACGAGACACCAGAACAAGCACCCACAACCGCAGCGGCTCCCAAGCAGAAACCCCAGGCCCGAAGCACACCCTTCAATCATGCCCACCGCTCCATCGACTTCCTACATCCATCGGCACTCTGGTCCCCTCTTTTCCATGCACGGTCGCGCTACCGACACACAGGCCTAACTCGGTCACCGTTGACTTGCTGTGTTGTGATGGGCTCTGTGGGTGGCTACAGATCAGTCGGGCACCACCACCGTTCGAAGCGCGGAGCCCGTCTCCAGGTTCTCGAAGCCCTTGTCCATCTCCGAAAGTGGGATGGTGTGGGTGACCATGGAGTCGAGGTCCAGGCGGCCTAGCTGGTAGAGAGCGTCCAGCACGGGGAAGTCCTGGGCCGGGATGCCTTCTCCACCGTGGGTAGTCATCAGCGTCGACGTGTTACGGAAGAAGGCGGAGGGATCTATCCGGGCCTGAGACCCCGGTGGGGGTACTCCGATCATGGTGACCACTCCCCCGTAAGACAGCATGGCTAGAGCCTGCTGCAAGGTAGCCGGCAGCCCCACTGCCTCGAACGAGAAGTCGACTCCCGCTCCGCCGGTTATCTCGCGCACCAACGCCACGGGATCCTCCTGGGCGGAGTTGACGGCATGGGTGGCCCCCATAGCCATCGCCCACTCGAGTTTTCGATCGGAGATGTCGACTGCGATCACCTGGGCGGCGTTGGCGAGGCTGGCACCCTGGACGGTGGACAGTCCGATACCTCCGCAGCCGATCACCGCTGTGGTAGCACCGGGCCAGACCTTGGCGGTATGGAAAACGGCACCGGTTCCGGTCATCACTGCGCAACCTAGGAGCGAGGCGGAGGTCATGGGCATGGCATCGCTGACCTGGAAGGCCGCACCGGCGTCCACCCCGATTCGCTCGGCATACATCCCCAGACCCATCGGGACCTCCACCTTGGAACCATCGGATGCCCGAGAGACCACCGGAGCGCGAGGGGACGAGGAGTTGCAGCGTCGCGGATCGTTACGCCGGCACATCGGGCACGAACCGCACGGAACCCGGCATCCCACCGCTACCCGGTCCCCTTCCTTCAGACGGGTCACCCCCCGGCCCACCTCTTCGACCACTCCGGCTCCTTCATGGCCCAGGAGCATCGGGTAGCGGGGTTCGCGCCCTGACTGGAGACCCTTAGAAACTTTGTAGTCGGTCCGGCACACGCCGGCGGCTTCCATCCTCAGGATGATCTCCCCTTGCCGGGGCGGGCCGATGCCGACCTCGTCGATCTCCACTCGCCCTGGCGCGGTCACCAGGGCCGCTCGGCTAAGCATCCAGGTCGACCAGGATGTCTCTCTCGTAGGTGAGCCTCTCCCCGCCGTCGGGTGTGACCCTCACGTTGTCCGACACGCAAATACCGCCCACTGCCAAAGCCTCGGCCGGATCGGCAAACGTGATCTGCGGATGGAGGTTGATCACCATGTCGGTCTTCATGATCCGTTCCTTACCCGGAACCCAGGGCGGCTCGTGGGAATCGAGCCCGATGCCATGGGCCGTGTAGGCGACCGACTCCTCGCCGCCCTGGCCATACTTACGGTGTACCCGGTTGCGGGCCGCAATTACGTCTTCCGATGAATTGCCAGTCGTCATCGCTTCTACACAGGCATCGAGCGTCTCGATCCGGGTGTCCCAGTACCGCAGCACCTGATCGGAGGGACGCCCGAAGCAATAGGTCCGCCGCACCTCGACCCAGTAGCCGGAGGGCCCACCCCACTCCAAATCGATGCAGATGACATCGTCCCGGTCTATCTCGGCGTCCATGCCGAAGGTGTAGGCGCGATAGGGAGGGCGGGTCATCTGGGCGATCCCATCCAGGCACCCATGCTGGCGAACCAGGCGATGGGCCTCGGCCAGCACGTCCCGCTCGTTCGCTCCGGGGCGAATATGGCCCTCGAGACCAGCGAACACTCGCCGGATGATGCGAGAGGTCTCCCGGAGGTTCTCGATCTCCTCGGCACTCTTCACCGACTTGATGTCGTCGAACAGGTCGGTGGCATCCACCAGGGTGGCGGTGCTACCGAAAGTCCTCTGGAAGGCCATGTAGTGGGCCGCGGAGGTGATATCGGACAGCCCCACGATCCCGATAGTCCCCCTGGATATCCCATGGTCGGACAAGATCCCGGCGATCTCTACCTCGGGGGTCTGCGTGGCCCGGTAGTCCTGGATCCAGTTGACCAGCGCAACCCGGGAAAGTCCCCACAGCGGATCACCTATAAAGGTGGGCTCGCCCTTGGCAGTTAGCACCACCATGCCCCACCCGGCCCACTGGAAGATGTCGCTGACGTACTGGACCCGGCCACGTACGAACTCGTCGCCTCGGCTGCAGATGATCAACGCATCGATTCCGGCTCCGGCCATAGCCTCCCGCAGCACCCGATGGCGCCTTTCCCGCTCGGCAGGTGAGGAGATGTGGGTGAGTGTTCCTTCGGCCATAGTGTGTCGACTCCTTTTCAGCTGTTGGGCGTCGGGACGGACGCCGGAAGATAGGCGGGTGCGCCTTCGGGGTTCTCCAGTTCCTTGCAGATCTCATCGGTGGTGCGGGAAGCGATGAACCCTCCGTCGGTCATCCTGACCAGAGCGTTATCGTGGAGTGTGCGGGTAGACGATGTGCAGGCGTCCGACACCAGTGACACCGTGTAGCCCCGGTCAGCCGCATCCCGAGCCGACAGCTCCACACATCCCTCGGTAACGATGCCGGTGAATACCAGATGGGTGATCCCCATGCGCTTGAGCACGTTGTCGATGGCCGAGGAGTTGAAAACGCTCGACGAGGTCTTGGAGAAGATCATCTCATCTCCCTGTGGGGCCACCTCCGGCAGGAACTCATCATCGAAGGGTTCACGAGGGACCGGCTCGAGTTCGGCGGACGGCATGAATGCTTTGCCGGCGTCCCGGCCGTCGGCAGTGCGGTACGCCACCCGCACGTGGATGACCTCCTCACCGGCCGCCCGGAAAGCATCCTGGCACCGGCGGACGTAGGGCAGTATGTCGTTGATGTTGTCCCAGCGTTCCTGCATCAGTTCCGGCCGGCCGGCCGCCTGGGCGATCCGTCCTATCCAACCTTCGGCATGAGCGTCGAGGTATTGCAGATCGATGGTCAGGATGGCGCTCTTCCCCGGCGCGATGGAAGGAAAGGAAGGGCGCGGGAAAAGGTCATAGAAGGGGTCGTGCAGATCCAAGGGCAGGTTCCTTTCGTCGAGTAACGCGGAGCGGGGCCTACCGGCCTCGCCACCTCCTACCGACTCCGAGTATACGTACTCAGTGTGACACCTAGAGACCGCTCCCGACCGTAACCCTGCGGCCTTCCCGGCTGGAGGCGATGACCGCATCGATCAGGTGATGGAGAGTCACTCCATCCTCGAAGTCAGGCCGGAAGCGTCGACCTGTGCGGATCGAGTCGGCGAAGCCACCGATAGCCCTGGCCACGTTATAGGCGGAGTGGTCCTCACCCACGGCCGTCTTAGAAAAGTAGTCATCGGGAATCTCCAGCTCCTCGAGGGCAACGTTCTGGCTGGCGCCTAGGGCCAGCTGCATGGGAACGACCGAGACCTTGACGGGGCTGAACTGGTAGTAGGAGGGGGCCGACAGCAGAATCTGGCCTTCCTCGCCGATGATCCGCAACGAGTAACCGACGGGTGGCGAGGTGGTGTTGGACACGTGGACCGTACCTACGATCCCTCCAGCAAGCTCGGCCATGGCCATCACCGTGTCGGCGGTTCTCCACTCGAAGGTTCCGCCGTCGGTGTAGGTACCAGCAGGTGACAGGGTGAGCTGGCGACCAGAGATGCTATGCACTTCCCCGAGGATGGACCGTACCGAGTCGATCACATGGCCGAAGGCCACGAACAGTGCGCCGCTAGCCTCCTCATGGCGCACCAGCCAAGCTCGATCCCGGTCGACATCGAACTTGGAGAGCATCTGGGACACCACGAACGACAACGGTCTGCCGACCGCGCCGTCCGCTACCAACCGCCGGCACCAAGCAATGGCGGGGGCGAAGCGGCCTTGCAGACCTACCGCGGTGGAGATGGTCCCTTGCTCGACCAGCTTCGACATCTCCGTGGCTTCCCCGGTGTCCAGAGCCAGGGGCCACTCGCAGTAGACAGGCTTGCCGGCCGTGAGCGCCGCCATGGTGAGCGGATAGTGCAAGCGGGGACGGACGGCCACCGTCACCAGGTCAACCTCGGGATCGCGGCACAGGTCATCTATACCGACGTACCACTTGCGGGCTCCCCAGCGCTCCGCGGCAGCCCTGGCGGTCTCCTCCCTGGTGGTACATACCGCCTCCAGGACCAGTCCGGGGGCCGACTGCACGGCCGGGAGATGGGCACGGTCGCCGAATCCAGGAGGGCTGGCTCCCACTACGCCGACCCGCATCGGTGTTACTGTTCCCATGATTACCTCATCAGTCAGGTTGGGCAGGCATGGTCATAGGCACAGTCACAGGTGGCAAATCGCCCCGATTCCAGAGAGGGGGACGAAGACGATTGCCCTTACACATCCTCTGTGCATGCTCGATCTATAGCTAAGTGAAGGCCCGGTTTTGGCACTGACGGTCACGATCACAGGTACCGGGATGCCCCGTCCTTCACCCACTCGGGCAGGACCGGGAGTGTTAGTGCGCTGTGATGGTCTGAATTTGCAGTTCGATGCTGGCAGGGCAACCGTCATGCGTCTGGCAGACTGCGGAGTAGAACCAGCCGATCTGGACGCCCTGTTCATCACCCATCATCACAGCGATCACTTGACCGGCCTCCAAGACCTGATCCTGACCCGATGGGTACTGGACGCTACTGATAACACTCGTCCTCTACCTATCCTGGCTCCGACCGGGCCTGCTGTACGGTTTGTCGAGAACATGCTGGACACCTGGTCGTATGACTTGGAGATAAGGAGACTCCACACCGGCCGCACTACGTGGCCACAGGTGGCAGTCAGATCCTTCGAAATAGGCGAGGGTGTCGAGGAGGTGTGGTCTGCCGAGGGAGTCTCAGTAAAGGCAGGGGAAGTCTGCCATCAACCGGTAAGACCTGCGGTCGGATATCGGATAGATACTCCCTACGGTTCGGCCGCCATAACCGGTGACACAGCCGTTTGCCAGGAGGTTGCGGCGCTGGCTGACGGCTGCGATGTGCTCGTTTATGAGGCTATGCGCTTCGATCTGATCCGGGCGTTACCCGAAAATACTCACTTCATATTGGACTATCACGCAGACACCCGTTTGATCGGTGCCCAAGCTCGAGAGTTGGCTGTCCCCTATCTGATCCTGACCCATCTCATTCCCGCACCTACTACAGAAGAAGAACGGCAAGGCTTCGTCGATGATATCCGTGGAGCAGGATACGAAGGGGAGTTGATCGTGGCCGATGATCTGGCCACAGTGACTCTCAAATAGATCAAAGCCAAATGGCTCAGGGCACTCGCTAGGAGGACGGGCTCCACCGAACCCGGGGCAGCTGTTTGGCCTTGTCGACGAATGGCAGCCTGTCCACGGTAGCTTCGTGGTACGTGCCGCCATGGTCCCGCACCATCACCGTCTTGGCGTACCAGTCATCGCCCGGCAAGGGCTGGTCGAAGCGCACGTAACCGACCCCGGTGTCCAGCGTGGGAGACCAGGTTCCGATCGTGATATGCCCGACCTGGCGGCCGCCGTAGTGCACGCTCATGTCAGCATCAGGCGCCACCGCCGGGCACAGCAGACCGAACAGAAGCTGGGCGCGATCGGCTGTCTCCAGAGCATCCCGGCCGATGAACCGGTCCTTCTCCATTCTCACGAACTGCCCGAGGCCGGCACCGAATGGTGTCAGATCCGGCTCGATGTCGGTTCCGTTGTCGAGGATCCCAGCCTCGATCCGGCGAATCCCCATGGAAGTCGACGAGCTGAACTCCATGCCGAAGGGCTCGCCGCAAGCCAGCAGATCATCCCAGAGGGCGCCATGATCGGTGGGTTCCGGGCCACTGTTGCAGTAGATCTCGATTCCGGCTTCTCCGGTCCAGCCCGTACGGGACACCCAGGTCTTCTGGCCACAAATGTCGAAGAATCCGGCATGGAAGTAGTTGAAGTCTCGGCGCAGGCCCCCACCGATGGTTGCATCGAGCACATCGAGGGACTTCGGTCCCTGGATCTGAAGTACTCGTGAGTCAGGATCGAGGACCTGCACCTCGAGATCGATGGCGTGCGCCTCGAGCCAGGTCATGAACTCCCCATTCGCCTTGACATACCAGAAGCGCTCCGGACCTAGGCGCATGATGACTCCGTCCATCAGGACAGCTCCATCGTGGTGGCAGGCGATGCCGTATCGTGCCCGGCCGACCGGGAGGGTATCGATCCGGCAGGTCAGAACCCTCTCCAGCAGCCGCACCGCATCCGGGCCGGTGATCTCGATGGGCTTCTCAGGTACGTCGTAGAGCATCACGCCCCGGCGCAGTTTCCAATAGTTCGGTAGCGGATCCTCGTCACGAAACTTCTTGAGGGGATACAGGCGATCGCAGTAGAGCGCGAAGACGGTCTCATCGGTGACATAGCGACTCGCAAAGGGTGACTGCGCTACTCGATAGGAACTGAGATGGACGGTGTCGAACAACTCGACGTAGTAGTGCCGATTCCCCGCCATCCACTGACCTTTCTCGAACCCGTTGGCAACCTGGCGAGGATAGTTGAACCGCGCTGGTCGGGGAGACCGGAGGGACCGGCTCTGACTCAAGTCCACTAACTGAGTACGGCGTTCCTCCCACGCCAGGCTGGAGGTGTAGGATCGGCATGTCTCGGAGGAGATAGCCGTAACGAACGATCCCACCAGCATCACCGGCGCAGCCTCACTGGTCCGTGCTTTGGAGCAGGAGGGGGTCGACACCGTGTTCGGGCTGATCGGGCACGGCAATCTCGCCTTCGTGGATGCCCTTCAGGACAGCGACACCGTCCATTATGTCTCAGTGTTCCACGAGCAGGTCGCTGCCCACGCCGCCGATGCCTACTTCCGGGCGAGCGGCCGGGTGGCCGTCATAACCACCACGGTCGGGCCGGGCTTCACGAATCTGATGACCGGGTTGGGGGATGCCCTACTCGACTCCTCGGCGTTGGTGGTGATCGCCGGCGGTATGCCTAGCGCATATGTTGGTAAAGAACCTCTCCAGGAGCTTTCCTACTCGGTCGACAACGCCCAGATCGACATCGCTAAGCCTGTCACGAAGCGGGTCATCCTGGCCTCGGGCGCTGATGAGCTGGCCAACCAGTTCCATCGGGCGGTTCGCTATGCAGTGACGGGCTGTCCAGGCCCGGTGGTGCTCCAGGTGCCGCTCGACTTCTTCTCGGATTGGACCACCCCGAGTCCGGTACCTCGCTCACCTGTGCGGGTGGGACGCAGCGGTCCTGATTCCGCCGAAGTCGCCCGGGCGGCTGAACTGATAGCCCGCTCCGAGCGGCCCCTGGTGTTTGCCGGAGGCGGAGCAGTGATCTCGGGAGCTTCCGGTGTTCTCACTCGGCTTGCCGACGAATACGGACTGCCGGTCGCCACCACCATGAGCGGCCAGGGCGCCATCTCCGAGGATCATGCGCTGGCGATCGGCTTCACGGGCGTGGTAGGTACCGGACCGGGCAACTATGCCGCGCGGAGGGCCGATCTGCTCGTGGCGGTAGGTACTCGCTTCCCGGAGATGGACTGCAACAACTGGCGACCCGACTACTTCACGCCCATCCCACCCAGCCGCCTGGTTCATATAGATATCGATCCGAATCAGATCGGCAAGATCTATCCCACCGATGTCGCTCTGGTGGCTGACGCTCGCCGGTCTCTCGAGGAGGTGGCGTCAGCCCTGGGTGGCCGGCTCGATGGGGAACATCGCTGGGCCCGCTGGCATGAGGAACTAGCCCGGGAGAAACAGAGTTGGGCCGACGATCTCGACGAGGTACGGACCACCCCAAGCTTCCCCTACCAGCCGGCCTATCTGGCGACGCTATTGCGCCGGCTGGTACCGAAGGACACCATCCTGGTTACCGGAGTCGGCATCCGCCACTCCATAGGGCAGCACTACCCGTTCTTGGCCGAACGTACCCAGATCGTGGCAAGCGGTTTCGGCACGATGGGCCAGGAACTAGCCGCCCCGATTGGGGTTCGGCTGGCCAGACCCGACGTCCCGGTAGTCGCCCTAGTAGGCGACGGAGCGGTGATGGCCTGCCTGGCCGCCCTGCCCACCGCGGTGGCGGCCGGTATCCATGCCGTCTGGCTGGTGGCCAACAACACCGGTTACGCATCGATCGCCCTCTATCAGACCAAACATTACGGACGGGATGCGGGGACTTATTTCAAGGATCCCGAAGGGGTTCCTTATGAACTCGACTACGTAGCCTTTGCCCGCTCCTTCGGTGCCCGAGCCGAACGGGTCACCGATCCGGACGACTTCCCCCACCTCCTGTCCAAGGCCCTCGACGAGCGCGGAACCTGGGTGCTGGAGCTTCCGGTCACCCCGATTCCCAGAATTATCGGATCAGGACATTGGGATGTGAACGACATCCTGGCTGCCGGTACCGAGAGGGGTCGGCCGGGTAGCTGAGCTTCCGTAGCTACCTTGTACGCGACGGACCGAGGGAGGTGGTTCCAGTGACCCGACCGGGCCTGATCAGGACGGTGCTGGGCGATGTGGAACCGACGCCCTGGGGGGTAACCAACGCCCATGCCCACCTGGTGGGCGCCGCAGACACCTCCAAACCTCCTTTCGACACCACCGATCCTGCTGAGCTCATCATGACCCTGGACGACAGCCTCCCCGAGCTCCAGGAGTTCGCCCGGGCCGGGGGTTTCTGTCTGGTGGATCTGACCCCGATGGGGATGGGACGGGACCCGGCCGCGCTAGCCAGGGCATCGGAAGAGACCGGTGTTCACATCGTCATGGGCACCGGGATCTATCACGAAGCCCACCATCCCGATGCGATCGCCGGCCTGAGTGAGAACGAGATCGCCCGGATGTTGATCCGTGACATCACAGAAGGAGTGGATGGAACCGGCGTGAGGGCGGGAATCATCGGGGAGCAAGGGACTTTCACCGGGCCGATGACCGGACGTGAGAAGACGGTATTCCGGGCTTCGGCCATAGCTGCGATCGAGACCGGGGTGGCGGTGACCACCCATACCCATTTGGGCCGTAACGCCCTCGGCCAGATAGATGTGCTGGTGTCGGAGGGTCTGGCACCCGACCGGATCGTGATCGGACACCTCGACGATGCCGAGCCCGACCTGGACCTGATCCGCGAGATCATCCGGAGAGGTGCCTGGGCCCAGTTCGACGACATCGGATACGAGTACTACACGGAACGTCTCAAAATACAGATGGCCACCGACGTGGTCCGGGCCCGTAAGCTGGCCCAGCTGGCGGAGGAGGGTCTGGCCGACCGGGTGATCCTGGCCAGCGACTTCGGAATGCAACGCCACCTGCGAACCAGAGGAGGACCTGGTCTGGTAGTGCTGGCCGATCGCTTCCGGAGGACCGCCCGGGCGGAAGGGGTTCCGATCGAGGTGCTCGACCGATGCATGATCTACAACCCAGCCACGATCCTGACCATGCAGTGAGATGTGAGTTGGTCGGGCCCAGCTCCGACGAAGAGTCCGGAACGAAGGGGTTGATACTGTCACGCCCCTCCCCCATACTTGACAGATACCAAGCACCTGTACGGTCAGGGGATCGGCGTCGACCCGGCCAACTTGGGGAACATGAGGGCGAGCGAGCCAACCTGCCGGAGGCGTGGCAAGGCACGTTCCCAACCAAGGCACGGCGGTGGTGGGGGTGGGCCCGGTGGAGGGGATTTCTGGGCCGTTTTTCGCGATCTGGGATGTGTCAGCACCGCCTCTCCGATCGGAAAGTGCCCGGTTGGAGCCCTTGGTTGCTCGGGGACCGAGCGTGGTTCCTCGGACACGTGGTGACGGGGTGACGGCTTGAGGAATCGTGGTTATATCCGGACCGTCCTCGGCGACGTTGCGTCATCTTCTTGGGGTTTCACCAACGCGCATGCCCATCTGGTGCTCGGAATGGAAGAACAGGACCAACCGGCGTGGAAGGACGCCGCCCGCAAGTACGGCGATCACGTGCTGACGCTCGAGGACACCCTTCCCGAGTTGCGAGCCTTTGCCGATTCGGGCGGCACATGCCTGGTGGAACTCACTCCGATGGGACTGGGACGGGATCCGGCTGCTCTGGTCCGGGCGTCGGAGAGGACCGGCGTGCATGTCGTTGCGAGCACGGGGATATACCACGAGCCTTTCCACCCTGACCGGATCGCCGGGATGGACGATGGGGAGATTGCCGAGATCCTCATCCGGGAAATCACGCACGGTATCGGCGGCACCGGCATCCGGGCAGGCATCATCGGGGAGCAGGGCACCTACCAAGGGCCCATGACCGAACGTGAGCAGACCGTCTTCCGAGCTTCGGCTATGGCTGCCATAGAGACCGGGGTGGCGGTGACTACCCACACCTACCTGGGCCGCAACGCCCTCGACCAGATCGACCTGCTGGTCTCCCAAGGTCTGGCACCGGACCGCATCGTGATCGGACACCTCGATGACACCGAACCGGACTTGGACCTGATCCGTGCGATCATCCGGAGAGGGGCCTACGCCCAGCTGGACACCATCGGATACGAGTACTACACCGAAACCCTAGGCGTCCAGATGACCACCGACCTCGTCCGAGCCCGCACACTCCACCAACTCGCTACGGAAGGCTTGACCAGCCGGGTCATCCTGGCCAGTGACTTGTGCCGGAAGCGGCACCTGACCGCCAACGGCGGACCGGGACTGGGTCATCTGATCACCGGGTTCCCGACCCTGGCCATCGCCGAGGGCGTTCCTCCCGAGATACTGGACGAGTGCCTGATCACCAACCCGGCCAACGTCCTGGCAATGATGTGAGCGCCATCCCCAACGGTGGAGACGCGGTGGTGGCGGCGTTGCGGGACAGCGAGGTCACCACCGTCTTCGGCATCCCGGCCAGCTACACCATCGAGATATACGACGCCCTGGCCAGGAACGGAGACGGGATCCGCTCGGTCGTGGCACGGAATGAGCAAGCGGCCACCTACATGGCCGATGGGTACGCCCGGCGGTCGGGCAAACCCGGGGTGGTGATCGTGACCGGCGGTCCCGGCCTCGGCAACACCGTCACCGGACTCCAGACCGCCTATGGAGACTCGTCTCCGGTGGTGGTCATCGCCAGCGATCACGATCCGGCCCAACGAACCGGCCACCCGCTCGGACTGCCCCACGAAGCAGCCGATCAGGAGACTCTGGCGAGGTCCACCGGAGCAATCACGGTACGGGCCGATGATCCCGGATCGGTCAGGGAGGCGGTGAGGGACACCCTGGCGGCCACGCGGCGCGGCCGGCCCCGCCCGGGCGTGGTGCTGGTAAGCCGAAACGCTCTCGAGGCCCCCGAAGTGCCTTCCGGTACCCCACCTGACAACCCAGTCCAGCCGCCCCTCCCGACCTTCGGTCGACACGAAGTAACAGAGGTCATCCGGCTTCTTCACTCCTCCGCCGATCCGATCGTGATAGCGGGTGCTGGGGTGGTGCAAGGTGGCTCCGAGGCCCAGCTCGCCAGTTTCCTCAAGCTGGCCGGCCTCCCGGTGGTCACCACCGTGGCCGGAAGCTCGGCCATCGATCGGGACATCGGCTGGTTCGGGGTGCTGGACAATCCGGCCAGCCGGAAACTGGTGGAAAGAGCGGACCTGGTCCTGGCTCTAGGAACGAGCTTCGGAAGCGCCTCGACTGCTGGATGGTCCCTCCGGATCAACGGATCGCTCATACAAGTGGATATCGATCCCCACAGTCTCAACCAGCACTATCGCGCCAGCCTGGCGATCGAAGCCGACCTCGGAACTATCCTGACATCGCTCACGGATCGGATGGTCGAAAACCCCGAGTACCTACTCCGACACCCTCCACCGCCGGCGCCTGCACATGTTTCCCACCCCTGGATCGATCCCCTCGAGGCCGCCCTCCCTCCCCGCGGTGTCACCATCAGCTGCGATGTCACCATGGCCACCCGGTGGATCCCGGGTGCGGTGTCCCTGGGGCCGGAACGACGGTTCATGACACCCTGGAACTTCCAGACCCTCGGTTGGTCCTATGCTGCTGCACTCGGCGTGCAGGCGGCTGCGCCGGATGATACGGTCCTGGCGGTAATGGGTGATGGCGGGGCACTTTTCACCATCGGGGAGCTGGCAACGGCGGTCGAGCACCAACTGCCGGTCTGCCTGCTGGTGTTCAACAACCGTTCCTACGGGATCATCGCCGAGGTCCAGGACCGGTTCTGCGCCGGCAGGAGGTTCGGGGTCGACCTGCATCAGCCCGACTTCGTAGCCGCCGCCCGAGCCTTCGGGCTCCCCGCTTCCCGAGCAGATACCCCCGAAGGCCTGGAGAGAAGCCTCCGCCGGCACCTCGGAACAGGCGCGCCCAGCCTGATCGAAGCCCGGGTGGGCCTCTCCGACCTCGGTGTCGGCTCGGACTCATGACTTCCACGACAAACCCTCGGACGGGGAGCGACAGATGACGGCACGAAGTGGACCGGAGCAGCCGGACCGCTCATTCGCCCCCACAACGGGGAACCAGCTTCCGAAACTGGTGACCGAGGTCCCCGGCCCCAGATCCCGAGCCATCTTCAGACAGGATCAGGCTCTGGTGGCCGCGGGCAACTCAGCCGGGTCGCTGTGGTCCGAACTAGCCGTGGTGGACGGACGCGGTGCGCTGATCCATGATGCCGACGGTAACCGGCTGCTCGACGCCTGTTCTGGCACGGTGGTAATGAATCTGGGTCATGGACACCCGGCCGTGGCGAGGGCGCTGGGTGACCAGGCTCGCCTGCTGACCCACTTCTACGACTTCGCCACCCAGGTGCGGGTCGACTTCCTCGAAGCCCTGAAGGAGGTTCTCCCGGAAGGCCTGAATGCCTTCCATTTTGCCAACTCCGGGAGCGAAGCCGTCGAAGCCGCCCTACGGATCGTGAGATCGGCTACCGGGCGCCACGAAGTGATCGCCTTCCACAATGCCTACCACGGTCGCACCCTGGGCGCGCTCTCCCTGACCACTGGGGCGGGACGGGAGGGGCTCGGACCTCTGGTTCCGGGCGTCGTGCATGCTCCCGCCCCCTCGGATCCCCTGGTGCCCTGGGGAGTGAGCGAGGAGGAGCGAGCGGCGACCTGGGGAGAGCACCTCGACCGGATGGCGTCCCAAGTGCTCACCGACCTGCCCGCCGCGGTCTTCATAGAACCCATGCAGGGCGCGGGCGGGATGCTTCCCATTCCGGGGGTCTTCCTCACCAGGTTGCGGGACTTCTGCGATCGCACGGGCGCTCTGCTGGTGTTCGACGAGATACTAACAGGCGGGGGCCGGACCGGACGCCTGTGGGCTTATGAACACTCCGGTGTAGTCCCCGACCTGCTGCTGCTCGGCAAGGGCATCGGCGGCGGGTTCCCGCTGGGAGTCGTGGCCGGACCGCGCTTGGTCATGGATGCCGGCCCGGGTGCGCAACCCACCCACAACAGCAGCACCTTCGGCGGCAATCCCCTCGCCTGTGCCGCCGGCCTGGCCGCGCTCGGTGCGCTCCTCCAGGAGGGACTGGTGGACAATGCTGCCCGGGTGGGAGCTCACCTGATCGAGTCGCTGAGGGATCGGTTGCTAAGCCGCCGGCATGTGGCCGATGTCCGGGGCTTGGGTCTGGCAATCGGGATCGAGATGGTGACCGACAAGTCGACCCGAACTCCCGTCCCTGCCGAGTTCATCCGCGCTGCCTTGCGAGCCCTGCTGAGGAGAGGGGTGGTCACTTCCAGTACCGGCCACGTGATGAGGATCACTCCTCCCCTATGCCTGACCATCCCCCAGGCCGACTACCTCGCCGGAGCCCTCGACGACACGTTGCTGGAACTCGAGAACGGATAGGGACCGTCGTCGGCACACGACGGGACGGCCCGCGGCCCTTGGACGGACCAACAGCTTCCACTGTGCACCTAACCGGCCACCAACCCGGAAGTGGGCTTGTGAAACGTGTCGCGCTATCAGCTCTAGTTCTGGCAATGACCTGTCTCGCCGGAGCATGCAAGCTTGCCGACACCCCCACCCAATCTACCGGCTCCTCGTCCCCCATCGTTACGGACACATTGCCGGCCACTAGCGCCAGCATTTCGGTGTCCAAAAACACCACCCTCACCCCGCCACCCACCAGCAACCCGGCACCCGCCGCCGGGTCTGGGCTGAGCGAGGAGAAGCTCGCCTGCGATAGCTTCACAACCGACCTGGACCGATTCGTATTCAACCGGCTGGCGCCGGTGCTGGCCGATGGCACCGATTTGCTCGATTCCCCGCCGGATACCGCCAACCGTGCTGAGGTGGCCGCCGGCCTGTCGGAGGCGTCGGCGCGACTCGGAGGACTAATCGACGAACTCGATCTGATGGGTATTCCTCCCCGGGAGGTCGTCGACCTGGTGCTCTCGATTCGGCGGGGGATCGAACTGTATGCGGCTGGTTTCCAGAAGGGGTCGCGCGGTTGGGAAACGGATGATCGTGCCCTCATCCGGACGGCTGTATCCGAAACGCAGGAAGCTGCGGCAGTGTTGAGTTCCTTCTTCGGATGGCAGCTGTGCGGCTGAGTCTTGAGGCAGAGTAGGCGAGGAGCGAGGTAATGCCTCGACGGTAGGTCGCTGATCCTTACCTTCCGTTAGTGTCGTAACAGGCAGTCCGGCCACCGGTAGGGAGGGAAACATGGCACCACAGGTGATGACCGTACGGGGGCCGGTTTCGCCCGACGATCTGGGGCACACCCAGACCCATGACCATATCTTTGCCGACATCTCCTGGGCACGGCACCGCTGGGTTGCCATGCCGATCACCGACGAAGTTCAGATGACCGAGGAGGTCGCTTTCTACAAGGATGCGGGCGGGGGAACCCTGGTGGATTGTGGCCTGGAGCACATCGGTAGGAAACCGCGTGCCTTGCGCAGGATCTCGGAGACCACCGGCGTTCATGTCGTGATGGGCACCGGGTTCTACAGAGAGCCCTACTATCCCGAGTTCGTCAACAAGTGGACCACCCGCCGCCTCGCCGAGTACATCGTCAACGAGATCGAGCACGGGTACGGCGACACCGGTATCCGTCCCGGAGTGATCGGCGAGATCGGTATCGACAAGCGCTGGGTCCAGGGTGTGGAGGAGCGGGTGATCCGAGCCGCTGCCCGAGCACACCATGCCACCGGCCTAGCAATCACCACCCATACGCCACCCAACACTGCCCTGCTCTTTCACGAAATCCTGCAGGAGGAAGGTGTAGCGCCTGACCGGGTTATTTTCGGCCATCTGGACAACACACTCGAGATGGACGAGCTCGAACGGGTGGCAGCTACCGGCGCCTATATCCAGTTCGATCTGATCGGCATCGAGTGGATCAACTCGGACTTGAGAAGGGCTCGATTCCTAGCCGAGCTGATCCAACGGGGCTATCGCGACCGGCTGCTAGTAGCCCAGGACATGCCCGCCCGCCCGCGGCTCATAACCAACGGCGGCCACGGATACCGGCATCTGATAGACAGCTTCCTGCCCATGCTCCGCAACGAAGGAGTCGACGAGGAGACGATCCACCACATAACCCACACCAACCCCGCCCGAGTCTTGGCGGTGGAGGTGGATTGAGGTCCGCTTAGCTTGGCTTCATGCACATAAGCAGGATTTGTTTATCTGCTGGCTAGATTCACCCTGACGCTGAACCAATATCGACGAGTGGTGTCCTCATATCAGTGAGATCGGTGGGTGGACCTCCCATCAAAACGGTGTGGACCGGGTGCATCGCTCAGTAGGTGACCTTTCAGAAAACAGCAACCCTCTCTGACCGGCAATGAGCGGAGTGAGGACGCATAGACGGCCGCAACTCTCTGGATGGAGTCAACACGATCTGGGGGACTCAGGCCTGTGGTAATCCGGTTTCAGACGGCACCCGCTGCTCGGGCTACTTCGGGGTCCATCACGTCCCGCACCGCATCGCCCAGGTTATTGAAGGCCAGGATCAACAGGGTGATGATCAGAGCCGGGAAGATGGCCATCCACGGAGCTAACTGCAAGAAGTCGACCGCGTTGGCGAGCATCCTCCCCAGATCGGCGGTCGGGGGTTCGAAGCCGAAACCGAGGAAGCTCAGGGAAGTCTGCACCAGCAGGCCGGTCGACAGGCTCAGAACGCACATCACGAAAAGGGGCGAGCTGATCCCCGGCAGGATGTGGCGAACGACCAGGGCTAGCGGCTTGGTTCCCGACAGTCGCGCCGCGTCCACATAGGGAAGTCCCCGCACCTCCAGGGTGGATCCCCTTGCGATACGGGTGAAACGAGGCAAGTAGATCACCCCGATAGCAAGAATCATGTTGCGCGAACCCCCACCGAAGACCCCCACGATGAGGATTGCCGTAAGCAGTCCGGGCATGGCCAGCAGCACGTCGGTGCCCGCCATCAGCAACCGCTCCAACCAGCCCCTCCGGTATCCGGCCAGGATGCCGACGGTGCTTCCTGCCGTAACGGCCAGCAGGACCGCCCCTACCGGCACCCAGAGCACCACCGGTATGGCACTGACTACCCGGGCGGCCAGGTCCCTTCCCAGCTGGTCGGTCCCGAACCAGTGCCGGGCGGACGGTCCCTGCAACGAGTCGGACGGGTTGATCTGGATCGGATCCCACGGAACCACCCACGGACCCACGATGGCCAGGACAAGTACCGGAAGGATCAGGATGAGCCCGAACCGTCCCGAAGGATGGCTCGCCACGGCCCGGAGCTGATACCAGAAGCGAGCTCGACCGATCCTCGAGCGCTCCCGAGTTTTCCTGGTCGTCACCTGGCGGTCCGAGCGAGCGCGGGGATCCTTCATGTCTGTTCACGCTGGCGGGGGTCGAGAATGGGGTACAGGATGTCGACCAGGAAGTTGACGACTATATAGACGCTGGCGATCACCAGCGTGGCGGTGATCACATATGGGAAGTCACGCTCCCCGATAGCTAGCAAGACCCCCCGCCCCAGGCCGGGCAGGTTGAAGATCTGCTCCACGATGATCAAACCACCCACCAGCGCACCGAAGATCAGGCCGATGAGGGTTACCACCGGACCGAGCGAAGCCCGCAGGGCGTGGATATAGCGGACGCGGCTCTCCCTGGCACCTTTCACCCTGGCAGTGTCGATAAACGGTTCCTGGAGACTGGAGATCATGGTGGTACGGGTCATCTGGATGATGGCAGCCGAAGTAGGGAGCGCGATCGCTAAGCAGGGCAAGGCTATCGAACGCAGGTTGGCCAGGGGATCCTCGGTGAACGGGACGTAGAAGGAGGTATAGAAGGACTGCAGGACGATCGACCCCAACCACACGAACAGCACACCCGATACGAAGGTGGGAACGGAGAAGAACACCATCGAAACCCCCCGCAGGACCCGATCGATCATGCTTCCGGTATTTACAGCTGCGTACACCCCGATGGGAATGCCGATGACCACCGCCAGCAGCACGCTCACCGCGGCCACCTCCAACGAGACGGGAAACTGAGCCCGGACGTCGGCAGCTATGTCACGCCCGGTAAACAAGGAGTGTCCGAAGTCCCCGCGCACTGCGTTACCCAACCACTCTCCATACCGCACCAGCAATGGCCGGTCCAGGCCGAGCCGTTGCCGCATCTCCGCCATCCGCTCGGGGGTGGCTCCTTCGATTCCGGCCATCTGCTGGGCGATATCGCCGGGCACGATGGTGCCGATGACATAGATCAGGAAGGTGAGCGCCAGCAGGACAGCTATTGCCTCAGCGAGGCGGCGCAGGCTGAAGACGATCATGTAGCCACTGTGGCCGTCCGGTCGGTCGCAGCCGTATAGCGCTCCTCGAACTCGCCAGCGAAGTGACAGGCCACTCGGCTGGTCGCAGAGTACTTCACCAGGTCCGGCTCGGCCTCTCCACAGACCGGCTCGGCGACAGGGCAGCGCGTGTGGAAACGGCAGCCGGGGGGCAGATCGGTTGCACTGGCCACCGGTCCGCTCAGGACGATACGGGTCCGTTTCCGCTCGATGGCCGGATCGGGTACCGGGACAGCCGATCTCAACGTGATGGAGTAGGGATGGACGAGCGGTTTGTGCCGGTCGTGGGCATCCTCCAGCTCAACGATCCGGCCCAGATACATGACCGCTACTCGGTCGCTCATGAAGTCGACCGCCGCAATGTCGTGGGAGATGAACACGTAGTTGACCGGATGTTGTTGGGCCAGGTCCTTGAGCAGGTTGAGGACCTGTGCCTGGGTGGACATGTCGAGGGAGCTGACCGCCTCGTCCAGCACGATCAGCCGGGGCTTGGCTGCCAGCGCCCGGGCGATGGCAGCTCGTTGCTGCTGACCGCCTGACAGGCGGCCCGGGTACTGGTCGATCAACGTATCCGGAAGGCCTACCTGTTCGAGTAGCTCGAAGACTCGTCTGCGCCGCTCGGCCTTCCTGACCCCCTCGTTGCGGAGGGGCTCAGCGATACTCCATCCGATCCTCTTCCAGGGGTTCAGCGACCCGGCCGCGTCCTGATAGACCATCTGGAACCCCTCCCGGCGAGCACTGACACCGGGCCGCTGGCTCAGGGACCGCGTCTTACCTCCGACGATCACCTCTCCGGCGGTGGGCTTCTGCAGACCAACGATGACCCTGCCCAGGGTGGTCTTGCCACAGCCCGACTCCCCGACGATCCCCAGGACCTTCCCCTCTTCGATGGTCAGATCGACGTTGTCGACCGCATGCACCACCCCGCGGTTACGCCCTCGCTTGCGGAGCCGGAAGTGGACCGACACACCATCGAGAAGGACGAGGGTCATGGCGGTCCCTAGCCCGTCCGGCCCGCCGCGCCGATGGGCAGGACGGGCAACTCGCCGTGGCCTCTCGTGACCCAGCACCTAACGGACCGCCCACCGGCTATACCCCACAGATCCGGTGGCTTCGAACAGTCGGCCACGGCGTAGGCGCACCGGGGCTCGAACCGGCATCCTGGGGGAAGATCGGTCATCCTCGGAGAAGCGCCCGCCATAGCCGCGAGCCGGGTACCCGATGCCCGGTCGGGTTGGGACTCGAGTAGCCCGACCGTATATGGATGGGCCGGACGGGCGAAGATCTCCTCGACCGGCGCCTCCTCCACGATCTGGCCAGCGTACATGACCATCACCCGGTCACACAGGCTGGCCACCATGCCGAGATTGTGGGTGACCAGGATCACCCCCAATCCCCGATCCCCGGCCAGCCGCCGGATCAGATCGAGGATCTGGGCCTGGATTGTGACATCGAGGGCGGTGGTCGGTTCATCGGCCACCAGCACCGCCGGTTCGTTCAGCAGGCTCATCGCGATCATCACCCTCTGCAGCATCCCGCCGGAGAACTGATGGGGATGGTCCCGCATCCTTACCTCCGGTTCTGGCATACCCACCCAGGTGAGGGCCTCGATCACCTTCTCCCTGGCGGAACGGCGCGCCACAGCCTGATGTTGGCGGACAGCCTCGGTCAACTGCCGCCCGATGGTGAAGCCGGGGTGGAACGAGCGGATCGGATTCTGGAAGATCATGGCGATCTCCGAACCCCGCACTTTCCGCATTCCTTCATCGGTGACCCTCAGCAGGTCACGGCCCTGGAGCAGGATCTCACCTGCCTCGATCCTCCCCGGGGCAGGTACCAGACCGAGCAGCGAGCGAGCCAGCGTGGTCTTGCCGCTACCCGAGTCCCCCACTATGCCCAGTACTTCACCTACTGCCAGCTCGAAGCTCACCCCGTCGACGGCTCGGACGTCGCCGAGTCGGGTGGGATATACGGTGACGAGATCGTGCACGGCCAGGACAGCGCGCTCACGGCCCGATCCTGGAGCCGCCATGACTTACGTACGAGTACGTGAGTTGCCGAGGCTTGGCGGACACCTAGAAAGATGCCCGCCAAGCCGTCGGTGTGTTGCTATCCCGCTGGAACCAGGGACAGGTAGAGAACGCGCTTGTCCCCGGTGATGTAGGTGCTGAGATCCGCGCTGGCCAGCAGATCGTTCCGGTAGACATGGGCGGCATTCGCGTACACCGTGCCCGCGTACGGATACACGTTCTCGGCTTCCATGACCTGGATCCGCTGGAAGATCTCCGGCCGCTCATCCTGGGATGCCGCTGCCAGGGCATCCAGTTCGGGGATCAGCTCGGGAAGGATCTCCTCCGGCGGCGCCTGCCACCCGGTCCTGGGCAACACGTAGCGGTAAGGATTCGAATACCAACCCTGGTCGGTGGCTGACAGGTCGTAGTCAGCGTTGATGAGCTTCGGAATCCAGACCGCCTGTTCCACCGGATTGAGTGTCACGTTTATGCCAGCTTCGGCCCAGGAAGCCTGAAGAACCTCGAAGAACACATCCTCATAGGGAACCCGGGTCGGATAGACGAACTCGAGCTCGACCTCATCTGTGTAACCCGCCTCGGCCAGGACCCGCTTCGCTTCCTCCACGTCCCGCTGGTAGTTGGGCAGATCGTCCGGCCCCAGGCCGTACTCGACCAGCGGATGGGCGGTCGACCAGGGGAAAGCCTCACCCAGGAAAGCTATGTCGGCCAGCGCCTGGCGGTCCATCGACAACCACAGGGCCTTGACCACCGCCTCGTCCCGGGTCGCCCCCACCCGGCTGGCATGGATCCAGAAGGTGCGCGACGGCGTGTCGACGATCGAGAAGTCGGGATTGTCCCGCAACGTCCGGGCGGTGGCAGTGGAAGTGGGATGGATCAGCGCCACTTCCCCGGACCTGAGCGCGGCAACCATCGAGGCATCCTCCTTGATGATCCTCACCCGGATGCGATCGTAGGCCGGCAACACCGAAGGATCCCAGTAGGCACGGTTGACATCCAGCACCAGCTCCGAACCGGGTACGTAGGATACGAACGTGAACGGACCGGTACCTACCGGGGTGGTTCCGTGGGCGGGTGCCGTCGACGTCAGGATCGACGAAAAGCCCAGCCCGGTGGTGTCCGCAATGTTGAGCAGGAAGGCGGTGGAAGGCTGCTTCAGCTGGTAGACGACCGTGTGATCATCGACCGCCGTCACACTATCCAGGTTCTGGGCCCGCTGCTGCACCATCGGGATACCCTGGCCGACGGCCCGGTTGACGCTGTAGACCACATCGTGGGCGGTGAAGTCGGCCCCGTTGTGGAACTTGACTCCTTCCCGCAGCTTGAAGGTGTAGGTCATCTTGTCTTCCGAGATGGTCCACTCGGTCGCCAGCCGGGGCAAGACATCACCCGATGGGCTGGTCCAGGCCAGCGTCTCGTAGACCGTGGTGAACACGGGAGCGTCGAACTCGCCACCCGCCGAGTTCTTGGGATCGAAGTTGTAGATGTCGCTGTCCTCGGACACGATCACCTCGACCATTGCCATTTCCTCGACGGGCGCCATGGTGGTGGTCGTGGCTTGCTCGGCGGCCATCTGTGCTTCCTCAGCGGCTTGCTTAGCCTCGTCGAGGGCTGCTTCAGCTTCGGCCAGCGCCGCCTGGGCTGCCTGGTCCCCTTCCATGGCCTCGGCCGCGGCGGCCTGGGCAGCTTCGAGATCAGCCTGGGCCTGGGCCAGGGCAGCCGCGGAAGCTTCTGCTTCGGCCTCAGCGGCGGCCGCGGCTTGACGCGCGGCGGCTGCTTCCTGTTCAGCCTCGGCCGAGTCGTCCCCGCCTCCACAGGCAACCGCGAGTAAGGCAAAGATCAGCAACAGTCCTAGCGATCTTCGGATCCCATTTGCTTTCATCGTACCTCCCCTCGCGCTACGTCCGTGCGCGCAATAGGACTCAGTGACCTGGTCATGGGCTGGCTTCCTAGTATAGTCGGCGCTTTCCCTCAGCGTCCATTGGAAGAGATTCGGAACGATTCGAAAGTCGCTCACCGATAGCCGGTCACCCGGACGATCTCGCCGATTATCTCGGTACGTCCTTGGGGACCGGGAATGGGTCGTCCTGGAGTTCCTTGCCCGGTAGATATGTACAAGGCGCCGTCCGGAGAGATTGTGATGTTGGTCGGCTGGTCGAGACCTTCCACCAGCACTCTCGGTTCTGAACCGTCAGCGGGATACATGGTGACCTTCCCGCTGAACCTGACATAGCCACCGTGCAGGGCCGGAATAGCAGGAGAGAACAGGTCCACTCCGGGATGGAAGAGCTGGGCGTGATCTGCTGCCATCTCGACCACGAAGACGTTCCCTGCCGGGTCCACCGCCACATCCAGCGCAGCGGTTAGTTCCGTCACCTCGTCGGTTACCGCCGCTGTCGATGGATCGACCCTGACAACCTTGGCATCGGTCGGTACCAGAGGCAGATACCGGCCATCACACATGACTTCAGGTACGAACCGGCAGGCGACCCCCTCCGCTTTGGCAACTCCGGAGAATAGGGCTACCAGAACATCACCTGTGCTGGGATCCACGGCCAGGCCGGCGGGTACTGCCCGCTATAGAGGTCGTCGAAAGTGACGATCCGGCGGTGCTCGCCCGTCACCAGGTCGATCTCGATCAATTGATTGAGGGTGCTCTGGGTGGCGTAGATACTT
Source organism: Acidimicrobiia bacterium (assembly GCA_965200835.1). GTDB lineage: Bacteria > Actinomycetota > Acidimicrobiia > Spongiisociales > Spongiisociaceae > JAPPFW01. Next base: position 205,951 of record OZ241390.1, read on the forward strand.
TGCTGGTCCGGCCCGAAGTCGATGCCGGTCATGTTCGAGTTCTGGGAAATTTCCCGGAGCACCCGCCCGTCGGGGGCCAGCTCGAAGAGGATGAACGTACCTCCGGACTCATCGATGCCTCCGTCCAATGACAGGAACACCCGCCCGTCGTGATGCACCAGCACATCGGTGGCTCCACTCACCTCGTCCTGACCGGTGTCGTACTTGTTGACCGAGTTGAAGCTGTACAGGTTGTCGAGCCACCGTTCGGCCTCTCCGGGATCTGCGTAGTCGCCGTCGCCATTGCGATCCAGGAAGCGGGTGAGGCGGCCGGTCCTGAGAATGAGATCCTGGGCATCCTCGCCGTAGCCGGCCTCTGCCACCAGCAGAGCACCTACGTCATCGATGCCGATCCCGCGTGGGTTCTCCAGATCGGTCATCACCACCTCGACCACCAGCACCGGCCGGACCCGTTCAGCGGCAACGGTTGTGACTGGAGTACTGGTGGTGGTGACGGCTGACGAGGTCGCCGGCTGGGTGGGGACAGTACGGACAACGGTGGTGGCAACCGACGAAACCGGCCGGCTGGTGGTCGTTCCATCCACGGACGGCTCAGCGCCGCATCCGGAGATCGCCAGCCACCCGGCCAGCAACCAGAGTCCCTTAGGCAAGATCTTGAGCACCTTCACTCTGCTCAGAATCTAACCTGATGCCGGACGCACCACACGGTTCGGCGAAGGCTGGGCTGGGAGAGGACGGAACCATGAAACTGGCCATCTGCGCCGACTCGTCCTGGAATCGCTGGCATCCCACCTATGAGGAGATCGGTAAACGATGCATCCAGCTCGGGATCGGCGCCGTCGAGCTGGTCTATTACCCCCAGAACCAGGGCTTCGACCACGCCGCGCATACGCTGGCAAGACACGGAGCGAAAATCGTGTGCGTCAATGCTACCGCCAAGTGGCGGGTGATGATCACCGACGATGTGACCGCCGCCCAGCGGGCTATATGCGATGTCATCCGTCTCGCCAAGGATGTGGGAGCCGAGTTTGTTATCACCTATCCGGGTCACAATCCTGCCTGGAGTTTCGATGAGATCGTGGAGCAGTACAAGCGGCGCATGGAACCGTGCCACGACCTGGCGGCCGAGCTGGGAATCACCATGTTGCTGGAGAACCATTTCGATCTCCGCAACGAGGATCCGGAGCGCACGGATGTGGTGCGTGAGCCGGAACTGACCGCCCGATTCATCGATGCCCTCGATGCGCCGCAGGTGCGGGTCAATTTCGACGCCGGGAACGTGTATGCAGCGGGTATCGAGCCGTGGCCGTATGGTTACCGGATACTTCGTGACTACATCGCGTACGCGCATCTAAAGGGTATGGCACGGTTCTCGGAGGATCTGTACGGCCCTGCTGACCAGTACGAGACCCTGACGGACGTCCATACCGGAACCTTCCTTCCGGTGGCGGTCGGAGACTGTGGGATCAACTACCGGGGAATGCTGATGGAGATGGCAAGGGACGAAACCGTCAAGTACGTGGCACTCGAGGACCACGCCAGGGAGGAACACGCCGAGCAGGTATTCGAGCGCGGAGCCACCTTCGCACGGGAGGCGATCCTGTCCGCCGGTGTCCGACGACTCAGCCGACCTCCTCCCTTTTCCGAACCATGGCCGAGCGGGCGGGCCATCGGTACCGAAGGGTAGGAGGAGCCGTGCCGGGGCAGGTGATGACCGTACGAGGTCCGGTCTCGCCCCATGACCTGGGTCACACCCAGATGCACGATCACATCTTCATGGACCTCTCGTGGCCCAGGCACCGCTGGCTGGCCCTCCCGATCACCGATGAAGTACAGATGACCGAGGAGGTACGGCTGTACGGGGAAGCCGGGGGTGGCACGCTGGTCGACCCTACGCTCGAGCACATCGGGCGGGACCCGGAGAAACTACGCCGGGTGTCGCAAGCGTCCGGCGTCCATGTGGTCATGGGGACCGGCTTCTACCGGGAGCCCTACTATCCCGAATTCGTGAACAAGTGGACCACCCAGCGGCTGGCCGACTACATGATCGACGAGATCCGCAACGGCGTGGGCGACACCGGAATCAGACCGGGCATCATCGGTGAGATCGGTCTGGACAAGAACTGGGTCCAGGGTGTGGAGGAACGGGTACTCCGGGCTGCCGCCCGGGCTCAGGTAGCCACCGGCCTGCCGATCACCACCCACACCACCATGTACATGGCGCTGGAGTTCCTGGAGATCTTCTGGGAGGAAAGCGTGGAGGTCGATCGGGTGATCCTCGGGCATCTCGACGGCACTCTGGAGATGCCGGAGCTGGAACGGGTGGCTGCTACCGGTGCCTATCTGGAGTTCGACCTGATAGGGATCGAGTGGATCAACTCCGACAAGCGACGGGCCGAATTCCTGGCCGAATTGGTCCGCCAGGGTCATCAGGACCGCCTGGTCATAGCCCAAGACATGCCGGCCCGACCCCGGCTGAAGACCAACGGAGGGCACGGCTACCAGTACCTGATCGAAGCCTTCCTGCCCATGCTGCGTGCTGAGGGGGTCAGCGAGGACGCGATCCACGCTATGACCCACACGAACCCGGCGCGTGTCCTGGCCGTCTAGGTGCGTAGGCATGAAACTGTCACAGGGCTGCCCTATAAACAGATTGCTGCATTCACCGAGGGTCCGCTGCCGACGTCGAGCAGACCATGAGGGATCATTTTGCGGAGGCCGCCCCGTTAGGGATTAGCGGAGCGCGTCTCCAACTCGGAGGTGGAGGGCGGGGGATGGGCCCGCAGTTGGGGAGAGTGGGCGCGCGTTTTTCGCGTTCTTACCTGCAACCTTGCCGAGTCGCCGTGATCTCTAACGGCCGTGGGACGAGACGCCAGGCACTTCCCCCCCTCCCCCGAGCCGGTGCATCTATTGGATGGGTTGCTGGACCTGGATGGACCGGGATGAACCGGAAGGGCGGAGTCGCCCGACTAGGCAGAAGGAAGCGGCGGCAGGTCCCTGGTAGGCGGACCTTGGTCGATCATCCCGGCGAAGGAAGGCGGAGTGGCCTGGCCGGGTGGCTGATCGGAGGCGACCAACTTGCCCCTTGGCTCGTCGCTCAGGTGTCCGCGGTCGTAGATGATCCGACCTCTCGACAGGGTGGTGAGAACTTGGCCCACCAGACCTATCCCGTCGTAAGCCCGGCCGCTCCCTCCCGACCGGCTCAGGAACTTGGCCGAATCCACCGGCCGGCGGGCTGCCAGTACCCGCTCCAGTTCGCTGTGGTCGGAGTAGCCCAGGAGCTGGGCGGTGGCCGCCGTGACATGCGGACCCGGATCCACCAGCATCAGGTCGGCGTCGGAGCCGGCTGCGACAGTGCCCTTGCGCGGATATATGCCGAACAGCTTGGCCGGATTGGCGGTCATCACTTCCACTGCCCTGACCAGAGGCAGGCGCCCGGTCAGGCCGGCGTCCAGCATCACCGGCACCAGCATCTCCAACGACGGGATTCCCTGCCCTGAGGTAGCGAATGAGGCCGCTTCCTTCTCGGCAGGAGTGAAAGGGGCGTGATCGGAAGCCACCACCGCCAGGGACCCGTCCGCCAGAGACCGCCACAGGTAGTCGATGTCGGAACGGGAGCGGAGGGGCGGCGCCACCTTTACGAAGTTGCCGAACCGGGGGATATACGAGTCGTTGAACAACAGGTAGTGGGGACAGGACTCGGCGGACATGTCGACCCCCAACGCCTGCGCTGCCTGCACCTCCTCGGTAGCCAGCTGCGAAGTGATATGCACGATGTGCATCGGTAGGCGAACATCCCGGGCAATGGTGGCCACCAGAGAGACCGCAGCCGCCTCCACCATGGCGGGGCGAGATGGATTGCCGTGCCGATCCGGCATCCGGCGGAAGTGTTCGATGAACTGCTGGCTCTCGGCGTGGACCGCGCAGCGCAGACCGGTGGAGGCCACCGTTTGCAGGCACTCATATATCTCGTCGGGTGCCGAGGCGCACAGTCCTTCGAACTCGTCGATCCGCTCCGGGGGCGGGTCGTGAGTAAACAGCTTGAACCCGATGGCCCCGGACTCGGCCATCGCCTCCGCCCGAGCGGTGTCGGTGATCCCGGCACCGGCATACAGGGCGAAGTCGATCAGGCACTCACTCTCCCCCAATCTTCGCCGGGCTTCGAATACTTCCGGGGTACTGCACGGCGGGTTGGAGATGGGCATCTCGAAAAAGGTGGTGATGCCCGCGGCTGCCGCTGCTCTGGACTCGGAGGCGAAGGTAGCCCGCTCGGGGTGGCTGGGCGCCCGGCAGTGGAAGTGAGCATCCACCGCTCCGGGAAGCACCAGCAACCCCGAGGCATCGATCTCGCCACGGGCGGGACCTAGGGAACCCGGTGGTGAGACTTCGGACACGAAGTCCCCCTCGATGCCGACATCGGCCCGGCGAGCACCCTCGCCGGTCACCACCGTTCCCCCCACTACCTTCAGATCGAGCATCCGGCTCCCTTTGCTCCTCGACCCGTGACCGGGAGGCGGCTACTCAGGCCCGCCGGTATCCGATCTCGGCACCGGGACCCCAGCGGGTACCCATGCCCTCGATATCACGCCCGACCTGCGTGTAGCCCCCGTCGGAGGAGAAGGCCATCTGGCCCCGCACGAAGACCCGCTTGACGTCTTTCATGTGATCCAGGGAGGCCAGCGGATCTCCGCCGACTGCTACCACGTCGGCGGTCTTGCCTGCTTCGAGAGTGCCCAGCTCATCCTCGAGACCCAACAGCTTGATACCCCGGCGGGTGATGGAATTGAGCGCGTCCAGGTTGTCGGGGCACACCCCGATCTCGACCATGAACTTGAGCTCCTCCGCTATGGCGTAATGCGGAACCACCGGGCTGCCGGCGTCGGTGCCGAACACGATCGGGATCCCAGCCCGGGCGGCGGCCACATTGCCAGCGAAACGGGACTTGTCGTTCATCTGGTCCTTGCGCCGCTCTACGTCGGAGACGGTCATGCCGAAGTCCAGGCCGAACTTGACCTGCTGAACCAGCGGAGAGAAGGTGGTAACGATCGGGACACCCTTCTCCACCATCTTCTCGATGGTCGCCGGGGTCATCGAACCGCCGTGTTCCACACAGTCCACCCCGGCATCCACCACGCGGGAGATAGCCTCGTCGAACGTGGCGTGGGCTGTGACCATCATGCCATTCTGATGAGCCTCCTCCACCATGGCCCGCAGCTCGTCCATCGTGAACTGGACTTCCTCGTGGGAACCCATGATCTTGATCCAGCTGGCACCGGCCTTGAATTGTTCCCGGATGGCTTTGCGAACGCCGTATATCCCGTCGGCCTCCCGGCAGCACCACCAGGTATGACCCCCGGTGGTACAGATAGCCCGCCCGTTGGGGAACAGGCGGATCCAGGGTGCCCAGCCATTGTCGATAGCAGTCTTGGCATCGATGTTGGCGTTGTTCATGCCCAGGTCCCGGATGGTGGTCACGCCGGCTGAAAGGTGCCGGTGGACGTTCATCACCGCCTTGATAGCGTTGATAGCCGGAGATTCGTTTGCCTGCATCTCCAGGTCATGGGTTCCGTCCCAGCCCAGATGGACATGGCAGTTGACCAGACCAGGCAGCAGGTACATGCCGGACACGTCCACCACCTTGTCGGCGGCTTGACCATTGGCTGTGCCAACCGCGGCGATCTGCTCGCCATCGATGACCAGGTCCTGTTGTACCGAGGGACCGCCGTCCAGGTTTACGATGACTCCGCCTTTGAGGATTGTGCGCACGGTTGGGTTTCCTTTCCTGTCGCGATCAGATCTTTTCCAGGCGGCGCAGGGCGGTACCCACGGCAGCCAAGTTAGGGAGGGTCAGCTCCGAATAGTTGCGGGAGATCATCACACCTCCCGCTCCCCCTTCGAAGGAAGCTTCCACCATGTCCTCCACATCAGCGGGGGTTATGTCACGCGCCACCGTCTCGACCCCCAAACCGATGCCCGGATAGACCTCCACCTCGGGTCCCACCGCCTCCACATAGCGCCGGGTGAACTCGGCCACATATCCGGGACTGAAGCCGGCGGGCGGGAGGTCCGCGAAAGCCGCCTCGTCCAAACCGAGAATCTTGTAGAGGATGGGTGTCCACTCCGACGGGGTGGCATCACCGAGGATCGTCTTGCACAGGTTGGTAACGAACTTGGTGAACCGGGCTCCGGCCGGAGCGTTGTAGAACACGGGCTTGAGCCAGTCGGCATACAGCTTGTACTCGGCCGGATCGTGGGCCGCTCTCAGCAGCGGGTTGAAGGTGTTGATCATCTGCCAGATACCGAACCCGACCTGATAGTCGTCGCCGAAGAACCGGACCAGTCCCGATATTTCCCGATAGAGGTCCTTGTGGCCATCCCACCAGAGCTTCTGCCACTGGGACACCTCCGGATATTCGAACAGGTGACGCAGGAAGGTGATCAGCTTGCCGTCCCGGGGCTGGTGGCCGCCCCGTACCGCCGCTAGGTAGTCGTGGATCTTCCGATAGCCCTCGGCCGCCCGCCCGGCATCGATCCCCCGGCGATGCGCCTCGCAGCGGCAGTGGACACAGAAACAGATCGGCACTTCTGCGCTGACGATCATCGACGAGAGCGGATCCTCACGTTCGATCCCCCACAGCATCCCGTTCAGGTCGTATTCGTTGAACCAGTTGTCGATCACTCCAAACCACCAGTTCCGGTAGTTCGGGTTGTACAGGCAAGGTCGGCTGGCCTTCCTTCCCCATGCGTCGACCTCCAGCACTTGGGCGAACCCGGGCTGCCAGAGCGGCTTGGGATTGCGGTGCGACGTCTCGCAGTAGTAAGGTAATACCTCCATGCCCCGGGCGCGAGCAGCAGGAATCACATCACCCAGGATGTCCCACCCTTCGTAGAGCGGGTCGGGTGCGGTGAAGTCCTTGATGGTGGTGCCGTGGTAGTACCTGGGATCGGGTGGGAAGAACGCCCCACCCTGGAGGTGATCGGGTTCCTGGCCGCCGTGATCGGGAAAGTCGTTGCTACCAGAGCGTCCGGCGTTGCCACGTGCCCACGAGAGGGCGGAGATGAAGATAGCGTTCACTCCGGCCAGCTCCGCGAAGATGTCGAGGGTTTCGTCGATCCCCTCGTCGATGAAGCTGATTCCACCCACCTGCATCCCGACAAAGGTCTGATCGCTCATCCGGCTACTCCAATCTCTCAGCGATGACCCGGCCGGCGGCCGCCAGCTCCTGAGCCACCGAGACGGCGCTCGGAATGCCACCGGTGTGGGGGGTCATCAACAGGTTCGGGGTGCTGCGCAGCGGGCTATCCGGCAGGATCGGCTCCCACCAGAACACATCGAGAGCGGCCCCGGCCAGATGACCGCGGTGCAGGGCGGCCATCAAGGCCTCCTCGTCCACCAGCCGCCCGCGGGCGGTGTTGACGAAGAAGGATCCTTCGGGCATCAGGGCGAACTCGTGGGCACCCATCATCCTCTCCGTCTCCGCTGTGAAACGATTGTGAAGCGACACGCAGTGGGAGGCCGCCAGCAGCTCGTCGAAGGGGAGGTAGCGTATGCCCAACTCCTGTTCCTCATCGGCGGAGAAGCGGTTGCGCTTGGTGTAGATGACATCCATACCGAACGCCACCAGCCGGGTAGCTGCCTCCCGACCGATCTTGCCGACCCCCACCAAACCGACCCGCTTACCGACCAGCGCCTCGAATAGATCCAGGCCCACCCAGTTGTAGGAATAGTTCTCCTGATCGGTCACGAAGGGGGCCATACCCTCCACGATGACCCCGTCCATGAGGCGGCGGTTGGCGGTGGCCAGACGCTTGAAGAGCGCCAGGATCAGCATGACCGTGTGCTCGGCCACGCTGATGAGCGAAGGGGACAGAACCTTGTCGGCCCAAATCTCCTGGTCGGCACATATCTCAGCCGACGGAGTGGCGCCACCCGAATCGAGGGTGACCACTCCGCTGAGGGCGGACAGACTTGCTAGCTGCTCGTCACTGATGCTCTGGCGCCAGAGGATGAGGTGATCGGCTCCCCCGATGGTGCCCGCCGACAGCGCGTTCTCCAGAATGGTGGCGCCTGCCGGCAAGGAATCCTGCAGTGCGGCCACCTGAGCCGGACTGAAGTCCTCGATCAGGGCTACGGTGGGGCCGCTCACTGGCTGCTCCGGCAGTCGTGCCACAGGCGGGTGAAGCGCTCCATCGCTTCCTCGAGCTGTTCACGGGGCGCCAGATAGGAGATGCGGATGTACTTGACCGCCCCCTCCGCGAAGATGTTGCCCGGGGAGAAGAGCAGCCCATAATCGACCGCCTTATCGGCGAACGAGACCGCATCCAACCCGGACCCGGACACGTTGGCGAAGAAGTAGAAACCACCCTTCGGTTCCCCATAGGTGACGCCTAGGCGGTCGAACGTGGCCCGCATCACCGCCCGGCGATGATGGTACTCCACCATCATGTCCGAGAGGAAGTCCTGAGGACCCTCGAGCGCGGCCAGCGCGGCATGCTGGGACGGTAGGGCGGTCGAGATGCTGAGCGAATGGCGGGGTTCGGTGGCTGCCAGGATGTAATCGGCTGGCCCGGCCATATATCCCACCCGGAAACCGGTCATGCTGTAGGCCTTGGAGAACCCGTTGATGGTGATGGTCCGCTCCCACATACCGGGCAGCGTGGCGAAGCTGATGTGTTCGAAACCGTCGTATACCACCTTCTCGTACAGCTCGTCGGAGATCACCACCAGGCCCGGATGGGCTCGCACCACCTCGGCTATCTCAGCCAGCGTATCGGCGGTGATCACTCCGGCGGTGGGGTTGTTGGGCGTTACCAGCACCAGCAGTTTGGTGCGTTCGGTTATCGCCGCTTCGATGGCCTCCGGCTTCAGCTCGAAGTCCTCCTCCTCCACCGTCGGTACGTACACGATCATCCCGCCGGCCATCGTGATGTTGGCCGGATAGGCCATGTAGTGGGGGGTAGCCAGCAGCACCTCATCGCCCGGATCCACCAGGGTCTGTAGGCTGACCGCCATCGACTCCTGAGCCCCGGCGGTCACCAGGATCTCGGACTCGGCGTCGTACTCCAGGTTGTTGTCCTGCTTGAACTTGCGGGCGATCGCCTCCCGCAGCTCGATCATTCCCCCCGGAGGCGTATATCCGACGTGACCGCTATCGAGACAGCGCTTGGCGGCTTCGATGATGTGGAGAGGGGTTGGAATGTCCGGCTCTCCCCGGACCAGGCGGATGATGTCGTCCCGCCCCTGCACCCTCCGCATGATCTGGAAGTAGGGGGACTCGTGACCGCCGCGGATACGTAGGGTACGCTCCGCAAGGGCCGATCTCAGTGTGCTATGGCTCATTCAGGCTCCAGTTCTTGCAGGCTATCGGGTGGTTGGAGTGGTTCGCATCGTTGTTCGGGACTGCTCAGCCGCCCAGCTCGGCGTAGCGTCGCATTCCCTCCGCGATACCGACCGGATTCCAGTCGAGTTCCGCACGGGCTTTGTCGCAGGAGATGGTGGTTGCCCGGTCGGGAGTGGCATCGATCAGGGTCTCGGCCTTGCCGTCCACTACCACCCCGAAGGACTCCACCGCTGCTTCCAGCACATCCCGGAAGGGAATCGGATCTCCCGATGAGAACGCAAAGGAACGGCTGGCCATCTCGCCGGAATAGAAGCGCTGGGCGCCCTCGGCCACATCGTCTACGAACACCCAGTCACACCGATCGTCCATCCCGATCACCCGCACCGGAATCCCGTCCAAGGCGGCGTCGGCCAGCTGCTTGGCTTGAGTGACGAACGGCCGGGTGTTGCGGAACTCCTCGGCCGGCCCGTACATGGAGGTGGGACGGATCGCGCCCGCATCGAATCCGAACATGTCGGCATAGCGGAACAGCATGATCTCAGCCGCCAGCTTGGCCGAACCGTACAGCGAGAACCCGCCGTCGGCGTCCTCCTCGGACAAGACGACTTCATCGAACTGGTTGTAGACACCGGCCGACGAGATGAACAGGAACTTGCCCAGGTTCTCCTGGCGGGCGAACTCCAAGGCGTTGAGGGCCCCGATCAGGTTCACGCGCACCAGCCTGGACGGATCCTCGCGTGCCTCTTGGATGCTCGGGGTCAAGGCCGCCGCATGGACGATCCCGTCCACCTGCCCGGTTACCTCGGAGGACCAGGCAGCCGGATCCCCCACATCGAGCACCACATAGTCCACCCGGTCGCTCGGCGTGTCCGAACGAGGAACGAAGTCGTCGGGCGGGAGGATGTCCGCCGCCACCACGTGATCACCGCCCTGGGCGAACGCCCGAACCAGTGCCCGTCCGAAGAACCCTGCTGCTCCCGTAATCAGTACTCTCATCTCACCTCGTGGTTCCCTTCTCCCGCGCCTTCACACAGGTCTCCGTGTAGTCACCAACCGAATAGTTACTCGCGTGTCTTCAGGTGCTGCCGCTCACGCCAATATACCGAGTAATCGGGTTGCTCAAATGCACCGCGTAGCCACCTGTGGGGACCGGGCCACGACGACCCGGTACGCCCCATCCATGACCTCTTGCTGCCCACCGGTCCTCAGCCGTCGAGCACGATCCATTCGTCCGACTGATCGACCATCCTGGTCCCGCCGTCGGGTCCCACCAGTACGTTGTCGGCGATGCTGATGCCGCCCAGCGCCGCACCCACCTCCGGGTCCTCGAAACCGATGGCTGGGTGGAGGTTGATCATCATGTTGTTCTCCATGGTCCGCTCCTTCCCCGGTACCCAGGGGGGTTCCAGAGAGTCGATCCCGATCCCGTGCGCGGTGTAGGAGTTGGCGCCCATCGCCGAATACCCGTAGGCGTCGTATACCCGATCGCGAGCGTCGAGGACGGTCTCGGAGGACTCGCCGACCTTCATGGCCTGCACACAGGCTTCGAAGCTCTCCACGCGCATCTCCCAGAAGGCTTGCTGCACAGCAGTGGGTGGCTGGAAGCTGTAAACCCGGCGAACCTCCACCCAGTATCCCAGGGGACCACCCCACTCCAGGTCGATGACCATGATGTCGTCCCGCTCGATCACGCCGCGCGTTCCCGGCCCGAAACACCGGAAGGGAGCCCGTCCCATCAGCGCGATCCCTTCCATGCAACCCAGCTGGCGGGCGAGGCGATGGGCTTCCGACAGCACATCCACTTCCTGGACTCCGGGACGTATCTCCGCCTCCAGTGCCCTGAACACCCGTCTCATGATGTTTCCGGTCTCGATCGTGGAGTCGATCTCCTCCTGGCTCTTGATCGCGCGAACATCGTCGAACAGATCCGTGGCGTCCACCAGCTCGGCGTCCGGCAGCGCCGCACCCATGCTCTTGTAGTCGGCCACCGATGTGATGTCGGCCAGGCCCACTATTCCGATCGTGCCCCGCGCCAGCCCATGGTCCGAGAGGATGCCCCCGATCTCGGTACCTGCGTCGTCCGGCTGGCGATAGTCCTTCAACCAATGGCCTTGCATGGCATAACCGGTGCCCCACAAAGGATCGGTCACGAAGGTGGCTTCGCCCTTCATGGGAAGTACCACGAAGCCGCGCCCTGCCCATTGGAAGATATCGCTCACGTACTGCACCCGGCCCCGTACGAACTCGTCTCCGCGACTACAGATCACGAAGGCGTCCATACCCGCCCCCGCCATGGCCTCCCGGAGGGCGGCGTATCGCCGGCTGCGTTCGGCGTCCGAGGTGATGTGCGTTACCGGAACATGGGTCATGCGAGGGCTCCTGTCTCTAGGCACGGACCTGCCAGGCGATACTAGTGGGCTCGAAGGCACCCCAAAACCCCGGCCGCGTTACCGACCAATCGCGGTCGGAAAAGCGACTTCAGGCTTCCGGCAGATCACACACTTCGAAGGCGGCCATGGTGTAGCCCAACAGGGTGTAGTAGCCAACCAGCACGGTGAGTTCTACCACGCCCTTGTGACCGAATTCGGCTTCCACCTGACCGAACGTCTTCTCTGAGAGGGACGACGAGGCACACAACTCCTCGACCGTGTCCAGGATGGCCGCCTCCCTGGCTGATAGGTCCGCGGGTAGTCCGTCGAGATGAGCGATCGCCGCCGGACGGACCCCCTCCTGGCGAGCAATTTCGACATGGGTGTCCCACACATACTGGCAACCATGTGCTCTCCCGGTTGCCAGGATCGCCAGCTCCCGGGACGCACCGTCGAGCCTGGATTCGTACCGGACAACGTGACCGAGGCGGGCGAGGTGGTCGGCGTGGCTGGGCGCATGCAACAGCACGGCGAATGGCCGGACGAGCGTTCCGCGGCTCTCCACTATCCAGTCGAACAGCTCGGCCTGCTCAGAGGTGAGGCCCTCCTTTTGGGTGATCAGATCGATCCTGCCCATATTTGCTGTTTCCTCCCCAATCTGGCGGCATCTCCGGTCCTGGACGGGCACGGCTCGCGCCACACTCGCCGATCGCGCCGGCCGGAATGGTACGGGTAGACTGCCGCCGATGAGCGAGATGAGGCTAGGGACATATGGTCGCTGAACCCGATCGGATCCGCATCCTCCGCGACGATGGGTACTGCCCCGATCTTCCGATCGTGGAGGGAAACGGCTGGGCACGGGCGGTGATCTGGCCGGGAACCGGTGCCTACCTCCGCTCCTTGCACCGCATCTCGCTGGGCCCCGGCGGGCGAACGATCACCCTCGAACACCCGACCGAGGCGGCCTACTACCTCATGAAGGGAGCCAGCACCATCGTGGGAGGGAACGGCGACCGCCAGGACCTGGCCGTCGGTTCCATGGTCCACATAAGTCCGGGCGCCCGATACCGATTCGGGGCCGCCGGAGCAGGTGCCGAGATCGTTGGGGGGCCCTGTCCAGCCGATCCCAGCTTGTATACCCATCTGGGAACGTTCGACTCGGTCGAGATAGAGGCCAGGCCGGACCGCCAACCCCCGGGGGGAATCCGGATGTTCCACCGTGACTTCCCCACCGCCATCGTCCCGATGATCGCCCGTGATGCCAGGCTGGTGGTATGGCCCGGCGTGAAGGCCTACACCGCCAACATGAACTACGTGGACATGCAACCGGGCGAGCGCAATATCGAGCATGTGCATGTCGAGTCCGAGGACACTATCTACGTACTGGACGGAAAGGGAAGCATCGACGATCTGACCAACGGCTTGCGGCTGGAGTTTCAAGCCGGCGAGGTGATTCACGTCCCGGTTGGGGTCTGGCACGCGGTGGCAGGCGACCGGAACGACCACATAGAGAGCGTGGGCGGCCCGTGCCCGGCCGACTGGAACATGATCAAGGTGGCGGGACTCATGCCTCTAACTGAGAGTCAGGAGTAGTCCAAGATGGCCAACACAGTTTCCATAGGTCTGGTGCAGATCGGGGGAGAACCACTCCAGGTGGAAGCCAACCGGGAGCTCACCTACCGGTCTGCGAACGTGGCTTTCGACCAGGGGGCTGACATCGTCATCCTGCCCGAGATGATCATCCACGGTTACGTGTCCGATTGGCGAGCCCTCTGGGACCTGGCCGAACCGGTCGATGGCCCCACTGTCAAGCAGTGGACCGCCCTGGCCGCCGAGGCCAACGGATACGTGGTGGGCGGCTTCTGCGAGCGTGACGGGGAGGCGATGTACAACTCGGCGGTAGCGGTCGGCCCAGATGGGTTGCTGCTCCACTATCGCAAAGCACACCTGTTCGCTGAGGAGAAGGTGAGCTTCCGCAACGGAGATCTGGGGTTCCCGGTGGCTCATACCAGATTCGGGACGATCGGTCTGTGCGTGTGCTACGACCTACGGTTCATGGAAGTGGTCAGGTTGATGGCGCTCAAGGGAGCCGACCTGATCTGCGTCCCGACTGCGTGGTTACCCGGCTTCGATCAGGAACGCTGGGACGAGCAGGGAATGTGCCCCCAGGGCCGGGGCGCGGTGCTGCAGGCCAACCTCTCGCAGGTGTTCATCGCCTGCTCATCACAGGCAGGCCGCCATGGTGAGCTGGACTTCCTAGGATCATCCATCCTGGTGGATCCCTACGGGCAACTTCTCTCCGGACCCCTCCCCGGCTCGTCCGATGCCATCACCGTTACCGAGGTGGACATCGGGGCTGCTAAACGAGCCCAGGTTCGCGGCGAGCTGATCGCTCCGAGGGCTGACCGGCGTACCGACCTCTACGGTATCTGGGAGAACGGGGAGCGATACTAGAACTGAGATCGTATGCGGACGATCCTTATCAATCCCTGCACGAGTCGCCCGCCGACTTCGCTGACTAGGAAGCAGTTGCCCAAGGCCGGACACGCACGCCTCCGCTAGCAGGTCTGACAGGCCCAGTACGGCCATCTACCATACGGCCTGTCCCACAGCATCGGAGGCGCAAGGATGAAAATCGTCGATCTATCCCACCCGATCAATCTCCACACCCCGGGTTGGGTCGGCTATCCCGGTTCCAAGATGTATTACACCCAGACCTTGCAGACCAACCGGGTGGTTTCCCAGAGATTCGAAACCTCCCTCCATGTCGGCACCCATCTGGACGGGCCGATGCACATGGCCGACGGTGCCGGCGACATGGCTTCCCTCCCCCTCACCAAGCTGGTCCACGAAGGGGTAATCGTGGACGTTTCCGATGTGGTGAGCGACTGGAGCATCATCACCCCCGATCACATAACCGCCAAGGTCGAGGTGAAGAAGGGCGACATTCTCATCATCCACACCGGATATCACCGCTATTACGAAGGCAAGCCTGAGCAGGACCTGACCCGATACTTCTGCATGCACCCGGGTGGTACTCAGGATCTGGCCAAGTGGATGCTGGACATGGAGATCCGCTGGTGGGGCGTGGATGCCGGCTCCGGTGACCATCCGATGAACACCACGATCCGCCACATGCGTCCCGACCTGACCAAGCGCTTCGAGGACCACGTGGGCATGTCGGTGCTCGAGTACTTCGGTGAGTACACCTACACGCACCACAACAGCGGCCGGGTCATCACCGAAGACCTGTTCCCGATGCACTACCTAGCGTTCCCGGAAGGTTGTATCCATGCCGAGAACGTAGGCGGTGACATCGAAAAGGTGCTCAACCAGCGGTGCATCATCGGGGCCTTCCCCTGGAAGTTCGAGGGTGGCGAGGCGTGCCCCTGCCGCATCATCGCCTTCTTCGACGTAGGCGACGACCTATCCGTCGACGAGATGGCCGAGGCTCTGTAAACTGGGAGCAACTAGAGGTTCAGGACACCTTCATCGATCGGTACGCCACCACACGGTGCAGTGGTGTCCTACTCCGTCTCCGACGTATAGTCGACCGTTTTCCTCCCTGACCTGCGACTCCAGGAGAGGTCTCAATTCGGGGCGGCGGGCTATCGGTAAGGTCACCCGCTTTCCATAGAAGGCGAGTATCTCATCCCAGTTCTCGAACCAGATCGTGGCGGGTCGTTTCCACCGCTCTACGTTCGGTTGGATACCCAGCTCTTCGATGATCACCGCCACTAGATCGTCGACCGAAGGACCATCGGGACGGTCGACCCCATGCACGGCTCGAAAAAGGGGTGCCGTGGTAACTCGGGGGTGGGTTTCGGTCAACTCGACGACCACCGCACGCCTGGCCGTCTCGTGGAGGGCGACCAGAAACGGACCGATGCCCGGTACGTCGTAGGCGACATTGGCCGACATGACCACGTCCGCCTTCGGGACCTCCGCGGCCACTTCCGGCCAGCGACCCCGAACCAGTTCAGCGGAGACGCCCAGACGGGCCGCCTCCTCCTCGAAACCATCCGCCATCCCGGCGTCGGGCTCCACCGCGGTCAGGTCGTGGCCCAACGCGACCAGCGGCAAGGAGACGCGCCCTCTCCCCGCCCCGACATCGAGCACCGAACCCTGCTCGCCGAGCAAATCCCGGACGATCTCGACGGTGGCCGGGGGCGGCCCGGCGCGGGCGGCGGCGGAGAGGCGTTCCCACACCCATGGCACCCATCCGTAGGGCGACTCTTCTGCGGCGTCGAGCAGGCGCTGGGGAATCACCCAGGCCTCCAACTCGGCCCGCCACCGATCAGCGGCCTCATGACTGATCTGGCCTGGACCTCCCACCGGTTACTCCTCCTAAGCGCCCGTTGGCCGAGTATGCCGCGCAGCCTCGGAATTGTCCATATCGGTGGTAGCCTTGGTCGGGACGATGACCGCCCGGACCGGACCCAGAATGGCCGCCGCCAGGAAGGGACATCCGAGCACACCAGTTTCGGTGCCGGCTCAGGCACGGAACCACATCCCGCCAATGGCCAACGGCTGACCATCTGAGAAGGTCGCCACGCTAAGGGGACGCACATGGCACATGGCACATGGCAGGAAGAGCAACAGCGGGATACGCTGCTCCGCCGAGCTTTTCGCCTGGAGTGGCTGACCGTCGGTTGGAACGCCATCGAAGGACTGGTCGCCATCGTCGCCGCGCTAGTCGCCGGCAGCGTGGTGCTGTTGAGTTTCGGAATCGACAGTGTCATCGAAACGAGCTCCGGGATCGTGATCCTATGGCGGATCGCGGCCGACAAACGTGCCCGAGATCAGTCCGCGGTCGCGCGAGCCGAATACCTGGCCCGGCGCGGCGTAGCTGTCAGCCTCTGCTTACTGGCGATCTACGTCAGCTACGAAGCGGCCTCCTCGCTGATCGGCGGGGAACGTCCCGATACCTCGGCGGTCGGCGTGGTCCTGCTGGTGCTCTCCATCGCGGTGATGAAGTGGCTGGCTATGGCCAAGCGTTCCACGGCCCTCGCCCTGCACAGTCACGCTATGGAGGCTGACGCTGCCCAGACCAACCTCTGCTTCCAGCTGTCCGCCGTGGCCATGGCCGGGCTGGGGGCCAATGCCCTATTCGGATGGTGGTGGGCCGACCCGGCCGGAGCGCTCGTGATCGCCGTGCTCATCTCCCTGGAAGCCCGCCGCGCCTGGAGAGACCCGGGCGCCTGCTGCCACTAGCTGGCTCGGTCGATCGCCCGGACTTCGCTCGGATCGTCCAGCATCTCCCATCTGAGTAGCGACAGGGGGACGTTGCCGTTGTTCCACAGGTGGTCGTGGAACCAGCGCAGGCTGAAATCGGTGCCTTTGACCCGCTTGGCGTCGGCCAGCAGGCGGATGACCTCCAGCTTGCCGACCATATAACTCATGGCCAGACCCGGGTTGGCCAGGTACATGGAGGTCTCCTCCAGAGCGGTCTGGTAGTCGATGGGTATCAGCTCCATGAACATGTCCATCCCCTCGGCAAGGGTCATGGTTCCGGCAGCCAGGCCGACATCCACCACCGCCCGAAGGCTGCGGAGACGCTTGAAGTTCTGGATGGTCAGGCGCGACCAGGGAGCATCATCGAACAGTCCCGCCTGGAGCATCAGAGCCTCGTTGTAGTGGGCCAGGCCTTCGTTGCTCATCGAGTCGTAGTACCGGCGGCGGAGTGGATTGGGATTGGCCCAGGAAAGGGCGAGCTGCTTGTAGTGGACCCCTTCGTGGATGATGCCGAGCCGGGTGTCGTGGGCGTTGGCTATGTAGAAGTACGGCAGCGGCCGGGTCGGGTCCCACACATAGGTCACCGCATCCTCGTCGAGACGCCTGTCCGAGGTCAGGTCGTTGGCCACCCCCAGCCAGGTCAGCGGCTGTAGATAGTCGGGGAGGGTGGCGGTGTGGTACCGGCGCAGCGAGTCGGGCTGGGTGAGCAGGTTCTGATCCTCGTAGAACTCCCGGATCTCCCGCTCCGACCGGATCTCGTGCTCCACCTGAGCCTCGGCCGACTCGAACATCGACTGCCCCGCGTTCTCCGAACCACGGTTCCGCTCCACTTCCTCCCAGGCATAGTTCCGGTAAACCTCCCGCTTGGCCAGCAGCACGATCTCCTCGGGGGACAGGGCGGAGAGCGCAACGTTGCGCAGGAACCACACGAAGTTGTCGCGCCCGACCGGCTCGTGGTCGGGTAGGCTCTCATGCCGCTCCCGGAGCCACTCCCGAAACTCGACCAGCTCCCCAGTGGCCTGAGCCGCTGCTCCCGCCAGCGGAGTGCGGCGACCCGGATCGAACAGCAGGCTCAGCGCGCTCATGGACCGCGGCAGGGCCTCATCGATGTTCTCGAGCAGCCGGATGGCCGACCCGGCCAGCGCGGAAGTGCCTGCTCGAGCCAGATTCTCTCGTGCCACCGCCAGCTGCCCGCCTACCTGTTGCAGGCGGTGGATCACTCCTTCCTGCCGATCGAGGTCGAAGGGTGGAGCCGGCAGCATCGAGTCGTAGACGGGACCGAGGGCTTGATGCACCTGCATGACCGCATCCCGCTCCCAATTACGCAGGAACGCTACCTCCCACTCGACCCGGGAGATGGCAGAGCCAATCAGGCGATAGTCGACCTGGGTTGCGACCGGCTCACTCGCAACGTCGATTGCTTCCCATCGCTGCCGGAATTCGGCAGCCCGCTCCAGCCGGCGTCGAGCCGACGTCCGGTCGAACTCGGGAATCCAATCCGGTGACAGCTCCACCCGGGGAACATCGTCCGGACTCCGGTACGAACTCGGAATCCGCCACTCCCAGAAATCCCGGCCCAGATTCTGCACCGCCCGGTTCAAACTGTCCATCGAAACTCCTCACTTCTACGGCCGAGCCGGCCGCCTGCCGCTACGTCGTGGCCGACAACCTACCGGAGGCGTCCCACCCGGGCGGGATCAGCGCCGGTGGTCCGTCCCGGAGTCCACCGGCAGATAGTGAAAACCACGTCCCATCCGGTTCGGCCGGCTCCCGACCAGCCGGCCGCTGCCGGCCAGATCGGACAGCAGCGTGCCCGAGTACGGCACGGTCAGTCCGGTGAGATCGGCCACCTCGGTGGACGACACCCGACCTCTCGCTCGTGCCCAGTCCATGATCAGCGCCTCGCGACCCTCCGCTGTTCGAACAGGACCCAACCGATGGGCCAGGTCCTCCTTGCTCGAGTTGGAGAGCCGGTAGGCGGGTGGGTGGTTCAGCGGAACACCGTGGACGGGCACGATGATCGGATGTGCATGGATGGTCGACTCGGCGACGCGTTGGAGCGACCCTCCGGCCTCCGTCTCGGACCGTTGCAGCACGGGGGCAATTGAGCGGGCATCCACCCAACCTCGGGTGATCGACTGCTCCAGGATCAGCAGCAGATCCACATCACCGCCTGATGCCTCGGGTTCCACAGCGTCTAGAAAACCGATCATCCGCCGGTCAGGATCACCCCCGAACAGGCTGACCCGCACGTAAGGACCGGGAAGTTCTTGGAAGTCGGGAGCCGGCCGGCCGATGGCCAGCATGTCACTGATCATCCGATCGACACCGATGCCCTCGCGCTCGGCGAGTCCCAGGGTGGCCACCGCCTCAGCCAGGGATCGATATCTAGGAGAGGCGGGGTGGGTGATGATGTTGTGGGAAGTTACTCCCCCGACGAACCCTCCGGGCGAAGTGATTGTCATCACATCCCCGATGTGCTCGACGGTGGTGGGTTGCGGGGAGCTCCAGTCCCGATGGACTACCCCGTTCACGATCGCCTCCCGCACTGCTCGGGAAGGGATAGATCGGACTGGGCGGTGAACGAAGCCCAGGCGAACATGTGATATCCGGTTGGCATCCTTGCCCGCTTGCTCTACCTCGTATATCTGTGCCAGCAGCGGACCCGTGCCACGGACCCGGTTGGTGCTGTCACCTCCCGGCACCTGGCGGCGGAGGTAGTCGATCCCGATGTCGGGTGTGGTTACGAAGAGCAATGTACCGGCATTGGTCAACCGATCCCGGTGGTCGACGAGACCGACCCGGCGGAGTAGATCCTCATCCGTAGCAGCGGAGAGGTCGGTGCCGTTTCGGTGCCCGTGGTCACGCAGGTAACGGCGGGCGATCTCTATGGCGATCGGGCTGGCATCGGCAAGTAAATGCCCCGACAGTTGGGCCGACCAGTCGAAGCCCCAGCTATGCATCCGGCGGTTGTGCCAGGTGGTCGGGTCTATTTCCACGCAGTGATCGTCCACCCGCCAGCGGATCCGGCCCTTGTAGCGAATGGGCTCGATAGCTTCGTGGGTTGAGAACACCAGCAGGCGGTTTCCCGAGAGCTCGGCAGTCAGCGCCGATATGGTGAGTTTCCGCTCGGTCAGCTCCCAGATCCGGTGACGGAGCCACTCCGGGTCGGTCTCGGTGCCGATCAGGGTCCCGTCGTCGGCCACCCCCAGGATGATGCTGCCGCCTCCCGGACTGTTGGCCATGCAAGCCATCTCACGCGCTAGGTACTGTGCGACTCGGTCGTCCTCACGCGGGCTCGACAGGATTCGTCCTCTCGAGTCGCGGCGCTCGGGCTCCTCCTTGAAGTCAACTCGGGATGTCTCGATCTGGGCGGGTGGCCGACCCTGTTGCAATGACGAGAGCGCTTGTTCAATCTCTTCTTGCAGGGGGTCGGGCCCCAGGAAGCGCCATACCACCGGACCCTCCATTTATAGTTCTAACTCCAAAAGTATAACTGCCTCACCCTGGCAGAGGTACGCCTTATACTTTCTCTATTCGACCGGACCAGAAATAAGAAATACAAGATGGGATGAGCCGACCGGCTAGGTTGTTATACTTTCGGAACCAAAACACTAACAGCATCGGGCGCGGGGGGTCGATTGTTATACTTTTCCGGCAAGTGCCCCGGATGTGATCCGTTCTCTCAGATCACCATCTCGAGATGGCGGTCCCGGGCTCGATCCTGGTCGGCCCGCTCGGCCGGGTCACCCCAGCCTCCCCCTCCCCCGGTCTTGACCAGCAGGCGGGTACCGGCCTCCACCTTCAGGTTGTTGGCTTTCAACATGTGAATGGGCGTCTGGCCCGGACGGTATACCCACACTTCGGGCGGCTTCCCGTCGCTGCCTCCGAACAGTCCCCATGAGGGCTGGGTGGCCCGCTCGAACCACAGCTGGACGGTGACCGGCGCCAGCAGCTCGTATTCCCGGATGATCCCGAGGCCGCCCCGCCACTTCCCGTCCCCGCCCGAGCCATCGCGCAGGCTGTGGCGGCGCATGATCAGCGGGTAACGATGCTCCATGGTCTCGATCGGGAAGTTCTTGAAGTCGCCCGCGGCCGAGTGGATCAGGGCCGACTCGCCGTCGCCACCCTCATACGCTCCCCATCCACCGGTCAGCGCCTCCCCCGACAGGAACAGGCCGTACTCGTTCTCCCCCACCAGGATCACATTCCACGAGTCGCCCACATGGCCTGCCGCCGCCCGTTCGGGAATCGCCGGGCTCAAGGCCTTGATCATCAGATCGAGGGCCAGCATCAGATGCGGTCCATAGTGAAGGCAGGGGGCGGTCTCACTCGGGTTGAAACAGGTCCCCTTCGGAGCGATCACCTCCAGGTTGCGGAAGTTGCCGCCCGACACCGGAGCATGGGGGTTGACCAGGAACTTGAAACCCTGCTCCAAGGCGGAGCGGGTCTGGACCACCCCGCTGTTGATGCTGCCCACGCATTGGCGGTTGGACCCCGTGAGGTCGACCGTCATGCGGTCCCCCGCCACCGTGACCGCCACCCGGACGTACACCGGGTCTTCGGTGACCCCGTCGTTGTCGAGATAGCCATCGGCCACATAGGTGCCGTCGGGGATCTGCGCGACCGACTCCCGATCCTCTGCTTCCGCCTGGTCGAACACCGCTCGGATCGACTTGGCCACCTGGTCCCATCCAAAGCGGTCGACGATGGAGCGGAACCGTTCCACACCCGTGCGGCAGGCACTAATCTCCGCCATCAGATCGCCCACCAGCGCGGTAGGAAACCGCGAGTTCAGGGCGATCAGATCCACGATCTGCTGATCGAGGCGACCGTCCCGGAAGATACAGGTGGGACCGATCCGCAGACCTTCCTGGAAGATATCCACCGTGTCGGTCACGAACCCTGCTTCCTTGGCACCGATGTCGTTCCAGTGGGCCTTGGCCGCCGAGAACCCGCGCAGGACCCCCTCCGAGAAGATCGGGGCGAACACCGTAACATCGTTGAGATGGCTGCCGCAGATGGTGGAGTCGTTGACGATCCAGACATCCCCCTCCCGGAAAGCTTCGTATCCCTTGATCCTGATCACCGCCCGCAGGGTTCCCCCCAGGCTGCCCAGGAAGAACGGCAAGCCGGGCGCCTGGCCCAGCAGGCGACCCTGCGTGTCGTAGATGCCCACCGAACAGTCCTTCATCTCGTATATGACCGGACTGTGAGCACTTCTATAGAGGTTCCTGCGCATCTGCTCGGCCCCCGAGATGAAGGCGTTGCGTACCACCTCGACGGTGGCGGGCGAGGGCATCGAGTTACCGTTAGCCGTAGCGTCGGACGAACTCATGACGACGGTCCTCCGGTTCGTTCCATGACCAGGTGACCGAGTGCGCCGGTGGTCAGCTCCCAGCCGGGAGGTATCACAGTGGTGGTGGACGGCTCGATAACGATCGCCGGGCCGGCCAGGCGGCTCGGGAGATGATCCCGACTCACCACCGGTACATCCCTGGCCTGTCCATCGAACACGACCTCTTCGTGTACTTCGGTAGCCTCACCCCCGACCCCGGTACTGCCCCCGCCAGGTCCTCTGGCGAACTCCAGGATTCCGGTGAGTCTGATCGCCACCATTTCGATCGGAGCTTCGGGGTTGGCGTGTCCGTAACGTTCTTCGTAGCGCCGGTGGAAGCTGGCCCGGAACTCATGATCGGCGGCGGTACCCTCCAGCGGGACCGGCAACGAGTATTCCTGGCCGACATAGCGAAGTTCGATGTTGGTCTCGAAGCGCATGCCGGCCCTGGTAGCTTCGTCCACCCTCATCTCGTGGCAGACCTTGTCCTTCAGGCGGTCGATCGGAGCGGACAGATCCAGGATGGGTTGGTCGAGCCTCCGGTAGAAGGTGGACACCGCGGCGTGCCGCACATCTCCCTGGAGCATTCCCCACGCCGAGAAGACACCGGGATCCGAAGGAATGATCACCCGCTCCACTTCCAGTTCCTCGGCCAGGAAGGCAGCATGGAGGGGACCGGCGCCGCCGAAAGCCACGATCGCGAAGTCACGGGGGTGCAGGCCTCGCTCCACGGTCAGCTCCCGGATCGCTTCGGCCATTACGAAATGGGTCACCTCTAGGGCCTGCTCAGCTAGCTCGGAGGCGGTCAGGCCGAACAGCTCCCCGACCTCGGACAACGCCTGCTCCGCGGCCTCCCGATCCAGGGAAAGGGCGCCGGCCAGCTTCTGGGCCTTGGGAAGGCGGCCCAGCACGACATTGGCATCCGAGACCGTGGGTTGCGTTCCACCTCGCCCGTAACTGGCCGGGCCCGGCGACGAACCGGCCGACTCGGGCCCCACCCGCAGCCCGCCATGTTTCTCGTGGATGATGCTGCCCCCACCGGCCCCGATGCTCACCAGCTCCACCGCCGGCGCCAGGATGGGGAGGCCCTGCAGCTCGAACTCGGACTGCATGCCCACCTGGCCGTCTCGCACCAGACTCACATCGAAGGAAGTACCCCCCATATCGATGCAGATGAGGTTCGGCTGTTCCATCTGCCTGCCCACCTCGCGCCCGCCGATCACGCCCCCGACCGGGCCGGAGTAGAGGGTCAAGACTGCCCGATCGGCCGCCGAGTCGGCGATCATCGCCCCGCCGTTCGACTGGGTGATGTGCAGCTCAGCCCTAAGGCCCCGGTCGGTGAGAGCGGTCGCCAGCCGGCGGAGATAGCTACGCACTCTGGGAGTTATGTAGACAGAAGTTACGGTGGTCGAAGTGCGCTCGTACTCGCGCCACTCCGGGGCTACCTCGTGGCTCAGGATGATCGGGATGTCAGGTAGGGCCTCCTTGAGAAGTTCCTTGACTTCCAGTTCATGCAGCGGATCGACATAGGAGTGGATCAGCGACACCGCCACGGCCTCGTAGTCCCCCTCAGCGATGGCTTTGGCGATCACCTCGACCGAGTTGGTATCCAGCGGTGTTAGCACCTCGCCGGAGGCCGACATCCTCTCCTCCACTTCGAAGATCGAATCCCGCTCGGTCAGCGGAGTCGGCTTACGGTATTTGAGGTCGTACATCTCTGGACGGTGCCCGCGACCGATGAGATAGGCGTCCCGGTAGCCACGCGTGGTCACCAGGGCCACCCGCCCTCCGGACCGCTCGAGGAACGTGTTCAGCCCGACTGTCGTGCCGTGGATGAAGAGGTCCACGTCCGACAGGTCAGCACCGGCCCCCTCGACTGCGTCCAGTACCCCGTCGACCAGGTCCTTGGGTGTGGACAGAACCTTGGATACCTCGGTCCCAGCACCCGACTCCAGCACCAGATCGGTGAAAGTACCGCCGATGTCAACCGCAATCCTCGTTCCCATTACCTGCGAATCCCTTCGAGAGTCCCTGTCCCTGAAGACACTGTCCAATAGCGTAGCCCTCCTCCTAGTGAGCGGCTAACTTGCCGCCACGCTGGAGAGATCTCGAGATGCCAGCGTTGCGAACCCCGCTCTCAGCGCTGACCGATCCGGCGTGCGAGCCGCCCCGGGCCGGGTTGTCAGCCGGCGTCTTCGATGGCTTGGATATCGCTGGGATCGTCCAGCATCTCCCACCTGAGTAGCGAGAGGGGTACGTTGCCGTTCTTCCACAGATAGTCGTGGAAGCGGCGAAGGCTGAAGTCCGCACCCGACCTGGCCCTGGCATCGCCCAGCAGCCGGACTATCTCCAGCTTGCCGACCATATAACTCATGGCCAGACCCGGCCCGGCCAGATACATGGAGGTCTCCTCCAGAGCCGTCTGGTAGTCGATGGGGACCAGCTCCATGAAGGTCCGCATTCCTTCCTCCAGCGTCATCGCTCCGGTAGCGAGGCTCACGTCCACCACCGCACGGAGGCTGCGGAGGCGCTTGAAGTTCTGGATCACCAGACGTGACCAGGGAGCGTCGTCGAACAGCCCGGCCTGGAGCATGAGGAACTCGTTGTAGTGGGCGATGCCTTCGTTGGCGGTCGAGTCGTAGTAGCGCCGCCGCAACGGGTTGGGATGAGCCCATGAAAGGGCGAGTTGCTTGTAATGGGCCCCTTCGTGGATAATCCCCAGGCGGGGATCGTGGGCATTTGCGAAGAAGAAATACGGAAGGGAATCACTCGGATCCCACACATAGGCGAGCCCGTCCTCATCCAGCCGCCGGTCGGAGGTCAGGTCATTCGACACCCCCAACCAGGTAAGGGGCTCTATGTAGGAGGGCAGCGGGGCCACATGGTATCTCCCCAGTGAATCGGGCTGGGTGAGCAGGTTCTGATCCTCGTAGAAGTGCCTGATTTCCTGTTCGGCTAGGCGGTGGTGGACGACCTGTGCTTCGGCCGACTCGAACATGGGTGGCCGTTGGTCCTCGCTTCCCCGGTTGCGCTCGACCTCCTCCCAGGCGTAGTTCCGGTAGATCTCCCGATTGGCCAGCAGGATGATCTCCTCGGGTGACATTGGCAGGAGGGCCACATTGCGCAGGAACCACACGAACTTCTCCCGGCCGACAGCCTCATGCTTGGGCATCCGGTCCCGGCGGTCATGCAGCCACTCCCGGAAGCTGGCTAGCTCGCCGGCTGCTCGAGCACCAGCCTGCCGGAGTGGCTCCCGGCGTCCGGCGTCGAACAGGGGACTGAGCTCCGCCATTGACCTGGGTAGTGCCTGGTCGATATCGCCCAGCAACCGGACGGCGGCATCCGCCAACGCAGCCGTACCGGCGCGGGCCAGGTTCTGGCGGGCCACCTCCAGCTGGGGACCCACCTGGTGCAGGCGATGGATCACCCCTTCCTGGCGATCGCTGTCGAACGGCGGTGCCGGCACGATCAAGTCGAAGACCGGTCCGAGCGCCTGGTGGACTTGCATGACGGCGTCCCGCTCCCAGTTGCGGAGGATGTCCACCTCCCACTCCACCCGGGAGATGGCTGATCCCACCAACCGGTAGTCCACCTGATTGGAAACCGTGTCCTCGGTGACATCCAGGGACTCCCACCGCTGGCGGAACTCGGCGGCCCTCTCCAGCCGGCGGCGGGCCGAGCGCCGGTCGAACTCGGGAACCCAGTCGGGAGGATGCTCGACCCTGGGAACGTCGTCCGGACTCCGATAGGAACTCGGGATGCGCCACTCCCAGAAGGCGCGACCCAGATCCTGCACTTCCCGGTTCAGTTCTTGCATATGGAGGCCTCCAGCTCATCCGACGATCGACCGCACCTTATGCCGACGCGAGTGGCGCTCGGTGGCAGCGGGTAGGAGAGGCTCCGAGACATCGGATCACTCACCCACCAGGGACACCACCCCTCGCTCTGGGCTCTTGCCGATCCTGCCCAGCCAGCCCCTGGTGCGCGCTCTGCAAGGTCGTCCGGAAGGCCGACCCCCAAATGTCCCTCGATTCTCGACAGCCGATCCACTATCTGGATCTGGAGTGTTCTTATCTCCGCTATCTCTTGGCGAAGGGAAGCATCACCCTCGCGCACCTCCTCGCGGATGCCATACAACTCTTGGCGAAGGGAAGCATCACCCTCGCGCACCTCCTCGCGGATGCCACTCAAGCCAGTTTGCATCTGCCACATGAACCCCAGCACGGTGATGACCACGGCCAGGACGGCAGCCGCGACCTGCCACGGTTTGATGACCACTGCCGCGGCGGGTTGGATGGCCTCTGGGGGAGAGGCCGGACGCTCCACTGCGGCAGGAACACCACCGACCGGTTCGGTGGTGTTCTCAAGGGGTGTGGTCGTCATCAGACTCTTCTCCTGACCTCTCGTAAGAACTGGTGACGGAGCATCGGATCTCCCCACAAAGGGTGATCTACTCCTCGTCCTGGCCTCTCGCCGATCCTGCCCAGCCAGCTCCTGGTGCGCGCTGCGAGGTCGTCCGGAAGGCCGACCCCCAAAAAACCCTCGATTCTCGACAGCCGATCCACTATCTGGATCTGGAGTGTTCTTATCTCCGCCATCTCTTGGCGAAGGGAAGCATCACCCTCGCGCACCTCCTGGCGGATGCCACTCAAGCCAGTTTGCATCTGCCACATGAACCCCAGCACGGTGATGACCACGGCCAGGACGGCAGCCGCGACCTGCCATGGTTTGATTGCCGCCGCCACAGGCTGGATGGCCTCTGCGGCAGGAACACCACCGACCGGTTCCGTGGTCTTCTCGAGGGATGTGGCTGTCATCAGACTCTTCTCCTGACCTCTCGTAAGAACTGGTGACGGAGCATCGGATCTCCCCACAAAGGGTGATCTACTCCTCGTCCTGGCCTCTCGCCGATCCTGCCCAGCCAGCCCCCGGTGCACGCTCTGCCACATCGTCCGGGAGGCCGACCCCCAAAAAACCCTCGACCCTCGACAGCCGATCCACGATTTGAATCTGGAGTCTCCTGACCTCCGCTATCTCTTGGCGGATACCATCCAATTCCAGGCGGATCGACGCATCACCGTCGCGTACCTCCTCACGGATACCATTCAAACCATCCTGCATTTGCCATAGGAACCCCAGCACGGCAATGACCACCACCATGACTGCCACCGCAATCTGCCACGGTTTGATGACCGCCACCGCGGACTCGACAGCTTCTGGGGGAGCGGCCGGATGCTGCACGGCGGCAGGAACACCACCGACCGGTTCGGTGGTCTTCTCGAGGGGTGTGGGTGTCATCAGACCCTTCTCCTGACCTTTCATAAGAGCCGGTGTATACGACCATGATATACCATCCAACGTTGATATGTGCCGCCAGATCCCAACTTGACGGCCCTAATCCTAGGATAAACAGCCTTCGCTACCGTACCCCACACTACCTCAACAAGGTCTAGCAGATCCCTCAAATGACCAACTCGAGGCGGCGGTCCCGTACCCGATCCTCGGCGGCCCGCTCGGCCGGATCGCCCCAGCCTCCCCCACCACCGGTCTTCACCAGGATCCTGGTGCCGGCCTCCACCTTCAGGTTGTTGGCCTTGAGGATGTATTCGGGAGACCGGCCGGGACGGTGTACCCACACTTCGGGGGACTTGCCATCACTGCCTCCGAACAGCCCCCACGAGGGCTGGGTGGCCCGCTCGAACCACAGCTGGACGGTCACCGGCGCCAGCAGCTCGTACTCCCGGATGATTCCCATCCCGCCCCGCCACTTACCGGCCCCACCCGAGTTTTCTCGCAGGCTGTGACGGCGCATGATGAGGGGGTAACGGTGCTCCATGGTCTCGATCGGGAAGTTCTTGAAGTCGCCCGCCGAGGAGTGGATCAGGGCCGACTCGCCATCGCCGCCCTCGTAGGCACCCCATCCTCCGGTCAGCGACTCACCCGACAGGAAGAGGCCGTGCTCGTTCTCCCCTACCAGGATCACATTCCACGAGTCCCCCACATGGCCGGCCGCCGCACGTTCAGGAATCGCCGGACTCAATGCCTTGATAATGAGATCCATCGCCAGGGAGAGATGGGGTCCGTAATGGAGGCAGGGGGCGGTCTCACTCGGGTTGAAGCAGGTCCCCTCCGGAGCGATCACCTCCAGATTGCGGAAGTTGCCGCCCGATACCGGCGCTTGGGGGTTTACGAGGAACTTGAAGGCCTGCTCCATGGCCGAGCGGGTCTGGACCACCCCGCTATTGATGCTGCCCACGCATTGGGCGTTGGACCCCGTAAGGTCGACCGTCAGGCTATCCCCCGCCACCGTGACCGTCACCTTGATGTATATGGGTTCCTCGGTTACCGGATCGCCATCGAGAAAGCCGTCCGCCACGTAGGTCCCATCAGGAATCTCGGAGACGGATGTCCGGTCCTCGGCCTCGGCCTGATCGAACACCAGCTCCATGGAAGTCTCCACCTGATCCCATCCGAAGCGGTCCACGATGGAGCGGAACCGTTCCACACCCGTGCGGCAGGCACTGATCTCGGCCATCAGATCACCCACCAAGGCAGTGGGAAACCGCGAGTTCAGGGCGATCAGATCCACGATCTGCTGATCGAGCCGGCCGTCCCGGAAAATGCAGGTGGGCCCGATCCGTAAGCCCTCCTGGAAAATGTCCACCGTGTCCCCCACATAGCCGGCTTCTTTGGCGCCGATGTCGTTCCAATGGGCCTTGGCCGCTGAGAACCCTCTCAGAACCCCCTTACAGAACACGGGAGCGAAGACCGTCACGTCGTTCAGGTGACTACCGCAGATGGTGGAGTCGTTGACGATCCAGACATCCCCCTCCCGGAATGCCTCGTAACCCTTGATCCTGATCACCGCCCGCAGGGTTCCCCCTAAGCTGCCCAGGAAGAACGGCAAGCCAGGTGCCTGACCCAGCAAGCGGCCCCCCGCGTCGTAGATACCGACCGAACAGTCCTTCATCTCGTAGATCACCGGACTGTGCGCACTCCGGTACAAGTTCCTGCGCATCTGCTCGGCCCCCGAAATGAACGCATTACGCACCACCTCCACCGTCGCCGGCGAAGGTGGAGACCCACCACCAGATGCACACCCGGACGAATTCATCACGCACCCTCCCCGACCTGTCACTACCAGGTCAGTCTTGCATTCCTCACCTCTGACCTCGTGCCTGATGAGCGAGGAAGATAGAGACCTGGCGTAGGGTAATCCCCGAACCTAGGGAGCAGCCCGGGGGCTTACCCACGGGGCACTATCCTCATAGCGGGCTTAGACTGCTATCGGGCTGTCCAGTAGTCGTCACCGAATAGGAGGCACACGTTGAGCGACCGCCAGGAACGATCAGAAGTTACCGGCTCGACCGTGGCCGATGCACAATTCGACCGGAGCCTCGTGTGGTACTTGCGCTGGTCGGTGTCGCTCTTCATGGTGATTTCGGTGGTGGGAATTGCCTTCATCCCATTCTGGCTGCTGTACAGCATGTGGTACTGCCCGGAGTATCTAAGGCGGATCTCCGCCCGGCTGACCACCGAGGCTGTCGAGGTGCGGAAAGGCGTCTTCCTTCGATCCGTCACCACCATCCCGCTCAACCGGATCACCGATGTTCGCATGTACGACGGGCCTTTGATGCGCTTCCACGAGCTGCGCGGTCTGCGGGTGGAGACCGCGGGAGGCCAGTCGGAAACCGGCAGCGAGGGCAAGGTCGTCGGGGTGGTAGGGCCGCGGGAATTCCGGAACGCCATCCTGGCGCAGCGGCAGCGCGTGATGGACGCTGAGCGAGGAGGGGAGGCTCCCGGCGCCACCACCGATAGCAGCGCTGTGTTGATCGAGATCCGCGACATCCTGAAGCGGATGGAAGAGCGGCAGGGCCTCTAGACGGACCGCTTCACCTACTGGTCACTGACGGACCGTCGACCGCCTTCCAGCAGCGTACCTTCCGCCCCTCCGACCCGCTTGCAACCAGCGCCTGGTCCATCGAACACGACGGCTCGGCCAGGGGGCATCTCGGCATAAGGCGGCACCCGCTGCTGGGATCGGTCTCTCCGCGGGGACCGAGAGTGAAACGGTCGGTCGAGAACTTGCTGGCCGCGATCAGAGCCTGGGTATAGGGATGGGCCGGCGAGTCGAAGACCTGCTCGACGGTACCCTGCTCGACTATCTGGCCGAGATACATGACCACTATCCGGTCGGCGCACACCCGCACCGCCTCCAGGTCATGGGAGATGAAGACGAAGGCGACTCCGAACTCCTCCTGGAGCTGCTGGAGGAGGGACAGGATCTCACCCCGCACGCTCAGGTCCAGGGAGGAGGTGGGCTCGTCGAGCACCACCAGCTCGGGATCCGGTCCCAGCGCCCTGGCCAGGGCGGCCCGTTGCAGCTGCCCCCCGCTGAGGGCAGCCGGCTTGCGATCCCAGAGTTCCTCTCCGAGGCTGACGGCGGCCATCACCTGCCGCAGGCGCTCGTCCTGTTGCGCCTGCGGAAGGTCCTTCCGGAGACGCCGTAACGGCTGGGCCACAGAGCTGCGCACCGTCCGGGTGGGGTCGAACGACGACTGGGGCATCTGGAACACCATCTGCACCAACCGCCGGTGAGGTCGCATGTGCCGGACCCGGAGACCGCTGACCTGTACACCATCGAGCAACACCTCCCCCGCCGTCGGTGGGTTGAGGCCCAGCAAGCACCTGGCCACCGTCGACTTGCCCGAACCGCTCTCCCCCACGATGCCCAAGGTACGTCCGCGATCGACTGCCAGCGACACGTCCTGCACGGCCCGGACGAGCTCCACCCGCCCGATCGAGTGCCGCACCCGATAGGTCTTGACCAGGCTTCGTACCTCGAGAAGGGGGTGATCAGCCACTCTCGTACCCCAGGTGGCAGAGCAGACGGCGCCTTCCATCCAGCTGGTGGTGCGGGAGAGGATCGCGGTCACAAACTTCCATACGGGAGGCGCACCGGTTGCGGAAGGCGCAGCGGTCGTAGCGTTCGGTCATGGTCGGCACGAGGCCCGGAATCGAGCGGGGCCGTTCCCCGCTGCGCAGATCGACACACTCGAGCAGGGCCTTGGTGTAGGGATGGGCCGGATCGCTGAGGATCTGCTCGCGAGGGCCGAACTCCACTACCCGACCGGCGTACATGATTCCGATCAGGCGCGAGACCCGTGCCACGGCCCGCAGATCGTGGGAGATGAACAGCAGGGCCGCGTTGCGGGCGTTGACCTGCCTCTCCAGCAGATCCAGCACCCGGATCTGGGTGGTCATGTCGAGTCCAGTGGTCGGCTCGTCGGCCAGGATCAGCGCCGGACCGCACGCTAGGGCGAGGGCGATGTTCACCCGCTGAGCCATGCCACCGCTGAGCTGGTGGGGATGGCGCTTGAGCACCGTCTCGGGATCGCCGAACTCGAGCTCCCGCAGCGTTGCCCGGGCGAACTCCTTCGGATCTCCCGCGTCCTGGTCACGGTTGGCCTTGAACGCATCTACGATCTGGCGCTGGACGCTGAGCATCGGGTCGAGCGCAACAACGGGATTCTGGTAGATCATCGCCACATCGGCACCTCGATAGGCCTGCAATTCGTCCTGATCCAGGTCGAGCACCCGCCGCCCGTCCCACTCGATGGCGCCGCCGGTGATCGCACCACCGGGGGGCATCAGGCGCAGGATGGACCGCAGGGTCATGGTCTTGCCGGACCCGCTCTCGCCCACCAGCCCGACCGTCTCGCCCGGAAACACCTCAAGGTCGACCCCTTGCAGCGGGTGGACCGGCCCGGAGGCAGTCTCGATGGTCACCTCTATGCCCGAGAGGCTGAGCAGAGCGCCGTTGGCTTGGTCGACCGTCACGATGAGGGATTCGCCGGGTCGATGGGTGCGTCGGACCCGACCGAGAAACCAGTGAGGGAGTAGACAGAGAGAGCGATGGCGGCTCCGGGAAACAGTGAGGCCCACCACTTGCCCTGGATGATCAGCTCGGCACCCTCCTTGATCATGGCTCCCCACTCGGGACTGGGTGGCTCGATACCCAGGCCGATGAAGCTCAGCCCGGCAATTATCTGGATGGCATAGGCGCAGGTAAGGGCGAATAGGGCCAGGATCTGGCCTCGGGCATTGGGAATGAAGTGATTCCACACGATCCCCCAGCCGCCCAGCCCGCTGCACTTGGCGGCCTGGACGAACTCGGCATCGGTAAGGGGGATCAGCACGCTGCGGACCTGGCGCAGGTAGGAGGGGAAGTTGACGAACGCGATGGCGATGACGAGCACCACGATGCCCGTGTCGAACGGCCCGAAGATATCGAGAGAACCGAGGGCGGCGAACAGCGCCAACCCGAGGAGGAGCACCGGGAAGGACTGGAGCACTTCCACCACCCGCAGCAGCACGGTGTCCACCCAGCCCCGGCGGTAGGCGGCCCAGGCACCCATGACGGATCCCAACCCGCCACCCAGCACGACCCCTATCAGGGCCAGAGTGAAGTCGATCCGGGCACCGGCCACCACCCGGGAGTAGATGTCCAGCCCTAGGGAGTCGGTGCCGAACCAGTGCTCGGCGGACGGGGGGGCCAGGGTGTTGTACGGATCGGGCCGGATGGGATCATGAGTGACGATCCAGGGACCGATGACCACGATCAGCAGCATGAAGAAGAAGATCGACCGCCGGGCCGTCCGGCCCTTGGTGGGACCGACGAACACCAGGGAGAGCAGGCTGCGATCGGTCGACGAGCGGGTAACCATCAGCCGTCAGCTCCGCACGCGTGGATCCATCGCATATTGCAACAGGTCGACGATGAAGTAGAGCACCACATAGATGGCAGCGGCCACGATCACCACGCCCAGCACCACGTCGTAGTCCGAGAACTCCATCCCCCACAGCGCATACGAACCGATCCCCGGCCAGGAGAAGACCTTCTCCACCAGCACGGCACCGCCGATGAGGTAGCCGAAGGTCATAGCTCCAAGGTTGAGCACCGGTGGGGCGGCGTTGCGGAAGACATCGCGAATCATCACCTTGCGCCGGCTGAGGCCGTAGCTCCGGGCGGCCTCCACGAAGGGGCTTCTGAGCGCCTCGCTGACCGCCGAGCGGGTCACGCGGAACATGGGTGGACTGCTGGTGATCCCCAGGGTGACAGCCGGCAGGATGAGATGGCGCAGAGCATCCCAGGCCAGGCCCGGATTGCCAGCCAGCAAGGCATCGACCGTGTAGAAGCCGGTGACCATGGCCGGAGGATCGACGCCGCTACCGAGCCGTCCGAACGGGGGAGGAAACAACTCCAGCAACCCGCTGTCGGCCGAGAATACGGTCGGCCACAGAGCAGGTAGTCGTCGGGGTAGGAAATACAGCAGAAACAGGAGGAGCAGCCCCAGCCAGAAGGCCGGCACGCTCACCCCGAACTGGGAGATGCCCTCCCCAAGTTTGCCCATCGGTCCATTGGGCTTGAGGGCAGCGCGCACCCCCAGTGGGATAGTCCAGATGCTGGCCACCAACATGCTGAAGAAGACCAGCTCAGCGGTAGCGGGAAGCTTGAGGGCTATTTCCTGAGATACAGGAATGAAGGTCCGCCGCGAGGAGCCCAGGTCGCCGCGCAACAGAGCTGTGGCATAGGTCCAGAACTGGACATGGATGGGATCGTTCAGACCCATCATCTCCGCCCTCGCCTCGATCAGCTCCTCAGTGACCTGGATTCCCATGGCTGCGTAGAGCGGAGTGCCCGTCGACCTAGTGACGGCGAAGGACAGCACCACTACCGAGAACAGCACCACGGCCAGGATGGCCAGCCGGTTGGCGAGGAACAACGCCCATCTGCGTAGGCTGGCGTAACGCGCCTGCCCTTCTTCCTGCTGTCTGGCTACCTCTATGAGCCGCTCCAAGTCGAGAGGGTCGATAGGGGCCGGACCGCAATGGCCCGGCCCCTATCAGTAGTTGCTGCTGGTATCAGCTGCTGCGCTCCAGGTTGGCGAACCACATCAGCCCGTCCGGATGGTGAACGTATCCGCTGATGTCATCCCGCACCGCCAGCGTGAAGTTGGCGTTAGCGAGCCACAGCATGGGAGCGGCATCGGCCACGAGACCGATGGCCTCGTGGTAAGGAGCCCGCCGGGCGTTGTCATCGAGCAGGGAGGCGGTCTCCTCGACGATCTGGTCGACCCGGGCGTCCGAGTAACCGGTCCAGTTGATGACCGTATCGGTGACCCACCACAGGTAGAAGTGGTAGTAGGGATCATCGATGTAGTCCAACAGCCCACCGCGGAAAGCCGCCTGGTGAGTCAGGTTGGCCAGCTGTTCGAACATCTCGGCTCCGCTGACCGGTCGGATGGTCATGTCGACCCCGATGTCGGCGAAGTTAGCCTTCAGGTTGGCCGCCACCGCATCGGCTACCGGTAGACCCTGGGAAGTGATCAGCTCGAACTCGAACCCATCCGGGTATCCGCCGGCCGCCAGATGCTCGCGGGCCTGGTCCGGATCGTATTCGTAAGTCCAGGTATCGCCCAGGCCGAACAGGGGGAAGAACCTCGAGTTGACCGATATGGGACCTTCGGACGGAACCGCCTGGCCCTTGAACACCCCGTTGACCATGGCGTCGTAATCGACCGCGTAGGAGAGCGCCTTGCGAAGATGCTCATTGTCGAACGGGGCCTCCCGCGTGTTGAGCAACACGTTCATGGAGTTACGGTCGGGAATCGACAGGACACTCACCCCATCAGACCCCGCGGCCAGTTCCTCCTCCTGGGCGGACAGGTTCATGGCGATATCTACCTCTCCGTTCTGGAGAAGCGCCAGCCGGTTGGCCGACTCGGGCACCACGATGAGCTCGACCGTGTCGAAGTAGGGTTGCCGGCCGGGCCAGGTCGGGTTGGCCTTCATCACCATCTTGGATCCGCGATCCCAGCTATCGATGATGTAGCGGCCGTTGCCGGCGTAGTTCTGGGACAGCCAGGTGGTTCCCCATGGATCGTCATCCGTGGAGTTCGCCTTGACGGCCTCAGAGTCGATGACCCCCATGCTCTGATCCCGCATCAGCGGCAGCACGATGGTGGAAGGTCGGATGTCGTGCAGGATGAGTGTCTGATCGTCCACCCGCTCGACCTGATCGACACTGGTGACACCGATGTTGCCCCACACCCAGGCCGGTCCGGAGGGAACCGCAAAGGCCCGCTCGATCGTGTATATGACATCGTCGGTGGTCACCGCCCGGCCACTGGACGGGAATACCAGACCCTGCCGGAGCTTGAGGGTAAGGGTGGTGCGATCGTCACTGAAGTCCCAGTTCTCTACCCAGCCACCCTCGAAGGCGGTGGTGTCCGCGTAGGAATAACGACCCAGGGACGGGCCCGGCAGGTACTGAACCGACTGCATGTAGGTGTTCTTCAACACCAGGTTGGTCAGGTTCGCCTGCCCGAAGTTCGGATCGAGATGTTCCACATCATCAGGGATGGCAACTCGAAGGGTGCGGTCCTCCTCCACCATCACTTCCACCGTCTCGGTAACTGTTTCGGTGACGGTCTCGGTCTCGGTCACGATCGAGGTGACCACCACCGTCTCGGTTACCGTCTCGGTCTCGGTCACTACCCTTTCCACCACCGACGTGACCACCACCGTCTCGGTAACCGTCTCGGTGGTACCGCAGGCACCCGCGATTAGGGCCAGACCCAGCACCATCGCCAGGATCGATGGCGTCCGTTTCCAAAGCGTCTTCATACCGCCTCCTCCAGGCTGGTCGACAATTTGGCAATCATATTTGACTGACCGCCCGATCCACAATTGGATGAAGCCCCGGCGAACGGAACACGCCGGTTATCGAGGAAGCCGTAGGGAGCCAGGCTTCCCGTGACCCGGGACGGAATGGGCTGATAACCGCTCTATTACTCCCGGTCAGCCATGAAGCTCTCCCACCATGTCTCGCACAGATCCTGTATATCACCCTGGGCGGCTCGATAGTCGTACCAGCTGTTCAGCCAGTTGAGGAACCTGGGATCACCGGGGCGAATCGAAACCTTGTTGTGTTCCCGAGACAGGATCACCAGGCTCCCCTCCGGCTCCCGCAACAGAGCTAGCTCCGGGTTGAGCTCCAGATATCGCCGGGTCACTGCGTCGCCGACGATGCAGTCCACCGCACCATCGAGTAACAGGCGGGTCGGGTCCGAGGCATCGACTACCTCTGCGGCCGGAAAGAAACGCTCGGCTACGTCCCGATTGCTAGATCCATGCCACACTCCGATCCTCAGACCTTCCCGATGCAGCGACTCGATCCCCTCCCTCGCCTGGGCGACCGGCACCTGGCAAGTGATCCGGATCTGCATCAGCCGACCCAGGACGAACTCCAGCTGCAGGGCTCTCTGAGGGATGAGAGTGTGCTTGGGTAACAGATCGACCCGGCCATCCAGCAACGCCGGAATCTGGTCGGGCCAGAGGGTTTCGATGATCTCGAGCTCCACACCCAGGTCGGCGGCGATCATGGCGGCTATTCGAGGAGCTACCCCCTCGGGTTCACCGGTCTCGGGATCTCGATACATCTCGGGAGGTGCACCGGTATCGGGGTGACCGAGAAACTCGATCGGGATCCGCAGCGACCCCCGGCTAAGAATCTCATCGAGCGTCGATCTCCCCTCGACCGCCATAATGTCTCCTCCTCCAAGCCAATCCGGCAAGTGCCTCACTCGAACCCGTACTCTAGGAGCAGAGCCAGCCCTCCGGACACCGCAGGTCCACCGCACCGGCCACCCGATAATGCGAGAGTACGATCCGTTCCGGTGAGCGTGCCTGAAACGATCGGGAGGAACAGCATGCCCGTAATAAGACTGGCCGACTTGCCCGAGATCGCCGAGGTCGGGCCTGACCGGGACACGATCGTCATGAAGAAGGTGATTGGATCCAGGGAACGGGACCCGGCTTTTTCGATGCCGGACGAGACGCCGTCGCTAAGCATCACCCATGTCAAGATCTGGGGCAGGCTCCGGCAGATGACTTGCGAGGAGTCCGATCGGGTCATGTTCATAGTCGAGGGGGATGGGGTCGCTCGGGTTGGTGATGACCCGCCGCAGCGCTTCGGACCCGGCGACTTCATTCTCATCCCCAGGGGTGTGTCGTACGAGGGCCACGGGAACTTCACTTACCTGGTGATCAACAGTCCTGCTTACCTGGCGGGATCGGACCGCAGGGATCTTGGCTACGACGGTCCGTCTTATAGACCACTTCGTTCGCGCAGGAAGACCTGAACAAGTATCCTCCACCTGCCCGAGAGCAGGATCCTTCCAACCGGTGAACCCGACCACCAAGGGGACGCTTTGGGCGGTGGCCGCAGTCGTCACCGGCTCCTGGTTGCCCGTGTTCTACCTCTTCACCCATGTCAGCAACGACCCGTTCGTTTGGCGCTCGTGGTTGCTCGCCTTCCAGGTGGTCGCCTTGTTACCGGCCTTTGCGTTCATTCCGGCCGAGAACAAGGTTTGGAGGGACAAGGCACGAAGGCTGCTGCTCTACTGGGGGGACACCGGAGAGCCGGAACCCGTCAAGCGCCTATGGCAAGTGGTTCGAACTCCAGCACTCTGGATGGTGCTGTCCTTCACTCTCGACCTGGCTTTCTGGGTGTGGGCAGCCACTCTGATCGATCCGCTGGTGGTGACCATCATCTACCAGCTGATGCTGATAGGGATGGTCTGGCTGGCGTCCCGGCTCGGCAGGAAGATCTCCACCGGACTGCGGACCTCGCCCCACATCATCGGCGGCAAGCACTGGACGCTGATGATCCTCTCTTTCGTGGGGGCCGCCCTGGTCATCTGGTCGGAGACCGGCGAGGTCAGGACCCTGAACTGGCTGGGAATAGTGATCGCCCTGATCGGCACCGCCACTGCCACCGGAAGTCTGTGGGGAACTGTGTCCACCGGACGCCTGATGGGTTGGCCAGGCCGCAACCCGCACGACCTGGTGTGGAACGCGACCTTTGCGGCGGTGGCCGGGCGGGTCGGCGCCCTCCCCCTCACCCTGTTGGGCAGCCTGCTGTTCTTCCCACCGGATGGGAACGGTTATCACCTCACCTGGACGGTGGTGGGTCTGTTGAGCCTGACCGGAGTGTTCAACGCGGTGGGTGCTTTGAGCCACCGCTACTCCCTGTATGTCACCTCCAGCCTGAGTGTCCAGCGGATCATGTTCTTCTCACCGGTCCTCCAGATGCTGTGGCTGTGGCTCTTCGCCGATGTGTCCATTGCCAACCCACAGGGCCTGTTGATCGGCACCGCCATCGTGCTGTTGGCCAACGTTGGCTGGCAGGCGAAAGCCGCCTGACCAGTGGCTCTCTTCAACCGGAGGTCGAGGGCTGCCCGTTTGCCTCGATCCAGTTGGATGTCCTGCTAACGCATGTAGCTGGCGCCGTTGATGTCGATCGTGGCGCCCGAGAGGTGACGGGAGTCCCCCCTGGCGAGAAAGGCAACCAACCTGGCTATCTCCACGGGGGGTATCCACTCCCCCATAGTCAGCTGGGCGGCCGTTGCTTCCTCACCCCCGTGTGGTTTCGCCGCATCGATCGACATGTCGGTACGGACCATGCCGGGAGCGATGTTGAAAGCGATCACTCCCTGACGGGCGTAGTCGCTCGCAACTGCTTTGGTGAGTGCAGTGATCGCCCCCTTGGAAGCACTGTAAGCAGCCGTTTCAGCCCGACCGGCCCGGTAAGCGAGCCAGCTCGAGAGGGTAATCAGGGTGCCACCACCGTTCCCGACGAAGTGGCGGACCGCTTCTCTGGTGATCCGGGCCGGCTCATAGACGTTCACCTGCATGGCCATACGCCATACTTCATCCCACTCGCCATCCGAGGCATCCCAGTCGAGTGACGGAAGGATGGCGGCGTTGTTGACCAGCACATCTATCCGCCCGAAGCGATCCACCGCCTGCTTCCAAACCGAGCTGCCCGCGCCTGACTCCCCGAAGTCGGCTTGCACGAGCAATTTCCGATCGGGCGGAAGCTTCGCCGTGGCCGATTCGGCTCCCGGCCGGGTCCGTGAATAGTGAGCCACCACCGAGGCACCGGCCCGACCAACCTCGCGGGCAATCTCGTATCCGATGCCCCGCGATGCTCCCGTAACCAGCACGACTTTGCCTGCGAGGGTTTCTCCCATCACTCCCTCCCGTATCTGGGTATGCAGGGTGGCGATCAGGGCAACTTCTCGTGAGCGCCGGTCGCCCCTGTCCATGAATCCGGCCTGCTGGACGGAAAGCCGGGTCAGCTGACGATACACTCGGTACGGGCGCAGGGCACATCTGCCTGAGCCCCGTAGGCGCACGAGGAGGATGCGATGAGAATTCGTTATATAGAGCCGATCGGCATCGATATTCATGTCCCGCGCGCGGTTTCCGTGCTCGAGAAGCATGCTTCCAGCGGGGTGTTCATCGAGGTGGTCAATCTACAGCTTCCGCCAGAACTGGCCGGGCCCATGCTTCCGCCCGTGCCGCTGTATATGAACGAGCTGATAGCCACCGTGCTACAAGCCGAGGAGGATGGTGCCGATGCCGCCATCATCGGATGCTGCTCGGACCCGGCTCTCATGGAGGCTCAGCGTTCTGCCAGCATCCCGGTGATCGGGCCGCTGCAGGCCGCCGCCGCGCTGGCCGCCGGACGCGGGTTGAACATCGGCATGCTGTTCCCCGACGAGCATGACTGGCGTATCACCGCCAACTGGGTGAGACGCAACCTGAGGGCC
Organism: Acidimicrobiia bacterium; assembly: GCA_965200835.1. GTDB lineage: Bacteria > Actinomycetota > Acidimicrobiia > Spongiisociales > Spongiisociaceae > JAPPFW01. The sequence continues at coordinate 245,915 of OZ241390.1, forward strand.
TACGGACTGTCCGAGGCGGTCAGCTACATCGGGTTCGTACCCATGCATGTGGAGGGCGAGGACGACCTGATCGGTAACACGGAGGTCACCGCCGAGATCGTCGAGGAACGCTTCCGCCGCCAGCTTCACGAACACGGTGTGCCCGCCGCCCGCCGGTTGCTAGAGCAGGAGCCGGTGGAGGCCATCCTGTTCGGATGCACCATCTGGGGCGGCATGATCGGCGAGGTGGCCCACCTCATCGACGCCCTGTGTATCGACCCGATGGTGGCCTCCCTGCACTTGGCCGAAGCGCAAGTACGGACCGCCCAGCTGGCCTAGGGGGCCACCCTCAGGGGTCGTTTGACAGGGTTCGAAGGCCTTCCCTAACCGATGTAACGGCCGACTAGGCGCTGACGACCGTCTTCGCGCATCGCCAGCAAGACTTCTGGCACCGGGACTCCCTCGACTTCGACTGGCTCCGGAAGGTCGTCGAGGTTGCCGATTGCCGGTACAAGACACCAGCATCGATTTGTTCCTGCCTGGTCGAGTAGCGAGCTCGAACAGTCCGCGCAACCTACCCGGAGTGGACCATTACCTGCTTGCCCGGCGGTCCGACTCGAGCCTCATCAGCTCCCGGTCACGCCGCAGGACATGCTGCTCCCGCCTGGTGACCAGGCCGCGGGACGCCAGGTCGTCCGCTATCCGGTTGACCACGTCCGACTCCCAGGGGTTGTCGCTGCCCCGCTCGACCGCTAGGCGGGCATAGGCAGCGCCCACCGAGCGGGCATGGGCACGGATCCCGCCCCGCGTGTTCAGCTCGGCGGTCGTGAAGGGGCCGATGATCGACCAGCGGCGGCCCAGACCCTCCGTGACTACCAGTTCCAGATCCTCCGGAGCGATCACCCCGTCCCTGACCAGGCAGAGGGCTTCCCGCAACAAGGCACCCTGTAGGCGGTTGAACACCAGACAGTCGATCTCGCTGCGAACCGTGACCGGGATCATCCCGGCCTGGGCCAGCAGGCAGCGGACCGATTCAACCGCCGACGGATCGGTGAAGGGCGCCGGAGCGACCTCGACCACCTTGATCAGATAGGGCGGGTTACCGGGATGGACCACCAGACAGCGTGCCCGGCCCGGAAGACCGGACGCCAGGTCGGAGATGGTCATGCTCGACGACGAGCTCGCCAGCGTCACCCCGCTACCGGCGAGGCCATCGAAGCGTCCGAACAGTCTACGCTTCAGGTCGCGAGACTCCGGGACGCACTCTTGCACATGAGCACTACCTGACACTGCAGTGGCCAAATCGGCTTCGACCACCACCCTGGCAGCTACCTCGGCAGCGTCCTCGTCAAGGAGGCCATGGGCATCCAGCTCCCGGAGGCGAACGTCCATCTCCGAGGGCAGCGCCCGGCGGCGCCCCGAGTCCGGTTCGTAGATCGCCACCTCGAACCCTGCCCTGACGAACACGATCGCCCAACCGAGCCCGATCTGGCCGCCGCCCACGATGGCGACCTTCACTTTCTTCCCCTGCCAGGACGGGCTGGGGAAGGTCACGCCGGTCAGATCACCCCAGGCCGAGGGTGACGCACAGAGCGTCCAGCTCGTCGATCAGCACCTTGATCCGGGCAACCCGTTCCTGCCCCTCCGCGCCCAGTTCGGGGAAGGTGGTCAGGGGGGCTCGCACATCACCCATTGGGTGACCCACCAGCGCGGCGAGTGCCTTGGAGTAGCACTGGTGCCCGTAGGTGGGATGGCCGGCGGCGATGATGTGATCGATCCGGTCGATCAGCCGCTGGATCTGGCGAGCGTCGTCGATGCGGCCTGCGTCCAGCAGCTCGAATATCCGGCCGGAAGCCCGGGGTAGGTAGTTGCCGTAGGGGTTTACATAGCCGATGGCCCCCAAGAGGTAGGAGTCGACCACCCACTCGCCGGCGTACACCTTCATGCGTCCATTGGAGGCTTCGATCACCTCCCGCACCCGGGACAGATGCAGGCTCGATTCCTTGATGTACTGGATGCTCTCCAGGTGGTTGCACAGCCGGGCTACGAGGGCCGCCGACATGTCGACATTGGAGGTCACTGGGTTGTTGTACAGCATGACCGGAAGGGAGATCGCCTCGTCGATGGCCGCGTAGTAGTTGAAGATCTCGTCCTCGGTGGGCGTGTAGTAATAGGGGGGGATGATCATCAAACCGTCCGCACCCTGAGCCTCGGCCTCCCGGCTGTAGCGGACCGCGTTAGGGGTATGGGCGTTCATCGTCCCGATGATCACCGGAATCCGCCCGTCCACATGATTCACATAGGTGTCGACCACCAGTCGCCGCTCGTCGTCGTTGACCGCCAGGAACTCCCCCGTACTGCCCAGCGCGATGAATCCGGGAACTCCGATATCCACCTGCCAATCGATGAAGTCCTTCAACGCCCCCACATCGATGGCTGAGCCATCCTGAGTGAAGGGAGTGACCGATACCGTGTAGCTGCCACGTAACTCCTTAGCCATCGTGCTACTCCTGTCCCCGTTTGCCGGCTGCCGGTGACTCTACCCTCCCACTCGCAGGACGGGTCGGATGAGCAGCTGGGACCCGCTGAGTCCGGCCGGCCGCATCCCGCAGCGACGTATCGCGCCGAAGTATCGACGAAGACCCACCTGGTCACAAGGTAAGGGCTCGATCAAGAGCCTCCTCATGTTCTTCAGTCCTCAACCCGGAGTCAGGGCGATACGCGCGGGCGCGCTGAAGCGGATGCCGCCAGGTACCGTGCTCACTCCCGACCGGACCTCGTGCGAGAGAGACACACCATGATTAGCGTTGGGAAACACAGTTCAACAAGGTGTTCGGTGAGGGCTATACCGGGAACGGGTCCGAGACGAGAAGTCCGCCGGGGTGGGTCCGTCGCTGAACCAACGACGCCTAAACGGTAAAGTCATGAGTGGAACGTGACTTCTGGAGTAGCAGGGAGGTAAGTAATGAGTTCGATGATGGCAGCCGGCCCGCGGTCGAGCCCGGTGGTTTCGGCGCTGGCAGTGATGCTGGTGGCAGCCAAGATGGTGGTGGGCTCCGGGGGACAGTTGGCCCAGGCGCAAACCACGGACCAGGATCGTGCAGCCCTCCAAGCACTGTATAACGCCACCGGCGGTGCGAACTGGACGACCAGTACCAACTGGAATGACGCAAACACCCCTCTTTCACAGTGGCATGGGATCACGACCAACGACGACGGCCGGGTCACGGATGTCGACCTGACCAACAACAATCTGGTCGGCACACTGCCCGCACAACTCGGAAACCTCACCGCATTGAACAACCTGGCACTCGGCCAGAACAGTTTGAGCGGTTCTATTCCGTCTGCAATCGGCACGTTGCCCAACCTCTGGGGTCTGTACCTCAACCAGAACAATCTGACCGGGGCGATTCCTTCCTCGCTAGGCAATACGCCGAACCTGCTCGACATCATCGTCAACGACAATCAGCTGTCGGGGAGACGTGCCTGCTTCGTTCGGTAACCGACCCGAGCTGAGCAAGCTGCACTTGCATAACAACAAGCTGGAGGGACCGTTCCATGACAACATGAGGTGGGCCACCGGGTTGTTCGATTTCAATTTCGACAACAACAACCCCGACGATGATTCGGGCGGAAACCCGGTGCAGGGATTGTGCGCCCCGAACACTTCGGCTTGGCAATCATTCCTGTCGTTCTTCAGCCCAAGCCCGGGACCCTACTGCCCGGCTGAGGCGCCGAGCAATCCATCACCAAGTCCTGCGCCACCAGGTTCCGGATCACCAGGTTCCGGATCGACGAGTCCAGGTTCCGGATCAACGGGTTCCGGATCCTCCGGTTCGGGGGGCGGCGGCTCACAGACAGGTTCGACGATCACCCCAGTGCCTGTTCGTTTCAGCGATGCTGACGGTAGCGTGCATGAGGCCAATATCAACGCCATCGCACAGGCTGGGATCACTGCGGGATGCGACGCCGAAGCGCCCTTGTATTGCCCGGATGCTCATGTGACGCGGGGTCAGATGGCAGTATTCCTGGTGCGTGCTCTGGGCGAACAGCCGTCGGCCAGCACCGCAGTGCGCTTCAGTGACGTGGCATCCGACACCCGGCATGCCGGTTACATGACCCGACTCGCCGAGCTGGGCATTACATCAGGTTTCAGCGACGGGACCTTCCGGCCCGATGAATCGGTAACGCGAGCACAGATGGCGTCCTTCCTGGTGAGTGCCCTTGGCAATTTGAACCCGGGCAACCCGAACACAGCGAGTTTCAGCGACGTGAGCACCGATAACAGTCATGCCGGCGCGATAGCCGGCCTGGCAGCCGGAGGTGTTACCTCGGGTTACGGGGACGGAACCTTCCGGCCCGGCGAACCGGTCACCCGTGCTCAGATGGCCAGCTTCCTGGCCAAGGCTCTCGGCCTGGCTTCCTAAGCAATCACTTGGACGCCATGGCTGGCGAGCGAAGGCCCACGAGACCTGGAAGGCCCAACGGATAGGCACTTTCAGCGGTAGCCCGCATATACCCCGGTAGTGCGGGCTACCGTGAAGAGCCCAACAACGTCTCAGACAGCTTCCAACTCATCAGTAGGCAGCGTCTGAGACGAGGAACAGACTTGGGATTGGCATCTGTTTGAACTCGACCCGGTTGTGCGGGGGGTTCCCATGATGTGGTCCACACTAGGAACAACTTCAGGGGTGGCGGAAAGATTGGCGCTCTTCCAGACTACCGGCTCTCCCCCGGGTTAGCGATACCGAGCGGGAGAGGAGCGCTCCCGCTCGCTCTTGTGATGGCCTCTACCCGAGATCCTCCAACGGGTGTCACGACGACTCCCGTGAGCGGCGCCATCGACGTGGCGTGGACCGGGGTTACCGGCGCCGACGGCTACCAGATCGAGTTCAGCACCGACGCGGTACAACTCGCACCAGGTGCTCCACAAGAGATCTTCAGATTCGCACTGGACGGAGGTCAGCGGCAACGACACCTGGTGGTCCACCCCGAAGTCGGCAACCCCAGTGGCGCGCCTCCGGAGGCTTCACCGAGGTCGTGGTGGCGTTTCCGCCAGTGTGCCAAGGCCGCCTGGTGGGGTGGCTTTGGTGGCGGGTGCGGATGAGAGCGGGCGGGGTGGTGTCTATGCGGGAGTGTCACCGCCGAGTATGAGTGTCGGGATCGGCGGTACCGACTACCCTCATGTTCGGGGTGCCTGTCTATACGCTGCGCTCTACCGTCTCTAGGTTCCGTCCGTCGGCGGTTGTCGAGGTCGATGTGAGGGTTGCCGGTTCGCTTAGAACGTGTCCGTCTGTAGCGTCAGCATCAGTCTCGTATCTCTCGGTGTATTCAGATACTGAAGTTGGCATTCGGATAGAGTGGTTTTGGGTGGCTGTGCGTTCAGGTTAGGGACGGTCGGCTAAATATAGGTCGTGTAATAGCATCATCATGTCCCCTCGGGTGAAACCGGTCGATTCCTCCGCGCCCAATACGTTGTCATAGTAGGTGTTCATGAAAGCGATCGCATGACGTTTAGGCAGCGGCAGATCCGGGCGGAACGTTCCATCAGGATATCCGGAGGTGACTCCCAAGGATCTTCCGTCGGGACGGACGTTGTACGCCCAGGCGATAGCCACCGCCGCCGGATGATCAGACGGCACATCACTGAATCGGCTGCTCCCATCACCATAAACAAACTCCACCACATTACTAAACAAATTGTAGGGCTTCACTAAAGCCCTAGTATGCCATTCGTCTCTTTCAAGGTCTCCGTAAATTTTAAATAGTTCGTCTTCTGTGAAAGTCCAGACGACTCGTCCGTTGCTATCCGTACAGTGAAAACTGCCGTCATAGAGTGGTCCACCGAATCTTTCAAATTTAATGACGACACCGGCTTTCGGTAGCGGGTCGCCCTCCGCGGTTGTCAAGGTCAATGTGAGCGTTACCGGTTCGCCTTGAACATGTCCGTCTGAAGCGTCGGTAGTCAACACCAGCCTCGTATCTCTCCATCTCGATATCGTCAGAAAGTCATACTGGCAGTCGGATGGGATGGTGAATTCGGGTGGCTCTAGGTTCAGGTAGGAGCGGTCAGCTAACGACAAGTCATGTAACAGCATCATCATATCAGCCCGGGTGAAACCAGTCGATTGCTCAGCACCCAAAATGTTATCGTAATAGGTATTCATAAAAGCAACCGCATGACGTTTCGGCAACGGCAAATCCGGCCGAAACGTTCCATCACCATAACCGGCCGTGACCCCAACAGTTGCAGCCCAACCGATCGTATCAGACGCCACATGATCCACAGGCACATCACTGAACCGGCTGCTCGCAGCAGCAGCCGAAACGGCAACCAGCACAACCACAACAGCAACAACCAGCGAAACACGACGAAACATAAAAGGCGCTCCCTTCCCCACTTCGATTCTAGCCCCCAACCCTACCCCCGAACTTCACCCGGCATGTCTCCGATCCACTGCCGCGGAACTCCCACCATCCGGAATGCACGTGGCATCCGGTTCCATCCATCCACCCTCCCGCCACCCGGTCGTTGTACTCGATCGTGGGGACCAGCCCGTCGCATCGGAACCTACCGCCCCGACTAGTCGACAACCAGGAGCACCAGATGGCCATGTTCCTGGTGCATGCGCTCGGAGAAACCCAGTCGGCCAAAGCGGCGGGTTCAGTGACGTGGCCCCGGATGCCTGATACGCCAGCTCGGTAACTCGCTTCGCCGACTCGACATCGCGTCGAGGACGGCTGTTTCCCGCGCCGACCTGGGACTCCTGGAATCACTACGCGGGCGCGCCTCCGCGACGAGTTACCAGCACTCCTGGACTCGCCCCGGCAGGACGCCGCTCAGCAAGAGCACGAGCTACCGGCACCGGGTGCGCGCCATCTACGAAACGATCGTCGAAGGCCCCGCCTCCACAGCCACCACCACCGGAGCCTCGCCGCAGTCGATGGCCGTACCGATAACCCTCGGCGCGAATCCCGGCGGTGGCCGTGTCACCCCGTCCTGGGAGCTGCCCGCCGGCGAGGGTGGCTCGGGCAGCCAGAGCGCGGGTACCGAGGGGGCGGGCAGCCAGTCCCTATCGAACTCGGGGGCCTTCGGCGCCTTATCGATCAGCCCGCTCGGCCCCGGTGACCGTGAGCGACAGCCGGAACCCGAGCCGGTGATGGTGTACGAGGTGGCTTGGGCCCCCGAGGGATCGGAATGGAGCGACGTAAGCACCCCCAACAAGCCCCCGGAAAGGGCGCCACCATCGAAGGGCTGACCGACGGCCAGAGCTACGCCCTCCGCGTGCGTTCCAGGCTGGGCCAGCAGGTGAGCGACTGGTCCGACACTGTCCATGCCACCCCAACACCCGATGCCACCCTCATCCAGGAGTTCGACGACCTGACCATGGCCAACAGCTCGGTTCAAACCCTCGACATGGCCTGAGTACTTCACAGGCGAGGGCCTCACCTACGAGGTGATGGTCACCACCACCCACAAGGTCACCGGGGTCGTCAAGACCGGACCCATCAATACCGTAGCCCGCAACAGAATCCACGGTGCCTGGGACGGCCACCAACTTACCCTCACCGCCGGCGCCGCGGGTGACCACATTCTCACCCTCGAAGTCACCGCCACCGACAACAACAGCACACAGCCACCGACAGATTCCAACTCACCGTAGGTACTGCCTGAGACGGGCGTTGGACTCGACCATGTCGCCCTGCTATGGCCCACTCTTCCCTCATAGCTGCCACATCTTTTCCCGCCGTTGTGCCGGCGTGCTCCTAATAGCCTCCATAGGCTGATTACTAGTACCTTCTACTGCTATCAGGTGCTAACCAGTGAGCTTAGAAAGAGAATTGCCGAGTGCGCAATGGTCTCAGATAAGTCAGGACTAGGAACCTCGACACATGGTTCGTGTCCGGCCTCTAGTCAGGGCCGAGGCGGAAATCGACCAGGCCGAGAGGCTCAGGCCCCGGTGCTTGGCCACCGCCTGAACAGCAACGGACTCATCCAATGGAATCGACAACTTTCTTCCATTTCACTCACGGGTAGCCCGCACTCATCGACACTCGATGCCGTTCGCCACCGCACCCCGGACAGCGAGTGCGATGTTCGCGCCCCACTCCGCGCGGGGGCCGGCAAAGGCAATCGGCGTTACGCCCGTGCTGGACCAGAGCACGGCTACCGCGTCAGTGGCGGTACCGGTGCCGGGGATGCCCGCCTCGATGAGTGCCTGGGTCTTGGCCTCGGTGATGGTCATCACCGCGTTGACTGCTGCAGCCGACGTCAACCTGCCGCCGACCTGCACCACGATGTTGATAGTCCCGGGTGACCAGCTGCTCCAACCACCGCTGGCATCCGCGGCCCAGGTCGGTTTTGAGACGGCAACCGTTGCGTGTGCCACCACGCCCGCGCCTTCGGAGCGGCTCACCCGGCCCACATCGGCGGCGGTGAGCATCGCTACTCCTGAATCTTCCAGCCCCAACTCCGTTGCGACCTCCCGGACGTGGGCATCGAGATCGGTGCGGGCGTAATCGGCAGGCACGCCGATGTTCACCAGCCACCGGGGGCGGGTCAGCCCGCCGCTAACCGGGGCCGAGGAAAGCACTGCTGTATCGTCCGGCAGCGCCCACGCCAGCACGCCTCTGTGATCAGCGTTGGGAGGATGCAGCGTGGGTTCGATCACCTTTGGGCTAGTCCCTCGACCGACAACAGAGTTAACGCGGGAGTGGCGGTGCCCTCTTCCGCACTCCATGATGCACGAGCAACCGCAACTAATGTGAGTGTACCGCTAAAGGAGAACTGCGGTGGAGGGTTCCCGTCCTCCTCCAGAACCTTCCTCGTTAACGCTACTTCTAGCCCGAACCGTTTGACAAATCCGAGATAATTCATGACTTCGCCTATCAGCGGGTTCAGGCAGTCGGTATCTGCTTTTCCCGAGTTCTCCGGAGTCATATCGCCGTAAAGGCCACTGGGACTCATGAACGCTATACGGTCGTTATGCCAGTAGATCACGATCGGAAAGTTCGTCCCCTCGTATTGCCGGTGCATCACCGTATCGAAGACCACCTGCCGGAGAGCCTCCAACGGGTAGTCCGCTCGGTTAACCTGTCCGGGATGGGCTCTCACCTCAATCCGTGTGCGTATGTTGATCTCGAGAAGCGCGGCCAACCTGTTGAGAATGTCCTCCAAACGACCGGATAGATGGTTCGTTGATGGAACAGGATCGGTTATCCGCTTACCGTCGATACTTACCCTCTGTATGTACACGCCAGGGATCCACGCTAGGGGGTTGACAGGGCGGCAATCGAACGGCAGAGACTCCGCCCAATGGGGATAGCTATACCCTGCTCTTCCTCCCAGGTTGTCTGCCAAACTGTGGGACCTACTCTCACGTCAGCGGGCCACGTTATCATCAGTAGTGGCACCAGCCACCTCGGAGATGGTTACCGGGCGGATCGGGGCTTGGGGGGCGAAACCGGAGAACTCGTGCGGGCTGGTACCGCTGGCAGTGGCGGCCATCGCCAACACCGACGGGCTGCAATAGCGGCCCTGGCACTTGCCCATGCCGGCTCGGGTCAGCCGCTTGGCGGCACCGGCAGTAAGCGCACCATCGGAGAACGACCGGCGGAGCTCCGCCAGGGTCACCGATTCGCACCTGCACACCAGCGTGGTGTCGTCCGCCAGTTCGGTGGTCAACGGGCGTGCGCGGTAGAGCTGATCGAGATGGCGCTGGAATCGTAGGTGGCGGGCCAGGGTCTTCCTCTCCCGGCTGATCAGGCTGGCCAAACGTTCGCCGGAAGTCGTCACCCCCAAGGTGGCCAGCACCTCGGCTCCGGCCATGGAACCGAGGGCCGTGGCGGCGTAGGCTCCCTTTATCCCCCCGGCATCGCCCACCACCCACACGGATTCGAAGGAGGTCCGACCCGTATCGGTCCTGGTGGTGACCAACCCGCCGGTCCGCGAGGCGAGGTGGTGGTCACAACAGAGCGCCCTCGCTATCTCGTTGGCCGGTACGAAGCCGTAGCCCAGACAGACGGCATCGACCTCGAACTCCCGCTCGGTACCCGGGACGGGACTACCCGACCGATCGAGTCGCGCCACGACCGCCGACTCGACCTTGCCATCCCCCCTGATCCCGACCACCGAGCTCCGGTCCAGGATGGATACTCGGGCACGGGCCAGAGTCGCTCGGTAGCCCCATCCCTTACTGACCAGCTCGGGCGCCGACGCCAGCATGCCCGCCCCGGTCCGCAGGTTCTGCCACCAGCGCAGGTCGGCCTGCTCGGCCAGCGCCACGACCTCGACTCCGGCCCTCACCAGCTCGGCGGCCACCTGCATGTTCAGCGGTCCGTTGCCGGATAGGAGCACCCGTCGCCCAGGTGCCACCTGGCTGGATCGGAGCAGCGTCTGGGCCGCGCCCGTGGTCATCACCCCCGGCAGGGTCCATCCGGGAATCGGTATCGCCCGCTCGTGGGCTCCGGTGGCCAGCACCAAGCATCGGGGCCGCAGAACCCAGGACCCATCGTCACCGGCAGCCAGCAGGAAGTCGGGCGCGAAAGCCGCCCAAACCGTGGTGTTGCCGATCACCCGGACGCCGGCTGCCCGAACCCGGGCTACCAGCCGGCGACCTGCCCGGTACTGGGAATCCAGGCCGGACTCGTCGAGCCTCCTGGCTCGGCCCGGTTGCTTGTAGAACTGGCCTCCCAGCTTCGATCGCTCGTCCAACAACACCACCTCGACGCCCGCCTCACCGACTGTGGCCGCCGCCGAGAGCCCGGCCGGTCCCCCGCCCACCACCAGCACCGAAGGCGACATCTCCCTGGTGTCCGGCTGGGCATCGTCCGCAGGCGGCAGCGTGGTAGCGGCCGGTTGCAGGTCGACCGCCATACCATCCTCGACCGTCACCATGCAGGCCAGCATCCCCGGCCGCCCGTCCACCACCACCGCACACTCGTGGCAGGCACCCATTCCGCAGAAGACACCTCGACGGCTGCCGTCCGGTGTCTGCCGCAGGTCGAGGAGTCCGGCAGCTACCAGGGCGGCCGCTACCGTGTCACCCGACCCGGCAGGGACCGGCTGGCCTCCGTAGCTGATCCGTAACGTGCGATCCGGTTGCGCGACTCCCAGTACGGTCACCCGCACCGTGAGCTCTCAATCCCCCTCGGTGCCAGCAGTCCCGCGCTCGCCGTTCTTGCGCAGGTAGGCCCGCCAGGTCGTGGCCCACCGGTCCGGGTCGTCCAGGCCCGAGCCCACCACGCGATGGATCGGCTGGTTGTGGGGAGCGGTCTTGACCAGCTCCGGGTCGTTACGGGCTTCCTCGCAGATGGCGGCTATCACATCCACCCAGTAGTCGAGGTCCTCGATGGACCACATCTCCCCCGCCTCGGGCGTGAACGGCTCGGGGATGAACCACGGCTCATGGCTCATCCAGTAGGCATCCACCCCGTAGTCGGTCATCCGGTTGGCCACATCGACGGTGGTGACTCCGGTCTCCTCGGCTAGGTCCCCCAGGCTGTAGCGGGTCATTTCCATCCGGAACCGGTCGAGGTGGGCCAGACCTTTGCTCACCCCTGGAATCTCGAGCAGGCGGGTCTCCATGTAGTTGTTGGCCAGCAGGGACAGATCAGCCCCCTCCTTGACGCCGGCGGCACCCATCGCCCGCAACCAGGCGTAGGCCTTGACGATCACCGGAATGTTCCCTAGATACTCCCGTACCTGAGTGGTTCCGGCCCGGGCCGGGGTCTCGATCGTGTATCCGTCGTCGCCCTTTACGACTACCGGAGTGGTCAGATAGGGCGCCAGCTCGGCCGAGCATCCGTAGGCTCCCACCGCCGGGCCACCACCAGCCTTGGGTGCTCCGAAGGTCTTGTGCAGCATCATCATGCAGGCATCGAACCCGAGCTCCCGGGCACGGATCCGTCCCATGACCCCGTTGAAATTGGCATGGTCGTAGAAGCACAGACCCCCGACCCCGTGCACGATCTCCACCCACTCCTTTATGTGGGGGTTGTAGATCCCGATGTCATCAGGGTTGTTGACCATGAGCGCGGCGGTCCGTTCCGAGGCCACCGAGCGGAGTGCCTCCACCGAGGCGTATCCTTCTTCCTCGAGCGGCAGGGTTATGACTTCGAACCCGGCGGCCGCCGCGGTGGCCGGATTGCAGGGATGGGCCTGGGCGGTGGTGATGATCTCGCGCCTGGTGGCCAGGTCACCTGCTGCTTCGTGATAGGCGCGGGTGACGGTGGCGTGCAGGAAGGCCGCATCGGCGCCTCCTCCCGGCTGGAACACGAACTGGTCCATGCCGGTCAACTCCCGCAGCATGCTGTCCAACCCATGGATCACCCCGAGGGTGCCTTGCAGGGTTTCCAAATCCTGGTCCGGGTGGGTATCGGCCACGAACGGCAGGCGGGAGATGGCCTCGGTCACGCGGGGGTTGTACTTCATCGTGCAGGTACCGAACAGGCTGATACCCATCATCCCCAGGACTTCCTGCGAAAGGTGCAGGTAGTGACGGAGGACCTCGGGTTCGGACAGCTCGGGTAGCTCGGGCGGCGCTGATCGCCTCACCCCCTCCGGCACCAGCTGGCCGACATCTTCACCGGCCGGACCGAATTCGGACGCGTCGTCGGGGAACAGCACTCCCCGCCTCCCCGGAGCACCCATCTCCATCACCAGCGGCTCGTCCCAGACCGCCGCGTGATACTTTCTCAGCCCGTTGTCCATCAGCTCGTCACCTCTTCCAGCGCCGTCACCAGGCGATCGATGTCCTGGCGAGTGTGTATCTCGGTCACGCAGTAGAGGGAAGCCTGCCCCAGGTAGGGGCATTCGGTGCTCAGGTCCCGGCCGCCGAAGATACCTTCCTTCCTGAGCTCCCGATTGACCTGCTCCACGGTCAGGCCGCTTTGGTCGAACCGGACCACGAACTCCTTGAAGAAGCCGCCGGGCCACAGGACCTCCAGCGAAGGTATCTCACCTATCCGGCGAGCTGCGTAGTGGCTACGCCTGAGGATGGCCTTGCCGAGCTCCTCGAACCCGGCCGGGCCAAGGACGGACAAGTAGGCCGCGTTGGCGATGGTCCACAGGTAGACCGAGTTACCGGTCCAATCCTTGCCCTCCTCCCGCGAACCGTAGGAACTCTGGTGGAACAGGGTGAGCCCGAAAGCCCGCTCGCCCGGAACGGTGGTGTCGGTCAGGCTCACCTGCAGGGTGGGGTACTCCCGGGCATAGCGTTCCTCGTCCCGGGTGGCGATAAAGCCACCCACGCCTCCCCCACCGTTCATGTGGATGCCGAGCGGTTGGGTGGATCCGACCGCAATGTCGGCGCCGTAGTCGGAGGGAGGAGTGATTACCCCCAGCGAGGTTGGGTCGACCCCCACGATGGTCTCGGCTCCATTACGGCGGGCCAACTCGGCGATAGAACCCGGCCGGTCCTCGATCACCCCGGCGTAGGAAGGGTTCTCGAAGTAGACCGCTGCCACCTCCCCGGAGAGCTTCCGGTCGAGATCTTCCAGGTCGAGCCGGCCGGTCTCCGGATCGAACCCCACGCTCACCAGGTCTATATGGCCAGCCTGGTCGGGGATTCCGCAGTAGGTGCGGGCCACGTCGAGCCGCTGGGGGTCCATGAGCACCGGGACTAGCACCCGGCTGCGTCCGGTCATCCGGCAGGCCATCCGGATGGCATGGCCCACCGCCGCTCCCCAGCTGTATACCGGCAGGCCGACGAAATCCATCCCCACCAGCTCCCCCAGCTGGCTGGCGAACTCGAACCAGGCCTGATTGCGACCCAGGTCAGAGGAAGGGGTTCCCCACACCGAGGTGAGGAACTCGCTGCGCGTCCAGATCTCGTCACAGATAGCCGGCACATGGTGCTGCCAGGTGCCCCCACCCAGGAAGCTCAGGTTGTCCTCGCAGGTCTCGTTGTTGCCCAGTACATCCAGGAGATGCCGTTTCAACAAGACCTCCGATGACAGGGGGTCGGGAAGCCGGAACCCTCTGCTCGTGACATGTTCATCGGGGATCTGCTCGAAGAGGCGGTCGACGCTCTCAACACCGATAGCTTCGAGCATGCGGTTCTTGGCCTCCTCCGTGGAGTTGGCCATGTATGGATGTGCTCGTTTCACTCCGTCTACTTTCGGGTCGGGTCTTGTGAGGATCGGAACCCCCGGCTCGGTCACCGAGTGAAGAGCGTGTCGTGGGGTTCCGGTGGGGCCGTCCCAGGGCCGGACCACGGCTTAGCACTATAGTTAGAGCAGGTGTCACCGCCAGGGTCGCCTGCTCGATGAGGAGGCCGGGTCCCGGCGCCGGCACATCATCCACCTGCCCCGACCTCGAAGATCACCCGCTTGCCTGCTGCCCCCTCCGCCTCGACCCGGCTCGGTCTGATAGTCAATCCGATAGCCGGTATGGGAGGATCAGTCGGGCTGCACGGTACGGACGGGGACACCTATCTGGAGGCAGAGCAGCGCGGTGCTACCCCGGTGGCCGGCAAGCGGGCCGCCCGCGCCCTCCGGCAGGTTGCCACGGCCTTGCCGGACCTCCAAGTACTGGCCGCATCCGGCCGGATGGGCGAGCAGGCGGCCCGGCAAGCCGGCTTCCATGCGGCGGTCGTGAGTGTGACCTCCCACCCCACCACCGCCGCCGACACCCGGGCTGTAGCGCGGGCCATGAAGTCTGCCGGTGTCTCCCTCCTGCTGTTCGCGGGCGGCGATGGGACGGCTCGAGATGTGGTGGCTGAGTTGGGCGCCGGCGTGCCAGTTATCGGTATCCCCACCGGGGTCAAGATGCACTCGGCGGTGTTCGGCAACACTCCCGAAGCGGCCGGAGCCATGGCGGCTCGCTTCCTCCAGTCGCCCGGCCAGGTGCAGCTCGTCTCCCGGGAAGTACTCGACGCCGCCGGTGAGCCCGGCCAGGTCGCCGGGTTCTCGATCGCCTCGGTTCCGTTCGTGCGGGATCTTCTGCAGCCGGGGAAGTCGATGGGATCGCTGGGGGACGACAGCAGCCTCGACCGCCTGTGCGCTTCCCTGGCCTCCCGGATGGCACCTGATCACCTGTATGTACTCGGCCCGGGCACCACGGTGGCCAGGATCCTCCACCATCTCGGGCTGGACGGGACGGTGGCCGGGGTGGATGCGGTGCTGGACCGCCGGCTGGTGCTAACCGATGCCACCCAGCAGGACCTGCTCGATCTCCTGGACGGATCGCGGTCCGCCACGATCTTCCTGGGGGTCATCGGTGGCCAGGGATTCCTGCTCGGCCGGGGCAACCAGCAGATCAGCCCGGCTGTGATCGAGCTGGTCGGTGAGCAGAACGTCATGATCCTGGCCGGGGAAGGAAAGGTGCGCAGTCTCGACCCTCCCGTGCTCAGGGTCGACACCGGGGTCGAGGACTCGCAGCCGGTGATGCTGGGCTACCGTCGGATCCATACCGCTCCCGGCAGGAGCATCGTCATGAAGGTGGTGGGTTGAGAATCTGGCGCTCTGGCCCGAACCTTCCTGCGGGGACCTCGGGGCCAGCCAGTCCTGGAACTCTGCCCGCTATGAGCCGGAACAGGTCCGGATGGGCGTAGACCGCCAACCGACCGAGGCTCGATGGATCCTGTCCAGGTTCGGTAAGTACGCCCTGGCTCCGGTCATCATGGTGCTGCCCTTCGCCGGGACCGCCTTTCTCGGTGACCAGCGCCGCTACATCTACATGTTCACCAACGAGACGGGTGGCAGTCTGTGGCGGTTGATCGGCCGGACTCTGGACCGGGTCGACTTCTTCCTGTCACTCGGCAACTTCCGGCCGCTGGGTCGCTTCGTGCTGGTGGCGGTCGACATGATGACTCTCGAGGCTGCCTTGGCTACCGGCATCCCTCCCCATGTTCTGGCGGGCGCGATCCGGATGATCATGGTGGCGGTGCTCGCGGTCGCTGGAATGCTGGCTATCGCCACCCTGTGCCGAGCGGTCTCGGCCAGGATCCCCTCCGGCAACCGTTCGCCCGAACCACTGATGGTGGTGTTCGCTCCAATACTGGCCTTGTGCCTGGTAGCAAGCGGACTGCACGCGGTGATGTGGTTTCCGGTCTTCCTAGTCGGGGTGGTTGCACTGGCACTGGCAGTTCCGGTGCTGGTGGTATCGCACCCTGCTGCCAGCCGACGGTGGTCGTGGCAGCAGTGGCGGCTGTCGGCTGGCGGCGTCCTGGAGCCCGTGCTGATGATCCTGCTCGGGGCTGCCCTGGCCATGATCTACGACCTCGCGTACCTGGTGCCGGTCCTATGCGTGGCCCTGCTGGCCATGAGGGTGCTGCTGGCGGGGGGTGCCTGGAAGGGTGCTCTCCGCTCCGGAGCGATGGCCAGACTGATAGCCCTCTGGGTCGGATTCGCCGCCGTGTTCCTCCCGGTACGGATTTGGATAGCGGAACGCTGCTCGGCAGTCGACTGTTACGGCGCCACCGAGGTCGTCCTATCAGGTCTGTCTCCTGCCGAAGTTTGGGATCGGATCGTGAGCGGACTTCCTCTGGCCGGCTGGTACCACACGATCTCAACGGTCGGCGACGAACTGGCGTTGAAGACCCTGGCGGAATATCTGGACAACTGGACGACCTTCCCGATCGTGGCCGTGCTGGCCTGGTTCGCGATCCGGGCGTTCTCCAAGGGCTTGGTCCCCCTGCTGGGATGGGAGCCTGGGACAGGATCTCGGATGGGTCTGGCCTCGATCGCGCTGGGAGCCCTGATCCTCCTCCTCACCGGAGTGCTGGTGGGGTTGTCTCGGACCGTACAGGTGTCCGAGTGGCCACTGGGCACACCGTGGCGGGAAACCTCGATGATGCAGGTGGGATGGGCGCTGGTCCTGCTGGGCGTAGTGGTGATGGCCACTTCCCGGTGGTGCTCCCGCCTGACGCACCGATGGAAGGTTGCGGTGGCCGCGGTGATCGGCCTGGGCCTTTTCGCCGCGATGCTGGTCACCTATTACACCAACGACCAGTATGCCCGGATGCTGCGGAGCCGACCTACCGAGAATGCTGTGGCTCTGGTGTCCGCCTCGGTCGTCAACTTCGACACCAGCGAGGCGGGCGAGCGAGCCCGCTGCGAAGTGCTCCGTAGCTACCCGACCTCGGACCGGTTCGGGGTACTGGACATGCTGAACGAGCTCACCGACAGCAGGTACGGGCAGCCCTTCTGCCGGCCGACCACTGCAGGTGGTTATCCAAGCGGCTTTGCGGACGATGACGGCAGCCCCCACGAGCTAGCCATCGACACGTTGCATGCGGCCGCCATCCTGCGAGGCTGCGATGACGATCCGCACCGGTTCTGTCCGGACCGGCGGGCTACCAGACGTTACGCCGTGTGGCTGATCAATCGACTCGGGTGGGTCGGCATTCTGGAACCCGGAGTGAGTGACCTGCTGGGTCCGGGCGATGAGCTGACCCGTGGTGACATGGCCAGGTTCCTGGTGGAAGCGAGCGATGACCTGGCACCGGTCCCCCAGCCGCAAATGCTGTTCTCCGATACTGCCGACCGCGGCCTGGCTGCCTATGCGGCGGCGACTTACCAAGCCGGGATCATCGAGGCCTGCTTCGAGGACCCCCTACAGTTCTGCCCCGAGGAAGACATAACCCGTGGGGAGCTAATCACCATGGTGGCTCGCGCCTTCGGACTGGTACCACGCTGACGGGGAGCGGAGTCCTCTGCTATCTGAGCCTGCTAGTTCCTACCCGCCGGAATCCCGAAGGGCAGCCGCGGCGAACGTGACGGCCGCCCGGCACGGCTCGATAACAGACAGCCCGAGGTCGCGCTGTAGGCGGGAGCGTAGCTGGGTCATGCCGGTACAACCGAGCACCACAACTTCTGCCCCAACATCCGACAGCTCATGGCCGGCCTTCAGGACATCCTGGTAGGCATCCTCACCTTCCAGATCGAGCACCCCCCTCCCGGTGGCGATGTCCCCGATCACCCGCGAAGCCAGCCCGATCCGATCCCAGTAGCGGAAGTGGCGCGGTACTGCATCCTCGACCGCCGAGATGATCCCTACCCGGCGAGCTCTGGCCATGGCCGCCAGCACCGATGCTTCGCCGATCCCCAGGACCGGAGCCTCTACGGCTGCCCGTAGCTCATCCACCCCCGGATCCGAGAAGCAGGCCACCACGTAGGCATCTGCCGGGTGTTCCCGAGCGGTCTCGATCATCGGCCCTATTGACGCAGCCACGTCGTCGTCCGACTCGACCGCCGGTGGCCCGCCCCGGCTGGTGACCACCCGTACTTCGACTCCTAGGTCTGAGGCAAGGGTCTGCACTGCCCGGTCGATCTCCCGGGATATACGCTCCGTGCTGTTCGGATTCAGCACGATGACCCTGCCCAGCATGGATCCCAGCCTAGGCCTGGACTCACCGTCTCGAGCTTGTACTTCTAATAGTATCGGAATACTCAGCGGTGACGTATCCGCTAGTAGGGTGGGAGGGTAGCGCCGTTCGACCGAGGAGGGTTTCTATGTTGCGCTTCGACTTCCGATCGTCCTCCCGTACGGGGGAGACGCTGATGCGTGCCGTTCGCGTGGTGCTGTGACTGGTAGTGGTTGTTGTGGGAGTGGGTGTCGGTTCGCAACGTGTAGCACTTGCGCAACCTCCCATGGACCCGCCCGACGGTCCGCCGACCGACTTTCAGATTGACGACCAAACCTCAACCTCCATAACGGCAAGTTGGACCAAAGCGCCTGACTCGAATAATCATATTCTCAAGATTAGTACAACGTCGGGTGGGGGAAACTGGACTAACGTTGTTTACAACTGTTTTTCATACAGCGGCGATACCGTAAGCTTCGTCTTCGGAGGCGGGCGTTCCGGTTGCCAACTTCAAAGCGCGTTAACCGCGAACACGACCTACTACATAGATGTGGCAGGGATCAAGAACGTTTGGCAAGGGCCAGCAGCGGGAGAGATCTCAGGCAAAACGCTGCTGGCGCCGCCGACCAATGTGGCGGCGGAGGCTACTTCGACGACTGCTCTCAAGGTTACGTGGACCAACGCGGCGTCAGCAACTAGCCATCAGGTGCGGTACAAGCTGTCAACTGACAGCAGTTGGCCGAGTTGGTCGGGGACAGCGACCTCTCCACACAATATTTCGGGTCTGACGACGGGTACCACGTATGACATTCAGGTGCGGGGAAGGATTGCTGGAACCAACGGAAACGACGGCCAGCCGAGACAAGTCTCGGGTACGACCATTGCGGTGGTTGCGCCAACCGGTTTGTGGTATCCGACCGACACGGATGACTATGACCCGAGGTTCGGCAGGTTCGGTGGCGGTTATTGGGATGAGAGTCGGATCACGGTGTTTTGGAGTGCGGTGGCCGCTGCGTCTTGGTATGAGATCCGCTACCGTGCCGTGCGGGGGACGGCGCAGGCCGCTTGGTCTGCCTGGGCCGGCGCTGATGAGATCGACCGCGTGGACGGTGTTCCGCTGTCTGGTCTGTTTCCGGCCTGGGACGGCACCGCCTACGAGATCGAAGTGCGCGGTGTCGATAGCGGTAACAACAGAGGGCCGGCGGCATCGTTGACGGCGAAGACCCGCTACGACCAGCCCACCCCGGTCAGAAACCTTCGGTTGGTATCGAACGATGGCGAACTCGGGGTCTACTGGACGGCCGGGAACCACAATGACTAGTGGACTGTGTCACATTTCGTGGATGATGTGCTGGCCGGTATCCAGTCGGTCGATGACCCGAACGTGACGATCACCGGCCTCGAAAACGGCACGGAGCATCGGGTAAGCATCCAGGCATATCGGAAACTCGGGGTGCATCCTGTTCTCGGTGACCCGATAATGCCGGGGGCCTTGCCGATACATGCCTACAGCATGCCGCTGGCGGCGCCGGGGTCGCTCACAGTGACGCGGGTCATGAACCGCGACCCTGACCTGATCTACCGTCCGGGCTGGCCGCTGCTGCCGCCCGGCTCGGAGCTGCCCGACCTGCCGTGGCTGCCGCCGGACGACGCCATCATTACCAAGCAGGCGCTGGAAATCAGCTGGGACCCGGTCGTGGGCGCGCCGTCGCACGGCGGCTATGAGGTGGCATTCCATCCCGGCAATCGGGCGCCCACAGGCTGGCATCCGCTGCTGCTGATCGGGGAGGCGACGACATTCGTCGTGGCCGGCGTGGATCCGGGACTCACGATCAGCATCCGCGCGGTCGTCCAGGTCCAGGACGATTCGGTGGTCAAAGGTCCCTACGCGACCAACGGCGCCGCGCCGGGCGTGATAACCAATCCCAGTCCCGCGCCCTCACCGGCGCCCAGCCCGAGTCCGCCCGGCTACCAGCCGCCGCCGGATCAGGGTCCGCCGGGAACGAACCCACCCAGTCCGCCGGAGGACAGCGAACCTCGGGATAAACCGGAAGAGTCGTCCCCGCCTGAAGAACCGGCAGAGCCACCCGACTTCCCCGGTGGCCCACCCGACGGTGAGCCGCCGCCGGACTACCAACCGCCGCCAGGCCTACCCGACCCGCCACCCGACGACAGACCCGGTATGTTCAGGTTTCGTGCGCACGGCGGCCCCAGGGCAATCTAACGCTAACTCCAACACCTATGACAAGCGGCCGGAAGCCCGCCTCCCCGTGATGATGCGGGTCTCCGGCGGCCCGGTGAGCGGGGAGCAGGCGGCCTGGAGGAGCCCCCTCCGGCACAACGCTACAGCTCCCCCTAGGTGGTGGACCCGACCAATACTCCGGCACCGGGCTGACGTTCGCGTGTCGCCGGATCGAGCTTAAGGCCGGCCCGCTAAAAACGATCAGGCGAAAAGGGAACCAGATCCAATTCCGGGGGAAGATCGAGGGCGAACCGGGCCAGGACCCGGCCCATCAGCGGCCCGGCGGTCAGGCCCATATGCGGATATACGCCTACCACCAGACCGGGAGGCCCCGGGCAACCGATGATCGGGCCCAGATCGGGGGTTGCCAGGCCCCGGCCCGGCCAGGTTCGGATGAGGCGTACGCCGGCCAGCGACGGCACCACCCGCAGGGCCACCTTCAGGTTGGCGATCAGGTTGTGCGGGTTGACGCGGTTTTGGCCCGTCTGCGGATCGAGGTCGGACGCCCACCCTCCCCCGATCAGCAGGGTGCCGGCCTTGGCCTGCTTGAAGGTCAGCTGGCCGCCCGCGAAGTAGACCAGGTGGTGGACGATCGGCTCTACCGGTTCGGTGGCGCCCACCTGGGCCGGATCATCGAAGATGGGCAGGTCTCGCCCCCATAGGGAGGAGAACCGGTTCAGGTCGTTGCCGGTCACCAGCACTACCCGCCGGGCCTGGAACTGGCCGGTGGCGGTGGTGGCCGTGAACAGGCCGTTGTCCCACTCCAGGCCCGTCACCTCGGCGGCGGTCCTGATGATGGCTCCGCGGGAGACAGCCGCCCGCGCGAAGGCCGGCGCCGCCAGCATCGAGTTGACCTTGCCCTCCACCCGGCACAGCTGAGCACCGACCATGGCGTCCGACACATACGGGGCGATCCGCTGGAGATCGGCTGCGTCGAGCAGGTCGGACTCCACTCCGGCGGAACGTTCGATCGCCACCTTGCGTTCGATGTCTCGCATCTGCCAGGAGGTCTCGGCTACCAGCAACCCACCGTTGAGCCCAACCTCCAGATCGGTATCGAGCACCTCGCTCAGGTCCTGCCACATCTCCAGCGACCCGGCCAGAAACCGGAGAGACGGCAGGAATCCGCGAGCCCACCCCTCGCCGAACTCCCTGAAGGAGGCGAACTGGATCTGACCGTGTAGGCTCCCGGCGTTGCGCCCGGAAGCCTGGGTGTTGAGATCGAACTGCTCGAGCAGGGTCACCGTGGCCCCGTAGCCGGCCAGGTGCCAGGCCGTCGAACAGCCGGTTATTCCCCCGCCGATGATCAGAACGTCGGAGCGATCCGGGGCCATTCCATCACGAGCGGTTCTTGAGGTCACGTAACACGGCTAGCTCATGATCGGTGGGTGGCTGGGTCTCCCTCAGATCGCCGGCGACCCGCAGGGACCAGCCAGTGTGCGCCCTCACCTCTTCCTCGGTCACTCCCGGATGGACGGCTGTGAGGGTCAGCTCCCGGTCCTGGGGATGCGGTTCCAGAACGCCGAGATCGGTTATGACCATCTGCGGTCCCTTACCGGTGAACCCCAGCCGGGACCGCGTATCGGGCTGCCTTCCCAGGCCCACCGAGGTGAGAAAATCAAGCTTCTCGACAAACGCCCTGGCCTGGTGCCGCATGATGACGGTGGCCTCCCGGCAGAACGAAGCGATTTCGGGCGCCCCACCTGCACCGGGCAGCCGGACCCGCGGCCGGTGATAGTCCTCTCCGATCACCGTGGTGTTCAGGTTGGCGAACCGATCGATCTGGGCGGCGCCCAGGTAGCCGATATCGATATGGCCGCCCTGGAGCCAGTAGTTGAACATCTCCGGAACCGGGACCAGCGAGTCGGCGGTTTGGGCCAGCTCACCGTCACCGATCGACAGTGGGAGCTTGGTCGGTTTGGCACCCAGCACGCCGGCCTCGTAGACGAGGAACAGGTTGGGAGCATGGGTCAGGCGGGCGAGGTTGGCCACAGTGCTCGGCAGGCCGACTCCTACGAAACATGACATACCGTCACGGAGGCTGCGCGATCCGACCACCGTCATGATCTCCTCGGGCGTGTAGTGGGAGTCCGAGTTGGTGACCAGCGAGCTCAACGTGACTCCTGTAACAACTCGCCCAGCCAGGACGTGAAGCCTTCCCGGCTCTTGCTGATTTGTGACCACCGGCGGTAGTTAGGGTTGTCCCGCTCGTAGTAGTCCTGTACGTAGGAAGGGCTGGCCCCCCCGGGTACCTGGCACACCGCGTCGATGGCGATGGCCGGGATGATCTGATCACCCGGTCGCCGGTCCAGCTCATCGACCACCTCCTCGACCGTCACGATCGAGAAGCGGGAGGCGAGCACAGCCTCTCTCTGAACTCCCGAGATGCCCCACAACTGGACATTGCCCGCCCGATCGGCCCGCTGGGCGTGGATGATCCCGGTGTCAGGATTGATGGCGGCCACCGCGGCCACTGTCTGGCCAGTGAACGGGCAGTCCACGAACCGAACGTGGTCGGCGATCTCCCCCAGGGACGTTCCGCGGTAACCCTTCATCACGGTGAAGGGCAT
Source organism: Acidimicrobiia bacterium (assembly GCA_965200835.1). Taxonomy (GTDB): domain Bacteria; phylum Actinomycetota; class Acidimicrobiia; order Spongiisociales; family Spongiisociaceae; genus JAPPFW01. Next base: position 269,014 of record OZ241390.1, read on the forward strand.
CCCCGAGGCCCCCGCCACGTACCGGTTGGTGAGGCCGGCGTGGCTGTGCTCCTCGATCTCCAGGGGCGCGGGCCAGCCGTTCTCCACCGCATCCCGGAGCCGCCAGAGAGATCCCACCCCCGGGTTGCCCCCCCATGAGAACAGCAACTTGCGGACGCATCCCGCGCCGATCATCCGGTCGTAGATCAGGTCGGGGGTCAGCCGGACCACCGTCAGATCCCGCCTGCCCTGGCGGATGATCTCATGGCCGGCCGCGAACGGGATCAGATGGGTAAACCCCTCCAGAGCGACCGTGTCGCCGTCGCGGACATATCTCGAGATGGCTTGGCTCAGCTCTAGGTGTTCAGCCATACCTCGCGGTTCGTTCGGGATCAGCCCAAGCCGAGGAGGGTACGGCCCACCCCGATGGGACCCTCGACATGCTAGACGCGACCGTTCCGAGCCTGGCCCACTCCAGTCGGATCAGCCAGCAGCACTCCGCTAGCAGCTCGCTCAGAACCTCTCGTCCACGAAGGTCTGGTCGGTGATAGGTGGGCGTACGTATCCGACTCCCGACTGGCGTTCCGGCAGCTCTACTTCTTCCCACGGAACATCCTCGTACGGGATCTGCTCCAAGAGATGGGATATGCAGTTGAGCCTGGCCCGTTTCTTGTTGTCGGCATTGACCACGTACCAGGGTGCCTGCTTGATGTCGGTATGGGCGAACATGATGTCCTTCGCCTTGGAGAACTCCACCCATCTGGCCCGGCCCTCCAGATCCATGGGAGACAGTTTCCAGCGCTTGACCGGATCGTGCAGGCGGGACTGGAACCTGCGCTCCTGCTCGGCGTCGCTAACCGAGAACCAGTACTTGATGAGGGTGATACCGGAGCGGACCAGCATGCGTTCGAACTCGGGACAGGAACGCAGGAACTCTCGGTACTCCTCCTGGGTACAGAAGCCCATCACCGGCTCCACCACTCCCCGGTTGTACCAGCTCCGGTCGAACAGGACCATCTCGCCGGCGGCCGGTAGCTCGGCTACATAGCGCTGGAACCACCACTGCGTCTTCTGCCGGTCGCTCGGGGTACCCAGCGCCACCACCCGTACGACTCGGGGGTTCAGCCGTTCGATGATCCGCTTGATGACGCCGCCCTTGCCAGCTGCGTCCCGCCCTTCGAAGATAACGACGACTTTGAGACCCCGGTGCTTGATCCAGCGTTGCATCCGCACCAGTTCCTCCTGGAGGCGAACCAGCTCACGCGCATATACCTTGCGCTTCAGCTTGGGCTGCTCGGCATGCGGCTGGTCGAACGACATATCGAGCCCTGCGAAATCAACCGTCATGGCCGTATGATAACGAAGCTAGCCCTCGGCCGGTCATTCAATCGGACGGATATTCCCCTACTTTGGACCGGCACCCGGAAAGGAACTAGCCCAGCGCCCCAAGTACGGCCGGTACCGCGGCCTCAAGAACACCTGCTCCGTACCCGCCCTCCTGGGTCACCACGGTCGGCAACCCCATGGCGAGGCGGTCACCGAGCTTGGGGTAGTCCCCGTCCTGTAGGGCTAGCACCCCGTCCGCCCGGTGCGTGTCGACTCCTAGAGCAACCACCAGAACCTCGGTCCCGAAGCCCCTGATGGCCTCCCGGGCCAGCTCCAGCACCGGTTGGTATCCCGACCAGCTCGTTCCGGTGGGCAGCGGCAGGTTGAGGTTGGCCCCCTCGCCCGCCCCAGCGCCGATCTCATCAGCGAAACCGGTAAAGAAGGGGAAGTGGACCTCCGGGTTCCCATGGATAGATACGGTCAGGACATCCCCCCGGTTCCAGAAGATGCTCTGGGTGCCGTTGCCGTGATGGGTGTCCACGTCGAGCACCGCCACCCTTAGTCCCCGATCGGCGAGCCAGGCGGCCGCCAGAGCAGTGTTGTTCACATAGCAATAACCCCCGAAGGTCGCGGCTGCGGCGTGATGGCCCGGTGGCCGGCTCACGGCGTATGCCGCCCGCTCGCCACCTAGCACCGCGGTGGCGGCGGAAATCGCACACCCCGCTGAGGCCAGAGCGGCAGTCCAGGTGCCTTCCAGGATCGGATCGACATCGTTGGAATAGACACCCAGCTGGGCGTCGATATGGGTGGGAGCCTTCCACGGGGTCCCGGGCAGCGGCCGGATGTAAGCCACCGCTTCACCACTGGCCGGCGCGCCGGTTGCCTTGCGCCAGCGGCTATGGGCGGTCCGGAGGAATTGCAGGTAGTCGGCGTCATGAACGAGCAGCAGCTCGTCAGGGTCGATACCAGCCGGCTGCCGGACGTCGAACCCACCAACCGCGGTAAGTGCGGACAGTATCCGGTCGGAGCGAGCGGCCGTTTCCGCCGGTGGCAATAGCACTCCCCCGAACCGGTGGGGTTCGACCGGATCGTGAAGCCGGGTGTCGGGATGGAAGAATACGAGCATGCGATCTGGGGTGGTGGTTGGGGCTTGCGCGGGCCTTGGATAGTACCCGATTGCTATAGTGCTGATAGCAACAAGAGACAGGGCACCGCTCGGTGTCACCCTCGCAGAAAGGAACCCTGCCTTCTTGGATCCGGTCATCTCTTTTCGGGCAGTCACCAAACATTTCGGATCCACTCACGCGGTCGACTCGACCACCCTGTCCATCCGAAAGGGCGAGTTCGTCTCGCTGGTAGGCCCTTCCGGCTGTGGGAAGTCGACGGTGCTCCGGCTGGGTTCGGGACTGACACAGCCCTCCTCCGGCACGATCGAACGCTCGTCCGACAGCATCGGCTACATCTTCCAGGAACCCACCCTGATGCCCTGGAGGACGGTGGTCCAGAACGTCCGCTTCCTCGGCGAGCTGGACGGCATGAGCCGTCAGGAGAGCACCCGCCGCTCGGCCGAGGTGCTTGCGCTGGTCGGGTTGGAAGAGTTTCGCGACCACTATCCCCTAGCGCTGTCGGGCGGCATGAAGATGCGTACCAGTATCGCCCGATCCCTGCTGCTCGACCCGGACCTGTTCCTGTTCGACGAGCCGTTCGGCGCGCTCGATCAGATCAGCCGGGCACGACTCAATGAGGAACTGACCTCGCTGTTCGCCGACCGCCGGTTCGCCTCGCTGTTCGTCACCCACTCGGTGGACGAGGCAGTCTTCCTCGCCTCCCGCCTGCTGGTGATGAGCAAGCGACCGGGAAAGATAGTCGCCGAGTTCGAGATCCCTTACCCGTTCCCGCGTGACCCATCGATCCGTTACCAGCCAGAATTCGCCGTGCTGGCCGGCCGGGTGGCGGCGGCCTTAGCGGAGGCATCGTGACCGAGACCGGTGCCGGCGACACCCCTCAGCGGGAAGGCCGGCGCGGGCGGGTCGCTTCCCTGCTAAGGGTAGGAATACCTCCCACCCTGGTCTTTCTGGGGCTGATCCTTCTGTGGTACGCCATCACCTACTTCGTGCTGGAACCCGACCGCCGGTTCCTCCTGCCCCCACCCCACGGCGTCATCCAGGAGGGGGTGCTTCAGGGTGAGACCCTGGCGGAGATAGCCCGCGGGATGTACCGGATCACGGTGGTAGCGCTGCTGGGACTCGGCATTGCCTTCGCGCTGGGTTTCTCGATGGCCCTGGTGATGAGCCAGGCCAAGTGGATAGAACGCTCCCTCTACCCCTGGGCGGTGGTCTGCCAGACGGTGCCGATCCTGGCCATCGTCCCGCTCCTCGGGTTCTGGTTCGGCTTCGGCCTGATGTCCCGGGTCATCGTGTGCGTGATCATCGCCCTGTTCCCGATCGTCATCAACTCCCTCACCGGCTTGCAGTCGGTGGAACCGAAGCTGCATGATCTGCTCACCCTTCACCATGCCGGGCGCTGGGCCCGAGCAGTCAAGTTGCAGATTCCGGCCGCCGGCCCGCTGATCTTCACCGGCCTGAGGACCTCGTCCGGGCTGTCGGTGATCGGCGCGATCGTGGGGGACTTGTTCTTCGGCCGCGGCCCGGCCGGATTGGGGATCCTGATGGACCGCTACAGCCGCCGTCTCGAGAGCGAGAAGCTGCTGGCTACGGTGATCGCCGCCTGCCTGCTGGGCGTGGTGGTGTTCTGGATATTCGGATGGTTGGGTCGCCGGGCCGTCGGCCACTGGGATCCTTCCTGGGCGGACGATCAGCAACAGTCACCTGCCAGCAGTGGTCGTGCCATGCGCCTTCCATCTATTGGGCAGCTGTAACCGAAAGGAGACACCTATGAACAGACAAAGACCCGGACGCTGGACGGTAACGGTTGCCCTGATGGCCGCTCTAGCCCTGCTAGCTGTGGCTTGTGGCGAGGATGCAGAACCTGCTGCCACGACCCAGGCACCTACCACTACCCAGGCCCCGGCCACCACCGAAGCCATGGAGTCCATGGAAGAGATGGACGAAATGGACGAGATGGAAGAGATGGACGAAATGATGTCTCTGGCGGGCATCTGCCCCGATCCACTGGTAATCCAGCTGGACTGGGAACCCGAGTCCGAGCATGGCGGTATCTACCAGCTGGTCGGCGATGGCTATCAGATCGATGTGGACGCCAAGAGCGTCCGGGGACCGCTGGTGGCCGGCGGTGAGGAAACCGGCATCGACGTGGAGGTCCGGATCGGCGGGTTCGCGGTCGGATTCCAGCCTGTGCAGTCACTGCTCTACCAGGATCAGGACATCTTCATGGGCTTCGTCCGGGCGACCGAGGCCATGGCTAGCGCGGCGGAGGTTCCGATCGTCAGCGTGATGGCGACCTTCGAGAAGAGCGCCTTCGCCGTTTACTGGGATCCGGAGACCTATCCGGACGTCGAGGAGATCGCCGATCTCAAGGATGAAGGAGCCATCATCCTGCTGGGGCGGCCCGACGTGTTCCAGGACTACTGGGTTGCGGAAGGCATCATGGACGAGTCCCAGATGGATCTGACCGACCAGCCCAAGCCGGCTGCCTTCATAGGTCAGGGTGGAGCGGTAGCCGAGGCAGGCTTCGCCACCGCCGAACCGTACATCTACGAGGTCGAGGTTCCCGAGTGGGGCAAGCCGGTCAGGACCCAGCTTATCCATGACACCGGCTTCCGCGAATACTTCCAGGCCTTGGGAGTGCGAGCCGCCGATGCCACCGATCGAGCCGACTGCCTGGCCGCGGTCGTACCGATCATCCAGCAGGCCCATGTGGACTTCCTCAACAACCCGGGACCGACCAACACGTTGATTCTGGAGCTGGTGGACACCTACGACACCGGTTGGATCTACACCGAAGGAGTGGCCGACTTCGCGGTCTCCACCATGATGGAACTCGGCATCATGGGCAACGGGGACAACGACACCTTGGGTGACTTCGACATGGATCGGGTGGCGGAACTGCTGGAGATCATCGACGCGGTTACCGACGTGGACGTGAGCGGTCTGTCACCGGAGGACCTGGTCACCAACGAGTTCATCGATTACTCGATAGGGCTATAGCGTCATGGCGCCCCGCTCTCTTTGCTCTGCCGTAGCGCAGCTGCGGATGGCGGTGGTGCCTGATAACGGAACCGGCGTGGCCCGGGCGGGCGAGATGGCCGCCCGGGCCGTCGCTGGACGGCCGGAGAGTGTGGCGGAACGGTGCCCAGAGGCCGCCCGCCGCTCTTACCCGACCAACCTCCCGGCCTGATGGATCGGGGAATCCTGGTCCGCGGGGCGTACGTCCTGACTTCGTCAGCCCCCGAGATGATCGAGGATGGAGCGGTTCGCATCGTGGGGGAAGTGATCGATGCGGTCGGATCGTGGGCCGAGCTGCGAGCGCTCCATCCTGACGATCGAGTCCACGGCAGCCGCAACTCGATCGTCACACCCGGCTTCGTCAATACCCACGGACACTTCTCGGAAGGTCTGTTCACCGGCATTGCCGAGGATTACACCCTCTGGGAGTGGATCGAAGCGGTGATCAACCCCACCGCTCCTCACCACCACTACCAGACGGCGTACGTGGGGACGCTCCTGGCGGGCATCCAGATGCTGAGGACCGGCATCACAGTGGCCAGCGACATGTTCGTGTGCGACCCGGCCGACTCCCCGATCACCCCTGGGATAGTGCATGCCTTGGATGAGTTGGGGATGCGGGGAGTGGTGACCTTCGGCGCGGCCGACCGGAGGGGGGCATCGGTCTCGGCGATCGCCGAGGAACATGCCGCCCTGAGGGGGGCCTGCGAGGCCAGCCGGCTGTCTCGTTTCCGGGTGGGTATCGCTCTGCTGGGTGCCCAGTCACCCGAGCTGCTCGACAGCTCCCTGGCCCTGGCAGCCGACCACGGCAGCCACATTCACCTGCACGAGGTGCGGGAGGAGGTGACCGCCGTAAGGGCGGCCACCGGACGCACACCGATCGAGCAATGCGCCCATCTCGGGCTGTTCGATGCCCCGACCATCGCCGCCCATTGCGTGTGGGTGGACCACCACGACCGTGAGATCCTGGCCGAGCACCGGGTGGGTGTAGCCCACAATCCGGTCTCCAACATGATCCTCGCTTCCGGCGTGTGCCCCGTGCCCGAACTCCGCCGGATGGGTGTGGATGTTGGGATCGGGGTCGACGGCCCGGCCAGTAACGACCGCCAGGACATGCTGGAGGCGATCAAGCTGGCGGTCCTGATCCAGCGGGTCGACCGCCTCCGAGCCACCGCCCTCTCAGCCCGCGATGCCCTGGCGATGGCCACCATCGAGGGAGCCAGATCGTTACGGCTCGAAGAGGAAGTGGGTTCCCTGGAGCCCTCTAAACAAGCTGACCTGGTGGTATTCGACGGTTCGTCGCCTGCTCTGGCCAACATCCACGACCCGTTCCAGGCAGTCGTCTACTGTGCCGGCCCCCGAGAGATCTCCGAGGTATGGGTAGCAGGCTCCCGATCTGTGGCAGATGGGGAGGTAACCAGGGTAGATCCCACCGACGTAGTACAACGGTCACGCCCCCTAGCCCGCCGGTTGGCCCAAGAAGCAGGCATCGGCCAACACTCGCTGCTCGCCCGAACCTGACCAGAACGTCGGCTCAATAGCTACCTCCCGGCTTGGCCGGCCTCAAGCGCGACTAGGTCGAACCCGGGACAGCCATGCAGGAAGGTGACCGCTTCGCCGGCTAGCAGGGTGTCCTCTACCGCGGGGGCCGGCCGTCAACCAGGTGGCTGGCCGCCCTTCCCGCCGGGAGACGTGTTGGATGGCCGCGCCCAACTCCATCAGCTCGTCCCGCCGGATCGCATGGATCTCATCGACCGTGATAAGCAGTCCCGCCTGCTTGGGTTCGAGCACATCAGCCACATCCGTGATCGAGTCACCTAACGAAGGCAAATACTAAGGATCCGCCTCCTCGCGCCCTCTGCTGATACCCACGCCGCCGGATGACCCACTGGTAACCCTCGATCCGCGGGCGCTATCCAGAGCGGCCAGCAGCTCGCCGGAGGCCTGCGCGATGCGGCTCGGTAACGCCGCTGTCGAGGCAATCTCCTAGATCGCGAGAAGGATGCCTGCGTGACTATGGGCCGGGCCGCTGCGGACACTGTGACGGCCGGAACGGTCCCGGTTGCCATTCCGTCCGCAGAAGCAGCTGCTCGCGATCGGCTGGCTGGCCCGCGAAACGCCCCGCTGCCCTCCGGAGGGCAGCGGGGCGTAAGGCGTTGGAGCTAGCGGGGCAGCATCCCCTATCTAAAGGACAACACGCCCGCCCCGCCGGTCAGGGCTGCAGCCTATTGACCTCGCGGTAGTTGCCATCAGCTCCCAATATGGTAAGACGCACCCTATCGGACCCCTGATTGTCGCCCGGGCCGTACTGGAGAGCGATGTCGTCGATGTCGACAGATCCTGCATCGCGCAGCGCATCGAGGAAGCACTCCCGGCTGAGGTCCCGGCCACAGAGCTCGAGACCGGCGATGGCCAGTCGCCCGGCCAGACAGCCCTCGAGCGATGTGAAACCGGGTACCGCGTCGGGATCATACGCCGACAGCGCAGCCCGATAATTGCGAACCACCTGACTGCCCCGGTCATCGGGCAAAGGCGTCACCTGAGTCACGTACACACCGGCACCGCTACGACCCAGCGCATCGGCCAGAGCCTCGCTGCCCACGAAGGACACGGCCATGAATACGGGATCCGGGTGCAGTTCGTCGCGCAGCATCTCGATGGCCGCGGCCGCCGGAGCGTAGGACCCGATGATGATGACCGCTTCGGGGTTTGCCTCCGCAATTTGAACCGCCGCCCGCTTCACCGCGCTGGTGTTCCTGGTGTAATACCCGGACGCCACCGGCTCCAGATCCCGGCGTGCCAAGGCCAGGCGCACGCCTTCCAGTCCGTCCGCGCCGTATGAATCACTTTGGTAGAGCACGGCCACACGAGTGATGCCCAAATCTTCGGTAAGGCGCTCTACCATCTCCTCGGTTTCCTGGTAATAGGAGGCGCGATAGTTGACCACGTAGTCCAGCTCGCTGTCGCGCAGGAAATTGGCACCGGTAAATGGCCCGATGAAGGGTACGCCCTCCGTGGCCGCCACCGGAGAAGCGGACATGGACGTGGGCGTTCCCACCGCTCCGATCAGGCCAAACACCCGGTCAAGACCGATCAGAGCCAAGGTGTTTCTAAAGGACCACTGGCTCTCATAACGGTCATCCCGCGTAACGAGTTGCAGTTGACGACCATGCACGCCGCCGTCCTCGTTAGCTTCCTGGAACGCAGCTTCGATACCGGCCGTCATCCCCAGACCTAACCGGGCTGAAGGCCCGCTGTGAGCCGCTGACTGTCCGAACAAAACCATGTCACCGGATATGCCGGGAACGCGGTGCAATTGCTCAAGTGTTGGAACCGGCTGCGGGGTCTGCCCCTGCACTACCGCGACCAAAGCATGTACTTCGGCCAGCAGCAGGTTCAGCGTTTGCCGGTTGTCCGCGATCTGTCCTTTTTCGGTGGCAATCAGAGGCCGCCGCTGCCCCAGCATGTCGGAAAAGGCTTCGTCTCCCGTGTCGAGCGGCACATTGGCGAGTGAAATCAACTCAGGGTCCAGATAAGGACCGGGGTTCTCCTCCAGATATTGGGTGCTGTGGCGGAGGTGATTGGCTGCCGTGATGTAGGTATCCTCCACTATGCCTGCCGCCAGAGGATCGCTCAGCGTGGTTGACATGCCCACCAGGACCGACGTTGCAAGCGCGCTCTCCCGCATCAGATCCAGATGCGCTTGCCGCCGCGCGTCTTCGATCGAACTCAACTCGAGGTTCGTGCGCCTAAAACTCAACCGGTATTGGTTGTCGATCAACCCGTAGAAATTGCCGTCCGCGCTGCTGTTGCTTGCCTGAATCAACCCGTATCCCTGAGCGAGCACATTGTCCCTGATCTGAAAAGTCTGTAACAAGACTCGATACAGTCCGGGCCGGCCAGCCAGGATCTCATCCGTGGTGGATGCCAGCCGGTTCACGAGGGCCTCAATACGATCAACCCGGTCGTCGTAGCCCTTTCCGCGCAGGGTAGCCAGATGTCGCTCCAGCTCAGCCTTCCGGCTAGCGACCGCGGCGTGGACGGCACTATCAGGTCTCCAGGTAACTCCGGTCTCGACAGAGTGCTCCATGAACAGGGAGCTGGCGTGAGCTGAAATCGACAGCGCGGCAGTCATAACCTCAGCATCACTGCCAGGTGTATCCTCAGCGTTCTCTTGAGCGCTCACTTGCCCGGCCGAGAACCACCAGACTCCCACCACTACTGCCGTCACTGCGACAATGCCCAGCAGCCACCGCATCGACGCGTTACCGACTGAACTCAAGTTCATACTCCCCTCCAATGTTGCTCAGAGCTAGACGACTGCGCGACTAGCACCCAACGCCGGGTAGTAGTCCGTGTGAGTTGAGCCGGGAGTTCGAACCTTCGGATCAGTCCCTACGTATTTTGGTGTGAACTTGACCCATCAGAGCAGCTCCGGGGATGAGCGTAGCCACGCTCTGGTAGCCGGGTGGGTGAAGTTTAGCCGACCTCTGGCCGGTGAGATGGCCATGCCCGACTTGATAAGGCGATTGCGATATACACCTACGTATCCGCTGGTGACCCCGAGGCGGGCGGCCAGGTCGGCTACTCGCGAAGCTCCGTCGTCCTTAGCCATTGCCAGGGCAAGCTTTCGGTCGACATCCGATAGGTCGCTCCATAATGGCTTCAGGACCATGCGAATCATCTGTTCGCCCGCGGCAGTCACGCCCCGCGCCACTTCATCACTTCCTAGCACTCCCACCGGGTCCTCAGCGGCAGACTGTTGGATCTGTCGCTCTCGCGCGGCCTCCCACGTGTGGAATCCAACGAGCTGTAACATGAACGGGTAACCGCCGATCGCGGTTACCGCGCTGTCCAGCGCTTGTTGGTCGATGGCAACGCCAGTTCGTTTCAGCGGTTCGACCAGTCCGTGCGAAACTTCGGAACTCCTCAGCCGACCAAGGTCGAAGCGGGGACAGCGATGTAGGAGGGTGACCGCTTCGTCGGCTAGCAACGTCTCCTCCACCGACGGTAGGCCGGCCATCAGCAAGGCGACCAGCCGCTCTTCCCGCCGGGCGACGTGCTGGATGGTCGCGCCCAACTCCATGAGCTCGGCCCGCCGGATCGCGTGCAACTCATCGACCGTGATCAGCAGTCCGGCACCTTTGGGTTCTAGCGCATCAGCCAGCTCAGTGATGGAATCGCGCAACGAAGGCTGATACCCGAGATCCGCGTCATCGCGCTCTATGCCGATACCCACGCCGAAGGCTGACCGACTGCTGACCCTCGGTCCACGGCCGCGATCCTGGCCAGCTAGCAGCCGCCCGGCTGCCTGAGTTATGCGACTCGGTACCGACGGTGTCGAGGCGCTCTCCGAGATCGTGAGCCAGCCGAGACTCCTGGCCTTCTCCTCCATGGCATTGAGCAACACCGTCTTGCCAACGCCTCTCACTCCCAGCAGAAAGGACGTGAAGGCCGGGTGCCTGGGACCGACGGCCAGGGCGATGCCCAGCTCAGCGAGGATGTCTTCGCGCCCGACGAGTACGCTGGGAGAGATGCCAAAAGCCGGGGAGAACGGATTGCTTAGCACTACTCACTACCCCTCTGCGAGAAACTGACCGTGCGTTACCCTTCCTCCCGGTTCATCACCCACATTTATAATCTTTGTCATCTTTATAATCTTTGCGCGTTGGAGGTCCGGGCTGGTCCGTCGGGGGGCTGTGGACTTGTCCGGGTCCGAACCTGGGCACAATCCGAAGTTATGTCCAGAACGACGCTTTCGTCGCGGGTTGGTCGTCGCTAGCCCCGTCGTGCCGGATGATCAGTGTGCGGTGCGGGTAGGGCATCTCGATGCCAGCGGCGTCCAGAGCTTCTTTGATCCGGAGACGCAGCTCGCGTTCGGTTCGCCACTGGGTGGATGACCGGGTCTTGGCTCGTACCCGTATCAAGATTCCCGACTCGCCCAGGGACTGGATACCTTTGACCTGGGGAGGTTCGGACAGTTCGTCCTCACCCCATTCCGGGTCCTCCCACATCTCCACACCCGCCTGCCGGATAACTTCCATGGCTTGCCGTAGATCACAGTCATAAGAGACTTCGACATCGATCTGGGCTCGCGCCCACAACAGCGAATAGTTACCCAGATAGTCGATCTTCCCGTTGGGTACCGTCCATACCACTCCCTGACGGGTCCGTATAGAGGTCGATCTCAGGGTTACCTTTTCCACGGTACCGCGACCCTTTCCGAAGTCGATATCGTCCCCGACGCTGTAGATGTCTTCGATCATGATGAAGAGACCGCTCAAGAAGTCCCTCACTATCGACTGAGCGCCGAACCCGATGGCGATACCGACAATTCCGGCTCCGGCGATCAGCGGCCCGAGATTGACATTCATTTGCCCCAGGGCCAGTAGCACGGTGATCGTCCATACCCCGGTCAGAGCCACACTTCGCAAAACGGTGGCGAGGGTTTCCGCTCTAGCCTTTAGCCGGATCTCCTCGGCGCCTTGCGAGACGGTTGGATCACGGCCCACATCTCGGAGGGAGGGCCGCTGCAGCCGTTCGGTAAAGCGTTGCAGGGCGCGCCTGATAATCCGGGTAACTATCCACCCACCCAGCAGGACTAGGAACACGGTCAGGCCACGCTCTATGAACCAGATCGACCCTTCCGCCAGCAGCCTGCTGCCGGTCGCACGATAGACGGCCTCACAAACGAAGCCGCCTTGCGCGCCACACACCATCGAAGCGTCACTGGATTGCTGAGCCATTGGGATCATGAGAGAAGGCCTGTCGATTGGCTTCGGTAATACGTTGGAAGGTCGAGGCGGAAGGTGATTCTAGCCCTGTGTGCCATCTGTGTGCCTACTCGGCCGGAGTCTGTTCGATCCTCAACCGGAAAGTCCGGGCGGAGTGCTGATCCAGGGTCCAATCCACCAGGATCACCTCGGGCAGCCTGGCCCGCTGGACGTCCGACAGCCCGAGGGCGCGAGTGGTTACCAGGACATCGTCGGAATCCAGGCGGGGGAGGCTGCCGGCACCTGCCACATAGGTGTCTATCCGGCCAGCGAAGTACTGGCGGACCAGGGAGGAAACCCGTTCGATCCCTCGCTTCATCGGCAGGACCACCACCACCCGGCGGCCGGGATCGAGCCTGGCGATGCGATGCAGGGCGTCGGCAGTGGGGACGAAGTTGAGCTCCACCACCCGATCTAGACCCGGTGATCGGGCAGCGATGTCAGCTAGGTGGAAGAGGGGCGCAGCAACCACATCGAACTGTTCCGGCCAGTCATCACCCAGCTCGGCAAGAAGGATCCTCTGGACGGTGACACCGGTGGCGTTCTCGACCATCCGGGACATGCGATCCAGATCGAACGCATTGCACTCGACGAAGGCCACCCTGGGGGAATGTGGGGTTTCGGTCAACTCATCCTGGAACATGCGAGCGATCATCGGCCGGTCATATCCGGCCGCCAGCCCTCGGGAGACGATGCGGGCCATGTCAGTACGGATCTGGGCTTCCGTTTCGATCCCAGTTGCTCGAGTGGCCGTAACGAAGGAGCCCCTCCGTTCCTCGGTGCGTACCAGCCCGTCAGCCGCCAGCCGCCTGAGGGCCCGGCTTACGGTCGAGGGATTGGATTCCAGCTCCCGAGCCAGGGCACGGCAGGAGGGGAGCCGTGAACCCAGCGGGAAGGCGCCGGATCCGAGGCGCTCCAGCAACAGGAGGTAGATGTCGCCCACCGACCGGGCGGGGCTCATGGCTTCCTCGCCACATACACCGTCAGCGGTTCGCCATAGGGCAACAACTCGGTGTCTCCGAATCCGGCCTCACTCAGCATGGCTTCCAGAGCTGCTCGCGAGTGAGCAGCCCCTCCGGTCTCCACCCGCATCATCAGATCGAAGAGCGGGCCGAATGCACCGGGTCCGCGGTCGGAGGCAAAGTCGTTCACCACCACCACCCCGCCGGGCACGAGGGCGTTGCGGACCCGCAATAGGAGGTCGACACATCTCTCCGGCGCCAGGTCATGCAGGAGGTGGGAGACAAGCGCCGCATCCATCGTGTTCGGGCGGATGCCACATGATGGGTGGTCGAACAGGTCGACTCCGATGATCGACACCCCGGTTCCGGCCAGGCGTTCGGATGCCCACTCCCCCACCTGCGGCAGGTCCACCAGCGTGACCTCCGACCCAGCCCCCTGCAGGAGGCGGGAGTAGGTACCCAGCCCTCCTCCCACGTCCAGCACCCGGCGGCCGGGTGCCAGCACATCGGCGTCTTCGAGCGGCGGACCTCCGATCCGGGCCAGCACGTCGAGTGCTTTAAGGAAGGCGAGAGCTTGTTCCGGCCGGTTGCCAAGCATCGTCTTCCATGAGTCCATGGTTGGGCGGCCCGAGCGGATCACCCGGCCGAGATTCATCCAGGCCTCTGCAAAGACGCCTTCCTTGGCGACCACCAGCGCCATGTCACCACCCCGGCCGAGCCGCCGTGCGGTGTAAGCGGTGGCGGCGTAGCCCCGGCTGCTCCTCTCCACCAGGCCGAACGAGCACAATGCCTCCAGCAGAGCAGCCAGGTTGGAACCATCGACGGACAACTCCCGGGCCAGGTCATCCGGATCCGCAGGGACTTCCCCGAGCGTCTCGAATATGCCCAGGCGCTGGGCGGTGGTTATCGCGGCTGCCGGTTGGTAACCGGTGATCAGCTCGATCAGCTGGCCGTCGTGCTCGATCATCTGCTCTGTAGCGCTCTATACAAGCGCCAGCCGCGGAGCGCGGCCTTCAACCGGGATGGCCGGTCGGACCCGCGACGACCATGTCCCAGGTCACCGAGGAGGGTCATAGCCGCATTCTTGCCGGGCACGCCCGACAATCCCCCGCCCGGGAAGGTGCCGGCTCCGGACAGGTAAAGCCACGGCAGATCGGTACGGTATCCGAGCCCGGTGGCCGGACGGCGCGAGAACACCTGGTCCAGGGTCATGTCGACCTGATTGGGGTTGCCGAAGGCCGCACCGATACGTCGCTCCCAGGCCGGCGGCCCGGTGATTCTCATGTCAACTATCCGATCCCTCGGATCGTCCCCGGCCACGGTGGCGAACGTGTCGAGCAGCCCCTCGGCGGTCGCCATCAGCCTGGCGTCCGTCCAATCCCCGTCCCGGAGGCGGGCCGGCACGAAGGAGGAGATCCACGCCGTTCCCCCGCCCGGCGGAGCGGCAGTGGGGTCGAGCGCCGAAGGGGATGCCCACAACAGTGCAGGTTCGGACGGGCAGAGACCGGCCACGATCTCGCCATATGAATCGGCTATCGCGCCCGGCCGGGACTGGAGCAGCCAGACCGCTTCCGCAGAGCCGAAGTCTCCGACTGTGGCGGGGGCCGACAGTGCCAGATCCACCTTGAACTCGGCAACATTCAGCGACCCGCTGACCATCTCTCGACCTGCAGCCTGCAGGACGGGTGAAGTTCGGGTGAGGAGACGGCTGGTGCGCCCAAGGTCGAGGGTGGAGATGACCAGATCGAAGCGGCGTCGCTCGCCCGACGAGGCGCGAACGGTGACACCAGGTCCGGTCCCGTCGATGGCGACAACTGCCTCACCGGTGAGGAGGGTTCCGCCCGCCGCTTCGAGACAGGCCACCAGCGAGTGGATCAAGCGCTCAGAGCCGCCTGCCGGACGTCCCGGACCGTGACCGTGGGACCCGGCCAGCAGTAACCCGAACAGTCCGGTGCCGGGAAGCCAGGGCGGGAGCTGGGTGAGGGATCCGTACATGGTGAGCGCACCTGCCAGATGGGGATCGGTGACCTGGGATCCGACCATCTTCTCCGACGAGGTAAGGATGAGCTGCATCGGATCGATCCCTCCGATAGGACCCAGCCGGGCGATCTCGGCCAGGGACGGACCTTCCGCGAGCCCGTCGAGGGTCGCCAGGAGGTTCGAGCCGACACGCGCCAGCGTCTCGTAACCGGCCAGATCGTCCGGTGACAGATTCGAAAAGCCCTCCAGAGTGGTAGGGAGCTCCCGGTGGAACAGCAGCCGGGTCCCGTCGCCGTAGGCGGCCCCGGCGGTCACGTCACGGAACAGGTATTCGAGCCCGAACTGGTCCAGTCCCAGATCTTCGGCCACCGCCAGAATCGGACCGTGGTCGATGGCGCCCCTCTCCAGGCGGTGGCCCGACGGGAGATGCTCGGTCCACACACATCCTCCAGCACTGGGGTTCGCTTCGAAGACCGTGACTTCCAGACCGGCTCGGGCGAGGTAGCAGGCGCACACCAGTCCGTTGTGACCGCCACCGACCACCGCCACGGTCTTGCCAGGGACCCCTCCGGTCATAGGAAGGAGTGCACCCCGGCCAGCCCTGCCAGACCGGCGACCTGGCGGGCCAGGATCCGGCCGCGATCGATCTGGCCGATTTCGTCGATAGTGGTCGGCCGGCCCTCGGCCAGCAACCGGCGCCCGTCCACCCACACGTTGCTCACCGACCGCGGCCCGGCACAGTAGACCACCTGCTGGTAAGGGTCATGGATGGCTGCCAGCTCGACCGTCGGGTCCAAGAGCACCATGTCGGCTCGTTTGCCTGCTTCCAGGCTGCCGATCAGGTCTCCCATACCCAGCGCCCGTGCCCCTCCCATGGTGGCCATCTCCAGGACATCCCGGGCGGAGATCACGGCCGGATCCAGGTGGTGTAGCTTTTGGAGTAGGGCGGCCAGCTTGATTGCCTCGAACATGTTCTGGGAGTCATTGGAGGCCGCCCCGTCGGTGCCGATCCCAATCGGGAGACCGGCCGCCGCCAGGCGAGCCACCGGGCATACCCCGGATCCGAGAATCATGTTGGCGACCGGATTGTGAGCCACCGACACCCGGTGGGAGGCCAGCAGATCGATGTCCTGCTGGGTGACCCAGATTACGTGCGCGGCCAGCATCGGGGTCCGGAAAAAGCCCAGCGCAGCGGCCTGGGCCACCGGGCGCCGCCCCCAACGAAGGACGGCATCGACTACTTCCTCCCGAACCTCGGAGAGATGAGTATGAACGGCCCAGCCGTTGCGATCGCAGGCCTCGGCGCCCGCCTCCAGCAGCCGATCGGACTGGCCCAGCAAGGTTCCGATCCCGTATCTGAAATCAACTAGATCCGACTCGGAGGCGGCTCTCGCCAGGCGGTGATGCTCCTCGAGAACCTCCTCCACCCCCATAGCAGGCGCCGAGCTGGTCTGGCCCAAGGCATCCTCGGCCCCGAAGCTGGCGGCCCCGCGCAGTCCTACCCGGCCCAGACCTTCCACCACTCCCAGGGTGGCGAAGCTGCCGGAGTTGGAGTGGACGAACATATCGTTCACGTAGGTGATGCCGCTGCGGATCATCTCAATGGCCTTGAGCCGGGTACCCTCGAAGGCCATCTCGTGGGTGAGGTTCTGCGAGACGGGGGTGACGATGTCCCGGCCCCATTCGTACAGGGTCTTCTCCGAGCCCATCCCGGGAACCAGTGCTTCCGACAGGTGAGTGTGCAGGTTGACCAGACCGGGCATCACGATCCCGTGGCCGTCACCCACCACCGATGCGGACGGGTAGCGCCGGCGAAGCTCCCGATACGGACCGACCTCGCCGATCTGCCCATCCGAGATGCGAACTGCGCCGTCCTCCAGCGCGCCGACCGGGCCCATGGTCAGGACCCAGGCACCCCTTACCACCACCCCCTCCTGCGGTGGCAGGGACGGCATTACGAACCGGTCAGAGCTGCCAGCGAGGCGGCCAGCACCTCGATGAACCGGTCTATCTCAGATCGCTCGATCACCAGCGGGGGCGCCACCCGCACCGTGCCGGCCGAGTTGAGCATCGATCCGACCACCACGCCTCTCCTGGCCATCTCCTCCACCAGCGGCTGGGCAAGCTGCGGTGGGTCGACATCGAAGGCATACCACAACCCGATGCCCCTGATTCCTACCAGCGTGCCCGGACGAGCTTGCTGCACCGAGCGGAGACCGTTCCTCAGATGCCTGGCCAGCTCGCTCGCCCGCTCGACCAGACCCTCCTCGCTGATCACATCGAAGGCCGCGATAGCCGCCGAGCAGGAGACCGGATTGCCGCCGAAGGTAGTGAGGTGTGACAGCGGAGGATCGAGGAACGTCGAAAAGATCTCGGCAGTGGAGACGAAGGCCCCCAGCGGCAGGCCGCCCCCGAAGGCCTTGGCCATGGTGATCACGTCCGGGGTGACCTGCCAGTTCTGGCAGGCGAACCAGTGCCCGGCGCGCCCCATCGCCCCCTGCACCTCGTCGCAGATGAGCAGCGCGCCCCGGTCGGAGCACAGTTCACGGAGTCCGGGCAGGAAGCCGTCGGATGGGATCCGTACCCCTCCCTCGCCCTGGACCGGTTCGACGATCACGGCCGCTATGTCGCTATCGATGGCGTCCGCGGCCGCTTCTAGGTCGTCGAACGGGACGAAGCGGACCGGCTGGAGGAGCGGCTCGAACGGTTTGCGCCACTCCTCGCGCCAGGTGACGGACAGGGATCCGAACGTCCGGCCGTGGAAAGAACGCTCGAACGCCACGAAGCCCGGCCGGCCCGTGTACTTGCGGGCCAGCTTCAGGGCACCCTCGGTGGCTTCGGTCCCGGTGCTGGTCAGGAAGGCCACATCTAGATCACCCGGTGTGACCGATGCCAGGCGCCGGGCGATCTCGACCTGGGGCGGCAGGGTGAACCGCCCGTACACGTCCACATGGGCGAACCGATCGATCTGGCGCTTGACCGCCTCCACCACCTTCGGGTGGCAATGGCCCAGGTTCGACACCGCGATCCCCGAGATCATGTCGAGCAACACCCGGCCCTCGGCGGTCTTCAGGTAGCAACCCGCGGCGTCCACGATCACCGATTCCTTGATGCCCGGCACCGTCTGGCAGAGATGGGCCACGAAGTCGGTCCGGTAGGCGTTGGCCTCGGCCCCCGACATGGCCGGACTCCGGTCAAGCTGCTTGGGGTGGATCATGATCCCTCCTCCAACTTTGGTATGGGCACCCGGGAAGAACCGGGTCCGAACGAGCGGAGCATCCACTGCTTGGCCCGTACGAGCTCCGCGTGCGAGTCACCCAGCCGCGCGGCCCATCGCTCCGCGGAGATTCCTCTACTTTCGATGCCGGCGGTACGGGCCTCCACGACCACCCTGGCCCGCTCCTCCAGGAACCACAGCCGGGTTGCGGCTTCCAGGAGGTCGGCACCCACCGAGAGGCATCCGTTGGCTCGCAACAGCACGCTCATGCCTTCACCGAGGGTCCTCGCCACCGCCGTACCTGCTTCCTGCGACTTGATCAGTTCGATCTCGGGATGGACCCGGATCGCCCTACCACCGGCCATTCCACCCAGGCCATGCATCAGGGGGAGCGGGTCGATCCCGACCCCCCAGGTCACGGTGGCAGGGGGGTGCCCGCGGCAGATGGCCGACACGTCGGACCGGGCCCGATAGATCGCCTCATGCATCGGTGTCTCTAGAGGAAGCTCGCGAAGGGGACCGCTGACCGCCACACCTGCTTCCACCAGGATCACATCATCGGCGGTGGCCTTCAAGAGAGGCCGGGTGCTGGTGATCAAGAAGCCGGAGGGAGTCCGGGCCGAGACATGCCCGAATGACTCCACCAAGCCGGCGGCTGCCAGCAGGCGGGCAGTGGAAGCAACCTCTTGTCGCAAGGCGATGGCCGCCGGCGTCATACCTGGTCGAGCCAGTCCACCAGGTAGGTGAGACTCTCGGGGAGTCCCAGTGGGGTGTCGTTGCCATCCCCGCGCGCATAGATCGCCCGGACGGCGCCAGGAGTGGCCTTCCGTCCCTCGGCTTGGAGGCGCACGGCCAACCGGTCCCGAGCCTCCTCGAGCTGATCCTGGTCGGGCATGATCGTGACCAGGCCGGGAGCCTTCTCAAGGACACCAACGAGCCGCACGGATCCGTCGACTCCGCTCCGGGACATCGGGATTCCTTCCGCGCGCCGGAGCGAGCGGTCGGCCAGGAAGCTGCGATGGGTCAGGCGGGGGGACACCCAACCACCGATGGCGGCATAGGAAGGCGCCAGCCGGGTGAGGGACCTCCTGACTATGTCCGCCAGATAGTTGTGGGTTTCGGCATACGCCTGGCGTTCCGCCGGTCCCCAGCGCCAGCGGCCGTTCGCCAGCTGAACGGCCGTGCAGTCCGCTCGCTCGGGGGACACCGACGTGCCCCGTGCCTCGAACAGGCCCGGGTCGTCGTACGAGGTAGCCGGACTCGGCTTCCCGCGCCAGTAGTAGATGGACTGATACGGCACCATGGCGAGCGGCTCCGACAACACGAATCGGTCCAGGTAGGTATCCCCCTTCCGCAGGGAGCCATCATGCAGAAGGTCGGGATCCTCACCCTCGTCGAGGTAATCCGCCAGCGCCGCCGGGGCGGTCGACGGCCCTTCAGGTTCCCAACCGGCTGCCAGCAAGGCGCCGTTGATGGCTCGATGTTCGCGGCTGGTGGAATATGGCTTGAACTTGGTGCATGGGATGAGCAAGGCAACCCGGCGGGTTCCCTCAGGAGTGTCCAGTGGCTCCCATCGATGCTCGATGAACTCGTGGAAGGCAGTCACGTCGGGATGGCTCATCGCGTCCCAATTAGCTTGGGGTGAGTAGAAGCGCAGGGTCGGGTCCAGCCGGAAGGGCAACCGGATCTTGCGGGCCGACTCATCCCAGCGCTCAGCCAGGGGATCCGGATCCGCCGGAGGTTTCATGGCTCCGTTCGCAGGTTGGTCACTCATCCCGGACCCTCATCAGCATGGGAGTCGGGTTGAAGTCGTTGCAGGGCGTCAGGTCCTGCGGGCAGGCTGACAGCAAGACCACCAGATCCTCATGAGCCAGCAGGCTGATAGTGGCGCCTGCCTGGTGGGCCGCCGGGTCGGTAACCACCGCTCCCTCATCGGTCACCCGGTTGTGCATGAACACGTTCCAAGCCGTCTCGCCGTGCAGTTCCAGATCCTCCCCGAGCAGGTCCCTGGCCTGTTCCAGGTTGGCCAGGCAGTGGGGATGATCGTCCAGGTCGTAGTCCCGCTTGAACCGCTCATGGTCGCAGCAAGGGACGATGAGATCGTGCTTCTCCACATCGTCGCGCAGGATCGTGAACACCGGATTGCGCCGGTTGGAGAACACCTGCGATCCGGTCTGCAGCAGGACCGAGGCATTGCAGGAAACGGTATGGGTGGGCGACAGGTACTCCGAAGGATCTTGCCGGAACCAGGCGATTAGATCACCTACCTGGTGTCCCTCCACATCTACGACATCGAGTATCTGGCCAGCCTGCATATACACTCCCCGGCCCTCCCGGGCGGGAACCATGACTTCGGCTACGTTGCTCATCTTCGCCGTCCTTCGATTGCTGACATCTGTATCCCGTGATCCGGCACCCTCCTGGTCGGACAGGTACCGCTATACATGGGCTGATCCGGGAAGTTCACCGACCTCGGGCGTGACGGTCACCTGGCGGGCGGCGGCCGGCGTGTTACGGCTCCGGAGAGCCCTGATACGCCCGTCGATCAATACTGCACTGATGCCTGGAATGTCACCCCTCGCCAGCGCCCCCAGAGCATCGCCGCCATAGGATCCCCAGGGAGCATCAGCAATGACCAGATCAGCCGGGCGACCCACCTCCACTTTGCCCGCCTCCAGCTCATAGACATCGGCGGTGACGCCCGACGCCCATGCCCACACAGTGGCCGGATCAGCACTAGTCAGGGATGACAGCTCAGCCATGGTTTTCACCACGCCCAACGGCATTACCCCAGTGCCGGTGGGGGTGTCGGATCCGATGATCACCCGGTGCCCGGCGCCGGACTCCAGGGCCATCTCGACGATACTGATAGCACTGCGAAGGTTGCCAGCCTGCACGATCTGCAGAACGAGATCGGTGTTGCGCACTATCGCCTCCAGCCCCTCGTCATCCAGGGAAGACGGACCGCCGTTTATGTGGCCACATACGTCGGGTTTCAGGAGCATCAGGTGCTCGGTGGTGATGGGTTTGGAGCCTGGTATGGAAGCCCCTCCCGAGTGGCACATCACCCGGATGCCTACCTCTTGGGCAGCCTTTACCTGAGGGAGCCCGTCGGCCGGATCCTCGTAACGTCCGAACCCGAACTTGGCCAGCCTCACTCCCTGATCGGCCAGGTAGCGAAAGTGTCGCGGTTCGAGGGTGGGTTCCAGCACCACCGCCCCACCATGCACCTTCATTCCGTTGGGCCGGTAGTTGCTCCACGAACGCTGGGCGAACACTGCCAGCGCCACCACCCCGTCCGCGTCATGGGGACGTCCTGGCGCATGGATCTCGCCGGGAGAGATAGCTTTGGTGATCCCGCCGTGGACGTAGGAGCTCAGGAACCCGACCGTGTTCTGGCGCGGGGTGAAGTCTCCGATAACGACATGGCAGTGCGAGTCGATCAACCCGGGGCCGACGGTCGCTCCGTTGGCGTCGATGATCCGGTCCGCAGACCTACCCGCGGTGCCTGCGCCGACGGAAACTATCCGTCCATCCTCGATGAGTAGGGACCCGGCATCCCTGATGGGGCGGTCCAGATCACCCGTTACCAGAGTTCCGATGTTGACAACTGCGGTAAGGCGAGGTTCGATCACCGGCTATCTCAGCCCGTCCTCGCCGACCACGTCGGCCGCGGCCAGACCTCCCAGCCGGGCATTGGGCCGGCCCCGGTTGGCCACCGCCACCGCCACCACCACCTCGTCGGGTCGGGGAGCGTCGCCCGGATGAAGCGTGACCGCGTCGTAGTGGTCCCGCACGTAGAGGGCGTCCTTGTGGGCGAGCGGAAGGGTCAAGGGAGTACCGGCGGCCGCCACGATGGTCGAGGAGGACATCCAGGCCACCCCTCCCCCGACCCGGCGGCGGAAGGGGTTGGCGAAGGCGGTGGATAGGAACATCACGACGTGCTCCTGGGATCCGGCCAGACCGGCGATCCCGCCCTTCCCGTAGCCGAGAACCGGCTCGCCGAGTGCTTCGACCGCCCTCGAGCCCAACTCGGCGCCCAGGCCTTCCGAGAACTCCACACCTTCCGAGAGATCATCGTGGTATTTCCCCGCGTAGGGGTTGCCGATCACCGCGGCCACTATCGCCCTGCGCAACGGTGGGTAGACCTCGAGACCTTCGCGGCTCCGCTCCTCCTCGATCTGGGTGATGAACTTGCGGATCGGAAACCCGAAGGTCATCGGGAAGCCATCCTGGCCGCTGCGGCAGCCGGTGGATAGGTTGCATCGAACAGACCGGTAGGTAAACCGCCCAGGTAGGCCAACACGTCGTCGAGGTCGGTCACGTCCACGTACTTCATGTGCAGATCGAACAAAGCGATCTTGTGGGACACCTCACCGCGATCGAACACCGCCTCGTGAGGAATGGTTACCAGCAGATCGTAGGAGAGAGCATCCACCGCGCTGGCTCGCACGCACCCGCTGGTGGTGGTGCCGGTGATGATCAGCGAGTCGGCACCCATCATGTTCAGGTGGCTGGCCAGCGGGGTACCGAAGAAGGCCGACGGCTTGCGCTTCTCTATGAACAGGTCGTCCGGCTCGGGTGCCAGCTCGGCCACTATCTCGTTGCCCTTGTGGCCCATGACGTCCACCTCGTCCTCGGACCGGGTGCTCTTCAGCAACCAGATACCCAGGTCGAAGCCGTCCTCTCTCCTCGGGTTGGTGGTATAGACCACTGGTAGGCGTTTCGCCCGGGCTACGTCCAGAATGCGGCGGATGGCGGGTATCCCCCGATCCCATGCCTCCGGTCCGCAGGAGTAGCGCCACCGCTTGATCGATTCGAGGATCGGCTCGGCCCGGTCACCACAGAAGTTGTAGTTGACGTCGATCACCATGATCGCCGGCCGCTTCCCGTAACCAGCCCGCCTTCCCCACCCGGCGGCGCCGAATACCTCCCGATCGGTCTCGGTAAGGACATCGTCCCAGATCGCCATGGTCAGCTTCCCCTCACCTGGGTGTACCGGGTCGTTTCGGGAGCAAAGCCAGGTCGCTGGAAACGGTCCGCCAGCCATCGGTCGGAGGGGGTGATTCGGGCCGGGCTGGTGGCGTTGATCACCTCGTGCTTGGGCCGCAATTCCCGGCGGAGATACTCCCCTCGTGCCTCGCCCACGGGACGCATTCCGGGCGAGTCATCGGCCCACTCCGCGCTCACTTCCCCCCGCAGGATGGTCTTGATCGGCCAACCGGTGAAGGTGTGGCCCTCCATGATCGACCATCCGGACCGGGTGTTGATGTGCTCCTTACCCACGGTCACCTCCCTACCCAGGTCGATGATGACCATGTCGGCGTCGAAGCCCGGCAGGAGCGATCCCTTCTTGCCCCAGATGCCTGAGGTCTTGGCCGGATTCTCGCAGCTGACCTGCACCGCTCGCTCCAAACTTATGCGGCCCTTGTTGACACCCTCGGAGAGCATGACCGGCAGGAACAGCTCGACTCGGGAGAAACCGGTCCGGCAGTCCCAGATGACCGGGTTGAACATCTCCTCGTAGGCGGCCGGCTCCCATCCGACCACATGATCGGAGCCGACCACATCCACGATGCCCTCAGCGAGCGCCACCCACAGCGCCTCGATATTGTCCCGGCGGCGGAGGGGTACGTTGATCCGCCACCCGTATTCGGGCTCGGCCCACAGCCAGGGTGGTCCTGTCTGGGCATACAGCTCCAGACCTTCCGCACGTGCCCTGGCCACCTCCTCGAAGGACAGCTTGGTGGTGCAGTGCTGCAGGTAGAGGGGGACGTTGCCTGGGGTCTGCATGGCCAGGTAGGCGTAGGAGCGGACGTGATGGGCTTCGAGAAAGTCCGGCGAGCGGTCGGTCCACGAACCGAAGTCGGTCCGGCCCGACTCCCGGAGCCGGTCCTCGAAGATGCGGCCGATCTCCCAGTTCTCCGGATGGATATGCACGATGCCCGGATAGCTCAGGTGGCCCACCTCTTCCATCACCAGATACACGGTGCCGTCGTCGATACCTTCCCCGAGACCGGCTCGTCGCGACGGCCAGTTGGTATCGGCGTCGTCCGCCATACCTTTCATGGAGCGGGTCTGCAGGTAGAGCTTGAAGGAGGTGACGCCGTGTTCCTCAGCGTATTGCGGTATCTCACGGGCGTGCTGGTCGGTCTCCAGCATGTAGGTGAAGTAGGCGTCCACGTGGCTGTACTGGTTGATAACGTCCCGGCCCGACGGGAACGACTCGTTGAAGGAGACCACGTCCGCCCTGGACACGACCTCCTTGAATGGCACCGTCCCTAGCCGGGTGGTGGGCGCCTGGATCCCCCAGGTGGTGATCCCGGCAGTGGCGGCCGCCCTCGATTCGGTCTTCATGTCGTAGTCGAACGGCACATAGCAGCCCGGATGAGCCTCCGAGTCCACCACGCCGGGGAGGATGTAGTTGCCTCGGGCGTCGATGGTCTGGTTCGCCGGGGGCATCAGGTCCTCGGGGGCGAGCATGGCCACCTTGCCGTTCTTGACGCCTACGGCCACCCGGTACCGGCCATCCCCGAGCACCACCGTCCCGTTCCGTACCACCAAGTCGAGAGGTTTCCCGGACATGTTTCCTTCCATTCCTGTTTCTTGTAAGTGACAGAACATGATAGCCGGAGTCATCCACTGGCCGATTCCTGTCCGGTGGAGCCTCATGTGCCAGTGGTAGATTGGATGGATGGCTGATCACGGAATACCGAGTATCCGAGCCCTCGTGTGGCCCACCGTGAAGGCGCTTAGGGCAAAGGGTGGGACGGCCCGGATCGACGAGATCTCCGAGCATGTTATTGAACAGATCGGGCTGTCGGATGAACAGCAGGCTCTCATACAGCCAGGCCACTCCATGTCCATCATCAATTACCGCCTCGCATGGACCCGAACCTATTTGAAGAACGTGAAGGCTGTGGAGAACTCATCCCGAGGCGTTTGGGCGCTGACCGAGTACGGCCGCATGCTGACGGAGGAACAGACTGTAAACCTAGACAAACGAGCGAGAGAAAAGTATCAGCTACGGAAACAGACCGGTGGGGCCAAGGAAGACACCGACGTCCTGGCCGATGATGATCCGGACATCTCCGATGACGATGCCGATCCCGATCGCTGGAAGTCGGACCTGCTGGACCGGCTGCTTGCCTTGTCCCCAGATGCGTTCGAACGGCTGGCCCAGCATCTGCTGCGGGAAGCCGGTTTCCTCAGCGTAGAAGTGCTCGGCAGGTCGGGCGATGGCGGACTCGACGGCGTGGGTGTGTACCGGTTGTCGCTGGTTTCCTTCCCCACTTACTTCCAATGCAAACGGTACAAGGGCGCGGTACCAGCAGGAGCAGTCCGCGACTTCCGGGGAGCGATGAGCGGGCGTGGCGACAAGGGTCTGCTGATCACGACCGGATCGTTCACCCGAGGCGCCCGGGAGGAAGCTACCCGAGATGGGGCCCCACCGGTCGACCTGGTGAGCGGGGACGAACTGTGTGATCTCCTGAAGGAGTACCGCCTCGGGGTGAAGGTCACCGAGCGGACCATCGAGGACATCGAGGTCGATCCCGGCTTCTTCGATCAGTTCTAACCAATCCGGTTCTGGAACTGGACCGAACCCCATTCGACTTCGGCCTGCCCCGACTGCTTGCCGACCATCGCTTCCCGACCCGTCCCGTCTAACTGTCACACCCACCTCCTACATTGATAGCTGAAGGCAGGTCTTCAGGCAGGGAGGACGGGAGTGGAGCTCTACCGAGAGGTGATGGCAGAACTAGCGAAACAGGATGCCGACCCAGACACGGTTGCGCTGGTGGGCGCGGCGCTCTCGGGAAAGGAGGATGTCGAGCGGGTACTGGCCGGAGAGTCGATCGGCTTGCCTGCGAGAGCGAGTGGCGAGGCTGAGGACCGGGTTCCCTCTGTCTACCTCCAGGACATCACCGTCTCGGGCTTCCGCGGTATCGGTCCCGAGGTGACCCTCGAGATTCCGCCCGGTCCCGGCCTCACCGTGGTGGTCGGGCGGAACGGGTCCGGCAAGTCCAGCTTCGCCGATGCTTTGGAGATACTGCTCACCGGCGACACCATGCGCTGGTCCGACAAGACCCAGGTGTGGAAACAGGGCTGGAGGAATGTCCACAATCCGTCATCGCCCCGGGTTACCGCCAAGTTCCATGCGGGCGGCAAGAAGGGACTGGTCATCGACCGCATCTGGTCCGGTAAGGACGACGTCTCGGACGCCACCACCACCGCCCAATTCCACGGGGAGAAACGATCCGACCTGGTAGGCATCGATTGGGTGCTGCCGCTCGACCTGTACCGGCCGATCCTGTCCTACAACGAACTCGGCATGATCGGCGCCGGTCCGTCGAAGCTGTTCGATGCTCTAACCGCAGTCCTCGGCCTCGAGTCTCTCGGTTCCGCCACCAAGACCCTCGCCGAGGCCCGCCTGACACGCCAGAAGCTCCACAAGGAAGCCAAGAAGACACAGCGCGCTCTGCTTCCCGCGCTCAAGCAACTTGACGACCCGCGCGCCCGTACCGCGCTCGAGGCCCTCAAGAAACCAGGGTGGGACCTGGATGCTCTCTCCAACCTCGAAGCGGTGCCTGATGTGGATCATGATGTCCTACAGAAACTGGCCACCCTGTATGTGCCGGACGAGGAAGGCGTATTGGCGGTAGCCGGGCAACTAGAGAGTGCCCACAATGTTATGGCCGGGCTCGATGGAACCACTGCGCAGCGTGCCGACCGGATGATCCAACTGCTGACCACGGCGTTGGAGCATCACCAGCAACATGGTGATGGGCCCTGTCCGGTATGCGCGGTCGGAGCGATCGACCGAGAGTGGCGGAACTCAGCCGAGGAGCAGGTGGCCGACCTTCGTCAGGTGGCTCGCCAGTATCGGGACGCCAAACGAGAACTCAGTGCTGCTGTGCAGTCCTCGAGAAAGCTCGTCATGCCGCCCGAGTTGCCGGACTCCCCGGTCATCCACACCACCGCTCTGCGGGAAGTCTGGGCTAGCTGGAACGCACTACCTGATGACCCTGGTGAGATGTCCGAACATCTGATCGCGGTGTATGAGGATGTCGTAGCGGAAGCAACCGAAGTGGTCAGGCAAGCGGACTCGCAGCTCTCCGAACGGGAACGGAAGTGGTCGGAGGTCCAGCCCCGGCTGATGTCCTGGCTGCAGTCAGCCCGCGAGGCAACGGCACAACGGGACGCCGTCAGGCGGATCCAGGCAGCCGAGGCCGCCATCAAAAAGGCCACCGCAGCTGTGCGAGCCTCACGCTGGAATCCCATAGAAACCAGGGCACTCGAGCTGTGGGAAGGGCTTCGACTACAGAGCAATGTCGACCTGCAGTCGGTGAAGCTGGCCGGGTCGGGCACCCGGCGCCGGGTGGATCTTCCGGTGACGGTGGATGGGGCCGACGCTCCCGCACTGGCAGTGGCCAGCCAGGGAGAGCTCAGCTGCCTGGCGCTGTCCCTGTTCTTCCCTCGGGCAACCTTGCCGGACAGCCCATTCCGGTTCCTGGTGATCGACGATCCCATCCAGGCTATGGATCCGGCTCGGGTAGATGGTCTGGCCAGCGTCTTCTCCCAGATCGCCGCCGATCGCCAGCTGATCGTATTCACCCATGATGACCGCCTACCCGAGTCCCTCCGCCGCCTGAGGATCGAGCACACCTGCCTCCTGGTGACCCGGCACCCCGGTTCGGTGGTGCAGGTCAGCAAGACCCGGGATCCTGTAAAGCAGTACTTCTGGGATGCCCGAGCCGTGGCACTGGATGACCGGTTGCCAGAAGAGATTGCAAGGCGGGTAGTTCCCGGAATCTGCCGGGGAGGGCTGGAGGCCGCCTGCATCGAGACGATACGCCGCCGAAGACTGGAAGAAGGTGAGTCCCACACCGACGTAGAAGAACGGTTGGGACGGGCAAACGGCCTAACCAAGAAGGCCGCCCTAGCTCTGCTGAACGATAGGGGCAAGGGCAACGCCGTGTCCGGGTTCATCACCAGAGAGTGGGGCCGGAGCCTTAAGGACGCGTTCTGGGAGGCGAATCGGGGAGCCCATGGTGGTCACCACGGTGACTTGAACACTCTGATCAGTGACTGCCACAGTCTCGCAGAACGGATCCGCCGTCGATGATCAGAGAGCTGCTCGACTGCGCACGAATGATGATCAGCGAGCCGGATGATCTGGAAGGCCCATGGTCCAGAATGGCAGCCCTGCTGGCCCGCCAAGCCCTCGAGTCAGCCCTCGACCAGCTGTGCGCGACGAAGGTTCCAGGGCTTGAGAACGCCAACCGAGCCACCCAGCTCGCCTGTCTCGACCAACTACTGGAGAGTAAGGCCCTGGTGGCAGCGGCAAGCGCAGCCTGGATGTGGCTGAGCAGGGCCTGCCATCAGCACCACTACGAGCTAGCCCCCACCGCCGCCGAACTACAAGGATGGATCGAACAGACGGAGCGCCTGGTGGACTCTCTCCAGCACTGACGGTGACGTCAGCGAGTCACCCGCCGTACCGCCTCCACAAGTCCCCGAACAGCTCTCCTTCCTCAGGCCGGTCCTTAGCAATAGGAGTGGACAGATGGGTTATGTTGATGAAGTGACGGTAGTTGAGGTTTTCGCTGATGCTGTTGCCCGCCCAGGTTCCGCAGCCCATGGTGAGGGTGAAGGGCAGGCCGTTGGTGAAGCTTCCACCGTTGCCGAGTGCGTGGGCCTGATTCACCAGCACCCTCACCACGTCGAGTTCGGACGCCACCAGGCGGCCGTTCTCCAGCGAAGATGTGTAGATGCCGCAGGAGTGGCCTCGGCCCTTGACGGCCAGGATCGACCTGACGGTGGCAATGGCGTCCCGAATGTCCTTGGCCCGGTAGACGGTCAACACGAGCGACAGCTTCTCGTCGGCGAACGCGTTGGTCTCCGCGGCTAGCTGGTCCTCGACCATGAAGAAACGGGCGGACCGGGCAGCTTGCCCGAGACCGATCCCGGCGGCGAACACCGGAGCATCCCGAGCTATCAGGTCCCGGTTCAGCTTGCCGTCCTTCCAGAGGGCTGCGGCGATCTTTTCCTTCTCTCTGTCATCTGCCAAGTATCCACCAGCCGCCTGCAGGGCGACGAGTGCTTGGTCGTAGATGGCCTCGAGCACGACGAGGGCATTGTCGGACGAGCAGGAGGTGGCGTTGTCGAAGGTCTTGGAGGCGCATATCCCGGTAGCAGCCACCTCCAGGTCAGCATCCGCATCGATGATCACCGGAACATTCCCGGCACCTACCCCGATAGTTGGCTTGCCACTCCGGTACCCGGCCTGAACGTTCTTCTGGGATCCGGTGACCACCGACAAGTCGCATCGCTCCATAAGGTCCGTAGTGGAAGCCCTGGTCACCGGCGAAGGCAGAATCTGGACCAGATCGAGCGGCGCCCCGACCCGGCGGAGCGCATCCCGCATAAGCTCCACAGTGCGGGCGGTGGCCGGATATGCCAGCGGGGAGGGCGCCACGATCACCGCGTTCCGACCCTTGACGGCCATCATTGCCTTGTTGGCAGGGGTAGCCGTAGGGTTGGTCGAAGGTGTCACCGCCGCCACCACACCTACCGGCTTGGCGTAGAGGGTCAGTCCTCGAGCCGGATCCTCCTCGATCACCCCAACCGTCCTGACCCTCATCAGATCGCGTAGCGTGCCGAAGGTCTTGCGCCGATTCTTGACGATCTTGTCCTCGACATTGCCGAGCCCGGTGGTTTGCACTGCGATCTCGGCCAGCTCCCGCGCGTGTTCCGGCTGGTAGATGGACCAGGCCAGCGCGGTGACCACCTCATCGACCCGCTCTTGATCCGACCGTACGAACCCCTCCATCGCGGTCCGGGCCCGGTCCACTAGCTCTGCCACCGGTCCGCCCGAGGTTGCTTCAGAGGGTGGCTGATCCTTTCGGTCGGTCATTCGCTACTCTTGTGTAGCGTCATATGACAGTCGGTTGCGTCTGGGATATCGATCCATGGGGTGCCTGGGCTTGTCACTAAACTGCCCACCGAAGCGCCGGCAGGCTCGCCATCCGGAATCCTAACGGTCGGTGTTTGGTTGCGTACTACCCAGGTAGCGGAGGGAGGGAAAGTGAACCTCGTCGAACACCGCGCCAAGGCGCTACTCCGCGAGGCAGGTATCTCCACACCTCGGGGCTCGGTCACCAGCCGCCCCGACGAGGCAGCCCAGGCGGCGTCGACCCTCGGACCGGTGATGGTCAAGGCCCAGGTTCCTGTGGGAGGGCGGGGCGTAGCTGGCGGCGTCATTCCTGCCGACCATCCACCCCAGGCAGCAGCCGCCGCCACTTCCCTTCTCGGCCGGCGTTTCGACCGCCACCCAGTCAGCCAGGTGCTGGTCGAGGAGCGCGTGCCGGTCTACCGCGAGCTCTACGCGGCGGTGCTGAACCATCCACCTACCAGATCTACCCGGGTGGTGTTCTCATTGTACGGGGGTGTCGACATCGAGGAGACCAGCCGTTCCCGACCTCGCATGGTGCGTCACCTGGACGTCGACCCCCGGACCAGCCTCGATCTGTCAACATCATCACGCCTCGTGAGCGAGGCAGGGTCGCAAGGTCCCCTTCCTGAGATCGCCACCACGCTGGTCCGGATGCACGAGCTGTACCGGAGGATCGATGCCGAGCTGATCGAGATCAACCCGCTGGCGGTCAGCCGGAAAGGCAAGGTGGTGGCCCTCGACTGCAAGCTGAGGGTGGATCCGGCTGCCCTTCCCCGCCAGCCCTCGATCGCTCCTCTTTCCGCACCCGAACCGCTCACCGACCTGGAACGGGCGGCCCGCCAGGCCGACCTCCACCTCGTCGAGCTGGGTGGAGACATCGGCGTCCTGGCCAATGGCGCTGGCTTGACCATGACCACCATGGACGTGATCGCCCACCTGGGTGGCCGCCCAGCCAACTTCCTGGAGATCGGCGGTCACGCCTACACCCGAGCCCGCCCGGCGCTGGAGCTACTGGTAACCACTCCCCGGATCAGGAGTCTGGTGGTGAACTTCTGTGGTGCATTCGCCCGCACCGATGTAATGATCGATGGCTTAACCAGAGCCTGGCTGGACCTGCGGCCACAAGTCCCCACCTTCTTCACCGTCCACGGCACCGGGGCTGATCGGGCCCGCCACCTGCTCGACGAGCGGCTGGGCATCGCCCCCTACCCGACTATGGACCGAGCGATCGCAGCAGCCATCGCGGCCGCCCGGATAGAACCATGATCGTACGCGGCCACCACCAGGTCCTAGTACAGGGGATAACGGGGAGGCAGGCAACCTACTGGACCACCAGGATGCAGGAGTACGGTACGCGGGTAGCGGCCGGCGTCAATCCGCGCAAGGCGGGCACCAGCCATTGCGGGGTTCCGGTCTATGGCAGCGTGGCCGAGGCCATGGCCGAACAGCCCATCGATGTAACGGTGCTGTTCGTCCCACCCCTGAGGGTGAAGGCGGCGGTGTTGGATGCGCTGGCAGCCGGAGTTCCCAAGGTCGTCATCCTGACCGAGCATGTCCCCGTACAGGACGTCATGTACGTACTGGCGGCTGCGGCTGAGTCGAGAGCCTCGGTGGTGGGGCCCAACTCCCCCGGGCTAGCGACACCGGGCGAGTGCTTCGTCGGCTTCATGCCGGCCTTCGATCCGTCCATCTTCCGTCCGGGCCAGGTAGGGGTGCTGTCACGGAGTGGCAGCCTCGGTACCCTCGCCTGCCTCAACCTGGTGGCCGGCAGCCTGGGTCAGTCCGCCTTCATCGGTCTGGGCGGCGATCCGATGGTCGGCACGAGTACCCGGGAAGCCCTGGTAACGCTGGAAGCCGACCCTCGTACGACCGCCGTCCTCCTGATCGGCGAGATCGGTGGTGAGATGGAGGAAGACGCAGCCGGATACGCCACCACCATGACCAAACCGGTCGTCTCTTTCATAGCCGGCAGGGCTGCGCCACCCGACCGCCGGATGGGACATGCCGGTGCCATCTTCCAGGGAGACCGTGGGTCCTACCTGTCGAAGAGGCAAGCCCTGGAGTCCGCCGGGGTGACCGTGCTCGACCGCCCTTCGGAGATCGGACCTGCGGTCGCGGACGCCCTGGCCTGAGGATGCAGGACTGGACCCCTCGGATGGCTAGCGGTGGTGCCTTCCTCGACCGAGCAGCTGGAGCGTCTGCGGAACCCCACCCGGCGTGACCACCACCGGCTCGATCCCCTCGGCTTCGAGGAACTTGGCGGCCGCCGTGGCGCGGTAGCCGGAGCCGCAGACGACCCACACCTCCCGGTCTCGGTCCAGCCCGGGCGGCAAGCCATGCCGAAGTTCCGGGAGGTACCGGTAGATGGAGCCCTCTATGTGGCCGGCCTCCCACTCGCCGGGCGATCTGACGTCGAGAACCGTTATGTCGTCCTGCTCGACCGCCTCGGCCAGCTGGGCCGTGGTCCTCATCCGGTATGAATCCAGCCGCCCACCTTGCGCTACCCACTCGTCGACCCCGTACATGACCCCCAATACCTGGTCGAATCCGATCCGGCCAAACTGGCGAACCACCGCCGCCATGTTCTGGTCCCGGCGGGCGATCAGGACGACGGGACTGTCGAACGGCAGCAACCAACCCGCCCAGACGGCTACCTGATCCGACATCTCCAAGCAAAGCGACCCGGGAAGGTGACCGGCCGCGTATTCAGCACGAGGTCGGATGTCGATGAGGTGGGTATCCGGCGGAAGCTCGGAGGGATCTAGTTCCGGGATCTCCACCGGTGGCAAGGGATCGGGGCCTAGCAGGTTGATCGGTCCCATATGCGCATAGTAACTGGGAAAAGGCTGTAGACCTCCCAGCTGGCCGGCGGCGAAGGCATCGGCATCGGGATAGGCGAGGACCGGGTTGGTCCGTCGCTCTAGCCCGATGGTGGAGGTCGATCGGCCAGCCGCGGCAGACGCAGTACAGAAGGATCCCTCCCCATGAGTCGGGTAGAGACCAGTGTCCTCCGGCAACCCGGCCAGTCGATGTACCGAGCCGTACTGGAGGCGAGCCAGCTGTTCGGCACGTTCGGTACCCAACAGATCGGACCGGCCCGCGGAACCCACCAGCAGGCTTCCCCCGGAGAACACCGCCCGAACATCTCCATCTACCAGTATCAGGTAGCTGGTGTGTTCAGGAGTGTGGCCCGGGGTGTGGAGGGGACGGATGGTCACCGAATCCGCTACCAGATCCTCATTGTGGAAGGCGGGAAGATGCTCGAACGCTGCTCCTGCCGCTGCCGGAAGGACCAGCGACGCCCCGGTGCTCCGGGCGAGCTCGCGGCCTCCGGATATGTAGTCATTGTGGAGGTGGGTCTCGAGCACGAACCCGAGTTCGATGTCCGAACCGCTCACCACCCGCTCGAACCGTTCGGCATCACGCTGCGGATCGACCACCAAGCCGAACCCATCGTGAACGAGCAGGTAGGTCGAGTCGCCCAGTCCGTCGGTCCGGAAGGTAGTTATCTCCATGGTCTCCTCCCCGCCGGATCCACCACATGACCCGACCCCAAGACGTTATACGGTCCGGCGCTCCGATGAGCGCGCTGGCGGGCGATGGCTATCATCCGACGAGATGAGAGGTAGCTCATACGAGACCTGGACACCCGGATGGGTTCGGCGGGCCTCCGTTCCGACCCATCAGTGTGGCAGTCTGTCACACATACTGCTATTCTGTGGCCGGATAGAGAGGGGTATCGTATGATAACATCCTGGGAGCAGGTACTATATATAGTCGCCACAGGGTTTAGTTTAGTAGCAGCTGTTATAGCGCTGTTTTGGATGTTCATACGGATTATGGACATCTTCGTGACCGCGAAGCTCGACGCTCGGCTGGCCGAGATGTCCGCTAGCTTCGACGATCGCCTCGCGAGTATGGACCGAAAGATCGACCAGCTGACGGCGAGTATGGACCGAAAGATCGACCAGCTGACGGCGAATGTGGACCGAAAGATCGACCAGCTGACGGCGAATGTGGACCGAAAGATCGACCAGCTATCGGCCAGTGTCGACCAACGGCTAACCGAGATGTCCGCCGACGTTGACAGGCGGCTCGCGGAAACCTCGATCGCCAACGTCGAACGGATATCAGAGTTGAGGGTCTCCACTTTGAAAACGATCGACGAAGTGTCCGGCAGAGTCATCAAGTTGGACCTGCGAGTCGCGGAGTTGGAGACTCGAATGACCTACACACAGAAGGTGGTAGAAGAGATCCGGGACCTGGTAGCCGATGCCCCCAGGCGAGCAGGCGGCTGATAACTCGGCCTAGCTTGCTGGGTCGAGCGACTTGGGAAGCGGGGTCGTCTCGGGGCCTTCTCCATGCTTGCGCATGGACAACTGCCCGGAGTGGCCATGAGCGGTGACCTGCCGCGGCTAACGTGACGCAGGACAGGCCACGCAGAAGGGATCCGGGATGAAGCGGTCAGAACTGATCTCCGCGCAAACGCGCGCCAGCCTGCTGGAAATGGCCGACGAGGTGGCTGGCCATCAGGACGAGCTTCCTCATGACCAGCACGCCCGAGTGGCGACCAGCGAAGCCATCCGGGCCGGATTGTCCGGCAACGCGGCGGTCGGTGCGCTGATCGCCGACCCGGCCGGCCAGGTGCTACTCGCGGAGCAGAACCGGATGTTCGCTCCCCGTTTTCGCAGCGACTTCCATGCCGAGATGGTCCTGCTCACCCGCTACGAGAACCGGCATCGGGATGGCGCCGACCTGAGAGGTCACACCCTGGTCACCTCGCTGGAACCCTGTGAGATGTGCATGATCCGGATCATCAACTCGGGGATCACCACCACGCTCTATGTGGCGTCCGACCTCGGAAAGGGCGGTGTCACCGGTCCCAACCAGCTGGCGCCCCATTGGGCCCGCCTCGCCGCACCGCTCGACTTCGCTGCCGCCGACTGCTCCCCCCGCCTGACGGAGATTTCCCTGGCCGCCTTCCAGGCCACCATCGGAGACGTTACGGCCAAGTTGATGGCCCGGCGCTTGCCCGGTTGATGCAACCCCACAACCGCCACCCGGTGGTCACGAATCCGGACAACTGTGTGTCGGGAACCCTGGCGGGGATCCGGTTACTCAGCCACTACACCAGGCAGTGATGATGGAGGCCGGGATCACGCCCGTTGACATCGTCTTTCGGCTGGCACCGCTACTGCTTTTGGCGGGAACCACGGTCATGGCGGCCATCGTGTGCCTGAACAACCTCACCGCCCCCCAGGCCAACCTCGACTTCGTCCGCCACATAATGACGATGGACACCACCAACCAGGACCGCGGCACCCAGTGGCGAGAGATCCGATCACCGGTCCTGCACCGGGTCGCCTTCGGCGCGATCCTCACCCTAGAGGTGGCGGTGACCGTACTCGGGGTGATCGGTAGCTACTGGCTGGCGGTCAACCTGGCCGCATCCCCTGATGCATGGGAGTCGGCCAAACTCTTCGGGTATCTGGCCTTCCTGGTGGCCTTGGTGGTCTGGTTCGGGGTGATCCAGGTAGTGGGCGCCGAGTGGTACGTCAGCTGGCAGTCGGAAAAGTGGAACGCCATCCGCGACTCGACTCGGATCAACCTGATTACCCTAGCTGGCCTCATCCTGCTGCGGCTCTCGTGACTATTGCCGACGAGTGTCCCGTCCTCCTCGAGAAACCACCTTCGCTTTGGGATTGATGGCATCAATTAGCTATAAATAACCCTCAAGCCGGTGTACCGGCAGCCAACTTCGGAGTCGCGCGTTCAGAGTGCGACCAGACAGGCGAGCGGAAGGAAGATCGTATGAAGAGACTCAGAGGCCTTATCGTAGTGATGGCGGCCCTAGGCCTGCTGGCTTCGGCCTGCGGTGACGGCGGAGCGGATGAGGCTGCCGAGGCAGAGGCCCAGGCAGCGGCCGCCCAAGCCGCCGCCGACCAGGCTGCCGCAGACGCTGCGGCCGCCCAGGCTGCTGCGGATGCCGCCCAGGCGGAGCTAGAAGCGGCCCAGGCAGCTCTGGAACAGGCTCAGGCTGATGCGGAGACCGGTGGCGCGGAAGCCGCGGCTGCTCTGGAAGCGGCCCAGGCAGCGGCGGATGAAGCGGCTGCCATGGCCAGGGAAGCCGAAGAAGAACTGGCAATGGCCATGATGGTGGAAGCCCCCGAGATCCGGACGGCTGATGTGCGTATGGGGATCTATCCGTGCTGTGCCGACCTCGCCTATTGGCAGATTCCGATCGAGTTGGGCTGGTGGGATGAGCTGAACATCACGATTCTCCCCAACGAGCCCACCTACCACTACTTCACTGCTTCCCAGGAAATCGTTCCGTGGTTGCAGCGTGGTGACGGTGACGTGGCCCAGGCGTGGGTACCGGGCGTGTTCGGGACCCTGGAGACGTTCGGCCAGAGCATTCCGCCGATCCACTTCGCGGACATCTATGTCGGTTACGCGATCTTGGTGGCGCCGGATAGCGATGCCAAGACGGCGCTGGAGTTCATGGACGAGGGTATGAGCTTCTCGGAT
Organism: Acidimicrobiia bacterium; assembly: GCA_965200835.1. Lineage (GTDB taxonomy): Bacteria > Actinomycetota > Acidimicrobiia > Spongiisociales > Spongiisociaceae > JAPPFW01. The sequence continues at coordinate 305,880 of OZ241390.1, forward strand.
GCTGCCACCGCGGCTGTCCAGCAGCTGGTGGGCAAGGAAGTCCACATCCCGCCCCATAGCACCACCCAGGCTCAGTATTCGGATGCCTTCTTCGCCTACCTGCCCCAGTGGTGGGAGGACGTGACCGAGGACATTCCGGCCCTGGACGGCGAGGGTAACCCGCTGGTCCTGTTGGGCCGGGACGGCGAGCCGGTCCTGGACGACGACGGCAACACCCAACCCATCCGGATCACCACCAACGACTGGCGGAACTACTCCACTCCGGTGTATGTAGACGACCCGACCATCGTGCAGCTCTCGGCTACCGCGGGCCGGATCGAGTTCGCCATGCCCTATGGTGCACCGACCCTGGTGCAGATGATGCGCAACGGCTGGGATCCACTGATCAACTTCGCCATGATGTATGAGCATGATGCGGCTTCGCAGCAGACCGCCATCGCCTCGGCGACCGTCGGCGGCACCGGCTTGCTGGCCCGCCGCGAGTGGGTCGCAGAGAACCCGGACCTGGCCTACCGGATCATTTCGGTGGCCAACCGCATCTTCGACTTCCTCGAGGATCCCGAGACTCAGCATGAGGGTTGGACGATCGAGGCCAACATCATCAACGAGAAGCGGTCGCTCAACATGGAACCGGAGGACATCGGGATCATCTGGGACACCATCGACCCGTCCTTCAACTGGGAAGACCAGGAGGCCCTTTGGGATCTGAGTCTGCCGAGTTACCACCCGGAGACGGTGTTCGTAACCCAGATCGAGAAGCTGAAGGCGAGCGGAGTCCTCTCCGAGACCTTCGACGCCACGGCTGCTCTGGAAGAGTTCCTGCTGGCCCAGGAGCTCTACTACGACCTGAAGGGCATGCAGGAGCGGTCGGATGCGCTGTTGGCCAAGGCCATGGGCATGGACCTCTCCGAGGGACAGCAATCCCTGGTCGATCAGGCCCAGGTCTTCTATGACCGCTACAACTTCTACGATGCTGAGCGCTTCCTCAACGCAGCCAACCTTGGGTAGGTCCTGAGAAGCAACTAGCACCAGAAGGAAGAGACAACAGCCGACGCGGGGTCGGGTTTACGATCCGGCCCCGCGTTGTCCTGCGAGAACCCAACGTAACTGACATACAGAACCTGAGGTAAGGACACCGATATCCAGTGACGATGACCAGCAGAGATGTTCTTGATGTAAGGGCCAAGGCCAAGCGCATCAGGAGGCGCAAGCGTATAGCCTATGTGATCTACCTGGCCATCGGCATCTTCCTTTTCTTCCTGTTCTGGACGATCCTTTCCCTCCGCGTTTCACCGTGGCACTACGACATACCCCCACCGTTCAATCTCAAGGCTCTACTATCGATATTCCCCCCGCTCGTGCAGGAAGCACTCGTAACCTGGCTTCCAGCCGTACCGGACGCCAATACGTTCCAGCACTTCATAGAGAACCTGTTCTTCAGCGAGCGCATGAAAGAGCGATTCGTTCATGCCTGCCCGAGCCTGGCGGAGGAGACCGCCCTCATCACCCAGCTACCCGACTACTGCTTCGGGTATGCGCTCCACCTCCTGGAGACGACTCGGAACATTCTGATCGGGGCTGCCCTGGGCACCATCTTCGGTCTCTCCCTTGGGCTGGGTAGCCTGGTCTTCCCAAAGATCGCACAAGTCTTCACCCCGGTGGCTTCGTTCTTCGGTACTGCACCGATCTTCATCGCCGCCCCGTTCTTCGTCATCTGGTTCGGTGTCGAGATCCCGCTGCTCACCACTATCGGCCTCGTAACCTTCTACACGACGCTGCTGATGTACTTCTTCAGCCGGCGAGCCGCCGAGAACATCCCGGTCGGTATCGTCGAATCAGCGCTGACCTTGGGGGGCTCCCCCAGAACAATCTTCCGCTGGGTCTACCTGCCCGGCACCGTGCCCGAAATCGCGGGAGGATTCCGGATCGCCCTGGCCGGTGCTTGGGGTCTGGGTGTATTGGTCGAGGTGCTCGGCATACAGATCGGGGGAGGACACCTCATCGACATTTGGAGATTCGCCCTCGGCCTGATCGAGGCCCCGTCAGCCCTAGTCGCCCTGATCATGTTCTTCGGGGTCCTGGCGGTGGTGGTCGACGGCATATTGGTGGTCATAATACGTTTCATAACCAGGTGGTCCGAGGCCGGTCATCGGCTTGGGCTGTAATCAAGGAGGAAGCAACCCAATGTCAAAAGTCGTCAGCTTCGAGGGCCTGTGGTGCGTTTTCGAGCACCGGTCCGGCCAGCTGGTTAACGCCCTCCAAGACGTAACGTTTACGGTCGAGAGCGGGGAGTTCGTATGTGTGGTGGGACGGTCCGGACACGGGAAGACCACCCTCCTTCGAGTGTTGGCCGGTTTGCAACCTCCGACAGCCGGGCAGACCAAGCTCGGTGATGAAGTGGTCACTGGCCCCGGCGCCGACCGGGCGATGGTCTTCCAGCAGGACACGGTGTTTCCCTGGCTACACGTCCGCGAGAACGTCGAGTTCGGCCTGCGAGCCATGAACGCACCGGACGAGCACCGGGTGGAGGTCGCCGATCACTGGCTCGATGCGGTCGGCCTCACCGACTTCGCCGACTCGTGGCCACGAGAACTGTCCGGAGGCATGCGCAAGCGGGTAGCGCTGGCCTCGGCCATGGCGGTCGGTTCGGATGTGATACTCATGGATGAACCGTTTGGTTCGCTCGACTACTTCACCCGCCGCAATCTCCACGATGTCCTGCTCGATCTGTGGAAAGAGACACAAAAGACCATTTTCTTCGTCACCCACGACATCGAAGAAGCACTGATCCTGGCTGACCGGGTGATCCTGCTGGCGGAGGGCAAACTGGTGGACGACATTCCGGTTACCCTCCCTCGCCCCCGCGATGAGGACGTGCGCGCCAGCGAGGCCGCCGTCGGAATCACCAAGGTGATCCTTGCTCACCTGGGAATCACCGAAGAGGAAGCGACCCGAGCTTGAACAGCCCTAAGCTCCACCCCGCGCTCTTCTGGATCGGATGGATCGTCTGGTTCTTCGTCGCGCTCTTCGTGCTGGCACGCCTCCCGCTCGGGAGCTGGACATTTCAGGATGGAGAGTTAACTCTCACCTGGTCGTTCCTGGTGCTCTGGGCCATCGTGTTCTGGGCATGGCCGTTCATGCTGCGTACCAAAGGCGCGGTCGGAGCAGTGATGAGAATAGGCAAGGGCGTGCGGGAAGCCCCCAAGCGGCTGATTCAGGCAATGCGTAACAACCCGTTGTTCTTCATCACCTGGGCGGTATTGCTGGTGGGATGGCAAACAGTGTCCTACATCGTCCCGGAGGGAACCCTGGAACACCCACTGGTGCCCGGCTGGGACTATGTGATCCAGAACGCCCTCTACCGGATGTCAGGTGACTGGTACGTTCCCGGCGGGTTCAGCCTCCCGGGTGTGAAGCTGATGTTCGACCAGCTGGCACCTTTCCCCGCCATACAGGGTCCCGAGTTCAGAACCTGGCCGGCCGTATTCCTGGCCTTGGGTTTCCACTCGTTCATGACCCTGTCACGGTTGATAATCGGCCTGTCGCTGGGTCTGGTGGCTGGCATCATCACCGGTCTGGCCATCCCCTATTGGCCGGCGCTGCGCCAGATTTCCTGGGCACCTTTCAACTTCCTGAGGATGGTGCCCCTCCTGGCAGCCATACCCTGGTTGCAGTTCACCCTGGGCGCCAACCTGCGGGCCACCACCCTGTTCATCGGCTTCGGTGTGTGGGTGATGCTGGTGGTTGCCACCATGAACTCGGTGGCCAACGTACCGGACCGCTACATAGAGAGCGCCCGGACACTAGGTGCCTCCCGGCTGTACACCTACTTCAGGGTCATCGTGCCGGGGGCCCTGCCGGAGTTGCGGACCGCCCTGCTGCTGGCCGCCGGATTGGGCTGGTCCCTGACCATTGCGGCCGAGTTCCTGGGATTCCCGACCGGTCTGGGTTACATGGCTAGTGTCTCGGTCCAGGAAACCAATACAGCCCGGCTAGTGATCGTGGCGGTGGTGGTGGCCTTCTACTCCCTGCTGACCTTCTACCTGTTGAATCAGACCTTCAACCGGGCAGTTAGCTGGATGCCGCAACGGACCGGCCAGACCGACATCTCGAAGGTGGCCGGAGCCGCCGGTGCGGCTCGGGCCGAGACCCGCACCCACGAAGACTAGGGGAACAACAAGATCAGGCCGATAGCCGGCACAGAGTCACCCCCGACCGTCCTCGATCTGCTCTCGATCAGGGGCTGGTGATCCTTGCTACTCGGCACCGTCTTCGGGTTGATCACTGCGGTAACTCTGGGGGTCAACAACCTCCTGACCGCGGTGGTGGCGCGCCGTTTCGGGGTCTTGCGGTCCACCACCATCACCCTGACCATCGCCTTCATCCTGATGATCGCCTGGGCGCTGTATACCGGCGTTCCGCTCAACATCACTGCCGATCAGGTCATCCTGCTCGGACTCCTGGGTGGAGCGGCGGCCAGCTCATTCCTGGGAAGTTATATGGCGCTTCGCCTGGGCCCGGTGTCGGTCGTCAGCCCAATCACTGCCCTGTCGGGGGCGGTGACCGTGCTCTACTCCTACTGGTTGCTTGCGGAGAGACCCACCGCGGTCCAGTGGATCGGGATTCCGATTGCGGCGGCCGGGGCGGTGCTGGCCTCTCTGGTGATCGAGAAGGGTGCCCGGATCCGGCTGGTGACCTGGGGACCGGTGTTCGCCATGTTCGCCGTGTTGGTGGGTTCCCTCTCCAACGCCGGCCTCAAGATCCCCATCCGGGACGGGCTGGACTCCAACTGGACGATCACCACCCAGCGGGCCTACACAGTGGCCTATGTATTTCTACTGTTCATGATCGTTTCCCGGATCACCGAACGGCGGATGAGCCGGAAAGAGGTCGGCGAGGACCGAAGCAATGGGCAGGAGCAGGTCAAGGTCACCTGGAAGAACGGTTGGCTGCTGGGAATTGTGGGCTTGATCGATGCGGTGTCGTTCGTCACGTTCGGTTACGGCCTGGCATATGCGCCCGCCTGGCTGATCGGGATCCTTTCCCAGAGCGGGCGGGTCATCGCGGTAGTAGGCGGGGTGGTGCTATTCCACGAACGGCTCCACCGCCTGCAATGGATGGGCGTCGGGCTGGTGGGAGTCGGCTTGGTGATGACCATCGCCGGGTGACCCCGTACACAACCGACTGGCGTGGCTACCAGTGACTACCGCCCCACAGCTGCACGCTCACGTTGGTTACGACGATCAGCGCCAGACCCCCTAGCAATCCTACCCAATGCACGCCCCCGGCAATGCCCAACACCGCGAGCAAGAGCAAAGCCCACCCGGGTTGCAAGTATCCCAGCCCGTTGATGATCGGACGCAAGCCGGATCCATTAGCCAACGCCCACAGGGAGGTTCCGGCCAGCACCACCAGGCCCATGGAGATCATCAGGCCCAGTGACCCCCAGGAAGGCCAGCCGGTCGCCAGGGCGGAAACCAGGAACAGCGGCGCGGTGATCCCCTGAGCAACCGCCAGCGTTAGCATCGAGCCGCACCAGACCATGGCGGCGCCTTTCCCGAGATCCTCCCAGAACCACTCCACGGCCAGCACCTCACCAAGGCGGAGAGCGGCGACCGTCAACCCGTTGCATATCGCCGTGCCCAGACCGAGCGCTACTCCTACTGCAATCAGCCACCACTGACCGGTCCGCAACGAGGGCGGTCCCCCCGGCCCACATGACCAGCAGCACCCCGCAGGCGGCTATAGCGAGGCCGGCCGTCTGGTGCCACGTCAAGCGACTTCGGTTCAGCAATGCCAGGATCACCACGCTCGCTCCTGGCGCCATGGCAGTCAGCGCGGTGGACACCGATAGGTCCACGAGCCGGTACGACAGGCTAAACAGTGCCACATCCCCGGTGGTCAGCATGGCGAGTCCCACCAGCTTCCACTCCTGTCGCCCTACCCGGGTGGTAACTCTCCAGCCCTGGCGGGACAGCAACGCCGGGTACAACATCCGTATCAGCGCGATCACACCGACCGCAAACCCCAGGCGCATCAGCCCGGTCAGCAGGAATGGATACTCCCAACCATGGGCGTAGTAGTTCAGCGAAGGAACGACTGCATACAGGACGGTCGCGAGTGATAACAGCACCGCCGACAGCACCGGCGTTCTGGCTATTCGAGCAAAGTCTATGTGGCCCCCCCAGCTCTTCGGTCCGAGGACCGGAGTCGGGAGACGCCGCCCTTCGATGACTCACCTGGCCAACGGATCAGGTCCTGGCTCATTCCCGACCTAATCGATTGGGTTTAGACCTCCGGGAAGTTGTACTTGAACACTCCCCCGGTCCGAACCATCTCGGCCGCGATACCATCGGCATGCTGGATGAACCGGTTCAGCATGGCGTTGATCTGATCCGGCACATCCTGGAGGGCCTTGTGCCCAGCACCCACCACCTTGCCGATCACCACCTGCGGACACAACTCACGTAACAGGGCCAGGTCGAGATGCGGCTGCCCGCAGTCGATGTAGAGATAGGGACACTCGACTCCTGCCAGAATGGGTGCCGCATCGAAGGCCATCATCCCCTGCCAGCCGTTGAGGATTACATGGTCTGGAACCTGGGCCAGGCGCTCGGCCATAGTTCCTATCCGTGATGGGTCATCGGTGGGTAGATAGGAGGCCATGAGAAACATCCGCAGGGTCTCCCGGAACGGCTGATCCTCGGTCATCAGGTGGTCGAAAGGGCCGTGATGCCGCTGGTGCCAGCCGGGGATGTTGCTGGGAGAGTCGAGACTGGCGATGGCGCCGACCAGATCGGGATGGCGGGCCGCGGTGGAGATAAGCACCTGACCTCCCATGCTCTGGCCCACCAGCACCGGCTTGGTCACACCGAGGTGGCGGATCAGCTCCGCTACGTCATCGGCATGGCCTTCCATGGTGTAGATCTCATCGGGCTTGTCGCTCTCCCCATGGCCCCGGAGATCCACCGCCACACACCGGTGCCTGGGAGAGAAGTACTCTTCCTGGAACCCGAAGCCGGTCCGGTTTCCGAAGCCACCGTGGATGAAGATAATGGCCGGATCACCGGACCCAACCTCGTGATAAGCGATCCGGACCCCGTCAGAAGTTGTGAACGATTCAGTCATGGATGTCAGCATAGTTGGGGGGCCACCCATCCATCATCACACCGACACCGAGGACAGAAGCCGACTTTCATGAGTGGAGTCAGCACAGGCTGAACTGCCTATCGGAGGCGGGTGCTCCTACGGCTAGTAGGGTTGGTTAGGAAGGCTTCCATCCGGGTGATTCGTGGGCGGATACCCTCCCGGGTGCGTTCGACTAGGCCAAGGGAAATAAGCCGGTTTATGTCCCTGGTCACGGTCTTGGAGGTCTTACCGGCGTAGGCCGCCGCTAGCTTGGGAGTCAACATGGTGATTTCCCTGCGGGGCGTGGCCCGTGACGGTGACAGGGAGAGCGCCAGCACTCGCTGCCTACGGCCGGCGCTCGTGTCATACGGGCGCATCACCTCATCGACATAGCTCTGCCAGGCCAGGAACATGTGCTGCGTTCTTACCCAGGCCGATTGTTCCTGCAAGCCGTCTACGAAGCCAGCCAGTGCGTAGTCGATGAACCCCACCGGCGACCAGGGCCGAATCCGGCTCGACTGATCGAGCACCTCGTAATAGCGGGACCGGGTGCGGTTGTAGTGATTGGACAACAAGTGGGCCGCCGGGGTCGGCACCATGTCGGATGCGACGAGCAGGTGGTACTCCACCAGGCGGGCGGTCCTTCCGTTGCCGTCACTGAACGGATGGATCCAGGCAAGGTAGAGGTGAGCCAGGAGCGCTCTGGTCAAGACCCTGACGAAGGCCAACGGATCGTCAGACCTGACCTCGAAGTCGGCACAAGCCAGCCACTCGCATAGCCGGTCCAGTAGGTGCGCACACTCTTCGGCGGGCGGTCCCCGGTACCGGCCTACCCAGATCTCGTGGTCGCGAACATCACCCGGTCGAGTCCGGGTCTCCCCCTCCACATTGCGGAGCACCAGCTCGTTGTACGCACGGATCTGCGCGGGCGTCAACGCCAGATCCTCGCCGGCGGTGATCCCTCGCTGGATGATCTCGAAGGCATCGAGAAGGTTACGCACTTCGTGTTCCAGGTAGCGGCGAGAGGGCGGCAGGTCGAGCGGACCATCCAGCAGCCTCGACACCTCTTCCTCGGTGAGGGTGTTGCCCTCGATAGCAGCAGATGCTTGAGCGCCTTTGGTCAAGGACAGCCGGCGTAGCTGGTCGGCTACTCCCGGGTGAAGGGGTGTCCCTAATAGGTGCTCACACCCGGCCTGAGCCCGACCGAACGATACCCACTCTTGCGGACCGAAGTCAGTGATGTCGAAACTGAACAACAGGCAGGGATGGCTGGTTAGGTATGTGTACGTCCTGACGTCTCCTCTATGCAAGGACGGACGATAGATGCCCGGGCGGATTTCGGTGCCGAAATTGTCCCCTAACTTCGGTCTCCAAACGTGGCGAACGGGGGCCTAGGGGCGGGCGTCGAGGAAGAAGACGGAACCTCGGCTAAGAGGTCTGGGAGCTTAGACCTTGGGGCAGTTGTACTGGAACACTCCCCCGGTCCGGACCATCTCGGCCGCAATGCCATCGGCGTGCTGGATGAACCGGTTCAGCATGGCATTGATCTGATCCGGCACATCCTGCATCGCCTTGTGGCCCGCCCCCACCGTCTTGCCGACCACCACCTGCGGACACAGCTGGCGCACCAGGTCCAGATCGACCTCGGGCTGGCCACAGTCGATATAGAGATAGGGGCATTCGACACGGCGAAGAGTGTCCGTGGGGTCGTAGTCCTTCTTGCCCAGCCAGCTGTTGAGGATCACATGATCGGGAACCGCGGACAACCGCTCGGCCATGCCCCCCAGACGGCACGGGTCATCGGTAGGTAGGTAAGCAGCGCTTAGGAAGGCAATGAGCGTCTCCCGGAAGGGACCGTCTTTGGTCATCAGATGGTCGTAGGGACCGTGGAAGCGTTGGTGCCAGCCGGGAATGTTGCTGGGCGAGTCGAGACTGGCGATGGCCCCTACCAGCTCCGGATAGTGCGCGGCGGCGGCGATTACCACCTGACCACCCATGCTCTGGCCCACCAGCACCGGCTTATCCAATCCCAAATGGCGGATCAGAGCCGCCACATCGTGCCCGTGCTTGTCCATCGTATAGATCTCGTCGGGCTTGTCACTGTCGCCATGACCACGCAGATCGACCACTACACAACGATGGTTGGGCGAGAAGTAGTCCTCCTGGAAGCCGAAACCCCGCCGGTTGCTGTAAGCGCCGTGGATGAAGATGATGGCCGGATCACCAGCCCCAACTTCGTGATAGACGATGCGGACCCCATCGGACGTAGTAAACGATTCAGCCATGCCCGAGAGCATAGTTTGTCGAGCATCCCTCCCAGCGGCTCGCCACCGAAAGGCGGTCGCCTGTCGCCTCGGTCCCGGCCAGATCCTCGACCAGCTCCCTGCACACCTGGCCCGGGCGTTACCATCCAGCCGGACATTCCGACCCGACAGGAGCATCGTATGAAGCCCTCGGATGGACCGGATACGGACGCACTCGATCTCCGCGGGCGGGTGGCCGTCGTCACGGGAGCCGCTTCTGGACAAGGAAGAGCTACTGCCATTCGGCTCCGGCGCGCCGGAGCCGCGGTCGCAGCCCTCGACGTGAATGCGGAAGGCCTCAGCACCCTCGGGGACGAGTTCCTCACTGTCGCGGTCGACATTTCCGACCCGGAGGCGGTGGCGGAGGCCTTCGACCAGATCCAGGACGCGCTGGGACCAACTTACATCCTGGCCGCCGCCGCCGCCATCTGGGGAGGGTGGAACAGCATCGTGGACTTGGACTACGACGACCTCGAGCGAATTCTTCGGATCAATACGTTTGGCGTGCTGTACTGCGTCCGCCACGCCGCTCGCCAGATGATCGAAGAGGGCCGCGGAGGGCGCATAGTGCTCTGGTCATCAGTCGCCGCCACCCGTGGCCAGCCGTGTGACATTCCTTATACGGTCAGCAAGGCCGCCGTGGAAGGAATGGCCCGCCCGCTCGCCGCCGAGCTGGCGCAGTATGAGATCACCGTCAACGCGATCGCCCCCGGAGCGATCGACACCCCGATGCTGGCCGGCTCGGACCTGAGCTTCTATGACACGGTCCTGCCCGGGCGCCGGATCGGCACCCCCGAGGAGGTGGCGGAGCTGGTCGCCTGGTTGTGTTCACCCCGGTCCCGCTTCGTAACCGGCGGGGTGATCCCCATCGACGGAGGCGTGATGGCAATCAACGGCCCCTGGGCCCTGGCACACACCCTCCATCAGCTGGAACCCGGCGTGCTCGATGCCACGAAGGCCGCCCTATACGGACCGGACCGCTAGAGCTCACAAGGGTGGTTGAGCAACCCTATGTTCATGCTTCGACTGACCTCATGCAGAATGTAACGATCACCCCTGGACGAACAAACTGCCCGCTGGGCACGGAAGGAAGCGGCCCGGAACAACACCCGCGTGTCTTGACTGGTGGGAGAGCTGCTCCGGGATCATATGTTGGACAAGCGACATAATATCTTGAACAATGAAGAGTAACAGTGTACGCACTGATCGTATATGGAGAGTGTGAGAGCTAGGACCAACATGGAAGGTAGCGGATATCTCTTCAGGGAGCACCTTTACACTAGGTGAGCTTCCATCTTCTATATCGATGGTATGCCATCCGAGACGTCAACGGTTTCTATATCGTGGGTTCCAGCATCTCGGTAAGAAAGCTGATCAGGTTGTTGCTCATCACGCGGCTAGCGGTCGCTTGGCCGAGCCGGGCGGCCAGTTCCCGACTAACAGCCGGGTAATCACGGGCCGAGCTGAGCTCCTCTATGAACGGGAGCTCATCGACCAGGGCACCTCCCAGGATCGGGTCGAGGATGGGTACCAGGTCGTCGATGAAGTCGGCACCGATCCCTACTGCGGTCTCACCGGCCACCGAGAGGGCGTGTTCGAGGTGGTCGACATAACGAGATATGGAGGGTTGCTCCCCCAGGAACGCGCCGAAGGCGTTGACGCATACGATCCCTCCGGTTCCGGCCACCTGTGCTATCTGAGTGTCGGTCAGGTTGCGGGGATGGCCGCACAGGGACCGGCATGAGGAGTGAGTAGCCATCACTGGCTTGGTGGCAATCTCCAGGACATCGCTTACACCGGCGTCCGATAGGTGGCTGATGTCCACCACGATGCCACACCGTTCGAGCTCCCTGACCGCTCCCCGACCCAGGGTGGTCAATCCCCCACCGGTGGCTCGCTCTCCTACCCCGTCGGCCAGCATGGTTCGCCGGTTCCAGGTGAGCGAGGCGATCCGGACCCCGAGGCGGGCGAACCCGTCCACCAGCACCAGATCCGATCCGACCGGTTCGCATCCCTCCAACGCCAGCACCAGGGCGATCCGTCCGGAGGCGATGATCGAAGAGATGTCCCCCCCGGTCTCGGCAATGGCCACCTCCGAGGAGTGGAGTGCAGCCATCCAACGGGCCGTCTCGAGTATGACCATCGCCCGCCGCAGAGCGTCTCCCCCCGCGAACTCCTCCTCTGTGTACACCGGTAGCACCTGCAGTACCACATTTCCGTCCCTCAACTGCGGTAGCCAGAAGTCCCCAAAGGGATCGGCATACCCGCGACGGCGCTGGTGCTCGACCGCTAGCAGTAGATCGTTGTGTGCGTCGGCTACCGGCAGACGATCCGCCATCGACATCAGCTCAGAGGGCCGGCCGCTTTGACCTGCACCCGGCACCCGCCACCCGGGACGTAGGTCATCGGGACTTCTACCACCGAGGTGATCCGCACCCGCCCAGGATCCGCACCCGAGTCGACCGCCGCCTCCCGTGCTTCCTTCCTCGCCTCGGCCAGGCACTCCTCCCGGCTGGAGGCGTCATACTGATACACCCGGTCCACGGTTCCGGACGCCTCGGCAATGGCCGCACCGTAGGCATTGGCCACTGCGTGGTGGTTGGGACGGATGACCTCGACCGTCCCCTTGATCTCATCGGGAACCAGGTGAGCACCCCCTCCCACCGCCAGGAGTGGCATCGCTTCCCGGCTGGCCTTCATCCGCTCGGTGCGCTGGGCGAGCTGCTCATCCACCCAGGCCAGCGCGCCCTGCACGACATCGGGATCGAGGTCGGATACCTGGCCCGGATCTCCGAAGCCGTCCCGCCGACCTCCGGCCACGGAGACATCCGACAGGGTCAACGTGTCTCCCCCGCACACCAGCGCGTCCTCGGTCACCCGGTAACCGACCGAGTCGGGTCCCACCTCCACCCCGTCTCCGGACCGGCGGACGATCGTACCCCCACCCAGCCCGATCGAGATCAGATCGGGCATCCGGAAGTTGGTACGCACGCCACCCACATAGACCGCGGTGGCCGACTCCCTGGGGAACCCATCCACCAGGATGCCGATGTCGGTCGAGGTGCCACCCACGTCCACCACGATGGCATCCGAGAGCCCGGCCAGCGAGCATGCTCCCCGCATCGAGTTGGTCGGGCCGGACCCCAGGGACAGGACCGGCATCTGCAGGGCATAGTCGGCGGTCATCAGGGTCCCGTCGTTCTGAGTTATGTAGGCGTTGGCCTCGAGTCCGTTCTCGGCCAACGCGGTTCGAAAGCCGTCGACCACCGCCCGGGCCACGCCTCGGAGGGCGGCGTTCAGCATGGTGGCGTTCTCTCGTTCCAGCAGCCCGAGGGTGCCGACCCTATGGCTCAACGACACCGGGAAACTGTTACCCAGCTCCTCGCTGATGATGTGGGCCGCCCGCAGTTCCTGATCGAAGTTGGCCGGGCTGAAAGCACACGAGACAGCCAGCGAGTCAGCCGAACCGGCCACCTCACCGCAGAAACGTTTGACTGCCTCCTCATCGAGCTCGGCAATCACCCTCCCGTCGTACTCGTAACCACCCTCCACTATCGCCTCGGCCATGATTACGGAACGGCGCAGCTCATCGGGCCAGTCAGCCGCCGGCGCGATCGCCAACGACGACGGGGCAGCCAGCCTGAGCACAGCCACCTGGTCCAGCCCTCGGCGCTGGATGATGGCGTTGGCGGAATGCGTAGTCCCGAGCATCGCCTGGCGGACATTGCTCCGGTCCACATCCGCTACGACCACCGCGATGGCGGCACTGATACCGTCCATCGGATCGGCGGTGGTAGGGGCCTTGTGGACCGCCAGCACCCCTCCGTCATCATCTACCAGCACCGCATCTGTGTTGGTTCCACCTACGTCGATCCCGAGCCTCAGCATCACGTCCCCAGCTTCCTGTATTCGAAGTCGAACCCGAAGGCGCCCGGGCCCACCACCTCCAGCATTCCTTCCCGGTGCCACTCGGGGGCACACGGCAGGGCCACTACGTTGACTCTCTGCCCGTAACCCAGCGTCTCGGTGGTGATGGGAGTAGCAGTCTCGGCATCGAGAATGCAGATCAGGTCCGGCACAGAGACCACCGGCTCATCGTCCTCGAAGGCCACTAGGAACTCGTTCTGGATGGCGATCTGCATGGTGCGATCCGAGCCGTCCCGGGTCTCGATGGTCACCGTTCCCTTGGCGAATCCCTCGGTAGTACGGCGCTCCACATCGACGATCGTCCCGGAGAAGATCACCGTGCCTTCGGCCACCTCCAGGAAGCGCTCGAACGCTCCCACCTCACCTCGCTGCACAGCCGACAGGCGACTTCCCAGTTCGGTGCAATAGGTGAGCGAACCGGCGATAGCATGAGTGTCCACGTCCGATACATCCATCGAATAGCTAGAGAAGGCATTGGCCAGGGTGAGCGACATAACCGCTCCCCGTACCAGCGTTTCGCCGAGCTGGTTGGTGGTGGTCTCGAAGACACACAGGTTTCCCTTCTCGTCCGCCACGGTCATGGGCGAGGCCTTGATGCCAGCCAGCGTGAAGACGGTCATCTCGATCTGCGGGAAGGCCCGGCGCATACCGTCAGCGTCCACCACCGGCAGGTCCATCTCGGTAGCCACCGCCAGCGGGAAGAGCGTGTTGCAGCCACCCACCTCGATCGGCATGAGGGCGACGGGTTCCCGGCCCAGATAGGAGGAGAGCGCTCTAACGGAAGTGATGAACTCGGTACCTGCCGGGATCTTCTCCAGCAACACGGTCGGCGCCCCTACTACCGCCACGGTCATTACCAGCCCGTCGTCCGGTAACTCGTCGGTGTTGACCAGCTTCACCGGACCGTGGGTCTGGATGGCTTGGCGGAGCATCAGGCGGCCCACATAGGGGTCCCCGCCTCCTCCGGTTCCCAGCAGGGTGGCTCCCAGTGCCAGGTCGTCCACTTGGTCGAGGGTGAGATCTCTCATACCTACAACCTCCGGCTTCTCGTCCAGTTGTCTGCCGCCACAGCCGCCACGATGACACCTCCTTGTATGAGCCGCTGGATGATGGGGTCCACCTGGCGCAGGTTGAAACCATTGATGATCAGAGCGATGAAGAAGGCCCCGAATACAGTGCGCCACACCGCTCCCTCCCCAACGGAAATCGACGTGCCCCCCACTATCACCGCTGCCAGCACCGCGAATACGAACCCGAAGTGGTCACTCGGCTGAGCGGTAAGCGTCCGGGATGCGGCCAGAGCACCAGCCAATCCGGCCACCGCGCCCACCAGAACGAACGTCATCATGGTGATCACCTCTATCCGGATCCCGGCCAATCGGGCGGCCTCGGGATTCCCCCCGGTGGCGAATACATGACGGCCGAAACGGGTCTTGGACAGGATGAACCAGAACAGGGCCACCACGAACAGGGCGATCCAAGTCGCTCTGGTAAAGCCCAGGAACCGGCCCCGAGACGCTACCGGTCCGGGCTGCCGGAACCTATGGATACTATGTCCGATTGTCTGTCCAGAATCATGCAGGATGCTGCTATTCTGCCCTCCCGTGCTGACGGTTGGACAGTTGTGCTCGCGGGACGATCTCGGCAACCTCCTGCGTTTCGCAGGTGGATACCGAAAGGCAGGGGCCCTCTACCGGGTCTCGCTGATCGAACACCTGGCGGAGATCGAGCAGGCGCCATCCGAGTCAGTTTGCGTGTGCACTACCGAAGCTTCACTCGAGGCTGACACCTATCGGCTCGACCTGGCTATCCGCACCGCGGTGGCCCGTGGAGTCAAGGCCGTCGTATTCAGGGGGGAGCACATCACGGTCGCACCCACCGCTCGGATCCTGGCCGAACGAGGTCACCTGGCACTCCTGGCTACTCCCGCCAAGACCGACCTGGGAAGGCTGGTGATACGGCTCAACAACGCCATCCAGCAGGACGCTGCCGATGTCCTCGCCGGGGCTCAGACTCTTCTCGAGGCTCTCGATAAGTTCAAACCGGATATCACAAGCCCCGACTTCGAAGCCTGGGCTCGGTTGGCCACCGACGTGCTCGGCCGGAGCATCCGCTGCAACGATTCCTATGCCCCGATCCAGGCGGTGGCTCACATCAGCGAAGATTCGGTGGCCCAGTTCGGGGCTGACCGGTCGAGCCCCTAATCGGACATCGTCGTGAGGCTGGCTCTCCGAGCGATGACCGATGCGGCGGTGCGGGTGGCTCGCCCGGCCTACCTGACCCCGCTGCGGGACCGAGCGATGGCCAGCGTGCTGGCCGAGCTGGTGATGGCCGACCGCCCTTCCGATCTGCTGATCGCCCGAGCGGACCAATTGGGATTCTTGCCGGCCGGGACCCACTTCGTGATCCGCATAGCCGTGGAGGAGGACTATGAGAGCGATCCTGACCGGGTGGCTGGCCTAGCCGCCCTACACGAAGTGGGAAACCGGCTGGCCCGCCGAGCTCTCGCCCGACACCGATCCGGAGGCACCTGGCATCCGGTCGGCCTGGCTGAGACCCTCACCTATGTGTGGTCGGGCAGTCCTGGAGGTCCACCCTCTGCCACGTTCATCAGGAGGGCAGCCCAGGAACTGGTGACGACCATCGAGCGGGACCTCCGCCCCACTGCCCTGTGGTGCGGGGTCGGCGGTATCCACGAAGGGATCCACGGCCTCCGAGCGAGTGCCGCCGAGGCTCGTGCTGTCCTCTCCCATGCCCGGACCAGCGGCGTCGTCTCCCAACCGATCCTGTACGACGCCATGGGCTTGCGCAGGATGCTGCTGGAGTGGGCAACCGCGGAAGGACCCAGGAGAGCCTTCGACCGCCTTCTTCGACCGATGGCCGCCATGACCCCCTCGAAGCGGCGCAAGTTGATCGACACGGTCGTGACCCTTTTCGAGCACGAGGGAAACCTGGCGGAGGCTGCCCGCCACTTGGGGGTTCACCGCAATACGGTCGACATGAGACGGCGGGAGCTCTACGAGCTGCTCGATCTGGATCCGGCGGACTCCGATCACCGGCTGATGCTCTACCTGGCAGCCCGTTCCCACGGACACTGGCCAGCGGCAGCCTCCCGCCGGTGACCCCGGCAGAGCAGCAGCCTGGCGGAGACCTGGGCTAATCCTCCCTTGGAGGACACCAAATCGCCCACCCGGATCGCCAGCCTCTCCCCCGCCGTCCCTTCGTCGAAGTAGATTTGGTATGCCGAGGCGCGGCCCTTCTAGGCAGTCAAGCCGAAGGCTTTGACCAGGAAGGTGGCCATCTGGGCTCGGGTGATAGGTTCGTCCGGCCGGTAGGTTCCATCCGAGTATCCGGTTGTCACACCAGCCCGTACCAATCCCGCGATGGCGGCCGCGTGGGTGTGGTCCGAGCTCACATCGCTGAAACCGGTTGCGCCGGGATCGCCCGGACGCAGTCTTTCGACGGCTCTTACCAGGAAGGTCGCCATCTGAGCGCGGGTTACCTGATCGTCCGGTCTGAAGGTCTGGTCCCTGAACCCTGATGTGAGCCCCAGCTCGGCCAGTCGTCCTACGAAACCTGCATACCAGGCATCGGAGGCCACGTCGGTGAAGGTCACTCCACTTCTGGCGGAGGGGGTCTCTCCGAGAGCACGTACCAGGAACACGGCCATCTGGGCCCGGGTCACTTGATCGTCCGGGCAGAACAGGCGCTGAGTGGCATGGCATCCCACGGTGATGCCTGCCTGGGCGATGATGTTGATGTTCAATTCGTGTACGTTTCCGTCATCGTCGGTGAAGTAATTGCCTAAGGAGGCCGTGGTCTGCCCTGATCCAGAGGACCCGGTCTGCGATGTCGGCGCGGCGGCGGGTGTCGGCAGGGTCACCGTCACAGTGTCTGACCATTGCCCACCACCGGCGGAGTTGTTAGCACGCACCTTAACTTGATAGGTAGTGCCGCTGGTCAAACCTGTGATGGTGACGGTGCGATCCAAGCTTTGGTGGACCCAGTCGTTCCAACTCGAGCATCCCGACTGACGATATCGCACGTCATAGTCGGTGATCTCAGCCCCACCGGAGGCGGGCTCAGTCCACGACACGGTTATTCGCTCGTTGCCCGCCGACAGCGTCACAATGGGCTTGCCAGGAACTTCGGGAGGATCCACCGGATCCCTGGCACCGGTAGCATGAGGACCCTTTACTACCTCACCTCCGTAAACTGTCGCGAAGGCACGGATGCTGACCACATGCGTCGCTTCTAAGCCTGCGATCGTGAATGATGTCGTGCCCACCGGTGGGATTTGGTACCAGACCGTTTGTGACTCGTTACCGAAGTGAAACGACATTTCGTAACCATCAGTCGACGAAAGCGCCCTCTACAGCATCCCAACTTACCCTGACAGCTTCATCAGATTCATGGTCATCGTCAGGCGGGAGGGGCAGCAAGCCCGGCCGGAACACCATATCGGGTTCGCTCGTTGTTATGTCGACGACCTCTACCGATTCCGGCGCTGCTAGAGGCATGCTGTAGGCATGTTCCCGTGGGGCGGCTACCGACTGTTCCTGTCCGAAGGGATCCTCTCCCAGGTCTCTCCATCCCTCGACTTCTATCTTGTATTCATCTGCGTTCTCTAAGCCCGTTATGGTCGTGCTTGGACTTTCAACGAAATAGGATGAAACCAGCTCATCACGCTGATAGTAGATCACGTTCCATCTATCATTGTTGTTCCCAACTGTCCAGGATACGGAGGGTTCCGTGTCACCCGAAGTCACTTCGATATTGCTAACAGCCGTGGGAGCATCGAACCATGTTTGAGCTATGAGATCTGCCGTCTCCCCTTTGCGACCATCACTCTTAACTCCCCGTACCTGTACATGATAGGAAATGCCGTCATATCCGGGGAACACCGTCCCAGTAAATGGTCAGCCGATCCTCACCCCATTCCCCGCAGCAAAGGTTGGTCGGGTATCTGAGATTCTCGGGTAGCGCCAGAAGGGTCCTGGTCTGGATCTCCGTAATCTCTCCGTTGTTGTTGCTGCTGTCCCTTCCCCGTACACCCACGTAATACGGTGTGGTGGGGCTTAGACCCGTAATTGTGTGCGGAGAGTCAGCCGTCTCCCACAACCCCCCACCAGAACTCGTCCCATACCTAACCTGATAACTCGCCGCACCCGTAACATTAGTCCACGACACCTTGAGACTATTCGTAGAAACCTCAGAGAACGTCACACTCGTAGGCGCGTTCAAGGTTAAAGTAGTCTGAGTGGCTTCTGTAACAGGCCCTTCATTGCCGCTGGCGTCCTTCGCTCGAACCCCTACATAGTACGACGTGCCAGGTGACAGACCGGTAATCGTGTGAGGACTGGACGCCGTAGCCCACGTGCCTCCACCGGAACTCGTCGCATACCTGAGCTGATAACTCGCTGCACTAGTTACAGCAGGCCACGACACCGTAAACCTATCCGTAGAATGCCCGGAGAATGACAAGCTAGCAGGCGACGTTCAAGGTCAAAGTAGTCTGAGTGGCTTCTTTGACAGCACCCTCATTGTCGCTGGAGTCGATCCCTCGGACGCCCACATAATAGGTCGTGTTAGGTGTCAGACCGGTAATCGTGTGAGGGCTGGACGCCGCAGCCCACGTGCCTTCACCGGAACTAGTCCCATACCTGACCTGATAGCTAACTGCATCGGTTACGTCATCCCACGACACCGTGAATCTATCCGTAGAAACCTGAGAAATCGTGACGCTGGCAGGCGCGTCCAAAGGTGGCAATGTACTAGCCGTGTGTGCTCGATGGTCTCCAGGTTCGTCACTATTTCCGGCCCGCACTTCTATGTCGTATGAAGGTCCAGCAGTCAGGCTGGAGATTACGTAAGGTTGCTTACAATAGAAAGGCGCTGTTATCCCTTGCCAACCTCCCCAGGTACTTGAGGAGGTCTCCTTCCATCTAATCTGATGAGGAACACAATTCACACCAGCGTATATGGGATTCCAAGTTACTCCTAGGGAAGTCTTCTGTCGTCGTGACTCGTCAACCGTAAGCCAGGAGGGGGCAGGGTGGTGGATTACCTTCGAACTGATCTTGACGGTCACCTTCGTGTTGGCATCACGGTTATCCTTAAGGTTCAAGCTGGTTTCGTCCTGCTCATATATGGTGGTTGTGCCCTGTTGGCTAAACCCATTCTCATTGAATATGACGCCGTCTATCTCAATCTTGAGTTCATTGAGGAGACTTAGTCCAATGTCAGGAGTATCCACTAGATACGTGCTGACCTCGAGCCTGTCGGTACCACCACTGACTTGAACTTCCGCAAGTCTCTGGTCGTATAATCTTCGCCCTTGTAATAGAACGTGTTGTCGTCTAGTCCACCGTCCTGCTCCCAAAGGTGACCGTATACGTTCGGAGACGTGTGCTTGACCGTGAGTTGTGTATTGAGCAGCTCGACATATGAGTGGTCGTCGACAGTGTGGGCATGTGCCGCAAGGCCGAGACCACCACACAGCGCGAAGACAACCAACAGTGTCGAAGTAGTGCGCCTCAACATGAGGGTCGCCCTGAATGGGGGGTAACTAGGTCCCTCGCGCGTCGCGCACTTCTCTGGCAAACGTTTCATGACTCAACCTCCCTCCCCCGAGTATTGGGGTTGGATCAACACCGCCGCTGCATATACCCGCTCAGACTAGTCGATCGTGTCCCACGGCAGGATGATGTACGAATTGATTTGTTGGAGCCGACCAACCTCGGCAGGGTCAGTCCCCCTATGTCACGATCGAAGGCTCGCCCAACCTGAACCGGAGGCCGGAACGGGTGAGCGTCAGGTCAATCGGAGGGCGGCATCACCAGATACTGGCGGTAGGTACCTACCTCCTCGAAGCCGAGACTCTCCAAGGTGGATCGGGTCGAAGGTGGGCTCAGCACACCAGCCATCGTGGCACCACCCTCCCAACCTGCCCGTACTGCCGAGGCGCTAACCAGCGAGGCCAATCCCTGGCCTCGGTACTCGGGCTTGGTACGGATCCATCCAACGAAGGCCACCCCCTCCAGGCGATTGGTGAGTGCGCAGGCAGCCGGCTTCCCGTGGTGGTAGGCGACCAGGGCGGAGGTGGCCGGTCCTACCAAAGCCTGGATACGCCGCAGGGCCAAGTTGGCCAACCTACGAGTATTCCCCTCCGGGTCCGGGCCCGCCGTTACGACACCGCAGAGGTCCAGCATGTCCGAGGCTTTTCTGACGACCCTGATCTCCACCCCGTCCGGACAGTCGGGCGCGTCGGGTTTTTCGGCCAGCATCATGGCAAAGTACTCAGCGCTCACTACCTGACCGGTCCGTTCTGCCTCATGCCAGAGGGCCCGGTCATCCGCCCGGACCATCAGTGAGTAGCCATGTTTCCGCACCCCGAAGAACCGGACAACGATGCGCAGTACTTCCCGGGGCGATATCAGCCAGTTGGTCCGCATGGCGCCATTGGCATAGGCCGGCCAACCCTGCCGCAATGAAGTAGCCCAGCAAACGACCCCGTTCGCCTCCCAAGTTTCTCCCCCACAATTGCGGACCGTTCGCCGGTACATCTCGGTCAGCACCGAATCGAACAGGTTCAGAAGCCGGCGATCTCTCATGCCGCCCTGCGCCTCAGCCTATAGCCGAGCGAAGACGCTGCCTCCGACGTGGCAGAGTGACCGGCCGGCAGAAGCTCCCCGTCCGGAGAGACAATGCCCGATCTCCACCCCGAACGGCGAGGGCACCGACTTCTGCTCACTTATCACCCTCGCTCTCGGCCTCCGACAGGATTCCCCGCAGAACGGCCGGCTGGATGTTTCCACCGGAGGCGACCGCAACTGTCAGCCGGCCCGGATCGACCAATCCGCCCAGGTAGGCAGCGGCGGCGGTCGCTCCTCCCGGTTCGGTGAGGGTCTTGGTACGGAACAGGATCGTTCTGACCGCTTCGGCTATGTCCTCCTCCGAAACCAGCAGGATGCCGTCCAGGTAGCGCTGCAGGAAGCGGAAGGGAAGTTCGCCGGGTCGCCGGGCCGAGAGGGCATCGGCCATCGAATCCCAATGGTCGATGGTCACCACCTGGCCGACCTGCCACGACACGTAGGCAGCGTTACCCGTCCTCGGCTGCACACCCAGCACCGTTACGTCGGGGCGGGTCTTCTTGATGGCTACCGCGATACCGGCCGCCAGGCCACCGCTGGATACGGGTGTGAGAACGGTCTCGACCTCCGGAACCTGCTCCAGGATCTCGAGGCCGATACTCGAGTGGCCGATCGGTACCTCCGGCTCCTCGAAGGTATGCAAGGCGAACATCCCTCGTTCGGCCGCCACCTGCTCCACGGTCGGATCCCGGTCTGCGAAGGTGGGGCACAGCACCACGTGAGCTCCGTATTCCCGAGTGGACTGCACCTTGATCTCCGCGGTAAAGCCAGGCATGACGATGGCTACCGGTGATCCGACTACCGATCCGGCGTAGGCGAAGGCTTGCGCGAAGTTACCCGAGGAGGACATCACGATGCCCCGCCGTTGGCGCTGTTCGTCGAACGAGCGCAGGATGTGGAAGGCAGCCCTGGCCTTGTAGGATCCGGTTACTTGCAAGTGCTCGGCCTTCAGCAGCAACCGCTCCTTCCCGACCTCGGCAGCGGAGCGGGCGAGCGGAAGCACCGGGGTCACCCGTACCGGGGAAGCCATCCGCTCCCGAGCCTCGAGGACCGCTCGATAAGTGATCTCGCCGGTGCTCATCAGTATCCCCCTCGTTGAATGGTCGGTATTGATCGCTCATCACCAGTCATGTCGTTCCTCTAGGACTTGGCGCATTCGAGCACAGTAGCTCCACGCCCGCGGCCCGTGGGACACCAACGGCCTGGAACCAGCAGCACTCGTCAAGGCAGGGATGACCCCTCTCCAAGCCGTAGAGGCCGCCACTGCCAACGGGCCTGCAATCTTAGGCCCACGAGCACCTAAGACAGGACTACCGTAAAGGGCTACGACACGGATGTATAGCCATTGCTACCAACCTCCTCGACGACGTGGGCTTCCTCGGTGATCCGTCCGCGATCACGATGGTCGAGAAGGGGGGTCAACTGCTTCAAGCACAATGAACAAACTCACAACCCTATATGTCTCGCAACTAGTTCCCTTACGACAGACTCTCATCCATAGGTGATAGCTGACCTACCTTTACACGAGACACCGAGTCGTTCTGCTAGATTCAGCAGATGATAGTTATCCGGCTCCCGAAGCAGACCATTTTGACACAGTCATAAGCATCGTCTTCTTGCTTAAGGTGTAGGTACAACCACGCGAGCCGCGACATGTCGTCTCCAGACATTTCACTATGTCCCTCCATAATATTAACTAACTGGCTAGCCATTAGTCGACCTCATCTCTGCCTACTACATTACTGTATCTCAATTGCCTACTGAGACACTCAGCCGCATTTGATATGTCTTCAATGGACGAGTCCGGTAAATGTGCTAGACGATATTGTGCGTTCAGTTCCCTATCGGGCATCTTAAACCGGCGAGCAGCATCAGCCAGCCACCTCCAACCATTGGCATCACTTGGATCATCCTGTAGGTAGAGTTCCATCGCATCCAGGGCAGAAGATGGATCACCAATGTGATGGTCCTCAAAGCTCTCCAGACGAAGTCGGGCAATCTTTCGCCAGGCACGCGGATACCCATTCGCGATATACTATAACAGTTTCAAATGATCTTCTACAGATATCTGCTGATCTATCCACGTAGCTACTTTTTATACCAAATGATCAACTCGTCTATCATAATCAGAAATCTCAACTTTGTCACTAGTCTGCACTGCACCTAGTCGTTGTAACATCTTCGTTTGAACATCAATTCCAGGCTTCAAGTGGCTAACGCTCAGCTTTTTCTTACCAAACACTCTCGCTGCCTCCGGTACACGTAAGAGCCGGACATTGACACCATCAAGCACATCGATCATTGAGTAACGCTCAAGTGAATCAACAGCATCGGAGACATCCAGATAATCTCTGTTCTGTTGCAAAAGTCTGAGTACACCTTCACGTTCAAGCTGTACGATGAGAGAGCGCCAATTACATAGTGTCAGGAAGACCCATTGTGCACCTGGTGATAGCCTCTTATACGATCGCTCAAACAATGCTTCAAGTAAATTATCGTTTGGAGCTAGTACTTGACGTAAGCTGCGTGCCTGACTGCCTGAAGCTACCTTTCCCAGAAATACCTTAATAACGTACGGATGGCCCTCCGCTCCATCATACAACCGATCTAAGTGACGCTTGTCCAACTTCGACGATTTGTTATAACGGATTGAAAAGTCGGCTACTAGCTGATCATACTCAGATCTCCTCATTCCAGGGACCTCAAGCGGGTAGTCCGCCTTAAACTCACGGTGTCTACCCGTTATCAACACCTTGTTCAGCAAGTGTATGTAATTGTTAAGAGTATTATAAGTCTCTGTCGGCCTCCGAACCGTCTCAAAGTTATCAACAACAAGCAGAATAGGCTTATCGTGGGAATCTTGTGGCTTACGTGCCAATGCACGAGCTAGTAAGTCCTCTGATGGTAAGTCTTTCTGGTACGCAAATAGCTCTTTGTACAGTGCTCTATATCCGTCAGCTATCTCCTTGAAGGTCACAACTTGTGGCTTAACCTCTTTCGGTCCTTCTGGTAGGAGGTCGATATCACGAGCACTGAACCAAAAGACGATTTTGAATTTCCCTTCCTCACAGAGATCCCGTAGCACCTTTAGTGCAAGCGATGTCTTACCAATGCCTCCACGTCCGACAAGGCTTATGACTGGATGGCGCTCATCTACCAGTAAATCCCGTAGTTCCTGCTCTAGCTGATTACGAGTCACGTAAGTTTCGGCCATTGGTGGTAGGTTTGTATAACTTCACCCGATATGTCCAGAGCACTATCACCGTGGGAGTCACTTTTAGGTAACTCACACTTCCGGTTGCAATACTCGTCGCTGTTTATCCGCTTTCGACTGTCTGTCATGTATGAGAGGACTTCAAACGTGCTGCCATTTCTATTAGTCTTGAAGGAACCATTAGCAACCATAAAGTCGCTAAGATCTATATCTGTAGAGTAGAGCGGAGTAAGGCAAGGAGTTCCGAAGCTATAGTAGACACCATCAGGGAAGCTGTACTCGCGAGAACGCTTCAAGTCTTCCAGATGGCCGTCAAGTGTGGTTAACGGGACCACTCGATATTTGCCTGATAGATTCCGACGAATGACAGCGCACGGGGCTCTTAAGATAGTAAGGTTGTCTGTGAGGATTCTAAGAGACTTTTAAAGTGGTTCAGCTGCCAAGGCACATGTGCCCGGAAGAGGAGAGCCATGACTCGTTCGATTCCGAAGCCAAACAAAGGTTGAGAACCACGATCGGAGTGATGCGCCCGCTGACAATTCAGGTTTACCGTCAATCATCCATAATTGCGCAGGTCTCGTTTAGGAGTTCCAAGGCCTCCCGCTGCCAAACCGAGTCACTGCTCTTCCAGATCTTCGTACTGGTAATCTCTCGGGCGAAAGACCATGCCTCCTTGTTGATCTTGCCAGCAGAAGGGCCGACTAGAGTATCGTCCATTGATCTGATCCATTGACCTAAGCTGTCAGCATGAACTAAGTCAAGCTCTAGGTCGTGGCGGTTATAGTCACGGTTATCGACTGATGATACAAAAGGGCTTACGACCAGCTTTGTCAGTAACTCACCCAGCTTGAGCAGGTCAGTAAAGTAAGTAGCGTCAGACTCGTTCGCGGTTCGTTCAACTCGTTTCCACATCCGACGGAGCGGTTGCATGATGGCTGGTGTCATTCAGTATCCCTTCTTTCAGCCGTTCTAGCTATGTCACTGATAGACTGCGCTAGTAAGAGCCTATATGGACGTGATCACTTGCTTAACTTTAAAGACTTGGCAACGTGTGCTCAACCCCAATCTACCGGTGAGGGTTCAGGCACGAACATAACCCTGCCGGTGCCTGGGCTTGTCTAGCCGCTACTGGATTTATCAGCTGAAGCGGGCAAAGCGATCCGCTGGGTTGCTACCTAAGTCGGGTCGGTGCTGTCATTGACATATAGAATGGTGGTTAATAATGGAGGAAACCGTGCTATGACTCATGCACATAGGGTTGTGATCAAAACGCTCGTGATCCGGAAGCTAATACACATTCAGCGATGTATTACACAGCACGGGTGTAGCGTTCTCGCTCCCAGTCGCTGACGCTCTGTTGCCAAGCTCGGGAGATGGCGAAATACTCGCTGAAGTCGGTTCCCAACGCCTGCTGAAAGGTGGTGTCGGCTCGGAAAGCCCTGAGTGCACTCTCCAGGGAGTTGGGTAACGGCAGGACCGGCTACCTCATAGGTGATGAAGACAATGGACGGATGGGACGCCTCTACGAGCGCCTCGAAACTGCCACTTCCACAGACGGTGCCCACTTCCTGGTTCTAACCATCTTCGCGCGGGGAACGCCCAGCGGTGACGGTGCCGAGGGCGTATTCGCTTTCCAGGACCTCGGGCACCAGTGGATAGTCAACGGTGTGCGCGACTTCTTGACGCCCGAAGCCGTGGAGTGGTACCAGCTCGGGTGATGGTGGGCGACCACACGCAGGAGCTACATCGATCTCCAGGATCTAATGGTTAGCATCGATCGGCATGACTGACCTTCTGGCTGCTTCCCAAGATCTGTTCCCCGGACTCGTCGAGCTGCGCCGGCGCCTGCACCGTATTCCCGAGCGTGGTAACCATGTTCCGCTCACGCGCCAGGCGGTGCTCGAGGCACTGGAGGGCTTGCCATTGGAGATCGTGCTCCACGAGTCCACCAGCGGCGTGGTGGCCGTGCTGAGAGGGGATCGGCCGGGACCTGCCATCGTGTTACGCGGCGACATGGACGCTTTGCCGGTGCAGGAGGACACCGGTCTGGAGTTCGCCAGCCGCCATCCCGGGTTCATGCACGCCTGCGGGCATGACCTGCACACCGCCATGCTGGTGGGTGCCGCCCGCCTGCTTTCGTCGATGAAGAGCGATCTGGCCGGAACCGTGCTGTTCATGTTCCAGCCCGGTGAGGAAGGCTTTGCCGGGGCCAGGTTCATGATCGAGGAAGGGCTGCTGGAAACGGTCGAGCAGCGGCCCACGGGCGCCTTCGCCATACATGTGAACACCTGGATGCCAACGGGTTACATCCGGCACCGGCCCGGCCCCCAGCTGGCTTCCGACGACGGGATCACCATCACCGTCAGGGGCAAGGGTGGGCATGCCTCCAGCCCGTATCTGGCCTACGATCCCATTCCGGTAGCGGCTGAGATCGTGCTTGCAGTACAGACCGCTATCACCAGGCGGATCAATGTGTTCGATCCGGGCGTGATCACTTTCGCCACCATCGAAAGCGGCAACACCCACAACGTGATCCCCGAAACGGCCCGCTTGGTGGGAACGATCCGGGCCGTATCAGACAGCACGCGGGAACAGCTTCATGCCCTGCTCCATCGGGTGGCACCCCGGATCGCGGCTGCCCATGGGGTGAAAGCCGAGGTCGACATAGAGATCGGATACCCAGTTACGGTCAACGATCCCGAGTTCACAAGCTTGGTGGATAGGGTCGCGAGGGAAACCTTGGGAGCCGCCCAAGTTGCCACCCTAGAGGCACCCTTCATGGGCGCGGAGGACTGGAGCTATGTGCTCCAGGAGGTCCCCGGAACCATGTCCTTCCTAGGAGCCTGCCTACCTGACCAGGAACCCGGACAGGTCGCCGGCCTCCACTCCAACCAGGTGGTATTCGACGAGCAAGCGATGATCACCGGCACCGCCCTCCACGCCGCAGTAGCCGTCGCCCACTGCCACCGACCCTAGAAACGCGGCCCCACCCCGAGGCGATCTCAATCGATATACTCTTTTGTCCACCGCCTGACAACGTGTGAGGTAGGCCGTTGGATTTCCGTGCAATCCCCTCGGATTGGCGTGGGTATCTACATCATCGACTTTGTTAACGGAGTCGAGCGACAGGTTGCTAGCCACTGACGCCAACTACGGTGATATGACCTGATCACCTGATGGCCACAGAATCGCCTTCCGAAGTCATCGGTACTGAGACAGCCGAATGTGGCTCTTCGGAACACCAGTCTGGCTTTCAACGGGCCGGTCGTGCATCCCCTCCTAGCTTGTGTACGAGATCACGAATCCGGTCGGGGCTTAGGGGTAGGCTGTCCACTTCTTGCTGGCATCCCAGGGCATCGGCCACCGCGTTGGCGATCGCCGCGCCTACCGCGGTGATGCCTCCCTCCCCCGCTCCCTTAACGCCTAGCGGGTTGCGTGGGCTGGGAGCGTCCTCAGTAACCAGTACCTCGACCTTGGGCATCTCGTGGATGGTGGGAAGCAGGTAGTCCATGAAGCTGGCCGCCAGGGGCTGGGCCGATTCGTCGAAGCGGAACTCCTCGAGCAGGGCACCCCCGACTCCTTGGGCTGCCCCACCATGGATCTGCCCGTCGACCAGCAACGGGTTCACCGTCCTGCCCACGTCGTAGGCCACCACCAGTCGCTCGCAGTCCACCTCGCCGGTTTCCCGGTCCACGCGCACCACCGCCGCATGGATTCCATACGGATAGGTCATGTGGCTTACCTCGAACCATCCTTCCGCGGTCAAGCCCGGATCACCATCGGCCAGACCGGGGCGTAACCGGCGGGCTACCTGCCCCAGGCCCAACGCCGGACCGTCGCGTGAACCCCGCACGAAGATGCGGCCATCCTCGATTACGAGGTCGTCCAGTCGGGCTTCGAGCACCTGGGCGGCTACGTCCAGCGCCTTGTTCCGTACCTTGCGCGCCGCGATCTGCGTGGCCGAACCTGACATGACTGTGACCCGGCTGGCGAAGGCTCCCATCCCCCAGGCCAGGTCATCCGTCTGACCGTGACGAATGGTCACCGAATCGAACCCAACTCCCAGGGTGTCGGCGCAGATCTGGGCCAGGCAGGTCTCGACGCCCTGGCCGATCGACGCTGCCCCCGTGACTACCACGACCCGGCCAGCCTCATCGACCGTCACTCTTACCCCTTCGAACGGACCCAAACCGCTCTTCTCGATAAAGAAGCCCATGCCGAATCCGACCGTTTTGCCCGCCTCGCGCCGCCGTACCAGCTGACCGGTCAACTGTTCGTAGTCGAGATAGGCGAGCAGGCGATCCAGCAGCAGCTCGTAGCGGCCCGAGTCGTAGGTGACGTCAGTGCCCAAAGCCTTGACACCTCTTGCATAGGGCATCGCATCTTCCGGTATCAGGTTGCGACGGCGCACCTCGGTGGGGTCCAGCCCGACCCGCTGCGCGATCATGTCCATGAGACGCTCACGCACGAAAGTGCTCTCGTAACGCCCGGGAGCCCGATAGGTTCCGCAGGGGGTCTTGTTGCTCAACCGCACATGACCCTTGCATCGGTAGGCCGGCCACACGTAAGGACCGGGGAGCAAGGAGGATGAGAGCTCGCTGACGGTGGTCTCATGGGTGCGAAGGTACGCACCCTGGTCGACCCAGAACCGGGCATCCACTCCCCGCACCCAGCCATCCTCGTCGACTGCCGCCCGAACGTGATAACGCTGGTCACGGGAGTGATTGGCCGCCAGCATATGCTCCCGCCGATCCTCTATCCAGCGCACCGGACGGCCAGTCCGCAGGGCCGCCCAGCACACCAGCACATCCTCGGGATAGAGCTCGCCGCGCACCCCGAATCCCCCGCCCACATGCACTTCCCGCAGCACGACCGAGGCGGTGGGAAGGCCGAGCATCTTGGCAATGGCCATCCGGTTGTAATGGGGCACTTTGGCGGCGCCGAACATCTCGAGCGTCGCAACGGTCGGGTCGTAGCGGGCGAGAGCACCCCGGGTTTCCATGGGAATAGCCGAGTGACGACCCACCGACATCTCCATATCGACCACCAGTGGAGCATTGCCGAACGCCGCGTCTAGATCTCCATAGCTCTTCTCGACCACTCCGACCTCGGTGGCACCCGCCCCGTCCCGCCACGGGTCCACCACGGGTGGAAGCTCCTCCAGATCGATGAAAACTTCGTCGGCCGCGTCCTCGGCCAGGTAGGGATCATCAGCCAGGACCACCGCCACCGGCTCCCCCACGTAACGAACCGTGCCTTTGGCGAGAACCGGTTGGCCATAGCGCTCCACACCACTGATCATCGGCATCCGAAAGTCGATCGGCGGGAGGTGGCCGGTTTCCGCCGCCGTCCACACCGCTTCCACGCCGGGAAGGGCCAGAGCTCGGGAAATGTCGATACCGATGATCCGGCCATGGGCCACCGGTGATCGGACCACCCGCAGGTGGAGCTGATGGGGTAGGGACAGGTCGGCTACGAAACGGGCCGAGCCGGTCAGGAGGGGTCGGTCCTCGACTCTCCTGACCGGCCGGCCGACATAGGTCATCCCCTCATAACCTCGGCTGCCTGCCTGACGGCCTTGAGGATGTTCTGGTACCCGGTGCAGCGGCAGAGGTTGGACGAAAGCACCGATCGCAGTTCCGAGTCGCTCGGTTCCGGGTTCTCCTCCAAGTACCCGACCGCCAGCATCAGGAATCCGGGGGTGCAGAAACCGCACTGCAGCCCGTGGTTCTCCCAGAAGGCTTGCTGAATGGGGTGCAGTCGGTCACCATCAGCCAGACCTTCCACTGTCCGGATCTCTACTCCCTCACCCTGCACCGCGAACATCAGGCAGGACCGGACCGGCTGGCCGTCCATCAGGATGGTGCAGGCGCCGCACACCCCGTGCTCGCAACCCAGGTGGGTTCCGGTCAGCCCGCAGTTGTCGCGAATCGCATCGGCCAGCGTCCGTCTCGGCTCAACTCGGATCCGGTGGGAACGCCCGTTCACATCGAGGGTCACGTCGACCATGGTTGGTTCGCTCACGCCGGGATCCTTTCCTCCTGCTCCTTCCGCCTGACCAGCCGGCGTATCCGGGCTGGCGTGGCCGGAGTCTCGTTGACCTCGACGCCCAGCGGTGCAAGGGCATCGGAGATGGCGTTTATGATCGCCGCCGGGGCGCCGATGGTGCCGCCCTCGCCGAGACCTTTGGCACCGGTGAGGCTGGCGTCCGTCACCGTAACCAGATGATGAACCTCGAGGTCGGGAATCTCCGCCATGGTGGGGGGAAGATAGTCGAGCAGCGAGGTGGTCAGTATGTTGCCGTGCTCGTCGTAGATGATCTCCTCGTAGAGAGCCCCGGCGATCCCCTGGGTGATCCCACCGTGGAGCTGCCCATCGACGATCATCGGATTGATAAGCAGGCCGGCGTCCTCCACCACGATGAACCGCCCCACCCGCACCCCGCCGGTCTCGGGATCCACCTCGACCACCGCGGCATGGCAGGCATTCGAGAAGGTGCCGGCCGGATCGTAGGTGGCGTTCGTTGCTAGGCCGGGTTCCATGCCGGGGGCTAGCCGGTGGCTGGAGTGGTAGGCCAGGCGGGCCAGCTTGGATACCTCGATTCCCGAGTCGGTCCCTGACACTCGGGCCACTCCCCCGCTGATGACGATGTCCTCGGGGGCCGCCTCCAGCTGGTCGGCGGCGATGGTCGCCAGCTTGGCGCGGAGCAGGCCAGCAGCCAGCTTGGCCGCCCCACCGGCGATCACCAGCGAACGGCTGGCAAAGGTTCCCCAGCCATAGGGAGTCCGGTCGGTGTCGCTGTGGACGATCCGCACCGCAGCCGGATCCATCCCGAGGTCGTCCCCGATCAGCTGCGCCAGGCTGGTGGGAAGACCCTGACCGTGGGGTGAGGCCCCCACCCGAGCCTCCACAGTACCCGACGGGTCCATCACCAGCTCGACCCTCTCGTATCCGGGAGTGATGTCCATGCTACGGGCAGCGAAGGCCGCTGTGCCGTAGCCGGTCCGTTCCGAGAAGACCGAAAACCCCACCCCCAGGTACCGGCCCTGGTCCCGAGCCCGGGCCTGCCGGCGGCGAAAGGCATCCAGGTCCAGCACGGTGGCCGCCCGGGCGAGCGACTCTACATAGGAACCTTCGTCGTACGCCAGACCAGTGGCCGAGGTATAGGGGAAGCTTCGGATCAGGTTCCGGCGGCGGATCTCGGCGGGTTCGATGTGGAAGCGGGCGGCCGCCAGGTCCATCAGCCGCTCGATCGCCAGCGTGATGACCGGGCGGGACACCCCCCGGTAGGGCGCCATCGGGCAGGTGTTGGTGGTGATTCCTCTCGATCGGACCCGGTAGATCCGGAAGTCGTAGGGACCGGGGAGTTCCGCCAGGGCCATCAGGGGCTCTACACCGCAGGTCACCGGGTAGCAGGAATAGGCACCGATGTTGCACAGCAAGTCGGCATCCAGCGCCAGCAAGCGCCCTGCGGCGTTGAATGCACCCCTCATGCGGTATTGGTGATCACGGCTGTGGAAGGCTGCCATCAGGTTCTCGCGGCGATCCTCCAGCCAGGCCACCGTGGCTCTGAGATGCCGGGCCACCCAGACAGCCACGACATCCTCGACTCCCAGGCAGAACTTCTGGCCGAAGGCACCTCCCACATCGGGGGCTACCACCCGCAGATCCGATTCGGGCATGCCGAGCAGGTCGGCAATGGCGGTCCGAACCACGTGGGGGGACTGGAGCGACGAGGTTAGGGTGACCCGCCCGGACCGCCGGTCGAAGGCGGCGACGGCACCCCGGGCCTCCAGCGGCATGGCACTCTCTCGCCCAGAACGCAGATCAAACTCGACCACTATGTCGGCCCCCTCGAAGGCCTCGTCAACTCCGGCTGTCCCGAACCGGGCGTCCACTACTAGGTTCCCGGGGACCTGCTCATGCACCCTCGGAGCATCCTCTTGCAACGCGTCGACCGAACCGGTGACGTGCGGGAGCGGATCGATCTCGGCGAAGACCTGCTCGGCGGCGTCCTCGGCCTCCTCAGGCGAGCTGGCCACCACCACCGCAATGGGCTCGCCCACGAACCGCACCGTGCCGCTGGCCAGTACCGGCTGGTCGATCGGCCGGTAGTCCTCCCGATGCAGCAAGGGCCGGATGGCGCGTACGCCGGCCAGGTCGGCAGCGGTGAACATGGTCACCCCTTCGGGAGCTTCGATCGAGACGATCCGTCCGTG
This sequence comes from Acidimicrobiia bacterium, assembly GCA_965200835.1. Classification (GTDB taxonomy): domain Bacteria; phylum Actinomycetota; class Acidimicrobiia; order Spongiisociales; family Spongiisociaceae; genus JAPPFW01. The sequence goes on from OZ241390.1 coordinate 338,323, forward strand.
CGGTACCGGGCTGCGGACGAACCGGAGGAAAGCTGCCCCGGCAGCCAGGTCGGCTACGAACGCTCCCTCGCCCGCCAGCAGCGGGGGATCCTCGAATCGCAGTAGCGATCGACCGACCCAGCGGGTCACGGTGCGATGGCCTGCTCGAGTGCTCGCCGGGTGAGGGCCCTGACCAGATCCTGGCGGTATTCGCCCGAACCGTGGATGTCGCCGATCGGATCGAAGCAGGTAGCGGCTAGCTCGGCTGCCTCTATGAAGGCCGAAGGTCCGGCCGGTCTACCTATCAGGTACTCCTCCGCCTCGGAGGCGCGGATCGGGCGATCGCTTACGCCTCCCATGGCTATCCGGGCATCCACCACCTCCCCGTCACGGGTCTCAAGCACCACCGCGGTCATGGCCAGGGCAAAGTCACCGGCTCGGCGGCTGAACTGCTGGAAACCCACCCGAGCGGTGGCACTCAAGACTGGCAGCCGGGTTTCGACCAGCAGTTCCTCCGGTGCCAGGTCGGTGGTGAACACGGTCTGGAAGAAATCCGAGGCTGGGATGGGGCGCCGGCCTCCGGCGCTGGCGGCCACCATCTCGGCATCCAGCAGCGTCGCGATCACACACCACTCAGCGGCCGGATCGGCATGGGCCAGGCTGCCACCGAAGGTCCCCCGGATCCGGATGGGAAGGTGACCGACATAGTGGGCAGCCATGCTGAGCAGCCTGCCCAGCGGGCTGTCTACCACCGGAGCTTCGAAAGTGACGTGGCGGACCAGCGATCCGATGGTGACCACCCCGCCACCCTCGGTGATGTGGTCGAGTTCCGTGAGGTGGTTGATGTCGACCACCACGGCGGGTCGAGCCAGGCGGAAGTTCATAGCCGGTACCAGGCTCTGCCCCCCGGCGAGGATCTTGGCGTCGTAGCCGTGCCGATCCAGCAGCGAGACCGCCTCGGCCACGGACCGTGCCTGGTGATAGTCGAATCGGGCCGGCTTCATCGGGGCCACAGTGTACTATCCGGGCGCCGATGCCAGAGTCCGGACCGGTTACATGACAACCGATCGACCCTTCCCGATCCGCCGCGGCATCGGAGCCTCGGTGTTGCGGCACGAGGATCCGCCGCTCCTCACCGGGCAGGCCCGCTACGTGGCCGACATCCACCTCGACCGCCAGCTGGCCATGGTGGTGGTCAGGTCACCGGTGGCCCATGGGATCCTGCGAGGGGTGGACACGACGGCTGCCCGGGCATTGGCCGGCGTAGAAGGGGTGTTCACCGCCGAGGATCTGGTTGCTTGCTTGGGCGACATGCCCCGGATCCCACCCCGGGTGTCCTTCGACGAGACGGTGCTCCCCTACTTGCAGCCGCTCCTGGCTACTGGCCGGGTCCGGTACACGGGCGAGCCACTCGCGGTGGTATTGGCTGAGGACCGCTACCTGGCCGAGGATGCCGCCGAGCTGGTGTTCGCCGACATCGAACAACTTCCGGCGGTGGTGGACGCCGGACCGACTGCCGAACGCGGCGAGCAGTTGTACGGCGAAGGCAATCTGATCACCACCTTGCATGCCGAGTTCGGTCACGTGGATACGGCTTTTTCTCGAGCGGATACGGTTGTCGAGGTGGAACTGGACATCGGGCGGCACAGTGGCGTTCCGATGGAGACCAGAGGACTGGCGGTGGAGTTCGACCCCGGCACCGACCGGCTGACCGTCTACGGCGCAACCAAAGTGCCGCACTGGAACCTTCGTACGACGGCCGAGCTGCTGGGGATACCACCGAGCCGGTTGCGCATGAGGGAGACCGCGGTCGGTGGGGGGTTCGGGGTACGGGGGGAGCTGTATCCCGAGGATGTCCTGGCGGTGTGGGCGGCCGATCGCCTCCGGCGGTCCGTATCGTGGATCGAGGACCGGCGCGAGCATCTGCTGGCGGCCAACCACTCCCGCCAGCAGCGCCACCGGGCCCGGATCGCCGGCTACCGGGACGGCCGGATCGCTGCCATCGCTTCGGCCCTCGACATGGACACCGGCGCATACATCCGCACTCACAGCATCCGGGTGGCCGACCTGACGTTGTCGATGATCCCCGGACCCTACGACCTGGAGGCCTATCGGGGGTCCGCCCGCTGTGTGGTCACCAACAAGACCCCCACCGGAACCTACCGGGCACCGGGACGGTTCGAGTCGAGCTACGTCCGGGAGCGCCTGGTGGACCTGTTCGCTGCTGAGATCGGGATGGACCCGGTGAAGGTCCGGATGCGGAACCTGATCAGGCCCGACCAGATTCCCTATGCCCGGCCCCTCTCCTCCACCGGCGAACCGATGCTGTTCAGCGACGGCGACTTCCCCTCGATCCTTACCGGGCTGGTGAACTCCTTCGATTGGCAGGAGGTGGAACGGCGGCAAGCGGCTGGTGAGGCGGTCGGGGTGGGCGTCTCCATGTTCATGGAGAAGTCAGGGCTCGGTCCGTGGGAGACGGGAGCGGTGGAGGTCGATCCCGACGGTCTGGTGCGAGTGCGGTCCGGGTGTTCGTCAGTGGGTCAGGGTCTGCGGACCGTGCTGGCGCAGATCGTGGCTGACCGCTTACAGGTGGACCATTCGATGGTCCGGGTGGAGCTGCTGGACACCGACCGGACCCCCTATGGCACCGGAAGCTATGCCAGCCGTTCCACTGTGACCGCCGGTAGTGCCCTGTTACAGGCGGCCAACGAGGTGATCACCCTGGCCAAGCAGGTAGCGGAGGTGGAGTTCGAGGTGTCCGAACAGGACCTCGAGTACCGCGACGGCTCCGTGCAGGTCCACGGATCTCCCGAGTTCCGGCTGTCCATATTCGAAGCGGCGGCCCGGCTGCACCCGATCACCGCTGCTCGCTATGGGCGGGAACGGCCCGGCCTGGCCGCCGAGTCGGTATTCGAGGTGGAGCGGGTGGTCTATCCGTGCGGGGCCAACCTGGCACTGGTCCGCGTATCCTCCGAGACCGGGAGGGTAACCGTCGAGCAGCTGGTGCTGTGTTATGACGTTGGACGGGCGATCAACCCGATGCTGGTGGCCGGCCAGATGGAGGGCGGCGCCATCCAGGCAATCGGCGGCACCCTCTACGAACAGTTCACCTACGACGATGACGGAAACCCGCTGTCGGCCTCTTTCATGGACTACCTGCTACCCACGCTCACCGAAACCCCCAAGATGACGACCCTGATAGGAGAATCCGCCCTCACCAGAACCAACCCTCTGGGTATCAAGGGCGCCGGCGAAGGCGGTCTACCCGGCGTAGCAGCCGCCATATCCACTGCTGTAGAACAGGCCCTCCAGCAACCCGGCCTCGTCACCACCCTACCGATCAAACCCGAACACCTGATCCGCTGACACCCCCCGCTCGAGGAGCCAATCCGACGGTCACGTCACCTCCCCTAGCCAAACCGGGCACCTAAGTCACGCATCATCTCGAATGTTGTCGTGTACTGCACATCGAACGCCATGCAGACTTCGGGGATCTTGACCTTCCTCTTCGATCGGGCCGCCACTTCATGTGTTACCACGACATGACTATGCACGGCGGCTACTCCGATCAGAAACGGATCAGCACTATCGAACGGATCCTCTTTCCGACTGGGTCAAGGGCGAACATTCGCTCTCTATCCGTGACCAGAATATCGGAACGGTCATCTCCCCATCGAATCACGTAACTTCCAAAGGTTGGCAGGCAAAGTATTGAGAAGATCCGAGCCTTCACGTATCGATGTTTCCATCGCAACTACGCTGTCAAGAACCGCTTCGGTCAGAAGTCGACTATTGCGAATGGGTATGGAACGGTTGTAATTGCCACCCCCCGATCCCTTGCGATCCCTTTCCCAACTGTTCCTTTCGATCTGATAGATCCCAAAGAACTCTTCTCGAGTAATTGCATCGTGATCCCAGAGCTGGTGAGCAACCATGACCTTGGAAACGCCCAGGTTTCGAGAGGTGACCTTCACCCAGTCATAGGTAGGTTGCGAATTGACCGCCCAGCTATCTCGAATCCGGATCCAAGTAACTAGCAGCTCCCCAGCCACCCGATTACAGAGTGCTTGGATGCCATCCGCGCTCCGGGACTGAATCGTAGGATCGGCATCCGATATCCCTCCCTGCCCGATCCATAGGTGGGCCAGCTCATGGGCGAGCGTGAAGACCTGTGCAGTAGTGCTATCAGCGTTGTTGATGAATATGACCGGAGCCATTGGACCCGGCAGGGAGAAGCCACGAAACTCATTTACATCGAGGCGGCGGTTGGTGGCTTGCCGTACTATCCCGTTGCGCATCACTAAGATTTCCTGTGCTTTGACCTGCGGCACGAATCTCTGGAGCAACTGGCCAGGAGGCCCAACGCGAACGTTCAGGTCGAAGTCCAAGGTTTCGCGGATGTCTCCAGCGACTTCTTCGGTGCTGGAGTCAGCGGAGAAACGTCCCACGAAGTCCAAGGGAGGCTGGTTGTGGGCGGTTCGGTAGTCCCGGTACAAATCCTGCTTGAGCAGGACGTCCGTGATCACGTCCTTGAGATCGACCGACGGCTGGCGCCGGATGGCGCCAGGCATCCGGCGGAAGTCCGGGATCGGCAGGTCATCCTTGGGGAGCCGGGAGAGGAACAGGTATCCGTAGGGCACGCGCAGCCGCTTCGCGAGGTGCTGAGCCTGCTTGAAGGTTGGGCGAGCGGACCCGTCCAACCAGGCCTCGATAGCCTCGGGGGGCTTCCGGACCGCAGTACCGAGATCCTCCACCTCCATTCCGGCTCGCGCGGTTGCCCATCGCAATACGGCGGGGTTGATGTGTGCTCTCTCCATGGGACTGCCCAGCCTATAGGGGACCTACGATGTTTGGCGGCGCAGTACTCACTACATCCGAGATCTACCTGCTAGAAGGTCCTCCCCCGTCGGGTGATTGCTGTTATCGGATAAGAGTCCCTCGTTCCACACACTTCCCCTGAACAGAAACCTATCCCCATCATCACATGGTCAGACGTACTTACTCCAGCAATGCTCTGACGGGAACCATGCGTCCAAGCCCATCGAACGGTATATGTGCTTTGTGGCACGCATGTTCGTTTCCAGATCAAGGAGATCGAGCCGTTCGGAAGAAATGCCCTTCTCCCGTAAGTCCTCATTCCACCAGTACCAATTGATCTGGAGCAAGCCATAGTCTCTACCGTACTTGCCGCTCGTCTTCGAAATGGTTAGAACGTGACGACCTGATTCACATTGGGCGACATGCCGCATGATCGACGGAAGCCTATATGCTCTGAGCAGGCTATCCATCTCGGCTCTTGATAGCCGTCGATCCGGCTTCGCCGGTTCGATCTCGTACAGTCCACCCGGATAGAGAATCTCTGGTTCGGAACTGTACAACTCTCCCGGATATCCCATGGTCACCTGCCCCTGGCTGGCTAACAGCGGGCTTGCCAGCCCAACCAGCAGGACGAACGTACCAAGCAGCAGCAACCATATACGCATTGTTTCCCCCATCTAGGAAGTGTGCTAACCCCAGAAAGCGGAGTCAACATGACAGAGTCTTGCCCGTGCGAGGCTTGCCAAACACGGCGACTATGAAGGATAAAGCCGGCACAGATTGTCTGCCAAGCTGAGCGCACACTTTTTTTCGCGTTGTCAATGTCTACTTTCCGGTGGGAGCGTCAGTGCAGCCCGCCACAAGTTCAGTAAATGTTGTACGTTATTTGCGGTAGTAATGCAGCGGCAGCATAAACCCGAATTCGTGAAGATGGGTGGGCAGTTTCTGGCAGTAGGCGCGGCACAGCAGGGAAAGGGGCCACCGCCCGGGATCGGCCCCTCAGGAAGTGCCAGGCTATCCGTGCTGGCCCGAGTGGTTGGCCGAAGAAACCACCACCGCTGTGGTAGCTGCCGACCCCAAGCCCAGCGCCAAAACCAACAGAAGGGCGACGAACCACACATAGGGGACGAGGAAGGAGAGGGCCAGCAGGACCGTGGCTAGGACGAAGCTTCCATAAGGCCCTAGTCGACCTCGGCTGGCGAATCTCCCAACGGCGATCAAGGCGTGGACCGGTGCACCGCCCATTACTGACGAAACCAACCCGTACCAGAGCAGCGGGACCGCGAACAGACTGCCCAACGCCGCGCTCACTGCCCAACTCGGAGACCCCCAGATCAACGCAACCACCAGACCGACCGTCCCCAGAACCGGGAGAGCAAGGCTAATCAGACCTCGCAGGAGTGCCTTGAGTGGATGTCGGGCCAGGAAGTCGAGTGACACCTCTATCAGGTGGGAGCAAAAGCGGATCCGGAGTATCCCGAAGGCAAGGAACAGTGTGAACACCACGAATCCGATCATCAGGCGGAACGCTCGGGCAGTGAGATCGGGCGCCAGGGGTAGGCGATGGACGGTCGTTCCACCTATAGTCGCCCCCGGATGAACGCTTGCCTCGGCGGCGCTCCGGTAGCCGAGGTCCTCTGATATACGAGCGCCTTCGAGCACCTGCATCCCTGCCACGGTCATCTCCACATCACGACCGATGGAACCATCGATGGTGGTCGTCCCAAAGGTCCGACCCACCAGATCCCGGCCGATCTCTGCTCCGGCAGCTAGGGATCGGGCCCACACCAACGCATCGCCTGCGATCGACCCACCCAGGTCGACGTCCCGCCCCAGACCCACCACATCACCACCCACGTCAGCCGCCACGTCGACTTCCACTCCGACCAACCTGACCGATCCGTCTACCGTTCCCTCCACTTTGGAAGTGGCGGCAAAGCCCGTGACGTCCCCTTTGATATGACCGGTAATCTCCAAGCGGACGCCTGCCAGCACGATCAGATCCCCTTCGATCACCCCGTCCACGACCACACCGCCCGCCACCACATACAGGTCGTCGTGGACCACCTCCCCCTGGCGGATCAGGAAAATGTCGGCCGAGGTCGCCCGCAGAGCCTGCGGTGCATCCGCCGCGGTCAGCAGCAGGAGAGCGAGTGCCAGACCGAGGTAGACAGCTAGAGGATGCCGGTCAGCCACCAGCTCGGCTTAGGACCTCGAGCAGTGAACCGGGAAAGATCCCTAAGCCCACGCTGGCTACGGCCGAGGCCAGCAGCACCCAGCGAAGGTTGGAGGGTGCCGGCTGGTCCGTACGGCCGCCGTCGCCGGTCCGGAAGTACATGAGCACTACCAGACGCAGGTAGAAGAAGAAGGCAGCCACCGAGGACAGCAAGCCCACGATCACCAGCCACCGGTATCCACCGTCCCAGGCCGCGCTGAACACCTGGAACTTGCCGATGAACCCGGCCGTGAGGGGCATCCCGGACATGGCGATCATCAGGGTGGCCAGGACCGCCGCCACCAGGGGCGACCGCCTACCCATCCCCCGGTACTCGTCGAAACCACTGCCCGAGGTGGCGGGACCGCTGACGGCGGTTACCGCCGCGAACGCGCCAACCAGCATCACCGAGTAGGTGGCCAGGTAGAACATGACGCCGCCGATCCCGGCCCAACCGGCCGTCACCCCGGTGAGCAGGAACCCGGCGTGGGCAACTCCCGAGTAGGCCAGCATCCGCCGCACATCGGACTGCTGGATGGCGAGAAGGGTGCCCAACACCATCGATATGGCTGCCAGCAACGCCAGCCCATCGCCCCAGGCTCCGCCGAACCGTGGGAATCCGATCACGAGGATGTTGATCAGGGCGGCAAAGCCACCCACCTTGGCTGCGGCAGCCATGAAACCCACCACCCCGGCGGGGGCTCCCTGATAGACATCCGGTGCCCAGGAGTGGAAAGGAGCCGCCGTGACCTTGAAGCCCATGCCAACCACCAGCAACGCCACCCCGATCAGGAGCACCGCCGGGCGCACCGGGTGGGAGATAGACAGGATCCCGCCCATGTCGACGATGTTGGTGGTCCCGGTGCCTGCATAGGCCAGCGCTCCTCCGTATATGAAGACGGCCGACGCAAAGGCACCCAGCAGGAAGTACTTCATGGCCGCCTCATCCCCGGCCGCCGAGTTGCGCACGATCCCGGCCAGCACGTAGAGGGCTATCGAGCCGATCTCCAGCGCTACGAAGGTCATCACCAGATCGGCGGAAGCGCCCATGAGCATGAACCCGGCGGTGGACACGAGCACCAGGCTCACACCCTCCGCCAGTCGCCGCCTCAGGCCCACCAGCATCTGCCAGGCGGTGGCGGTGCCGAGGACGGCTACCACCAGTAGGATCGCCCGGGTGCCAACCGAGAGGTGGTGGAGGAACAGGGTGCCACCGAAGGAGAGACCCGGACCGTCCAGCTCCAACCGGTGCCACTGCGCTCCGATCGCCACCGCCGCGGCCAGGAAGGTGACCGCCGCGATCCATCCGTGGGCCCGGGAAGGCGGATGGGCGAATACGTCGACCATCAAAACCAGGACCGCCCCGACCAGCAGCAGGATCTCGGGAGCGATAGCCAGGTAGGAAACGTCGGTCACTCGCCGCCTCCCGCTCCCAGGAGAGCCATCCCAGGCCGTCCCGTCTCGGGCGCCGTGTAGGTGGTGGTGGCCTCGATCCGGCTGAGCACCGCATCGGTAGACGGTTCGATGACATCCAGCGCCACCTTCGGATACACCCCCAACAGGATGATCAGCGCAACGATGGGAACGAACACCAGCGTCTCGCCGATGGTTAGATCGGCCACCTGCTGGTTGGCCGGGTGGGTCGGCTGGCCGGTGAAGACCCGCTCGTAGGCCCACAACAGGTAGACCGCCGCCAGGATCACCCCGACCGCTGCCAGCACCGTGTAATAGGGGAGGGTGGCATAACTGCCGACCAGGATGAGGAACTCACCGACGAATCCGTTGAGGCCGGGGAGACCGATCGAGGCGAAGGCGATGAACAGGAACATCCCGGCGAACACCGGCATGGAGGTCGCCAGCCCACCGAAGTCGGCGATCAGCTTGGTATGGCGGCGCTCGTAGATGATCCCCACCAGCAGGAACAGGGCGCCGGTGGTGAGTCCGTGGTTGATCATCTGCACCACCCCCCCGGCCAGGCCCTGCGAGGTGAGCGCGAAGGTGCCCAGCACTATGAAGCCCAGATGGCTGACCGAGGAGTAGGCCACCAGCTTCTTCAGGTCGGGCTGCACGATCGCCACCACCGCGCCGTAGATCACCCCGATCACCGCCAGGAGGGCCAGCAACGGCACGAAGTCCAGGGTCGCCTCGGGAAAGAGAGGCAGGTTGAATCGGAGCAGCCCGTAGGTACCGAGTTTCAGCAGGACTCCCGCCAGCAGCACCGATCCGGCGGTGGGGGCCTCGACATGGGCGTCGGGCAGCCAGGTGTGGAGCGGGAATACGGGCACTTTGATGGCGAAGGCCAGCGCGAAGGCCCCGAACAGCCAACGCTGGGTGGTGGGATCGAGCTCCAGATCGAGCATGGCCAGATAGGAGAATCCCAGTTCACCGAACTGATCCCGATGGATGAAGGCCAGGGCGATGATGCCTGCCAGCATCAGGGCCGAGCCGAACGCCGTGTACAGGAAGAACTTCACCGCCGCGTAGATCCGGTTCTCACTCCCCCAGATGCCGATAATGAAGGCCATTGGAATGAGGATGACCTCGAAGAACACGAAGAACAGGAACAGGTCGAGGGACAGGAACACCCCGATGAGGCCGGCCTCCAGCAGCAGGATCATGGCAACGAACAGCCGGACCCGCCGGTCGATACCCATCGAAGCCCCCAGCGCCACCGGCACAAGCACGGTGGTCAGCAGCACGAGCAGGAGCGAGATCCCGTCCACCCCTAAGTGCCAGGCCACCCCGAGCTGCTCGATCCACACCACCCGCTCCACGAACTGGAATCCGGGAGTTCCTTGCTCGAATCCCACGTAGAGCAGCCCGGCCAGGGAAACCGGTAGCAGGCTGAGGATCACCCCGAGCGGACGGACCAACTCCCGGCGGCGTTCCGGAATCAGCATCACCACCACCGCGGCAACTAGCGGCACCAAGATGAGGGAGGTGAGGGTGGAGAACCCGTTCATCCGGTATCCATCCGAGGGAGAGATTGAGCAACCGCGACGGCCAACCCCACCGATCTGTCACAGCCAACCCGTATCTTCGATGAAGCCAGGCACCTCCGGTCCCGGACGGGCGTCCCCGGAACCGGCAGGGAACATCCAGGTGTGCCCTCGCCGCCGGACCAACTCCGGCCGGCGTAGAGCGAAGCATGCCCAATCTTCTCGGCGGTGGTGGCGGGGGAGGGCCCGGTGCGGGAGGCGGCCAAGCCGATTTTCGCGAACTGGGGGTTGGCTTGCCTGCTGCCGACTGGGCCCTTGGGAGTCAGTGGGTACTTGGTAGTGGGTTTCTGGTGAAGGTCGCGGTGGCACGAGACGACCGGTGACCGGCGCGCCCTAATGGATCTGCCATCCAACTGCCTCGGAACAACCGGAACGGGCTGAGCGACATGATCGGAGAACCACATCTCACAACCCCCTGGCCACTATCCAGGCGACCACGCCAACCACTCCTGCGGCCAGCACGGCACCGTAGGAGCGGACGAAGCCCGACTGGATAGGACGTAGCCACAAGCCGACTCGGCGCACGACGGCTCCTACCCCGTTCACCGCCCCATCGATCACTTTCTGATCGACCATCCCGGCGCTCCAGTCGGCCACCCGCAGACCCGGCTTCACGATCAGGGCGCCATAGACCTCATCCACCCAGTAACCGCGTTCCCAGGCCATGAAAGGCCTTCGCACCCTACCCAGGAGACGTTCCCGCACCTCGTCCGAGGCATGCCGGTACAGGAGGTAGGCAATGGCGATCCCCACCACGCCCGCCGCCACCGAGACCAGTGCCAGAGCGGTCAGCAACAAGCCATCCTCGGGGGCGTGTGCCAGCTTCACCCCGTGGAAGGCCGGCTCCAGGAAGTGCTCGAAGGCCAGCCGGAAGGGTGTGTTGACAAAACCGACTATCAAAGTGAGGACCCCCAGGATGACCAGCGGCCCGGTCATGACCCTCGGGGACTCGTGCGGCTCGACCCCCTTCTCCCACCGGGGAGCCCCGTCGAACACCAGGAAGTACTGGCGAGCCATGTAGAAGGCGGTCGCAAGAGCGGTCAGCAACCCGATACCCCAGAGCGCCAGGTAGTAGCCGCCCTTGGCGAACAGGACTGCGAGAATCTCGTCCTTGGACCAGAACCCGGCCAGGGGTGGAACTCCGGCGATCGATAGGGTCGCCACCAGCATGGTCACATGTGTCACGGGCATCTTGGCCCGCAACCCACCCATCCGGTTCATGTCCTGCTCGCCAGCCATGGCGTGAATCACTGACCCGGCTCCGAGGAACAGAAGAGCCTTGAACACCGCGTGGGTCACCAGATGGAACACCCCGGCCACATATCCGGCCACCCCGACCGCCATGAACATGTAGCCGAGCTGGCTGATCGTCGAATAGGCCAGCACCCGCTTTATGTCCCGCTGGGCAATGGCGATGGTGGCAGCGAACAGAGCCGTCAAGGCCCCGACCGTGGCAACCACTCCCCCGGCCACGTCTGATAGCTCGTAGAGGGCGCCGGTCCGAGCCACCATGTAAACACCGGCCGTGACCATGGTGGCCGCATGGATCAGGGCCGAGACGGGAGTTGGTCCCTCCATGGCGTCCGGCAACCACACGTACAGAGGTAGCTGAGCAGACTTTCCCGCCGCCCCCACCAGCAGGAGCAGGCCGATGGCGGTAGCGGTCGAAGCCCCGATGATCCGGCCGGGATCGTGCAGCACCTCGGTGTAGGAGAGGGTTCCGAACGAGGTGAACACCAGCATCAACGCCACCATGAACCCGAGGTCACCGATCCGGTTGACGACGAACGCCTTCTTACCGGCCGCCGCCGCCGAGGGACGGGTGTACCAGAAGGAGATGAGCAGATAGGAGCACAGGCCCACCAGCTCCCAGCCCACGAACAGCAGCGCGAAGTTGTTGGCCAGCACCAGGATGAGCATCGAGGCGATGAACAGGTTCAGATAGGTGAAGAAGCGGCTGAAGCGAGGGTCGCCATGCATGTAACCCACCGCATAAATGTGGATGAGGGCCCCCACCCCGGTCACCACCAGGGTCATGGTGGCAGCCAGCGGATCCCAGAGGAGCTCCGCCGTGGCACCCAGCCCCGGTATCCAGTCGAACAGATAGACCACCGCGATCGCCTCGGTGGCGGCCTGCTCCGATATGAAGAAGTCGATGGATGCCACCGCGGCGTAGCCGAATGCGCCGACCACCGCCAGCACGGCCGGGACCGCCGCCCTCGGCTCACCTACCCGGCGACCGAAGAAGTGGTTGAAGACAGCCGCCCCCAGCGGGAGAGCTATCACGATCCATAGAAAATCAACCACGGAGTCTCCTGGGCGGCACGTGAATGCTCATCCGGACAGGTCCGACAGGTCGTCGACCGAGGCCGTCTGGCGGGTTCGGAAGATCGACACGATGATCGCCAGACCTACCGCCACCTCGGCGGCGGCCACCACGAGCACGAAGAGAACCGCCATCTGCCCACCGATATCCCCGTGGGCTCGGGCCGCTGCCACGAAAGTCAGGTTGACGGCGTTGAGCATCAGCTCCACCGACATGAACATGACCAATGCGTTATTACGCAACAACAGCCCACCCGCACCTAGCAGGAACAACACTGCCGCCAGGGTCATGTACCAACCGGCGGTAACGATCACGGCTGGTCCTCGGGACGGGCGGATTCGGACGACTCCTTGCGCCGGGGCCGGTAGAAGGCCAGCGATATGGCACCCACGGCCGCCACGATCAGCAACAGGGCGGTAGCTTCGAAGGGGAGCAACCAGCGGGAGGCCTGCGGGTCACCCGGTCCGTCCTCGACGATCAGGTTGGCGCCGATCTCCTCGACCGTTCCGCTCACCAGCGCCGGATCGCCCCCGGACGTGATCACCCAGTCGAAGCGGTCGGTGAGCACCAACACCCCGGCCAGCACCAACACCCCCACCAGGATCACCAGGGCCATCGGCCGCTGCACCACCAGCTTCTCGGTGAGCCGCTCGGCCCGGTCCACCCCTACGAACATGATCACGAACAGGAACAGGGTGATTACCGCTCCGGCGTAGACGATCACCTGTACCACCGCCACGAAGTGAGCCAGGTGGACCACATAGAAAACGGCCAGGGCGAACAAGGTGGCCATCAGACCCATCGCCCCGTAGACCGGATTGCGGGCTCGCACCACAGCTATCGCACCACCCACGGTGACCGTTCCCATCAGGACGAAGATGACCAGCTCGACCATCAGGCCTCTCCGGTCTCCGATCGTTTCTCGACCGATTCCGAGCCGGACTGGCCGACCTCGGGGGGCCGGACCCCCACCCCGGCCGAACCCGACCAGGCCACCTGACCCTCGTAGGCGGCTCGACCCTGGGGCGAGGTGGCCCGCATCCAGCCGTCAGCCTCCGACAGCTCACCGAAGTCGACAAAGCGGTCCTTGTCGAACATGTGGGCAGGTTGCCCGTCCTCGTCCACCAGCAGCTCGGTCTTGGTGTATATGGCGTCGGAGCGATTGGTGGTGGACATCTCGAACAGGCGAGTGTGGGTGATCGCCTCGGTGGGACAGGCCTCCACGCACAGGCCGCAGAAGATGCATCGCAACATGTTGATCTCGTACACGAACCCGTAACGCTCCCCCGGACTAACGGGGCTGTCCACCGGGTTGTCGGCACCCCGCACGTAGATGCACCGGGCCGGACAGGCACCGGCACAGAGCTCGCACCCGATGCACTTCTCCATCCCGTCCTCGTAGCGGTTGAGCACGTGACGCCCGTGGAAACGCTGAGGCTTCTCCCTCATCACCTGCGGATACTTGGTGGTAACCAGGCCCTTCCCGAACACGGTGGCGATGAACTGCCGTCCGGTGACCGCCATACCTTTTATGAACGCTTCTACCGGTCCCATATCAACTCCAAGGTAGACCGAACTGCCGAACGGCCAGCGCCCCGCCGATGCAGAACAGCCACACCAGGGAAGCCGGTATGAGCCGCTTCCATCCCAGGGTCATCAGCTGGTCGTAACGAAGGCGCGGCAGAGTGGCCCTCAGCCACACGTACACGAACAGGAACACCAGTACCTTCAGGAAGAACCAGAAGGTCGGCAGCAGAGCACTGACCACCACCGGCAGAGAACCGTCCCAGGTGGGCCCCGACCAGCCGCCCAGGAAGATGGTCACCGCCAAGGCCGACATGGTGAAGATGTTGATGTACTCGGCCAGGAAGAACAGGGCGAACCGCAGTCCCGAATACTCGGTGTGGAACCCGCCGACGATCTCCTGCTCGGCCTCCACTAAGTCGAAGGGCGCCCGGTTGGTCTCGGCCACCGCCGCAATGAAGAAGATGAGGAACGAGGGTGCCAGCACGAACAGGTTCCAAGCCGGTAGCCCGACGTTCAGGTTGAAGAAGGTGAGGGTGGTCGACTGGGCAGCCACGATGTCGGAAAGGCGCATCGACCCCACGAAGAGCACCACCGGAACTAGCGAAAGACCCATGGCCGCCTCGTAGGAAATGGCCTGGGCCGTGGCCCTTACTCCGCCGAGCAACGGGTATTTGGAGCCGGAGGACCAACCCGCCAGGACCACCGCATAGACCGCCACCGACGACATGGCCAGGACGTACAGCAGCCCCACGTTGAGGTCGGCGCCTTGCAGGGGCACGGTTCGCACCTGGTCCCCGAGGGTGATCTCGAACGGCCGGCCGAAGGGGACCACCATGAACATAAGGAAGGCCGGAACGGCAGCCAGCATCGGTGCCGCCAGATACAGGCCCAACTCCACTTTTCGCGGGGTCACCTGCTCCTTGACGAACAGCTTTACCCCATCGGCCAGGGTCTGGAGCACTCCCCAGGGTCCGGCCCGGTCCGGTCCCACCCGGTTCTGCATGTCGGCCACCACCTTGCGCTCGAACCAGATCAGCAGGATGGTGACCACCTGCAGGAGAACGAAGATGACCAGCACCCGGGCCACGACTAGGAGCAGGTCGATCGAGTCCATCAGCTACCTTCGCCCAGCCGGAGGCCGGTACTGCCGAGCGGTATCACACCGGGCTGGTTGAAGGGCACGTAGACGGTGCCCTGGTGGAGACTCGGGTCGATCCGTACCGGCAGCGATACCTGGCCCTGTCCCATCCGGAGGGAGATCTCATCACCCTCCGTGACCCGGAGGGCGGCAGCGTGGGTCGGCGTCAGAAAAGCGGAAGCCCCGGGAGCTTGGCCGGACAGCGAAGGACCGTGCCGCAGTAGAACCCCATCGTCATAGAGGGTCCTGGCCAGATGGAAGGCGTAGGGTCCCACGCCCTGGCTCGGCCCGAGGCGGCGGCGGGGTTCGTGCCAGAGCGGCTGGACGGCCCCTTCGAGAGGAACCACTGTCCCCTGGGGGGCGTCCCACTCGAGATGGTCCCAGGAAATCCCTGCGTAGGCGGGCGCCACCGCCGAGATCTCGTCCGCGATCTCCTTGGCGGATCCGAGCCCGATCGGACGCCCTAGCCGGGTGGCTAGCTCGTCGAGGATCGACCAATCCGCCCGGGCTTGCCCCGGCCCTGGTACCAGACGGTTGACCAGCTGCACCCGTCCCTCGAGGTTGGTGACCGTTCCCTTCTTCTCCGTAAAGCCCAGCGCGGGCAGCACCACGTCGGCCTGGCGGGACGAGTCGGTGAGGAACAGGTCGATGGCCACCACGAAGCCGGCGCCCGACAGGAGCGCTCCTCCGTCGAAGCCCACCGAGTCGCGGACCGGGTCGGAACCGCAGAGGAGCAGGAAGCCGATGTCACCGGCCGCCGCTTGGGCCGCTATGCCGAGCGCGTCCAGGCCCTCCTCCTGGGGGATAGCACCCCAGGTGGTCAGCAGTCCCTCAGCGTCGCCGATTCCGTCCAGCGCCACCCGACCCGGTAGGAGATCGGGAGCGATGCCCATGTCGAGCGCTCCGAAGGTGTTGCCTCGATGGACGAGCGGCAGGATGCTCGCTCCCAGACCGCGGGCGAAAGACGCTACGGATTCGGCCAGAGCAGGGTCCTCGGCCAGGCCGGCACGGCCGACCAACGCCACTAGCGGACCTTCGTCGAGTGCGGCCCGGATCGGGGCCAGATTCCCCTCGCCCTCCTCGAGCCGGAGCAGCAAACCCGCTCCGGTCCCAGGTTGGTAGGTGACCTTGTGGGTAGCTCGGTCATCGAGACCGGTACGCCTGGGATGGACGATGATCAGCTTTGCCCCCAGCTCCTGGGCGGCCCGCCGGACCCTCAGATACAGGATGGGATGGGTTTCCTTCAGGTCGGGTCCCCACACCAGGACGGTCCGGGCCTGCTCCAGGTCGGCGATCCGTCCCCGGCCGGCCAGACCGGCCAGGAGCTTCGCATCGAGTCCATCACCCAGCTGGGCGTCGAGGTTGTTCGAACCCGCCACCACCCGCATGAACTTCGAGAGGGCATAAGCATCCTCGTTGGTCCCTCGTGCCCCACCGAGGGCCGCCACCGCTGATCCGCCCCGCTCCTCTATGACTCCGGATAGGCGGCCGGCCACCAGATCGAGAGCCTCTCCCCAACCGGCTTCCCGCAACTCCGAACCTTCCCGCACCAGCGGAGTCCGCAGGCGGTCGGGCGAGTTGATGAACTCGAAAGCGAACCGTTCCTTGTCGGACAGCCAGCCCTGGTTGGTGGCACCGTTGTCCACCCCGAGCAGGCGCAGGACCCGGTTCTGGGAGGCATGGACCTCCAGGCTGCTCCCCTCGGTATGGATCGCACCGGTGCTCCGGGCCACATTCAGATCCCAGGGACGGGCGCGGAACCGGTAAGGCACCGCAGTCAGGGCACCGACCGGACAGATCTGCACCGTGTTGCCCGAGAAGTAGGAGTTGAACGGTTCGTCCGGGAAGGTGAGGACTTGGGTGTAGTTCCCGCGGTTCTGGAACTCGATCAACGGATCCCCCGAGATCTCGTCCGCGAACCTGGTGCAGCGGGCGCACAGGACGCATCTCTCCCGATCGAGCAGGACCAGGTCGCTGATCGGGACCGGCTTGGCGAAGTGGCGTTTCTCCTCTACGAACCGGCTCTCACCGGGTCCATAGGTCATCGTCTGGTCCTGTAGCGGACACTCCCCGCCCTTGTCGCACACTGGACAGTCCAGGGGATGGTTGAGCAGGAGGAACTCCAGTACCCCTTCCTGGGCCTTGCGGGCCGCCTCGGACTCGGTGTAGGCGACCATGCCCTCGGAGACCGGCTGCATGCAGGACGGCACGATCAGCCGGCCGCGGGGTGTCTCGATCTCGACCAGGCACATCCGGCACATACCGACCGGGTTCATGCGCGGATGCCAGCAGAATCGGGGAATGTAGGTGCCGGAGTCCTCGGCCGCCTTGATCAGAAACTCACCCGCCGGGGCTTTGATCCGGGTGCCGTCGATGGTGACTTCCACCGTCGTGCGTTCCCTAGTCGTCAACGCACACCTCCTATCGCCACCGGCACCAGGTTGGCCCGCTGGATATGGGCCTCCACCTCCTCGGGGAAGTGCTGGAGCAGCGAGACCACCGGCGATACGGCCGACGGGCCGAGCGGGCAGATGGTGGTCATGGCCGGAGGCCAGCGGAGCCCGGGTGAGATGTTATCCGACACGTCAAGCAACAGATCGGCGTCCACCGGACGGCCCTGGCCGTCCATGATCCGGCGGAGGATCAGGTCGAGCCAGACGGTGCCCTCCCGACATGGCGTGCACTGGCCGCAGGACTCGTGGGCGAAGAACCGGACCAGCCGCTCGGCCGCTCCCACCAGGTCAGTGGTGTCGTCCATGACGATCACCGCTCCCGAGCCGGTCATCGATCCGTTTCCGTCGATCGCCTCCTTGGTGACCTCGGTGTCGAGATGCAATTCGGGCACGAACCAGGGAGAGGAGGCTCCTCCCGGCACCCAGGCCTTGAGGCGGTTGTCGCTGCGCATGCCTCCGGCCAGCTCGAAGATCAGCTCCCGCCAGGTGAGGCCTTCGACGATCTCGTAGTTTCCCGGCCGGGCCACATGGCCCGAGATCGAGCACATCCGCCTTCCCGGCGATCCGGCCGGGCCGATGGAGGCATAGGCCGATCCGCCCCGTTCGATTATCCAGGGGATGTTGGCCAGCGTCTCCACGTTGTTGACGATGGTGGGCATCATGTACAGGCCCTTGGCGGCCGGGAAATAGGGCGGTTTCAGGCGGGGCTCCCCCCGGCGCCCTTCCAGGCTGTTGAGCAGGGCAGTCTCCTCACCACAGATGTAGGCGCCGGCACCCAGATGCACGGTGAGCTGGAGATCGTATCCGGAACCCAGGATGTCGCTCCCGAGATACCCGGCCGCGTATGCCTCTTCGACCGCCGCCTGCACCCGCCGGGCGGCTCTCGGGTATTCGCCCCGCACGTAGACGAAGGCGTGATGAGCATCGTTGGCGTAAGAGGCCAGGATCACTCCTTCGATCATCTGATGGGGATCGCGTTCCATCAGCTGGCGGTCCTTGAAGGTGCCCGGCTCGGACTCGTCGGCGTTTACGACCAGGTAGGACGGGCGCGCCGGAGCGAGGAACCCCCATTTCACGCCAGCCGGGAATCCCGCTCCGCCTCGGCCCCGCAGCATCGAGGCCTTCACTTGCGCGGTCACTTCTCCCGGGGACATACCGGGATCGGCCAGCACCTTGCGCAGCGCTCGGTACCCGCCGGTAGCCTCATAGGTGGTGAGGGTGTGGCTGGTGCGGGGATGATCGTTCATGCGGGTGGTCAGGATCAGCGGCACCTCGCCGTTCCCGCCGGTAGGGATGGCCGGCCGGTCTGCCCCGGCTACGTGACCATTCCCGGACGGCACCTCGGTTCCCAGGGGCGCGAAGGCCGGTACCGGAGCCTCGGCTCCCACCCGGTCGGGAATGGCCCAGCAGAAGGAGGTGGCTCCGCCGAACCGGTCCTGGAGCTCGTCGCTGGTCACGGCTCCGGGCTGTTCGGAACGCAGCCAGCGAACCATATCCCGGGCCCTGTCAGGGCTGAGACCTTCCACGAATTCGTAGTTGACCTGCACGGCCGGCCCGCCGGCACAGGCACCGATGCACTCCACATGTTCGGGTGAGATCAACCCTTCCCCATCGACCTGCCCGGATGGCACGCGGGCCTCGTCCTCGACCGCATGCAGGACCTCGTCGGCCCCCTCGAGCCAGCAGGACAGCGAGGTACAGACCGACACCAGGTAGCGGCCGACGGGTGCCCGCTTGTACATCGTGTAGAAACTGGCCACCGCGATCACCTGGGCCGGGGTGGCATCCACCAGCTCCGCCACCTTGCGCATGCCGGCGTTGGTCAGCTGCCCATGGCCTTGATCGATGTCTTCCTGCATGGCGACATACAGCAGGGGCATGATGGCCGATCGGCGGTCGGGATAGGCGGCTACCAGCTTCCTGGCGCGCTCCTCCGCAGGGGCCGACCACTTATAGGACATTCCGGCCTTACCGATCCACGTCGCCCATGACCGGATCGATCGAAGCGATGCAGGCCACACAGTCGGCCACCAGCGAGTCCGCCATCATGACCGGGAGCGCCTGGAGGTTGGAGAACGAAGGGGCTCTGGTATGCATGCGCAGCGGGGTACCACCACCGTCCGACACCAGGTAGCAGCCGAGCTCGCCGCGGGGGGACTCGATGGCCACATAAGTCTCGCCGGCCGGGACCCGGAAACCCTCCGTGTAGATCTTGAAGTGGTGGATCAAGGCCTCCATCGACTCGTCGATCCGGCGACGCGGAGGGGGCGAGACCTTGCGGTCACCGGTCTTGTAATCGCCCCGAGGCATGGTGTCGGCCACCTGCGACACGATCCGCAGGGACTGGCGCATCTCCCCGATCCGGACCCGGTAACGGTCGTAGACATCACCGGCCTGGCCGGTCACCACGTCGAAGTCGTATCGATCGATGCCTGAGTAGGGCTGCGTTCGACGAAGATCCCATCCGGTGCCGGTAGCCCGCAGGATGGGACCGGTTATCCCGTAGGCAAGGCACTCCTCGGCGGTGATGATCCCCACCCCTCGGGTGCGGCCCTGCCAGATCGAGTTCTCCTTAAGCAGGTCCTCGTAGTCGCGCATCGCCACCGGCATCCTGTCCAGGATCTCCTCAACATCCTCCTCCCAGCCGTCGGGCAGGTCAGCGGCCACTCCTCCGGGCCGGATGTAGTTGTGGTTCATGCGCAGACCGGTGGTTTTCTCGAAGAAGGCCAGGATCAGCTCACGCTCGCGGAACCCGTACATCATCATCGACAGGGCTCCGATGTCCATCCCGTTGGTGGCGGTGGCCACCAGATGGGAGGAGATACGGTTCAGCTCGGTCATCAAGATGCGGATGGCCTGGGCTCGGGGAGGGACCTCTACCCCGAGCAGCTTCTCCACGGCCAGCGAATAGCAGAGCTCGTTATGGAGCGGGGCCAGGTAGTCCATCCGGGTGACGTTGGTGCCGCCCTGCAGGAAGGTGAGGGTCTCGGCGGTCTTCTCCATGCCGGTGTGGAGGTAGCCGATGATCGGCTTGATCCTCCGCACGATCTCCCCCTCGAGCTCCAGGTTGAGCCGGAGCACTCCGTGAGTAGACGGATGCTGGGGACCCATGTTGACGATCATCCGCTCGTCGTCCGCCACCGTGTCGTCGATCACCCAGTCATCGACCACCCGGGCGCCCCGCTGTTCCACCGACCGGCCCGGCGCCTCGTCCCGCTCCATCTCCTGTGTGCCCTCGGTGGTGCCAGCCACCATCCACTCGGGCACGTCCGGTACCTCGGTTCCGGACACCCAGAGGTCGGTAGTGGCTGGCCTGGCCATCACATCACCTGGTGGGCTTCTTTGAACTGGACCGGCACGGCCCCCACCCCGAAGTCCCGTCTCAGCGGATATCCCTCCCAGTCGTCCGGCATCAGGATCCGGGTCAGGTCAGGATGTCCGGCGAAGGTGATACCGAACATGTCGTACACCTCCCGTTCCAGGAAGTTGGCGCCCGGGTACACCGGCACCAGCGAGGGAACCACCGGATCGTCCTCCGGTATGGGAACCAGGATCCGGAGCCGGCGGTTTCTCGACAGGGAGAGCAGGTTGATCACCAGCTCGAAACGGATCCGGCGAACTCTCTGGTAGTCGACCGCTGTGATGTCAGTGCACATCTCGAAGCCGGCGGAGCGGGCTGCGGCGGCCAGCTCCGCCAAACCGGCGGCCGAAACCCGGATGACCCCATCCCCGAGCGAGGCACCCGCCTCCGCCCCGGCCACCTTCTCCACGAGGCCGGCCAAGAGACCGTTGTCCGGGGACCGACTGGAGGTTCGCCCCCTCGGCATCAGCGGGCGAGTTCCCCGGTCATCACCTGGTCCTGGAGGGTCAGGATCCCATGCATCAACGATTGCGGGCCCGGTGGGCAGCCGGGTACATAGACGTCCACCGGCACGATCTGATCGACCCCCTGGACCAGGGCGTAGTTGTTGAACATGCCTCCGGTGGAAGCGCAGGCGCC
The DNA here is from genome assembly GCA_965200835.1 of Acidimicrobiia bacterium. Taxonomy (GTDB): domain Bacteria; phylum Actinomycetota; class Acidimicrobiia; order Spongiisociales; family Spongiisociaceae; genus JAPPFW01. Next base: position 359,778 of record OZ241390.1, read on the forward strand.
CATCGAGATCACCCATTTGGGATCAGCCATCTGGTCGTAGACCTGGCGGAGGACCGGCGCCATCTTCTGGGACACCCTTCCGGCCACCACCATCAGATCGGCCTGGCGGGGAGAGGCCCTGAACACCTCCATACCGAACCGGGCCAGGTCGTTGTGAGCGGTTCCGGTGGCCATCATCTCGATCGCGCAGCAGGCCAGCCCGAAGGTGGCCGGCCACATGGATTGGGTCTGCGCCCACCTCATGGCCCTCCCGAGGGTGGTGGTCAGCAGCTGTGGAGGGGTCGCCAGCCGGGACATCAGGCTGCTCTCTCGCCGACCAGAGATGCCTGGTCGGGCCGGTACCTGGTCCGGCGGGAGACGTTCCAGTCGAGCGCCCCCCGCTTCCATACGTAGCCGAGGGTCTCGACGATCATGAGGGTGAAGAAGGCGATGGCTAGTACGCCGGGCCACCCCAGCTCACCGAACACCGATGCCCAGGCGAACAGGAAGACGATCTCCACGTCGAAGATGACGAACAGGATCGCCACCAAGTAGAACTTCACCGGAAAGCGTTGGATGGGTTCGGCCTCGGTCACGATCCCGCACTCGTAGGGCTCCAGCTTCTCGGGAGTCGGGCGCTTGTAGGAGACGAGGTGGGACACCACGAGAGACACCCCAGCGAAGGCCGCGGCCAGCAGGAACATGACCGCGATAGGAAGATACTCAGCTAGCTCCACACCGCCCCTTTTCCGGGTTCTCAAGCCTAGGAATGCCGGGGACATGTGCCAAAACGACCGCCATCATCAGGTGGTGTAGTCAGCGTTGATGCGGACGTATCCGGCCGTCAGATCACAGCCGTAGGCCGTGAAACTCCCACCACCCCGTGAGTCGGAAGCCTGCCCGATGCCCAGGCTGACATGGATGAGTACCTCCGGTTCGGCCAGGTAGTCAGCCAGCTCCCTCAGCATCTCCGGAGTGGCCGGGGCGGGATAGACCTCGGTGGGACCGAAGCGAATCACCACCCGGTCCGGATCGATGTCGGAGTCGTAACACTTGCCTACCGCCATCGCCACCCTCCCCCAGTTCGGATCACGACCATGGACAGCGGTCTTGACCAGGGGTGAGTTGACGATTTCCTTGGCCACCCGTCTGGCTTGGATGTCGTCCCTGGCACCGTCCACGGTGGCGACGATCAGGGTTTCAGCGCCCTCCCCGTCCGCCGCCAGCTGGCGGGTCAGGTCGAGACACACCGCACCGACCGCCTCCTCCAGCCTGTCCTCGTCCACCGGGCCGGCCTCACCCGACGCCAGGATCACCGCCGTGTCGCTGGTAGAGGTGTCGGTGTCGATGCTGAGAGCGTTGAACGTGTGGTCCACCACCCGCCGGAACATCCGATCCAGCACCGGGGACGGTAGCGCGGCATCGGTAGTCAGGAAGGCCAGCATGGTGGCCATGTCGGGTTCGATCATCCCCACCCCCTTGGCGATTCCGACCACGGTTGCCGCACCGGCTGCAGCCACAGCCACCTTGGGATGGGTGTCGGTAGTCATCATCGCGGCAGCGGCTAGCGTGGCGGAGCCGGGGGTCACGAAGCTATCCGGATGGGCAGCCAGATCTGTCAGGTACCGGCGGATCCGGCCCATGGGATATTGCACCCCGATCACGCCGGTGGAGGCCACCACCACCTCGGTCCGGTCACATCCCACCACTCGAGCGGTGAGGGATGCCAGCTCGGCGGCGTTCTCTACACCGACCGGACCGGTGGCCACATTGGAGTTCTTCGAGATGACCACCACCGCCCGGGCGTGCCCATCGGCCAGGTTGTCCCGGCTGAGGGTGACGCTCGGTCCGGAGAAGCGACTCCGGGTAAACACCCCGGCCGCCGTGGTGCCGGGCGCGGCCCACAGGATCATCACATCCCTGGTGCGGTCCTTGATCCCGATATTGCCGGTGTGCAACCCGAAGCCACCAGGGAAATCGATGTCGGGCACCACCATCCCGGCCCGATCGGCCATCCACGGGGGCGGATCGGTGCCTTGGATCCCAGGGTCGGATTGTTCCGAGAAGTGTGTCACGACCGGGGATGGTACCGGATCGGCGGGGGACCTCGGGCAGGCCGGTAACGTATCTCTCATGAGACATGTGCTCCCAGCGGCCACCGTAGAGCGGCTGCCGTGCTACCTGAGGTGCATCGAACGGCTTCCGGCCAGCCGCCTAACCATCTCATCCAAGGAGCTGGCCCGTCTCAGCAACCTGACCGCCGCCGGAGTCCGCAAGGACTTGTCGTTCCTCGGCTCGTTCGGCATCCGGGGAGTCGGCTACGACGTCCACGAGCTGGCCGCTCGGATCAGGCAAGCGCTCGGACTGACCGAGGACCGGCAAGTCGTGGTGGTAGGGGTCGGTAACCTCGGATCGGCTCTGGCGAACTACGGCGGGTTCGGCAAGGGGGGCTTCCGGATCGTAGGCCTCTACGACACCGACCCTTCCAAAGTGGGGAAACCGGTCGGAGGGATCCCGGTGCGCTCGGTGGACTCGTTGCTGGACGACGCCCGGGTGTCCGACTTCGCAGTCGGGATCATCGCCACCCCGGCCCGGGCCGCCCAGGGAGCGGCCAGCCTCTTGGCCGAGGCGGGGGTACCATCCATCCTGAACTTCGCACCGGCTGTCCTGAAGGTACCTGGACATACCCATCTCCGGCAGGTAGATCTGGCTACCGAGCTCCAGATCCTGAGCTTCTACATGACCGACGGTCATGAGTGCTGATCGGGGTGGTCAACGACGAAATCACCCCACTAACCAATGGAAACCGTCTCAGTCTATCAGGACGTCTCTCACCGCCGCTCGGTAGGCTCTGGCGAGCGAGGCCGTGACCGGGCCGGGTTCGAAGGTCCGCTCCCCGACCGCCACTACCGGAGCGACTTCCCTGGTCGATGACAGAATGGCCACCTCGTCGGCGTCGTCCAACCGCGACAGCGGGTATCCACCCTCGTGAACGTCGATCCCCAGCTCCCGAGCATGGCCGAGGGCTATGCTGCGGGTCACCGACTCGAGAATGCCCAGATCCAGCGAGGGTGTCTCGATCACCCCGTCCACCGCCCACAGCAGTGACGAGGTCGGCCCTTCCAGCACGATCCCGTCCCGGGACAGCAGCAACGCATCATCGTATCCGGCGTCCTGGGCAGCGCGGGTAGCTGCCATGTTGGGGGCATAGGAGAGCGTCTTCACCCCGGCCAGTTCCCAGGGACTCCCGGCCGGATGCCAGGGAACCGACAGCGGGAACAGCCGGTGTTCCGGGACGAGGTCGGGCATGGCGGAAGCGAACACGAACACGTTGGTGCCCTGCTCGCCCAGGGAGACGTATATCCGGATCACTCCGTCCCCCTGTTCGGCCGCCACCTGCCTGGTCCACTCGCCGATGTAGGGGATCGGCGGAAGCGGGATCCTGAGGGCCGCGGCCGATCGAGCCAGCCTGGCCAGATGTTGGGCGAGACCGAACAGGCTCCCCCCATAGGAGCGAAGTGCCTCGAAGCAACCGTCACCCCGTCCCACCATCGGGTCGAAGATGGAAATGGTGGGAGGAACCGGGCGTCCGTTGAGAAGAACTGAGGGTCCCACGTTCAACCCCGTCGCCAGCCGCTGGTGATGGGAAGCCGCCGGTCCCGGCCGAAAGCCTTGGAGGTGATCTTCACTCCCGGAGGGGCCTGGCGACGCTTGTACTCGTTCCGATCCACCATGGCGGCCACTCTCTTCACTAGATCCCGGTCGTATCCCAATGCCACGATGTCATCCACCGACCGGTCTTCCTCGATATAGGCGGACAGTACCGGATCGAGTAAATCGTAGGGTGGAAGGCTGTCGGTATCGAACTGCCCTGGTCTGAGTTCCGCTGAGGGTGGCTTGTCCAGGATTGCCTCTGGTATCACCGCGCCCTGGCGGTTACGCCAACGAGCCAGCTCGTAGACCTTGGTCTTGAGCACATCCTTCAGCACCGCGTAGCCACCCGCCATATCCCCGTACAAGGTAGCGTATCCCACCGCCATCTCCGACTTGTTGCCGGTCGCCAATACCATCTTTCCCAGCTTGTTGGAGATGGCCATCAGCAGGGTTCCTCTGATGCGGGGCTGGAGGTTCTCCTCGGCCACCCCGAACTCCGTCCCGGCGAATGTGGTTTCGAGGGCCTGTTGAAACGCGGCGTACAGATCGGCGATGGCTATCTGCTCGAGGCGAATGCCCAGGCGCGCGGCCAGCTCCTCGGAGTCGGATACCGACCCCTTGGAACTGAACTCCGAAGGCATGGTCACGCCATGAACCGCCTCCGGTCCGAGGGCATCGGTGGCTATCACGGCCGTCAGGGCCGAGTCGATTCCCCCGGACAGTCCCACCACTACCTCGGAAAAACCGTTCTTTCGCACGTAGTCGCCCAGGCCGAGGGTCAGCGCCCGGTAGATCTCCTCCAGGTCTTCCAGGGGCGGGGAGCAAGGCGGTGAGTGGGGTTCCGAAGGTCGGGACCTGACCCGTCCGGATGTGTCGGTCGGACCCTTCCGCTTGCCAGTGAACTCGCCGGGCTCGACCTCGACCAAGAAACGGGCCTCCTCGAACGAAGGTGCCCGATATAGGACCGACCCGTGGTGGTCGACCACTATGGAGCCCCCATCGAAGACCAGCTCGTCCTGGCCCCCCACCAGATTGAGGTACACCACCGGGACTCGAGCCCGGACCGCTTCCCTCCGGACATGGCCCGACCGCTGCACGTCCTTGGAAATCTGGAAGGGCGATCCGTTGATGTTGAGCAGGATCTGAGCACCGGCGTCGGCCTGCTGGGTGGGAGGTCCGCCGGGGACCCACAGGTCCTCGCAGATCGAGACCCCGACCCTAGTGTGGCCCAGGTCCCAGACCGCCGCAGGGTTGCTGCCGGGCGCGAAGTAACGCTCCTCGTCGAAGACCCCGTAGTTGGGCAGCAGGACCTTGTGATAGACACCCAGAACCCGGCCTCGCTGTAGCAGGGCGGCGCCGTTGGCGACTTCGCGCCGGACGGCATCCCCCCAGCTACGGCGGTTCCCAACCGACCGGTCGACGAACCCGACGACGGTTACCGTCTCCCCTGCTCGAGCGGCCAGGCGTTCCAGGACGGACAGGTTGGCGTCGACGAAGGCGCTCCGGATCACCAGGTCCTCCGGTGTGTAACCGGATATGGCCAGCTCCGGAAGGAGCAGCAAGTCCGCGGAGCTGGACTCCGCCCACCTCATCGCCTCGAGAATGCGTCCCTCGTTGTAGCTGAGATCGCCCACCCGGAGGTTGAGCTGGGCGCCTGCCACCTTGACCGTACTCACGGGAAGGAGTCTAGGAAGGGGTAGGGACAGACCTTGGAGTCCCGGGCCGTCTCCGGGACCAGGCTGGGACGGCAGCTATTCGAGCGTGAAGCCTTCGGCGGCGAGCGACTCGCGCAGCGCGGTGGCCTCGGCAGGCCGCACCGACAGGGTCAGCACACCACCGCCCCCATGGGGAGCATGGCGCAGCTGGAGGTCTCGCACATCCACCGCGCTCTGCTCGAGCGCCCGACCGACTGCGGCTATCTCACCCGGACGGTCCTGGAGCACCACCCCCACTCGGACTTCGGGGGAGGCCATTCCCTGCCGCTGGGTCCGGGCGGACTCGATCCGGGAAGTGAGGGAAGCCGGATCCGAACCAATCTCCTGCCGGGCGGCTTCGAGATGTTCCATCAGGGAGGCTATCGCCCGGCTCACGTTGGTCCGGTTGGCGGCCAGCAGTTCGGGCCACCAGCCCGGCTCCGACGCCGCCACCCTGGTCAGGTCACGGAAGGATCCGGCGACCAGCTCCATGGCCCCCGGATCGGCCGATGCCAGATTGACGAGCGAGACCGCCAGCAGCTGCGGCAGGTGGGAGATGGCCGCCACCACCCGGTCGTGCTCGGCGGCGGGCATGCGGTAGGGGATGGCCCCGACCGATTCGATCACCCGCCCGACCCTCACCAGATCCTCGTCTCGGGCTCCGTCCGGGCAGATGATCCAGGCCGCTCCCCTGAACAGGGCCGGGGTGGCCGCCGTGGGTCCGGCCTGCTCCCTGCCCGCCATCGGGTGGCCCGCTACCAATCGCAAGCCGGGCGGCTTCGCCCTCACGACGGGCTGCTTGACACCGGCGACATCGGTAACCAAGGCATCGGTGCGGAGCTCGCGCAGGGTGGCCAGGGTGGCATTGAGGGGGCCGGCCAGGACTACCAGATCGACCTGTTCGAGCGCCTCATCCGCCGTCGAACAAAGATGATCCACCGCCCCACGGCGGGCGGCGACAGCCAGTGCTGAGGCATCCGGATCCCAACCGGCGATCGTCCAGCCTGCCTGGCGGAGGGCCATCCCGAACGACGCCCCTATCAGCCCAGTGCCGAGTATCGCCGCTCGTCTCCGTCGATCAGAGATCTGGAGACTCTCTCGTCGTGGGCCGCGATACAGCCCGCGGTTCCTGACTAAGCGCTCTGAGGTCCGCTATCCCGAGGCGGGCCAGGAGTCTCAAGAAGCTGTCCTGCGGCCCGAGGCCGGGAGCGATCGGGGCACTAGATGGTGATGTCGAGTGCTGCCGCCAGCACCCGCATCTGATCCATCAGCTCGGCGAACTCGTGGGGCAGGATCGCCTGATCACCATCCACCAGCGCCGTCTCGGGAGCGGGATGGACATCCACGATGAACCCGTCCGCTCCCACCGCGATGGCGGCCCTGGAGAGCGGTGCCACCAGATGTCGGCGGCCCGATGAATGGGAGGGGTCGATGATGATCGGCAGGTGGGACATGGCCTTTATGACGGGAGCGGCCGAGATGTCGAGGGTGTTGCGGGTGCTGGTCTCGAAGGTTCGGATCCCGCGCTCGACCATGATCACCTCGTGGTTGCCCTCCTTGTATATGTACTCAGCGGCGTTCAGCCACTCATCCACGGTGGCGGTGAATCCCCGCTTGAGCAGCACCGGCTTGTGTACCTTCCCCACCTCGGAGAGCAGGGCGAAGTTGGACATGTTGCGAGTTCCGATCCGGAGGATGTCGGCGTAGCCGATGATCATCTCGACCTCACGAGGATCCAAGACCTCGGCCACGAACGGAAGATCGAACTCCTCCCGTGCCTCGGCCAGCAACTGGAGGCCTTCCTCGGCGAGCCCCTGGAATGAGAACGGGCTGGTGCGGGGCTTGAACGCATCCCCCCGCAGGATGGTGGCTCCGGAATTCCGCACCGCCTCGGCCGTGCGGAACAGCTGATCCCGGCTCTCGACCGCGCATGGCCCGGCTATTGGGGCGAACACCCCGCCACCGATCTGAGCATTGCGTACTTTGATCACGGTGTCCTCAGCCCGGAACTCACGTGACACGAACTTGTAAGGCTTCAGCACCGGCACTGCTCGCTCCACACCTGGAATCGCCCCCCACGGGAGTTGTTGGATCCGTCCCCGGTCCCCGATCGCCCCGATCACGGTGCGGAGTTGACCGGTAGAAATGTGAGCCTTCGAGCCTACCTCTGCCAGCCGCCGCACCACACCGTCGATCTGGTGCTCGCCGGCGTTCGGCTTCATGACGATGATCATTGTCCCCTCCGCAAGATTGGCGCGAGAATATACGCCCTCACGCGATCGATACCAACCCGCCAGCGGGTCGCACCGGTCCAGCGGCGGAGCCACAGTGTCCCGCTCAGCCAGACCGCGAAAAACGACCCGATCCGCCCCACTCCGTGGGACCCACCCCCAGCCACCTCCTCCGAGTTCCGGACGCGCTTCGCCTATCCCTGGCGGTTGCGCTTCGACGGGATTGTCACCATGGTCCGCTCGACGTCCTAAGCAAACCGGTGGTGTATATGGCTATCCAACATGATATAGCATGGCTGTGACATGGCTACCCCTCCTGTGGCTCCTGGTTGCAGTACTCCACGGAGGTCTGCGAGGCACAGGCGCCGGTGGTCCACCTGGTGACCACTTCGAGATTGGGTAGGCGCCGGACCAGCATCCAGCGGGCATTGATCTGAGCGAGCATCGCCACGAGAGCCTCCGGGTCCCGGGCTGCCAACTCCTCGATGGTGAACACTCCGGCCGCGTTGAGCAGGGTCGCATATCTGGCACCCACCCCCTTGATCCGCATCAGGTCGACCCGCAGGACCGCCTCGAGTACTTCCGGCTCGGTCAGCCCCACCCGCTCAGCTACTGCCCGGCGATCACTGCACCCGGCCGCCCGGCGCAGCAACGCCCCCGTCGTCCTGATTCCCAGTCGGCGGAACTCCTTGGCGTGGGAAGACCCCACACCACCGATGGTGTGAATGGCTGTCATAAGTACGGTACCCAATGATACATCGATGTTAGATCTCGTAAACCGTCACTAGAGTGGTTCCCCATCGAAGGTCCTGGTGTGTCGCCGGACGTTATCCCTTCGAACCGGCGGCGGCGACCCGGCCTTCCCTCCACTCCGAAGGTAGTCCAGATCTTCCTTCGTATCGATATCCCGCGGGGGGTCATCGGCGATCAGTACCTCTTCTACCCACTCGGGATGAGCCAGGAACAGGTTCCGGGCACCATGGTCACCTTCCAGACCAGCCACCAGGCGGGGCCACAGCCAGCGTTCCACCAGCACAGGATGACCCCGTGCGAACCGGTAGCGAGGGATGACCACGGGTCGTCGGGAGCTCCGACCGGCCTCGAGCAGCAACGGGATGACCGGCGCAGGCAACAGCGGTTGGTCACCCAGCACGATCAATACCCGGTCCGAGGTCCGGTCTCCAATGAGGAAGTCCAGTCCCGCTCGGAGCGAGGAGCCCATTCCCTCGGCCCATTCGAGGTTCTCGATTACGGTCACGTTCGAGAGTTCGATCCGATCCATGAGCTGCTCGGCATACGCCCCCAGCACTACGTACACGTCATCCACCTGTGGCCAACCGCGCACCCGATCGACCACATGCTCCAGGAGCGGCCTGCCCCGCCAGTCGGCCAGCTGTTTGGACTCCCCCTCCCCGAACCGTTTGGACTCTCCGGCGGCCAGGATCAAGGCTGCAATGCTCATGAGGGTCCGGGCAAGGCGCGCCAACCGGCCAGCCCGCGTAGGGCCGCACCGATCACAGGTCCCCCTCGTCCTCCGTGCGCTGCAGATGGATTCGCCCCGGCCTGCCGACCAGGGATTCGCCCGATCCCGACCCGTACCGGACCTGGATCATCTCGGCCAGGATCGACACCGCCACCTCCCCGGGCTGCTCGGCGCCGATATCGAGCCCCACCGGACCATGGATGCGGGCGATCTGCGCCTCGTCGAAGCCGGCCGCCCTCAACCGGGCCACCCGGCGGCGATGGGTACGGCGGCTTCCCATCACCCCGATGTACTTGGCCGGTCCTCCCAACACCAGCGGCAGCACTGGATCCTCGAAGCGGGCATCGTGGCTCAGCATCACCACATAGGTGCGAGCATCGATCACCAGCTGGTCGGCCACCTGATCCGGCCACCCTACGATGACATCGGCTGCCTCCGGAAACCGTTCCCGGGTGGTGAAGAACGGCCGGGCGTCGTTGACGATCACCCGGAAGCCCAACCCGTGAGCCATCCTGCACAGCTCCTGAGCGATATGGACGGCGCCGAATATGACGAGTTGCGGTTGGGGAGCAACGGTCTCTATGTACACCTGGCGGTCCCCGTAGGTGAGGGTGCGGCTCTGCTCACGGTCCATCAGGCTGGCCGCGTCGGCCATCACATCATCCGCGACCGGAGTGGGAAGGGTTCCGGCAACCAGCCCCCGCACCCGATCCAGCACCCCTTTGGTACCGGTGTCGGGACCTTCCACCACCGTGACGGCCGCGCCCAATCTCTCGGCCTCCACCAGGTGGCGGACCGCTGCCAGCGGGCTCACCATTGCTCTATCAGCACCTGGATGGTTCCTCCGCAGGCGAGGCCCACCTCGAAGGCATCCTCGTCAGCGATGCCGTAGGTCACCAGCCTGGGCTTGCCCGACTCGAGCACTCCTTGGGCATGCAGGAACACGTCGTTCTCCACGCATCCTCCGCTCACCGAGCCCTCCATGTCCCCGGCCGACGACACCAGGAACTTGGCCCCCTCCGGCCGGGGCGCCGAACCCTTGACCTTCACGACCGTCGCCACCGCGACCTGCTTCCCTTCGGCGGTCCAGCGGTCGTATGTCGCAAGCGCATCCTTCATGAAGCCCACGCTCCTTGTCTGGCAGTTGGTTTCGGTGTTGCTGGTATGGACTCTAGGAGACGAACCACCCCTGAGAGATCGGCCAGCCGGGCCGCCGGCAGGAAGTCGTCCACATGCGGCAGGGCGGCCTTCAAACCCCGGGTCTCCGGTGAGTAGCCTCGGCGGCCTGCCAGCGGGTTGAGCCAGATCGTGCGGTGCATCGTACGGGAAAACCGAGCCATCTCGCGGCCGAGCAGACCGGGGTCTCCCCTATCCCATCCGTCGCTGATGATGATCCCTATCGGACCGCCCCTGGCCACCCGCCGGCTCCACTGCTGGTTGAAGGTTTCTATGGATTCTCCGATCCGGGTTCCTCCCGACCAGTCGTGAACCCGTCCTGCCACCAGACGGAGAGCCATGGCCGGGTCGCGCCGGCGTAGTTCATGAGTGATCCGGGTCAGGCGGGTGGAAAACACGAAGGTCTCGACCCGACCCATCCGGGCGGGCGCCGAATGAGCGAAGTAGAGGAGCATCTCGACGTACTTCTCCATCGAGCCGCTCACATCAGCGAGGATCACCAGCGGACGGCGGCGCGGTTTTCGCGACCGGAACTCCATCCTGATCAGCTCGCTGCTCGGTCCCACTGCGTTGCGCAGGGTACGGCGCATATCCGGCCGCCGGCCTCTCGAATCTGCCAGCCACCGCCGGCTGAGGGCTTCGGCCGGTCGCCACACCATCGACGCGATCATCCGCCGCACTTCCGCCACCTCGTCGGGAGACAGCTCGCCGAAGTCTCGACTCCCGAGCCGCTCTTGGTAGGAAGCACCCAGCTGCTCGCTGCTCTCGCGGGTCGCATCCTCCTCGATCTGACCCTCGGGAGCAGCCACCTGCAGGTAGGACTGGAACAACGACTCCGGCTCCCGCTCCGCGATCGGCGGACGGCTCTTCCCTCTACCGAAGAAGAGGTCGAACGCCTCATCGAAGACCGGTATCTGATCGGGGCGGACCACCACGAGGGAGCGGAACCCGTGCCGGACATCCTTGGCCTCCTCCAGACCGAGCAGGTGCGCGGCTTCGAGCAGGTCCATACCGGTGGACGGGGTGACCACCAGCCCCCTGGCCCGCAGGTAGCGGCCGAAGTGGATGAGGTTGGAGGCGAATACCTCTGCCATCAGCTACCTGCCCGCACGGAAGCGGTGCGATTGTTGTCCAAGTCCCTCTCCTACGAGCCGCACCACTCCCGGCCCGCGAGGACACCGCTTAAACGTCGAGAGTCCGGGCGGACACCCATCAGCGGGCATCACGAATCATCCGGCCGCCAGCAGTTTCGCTACGCCGCCGGTGCGGACCCGCTCGACGTCCTCCTCGTACTTGAGCACCACTCCGAGCGTGTCGTTGGCCGCCTCCGGGGAGAGGACTTCGGTGCCGAGAACCCGGAGGGCAGCCGCCCAGTCCAGAGTCTCTGCCACCCCGGGAGGCTTGAACAGGTCGAGGTTTCGCAGCCGCTCCATCGCTCGGGCAAGGTCTCCTGCCAGCGCATGATCGATCCCCGGTACCTTGGTCGTCACTATGGCCACCTCCCGCTCGAAGGTCGGGTAGTCGATCCAGTGGTAGATACAGCGGCGCTTGAGGGCATCGTGAATCTCCCGGGTGCGGTTCGACGTTATGACCACCACCGGGGGCTCCATAGCCGTTACGGTCCCCACCTCGGGAATGGTGATCGCGAAATCCGATAGGAGCTCGAGGAGGTACGCCTCGAACTCCTCGTCGGCCCGGTCGAGCTCGTCTATCAGCAGGACCGGTCGCTGACCGGCGGATGAAAGCTCCACCGCCTGCAACAGCGGGCGGGCAACCAGATACTCTCGGCTCATTATGTCGGAGATCCCCGCACCGGCGCCCTCGCCCCGGGCCTCGATCAGACGGATGGCCAGCATCTGGCGGGCGTAATCCCACTCGTAGATGGCATGTCCGGCATCGAGACCCTCGTAACACTGGAGGCGCAGCAGGGGCTGGTCGAGGATGGCTGCCAGTACCTTGGCTACCTCGGTCTTGCCGACCCCCGCCTCCCCCTCGAGAAAGAGCGGCCGTCCCATCTGCAAGGCCAGGTGGATGGTGACCGCCAGGGAACGGTCCGCGATGTATCGCTCGGCCGACAGCGCGGCGCTGACCTCATGAACAGTGGCAGGGATCATCCGAGGCAGGATACACCGACCGGGCTGTGGCGTTTGCATCGGTCACAGGAAGGACAACAATTGCCATGTCCACCCTGGATACCCACGCGTCACGCCCGGCTCAGGCACGAGCCCGGTCCCCCCGCCTGGAAGGCAACCTGGCGGGGGGACCGGATCGTTTGGAGTGCGGCGCTAGCCGGCGGCGGCTAGGGCTGCCTTGATCGCTCGAGCAGTGAACACCTTCGCCAGATGGGTCTTGTAGTCGACCGAACCGTACAGATCCTCGAGCACCTCTACCCCATCGGTGGCATGGGAGGCCGCGCCATCGATCGCCGCATCCGAACCGTCCGATCCGACCAGGGCATCGCTGACCGCGGGGGCCAGGGCCGGCTTGTTGCCCACCCCGGTAACTGCCACGGTGGCTCCGCTGATCGAACCGTTGGAACGGGTCACCGAAGCAGCGACCCCAGCAACCGCATAGTCGGTGTGCCCACCCCGGCGGCCCAACTTGTCGTAGGCCGTCCCGGTTCCGGCGCCGATCTTCGGGATGCGGATCTCGGTGAGGATCTCGTCGGGCTCCAGCGCGGACAACAGAGTGTCGACGAAGAAGTCGCCGGCTGCTATCTCCCGGGTGCCTCCCGAGGAGGCCACCACCATCGTGGCGCCCAGGGCGAGCGCCGCTACCGGCTGGTCGGCTGCTACGTCGGCGTGTGCCATCGATCCGCAGCTCGTCCCCCGGTTCCGGACCTGACGATCCCCGGTCCAGGAGGCGGCCGTGGCCAGCGCGGCGGCGTGTTCCCGCACCAGCGCGCTCGCAGCTACCTCGGCGTGGGTGACCATGGCGCCTATCGAGATCGAGTCCCCATTGTCGGTTATCTCCCCGAGCCCGTCGATGCGGCCGATGTCCACCACCATTCCGGGGGAGAGCAGCCGCAGCCTCATCATCGGCAGGAGGCTCATACCTCCCGCCAGCACCTTGGCATCCGGATTGCTACCGAGCGCCTCCAGCGCTTCGTCCAGGCTGGAAGGTGCTGCGTAGTCGAACTTCCGTGGATACATGGGCTCCTCCTTCCTACGCCTGGGCGTCCCGGATAGCCTGCCAGACCCGTTGGGGGCGCATTGGCATGTCGATATGGGTCACTCCCAGCGGCTCGAGTGCGTCCACCACCGCGTTGACGACCGTCTGGGCCGCGCCGATGGTTCCGGCCTCGCCGATGCCTTTGACGCCGAGCGGGTTGATGTCGGTCGGGGTCACGGTGCGGCCCAGCTCGAAGGAGGGCAGGTCCGCAGCCGTAGGCAGGATGTAGTCCACCAGCGAACCGGCCAGCAGGTTCCCATCCATGTCGTAGACCGCATCCTCGAAGAGGGCCTGGCCGACCCCTTGGGCGATGCCCCCGTGGATCTGCCCGTCCACGATCATCGGGCTGATGACGTTGCCGCAGTCGTCCATACCGATGTAGCGGAGCAACCTCACGTCACCCGTCTCCGGATCCACCTCCACCATGGCGATGTGGGTGCCGAACGGCCAGGTGGCGTTGCCGGGGCTGAAGATGGCATGAGCCTCCAGGCCACCCTCCAGACCCTCCGGAAGCAGGTGCGGCTGGTAGGCGGTCTTGGAGATCTCCTCCCAGCTCACCGAGCTGTCCGGAGTCCCGACCACCCGAGCGCCGCCGTCGGCGAATTCGATGTCCTCCTCCGACGCTTCTAGTACATGAGCCGCGATCTTGGCGGCCTTGGCTCGCACCTTCTGGGTGGCCTCGTAGCAGGCCGAACCGTCGACCGCCGCCGAGCGTGACCCGAAGGTGCCGATGCTGGGGGGAGCCTCCTCGGTGTCGCCATGGATCACCCGGATCCGGTCGACATCCATGCCGAGACCGTCACCCACGATCTGCGCCCAGGTCGTCTGGTGGCCCTGACCCGACGGGCCAGTACCGATCGATACGGTGGCCGAGCCGTCCGGGTGGACCCGAACCAGTCCCGAACCGTTGAAAGCCGAGGGCATCTGGTACTCGGCCCACGAGAAGCCGAGATCCACCAGGCCGGCAGGTCCGAACCCGCATACCTCCACGTAGGTGGCCAGCCCCACTCCTACGTGGCGGCCCTCGGCCCGGGCTGCGTCACGTTCCGCCAGCAGATCGGACCACCCGGCCGACTCTAGAGCAGCGTCCAGGTTGGTCTCATAGTCGCCGGTGTCCATGGCGAACCCCATGGGCGACACGGCGGCGGGGAAGTCGGAGGCGGGAATGTAGTTGCTGCGGCGCACCGCGGCGGGGTCCATCCCGATCTCCCGGCAGTACATGTCGATGATGCGCTCCAGGTAATAGGCGGCCTCCGGGCGGCCCGCACCCCGGTAAGCGTCGGTGGTCATGGTGTGAGTAGTCACACAGTCCATCTTCCAGTAGGTGGGAAAGGAGTACTGGCCGGACCCCACGAACACCCCGAGGAAGGGGATTGCGACGGTGAAGTTCTGCGAATAGGCGCCCATGTCGGCGATACCTTCCAGCTCGAACCCCAGGATCTCGCCGCCGGTGGTGCCGGTAAGGGTGGCTGTGGCTATCCATCCCCGACCCTGGATGGTGGAGTTGGCCGCCTCCCGGCGGGTCTCCGTCCACTTCACCGGTCGCCCGAGCTGCTTGGAAGCGAACGCCACCAGCACCTCGTCGTTGTACACGTTCAGCTTGCAGCCGAAACCACCACCCACCTCCATGGCTTTGACGGTCACCTGGTTCAACGCCATTCCGAAGTACTTGCCGATGGCACCGGCCAGGGCCGAGGGAATCTGGGTGGACGAGTAGATGTCGAACCTGCCGTAGCCCATCTGGTAGTCGGCCATCACCGAGCGTGGTTCGATCGGCACGGGGATCAGACGCTGGTTGGTCATCTCCTGGGAGACGACCACCACGTCCTCCCGGGACCTGTGGGCCTCGATGCCCTCCCTCACCGCGGCCAGCGCGTCCGCGTCGGCACCGAACGGCCCGGTCCACGACACCAGGACGTTGGAATCCAGGTCGTCATGAACCTTCATCTCATCGCTGAGGGCATGCTTGAGGTCGACGACCGCCGGGAGTGCTTCGTAGTCGACATCTACCGAATCGGCGGCGTCACGGGCGAGATAGGGGTCTTCGGCGACCACCATCGCCACTGCCTCGCCGACATGCTTGACGGTGCCGTTGTTCAGCAGCGGCCGTAGCGCTCCTACCGGGGCCTGTGCCACCAGCGAGCCCAGATGCTCGACATCCGCTGCTGTGTAGATGGCCACCACACCCTCCATCGCCGCCGCATCCGAGGTGTCGACCGACAAGACCCGAGCATGGGCGAACGGGCTCCTGACGAAGGCGACATGGGCGGTTCCGGCCAGCTTCACGTCGTCGGTGTAGCGACCGCCTCCCTGGATCAGGGCAGGATCCTCGCGGCGGCGCACCACACCGCCGAGCACACTCGTAGAGCTCATGCGTTCTCCCATGCCGCCGGGGCGGGTTCCTCGCCGCGCATCCTTGCGCCGGCATATTCGATCGCCCGCACGATGTTGTGGTACCCGGTGCAGCGGCACAGATTCCCTTCGATACCGCTCCGGATCTCCTCCTCAGTCGGATTGTCGTTCTCCTCGAGCAGGGTCACCGCCGACATGATCATGCCCGGCGTGCAGAAGCCGCACTGCAGGCCATGACGCTCCCAGAATCCTTCCTGCACCGGGTGCAGATCACCGTTCTGCGCCAGACCTTCGACCGTGGTGATGTCTGCCCCATCGGCCTGCGCGGCCAGCATGGTGCAGGAGAGCACTGCCTTACCATCCAGCTTGACCGTACAGGCGCCGCAATAGGACGTCTCGCACCCCACATGGGTACCGGTCAATCGCAGGTCCTCCCGCAAGAAGTGGACCAGCAGGGTGCGGGGCTCTACCTCCCCCGAAACCTGCCGCCCATTGACCGACATGGATACCTGCATACAGGGGACTCCTTTCGACGCTGGCCCGTACCGTAACCTATCAAACCTCCGGCCCTTGTGTCGCCCCTGGGCCACGATTTCCGGTCCGAGCACCCCCTAGCCGACCGTGGACGGAACCGTCGGTCGGCGCTACGGCTAGGGGCCGCGAGACAGGAATTCCGCCGCTATCCGCTCGGCAACCGGGAACTGCTCGGGTTGAGGCTGATCGAAGATGAACTCGTTCACCCCCGCGTCGACGTAACTGCCTACCACCTCCGAGAAGGCTCCGGGGCTGGACCAGGGATCGGGCAGACCGATGGTGGCCAGCTGGGGGATCCAGCAGTAGAAGGAACGGATGATCTCGGTTGGATCCCGGCCGATCTCGGCACACGCCTCGTCCAGGATTCGGATGCGCTCCGCCATCTCCTCGACCGTTCCGTAGGAGTTCCAGCGATCCGCGAAGCGAGCGCAGATCCGCAGCATGCGAGGACGGTGGGCACCCAGAGTGAGCGGAGGGCGGGGCGCCTGGACCGGGTGGGGCCGCAATCGGGCCGCCTGGAGCCGGTAGTGCCGGCCGTGAAAGGTCGTCTCCCGACCGCGGGTGAGGGAATCGATCACCTCGAGCGCTTCCTGGAACTTCTCGACCCTCACGGGGGGATCTCCGAACGGAATGCCGAACCGGTCATGTTCCTCCTCGAACCACCCAGCCCCGAGGCCGAGCTCGAGCCGTCCCCCCGAAATGTGGTCGATCGTGATCGCCTGCTGGGCTACCAGAGCAGGATGACGGAAGGTGTTGCTGCCGACTAGGACTCCGACCCTGGTCCGGGTTGTCTCGGCGGCCAAAGCCGCGAGCAGCGTCCAGCCCTCGAAGTAGGGAGCCTTCGGGTTGCTAGGCCGGAGGAAGTGATCGCAATCCCACAAGCTGTCGAACCCAAGTTCCTCATAGAAGAGCCACCTGTCTCGCAAGGTGGCATAGGGCTCGGACTGGTCAGTGCATATGCCGAACAGGACGCTCATGACAATCGCTCATCGGTAACCATGGTGGGCAGCATAAACACCTCACCAATGACCGAGAGCGGGCCGATCCTGTTCCTAATGACCACCCGCCGGTCCGCCCGGGCGCGGGGGCGGACCGCCTCAGCCAGCTCCGGAGGGTAGGAGGCTGGCAGGCGGCCCGCCGAATAGTTCCTGAAGGGCTCGACTAGAGGGAGAAGAGGGCTAGGATGCCCGCGACTCCGACGATCACGTAGACGGCTCTCGACAGCGCTTTCTTTTCTCCCTACTTGCCCGCCCCGGTGTCCACATCCTCTTCCAGACGGTCACCAGCGTGCTTGCCGATACGTTACCAGTGGTCCCGTTAGATACTGCGGCACCCCGACAGGGAGGGGATCTACTTCATCGATAGCCTGATGGGAGGACTGTTCGACAATCTAGGTAACGGGATGGGATCGCTTGCGAAACTTGGCTCCGTATGAGAGGATCCAAGCGTGGTGGGTGGAGTTCCGTTCAGCAGTAGTCCGCCAGCACGCTGATCAGCTCGTCCTGGACGTCGGTCAGATAGACCAGCAGGGCCATCTCCGGCACCCTCATACCGCGCTGCTCGCCGGATAGTCCCCAGCCTTCCTCCTCTATCCCGAGCCGGGCCGCCAGAGCCAGGCGGGCCTCGTTGACCACCAACAACCACGAGTCCGCCGCGGCCGGGGTCAGATCGACCGGTCCATCCTGAGCAGACTCCAGCGACGAGGACAGTACCGCCCGGTCCGCCTGCCGTTGCTGATCCATCTCCGGCGCCATCAGCCGTCCATACTCGGCCTGCGCCTCCTCATCGTCGGGATATGCCTCCACCGACAGGCGCTCGGCCGCCGGGTCCCGCGGGTCATGGCCGACCGACTCGAGCAAACGCGGCAGCAGGGACAGGGCACGCACCTCATCGGGACGCAGTCTCATCTCGATGACCCCCTCCCGGCCCCGGAAGCGCTTCATCCTGCCCGTTCGATGGTCGCCCACAGCGTATGACGGTGCAAGGTGTAGCAGTCGATCTCGGCCTTCTCCCTCGGTGAGGTGCTCACCACCGAACGACCTTCGTGATGAACCTCCAGCATCAGCCGGGTCGCCTTCGACTCCGAGTACCCGAACACCTTCCGGAAGACCAGCACGACGTAGGACATCAGGTTCACCGGATCGTTCCAGACCACCACGTTCCAACCTCGGTCGAGGTCGGACTTGTCACCGGTAGCCGGGCGATCGATGGTGGTGGGCAGTACCGCTTGCGGCATCGGTGGGAACCTCCCCTTCCGGGATGCTGCTCACCCCACCAGAATATCCACCCCACCTCGGGGATCCGCCAGAACCTACCCCTTGGCATCGGCCATCGGATCAGGCATGTTTACAGGATGAGCCATCCAGACACCATCAACGAGTACAGCCATGTCCCACCCCTGCGCCGGACCTTGCGGGACTCACTGGTCGAAGCCGAGCAGCTCCGCCATCCGGTCCGACTGGTCACCGCGGGCGGCCGGTCGGTGAGCGGGGTACTGACCGAAGTGGGAATCGACTTCGCAGAAGTCCAGACGGATGACTGCCCGGTCGACATCGCGCTGTTCTACATAGAGAGCGTTTCGTGGTGAGATCGAGCCTCGAACGGGCGTTGCCGGCCAGATCGGCCTTCGGAGGACGATCTACCCGCTAGCGGGGAGGATCTCCGATATGGCCTGGCGCGGTCCGTTCCGGAATTGGCGAGGAAACGAGGACTGGGTGCCATGCCTGGTGACGGTGTCGGCCGCGCTGTGGTTGGCGAACCGGACGGCCTCGTGATCATCGAGGCCGAGCGCCAGTGCCACCACGAACGATCCCACGAAGGCATCCCCCGCCCCGGTGGTGTCCACCGCGGCCACGGCCGGGGCGGGAATACGGGTGACCCCGCCACCATCCGCCGTGACCAGGGCGGCTCCGTGCTCACCGAGCGTCACCACCAGCCGGCGGCCGGCGGAGCGGGCGTACTGCAGGATCGCTTCATCCGAGAGAGCCGATCGGCCGGCCAGCATCTCGAACTCGACCTCGTTGGGAATCAGCCAATCGCTCACTTCCAAGAGGTCGCTCGACAGGGGAGCCGCCGGCGCGGGATTCAGCACCGTGGCGGCTCCCATCTCCCGGGCGGCGCGAAATGCCGCAGCAGTAGCCTGCTGGGGAACCTCGAGCTGGCCCACCACGATGGCGGCATCAGATGCTCGCCGAACTGAACGGACCGCCTGTTCCGCAGTCAACCGCTCGTTAGCACCCGGAAAGATGATGATCCGATTGCTCCCGTCTGGCTCCACCCAGATCGGGGCTACCCCACTGGGCCCGGACGCCCGATAGATATCGGAGGTGTCGATGTCGAAGGCCGCGAAGTTCTCGATCGTCATATCACCGTAGGTATCGTCCCCCAAGCAGCCGACCATTATCACGTCGGTACCGAGTAACCGGGCCATCACGGCCTGGTTGGCCCCCTTGCCACCGAATCCCATCTCGAAACGTTCCCCGACCACAGTTTCCCCAGACTCAGGGATTCGTGATGTGTATGCCATCAAATCGATCATGGTCGACCCGACCACCACGATCTTGGCTTGATCGAGATCCAATGTCATGCATCCTCCTCATTGCCGTCTGCGCCGTCTCGGAGGCACCAGTTCTGACTTGACGCCATCGTAGCCTTCGACCTACCATGTCTGAAATCGTTTTCAGGTAAGGTAGTGCAGTCGGTGGCTGGGTCAAGCCACCTCGACATTGGAGGGGAACCCCGGCGTGCCCAGATCCCCAACCATCAGCGATGTGGCGGCTAAGGCCGGTGTCTCAGCCTCGACGGTCTCGCGCCATCTCCGAGGTGATCGCGCGGCCCATCGCATCGATCAAGCCATCTCTCACCTTCGCTACCGGCCCAGTCCGGCCGCCCAGTCACTCAAGTCGGGTAAGACCGGCGCAATCGCTCTAGTAGTGCCCGACATCACGAACCCATTCTTTGCGTCGGTAGTCAGAGGTGCGGAGAGCATTACTGCGCAGGATGGCCACACGATCTTCCTGGCCAACACCGATGAGAGCGATGACCGTGAGACCGAGGTCATCGACGATCTCATGAACCGGGTGGATGGCATGCTGCTTGCTCCGACCAGCGAGCAAACCCTGAACCCGCAACGCTTGGCAGATGCGGGAGTTCCGACCGTCCTGATCGACCGTGAGGCACCGTCTACCGGCTCCTTCGACGCGGTGCTGGTCGACAACTTCGGGGGAGCTCGAGCGGGGACCGAGTATCTGCACTCCAAAGGCCACGAGCAGATTGCGACTATTGCGGGATCGATCGACTCCACCCCCGGGCGTCTCCGCCTCGAGGGATACCAGGTCGCCATGGCCGCAATAGGGATCGAACCGGCGGCCGATTTCGTACAGCAGGGCGGGTTCAGGAAGCAAGGCGGTTACCAGGCAATGATGCGACTGCTCGGCCTCCCACATCCACCGACGGCAGTATTCGTCGCCAACAACCTGATGACTATCGGCGCGCTGCGGGCCATAAAGGACATCGGTGTCCGGATACCCGATGATCTTTCGATTGTCGGATTCGACGACCATCCGTTCTCCGAGATCGTCGACCCCCCGCTCACCGTGATCGATCGCCCTATGCAACAGCAGGGCGCCCTGGCAATGAGAATGCTGCTCTCCCGGATGAATGGCGACCTCGTCCAACCGGCGAGACGGGTCGTGCTCGAAACTCGGTTGCTCGAACGCTCCTCGTGCGGTCCTCCCCGGGAGAAGCCGATGAGTACCGGCCACCGGATCCGCGGCACCTGATCAGCCATAAGGAGAAACCACCCCGTCCGGGTCGCAAGAGCCGGATCGGGTCCTGTAACCAACGGAAGCAAAGAACGGAGAGAGAGGAGACCAATATGCGAAGAAGCCTAAGCCTGGTGGCCCTGGCCGCGATTATGGCGCTGGCAGCAGCAGCCTGCGGTGGCGAGTCGGCGGAAACGACTACCACCAATGCACCTACTACTGCGGCAGCCGCCGAAACGACCACCACCACGGAGGCAATGCCCGAGTCGAGCCTGAAAGTCGCCGTCGCCTACGACCTCCGGGAGAGGTGATGGGGGTTTCAACGACCTTGCCTACAACGGCGCGGAGCAAGCTGCCGGCGAGCTGGGACTCGAGCTAACCGAAGTTACCGCCAAGGCGGAGGACACCGATCAGGACCGTTCCGATCGCCTCAGGCTACTGGCCGATAGCGGGGACAATCCGATCATCGCGGTCGGATTCACCTATGCCGGCCCGGTCGCCGAGGTAGCGGCCGAATACCCCGACGTCTGGTTCGGTATCGTCGACGACGCCACGGTAGAAGCCCCCAACGTAGCTGGGCTGGTGTTCGCCGAGGAAGAAGGATCCTTCCTGGTCGGAGTGGTTGCGGCGCTGGAGAGTGAGACGGGACACATCGGATTCATCGGTGGTGTCAACGTACCGCTCATCGTGAAGTTCGAAGCTGGCTATATAGCCGGGGCGACCGCGGTCAACCCCGATGTAATGGTCACCTCCACATACCTCAGCCAACCGCCCGACTTCTCCGGATTCAACGATCCGGCCAAGGGTAAGGAAGCAGCCAAGGGTATGTTCGATGCCGGTGCGGACATCGTGTACGCGGCTGCAGGCGGATCCGGGGGCGGTCTCTTCGAGGCGGCCACCGAAGGCGGTTATCTGGCCATCGGGGTCGACGCTGACCAGTACATGACAGCCGCTCCTGAGGTGCGCGATGTCATCATGACCTCGATGCTCAGGAACGTGAACGTGGCTACCCACACGTTCGTTACCCAGGTAGCGGATGGATCAGCTCAAGCCGGGTTGAACCTATTCGACCTCGAGACCGGTGGCGTCGGATATTCCACTTCGGGCGGAATGATCGACCACATCGTCGATGAGGTGAATGGTTATGCGGATCGGATAATCTCGGGTGAGATAGCAGTTCCGTCGACCACGGGATAGGAGGCTATGCCCGCTCCTCCGGCTATCGAGCTACGAGGGATAACCAAGAGATATCCCGGGGTGGTTGCCAACCAGGATGTGAACCTACGAGTTCGCTCGGGAACCACCCATGCTGTGATCGGTGAGAACGGGGCGGGCAAGTCCACCTTGATGAACATTCTGTACGGGATGGTGGTGCCGGACGAGGGCGAGATCCTCGTCGAAGGCACCTCCATCCCGATGTCGTCACCAGTCGATGCCATCGCAGCTGGTATCGGGATGGTGCATCAGCACTTCAAGCTGGCCGACAACCTGACCGTCATGGAGAACGTGATCCTCGGCAACGAGCCGACCCGGCGCGCCGGCCGGATACAGTTCGACGTAGCCCGGTCACGCATCGAAGAGCTGGGGGAGCACTATCGGATCCCGGTCGATCCCGACACTCTGGTGAGCAATCTCACCGTAGGAAACCGCCAGCGAGTCGAGATCATCAAAGTCCTCTACCGGGGAGCGCGCGTCCTGATCATGGACGAGCCGACCTCGGTTCTGGTGCCTCAGGAAGTTGACGAGCTGCTCAAGAATCTCAGGAGGCTCACTCGGGAGGGCCTGACGGTCATCTTCATCTCCCACAAGCTCGACGAGGTACTGGCTGTCGCCGACGAGATCACCGTCATGCGACACGGAAGGACAGTGGCCAGCACCCGGCCCTCCGAGATCACATCCAGGGAGCTGGCACACCTCATGGTTGGAAGCGAGCTGCCGACCCCGG
The DNA here is from genome assembly GCA_965200835.1 of Acidimicrobiia bacterium. Taxonomy (GTDB): domain Bacteria; phylum Actinomycetota; class Acidimicrobiia; order Spongiisociales; family Spongiisociaceae; genus JAPPFW01. The sequence continues at coordinate 382,760 of OZ241390.1, forward strand.
AAGCCCGGACCAGCGAGGTGAGGCCCGAGGTGGGCCTGCGGCTCGAATCTGTCACGACCCGTGGTGCCAGCCACGAGACCAGCCTTGCGGAAGTCGATCTGACTGTCCGGTCCGGCGAGATCGTGGGTATCGCGGGCGTGGAGGGGAACGGCCAGTCCGAGCTCATCGAGACGATCCTGGGGCTGGTCCAGCCCGAAGATGGCCGGATAATGATCGGCGACCAGGATGTCACGGAGTCCACTACCCGGGTCCGCCGCGGCCTAGGACTCGCCTATATACCCCAGGATCGGCACCGGGAGGGTCTGTTACTGGATGCGGCGCTATGGGAGAACCGTATCCTCGGACATCAGATGCATGCGCCGATCAATCGCGGGGTCTGGATCGATCGCAAAGCGGCCCGCAAGGACACGGAAAGGATCGTGGCCGAGTCCGATGTGCGAACCCCTGGCATCGATGTGCTGGCATCCGCTCTGTCCGGCGGTAATCAGCAGAAGCTGATCGTCGGCCGTGAACTGGGCGGCAAACCACGATTGCTGGTGGCCGCGCACCCGACGCGGGGAGTGGATGTGGGTGCTCAAGCAGCCATCTGGACCCGGCTATCCGCCGTGCGACGGGCCGGAGTAGCCATCCTGCTGGTGTCCGCAGACCTGGAGGAGCTGATCGGTATCTCGGATCGGATCATGGTGATCCTCCGAGGCCGGCTGGTGGGCGAGTTCGATCCTGCTACTACCGGTCCTCAGGACCTGGGAGCGGCCATGACCGGAGCGGACGCGGCGTGATCGAGACCCGGATCGAACGCATCCTCCTGCAGCTGATCGCACCTGTGATCGCCATCCTGTTCGCCGCCCTGCTGGCCGCCGCCATCCTCCACTTCACGGGAGCAGACGCCGGAGCAGTACTCGGAGAGGTGGTGACGTTCGGGTCGACACCGGCCAGCCTGGTGGCGGTGATCAACAAGGCCACGACCTTCTACCTGGCAGGGATTGCCGGCGCAATCGGCTTTCGAATGCTCCTCTTCAATATCGGAATCGATGGGCAATACCGGCTGGCGGTATTTCTGGCGGCGGTCACCGGTGCGGCCATATCACTACCGCCCGTGATCCATGTCACAGTCATAATCCTGGTGGCGATGGGGGTGGGCGCCCTATGGGCAGCCATCGCCGGCTATATCAAAGTAAAGCGCGGCGTTTCCGAAGTCATCAGCACCATCATGCTCAACGCGGTCGCCACCGGCATCATCGCCTACCTCCTGGCCCCCGGCCGGCTGGCCGAGCGGGCCGAAGGAAGCAACAACATCCGGACCGCGCCGATACCCGAGTCGGGCTGGATTCCCGGGTTCGAGATCCAAGGTCGGGAGGTCTTCGGGTTTACCTTCGTGGCTATTGCCATGGGAGTGGCGTTCTGGATCGTCCTGAACCGGACTCGCTTCGGGTTCGAACTGCGCGCTAGCGGGCTGTCCTTGCGGGCGGCCGCGGTCAGCGGGGTCGACTCGAAGCGGATGATCTTCATAACGATGGTGATGTCCGGCGCAATGGCCGGGCTGGTAGGGATCCCGCAGCTCCTCGGATCTTCCCACCAGTACGGTCTCGACTTCCCAGCGGGTTTCGGGTTCACGGGGCTCGCTATAGCAATCCTGGGCCGGAACCATCCACTCGGTGTGGCTCTGGGCGCCCTGCTGTGGGCATGGTTGGAACGATCGGCCCAGATCCTCGATCTACTGGGTGTCTCGCGTGAGATCGTCACGATCATGCAAGCCACCATCGTGCTGAGCGTGGTCGTGGCATACGAGGTCGTCCGGAGGGTCAACGCCCGGCGGCAGCAGAGGCTGGTGGGCCGGACGGAGCAACCTACCACCACCCCGGAAGGTGGCGACACTCCATGAAGACCGTAACCGCCCAGAAGATCAGGGTGTCGATATGGAGCCGGTGGTGGCTGAGAGTGATCATCGGCCTGCTGCTCCTGTCGGTAGTCGCCGACATAGCGAATACGCCAGACCTGCTATCACGCGGCGCGGTGAGCGCCTCTTTACGATTCGCCGTGCCTATCGTGCTGGCCGGTCTGGGGGGCCTCTGGGCGGAGCGTTGCGGGGTCCTCAACATCGGACTCGAGGGCATGATGATCATCGGAACCTGGATGGGAGCCTGGGCGGGCTTTCAGTGGAGTCCCTGGGTAGGGGTGGCAGCTGCTGTGGCAGGTGGAGCCCTGTTCGGTGCCTTCCATGCCCTCATGACCGTCTCGTTCGGAGTGGACCAGGCGGTTTCGGGTATAGCCATCAACGTGGCTGCCTTGGGACTAGGCCGATTCCTGTCTTCCATCTTCTTCGAGGGCCAGCCGGGTGGAGGTATCAGCCAATCTCCCCACGTGGGCCAGATCTCCAACATTTCGGTTCCGGGTATGGCCGAAGCCCTCGCTCCGATATCCGGCCTGGATGTACCCGTGATATCCGACCTGGCCGAGATAGTCCTGGGTATGACCACCGGCCTGTCGCTCCTGACCGTGCTCGCCGCCGTTCTGGTGGTCGCCTCATGGTGGGTCCTCTTCCGTACCAGCTTCGGGCTACGTCTTCGAGCCTGCGGGGAGAACCCGGCCGCGGCGGATGCGCTAGGCGTGAACCCCAACCGGATGCGTTACGCCGGCCTGACTATTTCGGGCACGCTGGCCGGTCTGGGCGGGGCGTTCCTGGTTACTGTGGCCTCCTCCATCTACCGGGAGGGACAGGTAGCGGGTCGGGGATTCATAGGACTCGCCACGGTCATATTCGGCAACTGGATGCCCGGCCGGCTCAGTCTCGGCGCCTTGCTCTTCGGATTTACCGATGCTCTTCGCACTCGCCAGGAAACCACGATGACCGCCCTACTTATCGTGGGTGCGGTGGTATTCGCCTTCCTTGCCATACGTGCCATCCGAGCTCGGAATACGGGCACAACGATCGGATATTTGATAGCGGCTGTGGGACTGGGTTGGTGGTTCCTCGGGTTCGGGGTTGTACCGTCGGAGTTCGTGGGTTTCGCTCCCCATCTGACCACGCTACTAGTGCTATCGCTGGCTCATCAGAGGATCCGCCCGCCCCAAGGGATCGGCGCCCCATACCGTCGCAGCGAGGCCCACTGATTGGCTGAGCGTCGCCCCTAATACGAAAGGACCATAATGAACGCCCCGTATTGGGAAAGTCCGGTACTGCGGTCGGTTTCGAAGGTAGTGGACCGTTCACAACACGTCCGAACGTCAGAGGACGCCATAGAGCGGGTCGCCGCCTGGATGGCCTACGAAGAGTTCACCCTTCCCAGCGGAGGAGCAGCCGGCGAGTTCGACCTGGGTGATGATCCGGATCAGGTTATCGACGTGACCATGCTGGTCGGGACACTCAACTTTGCGTTCACGGACTTCGACACGGGCCGCAAGTTCGAGAGCACCTACCGGGACCGGACCTGGTCAGATAGCCTCGGCATGTTCGCTTGCTTGCACAACGCGCTTTCGAGCGGGATCGACCTGGTGGACGGGGAGTACTTAGCGTCGATCACCAGAGTCGATCTCGAGCAGATCTTCCGGGGCAACATCGAAATGCCGATGCTTGACGAGCGGACCGAAATACTCAACGACATAGGCACCGTACTGGTCGATAGCTACGGAGGCCGGTTCCACCGATTCGTTCGCGATTGTGCTCCCGCCATGTATGCCGACGGTGACGGGCTCCTCGAACGTCTGATCATCGAGTTCCCTCGCTTCGATGACACCAGCGATTACCACGGTACCAAGGTGCACATTCTCAAACTCGCCCAGCTCGGCCTGTGGACACTCCACATGGCTCTCAAACCGAGCGGAGAGTGGCAGCTGGCCGACCTCGGGATGATGACTGCGTTTGCCGATTACATAGTCCCCGTAGCTCTCGATGTGATGGGGATCTTCGAGTACACGCCCGACCTCCAAAGTCGCATCGCCAATGGTGTCATGATCGACCGTGACAGCGACGAGGAGATCGAGATTCGGGCACATACCCTGTACGCCACCGCACTGCTGACAGATGCCATAAATGCGATCCGTCCTCCGGACCTTCAGGTGGTCATCCCTCAGGTCGACTTTCGCCTATGGTCCAGCTATCACGCGACCTTCCGGCCGCACCACCTGACCAGAACGGTGATGTACTGACCTGGCTGGTCCGGCGAACCGGCCGGATCGGCTATCGAGTCCTCCTACGGACACCAGGGGCGAAACCGCTTATATGGTTCGGTCTGATCGGTCGGTTCCCCATTTCCATGTACCCGGTGGGCTTGGTATTCGCGGGGGAAGCGGTCACCGGCTCCTACGGTGTAGGGGGTTCGACCGCCGCCGGGTTCACGCTCGCCTCGGCGCTAGCAAAGCCGGTCGGCGGATTGCTGGCGGATCGATGTGGCCAGCGAGTCATGGCCCAGATACTTCTAGCTGGTTTCGTAGGGAGTTCCCTAGGCCTTCTGGCGATAATCAGGTTCGTACCCGTACCCTGGATGATCATCTCACTGGCGATAGGCGCGGGACTGACCGTCCCCAATGTGGGCGCTTTAACCCGGGTTCGCTGGACTCGGATGGCCAAGCGATCCGATCTAGGCCGATGGCAAGCCTTAGAGGCCGTCAACGATGAGGTCACTTTCATCGTTGGACCTCCGGTCGTCTCCCTCACCGCTGCCTGGTTCACTGCCTCTATATCTCTGCTGGCGGCTACCGTTCTGACGATCATCGGGACGCTCGGGGTGACCTCACTACCGGGAGCACCGCGTGCCGGCCGGGTCGAAGGGTACCGCCTCATTGGCTGGATCAAGGGCCAGCACATCACCCTCTTCGCCTCGGTCGGCGGCCTTGGCATGGTTCTGGGTGGCGTGACCGTCACGGTGGTTGCCTACACTGCCGAACTCGGCTATCCCGCCTGGTCAGCAGTGCTTTTCACCCTGAACGCGGGCGCCAGCCTCATGGCGGCACTCGTAGTGGGTCGTATGAGTCCGGGCGATCTGGTGTCACGACACCGCAAGGCAACCCTGTGGCTGCTCGCGGTGTTGATCCCCTATAGCCTGGTCGACGGGATCGGGTGGTTTACCGCCGCCGCGATGATGGCCGGTTTGGGAACCTCACCCAATTTGATCCACGCAAACTCGTTGATAGTCACCACGACCACACCCGAGCGGCGAACCGAAGCTTTCTCGTGGATCGCAGCGGCCGCCGGCCTCGGTATCGCCGCGGGCTCGATGATCAGTGGGCTGCTGGTCGACGCACTCGGCGCCAGCGAGGCGCGGGTCTGGATCACCGTATTCGGTGCTTCCCCGGCGGTAGTAACCTTCATCGCAGCCCGCGCCGGACAACGGTGAACGCATGACTATCCCCATACTGCTCGATGTAGACACCGGAATAGACGACTCACTCGCCCTGCTATATGCGGTCGCTTCTCCCGAAATAGATCTTCTGGGTATCAGCTGTGTGGCCGGTAACGTCTCGGTCGAAGAGGTCACTGTCAACACCGCAGCGGTGCTGGACCTAGCCGGACACCCCGACGTGAAGGTAGTGCAGGGATGTGCCAAGCCAATAGCACGATCGCTGGTAACCACGCCAGAGACACACGGGCCGACCGGAACCGGCCATGCCGTGCTGGCAGCCTCACCAAGCCGGATAGCTGCCAGGTCCGGCGTAGATCTGATAGTCGACACCGCTCGTTCGCGGCCCGGAGAAGTGACCCTCGTAGCGGTTGGGCCGCTGACGAACGTTGCCGTGGCCCTGGACAAAGAACCCCGGCTGCTTAGCCTGCTCGAACGGGTGGTGATCATGGGTGGCTGTTTCGGAGTGGCCGGTAACACGGCCCCCCGGACCGAATGGAACGTCCACGTCGACCCGGAAGCGGCGCGAGCAGTCTTTGCGGCAGCGGAACAGGGTACGAGAAATCTGCCCCTCGTGATGCCGCTCGACGTTACGGAAAAAGCACGGCTCCTTCCACATCACGTAGCGCGCATAGCCGAGTTGGCTGGTACCTCGATGGAATCTCTACATCCGCTCGCCTGCCACACCACTCCCCTGATGTCCTACCTAACGGACGCGCTGCGTTTCTATATGGAGTTCCACGACCGCTACGACGGCTTCTACGGCGCATTCGTACACGATCCTTTCGCGGTGGCGGCAGCCATAGATCCATCCCTGGTAACCACTGTGAAGACCACAGTCGACGTGGAAGTGATCGGAGAGCTGACGATGGGTGAAACCGTGGCGGATCTGCGAAATGCGTGGGGTCGTAGCAGCAACGCAGCCATAGCCCTGGAAGGCCGGGCGGATGTCTTCCTCGGGCGCCTCGTGGCAAGGATCGGTGCCCTGGCAAGATCCATTGCTCCGTGATGCGAACACGGATGGCCGTCGCCCAGAGACCGCCGGATCAGGCCGAAGCAGCAGCTCGGTAGGTACCCAGGATACGCAATTCGGCCAGCGTTGCCGGTCTCGGTTCGAATATCGCCCTCACGCCCTCCGGTCCGGGTTGGTGGAGCATGTCGGCGTAGAACTGGTACTTCCAGGCCTCCTCGGCCGGGCGAGACTCAAGCCGGGTCAGATTGGCCCCCCTCAGACCGAGTTCCGTCAAGGACAGCGCCAGCGCACCGGGCGAGTGGGCAGTGGCGAATACGAAGGAGGTCTTGTCGGCATCGGCCAGCACCTGCTGACCGTTAGGGGCGAGTACCACAAAGCGGGTGGTGTTGTGCGCTCGATCCATGAAGTCGTAGGCGAGCACTTTCACACCCGGCCGCTCGGTGCTCTCCGGTGGCGCGAGCGCGGCGGCGGTCACGTCATCCATGGCAAGGATCACCTCGACCGCCCCGGCAGTGTCGTGGGTGGAACGGGGCTCCCAGCCGGCTCGTTCGATCCGGTCGTCCGCCTGAGCCAGGGCCTGAGGATGGGAATGCACCGTCCGGATGCTTTCGAGGGTGGCTCCGGCCAGCCCGACTAGCGCATGGTGAACCTCGACCAGGTATTCCCCGACTATCGAAACCCTGCTCCGGGTAAGGCGGTCGAGCACCGGCAGCACGCTGCCGGTGGTGGAGTTCTCGATCGGCATCACCAGCCGATCCACCTCCCCGTTACGGAGGGCTTGGAAGGCGTGGGCGAACCCGTTGAACCCCACCCGCTCGGCCTCCGGGAACAGCTCCCCGACGGCCTTGTCCGAGTAGGAGCGACTCTCACCCTGGTAACCGACCCGCATCCGCCGCAGGGTACCCGCTTCCCGACCCCCTGAATCCGCACGGAAACATATGCGGACGGGCTGGCAGCCTAGAGACCGCGTGATGTCTCCCGCCGACTCAGATCCGGATGAAACCTATCGGCTTCGACCGACCACGCCTACCCACCGCCTTCCGGCTGGACAGGGGTGCACTCGACCAGCCCGTAAGGAGGATCGGTAACCACCCCATGTCGGCTCTTGTGTGGTTGGATCGCCAACCACGCCAGGCAGTCGCGCTGGTAGAGACACGCTAGCCGTGGGCTCGTCTAGGGCTCTCTACGCTACCGCTCGAAGACGGCATCGGACAGGATCATCGAGATGTCCTTGACCTCTACCGACTCCTCCTCCCCGATCTCCCGAACGCCGTCGTCCAGCATCACGAAGCAGAAGGGACAGGCGACTGCGACCTCATCAGCCCCGGTGGCTACTGCTTCCTCGGCCCGGTCGATGTTGACCTTCTTGCCGACTCGTTCTTCCATCCACATCTGCGATCCGCCGGCCCCACAGCAGAAGGAACGAGTACCGGAACGCCCCATCTCGACCACGTCTACCCCCCCGATGGAGGCGACTACCGCCCGCGGTGCCATGTAAACGGAGTTGTGGCGCCCCAGGTAACACGAGTCGTGATAAGTAATAGTCCGGGCTGACCCTTCCTTCGGCTCGAGCCGTCCCATCTCGACCAATTCGGTCAGCAGCTGGCTGTGATGGATCACCTCGTAATCGCCGCCGAATTGGGGGTATTCGTTCTTGAGGGTGTTGAAGCAGTGCGGGCACTGGGTGATGACCTTCTTGACGCCCAATTCACCCAGCGTCTCGATGTTCTCGAGGGCCAGCATCTGGAAGACGAACTCGTTTCCGGAGCGGCGGGCGGGATCACCAGTACAGAGCTCGGCCGGACCGAGAATGGCGAAGTCGACGCCGGCCTCGTTCATCAGGCGGGCGGTGGCCACCGTCACCTTCTGGTTCCGGTCGTCGAACGACCCGGCACAGCCCACCCAGTACAAGTACTCGGCCCGGTCCACATCCTGCCCGAGGATCGGCACGTCGAAGTCCAGACGGGCCGTCCAAGCCGCCCGCTCGCCCTGCCCGATGCCGTAGGGATTGGAGGAGTTCTCCATGGAGAGGTAGGCCTTGCCCAGCTCGCTGGGGAACTCTGCCTCCATGAGGGCCAGGTAGCGCCTCATGTCGAGGATCTTGTCGAGGATCTCGATGTCCACCGGGCAGATCTCATCACAAGCCTTGCAGGAGGTGCAGGCCCATAGCTCCTCCGGGGTGATCCGCTCGAACACGTTCTCCGCCGAGACAGTGATCGCGGTATCGACCGTGACCGGGGTGGTCACCACCGGGTCAGCCGTTCGCGAGGCCACCTCACCCAGCTTGAGCACTATCTCGCGAGGATCCAGGGGTTTGCCGGTGGCATTGGCCGGACACACCTCGGTACACCGACCGCACACCGTGCAGGTGTCGGTGTCGAGTAACTGCTTCCAGGTGAAGTCCCCCACCAGCGCGGCGCCCACCGTCTCGATGTCATCCACCTCCATCAGGTTGGGCATCTCCCGCATGGCACCGGGCGGTCGCTCCCGGGGACCGAGGAACATGTTCACCGGGGAGGTGACCATGTGACGGAGCTTGGTGGTCGGCAGGACCACCAGGAACGCCAGGAAGGAGACCACGTGGAGGACCCAGATGACCTGATGAATCCCGGCCGCCGGACCATCAGGAACCAGGAACGACAGGGGATAGCCGACGAACGACCACACCTCGTACCCCGGTCGACCCTCGACGGCGATCCGGGCAGCTTCGGTCGCCAGGCCGGTGATGCCGATCACCGCCAGGGTGACGAGTATCCAGAGATCCTCCGGACGGGTCTTGGACCGCAGCCGCCAGGGCGCTTGCCCGTACCGGCGCACCGCAGCCCAGCCCAGACCACCGAGAAACACCAGAGCTGCCAGATCCAGCACGAACGAATAACCCCGGTAGACATTGTCCTGGAGGAACTTGAAGTCGGCCGGGAGAAGGTGGTCTATCTCCAAAGTGACCGTCCCCAGGAACAGCACTATGAAGCCGTAATAGACCATCGAGTGCATCAGGCCCGCCCACCGGTCCCGCATGAGGGTCTGCATGCGAAGGCCCACGCCCATCGCCGCCAGGCGTTCCCTCCACATTCCGGTGCGGCGGTCTGCACTACCTCGCTGCCAATTCCTGGCCCGGAGGGAGAAAAGATAGAAGGTCAGGAACAGAAAACCGGCTACCGCTACGTAGAACAGCGCCTTGAGAGCAGTCGGGATGTTGACGAACACCTCGCGGGACACGCTGCTCTCGGCGTGACCCGGGAACTCTCCCACGAACCAGCTGACCAACGTGCCGCCGGCAGCTAGAACACCCAGCCACAGAAGGATCTCAGCGGCAGTGAACTTACGGCGCATCCGGCTACCTCCCGTCGAAGACCTGCCGCCCGAGTGTAGAGAATCTGCTCATCGGGCTCCGAGCATTGGAACTACCGGTACCGGGCGCGCCGGATCAGCTACTCAGAGCTTTCGCCCCGAGCTCCACGGAGCGTTCGGTGGCGGCCGCTATGGCCGCTCGGACCAGGGGGGTGAAGCCGCCCCCCTCCATGACCTCCAGTGCGGCCGCCGTGGTCCCTCCCGGGGAAGTGACCTTACGGCGTAGTTCGGCGGGGCCATCCTCGGAGACCTCCATCAGATGTCCCGCCCCCTTGATGGTCCGCGCCGCCAGACGCAGGGCCATAGCCTCGTCCAAGCCCTGGCGAACCCCCTCCGCTGCGATCGCCTCCGCCAGCAGATAGGCGTAGGCAGGCCCGCTGCCTGACACCGCAGTTACCGCGTCCAGCAAGGACTCGTCCACTTCTTCCACCATGCCGACGGCAGACAGCACGGTCCTGGCCAGTGCCATATGGTCGCTGGTGGCATGGGTACCTCGAGCACATCCGGTGATGCCCTGGCCGACCAGGGCAGGCGTGTTGGGCATGGTACGGATCACCGGCACCCGGCCCAGAATCCGCTCGTAGACCAGCGTAGGAACGCCGGCGACCAGGGCAACCAGCACCTGCTCCGGGGACAGCACCTCGGCCAGCTCCGCCAGCACCCCATGGATTTCCTGGGGCTTGACGGCCACCACCACTACATCCTGGTCGGCGATTCCCTCACGTGCGCTACCGAATGTCGAGCATCCGGTCGTCTCACGTAGCTCGGCTGCCCGTGGCTCCCACACCTCCACCAGCGTCAGATCGGATGGGCCCCACCCGGCCTCCAGCAGCCCCGACAGCAATGCGCCACCCATGGCGCCCACTCCCACGATGGAGATGGAAGGTCTCTTCACCACACCGATTATATGCTCTGCCCGCCGATCCCGGCCCTGCTCTCCTCAGAGACCGGGCCACCTGCCGAGCACCTCTCGGATCATCGAGACCAGCGCACCAACGGCATCCCGGTTGTATCCCTCGGGAATGATCACATCGGCATAACGCTTGGACGGCTCCACGAACTGCAGGTGCATCGGCCGCACGGTGGCGTGGTACTGGCTGACCACCGAGGAGAACGACCTCCCGCGCTCGCGCATGTCCCGCTCCACCCGCCGGAGGACCCGAAGGTCGGGGTCGGTATCGACGAATACCCGCAGGTCCATCAAGCCGCGCAGCTCAGGCTCGACGAGGATGAGGATTCCCTCGATCAACAGGACCGGACGGGGATGGACGGTGGCGGTCTCGGATCGCCGCAGATGCCGGGAGAAGTCGTACAAGGGTCGTTCGACCGGCTTCCCCGCGTTCAGGTCGGCCAGATGAGCGAGCAGCAGCTCGGTTTCCAGCGAGTCCGGATGGTCGTAGTTGACTCGGGTCCGCTCCTCGTATGAAAGATCGGGACGATGCCGGTAATAGGCATCATGGGGTATCAAAGCGACCAGTTCCGGTCCGATCTGGCTGATGATGGACTTAGAAATGGTTGTCTTGCCCGAGCCGGATCCGCCCGCCATACCGATCACGAAAGGAGCTGACCCCGGCCACTCCAAGTCTGCGACCGCAGCGCCACTCACCTCTTGGCTCGCTTGGCTTTCTGCTCGGCTTTCATGCGCGCTTTGTGCTGGCGCAGTTCCTCGATCTGCTCGAACTCCGCTATGTCGGCAATGGAGGGCCAATCAGCGGCGACTTCGGCCCAGCCGTCGGGCCCCTCATCCAGGCGCTTGCCCACGATACCGACGAAGATTCGTGACTTGGCCACTCCGAAGCCGGGAAGCTTCTTGAGTCTGCGAAGCAGCTCCGGCCCGTCGGCCGCGGTAGACCACACAGCCGAGGCGTCCCCGTCATAGTGCTCGACCAGGGCCGCGCACAGCGCCTGCGTGCGCTTGGCCATGGCGTTCGGGAACCGGTGCAACGCAGGCGGACCCCGGAATATGGCCTCCACCTCTCCGCTGTCCCGCGAGGCTATGTCGGCGGCGTCGAGTGAGCCCCCCAGACGTTCCCGCAACAAGTTCGGGGAATTGAATGCCATCTCCATCTTCACCTGCTGATCCAGCAGCATTCCGATCAGCAGGGCCAGCGGGCTAGCGGCGAGCAGCCGGTTGGCATCGTCCGAGTAGGTCCAGGGAAGCAAGTCGGGCATCTGATTCCTCCTCTCCTCACAGGAACGGTAGCGGCCGGTCGGCACCGGCGGCCAAGTGCCCTGATTCTGGTTGACTGTCCCCCTATGTCGATCTTGCTAGGACCCTTCACCGAACCGGAAGGATGGATCCGGACCCTCAGAGCCGAGCTACCCGATCTCCCGATCCAGCCGTGGCCTGATGTCCCGGACCCGGACTCAGTCCAGTTCGCGGTGTTCTGGCTCCACGAGCCGGAGGACCTCCATCGCTACCCGAATCTGAAGGCGATCCTGTCGGTAACCGCCGGAGTGGAGCAGTTCCTCGAAGGCAACTACCCCGACGTCCCGATCGTGCGGATGTCCGACCCCGCCATGGCTGATGAGATGGCCGCCTATGCGGTCCATTGGGTGGTTCACTTCCACCGCCGGATGGACATCTACGCCCGGCAGCAGGCAGACAAGCTCTGGCAACCCAGACGATTGACCGGACCCGAAGAGTATCCAGTAGGGCTATTGGGCTTCGGGGTGATGGGACGCCGGATCGGAGAAACCCTCACCGGACTGGGATACCCGGTCCGGGCCTGGAGTCGTACCGGGGGTCGGCATCCGACGATCGAACAGTTCCACGGATCGCGGGGATTGGAGACCATGCTGGCCTCCTGCCAGGCCATCATCAACGTGCTTCCCTTCACACCGTCCACCGAGGGGTTGATGGATGCCCACCGATTCGCCTGTTTCAGGGAGGGTTCGTTGTACATTTCGATAGGCCGCGGGCTGACGACCGTCGAGTACGACTTGGTGGCCGCCCTCGACCACGGACCCCTCCAAGCGGCGGTGCTCGACGTGACGACTACCGAGCCCTTGCCTGCCGGATCGCCCCTTTGGAATCATCCACAGGTTCGGATCACCCCGCATGTGAGTGGCTTCACGAGACCGGCTACCGCGGCCCCGGTCGTGGCCACCAATATCAGGCGCATCCAGCGGGGCGAGCAGCCCTTCCCTCTCTACGATCCCGATCGAGGTTATTGACCGACCGTCGTCTCCCAATCCCAAGCCGGAGCCCCATCCGGGTAGGCACAGCTAGCAGTGTCCTGCTTCGGTCCGGTACCGTCCACACCATGGAACTGGTAGACCGAGTATGTGTGATCACTGGAGGGGCCGGAGGAATCGGAGTGGCCCTGGCCAGGCGATTCCTCTCCGAGGGCGCCGCTGCCGTGGTGATCAGCGATATCGATGAGGAAAGGACCTCCCTCGAGGCTACCCGGATCGGCTGCGCAGGTATCCGGTGCGATGTCACCGACGAACGCTCTGTACAGAACCTGGTGGAGCAGGTACTCGCCGACTACGGGCGCATAGATCTGTTCGCTTCGAACGCCGGCACGTCGGTGGACGGTGGTGTTGCCGTGGCCGACCCCGACTGGCAGCAGTTGTGGGATCTGCACGTCATGGCACATGTTTACGCCGCCCGAGCGGTGATAGGACCGATGGTGGATGCCGGCGGCGGCTACCTGCTCCAGACGGTCTCGGCCGCGGGATTGCTGGCCTCCCTTTCCAGCCTGCCTTACACAGTCACCAAGACCGCTTCCCTCGCTCTCGCCGAGTGGCTTGCCATCGTGTATCGGGATAAGAACATACGCGTGTCAGCTGTGTGCCCGCTGGTGGTCGATACGCAGCTGGCGGATCGATTCCGGCTGGATACCGGAGCGGTTCCCGCCATGGATCCCGATAAGCTTTCCCAATCGGTAGTGGACGGGATCCGCGAGGAACGATTCCTGATCCTCCCCCACCCCGAAGTGGCCGAATACCTGGCTCGCAAGGCCTCGGACCGGGATCGCTGGCTGGCCGGAATGTCCCGGCTCTTCGAGCGGGTGGCTGCCGAGACGGATGAAGGCCTCCCACGGTGACCGCCACGGCGATCGACCTCCGAGGGGTCACCGTGATGAAGTCCGGCAAGTGGTTGTTGACCGAGGTCGATTGGCAGGTGGAGCGGGGCGAGCGCTGGGTGCTCTTCGGACCGAACGGGGCTGGCAAAACCACGCTCCTCCAGGTGGTTTCCACCTACCAGTTCCCGGCGCGGGGAACCGCCACCATCCTCGGCAAACGGATGGGGAGAACAGACGTACGCCGGCTGCGACCCCGCATCGGCTACGTGGGGCCGGCTCCGACCTCGCTGGTGCGGCCCTATCTGCCCTGCCGGGAGGTCGTGGTTACCGGACGCCATGCGGCCTTCGTGGACACGCGCTGGCATGACTACACGGCCGGGGACTGGGAGTCCGCCGATCGGCACCTATCACTGATGGGCGTGGCGGGTATGGCAGAGCGAGAGTTCGTCACGCTGTCGGACGGGGAGAGGAAACGGGTCTTGATCGCCCGGGCCCTCATGGCCAAGCCCGACCTCCTGCTGCTGGACGAACCGGGGACCGGGCTCGACCTTGGCGCCAGGGAAGGTCTCGTATCGTCGCTCGCCACCATGAGCGGGGATCATCCGGACCTGGCGGTCATCCTGGTGACCCACCACGTCGAGGAGATCCCACCCGGCTTCGACCGGACGATCATCCTTTCCGGAGGGCGAGTCATCGGAGCCGGCCCCACCTCCGACATCCTGAGCGGCGAGAACCTCAGCTCGATCTATGGATTGCCGTTGAGGGTGACTTCATCCCGCGGCCGCTACCGAGCCATCGGCACGAACCATCGGCACTCACCCGGCAAGTCCCTGACACGCCCCGATCCGGTAAATATTCGTTAACCAACCGTAAATCAGGTGGGGGCTATCCAGCCACTTGGTAGTTGTGGAGTGAGTCCAACCCTTCGAGACAACGGCGAGCCCGTATGCGAGAGGTGCCCTCAAGACGTTCGCCGGCTCGGCGCTCCATGGCCTTCAGGTAGACCTCCACTCGTGAGCTACACCCGTCGCCATCGACGGACCAGCCTCCTGCTAACGGTCAGACCTTGATGCCACGGCGACGCATATCGGCAATCACCGCCTCGATACCCTTGGCGTCGATAGTTTTGATGCCTTTGGCACTGACCGTGAGGGTTACATAACGGCGCTGGGAAGGTACCCAGTAACGCTTCTTCTGGATGTTCGGTGTCCAGCGGCGGTTGGTCCGCTTGTGTGAGAACGAGACCTTCTTGCCGAACGACGGCTTCTTACCCGTCACCATACAAATCCTGGACATGTCGGACCCCCGAGTCGGAAGAGGAGAGTGGCGCAGGCCAGTCTAGAGGAGGTGACGGATATCACAAGAATCGCCTCCCTCCCCTCCGATAGGCAACAACGCTCCCGGCCGTCCATCACATCATGCTATTTTGCCAGGTGCACCCGACACAGGAGAGCAGCATGGAACTTGCGCAACGCCAGCGGGTCTTCACGAGGACCGGCACCGCCGCGATAGTCATTCTCGTCCTTGGTCTACTCTTTCTCCGACCCTTGGTGGCCCGCGCCGCCGAGCTGTTGGAAGGGGAGATCCAGTTCGTCCTGAACACCTTCTCCTTCCTCATCTGGGGCTCGCTCGTGATGTGGATGTGCGCAGGGTTCACCATGCTCGAATCGGGCGCGGTACGGACCAAGAATGCTTCGATGATCTGTCTGAAGAACATCGGCATCTACTCCATCGCCGGACTCGCGTACTTCGTGATCGGATACAACCT
The DNA here is from genome assembly GCA_965200835.1 of Acidimicrobiia bacterium. Taxonomy (GTDB): domain Bacteria; phylum Actinomycetota; class Acidimicrobiia; order Spongiisociales; family Spongiisociaceae; genus JAPPFW01. The sequence goes on from OZ241390.1 coordinate 398,219, forward strand.
CATGTACATCGACGTGGGGGATCTGATCGGAAGGTTCGCTCTGTTCTACGGATCCTCGTCCAGCGAGCTCGCCCTGCTAGGAGGTTCGGAAGCTGCGACTGCCGAGGTCGTGGCCAACGGATACGCCGTCATGTCCGACTGGTTCTTCCAGATGGTCTTCGTAGCTACCACCGCCTCGATCGTGTCCGGCGCGATAGCCGAACGGGTCAACATGTGGTCCTTCTTCCTGTTCACCCTGATCCTCACCGCCTTCATCTACCCGGTAGTGGGCGCGTGGACCTGGGGTGGAGGATGGCTCGACGAGATGGGGTTCGTGGACTTCGCCGGCTCGACCATCGTCCATGGAACGGGCGGTTGGGCCGCGCTGGCCGGACTGATCGTCATCGGACCCCGGCTCGGCAAGTTCCGCAAGGACGGCAGTGTCAAGCCCACTCCGCCGTCCAACGTGCTGGTCGTGACCCTGGGTGTATTCATCCTGTGGTTGGGATGGTTCGGATTCAACGGCGGATCACAGTTGGCACTCGGAAGCGCCCTGAACGCGGTAGCCATGAGCAACGTGCTGGTGAACACCAACCTGGCGGCCGCCGCTGGGGTGGTGGCTGCTCTGGCGGTCTCACGATCCATCCTCGGCCGTATGGATCTGTTCGCAGGGCTGAACGGAGCCATCGCCGGGCTGGTAGCTATCACCGCGGGGCCCAACGTCGACAATCACCTGTGGGCGATCCTGATCGGCGCGATCGGCGGGATTCTCTGTACGGCTGGCATCAAGATCCTGGAGAGGATGAAGATCGACGATGTGGTAGGCGCGGTCCCCGCCCACTTGCTGTGCGGCATCTGGGGAACCTTGGCGGCCAGCATCGCGGCGGGTGCTAGCTTCGGTGTGCAGCTGGTCGGTGTGGTGGCGGTGGGCGCCTTCGTGTTCATCATCTCCTATATCGTCTGGCGCCTGATCGACATGACGATGGGCCTGCGGGTTTCGAAGGAAGTCGAACGGATGGGTCAGGACAGCGGTGAGCTCGGAATCGAGGCCTACCCCGAGTTCGTGCTGATGCCCGAGGAATTCGGCGACGACGACTAGAAGCCACGCCTGCACCCCATTTGGAGGGATCCCCTACTCAGTGCTCTCGGTGCTGGGTGGGGGATCTCTTTTATGCCACTAGGAGCGGCGCAGTCGTCCCGACCGTCTAAACCTGGAGCAGCACCTTGCCGATAGCCTGGCGAGCCGCGATGGTGGCCAGGGCATCCACTGCGGACCCGAGGGGGAAGCGGCCGGAGATGCGGGGATCGATAGTTCCGTCTGCGGCCCACTCCAGCAGTCGAGTGAAGTTGGCTCGGTGTCGCTCTGGAGTGCGTCTCACGAAAGGCCCCCAGTAGACGCCCACCAGGGAGCATCCCTTCAGGAGGGGCAGGTTCATCGGTGCTTTGGGAATCCGGCCCGAGGCGAAGCCGGTCACCAGGATGCGGCCTTCCCAGTTGATACAGCGGAGGCACTCCAGGAAGTTGTCCCCGCCCACCGGATCGTAGATCACATCCGCGCCCCGACCATCCGTCAGCTCCTTGGTCCGGTCCTTCAGGGACTCGCGGCGATAGTCGATGGTCTCATCAGCCCCCAATTCGAGGGCAACCTCCGCCTTGGCAGCCGATCCGACCGCCGCGATCACCCGGGCACCGAGAGCCTTGCCTAGCTGGATTCCTGCCGAACCGATCCCGCCGGTGGCTCCCGTGATCAGCAGCGTCTCCCCCGGTGCCAGCCGTGCCCGGTCGACCAGCGCGTGATAGCCGGTCCCGTAGGTGATGGGCAGGCAGGCGGCCCTCTCAGTAGTCACCTGATCCGGTAGCAGGAATACGTTCGAGGCCGAGACCCGGAACTGCTCGGCCATCGCACCTTGGAGGAGGTTGAAACCCAACACCCGGTCACCTGCCGCGAATTCGGTCACCTGATCGCCCACGGCCAGGACCCGGCCAGCGGCTTCGCCCCCGGGCACGAACGGCCGCGGTGGGCGTACCTGGTAGAGACCCTTGATCATCAGGATGTCGGGGAAGTTCAGCCCGATGACCTCGACGTCGATGATCACCTCGCCGGGTCCGGGCACGGGAGGGTCGACCTCCTGGTAGCTGAGCCCCTTGACAGGACCGAACTCTTGGACCACCTGCGCCTTCATCTCTCCTCCTTCGGCGACGAGCGGATCGGCAAATGCCGATCAGTAGAGGAACATCGGTCTGCCCGCCAGGGCCTTGATGTCGGGCCGGTAGCTCTCCCGGTCGTACCAGGCGTCGACCTCCACCCGCCGGGCTCCTTGGGCGAGGACCGAGAGGTGCTCGGTGGTGTACACCCCATCCTGGAGGGCCACCATCCGGCCGCTCGTCCCCGCCATCATCAGCTCGGCTGCCATCGTCCCGAAGTTGAAACCCACCATCAGGTCCACCACGTCGGGCGGTCCGCTGCGCATGAGATACGCGACCTTCTGGTTCATGATGCCGATCCCGGTCGCCTGCTTGATCAGGCTGCCGGTCATCTCCCCAATACCACCCAGCTTGCGGTGCCCGAAGGCGTCCGCCTCACCACTCTCCACCCGGTCACCCCCAACCAGGGACGCCCCTTCGGAAACCACCACTACCGCATATCGGCTGGGGTTGGCCTCCCGGTCGGCCGTCACCAGCCTCACCAGACGGTCTATGTCGAAGGGCACTTCGGCAATGAGCGTGCGGTCAGCCGAGGACAGGTATCCGGCTGCCAGGGCGGTCGCGCCCGAATAGCGGCCGAACAACTCGACCACCGCCACTCTTTCGTGGCTGCCCACCGCGGTGCGGAGGTTGTTGATGAAGCTCACCGAGCGGGTCACGGCGGTAGAGAAGCCGATGCAGTACTCCGTGCCGGGGACATCGTTGTCCATGGTTTTCGGAATGGCGACTACCGGAATCCCCTCCTGGTGCATCCGGAGGGCATAGGACAGGGTGTCATCCCCGCCGATAGCGACCAGAGCATCGAGGCCCAAGCTCTCGATCACCCGCACCGCGTGATGGGTCAGGTCATAAGGTGGTGGGGAATCCGGACGCGGGAGGAAGGACGGTAGGGCCGGCCCGGCCACCCGCCCCGGGTTGGTCCGGCTGCTGTGCAGCATGGTCCCACCGCTCCGATCGATGGTCCGCACTGCCAGCCGGTTCAGATCCATGGTGTGGGAAGCCACCGAGGAGGAGTCGCCGGGATCGATGTTCAGTACCGCGCCCCACCCCCGACGCAGACCGATGACCGCATGCCCGGCCTCACCCACGCGATTCACGAACGCCTTGATCACCGGGTTCAGCCCTGGAACGTCCCCTCCCCCGGTCAGGATTCCTATCCGCACTTATCTCCTCCATGGTCAGTACCGGCCTGAGGCCGCCGGTCGAACGCGCGGCACGGTCTCCGGCCACGCCCCGCGAGCATGGTGGAAACGCTACCGGATTGAGGCGGTCACTGGTCCTACCATATGCCCTCGTGAAGCTCTTGAACCTGGACCACGTGGCTATCGCGGTACACGATCTCGACCAGGCCCTGGCAGAGTATCGCGACAGGTACCGGATCGGCCCCCTCTATCGGGAGGTGATCGAGGATCAGGGCGTCGAAGAGGCAATGCTGCCGGTGGGCGGCTCGTTCGTCCAGCTGCTGGCCGCCCTCCATCCTGACACCCCGGTCGGCAGGTTCCTGGAACGCCGCGGGGAGGGTCTTCACCACCTCGCCTACGCGGTGGTGAACATCGAGGTTGCCCTGGCCCATCTCAAGGCTGAAGGTGCTCGGTTGGTCGATGAGCAGCCCAGATCAGGGGGGCGAGGCACCCGGATCGCCTTCGTGCATCCCAAAGGGGGAAACCAAACCCTCGTCGAGCTGGTCGAATACACGTTGTGAAAACCAGGAATGGGAACCAATCCGGCAAGAACGGGAACCAAACTGACCACGCCGTGGGCTTCCGGATCACCGGCGGCGCCGGGCCCTACGAGACGGCCGCCATCGCGGCGGTGATCGAGCATTCGCTGGCGGAGGAACGGAGGGTGGCGGGTCCACCACCGAGGCGTTTCTCCAACTGGCGGATGTTTGCCATGAGCGAACCCTTCATCCCCCCGAAATTCGTCACGAACGGAGGGAACGGCGCCGGACGATCGAGCGCGCCTCGGCTGAGCCGGCGATCAGGGCCGTCACTAGATACGCGACCCCAGCCACACCCAGGCCGGCCGCGGTCGCCACGACGCCCGTCCCGAAGTCGGGCAAGCCCCCGCCCGTAATCGAGTCCGCCACCAGCCAACCGGCTACCGCCGCCACCCCGGTCGCCAGGGTCACCTGGAACAAGGTGCCTGCCAAACCCTCCATACCCTCGGATGTGTGCCGGCGGCGCCACAGCAGTCCGAGGGTGAGGGCGTGACCGGTTATCGCCACGGAACTGGCAACGGCCACCCCCGGCACTCCTCCGATCCGGAAGCCGGCCACGAACATCGGAATGGCAACCACCGTCCAGGCGGTTCCGGCGGCCACCGGCAGCCACATCTGGCGATGGGCATAGAACCCCCGGCCGTATACCTGATGGACCCCCCAGGCCGGGATACTCAATGAATAACCGATCAGGGCCGCGGCGGTGAGCACTGTTCCCTCCGGGCTGAACTGGCCATGCTGGAAGGCCATCCTGACAGCCGGCTGGCTCACCGCGATGATTCCGGCCACCGCCGCACCACTGGCGAACACCACCATGCGTAGCGCCCGGCCCATGGAGACCAGCATGTCGCCGGTGCGTCCCTCGGCCACCTGGCGAGCCAGTAGGGGGTAGGCAGCTACGGCCGCGGCCTGGGCAATCACCCCGACCGGCACCATGTTCACCCGGCGAGCCAGATTCAAAGCGAAGATGGATCCCTCCGATGCCGCCGCCGCCACCACCTTGCCCATAGACTCGTCGAGTACGACGATCGATTGGCCGACCATCAACGGGAAGGCCAACCGGAGGTAATCGGCGAAGGCAGGATGGCGGAAGTCGACCCGCCCGAAGGTGATGCTCATACCCAGCCGGCGGACACCCCACCACTGCAGGCCAAAGTTGCCGATCAGCGCACCGGCCACTGCCCCGACGACGAAGCCGGTGGCCGATGCCTCACCAGACCAGGTGCCTACCAGACCCCCGAGGATGATGCTGGCGTTGTAGATGATGGGTGCCAGGGTGGGCACCAGGAAACGCCCGCGGGCGTACTGCACCGACATCAGCAGGCCGCCCGTCACGAAGAAGATCTGGGTCGGCAACACCATACGGGTCAACCGGGTGATCTCGGCAAGCTCGGCTTCATCCAGCTGACCGCCTGACCCGAAGAGCAGGTCCACCATGACACCGGCACCAGCCATCCCCACCCCGGTGAGGACGATGATCAGCACGGCGACCGGCCGGAACACCGCATTGAAGGCCAGGCGCGCACCGTCGTGATCCCCGCGGGCGAGGTAGTGACTGAGGATCGGGATGAAAGTGATGGACAGCAGACCACCCGCCAGCAGGTAGTTCAAGAAGTCCGGAACGATGAAGGCCGCCTCGTAGGCATCGGCCACGGTCGTGTCTCCTAAGCGATTCGCCAGAACCACGTTGCGGGCAAAACCCAGGATCCGTGACAGGAGGATTCCGGCGGCCACTACCGGGACCGCTCTCGCCATTCCACTGGTGGCGCTGCTCATCGGAGCCGGCCCCGGAGCTCCTCCAACACCCGGTCCGGAACCGCCAGATCGCCCCGACCCACCCCGACCTGCAGATCGGGTTTGTATTCGCCGTGGAAGTCGGATCCGCCGGACGGCAGCAGGCCGAAGGAGCGCACCGTTCGTTCCAAACGGTGACGGGTGGCCTGGTCGTATCGACCGTAGAAGCACTCCACTCCCACCAGGCCCAGGCCAGTCAACCAGCGATAAGTATCGGCATACTCGGTCGAGGTGTTGAGACCGAGGGTGTGAGGATGAGCCAGGATCGGGATCCCCCCGGATCGGTGGGCCAGGCTGATGGCCTCGGGCGGATCCAGGAGAGGGCGGGCCACGTAGGCAGGCCGGCCGGCACCCAGGTACTCCCGGAAGGCGGCGGCTATGTCGGAAACGTAGCCCTTCTTCTTCATCACCCCGGCCAGATGAGGTCGGCCGACCGCCCCCCCGCCGGCCTCTGCGAGAACCTCTTCATAGGTGATATCGAAGCCCAGCGTGCGCAGGCGCGAGGCCATGGCCCGGTTCCGTTGGTGACGTGCCCTTCGAAGCTCGGCCAGCCGATCCTGGAGAGGTCCGCGGCCGGGCTCGAGGAAGAGCACCAAGATATGCAACCCACCGCGGTCCCAGGTGCAAGACAGCTCCACACCGGGAACCAGCTCCAACCCGTACTTTCGAGCCTCCTCCCGTGCCTCGGCAACACCCGCCTGGGTGTCGTGATCGGTCAGCGCCATCGCTGTCAGTCCAGCAAGAGCGGCGAGCCTGACCAGTTCCGAGGGACGCTCGCTGCCATCGGACGCGGTGGAGTGAACGTGGAGATCGACAGCCATCCGCCAGCGAGGCTACCCGCGGGCTGTGGGTCAGCCGTCGACGGTGGTGATATCGGTCACGCCCGGCAGGGAGGTATCGGTTACCACCGGGGCCGGTTCGGGAGTAGCGTCACCCGTGAGCAAGTTGCCCACCACGGAAATAATGACCACCGAACCCGCGATCACCAGGCCGGTAACGATCCGGCGGCGCCATTTGGCCCGTTTAGCGGCCTGGCGCTCTGCTTCCAGCCGAGCCCGGCGTTGCTCCTTCTGACGCGCCCTTTTCGCGGTCCCCATGGCGGCCGATTCTAGGCGTGTCCCCCGCGCTAGGGGGCCCTCGCTTCGTATCTGTCTCGATGCCAATAGAATGCGGGGACAGCTAGCCCCCCTCCCTTAGGATCTGCCCCCCATGGCTCTGATCGTCCAAAAGTACGGTGGCACTTCGGTGGCCGACCCCGAACGGATCCGGCACGTCTCCCGGCGGGTGGCCCGAACGCGCCAGGCCGGTAACGACGTGATCGTGGTGGTCTCCGCCATGGGTAACTCGACCGATGAACTCATCTCGCTGGCCCACCGGGTCAGTTCCGATCCCCCCGCCCGCGAGATGGACATGCTACTTACCGCCGGGGAGCGGATCTCGATGGCGCTGCTGGCCATGGCCCTCCACCGGGAGGGCACGCCGGCCCTCAGCCTCACCGGCTCACAGGCCGGCATCCTCACCGATGCCTCCCATGGCGAAGCGAAGATCACGGCCATCCGGGGAACTAGGGTCCGGGAGGGTCTGGACGCCGGCCGGGTCGTTATAGTCGCCGGCTTTCAGGGCGTGGATCCATCCTCCAAGGAGATAACCACGCTGGGGCGGGGCGGTTCGGATGCCACCGCGGTTGCCCTGGCCTCCGCCCACCAGGCAGATGTGTGCGAGATATACACCGATGTCGAGGGGGTCTTCACCGCCGATCCTCGAGTGGAGCCCCGGGCACGCAAGCTCGACGAAGTGTCTTTCGACGAGATGCTGGAGCTGGCGGCGGGCGGGGCCGGAGTGCTGATGGCCCGGTCTGTGGAGGTAGGCCGCCGGTTCGGTATACCGATCCACGTCCGCTCCTCCTTCGTGGAGGATCAGGGCACGTGGGTCAAGGAGAAGACTATGGAAGAGGTAATCATCAGGGGTGTAGCGCACGACACCTCGGAGGCGAAGGTCACCGTGCGCGGCGTACCGGACCGCCCGGGCGTGGCCGCCGTGCTGTTCGAGGAGCTGGCCCGGGCCCGGATCAACGTCGACATGATCGTGCAGAATGTCGGGGAGGACGGCAGCACCGACATCAGCTTCACGGTTCCCCAATCCCACGCTGACGAGGCTCGCCGGGCGACCCTTCCCCTGGCCAGGGACCTGGAGGCCCGGGGAGTGCCGGTAGTGGACGACGGGATCGCCAAGGTGTCCCTGGTTGGCGCTGGCATGAGGTCCACCCTCGGGGTGGCCGCCCGGGTCTTTCGAGCCCTGGCCGACTCCCGCATCAACATCGAGATGATCTCCACCTCCCCCATCCGCATCTCTTGCGTGGTGCGGCGTGAATGCGCTGAGCAGGCGGTCAGAGCCCTCCATGACGAGTTCGACCCACCCGTGATCATCGAAGAGGTCGGCGCCGATGGCTGACGTCCGGGTGGCGGTGGTCGGGGCTACCGGGGCCGTGGGCCGGACCATGCTGGCGATCCTCGAGGAACGGGACTTCCCGCTGTCGGATCTCAGGTTGATGGCCTCAGCCCGTTCCGCGGGCCGCCTGGTGGCTACCCGCTGGGGAACGGTGGAGGTGGAGGACCTGGCCTCGGCTGACCCTGCCGACATCGACATCGCCCTGTTCTCGGCCGGCGCAGGGCGCAGCCGCAGCTATGCGCCAGCCTTCGCCCGGGCCGGCGCGGTGGTGATCGACAACTCATCGGCCTTCCGGCAAGCGAACGAGATACCCCTGGTGGTGGCGGGGGTCAATGATCATGCTGCAGCATCCCACCGCGGAATAGTGGCCAATCCCAACTGCACCACCATGGCCCTGATGATGGCCGCTGGCCCGCTGCACCGGCACGCCGGCCTGGCCCGGATGGTGGCCATGTCCTACCAGTCGGTCTCCGGCGCCGGGATGAGCGGGATGGAAGCACTGATGGGCCAGACCCGGCTCCTGGAGGACGATCGGGAAGGACTGGTGTCGGGCACCTGGAAGGACCCGGGAAGTGCGCCCTTCCAGCGACCGATCGGTTTCAACGTCCTGCCCATGGCTGGTTCCTTGGCCACCGAAGGACACACCGATGAGGAGTGGAAGCTGGTGAACGAGACCCGCAAGATCCTGGAGCGGGACGACATCTTGGTTGAGCCCACCTGCGTGCGGGTACCGGTGATGGTCGGCCACGGAATCTCGGCCACCATGTGGTTCGACTCGCCGGTAGACCCCGGCACTGCCCGGGTGGTGTTGGAAAGCTCCGCCGGGGTAGCCGTCTGGCCGGACGATCGGGTGGCCACGCCGCTCGACTCGGCCGGCATCGACGATGTGCTTGCCTCCCGAATCCGGGGCACTATCGGGGAACCGGGTGGGATCAGCCTCTGGGTGGTGGGCGACAACCTGCGCAAGGGCGCGGCGCTCAATGCGGTCCAGATCGCGGAGCTCCTGGTATGAGACCGATCGACCACTCCGGCCCGCCTTACACAGGCGAGGACGGGTGAGCAGCGCCACTCCTCCCTGGATCTCCCAAGACCCCCCGGATAGTGGCCCGGTCGCGGCCGAGCCACAGTTCGAGACTACGGCCGCGCTCAGGGCCTACCGGCTGAGAATGCTGGTCCATGCCTACCGGCTGTTCGGTGCGTTCGGGTGGGGCGCCCTAGGTGACGGACACGTGACCGCCCGCGATCCCGACGAACCCGGATCGATGTGGCTGATCCGCCACGGCGTGCCGTTCCACCAGGCCAAGGCGTCCGATCTGGTCCTGGTAAGGCCCGACGGAAGGGTGGAAGGCGGACACCCCATCAACCAGACCGCCTATTACATCCACGCCCCGATCCACGAGGCGCGACCTGAAGTGACCGCCGTCGCCCACACCCACACCCCCTACGCCACTCCGTGGGCCGCCCGGGTGGAGCCCTTCAGGATGATCTGCCAGGAGGCAACCGCCTTCTTCGAGGACCACGCGGTGTTCGACGGGGAGGAGGTCCAGGTGTCGGATTTCGACACCGGCAAGCGGATCGCGGCCGCTCTGGGAGAGACTAAAGCCGTGCTGCTACGCAACCACGGTCCGGTGACGGTGGGCCGGTCGGTGGAGGAGGCGATCGGCTGGTTCCTGCTGCTGGAACGGGTGGCGGAGGTGCATGTGAAGACCCCAGGTGCCCGGCCGATCAGCGACGAGGCGGCCCGGACAGCGGCGGTCGAGATCGCCCACCCAGCCAGTGCGGTCTACGCATTCGAATATGCCCTGCTGTCGAAGCTCGGCGATCGGCAGACCTGACCGGCTCCGGAAGTCCACGGCTCATCCAGCCCAGTCTCGAGTGATCTAAGTAAAGCAAACCGCAGAACACTTTACTTACGATCGCAACGAGTAACGTTGGTTTTGCCAGAGCCCGATACAAGTAAAGTAATTCCCCTATCCCTTTAATTATTTCGCAGGTCGATCGCGACTCCCCCGAGGCAGGAACTCATGCACCCCGACAACTTCCCCTCGAACGAGCGTGGCGTGGTTCGCATGACCGTCGACGGCTACCGGGCGTTCTATCCCAACCCTCTACCACGCAGGCTGAACCTACCCCAAGAGGTAGTCAAGCTCTTGGACGAGGCCACCGGCGCGGTTCACCGCTTGGGCGGGATCGGCCTGTTGCTCCCCAACCCGCATTTGCTCATCACGCCCTCCCTCAACATCGAAGCGGTCCTTAGCTCCCGGATCGAGGGAACCAGAACAGACATTCCCCAACTCCTGCGGCAACAGGCGGGCCAGGCCCCATCCTCAGCCGAGGCCGATGACACCCAGGAGGTCGTGAACTACGTGGCGGCCATGGAACACGGACTCAAGCGGCTCCGAGAAGGGTTCCCTCTGTCCCTGCGGCTGGTACGCGAGATGCACCAGCTGTTGTTACAGGGCGTTCGGGGACAGTATCGGCTTCCAGGGGAGTTCCGCACCACCCCCAACTGGATCGGGGGAACCACCCTCGACAACGCAGTCTTCGTTCCACCACCGCCCGAGGCGATGGTCGATGCTCTGGCGGATTGGGAACGATTCCTGCACGAACAGGACATGCCACTGCTGATCCGACTCGCGCTGGTTCACTATCAATTCGAGGTCATCCATCCGTTCCTCGACGGCAACGGCCGGATCGGCAGGATGATCCTGCCCCTCATGCTCATCCTGAGCGGTGCCCTGGTCCAACCTCTCCTCTACCTATCTGCCTTCTTCGAGCAGCACAGGACCGAGTACTACCGCCTGTTGCTGGACATCAGCCAGAAGGGTGACCTGCTGCCGTGGATCCAATTCTTCCTGCGCGGGGTCCACCAGCAAGCCCGGGAAGCCGAGAACCGAACCGTGAGGATCGTCCAGCTCCAGAACGAGATCCGCGAAGACCTGCTGGCTACCAAACGGGCCCCGTCGGTCATCAGGCTCGCCGAGCATCTCTTTGCTCTCCCGTTCGTGACCGCCGCTTCGGCCCAGGAGCACTTGGGGGTCAGCCGACCCACTGCACATGCTGCCATCAATGCCCTGGTCGAACGAGGGGACCTGATCGAGATAACGGATCGGCCACGCTACCGAGTCTACCTGGCACCCAGGATCTACGAGGCCGTCTATGGGCCGATCGACCCCGCGAATGGTCGGGCAGGCGGGATTTGAACCCACGACCTCTTCGTCCCGAACGAAGCGCGCTACCAAGCTGCGCCACTGCCCGTTTCGAGGGATCCTACCTGCCTAAGTCCGCAAGTGACCAGATGCGCCGGTCCCCCGGATCCTGATCTTGGAGATCCTCCGACGGTCCATCCCCAAAACGGTCAGCGTCAGATCCTCGTACTCCACCTGATCCCCGATCACCGGGATGCGCCCCGACAGGTACAGGAACAGGCCAGCCACCGTAGCGTAGGGACCCTCGTCGACCGCCACCCCGGTCGCCTCCTCGAACTCGTCGATCGGAGTCCGTCCGTCGGCCACCCAGGTGTGAGCGCCCACCGGTAGGGTCATCGGCACGTGCGGGTCGTACTCGTCCTGGAGCTCCCCCACCAGCTCCCCTGCCAGATCCTTGATCGTGACCAGACCGTCCACCCCACCGTGCTCGTCCAGCACCATCGCCATCCCGGTCCGGCGCGCCCTCAGATCAGCGAGGACTCGCATCACCGGAGTGCTCTCCGGGGCGTAGTGAGGGGCCCTCAGGAGGCGGAGTATGTCGCCGACCGGCGGATCATGCGGCTGGCTGAGCACATCCTTGGCGTAGAGGATTCCCCTGATCGAATCCAGGTTTCCCCGCTCGTCGACCACCGGGTAGCGGGAGTGGGCCGTGTCGGCCACCGCCTTGCGGACCGCGGCCTTGGTTACCGGCATGGCGAGGGTGACGATCTCCAACCGAGGGGTCATGACGTCTCTGACGGGCTGGTCGGCAGTCTCGAATAGGCGCTCGATGATCTCCCTCTCCCCCGAGTCGATCTCTCCTCTCCGCTCACCGAGAATGGCCAGCGCCGTCACGTCAGCCAGCGTGACCGTGCGGTCCCCCGAGGGCGGGAGGCGGAACAGGCGGATGATCAGCCTTCCGACGCCGATGAAGACTCTCGTGATGGGACGCAGTCCCACCACCAGCACCCACACGGGTAGGGCGGCCAGCAATCCGTACTGTTCGGGATAGCGGGCTGCCAGGGTCTTGGGGGTCACCTCCCCGATCACCAGCACCAGGATGGTGACGACCACGGTGGACAGAACCGTTCCCCAACCCTCCCCGACCAGGCTGATCGCCAGCGCGGCTGCCACCGAAGTGGCCAGGATGTTGACGAAGTTATTGGCCACCAGGATGGCGCCGATCGTCCCTTCCAGATCGAGAACCAGCACCTCGAGGCGATGGCCTCGCCTTCCGGTGCCCGCCAGCTGCTGGACTCGTTCCCTGGGCACGCCAGTCAGTGCGGTCTCGCTCCCGGAAAGGAACCCGGAGAGCAGCAAGCAGAGGGCGAATACCGCCGAAAGAGCGATGTGGAACGATGTCATGGCCCGAGCACCGGAGGACCCGGAAGCTGCGTCAGCGGTCCACCCCCGCAGGTTGGAGATCGGAGAGGGCGGAACGGAGCTCCTGGGCGGTGAACGGCTTGGTCACCCAGGCGTCGGCACCGGCTCGCCGGGCGATGAAGGCGTCAGCCCGGCGGTCCAGCAACATGATGATCGGGCTCTCTCCCAGGCTCCCACCTTTCAGAGCGCGGGTAACCGCCATCCCGCCCATCGAGCTGATCTGGAGGTCGACGATCGCCAGATCGGGGCCCTCGGTCGCCGCCACCCGGTCCGCCTGATAGGATTCGCTCACCTGAACGATCTCCGCGGTCCCTTCAAGGGCCGCCCGGATCTGGTTCTCGACCCAAGGAGCGTCACACACCGCCAGTATCTTCACCATCCGGATCCTAGCCACTCTGCTCAGCCTGGCAGTGGTGAGGGCCGCTCAGCGGGGCGGCAGCGAGCCGAACCGTTCCCTCTAACATCCGGCCAGCCATGAAGCTGCGAACACCCTTGATTGCGATCCTGATCCTCGGCGCCTTCCTAGTACCCGGGAGCGGATCCGTCGTGGCCAACGACGAGGACCCGCATGTGGAGATCGTGGCGATCAGCGGGAATCTCGATGCCCTGGCGGTCAGCTTCATTTCGGACCGAATCAATGCAGCATCTAGCTCGGGAGCGAGCCTGGTGATCATCCAGCTGGACTCTCGGGCCACGCTGTCGGAGGCTGTTCATCACCTCATCGCTCGGATCTCCGATCCGCCCGTCCCGGTAGCGGTCTGGGTGGGGCCGGAACCAGCTACCGCCTTCGGGGGTGCCGCCCACCTACTGGCCGCCGCGCCCCTTCGGGCAGCTGCGCCGGGAGTCGAGATCGGCTACCCGAACCCCATCGTGGCCGGCAGCTCGCCTGCCGATGACTCGGGCCTGCTCGGGTTTGCCGACCGCGACATCCTGGTAGTGAGCCAGCCCATCCCAGGCCTGGTCGACATAGTGGCGCCATCGATCAGCAATCTGCTGGTAGAGCTGCATGGCCGCACGGTCCAGATTCGAGATGCGGCTACGACCATTCACACCATTCGCGAGACCGGCGGCCAAACGACGGCGATCGAAACCCGCTTCTACGAGCCGAGCCTGATGACGCGAGTGCTGCGGGTGGCCACCGGGGAGGAAGCAGCCTTCTTCTTGCTGATGATCGGACTGGCGGTGATGGTGTTCGAGTTCTACGCACTAGGACCGGGCATCGCGGCGGCCGTGGCCATGTTCTGCCTCCTTCTAGCAGGCTACGGGGTCAGCACCCTGCCGCTCCGTGGGTGGGCCGTCGGAGCGGCAGCACTGGGCATCATGCTGCTGACCGCGGACTTCCAGCGGGGCCACACCGGGCGCCTTGCCCTAGCCGGTGCTATCTCGATGCTGGTCGGGGGCTTGTTCTTCACCGACGCGGCTCCCCAGATCAGCCCGTCGTGGCCTGCGATACTCGTGATCGTCCTGTCGGTGACCGCCTTCTACCTGGTGGGCATGCGTACCGTGGCCAGGGCACGCTTCTCGACCCCCACCGTGGGACGCAGCCACCTGGTGGGGCGGAGGGGCGTGGCGGTGACTCCGTTCTCCCCCGAGGGGGAGGCCGAGGTCGACGGGGCCCGCTGGAAGGCCGCTGCCCACCGGGAAGCCCATCTCCGCCCAGGAGACGACGTGGTGGTCCGGGCCGTCGACGGAGCCACCCTCGAAGTGGAGCCACTGTGTGACAAGGCGACCGGAAACGGCGACCAAGACTCGACGATGGGCGAGCCAGCTCCATCTTGACCAGGCAATGCCCTACGTGTCGATGAGTGGTCGTAACGGCCAAGCCGGAAACAAACCCCTTCCATAGGCCTCATCCGACTGGTAGCTTCACCTCAGAACATCCAGGCAGAGTATGGAGGCGGTCCGCCGTGGAATACGACGACTCGTGGCATCTGCACGCTCGATGCCGGAACAACTATTCGCACCTATTCTTCCCCCCCACCAACTTCGAGCCGAAGGACCAACGCGAGAGGAGGGAAGCGCGGGCCCGTGCCGTATGCACGGCCTGCTCGGTGCGAAGGGAGTGCCTCGACTACGCCCTCACGATCCGGGAACCCTACGGCATCTGGGGTGGGCACACCGAGTCGGAACGGCGGGATCTGCTCTCGGTCGTCTAAACCGGCTCTGATCCGGGTGCCTGGCCACCGCTGTCCCGCACGCTGGGTACCGGACGGGCCACAACCGACCGTACGTCACCGTAGCGTGAGGTTGCGCCGAAGGTGTCCATCCATTCCAGAAGAGGTACGGCGTATTTGCGGGTGAGCCCGGTGCGATCACGGAACTCGGCCACCGTGAACGGATCATCCATCTCGACCAGCTCCCCCATGAGACTGTCCAGCTGCTCCGGCAGGTAGACCAGATCCGGCGATACCCGAATCAGCCGACCCTTCCGGAGCAAAGCATGCAGCAGCTCGGAGTCGACCTCTAGCTCCTGCAGCCGCGGAACCGCCGGACCTTCGGCAAGGAGTGCCTCCCGGATCCGCTGCCACTCCGCCTCATCCGCCTCGCTCAAGGTGGCCGAGAATCCTTCGATCGCCACTGCGGACCCGCGCTGTTCCAGATCGTCCGCGTACGCCAGCAGAGCGGCCACGATCTCGGTGCTGATCCCGAGGGTGCTTGCCAGGCTCGCCTTGGGAATCCCCGGACGCAGCGGATTCGCCTCATGAAACCGGACGGTGACCCGGCGCGCCTCCGCCGCTAGCCGGGCGACGTAGGCGGGTGCCATGATCGTGCCTCCCGCCCGGAGAGCTCCATCCGGAATACCCCCACCGGAGTGGGCCGCCAGCACCTGGGGTTGGCAGATCCCGCGCCACCCCAGCAGGGCGGTCGCCTGGCGCGCTGGCCCCTGGCCGACTTCCGGGTGGAGCAGCGCGGCGGCATGCCGCGCCTCCCGGCCCTTCCGAGGGGCGATCGGTTCGACTATCCGTCCACCAGCCACTATCAATCGGCGCCCGACGTCGCGCAGCACGAATCGATCACCCATCTGGACCGGAATCGGTTGTTCGGTCCGCAGCAGCGCCACCGCTAGGTGATCGAGCATTCCGGCCGTCACCAGCCGGACCGTCCAGGCACCGCTACCCAGATGCAGCTGGTAGGCACCCCTCCGGGACAGGGGACGATCCACGTAGCGGGCGGTCCTCACGGTGGCCAGAAAGCGATCACTCGGAACCCAGTCACCCGGTAGACCGAGCATGGATCCCCTCGACACCCCCCGACGGTCGAGCCCGGCTATGCCCGCCGCCGCTCTGGTCCCCGCCGGGATGGTGACCCGCTCCTCCTCATGGGCTTGTAGCGACCGCACCCTCCCGGCCAGCCCACCCGGCCAGACCTCGATCCGATCCCCGACCGAGAGCGACCCTCCCACCAGAGTGCCGGTCACCACCGTCCCGGCCCCCGAGACGGGAAACACCCGATCGATCCACAGCCTGGTACGCCCGGACTCGGCCGGCCGGGCTCCATCGAGCACTGCCAGCAAGGTGGATCGCAGCTCCGCCATCCTTTCGCCGGTCACCGCCGAGACCGGCACCAGCGGTGCGCCCTCGAGGGTGGTGCCCGCCAACATCTCCTCGGTTTCGAGGGTGGCCAGCTCGATCAGATCGGAATCGGCCCGATCGATCTTGGTGATCGCCACCACCCCGTGCCGGATGCCGAGCAGGTCGAGCACCGCCAGATGTTCCTCCGACTGGGGCATCCACCCTTCATCGGCTGCCACCACCAAGAGGGCAACGTCGAACCCACCGGTACCGGCCAGCATGTTCTTGATGAACCGCTCGTGGCCCGGCACGTCCACGAACGAGATCTCCCGCCCTTCCATGCGCGTCCAGGCGAACCCGAGATCGATGGTCAGGCCCCGGTCCTTCTCCTCCTGCCAGCGATCCGGATCGCGGCCGGTCAGGGCCTGGACGAGGGTCGACTTGCCGTGATCCACATGGCCGCCGGTTCCTACTACCGGCATGCCACCCGCAGCGACTCGGCCAGGTGACGATCGTCCCCCTCCGGTACGGCTCTCACGTCGATCAGTAGGTCGCCCGCCGCCCGCCGCCCCACCACCGGAGGGTCGGCGCGGAGCAACCGCGGCCATGCCTCCTCGGCGCGGCCTCCGATGACCAGAGCCGGGGAGGGGACCGTCATGCCGGGAACGGATCCCGCCCCGATCATCGCCTCCGACATGCGTATTTGCGGTGGCAGACCTGCGCGGTGCGCGATCGCCTCGAGCCGGGAGGCCAGCTCTTCCACCGTCCGGCTGACCATGCGCCAGAAGGGAACCTCCTTACCCCTGCCCTCGGCATAGAGCTCGGCTGTGCGGCCAAGTGCCGCGATAGTCCCCCCATCCACCCGAACCGCCCGCGCCACCGGGCTTGCCTTGAGGCGGGCAACCAGTTCCGAACTCCCCACGATCACCCCCGCCTGGCATCCTCCGAACAGCTTGTCGCCCGAGAAGGTGACCAGATCGGCTCCACCGGCAACTGCTTGCCTGACCCCAGGCTCGTCGCCGATCCAGGCCGGAGGGGGTCCTTCCATCCAGGGCACGCCGGTATCGAGCAGACCACTCCCCACGTCGTAGACCACCGGAACGCCCCGGCGGCCTCCCAGCGTTGCCAACTCCTCCAGTGCCGCCTCCTCGGAGAACCCCACCACCCGGTAATTGGAGGGATGGACCTTCAGGATCATGCAGAGGTCCTCGCACGATACCGACTCGTAGTCGGCGATCCGGGTCCGATTGGTCGTGCCCACCCCGACCAGCCGGGCACCTGAGGCCATCATCAGATCGGGCAGGCGGTAGGACCCTCCTATCTCGATCAGCTCACCCCGGGAGACTGCTACCGAACCGCCCGCCGCCAAGGTATGCAATACCAGGAACAGGGCCGCCGCGTTGTTGTTCACCACTAGCGACGCCTCGGCTCCGGTGAGGTGGCGGAGCAGGCCATTCAGATAGGCACCCCGGGACCCTCGCCGGCTCTTAGCCAGGTCGAACTCCACATTGCTGTAGCTCAGTGACACCAAGCTCGCTTCCGAGGCCGCCTCCGGATGGAGTGGAGCCCTCCCCAGGTTGGTATGGAGCAGCACCCCGGTGGCGTTGAGGACCTTCCGGATCCTTCCGAGGGACAGCTGCTCAGCATGGCGGCGCGCCAGGGCGATCGGATCCAGCACCCGGCCCCCCAGGATCGCCGAGCGCGCCCGATCGACGGCATGGCGAGCCACTTCCACCGCCAGCACGGCTGGTAGACCAGTTCCCATCTCGGTGGAGATCAGCCGGGCGAGGGCATCGACGGAAGGCAGGCGACGCAAGTGGTCCATCGAATAATGATACCGGTTGGATAGTCTGGCCCCGATGGGTGCCATATTGGGTGTGCTGTTCCTGGGGGTCCCGATCCTGGAACTGGTGCTGTTCATTTACGTGGAGGAGCGAATCGGGCTCGGGCGTTTGCTGCTGGGAATCGTCATCTCGGCGGTGCTCGGAGCGTTCCTGGTGAGGCAGCAGGGTCTGGCGGTGTGGCTCCGCTTGAGGGAGGACATGGTGGCTGGCCGGATGCCGGGTACGCAGCTGGTACATGGCGCGCTGGTGCTGGTCGGTGGAGCACTCCTGCTCACTCCCGGGTTCCTGACCGATGGCGTCGGCCTTGCCCTCATGATTCCTCCGGTCCGGGAGGCGATCCGTCGGGCAGGTGCCTCCATCCTCCGCAACCGCACCATGATCATCGAGTGAACCTCGATCGATAGTGAATGGATCACCCCGGGCGCGCTGGCTTACCCGGGAAGCTATGGATGGACTCGCCCAGCCAATCTGCAAGGTTGACCGCCAGGTCAGAACCGAGTCCCATCGAACCCGTGCGAGGGTGATGTGAAGCGGCAACGCACGAAGGGATGGCGGGCGGTGGCGGCCGGCTGGTTGTGCGCCATCCTGGTGGCCTTACCGGCCGTTGCCCAAGTCAGTGATGAGGACTTACGTCGAGCACAAGCCGATTACGAACGCTTGAAGGAGGAATCAGCCGATCTGGCGCGCCAGTATCAAGCGGCGTGGGCCGCCGAGGCGGAGCTCCAGAGCCAGATCGATATCCTTCAAATCACGATCATCGAACTCGGTATAAACCTGCGAGTCCTGCGGGACCAGGTGCGCGAGAGAGCGGTCGAGCTATACATGGACAATGCCACCGCGGGCAACCTGGCGTCCCTGCTGATCTCGGCCTCTCCCAGCGATCTCGATACCAGGGTGGAGTACCTCAACGACATCCGCCGGAACGATCAGGTCATGGTCAATGGACTCGAGCTCCTCAATCGCCAGCTGCAGGGACGTACCGGAGAGCTGAACCGCCAGCGAGAGGAGCAGGCGGCGATGCTCGTCCGGCTCGAGGAGGTAGCCATCGACCTCAACCAGCGATTGGAGGAGGGTCAGCGAACCTACGAGCTCCTCCAACAACGCCGGGAGGAAGAACGAGCCCGGCAGGAAGCAGAGGAAGAGCGGGCTAGGCAGGAAGCCGAAGAACGGGCCAGGCAGGAGGCGGAGGCCCGCGCCGAAGCAGAAGCACAAGCGGCGACCACGACCTCGACGCTCCCACCCGAGGCCACCACCACCTCCACCACATCTTCCGCAACCACGACCACCACCAGCGAACCCGCAACCACCAGCACTGCGACCACCACCGAACCGAGCACCACGACCACGACGGCACCGATAGTGGTGACGGACACGACCCTGGCCCCTGCCACTGTTCCTCCGCAGAGCGAACCGGAAGATGAGCCTGGACCGGAGGAAGCCACGATGGTTTGCCCGGTCGACGGCTTCCACACGTTCACCGACACGTGGGGAGCTCCCCGATCCGGTGGGCGCCAACACGAGGGCGTGGACTTCCTGGCCGCCCGGGGTACTCGGGTCGTGGCAGTCGAGGGCGGCTTGGTGGAGCGGATGCGCAACGGTGGACTGGGAGGCATAACGGTCTGGCTCCGGAGCCACGACGGGGACTCCTACTACTACGCTCACCTCGACGCCTGGGCTCCCGGCCTGTCCGCCGGCCAGGAGGTCGCGGTGGGGGAGCCACTAGGGGTGGTCGGTACCACCGGGAACTCACCCGAACACATCCCGCATCTGCACTGGGAGTTCCATCCGGGCGGTTACGTCCCGGGCGGCAACAGCGCCATCAACCCGACCCCGTTGGCTCGCCAACTGTGCGACTAGCCCCCGAACGAGCTGCCGATGGCCGGCCCGCCCGGTTCGAACTCGGCTAACTCCCTAACGCCCCCACCGAGGCACCGACCTCCAGACCTGCGATCAGACGAGCAATCCGCCCCGTGCAGGTTTCGGCGTCCGCGGGAGGGACGAGCTTGATCAACCGCCTCGCTATCGCTGCAAAGGAGCGGGCCGCGGCCGTGGCGGGCTGAGCAACTACGACCGGCTTCCCCTGATCGGCACCCTCGCCCAGGGCCGGCTCCAGTGGCACGCTGCCTATGAGTGGAATACCCAGGGAGGTGGCCAGCCGGTCACCTCCGCCCCGACCGAACACCTCGAAGCGCCGGCCTTCAGGAGTTTCGAAGTACGACATGTTCTCTATGACCCCGACCACCGGCATCGCGGAGCGCCGCGCCATGTCGGCCACCCGGACCGCCACTTTCTGGGCACTCGAGGCGGGTGTCGTGACCACCACCATCTCGGCCTGAGGGAGCAATCGGGACAGGGCCATCTGTATGTCACCGGTTCCGGGGGGCATATCGATCACCAGGTAGTCGAGCTCTCCCCAATTCACCTGCTGCAGGAACTGGTCGAGTGCCTTGGAGAGCATCAGCCCGCGCCACATGAGGGCAGTTTCCTCCGACTCCACGATGAGACCCGTGGACACCACCCGGATTCCATGGGCCTCCACGGGCTGCATGAGACGGGTCTCCGGATCCGCCTCGATCCGGTCCGTGGTACCGAGCATCCGGGGTATCGAGAACCCCCAGATGTCCGCGTCGAGGAGGCCCACCCGGTACCCGAGCTGCGAGATGGACAATGCCAGGTTCACCGAGACCGAGCTCTTGCCGACCCCTCCCTTCCCGCTACCGACCGCCACCGCCCGAGTAGTGGGACTGACCTGGGTGGGGGCGGCGTTCTCGCGGGCTCGCCGGCGGGCCACCTCCATCAATCCGGCCCGCTGGGCTCGGGTCATCGCTTTGGTCTCCACCCGCACTTCGTCGACTCCGGGGAGAGCCCCGATCTTGCGGACCGTGTCACCCTCTATCTGGGCCCTCATCGGACACTCAGCGATGGTGAGGGCCAGCCCGACCGTCACGGTGCCACCCTCCACCGAGACTTCTTTCACCATGCCCAGGTCGACCACATCGGATCCGAGCTCCGGGTCGAACACGCCCCTCAGTGCTTCTAACATCCGTTCTCTGGTCGGTAACTCTGACATCGCGCTCCGCGACCTCGCCTGGTACCCACCTTATCGGAGTGGTGTTGCTGGACAACCTGCCTGTCTCGGATCCTATTCCGGTTATAGTTAACGGTCGATGCAGGTCGAGCGGCCCCACGGCCGGACGGAGACAGTCAGATGGAACAGCTCGTCAAGATACGCTCACGGAAGCCCGTCCGGGCGGTGACTTTGACCCCTAGCGCGGTCGACAAGGTCCGGAACCTGCTGGTCACCGAGGATGACCCATCGCTGGGCCTGCGCATGGCTGTCCGGCCCGGAGGTTGCTCCGGCTTCTCCTATGAGATGTACTTCGACTCCGATGTGGGCGCGAGTGACCATGTCGAGAAGTTCGACGGCGTGAACGTCATCGTGGACCGCCAGAGCGTGGAACTGCTCCGCGGAGCGGTGCTCGACTACGAGGACGGGCTGATGGGAACAGGGTTCGCCATCAACAACCCCAACGTCAGCAGATCGTGTGGTTGCGGCAACAGCTTCAGCTGACCGGTCGTGATCAGGACATCCTATGACGCCGGCTTCGGCCCACGGTTGGGTCGACTTCTGGCCCGGGTAGCGGGGCGGGCGACCCGATAGTGAAACAGGTTCTATCGACCCCCGGCGCACCGCCTGCCCTCGGCCCCTACTCGGTGGCCGTCCAGACCGGCCACTTGGTCTTTTTCTCCGGGCAGGTGGCACTGCGGCCGGAAGGAGGACGGAACGACGGGGATGTAGCAGATCAGACTCGGCAGGTGATGGACAACCTCGGCGTCATGCTGTCCGATGTCGGGCTCGGCTACCAGCACATCGTCAAAACGACCATCTTCATGACAGATATCGCAGACTACGCGGAGATCAACCGCGTGTACGCCAGCTACTTCGATACGGATCCACCTGCCCGCTCCGCCATCCAGGCAGCGGCACTTCCCGGTGGTTTCGGAGTGGAGATCGAGGTGATCGCCGCTAGAAGGGCCGCCGGCTAACGGAGGACCCGGTCCATCGGGAGCCCATCCGCTGCCCCCAACCGATCTCTTCCCCAGCCCTGCTGGAAGGGTCGCGAAGAAATCACCACCGTTATATCAGCTTCTAGTTATCATTACCGGGAGCTGGCCAGCATCGGGCTCTTGCACGTTGCTGGGTCTGCGAACAACCACCTCACTCGTCTCCAAATGGGAGGAACACCAAGTGCCATATCGAGCTATGTACATCTGGATAGACGGAACCGAGCCCACCCCGCTGCTCCGCTCGAAGACCAAGGTCCTCAAGGAGGGCGAGGAACCGGGCATCTGGGGCTTCGACGGTTCCAGTACCGCCCAGGCCCCCGGTCACGCCTCAGACGTGGTGCTCCGGCCGGTCAAGTCGGTGCCGGACCCGATCCGGGGTGGTGACGACATTCTCGTTCTGTGCGAGTGCCTGAACGACGACATGAGCCCCCACCGGACCAACACCAGGGCAGGGTGTGTAGCCGCCGAGGAGAAGTACGCCTCCTTCGAGCCCTGGTTCGGGATGGAGCAGGAATACACCTTCATCCAGATGGCGGATACCACGGCCTACCAGATAGGCGGACGCCCGCCCGGGTTCCCCGAAGCTGGTTATCCGGCGCCGCAGGGACCTTACTACTGCAGTGTCGGAGCCAACCGAGCCTTCGGCCGGCCCGTGGTGGACGCTCACAGCCAAGCTTGCATCGATGCGGGTCTCGACATCGAGGGGACCAACGCTGAGGTGATGGCTGGCCAGTGGGAATACCAGATAGGACCACTGTCAGCGGTGGAAGTGTCCGACCAGCTAGTGATCGCCCGCTGGTTGATGGACCGGATTGCCGAGGACTATGGTCTCGAAGTGACCCTGCATCCCAAGCCCATGCTGGGTGACTGGAACGGCGCAGGGTGCCACACCAACTTCTCCACCAAGCAGATGCGGGAAGGCGATGGCGCTTATGACGCGATAATCGCCGCCTGCGAGGCACTGGGTGCCAAGGCCGACGAGCATATCGCCAACTACGGGGCCGACATAGAGATGCGGCTCACCGGCGCTCACGAGACCCAGCGCTACGACCAGTTCAGCTACGACGTGTCCGACCGGGGCGCTTCGATCCGTATCCCGTGGCAGGTCGAGCGGGACCGCAAGGGCTACATCGAGGACCGCAGGCCCAACTCCAACTGCGATCCCTACACCGTGACCCGGCTCATGGTCGAGACCATCTGCGGAGCTGCCTCCGCCTGATCCCGTCTCGAGCCTCCGGCCTCACCCTCTCTCGAGGCCGGAGGCTCACCACGTTCCCTACTGCCACGCTCCACTTTAGTCCTCCTAAGTCGTGTGACTTGATTTACTGCTGCCACTAAATTTGGCTCCATGCAGATCGACCTCGCCCTTGGAGATGGCCCATGAGACAGGTGGCATTGAAAAACCCTTACCGACCGGGTGCCGGTCATATGCCTCCCTACCTAGCCGGGCGGACAGGAGCACTCCAAGAGTTCAGGAATCACGGTCCCCGGACAGCCGCGGATCGGCTTCCGGAACGAGTCTCTAAAAGGTGAACACCTCGATTGCGCTGCCCTGACGGACATATATGTAAACACGCCAGGTTTGAGCTCCGACAAGCTAAAGGCTGTCCTAGAGTTCGTGGCACAGGCCCTTGACGAAACAGGCAACAGTAGGGTTATCTTTGCCTACGACGAGGCACAGAACCTGTCCGACCACAGCCCTCGGGATTCCTTTCCGCTCTCCCTATTGCTTGATGTCTTCCAGTCCATACAAAGGAAGAACCTTCGTTTCATGCTAGTTCTAACCGGGTTACCGACCTTGCTCGTAAGGCTCGTTGAGGCACGAACCTTCTCGGAACGGATGTTTCGAGCCTTGAGGTTAGGTAGGTTGAGTGACGGTGATAGCAGGGAAGCTATCACGAGACCGATTATAGAGTAAAGATATCCTGCGGTATGGACAGAGAACTCTGTAGACACGATAGTCCGCCAGGCAGGCAGTTACCCGTATTTCATCCAGTTCTTTTGTCGAGAAGGGTTCGATGCATGGATTCAAAAGACGCGGCCATGAGGAAGCGAACGTGTCTGTCGAGGCTATCCAGCGGAAACTCGACACCGACTTCTTCTCGGCCCGATGGGTTAGCGCCACCGAGAGACAGCAGCAACTTCTTTGGGTGATCGCCAACTTGGACAACGCAGATGATGAGTTCACGATCTCAGAAATCGTCGAGCTAGCGAAATCCCGTCTTGAGAAAAGGGTTTTCAACAAGTCACGCCAGCCAGATGTTATGTTCCCTGGCCGATCGCGGCCTCATATACAAGCATCGCTTCGGGCGATATTCGTTCGCCGTACCGCTGATGGCACAGTTCATCCGAAGGAACTACGACGATCCGACCGTGGGGTAGGCACCAGCTAGCCCCACGACCGAGTTGGTTTGCTGATCCTGCCCTTTTGGGCGATTGGACAAGCACCTAGTGGTCAGTCGTCTCGGCATCGTTTGGGATGCTCGTATCGAATATCGACCCATCGACAACCCGTAAGTTCGGGAGGATCGGCTACATAGGAAGAGCTTCCGCCTTGGCCGGCGTGCTTTGACCCGGCTACGACCGCGCCATCAAGCCCCGCTGCGGAGTGTCCGCCTCACCGTCGGACTGCGGTGAATTCGCGGGAGTACCTGGTGTGACCTCAATCGGGGCTTACCTACCGGTCCCTTGCAGCGCTATCTCGATTATCTGATCCACCTGCTCGTTGAAGCTGGCGGTCGCGGCACGGAACTCGAGCAAGGCCCCCTTGCGGATGTCGCCGGGGTCAGATGATCTCAAGCCGGTCAACATGCCATCCGCGGCCGTCGCTATCGAGCCTGCCAGATCTACGAGACCATCGTGGGCCATGGTCAGGCCGGGGCGGTCCCCGGCTGGGCGGTGTAGCTCCACGTCGTCACTGAAGATTTCCGCCTGCTCACCCAGCGCAACCATCTCGTCCTGTGCCTCCTGGTAGGTGATGTTTCCTTCCTCCCAGTCCTGATTGACCATGTTCGCGTCAGCCAGGAGAGCGGCCAGGGCTGCCTTGTCCTCCTCGAGGTCGTTGAGGTAGCGTTCGATCTCGGGTGAGATCGAAGTTGTGGAGGTGGTCTCCTCCGGCACCTCAGTGCCGTTTTCGGTATCCGCGGGAGAGCTCGGGACGGTCGTCTCCACGGTGGTGGTCGATGCCAGCTGGTCGGGAAGCCCATCCGTGCCGAGACGGTTGATCCAATAATATGTGAACACAACCATGCCCAGAACGACCAGGGGCAGCACCCAACGGCCGGGCTTGGGGTCAGGGTTTCGCATCATACCGGGACCAGGTTAGTAGCCCGAAAGCCATTGTCGGGCCTTCCCGACAGCCCGGACCCCCTAGACGGCGCAGGATCGGTCACGTATGGTGGAGCTGGCGCGATGGCCGGGAGCGGCGGTGGACACAAAGGGGTCCTTCCGTGCAAGACGTTCCTCCCAGTTCTGAAGACCAGGTAAGCGAACACCTCCCCTGGGAACATCTGACGATCCCTCCATCACGCGATCGCCGGTTCCTGATATATGGCGTAGCCGGCGGGCCGGTAGTGGTCATCCTCCTCGTGGTTGTGCTCAGACAAGTCAACAGCCCCTCCCCCGCCGAACTCGCTCCCGTAATCCCCGTGACGGTAACGTCCGCCGAAGCCACATCGACGGATGCCGCGACCCAGGATACCGCCAGTTCGGTCACCTCGCCCCCTTCCACCGTCCCGCTGGCCGGACCAGAGGCCCCTCTCCAGATCTCCGAAGCCGACCTGCGGGCCGTCGAACCCGGGAACGTAGAGCGGGAAGTAGCCGCCAGGGCGGAGTGGTTCGTGCTCGAGTTCTTCACCCTCGATCCGTCCGATCCGTGGCAGGGTCGGGTAGAGGCCGCATCCGGGCTGGAGCTCCCGAACGACTTGGTCCCGAATGCCTCGGACGACCTGGCCGTTTCGTATGTCGAGTGGACCCGTGCTGCCTCGATACAACAGATCGGCGAGTATCTATTCGAGGCCTTCGTCCTGATCCGTCGCTTGGTGGCATCGGATGGGGTGACGTTCCGACGCCTTCCGGTGGAACAGGTAGCTGTACATTTCGAGACATTTCCCGATGGGCGAATCCGGGCGGCGTCCCTTCCCCGGTTCACCATCCCGGATGACTCCCAGCCGGCGCCGCTGGTTGACGCAGGCCTTTCGTGGGTAACCGATGCAGCAGGAATCGTGTGGCCCCACTCACCACAGCCATTGGTAGGCGCCCTGGGCTCCGGGTAGTGGAGGAAGGGAGGTCGATGCTCAGGCCGCCGGGTGGTGGCGCTCGAGGACTTCCTGAACCAGAGGGGTGATCCCCTGCCAGTCAGCCGGAGGCAGTTTGGAAATCGTTACGAAGTCGGCCGTCATGAACACACTGGCCACCCCCTCGATGGCCAGCAGTTCCTCGGCTACCGGATCGTCGGCGGCGTTGGAACGGACATAACTTCTCGGCCCTCCGACCCCAACCCCCACGGTGAACTTCAGGGCGTTGGGATTCGGGGTCCGCTGCGGTGTGATGCTCATCGAACCTCCTACCCGACGGATGCTAACCGCCCACTTGATCCTGCCCGATTACGGGTAGAATCGCATCATCATGCTCGAAACCTTGGAAAGGGACCTCCGCGAACAGCTGGGTAACGAGAAGGTGTTGTCCGATCCTCTCGACCTCTACGTATTCGGCAAGGATGCCGGGCTGGTTCGCGGCGAACCCAGCCTGGTCGCCTTCCCGAACAATACCGAGGAGGTCGCCACCCTGGTCCGCCTCGCCAACCGCCATGGTGTTCCGGTGATTCCCCGCGGGTCAGGAACCGGCCTGGCCGGAGGAACCGTTGCCACTGACCAAGCCTTACTGATGGTGACCACTCGAATGAAACGGATCGGCGAGGTGGACGTCGACAACCGCATGGTGTGGGTGCAACCCGGGGTGATCAACCAGGACCTGAGCAATCACACCGCTCCCTTCGGCCTGTACTTCGTCCCCGATCCGTCCTCCCAGTCGGTCTGCACGGTGGGCGGAAATGTGGCCAACAATTCCGGAGGGCTCCACTGCCTGGCCGAGGGAACGACTGTCAATCACATCCTGGGGCTGGAGGTGGTTACTGCTCGAGGCGAGGTGGTGATGCTCGGCGGACCCAGCCCCGACCCGATCGGACTCGACCTGCGAAGCGTCATGGTGGGGTCGGAAGGCACCCTCGGCATCGTGACGGACGTACTCGTGAAGCTGACCCCCAACCCGCCGGCCGTCCGGACGCTCCTGCTGGCCTTCGCCAGTGTGGAGGACGCAGCCGCCACCGTGTCAGGCATCATCGCCAATGGCCTGGTTCCCGGAGCGCTGGAGATGATGGATCGGGCGATGACCCAGGCCGTGGAGCGCTTCGCCAAGGCCGGCTTTCCTACCGATGCGGAGGCCTTGCTCATCGCGGAGGTAACCGGGCATCCGGCTGCGGTGGACTCGGAGGCCGAGCTGGTGAGCCGGATCGCTCGGAGCCACTCCGCCACCCTCGTACACGTTGCCGCTGAAGAGTCCGAGCGGAAGCGCATCTGGTTCGGACGGAAGTCCGCCTTCGGGGCCATCGCCCAGATGAACCCCGACTACTACTTGCATGACACCGTGGTTCCCCGCACCAAGCTGGTAGAAGCCATAAATGAGGTGTACGTGATCGGGAAGCGGCACGACCTCCACATGCTCAACGTGTTCCATGCCGGTGATGGCAACCTTCATCCCCTCATGACCTTCGACGGGTCCCAGCCGGGCGTGCTGGAACGAGTGCATGCGGCCGGGAAGGACCTGATCGAGCTGTGCGTGGCGGTGGGCGGTTCCCTGTCCGGTGAGCATGGGATCGGTTTGGAAAAACGGGACTACATGCCGCTGGTTTTCGACCAGGTCAGCCTCGATAACCAAGCCCGGGTGAGGGAGGCGTTCGATCCGGACGGTCAGTTCAATCCCGGCAAGATCCTGCCCGAGGGTTCGCGCTGCTTCGACTTCGGGCGCCCCCCGCCGGCGGGTGCCTGGATATGAGCAGCACGATCGAGTCCTCGGAGGCGGACACTGCTCCCCGCACGCTCGCGCCCCGGTCTATCGACGAGGCGGCTGATCTGCTCAGCGGCCTAGCACCGGACAGCCGCCTCCGGGTAGTTGGAGGAGGCAGTAATCTAGGAATCGGGTACCCGGTCGAGCCCGACACCCTCCTGTCGACCTCCCGACTGGATCGGATCGTGGCTTGGGAGCCGGATGACCTAACTGTGGTGGTGGAAGCCGGGGTGACGGTAGAGGAGCTGGAGGAGACCCTGGGCTCCAAGGGCCAGACCGCGCTCCTTCACGAGCGGCCCGGTGCGGGCACCGTCGGGGGCGCGCTCGCCACCGGCACCTCGGGCTGGCGCCGCTACCGCTACGGCCCACTGAGTGACCGGGTGCTCGAGATGACCCTCGTGTCTAGCGATGGGCGGGTGGCAACCGCGGGAGGAAGGCTGGTCAAGAACGTTACGGGATACGACATCCCGAGGCTCGCCACCGGATCGCTCGGATCGCTGGGCCTGATCGCTCGCGCCTGCCTCAAGCTCTGGCCGCTTCCTATGACCACTGCCACCGTCGAGGTGGACTCGGCCGAGCCAGCGGTGAAACGAGCCTTCCGACCCCTGGCCGTCCTGGAAACCAACACCCGTACCTCGGTCTTCCTGGGAGGCACGGCGGAGGAGATCGAAGGGCAGGCGACCACTCTCGGGGGCTCTCCGACCGCCGGTCTCGACTGGCCCGAGCAGCCCGCGGGAGAGGTCCGATTCTCGGTGAGGGTACCGCCTTCACAACTCCGATCGATCGTGCAGCGCCTCGACCGCAACTGGTCTTATGTAGCGCAGTTCGGGGTGGGTGAAGTGACCGTCGGCGCCAACGAAGTGGATCACCAACGGCTAGCAGATCTGAGAGAGGCTGCCGAACTGGCAGGCGGGGCCCTGGTGATCCTGGATGGCCCCGCCGACCTGTACCGGAGATTCGACCCCTGGGGCACGCCTCCTGCTTCCATCCCGATCCAGCGCCGGCTCGCCAACCTGTTCGATCCTCGACGGATCATCAACCCCGGTGCCCTTCCCGGAAGGATCTGAGTTGGGTTGGGTCACCGCACACGCCCCGGAACACGATGATCTCAACTCCTGCATCCAGTGCGGGTTGTGCCTGCCGAGTTGCCCGACCTTCCGGCTGACCGGTCTCGAGACCGCCTCGCCTCGGGGCCGGCTCACCGCCATGTCAGCTATCGAGGCCGGGCGACCGGTGGACCAGCGCTTCTCCGAGATCATGGGAAGCTGCCTGCAATGCCGGGCCTGCGAGGTGGTATGCCCTTCCTTCGTTCCGTTCGGCAAGGCCATGGAAGGAGCCAGGGCAGAAGTAGCCGCCCAGCTGCCAGGTACTGGACGTCGCATCAGGCGGCTAGTGACGGCCAAGTTGCTAGGAAGTCGCCGCGCTATGGGCCTGGTAACCCGCCTCATGGCCATCGCTCAGCTGCTGCGGCTGGGCAGGCTGGCGCCCCGGCGCATGAGAAGTGGCGTGACCGGTCTGCGACCCCTGGGCGGACGACCCCGCTCGGTGGTGGCCGGAAGCTGGGCAGCAGTCGGCGAGCCTCGGAAAGTGGCTGCCCTGCTGGCAGGGTGCGTCATGGACCGATGGTTCGGCAGTGTCCACACGGCCAGCATCCAGCTGCTGATCAGGGCCGGATTCGACGTGGTGGTGCCGCCATCCCAGACCTGCTGCGGGGCCCTGGCTGCACACGACGGCTGGGCGGATGAGGCTCGGGAGATGGCGTCCACCAACCTGGCTGCTCTGGATGGCGCTGATCTGGTCGTAGCCAACGCGGCCGGGTGCAGCGCCCACCTGAAGGAGTACGGCCACTGGACAGAAGGCGGCGCCGAGTTGGCCACCAAGGTCGCCGACATAACCGAGGTAGTGGCCGAGGCCATCACCGACGGCCACCTACCCAGGCTGGAAAGTTACGGTGGGACGGTGGCCGTGCAGGATCCCTGCCACCTGCGGCATGTCCAGCGGGTAACCGACCAACCCCGTTCGATTCTGGAGGCTGCGGGCCTAAGAATTGTTGAGGTAGATCCGGCTGGCCATTGCTGCGGGGCGGCGGGCATCTACAGCCTGCTGGAACCCGAATTGTCGTCACAACTAGGCCAGGCCAAGGCTCGACAGGTCATCGAGACCGGTTCGGCCGTCGTCTCCAGCGCCAACCCCGGATGCGAGATGCAGCTGCGCGCACATCTAGCTGACCAGGGGGTGGATGTGCGGATCGCCCATCCGGTCGAGCTCTACTGGGAAGCGTTGCAAGCCGCGGACCGAGAGCCGGCTCGGAAGTGAAGTCGACCGGGCCTTGGTACCACAGCAGATGTCGGAAGCGGGCACCGTGACCGGTACCCGACCGGAGATCGGTCGCTGGATAACAGACACGCTGCTACCCGCGCAGGTGCGGCCCGGAACCGAACCCTGGCGTTGGGCAGCTATCTCGGCCAGGGCATTGAGGGTGGTGTTAGGGGTAAGCCTGGCAGTGGCCGGAACCGGTCTGGCAGGCATGGGCATAGGGCTGACGCTTCACGGACTCGCCATCCTGCGGCTGGATCTTTCCCAGTCCGATGCCGAGGTTCTGGCGGTCGGTTTCGGCGTGTTGATGATCGGCAGCGCGCTGCTAGGCCTGTCGGTGGAAGGCGCATTCCGATCACCCAGCATCCGGCCGGACGCCGCTGCCTGGGAGACGGTCGCCCCCTGGCTTCCAGCCCTGCTGGTCAGCCTATGGGTAGTAGAGAGGCTCGAGAGTCTGGCCGCGCGGGTCCTCCTTCCCTTATCGGATCTCCTGGAACTAGTCCCCGCCTACCTGGATCAGGTCGGCAACCGGGGCCTCCTGGCAGGGCTGGTTGGTATCGCACTGACCTGGCCCACCCTCCAGTACGCGGCCCCCCGCTACCGCCTAGTCGGAGCGAACATCCCCGCCCTGCTATACGCCTGCTGGATGGCCGTCGTACTGGTCACTTACCAGTCCACAGGTATCGGATAATCGCTGGCAAGGCCCGCCCGCCGACCATCTGCCTTTGGACTCGATACCTCCACCGGGGTCCGGCACACTTCAGACCCCGCAGATCCCGGCACACTCGCTACCCCAACCACTATCGCCGCCGTGGTCGTCGCCAGCCAGATCGGCTTGAACTGCGGCTGCTAGTGGAATACGCCTCGGATGTAGGTAAGCAGTAGCTCGCAGATTGTTGTGACCGGGTAAGCGAATGGCGGTGTCGATGTCGACAGCGTGGGCGAAGGAACTGGGATCATTAGCCTGCATATCGATCCACTCCCGCGGCGAACGGTATGGGCAGCCAATGCACGCCGATCGCGGCAATGTCCGGCCGGGATAGCGAGCCGTGAACCACTCGATGCAATCTTCACGGCTCATCCCGGCATCGATCAACGGGTAGCGGTTCACGATCCAGTCGTGCTGCGCCGTCCGCATCCGCCTAATCTCGTCCGAGCTGATACCGAGCCACATGTCCATGGTGACACCGGGGGGTGCAACCGCCCGGGGGCGCAGGCCCATCCGCCGACGGGCCTCGGCAATGATCGGCCCGATCTTGTAGTCGGTGGTGCATTGCCGCCAGTTCATCCCGCCGTCAGCCCCCTCGGCATGTTTGAGGAAGGCGGGGATGGTCAGCCACTTACGGCCTCTGGCGTTGACGCCCGAGTGGACATCCTCCATCAGAGACCGCTCGCCCTTCGCCCTCACCGTCACCACCGGAAAGGACAGCTGGTCCTCAAGCCAGTCGAGGTGCTGGTAGACAGCCGGAGGCTCCCAACCGGTGTCGGCGAACACCGCCACATCCGGACGCCCATCGAAGTACCCTCGCTCGGCCATGAGGGCCAGCACGGAGGATTGTGTACCCCCTCCCAGCGACAGCATCGTGTACGCCGCCCTCCGGCGGGTAGCTATTTTGGGTGCACCACCTCGCTGATGGCGTCCTCTACCACCCTCTTCAAGGCGTCGTCAGGGAGTGCATCCAGGGATCGGTAGCCGCCTGCCAAGTTGATCTGGCGCATGATCTTGCTGGTTTGTGTCGTGTTGTTATTGTTAACTACCCCAGCGTCCCAAGCCATGTCAAATACGAAGCCTCGAATCCGGTCGGACGCCATGAGATAGTGGCGCCTCAGCAGCTGATGATAGAAGTTTACGTGTCCTGCCAGTGTGTTCAGAATCATGTCGGCGTCGTGACGGCTAAAAGTGGCGGCACCGTGAGAAAACTCGTAAAGCCACCACAACCGAGCTACGGTATGGTCCTGCTTATTACGTCCAAGCCAGTGTTTCTTCACGCAACGCGATCTGTCGGCGCGTTTCTTCGACCAGAAGAGTTTTGACGACTGCCAGCGCTGCTTGGCGAAACCATACAAATGGAAGCAGACAAGCGACGCCAGAAGATACTCATCAGCCCCTTGTGCCCTGATCCATCCAGCCAGAGCCGCCCGCAGATACCTGGCATTCTGCGGGTCGCCTACTGGACCACCTCCCTTCCTAGACTTTATCTTCTTGAGACTACCTGTGTGAATATGGTATCCCCCTCTGTCCGGGTCGAACCGTTGATCATCCGGCGACAAGACAGCCAACTTCTCGAGGGCAGTCTTTTCTACATCCTGTTTCTTACCCTTGATGAACACATCTGGGTTCTCCTCCGCTACACGTTCCAGGGCTTGGTACCCAACAACACTCAGAGGCTTCAACAAACCTGTGTCTGCTCTCCCCAACTGTTTAGCCACTTTGATTCCTGTCAGTATCTTCGACGCCTACAACTCCTACTACATTGCGATAAGGGTCGCTGAGAATACGCTGAGCGGCGTAGGTGGCCGACCGTTGTCGCTCTGAGTCACTGAACTCCAGCCTACCATCGTCTTGGAGTTCATAACCGACACCCTCCTCGTCGAGTCGTTTCACCAGTGCCTGCTGCCAAAACCCTGGGATACCATCCGCGATTTGTAGGTGTTCTCGGGTGTAGTTCGATGCACACAACGCTTCTACAATGGCAGCTAGAAACTAACCAACCACCAGCCACTGCTCAGCTATCCAGGGAGTGGCCTTCCGCCACTTCATCATCTCGTCAAGACTATCCCGGTCTGCCGCTAGCTTCAGGACCGAAATACCTGGATCGTCTGCTGTCTGAAAGTCCCACACCTGTGCCCGGGTAATACTGTCGTCTTCCGCATAGTCAAATAGTGCACGTTCTCCAGACTGGTCGGGCGATATTTTTGCCTTCCATGGTCTACCGTTGACAGCTATCGGACAGCCTGCTTCTACTCGGATAGTGGGTCCAGTCTTACAGTAGACAGGGTTCGCTTCAATCAGGGGTAAATCCAGATCACGATGTGCTATTATCTGCGGATGTAACTCCACAGTCTCATGCTGTAACTCGCACTCTATTTCACCGTGCACTGTCCGTGCAGCCGCTTCGGCTACAAACATTTTGCGGTATGACGTAGACTGGCAGTAAACCCAGACAGCAAAGCGAGCCTTGTCATCCGCTATCAGGTCTTCAACTGTCTCACAGCAGTCTGCAACTTTAGATTCAAAGCCAAGAATGGCCGCGTGATGACGCAAGCGGGCCTTTAGCCCAGCGACAAACCGCGCGCCTTCCTGGTAGTGATAGTCGCGCTGGCCAAGGACTGGATAAGCGTAAGCACGATGCTTCGTGAATCTCATCGGCTAGGAACCCTCAAGCCCTAGCGGGTCGCATGTCCAGAGAACGCTGAGATACATCAGCAGCGAAACGTAACGAATAGGTCAACACCATACTTCTTCGTCCCCCTCTTATCGGAACATCCAACCGGCCATCACTACAGGGTAAGGCGTGCCCCAGATCATCTCTGGCCTCAATGATTGGAATCCGCGATGAATGACTACCGTCTTCACCCACACCAAAGACCTCCATCACGAATCCGGTGTCGGGAGGAGTGAAGGTGATATCCAGCCAGAATTCTTCAGAATCTGACCGGACGCACGGCGTGAAAATCGGTCTCAAGTCCGGAAAATAATCCTTCTGCCTAAGCTTCTTGGTCGGTGTCCTGCCAATGTTGTCGCTCTGTGATTTATCAGGCGAAGGGGGATCGGGGTCAGGTCGTGGCGGACCATGCGGGTTAGCCGGACCGACGGTGTCACCATCGGGATCTCCGGTGTACGAGTCACTGGACGGATCAAAGAAATCCTCAGTGACATCGGTCGGTGGTCAACCGGTGCAGGCTGGCGGAGACGACGCGGTGTGGATGGCCTGCTCTTGAAAGGCGGTGTCAACCTCAGCCGGTCACCACCTTCGGACTTTACAACAAGGCCAAGAGCCGCCAACTCGGCTGCCGACATAGTCTTGGCCGACGGATCGGGACCTGTCTCTTTCTTTAGGCATTCCCGCATCCATTCACCTAGTTGCCTTAGCGCAGCTGTTGCTTGTCTCCGCTCATCCGACCCTCGGGGTAGTCTGTCTACTTGGATACTGTCATGGGAGGGGCTTTCGCTCTTGGACAGTATCCAATCGTGGCTGTCCGGTCTTACGGTCAGGACAGCAGTAAACGGTTTCCAATGGTTTGGAATGGCGTGTTTGGCAGGTCCCCAATCCCTCTGTGTGGTGGTGATGAGTAGTCCCGGATGTCTGACAAGGGCACGGAAATGCTGTCTGCCTTCCGGCTTCTGGCGGT
Source organism: Acidimicrobiia bacterium (assembly GCA_965200835.1). Taxonomy (GTDB): domain Bacteria; phylum Actinomycetota; class Acidimicrobiia; order Spongiisociales; family Spongiisociaceae; genus JAPPFW01. The sequence goes on from OZ241390.1 coordinate 433,092, forward strand.
GTACCACAAGACGGAGCTGAGCCTTTCCTAGACCTTTGAAGTGTCGCTCGATTTCTTTGACGGTCTCGACAGTCGGATCTGAACGGTTCTGTGTGTACGCATTGATCAGCCGCTGTGTTCTGCTGTCTAACCTACTATGGTGACAACCACCGGGTTTGAGACTGTCCGAGGTGAGCTTCTCACCAAAGATGTTGGGCTTTAGCTTCCCATCAATAACCGCCGCAAAGAAGTTTCGGGATACCTCAATAGTCCCCCCCTCCCCGAGAATCTTGCCTTCTGTAACCGACTACACCAACTAGTGTACCTGGCTCATCCAGCTTTAAGATCTGTGGAAACGGAATCTGCTTAGGGTGGAATGTTCCAATGTGGCCCTGTTCAGAAGTGCCTCCGAGGTGAGTTACCAGTATTGCCTTACCAACAAAACGGTGCTCATATCCACCGCCCGTGTCCCAACATGAGGAATAAAGCACTGTACGCATGGGGCTAGCAGCAAACGGCGCGTGCTTTCCAAGACCATAACTCCCCATAGAACCGGCGTCCTTGGGTGAGAATCCAACCGATTCGGTCAAGGCCTCCCACGGGGAAGGTTGACCCCTTATACGATCTCCACTAGTCCCCGTGGTACCACTATCCTTAATCGTCATAACCGGTGCGGTATCACACTTCTGTAGTTGCTGTGCTGCCTTATGAAACACCTCAGAGATATGGTTATCAGACATCCACTTCGACTCCGCAGATGACTTGAGAGCGTTAGCCAAGGAATGACCCGCGATCGCGTTAACTGGGACGAAGCTAATCTCGACTTCTACTCGGACGGACTGGTTAGGCTCTGCAGCATCAAGCGAGTTTTGCAGGCACTCCCGGAACAGCCCGTCGTCTCGACCGAAGTGGGCGATCCCCGCATCGTTCGGACCGACCTTCTGATTCCCGCTCGGGAAGTCCCATCTTGTGTCAACCATCAAACCCGAGCCTTGTGCCTTTGTTGCCTGACACTCAGTATACCCCCATGCTGTGACGCTCTACATACGATCGGGGACTTCTATGCCGAGCAAGTCGAGCAAGAGCTCCAGGGTTCGTCTCGTAACTGCGACAAGGGTGAGCCAGGATGCCTGCTGCTGGGGGTCGGGTGTTGAGAGGATGTGGCAGGACTCGTAGAAGGTGCTGAAGGCGGCCGCCACTTGGTAGGCGTATTCGGCTAGATGGTTGGGGGCTCTCAACTCTACGGAACGTTCGATCACATCCGGTAGTTGTAGTAGGCGCAGCATGAGGCGGCGCTCCACCTCTGCTGTGGGCGGTGAGGTGGGACCGGGTTGCAACCCGGCTGTGGCGGCCCTGTCCAGGATGGACCCCATACGGACCGCCGCCATCTGTAGGTAGGGGCCGGTCTTGCCTTCCAGCGACGCGAAGCGGCGGAGGTCGAACACGTAGTTGGAGGTGCGGTTGTTGATCAGGTCGCCGAACTTGAGAGCGGCGATGCCGACCTGCCTGGCAATGACGGACCGCTCAGCCTCGGGATAGGCCGTGGCCAGATCCGACTCCTCCAGCCGCTCCGCTGCGGCAGCGGTGACCATCTCGATCAGATCTCTCAACTTGAGGACGCCCCCGACCCGGGTTTTGAAAGGGGTCCCATCGCGCCCGTTCATGGTTCCGAACGGGACATGTTCCATGACAGCCCCGCCCGCCGATCCGGTCCGGCGAGCGGCCCGGAAGACCTGCTCGAAGTGGTAGGCCTGGCGAGCATCCACCGCATACAGAATCAGTTCGGCACCCAGCTCATGCACGCGCATCTCGATGGTTGCCAGATCGGTGGTCCCGTACAGGAAGGCACCGTGGGAGGTTTGGACTATCAGAGGACTGATCTCTGTGCGGTCATCCGGTCGGGCCACTTCGATGACCGCGGCCCCCTCCGACTCGACCGCCACTCCCTCCTGCAACGCTCGGTCGACCATCGGCTGTAGCAGGTCACGCACGGTGCTCTCCCCGTACCAGAGGTCGAACTCGACCCCCAGATCCGCGAAGTCCTGCTGCTGTGACTCCCGTGAGATCCGGACGAAGTGCTCCCACAGAGCCACGTATCCTGCCCGTCCGGCCTGGAGGTCGCGAGTGGCGTGCCGTGCCTCTCGGGCCAGTTCTTCATCGTGGGTGACCCGCGCCGAGATGGACGGGTACCACTCCTGCAAATCAGCCAGTGTGATGGGCAACGGCACATCGAAGTTGCCCTCGCCCTCGTGAGCATTGTGGAAGTGAGGTAGGTCAGGATGCCGCTCGCGCGCCGCAACGATCAGCATTCCCATCTGGAGCCCCCAATCGCCGAAGTGCGCGTCTCCAAGGACCTCGTGACCCACGAAGCGGAACAGGCGCTTGAGGCTGTCACCGATGATCGTGGCCCTCAGATGGCCAACATGCATGGCCTTGGCCACATTCGGACCGGCATAGTCGACGATCACCCTGAGGGGTGACTCAGCGGGGGAAACCCCCAGTCTTGGATGGCCCATCGCATCCAGGTAGGCGGCGATAGCTCGGTCGGTGAGGCTCAGGTTGATGAAGCCCGGCCCGGCGATGGAGACCTCGGACAGCCTCGCATCATCCTTGATGCAGTCCACGACTTGGGTAGCGATCCCCCGAGGATTGCGCCGGGCGACCCGGGCGGCGGCCAGCGCTCCGTTGCATTGGAACTGGCTGAGGTCGGGCCGGTTGGATACCAGCACTGCACCAAACCCACGGTCGAGACCGGCCGACTCGAAGCCATCTCCGACTAGCACACTCAGTTCAGATAGGACGCTCATAGAGCCTGAGAGGATATACCGGTCGCCCTCATACCTCGCCACTACCCTGCCTTGAACGAGTCATGCTGATGAGCTGAGCCCCATGTCGATCCGAGAAACGCTGTCCAAGCTACGTGCCATGCCCGTACCTACCAACGAGCGGGCAACCATTTTCCAGATCCTGACACCGATCCTGGACAGCCTGGGTTGGGACCGCTTCGGCAGTGAGGTCTTGTGGGAATACCAGGTCGGAGACGGGCGGGTCGGTATTGGTTTACAGGGACCCGAGGATGTAGTAGCGCTCATCGAGGCCAAGGCGCCCAGCCAGGACCTCAGGCGCCATGTCAAGCAGGTACTCGGCTACGCCTTCCATGAAGGTGTGGACATTTGCGTGCTCACTACTGGCCTGGAGTGGTGGTTGTACCTTCCGCGGGAAGCCGGACCGCCCGAGAAGCGACGATTCGCGATCCTGAATATCGTCGATGACTCGATCGAACAACTTGCCAGCGACCTCGAAACGTTCCTCGGCAAAGAAGCCCTGCTGAGTGGTCAGGCCAAGACCAGAGCCAAGTTGGTTCTGGAAGCTCAACAGCTAGCTGCTCGGCTCAATAAAGAGCTGCCAGCTATCTGGAAGGCAATGCTGGCCGAACCCGACGACGACCTGATAGAGCTGGTGCGCCGGCGGACCTACGAGGAGATGAACCTGCGACCGGACAGGGAACAGGTTGCTGCTGTCCTGCTCGGATCGCCCGTTCCCACCGTGCTAGCTACCGAGTCAGTTGTGCCACCTTCAGAGTTCCAACCGCTGGAACCGGCAACAGAACCGGCTCCCAGGCCCATACCGACCGCGACCGGAGCGTCCCGCACCGGCTCGAAGCAACTAACGACACCCGCCAAGGGATCAAAACCGACCAGTATGACCCTATGGGGTCAGCGTTACCCACTCGTTCATTGGAGAGATGTGATTGTTCGTATTGTGGAGGCTCTTCATCAGTGCCACGGGAACGACTTCGAACGGATACTTACCGTAAGGGGGAGAAAACGACCGTACGTGTCCCGTAACCCGGACGATCTTCTGAGAGCCGCGGAGGTACCGGAAATCGGGTTCTACGTAGATGTAAACCTGAGTGCGGTTCAAGTAATGAAAAGGGCTGCGGATCTGTTGGGCCACTTCGGCCATCCCGCTTCTGATCTTGAAGTCTTCACCGGCACCAAGTCTGTCGCTCCCGAAGAGTCCTTAGCTAAGGCGGAACCTACGACTCCCAGATAGCCCACCCAAATCCGCCTGTGGGGCGAGAGCTACCATGTTTCGCACTGGAAGTACTCGCTCGTCCGTGTAGTAGAAGCTCTCCATAAGCGTCATGGCGACCGATTCGCCGACAAGATCACCTTCCCAAGACACAGGCGGCCCACGATTTCATCAGATCCGGACGACATACCACTCGGAGTCCAAGTTGGTGAAACCGGGATCTTCGTCAATGTCGACCTCACGTCAACCGACATAGTGAAGCGAGCTGGCCTGCTCTTAGAACACTTCGGTCATCCCGCTTCAGACCTGGAGATACTGTTGGACTGACCGGTACTCAACACATCACAGTTCCCAGGGAAATGCTTCAGATTCGCGGCGAGGGCGGTTACCGTGGGCTTTCCTATGACAACTTTCCTGGTACGAGGTCCCACCCGGCTGAGCGGCCACTTCGAGCCGGCCGGTAACAAGAACGCCACCCTGCCGATCGTCGCGGCCTGCTTGCTAACCGAGGAACCGGTAACCCTTCACAACGTTCCACAGATCGGAGACGTGGGCTCGTTGCTGGCCATCCTGGAGGACATGGGTGCCCGCGTCGAGCACCTCGGGGACAGAACCGTCCGGATCACTTGCAACGGCATCACCACGTCGAGCGTTTCGGTTGAGCTAGCCACCAGGATCCGTGCCTCGATCCTGCTGGCCGGACCAGCAGTAGCCCGCTTCGGTGAAGTGGTCATCCCACCTCCCGGTGGGGACGTGATCGGACGGCGCCGTATCGACACTCACGTTCGGGCCCTCGAAGGCTTGGGGGCCGACTACCAGTACGCGACCGGGCACCGCTTCCGGGCAGGAACCCTGAAAGGTTCGGTGATCTTCCTCGACGAACCGTCGGTTACCGCCACGGAGAACCTGATAATGGCGGCTGTGCTGGCCGACGGCACCACCAAGGTGGAGAACGCTGCTTGCGAACCGCATGTCCAGGACCTGTGCCACTTCCTCAACACCTTGGGCGCGCGCATCACCGGAATCGGTAGCAACATCCTCCACATCGACGGGGTGGGGCGCCTCCATGGTGGTACTTACACCATTTGCCCGGACCACATCGAGGTGGGGAGCGTGATGGCGTTGGCCGCAGTGACCCGATCTCCGATCACGATCGGGGGCGTTGGCCCCGACATGTACAAGCCGATCGACCTGGCGTGGCGCAGGCTGGGAATCGACTACCAGTTCCTACCCGGTAACCGCGCCCGGATGGCTGCCAACCCCACGCTGGAAGTCCAGTCGGACCTGGGAGGCGCAGTAGCCAAGATCGACGATGGTCCCTGGCCGTCGTTCCCGGCGGATCTCACCTCGATCGCCGTGGTGGCCGCTACACAGGCCACCGGGTCGATCATGATCCACGAGAAAATGTACGAGTCGAGGATGTTCTTCGTGGATCGCCTGATCGCTATGGGGGCCCGGATCGTGCTGTGCGATCCGCACCGAGCAGTCGTCATGGGTCCTTCCCGGCTTCGGCCCAGCACCATGTCCAGCCCCGACATCCGGGCCGGTATGTCGCTGCTGATCGCAGCCCTGGTTGCTGACGGCGAGAGCCGCATCGACCATGCCGAGCAGATCGAGCGAGGCTACGAGTCCATCGACCGCCGCCTAGGAGCACTTGGCGCTCACATAGAACGGCTGGACTGAGGCCAGGACCCTCGGGAGGGCTGCCATCCTCCCCGATGCTACCGATCCCCTGCATGTACAAGGTGACCCGACACGCACGTGCACAAGCGGGTGCATGGCATTGAGGACCACCACGCGGTAGGACGACGGAGCGGCCCCGCCTCACTTTTCGCGATAAGAACGCTACGTCGTCGCGACCCTAGGCAGAGGGACCCGTGCCTCCCTATACTTGATCACGATGACATCACGGGTGCGAGGAGACGGTGTTGGCCATCAGATTTGTGACACGCGAAGAAATCACTGAAAGAGTCAAGAAGATAGTTGAGAGAGAGCGACTCACATATAAGGAGTTCATAGAACAAGGTGAGGCGGATGAGCTGGAGGATTGGGAACTCCGTGACCTTTGGCGCCTGTACCACGACGCAATAATTCGTTAGTGGACAGTAACGGCCTCCTTTATCAGAGAGCGGAAGAGTTTACTACCGCCCTTAACACTGTACTAGACAGCTCTATCGATACGGATAGCCAGTTCACACTTCAGTCGACTACAGAAGACAGGGTGATTAGGATAATAGTTGCCTCGGACCCATCCAGACAAGTATCCGGGCTATATTCCGCTTGTACGAGAATGTGATGAACAAGAACATCCTGTACTATTTCTTCTAATCTGGTACAAAGTGACGTTGGATAAGTACGAGAAGTATTTACAGGTCGATTCTTCCGCCTTTCACCTACTAACTAGGATAAAGCAGGAGAAGAAGAAAAAGCTCCGTCCTATTGTACGGATCGAGTATGAACGTTACGGTAGTCCACCTCATGCTGAATCCCACTTTCACCTTCATGCTAACTCGCCAGAACTAGCCTGGATATATGGTTCCAACCGCCAGGAGGTTCCTGATCTTCATAAGCTGCATCTACCTGCCGGAGGACGCCGTTTTCGGCCGACTCTAGAAGAATTTCTATTCTTCCTCGATCGGGAAGAGATTTTCAATAACTGGAAGGAAGGCTGCAAAAAGCCCTTGAGGATTCCCTCGAAACTTGGAACAAGCTCCAGGTGAGGGCAACCGTTAGGCATCATCACGAAATAGCAGCGGAAACGCTTCAAGACCTCGGATATGAGGTGCGGAAGGTATCTAATCTATAGACTCCTAATCCCAACACAATAGGGGTACCGTCCCCTAGCCGCCCGGTCTTGAGGTCGACCGTTAACGGCCGAACTACTTGGCGCCGCGGGAATCCCAGCTGAAGAACCGGCTGGTGATCAGCATACCTGCCACCAGCCAGGCACCCATGATGGCCAGGTTCTCCCAGCCGAGGACCGGACCAGTGTGGAACGGATCGAAGGCATCACCGAACGGCCCGGCGAAGTGCTTGAGCGGGAAAATGTCGCCCAGGATTTCCAGCCACCGCGGTGCATCATCGAGCGGAATGAAGATGCCGGAGACGAACGACATCGGCAGGAAGATGGCGTTGGCGGCTGCCGGTACGGAGTCACCGCTCCTTGCCAAGGCGCACACCGACAATCCGAGCGATGAGAAAGTGGCCATACCAACCACGAACACTGCCGCTGCCACCCAGATGTCGTCCCACAGCATGCGGAAGCTGAAGAAGGCCCAAGCTACGACGAACATCAGCACGATCGAAATGATGGCGATCCATACCGCCGAAGCTATCCGGCCTGCCATATATATCCACGGAGGTAGAGGAGTCCCGCGGACACGTTTCAGGATGCCTTGATCTCGGGCAAGTGCCGTTCCGATAGCAATGTTGGTGAAGCTGGCGGACACCGCTGCGAAGACGGCCATCGCCGGGGCGAAGAACTGGGATATGCGCAACCCGTCACCCAGCTCGTCATCCCCGAAGATAACGCTGAACAGCACCAGGAAGATGATCGGCAGGGCCAGCGTGAAGAATGCGGAGATGGGGGTCCTCCAGAAGACCCGGTTCTGGCTACGGAACTGGTTCCACACTAAGGGGAGGTAGCGGTGGTCCCCTGTCACTTCGATCCAGCTCCCTCTACCTCTGCCACGATGTCCAGGTATACGTCCTCCAGGCTCGGACGGGTCACCTCGAGCCCGGCCAGGTCCACCCCGCGTCCCCTAGCCCAGCCGGTGAGCGTGTACAGGTCGGCGGTCGGGTCAGTAGTGCGGTAGATCACCCGGTCCCCGACCGCTTCTGGTCCGTCCCCAAGGTGAGGCAGCCCGCCACGGTCGGCAATATCGAACTGGATGGTGGTCACTGGTCGCGCTCCACCAAGCGCTTCGGGAGTACCTTCGGCCACAATCCTTCCACCCGCCAGCACCACGATCCGGTCGGCGAGGTGCTGGGCCTCGTCCAGGTAGTGGGTGGTGAGCAGTACGGTCTTGCCGAGGTCGGTCAGTCCTTCGACCAGCTCCCAGGATTTGCGGCGTGCGGCGGGATCGAATCCGGTCGTAGGCTCATCCAGGAAGATGAGATCGGGATCACCCACCAGCGCCAGCGCCAGGTCCACTCGGCGGCGCTGGCCACCGGACAGAGTCTTGATCCGAGCATCGGCCTTCTCTTCCAACCCGACCAGGGAGATCAACTCGTCCGCCGATCGCCGGCGCGAGTAGGACCCCCCATACAGTGCGATCGATTCGCTCACGGTCAGGACCGGTTCGATGCCGGTCTCCTGGAGCACGATGCCGATCCGGTCCCGGAAGGCTCGACCACCCGTACCAGGGTTGTGCCCGAGTACGTCGACCTCGCCCCCGTCGGCCTGCCGGTAGCCCTCGAGTATCTCCACGGTGGTGGTCTTGCCGGCGCCGTTCGGACCGAGCAGCGCCAGCACCTCGCCCTCAGCGACAGTGAAACTCACCCCGTCGACGGCGGTTACCGCTCCGTAATGCTTGGTCAGACCCTTGACCGTGATTGCTTCTGACACGAAGCCGGATGATATAGGAGTGCTGTCGAAATCATGAATTCGCGAGCTCGTCGCCCTAGAAGGCCGATCCCGGGTGTATCCTATCTTTATGATCAGGTATCTTCTGGCGACCAAGCTGTTCGCGTGCCCTACTCTCCTGATCGGAGTCGCCGGGACAATCAGCCTCAACACAGCCAACGTCGCCCGATCCCGCCGATACGAAACTCCTCGACAGGCGGATGCCGCAGCAATCGCCCGAGACTGGTGGATGGTCGCTATGGACCTCCCCTACGCCATCGAGGCACTTCCGGACAGCAGCACAGCCCGCTTGCGGAAGCCCTTAACCAGACGGCCCCTCACCTGCTCTGGGACAGGTGAGGGGCCGGGTTGAAAGAGCCGACTCGCTAGCGAACTTATCTAACGCCTCAGCCTTGGTGCACTCGATGCCTAGAGGACTACTACGAAGCCAGGTCCAGAGCTTCCGCTAGGAAGGTTGCCATCTGGCCTCGGGTGACCGGATCGTCCGGGCGGAACGTTCCGTCCGGGTAGCCACTGGTCACACCGCCTGCTACGAGTCCGGCTATGGCTGATGCATGGGCTTGATCGGCAGTCACATCGGAGAACCTCAACGAGCTGGGATTGGCCGTGTTAAGACCGTCTATGGCGGCCACCAGGAAAGTCGCCATCTGAGCCCGGGTGACCAGATCGTCAGGGCGGAACGTCCCGTCTTCGAAACCTGCTGTGACACCCAACTCGGCCAAGCGGGTTACGTAGCCTCTATACCAAGCATCGGGCTCCACGTCGGAGAAGCGCGCTGAGTAGCTGGCAGACTCTATCTCTCCCATCGCACGTACCAGGAACACCGCCATCTGGGCCCTCGTCAGGGGCTCATCCGGACAGAACAGCCGCCTTGCCGCGTCACAACCCGCCGTTATCCCTTCCCGGGCGATCAGGTTGATGTTGGCTTCATGAACGCTGTCTTCATCGTCGGTGAAGTAGTCCCTCGGAGCAGCCGGAGTCGCCCGGCCTGAGCCTGTCGAGCCCGTGCCCGTGGACCCTGTGCCCGTGGTAGGCGGCGGAGGTGAGGTAGTGCCGACCGATCCTGTGTCTGACCAGTCGCCAGCACCGACCGAGTTGATGGCCCGCACCTGGACCTGATAGTCCGTCCCTTTGCTCAAACCAGTGATCGTGGCGGACCGGGCCGTACCATCATGGGTCCACGGGGTCCAACCAGTCTCGCTGCTGCGCCGGTACTGCACGTCATAATCGGAAATCGCAGCACCATTGTCCGCCGGCGCAGGCCAAGTCGCCGTAATGGTGGTGTCGGTCGCTGACAAGGTAACAACCGGCTTACCCGGCACCCCCAACGGAGACGCCGACACCGAATCCGACCACTCCCCCTCACCCTGGGAGTTCTCGGCACGCACCTGCACGTCATACCCCATACCGTTCGTCAGACCAGTAATCGTCGCCTCACGACCCGTACCAGAATGAGCCCAATCATCCCACGAAGACTCAGACGAAAGCTTGTACCGCACGTCATAGTCAGAGATGTCAGCCCCGTTGCTCGCAGGCTCCGACCAGGTTGCCGTAATCGTCGTACTACCCGCCGACAGAGACACAACCGGCTTACCCGGCACCGCACCCGGGGTCGCCGATGCCGTATCCGACCACTCTCCTTCACCTACAGAGTTCTCGGCACGCACCTGCACGTCATACTCCATACCGTTGGTCAAACCAGTAATCGTCGCCATACGACCCGTACCAGAATGAGCCCAATCATCCCACGAAGACTCAGACGAAAGCTTGTACCGCACGTCATAACCACTGATCGCAGCCCCATTAGTCGCAGGCTCCGGCCATCACGCCACGAGCTGCCCATCACCCGGCGACAAAGACACCGCAGGCGTACCCAGCGCTTCGGGCACCGGTGTCGCCCTCAACTGCTCCGACCACCCACCTTCACCTACAGAGTTCCGGGCACGCACCTGCACGTCATACTCCATACCGTTGGTCAAACCAGTAATCGTCGCCTCACGACCCGTACCAGAATGAGCCCAATCATCCCACGAAGACTCAGACGAAAGCTTGTACCGCACGTCATAACCACTGATCGCAGCCCCATTAGTCGCAGGCTCCGGCCATGACGCCACGATCTGCCCATCACCCGGCGACAAAGACACCGCAGGCGTACCCAGCGCTTCGGGCACCGGTGTCGCCCTCAACTGCTCCGACCACCCACCTTCACCTACAGAGTTCTGGGCACGCACCTGCACCTGATACTCCATACCGTTGGTCAAACCAGTAATCGTCGCCGTAAGCGCCGTAATGTCCTCCCCCCCGGAGGTCCACGAGGAGTCAGTGGAAAGCCGATACTGCACGTCATAACCAGTAACGGGCGCTCCACCATCGTTCGGGGGCGCATACCACGAAGCCGTGATACGTTGGTTACCGGGCGCCAACGTCACGTATTGAGGAGTAGTGGGCTCTGATGGTGTCGTCTATGGTGTCGCCGACACCACATACGACCAATCGCCATCGCCTACGGAGTTCGTCGCACGTACCTTGACCTCGTATAGCGTGTCGTTACTCAAACCAGTGACCGTATAGCTCGTGCCGGTGAGGTTGACATCTACCCAGCTTCCCCCTACCACCTGGCGGTGCTGCAACAGGTAGGCGGTAATCGGGGCACCGTTCGCCTCCGCCGTCCATGAAGCCATGATTTGCCCGTTGCCCGGCGACAGATACAAGACCGGTGCTCCTGGCGCCTGCTGTGCCTGAGCCGGCACAGCAAGAACCATGAATGAGACCGCGGCGAGAATCGCCGATGCCGCTACTATATGCATACTTCCGCTAAGGCCCTTGGTGCATGCGTATTTGTTGATCACAATCACTCCTGTGGCGAGGGTTGTTTCAACTACTGCCCCTCCGGTCAATCCCGGCTGGGTTAAGCCTGACTATAGCCATAGATCCTGGTGGTCGGGTTTGTATATCGGAAAGTCAACGAGGCTGATATTCGCCATCAAGCGTGTCGCTTTGCCAGAGAGGGATGTCATTACCTGCTTGCCAAACGAGATAGGCACTGTCCCCAGCAGCTCAAGTCATTCAGAGATCGTCATCCCGTCATCCTAGATAACGAAGGTCGTCAGTGTATAGGCATCTTTGACCTATAGTTGTCTTAACCACGGCTGGACATCGTCAACATAAACTGGCCTTGAGGCTGAGTCAGCCTGTCCCACAGAAGCCTGGTCTGATGACCACACCCGGGTCGGGTGACACGGATTCGGGGAGTCCGGTGGCCAGGCCCGGCGTCGATCCGGGGACCTCTGCTTTTTCAGAGCAGCGCTCTACCGACTGAGCTACCTGGCCGCAGGTTACGAGAACCGACCACCTCGGGTCGGTTCTCTCGGCGGGGACGACGGGATTTGAACCCGCGACCTCCGGCTTGACAGGCCGGCGTGAACTCCAGACTTCACCACGCCCCCAGGACGCTCCCTAGGCTACCCGGATACCGGAAGGGAATCCAGACGGCCTCGTGAGACCTCCGAGAGTATACAAGCCGGGGAACCCTTCGGTTGTCATGGACCGAGAGCGGTGACAGGTACGACGGCGACCCCATCGGCCTTTCGTAGCCGTATCCGATGCCGGCTACCACTACCAGTTTGGTCGGCTCGCCGATACGAGAAGTCTCCCCCGGTTCCGCAGCTTCAGGGGGGCGGCAGCAGCCCGGTCGATCCGGGCCACCGAGCTTCACTTCCACCGCCATCCAGCAACCATCGGCGGCCTCGATGACGGCATCTACCTCCGGACCAGTGTTGTCCCGGTAGTGAAAGACCTCCGCGTCATCGGCCTGTGCGTAGACCCGCAGATCCCGAATGACCGTTGACTCGAACAGGAGGCCGAAGAGTTCGAGGTCCTGCAGGGAGATGAACCGGATTGGTCCGGAGTGCAGCCACCGCCAGTGAAGGATCGACGAAGACCGCTTGGGCGACACGTGCACCTACTGCTCAACCGGAAGAATGCAACGCACACAACCGGAAGATTGCAATTCTGCTGATCAGCCCAGCAGCTCTCGCAACACGCCGAGCAGGACCTCCACATCGTGGTCGTCAACATCGAGGTGGGTAACGATCCGGCAGGAGCGCTGATCTCGACCGGACATAAGGACACCCGCGCTGGCTGCCATCTTGAGCAGCTGGGGACCACTCGGACCCGACTCCGCGATCCGGAAGGCCACGATGTTGGTCTCCACCGGCAGGACCGACTCCACCTGCGACATCGCAGCCAGAGCCTCACCGATCCGAGCCGCTCGGGCATGGTCCTCCGCCAACCGGTCCACATGATGATCGAGCGCGTACAGCCCCATAGCTGCCAGGATTCCCGACTGGCGCATGGCCCCTCCCCATTGCTGCTTCCAGCGCCAGGACTCAGCAATGAACTCCTCGGAACCCGCCATGACCGCCCCGACCGCCGCACCTAGGCCCTTGGTCAGGTCGATCCACACGCTGTCCATGTCGCGGGCATAACGTTCGGCGGGAACCCCGGTGGCCACCACCGCGTTCATCAGGCGTGCCCCGTCCATGTGGGTGGACAATCCCGCCTCGTGAGCTATTCCGGCTACCTCATCCAGCTGCTCGACCGGCCAGATCGATCCGCCGCCCAGATTGGCGGTCTGCTCGATCGAAAGCAACCGCGAACGGGGCGTATATCTGCTCCGGGGTCGGATCGCACCCCTCACCTGCTCCCCCGTGAAGATGCCCCGGTCCCCGTCCAACGGATACACCATGGCTCCCGACAGCATCGCCGGACCACCCGACTCAAAGCCCAGAATGTGGCTGGACCGGTCACAGATCACTTCGTCACTCGGCCGGATGTGGACCTTGATGGCTATCTCGTTGCACATCGAGCCGGAGGGCAGAAAGACGGCCGCCTCCTTGCCCAGTAGCTCCGCAACCCACCGCTCCAGGCGCTTGGTGGTGGGATCCTCGAAGCGCTGCTCATCACCCACCTCGGCTTCCAGAACCGTGGCCCGCATCGCCCTGGTCGGCTTGGTCTGTGTATCGGAGAAGAAATTGTGCATCTACCGTCCTATCGCAGCGTCCGTCAATCCCTGACCACTACCTGCTCACGCTCCGGCCCCACTGAAACCCGGTGCACCGGAACTCCTACTTGATCCTCGATGAACTCTATGTATTGGCGGGCCTGGCGCGGAAGCTCGCTGAAGTTTCTTACGTTGGTTATGTCCTGATTCCATCCAGGTAGCTTCCGGTAGATAGGGCGGCAGTTGTAAAGCACCCGCTGCTGGCGGGGGAACTCCGAGTGGACCTCTCCTTCCAGCAGGTAACCCGTAGCCACCTTTAGGGTGTCGAAGCCGGTCAGTACATCCAGCTTGGTTATGAACAGCTCGGTCAGGGAGTTGACTCGCCGGGCGTAACGCAGAGCTACCAGATCGAGCCAACCGCAACGCCGCCGCCTGCCCGTAACCGTGCCGTACTCCCCTCCGATCTCGACCATCCGGTCCCCGGTCCGGTCGAATAGCTCGGTGGGAAACGGGCCGCTGCCCACTCGGGAAATATAGGCCTTGGCGACCCCAACGATGTGGTCGATCGCCTTGGGGCCCACGCCGCTTCCGACGGCTGCTCCCCCTGCCGTGGGGTTCGAGGAGGTTACGAACGGGTAGGTCCCATGGTCGATGTCCAGCAGAGTGCCCTGGGCTCCCTCGAACAGCACCGTCTGGCCCGCTTGGATCGCCTCCCAGATCAGCCGGGAGGTGTCATCCACCAGCGGCAGCAAGGCCTCGCCGTACCCGAGGTAGTCCTCGGCGATCCCCTCAGAGCGCATCGGCAGCTGGTTGTAGACCCGGGTGAGGATCTTGTTCTTCTCAGCCAGCACTGCCTCCAGCTTGTCGCGGAAGATGTCGGGATCGAAGAGGTCCTGGACCCTGATACCGGTGCGGGCGTACTTGTCGGTGTAGGCAGGGCCGATCCCCCGCTTGGTCGTACCGATCCGGTTGCGGCCCAAAAAACGCTCCATGACGAGGTCGAGCTTGCGGTGGTAGGGCATGATGAGATGGGCGTTGCCTGAGATCCGCAATCGGGAGGGATCCACGCCCCGATTCCGGAGCATCTCCATCTCGGCAAGCAGCCCTTGTAGATCGAGCACCACACCGGATGCGATCACCGGAACCACGCCGGGATACATCACTCCCGACGGCACCAGGGAGAGGGCGAAACGCTGATCACCTACGACGATCGTGTGACCCGCGTTGTTGCCGCCCTGGTAACGGACCACACAGTCCGCCTGCCGGGCGAAGAGATCGGTGACCCGACCTTTGCCCTCGTCACCCCACTGGGCACCGACGACTACCGTGGCCGGCACGCGCTACCTACCCCGCCCGTTCCGGCGACCGGGCCTCCCCCGGACCATCCCGATGGTTCTCGATCACGACGATAGGCTCCATATTCCGCTTCCCAGTTCGAAGTGTCTATCCGGCCTGCCAACCGGCCGATCACAGGATAGGTACCCGGTCGCTCCAACAGCGTGACCCGCACTGCTGCTGGATCCCATCCGGCCCGGGCGGGGTCCGGGATTCCGCTCTGCTCGAAACCGGCCGGCCGCTGCCTGCCAGGCTGGCTATAGAGTGACCCGCATCCCATGATCAGGATCGACACTGAGGAAAGACGGCGCCGGATAGGCGTCCGCCACCATCTCCATCCGGATCACCGGGCCAGCTCGCTCGCCGAAGCCGCCGGACATCAGGTTGGCCTGCACTCCAGCGATCCCGCCACGGTATTCCTGTCGGCCTGGGCACGGATGGAGACCACTTCCACCCGCGAGATCGAGGATGTCCTGTACGGCGACGGGCCCGAGCTGCACCGCATGCTCGGCATGCGGCGGACCCTGTTCACAGTGCCTACTGAGCTGGTTCCCGTGCTGCATCACGGATGCGCTCGCCGTCTGGCCGCCGCCGAGCGTCGACGCCTAGTCGGATATTTGGAGAAGGAAGGGGTAACCGACCGGGCGGAACTCTGGCTCGATAGGGTGGCAGCAGCAACCCTGGAAGCGATAGTCCGCCTGGGCGAGGCGACCGCGATGGAGCTACGCCAGCAAGTACCTGAGCTCCAGCTGACCCTGACCTTCGGGCGAGGCAAGAAGTGGCACGGCCGGGTGGGCGTCTCGACGCGGGTGCTGTTCCTGCTGGCCACCGAAGGACGGATCATCCGGGGACGTCCGAGAGGATCATGGATCAGCGGGCAGTACCGGTGGGCGGCGATGGCGACCCGGCTGGGGGGTGAGATACCCGAGCTCGACCCGGAAGAGGCCCGGATCAGGCTGGTGGAGCGATGGCTCCGAACCTACGGACCGGGGACCGAGGCCGATCTGCGCTGGTGGACCAAGTGGCCCCTGCGCGATCTGAGACCGGCCCTGCGGTCCCTGGACGTGGAGGAGGTCGAGGTCGAGAAAGGGACCGCTTTCGCCCTCTCCGATGACCTCGAACTCACGCCGGAACCGGCCCCCTGGGCCAACCTACTGCCGTCACTCGACTCGACGGTGATGGGATGGCGGGACCGCCACTGGTACCTGGGACGGCATGCCGACCCGCTCTTCGACCGCAACGGCAATGCCGGACCTACCGTCTGGTGGAACGGCCGGGTGGTGGGCGGATGGGCGGTTACCGACGGGGGAAGGGTCGTCTACCGGTTGCTGGAGGACATCGGGGCCGAGGGCGAGGCGCAGGTCGCCGCCCTTGGAGCCGAACTCGAGGAGTGGCTGGACGGCACTCGGGTAACCCCACGCTTCCGGACCCCTCTGGAGAAGCAACTTAGGCGCTAGCCGGCCTAGGTCCAGCCACCCGATGAACCGGGCAGACTCGGTGGCACCAGTCGGATAGCGCGCCGTATCGAGCTGCACTGGCCTACCCTTGCAACAGCAGCAAGCATGAGGGCCGGAGACCGCAACATGGCCACGCTATCGGAGGAATTCGACCAGCCTTTCCTCGTCAGGGAGCTGTCTCTGCTCGAGTTCGTAGGGAGAGTGCTGGCTCAAGCACGCCGGCAACGCACCCCGCTACTCGAACGGGTCCGCTACATAGCCATCGTCAGCGAGCTGATCGACGAGATCTATCAGGTGAGGTTGGCCGACCTGGATGAACAGACCGATACCGGGTTCGAAAACCAATCCGGGCGTCGAGTCGGGAAACCCGGATTGGTCGATCGTATCCGGACTGTGGTCAACGGGATCTACGAGGATCAGAGCCATGTGTTCCGGGAAGAGATACAACCTGCGCTGGAGCGGGAGGGTATCCGAATCCTGCTGTGGAACTCGCTCGAACCCAGGGACCGCGATTACCTGGACCAGGTGTTCCACGACCAGGTCTTTCCGGTTCTGACCCCGCTGGCAGTAGACCCTGCTCGCCCGTTCCCTTATATATCCAACCTGTCCATGAACCTGGCGATCATGGTTCGTGAACCGGAGACCGGAGTCCAGAGGTTTGCCAGAGTCAAGGTTCCCCCGATCCTTCCCCGGTTTATCGAGCTCCCCCACGGAAAGGGCTTCCTGCCCATCGAACAGCTCATTACAGCCCATCTCCACGAGTTGTTCCCCGGGATGGAGATCACCGAGTGCCATCCGTTCCGGCTCACCCGTAACACCGACTACCAGATCGCGGAGTTCGAAACCACCGATCTTCTGGAGGCTCTCAAGTCGGAGTTGGGTCGGCGTCGCCGAGGGGAGGTCTCGCGGCTGGAGGTGGAGCGGGACATGGATCCGGACGTGCTCGATCTGCTCATGCGGGAGCTCGATATCGAGCACCACCACGTCTACCGGATAGTGGGCCTGCTGGGCCTCGACTCCCTCACCACCCTGGCCGACCTGGATCTGCCGGAATACCAATGGAGACCGTTCACGCCGGTGGTCCCCGAGCGTATCGTCGGCGGTGAAGACTTCTTCGATGTGATCAGCCAGGGCGACCTGCTGGTCCATCATCCGTACGAGTCCTTCGCAGCATCGACTGCCGAGTTCGTACACCGAGCGGCCCATGACCCGCATGTCCTAGCCATCAAGCAAACCCTGTATCGCACCTCACCCGACAGTTCTATCGCCCGCTCGCTGGTGACGGCCGCCGAGCTGGGCAAGCAGGTGGTGGCTCTGGTGGAACTCAAGGCACGCTTCGACGAGCAGCGGAACATCGAGCGAGCCCAAGCTCTGGAGGAGGCAGGCGTCCATGTGGTGTACGGGCTGGTGGGTTTGAAGACACATGCCAAGTTGTGCTTGGTGGTACGCCAGGAGAATGGAATGCTGGCTCGCTACGTCCATACGGGCACCGGCAACTACAACGAACGTACTGCCCGGTTGTACGAGGACGTGGGGATGTTCACCAAGGATCCCGACATCGGAGCGGACGTAAGCGACCTGTTCAACCAGCTCACCGGATACAGCAAGCAGAAGTCCTACCGGAAGCTGGTGGTGGCGCCCGCCGAGCTGCGGTCCTTTGTCATCGAACTCATCCGGCGCGAAGGGGAGCACGAGGATGGCCATATCGTGGCCAAGCTCAACGGGCTGGTAGACGAGCAGACCATCCTGGCGATGTACGAAGCCTCCTGCCGGGGCACCCGGATCGATCTCATCGTGCGGGGAGTTTGCAGCCTCCGCCCCGGGGTCCCCGGGATGAGCGAGAACATAACGGTCCGGTCTATCGTGGGGCGCTTCCTGGAGCACTCGAGAATCTTCCGGTTCGGACGGCCGGAGCGCGGATTCCGCTATTACATAGGGTCGGCCGACCTCATGCCCCGCAACCTCGACCGGCGGGTCGAGGCCCTGTTTCCGGTCGAGGACCGGGAGGCGCAACGGAGGCTGGAAGAGGTCCTGGACCTGTGCAGAGCCGATGACCACCTGGCATGGGCCCTCCAGCCGGACGGGTCTTATCTTCCAAGAGGGCTTCGGAACGACGTGGACGTCCACCAGTCATTGATGGACGTCACCCTGGCACGATCCCGCCTCACGAGAGAGCTCTGACCAGTGCCTGCCTTGATGCTGCTACGGCACGCCAAGTCCGACTGGAAGGTCGACTACCGCGGGGATCGGATGCGACCCTTGAACAAGCGCGGCGTCAGGTCGGCTCGGGCGGTGGGTGAGTTCGTCTCGAGCCAGGGCTTGGTGCCCGAGCTGATCTTCACCTCGCCAGCGGTACGAACCGCTACCACCGCTGATCTAGCCGTCGAGGCAGGCGGATGGGACAGTGAGATAGTCACGGTGCCCGACCTGTACGGGGCCCACCCGGCTCGGGTGCTGGAACTGGTCAGGGAGGTTCGGAATGTGAACCGCCTCATGGTGGTGGGGCACGAGCCGACCATGTCCGGCGTGCTCGGGCGGATGTCGGGAAGCCGGGTGCGCGTACCGACCGCCGCCCTGGCCTCCCTCCGGCTCCACCACGATCACTGGGCCGAGATCGCATGGGGAACCGCGGAGCTGGAATTGTTCATCAGGCCCCGATTGCTGGTCGCGATATCCCAGCAGCGCTACCAGCCTTGAGGGCCGGCGGTGCATTAACCTCGGTGCTGCGCCAGCAGATCGCCAGAGTGAGCACAGCCAGCACACCGATTCTCGACCAGATCCAGGGACCTGAAGACCTCAAGTCCCTGGATGCTCGCGACCTCCGGCGCCTGGCTGCCGAGATCCGTCGCCTCATCATCACCACGGTCAACCGCAATGGCGGTCACCTGGGATCCAACCTGGGAATCGTCGAGCTGACCATCGCCCTGCATCGAGTCTTCGACTCCCCGCACGACCCCATACTGTTCGACACCGGGCATCAGACCTATCCTCACAAGCTCCTGACCGGTCGCCAGCCAAACTTCGGCAGCCTTCGCCAAGCGGACGGGATGTCGGGTTATCCCAGCCGGGTCGAGTCGGCCCATGATTGGATCGAGAACAGCCACGCCTCGACCGCCCTCGCCTATGCCCACGGGCTGGCCTCGGCCCTGAAGAGCAGAGGCGAGGATCGAAGAGTTGTGGCAGTGGTAGGAGACGGCTCCCTGACCGGGGGAATGGCACTAGAAGGCCTGAACAACATCGGTCACTCCGATAGCAAGGTCACGATCATCCTCAATGACAATGGGCGCTCGTATGCCCCCACAGTCTCCAAACTGTCGGAGAGCCTTATCAAGTTGCGTGCCAGCCCGGTATACATGCGCAGGCAGGAACGTATAGAAAGCATCGCCGAGTCGGTTCCCTGGGTGGGAGACCTGCTACGTCGGGGCATCGGCGCCACCAAGATGGCCATCCGCCAGATGTGGGATCCGCCGGCCGTCTTCGAACAGCTTGGCATCCATTATGTCGGCCCGTACAACGGCCATGAGATCACAGAGCTCGAGGAAGTGCTGCACAAGGTCAAGCAGTTCGAAGGACCGACCGTGGTGCATGTGATCACCCAGAAGGGACGGGGCTACCGCCCGGCGGAGCGTGACCCTATCAAGAACATGCACGACCTCTCTTCCATCCAGCAGGGCAGCTATACCGCCGCCTTCGCTCAGCACCTCGTCGAGCTAGGCGATCGGCATCCCGAGCTAGTAGCAGTAACTGCCGCCATGCCGGACTCCACTGGATTACTGCCTTTCATCGACCGTTTCCCGGACCGGGCGTTCGACGTGGGAATCGCCGAGCAGCATGCCGTGACGATGGCTACCGGGATGGCGATGGGCGGGTTGCGTCCGGTGGTCGCCATCTACTCGACCTTCCTCACCCGAGCCCTGGACCAGATCAATCTGGACACCGCCCTCCACCGCTGTCCCGTGGTGTTCTGCATAGACCGGGCGGGGATAACGGGGGATGACGGAGCATCCCACCACGGTCTGCTCGACATGGTGCTCCTGTCGAAGATCCCGGGCATGACCATCTTCGCGCCCTCGTCCTATGAGGAACTTCCCGCCATGCTGGATGCCGCGCTGGGCATAACCTACGGTCCCTCCGCCATCCGCTGGCCGAAAGGACCCGCACCTCCGATCCCCGAATGGGAGTTGGCATCGGAGCTATCGGCCAGGCGGGCTCGGGAGGGCACCGAGATTTGCCTGATCGGGGTGGGCAAGATGTTCACCAGTGCCTGCGAAGCAGCCGATCTACTGGAACTCGAAGGAGTCAGCTGCTCGGTATGGGATCCCAGGGTCGTCAAGCCGCTCGACCCGGTGATGATCAGCGACGCTGCCCACCATCGCCTGGTGGTCACGATCGAGGATGGACTGCGAGAGGGCGGGATCGGCCAAGCCATCCGGGACCGGATCTCAGCATCCGCCCCCACTCCGGTGGTGGTGCTCGGTATTCCCACCACCCATATACCTCACGGAGCGGTGGACCGGATCCTGGCCGATTACGGACTCGACGCTGCGGGCATCGTCGCCACCGCCCTGAAGCACCTGTAAGGCCAGCTAATCAACTCGGTTGACCTATAATCCAGCCGGACAGTGGGTTGCCGTCGAACGGAACCCACGAGGCCGATTTGGGTCTCATAGGCGACACGGGAAGGAACGAAAGGTTCGACAGCTTATGATCAAGAAACTAATACCCCTATTTTGCGTGCTGGCTCTGATAGTCAGCGCTTGTGGCGGGGATTCCACATCGGAACCCGAGGCCACGACCGCGGCGACCGAGGCTGCCACTACCACCGCCGCCGCCACGACAGCCGAGACGATGGCAGAGGAACCGGAAGAAGTGACAGTGGACCTGAGCCAGGGTGGAACGCTCGCTGAGGTTCAAGCCCGTGGATCCCTGCGATGCGGGGTCTCCACCAGCGCCATCGGTTTCGCTGAGCCGCAACCCGACGGTTCATACAACGGATTCGACGCCGATTTCTGCCGCGCAGTAGCCGCCGCAGTGCTGGGCGATGCCAGTGCGGTCGAGTTCGTAGGAACCACCGCGGCCGAGCGCTTCAACGTGCTGGCTGCCGGTGAGATCGATGTGCTCTTCCGGAACACCACCTGGACCCAGAGCCGTGACACCGAGATCGGTGGCGACTTTGGACCGACCACCTTCTACGATGGCCAGCAGGTGATGGGCAAGGCCGACTTCGGCTTCACCGATGCATCGACCCTGGCCGACGTGGATGGCGCCCGTCTTTGCACCAATGCGGGAACCACCACCGAGAAGAACATCACCGAGGGTGCTCGCGTCGTGGGCGCGGAGATCGAGCTGGTGACGGTCGAGGCCTTCCCGGAGGCCATGGAGCTGTTCCGCCAGGGATCCTGCGACCTGGTGACCACCGATGGCTCGGCCCTGTTCGGCCATCGCTACTCGTCAGTCCAGAACGGTGAGATCGCGGAGGGTGAGTGGATCATCTTCCCGACCACTCCGATCTCCAAGGAGCCGCTCGGGCCCATGTACCGGCAGAACGACAGCCAGTGGGCTGACGTCATCAACTGGTTGGTCTTCGCGCTGGTGATCGCCGACGAGAAGGGCGTTACGTCCATGAATGTCGACGAGATGGCCGCCAACCCACCCGATCCGGAGGTTGGTCGCCTCCTCGGCGTGGGTGAGGACGAGCTCCAGTCCAAGATGGGGATCCCGGCCGACGGGTTCCAGCAGGCGATCCGCCAGGTTGGGAACTACGACGAGATCTACGTCAACAACCTGGAATCTCTCGGTTTCACCAGGATTGGCTCCGCCAATGCCCGCTGGACCGAAGGTGGTCTGATCTACGCTCCTCCGGCGCGCTGATCGACACATTTTCTTGACCTTGAGAAGGGGGCACCGCCAACGGTGCCCCCTTTTCCGCGTTCTGAGTTGGTATGATTTAGGTACTGAACGCGGGCGGTCGCATGTCAACACCAACCGACAGAACATCTGAGGGCCGGGTTCCCATATGGCGGAATGTGGTCGTCATCAAGTGGGCGACCCAGTTCGCAGTTCTCGTGGGTGTGATCTGGATGGGATTCATCCTGATCACCCAGGCCAACTCCAACCTACTGGCCACCGGTATCCCCTTTTCATGGGACTTCCTAGGAGAGCCGCTCGGCGTGAAGCTCCTCGAGGGACTCAACACCGATCCCGAGTCCGGTCTGGAAGCCTTGGCCGTCGGGATGGTCAACATGATCCGGATTGCCTGGAGTGGCGTGATCGCCGCCACCATCCTCGGCACGGTGATTGGCGTGGCCAGATTGTCCTCCAACTGGATCGTCACCAGAATCGCCAACTCCTACATCGAGTTCTTCCGCAACATCCCCCTCCTGGTCCAGATCTTCTTCTGGCAGGCGCTGATCATCGGCGTGCTTCCCGACCTGACACCGGATATGGCTGGAAGCGGGTGGTTCTTCGGCAGCCCGAAGGGGATCGCCATGCCATGGTTCACTCCCCAAGCCGGCCGCTGGCAATACACCGCGCTGGTGATCGTGGGCGTCGTCGTGGCGCGCTGGGTCTATCGTCGGCGCGTCGATCTGCTCGAACGGGAAGGCCGCGAGACCAATGCCCTGAGCTGGGGATTAGGCACCTTTGCGTTGTTCCTCGTTGGTGGATGGTTTGTCCACCCGATCCTCGGCGTGCTGGGCTGGGTCTTTGCAGGTCTCGCCTGGGTAGCCGGAACATTGCCGGTGTTCGCCTTCCAGGTGATTCTGGCTGTGGCCGCAGTCGGGTTAGCCGTCCGTTACATCCTCCGGTACCTGCAAGGACTCCGCACCCCTGCCGGAATGGCTCAACCCACAGACGACGACATCTTCCGCCTAGTTGTGGCAGCAGTAATAGCGGTGGGTCTGGCCATCTTCCTGTTCTCGGGAGCCGGGGAAGCTACGGTCGCTCGGTTCTTCGGCAGGACCATGACGTACAAGATGAACTGGGGACTCGAGCCCCTGTTCGAGTTCCTGGCTTCCCGATTCCAGTTCGCTGGAGGGGCCCCGCTCAGCTTCACCCTCCCGGAGGTGATCGTTCCCACCAACTTCCCCCGGTACTCTGGGGAGGTCGGAAAGGCCCTCACGCCGGGATTCGTGGCCGTCTGGATGGGTGTCACCTTCTATACGGCAGCCTTCATAGCCGAGATCGTCCGGGCCGGAATCATGGCAGTGCCGCGGGGCCAGAGCGAAGCCGCTACGGCGATGGGTCTAAAGAGGGGCCAGGCGCTGCGCTTGGTGGTGCTCCCTCAGGCCTTCCGGATCATCCTTCCTCCCCTCGGCTCCCAGTACCTCAACCTGGCCAAGAACACCTCGCTGGGAATCGCGGTCGCCTACGCCGACATAGTCCAGGTGGGACAGACGATCATCAACCAGGAAGCTCAATCCTTGGCCGTGTTCATGATCTGGATGATGTTCTACTCCATGGTGAGTCTGATCCTGTCCGGCATCGTCAACTATTACAACCGTAAGATGGCCCTGGTGGAGCGCTGACATGGCTAAAGAGACACCCGACTTGACCACTGTCGATCCGGTCGAGCGAGCGCCCGATCCTCCGCCGGCCGGACCCTGGCGGTGGATGCGGGAGAACCTGTTCATCGGTCACACCCCTCGTCAGATCGGCTTCAACGCCTTCCTGACGGTGGTTTTCATACTGATCCTGCTGAACATCCTGCGCTTCGTGACGTCCTACATGTTTTCCCCGGGACGTAGGTGGTCGGCCGTCACGTACAACATGAAGCTGATGATGGTGCAGGCCTACCCACAGGAGGATCTGATCCGGATCTGGTCCTCCCTAGGCATCTTCGTGGTGCTAACGGTCTGGTCGATGGCCTCCTGGAAAGTGGGTGGTCGCCTCGAACTCTCCACCTTCGCTAGGGGAGTCCGGACCGGGGCGGCCCTGGTGGCCGTCGCCGCCATCATGCACCATGCGGCCGAGGCCGCCAGTTTCGGTATCCCTCTCTTGATGTTCGACTCCCCGGCCGACTGGAGCACCCTCCGGACAGGGGTCTTCCTGGTCGCAGTTGCCCTGGCTGTGGTGGCTCATCTCGTGGGGCAACGGGCCCGCGCGGCCGACCCTTCACCAACCATCCCGACCCTGGCGGTACCCGTGATAATCATGGCTGCCCTGGTCGCCGCTATGTGGACAGTCGAACTGCCGGTTCCGCTGGAACAGTACGACGAGAACACCGCCCGGATCGCCTCCACCACCACCGGACCCTGGACGATCCTATTTGCCCTGGCCGTAGTGGCGTACATGGTGGGCCTGAGGATCGAGCGGCACCGGCCTCGTACCCTACGGCGGTTCCTGGTCTGGGCGTGGATACTTTCCTATCCGGTCATCATCTTCATCATCCAACGCAACCCCGTCCTCGACTGGTCGGACATACTCGGTTTCGGCGAGACCCCTTTCCTACGCTCGGACCTGGGAACGCTGTTGCTGGTCGGCCTGCTTGGGAGTGCCGCCCTATGGGTGCTGGCGCTTCCCAACAGCCGCAAGGCCGCTGGCATCGTGGTAATCATCGTCGGCTTGGTAGTGGCTGGTTTGCCCTTCGCCTTCGGAAGTGAAGCACCCTTCTGGGCCACCGCGGGAGTGCTACTGGTGGGGGCGGGAGTGGTGCTGGCCGGTCTGTTGATACCGGACTCTATCGAGTCGATCAGGGCCGCCGGCGCCGGACTGGCACTGGTGTGCCTGCTGGTGTGGTTCGTTCCCATGCCGTTCATCTACCGAATCCTGATAGTGGTCTTCACGCTGTTCCTGGTGGTCACCCCAACCTTCGGCGGAACCGAAAAGGGACGCTTCACCCTCGTGCGAGCCTGGCTATTGATGGTGCTGGCAGTGGTAACTGCCTTCCGACTTGGTGCTGCCCCTACCTCGCTGGAGTTCCAAGGCACCACCTTCCTGGGCGGTTTCAACCTCACCATCCTGCTGGCGGTAACCGGGATTGCCCTGTCACTTCCCGTTGGTCTGGTTCTCGCACTGGCCCGCACCTCGTCCTTGCCGATCTTCCGCATACTTGCCACTGGATACATCGAGCTGGTTCGGAGCATTCCCCTCATCACCTGGCTCTTCTTCGGAGCAAACATGCTCGCCGCTTTCTTGCCTGCAGGGGTGGAGTTCGACGAGATCGTGCGGACCGTGGCGGTCGTCTGCATCTTCAACTCTGCGTATGTGGCTGAGAACATTCGGGGAGGACTGCAAGCCATCAATCGGGGCCAGCACGAAGCAGCGCGTGCCGTGGGGCTGACCATCGTGCAGTCCAACTCACTGGTGATCCTTCCCCAGGCGGTGAGAACCGTGATTCCGGCGATAATCGGATCGATCATTGTCTCATTCAAGGACACTTCCCTGGTGGCGATCATCGGGCTGGCCGACATACTGCTGATCGCCCGATTCTTCATACCCAATCAGAGCGATCCAAACTTCCAGGGAACCCTGCCCCAGATGATGTTCTTCATGGCACTGTTCTATTGGATCATCACCTTCACGATCTCCCGACTGGGCATGCGTTACGAACGCAGCCAAGGTCTCGGAGAGCGCTGATGGCCCGGTTTAGTCGAGGGAGGACGGCATGAGCAGCAACGGAGAAGGTAGGGCCTCAGAGGCGATCGTTTGCGAGGACATCAAGAAGTGGTTCGGTGACTTCCAGGCCCTGACCGGGGTGAGCACCTCCATCGGCTGGGGGGAAGTGGTAGTAGTCATCGGTCCCTCCGGCTCCGGTAAGTCCACCTTCATACGGTGCATCAACCGGCTCGAGAACCACCAGAAGGGTCGCATCGTCGTGGATGGCATCGAGCTGACCAACGACGTCCGCAATATCGACGCCATCCGACGGGAGATCGGCATGGTCTTCCAGCAGTTCAATCTGTTCCCTCACCTCACCGTCCTGCAGAACATAACGCTGGCTCCCATATGGGTACGCAACCGGACCCGTACTGACTCCGAAGGCGAAGCCATGAAGCTGCTCGAGAGGGTGGGTATTCCCGAGCAGGCCGACAAGTATCCGGGCCAGCTGTCGGGCGGCCAGCAGCAGAGGGTTGCCATAGCCCGTGCCCTGGCCATGAACCCTGAGATCATGCTGTTCGACGAGCCTACTTCCGCTCTCGACCCGGAGATGATCAAGGAAGTGCTGGACGTGATGAAGGAGTTGGCCAAGTCGGGCATGACGATGATCGTGGTGACCCATGAAATGGGATTCGCCCGCGAGGTTGCCGACCGGATCCTCTTCTTCGACTACGGCACGATCGTCGAGGAAGGAACGCCCGAGCACTTCTTCACCAACCCCCAGCACGACCGCACCAAGCTGTTCCTCAGCCAGATTCTCTAAACAAACTCAACCCCCTCATACGGGTGTTGGCGGGCAGGACGTGTCCCTCCTGCCCGTTTTCGTTGAGAGTCCCCTGCGGCGCGGCGGTCGGATCACCTGCCCCTCTCGCGTCCAGTGCCCGCCCGCCTCTCAAAGCGTGAGACCCGGGTCGGTTCCCGGGTCTCACGCTTTCACTGAATTGGGAGGGGATCAGCCGGTCATGTCTGCCTTATCACCGGAGTTGACACCGTCTTTGAACATCTCTCCGATGGAGCCTACCGCTCCCAGCAACCCCGACGTGTCGAGCGGGAGGAAGATCTTGGTGGCCTGACCATTGGCCACCCCCTCCAACGTCTCCAGGTAGCGGATGGCGATCAGGTCGTCAGTCGGATCTCCAGTGTGGATTGCCTGGAATACCCGTTCGATGGCTTGTCCTTCACCTTCCGCCACGGTGAGCTTCTGGTACTTCTCGGCATCGGCCACTCGCTTGATCGCCTCGGCTTCACCCTCGGCCCGCAGGATGGCTGACTCCTTGACACCCTCCGCCTGGAGAATGGCCGAGCGCTTCTCACCCTCAGCCTCGGTCACCGCCGCCCTACGATCCCGCTCCGCCTTCATCTGGCGGTGCATGGCATCGGCCACGTCCGGCGGCGGCTCGATCCGCTGGATCTCGACCCGAACCACCCGGGTTCCCCACTTGTCGGTGGCATCGTCGAGTATCTGGCGCAGCTTGGTGTTGATCAGCTCACGGGAGATCAGCGCCTCGTCGAGCTGCAGGTCACCGACCACGTTCCTGAGGTTGGTCTGGGCCAACTTGGTGATGGCCAGGATGAAGTTGCCGACCGCATACTTGAGCTTCACAGGGTCGGTCGCCTCGTAATAGATGACCGCGTCGACCGTCACCACCACGTTGTCCTTGGTGATGACCTCCTGGGGTGGAACATCCACCACCTGCTCGCGCATGTCCACCTTCAACATCCTCTGTACGAAGGGGATCACGAACCGCAGCCCGGGTGACACGGTGTTGCGGTATTTGCCCAATACCTCAATCAAGCCCTGCTCGTATGGTCGCACGATCCGGAACCCGCTGGCGGCGATGATGAGCACCGCCAGCGCCACGACGATTAGCAGGATTACAGGAGCAAGATCCATGTGTTTTTCCTTTCTTATCGAATCTTATCGAACTTGGTCATCCACGTTGCGCGACCACCAGCCGCGTACCCCGGACTTCGAGGATCTCCACGGTTGCTCCCTCGGGAATCGAGTCGCCATCGGTGGTAGCCCGCCACTCCTCAGTCTCGACCCTGATCATCCCAGTGTTGGTGACCCTATCGATCTTCTGGAGGGCAAGGGCCTCCATCCCTACGTAGCGGCCTGGACCGACCCGGAGCTTCTGGTCCTGGCTCTGCCTCTTCATGAACCGGCGGACGATCAGCATCACTATTCCAGTACCTGCGAAGAAGAGTATCCACTGGGTCACATCGGACAGACCGATCCAGGCTGCTACGGCGGCCAGGCCTGCACCGATCGCGAAGGGCAGCAGGAAGAAGCCGGCGGTGAGTATCTCCCCAAGCCCCATGACCAATGCCACACCGGTCCAAACCCATCTCCAGAGCTCGTTGTCCATAGTGCTCTCCTTCCTGCCTATTCCGAGGGTAGTGGCCCGCGGCTACCAACCGCGACCGGGCCGGCACCCACGACCGGGCTGACACGATCCAGAAGGGAGTCAGGTCAGATCCGGCCTCGGGATAGTATGGCTACCAGGCCGTGCACACGCACATAGAATGGCTCCATGTACGGTCCCCTCAACGGTGTCAGGGTGGCACTCGTGACCTTGGCGGTGATCGCCGCTCTCGTCGCGGCCGTGTTGGGCTACTGGATGGTAAGCCTGATACTCGTGATCGGGGTGGCGTTGCACGGGTTCGGCTGGCTCTACCTGGCACAGCAGGCCGATCAAAAGCCGGAGCAAGACCCAACGCCCAGCGAACCGCGCTGAGATTCGGGTTATCAGATACCCCTTAACGCTGGTCGGTAGCTGGTACCGTTAGTGCGACCTGGTCAGTAGTGCCAGGGAAATCGAGAGAAGTCCTTCGGTCTCTTTTCGACGAAGGCGTCCCGCCCCTCCCCTGCCTCATCGGTCATGTAACCGAGGCGGGTGGCCTCCCCAGCGAAGATCTGCTGGCCCACCAGACCGTCGTCGATCAGGTTGAAGGCATACTTGAGCATCCGCTGGGACATGGGGCTCTTGGCATTGATCGTGCGCGCCCACTCCAGAGCGGTCTTCTCCAGCTCCTCATGGGCCACTACCCGGTTCACCATTCCCATCCGGAAAGCTTCCTCCGCCGAGTAGTCCTGTCCGAGGAAGAAGATCTCTCGAGCCCGCTTCTGGCCCACCATCCGGGTCAGGTAGGCCGAACCGAATCCGGCATCGAAGGAGGCGACGTCGGCATCGGTCTGCTTGAAAACCGCGTGCTCTCGCGAGGCCAGGGTGAGATCGCACACCACATGGAGACTATGGCCGCCACCCACCGCCCAGCCGGGCACCACCGCGATAACCACTTTGGCCATGAACCGGATCAGCCGCTGCACCTCGAGGATGTGGAGCCGCCCCAGGCGGGCCGGATCGATGACCTCAGCGCTCTCTCCCTCGGCGTACATGTAGCCGGCCTTGCCCCTGATGCGCTGATCCCCACCTGAGGAGAACGCCCAGCCGTCGTCCTTCGGAGATGGGCCATTGCCGGTGAGCAGCACCGTACCCACATCGCTCCATTGGCGGGCGTGATCCAGGGCCAAGTACAGCTCGTCCACGGTACGGGGCCGGAAGGCGTTGCGAATCTCCGGCCGATCGAACGCCACCCGGACCGTACCCTGGTCGACCGCCCGGTGATAGGTGACATCGGTGAAGTCGAAGCCTTCGACCTCCCGCCAGGCGGACGGATCGAAAATCTCTGAGACCATCAGGACGGGCCCCCCTCGGTAGTCCTCACGTGCGGGGGGTGAGTTCGGGCACGCACACCCCGCAGGCGATGGTGGACCCATGATTCCGCCGGGCGGCTAGCTCGTCATCATGGTGCTGGTACTGGGGCGTGTCGTGGCGAGCAGTGCGGTGGTCAACTGGACGGCGGGCCTCCTCCTTCCACTCCTCATCCCACCGGTAGCCCAGGTCCACGATAGAACCAGGTTCATCGAGGCTCTCGAACAGCGCCAGAGCATCCGACATGATGGCCTTCTGCAGTCCGGGACGGTCAGGTGGCCCGCAAGTGTGCCCCAGCGGGAAGTCGGTGAAGGCGGCCCGGGGCGGGTTGGCCGAGGCGGTTATGGACCCGGCACTAGTCATCGACACGGTAGGTATGCCCTTCGCCTCGATCGCTCTGCTGATCAGTCCAACTGACTGATGGCAGACCGGTCAGACAGGCACCAGGAGCACCGCGTCCAATCGCAGATCCAGGGCGCGGTCCACCAGGGCAGGGATCAGTTCACTAGCCAGACGGCGCTGTGAGTAGATGCCTCCCATAAAGGTGAGGGCGACGGGCGCCAGCTCGCCGATCACCCCGTCGGCGGCCAGAGCCCGCAAGGCTTCGATCGGAAACACCACGTTGGGATCACGGCGGGGATTCGCCAGGTCGAAGGCGAAGTGGGTCACCCGCAGCTCCGAGGTGGGTACTCCGGTGGGTATCTCGCGATGGGTAACGTCGTCGCGGTGAGTGAACGCCACCTGCCCGTGACGGTAGATGCCACCCGAGGCGATCAACCCGAGACGGGCTTCGGAGAGCGGCTTGCGTAGAGTGGCCCAGGCAGGCTGATCCTCATTCTGGGCCCAGCGGTAAGGCGAGTACCCGAGGCGTCCGTAGGCCTCTTTCGTGACGGCGATGTAATCGACAGGGGTGGGATCGGGTTCCATGGCATCTATTCTAGGAGACTGCGGGCAGCCGGTATCGATCTCCCCATGGGTCACGCCTGGTCAGCTGTTCGGCGGCCAGTCAGGATCCAGTTGCCGCAGGAAATCGGCGCAGCGCTCCTCCTCGTGATGCTCGCCTATCTGTCCAGCCATACGCTGTAGTCCGGCCAGGCACCGCAGGAAGCCGCGGTTCGGCTCGTCCGCCCACCGGACCAGCTGACTCCCCCGCCACCCATTCTGCCGGAGAGCATCCAGCCCCCGGTGGTAGCCGATCCGGAAGCTCGCATAGGCTTGTACAACAGCAAGGGTCGAACCGGCAGACCGCTCCTGCCATTCCCCCAGTGCCGCCCACCCATCCATAGAATCAGGATTATCGGCCACGATCGTCGCTAGCTCCTCAAGCGTCTCAGCCTGGTCTAGGTCAGCGATCAGCCCTGGATCGGGTATAGGAAGCACCACCCGGGGCCTCCCTCCCATACTCAGGTGTACCTGCTCGCCCGCCATCAGCTCAGCTTAGGTGTAGCTGGTGGGACTACCGCGTCGGTCAGTCAATGACGGGGCTTGCCGCTCTCTAGGTGGTAGCCGCCCAGACGGCGCTCGACCTCTGCAATCGCGGCCCGGACGTGCGAAGCTTCCCACCCCGGCGCTTGCAATTGATCGACCGCATATGAAGCGACCTCGCAGGCAACTTCTGCCATCGTCCGGACCTCTCCGGAGGTAGGAGGCTCCATCGGTGAGTCTGGCGTATAACGGGAGTCTTGATGCCAGCGCGTCAGTTCTTCAAACCCCACCCGTGCCAGTCGAGCACTGATCTCGCCACGATAGGGCTCTACCAGCTGGGCACACAGTTCAGCGATGTCGTGTCCTCGAATGGCTCGTTCACACCCTGCCACATGCACTAGGGACTTGATGGCAGATTCGACGGTACGTTGGATCTGGCCGCAGGCCCCCTCGAATCTCACAACAAGCAAGTAGAGGGCCTCCTCGTAGTCGCCGGACCTCCGTGCCTTCAACTCCCGATCATTGGGCCTCAAGAACATCTCTAGCGCTATCAATGCACCACTAACCTCGCGCAAGCGCCTCATGGTGGCTTCGTGGCTATTGGTTGGCAAGACCATCTCCTTATCCCAGTCGACCTCACCGATACCGTGATCAACGAGCAAGACCCCGTATCCTGCGATCCAACTTTCCAGCGAAGTAACGATGTTCTCGGTGCGAACCTTCCACTCAGGCCGGTCGGTGACCAAGACATCGACCGGATAACCGACTTCTGCTGTCGCTAACCTGGCAAGCTCCTGCTCGCGGGTGAACCGCGCTGTGTAATCCAGGTCGTCATAGATCGCCACCAGATCTATGTCACTACTCTCGGTTGCCTCGCCACGAGCCGTAGAACCGAACAGCCACACCGCGCTCACTCCCGCCAACGTGAACAACTCCGCCACCCGCTCGGCATCAGCCCGGGATGGAGCCCTTGTAACTAAAGACATGATCCAGAGCGCTGTCCTTCCTGGCGGACTGTCACACTCGGCACCGCAAGACTAACTCCCCCTACGTCCTTTGCGGCGGCCGCACCGTGGTCAGTGTGGTGGTTCGAGGAAACTAACCACATCTCGTCGGAGGACGATCTCGTTCGGCACAGACCGGCGGTGGGCGTCCCGGGCCGCCATCGTCTCCTCCATTAGCTTGAGCCTCCGACGTAGGTGGCTGACCTCCGAACGGAGCGCCCGGTTCTCTGCCTGGAGCTGCATGATCCGCTTGACACCCTCGATGTTGATGCCCTGGCTGGTCAGGTCCTGGATCAGCGAGAGGCGTTCGAGATCCGCGTTGGAGTAGCGGCGGGTTCCGCCCGGCGTACGGAAGGGCTCGATGAGACCCCGCCGCTCGTAGATCCGCAGCGTCTGGGGGTGCATTCCTGCCAGGCTGGCCGCCACCGAGATGACGTAGACCGCCTCCAACTTATCCGGGATCTGTTTCTTGGCCATCCTGCCCTTCCTTCTCACCTAGAGGTTATCGCGTGGGTTCTCCGTTTCGTACCGCTCTCTGAACTCCTCGAGCATCTTTCGGGCGTCTCTCGGGAGCCGCGGGGGGACCGCCACCTGTACCGTCACCAGCAGGTCACCGGGTCGGCTACGGGGACGCCGCACCCCCTCCTTACGCACCCGGAAGGTCCGGCCGGAGGAGGTGCCAGCCGGTATCTTGAGCGTCACCTTCCCGTCGAGGGTAGGCACCTGCACCCTGGCACCCAGGGCTGCCTCGGTGAAGGTGATCGGCAGCTTCATGGCTAGGTCGTCGTCGCGCCGGGTGAACAGCGGATGCGATCCCACCCTGATCTGGACCAGTACATCGCCGGGAGGCCCACCTCTCACTCCGGAGGAACCCCTACCGCGCAGCTTGATCGTGTTTCCGTCCTTGACACCGGGCGGGATCCTCACCCGCAGCGTCCGGGCGGCCCGGTCCTGGCCGGACCCGCGACAATTACGGCAGGGCGACTCCATCTGCCGACCGGAACCTTGGCAGGTCCGGCAGGGGTTGGTGAAGGAGAAGAAGCCCTGATTGGACGCAACCGTGCCCGTCCCGCCGCAGGCGGAACACACGTCGATGGAGGTTCCTGGCTCCGCTCCCCCACCCCCGCACCGGCTGCAGGTCGCCGGGCTCTCGATGGTCACCGCCGCGGTGGTGCCCCTGACGGACTCCTCGAACGTCAGGTCGAGAGTGGCGGAAACATCCGAGCCCCGCTGGGGTCCACTCCTGTTTCCGCCGAATCCGAACAGGCCGCCCAGACCGCCGCCGACCCCTCCGAGAATGTCTTCGAAGCGCACCTGCCCACCTCCGAAGGTCCCAGACCTGCCGCCAAACCCCCGAGAGCCGAGCAAGCGAACCTGGTCGTACTCCTTCCGCCTGTCCGGATCTGAGAGCACCGAGTAGGCCTCCGACACCTCCTTGAAACGCTCGGCAGCGGCATCATCGTCCGGGTTGGCGTCGGGATGCAGCTTCTGGGCGAGGCGTCGATAGGACTTCTTGATGGTGGCCTGGTCGGCCTGCTTACCCACCTCCAGAAGACGGTAGAAGTCCTTGTTGAGCCAGTCGCGGTTCATGCTCCAGTACCCCTCGCCCTCACGGCGTCTCGGGGTCCTCCCCGGCCTGGTCCTCTCCGGACGGCTCCTCCACGGCGGCGGACAGGTAACCGACCGCCACCAGCGTGGCCCTGATGACCCTTCCATTGAGCGTGTAGCCGCGGCGCCACTCGGCCTCCACCACCATGGTGCCGCTGCCTTCGCCGATGTGAGCAGCCTCATGCAGGTTGGGGTCGAACACCTTCCCCAGCGCGTCGATGGGCTCCAAACCTTCCTTGGCGAGGGTCGAGAGCAGCAGATCCCGGGTACCGACCAGACCCTGGCGCAGGCCCTGCTCCGAGGTTCCGGCCTCCATGGTGAGAGCCGAGTCGAGGCTATCGAGGACGGGTAGCAGGCTGCCCACCACCCGTTCGGAGGCTCGAGCGATCATGGCGGCCTGGTCACGCTGGGAGCGCTTCCGGTAGTTGTCGAACTCCGCGGCGGTCCGCTTCCATCTGTCCACCGCTCCGGCGGTGGCGGCCTGGGCGACCACCACCTCTCCTAGCAGGAGGGAGATTGCCTCGGCCGGATCTTCGGGCAGCTCGAAATCCGCTACCGGATCCGGCTCTTCCTCGACTACCTCGGCCTCGGGATCCGGATCGACCACGGCCGGTTCCTCACCGGTCTCGAGCCGGTCCTCCACCCCGTCGGGCATCGCCTGCTCAGCGGCGGGCATCGTTGTCATCGTCGATGATCTCCGCCTCGACGATGTCCTCGTCGTCGCCCCCCCGATCGGTGCCTGCACCGGGTTGCTCGGCAGTCTGGGCCTCATACATCTTCTGGGCAAGCACCTGGGAAGCCTTGAAGGTGTCCTCTATCTTCGACTGGATGTCCTCGACGGTGGCCGACTCATCGTCCTTGACCGCCCGCAGGTCTGTCACCGCGGCGTCGATGGCCTCCCGCTCGGAGTCGTCCAGCTTGTCAGCGTGCTCTTCGAGCAAGCTCTCGGTCTGGTTGATCACCTGGTCGGCCTGGTTGCGGACGTCCACCAGCTCCCGCTTCTTGGCGTCTTCCTCCGCATAGCGTTCGGCATCCTCGACCATCCGGTCGATCTCGTCCTGAGAGAGGGCGGTCCCCCCGGTGATGGTCATGGCCTGCTCGCGACCGGTTCCCAAATCCTTGGCGTTCACCGACACGATGCCGTTGGCGTCGATGTCGAAGCTGACCTCGATCTGTGGCATACCCATAGGAGCGGGGGGAATGCCGGTCAGACGGAACTTGCCGAGGCTCTTGTTGTCGAAAGCCATGGGTCGCTCCCCCTGGAGCACGTGGATCTCCACCTCCGGCTGGTTGTGCTCCGCGGTAGTGAAGGTCTCCGTCCGCTTGGTAGGAATGGTGGTGTTGCGCTCGATCATCTTGGTCATCACGGCGCCCTTGGTCTCGATGCCCAGCGTGAGGGGCGTCACGTCGAGCAGCAGGATGTCCTTGACATCCCCGGTCAGGACACCGGCCTGCAGGGCAGCGCCCGCCGACACCACTTCGTCCGGGTTGACTCCCCGGTGAGGCTCCTTGCCGGTTAGCCTTCCCACCAGGTCCTGGATGGCTGGCATCCGGGTCGATCCTCCCACCAGCACCACGTGATCGATGCCCGCGGTGGTAACCCCAGCGTCCGCCACCGCCCTCCGGAAGGGTCCTTCGGTTCGCTTGACCAGGTTTCGGGTCATCCGCTGGAACTCGGCGCGAGTAAGCCGTTGCTGGAGATGCAAGGGGCCGCTCGAAGTTGCGGTGATGAAGGGGAGGTTGACCTCGGTCTCGGAAACGCTCGACAGCTCGATCTTGGCCTTCTCGGCCGCTTCCTTGAGGCGCTGGGCAGCCATCCGGTCATCCGAGAGATCCACGCCACTCTCGTTCCTGAAACCGGTGACCAGCCAGTCGATGATCGCCTCGTCCCAGTCGTCACCGCCTAGCTGGGTGTCTCCACTGGTGGACTTCACTTCGAATACTCCGTCACCGATCTCGAGGATCGAGACATCGAAGGTCCCGCCCCCCAGATCGAACACCAGGATGGTCTGCTCGTCGTCCTCCTTGTCGAGTCCGTAAGCGAGGGCGGCGGCGGTCGGCTCGTTGACGATCCGCAGTACATCCAAGCCAGCGACCTGGCCTGCTTCCTTGGTGGCCTGCCGCTGGGCATCGTTGAAATAGGCCGGCACGGTGACCACGGCCGAGGTCACGTCGGTACCCAGGTAGGCTTCGGCATCCCGCTTGAGCTTCATCAGGATCCGCGCCGAGATCTCCTGGGCGCTGTAACGCTTGCCATCCACCTTGGTGTTCCAGCCGGTGCCCATGTGGCGCTTCACCGAGCGGATCGTATGGTCGGGATTGGTGATGGCCTGGCGCTTGGCCACCTCTCCTACCAGTACCTCACCTTCCTTGAAGGCAACTACCGAGGGGGTGGTGCGGCCACCCTCGGCGTTGGCTACCACGGTGGGTTCGCCTCCCTCCAATACCGCGATCACGCTGTTGGTAGTGCCTAGATCGATTCCGACGGCGCTCGCCATTCGAGTCTCCTCTTCCCTTGTGGGACCAAGCTACAATTGTTCTCAGTCTGTCTGATAGGTATAACCTGAGTCGTACCCTATCATATTCCGAGACTACTTCGCCTACCGAGAGTTGTTGCCAACCCGGGATCAACGATGGAACGATGCCATTCCTGCTGTCCCCAAAGAGTGTGTAAGCAAATACGCCGTCTTTAAGGAGATTCGCTAAAGACCGTAGAAACGCTTACAAACCGAGTTGGCTGGTCACGGACAAATGGAACCACCGCTCAGTTGTGTACATCAGACTGACCTGCGCCGCATGAACCGATCGAACATCGGTACTGTGAAGTCGATGACCCCGTGTCGAGGTGAGTAACACAATCCCCGCTTGATGAGACTATCCCGATATGGGCCCACCTGAGCTGTCGTCCGGTGCATCGCCGCGGCTACGTCACCCGACCGGTACGGACCTGCACCGAGGGAAGCCATGGCGGACAGATAGGCGCGTTCCCTCTCTGTCCTCCGATCGAACCGTATGCGAAAGAACCCGGTGTCAAGCTCGTCGGTGGCGATTGGAATGGCCGTGTCGACATCGTGGGCAGTGATCACCTCATGACCCTCCGACACATTCCACACCTGCTTACCGAACTCCTGGAGGAAGTAAGGATACCCACCGGTTTCGGTAACCACCCGTTCCAGGGCACCAGAGTGCCAGCGGACACCCTCGGCTTCCGCTGGTTCGACCAGAGCAGCCCTGGCCTCTGCCACCCCCAAGCTGTTGATGACTCTGAACTCGAACAGTCGCTCGGCGTAGGATCGAGCTTCACCGACCTGAGCCAGAAGGGATGGCAAGCCCGCGCCTGCCACCATAAAGGGAAGCTGCTCCTGGCTGATTCGGTGCAGGCTTAGCAGGAGGGCCGTCAGCTGACGACGACCCAGGTATTGCATCTCGTCGATTGTAAGCAGGACCCCCACTCCTCGAGCCTTGGCTAGTTCGCCCACCTCTAGAAACAGGTCTACCAGATCATGGTCGAGTACTCCCGAGTCCGCGTAACCAGGCGCCGGGTCGAATCCCGCCACGACCTCCCCGTTACTCGGGAGCTTCCATCGAAGCTGGAACGATCGGAGAACGCCCCATGCGCGATGGGCCGGCTCGGTGACCCGCCCTCCGGCCGACAGGCGCAGGATTGACTTCCGCACCAGGATGGACAGGTTCTCGGGCAGATCCAGGTTCTCGGTGGCTTCGATACTCTGGTATACCCATCCGCTTCCCTCGGCGATCCGGCCGAACTCCCTCAGCAGTACGGTCTTGCCGACCCCTCGCAGACCGGTCAGCAATATGCTGCGCGCTGACCGGCCCAGCGCGACCGCTGGACGGCGATGTCGAACGTCCGGATAGAATCCTCGCGACCTACCAGAGCGGGCGGAGGCAAGCCCGCCCCCGGATTGTAAGGGTTGCGCGCCGGATTCATGACCCGATGACAAGAGGCATGGAACGGTCCGGCGGTCGAAAGGCTTCAGATCTCCCGGTGACGGCGGCTGGAGATGACCCCGGTGTCGAACCCGGCCAGGTTGAGGCGGCCCGAGAAGCGGGCGTGCTCGATCTTGAGACACCTATCCTGCACTACTTCCAAGCCGGCATCCATGGCAGTACGGGCTGCCTCGTCGTGGCGCAGACCCAGCTGGAACCACACTACTTTGGCGCCGATGGCGATCGCCTCGTCGACCACCCCCGGAAGAGCCTCGCGCCTGCGGAACACGTCGACTATGTCGGGAACCTCGGGCAAGGAAGCCAGGGAGGGATAGCATTTGAGGCCCAGTATCTCGTCGTACATCGGATTGACCGGATAGACCCGGAAGTGGGTCCTGACCAGGTAGGTAGCGACGAAGTTGGAGGACCGCAGCACATTTCCCGACACCCCTACCAGAGCTACCGATCTGGCCTGGCGGATAATCCGAAGCCGGGTCTTGGGGTCGGCCTCGAGCACCTTGGTCATCAGCCCCTCCCCATCGCCTGGTCGAGATCCCAGATTATGTCCTCGATGTTCTCCAGCCCGATCGATATGCGGATCATGTCGTTTCCGACCCCGCCGGCCTCCCGCTGCTCGGGCGGGACCTGCTGGTGGGTGGTGCTGGCTGGGTGGATGATCAGCGTCTTGGCATCCCCCACGTTGGCCAGGTGGCTGGCGAGCTGAGCCCGTTCGATGAAGCTCACGCCCGCCTCGTAACCGCCCGCCAGTCCGAAGGTGAACACCGCTCCGGGTCCGTCCGGCACGTACTTGCGTGCCAGGTCGTAGGTGGGGTGGGCTGGCAACCCCGCATACGACACCCAGGACACCCGGGAGTCGTTGTCGAGAAACTCGGCCACCGCCATGGTGTTGGCGACGTGGCGTTCCATCCGGATCGAGAGAGTCTCGAGGCCCATCAGTAGCAGGAAGGAACTGAAGGGTGAGAGAGCCGCTCCGATGTCCCTGAGCAATTCGGTGCGGGCCTTCATCAGGTAGGCATACTCCCGGAAGTTCTCCCAGAACCGGAGGTTGTGGTAAGCGGCTGATGGCTCGACGATCGCCGGGAAGCGCCCGTTGTTCCAAGGGAACCGGCCGTTCTCGACGATCACTCCGGCAATCACCGTGCCGTGCCCGCCGATGAACTTGGTAGCCGAATGGACCACCACATCGGCTCCGTGCTCGATGGGACGGCAGAGAGCGGGGCTGGCGAAGGTGTTGTCCACTACCAGCGGCAAGCCGTAGGCATGGGATACCTCGGCGATCGCCTCGAGGTCCAGCACATCACCGGCCGGATTGCCGATCGTCTCGCCGTAGACCAGGCGGGTTCGGTCACCGATGGCAGCCTCGATGGCGTCGGTGTCGTTGGTGTCGACGAAGGTGGTCTCGATCCCCATACGGCGCAGGGTCACATCGAACTGGGTGAACGTTCCACCGTAGAGGGACCGGTTGGTGATGATGTGGTCCCCCGCCTCGCACACGGTGAGGATCGAAAGGAGCTGGGCCGACATACCCGAGGAGGTAGCCAGACCACCCAACCCGCCCTCGAGCGAGGCCATGCGCTCCTCGAAAGCGGCATTGGTCGGGTTGCTGATTCGGGTGTAGATGTTGCCGAAGCTCTGGAGGGAGAACAGGTCGGCTGCGTACTGGGGATCATCGAAAACGTACGAGGTGGTTTGGTAGATGGGCATGGCCCGGGCACCCGTCTCCGGATCCGGCCGCTGCCCGGCGTGGATCGAACGGGTGTCGAAGCCAAAGGTGTGCTCGTCCAAAGGCGTGGTGTTCATAGTTCGCTCAACATGGGAATCCCGACTCCGATTCCAGATGATAACGGAGGTGGGGTTCGAACAGATGTGGCTCTAGGAGGAAGGCGTCGTGGCCCTTCTCGG
The DNA here is from genome assembly GCA_965200835.1 of Acidimicrobiia bacterium. Taxonomy (GTDB): domain Bacteria; phylum Actinomycetota; class Acidimicrobiia; order Spongiisociales; family Spongiisociaceae; genus JAPPFW01. The sequence goes on from OZ241390.1 coordinate 472,706, forward strand.
AGTGGACGGTTATCCAATTGAAGGGAATGCCGGCCTGCTTGAGTTCCTCGGTCAGCTCCTCCTGCTCGGACCGGTAGTAGCACACGTCGGAGTCGATAGAGAACACCAGGTATTCGTGGGAACCCTCTCCAGCCGCCAGCAGCCGGCGCAGGGTGGTTCCCCGGCGAGCGGCTTCGGTATACAGATCGAAGTCCTGCCAGGCCCACATGGTGCGCAGATAGGCGTTTGCATCGAACCGTTTCACGAACTTCTGTCCCTGATGCCACATGTAGCTTTCGAGCGGGAGGCGCACCCGCTCGTCAGCGGCGGGGACTACCTCCCCCCTGGCCCGCTCTCGCATCTGATCCAAGGACACGAACGTCTTGTGCCCGATCATCCTGGCCAGGGAGAGGCCGGCATCAGGCGGAGGCCCTTCGTAATAGTCGCCACCCCGGAAGTTGGGATCGTTGTAGATGGCGTTGACCTGCTCGAAGTCATGGATGATCTGCAAGGCGGTGGCCCGGAGACCGGCCGCGATCGGGATGACGAAGCGCACCCGATCGGGGTAGCGGGTGGCGACGTCGAGGCACATCATGCCCCCTACGCTCCCGCCTACCACCGCATGCAAGCGTTCGATCCCAAGCCCGTCCAGGAGCCGGAAGTGAGCCCGGACCGTGTCGGCCGCTGACACCCGCGGGAATGAACCTCCATAAGGCTTCCCGGTCACCGGGTCGATGCTGGTGGGACCGGTGGAGCCATAGCAGTGGCCCACCCAGTTGGCACAGATTATGGCGAACTTCTCGGTGTTCAGAGACCGGCGGGGACCGATGAAGGCGTCCCACCATCCTTCGTGGATCTCCTCGATCCAGCGGGCACCGGTATCCGGAACAGCCGGGTTGTAGCCGGCCGCGTGGTGGCTTCCTGTCAGGGCATGGAACAGGAGTATGGCGTTGTCCCGCGCCTCGTTGAGCTCCCCGTAAATCTCATAGGCCAGCGTTATCTCCGGCAGGGTTGCTCCGCTGTCGAAGACGAACGGATCCTTCTCGCTACCGAAGGTGAAGAATTTGGTTTCGACCGGGCCTACGCCCCCATGCATGTGTCCATCCCAAAGCTGGCGGGGTCAGGAACTACGTTATCCAACCGGGCACGATATCAAGGAATCGGCCGGAACCAGAAGCCGTCGATCCCTGGCTGGCCGGGGCTGGTTCTATTGCCCGGGTTGGGTTATCGGATCCCTGGGGTGCCCTCTGGAGGGTAGTCGTACTGGGCGAGTACGATCCTTGGGGTGGAGTATCAGGCGCTCTATCGCAAGTATCGGCCGCAGCGATTCGCCGAGGTCATCGGCCAGGACCACGTTACCCACACCTTGGCAAGAGAGATTTCCGAGGGTCGGGTAGCGCACGCCTATCTGTTCGCCGGTCCGCGCGGCACTGGCAAGACGACCACGGCCCGGATCCTCGCCAAAGCCCTCAACTGCCCGGATCGGGAGGGAGCCGGGGAGCCCTGCGGAAGATGCATCTCCTGCACAGCGGTGGCCGGCTCTTCCTCGATGGATGTCCTGGAGCTGGACGCGGCCTCCCACAACAAGGTGGAGGACATCCGGGACCTCAGGGCCAGCGTGTCCACGGTTGCCTCGGCGGGAGGTGCCAAGCGGGTCTTCATCCTCGACGAGGCCCACATGCTCACCAAGTCCGCCGGGAATGCGCTGCTCAAGACGCTCGAGGAGCCCCCCGATCATGTCCACTTCGTACTCGCCACCACCGAGCCCTACCGATTGCTCGACACCATCCGGTCCCGCAGCCAGCGGTTCGACTTCCATCTCGTACCCTCCGAGCTCATAGCCGCTCACCTGGAAGGGATCAGCCGGGCGGAAGGCTATCGGGCCTCCCCCGAAGCGCTCAGTGCGGTAGCCCAGCGAGCGGCCGGTTCGGTGCGTGACGCCCTCAGCCTGCTCGAGCAGATCGCCGCCCGGGATGGTTCGGTCACCATGGAGGGGATCGGCAACGCCCTTGGAGTAGCCGGGCCCGAGGCGATAGAAACCCTGATACGAGCGCTGGAGATATCCGATGCCGGACTGGCGCTCGAGCTGGTGGCCGGCTTGGCAGGGCAGGGAGTGGACCTCCGGCGGTTCACCGGGGATGTGCTGGCGTTCTTCCGCGGGGTATTCCTAACCATGTACAGCCCGGACGTCAGCAACATCACTGGCGACTCGGCCGAGGTAGTGGCCGGCTGGGAGGCGGCCTCGGGCAGGCTCCCGCGTTCGGTGGTGATGCGAACGATCGACCTTCTGGGGGAAGCGCTGGTCAAGCTCCGGGAGGGCCGCGAGGAGCGAGTAATGCTGGAGCTGGCCGTCCTGAAGCTGGTGCGACCCGAACTGGACAGCAACTCCGACGCTCTGCTCAGCCGGATCGAGCGGCTGGAGCGGCGCCTGACCAAAGCCATGGAGCGGCCTCAGCCCATGCCCGAAGCGGCCGAACCGGTCCCGGATGCAACGCAGCCGGCGGCTGGAGGTGGTCGGCCCCCATTCCGCAAGGCGGCCCGGCCGGCACCGGTGCCCGAGACCCCCACCTCCGGGCCAGGACTGAGAGGTTCAGCTGTCCCCGAGCCGGATCCAGCACCCTCCAAGTCCCATCCGATGGAAGTACCGGAACCGTCGAAGGACAGACGTAGCCCGGTGCGCGCCGATCCAGAACTCGAGCGGATCTGGCCACAGCTGGTCGCCGGCGTCAGGGACAACCTCGGCCCGCGGCGTACAGCGCTGTTCGAGAGTGCCATCCCAGCTGGACTCGAAGGATCCGCCCTGGTGTTCGAGGTGGTCGACCACTACTACCTGACTCAGCTGTCTTCGGACCGCAAGCTGAAGAACTATCTGGCCAAGCGGGCCGCCCAGCTGCTGAAGCGTGACACGTCGGTCCTATTTCGCGCCTCGGCCAGCGCTGATCAGGTACCGGCTTCGGCTCCGATCACTTCTCCGGCTCCGACCCCTGCTCCGGAGCGTCCCATCAGGCAGGAACCTCCGATGGAGCAAGAGCCCCCGCCCGAGGCTATCACAGAGCCATCTCCCCATACCGAACCGTCCTCCGATGCAGAACCCTCCTTCAATCTGGACATCTTTTCTCTGCTCCAAAGGGAACTGGGGGCTAGAGAGGTGCATGAGGATGAGCGAAGGCCCTGACGAAGACCCTCGCCCGGACGGGAATCGCCAGATCCGCACTCGGACACCGGCCCGAGGCTACGCTGGAGCACGATGTTCGAGAGGCCCGTCCAGCGACTTATCGACGAGCTGACCCGGCTGCCGGGGATTGGCCGCAAGTCTGCCCAGCGCCTGACCTTCCATCTGCTGAATGTCGACGAGATGGACGCCCGCGGCCTGGCTCGGGCGATCATCGATCTACGGGATCAAACCTCCCTCTGCTCCCGCTGCTACAACGTGACCGCGGCGAGCGAGTGTTCGATCTGTCTCGACCCCCGCCGCGACCCCGGGGTCATCTGCGTGGTCGAACGACCTCAGGACATCGCGGTGGTCGAGCGAACTCGGGAGTTCACCGGCCGGTATCACGTGCTGGGAGGGGCCCTGTCTCCCATCGACGGAATCGGACCGGCTCAGCTACGGATCGAGGAACTGAGGAGTCGCGTGCCGACCGAGATGGTCACCGAGCTGATAGTGGCTACCAATCCCACCATCGAAGGAGATACGACCGCTATGTACCTGGCCCGCTACTTCAAGCCGCTCGGGGTGACAGTTTCCCGCCCGGCCAGCGGCCTGCCGGTGGGTGGCGACATGGACTACGCGGATGAGATCACGCTCGGAAGGGCACTCACCGGCCGCCGGGCCCTTTGACCATCCACACTGCCTGGATAGTCGGACCTCTGGACGGATGATGGACCGCCCAGAAAGGTACACCACCCATGAGCGGCCAGCCATAGAGCCCGCAAGGGGGTTGAAAGTGTCACATAACTGGCGCATCATGAGGGTTACCAGGCACTTGCGCGGGAAGATTAGGCGTCACTCGACCGCACCAGGGAACATCACATGGGCACAGGGCAGCTCCGGCATTGCATAGCTGCACACGTCCGATCCCGGCTAGGCGGTGGTGGGGGAGGGCCCGAGCGGGGTCTCCCGTGGGGCGATTTTCGCGACCTTTGGATCCGAGCCGGATGGACTGCCTTCAATCGAATGATCCAACTTAGGAGCGGGGGTGTATGGAGGATCACTTGATCCGGGTCAACCGGCTCGAGCGAGAGAGGCGAGAACGACACTTCCTCGCTCCGATCGCTACCCGATCTGCTGACTCGAAGGGTCGGGAGATACCCGAGGAGGCGGATCCGCTTCGCACGGCCTTCGAGCGGGACCGGGATCGGATCGTACACAGCAACGCCATCCGCCGCCTGGCGCGCAAGACCCAGGTGTTCATCGACCCCGACAACGATCACTTCTTGACCCGGCTGACCCACACTCTCCAGGTGGCCCAGATCGGGCGGTCCATGGCGATCGCGCTGGGGTTGAACGAGCCTCTCACCGAAGCGATCTGCCTGGGACACGACATCGGCCATGCGCCCTTCGGTCACACCGGCGAGGATGCCCTGGCCGAGATCCTCGAGGGAGGGTGGGTGCACTCGGATCATTCAGTCCGGGTTCTGTCCGTTCTCGAACCCCTGAACCTCACGTGGGAAACCATCGACGGGATCCGTGCCCACTCGTGGAAGGTGACACCGCCGCCCGCCACACCGGAAGGGCTCTTGTGCCGTTATGCCGACCGGGTCGCCTACCTGAGCCACGATCTGATCGACGCTATGCGGGCTGAAATCATCCGTTACCGTGACTTACCCTTCCGGGCTCAGGCACTGCTAGGCGACCGACACGGCCGCTGGGTTACCGCCATGGTGCATGCGGTGGTGGATCAGTCGACCGTGTCCGGGGAAGTTACGATGGACCCGGATGTAGCCGACGCTATGGCCGAGCTCAGAGCTTTCATGTTCGAACGGGTCTATCTCCGGCCCGAAACCACCCCACACCGCCGCCGGGCGATGAGGATCGTCCAAGACCTGGTGAGCCACTACCGGGCTAATCCCACGGAGATTCCCGGATACCAAGAGGAGCGGGGAGCTCTGGAGAGCGCGGTCGACTACGTGGCCGGCATGACCGACCGGTTTGCGTTCCGGACCCATGCGGAGCAATGCGGATAGGTTCGAACCCGACCGCGCCGGGAGCTCCTAGGCTGATCCCGGTGATCCTGGCGGGCGGCATGGGGACCCGCCTGTGGCCGGTGTCGCGTCCCAGCTATCCGAAACCTCTGATCCGGTTGACCGGCGACCGGTCCCTGATCCAGGAGACGGTGCTACGGGCGGCCGCCATCCCGGGGATCGGCAAGCCAGTCGTCGTATGCGGCGTAGCCCACTTCCCTCCCATCGCCGACCAGCTAGCCGAGATCGAGCAGCCACTGCAAACTGCTCTTCTGGAACCGGTGGGTCGCGGTACCGCGCCTGCCGCGGCCGCCGCCGCCCTGGCCGCTCACCCGGACGACATCCTGATCGTGATGCCGGCCGACCACCTCGTGGAAGATCTGGCAGCCTTCACTAGGGCAGTCGACCTCGCCGCCGAAGCGGCCGGCGACGGGTGGTTGGTCACCTTCGGGGTGGTGCCGGACCGGGCCGAAACCGGCTACGGCTACATCGAAGCCGGCGCCCCCGTCGATGAAGGGGCCTGCGCACTCCGGATCGTCGCCTTCCGGGAGAAGCCGGACCCGGCCACCGCCCGGCGCTACTTCGAAAGCGGTCGCTACTCCTGGAATAGCGGGATGTTCGTATTCCGGGCCGGTGCCTATCTGGATGAACTCCAGCAGTCGGACCCCGAGATGGTGCGGATGGTCAGCGCGGCCCTGGCAATCCCCCTCGACAGGGAAAGGCAGCCAGATGGCCGCGCCATCGAGCTCGACCATGCCAGCTTCGCCGCCTGCCCACCCGGTTCGATCGACCGGACGGTTATGGAGCGCACCCGGCGGGGAGCCATGGTCCCGCTGGAGGCGGGATGGAGCGACGTAGGATCATGGCGCTCGCTATGGGAAGTCGGTCGCAAGGACGGGCGCGGAAATGTCGTGGCAGGCCCGAGCCGCCTGGAGGACGTGTCGTCCAGCTACATACGTGCTACCGACCGGCCGGTGGTAGTGATCGGACTGGACGACGTGATAGTCGTGGATGACGGGCAGGCCGTGCTGGTTGCCAGCACGGCCCATGCCCAACAGGTCAGACCGTTCGGAGAGGTGGACCCCCACCAACCGGCCGCGCCGGCCGGTTAACGAAACACGCCAGCGGGATCGGTGAGGTCCGCCCCCCCGTAATGGCTGTCCCCGTTCTCGTCGAGATCGGACATCTGCAAGGAAGCCAGCCAGTCGGCCCCCAGATCGGTAGGTAGGGCGCTGGCCTCCGGAAGGTGCGGTTGGATCGACTGGTAACGAGCGGCCCCGGTTCCCGCCGGCACCAGCTTGCCGATGATCACGTTCTCCTTCAGCCCGCGCAGATAGTCCGAACGACCGTTGATGGCCGCCTCCGTAAGCACCCGGGTCGTCTCCTGGAAGGAAGCCGCTGACAGCCAGGAATCGGTGGCGAGCGACGCCTTGGTGATCCCCATCAGCTCGCGACGCCCCTCGGCCGGCTGCTTGCCCTCGATCAGCAGCTGCTTGTTGACCTCCCGGAACTCCCCTTCGTCCACCATCTGCTGGGGCAGGAACTCGGAGTCGTTGGCGTTCACGATCTTCACCTTCCGGAGCATCTGGCGAACTATCAGCTCAATGTGCTTGTCGTGAATGTCAACACCCTGGGAGCGGTAGACCTCCTGTACTTGCCCGACCAGGTAGGTCTGGCAAGCCTTCACACCCTGGAGCTGGCAGACCTCCTTGGGGTCGAGCGGTCCCTCCGTCAAGGCGGTACCCGCCCTGACGTGATGGCCGTCGCGGACGGTTAGGCGGGCCCGCCGGGAGACCTTGTAGGTCTTCTCCCCGTGGCCGTCCGAAGCCTGGACCACGATGGCCCGGCCTTCCTCTCCCGAGTCCTCCAGCCGCACCGTGCCGCTCAGCTCCGACAGGGTTGCCTTACCCTTCGGGGAGCGAGCCTCGAACAGCTCCACCACCCGCGGAAGGCCGTGGGTGATGTCCAGGCCGGCCACCCCTCCGGTGTGGAAGGTACGCATGGTCAGCTGGGTACCCGGTTCCCCGATGGACTGAGCAGCCATGATGCCGACCGCTTCACCCGGTTCTACCATCCGGCCGGTAGCCATGCTCAGACCGTAGGACGCCCGGCTGATCCCGTAGCGGCTCTCATCGGTGAGCGGTGAACGAACCCTGATCCGGCGCACCGAGGATGCCTCTTCGAGAGCTACCATCCCGTAGCGGTCGATCACCTCCCCGGCTACCAGCTGGTGTCCGTCCCTGGTGACCAGTGGCTCACCATCGACCGTCACATCATCGACCAGTACCCTTCCGAAAACCCGGTTGCGCAGGTTGCGGATCACTTGGTCACCCTCACCCAGACGTATCGGTATGTCGATCCCCCGGTCCTCGGTGTCCTCGTCATGCACGATGATCTCCTGAGCCACATCGACCAGCCGGCGGGTGAGATAACCGGAGTCGGCCGTTCTCAACGCGGTGTCGGCCAGACCCTTGCGGGCGCCGTGGGTGGAGTTGAAATACTCCAGTACCGAGAGTCCCTCCCGGAAGTTGGAAGTGATCGGGCGGGGAATGATGTCCCCTTTGGGATTGGCCACCAGACCACGCATACCGGCAATCTGGCGCACCTGCATCATATTTCCCCGGGCACCCGAGGTCAGCATCATGTCGATCGGGTTGAAAAGCCCCGCCGAGAGCGACTCCCGCATCGAGTTGGTGACCGCCTCGGTGGCTTCCGTCCAGTTCTCGATCAGCTCCTGATCACGCTCAGCATCGGTGATTATCCCTCTCTGATACTGGAGATCGTACTTGTCGGCCCGCTTCTGGAACCTGTTGATGATCCTCTTCTTGTCCTTGGGGGTAAGTACGTCGCTCAAACCGATCGTGAGCCCGGCCCTGGTGGCGTACTCGAAACCGAGTCGTTTTATCCCGTCGAGGGTGCGCTGCACCTCGTTCTTGTTGTAACGCTCGATGATCTCGCGGATCAGGTCCCGGGCATCGCTCTTGAGAATGCGGGAGTCCAGCACCGGGAAGTCGGACGGCAGCACACTGCTGAGCAAAGTCCTGCCCAGGGTGGTCTCGACCAGCTCATCCGGTGCGACCGGTTCGTCGGTTATCAGGTGGGAAATGAACGCCTTCAACTCGGCGTGAACCTCAGGATCACCGGCGATGTCGCCCATCCGCAGCGTGATGGGTGCGTGGAGGGACAGCTCCCCCAGGTCGTATGCCATGACCGCTTCGTCGATGTCGACGAAGCTTCTCCCTGCTCCCTTGGCGTTCGGAACCTTCTCGGACAGGTAATAGATGCCGATGACCATGTCCTGGGAGGGGGTCACGATCGGCCGGCCGCTGGCCGGGGACAGGACGTTGTTGGTGGACAGCATCAACACCCGCGCCTCGGCCTGGGCTTCAGCCGATAGGGGGAGATGCACCGCCATCTGATCCCCGTCGAAGTCGGCGTTGAACGCTTCACACACGAGCGGATGTATCTGGATGGCCTTCCCCTCCACCAGGACGGGCTCGAAAGCCTGGATACCCAACCTATGCAGGGTGGGAGCCCGGTTCAGGAGGACCGGATGCTCCTGGATCACCTCCTTCAGAACGTCCCACACCTGACTACGCTGGCGCTCCACCATCCGCTTGGCCGACTTGATGTTCTGGGCCAGATCCCGATCCACCAGCCTCTTCATGACGAAGGGCTTCAACAGTTCGAGCGCCATTACCTTGGGCAGTCCACACTGGTGAAGATGGAGGTCGGGGCCGACGATGATGACCGAGCGACCCGAGTAGTCGACCCTCTTCCCGAGCAGGTTCTGGCGGAACCGGCCCTGCTTGCCCTTCAACATGTCCGACAAAGACTTGAGAGCGCGCTTCCCCTGAGCGGTCACCGCCTTGCCCCGCCTGCCGTTGTCGAACAGGGCGTCCACTGCCTCCTGGAGCATGCGCTTCTCGTTGTTGACGATGATCTCCGGGGCGTTCAGATCGAGCAATCTCTTGAGCCGGTTGTTACGGTTGATGACCCTTCGGTACAGATCGTTCAGGTCCGAGGTGGCGAACCTGCCTCCGTCCAGCTCCACCATGGGACGCAGATCGGGCGGGATCACCGGCACCGCCTCGACTATCAGGCTCTCGGCCGAGTGCTTGCCCTCCCAAAAAGGCTTCACCACCTTGATGCGCTGTGAGGCCCTATGGCGTCGCTGCGCCGACCGTGCCACCAGGTTCTCCCGTAACAGCTCCATCTCGGCATCCAAGTCGATCCGCGACAGCAGGGTCTTGACCGCTTCCGCACCCATGCCTCCTGCTAAATACTCCGAGTAGCTTCCCTCGAGCTCCCGCCACAGTGGCCCGGAATCGATCAGCTGCTTGGTCTTGAGCGAGCGGAACTCCTGGAACGCCTCCTCGATCAACCCAGCTTCATGGACCGCACCTTCCTCACGATCCTTGATCTCCCGTTCGACGTCGGCGCAGCGGGCCTTGATCTCCTGCGGCTTGGCGCCACCTTCCTCCATCCGGGCGACTTCCTGCTCGAGCCGGGCGAGCCGCTCTTCCTTCCACTCCTCGAACTCCTCACTCACCACCTCGAGCTCGGCGTCCTTCCTCCGCTCCAGGTCGGGTAGATCGGTGAGCCGCTTCCTCTCATCGAGGTGGGTTATCACGTACGCGGCGAAGTAGATCACCTTCTCCAGGTTCTTGGGGGACATGTCGAGCAGGTAGCCGAGGCGGGAAGGAACCCCTTTGAAGAACCAGATGTGGGTTACCGGCGCGGCCAGCTCTATGTGGCCCATCCGTTCCCGGCGGACCTTGCTCCGGGTTACCTCCACATTGCACTTCTCGCAAGTGATGCCCTTGTAGCGGATGCGCTTGTACTTGCCGCAGGCGCACTCCCAGTCCTTCTGGGGACCGAAAATACGCTCGTCGAACAGGCCCTCCTTCTCGGGCTTCAGGGTGCGGTAGTTGATGGTCTCCGGCTTCTTTACCTCACCGAACGACCATGACCGCACCTGGTCGGACGAGGCGAGGCCGATCTTGAGCTCGTCGAACAGATCGCTCGCGGCGGGACCATCATGGCCCCGGTAGTTCGTGTAGTGGCCATACTGTTCAGGTCTGGAACCCCAATCCACGATGTCAACCTTCTTCCCTGCGCTCGGGGCGCGACAGATCAATGCCCAGTGATTCTGCAGTCCGGTAGAGATCTTCGTCCAGGTCTCTGAACTGGATCTCCTCACCCGCCGATAGCAGCTCTACGTTGAGACACAGACTTTGCATCTCTTTGATGAGAACTTTGAAGGAGGCCGGCACTCCCGGCGGCGGGATGTTGTCGCCTTTTACGATCGACTCGTACACCTTTACCCGGCCCAGCACATCGTCGGACTTGATGGTCAGCAGCTCCTGGAGTGCGTAGGCGGCGCCGTATGCCTCCAACGCCCAAACCTCCATCTCCCCAAAACGCTGGCCGCCGAATTGAGCCTTTCCTCCCAGCGGCTGCTGGGTGATCATGGAATAGGGTCCGGTGGAACGGGCATGAAGCTTGTCGTCGACCAGGTGCACCAGTTTGAGTATGTAGAGATAGCCGACGGTTATCGCCTGATCGAACGGCAGACCGGTACGGCCGTCGTACAAGGTGGCCTTGCCATCTTCGTCGATCAGACGGTCGCCGTCCCGGTTCGAGCGGCTGTAGCGCAGGACCTTCGCGATCTCCTCCTCACGCGCGCCGTCGAAGACCGGGGTGGCCACCCGCGACCAGGGCGGCATCCCGCCGGCGGCCGGACCGCCTCCTCGGAAGGACCGCCAGCCATGAGCAGCCGCCCAGCCGAGATGGGTCTCGAGAACCTGCCCGAGGTTCATACGAGAGGGGACCCCCAGCGGGGACAGGACGATGTCGACCGGGGTGCCGTCCGCCAGGAACGGCATGTCCTCCTCGGGAAGGATCTTGGCGATCACCCCCTTGTTGCCATGGCGACCGGCCAGCTTGTCCCCTTCCGAGATCTTGCGCTGGCTGGCTACATACACCCTGACCAGGTCGTTCACACCGGGGGGAAGATCGTCGAATCCTTCGTCACGCCGGAACACTTTCACATCGATTACCTTGCCGGCCTCCCCGTGGGGAACCTTAAGGGAGGAGTCCCGAACCTCCCGGGCCTTCTCACCGAAGATGGCCCTCAGCAGGCGCTCCTCCGGGGTCATCTCGGTTTCACCCTTGGGGGTGACCTTCCCGACCAGATAGTCGCCCGGACCCACATCGGCCCCTACCCGAATGATTCCCTCGTCATCCAGGTCCTTGAGGACCTCCTCGGCCACGTTGGGAATGTCGCGGGTTATCTCCTCGGCGCCCAGCTTGGTGTCCCGCGCATCGATCTCGTACTCCTCGATGTGGATCGAGGTCAGCACGTCCTCCTTGACCAAGCGCTGGCTGAGCACGATGGCGTCCTCGAAGTTGTGACCCTTCCAGGGCATGAAGGCGGCCAGCAGGTTCTTTCCGAGGGCCAGCTCGCCCCCATCGGTGGAGGGACCATCGGCGATCACGGTTCCCTCCTGCACCTGTTGACCCACCGAGACCACCGGCTTCTGGTTGATGGACGTACCCTGGTTGGAGCGTTCGAACTTCCGGAGAGGGAAGCGGTGGGCATCGCCGTTCCCGGACCCGGCCACCACTATCTCGTCCCCGGTCACCGAGATGACTTCGCCCGCCACGTCGGAGATGATCAGATCTCCGGAGTCCTGGGCCGCTCTGGCCTCCACTCCGGTGCCGACCAGAGGAGCGTCCGTTTGCAGGAGTGGGACGGCCTGGCGCTGCATGTTGGAGCCCATCAGGGCCCGGTTGGCGTCATCGTGCTCCAGGAACGGTATGAGAGAGGTAGCCACCGAGACGATCTGCTTGGGAGACACGTCCATGAAGTCGACATCCCCCGGCGGCACTCGGTCGTTGACCCCGCCGTCCCTTCGCACCGAGATCCGATCCTCCTCCAAGAGTCCATCCTCCCCCAGGCGAGCGTTGGCCTGCGCGATGACGTATCTCTCCTCGTCCGATGCGGTCAAGTACTTGATCTCCTCGGTCACCCGGCCGCTCTCGACCTTCCGATAAGGGGTCTCGATGAAACCGAACTTGTTGACCCGGGCGTAGCTGGCCAATGAACCGATCAACCCGATGTTGGGACCCTCAGGGGTCTCTATCGGACACATCCTCCCGTAATGCGAGGTATGAACATCCCGCACCTCGAACCCGGCCCGCTCCCTGGAGACGCCGCCGGGACCCAGGGCGGACAGCCGGCGGCGGTGCGTCAGCCCGGCCAGCGGGTTGGGCTGGTCCATGAACTGGCTGAGCTGGCTGGAGCCGAAGAACTCTTTGATCGATCCCACCACGGGCCGGATATTGATGAGGCTCTGGGGAGTGATCGAATCGGGATCCTGGGTGGTCATCCGCTCCCGGACCTGGCGCTCCATCCGGCTGAGACCCACCCGTATCTGGTTCTGTACCAGCTCCCCGACAGTCCGCACCCGCCGGTTACCGAAGTGGTCCGTGTCATCGGTCTGCACCGGTATCGGATTGCCCAAGGCGGTGGTCATCACCGGCTTGCGCTCGTGCAGATGGACCATGTAGCGGATCGTGTCGACCAGGTCATCGGCGCTGAGGAGGCCGTTGCCCTCCCCATGCCCATCGGGGTGCCGGAACTTCTGGTTGACCTTGTAACGGCCGACGTGGGTGAGGTCGTAACGCCTCGCGTTTCTGAAGACAGAGTCGATGAGTCCCCGAGCCGACTCCGCCGTGGTTGGTTCGCCCGGCCGTTGCTTCCGGTAGAAATCGAGCAGGGCCTCGTCGGGGTCCTTTACCGGGTCACGTTCCAGCGTGGTACGGATGACCTTGGATCCGTCGAACATCTCGATGATCTGTTCATCGGAGTCCGCGATACCGAGGGCCCGGATGAAGGCGGTTATGTACTGGCGTCGTTTGCGGTCGACCTTGACACCCAGCGTGTCACGCTTGTCGATATCGAATTGCAGCCAGGCGCCCTGACCGGGAATTATCTTGGCACCGTACAGATCCCTGTGGGACGTCTTGTCGATGGAATGGTCGAAGTAGACACCCGGCGAGCGCACCAGCTGGCTCACCACCACGCGCTCGGTTCCGTTGATGATGAACGTCCCGTTGCGGGTCATCATGGGAAAGTCACCTAGGAACACCCGCTGCTCCTTTATCTCACCCGTACCTCGGTTCACGAAGCGGGCGATTACGTGGAGCGGTTGGGAGTAGCTCGTATCGCGTTCCTTGGCCTCCTCGACGGTCATCAGCGGATCACCGAAGTAGTGTTTGCTGAGATCCAGAGCGAGGGACCCCGAGAAGTCTTCAATCGGAGAAACCCGCTTGAAGATCCGACTCAACCCCTGCTCCAGGAACCACGAGAAGGATTCCTTCTGAACCGAAATCAAGTCGGGTAGCGTAAGAACTTCGGGAATCTTGGAGAACGACAAGCGTTCCGCGGCTTGAGCTATGGCCAAAGTTTCCTCCTCGAGACTTGCGACCGGACTCCACACGAACCCGCGCCGGGTCCTTTCGTCAATCCGTTACTGTCGTGGTCCCCCTCAAGACCTTCCGGACCCGGGCACCACACCCCCCGGACCCGTTGACGGTGATGCTGGCTGGGACTAAAGGGATGCGGACATGGCAAAAGGCAGGAAGGCACGCGGCCGCCCCGCCTCTACCAGGCCCAAGCAAAAATTCAGTTGCTATCGACGGACTCCCCGCTGCATCTTCCTCCGGGCGACACCGTCCACTTCCCGTGCCATTTTAGGGGAAGGCGGCTACGGAAGTCAAGGGTTTTCCGGCACGTCCTCCTGCCAGCTGGAGAAAGTGGCTGGAACCGCACCCGGGTGTAATCGTGTCCAGACAACATAGTTCGGTGACTAGCGTACCTCTACACTGCCTCCCACGGCCTCGATCTTCGCCTTGGCCGCCTCCGCCTCCTCCTTGGACACGGCTTCGAGCACGGTGTTGGGAATGCCGTCCACCAGCGCCTTGGCCTCCTTGAGTCCCAACCTGGTCATGGCCCGGACTTCCTTGATGACCTGGATCTTCTTCTGGCCGGACGAGGTCAGGACCAAGTCGAACTCGACCTGCTCCTCCTCTGGTTCAGCATCCGCCTCGGTGCCGGGTGCCATGGCGACGCCCATCGAGACGGCCGCGGTCACATCGAAGTGGCTCTCGAATGCATCCAAGAATTCCTTCAGTTCGAGGACGGTCATCTCCTCGAAGACGCTCAACAACTCTGCATTGCTCATCCTGGCCATGATCTCTCCTTATAGGTGGGATAGGTACTTCCGGCGTCCTAGGGCTATCCGGAGTCGGATCCGCCCTCCGCCGCCTCTTTCTTCTCGATGAGTTGGGAGAACACCGATGCGGCCTCCCTGGTGAACGAACCCACCAGGAACGCGGCCTTGGACAGGGGCCCCTTCACCGCACCAGCTATCTTCGCCAGCAGCACATCTCGACCTTCGATGGCCGCGATGGCCCGTATCTGATCGGGGTCCACCACTTGATGCTGCAAGAGCCCGGCCTTCACGACCAAGCCGTCGTTCTCCTTGCTGAAATCGATCAGGGCCTTGGCGGCCGGCACCGGGTCGTCCTTCACGAATGTGACGGCTGTGGGACCGGTCAGCCACTCATCCAGGTCCTCATGGCCCAGCTCGTGCAATGCCCTCCGGGTGAGGGTCATCTTCAAGACCTTGTAGCGCGCCCCCGCTTCGCCCAGTGCCCTCCGGAGCTCCTGCTGGTGGGGAACGGTCAGACCGCGATACTCGGTCAGGAAGGAAGCCGAAGAACCGGCAAAGTGTTCCTTTATTTCTGCGATGGCCCGGACCTTTTCGGGACGTGGCATCAATCCTCCGCTGTTCTCGTGATGGTGCCTCGCCTGGCACCGTCTCCGTAGGGCGGGCGCGTCCACCCGAGGCGGCGACAGCGAGGGGGGATGGAGAGAACCGGCAACGGCATCTCCGATCGACCTCGGCAGGCGGATCCGTCGGTGGGATCCCTTTAGGCCGCCCTGCGGGAGGTACCCGCACAGTCGGCACCGGCTGTCTGTGGCCCGGGTCGGGAATACACCCTAACCGGCTACAGATTAGACGATCGACCAGCACAAGCAAAACGGTCGTTTGTGAAGCGGCTAGTGCCCGACGTCGACCTGCTGGATCCTCATCGTCGCTGGGCTATCAGGCGGTCGATCCGCGCCACCTCGACCTTGACGCCGGGTCCCATGGTGGATGAGACCGAGAGGTTCTTCAGGTAGGTTCCCTTAGCGGCAGCCGGCTTCACCCGGATGATCTCTCCCACCAGCGCGGCCAGGTTCTCGGTCAGGCGGTCAGCTGTGAACGAAGCCTTGCCGATGGGAGCTGCGATGTTGCCGTACCGGTCGTTGCGGTACTCGATCTTCCCACCCTTGAACTCCCGAACGGTGGTCGCCACATCCCTGGTTATCGTGCCCGCTTTGGGGTTGGGCATTAGACCGCGCGGCCCGAGCAACCTCCCCAGACGACCCACCCTCGGCATCATGTCAGGAGTGGCTATCGCCACGTCGAAATTGATCTCACCACCCCCGGCCAGCCGATCGACCAGGTCCTGGCCTCCGACCACCTCGGCCCCGGCCCGCTCGGCCTCCAGCTGCTGGTCACCCCCTGTGAACACCGCCACCCGCACGCTCTTTCCGGTTCCGTGCGGGAGCTGAACCGTTCCCCGGACCAGCTGGTCGGCTCGGCGGGGATCGATACCGAGCTTCATCACCGCCTCGACCGTCTCGTCGAAGCGGGCTGATGCCATCTGTTTGACCAGCTTGACCGCCTCGGAAGGGGAATGGCTCTCGTACTTGTCGAACGTAGCGGCCATCTGGTTGTACCGCTTGCCCCTTCGGGCCATGGTTCCTCCTTGTGGTACTTGCGAGCCGCTCTCGGGCGGCTCTCCCAACTGTGTTCTCGACTGGGATTGGTCCCCAGCCGGTGGCTATCGATCAGCTATTACTATCCCCATCGACCTGGCCGTGCCTGCCACGATCTTCATCGCCCCTTCGATGTCGTTGGTGTTGAGATCCGGGAGCTTGGTAGTGGCTATCCGGCGAAGCTGATCTGTGGAAAGGGTGGCGACTTTCTCGCGGTTGGGCTCCGCAGATCCCTTTTCGATGCGGGCGGCCTGCCGGAGTAGGACGGCGGCCGGGGGTGTCTTGGTCACGAACGTGAAGGACCGGTCGCCGTAGATCGTCACTTCCGCGGGAACGATGGTTCCCAGCTGGGCCTTGGTCGCCTCGTTGTAAGACCTGACGAACTCCATGATGTTGATGCCGTATTGGCCCAGGGCGGGCCCCACCGGGGGCGCCGGGCTGGCCTCCCCAGCCGGAATCTGGAGCTTCAGAATTGCTGTGACCCGTTTTCTACCCATGATGGCCGTTGTCCTCTGTACTAGATCTTTCCATATTGGCTAACCGGCCGGCATACCTTGCCGGTCACTGCTTCTGGATGTCCTCGAAGCCGAGCTCCATAGGGGTGTCCCGGCCGAAGATCTCCACCAGCACGGTGACCTTCTGCTGATCCACATTGATGTCCTCGACCACTCCGTTGAAGTCCGCGAAAGGTCCCGAAGCCACCCGGACAGTCTCGCCTATCTCCCAGGCCGGCTTGAAGCGGGGAGCCTTCTTGGCGGCTTCCTTCCTGAGACCCAGGAAGCGCTCGACCTCTCGCCTGGACAGGGGGGTGGGCCGGACACCACTCCCCATACCGACGAAGGCAGTTACCCCGGGAGTGTCACGCACGGCCCGCCACGAGTCGTCGTCGAGATACATGCGGATAAGGAGATAACCGGGGAACATCCGCTTATCCACTTCTTTCTTACGCCCCTGACGTATCTCGACCACCTTCTCGGTCGGGATGACCACCTCGAAGACACGATCCTGCATGTGCAGCGACTCGGTGCGCTTGGAGAGGTTGGCCTTGACCTTCTTCTCGTGACCCGAATAGGCATGGATCACATACCACGAACCCGGCTTCTCGTAGGGGCTGACCGGTTCCTCTTCCTCGATAAGCACATCTGCTGGGTCGGGAACGGGCGCCTCGGTACGGCGGGAAGCCGCCTGCCTGGCCGGCTCGGCGGCACGAGAGACGGCAGGCTCAGGTTCGGCCGCTGCCGGGGCAGCGGATGCTGGCTCGGGCCGGACTTCCGGCAGCGATCCATCCGCCCCGAATCCCGCCGAGAGCAGGGCTGCCCCCAACGAACCGAAAGAATCCCCCTCACCCGCTGGAGCTCCCGAAGCGATACCTGACTCCCGGCCAGCCGGCCCATCCTGTTCCGGCGGAGCGGATGTCGTGCCCTCCTCGAATGCGGAGTCCCCGACCTCTGCCCCAGTTTCGGTATCGGCACCTGGGGACCCGAAGACCTCCTCGGACACCGACTCGGTAACCGGCGGCTCAGCAACAGCTCCATCACCATCCCGCATCAGCTTGTAGAGCTCCCGGAGCAAGGAGTCCCGATGCTCCCTGACCCGCTTCTTCTGTACAATGGCACCGAATGCCCCCAGAATCCGCTCGATGGTGTCGAGGGTGCGCTGAGCGTCATAGAAGGAAATGGTGCGGTAGGAATGGAGAAAGGTGGAGTAGGCCTCCTCTACCCAGCCTCTTACGTGACGTCCGTGCTTCAGTGACCAGACGTCATCCCACGTCGCAATGACACCTCCCAGCAGGAACGCGATGCCGTCGGTCGGGATCGAGTCGGAAGGATTGTCCACCCGCTGGTTGACCGTGTCGCGCCAGCTCTTGCCATATTGTTTGGACCATCTCCTCCGGCATCGAAGGGCCAGACCCTGCTTCAGCTCCTCCCAGCAAGCCTCGATGACTTCCGGATCGCGGATCGAAGCCTCCCCACCCACGGATGCCGACGTGGTCGCGATAGCGGGTTTGGTGACTGCTCCCGGTGAGCCGTTCCCGCGGGTGGCTTCCTTCCCGATCAGCTTCTTGAAGCGCTGCCGCCTCAGGGCCTCCCGGTGACGTTCCACCTTCTGCAGCGCAGCAACGGCGTCGAGGGAGCGGAGCAGCCGCTCGATCGTTTCGGTAGCTCTGTCGGCGTCATCGAGACTGAAGTTCTCGAATCTGGCAACCCGGCCCCGGAACTGATCGATCTCCCACACCCAGCGCAACTCGTCAGTACCGAGCCCGGGCACCGCGCTCCATATCTCATCCCAGGTGGCGATCATGCCCTTGAGCAGGAAGGCCGGGTCGTCGGTCGATGGTTCGGAGAAGGGTCGCTCGAGCTGGCCGTTGACGGTAACTCGCCATTGCGGACCGTAGCGGTCGGACCAATGACGCCTCCCGATGGGCACGATGGCTTCCCGCAAGACAGCCAGGCCGTCGTCCACCCGAGCGCGGTTGGCTATCGCCATTGGCCGGTCTTCCTCCGCAGCGAGCGGGCCACCATCGACTCTGGCAACAGGAATGCGCTCATCATCAACCGATGAGGGCTCGGATCAGGGTCAGCACCGTCCGGCTGAAGGCCAGATCCACCAACACTATGTAGCCCGTCAGGATGCCCGCCGTGACGACGGTCACCGTGGTGAAGGCGATCATCTGCTGGCGGGTGGGCCATGCGACCCTCTTGAGTTCGGTCCTTACCTCACGGAGGAACTGGACCAGTCGAGCCCAACGGCTCAGTTGCTCCTTTCCGCGGCCTCCCGTTCCAGCAATGGGCGAACGGCGGCCCCGGTTTCCCTTCTGCTTGCTGCGCCGCTCCTCGCGATCGGCGAGCCGGCGCATCTCGCGGTTCATCGTATGTGTTCCTGTCCTGTATGAGTTCTACCGGCGGATCTAGCCCCGGATGAGCCTGGCAGGGGCGGAGGGACTCGAACCCTCAACCTCCGGTTTTGGAGACCGGCGCTCTGCCAATTCGAGCTACACCCCTCGGCCGTGGGCAAGAGTATAAGAAGTGGCGGGGCCCAGTGTAAACCGGAGGCTGGTCAACCGGACTGCAATCGGAGCCGGCGACCCACCAACACCAGACCGATGGCAGCCACGGTAGCCACCGAAGCCACTGCCGCGGCCGCGACCGGAACCCGCCGGGAGGCGGGAGTCTCGACGGGCCGATCAGACAGGATGCCGGTCGGATGGTCCAAAACGGGGGTCATATCGTACGGCAGCGGCTCATGCTCCTCCCGCAGGGACCGGAGACCGCTCATGATCTGACGCTGCCGGACGGTGGCTACCTGGCAGAGGAGACAGGCCTGGCGGTGACTCTCGAGCGCCAGGGGAAGTCCGTGAGCTCCGGACTCGACGTCGTACAGGATGGACCTGGTCATCCAGCAGGCGGCGCCTCGTGGCAGGCGGTCGAACATGTTGCGGGCCATTGTCGGGCTCACACCGCCTCCCGGAGCATCTCACGCAACCGTAGGTGGGCGCGGTGGAGGCGTACCTTGGAAGCGGTCACGGAAATGGACATGGACTCGGCGATCTCCCGGTGTGACCAGCCGTAGATGTCCTTGAGTACCACCACCGCCCGCTGGTTACGGGGAAGGCGCTGCAGCGCCCTCTTCAGAATGGCCCTCAGTTCCGTCCGCTCTCCCGCCGCCTCGGGATCCCCGCTGCTGTCAGCGCGGGGCTGGTGGATCATCTGGTCGAGGTCGTAGGTGGACTGGCGGGCTGCGCGGCCCTTGAGGGTCCAAGCCACGTTGGCGGTGATCCGGTAAAGCCAGGTACTGAAGCTGGCGTCTCCCCGGAACCGGTCGATTGCCCTCCAAGCGCGCACCAGGGCCTCCTGGGTGACATCCGCCGCCAGGGTTCGATCCCCCGTCAAGCGAACCGCCAATGTGTATACCTCGTGTTGATGTAAACGGACCAGCTCCCCGAAGGCGGACTGATCACCTCGGCGCGATCGCTCCACCAGCTCGCTGATATCGGTTTCGACCCGCTCCCCCGGCATCAGGTTACCGGCTCTCACTTGCCCGGCGGGTTCGCGCCTCGATGGAAGCCACCACGTGGCTGCCCGCATCGGAGATCACCGACGCTCGGACGGTCGCCCGGCGTTCGGTCCGGCTCTTGACGGTGGTCTCCACCCGGGCGGCTAGAGCAGGATGTAGAGGGTGCCGGAACCGGAATCGTCCCTTTACCAGAGGATCGGGCCGGTCGATCGTGGCGGTGACCGGCTGCATCGCCCAGGCTGCCATCAACAAACCGTGACAGATGACCCCGCCGACTCCGGAGTCCACCGCCCGGCCATGATCCCAATGGACCGGGTTGAAGTCCTCGGATGCGGCAGCGTAACGGACGAGATCCGACCGGGATGCCGACTTGGCCAGGGCGGGAAGGGCTATCCCGGGAACCGGTAGCTCACAGGCAGCCGGAGAAGCGTTCTGCCGGCGAGCATCAGGCTGAGGTTCCTCCCGCTCGCTGAACCCGCCTCCCGGCGGTTGGCTGTCGGACATCAGGAACAACGACCGGGAAGAGAGAACACTTCGATCGTGGTCATCCTTCACTTCCACGCCGAAGGTGACGAAGGAAGTGGCGCCACGCTGTCGCAGGCGAGTGATCCGGCCCTCGACGGACAGGTGGGACCCAATCCGCCAGGGTGCCTTCCAGGAGAATGCCTGCTCGCCGTGAATCATCAGGCGAATATGCGCGGCCATGTCGGGATCGGCGAAGAAGGCAGGCGCCACCTTGAACAGCACCGCGGCCGCGAACGAAGGTGGCGCACAGTTACTCCACCGATGGGGATCGTCGCCCGTGGCTGCTACGTAGGCCGCTACTTGGGCTTCGCTGACCCGAAAGGTTACCGGTCCGTAGGAACGACCAGCTAGTTGCTCGAGGTCGCTCACCTCCGGTCCACTAACGCTTCTCGCGATGAAGGGTATGCCTCCGCAGGAAGGGGTTGTACTTCTTGAGTGCCAACCTACCGCGGGTGTTGTTACGGTTCTTGGTGGTGATATAGCGGGAGGGGGGTTTCCCTTCCGCCCGCGCCTCGGTACATTCGAGGGTGATCTTGATACGGCTCCCCTTCTTCTTGGCCATGGTGGACGCCCTTCTCCTGGCTGACTGGTAACTAGGTGCAGGTAGCTTTGGTGGTTGTGGTTATTTGTTGATTTTGGTGACGGTGCCTGCTCCTACGGTGCGGCCGCCTTCGCGGATGGCGAATCGGAGGCCTTCGTCCATGGCGATGGCCGAACCCAACTCGACGGTCATGCGGGTGTTGTCGCCGGGCATGACCATCTCGACTCCGTCTGGTAGCCCTACCCGGCCGGTGACGTCGGTGGTACGGAAGTAGAACTGGGGCTGGTAGCCGGCGAAGAACGGGTTGTGCCGGCCGCCTTCGTCCTTGGTCAGCACATACACCTGCGCCTCGAAATGGGTATGCGGCGTGATAGACCCAGGAGCGGCCAGCACCTGGCCGCGTTCTACCTCGGTTTTGCGTACCCCCCGCAGCAGCACACCCACATTGTCACCCGCCTGACCCTCGTCCAACAGCTTGCGGAACATCTCCACACCAGTCGCCACCGTACGACGCGTCTCGCGGATGCCTACCACTTCCACCGCTTCACCAACCCGGACCATCCCCGACTCGACCTTGCCGGTCACTACCGTCCCCCGACCGGTAATCGAGAACACATCCTCGATCGGCATCAGAAACGGCCGATCCACCGGCCGGTCAGGTACCGGCACATAAGAATCCACCGCCTCCATCAACTCCAACACCCCGGCCGCCGCCTCTCCGTCGCCCTCCAAAGCGGACAGAGCCGAGACGGGCACCACCGGCACGTCATCGCCGGGGAAGCCGTAATCGTCCAACAGCTCCCGAACCTCCAACTCCACCAACTCCAACAACTCCTCATCATCCACCAGATCAACCTTGTTCAACGCCACCACCACACACGGCACCCCCACCTGCCGTGCCAACAGAACATGCTCCCTAGTCTGCGGCATCGGACCATCCGCCGCAGACACCACCAAAATCGCTCCATCCACCTGAGCAGCCCCCGTAATCATGTTCTTGATATAATCAGCATGCCCCGGCATATCCACATGCGCATAATGACGACCCGCCGTCTCATACTCCACATGCGCAATAGCAATCGTAATACCCCGCTCCCGCTCCTCAGGCGCCTTATCAATCTCATCAAACACCGTAAACACATTCCCAGCCACCCGCTCAGACAACACCCGAGTAATCGCCGCCGTCAACGTCGTCTTACCATGATCAATATGACCCATAGTCCCAACATTCACATGCGGCTTAACCCGCTCAAACCTAACCTTCGCCATGTGTTTACTCCTCTGATTCGGGCCGGAAGAGGCTCATACGTTCCATCGGTCGGCCATCTGCAATAGACGAGCCGACCGCTGGTAGCGGCGGGCAGACTCGAACTGCCGACCTCTCGATTATGAGTCGAGCGCTCTTACCACACTGAGCTACGCCGCCTCGGGCTGGGTAGGGTCCACCTGATCGGCAGACGCCTGCCTGTCGAGCCCCCTTCCGGATTCGAACCGGAGACCTCCTCCTTACCATGGAGGCGCTCTGGCCTACTGAGCTAAGGGGGCAAGGTTCCGACGGGCGTAGCTGCCCGCCGTCCTAGTGCCGGGAGAAGGATTCGAACCTCCGTAGGCATCCACCGGCAGATTTACAGTCTGCTCCCTTTGGCCGCTCGGGCATCCCGGCATGGTTTGCGTAGCGCGTGGATCTTAGTCGCAACCGTCGTTAGTGAGAACCGGGACCGTCCACGCCAGCTGTTCAGGTGCGGTAATACATCTGCTCGAGCCGTTCGATCCTCTTCTCGATGGGGGGATGGGTCGAGAACAGAGCCATCGACCCACCACGACGACCGAACGCCTTTAGGGGATCAGCGATGAACAGCTGGCTCACCGCCGGATTGACATCCATCGGAACCCGCCTGGTAGTGCTGCCCAACTTGTCGAGGGCCCGAGCCAGATTGAGCGGCTGGCCGGTCATCCGGGCGCCGGAGGCATCGGCCTGATACTCGCGGGCCCGTGAGATGGCCATCTTAATGATCATCCCGGCGATCGGTGCCAGGATCACCGCTGCCAGGGTGATGACCAGGCCGGCGGGATTGTCGCGCCGGTCCCCCCCACCGAACCAGAAGGCTATCCGGCTGAAGATGGTGAGGGCGGCGGCCAACATGGCGGCCACGGATGAGATCAGGATGTCGCGGTTCTTCACGTGGGCCAGCTCGTGGGCCAGCACCCCTTCCAGCTCCTCGTCCCGCATGATGTGAAGAATTCCGGTGGTCACCGCCACCGCCGCGTGCTTCGGGTTGCGCCCGGTGGCGAAGGCGTTGGGCTGGGGGGAGTCGATCAGGTGGATGGACGGCATCGGCATGTCCTCGCTAGCAGCGAGGCGGCGGATCATGCCGTAGACCTTGGGCAGCTCGTGCTCCTCGACCGGGCGAGCCTTGCTCATCTTCAGGGCAAGCTTGGCGGAGAAGAAGTAGGCCGCGAAGTTCACGACCCCCGCAAAGAGCAACCCGAGGATCAGCCCGCGCTCGTCGAACAAGACATAGCCAAGCAGAACGGCGAGGGCGCCTATGAGGCTAAGGAGAGCGACCGTCCGAAGGTTGTTCATGGCGACCGATACTAGCTACCAACGCGCCCAACCAGTACCCGGGCACCAGGACACTGCCGACTCAACGGTGGGCCACCAGCACGAGGAAGTCACCGAGACCTCTAGGGTGAAGGAGGGTCTCGATGTCCTTGGTCCTGCTCCGCACTACGAGCCGCTCCTCCCAGCTACCCGCTCGAGCAAGGGCGAGTTCCTCCTTCCGCAGCCCAGCCAGGCGGTCACGGAGCCCGAGACGGGTGAGCAGCTCGTGCTGCCGCTCCAGCTCGGCGGTCAACCCATGATCGACCGCCACATCCGCCAGCGCTGTGAAGTTCACATCGGCAGTCAGGTCGGTCATACCCGGTTCGGCCAGGGGGTGAGGTCCGAGGTGATGGTTGCGGTAGGTGCGCAAAGTCCCGTCCTTGCGCCGGGGAATCAGACCGGCCGCCGTGTCGCCATAGTCGATCACCAGGATCGACCCGGCCACCATCCGCTCGGCCAGCCCCGACAGCCAGGCTTCCGCTCCCAACTGGCACTCCACCACCCCACCTTCCGGGGGTCCGGGCGCGAACCTATCCAGCCAAGCCGACACCTCCGGACGGACGGGTGCTTGGACGAAGGCCAGATCCCCTCCGTCCCGACCCACCCAGCGTTCCGTCCAGCCGCTCGCTTCGCGCACCGCGATCGCCATTGGCAGGTTGTCCGCCACCTCGTTGGCGACTACCACCCCTCGCAGTCGAGCTGGAGTACCACCGGGAGGCACGACTTCCGCGTGGGGGAGGCGTTTCCTGATGGTCCCTCGGGCTGCGGACGACACCTCGACAGCCACCACGCGCGGGCTGAAGGACAGGTGTTCGACCAGCGGTTCGAGCAGCGAGCCCGACCCGGCGCCCACCTCGACCAAGGTGAAGTCAGATGGTGCTCCCAGGCGCAGGTACTCCCCCTCCACATACCGGGCCAGGGTGGCACCGAACTCCGGGCTCACTTCCGGGCTGGTCAGGAAGTCCCCGCCGGAGTGTGAACGGAGCGGCCCGGAGGTGAAGTACCCCCCGTCCGGGTCGTAGAGGACCAGGTCCATGTAGACATCGAACGGGATCGGCCCCTGCCGAGCGATCCGGTCCAAGATCATGTCGTTCACAAGGACCGCTCTTTACCTGGCACCACCAGAACCCTGCCGATCGACACGACGTGGTAGCAGAGCAGCGCAGAAGAACGGCACGACTCCGCGCGGTAAGTCCGTCCTAAAGCCTTGGGAGCAGGGCAGTGAACAGAGCGGCGAAACGGCCGGATGCTTGGTTGGCGCACTCGATTACCTCCTCACCCGTGAGCCGGTGGCCAGCGAGTCCGGCCGCCCGGTTGGTGCATAGGGAGATGGCCAGCACGTCCGCTCCCATGTGGCGAGCGGCGGTCGCCTCGGGCACCGTCGACATGCCCACCAGGGATGCCCCCAGCGTGATCGCCATCCTGATCTCGGCGGGTGTTTCGAACATCGGACCGTGCCACCACAGATAGATGCCTTCCCGAAGCTGGACCCCCGCTTCTGCTGCCGCCGACCGGGCCTTGTCCTGGAGGGCCGGGGTGTATACGTCGGTCATGTCCGGGAAGCGGGGGCCCAATCGCTCGTCGTTGTCCCCCCTGAGGGGACTAATTCCGGCCAGGTTGAGGTGGTCAGTGATCAGAACCAGGTCCCCCGGTCCGATCCCCTCGCCGCATCCCCCAGAGGCATTGGTGAGCACGACGGTGCGGCATCCGGCCAGCACAGCCGTGCGGACGGCGAAGGTGATCTCGTCCGCGGCATATCCTTCATAGGCATGGACCCGTCCGGAAAGGAGCAATACCCGGTTGCTACCGACTCTCACAGAGTAGGCAGTTCCGCCATGACCCATAGCGGCCGGTAGGGGGAACCCCCGTATGTCGGAGTACGGAACGGGCACCGCGTCGGGAAACCGGTCCGGGTAGCCACCTAGTCCGGAGCCCAGCACCACCACCATGTCGTGGCGGTCCTGGCCGGTGTGTCGGGCCAGGTCGCCTGCAGCCTGTGTCAGACGTTGGTACAGATCACTCATGAGTACCTAGCCGGCCGTCCGCCACGGTGCCACCAGTCATCACGTAATGAGAGCATCGAGACCGACCCTTACCATCGCTTCAACACCTTCGTATACCACCACCCGGTGGGGATCGTAGACCTTCTCCCGGTGGATCGGATTGCCGTCCGCCGCCAGGATCGCTCCGGTCTCGACCCCGTTCAGCGCACCGTTGACGAACAGAGCTGCGCACTCCATCTCGACCGCCACCGCACCCGCTCGGTGCCATAGATCCAGGTCACCGCCCAATACCTCACCCGGATAGAACAACGAGTGGGTAAGCACTACCCCCTCGTGAAACCGTCGGCCAGCTGCGGTAGCCGCCCGCCGTAGGGCCATCGTCACGTCCACCGAGGCAACCGCCGGGAAGGAGGCGGGCAACATCGAGCCGGTCACGCCGTCCTCCCGGATGGCCGCCGTCACGATCACCAGGTCACCGTCCTCCACTTCGATCTTCAGCCCACCGCAGGTGCCGGTGCGGATGATCCGCTTCACCCCGGCCCGGCTAAGTTCCTCGAAGCAGATAGCCGCGCCCGGTGCTCCGACACCGTGCGAGGTGACCGCTACCTCCACTCCATTGTGCAGACCGGCGTAGGTGACGTATTCGCGGTAACGCCCGAGCAGGCGGGCATCCTGCAGGCAGGTGGAAGCCAACTTGGCCCGGCTCGGGTCACCCATGACCAACACTCCCTCGGGGATCTCATCAGGATCCACCCTGAGGATCGGGGTTCTTTCGGCCATCCGGCTACCTCCTCGCTCGTCTTGCCTGGTCTACCAGGGCACTGATTCAACCAGTATGGATCGACTGGGCGGCGGCGCCGCGTCGGTTTCCCGGCCGTGGCCCAGCGGATCAGACAACTCGGGCGTCGCCTCCATCGATCGGGATCTGGGCGCCGGTAGTGGCCGCGAAAGCGTTGCCGCAGAGCAGGCCAACGACCCTGGCGACCCTGTGAGAGTCAACCTCAGTGCCTAGCAGGTTCCGGGTGCGGTACTGCTGGGGGGTCATGCCATAGGCGGTGGCCCGCTGAGCGATCAGTTCCTCACTCCATAGACCGGTGTCGAACACACCGTCGGGATGGACCAAATTCACCCGGATTCCCTCAGGTGCCCACTCGAGGGCCGCCACCCTGGCCAGCTGCGTCACCGCCGCCTTGGAAGCCGAGTAGGCGACTGCCTCTCGCCCGGGCGCCGCCACGTTCTTCGATCCGATGATCGCTACCCGACCACCTACCGGAGAGCAAGCCAGCAGCGGGTAAGTGGAGGCAAAGAGGCTCGCCACCGCGTCCGCGTTGATCGCCAGAGTCGACCGCCAACCTCCCAGGTCCAGATCCCCGATGGCCGCGGACCGGCCGAACACTCCGGCCGCGGACACCACTATGTCCACCCCTCCGAACCTCTCGACCGTTCTATCCAGCGCGGCCGACTGTGCCGAGGGATCGGTCACGTCGACTTCCAGCCCCAGCCAGGCCGACCCATCGAACGTTCCCTCCACTGACGGATCCCGATCGAAGCCAGCCACCGCGCAGCCGTTGGAGAGAAGCTCTGCCGCACAGGCCCGCCCGATGCCCGATGCGGCTCCGGTTACCACCGCCACCATCCCGGCGAACTCCGGTGGTTCGCCGGCGCGACGAAGCTTGGCCTGCTCCAGATCCCAGTACTCAACTTCGAACAAGTCGCCGGCACCCAACGCCACATAACCCTCCAGATGATCCTCCGAACGCTCGAGAACCGGCATGGTGTGCCGGTAGATGTCGGCCGCGACCGCGGCAGCCTTGGAAGTCTCGCCCACCGTGAGGACCCCGAGGGCCGGATCGACCACGACCCGCGGTGCCGGGTCGAGCATGGTCAGCTCCGTACGACCCCGGTGCCGGTTCTCCGCGAAGTACTGCCGGTAACTCTCGATGTAGCCATCTACGTCCCGGCCGACCATGGGGAGGCGCTTGGTCCTGATCACATGGTCGGGAGTGAGAGGGCCGCGGGTGGCCAGGCTTTCGAGATCGGGCCGCTGCACGAACCGAGCCGCCGCGGCATCCGCATGGCGGGCCATGATCATGGGTCGGCCGGCGGCCTCCGAAATACGCCGCCGGAGGTCAGCGAGGTCCGATGGGCAGGCGGCGGGGAGAGGGGTGGGGTCGGAAGTGTCCGGCAGCGGGGCGTGGACCTCGAGCCAGCGCTCCACGGTGGTGATCAGGTCTATATGGCAGTCATAGGCGGTTCTGGTGGTATCTCCGAAGGTAAACAGCCCATGGTTAAGCAGCACCATGCCGATCGTCCCGTCGTGGTGCTGCTCCTCCCACACCTCGACTACCGCCCGGGCGAGGTCGAAGCCTGGCATCACGTAGGGAACCACCATCACGGAGGAGCCCAACACCTCCCTGACCAGCCCTTCCCCGTCAGCCACGTTGGTGAGGGTGACGACCGCATCGGCATGGCTGTGCTGGACCGCTCGGTAAGGAATGAAACCGTGCAGGAGGGTCTCGACGGAGGGCTGGGGGGCGGCGGGATCGAGCCGGGCCGCCGAGAGTTCCCTCATCATGTCCGGGTCTGACAGGTGGTCGAGCGCGAGCAGTTGCTGCAGCCGGTCGAGTGGGAGCGGTGTGAACCCGGGTGCCTCGATGGTTGCCATGTCCCAACCGGAGCCCTTCACGTAGAGCGCCGGTATCACCCGTCCCGTTATGTCCTGGAAGGGGGCTTTGATAGAAGTGTTGCCCCCGCCGTGCAATACCAGGTGAGGGTCACCACCGAGCAACCGGGACCCGTAGACACACTCCCCCAGTGGACCCTCGAAGGTAGCTGCGTGGTCACCCCGCCATCGGTTTCGCATTCGATCCAATCTCCGTTCGTAGTAGGGAAGGCTAGACAATGGCCGGCTCACAGATGGCTGCGAAGCGGACCGCCGGGTGTCCGAGGCTGAGGCCAGCGGATCGGCTCGTCAGTAAGGAGTGTCTCCCCCGTCGACATTGATGGCCTGGCCTCTGATGATCAGGGCGTGATCCGAGAGCAGGAAGGCGATCACCCGACCGACCTCCACGGG
Organism: Acidimicrobiia bacterium; assembly: GCA_965200835.1. Taxonomy (GTDB): domain Bacteria; phylum Actinomycetota; class Acidimicrobiia; order Spongiisociales; family Spongiisociaceae; genus JAPPFW01. The sequence continues at coordinate 501,524 of OZ241390.1, forward strand.
CGCGACCCGCCTGCCGAGCTGGGCCGGTCCCATCCCGGCCAGGAGCTGATCGGCCGGTATGTCGAGATGGGGCGATAGCCAATCCGCCACTTCCCGCAACATGGGGGTGTCGACCCCACCGGGACACACCGCATTCACGTTTATATCGTGCTCGGCCCACTCCATCGACAGTGACCGGGTGAGTCCGAGCACTGCCGACTTGGAGGCGTTGTAGGCGGCCATGTTACGGTAGCCGACCTTCCCGCAGTTGGACGAGACGTTGACGATGGCCCCTCCGCCACGCTCTCTAAGATGCCGGCCCACCGCCTGCGCAACCAGGAAGCTGCCCGTCACGTTCACATCCAGCTGGTGACGCCAGTCGGCCGCGCTGGCCTGCCAGGCCTCGTCGAGGGCCACCACGCCGGCGTTGTTGACCGCTCCGTCGAGCCGTCCGAGGTGATCCAGGGTGGCTTGGACCATTCGTGTCACCTCATCCTCCGAGGTCACATCCGCTCGGAAGGCAGCCGTCCCGGCGCCGGCGGGATCGACCTGTGCCGCCACTTCCCGCGCACCTGCCAGATCTCGATCGACCAGGGCAACCCGGCCGCCCTCCTCCAGGATTGCTCGGGTGACCCCAGCCCCGATCCCTCCGGCCGCGCCGGTGACCACGTACACCCGTTCGTCCAGCCGGCGGTCACTCATCCGGTGTACCTACCAGGTGGGACGGCTGAGCACGCCGCCGTCCACCACCAGGTTGGCGCCGGTGATCCAGCGAGCCAGGTCGGAACAGAGGAATACACATGCATCCCCGATGTCCTCCGGCGTGCCGAGCCGCCCCATGGGACAGGCTTCCTGCCAGCGGCGGACCCCTTCGGGCCAGGCTGTTTCGATACCGGAGCGATGGATGAGACCAGGTGAGACGGTGTTGACCCGGACTCCCGAAGGTCCGTAGGTAAGAGCGGCCGCCCGGGCATGGATGATGAGGGCGGCCTTGGAGACCGAGTAATGGCCATGTCCCGGCGCAGGGTTGGTTCCTTCTATGGAGGAGATGTGAACTATCGAGCCGCCCCGGCCTTGGGAGATCATGGCAGCAGCGGCGCTCTGGGTGAGCCTATGCACCGCGGTCAGGTTGGTGTCGATCATCTCCGACCAATCGGCCTCGGTCAGGCCGGCGAAGTCCGCCACCGGTTGGATGCCGGCATTGTTGACCAGACCGTCCAGACGGCCGTACTCCTCAATGACCCCCTCCACGAGGGTGGCCGGGCCATCATCAGCGGTCAGATCGGCGACCATGGCCACCACCGGCTTCCCTGTGCCATCGTGCAGGTGATCCACGGGCGAGGCTCGCGTGTGGGCCACCACCGTGGCTCCCACCGCCACCATCCGGCGCACAATGCCGGATCCGATATTGCCTCCCGCGCCGGTCACCAGCACGACCCGGTCCGCCAGATCGAGCATCCGGGCAGGAGAGGGGAGATCGTTCATGACCTGACCAATAGGGCGATCCGATCCGCCGCCTCGGGAAAACGCGCCACCAGGTCGGCTGCACATCCCAGCTCGAATGCGTCGTCACGGTAGGGCGGGGACATGGTTGCTCCGACCAGTGACCAGGCTCCGGTAGTCCGAGCACCCATCCAGACGCCGGTGGGGACTGCTACCAAGGGACGCTGCCCGGCGACCAGATCGTCCCCCAACACGGGACATTGCACCCGACCCTGTGGACCCAGCAGCAGCATCTCCACGGCCGCACCTGCATAGTGATGCCACAGCTCGGGACCGTCCAGGCGATGCATGGCCGAGAAGTCATCCGGCTGGAGCAGGTAGTAGATGGCGCTGCTGTGGTCGTCCTTCCAGGTCCGAGCCCATCTTCCTCCCTCGTGGGGAAGGGGGGACAGATCGAGTAGCTCCGCTACCTCGGGACCGGTCACTGTGCCAGCCGCACCGCTCTCCGGGTCATCTCTGCTCTGGTAGCCGCCAGATCGATCGAGGTCACCCGGCCGTTCTCGACCACTTGCTTGCCGCCCACCCAGACGGAGCTGACCGCCTCGGGCGAACCGGACCAGACCAGCCGGGAGACCGGATCATCCTCTCCCGGCACCACCGGATGGAAGGCCGAAGTCTCGGGCGAGATCACCACCATGTCCGCGTTCGCCCCGGCAGTCAGACGGCCCAGATCCGGACGATCGAGGCAGTCGGCTGCCCCAGCTGTGGCCATCCGCAGAGCCTGATCGGCCAGAAGAGCGCCTGCGTCGCCAGATTTCAACCGGGCCAGCTGCATGGCGGTTCTCATCTCCTCGAAGAGGTCCAGGCGATAGTGGGAAGCCGGTCCATCGGTTCCCAGCCCCACTCGAACACCGGCTGAGATCAGGTCCTGCACCCTGGCAACCCCGGAACCATGCTTCGAGTTCGAACAGGGACAGTGGGCCACCGCCACCTGCCCGCGGGCAAGGATGTCGATGTCCTCATCGGACAGCCAGACTGCATGAGCCGCCAGCGTCCGGCCCTCGAACATCCCCACCGATTCCAGATAGGCCGGGGCCGACATGGCCGACCTGTCGCGCACGGCAGCGTCCTCCCACTCCTCCTCGGCCACATGGATATGGACGAGCATCCCGGTGTCGGTCGCTATCTCGGCCACCCGCCGCAGGCATCCGTCCGAGAGGGAGTAAGCGGCGTGAGGACCGAGACCCACCTCGATGAGGTCGTTCGAGGCCCACCGCTCCCTGGTGGCAACCATCTCCTCCAGCTGCCCCTCCCATGACCCGAGATGATCGAACTCGGCGTCCTCGATGATCGGGGCAGTCACTAGGGATCGCAGCCCTGCGTCGGCTGCCCCCCGAGCTACCGCATCCGCGTAGAAGTACATCTCTACCGAGGTCGTTATGCCGTTGGCGAGTAGTTCGGCAGCTCCGGCTCTCATAGCCACCCGTACGTCTTCCGGGGTGAGCCGTGCTTCCCGGGGCCACATGACCTCCTTTAGCCAGCGGTCCACCGGCAGCCCTTCCCCGGCGCCCCTCACCAGCACCATCGGGGTATGGCAATGGATGTTGACCATTCCCGGCATCAGGATGCCCTCCACCCGATGGATCGTCGCTCCGGGTACATCGGGTGCCTCCGATGCCGGGCCCGACCAGGTGACCAGCCCCTCATCCACATCTACCACTCCACGGGTGATGGGATCCGCCTCCCCGGACATAGTGATCAATGTGTCGGCTGCGTAGCGATCCATCTTCCACTCCTGCGTCGCGGGCGTACCCGACTCCCGTATGATAAGGACATGGACCCACTCGGCGGCCGCTCGCTCGACTGGTCGGGCGGTGCCGTGCTCATGGTCGACCAGACCCGGCTGCCCGACCAATACGAAGTGCTCCGGATCGAGTCCGTTCCCGACATGGTGGCCGCCATCCGGCGGCTCTCCGTCCGGGGAGCCCCTGCTATCGGGGTTGCCGGAGCCTTGGGAGTGGTGCTGGCCATCCAGACGCACGGGAATTCCGGAGCCGCCTTCGACGCCGCGGTGGCCAGTCTCAGAGGGGCCCGTCCCACCGCCGTGAACCTGGCCCGTATGGTCGATAGGGTGGCAGCGCTAGCACCTGAGGGCTTGGACCGGGCCTTGGAGGAGGCCCTCCGGATACGGGACGAGGAGATCGCGGCATCGATATCGATGGGCGAGTACGGAGCCGACCTGGTGATGGAGCTGATCGCCCGGCCGGATGCCCGCACTATGACGATCTGCAATACCGGAGGTCTGGCCACCATAGAGCGAGGGACTGCGCTGGCAGTGATCCAGACCCTTCACGAGCGGGGAGCACTGGCGGAGGCACTCGCCCTGGAAACTCGACCTCTCCTCCAGGGAGCTCGGCTGACCACCTGGGAACTGGGCAGGATGGGGGCACCACATCGCCTGCTGGTGGACTCGGCGGCACCTTTCATGCTGGCCCGGCGCCAGGCCGACGTGGTTCTCACCGGGGCTGACCGGGTCGCGGCCAACGGCGACACCGCCAACAAGATCGGAACCTTTTCCCTGGCCCTGGGTGCCCGGAACGCCGGAGTGCCGTTCATCGTGGTAGCACCCGAATCCACCCTGGATCTCGACACTCCGAGCGGCAATGCGATCCCGATCGAGGACCGAGAGGCGGATGAGGTAGTCACCGTCAAGAGAACGGTCACCGCTCCGGAGAACACCAAGGCTGCCAACCCGGCCTTCGACATCACCCCCTTCTCGTTGATAACCGCCATCGTCACCGATCGCCGGGTGGTCCGGCTGGACCATGGTGATAGCCTTGGCTCCGTTCCACTGGGAGACCTCAGGCAACCCTCGGGGATATGTCAGTAAACAATCCGAAAGTAAGACCCGTCCCATGAATGGAGCGGAAACACATCTGGAAATAGAAGGAGGTTGTACATGATCATAAGGAGCTCCAGGATCATCATCCTGGCGTTGGCACTCACCCTGGCCGGGGCAGCCTGTGGCGGCCCCGAGCCGGAGATAGAGTCGTCGGCCGATGCCGACGCGGTAGCAACGACTGCGGCTCCGGCCACCGAGGCAACGACCACCACTGCGGCAGAGGACCGGATCAGCCTCATCTACGTCAGCCCCAATCCCCTGGGTGTCAACAACTTCCTGATTCTCGGCGAGGTCGGAACCGAGCGGGCGGCCGAACGACATGGTGGTACCTGGAAGACCTTCGAGTCGGTGGACGACTCGACCCGGCGCGCCAATATCGAAGCGGCCATCGACGAAGCACCCGACATCGTCGTGCTAACCACCTTCACTCTGGTCGAGATGGCGGACGAGTATTCCAAGGCCCACCCCGATCAGAAGTTCATCATCATCGACGCATGTCCTGAGGAACCTGCCCCCAACCTGCACTGTGGGGTATTCCGGGAGCACGAAGGCGCTTACTTGTTGGGCGTGATGGCAGGCCATCTGTCGGAGGCCAAGCAGATCGGCTCGGTGGCAGCCCTCGATATCCCGTTCTTCAAACGTTGGTGGGAGAGCTTCGCCATGGGCGCTCAGTCGGTCGATTCTTCCATCGAGAACTCCGTGGTGTTCATCGCCGGGGACAACCCCTTCTCCGATCCGGCCCGGGCCAAGGAGCTGGCCCTCTCGCTAGCCGCCCAAGGACCCGACCACATATTTGCCGTGGGCGCGGGTTCCAACGGCGGCGTGTTCGAAGCCGCTGAGGAGGCGGGCTTCCTGGCTTACGGCGTGGATGTCAACGAATGTCCCAGCGCACCCGGCTTCATCGTGGACAACAACCTGAAGGTGGTGGATGCGGTCGTCGACCAGCTCATCGAGCAGGTTCTCGACGGAACGGCCGGACCGGTGGTCGACTTCGGGTTGGCCGAGGGCGGGACCGGCGTGATGGCCCTGTCCCCTGACCTGGCCGACAGCCAATGCGTGATCGCCGACAATCCTGAGGTCGTCGAGGAGGTCAGGCGTATCGCCGACGGGATCATCGATGGCTCCATCGTCGTCCCGGATCCATTGTTCGGCTAACCGGAGGCCATGAATAGTTGATCGGTAGGTCGTTCGCCAGGCGGTGACACCGGCACTGGAGTTCCGAGGTGTAACCAAGCGGTTCCCCGGCGTCCTGGCGAACGACTCCGTCGACATGACAGTCCATTCCGGCGAGATACACGCGGTGGTGGGTGAGAACGGAGCCGGGAAGACCACTCTGATGTCGATCCTGTTCGGCCTCCTGCCGGCGGATTCCGGGGATATCCAGGTGGACGGGAAGCCGGTCCGGTTCACTTCAGCCCTCGAGGGGATCCGGGCCGGGTTGGGCATGGTGCATCAGGCGTTCCGCCTGTTCCCCTCTCTCACGGTGGCCGACAATGTGGTCTTCCGGGAAGAACCGACCCGGCGAGGTCTGCTAGATCGGTCCGAGAGCATCCGCCAGGTGGGCGAGCTAGCCGATCGTTACGGCTTGGCGGTGGACCCAAAGGCGGTGATCGAAACGTTGCCGGTAGGGGTGCTGCAGCGGGTAGAGATCCTCAAGGCGCTCTACCGGGATGCCCGCATCCTGATCCTCGACGAACCCACCGCGGTCCTGACTCCCCAGGAGCGGGACAAGTTGTTCGAGATCATCAGACGCCTGCGCGACTCCGGCCGGACGATCCTGTTCATCACCCACAAGCTCGGCGAGGTGATGTCACTCTCGGATCGGGTGACGGTGCTCCGGGACGGCCGGGCGATGGCCCACCTGGTTACGGCGGAGACCAACCCGGCAGAGATCGCCCGGCACATGACCGGCCGGTCGGTAGATCTGGATCGGCGGGCACCGGACCACCGACCGGGGGACCCTATCCTGTCGGTTTCCGACCTGGACGTGAGAGGTCGCCATGACCGGTTGGTAGTGAAGGAAGCTACCTTCGAAGTCTGTTCCGGCGAGATCGTCGGGATCGCGGGCATTGCCGGGAACGGCCAGACCGAGCTCATCGAAGCAGTGGCCGGGCTCCGGGAGGCATCAGGCGGCTCCATCCATCTGAACGGGATCGACCTCGAAGGATCGGACGTGTCGAGGAGACGCTCGGCAGGGATGGCCTACGTGCCGGAGGATCGTCACGGGGTGGGTACCAGCCATCGTTCCTCGGTCCAGGCCAATCTACTGCTGGGTCACCAGCGCCGCCCGGGGATGCAGCGGAGAGGCTGGTTCCATCTGCGGGCCGTCCGGGATCACGCTCGCCGGCTGGTGGAGGCGTACGGGATCCGGTCGGGCCCGATCAGCTCGCCGGTGGCCACTCTATCGGGCGGCAACCTCCAGAAGGTGGTGGTGGCCCGGGAGATGTCGCATGGAGCGCCGCTGCTGATTGCCGAGCAGCCCTCGCGCGGTCTCGACATCGCCGCCATCGAGTTCATCCACGACCGCTTGATCCGATTCCGTGACGAAGGGGGCGCCGTCCTGCTGGTGTCGGCGGAGCTGTCCGAGATCCTGGCGCTCAGCACCCGCGTTCTGGTGATGTTCGGAGGAGAGATGGTGGCCGAGCTCGACCCTTCCGGTGTCACCGAGGCCGAAATCGGCATCTACATGACCGGGGCTCATCTCGAGGGTGCCCATGTCTGAGGTCAGGACCGAGACCCCCGCCCTGCTCGGCAACCGAATCGTAACGATCCTGTCCCATCCGGTGCTCTTCTCTCTGGTGTTTGCGTTCGCGGTGGGTTGGGCGATCGTCTGGCTTACCGGCAGTGATCCGGGGTTTGCCTACCGGTCCATGTTCGATGGCGCAGTCAGCGGATCGGGTCTGCGCAACACACTGGGTAGGGCGATACCGATCATCGGAATGGCCCTGGCCGTGTCGGTCGCCTTCCGGTCCGGGGTCATCAACCTGGGCGGAGAAGGACAGATGGTGGTCGGCGGCCTGGCAGGAAGCCTGGTGGCGATCTACCTCCCGGGACCTGGACTGGTGGTGATTCCCCTGGCCATGCTGGCAGGGGCCCTGGCAGGCGCGGTCTGGGCAGTGCTACCGGCCCTCGGACAGACCCGCCTCCAGCTTCCTATTCTGATCACCAGCCTGCTGCTCAACTATGTGGCCAGAGCTGTCACCGGCTACCTGGTCCGGTTCCAGTTCCTGGATGACACGGTCACCCTGACCTCCACCGAGCAGGTCCCCATGACGGCTCGCATGCCCAAGATGCCTCTGTTCGGAGGCGTCAGCCTGTCCCTGGTGCTGGTCATCCTGCTGGTGTTGGTCGCCTGGGTGGTCTACGCCAGAACCGTAGCGGGCTACGAAACCCGGATGGCCGGCCTGAACGGGCGCTTTGCCCGCTACGGGGGAATCCAGGTGGAGCGCCAGACGGTGGGAGTGATGATGGTTGCCGGTGCCATCGGCGGAGTAATCGGCACCCACCTGATAATCGGCGACGCCTACCGCTTCATCGACGGTGAGCTGGTGTTGAGCGGGCTGGCCTGGACCGGTTTGCTGGTGGCTCTGCTGGCCGCCAATCACCCAGCCCTCATCCTGGTGGCCGGGTTGCTGTTCTCCGGCCTGCAGATCGGAGGTCTGGCCATGCAGCGAGAGCCGGAAGGCGTGTCGTGGCGGCTGTCCCAGGTGTTGCAAGCCCTGGTGATCGTGGCAGTTGCCAGCCGGCTCACTTTCGGATGGTTCAAGCAACGGGCGGGACGTGCCGCACCCGCAGGAGAGCCGGATACGGCCGCGGTGGGAGAGGTCTTATGTTCGACCAGCTGTTCGACGCTGCCCTGCTCGACTCGGTGATCCGGGCGATGATCCCGATCCTGCTGGCCGCTCTGGGCGGGATGATCTGCGAGCGGGCCGGCGTCTTCCAGATCGCCATGGAAGGGATGATGCTGGCCGGTGCCTTCGCAGCCGTGGCTGGCTCCTACCTAGTGGTGTATAGCGGCCTCGGGGTGCTGTTCGCGGTTTGTGCTGGAGTACTGGTGTCCCTGATGCTGGCCTTCGGTACCGTCAGCCGCCGTGGCGATCCGATCGTGCTCGGTATCGCCCTCAACCTGATGGCCCTCGGTCTGACCGGATTCCTCCTACCCCAGATTTTCGGGGTGAGGGGCGTGTTCCGGCATGAGCGGATCGACGGATTGGATCGCCTACCCATCCCCGGGCTGTCCGACCTCCCATGGATTGGACCGGTGCTGTTCAACCAAACCATCCTGGCCTACCTGGCCTTCCTGCTGGTACCCGCTATCTGGCTGCTCATGTTCCGGACCCCGGTTGGCCTCAGGCTGAGAGGTGTCGGGGAACGGCCGCTGGCCGCCGAGTCCCTCGGAGTGAACCCCACCGCCTATCAGTACGGCGCGGTGATCCTGTCGGGGGTGCTCTCGGGTCTGGCCGGAGCACAGCTGGCGCTGGGCAACGTGGTGCAGTTCGCCGAGAACATGTCCAGTGGTCGGGGATGGGTGGCAGTGGTAGCCGTCATGCTCGGTCGCGCCCATCCGTTCGCAGTCTTCGGGGCCAGCCTGCTGTTCGCCTTCGCCGAAGGTCTGGGCTTCCGCCTCCAGGGGAACGGCCTACCTGTGCAGATCACCGACGCCTTGCCCTTCGTGGTGACCCTGATCGCTCTGATCGCGGCCCGAAAGCGCTTCGCCCGACTGCTGGATCTGACCACCGCCCACAACTGATCCAGATCCACCGGCCCGTCGCCCAAGTCGACTACTCGAGGATCGCCCCGGACCGGTTGGCTGATTTCACCAGCCTGAGCAGCTTGCGCGCCCGCGGGTCGAGCTCGGCATCCGACCTCCAGACCCCTTCGATCCTGCGAAGGGCCACCAGCGGACCTTCCTCGAGGTCCGGATCCTCTCCCCCGGATGCGGCAACCTGGCGAGGGAGCACCGTGCGGGCAAATCCGAATACCGCCATCTGGCGAAGGACAGACGGGTTGCCCGACTCGAGCGCAACCTGGTACCGGATCCCGAGCCGGGCCAATCCCTGATCGACCAGCTGCCGGGTTCGGGATCCAGGAGGGTAGAAGGCCCAACTATCGGCAGCGGTTTCGGCTGGTGATCGGTCCCGAGCTCTCTGGACCGTCGGCAAGCCTCGTCGTGAGTAGATATGCATTCGCTCGGTGGCAATCGGCGTGGCGTCGTACCGGGGCCCGGCCGGACCGACTACGAAGGCTAAGTCCAGCTGAAAGTCGTCCAGCATCGACAGCAGCTCGGCGGACTCGTCCACCACCAACTGAAGGTCTATGCCTGAATGCTCCTCCTGCATCCGGTAGAGGCCGGCGGGGATGGTGTAGAGGCCGACGGTATCGATCATGCCTACCCGGAGGGTTCCCACCTCACCCTTCTCCCATCCATCCAGCCATCTGAGCAGGTCGGAGGTCTGGCCCAGGACTCCGTCCGCGTAACGGGCGACCCGAGTGCCAGCTTCGGTCAGGACCCGTCGCCGGCCGTCCTTCCTGAACAGCTGCGCGCCCAGCCGTTTCGACAGCTCGGCCAGCGAGTGGGACAGGGCTGGTTGGCTGATCCCGAGCTCCAGCGCCGCATCGGTGAACGAACCGAGGCGTTCCACCTCCTGCAGGCAGCGCAGGCTCCTGAAGTTGAGAAGCGGTGTATCCATAAGTATCTCTTATGGGTTATGGTACATCTATTTATTGGACTGAAGTGAATCGGCTGCCCAAGCTATGCCACACGAGAACTGAGAGGAAGTAGACATGTCAGAGATAAGGGTGGCGATCGTCGGGGTTGGTAACTGCGCCTCCTCCCTGATCCAGGGAGTCGAGTTCTACCGGGACGCTCCTGCCGACCAGATGATTCCCGGTCTCATGCATCCGGTGCTGGGTAACTACCACATAGGTGACATCCGGTTCGTAGCGGCCTTTGACGTGGATGCCACCAAGGTGGGCCAGGATCTATCCAAGGCCATCAGCGCGGGTGAGAACAACACCATCCCTTTTACCGAGGTTCCCCAGCTGGATGTGACGGTGCAGCGGGGCCCCACCCTCGACGGGATAGGCGCATATCTATCCGGCGTGATCGAGGAATCGGCGGCCCCGGAGGTCGACGTAGCTGCGGTGTTGCGGCAGACCAAGGCGGATGTGGTGGTCTCCTACCTCCCGGTCGGTTCGCAAGAGGCGACCGAATTCTATGTGGAACAAGCCCTGGCGGCGGGATGCGCCTTCGTCAACTGCATACCCGTGTTCATCGCTCGGACCGAGGAGTGGGCTGATCGGTTCCGGGCGGCGGGCGTACCCATCGTCGGTGATGACATCAAATCCCAGGTCGGAGCCACGATCCTCCACCGCACCCTGGTGAACCTGTTCCAGGACCGCGGCGTGAAGGTCGACCGGACCTACCAGCTCAACTTCGGGGGCAACACCGATTTCCTGAACATGCTGGAGCGAAGCCGCCTAGTGTCGAAGAAGGAGTCCAAGACCAAGGCGGTAACCAGCCAGCTGGAAACCCGCATACAGGTAGACGACGTCCATGTCGGTCCCTCCGATCACGTCCCGTGGCTAACCGACCGCAAGTGGGCACACATTCGCCTGGAAGGCACCGGATTCGGAGAAACCCCACTCAATGCCGAAGTGAAGCTGGAGGTGTGGGACAGTCCCAACTCGGCGGGGGTAGTCATCGACGCCCTCCGCTGCGCCAAGCTGGGACTAGATCGAGGCTTATCCGGCCCGCTCTACGAAGCCAGCGCCTACTTCATGAAGTCACCACCCAGGCAGATGCGTGACGAAGTCGCCCGCGAAGAGGTGGAAAAGTTCATCGCGGGATGACTAGCTCGTCATCGTAGTGTCGAGGACAGAGCACCTATGTGTGCGTGACGGGAGTCCTAACATTAGGGAAGGGTGACGAGTCTCACCGAACATCTGGCTTCGGCATATCGATCGACCCCGATTGATGGACCGAGCAACCTACGAAGAGCCGGAATGCCTCCCGTGGGGTATCGAATGGGTCATCGTCGGCGGGTCGATCGCAGTAGATCCGGCCGGTCCCACCGGACACCTAGGTGGTGGGGTTGCGCGCCGGTGCTCCTTTGGCTCGTGATGCTATGGTGGCTCGCTTAGTGCGTAACTTCGACCTGATGATCATCGGCACAGGATCCGGCAACTCGGTGATCGGACCCGAACATGACGGCTGGGACATTGCCATCGTCGAGCGGGATCGCTTCGGTGGGACTTGCCTCAACGTGGGCTGCATCCCCTCCAAGATGTTCGTGTACGCAGCGGAAATGGCCGAGTTGGCCTCGGACAGTGATCGGCTGGGTGTCCGAACCAGTTTCAACGGCGCCGACTGGCCGGCCATCCGCGACCGCATCTTCGGTCGGATCGATCCCATCGCCGAGGGCGGCCGCCTCTACCGGGAGGGACTTCCCAACGTCACTGTCTATACCGGCACCGGCCGCTTCGTCGGACCCAGAACCGTGGCGGTGGGTGACGAGGTTATTTCGGCTGACCGGGTCGTGATAGCGGCAGGCGGGCGGCCCACGGTGCCTCCGGTTCCGGGCTTGGCCGATTGCGGTTACCACACATCGGACACGATCATGCGTCTCGACGATCTGCCCGATCGGCTAGCGGTAATCGGCGCCGGATACATCGCGGCTGAGCTGGGTGGGGTCATGGGAGCTCTCGGCTCGACGGTAACTTTCTTGTTGCGAGGTGACACCTTCCTGCGGCGGGAAGATCACGACATCAGCAGCCGCTTCACCGCGGCCTACACCCGGCGTTTCGACGTGCGGATGCATACCCAACCGATAGATGTCCGTAGAGATGGTTCCGAGGTGGTCCTCCGCATGTTCGATCGGGAAGGCACCCGACAGGAGTTGAGGGCCGACGAGGTACTGGTGGCCACCGGTCGGAAGCCCAATACCGATTGGCTAGACGTAGCCGCAGCTGGGATCGCGGTAAGCGATCGGGGATTCGTGATCACCGACGAGCAGCTCCGCACCAACGTCGAAGGGGTGTGGGCGCTGGGCGACATCACCAACCCGATCCAGCTGAAGCATGTTGCCAACCATGAGGCCCGGGTCGTCCGGCATAACCTGACCAATCCCGATAACCCAGCAACCGTCGATCATCGCTTCATCCCCCACGCAGTCTTCGGTTACCCCCAGATTGCCAGTGTGGGACTCACGGAGCGGGAGTGCAAGAGGGACGGGATCCCCTACGTCAGCCACACCCAGCCCTATGCGGCCGCCGCCTATGGATGGGCCATGGAGGACACCGAAAGCGCGGCCAAGGTGATAGCGCACGCCGAGACCCGCCGTCTCCTAGGGGCCCACATCATCGGCCCGCAAGCACCCACCCTGATCCAGCAGCTCATCCAAGGTATGCACTTCGATCTGACAGTCGACCAGATGGCCCGTGGTCAGTACTACATCCATCCTGCCCTACCCGAAGTAGTAGAACAGGCCCTCTTGGAACTCTGAGCCAAGTAAAGATAACGATGTCCCTCCGTTATCACAGCTAGAGGCACTCATCAACGCTTGTTAGTGACCGCAATGCCAGTTGACATAGTGAGATTCCCCCCGCCAAACCGGGTCAACTCACGTAGAAAAAACTCCAAGTGGCTCGTCACGTCTCCGAGCTTCCAAGAACCGGGTTCCTTCCTCGCATACGTGCCGAAAGTCGCATCCAGCACAGGCAGGGGAAGGATCGGGTTCTAATCGTTCCGCTTGGATGGCCTCGAGGAGGTAGAGGACCCGCTCTTTCGCTCTTTCCATCCAGGACGCGTCGACCGCTCGATCCTCCACTTCCAGGCCGTCGCCCAGATAGACGAAGGCAACCCGGAGCGAATCCGGGGCAGGGGTTCCCAGGGCAGCCTGGTCGGCAGCCACTGCATATGCCTGGAGTTGGACCATGTTCGGGTCGCCACCAGGATGGCGACCCGACTTGAAGTCCACTATTTCCCAACCGCCTTCTTCGTCCTGGTAGATGGCATCTATCCGTCCCCTTATCAACGTGTCCGGCTGCAGGCGGAGCTCGAAAGGAACCTCCACATGGAGCGGGGTCCTGGTGGCGTAGGGGGAACCCAGGTAGCTATTCCAGCTACCACTGGGCCGGTCCGGCTGGGTCCGTTCCTCGTCGGGTGCCCGGTCGTACAGTCCGTCCGCAAGGTCATCGAAGGGAACCATCCCCCGGTTGTGCAGCTCTATCCGGCGGTGCAACCGGGTCCCTCTGCGGGCAGCCGGTCCCGGACGGCGGGGAAGCCGATCCACCTCGGACCAGTAGTAGCGCTTCGGGCAGGTTGCGTAGGTGACCAGTCCGGTGACGCTGACCGCGGTCTGGCGGGGTCCCGGATCGACCTGGGCCGGTTCCGGAAGGTCGAGGATGGTCTGTTCGAAGTCCGCCACAGCCGTATCGTAAAGCTCACCGATACCCAGCCCCTCAGCCCGCTCGGCGGCCCAGTCCGGCTCGGCGACCACGTTGTGAAGGGCATCTTCCCAGCTCACTCCCAGTACCGGGTCCGGACCGGGTTGGGCGGGGGGAAATTGCAAGGTTGCGGGTCGGGGAGGTACTTCGGTTACCCACTCATCGACTGCGACACCGTCTACCTGGCGGGCCAGTTCCAGCAGCTCGCTCGGCTTGGAGGCCCTCTTGAGTACCTGGGGAGCTCCGTACCAGTGAGCCCCGCTCAGATACAAGTGGGCTCTGGCTCTCGTACAGGCGACATAGGCGAGCCGCCACTCCTGGTCCTGATGGCGGCCCCGTAGCCAGGCCCGTCGCTGGTCACGGTCGATCGAAGGATCGAGATTGTTCCGGAACTCGGCATCGATCCGCAGCGGGGCCGGGACGGCGAACTCACAATCGGCCGGGTCCTCCAGCAGGCGGGGCGTGGCCGGGAAGGTCCCTCGCAGGAGTGCCGGCAGGAAGATCGCGTCCCATTCCAATCCCTTCGCCCGGTGAACCGTCATCAGGGTTACCGCCTCATCGTCCCCGATGCGGGCAGCCTCCAGCTGATCCCTCGGTTCTTCACGCAGAAACTGGAGATGTTCCAGGAAGGACTCCAGGGAGGATCTGCCTTCGAGCGGGCGCCACTGCTCGGTGAAGTCGAGAAAACGATGCACGTTGAGCCGTACCGAGAGTTTGGAGGGTCCGGGTATCGCATCGATCTCCTGCCAGGCATCGGTTCGGGAGAGGATCGACCTAGCAATCTCGGGCAGGCTCTCGCCCTGTAACTCGGTGAGCAGCATCCGGTAGAGCTCGTGGAAGTCGTAGAGCGAGCGGCGCGCCTCCGGCGCCAGATCGAGGCGGTCGAGATGTTCCAGAGCTTCGACGAAGGTAGGGCGTGCCCGGGGATCGTCGGTGTTGGATCGTTTCTTGACCCAGCGTGACAGCGGAACGAGGTCGGATAGTCCCAGCCGGAACCGGGATCCCAGCAGGATGCGGACCAGCGCCGGCGTGTCCTCGGGATCGGCCAGCAGCCGCATCCAGGCATGGATCTCGACTATCTCAGGCACCTGGAGGAGTCCTCCCAGGTCAGCCACCTGGTGAGGTATCTCATGTTCCTCGAAGGCCAGCCTCACCAACTCCATGTCCCGGTTCCGGCGGAACAGCACTGCCATGTCCGACCAGGCGGTACCGTTTCCATGCAGGCGGTGGGTTTCCCGGGCGATCTCCTCCGCTTCCCGGCGAGCGTCGTAATACCACGCCACCCGTACCTCACCGGGCGACGTTCCCGGAAGGGCCGCCAGATCCCCGCTCTGATCGGTGCCCGATATCCGGGCCCGCACCCGGTTGGCCAGATCCAGTATCCGCTGCCTGGACCGCCGGTTGTATGAGAGGCGCAGAGTCCGGGCCTCATGGCCGTCGGCAGGCCGGAAGTGGGAGGGGAACGACTCGAAGTTGGAACGGCTGGCGCCTCTCCACTCGTAGATGGTCTGGTCGAGGTCGCCCACCGCCGTGACCGCCCCATGCTCCCCGAACAGCTGGGCGAACAGCTCTCGCTGGGCCGGGTTGGTGTCCTGATACTCGTCGAGCAGGACACAGCGGTACCGGTTGCGGATCCGCTGCGCGATAGTCGGGTGACCACTGACCAGATCCACAGCCAGCCGGATCAGGTCGCCGTAGTCACACACGCCGAACTTCTGCTTGATCCTCTCGAACTCCACCAGGGCGGTAGCCAGCTCAGCCCGCCGGACATCAACCTCGCCGGACGGAGGTGAGACCAACAGGTCATGGGGCCGGAGGAGATTGTCCGCCAGCGCGCCGGAGAGGCTGGCCAGGCTGCCGATCACCCGGGTGACGTTGGTGGCGTCGAGCGCCTCGAAGGGGCTGGCGATCAGGCAATCACGCAACATCTGGCGGGTAACGGTCGGTGAGATTATGCGAACGTCCTGTTCCAGCCCGACCAGCACGCCATACATTCCCAGGAGATGGGTGGCGAACCCGTGGTAGGTAAACACTTCCACCTCCTGGCTCGGCATCCGGAAGCCGCCCCGGACCTGCCGGATCCGGTGTGCCAGTTCTCCGGCCGCCTTGTTGGTGAAAGTCACCCCCAGCACCTGCTCGGGAAGGATGCCGAAGCGTTCGATGAGTTCGATCATCCGGTACGCCAGGGTGGTGGTCTTCCCGGTTCCCGCCCCGGCGGTTACGCGTAACGGTTCGAGACCATGAGCAATGATGGCCGCTTGCTCGTCTGACGGAACGAACTTCACCGGCGGAACGCCTCCTGTCCCTCCGGCCACGCCGGGCACACCAGCTTGACCTCGCAGCGGCGGCAGGCCTCGCCCGGCTTGGGCGTCCAATCCTCCCCCTCGACGGAGGTGGCCACCTCGAGCAGGCGCTGGCGCACCTCGTCGAGCCGGTCAGTGTCGAACGAGACCACCCTCCGCTTGGGAGAGTGCGCGAGCGGATACCAGAACTCAGCCTCCGTCACCTTTCCATGACGGCGCACCGCCTGGTCGTAGTCGGCGGCCAGCGCATAGAAGCCCAGCTGGATCGATCCAGCTGCCTCCTTGATAGGTGGCGGGGTCTTGCCGGTCTTGTAGTCCACCACGCGGAGAGTCCCGTCCATCTTCTGCTCTATCCGGTCGATCCGTCCTCGCCACACCGTTCCCCCCAGCTCGGTTTGCACCCCATGCTCCAGTAGGACCGGAGGCGAGTCGGGATGGGGCCACGCGTCGTACAGCCGTTCCAGCAGGAGCCGGGCCCTCTGCCTCCAGGCGTGTTCGATCGAACCGGTTCCCAGGTCACAGGAGTCGAACAGGTCATCGAGGCAATGGAGTGCGTCGGTCACGGTGGAGGTCCGGCCCTGCCCTCTGGCCTGCTCCTCCACCCGCCCCAACACCTCGTGAATCAGATTGCCAAAGATCAGGTAGGGACCGGACGGCAAGCTGACGCCCAGACCTCGCTCTAGGGCGAACCGCCGGGGGCAGGCCCGATATGCGTCCGCGGCCGTCGGGGAAAGGCCTCTGCCCGACAGCCCAAGACCGGTATCCGCCCCCGGCCGGCGCAGAGGGGCGTATCTGGAGGGCAGCCGCAGGCCGGGATGGCGGGCGGTTGCCAGGACCTGGGCGGCGGCCAGGCGATGTTGACTCGATTCCGCCGGATCGGCCAGGATGGTACGGAGCCATGCCTCGGCCTCCCTGATGGTGAGCGGTGGCCTCCTCGCGGGGTGGCTGGTATCGATCGGCAACCGGCCTCCGGCTATCACCTCTATGAAGCGGCTGGGCCGCGGGTGTTGCTCGTCGGCTCCGGCGCTGGTTGCTGTGATCACCACCCGACTTCGAGCGCGGGTCATGGCCACATGCAATAGGTGGGTTTCCTCGTCGATTCGACGACGGACCGGCAGGCGCCCCTCAGATCGGGCCGGATCGAGCAGCTCGACCTGCAGCAGGGACTGGTTGCGCCGCAGATCCGGGAGTACCCCCTCCACGGCGTCGGCGATGAACACCACCTCGAACTCGAGGCCCTTCACCTGATGCATGGTGGTCAGAACCATCCGATCCTCGGACGGGTTCCGGTAGCTGAGCAGCGGGCTGGCTTCGAAGTCATCCGATTCCGCGGTCCTCAGATAATCGGTGAGTTTGGTGTGTGGGCTGCGCTCGGCCAGGGCCGCCAGCGTCTGGGCGAAGCTCGCCCAGGCCGCCCTGAACTCCGAGCGTTCCGGATCGGTTGCCATCGGGCGGAACTGGGGAAGCCGGGTCCAAACGTGCCAGAAGGCATCCATGGCGGGCCGGTCGGTCCAGGACGGCTCCTCAAGCAACCGGGCCAATGTTTCGCCCCCGTCCACCTCCTGGCGGATCACATCTGCCCAGGTCAGGTCGAGTTGGAGTAGATCTCTCTGCAGCCGGCGGAGCCGCCCGATGCCAAGGCCGAACAGGGGCCCGAGGAGCAGGCGGCGCATCGGCGGGGTGGCGAGGGATCGGACGGGTGCCCGAGCGGCTATCGCCAGGTCGAAGATCATCCGGACGGAGGGGTGATCCACCAGCCGCTTGTCCGGGCGATCATGGGGGATCGATCTTCTCTGGAGTGCCCGCGACAGCTCGCTCAACAGGCCTCGCTTGGTGCGGACCAGCACCGCCATGCTCCCATAGGGGATAGCCTGCTCGAGATGGAGGCGCGCCGCTTCGGCAGCTATCCACTCGGCTTCCTGGGATCCCTGGTCGAAGATCCGGAGCTCCACCCTGCCCGGATGGGGTGCCGGCTGGATGTACGGAGTGGTAGATGGGATCACTCCGGCCATCAGGCGTCGGGAGGCCTCCACTATCTCCTGCGGCAAGCGGAAGGAGGTCTCCAGCACCCACTTTCGCATCCGGCCGGGATCGATCCGGCTTGCCTCATCGAGGAATCGCTCAACGTTGGATGGGTCCGCGCCCCGGAACTTGTAGATGGACTGGTACGGATCGGCAGCTACGGTGAGATTCCCTCGGCCCGCCGTAAGGGCAGCCACGAACCTCGCCTGCGCCGGAGTGGTGTCCTGGTATTCGTCGACCACCAGATATCGATACCCCTCCAGCCCATCTCCAGGTGCCTCCGGCCCAGCCATCGCTTCGATCGCTCTGTTCATCAGGGTGCCGTAATCGAGCCGGTTCAGGCGTCCGAGTACCGAGTCGTAACGGTCGATGAATCCGGGAAGGGCCGACCACAGTTCGTGCTCCGCTCCCAGTAGCTCGAGCTGGGAGGCATCCAGCATTCTCTCCCTAGCGCGCAGGATGAACTCGGTGACCTCGCGCGCCAGGGTCCTGGTATGCAGGATGTTGCCAAGCGACCCAGGCCAGCGCCGCGGATCCTCCTCCGCCAGCAACTGCGAGACCAGGTCGACCTGCTCGGGTCCGGTGAGTAGAGACGGCATCTCGGTCCATCCGAGCCGATCGGATGCATGCCGCTCCAGCACTCGGTACCCGAAGGAATGGAACGTCGAGGCCCCCGATCCTCCCGCCGGGTTCTGAACGACCTCTCTGATCCGGGCACCCAAGCCGGCCGCGGCTCGCCTCGAGAAGGTGAGAACCAACACGGACGACCCGGGCACACCACACTCATCCACCAGATGGGCGATGCGTCGCACCAGAAACTCGGTCTTGCCGGCACCCGGGCCGGCGATCACCAGCTGCCGGCCGTCCGTGGTGGCGATGGCCTCTGGCCAGTCGGAGGGGGCGAGACGCCGCTCGGTTGTCCGATCCGCGACCGGTTGGGGGAAGACTCCCTCCCGACGGGTCGGGCCGCTACCTACTCCCATATGACCATTGTCAGCTGCCACTCTACGGAACGAAGCAGGGCGGGCATCCATCGACGATACCGGCCAGCCGCGTACGGACGCGATGGCACATCTCACCGCATGATCCTCTCGATGGGCTCAACCTGGTCGTCGTCAGGCCGCCAGAGGTGTTTCGACCAGGGCCGGCGGCCGTTCCTCTATCACCGTGAATCCGATGCCTGCCTCCGACAAAGTCCGCTCAGCCACCGTGAAGGCGATCGGCTCGTCTGTTCTGCTGTCCTTGTGCTCTTCTCGCATAATGTCGAGTTATATCACCGGGGTGTGACAAGTAATCCCAGTCGGCGTCCATCACGGACCGGGCGGATCCCGGAACGCGCCAGGCCCGACCGGCGAGGCACCGGTGCCCCACAAGAGCTAACAACGTTTGCCGAACGGTTGGTGTGTGGCTCCAGAAAGCGTGAGCCACGCGGTAATGTGGTGGCTTCACCCGGACCGTCGTGGCTTGAAACTATGTGCGGTAGGATTGAGGTGGGTTTCGCTCGCAGGTACGTACATGACTATTGCTATCCCAATAGATGCGCTTGTTGCTCGAGCTGATCGGGCGGCCGATGTCGTGGCTCCCCAGTACGACGCGGTGCCAGGTGGCCGGTACCGGTTCGCGACGGACCGGCCCGACTCCTTCGTGAACATAACCCTGTCGCTGAGCGACTTTCCCGAGCCTTCCCCCACCCGGGCACAGATTGCGCGCCGGGCGGCCGATCACTTCGCCGGGATGATGGAACGTGACCTGTTCGAAGCTCTTCCCCGCCGGGCGTTCTTCTTGTACGGACTGGACACCGATGGTCACCAGCAGGTCGGTCTCGTGTGCGCACTCCCGCTCTCCTGCATCACTAGGGGCGAGGTGCTCGGTCACGAGGGAACCATCCCGAGGCGAGTGGAGGACCTGTCTCATTTCTTCCGCGTTTGCCGGCTCGCATCCAGCCCGGTAGCGCTCGCCTTTAGTGCGAGTGACGAGCAGCGCCGCCTTCTCGACCGGTTGTCATCTAGGCCGCCCATCAGGGACTTCGAGGGCCTGGACGGTGTTAGGCAGCGGCTGTGGATGGTCGACGACCCGTCCGACATCATCGAGGTGGAGCGTGCCACCTCCCGCATAAACACCCTGTATGTCACCGACGGGCATCACCGGGTGGCCGCCTCCACCATGCATGGGGTGGGACCCGGCTGGATCTTGTCGATCCTGTTTCCCTCCGATGAGCTCAAGATATTCGATTACAACCGTCTAGTACGCCTGGAAGAGATCCCGCCGGTACAGCAGGTGCTCCAATCCCTCGGGAAGGATTGGGATGTGACGGTGGTCGGAGAGGCGGGTGAGGTCGACGCCACTCCAGCTGGGCGTGGGGACATGTCGATGCTGCTCGAAGGTGTCTGGTACCGGCTCTGTTTCCGGGGGGGTCGCCCCTCCGATCCGGTGAAGAGCTTGGACGTGAGCCTGCTCCACGATCTGATTCTGGGACCAGTGTTCGGGGTGCCGTCCTACCATGACCCGCGCCTGTCCTACGTGGTCGGAAAGGGCTCCTTGAGGAACTTGGAAAACGCCGCCCTGACCTATTCTGGGAGCGTGGGTTTCGCCCTCCATCCGGTGCAGATAGATGAGATCATGGCAGTGGCCGATGCCGGTCGTTTGATGCCACCCAAGTCCACCTGGTTCGCCCCCAAGCCCCGCTCCGGAATGCTGGTGGTGCGCTGGGACCAGGATCATGCGGGTGCCACTACCTCTCCGGCTGGAGCATCCTCTCTTGGAGGTGGGAGCTGGTGAGCATCTCCGGTCAGTCCGTGCTACCGGCGTCGACCGGTGAGATGGAATGGGAGTCGCCCATGTACAGCGAGGCGGCTGCCCAGTTCGAGAACGTAGCCGAGCTCATAAACCTCGATGACAACATCCGGGAGCGGCTGAAGAGGCCACAGCGATCCCTGGTCGTGACCTTTCCCTACCGAACCGACGAGTACTCGAAGGTTGCTACCGCGTTCGGATACCGGGTGCAGCATGTACTCACCATGGGACCCACCAAAGGGGGCATCAGGTACGCGCCGGACGTGAACCTGGGTGAGGTGGCCGCGCTGGCCATGCTGATGACCTGGAAGTGCGCCCTGGTCGGTCTCCCATTCGGCGGCGCCAAGGGTGGGGTGAGGATCGATCCTCTCCAGCTGTCACGAGCGGAGTTACAACGAGTGACCCGGCGTTACACCTCTGAGGTCATAAACATGATCGGACCCCAGAAGGACATTCCAGCTCCCGATCTGGGAACCGACGAGCAGGTGATGGCCTGGATAATGGACACCTACAGCCAGAACCAGGGCCACGCCGTCCCGGCGGTAGTCACTGGCAAGCCGCCCGAGCTGGGTGGTTCGGTAGCCAGGAGAGAGGCGACCGGCCGCGGAATAATAAGCCTGCTTCCCAACGCGGCCGAGCGTTGTGGCCTCGCGGCGGGCAGCGCTCGCGTGGTCATCCAGGGCTTCGGCAATGTAGGCCGCTACGCGGCTATAGCCGCGGCCGAGCTAGGTTGCCGGGTGACAGGCGTGGGAGATCTGAGCGGCGCGATCTACAACGGTAACGGGCTTGAAGTAGGACGGCTCGCCCGCCATGCGGACCAGACCGGAGGTGTGGCAGGATTCCCAGGCGCCGAGCCCCTCCCGCCGGACGAGCTACTGTCCCTCGATTGCGAAGTACTCATCCCAGCAGCTGTAGGGAGCGTCATTACCGGCGCCAATGCTGATTCGGTCAAGGCCCGCATGATCCTTGAGGGCGCCAACAACCCCACCACCCTGGAAGCCGACCGCATATTGCAGGACAACGGAGTGTTCGTAGTCCCCGATGTGCTCTGCAACGCCGGAGGGGTAACCGTCTCCTACTTCGAGTGGGTACAGGACCTACAGAACTACTTCTGGTCGGAGAACGAGATAGTAAGCCGCCTACGCAAGATCATGATCCGAGCCTTCGAAGAAGTAGTAGAGCTCAGCGTAAGCCGGAAGGTAGACATGCGCACAGCCGCCCTCATCAAAGGCATCGAACGTGTGGCAGGCGCCAAACTCGTGCGCGGGGTCTACCCGTAGTCGAACCGTGATGATTGCACCCGGATGACTTGATACCGAGACCCGCTGTAACCATAAGTCACTTCGTGCCGTCGCTACATGGTCTAGATAGATGGTACACGCACTCAAACTGCACATCGTATATCCACAGAGATTTGGAAACATTGGGTGATAGTCAAAGTCGGAGAACGGCTGCCAAAGCGCCACGAGGCGAGAATTTAACTGACTCCCCTTTTCCAAAACGTAATGCCCGTAAACGCAGACACTTTGCGCACGTTCAGTGAGCGATACTACAACGTGTACAAGGAAACGATCAACCTCAGTGGTGGGCTGTTCACTGGGGTCAGCACGGATATATGGGGTTTGGGGGAGTCGGGCTATCGTGTTCTTCCTAGTTGGATCAGAGCACGTTCGGTCAATCCGGGTCGGCAAAGGGCCAGCACGTTGGACGCTATTCGTCCATCTGGCTGGGATTTCAATCGGGATCTCAAAGTGGTGTGTGACCACATTGCAACGATCATCGGCGCCGGACGGGAAGTCCGCCCTGTGCTTGAAGCTATCGCACGCGATATGAACAGAATCTGAGCTTCCCCCTTATCGGAGAACGTTGTGTGGTTGGGGTTAGGGGCTGTTCCTATCCCGCGGGACGGGTCAATCTGATGGCTGAGTTCGGGCGTATTCGGTTAGCCAGGGTGCGGCGGTAGCTTCTGAGGTGAATGCAGGGGCGAGGAGCATGGGGCCTTCGGAAGTGTCAGTGCGTTCGACGAGTCCAGAATTGCTGAATTGGTCCCAGGAGCCGTGACGGCCGGCTACCCGCCTATGCGGACCCTGAGGATCCCGGTCGATCAATGGACAAATCAGACGGAGGGCGTTGTTTGTACGTGTTATGCGACTACTCCTCGATCTCGTAGGAATGCCGCCCATGGGTCGCGAACACGGGGAGTCAGGTAGAGATCGTCCCATACATCGATATCAATGAAATGGTGGAGGTTGTGCTCGCGACCGTCGGGCATCAGTTGGGCGTCGGCTAGCAGCTATTCACACCGGTCGGTCAGGTCATACGGGATGGTGTGCTCCGTGTGACATGGGTTGGTAGCTTCACTACGCCCGATGCTTTGGGTCATCGAGGGGTCCTCTAGGTCGTCAGGCCTCGCGATGGCCATACGAGCCAGCGGCTGGACTCGGGTACTCATGCGGGAATTGTGCCCAGACATGACCTCATCCCGTCGCACTAAGGCCCACCGCGTTCACCAGACCGGAGTCATCCCGCGCGACTCGGGAGAGAACTTAGCTGGCTACGGCGATTGGTTGGTGTTGTGGTGTTTCGGGGGTTTGGTCGCCTGCTACATCTGAGAACGCTGGGCAGATGGCTTGGAAGGAGCACCAGCTGCACAGGAAGGATGGCCTCGGGGGGAAGTTGTTCTGGTCGATGGCCCTTCTGATCGCCTTTACCAGGGCTTGGATCTGTCGTTCCATGCCGTCAAGCATGCGATCGTCGACGGGGATCGAGTATTCGGTGGAGTTGGCGAGGTAGAGGAGGCGTAGCTCGGCGGGGGTCTTGCCGAAGCGGCTCCTGACCAGCAGGGCATATATCTTCAGTGCGAAGAAGGCTGGCAGGGCGTAGCGCTCGGAAGGTGCGCGGCCGGTCTTGTAGTCGGTGATGATCAGCCGGCCGTCGGGTAGTTCGTCGAGGCGGTCGAGTATCCCTCGGATGGTGATGTCATCCATGTCGGTCGACATCTCGAGTTCACTGTCGAGCGGGTCGACCTTCGTAGGGTCTTCCAGGGTCAGGTAGTTGGCGATCACCCGGAGGCTCTTGATGCCCCAGGCCCGTTCCTCATCCACGCTCTCGAACAGACCGGAGTACTCGGGCAAGCCTCGCAAGCCGGTCCAGGCTTCGCGGAAAAGGTCGAACAGGCGCTCCGCGGTGCGCTGGTCGGCGGGAAGGTCGAAAAGCCTCTCGAGGGCCAGATGAGCAGTGGTGCCCCGCGCCTGGTGTATCGAAGGGGTTTCAGGCAGGCGGTCGATCGACCGGTAACGGAACAACCGCGGACATTGTTTGAAGTTCGATGCCCGGCTAGGAGAGAGGGTTTCGAGGGTCGGACGGGTAGGTGAAGCGGGCGGCAGGTCCATCCCGACGGCACCTGGCCGGGCACCCTGATCGCGTTCGATGGTTAATGACATAGTTGTAACTATACAGGGTCCCTGTGACACGTACCTCGAGCGGCGTGTGTGATCCTTCACACAGATAGCCCATGCTAAGTAATATCGAACCTCGTACTATTACATTACAGGATCCTAAGTGGATAGGGAAGAAGCCCTTCCCGGACAGGTTGCTCCATAGTGCAGGTCAAGACGGAGGAAACCAAGCTCGGGCCGACGACGCGAGGCAAATAGTTGTAGCGGTACCCGACTCGGGTTAGCCTTGCATCGGACACGGTAACCCCTCGAGAAAGGGCAACATGAACGATAACTTGATGAAGGGCGTCATCCCGGGCGTAATGGCCGGCTACCTGTTCCTCGCCTATGCCGGAGGGGGTATGCAGGACATGGTCGGTGGCATGATTGGCGCCAACGACTTGGTTGGCTTCATCCTGCACATCGTCTTCGGGGCGGTAATCGGGGCCCTTTATACAGCCTTCTTCGCTCCTCATGTGGAGCTGGGCAGCTCGCTTCTGAACATCGTGGTCGGTGGTCTGATCTACGGTCTCATCTGGTGGGTGCTGGGCGCCAACCTCATCATGCCGCTCGTCGCAGAAGGGGGCGTTGGGAGCTTCAGCCTAGGAACGAGCTTCTACGGGCACATCATCTATGGGCACGCTCTGGCGTTCCTGGTGGACGCCCTCAACGACTGACCGAGGAAGAACTAGACGGGGTATCTCCTGAGTCCCGGCCTGGTTGGTAACCACGAGGCTTACGGATCAGGCCGGTTCGGTTCCCCAACATCAATTGAGCGCCCCATCCGATCCTTCCCTCGGGATCGGGTAGGGCGCTCTCCTCTTTCTTGACGTACTGGCCATCGGGTCGTGATGCTGACTCGTGGCCCGGACGCGCAGTCTAGATGCCAGGCCGGAAGCTCATCCCCAGCGGACTCTTGATCATTACCAAACAGTCCCCGGTCCTCCAGAGATCGGCGAGGACGGTGGGAAGCCCCGATCTGACCGGCGGAAGGCGTTAGAACTGTTTCGACTCGGTGGATCCGACCAGTGCCAGGGTCGATGACCGGCCACCGGTCGCCACTTGCACTACCTCGTCGAAATATCCGGTCCCTACTTCCGCTTGGTGCTTGGCCGCCGTGTAACCGAGCGGCTCCGAGGCGAATTCACGCTCCTGAAGCCGGCTGTATGCAGCCATGCCGTGCGCATCGTAGGACCTGGCCAGATCGAACGTGTGATAGTTGAGCAGATGCCAGCCGGCGAGGGTGATGAACTGGAACCGGTATCCGAGGGCAGCGATCCGTTCCTGGAAGTCGGCGATCTCGTCAGGGCTCAAATGGTGTTCCCAATTGAAGGAGGGTGAACAGTTGTAGGCCAGCAGCTTGCCGGGGAACCTGGCATGGATCGCCTCGGCGAAACGGGCTGCTTCCTCCACGTCCGGCTGCGACGTTTCGAACCACAGCAGATCGACATATGGAGCGAAGGCCAGGGCTCTATCGGTGGCAGCATCCATCCCACCCGAGTACCCGTGATAACCCTCGGGAGTCCGCTCGCCGGTCGTATACCCGCGATCGCGCGGGTCGCTGTCGTTGGTCAGCAGCCGGGCGTCCCGAGCGTCGGTGCGGGCGATCAGGATCGTGGGCACGTCCATCACATCGGCGGCCAGCCGGGCGGCGGTAAGGGTGCGAATGAACTGGGAAGTCGGCACGAGAACCTTGCCGCCCATATGGCCACACTTCTTCTCGGAGGCCAGCTGGTCCTCGAAATGCACCCCGGCGGCACCCGCTTCGATCATGGCCTTCATGAGCTCGAAACCGTGGATCGGGCCGCCGAAACCGGCTTCGGCGTCGGCCACGATGGGAGCGAACCAATGGCGGCCGTTCTCACGGTTTATCGTGGCGATCTGATCCGCCCTGATCAGTGCGTTGTTGATCCGCCGGACCACATTGGGCACGCTGTTGGACGGGTAGAGGCTCTGATCAGGATAAGTCTGTCCTGACAGGTTGGCGTCGGCGGCCACCTGCCAGCCGCTCAGGTAAAGGGCTTTCAACCCGGCCTTGACCATCTGGACGGCCTGGGCGCCGGTCAGCGCGCCGAACGTGCGCACCATCTCCTCGGTCTGGAGGAGATACCAAAGGCGCTCCGCTCCGGCTCGAGCGAGGCTGTGCTCGATCTGGAGGCTGCCGCGCAGCCGGAGTACGTCATCGGCGGAATACGCGCGCTCGATGCCCTGCCAGCGGGCCTCGCTCTCCCAGCGCGTCTGGAGAGCTTCGGCCTCCTGGTGCCTACTCCGGATACTCATCAACATGGACAACTTCCCTCTCGGGTCCTGGGTCCTACCCTCGCTGCTCCGGGGTCACGCCGCAACGCGATCGTCCCAGCAGGGAATTGGGTCTAACTCGACCAGTATCCGGGAAACCGGATGATAAGACTAGCCCCTTTGTTGTAATCGTTATGATAGGAGATAGCTATCACTCCACGGCTTCGGCGACTCTGGGGGAAAGGGAGAGAAGGTGGAACTAATACATATCCAGTCGTTCCTGGACGCAGCCAGGGCGGGGAGTTTCCGCCGGGCGGCCCGCATTTCGTACATGAGCCAGCCTTCGTTGAGTGCCCGCATCAAGTCTCTCGAGAGGGAGCTACGAACCCCACTGTTCCATCGTCTCGGGCGCGGTGTCCGCCTCACCGGAGCAGGGGAGGCATTCCTCCCCTATGCGGAGCGGGCGCTCGAGTTCGTCGAGAGAGGTCGGGAGGCCGTTAGGGAGACCATGGACCTCCAGGAGAGCACCATCACCATCGGCTCTGCCCGCACCATCGGCACCTACATCCTCCCCCCGATACTCGAACTGTTCCAGCGCCGCTTCCCACACGTGTCGGCCCATATCAGAACCGGACGTTCCACCGATGTTCTCACGATGATCGTGGACGGAGTAGTGGATCTCGGTCTGTCGAGGGGACTGAACCATCCCGAGGTTCACTCGATCTACCTGTATGACGAGGAGATAGTCCTGGTGACCCACCCCGACCATCAGTTCGTCGAGCGTGGACACGCCGGTATCGCCGACGTGGCTCGCCAGCCTCTCATCCTCTACGACCCCAGCTCCACCTATTTCCTGCTCATCAACCAGGCCTGCCGGGAAGCAGGAGTGGTCCCCCAGATCGAGACCACACTCGACAGTATCGAAGCGACCAAGCGAATGGTGGCGCTGGGTCTCGGACTGTCCTTCTTGCCCCGTAGCGCTATCCGGGACGAGGTGGAGCGTGAGCTGCTGTGTCCGATCGGGATGTCCGACGAGCACAGGGTCTATTTGCAGACCCATGCCCTGGTCAGGCGTGCCCAGCATTACAGTGCCCCGCTGCTGGACTTTCTCAGGTTGTTACGGGAACTCCATGGCTGTGACCTCACTGAGATCACCGATAGCCCCGCGCGAGCTAACCGGCCTCGCACGTGAGTGGGATCGCAGCTCTTGGAAGCTCCTTACGGATCGCTGAGACGCCTACTCCTCAGCAGGCGGTCCGGTGGGCTGCCAATCCTTCGTCAGAGCGGTCAGATCGGCCTCGCCGAATAGTTTTCGGGCGGCCTCCCCGGCGGCTGCCCTCACTCTGTCCTCGTCCACTCGAGTCGAGTGCCCGCCCTCCACGATGACCTCGCCTGCCACGATGACCGTATCCACATCGCTGGATCGGCCCGAATGCACCACCGATGCCACCGGACGGTTCCATGGGGTATGGCGGACTTTGTCTACATCGAGTGTCACCAGGTCAGCTACCCGCCCGGTTTCCAGCGAGCCACCCTCGATACCGGTCATGGTCGCGCCACCGAGCGTGCCGAGCTCGAGAAATTGCTCGACAGTGGTGGCGGTCGGATCGAGATGGGCAACCCTATGCATGAGGGTTCCCACTTTCATAGCTTCGAAAATGTCCTGTCCTGCCACCGCTACCCCGTCGCTTCCGAGGGCAACATTGGCACCGGCCGATAGCAGCGGTTGGAGAGCCAGCACGCCGGACGCCAGATACTGATTGGACACCGGGTTGTGAACCGCGGTCGCTCCCCGCCCGCCCATTGCGCTGACCTCGTCGGGATCCAGCCAGATGGCATGGGCGAGCGTGGTTAGGGAGGTAAGCAGACCCTGGCTCTCCAGCCAGGCGACCGGTCGGGAGCCGTGAACGGCTTCGAAGAACCCGATCTCGTCCTGGGCCTCCGAGCAGTGCATGTGCCAGCGGACTCCCGCCTGCTCGGCAAGCTCGGCACAAGCCGCGATCAAGTCGGCAGTCACGTAGACGATATTCTCGGGGCAGGGCCAGATCTCCACGCGAGCGCCGGGCGGTCGTTCAGCCAGGCACTCCCTGATGATGGATAGTTCCTGTTCGGCCGTCCAAGCGAACAGGTCCGGAGCTACGCCCATCAGTTCCGCCCCAGGATTCATCTCGCCGAAGACTCCCCGAGCGATAGCACCCCTGATACCCACCTCCTCCACTGCCCGGGCAACCGCCAGAGTCGTGTCGGTATCGGTGGGTGCGTAGTGATTGTCAACCACCATGGTGGTTCCCGATAGTGCGGCCTGGAGGGCGCCGAGCTGGGCTGCCGCCACGGCCATCTCCCGGTCGATGGTGCGGGAGTAGGGGAACATGAAATGCCGTAGCCAGGGCACCAGGCTCATGCCGTCGCCCAGACCCCGCCCCAGGCTCTGGAAGAGATGGGTGTGACCATCGGTAAGTCCGGGCAGTACTACTTTGCCGGTGCAATCGATGATCCGGCGGGCGCCTGTCCGGTAATGGTCGAGTTCCGGACGACTGCCCACTGCCACGATACGTTCGCCTGCAATCGCTACTGCACCGTCGGTATGCACTGTGCGCTGGGGGTCGAGGGTGATGATCACCCCGCCCTCGATGAGCAGGTCACACTCGGGTAGCTGGGGCGGGTCCGTGTGCTCGCTTCGTGACGGTACAGGGAAAGGCTTGCTCATACCCGTGTCGATGATATCAATGCCTGCGGCTGGGAGTCTCTTGCCCTTTGGGCAGGGTGGATGACTTTGTCCTAAGCCGACTTGGTCTGGGCGGCATCTTCGAGACCCAGCTCGGTTATCGAGATCTCCCGCATCTCCACCTTGCGGATCTTGCCCGTGACCGTCATCGGGAAGGAGTCCACGAACTTCACGTACTTCGGAACCTTGAAGTGGGCTATCCGCCCTCGGCAATAGTCCCGAATGTCGTCTCCGGTTGCCGCCACATTGTCACGTAGTTTGACCCAGGCCATGACCTGTTCGCCGTACTTGTGGTCCGGCACACCTATCACCTGCACATCCTCCACCGCCGGATGGCCGTAGAGATACTCCTCGATCTCCCTCGGGTAGATGTTCTCGCCACCCCGGATGATCATGTCCTTGATCCGCCCGACGATGTTCACGTAGCCTTCCGAGTCAATGGTGGCCAGATCACCCGTGTGCATCCACCCGTCTCCATCGATCGCTTCGGCGGTCCGCTCCGGGTCGTTCCAGTAACCGAGCATCACCGAATAGCCTCGGGTACACAGTTCTCCGTCCTGGCCCCGCATGACCGTTTGGCCGGTCTCGGGCTCGATGATCTTGATCTCCACATGAGGGTGAACCCGGCCCACGGTCGACACTCGCCGTTCGATGCTGTCGGTGGTCATGGTCTGGGTGGAAACGGGGGAGGTTTCGGTCATTCCGTAGGCGATAGTGACCTCCGACATGTTCATCTCGGCGAATACCTGCTTCATCACCTCGACCGGGCACGGGGACCCCGCCATGATCCCAGTTCTCAGGGACGACAGGTCCGAGTCCTCGAGGTCGGGATGGCTGAGTTCGGCGATAAACATGGTGGGCACGCCGTAGAGGCTGGTGCATCGCTCGTTCCGGACCGCCGACAGCACCTGGCCGGGATCGAAGCCCGGACCCGGGAACACTATGGCGGCACCGTGGGTGGTGCAGGCGAGGGTTCCAAGGACCATCCCGAAGCAGTGATACATGGGGACCGGGATGCACACCCGGTCACTCTCCGTATAGGCGCACGCCTCGCCCACGAAGAATCCATTGTTCAGGATGTTGGAGTGGCTGAGGGTGGCCCCCTTCGGATAGCCGGTGGTGCCCGAGGTGTACTGGATATTGATGGGATCGTCGTGATGCAGGGTGGCGGAGCGTTCGGCGAGACGGATCCGCCCTTCGGTGTCCGACGGCGTCATCAGCTGGTCCCACTCAGGAGTGCCCAGGAAGATGACCTGCTCCAGCTCGTCGAGTTCATCCTCGACTTCGGAGACCATCTGCCGGTAATTGGAGGACAGATAGGACTGGGCCGAGATCAGGATGCGGCATCCCGACTGGGCGAGCGCATAGCGGATCTCGTGGGTCCGGTATCCGGGGTTGAGGTTCACCAGGATCACCCCGGCCTTGGCGGTGGCGTACTGGAGCCAGACCCACTCGGCACAGTTGGGACTCCAGATGCCCACCCGGTCGCCGACCTCGAGTCCCAGGTCCAGGAGACCCTGGGCCAGCCGGTCCACAGAAGCGTTGAAGGCCTGGTAGCTCTGGCGGATCCCCTGATGAATCGACACGAGGGCGTCACGTTCCGGGAATCGAGCGACAATCGACTCTAGGTTCTGGCCGATGGTCTCCTGCAGCAGTGGAGTACTCCGGTCCCCGGTCGCATGTGCCGCACGTGGCATGTCCACCCTCCGTTTGGACGCTAACCCACCCTCCAGCCTAGTTGTTCAGCGCCACCGGTTAGACTGCCGACTACCCGGACCCCCCTCCCTCCAATCGGCGCGCCGTGTCACTGGCCGGTGATATGTTGGCCTGCGTGGTCCAGATAACTGTGCAAGCAAGTCCGAGGCCGGGGTCCAGGAAGGGGACTTCACGGTGCTCATGATCGACGTCGGGTCCCATCCGGACGAGCTGGTCGCCCGACTGTGCGAAAAGCTGACAGTACCACCGGCCGATCCCTTTGCCCGTGAGATGGTCGCGGTACCCACCCGCGGGGTGGAGCGGTGGCTCACCCAGCGGATCGCCTCCGGATTGGGGCGGCTGGCGCCGGGAGACGGGGTGTGCGCCAACGTCGCTTTCCCGTCCCCCAACCGGCTTGTGAGAGAAGTGCTCGTGGCGGTGCCCGAGCTGGCCGCCGGCCTGGATGCGTGGGAAGGGCCGCTGCTGACCCGCAGCGTGCTGGCCACTATCGATGATCACATGGACGAGTCGTGGATGTGGCTGCTGGCCCGCTTCATCGATGCGCCCGATGCGGGCGTTCCGATGGGTAACAGCCAGCGCCTCCGGGCAGCCACCAAGATCGCCCGCCTGTTCACCAGCTACGCCCGGCGGCGGCCTGCCATGTTGCGAGCCTGGGTGGAGGGCAGCGACCTGGGACCGGATGGGCGAGCCCTTCCGGAAGCTCAGCAGTGGCAACCGGCTCTCTGGCGGCTGGTCCGCCGGCGTATCGGGATACCCGGGATGGCGGAACTGTTACCCGAAGCTCTGGTGCCGATCCGGGACGGGACGGTGGATCCGGGACTGCCGCGCCGGGTGTTCGTTTACGGGCTCACAGCGGTCGACCCGGTCGACCTACAGGTTTTCGAGGCGCTGGCCGCTACCCGCTCTGTCTACCTCTACCTGCTGCATCCCTCCCCGGTACTCAAACGGCAGGCGGCCCGACAGCTGGAGGAGGCTGGGATCCCGACCACCGGACTCCCGCGCGACCGCGATCCGACCATGAGCCTGCCACGCCATCCGCTGCTGGCATCTTGGGCTCGGGACTGCCGTGAGTTACAGCTCGTTCTGGCTGCCCGGGACCTGTCCATCAGCGACCGGGTCGACGACTCGGTAGTAGAGGCCCCGACATTGCTCAGCCAGCTGCAGCATGACATTCGCTCCAACAGCTCGCCTACCTCTGTCCGGGTACCAGCCGGGGTAGCCGGTCCGGGCGCGGATCGGTCTGTGCAGATACAGGTGTGCCACGGGGCGCGCCGCCAGGTCGAAGTGCTGCGCGATGCCATCCTCCATCTGCTCGCCTCCGACCACACGCTGGAGCCGCGCGATGTGGTGATCATGACGCCCGACCTGGCCACGTTCGCACCCCTCTTGGAAGCCGCCTTCCTCCGGGACGTCACTATCGATTCGCCTCCTGCCGATGGTCGAACCGCAGGGGACGAAGAGGAGAGCGAGGAGGAGAGCCTGCCCGACTTGCGGGTCCGGATAGCCGACCGAGCACCGGCGGCTAACAACCCGTTGGTCCGTTTCGCCGCCACCGTGCTGGATCTGGTGGATTCCCGGCTGGAAGCAGGGGTAGTTCGGGAGCTGATAGCCATGCCGTCGGTGCGCCAGCTGTTCGGACTCGACGAGGAAGAGGCAGATGCCATCTCCGCACTGATCGACGACATCCAGGTGAGATGGGGGCTGGATGCAGTCCACCGCGATCACTGGGATGCCGGACCCTACGATGAACAGACCTGGAGGCGGGCTCTCGACCGGACGATGGCCGGAGTGTTCTATTCGGACAGCAGAGTCCGGGTGGTGGAAAACATCGCGCCGGTCGGGGGAGTCGAGGGACAGGAGGCAAAGCCGGCCG
This sequence comes from Acidimicrobiia bacterium, assembly GCA_965200835.1. Taxonomy (GTDB): domain Bacteria; phylum Actinomycetota; class Acidimicrobiia; order Spongiisociales; family Spongiisociaceae; genus JAPPFW01. Next base: position 534,402 of record OZ241390.1, read on the forward strand.
GCCACCTCGCCCAGCTCATCGATCGGATCGTGGCGGTTCGGGATCTGGTGGGCAAGCCGCGCCCTCACTCGCAGTGGGGACCGGCCATCTCCACGGCGGTGCGGCTGCTGGCGGCTCCGGATTGGGATGCCCAGTGGCAGTGGAGCCAGCTGGAACGCTTGCTGGAGGAGACCTTTCCGACCGAACCGGACGGTCCCGATGATCCGCTGATCAACCCGGCCGAGGCACGGCTGGCGGTGGACGGCTGGTCCCGTGATGCTCCCAGCCCCCTGCACTTCCGGACCGGGGACATTACGGTCTGCACCCTGGTGCCGATGCGGTCGGTGCCCTATCGGGTGGTATGCCTGCTCGGCATGGATGATGACCGGTTCCCTCGCCCCAGCAGGAACGACGGGGACGACCTGCTGGTCGATCATCAGATCGTTGGAGACCACGACCGCGCCACCGAGGATCGCCAGCTGCTCATGGACGCGGTCATGGCGGCCGGGGATCATCTGATCGTCACCTACTCCGGACGGGACGAGCTGACGAGTGCCGAATATCCACCGGCAGTACCGATCGCCGAGTTGATCGATGTTCTCCGGGAGATGATGAGTGGAGCTGGGTTGGTGGGGATCACTACCCACCATCCGCTCCAGCCCTTCAGCGAGAGCAACTTCGTACCGGGTCGCCTCGGGCTGGCCGGGCCGTGGGGGTTCGACCCTAGGCAGCTGGAGGGGGCGCGGGCTCTCCAACGCCGGGGCACCGGAGCGCCACTTAGCCTTGCCCTGCCGATCAGCCCGACCCCAACCCCCTCCGAGATCGGTATCCACGAGCTTTGTCGCTTCCTGGAGCATCCAGCCCGCGAGGTGTTACGCACCCGGTTCGGATTTGTCTTCCCGCCGGCGGGGGAGGTTTCCGACGATACCGTGCCGACCAGACTGGATCCGCTCGGCGAGTGGATGGTGACGGATCGCCTGCTCGGTGGGCTGTTGGATGACCTGCCTATCGAGGCACTCGAAGCCCACGAACGGGCTAGCGATGCGGTGCCACCCGGCGGCCTCGGTCGTAAGGGTCTCGAGAGATCTCGTGACCGAGCGGAGTATCTGTCGAGGGCAGCCGAGAGAGAGGGATACGACCGGGGGCGTCACCAACAATTCACCGGGGCCGTCCAGGTGGGCGCCCACCGGGTAGAGGGGTCGGTCATCGCTGACCTCGGCAACGACCGGTTGGACGTCGTCACCCCTTCCCGCCTGAAAGGTAAGCACCGGCTGCGCGCCTTCGTCACGTTGGTGTTCCTGACAGCCGTCGAACCAAACCTGGCTTGGCGTGCCTTGCTGATCGGCCGTCACTTCCGCGGGGACAAACTCTGGAGGGTTGAGATCGGGCCCCTCGGTCAGGATCGGAAACGCCGCCAGCCAGATCCGCCGAGCTACGGGCAGGGGAAAGTGGGCCGCCGGAAGGAGGCGGAACGGCTGCTCTCTGGCTTGGTCGATCTCTATGTAGAGGGCATGAGCGAACCCTTCCCGCTGCCGTGCGAGACCGCCTTCACCTGGCAACGAAAGGGCGGTAGCAACCGGCCCGTCAACGCATTTCCCTACGCCCAACAGACATGGGAGAAGGATCACTTCGCTCCGGAGGCCGCGGATCCGGCCAACACCTACCTGTTCCCCGGTCTCGTGACTATGAGATCCCTGGCCGATAGCCGCTTTCCGGAGTATGCCGAACGGCTGTGGGCTCCGATCCTGCCGCTGCTCCGGGAAAAGGCCATATGACGGTACACACGTACGACCCGGCGGAGGCCATCGGCCGGGGCCGCACGATCATCGAGGCCAGCGCCGGGACCGGCAAGACGTTCACTGTCGCGGCAGTCGTGACCCGGCTCGTCGCTATGGGAGAACCACTGGAGCGGATACTGGTGGTGACCTTCACCAACGCAGCTACCGCCGAGCTGAAGGACCGGATACGGAAACGGATGGTCGGCACCCTCCGTGGCCTGCGCGGCTCCCGGGCCGGCGCAGACCCGGACGATCACCTGAAGGTCCTGCTCCAGGCCGATAGCTGGCTGAAGGAAGAGTATGCCGAACGGCTTCACGAGGCCCTTACCCACTTCGATAGGGCCCAGATCTTCACCATCCACGGGTTCAGCCGCCGGATGCTCGAGAAGCTCGGTTTCCGTTCCCGCCTCTCCCCTGATGTGGAGCCGGATGAGGTAGGTGAGCTGCTGCTCCGGCGCACCGCCGCCGATCTGTTCCTGGCCCGCTACCGGCTTGTTGGATCCGAGGACGAGGTAGCGACTGGGACTGAATTCCTGGTCGAGTTCGGCAAGATTCTCAGCACCGCACCGGACGCCCGATTGGTGCCGGAACCTATGGGTGCAGTCGGCAGCGCACAGGACCGGGCGGAGATGGCCCGGGTGATGAAGCGGACTCTGCGCCACCGCTTGCGGGCGGCCGGGACGATCACTTTCGACGACACCGTGGTGGAGGCTCGCAACGCCCTAGCCGACGAGGCGATCGGTACGGTCGCCCGAGATCTGCTCCAGAAGCGTTACAGCGTCGCGCTGGTCGACGAGGCTCAGGACACCGATCCCATCCAATGGCAGGTGCTCAGGTCGGTGTTCGACGACTTGCAGCTAGTAGTCATCGGTGATCCCAAGCAATCGATCTACGCCTTCCGGGGCGCGGACATCGAGTCCTACCTGACCGCGGCGGGCCAGGCTGCTGCCCACCGGACGCTCGATGCCAACTGGCGGAGCGACGGGCCGCTGATCAAGGCTCTCGATGTGTTGCTGGAGGGGACCACCTTCGGCGATGACCGAATTGCTTACCGGCCGGTCCGGGCTGCCGAGGGCAATCGCGAGAGTCGCATTTCCGGGAAGGGAGTCCCGCTCGAGATACGGCGTTTCTCGAGCGAGTACGGGCTGCCCACTTACCGGCATGGTCCCTACTATCTGCTGGAGCCGTTGAGGGCAGCCGTAGCCAAGGATGTGGCGGCCGAGACCGTCCGGCTACTCAACAGTGATACGACCATCATCACCGAGTCGGAGGGCAAGCGTCCCCTCAGTCCGGGAGACTTTGCCGTGCTCTGCCGGACCCGCCGCCAGGTCGAGTCGATCCGCGCAGCCTTGTTCGAATGCCAGGTGCCATCGGTGGCCGCCCGATCCGGCAGCGTTTTCGCCACGCCCGCGGCGGAGCATTGGCGCCGCTTCCTCCACGCGATCGAACGACCGAGCCGCACCGACTATGTGCGGATGGCAGCCGCTACTGCGTTGGTTGGTCTGGCTGGCCTGGAGATAGTCGAGCTTCAGGAAGAAGCCCTGTTCCGTTTCCAGCAGCAGTTCGTGCGGTGGCAGGGGCTACTGCACGACCACGGCGTGCCCACCATGTTCGCCGATATCGACCGAACCACGGACCTGACGGCGCGCGTCCTCGCTGAGGCTGACGGCGAGCGGCAGCTGACCGACCTCAACCACATTGCCGAGGAGATGCATTCGGCCTGGCGCGGCGGTCTGATCGGTTCGCTGGTGGTGTGGATCGAAGCCGCTATGGACGAGGCGAACCGCAACGCCGAAGCCAACGCGGAGGACCCCGAGTCGCGCCAGCGGCGCCTAGAGACCGACGCCGCCGCCGTGCAGGTGCAGACCATCCATGCGGCCAAGGGTCTGGAGTATCCGGTGGTGATGGTGCCATACCTGTGGGATGTACCGCGGATCAAACCTCGGATCCCCGTCTTACATGATGCAGCACAAACCGATCCCGGCCAACCCCGCCGCCGGTTGATCGACGTGGGTGGATCGGACGGAGACGATTTCGAGCATCACCAGGAGAGGGCCATGGCTGAGGAATCGGCGGAGGAGAGCCGGCTGCTGTATGTGGCGCTCACCAGGGCCCGGAATCGGCTGGTGGTGTGGTGGATTACGAACACCAATAACTCGGCCAGTACGAAGCTCCATGAGATTCTGACTAGCCGGGTATCTCCCGGTGCACTCCCCAGTGCAGCCGTACAACGCTTGATCGACGCATCCAACGGCACCATCGGGGAAGAAATAGTCTACGGCCCACCATGGTCCACGCCCTACCGGGGTCAGCGTCGGACCCGGACCCGGCTGGAGCGGTCCACTCTGGACCGCCCGCTCGACTACGACTGGAGGCGGGTTTCGTTCTCTTCGCTGTCCCCCGACCGTCCCCTGGCCGGCATGGATGACACGATGGACGGAGCGGACCGGGTGGACGAGTCGGATGGCGCAGACCGGACGGCGGACGACGAGAGCCGAATAGGGTTGGGAGACGGGTTACCGATGGCCGAGCTTCCGCGTGGAGCCCGCTTCGGTTCCCTGGTTCACAATGTGTTACGTTACGTGCCCTTCGACGCTCCCGATCTGGCCGGGTCCATCCGATCCGAGCTGGCCCGCCTTACCCGCCATTCGCCCTGGACCTTTGAGGTCGAGACCTTCGTGCAGGGGATGGTGGCTGCAATGGACACCCCGCTCGGTCCGGAGGTCGATGCTCCTACCCTGCGGGATCTCGCTCCCGAGCGGACGCTCAAGGAGACCGACTTCGAGCTACCCGTGCGCGCGGAGGCATCCACCATCTCCCTCAGCGACCTAGCAGGGACGGTCCTCGAACACCTCCCGGACCCCGACCCTCACCACTCCTACTTCCGGCACTTGCAGGAGTTCGAGGGCTATCGATTCAGGGGTTACCTAGCCGGAGGGATCGATCTGATGACCGTGCTGACCGATGCAGGCCGGGACCATTACGTGGTCATGGACTTCAAGTCGAACCTGCTGCGACCCCTGGGAGAGTCACCTGGAGTGGCCGACTATGGGCCCGTCCCGCTCATGGCCGCCATGCATCACGGCAACTACGTACTCCAAGCACTGATTTACGAAGTTGCTCTCCACCGGTACTTGCAGCTGCGCTTCGACGGTTACGACCCGCGACTCCACCTGGGTGGGTCGCTGTACTTGTTCGTACGCGGCATGATCGGCGCCGGGACGCCGGTGATCGATGGGGAGCGGTGCGGCGTGGCGCGGTGGTCCCCGCCAGCCGAGGCGATCGTGGCGGTGAGTGACCTCTTCGCCGGACACCGTTAGTGGTTACCACCCGGATCCACGCCGCCGCCGCGGCGCCCCAGCTGGTGGTTGGAGCGTCGGGCTTGGTAGCAGCCTTCAACGACGCGGGGTCTCTGTCGCCCCTCGATGTCCACTCCTCCACGGTCATCAGTCGCCTCTGGGGCGAGACGCACCCGCAGGTGATACTGGCGGCTGCTCTGGCAGTGAGGGGCACCCGGTTCGGGCATGTCTGCATCCGCCTGGGTCACCAGCGGGAAGTGATGGCGGTCGAGGGCCAACCTCCCGAGGTGCTCGAGTCCCTACCCTGGCCGGATCCGGACGAATGGACATCGGCGGTGTCGGCCAGCTCGATGGTCGGTGACGGCAGCGGAGAGGAGCCGCTGGTCCTGGCCGAGGATCGCCTGTATCTCGAACGATACTTTCGGCACGAGGAGCGGATAGCCGGTCTGATCCGGTCCCGGATAGCGGCCTCCCGGACGGAACTCGATCCGAAGATCGAGGCTGTCCTGCGTGACCTTCTTCCTCCCACCTTCGACGGGAGACCCAACCTCCAGCACTTGGCCGCCACCTCGGTGCTGGCCGGAAGCTTCACGGTGATTGCCGGCGGTCCGGGCACCGGCAAGACCTACACCGTGGCCAGGACCCTGGCTGCCCTCGCCTACCAAGCGGACTTCTTCCCGCGCGTGGCCGTCTGCGCCCCCACCGGGAAAGCCGCCGCACGCTTGAAGGAGGTGGTCGAGCAGTTCTCAGCCGGGATCGACAATCGGCTGGTCCGGCATAGGTTGGAGAAGGTGCAGATGAGCACTATCCACCGCCTGCTGGGGTGGGCATGGGGACGGGGCCGGTTCCTCCATCATGAACGCAATCGCCTACCCCACGATCTGGTGATCGTGGACGAGACCTCAATGGTGTCGTTACCGCTAGCCGCCAAGCTCATGGCCGCGATCCGTCCGGATGCCAAGCTGGTACTGGCGGGAGATCCCCACCAGCTGGACTCGATCGAGGCGGGCACCGTGCTGGCCGACATCGTCGGTCCCGCCACGGGCGACCCAGACTCCGAGCGACCTAGGTGGCAGGCTCCACCCAGGAAGACTCCCCGGGTGGTCGTCCTGGAGCGGGTCCACCGCTTCGCGAAGGGAAGCCCGATCGCCGACTTCAGCGACGCGGTCCGCGATGGCGACGCCGGGCGGGCGGTGGATCTCCTCGACCGCCACCCTCCCACGCTGACCTGGGTGAGAGAGCGGTCCGGGGAGCCTAACCGGCGGTTGCTGGAGCGGGTGATCGGTCACCGGGCGAAGTTGGCGGAACAGGCCTCGAAACCGTGGAACTCGCGGACGGCGTCGCTCTCCCTGCTGGGCGAGATCGTGGTGCTGTGCGCCCACCGCCAGGGTCCGGGCAGTGTGGATGGTTGGCGACGGGACATCGAGGCGGCCCTCGACGAGAGGTTTCCAGGCCTGCGATATGGCGGGGATTGGTATCCCGGCCGACCGCTGATGATCACCGCCAACGACTACAACCTGGACCTGTACAACGGAGATATAGGGGTAGCAGTCCGCACACCCGAAGGCTTGAGAGCGGTATTCGACCGTGGCGGCACTCGCAGCTTTCCGCCGAGTTATCTCGGCGACCACTCCACGGTTCACGCCCTGACTATCCACAAGAGCCAGGGTTCCCAGTTCGAGGAGGTAGTAGTGTCGTTGCCTCCCGAGAGCTCTCGCCTGCTGACGCGGGAACTTCTATACACCGCCGTGACTAGGGCCACCGACCGGGTAACGATCGTCGGTGAGGAGTCAGTGATACGTATGGCGGTGGAGAGATCCGTACAGCGCGCCTCAGGCTTGAGATCGAAACTATGGGGCTCTGATTGACCAGCATGAGCTAAGGGTCTTGTTCCTGGCTGCCTCAATCTCTGGCTCTCGTCGCTGTATCTAGTTGTTAGGGATCAGTTGTCTAAAGCCCGTGTAAAGATGCAGGATTTAGAGTTCCATTGTCTTGATTACCACAGTACGCTATCCGGTAGCCATCGGATGACCATTGAACCGATGACCGTCCAGACTGAAGACGCTTGGTGCTCCGTAGTCGATGCTCCTCGGTCCCCGTCTCGACATCGAAGATAGAAACCTCGTCGTGGTCGTAGCTGTCCCAGAACACCTCGCAGGCGATCCGGCAGCTGTCTGGTGACCAGGCCCGATTTAGATCCATTGTGGTTAGTGGTGAGTCGCTGTTCAATACCAGTGTCCAGATCGACGACGAAGATGTTGTCGACGAGGCAGCCTCTGTACTCCATGTAGGAGATCAGATGGCCATCGGTAACCAGTCTATGGAAAGTGGTCCCTCACCATGCTTCCGGTGATCTGTTACTCATTCCCGTATTCGTATTGTAAAGTGTAGATATCCTCTAAGCACTCCATCTCACTATCGAACGTGGTCTTGACATACGCTACTCGACTGCCGTCTGGTATCAATTTGGCATTCCAGCCGTTTATGATGCGCTGCTCCGTTCCGGTTCCAAGTTCAAAATAGACATTTCATCCCTGTAGTCAGCCGTTTCCAAGGAGGGTTCGATGTGGTAAGTGATATGGTGACTATCTGGTGACCATGCCCGCCCCCAGTTGGCCTTACTGTTGGGCGCTTGTTGTTCGGTCGTCGGCAACCAGGTTCTCTATCCCTGAGTCCGATAACCACGCCTGGAAGCTCAGTACCCTGTGTTCATGAAAGATGGGGAGCTCGCGCTGACCCTCCCGAGCGCGAAACCAGCCGAGCCGACCGTCGCGCGACGGCGGTACGATCTCGATGCCCTAAGGGGGTTCGCCATGCTGCTGGGCATCGGGCTGCACGTCTCGTTGGCGTTCTTCCCGGCACCCTGGTGGGTACAGGACCGCACCTCCGACCTGGATGGCCTGTTCGACGAGTTCCTGTGGGCCGTCCACGGGTTCCGGATGCCGGTGTTCTTCCTCATGAGCGGGTTCTTCACCGCCCTGCTCTGGCGGCGCCGCGGCCTGTGCGCTCTCCTGAAGCATCGCCTGCAACGGGTGGCCCTCCCGCTGCTCCTTGGTCTGCTGACCATCGTTCCTCTCACCCACCTGGTCGGTGACTGGGCCATCGCAACCGCATCCTGGCCGGAGGTAGCCGAGGATGATGCCTTCGGCCTAGTCCTCGCGGGTTAGGTTGCCGCCGTCGAGAGGCTGCTGGATGGTGGCGTCGATGTGAATCTGCGTGGCGAGCCGGGTGGTTGGACCCTCCTTCACGCGGCGGCCTTCACCGATGATACCGACATGCTGGAGCTCCTCCTCTCACGAGGCGCCGACCCGGTTCGGGTGGCCACCGCTTCGGAAGGGGAAACTCCGCTGGGTGTGGCTTTCTACTTCGGCCATGAGGAGGTGGCTGACTTGCTGGTCCGCTACGGGGGTGGCGACCCTCTGCCGGAGGGTCTGAAATGGTCGGAGATTCCCGGTTGGGCCGAAGGCAGCTACGAAGGTCCCGATGATGGTGAGGAAGGAAGGTTGCTGGACCTGTCTGAAGCCATCGCTCGATTCCTCCACCTCTGGTTCCTGTGGTTCCTGCTGTGGTTGGTCGCTGGGTTCGCGCTAGTGGCAACGTTGGTGGAGCGTCGACAGCCCACCGCCGACGGCCCCCGCGAAGGCCACCGAGCGAGGTGGCTGATGTGGTCGATGATCCCCCTCACCCTTCTCCCCCAGCTGTATATGGGTGGTGGCGGCCTCTACCCCACCTTCGGGCCGCACACTTCGGACGGTTGGATCCCGTATCCCCACGTCCTGGCCTACTACGCCACCTTCTTCACCTTCGGGGCTCTCATGTACGGCCGCCAGGGTAGGGGTGGGACCTTGGTCGTGGACACGATCGGAAGCCGCTGGTGGCTATGGCTACCCCTGACTCTCCTGGTCGTGTTCCCGGCCGGACTGGTCTTCACGTTCGTTCCCGAGATCTTCTCGTGGCCGGTGGCATCGATCCTCCAGGTCGCCTTCGCTTGGGGCATGTGTATCGGGCTACTGGGCCTGTTCCGAGCCGTACTATCAGGCGAACGGCCAAGCATCCGCTACCTATCCGACTCCTCGTACTGGCTGTATCTCATACACCTACCCGTGATCCTGGTAGCCCAAGTAATGGCGCGAGACTGGAATCTCGCAGCCGAGATCAAGTTCCTCCTGATCTCGGTAGTCGTAACCGCCGTCCTACTGGCGTCCTACCAGCTGTTCGTCCGCTACACGCCGATCGGCACCATGCTCAACGGCAAGAAACTACGACCCTCCCACCAGCAAACTAATCCCGCCTGACTACCGCTCCAGCACCTCAAACGCTATTCGCAGCAGCGGGTGAGCCGGTTCATCTTCCGTGAACCTGGCGGCTACTGCCGTGCCCTTCCGGGGTATCGTCCTCCCGATTACCCGATGTGTTATCCCGCCGTCAACGCCGTCGAGACGGATGGAAGCAAGCAGATACGGAACTTCGACCCCGCCGAAGGGTGGGGGACTGTGAACCCTGGTAGCGGCCACCACCGTACCGGTTCCGGGAAGGTCATACCAGCCAGTCTCCTCGAGATCATCGTCACAGAACCGGCGGGGCGGAAACCACGACCTGCCGCAGGCATCACAACGAGTGGCCCGCAACACTCCCGCCTCGATACCCCTATAGAAAGGATGGGCGTGTCCCAAGGTGTGGCGATACCGCTGCGTCATCTCTATATGCAGCAGGGTGAGCGACTCGCCCGAGCGGTCAGGGACCCCTCGATCGAAACTCGTTACCCGCACGCGCCCCTCCCCTCAACCATCACCGGTGCCTACCGAAGATGTTCACCACGCTCAGCGAACCGACCCCGGCATGGGTGTCGGTCAGGCCGATTCGGGCACCTGGGACAGCCCGGCGACCGGTCACCTCCCCCCGGAGCTGGGCCACCACCTCCACCGCCTGCGCGATCCCCGTAGCGCCCACCGCCGAGCCCCGTCCCAGGAGGCCGCCGGACGGGTTCACCGCCACCTGCCCATCGAGATCGAACCGGCCCTCGGCGGCCGCTCGCCCGCCTTGCCCGATCGGGCACAACCCCAGATCCTCGTATGCCTGAAGCTCGGCGCCGCTGAACGAGTCGTATAGCTCCGCCACGTCGATCTGCTCGGAGGGATCATCGATACCCGCCTCCCCATAGGCCTCCCGGGCTGCCCTGCGCTTGGCGGCAAAGTGTGGGAACAGCTCGTCCGAACGGTCGGAGATACGGGGATGATCGGTGGAGCAGCCGGTGGCGAGTATCTCCACCGGAGGGCGGTCCGAGAAGTTGGCCGAGTGGCGCTCAGCCCACTCCCGGGTGGCCAGGAGGATGGCCGCCGCGCCGTCGCTGAGCAGGCTGGCATCGAACAGCCGGTAGGGATCGGCCAGGGGTAAGGAACTCCTGACATCGGCCACAGTGATCGACATGCCCTTGTGGGCGTAGTGATTGTCGAGGGCGATGCGCCGGTTCTTGACGGCTACCTCGGCGAACTGCTCAGAGGTGGTGCCGTAACGCCGCATGTGTTCGGTGATCATCAGGGCGTAGGGAGCCGCAAAGGTTCCGAACACCGGCGTCTCCCAGTCGAAGTCGGCCGACATGGCGAGTATCTCGGTGGCGATGGCCCGGTCGACCGATTTGCCGTTGGTCTCACCCCCGAACACCAGCACAGACTGAGCTGTGCCCGCCCGGACGGCCATGACCGCGGTACGGATGGCGAGCGCCCCGGTGGCACCCCCACCCTCCACTCGCACGGTCGGCCGGCCCGCCAGACCCACCGCATCCTGCAGTACGTGACCCAGACTCATCTGGCGGTTGAAATGATCGCTCTCGTAGGCAGCGACGCCCATCTCGATCGCGGAAGTGGTGGTTCCGGCGTCGATCAGCGCGGCCCGGACTGCCTCCACCACCATGTCCCGCACGCTGGCATCCTGGCGGAATCCCACGAAGGGCGTCATGCCGATCCCCACCACGAACATCCGTGTGGTAGTCACCCAGCTGAGCCCCGACCAGTGCTTAGCTCGATCACCGCGCCGGCAGGATGGCGGACGGTCCAGACGAAGGGGTTGGCAATGTCACAGCGAGGGTGCATATTGGAGAGAGTCACACACACAAACATCGCCGAGTTCCGGAAGCGGTGATAATCATCCGGGTTCAACCCTCGGGAGGTCCGACCCTGTTGGGTCAGGTCGCTACCCGTAAGATACGGGCGATGTTGCCATCCGGCAACCGGTCCTGAGACCGGCCGGGGAGCACGCGCCCGGGTCCAACCCGATGCTGGTCCGGTGGAGGCGGGGGTGGGAGCCCGAAGGGGGCCGAGCGGATTTTCGCGCTCTGGCGTGGTCAGGGCATGCCATCCGCTCCTCCGGGTGTGCCATCCACTCCCGTGCCGACTTGTTTCATCCGGCACCGGTAGCACAACGGCTTCGCAGACTTTCCTCATGACTCCCCGAGCTCGAAGTCGACCCTGAGTACCTCTCCGCTGTACGGGAACTCTCCTTCGTAGGAGGCGGTCACCGGCGACAGCGTGTCCGCTCCGACACTTAGGGATCCCCAGGAGATCATGCCTCGGGCCATGTCCTCCATCTCCAGCTCGCCGAGCTTCCTTCCGGCTGCCTCGAGCCGTCCCACACCCCGGTAGTCACCAGTTTTCTCGAAACGGAAAGCTAGGTCGGTAGCTTCCGGCGGAACCCGACCGGAAGAGACCAGGGTCTGGCGATCCCCCAGGTAGCAGTACTCGAACACCAGGCGCCCATCCATCACATACAACACGTAGCCTCCGCTGACATCCCCCACCGCCACCAGGACACCCTCATCGGACGCCCGCATGGGAGCTACGTGCGCGGTAATCGAAAACGATCGGTTGAACACCAGCGGGGTTACCCCACCGGGCACCCGGCTGGAACCGCCGAGATAGGAGAATGTGTCCCGCGCCCTGGGTGACCCGGGAGTCTGGAAGGTCGAGGCCCTCACGGCCAGGTAACGGTCGTCGAGGGGGAACACCGAGTAGCGGGCGGCCTCCTCCGACCATTGGCTGACCAGCTCGGCCAGCCTTTCGGGATGTTCGCTCGCCAGGTCACGGCACTCCGAAAAGTCGGAGTCGATGTGGTATAGCTCCCATGGATCGTCCTCGAAGGGCTCGTTGCGGCGGTGGCGGGCGAGAGCCTTCCATCCCTGCCGCCACATGGCCCGGTGACCGATCATCTCGAAGTACTGCCGATCCCGAGCGGCATCCGACGAGCCATCGTCGAGCACCTCCCGGATGCTGGCACCGTGATGCGGCATCTGGGCGACCCCCCGGTAGGCGGACTTCGGCTCCACCCCCACCAGGTCGAGCAGGGTGGGCGCGATGTCGATGGCATGCACGAACTGGGACCTGACCTCACCGTGGGAGTCCAACCCCTCCGGCCACGAGACGATCAGCGGGGTGCGAACACCACCCGCATAGGTGTTCTGCTTGTACCAGCGCAACGGGGTGTTGGCGGCCTGTGCCCAACCCCATGGGATGTTGGTCTGTGAATGGGGACCTCCGATGGTGTCGTACCGTTCCAGGTTGAACTCCACGCTGCAGAACCGGTCCTCCTCGTAGGTGACGATGTCGGCGCCCCCGTCCGGTCCCCCTTCCTGGCTAGCTCCGTTGTCGGACAGCACCACCACGATGGTGTTGTCGAGCCGCCCGATCGAGTCGAGGAAGCTCATCAAGCGCCCCAGCTGCTCATCGGTGTGATCCAGCATGGCCGCATAGGCCTCCTGGAACCGGGCGAACAGCTTCTGCTGGTCAGCACTTAGATCCGCCCACTCCTCCACCCCTGGATTCAAAGGCGCCAGCACCGCATCATCGGGGACGATCCCGAGTTCCTGCTGTCTGGCGAACCGGCGCTCGCGCAGCACGTCCCAACCCTCGTCGTAACGACCCCGGTACTTGTCGAGATGTTCCTGGGGAGCCTGATGCGGACAGTGGGCCGTCCCGAATGCCAGATACATGAAGAACGGTTGCTCCGGTTTGACCGAAACCTGATCCCGCACGTAGGAGATGGCGTGGTCCACCAAGTCCTCGGTCAGGTGATAGCCGTCCTCGGGCCGGCCGGGTGGATCCACCCGGTGGTTGTCCTCCACCACATCCGGATAGAAATGATCGGTCAAGGCGTCTAGGAACCCGTAGTAGCGCCCGAAGCCGCGCCCCAGTGGCCACTCGTCGTAGGGTCCGGCGGCGGTCGTCTCCTCCAAGGGAGCAAGGTGCCACTTGCCGATCGCCATGGTGGCATATCCGGCCTCCTGGAGTACTTCGGCGACCGTTCCGGCCGATTTGGTCACCCGCCCTCGGTGTCCCGGGAATCCGGAGTCGACGTTCGACAGGTATGCCATGCCGACACTGTGGTGGTTGCGGCCGGTCAGCACGCAGGCCCGGGTGGGCGAACATAGCGGAGTGACGTTGAAGGCGTTGAAGCGCAAACCACGTTCCGCCAGGGCATCGATGACCGGCGTATCGACTTCGGCCCCATAACAACCCAGACCGGCGAACCCCACATCGTCCAGGACCACCAGCACCACATCGGGCTTGCCGCGGGCATCGTTCTCAGGCGGCGGCCACCACGGCACCGAGTCCCGGAAGTCATGGCCGATCACGCCTCCGAAGCCTGGCTCGGAATGCACCGGGTCTGCGTCGTTCGCTCCAGCCGGTTGCTGTTCCTCTCGGTGGGCGGATGTCATCGTCCCCAACTCCTCGTAGCCCTCGACTTGCTACCCGAAGCAGCCGCAACACCAGAGACTTCAGTGAACCCCCGGCTCGCCTCGGTTATGCCCGATAACGATACTGTCGACCATGTCCCCCTCCGGCATCCTGCCTCCCCTTCCCGGCCGAGACCCGAAAGCAGACCCGATACATCTAGAAGCGATAGAAGTCGAGGTCTACCGGGCTCCCATCGACCGGCCGGTCCGAACAGCTTTCGGAACCATGACCGATCGTCCCGCCGTCTTGATCCGCGCCCACAACCGGGACGGGGTCGCCGGATATGGGGAGGCCTGGTGCAACTTCCCGATACCCGCCGCCGGATACCGGGCAAGCCTGATTCGCGAAGTTCTCGCTCCTCTGATAGTCAGGCGAACCTGGCCCGATCCGCCCTCCGTCTTCGAGCATCTGGACCGCAGGACCAGCGTCATGGCACTGCAGGCGGGGGAACACGGCCCCTTCTCCCACGCCATCGCAGGTATCGACATTGCACTGTGGGACCTAGCAGCCCGATCCGCCGGACTACCGCTCTGGAAGTACCTGGGAGGGCAAGGGGAGGGAAGGATCGCGGTCTATGCCAGCGGGATCGGACCGGGCCGGGCGTTGGAGCAGGCCGTCGAGGCAAGATCCGCCGGTCATCGGGCCTTCAAGCTGAAGGTCGGATTCGACCGGTCCACCGATCTTGCCAACCTCGCTTCCCTGCGAGCGGAACTGGGAGAAGAAGCCATGATCGCGGTGGACGCCAACCAGGCTTGGGATCTCGACGAAGCCATCGGCCGCGCACGCCCGCGAGCTGGCCCGATACTCCCCGCCTGGTTGGAAGAACCGATCCGGGTGGACCGCCCGGCGAGTGAGTGGATCGAGCTGGCGGACAGCTCCGCCATCCCGCTGGCCGGTGGGGAGAACGTATATGGGATGGCCGGATTCGACCGGCTGGTGACCACCGGAGCCCTCACCACGATCCAGCCGGACATCACCAAGTGGGGTGGGATCACGGGATGCCTGGCCGTAGCCCGGAAGGTGGTGGAGGCCGGGAGTTTCTACTGCCCCCACTTTCTGGGCAGCGGGATCGGGTTGGTGGCTTCGGGCCACCTGCTGGCAACCATCGGTGGTCTCGGGCTGCTCGAGATGGACTGCAATCCCAACCCGCTCCAGGAAGGTCTCGCCCAACCTTTCCCCCGGCTCTCCGAAGGCTACTTCCTGCTGGACGACGCCCCGGGACTGGGAGTTGTCCCGGATGATAGGGTCGCTCCGCTCACAACCGACGGGTAGGTACCATTTGCTAGCGATCGACTGACCCGAGCTCGGTTTTCTGGGGAGAATTGGCATGTGGCACTTAGATATACGGGAAGGTGCATGGGTGTATTGTAATTAAGGTTTGGTCACCTGGTCGAATACCCTGCCGATAGGCCCGAAGAGTGTGCCTTGGTGTTGATGCTTACCCCACGTTACTTTACTTGTGGTCCCACAATATGAGCTCGTGTTTGCTTTAACGTTAGGGGATAATGAGATGGCCTCCCCGCCCGTAATTTACACCAATACCTGGGTTCGTTAGTCGGAGCAAACATCGCCCGGGTTTCTGCCTGTTGTTGCGCGGTCAACCCTCCGGTATACAAAGCAAGTAAGGCGGGTTCTGCATCCTTAAGATCCGCTGTAATAGCCTGCTCTATAGCGAGAATATCCACTAGTTGTAACGGGCTTAGTTCCTCTACGTTTATCAACTAAGGTTCCGATTGCCAGACAACAATGGGATCGTGATCGGCATAACCCACCACAAATGTGACATTGTCTTCGTTAGAGACATCCGGAATCGCCCGCCTATTGTGTAGCCGACATAGTCGGATTGCACGCCAAACCGTTCAGTCTTCAAGGGACCGTGATCTTCGGCGGCAGCGGTCCATCCCACGGTCGGTATGATCAAAACGGCCACTAGCAGGATCAGCCGCTTCGTATGTCTCTTCACTGTGTCCGTCTCCCTCCAATCGTAACAGGCGCCCACCCCGAATGCAGTAGCCGCGGTTGTCCGGTGCCGCCCAAAGGGTCGTTACATGTGGCGAGCCGCCTACATGCCGGTGGCCTGCTGCCTCGGTGTGTGTGTGTCTTAGTAACCGCCGTCCGTGGATCGTCATCGTGACCTGACCAGCCGACCTCGCCCCTCTGGACACCGGCCCTGGCAGCATCCGTGCAGAAGCGCTGGTTCTCCACCAACCGTTTTACCCCTCCGAGGAGCTTCGATGTGTGCCAGCTGCCCGCCGGGTACCCTTCAGCGACCCAGCCGGCCCGTTGATCGCGACCTGTGGAGCACCCGACATCGACCAAGCGCCTGAACCAGCACCGACCGGAACCACTCGTCACCGCCGAGCGGGCCTTTCCATCGTGCTGGCTTCGGGGATGGCGCTGTGCATGGTTCCCGGTCCCGTCATCGGGGTGCTCTCCCGCTTTCTGATCGACGATCTCGGTCTCACCAGGACAGAGATCGGCGCAGTGGCCACCGGCCACGCGTTCGTGATCATGGCCGTCAGCCTTCCCCTCGGCTACCTGACCGACCGGATCGGCGGACGGTGGATGCTGGTGTTGATGCTCGGTTTCGTATTCCTCGGGCTGATGACCATGTCCTGGTCGTGGGGCCTCTGGTCCCTGTTCGTGTTCGCCGGCATCGCCGGGGTACCGGCCGGTGGCGGCAACTCGGCCACCAACACCATCATCGTGGAGAACGTACCGCCCGGATCCCGAGGATGGATCACCGGTATCAAGCAGTCGGGTGTCCAGATGGGAGTGTTCGCCGCCGGCGCCACCCTACCTGCGCTCGCGGGAGCGCTCGGATGGCGTCCCACCCTGGCGCTGTCATCCCTAGTCGCTCTGGTGGCCATCGGGATCACCCTCTGGGTGGTGCCAGCCGGAAGGCCCCGGCAGAAAGTGAAGGAGGACGGCGAGCCAGCAGGTCCGATTCCTCGGGCAGTCTGGTGGATCTCCGCGTACGGCGTGACCATGGGCATCGGGGTGGCCGTCTACAGCGCATTCCTGCCTCTATATGGACAGGAACGATTGGGCTTCAGCGTGGGCCTGGGCGGAATGGTGCTAGCAGTCTCGGGCGGAGTAGGGGTGGTCTCCCGGATGGTGTGGGGGCGCATTGCGGAACGGGCCGGAGACCCGGTCAAACCACTCATGTATGTCGGGCTATTCGGCCTGCTATCGCTGATCTTGGTCTGGATGGCCTCCCACACTTTCGGCGCCCTCATCTGGGTGGGGGCCGTGATGCTCGGAATCGGGCCCGCCTCCTGGATGTCGGTGGGAATGTTCGCGGCCATCAGCATGGTGGGACCGAAACGCACCGGGAGTGGAACGGCCATGATCATGCTCGGGTTCGGTCTCGGTCTCACCATCGGACCGGTCATTTTCGGATGGGCTGTCGACACCACCGGTGGCTACGACCTACCGATGGCTGGCACGCTGGTGAACTTCCTGCTGGCAATACTGTTGATGGGCGTCTGGAGAATCCACAATTCCCGTCAGCAGCTTTCGTGACCGGGTACGGAGAACGAGCCGGGAACCCGACCGATCAGATGCCAGCACTGGTTATGTCGACATCGAGGACCCGGGCCTGACGCCTGGTTAGGATGTCGACCTGAGGGTTCCGACCTGCCAGCAGTGCCTCATAGTTGAAGGTCACCCTTCAACAGCCGGTGTTCGGCTCTCCGTAATCCAGGATCGAGTTGACCATGACCCAAGCACAAGACCGAATTCCTCTCACCGTTCCCCAGATGGGGGTGGTGGAGGAAGTGATCGTGATCGAATGGCTGGTGGACCCCGGCTCGGTAGTCGAGGCTGGCCAGGAAGTGGTGGTGGTGGAGACCGAGAAGGCCGAAGTTGCTCTGGAGGCTCCGGCGGCGGGGACCATCGAAATCACCGCACCGGTCTCGGACGACGAGGTGGCGGTCGGGGCCATCCTGGCATACGTCATCCGGTGACCCATCCCAGCTTCGGCCTGGCCGGGAAGGTCGCGCTGGTCACGGGTGCGGCCAGCGGGATAGGCAAGGCGACTGCCCTCGCTCTGGCAGCCTGCGGGGCACAGGTGGTGTGCGTCGACCTCTCCGACCAGGCCAACCAGCAGGTAGCCGAGCGAGTCGGCGGGATGAGCGTCGCCCTGGACGTCACCGACTCCGAGGGGGTAGAAGAGAAAGTCGGCCGGGTCATGGAGCGGACCGGGCGCATCGACGTGCTGGTGAACAGCGCCGGTATCGGCGGCCGGGGGCGGGCCAGTGCCTACCCGGACGGCTTGCTGGATAGGGTGATCGAGGTGAACCTCAAAGGCACCTTCTACATGTGCCGGTCGGTCGGGCAGCGCATGATCGAAGTCGGACGGGGTTCCATCGTCAACCTCGCCTCCATAGGAGGGCTAGTCGCCTTCCCGGGAAGTGCCGGATACCAGGCCAGCAAGGGAGGGGTGGTGCAGCTGACCAGGTCTCTCGCCGTAGAGTGGGCTCCCTCGGGCGTGCGGGTCAATGCCGTGGCGCCCGGACACGTGGCAACCGAGCTGGTAAGGAGACAGTGGAAGAAGGAACCTGAGCTCAAGGAGTTTTTCCTGTCCCGCACCCCGATGGGCCGGCTCGCCACCCCCGAGGACATAGCCGGATCGGTCGTGTTCCTGGCCGGGGAGGCGGCGGCGATGGTGACCGGCCAATTGATCGTGGTCGACGGCGGGTACACCGCCCAATGAACTCCCCAGCCGGCATGGGTCCCGAGACGGCCCTCGCCATCCACCGCACCATGGTACGCATTCGCGTGTTCGAATCCCGGGTGGAGGAACTATTCAAGGCCGGGAAGCTGCCCGGCTTCGTCCACACCTATCTGGGGCAGGAGGCCATCGCAGCGGGGGTGTGTGCGGTCCTGCGCCCGGACGACTACCTGACCTCCACCCACCGGGGCCACGGCCACTCGATCGCCAAAGGCATCGATCTCGACTCCATCATGGCCGAGCTGTTCGGCAAGGAGACCGGAACCTGCCGGGGTCGGGGAGGCTCGATGCACGTGGCCGACTTCTCCATCGGGATGCTGGGCGCAAACGGCATCGTAGGAGGGGGGCTCGGCATCGCCGCCGGTGCCGCCTTGTCAGCTCGCTATCGGGGAACCGATCAGGTCGCGGTGGCCTTCTTCGGGGACGGCGGGATCA
This sequence comes from Acidimicrobiia bacterium, assembly GCA_965200835.1. Lineage (GTDB taxonomy): Bacteria > Actinomycetota > Acidimicrobiia > Spongiisociales > Spongiisociaceae > JAPPFW01. Next base: position 553,354 of record OZ241390.1, read on the forward strand.
ACAAGGGAACCTTCCACGAGGCGCTCAACTTCGCCTCCGTCCACCAGCTAGGCGTCGTGTACGTGTGTGAGAACAACCAGTACGCCCAGTTCACCTCCCGCCTGCGCACCACCTCGGTGGAAGACCTGTCGGTGCGGGCCACTGCCTACGGGATGCCGGGCGTGACCCTGGACGGCAACGATGTCGGTGCCGTCTACCAAGCAGCCAGCGAGGCGGTGACCAGGGCCAGGAAGGGTGAAGGACCGACCCTCCTCAACCTGGAGACCTACCGGCTGGGAGGCCACTACGTGGGAGATGCAGAAGTGTACCGGGAGGCATCGGAGGTGGACCGGCACAGGCAACTGGACCCCATCGTCCGTTGGGAACAGCAGCTGCTCGACCAGGGCCTGCTCACCGGTCCGGAACCCTCCGAGGTGTGGGAACAGGTCCGGGCAGAAGTTTCGGAGGCGGTCCGGTTCGCGGAGGAGAGCCCCCTCCCCCACCGCAACACCGCCCTCGAGGCCGTATTCACGGGATCCGCCTGATGTCACCGGCGACCCGTGTTCCCGTCAGGCGGATGTCCTTCGGCCAAGCGACCGTAGACACCATGCGCATCGCCATGCGGGAGGATCGGCGGGTGATCGTCCTGGGGGAGGACATCAGCTGGGGCGGCAACTTCGGGCAGTTCCGAGGCCTAGTGGAAGAGTTCGGACCGGATCGGGTTATCGACATGCCCATCTCGGAGGCGATCATCATGGCCGTCAGCGTCGGGGCGGCGGTGACCGGATTGCGCCCGGTGGCATCGATGAGCTTCGTGGAGTTCACCCTGGGTGCCATGGACGAGATCGTCAACCAGGCCGCCAAGTTTCGTTACATGTTCGGCGGCCAGGTCTCGGTTCCCCTCGTGCTGAGAGCCTCGGACGGCATCCTCCGGTCGTCGGCAGGCCAGCACTCATCCAGCCTCGAAGGGCTATTCACCCATCTGCCGGGCCTCAAGGTGGTAGCCCCGTCCAACCCCGCCGATGCCAAGGGTCTGCTGCGCGCCGCCATCGCCGATGACGATCCGGTGATCTACCTGGAGAACAAGCGGATCACCGCCAAGCGGGGGCCCACTCCCACCGGTGATCACCTGGTCCCCCTAGGCGCCGCAGCACGGCGGAGGAGAGGAAATGACCTGACCATCGTGAGCTACTCGGCGATGGTGCTGCACGCAGCCACTGCCTGTTCCCGTCTAGCAAAGGAAGGTATCGAAGCTGAGCTGATCGACCTGCGATCCCTCGTTCCGCTCGATCTAGAAGCGGTAACAGCCTCGGTACGCCGGACCGGCCGGTTGCTGGTGGCCCACGAGGCCTGGACGTTCGGGGGTTTCAGTGCGGAGCTAGCCTCGTCCGTCACGGCCGAAGCGTTCGACTACCTGCGGGCCGCTCCGGTACGGGTCGGTGCGGCTCATGCCCCCATCCCGTTTAGCCCGCCCCTGGAGCGGGCGGTGGTGCCGGGCGTCGAAGAGATCGTGGCGGCTGCCCGCCGATTGATGAAGGACTGATCACAGGTCGGAGCCCTCGTCTGCAACCCACGTCACCGTGCGCGGACCCAGCATCCTATGGAAGGTGAGCGACCGTTCGGAATGGGATCCGGGACCGGCGTGGAGCCGATCCGCCAGGCGAAAGGTGTAGCTACCGGGTCCGCACCTATGCTCGACCCCCGGCGGCTCGCCATCATGCAGCTCACCGGAATAGGCACCCGGCCGTTCGGTGACCGTCAGCTCCCCTTCCAGCACGAACACCTCCTCCGGTGAGGGGTGGAAGTGCCAGGGCCCATCGTCATTGGCCCAGGCCCACCCCGCCGACAACCACACGGCTCCGTTAGGACCGTCCGCCAGCGGCCGGACATATCGGCCCGAGAGCTCCGGTACTGCTGCCCAGGGGGAGGTGGTGGGCTGGCCGATCAGCGGATCGGACAGTGGTCCCCCTGCCGAGGTGTCATAACGCACCGGCGCCGAGGTCATCACCAGGGCCACCGTCGGGGCATGAGCCCTGATCCCTCCGATTACCTGCCCAGCCTTGACCGCCCCATAGCCGTACTGTTCGATTCGCTCGCCCGCCACCGTCACGCTTCCCTCGATCAGGAACAGCTCGACATCGGCCGTGAATGCGCCTGCCACGCCCGACCCCCAGCCCGCCGGGATCCGGGCCAGCCTGGTGGCCGGTCCGGACAGGTCCTTGGACAGAATTCGCGCCTCCATCCGTCCCTCGCATCCGGCGATGGTCATGGCGCGACTCGGCAGATCGCTCTCGGTAATGGCCCGCAACGATCCGTGCCGGCGATCCACCAGAGCGGGGTCGATCAGCTCGCTCCTACCACTCCACTTGCCGCCGGCACCGGCCCGGACCCGTCCGCAGAGCCATCCGATGGGACACAATCACGGCAGTATCCGAGATAGGCGAAGTGATGGGTGCCGGGTTGGAACCCGTACTTGTCCCGGAGCAGGTCATAGAGGGGCAAAAAGTCAGATTCGGGAACTTCGATGGTCGTGCGGCACCCCTCGCATACCAGATGCTTATGCCCGTGGTCGAGGGTGACATGCCACATGCTCGGTTGCCCCACCCCCAACCGGATGAGATGGACGATCCCGATCCGGGCCAGCTCGTCCAGCGTCCGGTAGACGGTCGAGGCATCCACCTGCCCCGCCGCTTCCGACACCCGTTCAGCGATCATCGAGGCACTCAGCAGAGTCCCGTCGCTGCTGGCCAGGACCCCGCAGATCACCCGCCTGGTGAGGGTGAGGCGTAATCCGGCCGCTTTGATGCGCTCGGTCAGCAGCTCCTGGGACAGATGGTGGGCCATTGGTGCTGATCCTACTTGCCGGCGTTCCTTGTCCCCCGCGAGCGGCGTAACCGACCACTTGTCTGGTGCCCAGCCCCTGTACGTGTCTGACCATCCCGCTGGAGGGCTCACCGGTCACCTCGACCACTCCGTCAGTCCGACCGCCCACCGGAGAAGAACCTCTTGCGGAGTGCCGTCCAGGCACCCATTAGAACAACGGTCAGGACAGCGGCTGTGAACAGCACGAACAGTATCCAGAAAATGATCCCGACTACCACCTTCGCCTAACCCTCCCACCTCGGACGTGGCAAGTACGTTATCGTATCCGCTCTACACTCGGACTCGTGGGCCATCCTGCGCTCGTCAGCTTCTCCAAGGTCGGGTTCGCCACCTCGGGTTCGGTCATCCTGGAGGGGGTGGACTTGACCATCGAGTCGGGCGAGGTGGTGGGGGTCGCCGGACCCAACGGTGCCGGAAAGACCACCCTGCTACGTCTGCTGGCCACCTTGCACCGGCCCACCTCCGGCCGCGGCACGGTGCTGGGAACCGGCTGGACCGACGGTCCCGAAGCCCTGGCCTCCACCCGCCGGCAGATCGCCCTGGTAGGCCACTATCCGGCCGTCTGGCCCGAGCTGACCCTGCGGCAGAACGTCGAGCTGGTGGCCCGTTTGCGAGGGAGCCCGCCGATAGGCGATCCGTTGCGTACCGTCGGCCTGGAGGCGGTCGCCGGATGGAAAGCCTCCCATACCTCCCTCGGGATGCAACGACGGGTGGAACTGGCCCGATTGCTCACCTGGACTCCCCGCCTGTTACTCCTCGACGAGCCCCACGCCGGACTGGATGAAGCCACCATCCCGCTAGTGGATGAGCTGGTGACCCGAGTGGCCAGCGCGGGCGGGGCAGCCGTCCTGGTGTCACACGACCAGGAACGAACCGCCCCGCTGGTCACCCGACGCCTGCTCGTCCGGGCCGGAACCGTAAGGGAGCAGAAGTGAAGCCTCCCGGATTCTGGGGTCAGGCGGGCTGGGTGATCCGCAAGGATCTGCAGGTGGAATGGAAGGGGGGCGAGACCCTGTGGATGGCTATTCCGTTCATGGTGCTGGCGCTGCTGCTGGCCCCCCTCGCGATCGGAACCGATCATGCGCTGCTCAGCCGGACCGGTCCCGGCATCCTCTGGTTGGTGATCCTGCTGTTCGGTATGACGGTGACCCTGCGGCCCTCCACCACATCCACCCGCCCGGTCCGCGATCTAATGACCCTCAGCGGTCTCGATCCGGGTGCCGCCTTTCTGGGCGGAGGCCTGGCATCGACCATCCTGCTGTTCTCCCTCATCGTCGTGTTGACCCCGGTGATGATCGTGCTCTACGGGCCGGAAGGAAGGCCTGAATGGGGATCCCTGGTGGCGCTGGCCGGAGCAGGCAGCCTCGCCCTAGGATTGCTGGGAACCCTGATCCGCTCGCTCGTGACCGGGCTGAGGGCCAGGACATCACTGGGTCCGTTGCTCGCTATCCCGCCCGCCCTGCCCGTGCTGCTGGCGACCACTCGGGGAACGGAACTGGCCATCTCACAACGGAGTAGTATCACCTGGCTACTCGTGCTGGTAGCGATGGACCTGGCCCTGATGGCGGTCGGCTTGCTACTGGCCGGTCGGCTGCACGACACCATCGGGTGACAAAGAACATGGCGTACGGATCCCCTCCAACAGCCCAAGAAACCGCGTCTGCGTGGGCACAGCACCAGGCGCTCCCCTGCCCATGAAACCAGTGGCGCGAGACCGCGACCCGACTGCCCTCCTGCCTAGGGGAACCGGCGTGTTGGGTGTGGGAAGCATGGCATTGCTGGCCACCGCCGTCTACTTCTCGGTCACCGCACCCGCCGAAGCCACCCAGAGGGAGGCGGCCCGGCTGCTATTCGTCCACGTTCCGGCCGTGATCACCGCCTACCTGGCGCTGGGGATCGGGCTCCTGAGCGCCATCTGGTACCTGATCCGTCGCTCGCCCACCCCGGACCTGGTCTCGGCGTCCGCCATCGAGATCGGGGTGCTGTTCACCGGCTTGACGCTGGTGACCGGCATGATCTGGGGCCGGGCTGTATGGGGACTGTGGTGGGACTGGAACGACGCTCGCATGATCTCCACCGCCGTCCTGTTCTTCTTCTACGTCGGCTATCTGGCCCTGAGACGGTCCATCGACGACCCTTCGGTACGGGCGGTGCGCTGCGCCGTCCTGGGGATCGTCGCCTTCGTGCAGGTTCCGATCGTGCACTACTCGGTGCTCTGGTTTCGCACCCTCCATCAGGGACCAACCCTCATCCGGCCCGACCTGGCCAACGCCACCATCGACTCCGAGTTCGGCACGCCGCTGGGCCTGGCGATCCTGGCATTCACGGTCCTGTTCGCCTTCCTGCTGGCCACCCGCCTAGGCCTGGCCCGGGCGGAGGCCAGGGCTGCCGACCTGTCTCTCCGGAAGCGGCCGGTCGGGGGGAGCGTGGCGGCGCCCCGGCTGGAAAGTGGATCCTGACCTCGGCATGGTGATCCTCGGCTACCTCATCACTTATGGAGGAATCGCGCTGTACCTGGGATGGCTGGTGCTGCGGATCGGTTCCCTGCGCCGTTCGGGGCTGCCGAGGAGATGACCAACCGGCGGCTGGCGGTGGCCGCACTTGCCGGGGCGGCGATCGTGATTTCCATCCTGGTGTGGGGAAACCTCCGCGACAATCTGGTCTACTACCTGACCCCGACCGAGGCGGTGGATCAGCGCTCCGAATATGGGTCCGGTGAACGGTTCCGCCTGGGAGGCCTGGTGGAGGCAGAGGGGATCGAGGAGACCGAATCCGAGGTCCGCTTCGCAGTAGGTGACGGAGCTACCTCGGTGGTGGTCGTCCACTCCGGTGCCCCTCCCCAGCTGTTCCGAGATGGAGTCGGGGTGGTGGTAGAGGGAGCCTGGCAGGGTGACCGGTTCCACTCCGATGTGATGATCATCAACCACGACGAGCAGTACCGGGCACCCGACGGCGAGGGCGTCTACGAGGTTCCCACCGGCGGACCATGATCGCCTGGTTGGGCCTGGGCGCCATCTTCATAGCCCTCGGATCCGCGACCGTGCTCGCCTGGCGCGGGCTGCCGGCGCTACGGGGCCATCGGGTGGAAGTCGAGCGCATCAGGGGACCGGTGTTGTGGCTGCTGGGCGGGGCCGCCGGAGCGATGCTGATGCTGGAGGCAGGCCTGCTGGCCTCCGACTTCTCCCTCTCGTATGTCGCCAACAACCACCGGTCGGGAACCTCGCTGATCTTCACCCTGGCTTCGGGGTGGGCGGCGCTGGAAGGCTCCATCGTCCTGTGGGGTCTGGTGCTGGCCGCCTTCACCGCCTCCGCCTTCCGGGTGCTGGCCGACCACCCGCTCGCCGCCGGAACCCTCTCCATCCTCGGGATGATGGCCATGTTCTGGTTCGGTCTCATGGCTACGGTGGCCAATCCTTTCGCGGTCTGCGCGGAGGCTGCGGAGGCGGGATGCGCCCTCTCGGCCTGGGCACCCTGGTCCCCGATCGACCTGCCCGTCGACGGCCGGGGCGCAAATCCCCTCCTCCAGAACCATCTGCTGATGGCGGTCCATCCTCCGGTGCTCTATGTCGGTTACGTCGGTTTCTCGGTCCCTTTCGCCATCGGCATGGCCTCGTTGGCCACCACCCGAGGAGGGCACTCGTGGCTGCGCCTCGCCCGCCGCTGGACCCTGACCGCCTGGGGTTTCCTGACCGCCGGGATCGTGCTGGGTGCCTGGTGGAGTTATGAGGTCCTGGGCTGGGGCGGATACTGGGCATGGGATCCGGTGGAGAACGCCTCCTTCATCCCCTGGCTACTGGCAACCGCCTTCATCCACTCCTCGGTGGTCCAGGCCCGGCGAGGCGTGCTGCAATCCTGGAACTACGTGCTGGTGATCGGCACCTTCTCGGCCACCATCCTCGGCACCTTCCTGACCCGGTCGGGGGTGATCGCCTCGGTCCACAGCTTCACGCAATCCACCATCGGTCCGGTGCTGCTGGGGTTCCTGGCGCTGGTGCTGGTGAGCTCACTCACCCTGTTCGCCACCAGGGTCCACCTGGTGGGCAGCCCTCCCCGCCTCGACTCGCTGGCCAGCCGCGAAGGGGCCTTCCTGCTCAACAACCTGCTGCTGGCGGTGTTCGCGTTCGTCGTGTTGACCGGGACCCTCTTCCCGCTGGGAGTGGAAGCCTTCCAAAGCACGACGGTGGGGGTGGGCAGGCCGTTTTTTGACCGGTGGGCGGTGCCGCTGTCTTACTGTCTCCTGCTGGCGATGGGTGTCGGTCCGGTCACCCCGTTCCGGGTGGCTCGGGCCAGCCTGATGCGGGAGCGCCTGATCACCCCGTTCCGGGTGGCCATCGGCCTAGCGGCCGTGATGATCCTGACGGTCAGCCGCAACCGCCACCTGATACTGATCGCCCTGCTGGCGACCTTCGTGCTAGCGGTCATCGTCAGGCATCTGCTCGCCATGTTGCGCCGCCGCATCGACCGCACCGGAGAGAAGCGGACCACCGCACTGTCTCACCTGTTACGCGGCGACCCCAGCTACTGGGGTGGCCAGATTTCTCACATCGGGATCGCCCTGCTGGCTGTCGGCATCGCCGCCTCGGCCAACCTGGCGGTCACCGCCAAGGTCGAGCTTGGTCCCGGCGAGACCGCCCGGTTCTCCGAATACGACCTGACCTACGCATCGCCGTTCTCGAGGGTGGAGCCCACCCGGACGGTGGTGGGTGCCCGGATCGAGGTCATGCGGGATGGGAAGCCGGTGACCGTCCTGAATCCGAGCCTGAACGACTACGGAGGTCCGTCCGGTCCGGTGGTCACCCCGGCCGTCCACTCCATGCTGCGGGGCGACCTGTATGTCTCCCTCACTCGTCTTGACAACCAGGGTCTCCACGCCGATGTCCACAGCTACCCCCTCCAGTGGATGGTCTGGCTGGGGGGCCTGGTCACCGCAGGTGGCGCCTGCTTCTCGCTGGTGGGCGGACGCCGGCGCCGGGTGGCCGAACTCGAGCAGGCCCGCCATGGCTGACCGCCGCAGGATCCTCCCCAATCTGGTCACGTTCGCGCTGGCCGGAGTGGTGATCTGGGGCCTGGTCGTAGGCGAGCCCGCCGGAGGGGATCGGGTAGAAGCCTTGGGTGCCCGGATCCGGTGCCCGGTCTGCCAGGGAGAATCGATCGTGGACTCGCCCACTCCCTATGCCCAGGACATCCTGGCGTTCGTGGAGGACCGGGTGGAGGAGGGTTGGACCGACGAGCAGATCCTCGACTACCTGGAGGCTCGCTTCGAGGGAATCCGGCTCGACCCTCGCTTCTCGGGAACCACCGCCCTCCTCTGGCTCCTTCCGGGGGCAGCTGTGCTGTACGGGGTGGTGCTGGCCGGGCGCCGTCTGATCACCCGGCAGGACACTTCCGGTGGCTGATCAGGACAAGCAGGAAAACCCGTCGGCCGCTGTCCGGCGGGCTCGGGCGAAGCATGACATCGAAGCCGTCCGCCGGCAGGTGAGCGAAGGCGAGCTCGATCCCGAAACCGCCGAGATGCTGATCAGGCGCTACCAGAGCGAGATTGAACAGATCGACCACACATCCGGCCGCCCTGACACCAACGCCGGCGCAACCCCCTCTACCCCATCCCGTTCCCGGAGGATGGTCGGCACCCTGCTGCTGATCATCGCCTTCGTGGCAGTGTCGATCACCGCCTACCTGGCGATCCGCCCCCGGGAGGGCGGCTTCATCACCGGAGACGTCGAAGGGTCGGTCGACCTCTCCCAGGTCACCAACGACCAGATGGAAGCAGTGATCGCTGCCAACCCCGACGTGCCCGAGATAGCCACTATGCGGATCAGCCTGGCCGACCGGTACTTCGACGAAGGTGCCTTCTCAGATGCGCTCCCTCACTACCTGGGTGCGCTGGACGGCACTCTCGACCGCACCCGGCGGGCCCGAGGTCTGGCAAGGGTCGGCTGGATGAGCTTCCTATCAGGCGCGGAGGAGATCGCGGAGGTCTACGTGGGGGAGGCACTGGAGATCGATCCCGACTACCTGGAAGCCCAGCTCTTCCTAGGACTGATCCGACTGGACCGGCGCGACGGAGACGGAACCCTCGACCTGCTGGAACCCCTGCTGGCTCGGGACGACCTGCCCACCGAGGTCCGCCGGACCATCGAGGGGGCAGTGGGGGAAGCCCGTGACCTGATCGAGTCGGAAAGCGATCCTGAAGGCCGGGCGGCCTCATGACCTCAACCGGAAAGGGTCTGCTAGCAGCCGGACTGTTGGCGATAGCGGTGGCGGTGGCAGTATTCGCTGCCAGATTCGAAAGCGATGCCGGAGGCAACCTGTCGCCCGTCCTCGGCTCACCCGTGCCCGACCTGTCCCTGCCACGCCTGGACGGCGACGGTACGGTGAACCTGCCAACCCTGGCCAGCAATCACGATCTGGTGGTGGTCAACTTCTTCGCCTCCTGGTGCCTCCAATGCCGGAACGAGCATCCCGATCTGGTATCGACCGCAGCCGCCTACCAAGACCGGTCAGTGCGTTTCGTAGGCGTCACCTTCCAAGATCGACCGGACCGGGCCATCTCCTTCCTGGACGAACTCGGATGGGGAACCGCCATCCAATACACCACCGACCCCGGTTCCCAAGCCGCCATCGCCCTCGGAGTGTTCGGAGTACCGGAGACCATCTTCCTGTCAGAGGGAGAGATAGTAGGAAAGTTACTCGGAGAGACGAAGGCCCTCACACTGAGCGGAACGATCGAACGCATCCTGTCAGGCGAAGCGGTAGGAACTCGCCAAGTAGGCGAATCCAGAACCGGACCCGCCGACCCCGGCTAGCGTGCGCCGGAGTTCCAAGTCGAGATGATTCTGATGAACATCGACATCGACAGAGATCTATTTGCCCGCCATGCTCTTCATTGGATTGGACACCGAACTTGAAGCGGTGCATTTGCCTTAGAGCGCCTACTTGGTGGCGGCCCAGTGAGCGTCGAAGCGCAACTGGCCATGCAGGGCGTCGGCTGGGATAGAGACCTCGACGCCCTGCGTGCGAAACGGTTCGACGACTGGGATGGCTGTGCTGATATCTGACGCGCATCCGCCTGGACGCGGTAGAGGTTAGGACTCGGTAGAGGTTCTCGGGGCGTCCCAGAGGCCCGGCGAGTGGTGGTCAGGCCAGGGAGGTGTCGAGGGCTTGGCGTAACTCGTCGGTGGGGATCGATCCCAACCAGCGATTCACTTCTACCCCTTGGACCACCAGGACCGCGACCGGCTGGTAGCCCACCTCGAAGGCGGCGAAAACGGAATCATCCTCGTCCAGCAACCAGCGGGTCGCACCCGAGGGGAGCAGCTGACCAGCCGCGGCCGCTGTCTTCTCGTAGGTGGATGCCCAGGCGACCGCGATCACGCCCACCTCACCGGCGTACTCGTTGGCTATCGAATCGATGACGGGCAACTCCCGCCGGCATGACGGTCACCACTCGGCCCAGAACAGGTAGAGAACCGGTCGGGTGGCGTCGGTGGTGGCGAAGGTGGTTCCGTCGTCGAGCTCCAGAGTGACCCCTGGGACGGGCGGGCCTTCCGGCATCGAGACAGGCGCGGTAGCTGCGGTGGTGGCGGGAGCGACGGTGGTCGGTGTCTCCGAGGGCGAGAGAGGTTCTTCATCGGTGGCGGGCTGCTCCTCCGGACCGGAAGGAGTGGTCGCTGGAGAGGCCTCTTCCGTTGCGGATGGGGCCGGTTCGTCGATGGCACCGGTCGCGGCGGGCTCGGTGGCCGCCGCGGTGGTCATTGGCTCCTCGGGTTGAACCGGTTCCGCACCATCGCCGCTGCACGCCGCAAGGGCTAGGACCGCCACCACGATGACCGACATGGCCGGCCCAAGGCCTTTCATAAATCCGCTTCTCATCTTGCCCATGATACGTAGCGAACCGCACTAGTCCCACTGATAGCGCCCAGAGAAATACCGGCGCATGCCCAGGCGGTCAGCGGCGATCCAGTTCCTGGCTGCGGGTCACCACCCTGTCCAGCACCGCCTTGGCCCTACCGCTGTCGATGGCATCCGCTGCTACCGAGACACCCTCCGCCAGAGTGTCCACCCGACCGGAGGCGAACACCGCCGCCGCCGCGTTGACGACTGAGATCTCGCGGTGCGGGCCGGGAGCACCCTCGAGTACCCGGCGGGTTATGGCTGCGTTGGTGCGGGCGTCCCCACCCAGCATGTCGGAAACCGGCCGGCGAGGTAGCCCCACATCCTCCGGGGAGAACTCGGTCGAGGTCACTCCCCCGCCATCCAGATGCCAGATGGTCGACGGCCCGCTCAGGGTCAGCTCGTCCAGACCGTCGCGGCCGTGGAAGACCAGCGCCCGGTGCGCTCCAAGGGCCGCCAGGACGGTGATCATCCGCTCGGCCATCCGCCCGTCCGACACCCCCAGCGCATACCGCCGCACTCCGGCCGGGTTGCAGAGCGGTCCCAGGAAGTTGAACACGGTAGGAATACCCAGCTCCTGGCGGACCGGACCGGCATATCGCATCGCCGGGTGATAGACCGGTGCCAGAAAGAAGGCATATCCGGTGTCGTGGAACAGCTGGCAGTTCCGATCCACCGGCAGGTCGATGACCACCCCCAGTTCCTCCAGCACATCAGCCGAGCCACACTTCGACGACATCGAACGGTTGCCGTGCTTGGCGATCGGTATCCCCGCCCCGGCCGCGATGAAGGAAGCAGTCGTGGAGATGTTGAAGGTTCCCGAACGGTCCCCCCCGGTGCCGACGATGTCCACCGGATCGGCGTCACCAAGGTCTGCCCTGACGGCCGCCTCGAGCATGCCGTCCACCAACCCGCCCATCTCATCGGCCGTCTCGCCCTTCATCCGGAGCGCCACGATCAGCCCGCCGATCTGGGCAGGGGCAGCCCGACCGGCCATCACCTCACGCATGGCCTCCCTGGCCTGCCGGCGGGTCAGGTCCGAACCGTTGGCGAGGATTCCCAGGGTCGTAGCCCAAGCAAAGTTCTCCATGCCGGGGAGCTTACCAGGCCACCCGGCCTGAGGAAGGTGCGCTCAAAGAAGCCCTGCACGAATTCTTGGCACGACAGGCGGGGCGACCGGGCCTTGTGGTCCACGCACAAACGGTCGACGCTCAATTCTGTGTCGCCTTCGTGCTTAGCGTAGTCAAACCCCCCTATAGTGTTTACCAATAGAGGGGGGTTTGATCTTGGGTTTGTGGGTCCTAGGTGACCGTTTTCTTATGCACACGTTATCGAATAGCCAGTATGTTCTTCCAGACATGCCTGAAACGCTGCGTCTACACTGTCGACTTGTTCCTTTGTTATGCCCTCTCGACCATATTCCTTTGATTATTCTTCCACAATGTTATAGAAGTCCTTCAAGTCAGATACGGTATCCCACAATTCATAAACAGTAACAAGCAAGGCGATTACTTTCCCTGCCCTCCCTACAACCGGTACTGCCTGCAAAATACCAGAGAGGGGTGCAAGACTATCAAACCACGGATTCACGGACTCGATTAAACCCCTATATGTCGTAAGCTGCCCACAGTATACCTCAATTTGGTCAATCAAACTGCCCCTGTTGCGAGCAGGAAAGATCGCATTATATCCTAATCGTCCTGGTAGCTTACCCATTAACGCTTGAATGGTATTATGCTTTTCCTGATCGCTAAATCGGTCCCAATCTCGCTCAAAACAACCCTTTAGGTTAGCCTCTACATCGTCATAGAGCTGGTCATAAACTGTTTTGCCTGCCCTTACATATTCGTCGTCTTCCGTATCTGTGCCAGTGTCTTCACCTGAGGAGTTGTCAGGCCAGCACTTGATAGACCCATCCCTACCGAGTGCACACGAATAACCAGCCCCTGAAACTATCTGAACATACTCACCAGCTGGCGCGGAGGTTTGACCCCATGAATAGTCACCCCAGCAGCTTATAGACGCATCCGCATCAATAGCACACGAGAACTCGCCACCTGCAGCTACCTGCACATATTCACCTATCCGCCAGTCAACCTGACCAGCCGAGTTATTACCCCAACAGGTGACATCCCCATCCACACCGACAGCACACGAATGTCGGCTGCCCGCAGTAATCGTAACAAATTCACCGTCTGGCGCGTCGGTCTGACCGAACTCATTTTCACCCCAGCAACTAATCGAACCACTTACACCGATAGCACACGAATGAGCAGCGCCAGCAGCGATTGCAGTGAATTCACCTGCCGGTGCATCAGTCTGACCAACGTTAATTTGGGTCCAGCCGTCAATGTCCCCTCGGTAGTAGTCACGCGCACCCCAGCAACTAATCGAACCACTTACACCGATAGCACATGAATGATAAGTACCTACAGCAGTAGCTGTGTACTCACCTGCTGGTGCATCAGTCTGATCGAACTCATTACCACCCCAACAGCTGACAGACCCATCCAAGAGGAAAGCACATGAGTGCCCTGCTTTTGTAGCTACCCACATCTTAATATTTTCGCCCGTAGGAGCGTCGGCATGGCCAGGTGCTGAAGCTTGAGTGTTGCCGCCCCAGCACCTGATAGACCCATCCTTACCAATCGCACACGAACCACCAGCGACTGAAGCTATCTGAGCATATTCACCGGCTGGCGGCGGAGGTTCGATCCCATGAATAGTCACCCCAGCAGCTTATAGACCCATCCGCATCAATAGCACACGAGAACTCGTCACCGGCAGATACCTGCACATATTCACCTATCCTCCACACATTACCCTCACCAGTACCCCAACAGGTGATATCCCCATCCACACTGACAGCACATGAATGCTCATCCCCAGCAGCTACCGAAACATACTCACCCGCTGGTGCGGCCGTCCGGCCGGAGTCGTCATAACCCCAACAGCTTATAGAACGATCCATATCGATCGCACAGGAGTGATACAGACCTGCTGCTATCTGGCTGTATTCACCTGCCGGTGCCTCGGTCTGACCACCGCTATTATCACCCCAGCAGCCAATTGATCTATCCACACGAATAGCACACGAATGTTGAACGCCAGCAGCGATTGCCGTGTACTTACCTGCTTGCGCGGCGGCCTGACCCATGTTGACTCTGTTTGCATCAGTGTTGCGCGCTCCCCAGCAGTGGACAGACCCTTCCATATCGATCGCACACGAATGATAACCACCTACAGCAATAGAGGTGTACTCACCCGCTGGTGCGTCAGTCTGTCCGTGTTCGTTATCACCCCAACAACTGATGGACCCATCCTGAAAAAGGACACACGTAGAACGGCCTACAGCCACCTGGATCGGGATGTATTCGGCGGCTGGTGAGTCCTCTGGACCCAGTACCGACGTTTGGCCCCACTCGTTGTCTCCCCAACAGGCGATCGACTCGTCGACGTCTATGGCACATGAGTGCCAATGACTTGCAGATATCCCCATGTACTCTCCTGCCGGAGGGTCGGTCTGACCAGCCAAGTTGTTGCCCCAACAACTGATAGTCTGATCTATGGAAATGGCACATGAGTATAAGTCGCCTGCAGCTATCCCAATGTATTTACCTGCCGGAGCGTCGGTCTGGCCAACGTCGTTGCTGCCCCAACAACTGACAGACCCATAAACACTCAGCGCACACGAATGGTTACTACCAGCAGCTAGCTGAACATAGGTACCTGCCGGTGCGTCGGTTTGACCAGATCCGTTATGACCCCAACACGTAATAGACCCGCCGGTACTAAGTGCACACGAGTATCTGAACCCGGCAGCCACCTGATCATGCCTACCCATTGGTATATCATCAGCCAGACCATAATTGGAGTCACCCCAACAGGTGATGGACCCACCTGTGCTCAGAGCACACGCATGATCATAGCCTGCTGCCACATAGCTATATCTACCACCAAGAGCCTGTGCCTTGCTATATTGGTCATCACCCCAACAGGTGATCGTCTCATCTGCACTGAGGGCACAAGAAAAACTGCCGCCAGCAGCCACCTGCACGAATTCGCCTTCCGGCCTGACCGTTTGACTAGACCAGTTGTTACCCCAATAGGTGATAACCCCATCGGCTCCGATGGCACACGAATGGTTACTTCCGGCAGCGACCCGACGGTTGTCGACAGGCAGAATCGGAGAAGTATCAGGTGGTGACACAGGATCAAGACGAAGTGCCCGGGCCAAAAAGGTAGCCATCTGAGCTCGAGTCACATCCTGAGTGGGACAGAAACGAGGCGGATCAGCGGCACATCCCGCAGTAACACCAGACGCAGCCAGCCTATTGATGTTATCCGCGTGTCTCGCGCTTTGGGCAACATCAATGAATCCCACAGGTTCGTCTGCTTCCTTGAGCTCGAACGCCCGAGAAAGGAAGGTGGCCATCTGACCGCGCGTAACCGCATTATCAGGACAGAACCGCAACGGCTCCGTCCCGCAGCCCGAAGTGACACCCAACTCCGCCAGACGCATCACATAAGATCCCCACCAGTCACCATCACCCACATCCGCAAACGAACTAGACACCCCAGACGGCTCTAACCCCAACCCACGGATAACCCACACTGCCATCGTCGAACGCAGAATCGGCTCCCCCGGAAAAACCTGCCCTCCCCACACTCAGTACCCTCAACAATCCCCGCACCCGCCAAAGCATAAACTCACGGCGCCAACGTACCCTGACCCACATCCCCAAACACAACCTGAGCCTCCCCATCAGACTCAGCAACCAGCGGACCCGGCGGCAACAAACCAACAACCAAAACACCCACCAAAACGACCACCCACAGCCGCCGGGAAACTACAACATCAGGGGGGGGGAGGAGGGAGTGCGCATCCAAGATCCTAACTCTGGCCAGCCACACCACCATATCCGAGCGGCACAACAGCCACAAAACCTCCCACCAACCTCAGCGGCCGCCAGCGGGTCACCGCTCCTGAGGCCAGCTAAGGGACGCGTTTCGGGGCCGGGGCGTGGTCCCCGGCCCCGAAACAGTGAGGCTTTGGTAACTGCGGCGAGTTCTACTCGGCTACTTCAGCTACCTCGGATTCCTCGTTGAAGAACTTGTCGATGTACACGCCTACCACCGCGCCGACCAGCGGACCGAGGATGTAGGCCCACACGTCGGTGAAGTCGACAGCCACGATAGCCGGGCCGAGGGACCGGGCCGGATTGACCGAGGCACCAGTCAGGGGTACTGCAGCCAGATGGATGACCACCAAAGCCAGACCGATGGCGATGGCCGGGTTCACGTTGGCAGCCGCGCCGGAAGTGGTTCTGATGATCACGATCACGAAGATCGCCGTCAGGATGGCCTCCAGGATGAACACCTCACCGGGCGCCACACCGGCCCCGCCAGCCGTGATGGTGCCCTCCACACCTCCGACCCCGGCCACTGCGGCCACCAGACCAGAAGCGAGCAGAGCGCCGGCCACCTGTGCCACCACGTAGCCCACCAGATCCGCCCCCGAGGTCTGGCCTCGGAGCATCATGACCAGGGTGACGGCCGGGTTCAGGTGGGCTCCTGACACGGATCCGAACATGTAGATGGCTGCCATGAGGGCGAAGCCGAACCCGAACGCAATGGCAACTATGTTCCCCCCGGAACTCAGAATCGCCATCGAGCCAACCCCGACGAGTACGAACGTTCCGAGTAGTTCAGCCAGGTACTTGTTTAGCGAGCCAGACAACGGAGCCTCCTCCAATTTTCGCGGGTCTCTGTTCTCCAATATAGACCCGCCGGCGGTTGGACAAGTTTCACGGTCTGCCGAAACACCCCTACGGGGTCCAGGGCGGGCCGCAGCCCAGGCAGTTCCACACTCCACCGTCCACGAGATCACCATGCCGGTCGAACACCACGTAGCGGGAGTTGTTGGAGAACTCCCCGAACTCCGGGTGTCGGCCCACCGGCGGCCAGAGGTTCCACAACGTGAACGTGTACTCACGATCCCACACGGTGGTCGCTCCACCACTCGCGCCGACACCGAGGGCTTCGAGACCACTCTTGACCCGATCCAAACCGGCTTGGCTGCCGACCACGATCACCTTCACCTGATCCGAATATTGCCGAGCGAACTGCTCGACCTCCGGCGCGATGGCCGTGCAGGCCGGTCACCAGGGCGCGAAGAACCACAGGAGAAGGTCCTGGTCGCCGCCCAGATATGAACGCAGATCCCGATCCCGTCCTTCCGCGATGTCGAAGACCGTCACCGCCGGAACATCACCGGCGTCCACCTCCGAGGGCTCTGGATCTTTCGCCACTGGTCGAGGAGGAACGTGGCTGGTCTCCACGGCTGCTGCTCGATGCTCGAGGGCCCGTACCAGGAAGGTGGCCATCTGGGCGCGGGTGACCGGCTCATCAGGGCAGAACAGACGCGGTTCAGCGCGGCATCCCTGGGTAATCCCCGAGGCCGCCAGAGCCTCGATCCTGGTCTCGAAAACGCTACCGGCCACATCGGCGAAGCCACCATCGACTGGGTCGTCAGGCTCTTCGAGCTCGAACGCCCGCGTCAGGAACGCCGCCATCTGCCCCCGACTCACGGGATCATCCGGGCAATAGCGCAGCGGCCCCAATGCGCAACCACTGGTCACCCCGATCTCCCGGAGACGCTGGGTGTAGGGCGCCCACCAATACCCGGAGTCGACATCGGCGAAGCCGTTGGGCTCGCTCGACGGTTCCTCGCCGAGGGCCCGAATCATCCAGACCGCCATCGTCCAGCGCTCGATCGAATCGTCCGGGCAGAACCGTTCCTCGGCACACTCGGTCCCCTCCAACCATCCTTGGGCGGCCAGCGCCGCGATGTTCGGCGTATGTACACCCTCGGGAGTGACATCGTCGAACGGCGTGCCATTGCTAGGGGGCTGTGCTCCTGCCGAGGCCATCAGGACTGAGAGCGCTACTAGCCAAGCTAGGGCGAGCAGAGGGAGTCGGTTCCGCAACACTGGCTCAGGTCACGCCAATTGACGAATCGAGAGGCGACACTCGAAGGACGCGTGGTTGGGGGGTTCGTGACCGGCCATCCACTCACCTCCCTTCTTACCGCGCCCGTAGTATCAGTGAGGGGAGCGTGGAGTCGAGAAGAACCGGGGGTCGCTTGCGAGGAGCAATCGGTTGGGCAGCGGTGGCGTTGGGTGCGGTAGCCGGCCTTCTATTGATGGTGGTGGCCGGTTTCCTGGGCAGCACCCTGCTCTGGCTGGGGTCCAGAACGGGATGGGAAAGCACTGAAACCGCCAACTGGACAGTTCTCTCGGTGGCACTCCTGGCCGGAGAGCTGACCGCCGGATACGTAGCCGGCCGGCTCGGCAAACCGGCGGCCTCCCGATTCAACGGCAGCCTGGCTTCACTCGGACTCTTCACGGTGTTCGCATCCCTCAGCCTGGCTTCCGGCAGCCCGGCCGGAACCCTGACTCTGGTGATCTTCGCAGCGGTCGCCGCCGCCCTCGGATCGTGGGGAGGGGTATTGGGCGCACGGTCCACCCGGTGATCAACCTCGGGGGCGGAGGGCGCTATCCATAAAGGCTCGGGCAGGGGCGAGTTCGCCGGTAAGCCGGATTCTGTACCCTCATCGGGCGACGGCCATCCATCTGGGGCCTGCGTTACCGTCAGACCTCGGTGCGGTCCACCCGAGGCTTGGTCGGCGGACCACCGGCGCCTCTGCTCGACCTTGCTCCGGAAGGGGTTTACCAGCCATCCCGGTTCCCCAGGATGCTGGTGGTCTCTTACACCACCGTTTCACCCTTGCCTGTGCCGCAGGTCGGATGGCAAGCACCCTCCCCGGCCATCGGCGGTCTGTTCTCTGTGGCACTTTCCGTCGGGTCACCCCGCCTGGGCGTTACCCAGCTTCCTGTCCTGTGGAGTCCGGACTTTCCTCGATTGCCGCAACAACCGCGACCGTCTGGCGAACTCGCCCACTCGCAGGCTAGCGGTCCTTGGTGGATGAGCTACCCGATTGCCCGGGATCCGGATGATGGGATAGCCTGGCAGCAGGTATGTGCGGCCGGTATGTGATCAACGACGACATCGGACTTCTGGCCGGTCACTTCGGGGTGGATCGGGTGGTGACCGATCCACTGCTTCCCAGCTACAACGTGGCTCCCACCGACGAGGTGTACGCCGTCGCCGAGCACAAGGGAGAGCGGCTCCTGGGAGTGATGCGCTGGGGACTGATTCCCCACTGGGCGCGGAATCGGAAGGGGCCGCTCAACATAAACGCCCGGGCCGAGACGGCCGCTACCAGACCCGCCTTCCGTGACTCCCTGAGACGGAAGCGTTGCCTCCTGCCCGCCTCCGGGTTCTTCGAGTGGACTCCGAAGGAGGCCGGACGCCGGCCCCATTACGTGACCCTCACCCACGGTGAGCCGATGGCTATGGCCGGCCTGTGGTCATCGTGGAAGGACCCCGAGACGGGAAAGTGGTCCCGGAGCTGCGCGATCCTCACCACCAGGGCCAACGAGGTGCTGGCCGGTATACATGAACGGATGCCGGTGATCCTCCCCCGACCGCACTGGGAGGCCTGGCTCGACCGGGATGTCCGGACACCGGAAGCCGTCACACCGATGCTGGCGCCGTTGCCCTCCACTTCCATCCGCCGCCACCCGGTTGCCACGCTGGTCAACAGTGTGAGAAACAACCGCCCCGAGAACATCGTTCCGCTCCCCGACCTTCCGTGAAGCCGCCGGGCGCCCCGGTCCCGGGCAAACCGGTCAGCCATGTGCCGCGCCCCCGCTAGCCTGGGGACCGAATGGCAAGGATCCTGCTGGTTCGCCACGCGCCCACCCACGAGACAGGTACTCACCTCACCGGACGGCTCCCGGGCGTGTCGCTCGGGCGGGCCGGTCGGGAGGCAGCCCGCTCCGCTGCCCGCCGGCTGGCCGACTTGGAATTAGCCGCCGTCTACAGTTCCCCCATCGAGCGAACCCTGGAAACCGCCCGGATCATCGCCCAACCGCACGGGATGTCCCCGATCCTGGAGCCGAGCGTGACCGAGATCGACTTCGGTTCCTGGACAGGCCGGACGCTCGCTTCGCTCAGAAGATTGGAACTGTGGAAACAGGTCCAATCGGAGCCGTCGACCTTCCGGTTCCCGGGCGGGGAATCCTTCCCAGAAGCGAGGGACCGGGCCGTGGCCGCCGTGGAACGTGTCGCCCGGGAGGTCGCCACCGACGATGTCGCAGTGGTGGTCAGCCATAGCGACGTCATCAAGCTGATCGTTTCCCATTACCTGGGCCAGCCGCTCGACCTCTTCCAACGCCTCCGCATCGCTACCACGTCCATCTCCGACCTGCGGCTGGGAGGAGACGGAACACCGGTGGTGACGTCGGTGAACACTGTCGGGGTCGGCAAGTGAGCGATCCGTCAGTGCAGGACTTTGGCCGGGTGGAGCGCTTCCTAGTGGGAGCCATCGGCGAACCGGGGAAACGCACCTTCTATCTGTTCATCCAGCGGGGCGGGCTACCCATCTGGTTCAAGTGCGAGAAGGGTCAGGCTGCCGCGCTCGGCGAGCAAGGACTCGAGCTGCTGTCCAAACTGGGCTGGACCGCCGATGACGACGAGACAGCTCGGATGGTGGCCGACGCCGGGACGCTGCCGGCGCCCGCGGAGGTGGAGGATGTGCTGCTGGCGGTGCGATCGATCGCCCTGCGGGTGGACAGCCGCGAACGGATGACGCTGATGCTCGAAGGAGTGGGCAGGGAAGATCCGATCGTGTTCACGGTGACTTCGGACCAGCTGCGCGTCGCCGCCATCCTCTCGCTGGAGGCGGTCCATTCCGGGCGCGCCCAGTGTCCCGACTGCCTCCTTCCGGAAGATCCGGAGGGACACTACTGCCCGTCCGGCAACGGCCACCGGCCGGGCAGCGGGTGACCGCCGACCGCCTGGATGGATGGAACATCTCCGAGATCCTCGGGCGGTTTCGCAACGCTTCCAATGCCACCCTGCTGGCCACCACCGACTCGGGCCAGCTGGTGGTCTACAAGCCGGAACAAGGCCAGCGCCCCCTGCATGACTTCGACTGCCTGACGCTGCCGGCTCGGGAGATCCTGACGTACGAGATCGGCGAGGCGGCCGGCCTCGGTCCGGTACCGGAGACCCGCCCCGCCGACGGCCCGTTCGGTCCCGGCTCCGGCCAGAAGTTCGTAGAACCCGATGAGGAGTTCGATGCCGCACCCCTTATCAACCAGGCCAGCAACCGGCTCTGGCCGGTGGTGACCCTGGATCTGCTGATCAACAACGCCGATCGCAAAGCCGGACATGTGATCGCCGACCGGTCCGGGCAGCTCTGGTGCATCGATCATGGGATAACCCTCCATCATGAACCGAAGCTACGTACCGTCATGTGGGCCTTCTCAGGTCAGGAGCTGCCGGACAGCATGGTGGCGGCGGTCGGCAGCCTGCAGAGGGAACTCGACCGCCGCCTGCATGCTCGGGTCGCCGAGCTGCTCACCCCGCAGGAAGCCGATGCCCTGGCCGATCGGGCAGCGAGCCTGCTCGCACATCCGGTGCATCCGAATCCCCCGACCGATCGGCCTCCCCTCCCCTGGCCGGTCTGGTAGGTAGCAGGGGCCGGCTACCGAAGCCGGTCGTTGCCATCCGACCGCCGGCTTCCTAACCTGCGCCCCATGGACGACTCCCCAGACTCCCCTACCGACAGCGGGTGGGGTTGGTTCATCGCCACCCTGCTGTTCGTGGCCGTCATGGCCGCCCTGTACTTCTGGCCGACCTAGAGGATCCCTAGAGGATCGGACTCCGGCGCCCTCAATCGGGCGGTGGCCAGCCATCCTTGAGTAGACGCGATAGGGCGCGGTCCGCCAGGATCTTTCCTCCGGTCTGGCAGGTGGCGCAGTAGTTGGTCTCGTTGGCGGAGTACCTGATCCGCCTGACCGGGTCCCCACAGACCGGACAAGGGTTGCGGTACTTGCCATGCACCGCCATCTCGGGCCGGAAGGCAGTTACTCGTTCCGGGAAGCCGGCCCCCACGTCCTCGCGAAGGCGCTCGATCCACTCCTCCAGAGTGTCGATGGTCGCCTGGTGCAGTCGGGCGACCTCGGAGTCAGTCAGCCGGCTGGTGAGCTTGATGGGCGACACTCTAGCCCGGTGCAGGATCTCGTCCGAATAGGCGTTGCCGATGCCGGAGAAGGCACGCGGATCCGTCAGGGCACGCTTCATGGTGCGGTTGCGGCGACGCAGAGCGGCCGCAAAGGCCGGGAGGTCGGACCCTAGGGGTTCGAGGCCTCCCCGCTCATGCTCAGCCAATCCCTCCCTGCCCCTATGGACGTGTAAGGAAGCACGCTTCTTGCTGCCCTGCTCGGTCAGGAGGAGGGTCCCGTCGGGGAAGTCGAAGGCGGCATGACCCACCTTCTTCGGAACGGCAGCCCCCCGCTTCCTCCACCGGAAGCGACCCGTCACCATCAGGTGAAACACCATGAAGAGATCATCCTCCAGCTCCCAGACGATCCGCTTGCCCATCCGGGAGAACCCCATCACCCGCTGGCCTTCGACCTCAGCCAGGGGTGGGTCATAGGTCCGCAGCAGGGAGAACGAAACCACCCGAGCACGCTCGATCGGCCTGCCTGCCACGAGGCGCTCCAGGGCCTCGATATAGACCGCAACATCGGGAAGCTCGGGCACACCCGTCAGCCTAGATAGCTAGCGCATCTGAGCGTAGCGGAAGCCCGGCAAGCAACCGTTTCCCGACCGGGCAACGTGGATGTCCGGTTTACCCTCCAGCCTCGGTCATCGACCTCGAACGTGGCAAACCGGTAGCCTCACGATCCCAACGAGGATCCGCATCGGTTTGCAGATCCTCGAACGGGAGAGGGTCAGTCCTTCCGAGCAGATCGAGCCCGGATTTAGAAACCGTCCTTGAAGGCGTCCTCGAAGGAGGCGAACCGGCGGCGGTTGCCCGAACCGGATCTCCGCTGGTTGCCACTCGGACGTCCCCGATTCCCGGCCGGAGCACGACCTTTGCCGCGTCCCTTGGGCCGGCCGCCGGGCCCGCCACGGTTTCCGCCTCCCCGGCCACGGCCCTGATGACCGCCCCTGGGTCCACGGCCACCGCCGCCCCGGCGGTTGTCACGCCCGCGACCACCGCCACCACCGCCTGACGGTCGGCGCCGGGCGGTCTGCACTCCGGGCTTGGGCTCTAGATCGGCTCCCACTTTCAGCGAAACCTTGCCCGACCGATCGATGGAGTCCACCACCACCTTCAGGTCGTCGCCCTCGGAGAGGTAGTCGCCGACCCGGCGCACATGACGGGTGCTGTCCAGCTTGGAGATGTGCAGCAGCCCGTCCCGACCGGGCAGGATGTTCACGAAGGCGCCGAAGTCGGTGATGCTCACCACCTTGCCCTCGTACTCCTTGTCGACTTGAGGCATGGGGGGAAAGGCGATCTGGCGGACCCGGCCCATGGCGTCCTTGAGCGAGGATCCGTCGCTGGACGACACCAGGACCTTCCCATCGTCCTGCACCTCGAGAGTGGCGCCCGTCTCCTGCTCCAGCTCGCGGATCACCTTGCCCTTGGGACCGATGATCTCGCCGATCTTGTCCACCGGCACCTGGATAGTTTCCACCCGGGGGGCGAACTCCTTGAGCTCGGTGCGTGGCCCATCGATGGCGGCGTTCATCACGTCGAGAACCTCGAGGCGGGCCTGCTTCGCCTGGTCGAGAGCTGAGATCAGCACCTCGGATGGGAGCCCGTCGATCTTCATATCGAGCTGGACGGCGGTGATCAGGTCGGCAGTGCCGGCCACCTTGAAGTCCATGTCACCCAGGGCATCCTCCGCGCCCAGAATGTCGGTGAGGGTGACGTACCTGTCTCCGTCAGCGATCAAACCCATAGCGACTCCGGCCACCGGGGACGAGATCTCGATGCCCCCATCCATGAGCGAAAGGGACGATCCGCAAACCGAAGCCATGGAGGAGGACCCGTTGGACGACAGCACCTCCGAAACCAGCCGCAGGGTGTATTGGAAATCGTCACCCAGCGGCACCACCGGCTTCAGCGCCTTCTCGGCCAGCGCACCATGGCCGATCTCGCGGCGCTTGGGTCCCCGCATGAAACCGGCCTCACCGGTGCAGAAGGGCGGGAAGTTGTAGTGATGCATGTACCGTTTGCTCTCCTCGTTACTGATGGTGTCGAGGAGCTGTTCCATCCGGGGCATCCCGATGGTGAGTACGTTGAGCACCTGCGTCTCACCCCTGGTGAACAGCGCGGAGCCGTGAGCCCGGCTCAGAACATCCACCTCGGCGGACAGCGGCCTTATCTGGGTGGCGGTGCGGCCGTCCATCCGGATTCCGTCGTCGAGGATCCGGGCGCGCATCATCTTCTTGCCCAGAGCCTTCAGTGCCTTGGCGCCTTGGGAAGCGAGGTCTGCCCGGTCCTGGCTCTCGAAGTGGGCTGCCACCTGATCCCGGATGGCGGACTCGGCAGCTACCCGTTCTGCCTTGCCGATGGTCCGGATCATCTCTGCCACCCGGTCGGCGGCCAGCTCCCGGACCTCGTCGTACACCTCTTCGGTGTAGTCGACCAGCGCCGGCCACTCCCCCACCTCTTGGCCAGCTTGGGCATGCAATCCGGTCTGTAGATCGACCAGCTCACCGATGTATGCCTTGGCCGCTTCCAGACCTTCGGCGACCCTCTGCTCGTCGGGCGCGGGCGCGCCGTCCGCTATCAGGCCGATGGCGCCGTCGGTAGCTCCGGCCTCCACCATCACGATGTCGACGTCCCCGGAGGAGCTCCGCCGCCCGGCTACTACCAGGTCGAATACGCACTCCTCGAGTTCGGTGAAGGTGGGGAAGGCCACCCATTCCTCACCCTTGAGACCGAGGCGCACCCCCCCGAGCGGCCCCTCGAAGGGGAGATCGCTCAGGGTGAGAGCCGCCGATGCTCCGTTCAGAGCCAGGACGTCGTAGGGGGTCTCGCCGTCGACCTGCAGGACGAGGGCCACCACGTGGGTGTCGTTGCGATAGCCGGCCCGGAAGGAGGGCCGTAGCGGGCGGTCGATCAGGCGGGCGCTGAGGGTGGCACGCTCGGTGGCCCGGCCCTCCCGGCGGAAGAACGACCCCGGGATCTTGCCGGCCGCATACATACGCTCCTCGACGTCGATGGTCAGTGGGAAGAAGTTCACCGACTCCCTGGGCCGGTCGTTAGCGGTGGCGGCTACCAGGGTTTCGGTCCCGCCCATCGAAACTCGTACCGCCCCGTTGGCCTGTCCGGCTAGCTTGCCGGTGGACATCGTGATCTCTTTGTCGCCGATTTGGGCGCTTACAGTGTGTTCGGACACACGCTCTCCTATTCATGGGTGGATCAGGCACGGAGTAACGAGAAGCGAGTGCAGCCAATTACCAGTGGTCATACCTCCGGCAGCCACTGACGGAGTGACTGGGAAGGGATGACAACTGACCGCTACTATGCCTCCGCGCGGCCTAGTACCTTGATTCTGTCTGTTGCTGATTGGTTCCGAGTTCTTCCGGCTGGAACCGGCTGCTCCGCCTCGTCGAGGCCTGGCTTCCGGTGTCCGGTGTCCTTCCGATGACCTAGCGCCGCAGCCCGAGCCGGGCGATAAGCCGACGGTACCGATCCGCGTCGGTCCGGCGGAGATATTTCAGTAGACGCCGACGCTTGCCGACCATCATCAACAGACCGCGCCGGCTGTGATGATCGTGCTTGTGAACTCGAAGATGCTCGGTGAGGTGGCTGATCCTTCCGGTAAGCAACGCCACCTGAACCTCCGGCGAACCCGTGTCACTGCCGTGGGCACCGAACTCGGTGATTGTTTCTTGGGTGGTCTTCATCTCTCTCGTTTGGCGCTTCCATCCCCAGAGGGCACGCCGGATGCTGGGATCGGACCCACTGTAGCACCAAGGGAGCGGAACCTGGCCGCCCATACGGCGCTCCGAGGGCCAGCCACCAAACGCGGCCACCAACTCAAACGAGCACCTGCCGGGCAACGGGGCCATAGCGTTCCACCAGACCCGGTCGGCATCGGGTTTTTGCGGGGGACGAAAGGTCGCTCAACCGCGCCACGAACCGGATCACCGTGCTCGTCTCCCCACCTGCCGAGTCCCCCGGTTCCAGCAGGTGAATCCGGAGCAACCCTCCGGCCTGCGGGCTGCGGGCAGGCGTGGCTACCTCGCAGAGCGCCGGCCGGCTCCCCTTGCCCAGCCCGACCCAAACCGCGTAGATGCCTACCGCCGGGATAGCCGGCGGGGCATCGACGCGGAGGTCGGCCGCCCCGGCTCCCTGATCGGTCTCCCACCAACCAGGACCGGCGACCGCCAGCTGCAACTCGTGGGGCCTTCCCAGCAAGCGCCCCGCCCGGGCCACGTCTCCTTCGGCCAGGTAGCGCCGGATGGACGAGGACGAGATCGGCCCGTCGGTACCCTCCACCAGCCGGCGGGCCTCGACCACGAAACCCCACCTCCGCCCGCATTCTCGTAACACCTCGACGTTCCCCGCCCGACCGGCGCCGAACCGGAATCCGCGGCCGACCACCACGGTGCGGGCTGCGAAACCGTCCACGATCACCCGGCGAACGAACCGGTCGGCGGAAAGATTCCGTATGAGCCCGAAGGGCAGCACCCCGACCTGATCGACCCCCAGCTCCTCCAGGATCTCTAGCCGCCGGGGAAGTGTGGAGATCATCCTCGGGGCCCGCTCCGGGGTGACCACCGAACGCGGATGGACGTCGAAGGTCACCACCGCGGTCTCGAGCTTCCCGGCTTTCGCGGCTCTATCCGCCAGGTCGGCGAGCAGTGCTCGATGGCCCCGGTGAACCCCGTCGAACACCCCGATAGTCAGGGCGGTTCCGCCCGCCGGTCCCGGCCCCCACCCCCTCGGATCGCCGGTCCACACCTTCATGGACTCGACCCCTTCGATGCCTGGATAGGAGGTAGCACCACTTCCGGCACAAGCCGATCCCGGTCCACCCGGTATACGGCCAGCAAGCGGCGCCCGGCCACCATCCTCACCGGCCCGCCGCCGGCCGGAACGCCCGCCAGATCGTCCGGGAGCCACCGGCCGTTGGTGGCCGGACCAACCAGATCATCGGCCACTTCCACCATCGGCAGGTGTGCCAACCCTCGGCTCGGTGACAGCAGCACCTCGTCGAGCCGGTCCTCGTCACGTAACCTCACCATCCGGTCCACCCGGGTAGCGCCCTCCACCCGGAGCTGCCCGTTCCGTACCCGGCGAAGGGCGGTCAGATGGGCCCGGCCTCCCAGTTTCCTGGCGAGGTCATCAGCCAGCACCCTCACGTACAGTCCCCGCCCGCCGACCACTCGGAACCGTACCTCCGGGTAGGGACCGGGATGGAACCCTTCCAGCGCCAGGCTCTGCACATGAACCGGGCGGGCGGGCCGCTCGACCCGTTGCCCACGCCGAGCCATCTCGTACAGCCGCTTCCCCCCGACTCTCACCGCCGAGACCATCGGCGGCACCTGCAGCAGATCCCCCACGAACCCGGCCATAGCCCGTTCCACGTCCTGGGCGTTTACCTTCATGGGTTGCCGAGAAAGTACCTCCCCGTCGGCATCGAGCGTATCGGTAGCCACCCCGAAGCGAGCCGTGGCCACGTACTCCTTCGGCTGGTCGGTCACGAAGCGCAGTAGCCGGGTGGCCGCCCCGATGCCCAGCACCAGCAGACCGGTGGCCATCGGATCGAGCGTTCCGGCGTGCCCGATCTTTCGGATGCCGAACAGCCCCCGGGACTTGGCCACCACATCGTGGGAGGTCCAGCCCCGCTCCTTGTCCACCAGCACGAATCCGGGCTCCACGGTCATCCTGGCAGCCGGCTCCTCACCTCCCGGACCGCCGCCTGGAGATCTCCTTCGAAGGTGGCACCCGACGCCCGGTGATGCCCGCCTCCTCCCAGCGCCTCCGCGATGGCGGCCACGTCGACCCACTGCCGGGAGCGGAGGCTCAGCTTCCAGGCTCCATCCGGTTGCTCCTTGGCAAGCAGGGCGACTTCAGCCTCCCGCGCCACCCGGACCGCATCGATCAATCCGTCGGTGTCCTCCTGGCCGACGCCGTGGGTTTGCAGGTCTCCCTGGGTCATGTACGACCACACCAGCGAGGCGGCCGGATCCAGGACGGCGCGGTTCAGAACGGTGCCCTCCAGCCCCAGATAGCCGAATGGCGCCGACTCGTACACATTCCGTCCGATCACCTCCGGGCGGGCACCAGCCTCCAGCAGCTCGGCCGCCGAGCGGAAGGCCTCGGGGGTGGTGTTGGCGTACTGGAAGCGTCCTGTGTCGGTGACCAGGCCGAGCAGTAGTGCGCTGGCGACCGCCGGATCGACCGGCCAGCCGAGCCGCCGCACCAATCGGTAGCAGAGCAAGGCGGCCGCAGGCGCCTCCGGATCGCACAACCGGACATCCCCGAAGCCCGGCCCGGCTACATGATGATCGACCATCACCACCCGGCCGGCCGAGCGCAGCAGACCCTCCATCCCGTGTCCCAGGCGGTCGGGGTCGTTCACATCGAAAGCTACCAGTACGTCGGGTGACCCCACGTCGGCGGGATCTGCCAGCGGTCCGGTATCGAGAAAGGCGAACTGGTCGGCCAGTACGTAACCTCCGCCGAAACATACGTGTGCCTCCCGCGCGGCAGCCCGGGAGGAGAGAGCCAGGCCCAGAGCGGAACCCAGCGAATCACCATCAGGGTTCACGTGTCCGGTAGCTACCAGGGTGCCCGCCTCCCGGATGGCCTCGGTGGCAGCCACCAGCGCACGGTGGGAATACATCACTCAGGCGCGCCGCCGCCGGGCTGGATCTCCCGCAGGAGGCTCTCGATCCGGCGGGCATGGGCGATGGCGGGGTCGGGGAGGAAGCGAAGTTTCGGGATGTACTTGAGGCGGACCTGCCGACCTACCGCCGCCCGCACCCGCGCCGATGCTCCGGCCAGCGCCTGCGCGGTCTCATCCGCCGCTTCGTCGGTCCCCATCACGGTGTAATAGACCTCGGCATTACGCAGATCGGGCGACACCGAGACACCCGTCACCGTGAGGAAACCGATCCGGGGATCCTTGAGGGTGCGGCACTCCTCGGCGATCACCTCCCTCAGCAATTCGTTGACCCGCCGGAGCCGTCGATTGGCCACTACCTCCCTTTCACGGCGGATCGTCCAGGTAGGAGACGCTCACCGATAGCACCTCTGTCTCGTGCCATCCGTCGAGGAAGCGATGCACCGAGTGGATGGCCATCTCCAGCTGCGTGGCATGGGGTGTGACTATTCCTATCCCTACCGCCGCACGCTGCCACAGATCCTGGTAATCCACCTCGGCGAACGCCACCGGAAAGGTGCGGCGCACCGCCGCGGAAAGGCGGGTCATCCTCCGACGTTTGGACTTGAGGGAGTGTACGTCCCTCAGCCGGAGATCGATCCGGAGAGCAGCAGCATGCATGGTCGCCACCGAAGGATCACAGGGTGCCGATCATTGGGGAGCCACCTCATCGATGCGGTACGTCTCGATCAGGTCGCCTTCCTTGACGTCCCGGAAGCGCTCGAGACCCACCCCGCACTCGTAACCGGCGGATACCTCGCCCACATCCTCCTTGAAGCGGCGGAGCGAAGCCACCCGGCCGTCGTACACCACGATGCCGTCCCGGACCAGGCGGGCCCTGGCTCCCCTTGGGATGGTTCCTTCCGACACGTAGCATCCGGCCACCGCTCCCAGCCTCGGCACGCGGAAGATGGCCCTCACCTCGGCAGTTCCGAGTATCAGCTCCTCCTCGACCGGCGCCAGGCGACCCACCAACATCTGCTCGATCTCGTCCAGCAGCTCGTAGATGATCGAATAGGTGAGCACTTCGATGCCGACCGAAGCCGCCGCCCGCCGCGACTTGGCGTCGGGCCGAACGTTGAACCCGATGACGATCGAGTCGGTGGCGTCGGCGAGGGTGATGTCGTTCTCGGTGATTCCACCCACCGCGGCATGGACCACGGTCACCCGCCCACCTTCCCGGGCGATCTTGCCCACCGCATCCCGGATGGCCTCCACCGAACCGTCGGCGTCAGCCTTGACGATCAGCCGCAGCTCGGCCTCTTCCTGCGAACGCAGGCGCTCGATCAGCAGGCTCAGGCGCTCGCGAGCGCTGGGGACCACCAGGGTGCGCGCCCGATGTTCGTCGACCCTGTCAGAGGCGATCGACCGGGCGACCCGATCGTTCTTGACCACTTCGAACTGGTCGCCCGCGGTCGGCACCGAGGACCAGCCGGACACCAGCAGAGGAGTGGAGGGACCGGCGGAGGAGATCCGTTTTCCCTTGTCGTCGATCATGGCCCGTACCCGGCCGCTCACAGTTCCTGCCACCAGGGACTTGCCCCGCTTCAAGGTCCCGCGTTGCACGATCACAGTGGCCATCGGGCCCATTCCTCGATCGAGCCGGCTTTCCACCACCACGCCCGAGGCGGAAGCGCGCGGGTTGGCCTTGTATTCGGAGACCTGAGCAACCAGATCGATCATCTCCAGCAGGACATCGACGCCCTCTCCGGTAACCGCTGAGAGCTCCACCGAGATGACATCACCACCCAGCTCCTCTGTGACCACTCCGTGCTCGGTGAGCATAGCTCTGACCCTCACCGGATTCGCCTTCTCCAGATCCATCTTGTTGATGGCCACTATCTGGGTGACACCCGCCACCTGGCTGTGGTTGATGGCCTCGATGGTCTGGGGCATGACTCCGTCGTCCGCCGCCACCACCAGCACCACGATGTCGGTCACCTCGGCGCCCCTGGCCCGCATAGCGGTAAAGGCGGCATGTCCGGGCGTGTCGATGAAGGTGATCGGGCGGCCGTCCACCGACACCTGGTAGGCACCGATGTGCTGGGTGATGCCTCCCGCCTCCCCGGCCGCCACGTTGGTGTGGCGGATGGAGTCCAGCAGGGTGGTCTTTCCGTGATCCACATGGCCCATCACGGTCACCACCGGAGGCCGCTCCACCAGGGAGGCCGGATCGTCGTGGAACTCTTTCCTGTGCCTGACCGTCGGTTCCGGAGCAGCCGACTCCGGCTCCTCGGGCTCCACCTCCACCAGGAACCCGAAGGCCTCGCCCAGGGGTTCGATGGCCTCGGGAGGAACCGCCGCCGCGGCCGCGGTCATCAGACCCATCGCCAGCAGCTTCCTCACCACCTCGCCCACCGGCTGGTCCATGGCCCTGGCCATCTCCCGGACCGATACCGCACTGGAGACGGTGATGATCTTCGTCTCCTCCTCGGGTTCCTCGACAGGCTGAGGCGGCGAGGGGGCCGGCTCAGGTTCGGGAGGCTCAGCTGGGGGCGGCGGAGGTTCCGGTTCGGGCATCAAGATGGAGCGCAGGGCTTCGGCGTCACCCGGTTCCAGACCGGACGACGCGGTAGTAACCGGCAAGCCCAGCTGGCGAGCGGTAGCCAGGACATCCCGGGAGGCGAGCCCCAGCTCCTTGGCGAGCTCGTGAATCCGCTTGGTTGCCATCAGTACCTGCGAACTCCGGGGCCGCGCCGGCGGTGGGAGGAGTCGCTCTTGATATCTATTCGGTACCCGGTCAGGCGGGTGGCCAGACGAGCGTTCTGACCCTCGCGCCCGATGGCGAGGGACAGTTGGTGCTCGCTGACGAACACCACCGCCTCCTTCGTCTCCTCGTCCACCTGGACGTCCTTGACCTTGGCCGGGCCGAGGGCTTCAGCAATGAACTGGTTGGGGTCTTCCCGCCATTGCACCACATCGACCTTCTCCCCGCGCAGCTCGTTGACCACCTGGCGTACCCGGGACCCCCGAGCGCCCACACAGGCGCCCTTGGGATCCACGTTCAGATCGTGCGAGATCACCGCGATCTTGGTGCGATGCCCTGCTTCTCGAGCGATGGAAACGATCTCCACCGTTCCATCCAACAACTCGGGTACCTCGAGGTCGAGCAGGCGCCGAACGAAGTCCGGATGGGATCTCGAGACCACTATCTGGGGGCCCTTGGTCTCGCGGCGCACCTCGAGGATGAGGGCCTTGGCGCGGGCGTTGCGCTCCAGACGTTCATAGGGAATCCGCTCGGAGCCCGGCATGATGGCCTCGGCATTACCGAGGTCGAGGATCGTATACCGGCCGTCGTGCTGCTGCACGATCCCGGTAACCAGATCGCCGTCCCGGCCCTCGTAAATTTCGTACACCTGCTCGCGCTTGGCTTCCCGCAGGCGCTGGGCGATGACCTGCTTGGCGGTGGTGGCGGCAATGCGGCCGAAGTCCTTGGGCGTGTCCTCCCACTCGGCGATGACGTTCCCGTCGTCGTCCAGTTCCTGCGCGTACACCCTGATCTCCCCGCCCTCCGGTTCGATCGTGACACGCGCTTCCTCAGCCGCGCCGCGACTTCGCTTGTATGCCGATACGAGGGCATTGGCCAAGGCATCCAGGATCGTGTCGACCGGGATCCCTCGCTCGCGCTCGAGCATCTCAAGGGCCTCCATGACCCGGTAATCCATTCTCATCTCTTTACCCGTTTCCTGGCCGACTTAGGTTGCTTCTTCCACTCGAATCTGGTCTTGGCGGCTCTAACCTCGCCGAAGGCTATCCGCCGCGCCACACTATCCACCCTTACGACGAACCCATCCTGGTCGACGGACTCCAGCACACCCGCATGGCGCCGTGCGCCGTCCACCTCGGTGCGGGTCTTTACGATCACATCCCGTCCGATCGACTTCGAATAGTGGAGCGGTCGCCGGAGGGCCCGTTCTAGCCCTGGAGAGGTGACTTCGAGCGAGTAGGGCCCGTGCAGGAGGTCCACCTCGTCGAGGCGGCGGGAAAGCGCTCGCGACAGGCCGGCCAGCCGGTCGACATCGACACCCCCGCGGTGGTCGACGGTCACCTTCACGACACGCGGGGCAGGGCCTGCTACTTGCAGGTCGTCGAGCTCTAGTCCTTCGGAGGCCACGTGCTGCTCGCAGATAGTCCAGAGCTGCTGTTCGATGCTCACGCTACCGACCCCTCGACCACGTGGCCGGCTCCGGGCGAGCACGCCCACGGCCGGTCCTCCGGGCCTGGGACCCGCGGCCAAAGGCCCCGGGTGGCCGGTTGTGAGCATAAAAAAAGCGGGCTGGCCGCCCACCTTGTACCACAAAGTCACGTCCTTCGAGTTTCGCCGGATTATAGCAATGCCCTGTGATGTGGAAGTGGGGAGTATCGGCCGCAGGATGTACGGCGTGCTCCGGAGGTCCGATCAACCCCGGAGGATCAGCTCCACGGTCCTGGCCGCCGCCCTATCCAGATCCGGCTGCTCGTCCACGCTCCCATCCCGGGATCGAAGCTCGACCCGTCCCGACTGGACGCTGCGAGGTCCGACGGTCAGCCGGTAGGGAATCCCGATCAGCTCCGCATCGGCAAACTTGACGCCCGGGCGTTCGGAGCGATCATCGAGGATCACCTCGATGCCCGAGTCCATGAGCTCACCGTAGAGGCGCTCCCCCACTTGCCGGACGGCGGGATGATCGGGGCGGAGCATGGTGATGACCGCACTGAAGGGCGCCACATTGGTCGGCCAGACGATTCCCCGCCGGTCGTGACTGCCCTCCACGATGGCGGCCATCGCCCGGCCGACACCGATGCCGTACGATCCCATCACCAGGGGGGTGGGCCGGCCCGAGGGGTCGAGCACTGTGGCGCCCAATGCCTGGCTGTACTTGCGGCCGAGCTTGAAGATATGGCCGACTTCGATCACGGGCGAGACCGACAGGGTGCCAGCGGGGCAGCGGCCGCATGCCTCACCGTGCTGGACCGTCCGGAGATCGAGCCATCGGTCCACCTCGATGTCCCGTTCCACCTCGACCCCCCGCAAGTGGTAGTCGTCCTCGTTAGCGCCGGTAACCATGTTCGATCGTCCGCGCAGGGCCGGATCAGCCATCACCGGCAGATCCACCCCCACCGCTCCCAAGCTTCCCGGGTGGGCGCCCAGTGCGGCAACTATCTCGTCCTTGGTGGCCGGGCGGACCGGATCGGTCACCGAGTCCATCAGCTTCTGGACCTCGAGATCGTGATCACCGCGCAGCGCCACCAGGGTGATCTGGTCACCCACCAGGTAGACGAGGGTCTTGATCTGACGTCGTGCCGAGGCGAACTCACCCACTCGGGTGAGGGCAGCAATGGTGTGAATGCCGGGAGTGGGGAACCGGGCCGGAGGGCCTGTCCAAGGCTCATCCACCACCTCATCCGCTCGTCCCGCCGCCCGCTCCAGGTTGGCCGCGTAGTCGCACCCGTCGCACATGGCTATCCGGTCCTCCCCGGTGGGTGAGGTGACTACGAACTCCACCGAGTCGCTCCCTCCCATGTTCCCCGACGAGGCTTCCACCTGGATGGCGCGCAGGCCCAGGTCACCGAAGATCCGATCGTAAGCTCCGCGATGGGCTTCGAACTGCACATCCAGGCCATCGGTATCCAGATCGAAGGAGTAGGAGTCCTTCATGACGAACTCGCGCACCCTGAGCAGGCCGGACCGGGGCCGTGCCTCGTCCCGGAACTTGGTCTGGAGGTGGTACCAGAGCTGGGGAAGGTCGCGGTAGGAGTTCATCTCAGCCGCGAGATGGGCAAACACCTCCTCGTGGGTGAGTGCCAGGACCAGGTCGGCACCGCGGCGGTCCTCGAACTTGACCATGATGCCTTCCACGTCGTCCCACCGCCCGGTCCGTTTCCAGAGCTCGGCCGGATGGACCACCGGCGCCAGGAACTCCTGACCTCCGATGGCATCCATCTCCCGCCGGATGATGGTGGAGATCTTGGTGGCCACCCTCATCCCGAGCGGCAGCAAGGTGTAGGAACCGGCCATCAGCTGGCGGATGTATCCCCCCCGCACCAGCAACCGGTGACTGGGAGCCACCGCATCCGCCGGGTCATCCCGCAGGGTGGGTATGAAAACTCGGGACCAGCGCACGCGAACTCCTAGCAGGACTGGCAGTCAGGATAGAGCAAAGAAGCCGGTTGCTTCACCTGAGCGCCCAGCCGGACCCCCCGAAGGAGCCGATCAACCGTTCCGGGCAGCCACCTTCGCCACGGCCGCCCGTCGCACCGCCGCCTGATTGGCATCACCCCGGATCTCCAGCAACAATCGCCGGTCACGAGCGGCCGCCCCCACCGCCCGCCGATCAGCCGCGGCCAACCGAGCCTCCGATCCTTCCTCCACCAGCCGCCGAGCCTCGTCGAGCAAGGCCTCGACCATCTCCGCCTCCGGAACCACCCGAACCACCTTGCCCTTGATGAACAGGTGCCCCCGACCGCGCCCGGCGGCTATCCCGATGTCAGCCTCTCGGGCCTCGCCCGGGCCGTTCACCACACAACCCATCACCGCCACCTGGATGGGCAGGCTGGCCTCCTCCAACTTCTCCTGAGCCTCCTGCGCAACGGCCAGCACATCCACCTCGGCCCGCCCGCAACTCGGACACGCGATCAGATCCAGCCCGGTACGGTCTCGCAAGTCCAGGTATTCGAGGAGTTGCCTGCCCGCCTTGGCCTCCTCCACCGGGTCGGCAGTCAGCGAGAAACGGATGGTGTCGCCGATGCCTTCCAGTAGCAAGGTGGCGATACCAGCCACCGACTTGATCAAGCCCCCCGGTGGCGGCCCGGCCTCGGTCACGCCCAGATGGAGCGGATAGTCGAGCGTGTCGGCCAGCAGCCGGTAGGACTCCACCATCGAGGGCACGTGCGAGTGCTTGACCGAGATCTTGATGTCGTCGAAGTCCTCCTCGGCCAGGTACTCGATCTCCTTCAGCCCCGAGGCCACCAGGGCTTCGGGGGTGGCTGAACCGAAACGAGCCATGAGGGTCCGGTCGAGGCTTCCGGCGTTCACGCCCACCCTGATCGGGATCCTGCGATCCTTGGCCTCTCGAGCAACCGCCCGGATCTGGTGCGGCTTACGGATGTTGCCCGGATTGAGCCGCAGACCCTGGACCCCTGCTTCGAGGGCGGCCAAGGCGAGCCGATATTGGTAGTGGATATCAGCGATGATCGGAACCGGCGAGCGCGGCACGATCTCGGCCAGTCCCTCGGCGGCTGCCACGTCGTTGCAGGTGATGCGCACGATATCCGCACCCGAGCCCGCCAGGGCGTACACCTGGGCAAGCGTGCCATCTACATCCGCCGTCTTGGTGGTGGTCATCGACTGGACCGACACTGGCGCCCCGCCACCCACCGGTACGCGCCCGACCCGGATCTGCCGGGTCCTGTCCCTATGGTTCATCGGTCCCCTACGAGTTTCACAGCCCGCAGGTTAGTTCTGGACGGCGATCGATGAGCGGATACCCATGGGGAGGGTGGACCTGCCACCAGCCTGGAGCAGGGCCGCAAGGTACCTTTGCTCTGTCGACACCAACGCACCGACGACTTCGGGGGGTGTGGGGAGGAAGTCAGCACCTGGCTCAAGCTGAACGTGGTGGCCGTTGGGCTCGGGTTCGGCGACCGCCCCCTCGGGTTGTGCCTCTCCAGACCCACCAGGCTGCTAGCGCGGTACCCACCAGGTTGGCTATCAGGTCCTGCATGCTGTTGACATAGCCACCCACCCTGGCACTCGGATTGACCAGGGTGACCAGATACTCACCCATCTCGATCCAGGCACCGATCGCGTTGCCGCCGAGGATGATCACCACGACAGCCTGCGCGCCACCTTCCGCGGCCAGCATCCGGCGAGTGGCCTCCCAGACAGCCAACCCTGCCGCCCCCAGACCGACGGCGTGGACCAGGTGGTCGTAGCGCACGTACCCCCAGGCCTGTTCGTAGAGGAGGACTCCGTCGAAATCCACGTTCCCTCCTGCCATGTGACAGAATCCGACGATGCAGAGCAACACCAGCACGTGGTTGGAGAAGCGAACCCGGTAGTCGACGTACGTGACCAGGCAAGCCATCGAGATCATCCAGGCCAGATAGGCGTACACCTGACTGTTACCCGTCCCCAGGCCGTAGACCGTCCATGCCACCACGTAAAGAGCCGTCACCCCAGCTAGCCAGGGGTGCCGTCTGGCTTCGGAAGAGACCAATGTCCCGATCCTGCTCATCGTGTTCCTCCTCGCCGCTGGTGAATTACCTGGGTGACGACCTTCACAAGGTGAGCGGGTTGACGATGTCCAACACTATCGCCACCAGGCCCAGAAACACCATCAGCATCACCACAGCCACCGCAATGGGAATGAGGCGCCGCATATCGACCGACCGGCCGGTCACCTTTTCGTAGAGGGCCACCGCGAAGTGCCCGCCGTCCAGGGGATAGAGCGGGAGGCTATTGAAGATAGCCAGCGTCACATTGACCACCGCCAGCAGGAAAATCAGGTTGCCGACACCCACCTGTGAGACCTGGGTTCCGATCTGTACCAGACCGATCGGGCTGACGGGGCGGATCTCCTCGGACACATCGCTCCGGCCCACGAGCGCGCCACCCAACTCCAGCAGGGAGTCCGGTTGCAGAATCCGGCCGATGGCGTCGAGGGTCCCGGTCACAATGGACCACTCGACGGTGGCCGCTAGGCCGGCTGCTTGGAATAGACCGACCGGTGCCCGCCGGGAGCCGGGCGATACCCCGAGGAAACCGACCGCCTCTCCGGTGACCGGATGGGACGAGCCCAGGGTGGCGGTGACCGTCTGCGGGCTTCCCTGGCGGACCAGGTCGATCCTGACCGACTTGCCCGGCCTGGCCATGATGACCTCCACGGCGTGATCCCAGTCGGCCAGCTCCACCCCGTCGATGGCCACCAGAGCGTCACCTTCCCGCAAGCCGGCTTCCGCCGCCGGGGACGGAATCCCTTCGGTGATCTCCAGGCTGACCCTCGCCAGCGTGGTGGTCGCCTCGGCAATGCCGGAGAACCAGAACAGCCCGAACAGCAGCAGGAAGGCCAGCACCATGTTCAGGACCACACCCGACAGCACCACCACCGACTTCTTCCACAGCATCTGCTCCCGGTAGGTGCGGCCCAGGTCCTGCGGATCGACCTTCTCCCGATCGTTCATCCCAGCAATCCGGACATAGCCGCCGAGGGGCAGCGCCTTGATCCCGAACTCCGTCTCACCCCGGCGGAAGGACCAGATACGCGGACCGAATCCCAGGAAGAACTCAGTGGCTTTCATGCCGGTGGCTCGAGCCGCCAGAAAGTGGCCCGCTTCATGTATCAGGATGAAGACCGAGATGGCCAACACCATCAGAATCCCACCGAGCATCGCCCCTCCTTGCTACTCCGAGGCTCGGACCTGGGGAATGCGACAGGTCCTGGCTGGGACCTACCCAGTATTGCCGACTCAGCCGTCAAGACACACTGCGCCGTGGGAGTGGCCCAGGATTATCCGGGCATGCCACGGTTTCTCCCCACCGGTGGGGAGGATCAGCTCGGCTCAGCCGAGGCGGGGAGGATGGAGAGGCAATGGCGCCCTCGAGCACCCGATCGAGGTGGTGGGCGGTGCAACGCGGTTGATGCAGCCCCAACATGCCTATCACGTCCTCGAGGTGATGCTGGCCGTGGATGAGTCAACGCGGTCCACAAGAGCGCAGGGCGTGAATAGCACCTTCGATCCGCTGCCCCACGATCCTGAATCGATCCCGTTGCACAGCACCATCCCCACCCACGACCACCGCATCCTCCGCGGCGAGGAGTGACCGGATGGGACCCGAGCGGGCCCGGATCATGAGCCGGAGACCATCTCCCCGGCCGCTGTTCCAGCGAGCAACAGCCCTAGCTTACGATCAAGCAACCTCCACCTGTGGGGAGATCCCTAGTCCGGCTATGTGGGCGACCGGATCTACGTCTCGTCGGATCTGATCCACCTAATCGAGTTCTCGCTAGCCGGAAGCTGTGGTCCACAAGCGGGTGTAATCGGCGCCGGCCTTAGCCTCCTCGCCCGGCTGGAAAAGTGCGACCTGGAATAGTCCGGGCACCAACTCGAAGTGGTCGACCGGCTCAGCAAGAGGACCAAGGGCACCAGATTAACACCCGTTCTCGCTCACCAGATCGGTCCATAACACCCGGACAACTCCGGTTCTGCCCGAGTAGGCTTGACAGCGGCTGAACATGGTCCGGCCTTCCAAATACCTTGTCGCGAGGAGGGAAGGTAGCCATGGTTGACCTGAAGCTGAACAGATTCTCCCGGTTGAAGGCGGGGGTCGCCCAGGTGATGCTCGCCGTGGCCATGATCATGACTCTGGTCGTTCCGGCCGGCGCTCAGACCACCCCGGGAGTGCCGGGTGCGCCAGTTGTGACCCTGACACCGTTCCCGACTTACGTTCAGGTGTCTTGGGTTACGGAGGTGGACGGCGGGGCGCCCATCTTTGGGTTCGTACTGCGCCACCGCCAGTCAGGGACCCAGGATTGGACAACCGTCTCGTTCAGCTACAGAGAAAGCATCAATGTCGGATACCTGACACAGGGTCTGGATTACGACTTCCAGGTCAGAGCCACAAACGAAGTCGGCGAGGGGCCCTGGTCGACCTTGAAGACGGTTACCGTGGGCCCACGGCCACCGGGTACACCCACCCTGTGGCTGACGCCGGGCAACAAGCAGATCGAGGTGGGATGGAGTCATCCGGACGACAACGGTGGATCGGTCATCACGGAGTACCAGATACATTACCGCGAGGCAGGTTCTTCGGATTCGACGATCGCCTACGTCTATTGCGAGGTAAATGACCCTGAGGATCCACCCCAGCCGAACTGTCCCCCACCCACAACTAAGACCCTGGCACTTACCAACGGCCAGGAGTACCAGTTCAAGATCCGTGCTAAGAACGCCGGTGGCGAAGGCGCCCTGTCTGTGTCCTGGTTGAACGGGACGCCGGCGGCGACCGCGGTCGCGCCATCTCTGCCCCGTGACCCGATGGTGACACCAGGCGACGAACAGATCCTGGTCGAGTGGGTTCGTCCCGGGAACGATGGCGGTAATCCGACCCTCAACTACCAGGTCCGGTTCAAGGAGGTGGGGGGCAGCTGGGCTACCGACACCATCACTGGACATGCAGAGAGCTACACAATTACGTCACTGACCAACGGCACCACCTATGAAGTGGAGGTCCAGGCCTTTGGCGGGCCAGTGAGCGGCTGGACCAACACTTTGAGGGCAACTCCGAACATCATCCCGACATCCGGCAGGCTCGTCCACGACCTGCCGATCGAGGACAACGGCGACGTGGCGACCGTGGCCATCGACGAAGGCAGCATGTCGACTTACACCCTCCGGCTTGCCGAGCAACCGAGTGCCCCGGTGTGGGTGACGGTCACCTCTAGCCATCCCGACTCTGTCGAGGTGGTCAACTCTCCGCTGGTCTTCAGCCGGTCGAACTACATGACCCCGCAGACGGTCTCGTTCGATGCCATCCTGGATGCCAACACCGTCGACGAGCAGGTAACGCTCAGCCACACCGCGGAAAGCGGTGGGTATGGCGACGAGTCGTTCACGGTGCCGGTTTCGGTCACCGACACGGCGACCGTCCCCGGTGCGCCCGGCATGCCGAATCTGACGCCGGGTGACCAGCAGATCGACGTGTCGTGGACTGCGCCGTCGTCGGACGGTGGCCAGGCGATAACGGATTACCAGGTGGAGTACAAGCTCACATCCGAATCCGAGTTCCAGGATGCTGGCTACGACCGTGGCACGGAAACCATGTTCACCATCGGTGGGCTCATGAACGGGGAGAGCTACCAGGTCCGGGTACGCGCCATGAACTCGCTCGGTTACGGCGACTGGTCGCCGGTGGCGTCCACCGCGGCAGCGTCCGCGCCGGGCAAGCCGGTGGTGTCCCTGACATCGGGCAACACGACCATCACGGCCACCTGGCCCGCACCAGCCAACAACGGGGCGGACATCAGCGACTATGACGTGCAGTACCGCGCGTCGGGGGCTTCGGGCTGGACCACCCTGACGCACGACGGTACGGGCCGCACCGCCAGGATCACCGGCTTGAACACGGGCACGACCTACGAGGTCCAGGTCCGGGCAACCAACTCAGCCGGTATTGGCGAATGGTCGGACGTCGTGTCGATCAGAACCAACACCCCGGCGCCGGTGTCGACCGGCACGAGACCGGTTTCGCCGCCCCCTCTTAGGGACTACTTCACCGACGATGAAGGCAGCGTGCATGAGAACAACATCAATCTGATCGCCCGGCAGGGCATCACGGTGGGATGCGACCCCGCCACGCCTACTCTGTATTGCCCCGATGGTGAGGTAACCCGGGCTCAGATGGCGGCGTTCCTGGTGCGTGCGATGGGATCCACTCCGTTCCTCACCGGAACGGGAGGCTTCAGTGACGTGGCTAATGACGCCTGGTACGCCGGTTTCGTCGCCCGACTCGCCCGGTTGGGTGTGGCGGCCGGGTTCGGAGACGGGACCTTCCGGCCTGATGATCCGGTCACCCGAGCACAGATGGCCACCTTCCTGTCGACCGCCCTGAACCTGGCTTCCTAGCCGGTAGCCCCTAAGGAGGTCCATCGACCGAGTTTCGAGGGCCTGTCCAGTGAGTCGTGAACTCGCAGGACAGGCCCTCGAATGTTTGGGTAGGACCTCTAGAGGCTCGCTATCACGACCCTGGCAGCTCGGCGCGCATCGGCATCCGCTTGGCGGACCGCCTCGATCGACGTGACCTCGATTCGCTCATGGGTGTCGAGCACGCGGGCGATCACCCTGGCTATGTCGAGAAACCCGATCCGGGAGCGCAAGAAGGCGTCCACCGCCACCTCATCTGCCGCATTGAAAGCGGCCGGCAGACTACCTCCTCCTCTCCCGGCTGCATAGGCGAGTTCCAGGGCGGGAAAGGTATCCAGGTCGACCCGCTCGAAGGTCAGGGCGGCCTGGGTGAGGTCGAAGGGAGGGAAATCCGCCTCGGCCCGGGCTGGGGAGGTGAGGGCATATTGGATGGGGATCCGCATGTCGGTAACCCCCAGATGCGCCTTGAGGGAACCATCGATGAACTCGACCAGGGAGTGGACCACACTCTGGGGATGGACCACCACATCCACCTGATCGAAAGGCAGCCCGAACAGGTAATGGGCCTCGATCACCTCCAAGCCCTTGTTGGCCAGAGTGGCTGAGTCGATCGTGATGCGCGGCCCCATCCGCCAGGTGGGATGGGCCAGTGCCTCATCCACGCTTACCCCGGCCAGCGCCGCAGCATTCCGCCCCCGGAAGGGACCACCCGAGGCGGTAAGCAGCATCCGGCGGACTTCGGGGACCTGTTCACCCTGCAGGCACTGGAACAGGGCGGAGTGCTCCGAGTCGACCGGAACCAGCTCCCCATGCGCCGCCGCCGCCATGACCAGCGGGCCACCCACCACCAGGCTCTCCTTGTTGGCCAGAGCCACGCGGTTCCCGGCCTCGAGCGCCGCGATCGACGCCTCCAAACCAGCGGCGCCCACTACCCCGTTGACGACGATCCTGCCAGGCCGCGCCGCCAGCTCGACGAGGGCTCTCATGCCCGATCGGTAACGATCCCCGAACCGTTCCCGGTATCGGGCATGGCCGGCCCGGTCGGGTTCGGTAGCCACGACCGCCGCCTCACCGAAGCGAACAGCCAGCTGCTCCAGGTCGGGACCGGAACGGCGGGCCGCCAGCCCGGCCACGGGTATACCCAGACGATCCGCTACTTCGAGGGTTTGCCTACCTACCGATCCCGTTGCCCCGAGGACAACGACCGATCTCACAGGTAGCCGAACCAGACGTAGACCAGGTAGGTGGCCGGAATCGTGAAGAGGAAGGCATCCAGCCGGTCGAGGACTCCGCCGTGTCCAGGCAGGATACTTCCCATGTCCTTGACGTCGATCATGCGCTTGACGGCCGACTCCGCCAGATCCCCGAGCGGGGCCACCACGCTGATGACCGCCGCTAGGCAGATGGCCGAGAACATGGTAAGGGGCTCCAGCAATCCGAACCGGCCGATGATGAGGCCCGCTAGCACGGTTATCACGGCGGCGCCGAGGAGACCCTCCAACGTCTTGTTGGGAGAGAGGACGGGCGCCAGTTTGCGGCTGCCGAACGCCCTTCCGTAGGCGAAAGCGGCAATGTCGTTGAGAGCGGTGAACACCACCAACCCCGTGGTCAATGCCCAACCATCGGCGGATCGGAACATCGGAATAGCGAAGGATGCCATCACCGGTATCCAAACGACGCCCATCACGGTCACTCCGAGGTTGGCCAGCGGGTAACTGCGCTGGACCGCCACGAACCAGAGTCCCGACACGAGCACCACGCCGGCTACTACCCGCGCAACCCCGTATGGTCCGGAAATCCAGGCTGCATAGAACACAGCCACCGCTCCTAGAAGACCGATCAAAGCAACCGGGGTGAACCCGACCGATCGCACTGCGAGGTAGAACTCGGCAACCGCTACCACGATGAGCAGGCCGAGCAACAGCGTTATCCACAACTCTCCCGCATAGAGGGCTGCGAAGACCAGCACCACCACCGCCAGGCCGGTCAGGATCCGCAGAGCCAGCTCCGATCGTCTGGCCCGATCGATCTGCTCTATCTCCTCGGGATCGTCTTCATCCTGGCCGGTCAGATCCTCCAACCCCACCACGCTCGGGCCGAGCCCTGGGACATGGGCTCCTACCGCCGACTGCTCGACGGACTCCTCCTTGCGCGCCTTCGCTACCGACTCCGCCAGACCCTGGTATTCGCGCGTGGTAGATCGCAGGTAGTCACGTCCGGTGAACTCACCGGTGTCCACCGGATCCTGAGCGTCCTCCTCCTGCGGCAACTCCTCCTCAGGCGACTCCTGGTCTTGCGACTGCTCGTCGCCGTTCTCGACCTCAGGGGTCTTGTCGTCTTCGTCCATAAGTATCCGTTCCTCCGGCCCGGAGCCTGCCACAGGATACCGCGCCGATCGCCCGGCTAGTGGGTATCAGCACCGAGCCTGGCGGACAAGTCGAATCCCGCCGGCCCTCGGCCCAACCCTTCTCTCATACTTCGAGCAGCTCGCGTTCCTTGTTGGCCAGCAACTCGCCGGTCTTGGCGACGTAACGGTCGGTGTAATCCTGTAGCTCTTTCTCGGCCCGCCGGATCGTATCCTCCGACTCACCGAGTTCTGAAAAGTCGTCACGGGTGCCCCGGCGGATGTTGCGTACCGCGATCCGGCCCTCCTCGGCAATCCCCCTGGCTACCCGGATCAGCTGCCGTCGTCGCTCCTCGGTCAGGGGCGGAAAGACCAGCCGGATGATCTTGCCATCGTTGGCCGGGTTGAGGCCCAGGTCGGACAGGCGGATGGCCCGCTCGATCTCCTTCAACGAGCCTGGATCGAAGGGATGCACGATCAGCATGCGCGGATCCTGCACCGTGGTGGTGGCCAGCTGCTGCAAGGGTGTCCTGGATCCGTAATAGTCGACCATGATCCTCGACAGGATGGCCGGATTGGCCCTCCCGGTCCTCAAGGTGGCGAACTCTCGCTGGGTGTGGCGGACGGCCTGCTCCATGCGTTCGGCGGCGTCGTCGAGCAGCTCGTCCATCATCGGTTGTCCTTCCCGTGACTCAGCAGACCCTGGTACCGATCGGCTCTCCCGCCACCGCCCGGGCGATATTGCCGGGGCGCAACAAGCTGAACACCACGATCGGCAGTTTGTGGTCCATGCACATGGTAACGGCCGTGGTGTCCATCACCCTGAACCCGGACGAGATGAAGTCCATGTAGGTGACTTCCTTCAAGAACACGGCATTGTGGTCGAGGTTCGGATCCGCCGAATAAATCCCGTCCACCTTGCTGGCTTTCAACATCACCCCTGCACCCACCTCCATGGCTCGGAGGGCAGCTGCCGTGTCGGTGGTGAAGAACGGATTACCGCTTCCGGCTGCGAAGATCACCGAGCGTCCCTTCTCGAGATGGGCGATGGCGCGCAGCCGGATATAGGGCTCGGCCAGCTGCTGCA
Organism: Acidimicrobiia bacterium; assembly: GCA_965200835.1. Classification (GTDB taxonomy): domain Bacteria; phylum Actinomycetota; class Acidimicrobiia; order Spongiisociales; family Spongiisociaceae; genus JAPPFW01. The sequence goes on from OZ241390.1 coordinate 597,989, forward strand.
TGTTGATGGCTGATTGCACCCGGCACTCCACCCCGGTGGCCTCGATAGCATCCCGCAGCGCCAGGGCATTGATAACGGTGGCCAGCATGCCCATGTAGTCGGCGTTGGCCGGATCCATACCCTTCGCGGCGGCTGAAACACCACGGAAGATGTTGCCACCGCCCACCACGATCCCGATCTGATAACCGGCTGCCTGCGAGTCGGCGATCTCGGTGGCCACCCGGCGGACTACCTCCGGCGAGATGCCGTAACCGATCTCCGGATCGGCGAACGCCTCGCCGGAGAGCTTGAGGAGTACCCGGTTCCGGGTCTGCTGCACCTAGAGTTCCTGCTCGCCCACGGCGATCCGGGAGAATCGCCGCACCCCGATGTTCTCACCCATGACGGCGGCCAGCTCCGTCACCATGTCACCGACCTTTCCCTCGTATTGATCCGTCCTGATGAAGTCCTGCTCGTACAGCACCTGGTCCTTGAAGAAGGACTTCAGCTTGCCGTTCACGATAATCTCGATCACCCGGTCCGGCTTGCCGGTGGCGCGCGCTTCCCGGGCGATCAAGGATCTCTCCTTACCCACCACGTCGGCGGGAATGTCCTCTATCCGTACCCACCGGGGTTGAGCGGCGGCTACGTGCATGGCAAGATCGTGCGCCATCTTCTGGAAGCGGTCGCTCTTGGCGACGAAGTCGGTCTCGGACACCAGCTCCACCAGCACCCCGACGGTCGGGTAGCCGGAAGGTCGGTGGACGTAAGAGCCCACGGTGCCCTGGTTGGCGCTCCGCCCGGCCCTCTTCTTGACATCGGCCAGGCCCTTCTCCCTGAGCAGAGCCTTGGCTTCTTCCATGTCCCCGTCGCACTCGACCAGGGCTCTCTTCGCATCCATCATCCCGACGCTCGTGGCGCGGCGAAGGGCTTGTACGTCCTTAGCTGTGAACTTTGGCATCTCGTTGGTCCTTCTGGAAAGGTCTGGCTGGTCTAGTACTTACTGCCGATCCGCCTGCGAATCGGTGTCGCTGTCCCCCTCTTCGCGTTCCAGGGCGGCCATCCTGCCCTCTTCGCAGGCCGCCGCCAACACACTGGCTATGAGCGAGGCGGCCCTGATGGCATCATCGTTGCCGGGAATCACGAAGTCGATATCGTCGGGATTGCAGTTGGTATCGACCAGCGCGATTACCGGGATCTGGAGGCGGACGGCCTCCCGCACCGCAATGTGCTCGACGTTGAGATCGACCACGAACAGTGCCGACGGGAGCTGTTCCATATCGGCCACTCCGCCGAGAGTGCGCTCCAGGTGGGCGTACTCCCTCCTCAAGCGGATCCGCTCCTTCTTGGGAAGCTGGTCGATGTCGCCGGACTCTTCCATGGCCGCCAGCTCCTTCATGTAGAAGATGCGCTGGTTGATGGTCTTGAAGTTGGTCAGCATCCCACCCAGCCAGCGGAAGTTGACGTACGGCATGCGGGCAGCCGTGGCCGCATCGAGAATGGCCGACTGGGCCTGCTTCTTGGTCCCGACGAACAGCACCGTGCCGCTCCCCGCCACCAGCTTGCTCACGAAGGTGTGCGCTCTGGTGACCTCCTCCAAGGTCCGGCGGAGATCGATGATGTGGATTCCGTTGCGTTCCCCGAAGATGTACGGATCCATCTTGGGGTTCCATCGGCGGGTCTGGTGACCGAAGTGGACACCCGCCTCCAGCAGCTGCTTGATGGTGACGGCAGACAAAGTGCCTCCTACGTTTTCGGTTCGTGCCTCCGCCCACCCGTTCCTGGGGTCTCCCCGGGAACCTCCCCGGACCTACGGTCCGACCGCGGGAGGCTGCGGTGAACGTGTGTGATACCGCCAGTGTAGATGGCTCGACCGGGAGAAACCAGCAGAAACGCCCTGGCCCCGGAGTCAGGGCTGAAGCCGGGGCGCCTCAGGCTCGGGGGTGGCTCCGCTCGTAGGCTGCTCGCAGGTGACGCCTGCTCAACGCGGTGTAGATCTCGGTGGAACCCAGCTCCACATGTCCCAGCAGCTGGGCCACCGTGCTCAGGTCGGCCCCGCCTTGCAGCAGGTGCGTGGCGAAGCTGTGACGGAGGGCGTGAGGAAAGGTACCCGCCCGGGCCCGGACCACCCTGCGCAGCGTCCGGCTGCTCATGTCAGCTCCCCTTCCCCCAATCCACAGGGCGTTGGTGGGGCGATCCCCTACCAGCGCCGGGCGACCGGCGCGCAGATACCTGCCCAGGGAGTCCCGGGCATGGATTCCCAACGGCACGACCCGGTCGCGACCTCCCTTACCCGTGACCACCAGCCGGTCCCGTCCCTGCACCGCATCCACCGTGAGGGAGGCCAGCTCGGACACTCGCAGCCCGGTGGCGTAGAGCGCCTCGAGCACGGCGCGGTCGCGCAAGGAGTCGGGATCCTGTCCGTCGATCGCTTCCAGCAGGGCGGCCGTATCACGCCGGGAGAGCGCCTGGGGCAAGGTACGGGGAGTCCGCGGCCTGGCCAGCCCATCGGCCGGGCTGGCTTCCAGCGAGCCTCTCCTGACGCAATCGGCCAGATAGGCGCGGATGGCGGAGGTCTTGCGGGCAACCGAGCGGCGGGCGTATCCGCGCTGGTCGAGATGGCCGAGAAATCCCCGGATCATCCTCCGGTCCAGCTGGGCGGTCGAGTCGACCCCCCGTTGTTCGGCAAAGCGGAAGAACTGCTCGAGGTCCCGCCGGTAGGCCGCCACCGTGTGGGGCGACAGGCCCCGCTGAGTTTCCAGGCGGGACAGGTAGCTGCCCAACTCGGATCCCCACCAAGGGTCGGGAGATGAGGAACGGCGGCCGGGAGTTGCCGGGTCGCTGGCGGGTCCCGAGGTCATCCGGCCATCCTCACCGCCCCGGCGTAGGAGGCGATCACCCAGCGGCCCAGTCGTCGACCGACTATGAAGGACAGCCAGCGGCGGTCGATGCCGGCCGCCAGGTCGATCCGAGAGGGCCGCGCCGGACCGCCGGGATGGGAGTGGTAGACCGCCCCGATCCGCCATCCGCCCTCCTCCGCCTCCCTGATGACCCGGAAGTGCTCACCCGGATGGATCTCGAAGCGACCGGGGCGGGGATCCACATTGGTGAGGCGGTAGAGCCGGGCCGCAAGACCGTGGCGGTCGTAGACCACCAGCCCACAGGCCTCCTGCGGCGCCACCGCAGCAGCGTGGGCGATCATGGCCTCCTTCATGGCGTCGGGGAGCCGGGCATCCGCCGCGATCATGGCGCTAGGCGTTCCCTCTGCCAGCCTGAGGTCTCGGCCCGGTAGACGATCCGGTCGTGCAGACGGTGGCGCCTGCCCTGCCAGAACTCGATCACCTGGGGCCGGACCAGCAGGCCGCCCCAATGTGCCGGACGGGGGATCGGCCCAGGGCCGTACCCGGCCCGACATGCCTCGACCAGCGCCTCCAGAGCGGACCGGTGTGGTACCGGACGGCTCTGGGGTGAGGCAGCCGCCGCGATCCGGGCCTCCCTGGGCCGGCTGGCGAAGTAGGCGTCCGCCATGCGGTCGTCCACCGGTTCGACCGAGCCCTCGATCCGTACCTGCCGGTGAAGGTCGAGCCACACGATGCATAGGGCTACCGACGGGTTGCCGGCCATCTCCCGGGCCTTGCGGCTCTCCAGGTTGGTGTAGAACACGAAACCTGAGGGCCCGAATCCCTTGAGCAATACCGCTCTGGCCGAAGGCCTGCCTTGGCCGTCCACGGTGGCCAGGGTCATGGCGTTGGGTTGGGAGACGCCCGCCTCGGTGGCCTCGCCGAACCAGATCTCGAACTGGCGGATGGGGTCAGCATCGAGATCGGCCATCGACAACCCGGCCGTCTCATACTCCTCCCGAACCCGGGCCAGCTCCAGATCGAGACCTATGGACACCGTTGATTCCTCCTACGACGCTCTGCCCGGAGCAACCGGTCTCCGGGTGTCGGTAGGTCCCGGCTGCGATGCGCCGTTCCCTTCCAGAGTAAACAGCGAAGGCCGCAGGACAGGGGATAACGCACAGATGATGCAGGGGACACGCAGTCCCGGTGGAGGTGCGGGGAATCGAACCCCGGTCCGTCGATACGTCAGCGTCGGCATCTCCGAGCGCAGCCGACGGCGAGCATTCGGGAAACCGGACTCCATCGGCAAGCGACCGGCCGCCCTAATCCCGAGTTAGTCTCGATCGTCCGGTCCGGGAACCCCGGAGATCCATCCTGCTAGACGACGCCCGATCCCAGAAGGGCAGGAACCTTCCAGGCGGACGGGACGCTTATCTAAGCGGCCAGTGCGAGATTGGGTCTGGCACTTATGGTTGTTACCGGCTCTTTAACGAGGACTCCGGTGACCTCGGCTCGCTTCCGACACCTCGGCTATCGACGTCGAAACCTGTTCACCCCCAAAGGTGTGCCCACCATCCTACCCCAACCCTGTGACAAGAAATGGCCGAACGCCTGAAGCCGTTCAACTCACACGTAGGCACCACTGCGCAGTCGATCGACGATTGCTTGCACCTCGTCGGTCCCGCCTCGTGTGATCAGGTCGGCAGGTCGGGACCCGCCTAGCTGTGGATGGCGTGAGAAACCAGAGACGAGCCTCGTCAGGCCCATAGAAGCCGGCTAGCTATCCAACGACCCACTACAGTTCCAGAAGCGGGCGAAGACCTGCCGGCTGTGGACGTCCATGGCCGCTCTGCCACCATGACGGGGTGCGGGCTGGTCGAGAGCAGTTCGGCAGTCTCCCGGGCCCGCGACCCTCCCGTTCTCCCTGATGGCATCCAGGCTACCGCCACCGTTCTCGAGCCGGTCATGCCTCTCCTCCGTCCCTCCTGATTGACGGAGACTCTCACACCCAGCGTGACATGGCCCGTTCGGCCTCCCGGCGCATCTCACGGGAGCGGATCTTCTGGCGCTTGTCGTACTTGCGGGCACCCCGACCGACCCCTAGCAACACTTTGGCCCGCCCGCCCTTCCAGTACATCCGGATCGGGACCAGGGCCAGACCCTTCTCCTGCACCCGCCGGGCCATCCGAGCTATCTCGCCCGCATGTAGCAGGAGCTTGCGGTCCCTGGTGGGGTCATGACCGCCGTCGCGCGCCATCTGGTATGGGGCGATGTGCATCCCTACCAACCAGGCCTCCCCCTCCCTGATCAGGCCGTAGGCCTCCTTGAGCTGCACCTGGCCGGCCCGCATGCTCTTGACCTCCGAACCGGTCAGCACTATCCCGGCCTCGTACTCCTCCTCGAATACGTAGTCGTACCGGGCGCGCCGGTTGGTGGCTATCGAGGCACCGCCTCGCTTCTTCCGGCTCATGGTCGAAAGTTAGCCCGCGGTGGCTCTCATGCGGCGAGATACAGCATCGGATCCACCGGTGCGCCGGCTTCCCTGACCTCGAAGTGGAGGTGAGGACCAGTGCAATACCCGGTACAGCCGATGTATCCGATCACATCCCCGGCCAGCACCTCATCACCCACAGATACCGCCACTCCCGACTGGTGGGCATAGAGGCTGGACAGGCCACCCCCATGATCGAGAACCACCGTCCGGCCGTAGCCACCCCAGGTCTCTACGAAGATGACCAACCCATTGGCGGCCGCGTGGATCGGCTGGCCGGTGGGTGCTCCTATATCGATGCCGGTATGCATCCGGTTGCCCCCCAGGATGGGATGGATCCTCATCCCCCACGGCGAAGTGATCGTGCCGCTCACCGGCCAGGCCAGCTTGCCGGGTGCCCGGCCCTCCCTGACCTGGCGCCGGAGGATCTCCAGCTCGATCCTCCGGGACTCGGCCTCCAGCGCGGCCACCTGCCGCTCGTGGTCGGCTATCTCGGCGGTCACCTGGGCGAGCAGGGCCTCCTGCCTAGACAGCTCCTGGCGGAGCTCTTCCCGAGCTGCTTCGACCGCCTCCCGGTATTGTCCAGCCTCTGCCACTCGTGCCTCCAGATCGGCGAGGAGCTGCTGTTCCCGTTGCTGCTCCTGCCGGAGACGGTCCTGCCGGTTCAATTCCTGACGCTCGAGAAGCTCGAGAGACAACAGCAGGACCTCGGTGTCCTGCACGACGTTGCGGGAGTACTCCAGCCTGATGGCGCCAGCCTTGAGGTCCTCGGAACCGAACAGGACGGTATCGAGACCGGGGGAGGCGTTCATGTACATCTCTACCGCCTGCTCACGGATCATTCCGAGGGTCTGTTGCTGCTCGAACCTCGTACCCTCGATCTCCGCATTCAGCAGCCGGATCCGGCTATCCAGACTGGCTACCGCATCCTCAGCCACCAGCACCGCCCCTTCCGCCTGGATGAGGGCCACCTCCGCATCGGAAAGGAGGGCCATGATCTCGTCCATGCGTGCCTTGGTGGCCTCGAGGTCGTCCAGGAACGCCGTACGCTCGGACCGGGCAGCCTCGAGCCGGTTGCGCAGGCTCTCGATCTGCTGCTCCACTTCTTGGAGCCGGTCCTCCTCGTCCTGAGCGATGACCACCGGGGCGGGCGTGGCGATCATGGCCACGAGGACTGCCATCACCCATCCGACCAGCAGGCGTTGGCGCACCGTTACACCTTCAGGAACCGCCGCAGACCGAGGCTGCTGCCCAAGAACCCGGCCAGAGCACCGAAGGTCAGGATCATGAGGCCTCGGCTGAGGAGGAAGTCCCACTCCACTTGGAAACGGACGAGGATGTTGGTGGGGATACGCGCCAGGAGCTGATGGCTCCCGTAGACGGCAGCCACGGAGAGGGCACCTCCCAACAGGCCCACCACTATCCCCTCCAGGATGAAGGGCACCCTGATGAACCAGTTGCCGGCACCCACCAACTTCATGATGGCTATCTCGTCGCGGCGAGCATATATAGCCATCCGGATGGTGTTGGCGATAAGCGCCACCGCCGCCGCCGCCATGATCGCTACCAGACCTATGCCGATCGAATTGAGCACCTGCGTCAGGTTCAGGAGCCGCTCGATGCCCTCGCTGAACACCGAGAGCCTCCTGAGCAAGGGATGGCCCACCAGCCGGAACTGCACCTCCTGGTAGGCAGAGACGTCCTCGAGCTCCACCCGGATCGAGGCGGGCAGATCGGCAGCCGTGACGGTCTCGGCGAGCGCCGGCTGGTTGCTGTACATCTCCTGGAACTCCTGATATGCGCCCGCCTTGTCCAGGTACCGGGCCTGGGCTACCTCCTCATAGCCTTGGATCTCCTCTAGGAAGGCGTTGTGGGCCACCGGACCACCCTCGTCCTTCAGGAAGATGATCAGGTGATCCCCGGACTGCCACTGCAAGGTGTTGACCCGCACCAGCTCGTTGAAGACCAATGCCCCGAAGGCCAGGGCCAGCGAGACGAACACCGCCAGGACGGCGCCGGTGGCCACCAGCACGTTGCGGCGCAGGCTTATGAACGCTTCGCCGATCAGATACAGGAAGGTGCCCATGCGCTAGATCTGCGGATCCACCAGCGACAGACCCGCCGAAGGCTGGAGTAGCACACACCTCGAGTGCCTGAGCCGGTCCGGTCCGGGAAGAGGTAGGCACCCATCCAGGCTCATCGAGGACCCGGCAGCCAGCGGCTCACTTTGGCGGCCGATCACTAAGGCTCCAGGGGATCGCTGGGTGACTCGTATCCGGAAGCAGCCTGGTCGCGCACCACCCGGCCCCGTTCCAGCTGCACGACCCGGCGCTGCATGGCATCCACTATGGCGTGATCGTGGGTGGCCATCACGACGGTCGTGCCGGTGCGGTTGATCCGGTCCAGGAGACGCATGATGCCCACCGAAGTGGCCGGGTCCAGGTTCCCGGTCGGCTCGTCCGCCATCAGGATGGGAGGGCGGTTGACGAAGGCCCGAGCAATCGAGACCCGTTGCTGCTCCCCACCGGATAGCTGGCGGGGATAGCGGTCAGCCTTGGCGGACAGACCCACCAGCTCGAGCACCCGCGGCACATGGTGGCGCACGATGGAGCGGGGACACCCGGTCACTTTGAGCGCGAAAGCGACGTTCTCAGCCACGGTCTTGTTGGGCAGCAGCTTGAAGTCCTGGAATACGGTACCGACCGTGCGGCGGAGGTAAGGGACCTTCCACGAGGGCATCTTGGTGATGTCCTTGCCCGCTACCCAGATCTTGCCCCTGGTCACCTTCTCCTCGCGCAGGCACATGCGGATCAGGGTCGACTTGCCGGAGCCGGACGGACCGACCAGGAAGACGAACTCTCCTCTCCTGATGTCCATCCCGACGTCACGGACCGCAACGATGCCGCCGTCGTATACCTTTGCCACTTTGTGGAGCCGGATCATGAGCGCTCCAATAGCTGATGTCGCGAGGTGTGCGGAGAGCTGAGGTTAACCAGGCCGGGGCCCAGTACCGAGGCTTTTACTGCCCGCGGTCCGCCCGTTCCCTCTCCGCCCGCCGCCAGTGCAGGAAGGACTCCGTGAGCCGGGCGAGGTCGCCATCGAGCACCCCGCCCACATTCCCGATCTCGAGACCGGTTCTGAGGTCCTTGACCTGCTGGTAAGGCTGCAGGACGTAGGACCGTATCTGGCGCCCCCAACCTGCCTCCGTCTGCTCGCCCCGGATCTGGTCCAGCTCGCGCCGGCGCTCCGCTCGCGCCACTTCGGCCAGCCTCGCCTTCAGCAGGGTCATGGCCCTGGCCCGGTTCTGGATTTGGGACCGCTCGGCCTGGCAAGCCACCACGATCCCGGTCGGCAGGTGGGTGAGGCGCACCGCCGAGTCGGTGGTGTTCACATGCTGGCCCCCGGCACCTTGGGATCGGTAGGTATCGATCCGCAGATCCTCGGAGTCGATCTCGACCTGGGCATCTTCGACTAGGGGCACCACATCCACGCCGGCGAACGACGTGTGGCGCCGGGAGTTGGAATCGAACGGCGAGATCCGCACCAGCCGATGGACGCCCCGTTCAGCCTCCAGGACCGCGTAGGCGTGGGTTCCCTGCACTGTGAGGGTGGCCGACTTGATACCGGCCTCCTCCCCCCCCTGCAGATCGTCGATCTCGTGGGCAAGACCGAGATCCGACAGGTAACGGATGTACATCCTGACCATGATCTCCGCCCAGTCCTGGGCGTCCACCCCTCCTGCACCGGCATGGACGCTGAGGATCGCCGGATGGTTGTCGTACTCGCCGAAGTACAGTGACTCGCGCTCCAGGTCGGCAATCCGCGCCGCGGCTGACACCAGCTCTTCGCCGACCTCGGCCAGGGTGTCGGTATCCCCGTCCTCCTCGGCCAGGTCGGCAAGCAGCTCGGCGTCTTCCAGCTCGCTGTACAAGTCCTGGACCCGGCTCACCAGCCTATCTATTCGACCCAGCCGGCGGGTCAGCCGGGTAGCGCGGTCAGGATCGTCCCAGAGGTCAGGGCGGGCGACCTGCGCTCGGAGTTTCCTCAGCTCGACTTGCTTGGAGTCGATATCAAAGGAACCTCCGGGCGTCCGAGAGGCGGGCGCGGAGGTCGTCCAGAAGCAAGCGGGGGTCGGGGCGGTCCATAGCGGCGATAGGTTAGCGGCTCCGGCGCAGCAGGTGGCCGACCGAGGCACCAGCGATCACCTCCTGCGCCAGGATGGGACGAAGCGGTTCGTATAGTCCAGCAAGAACGGCTCATGGGCAGGGGTCTGCGAGGCAGAGAGTTGGGATGCTATGAGTTTCAGAACCTTCTTTCGGCTGCTTAGGCACAATGCGTTCCGTGATCCCTCTGCGGAAGTTGATCACTCACTCGCCACAACGGCGAAAGACGCCCTGCACAACTGCGGTCGTAGCGAGATCAGCTCTACGGGCGCGGTTTACGATCACATCGCGAAATACGCCCAGAACTATGCCGACTCCTTCAAGAAGAAAGACAGTTAGGCCGCTCGCGTTCCCACTCCGTAACCCTGAACCGAACTTGGTCTCCTCAGGGACCGCTCACGATGTCCGCGTCATCCAGATCAGAGCGTATGGCCCAGACCTGGTTCAGAGCTCGTTCTATCTCCAGGCTCGGGCCGCCTGCTGCCTCGACACAGTGAGCCGCCCCGGCGGATACATCGCAGGCGGCCACTGCCAGCTGTAGTGCCCTCGCCTCGATCTGAGCTAGCGAACGTTCCGGCAAGTCCGCTACGTAGGTACCTGCTCGGCGCCGAATACCCACGTCCTCTCCCCCGAGGTGCTGGAGAGGCCCGGTCACTGCCAAGAACTCAGCCGGCACTTCTTCGGTCAGCGAAGTTACCTCATGCGTTCTGGCGGGTTTGGTGCCACCGAGGCAGATGACCGCCTTCAGGGAGCTCTCGATGACCATCTGCGCCGCGCGGCAAATGTCGACCATTCGGCGGTGGCGGTAGTGTTCGAAGTCGGCCCTGTCCTCCTGCTCTCGGGCTTTCCGCTCGAACCGTCCGGGCTCAAGAGTCCTATCAAGCTCTAGCAAGGCGTTGGCTGCATCGTTCAGGCGGGCCAGAGCTTCGCCCCGGTTGTCTGCCGGCAGACCGATCCTCTTTCCCCAATCGATATCCTCCACCGGCGGCCGGTCGACTACCAGGACCGCATGACGAGCGACCGACACCTCGAAGGACGAGCTGACCCACCGGGTACGATGCTCCCACTCGGGCCGGTCAGTTACGAACACATCGACCTCGCGGTCGGTCAGCTGCCGCGCGCAACCGACCAGATCCCGTTTTAGCCCGTAGCGACCGCGATAGTCACCGATGTCATCGAAAACCGCCACCACGTCGATATCGCTCTCTCGGTCCGCCTCTCCACGAGCAACCGACCCGAACACCAACACCTGACCGCCCCCTGCTCGAGGAAAGCGCCCGCCACCTGGCGTACCTCCTCCAGCGTCGGAACATCATCCTGCCGAATCGAAACCCGTGCCATACCACCCACCCTAACGCCGAACAACGGAATATGACAGACCCTCAACTGTCCCGGCGACCGGAGAAGCCAGATTCAGACCCGGCGCCACGCTCCCAGGCAGGTGTCCATCTTCGAACACTTCTTGGCTTTGATGCCCGATCCGCACGGGCAGGGAGCGTTCCGTCCCACCTTCCTGGACTTGGCTCGCCGCTTCTTGCGCGGGCCCGAGGCATTCACGGTCTGGGGACCGGCCACTCGCTTGGTCTCCGCCACCTCCACCCGATACAGGTAGCGGGTGGTGTCCCGCTTGACCGACTCCACCATGTCGGTGAACATGTCGTACCCCTCGCGCTGGTACTCGGTGAGCGGGTTCCGCTGCCCCATGGCCCGCAGACCGATCCCGGCCCGCAAGTAGTCCATGTCCGAGAGGTGCTCGCGCCACTTGTTGTCGATGATCGACAACACCAAGCCATGCTCGATGCGGCGCATCAGCTCGGGGGTGAGCTCGACCTCCCGTTGGTCATAGCACCGCACCGCCTCGTCGACCGCCATGGTGGCCACCTCGTCGATCGACCCGGTGGCCAACGCTAGGTCTTCGGCCCGCAGCTGCGACGGGTAGATGACCTGTAGCTCGCGTAGGAGAGACTCGTAATCCCAGTCCCGTGGGGCGATTTCCGGGCTCAGGCTGCTTCGAGTGGCGCTCTCGACGACCTCCTCGATCCACCCGACCACCAGATCCCGGCTCTGCCCGCTCCGCAATATCCCGTCGCGCCACTCGTAGACCACCTCCCGCTGGCGGTTCATGACCTGGTCGTATTTGAGGACGTTCTTCCGGATCTCGAAGTTCTGGGACTCAACCTGCGACTGGGCTCGCTCCACCGCCTTGGTGACCATCTTGGCTTCGATCGGCACCTCGTCCGGGATCTTCAGGCGCCCCATGATGTTGGCGACCCGGTCACTGGCGAAACGCTCCATCAGATCGTCACCGAGCGACAGGTAGAACCGTGACTCTCCGGGGTCACCCTGCCGACCCGATCGACCCCTGAGCTGGTTGTCGATCCGGCGGCTGTCGTGGCGTTCGGTCCCCAACACATACAACCCGCCGGCGTCCAGCACCTGGGAGCGAGCCTCCGAAGTGCGGGTGGAGAAGTCGGCCAGCAATCGCCGGTACTCGACCTCGCGGGGCTTGCTCCCAGGTGTCAGGTCGGGTCGCTTCTTGATGGCGGCCTGCGCCAGACCCTCCGGGTTGCCACCCAGCTGGATATCCACTCCCCTGCCCGCCATGTTGGTGGCTACCGTCACCGCGCCGGGCCGGCCTGCCTGGGCGATGATCTCGGCTTCTCGGGCATGGTGTTTGGCGTTCAGCACCTCGTGGCTTATGCCATGCCGTCGCAACATGCGCGAGACCCGTTCGGATTTCTCGATGGAGATGGTTCCCACCAGCACCGGCTGGCCGGCCTCGTGCCGGTCCGCAATGTCGGACACCAGCGCCATGAACTTGGCGTCCTCGCTCTTGTAGATGACGTCGGGCTGGTCGACCCGGGCAACCTGCTGGTTGGTGGGGATCTCCACCACTTCGAGACCGTAGATCTGAGAGAACTCCGAGGCTTCGGTGAGCGCGGTACCGGTCATCCCGGCCAGCTTCTTGTAGAGGCGGAAGTAGTTCTGGAGGGTGATGGTGGCCAGGGTCTGGTTCTCCTCCTTGATCCGAACGCCTTCCTTGGCCTCGATGGCTTGATGCAGTCCCTCCGAATAGCGGCGACCCTCCAGCACCCGTCCGGTGAACTCGTCGACGATCATCACTTGGCCGTGGTTAACCAGATACTCGACGTCCCGCCGGTATAGTTCCTTCGCCCGCAGGGCCTGCTCGAGGTGATGCACGAAATCGACCGCCGCATGGTCGTACATGTTCTCGACACCCAGGATCTGCTCGACCCTGCTTACCCCTTCCTCGGTGGTCAACACCTGACGCTTGCCTTGGTCCACTTCGTAGTGGACGCCCTCCCGCAGTCCCCGTACCAGCCCGGCGAACTGGCGATACCACCTGGCGGTGTCCCCGACCCGGCCCGAGATGATCAGGGGGGTCCTGGCCTCGTCGATCAGGATCGAGTCGACCTCATCCACGATGGCGTAGCTGTGAGGTCGCTGCACGCGCGCCTCTGTGCTCATCGCCATGTTGTCCCGCAGGTAGTCGAAGCCGAATTCGTTGTTGGTTCCGTAGGTGACATCGGCCTGATAGGCCGGGCGGCGGTGGGCCGGATCATCCCCGGCCTGGATCAACCCGACCTCGAGACCGAGAAATCGGTATATCCCACCCATCCATTCGGCATCCCGGGAGGCCAGGTAGTCGTTGACCGTGACGACATGGACGCCGTCGCCGGCCAGCGCGTTCAGATAGACCGGCATGGTCGAGACCAGGGTCTTGCCCTCCCCGGTCCGCATCTCGGCGATCATTCCCTTGTGGAGGGCGGCGGCCCCTACTACCTGAACGTCGTAGTGACGCTGGCCGAGCACCCGCCATGCGGTCTCCCTCACTGTTGCGAAGGCCTCGGGTGCCAACTCATCCAGCGACTCCCCGGCCGCCAGCCGGCTACGGAACTCGACCGTCCGGGCGGCCAGGTCATCGTCACCGAGGCGCGCTACGGCCGGTTCCAGCGCATTGACCTGGCCGGCCAGCCGCTGGAGGGACTTCAGCGTCTTCGCCTCGCCAACCCGAAGCACCTTGCTAAGAAATGACATGCGTGCAGTTTTACCTTGCTGGGAAGTGACTCGTTGCCCGCCCGCGCCGAGGGGAACACATCCGGATGCCGCCCCACGGTCGGGCCTACCATGTTACCGACCCGGTGGTTTAGAGAGCCCTCACGAGCCCCTTATCCTCGGATGGTGGCTCGTCCGGCGACACCGGAACCGAAACTCACTCGGGCTCGATCAGCCCTAGCCTCCCATCCTTGCGGCGATAGAGCACTCCGAACCTGCCGGTCTCCGAGTTGTTGAACACTAGGAAGGACTGGCCCTGTTGTTCCATCACCAATGCGGCGTCCTCGGGAGTCATCGGCTTTCCGGCTGCCCGCCGAACCCGGACGATCTCGGGGGCTCGGTGCCCCACTTCACGTGATCGATCGGTGCGGCCGGCCAGGGGGTCCGCGCGCTCCGCGTGCTGCGGGCGTTGCCGGCGCCGCTCGATCAACCGTTCGCCGAGACGGCGAAGGCGGACTGCGAAGCGGTCAGCGGCGGCATCCAGCGCACGCTCCACGGTGTCGCCCTCCCCTTCGGCCCGGGCGTCATGGCGAGCCGCGCGGGTGGAGATCTCGGCCCTGAATCGCTGACCACGCTCCGGTGGATCCAACCTCACCAGGTTGACCTCCACGTCACCCAAGCGACCGAAGAAATGCGCGGCACGCTCCACCCTGCCCACGGCGTAGGCTTCGATCCGATCATCGACCCGAACTCCCCGGCCGGATATCCGAACCTTCATCCCCGCGACCTTAGCCATACCTTCATCCAGAAGTACCTCGACCAGCCGATTTGGACGCGGCTGTTTTTCCGCCTCCGGGGGTCTTCGGCCATGGGGATCGGGTGACCGTCACCGCCCGAGTTACTACGCCACCGCAGCTCTGCGCGGCCGCGGTAAGGGTGGCTCCCGTGGTCAGAACATCATCGATGAGTACCGCCCTCGGCGGCACCTTCCCGACCAGGCGGAAGCGGAGCCCCTCGGATCTCCGGTCTCGTAGCTGACTCCGGCGGTATACGGGCGCCCTCAGCAGGTCCGCCACCTCGAGACCAGCAGCCCTGGCAACCGCCCGGGCTAGGACACGACCTTGATCGACCCCGTAACGGATCCGGCGCCCGAGGGTCCGCGGAACCGGCACCAGGACCGACACGTCCGGGGGAAGTAAATCAGCCAGATCCGGGGCGAGCACCCAGGCTATCCGGTCGACTCCCCGGTACTTGAGAGCATGGACCGCCGAGCGGATCGGACCTTCATGGACGAACAGGGACCGGACCAGCACACCCAACCCCAACCTGACCTCCCCAGCCCCCTGGAGGAACCGGCAACAGGCCCGACAGAACCGGCCATCCCCGACCACCATCTGCTCTTTCCACCATCCACAAACTACACACACCATAGCCCAACGATAACTTGTGGCTATGACAGGATGGCTTCGAACCTCGAACGTCACCTTCCATCCGCACGGCTAGGCGGGGATGTGCGGTGATCCAAGCCGATGTTGATCGGTCGGTTGCCTACTCCTGAAGTCTCATGGAGTTGCGATCGCTCGAGAACGAGAGAAGGGCATGATGATGCGGGTGACCCGCGCCACCAGGTCATCAACTCCTGCTCGGTCAGGCGCTTCGACGTTGAGGCGCAGCAACGGCTCGGTGTTGCTGGATCGGAGGTTGAACCAGCGGTCGCCCAGGTCCACTGTCAGCCCGTCCAGCCGATCCTGGGCTGAATCGGCGAACGAGGCTGCCACCGCCTCGACAGCGGCAACCGAGTCGGTGACCCTATGGTTGACCTCGCCCGAGGCTGCATACGGTTCGTATTCCCTACGGAGAGTCGACAGGGGAACACCGGCCTCGGTCAGCACCGTGAGCAGCACCAGCATGGCCATCATTCCGCTGTCGGCCCCGTAGGTGTTCTTGAAGTAGTAGTGGCCGGAGTGCTCGCCTCCGAAGATCGCGCCCGTCTCGGCCATCACGTCCTTGATGAAGGAGTGGCCCACCCTGGTACGTACGGGTATGCCCCCGGCAGCCTGGATGGTTTCGGTCACCGCCCGCGAGCAGATCAGGTTGTGGACGATCCGGGCGCCCGGGTAACGCCGCAGGTACCAACCCGAGATAATGGCGGTAACGGTGCTGCCCGGGAGCGGCTCGCCGGTCTCGTCGATGAACACCGCCCGATCGGCGTCCCCGTCGAAGGCCACCCCCACATCGGCATCCATCGAGTGGACCAGCCTGGTGAGATCGACCAGATTGGCCTGATCGAGCGGATCAGCAGGATGGTTGGGGAAGGTGCCATCGGGCTCCAGATAGAGGCCTTCGAGGCTGGCCGGCAACCTGGTGAACAGATCCCCCAGGACAACTCCGGCCATGCCGTTCCCCCCGTCGGCTGCTACTCCTAGCGGCCCGATACCGGCCGGATCGACGACGGTGAGCAAATGCTCCAAGTAGGCAGGAACGCCATCGTGCCTGGTCACCCGATCGGGGAGCTGATCCGGACCAGGCGACGTCGCTCCCCGAGCCAGGTGTTGAATCTCGGCCAGACCGGTATCCGCTCCTACCGGGCGGGCACCCGGGCGGCAGAACTTGAACCCGTTGTAGGCAGCCGGGTTGTGCGAAGCGGTCACCATGGCCCCCGGTACCTGGTGGCGACCTGAGTGGAAGTAGACCACCTCGGTCGGCACCAGTCCGAGATCCACCACCTCCACCCCTTCTGAATTGACCCCGCTCATGAACGCCCGGGCCAGGGGGGGGGAAGACAACCGGCAGTCCCGCCCCACCGCCACCACTTCTGCTCCGAAAAAGCGGGCGAAGCCTCCGCCGATCCGGGCGGCCGCCTCCGCGTCCAGTTCCCCGGTGTCGACCCTCCCCCGCACGTCATACGCCTTGAAGATGGTGTCGAAGCTGTCCACTGTCGGGGAAGATTCCCAGGTCATAGGGCGTGGATCAAACCGGGGAAGCCCGGCAACTTAGGCTGCTTGCGCTTCGTCCGCCGGAGGATCGGGGATACCGGCCTGGCCTTCAAGCCGAGCGATACGTTCCCCGTGCCCGCTCAGCTTGTCCGTGATCTTGTCAAGTTTCCCATCAACCCTATCGAAGCCCCGGTTCGTCTCAGCACGCTGTTCCGCAAACCCGGCGGCCGTCTCAACACGCTGCTGGTTGGTCTCAGAACGCTGCGCCTCCAACCCAGCAACCATCTCAGACCTCAACTTGCTCGTCTCGGATCGAAGCTCTCGGGTGTCCTCTCGCTGGGCCTTGATGTCCGAACGGATCCACATCAACAAAGCGCTGACCAAGACGCCCACCATGGCGACCAATAGGTTAGTTTCCGGCAACATATCCTACTCCCTACTGCTTATTGGAATACAACGCTAACCAACTTGATAAGGATCTTCAACCCCCCAGCTACCTGGTCAACCTCCGACAACAAGCCAAGCAGCCGCGGCCCTGGGTGCGGGCACCATTTGCCGGAGAGGGCTCGAAGCCTGCTCCGATCCGAGCAGCCGCCGCTTCGCCAGTTCTCGTGTCAACCCCAAAATTACTCGGCTTGGGTTCCGTTCGCCCCAGGATCGGGAATAGCGGCCTGATCTTCTAACCGAGCGATGCGCTCTCCGCGCACACTCAGCTTGTCCACGATTTTGTCGAGTTTCCCATCAACCCGTTCGAAGCCCCGGTTGGTCTCAGAACGCTGTGCCGCAAACCCAGCAACCATCTCAGACCGAAACTTGTCGATCTCAGCACGCAGCGCCGCGAACCCAGCAACCATCTCAGACCGAAACTTGTCGATCTCAGCACGCAGCGCCGCAAATCCGGCAACGATCTCAGACCGAAACTTGTCGATCTCAGCACGCAGGGCCTTGATGTCCGAACGGATCCACATCAGCAAGACAATCATCCAGACACCCCACACACTCACCAAAAGGTCAGTTAATGTAAAAATGCTCCACACCCTTATGATCACTGAGTACAGATGTTAAGTGATATCGACAGTAATCGTCAAGCATCCTAGCTACCTGATCGACCTCCGACAACAGGCTAGGCTACCTCGGGCCGCAAGCGGGCGCCGACTGTTGAAGGTATGCGGTAGCTCTGGCGGCCACACCAGCACGAGTGCCGAACTGGTGACAGCGACTGCGGAACCCGTTCCCCGGTCCCAATCTACACTGCCCACCGCACGAGCCCTATGAACGAACCGATCCTGACCATCATCATCCCGATCCACAACGAGTCGGACTTCATGGGCCCGGCCCTGGACGACCTACGGCAGCAGGTCGACTCCGTCTCGAGCGACTACCGGATCATCCTGGTCGAGAACGGTTCCACCGACGATACCCATGCCCAGGCGCTGGAGCAGGCTGCATCGGACGCCCGGCTCCGGGTGGTGAGCCTGGAGGCCGCCAACTACGGGCTAGCCATCCGAGCCGGAATGGAGGCGGCCGGTCGCCAGGGCTGGCTGGTGGTGTTCGATATCGACTACTACTCGGGCCGGTTCGTCAAATCGGTGATCGGCCTGGCGCCACACAACGATGTGGTTATCGGATCCAAGCGAGCCCCCGGCTCGGAGGACCTCCGCCCACCGATCCGCCGGCTGGCCACCAGGGTCTTCAACCTGCTCCTGCGAGTGTTGGTCGGCTCGAACTTGACCGACACCCATGGCATGAAAGCCATCCGGGCTTCGGTTGCCCAGGACCTAATCCCGGTGGTGCAATCCACCGAGGATCTGTTCGACACCGAGCTGGTGCTGCGTGCCGAACGTACCGGCTACCGGGTAACGGAGGTTCCGGTGGTGGTAGAGGAAGTGAGAGAGGCCCGCTCGTCACTCCTCCGCCGGGTGCCCCGTACCGTCCTCGGAGTCTTCCGGCTCCGCCGCCGCCTGAAAACGACGCCGTAACCTCACCACTGCCCACCCGACCGGCAGGATGACCAACCCGCCCAAGGTCAGAACCCCTCCCACGTCCTCCACCCAGGTGTCCTCGAACCGGAGCTCGACCCTCTCCTCGGTGGGGACCACCACCATGAAGGCCGGCGCCGCCCGCCATGGTCCTGCCGCCCCATAAGCCTTCCAGTTGGGAAAGTAGGAGACCTTCACCAGGTGGGGCAACCCGATGGCCGTGGTGCGAAACGATATCCGGTGGTCCTCGAGCAGGACATCCGAAACCCTCCCGCCGGCCGGTAGCGCCACCGAGGTGCCCTCCATCTCGGTGGTGATGCGTTCCCAGTCCGGCGGCCCACCGGCCACGATCCATTGGTCCAGCATGCCGAGGTCGTCGTACCAGTCGAGGGCCACCTCCACGAAGTCCGGCTCGGTGCTCGGCCTGACGATGCCCCCGAGCGTCCCGAACAGCCGAGCGGGCGGCTCTTCGAACACCCACGGGCGATTGACCGCCACGTCGACCAACGAGCTCTCGGGCAGGGCATAGATGGTGAACGGGGGCGATTCCGCCAACCTCAGGAAGGAAGGATGTCCCTCAGCCTTGGCCGTGGCTGTCTCGGTAAAGGCCACGTAGTAGGCCACATCGAACAGCTTCATATGCTCGACCCCGCGGTCGAAGTCCCCTGTGTGATAGCGAAGTCCGGGGATGGGGTTGGAGGGCTTGGAACTCAGCTCGGCGGCGTTGAGGAAATGAAACGGAGTGGTTACCGAAGACTCGAAGTAGAGGCCCTCCATAGAGGGATGGGTTCCCTCGGTCCAGTAGGGGAACAGCATCGGTGACATCGGGGTGCCATAGGAGTTCAGGTCGCTGTTGGCTTCCCACTGGACCCGACCGGGAGGCAGGGCGGCCACGGTAGCCATGACATCCCGGTACTCCGGCCACTTGTCCTTGCCCTCGTATCCCTGATAGTTCCACCTGGCCCAGGCGCTCACATAGTTCTCGCCGACCATGGCTCCGTAGAGCGGGGTGCCGATGAATAGGACCACCGCCACGACCGGGATGGTCACCCCCGTCCTCGGCTTTCCCCGGCGCCTCACCAGCCAGACCAGCAGGAGGGCCACCAAGCCAAGCAGCAGATCGACCCCGCTCAGCCGGGTGATGATCCAGTCGAGGCCGGCAGCACCCGAGCCGCCGGTCGCTCCGGGATCGAAGAGCGGCGTGCCCAGGTCACGTCCGAACATGAGCGCCAGCGCGAGGAGACCCACCCCGGCGTTGACCCACCCCAGTGGTATCCGATCGGGTAACGCCCGCACGGCCCGACCCACCAGCAACCCGATCGCAATGCCCGCAAACAGGTAGAGGCCGAAGAACCAGTGGGGAAGGACGCGGCCGTTCCAGAGTTTGGCGCCCTGGCTCAGCAGGAAGTAGGCGGGCACGGGAAGGAGGGTCAGAGCGGCAAGGGGCACGGCCCGGCTGGTCATTCGCAAGGCGACCACCATCCCGACCACACCGAGGAGAGCTACCGGCCAGAGCTCCACCGGGAACAGCTCATCGAGTCCCGCCAGGGGTTGCCAGTTCATGTCGGTGGTGTGGCGCAGGCGAACCACCAGGGGAAGCGCCCAGAAGGCCGCTAGCACGAAGCCCATCAGCCAGGTTCCCGCCACAATCCCGAACAGCCAACCTCGGCGGCGCACCGGAGGCTCGGAGTCGGGATGGCCAACCGACCGATCCCCCGACAGCCTCCACCATCGCGAGCGGGCGACCAGCACGAAGAGCGAGGCGACCACCACCCCGATGGTGGGAATCACGTGACACAGAGCGGTTAAGGCCAGAGCGACTGCCGCCCGGACGAAGTACTTGGGGGCGTGATCATCGTAGACCGCCCTCAAGAGATATCCGAGATACACCAGCGCGAAGGCGAACGACCACGAGTAGGAGAACTCGCCCGCCAGGCTCGAGGCGATGGTGCCGCCGAAGATGTTGGGGGTGGGCGTTTCCATGAAGGCATACGCCCCTCCGGCGGCCGCAGCCATGGCAGCGACCGGGCGAGCGAAGCCCATCGAACGGACCAGGAGGTAGGCAGCCGGGGCCAGGGCAACCAGGCCCAGGACCGACACCAGCTTGAACGCTACCCCGTAGGGAAGCAACAGGTCGAGGCCCACGATCACCAGCGACGGGAGCGGGAAGTAGAAGTAGAAGATGGGAAAGCCCGCGAACCAGTAGTTCGACCACCCGATGATCCGCCCGCCGGGCAGCAAGACATCCCTCAGGTAGGCGGGACCCAGCACATGGGCCCCCATGTCCCCACCGGTCGGCGTAGTGGCTACCACAAGGAGATGGGGAGCCATGGCTAACAGGGTGGCCGCCGACACGATCGTCACGGCTATGGCTGATGACCTGGCCGTCCAGACCCTCCGCGGCTCGTCGGCTGCCGGATCGGTGGAGTGAGCCTTTCCGGTCGAGGGAACTCCCATACTCACACCCGCATCCTACGCATGGCCCTGCGCAAAGCACCCCGACCGGGTACGCCCACGAAAGACCCGACCTGCCGGCCGCCGGCGTCGAGGACACAGCCGGTGGGGATCTCTGCGACCCCGAGGCGGGTAAGGGTGTCCGGATGGTCCTCCCACGTGAGCTCGGTGAAACCGGTCTCGCCCGTCTCCCTTACGTAGACAGCCCGGGCGGCGTCGCACGAGTCACACGCAGCGGCCGTGAAGAGATAGACACCCGGACCGGTGAGGTTCCCTTCCACCTGCAGGACCGGCCCGCGCCGGCGAGGCCGCAAACGGGCCGCACCCGCCACCAGCACGGCTGCCAGCAGCACCACCAGCAGCCGGACGACCGCCCCGTCACTCAAGCGGTACTCCACCGGCGAACATGACTCCGCCCCGCGCCTCCGCCCACCAACCAACGCTGAACGGACCATCACCGGTCACCAGCACCCCCGCTACCTCGGGATCGGAGATCGACACGCTCTCCAGTGCTCCGGGTGGGAGGTAGAGCGAGCCCGAGGGTCCGGCCTCGTTAGCGGTCAGCGGCGTGTAGACGACTTCGAGCTGGACCACTCCCGCGTTCAGGAAGTGAAGCCGGGCGCCGGCCTGGGGGCCCGGAAGGAGCCAGGTCGGTGAGTTGGTCGGGGTACCGGGTGTGGCGGCCATGGCGGTGGCGGATCGGGCAACCATCGTGGCTCCGAAAGGACCATCCCCGGTGACCCTGATCCCGAAGGTGGTGGCGGGTAGCTCTCCGAGCGGTACCCGTAGCTGGCCAGGGCCCTCGATGACGCCCGTCAGGGGCACTACTTGCGAGCCTGCTGCATCGAATACCTCCACCTGGAAGGTGACCTCCAAGGATGTCTCGTTGGACAGCGCCAGCGAGGCCGCCAGTCCTTCCACTCCGGCCACCGGAAACTCCCAACCATCACTCGATCCGGTGCCGGGCCAGGCCGCCACATCCGCCCCCGTGTCGAGGATCATCATCGGAATGACCGCGCCCAGAACCGGACGCACGATGACCGCCAGGGATTCCCGACCCGCCATCATCTCGTCGAAGGAAACCGACCGTGTCCGGCCGGCCGGAACCGTCACCCCCTCCAGATCCCCAGCCTCCGTGCCCAGCTCGCTGAACACCCACAGGTCCACCCTGGCATCGGCGGTGAACGGGTTGAAGAGGCGTAACGTGAGACTCTCGCCCTCCAGAGTGGAGCCCCCCGGAAGGTGCCACGCAGGAGGAATGGTCGCCAGGCACCGGTCCCCCGCCAGCAGACCTTCGCCTGATGCCACCAGGGCCACTGCTCCTTCGGCCTCCGGCAGCTCCACCAGAGCGGAACTGGTCCCGATCGGGCCGGGAATGTCCATCCTGGCTACGAGTCCTCCAGTCAGCTCGGCGGTGAGCCGGTCCTGGATCCCGGCTAGCTCCGGAAACGAGATCTCGATCCCGGTCGGGCTGGGGGCAGCCACCATGTAACTGCTCCGGCGCTGGCCGTCCGAGGGTGCCCAGGGACAAGTGATGTACCGGGATAGCTGGGGACGGTGTTCCTCCGGCTGGGCAGTGAGGCCGAAGGTCTGGCCGGACTCCGAAGGAGCACCCAGGCGGGCACCCGCCACTATCAGAGCGACCGCCACCAGCAGGAAGGTGATCCGGGTCACGCTGCTGCCCCCTGCCGGCTACCCGACCGCAGGCCGATACCCAGCACCAGCAGGATCATCACCCACACCCCGGCTCCCTGGGCCATGAGTCGGTAGGAGTCGACACCCCCGAACGTAGCTACCCCCTCCCCAGCCGGAAGGCGGTTTGCCCATCCCGCCGACTCCCAGGGATCGGGCGTCCACCCCGGATCGGCGTTCTCCCTGATCAAAACCGTGCCGCCGCCGGCTGGTCCCTCGTAGTCGGGGGGCCGCCATGACCACGGAACACCCGCACCGGTCTCCGCCAGGTAGGCCGGGGTGGTGTTCTCCCACACGCCTCCCCCTTCCGCGATGAAGAGGCCGCCGAGGGGAATCAGGTCCAGCTGGACGGCCACCGTCTGCACCAGGGGGGCAGGGCCGGTGGCGACCAACCATCTCACGCCATATTCGGCCAGCCGACGGCCCGGACGTTGATCCCCATCCGACAGCAAGTCCGTGAGGGTGCGCTCCAGGGCAAGGTCGCCCGCCAACGGCTCCGGTAGCCAGGCCTGCGGGTAGTCCAGCTCCCCTCCGACCAAACGGTACGCGGTGCCATCAGGCAACCGGCGGAACTCCCCCGGTAGCGTCTCGGCAGGCCCGGCCAGCAGGATACGGTCTGCCCCGTGGGGAGCGGCCCGGCTCCGGGCAAAGGCCAGCTTCTCGAACCGGTCATCCGGCAGCCCCATTCGCCCCGAAGGAAGGGCCAACAAGGTCGATAGTCCAACCAGAACTGCGGCTCCCACCGCCAGATAGGCCAGGACGCCCCGGAAGAACCCGGCCGACTCCAGAGTGAGCGGACCTTCCAGAGCACCTGCCACCACCAGGGCCATGCCCAAGCTCATCACCAGCAAGCCAGCTGCCGTAACCTCCCGTCCTGCACCCAGGCTCGCTGCTCGGGCAGCCAGGAACCCTCCTGATCCGATCAACAGACCGACCAGGCCCACCGTCAAGGGCCGACCCCGACCCGAGAGCCCCATCGCCAGACCGGCTACCGCCATCGGCACCGACGCCCACCACACGGGGTCGGCATGGAAGGGAACGCCACTCGAGAGCAGGGAGAAGGGATCCAGGCCGGCCAGCCACGGAAAGAGGACTGGGAGGGAGAGGATCGAGCCTGCCAGGCCGGTCAGCAGGCTCATGGGCTTGCGCGCCGCCACCGCCCAGACCATCCCGAACACGAAAGGAACGACCACCAGAGGGGGAACGAACATGGCTGACCAGGCAGTGGCCAGCACGATCCGCGCCAGGCGACCGACCCGACCGGCCCTGCTGGCCGGGGCGGGACCCACGATCCCCGCCACAGCCCATGGAATCCCACCCAGCGCCAGTAGCCCGGGCCAGTAACCGTCCGCCGCCATGACCAGCATCGGAAAACCGGCAACGTACACCGCGGCCGCCACGGTGCCCGCTCCGAGACCGAGGCCGGCCCTGCGGATCAGGACATAGGTACCGACCAGCGCCGAGGCAGATGAACCTACCGTCATCAGGGTGGCGGCCAGCGCCGCTCGACTCCCGAACACGAGCTGTACGGCCGCCGTGGCGCCCACCGAGGGATGCATGGGCTCGGAACTGCCGAGACCGGCCAGATTCCACCCTCCGGCGTAGGCACGGAGCGTGTTCCAGGCCGACTCTGCTAGAGGCAGCGCGAACCCGGTGGCCGGAACCCCCGACTGGATGATCGACCGGGTCAGCAGCAACAGGAAGGCCATCCCGAGGACCGCGGCCATCACCTCCGGTCGCCTCCAGAAGGTCGGCTCATCGTCCTCTACCACTCCTACCGCTTCCTCATCCGCGGCGCTGCTCCCCCAGATGGCGCTCATATCCGAAGCCATCGTCCGCAGCTGGACGGAACCACGCACCTGGAACCGGAACAGCTCCCGATCGGAGTCCACCGAGATGGCGGGCGCCCTGCGCCGGGCCGCCAGAGTGGACAGCAGATGCCGGACATTCCACAGCCAGGCACCGAGCAAGTCGGGGAGAGCTCTCCAGGAACCCCGGACCGTCTGATAAAGACCGTGCAGGAGGCCGATCATCGCCAGCCCCGGCAAGGCCCATAGCAGGGTCAACAGGGTGTAGGTCTTGATCATCACCCGGATCCGACCGGCCTGCTCGCGCCAGGTCTGCGGCCGATCCGGTCCCAAACCCTTGTTGAACACTTCGGAGGCCGGAGCAACCACTATTCGACCTCCTACTACCCGGGCGCGCTGGCAGAGGTCGAGCCCGTTGGCGATGTAGGGCAGCTTCCGATCCAGCCCTCCGATGCCGCCTGCCAGATCCCTCCTGACCAGCATCGAGGCGGGCTCCACGTAGGCCACATCGCGGATGACGTCGAACTGCTCCTGATCGAGCTCCCCGGCCTCCAACCCGGTATATGGGAACCCGAACACATCGGTGGCCGCCCCGACCGAGAGCAGCTCCTCGGGACGTTCGATGTCGAGCACCTTCGAACCCACCACCGAGGCATCCACCTGAAGGGCCGTCGAGACCAGCGCCTGGAGCGCATCCCGGCGCGCGGTGGTACGGGAGTCGAGCAACCAGAGAAAATCGACCCCGCTTCCAGCAGCCGACAGCACCTGGGACATGGAGGTAGCCCGTTTCGGGGGGTGAGCAAAGTTTGCGGGTAGCTCGGGCCGGTGCCAGGCCAGCACGACAATTCCCTCCACCTCGTACACTTGCGCTTCGATGCTCTCCAACACCGCCGTGATGCTGTCACCCTTGCGGGCCACAACCACTGCTAGCACGCGCGGCTGGGGTGAGGTTTCGGAGGGAGTGCTCATTGGAGCCCCATTGTGGATGAGCGGCGACCGCAAGGCAATAACCTCCGGCATCGGGTGGCCGGCATGAACCCGCGAGTCGTCCTGCTATCAGGCGGAGTGGGGGGCGCTCGCCTGGCCCGCGGCTTCGAGCATCTGGGCATCTGCCCGACCGTGGTGGTGAACGTGGGGGACGACGACACCATCTACGGCCTGTCCGTCTCGCCTGACATCGACACGGTGCTGTACACGCTGGCGGGAGTGGAGGGACCGCAGGGCTGGGGCCGGGCCGAGGACACTTTCGTGTTGATGGAACACCTGGGCGAGCTGGGTGCCGATACCCGGTTCCGGCTGGGCGATGCCGATGCGGCCCTGAATGTCTACCGGACCATGCGGCTAGCCTCCGGCGACCCTCTCCACGAGATCACCATCGCCCTGACCGAAGTCTTCGGGATCGGTTCCCGGATCCTTCCGGCGACCAACGATCGAGTGCGGACAGAAGTCCGTACCGGGCCTGATCGGTGGATACCGTTCCAGGAGTACTTTGTGCTCCGGGGCCACCGGGACGAGGTACTGGAGCTTCGCTACTCGGGCGCAGAGCAAGCGACCGCTGCTCCAGGAGTGGTCGAGGCTATCGAAGGCGCCGAAGTGGTGATCATCGCCCCCTCCAACCCGCCCCTCTCGATCTGGCCGATCCTGGCTATCGACGAGATCGCCGACGCGCTGGCCGAGGCCCCACGCGTGATGGCGGTGAGCCCCCTATTCGGTGGTCGAGCCCTCAAAGGTCCAGCCGATCGGGTGATGGCTTCCCTCGGTCTTCCTCCCGGAAATGCCGGAGTGCTGGCCGCCTACCGAGGCCTGCTCGATGACTTGTTCATCGACACCGGCGACCGTGACGAGCTGGCGGAGCTGGCTGCCTCGGGGGTCAAGATTCACATCGGATCGACCCTCATCCGTGAACCGGAGCCGGCCACAGCATTTGCCGTCCGGATGATGGCGCTGTTGTGACCGTGACGATCATCCCCCTCCAAGGAATCGGCGAGGCCCGGCCGGGCGACGACGTGACCCGGCTGCTGATCGGCGGACTCGAAGCGTCCGGGATGAAGCTGCGGGACGGTGATGTGATGGTGGTGACCCACAAGCTGGTCTCCAAGGCCGAGGGTCGGATAGTCGAGATAGGTGACGATCCACAGGCCCACCGCGACCTGATCCTGCGTGAGGCCGATGCGATCCTCCGAAGGCGTGAAGCGCTGGTGATCACCGAAACGCACCACGGATTCGTATGCGCGAACGCAGGAGTGGATCGCTCCAACGTCGCCCCCGGCCTAGCGGTGCTCCTGCCCATCGACCCAGATCGCTCGGCCCGGCGTATCCGCGCCCGCCTCCGGCAAGCGCTAGGGGTGTCGGTCGGAGTGGTGATAACCGACACCTTCGGTCGGGCGTGGCGACACGGGTTGGTCGATGTGGCGATCGGCGTGGCAGGCCTGCCGGCGATCGTGGACTATCGAGGCACCGCGGATACCTTCGGCAATACCTTGGAAGTGACCGAAGTCGCCCTGGTCGATGAGATCGCCGCCGCCGCCGACCTAGTCATGGGCAAGGCCCGGAGCATTCCGGCCGTTGTAATGAGAGGACTCGATCACCCACCCGGAGACGGAAGCGCCTCCGACCTCATCCGCAAACCGGCCGACGACCTATTCCGTTAGGTCGCGGCCCGATAGTTCGAGATAGCTGCGGTTGATCTCCGCCCGTGCATCCGGCCTTGTCGCCACACGGGATCGTCGTTCCTGGGCAGCCGCCTAGCTTCCGCCGTCGGTTATCAGTTTCTCGATGCGTTCCAGCCGCTCGGACTCGGAGAGCGCATTCCGAACCTCCCGCCTGGTAGTGACCCTGGCCACCAGCGCTCCGAGAATAGGGCCGACCACTACGGCGGTCATGATCTG
Organism: Acidimicrobiia bacterium; assembly: GCA_965200835.1. Lineage (GTDB taxonomy): Bacteria > Actinomycetota > Acidimicrobiia > Spongiisociales > Spongiisociaceae > JAPPFW01. Next base: position 625,239 of record OZ241390.1, read on the forward strand.
AAATACCTCCATACCTGCGCTACTCGGGAAACGACCGGGAGAGCCGAGACACCTCTCCGGCAAGGCTGTTGCAGATGCAGTTCGTAATGGTTATCGATCGGTAGCAGTTCGCAGCGGATCCTACGGTGGCGATACACCCCCGATACTCGGTCATGTTGCTCTGGAGTCGCACTGTTTCCTTCACTCTCGATTTCCCTCGTCTGCTCCGTCGCTCGGTGGCCAAGCGGTGCCAGCTCCGTCGATGGACTATCTCCTCGATGTTGAACACACCTTTGCTGCCAGATCTGCGCATCAGGTGATAACTCCCTCCCGAGAGCGGATGGGAGTTTACCGGCGGCCAACCGATTGTCAACCAGTGAAACACTTGACCATTCACGGACCCACAACGGTGAAGCGGATAGCCCGCGTGCTGGGACTGGGCTTGGCCTTGACGTCGCCCACAGTTCTGACCATTGACGAGGTGGAAACTCGGATGGCTGAGGGAGCGCGACGGTTGGCGGAGGCCGACATGGACCCGCGCAATATCGACCGGCGACCTGCGTGGAAAGAGAGCCGCGGGATCGACACTACGGTCGAGAGAAGGCTCAACGCGAGACTCCCGATTGAGTCCGTCAGGATTGCTTGCCCTAGCCGCCGGTAGGCACGTCCCAACCGCGAACACGGCTATCTCTCTCCCCGCGAGCACCTGGAAGCGGTAGCGGATCTGATCACCTTGGCCGGGATTGATCCGCACCTTGGCGTGAACCGGGAGACGCGACCCGGCCCTCCCATCGAGGGGAGGGCCGGGATGCAAGTCGCCTATCTCCTACTTGGGATCCGGAGGCGGCGCCGGCGCTGGCGGCGTCGGCGCGGGGTCCGGATCGGGATCCGACGGATCCTCCGGTACCCCGTATCCATCGTCTGGGCGATCCGGCCAGCCGCCCGGCGGCGGCTCTGGCAACTCCGGATCAGGGTTCTCGCCCGACCCATTATCCGGCTCCTCCGGGATGTCCTTTGCCGGAAGCTCCGGAGCGCCCGGCGCCAAGGGAAGCCCTGGATTCGTGACCGGTTGCGAACTGCCCGGCGATGTGGGCGGCGGCGACTCGCCCGGAGTCACCAGACCGCCGACGCCGACTACGGGAAGGTTGTTCGGCGTGCACATGATGGGCCAATGGATGTAGTCGTAGGTGCAGTGGTCTGCTCCGGGGACGGAATATGACATGGGAGCCCAGGCGGTCGCAACTCCGTCACGCACCGCCCGCACGCGGAACTTGTAGCTCACGCCGTTCTGCAGCCCCCCAACGAGCACATGGCTGGCCGTCAAGCCGGTCACTGCCGGGGAAGAGTTCCAGGGATCGTCCCAGAGCGACCAGTCGAGGTCATACGTGATACCGCATTCGGGCGTGAAGCCGGAAGTCCAGTAGACTCCCATCATGGAGTTGTAGGGCGTCAGGCGCGGCTGCCGCGGGGCGACGATTTCAGTCCCATTCGGCGTCGCATATGTGCCGCCCAAGTCGGGCAGGACGACCGTATTGCCATTGGCGAGGACGATTCGCACCCGGACGCTGTAGAGCTTGCAGTTGTGCAGGCCGGTAATCGTGACGCTGTCTCCGGTCATCGAAGCTTCGTGGTGACTTTCGATCGCCCATGCTGTGACCCGTTTCACGGGCGCCTGTTTCAGGGTGTAGGGCAAGTCCTCGGGCAGCGTGACCGTCAACTGCTTGTCACCCGGTGTGACGACCAGCCCCGAGGGCCCCGGCTCCGTGGGGGGCATCTCCTCGAGTACCACCGCGATCCAGTCACCGTCCGTGAGCGTCAGGCCGTCGTGTGACTGGCAGACATCGCCACCGCCGCCCACTGACCAGCCACGGTGGAACGACCAGGCCTCGTTGATGGTCACCTTGATCCTGTCCATGGCCAACAACGAGGGCATGGGGGCGCTGCGGAAACAGACAACCCCTCCCCCTCCCCAGGTCAGCAGTTCGGTGATGGTGAAGTCGACTTCGTCCAGGGTGAACGTGGTGTCAGCCAGTTGGCCGAAATCACGGGTGCCGTACCGCGAGTACCCGGCGAGGTTCCCAGTCGTTCCGACGGTCATCGTGGTCTGGAGCAGCACGGGCTGACTGGGCACGTAGGGCGCCGGCAGGGTTACGGACTCCACCGCCCAGTCGCCGTCGCCGGCGGAGTTCTCGCCGCGGACCCGTACCTCGTAGGTCGTGCCTTTGGTCAGTCCCTCGATGGTGTAGGTCCGGGGCGTGCCGACATGAGCACCGTCCGTCCATTCCGCTGCGCCCTGCGCGCGATACTCCACGTCGTAGTCGCTGACCCAGTCGCCATTGTCACTGAGGGCAGCATCCCAGGTCGCGGTGATCCGATTGTTGTTCGGCGTTAGCGTCAAGTCGCGCGGCGCGGGCGGCGCCGTTGGCGTGGCCGACGGCGACTCCTCCATAACATCCGACCAGGCGCCGTTGGCGTTGTTGGTGTCGATCTGCGCACGGACCCGCAACTCGTAGGTCGTGCCGTTGGTCAGTCCGTCGATGGTGCGGGCCCTGGGCACGGTGGGAACCCACAAAGGGGACGGCCACTCAGGGAGCGGCGCCCCGGTCGGGTCCGGATTGTCGGGATCGTGAGTGGGCTGAGGAGGGACATTGTCGGGATGGATCGTGATGGTGGTCCAGTCCGAACTCCCCTTCACGCGATACTGCAGATGGTACCTATGGATGAGGTCGCGGTTGCTGCACGCGGCGTAGACCCCGCCGCCGCACGGGGCGCGGTTGTCAGCCGGCTTCGTCCACTGCACCCGAATACTCCCGTCCCTCGGGGACAGGTAGACGGAACCGGGGGCGTCGGGCGTGTAGGCCAACCATGTCGACGCATAGTCCACGTTGGACCATTCGCTTTCGCCGGCCGCGTTCACGGCGCGCACCTGGGCCTCGTAGAGGGTGGTGTGGTGCAGCACGCTGATCATGACGCTGGTGTCCTCGCCCGAGACGCTGCGTTCGTTCCAGAACTCGGAATCGAATTCGCGATGCCGCACCCAGTAGCCGGTGATGGGGGCGCCGTTGGCCGCCGGCTCGGTCCACGACGCGTCGAGGCCGAGACTGTTAATCGTCGCCGTCAGGGTGAGTTTGGGGGCGTCAGGAGGCGTTGCGTCGACCGGCGTTGCCGACTTCACCCGCGACCAGTCGCTGGTTCCCACGCTGTTGGTCGCGCTGACCCGGATGTCGTACCCTGTGCCGCTGGTCAGCCCGGTGATGTCCCGGGACAGGTCCGTGCCGGTGTCGCTGTGGGCCGTCCAGCTGGAGGCGGTGGACAGCTTGTGCTGCACGGTATAGCCCGTGATGATGGCCGTTGTCGATGGGGTATTCCCAGGCGGCCGTAATCTGCTCGTCGCGCACCGTCAGGGTGACCCAGGGCGCCTCCGGCGGCCCGGCGTCGGTGGTCGCTGCGGTCTGGACTGACCAAGCGCCAGTGCCTCCCGAGTTGGTGGCGCGCACCCGTACCCAGTGCTTCGAGTTGTGCCGCAGCCCGGAGATGGTTGCGCTGGCGGTGGCGCCGCTGTGGGCGGCGTCCGTCCAGCTCCGCTCCCAGGTCGCCCGGTACTGGACGTCGTAGCCGGTGATGGTGTTACCGTTGTCGTCCGCCGTCCACGTGGCCGTGACCTGTTGGTCGCCTCCGGTGACGGTGACTGAGGGCTGGCCGGGTACCCCGGCGAGGGGCGTCGCCGCCAATAGGTCAGTCTCTCCGATCGTTCCGAAGTTCTGTCTCACCGCGACCACGCGGAACACATGTGCGCTGCCGTTCGTCAGGCCCGTGACCTCAGTGCTGCAGTAGCCATCGACGCACACATTGGCTAACTGATCATTTGAGATACGCACCGTGTTGGCCTGCACGTTGCGGTAGTAGGCATCGCCGCTGACAGTGGTGTCGGCCACGCCCCACTTGATGGAGTAACGGTGCGACTCCGGGTAGTGGCGCCACTGCACTATGGCCTTGCCGTCCCCCGGCCCGGCATCGAACATCGTCATGCTGCCTGGAGCCTGCGTGGCGGCGTTACTCGAGGCGATGGCATACGACGTGTTGTCGCTTCCGTACACCCCGCACAGCCGGAACCTGAACTCCGTGTTCGCTGGCAACTCGACCGCCGAGAAGCTCGTGAACTCGGTCTTGGGCAGCGTCCCGGTCTACGGGAACCTGTGCACCCGCTCGCCGTATCGGTTCTCACCCGAGTACTCGCAGGTGGGCATGGCAATCCCGGGCTTCGCCCACTGCAGTGAGAACCCGGTGGCCGACTTCCCTCCAGGCGCACTCACGTCTTCGTTCCACCAGACACCGATCACGGTGCCCTGCTCGCCCAGCGTGAAGTCCGCGCCGTAGCCATCGGCCTGCGCCAGCGAGCCCCAAGTCAGGCCCAGGGCCAGCCCCGTTCACAGCAGCGCAGTCAACCCCAGCACCGCGCTCCAGCGCCTCATGCGGGTAACCCCCACAACGGAACGGTTGAATCGACGCATGACGTAACCTCCTCGGATCCCGCGAGGCTGAGCTAGGACGGACACAAACGATACTATAGGGTGGCTACTACCGAAGGCACTCCGCCCGCTACCGGGGCATGGGACCGGCTGGGTCGGCCATGGGATCAGCGGCCGGCGAACCAGTCGACCGTCAGGCGAATGCCCTCCTCGAAGGTCGTGAACGGTTGCCAACCCAGCTCGTGGAGGGCGAGGCTCCAATCGACCGCCGAGCGCCGGACATCCCCCGGCCGCGGCGGCCCATGCACCGGCTGTCCTCCGAACCTCACCAGGCGGGAAATCGTGGCGAACATCTCGGTGGTGCTGGTCTCGACCGCCGTTCCAATGTTGTAGACGCCACCATCACCACGGTCGGCGGCCCGCACTAGCGCATCGACCACATCATCCACGAACACGTAGTCCCTGGTGTCGTTTCCCGAACCGAAGATGGTGGGCCGCCTACGGTCCAGGCAGGCCCGGCTGAAGACAGCCACCACTCCGGACTCCCCGGCGGCACTCTGGCGGGGTCCGTAGATGTTGGCCGGACGGATAACTGCATAGTCCAGACCGTGGCGCTGCCGCCAGAACTCCAGATAGCCTTCTGCAACCTTCTTCGACAGGCCGTAGGGCGAGGCCGGACGGAGCGGCGAGTTCTCCCGGACCGGCAGAGCGGCCTCCCCACCGTAAACGGCGACCGTGGACGTAAACACCAGCCGCTCCACCCCCGCCCTGCTACAAGCTTCCAACAGGTTCAGCGTCCCCAGGATGTTGACCTGGGCGTCTCGCACCGGGTCGGACTGCGAAGCAGCCACCGAAGTCTGGGCGGCCAGATGGAAAACCAGCTCCGGCGAGAAGCGCTCCACCGCGTTCGCCAGCCGGTCAGCCCGCAGGTCCAGCTGGTGGAAACGGACGGCACCTCGGCGCCTGGCGGGTGCCAGCCGGGCTACCTTGCCGGAGGACAGATCGTCGAGTACCAGTACTTCGAACCCGTCATCCACCAACCGGTCGACCAGATGCGACCCTACGAAACCTGCCCCACCGGTAACCAACGCCTTCCGGAGCGATCTGCCAACCATTGCGGTCATTCGATGGTACCGACGCCCGTGTAGGCCAGGCCGGCGGCCTCTACCTTCCGGGGGTCCAGCAAGTTACGAGCATCCACCACCGTCCTACCCCGCATGACTCTCTGCGCCTTCGACAGATCGACCTGGCGGAACTCGCGCCATTCGGTGCCCACCAGCAGTACATCCGCTCCGTCCACAGCGGAAATGGCATCCCCGGTTGCCACCACCCCGGCCACCGGAGCCGTTACCTGTGGATCGAAGGCTCGTACCACCGCACCGGCATCCAGGAGACGCCGGGCAAGGTCGACGGCCGGAGACTCCCGTATATCGTCGGTCCCACCCTTGAACGCCAGACCCCACATGCCTACTACCACCCCTGCCAGCGACCCACCGGCGGCCCTAGCCACTTTGTCCACGATGCGCCCGCGTTGCCGGTCGTTGACCTCCATGACCGCTCTCAGCAGCAGGAAGTCGTACCCGTTTCGATCGGCGATTGCCAGCATCGCCCTGGTGTCCTTGGGCAAGCAGGACCCGCCGTATCCGGGGCCGGGTTGGAGATAGTGGGGCCCGATCCGATGATCACGGCCCATCCCGGCCAGTACCTCGGCGGCGTCGGCGCCCACCGCCTCACACAGGTTGGCGATCGAGTTGGCGAAGCTGAGCCGGGCCGCCAGATAACAATTAGCCGCGTACTTGATCATCTCGGCGGACGCCGGATCGGTAACGACTCGGGCTCCCTCCAACCCGAGATAGACCGACGCCACGACCTCGGCCGCCGCCCGATCGCTGGCGCCGATCACGATCCGGTCGGGATGCAGGAAGTCACCCATAGCGGACCCCTCCCGTAGAAATTCGGGGTTGGAAACCACTCGTATACCGCGGTCGGCCAGGGCCGGCATCGCCTGGAGTCGCCGGGCGGTACCGGCGGGCACGGTCGATTTGATAGCCAGTACGACCCCTGACGGAAGAGTGGTGGCCAGGCTCTCCACCGCGCCCTCCAGGATGCTGATGTCGACCGATCCATCCGGGGCGGAGGGGGTCGGGAGGGTGATGAATATCACGCGGGCCCCGGCCACGGCCTGGCGATTGGACCCGTGGAAACTGAGACGTCCGGTCTCCATCCCCGCCGATACCAGCCGGCCCAGGCCGGGTTCGTAGATCGGCAGTTTTCCCGCCTGGAGGGATCGCAAGCGGGCCGGATCCCGCTCCCCCACCCTCACCCGATGTCCCAGGTGGGCGAGTCCGGCCGCCTGCACCAAACCGACGTAGCCGGCGCCGATGACGGCTAACTGCATCGGCCCCGTATCCGAGACAGAGGCAGCGACATCCTCCCGGCGGGTAGAGATGGCGGCACCGGAGGGCACGTCGTCAACGTCCCAGCGCGTCCGCCCCGATTATCACCACCGCGTCCAAGTCACCGGCTACCGAACCGGGCCTCACCTCTCCGAAGCCCAGCGAATCCACCACCCTGGTGCCTATGTGGAGCTCATCGGGGTGGACGGTCACCACTGTGACCGGGAAGTCGAAAGCGCCGGCGTCCCCGACCCGGACTGTGAAGCCGTCGGTCCGTAGGCGGTCCCCCCACCTGGTGGCCATACCCTCCCCACCGTTGCCGTTCAACACTTCCACCCGGAAGCTGCGCTCGATCGGGGGTACAGCAGGTAGGCCGGCGCTTCCCTCCATGAGATAGCGGTAAGCAGCCGCTGCCCCGTCCGGATCGGCCACCACGTAGGCGGCCCCGTTCTCGAGCACGTCCCTCACTGGTAGGTCGACCACCTCGATGTCGTCCCCCCCCAGGTTGCGAGCCTCCAGAACATAGGAGATCAGCTGCCGGTCAGTGAGGCGGGCATCCACCCGGACATGGCTCCCCACCGCCCGCAACACCCGGGACACGCTCAGCGGATCGAAGACAGAGAGCCGTTGGGCGGAAGCCAGCATGGCAAAGATCAGGCTCTGCTGGCGGCCGATCCGGCCGATATCGCTCCCGTCCACGTGTACCCAGGCGTCGTTCCGATACTCCTGGTACTGGCGCGATCGGGCATATGCCAGGGCCGCCTTTCCATCGAGGTGCTGGGGCCCGGCGCCGACCTCTAGATGGGACTTGAGATCGCGTGCCGGGTAGGGAAAGGTGATCTCGACGCCTCCCAGACCGTCGACGATGCCGGCGAAACCAGCGAAGTCCATCTCGATGTAGTAGTCGATATCGATCCCGGTCGTCTTGACCACCGTTTCGAACAGGAGCTGAGGATTGGGACCGTCGATCGCATAGGCGGCGTTCAGTTTCCTAGTGCCGCCGTTGATGTCGACCCTGAGATCCCGTGGCAGGCTGAGAAGCCGCACCCTCTCGCCATCGAAGGCAGCGATCATGATCACATCTGCCCTATGCCCGATCACTTGGTCGGTGATCCCTAGCTCCTCAGGAAGGTCCTCGCGGCTGTCGCTTCCCATTACCAGGAAAATGGCCGGATCGAGCGGTGTGCCACCCTCTGTGTCGCCCGAAGCCGGGTCTCCTCCGGCATCCGGTCCGGTGGGGTTGTCTCCGTCGGAGTCGGGCAAGGTGCCGCTACCGGCTTCCGGATCGTTTCCGACCATGGTGGTGGGCGATGGGTCGACCGGTTCGATGGTGACCCGGTCGGGACTCACCCAGCGCCAGGTCAGGATGCCCAGCAATATCAGAGCGTTGAGCACCACCAGAGCGATGATCAGCCGGAGCCAGCGCTGGCGGGCGGCTGACTGATCGAAGGCGGGCGCGGGAGACTCGGAAGGGTCTTGGGTGGTCATCAGAAGATCGGAGGGAATACTAACCGCGCAGGTCCTCTATCCCGTCACACCCCCGGTACCCGTCGCCAGACCTGCACCAACGGTTCGATTCGACCCGCTGTCATGACGTACCCCGTTGACCGATAGCGGCGCTTGCCCTCGAGGCTACGGCGGGGTGGTGAGTGTTGTGTGGTGGGATCTGCCGCCTTGTAGTCCTCGGCTGTTAATGGCGTATATGCGGTAGGCGTATGTGGTGTTGGCTTGGATGTCGGTATCTGTGTAGGTGGTAACGCTGGTTTGGGTGTTTTCCACGATTGGGGTGAGGACGGTGCCTGGCTTGACGATTCGTCGTACGATCTTGTAGCCAGCAATGGTGGCACCGTTGTTGCCTGCGTTTGTAGGTGCGGTCCAGGCGAGGGTTATCTGTCCCGTGGTGGCGGTGGAGGTGAGGTTGGTAGGGGTTCCGGGTGGCTGGTCGGCAGGTAGGGTGATCTGGGTGGTGTTGGATGAGGTGGAGTGTTTTGCGAAGTCGTTTACAGCGTGGACGCGGTAGTTGTAGGTGGTAGCTCCGGCTGCGGTTGCGTCGATGTAGGTGGTGGTCGCTGTTATGGTTCTTGGAACGATCGTTATGTAGGGGTTGCCGGCTCCAGCAACCTGTCGGTCGATTCTGTAACCAGCTATGGTGGCACCGTTGTTGCCTGCGTTTGTAGGTGCGGTCCAGGTGAGGGTTACGCCTCCTGAGAGACTGGCAGCCAGGTTGGTTGGCTTCTGTGGTGGTGTGGGCTCCGGTGTGGTGACCTGAGCAGGCTCGGACCAGGTGAGGCTGAGTTGTCCACTGTTGTCGATGGCGTATACACGATAGTTGTAGGTTGAGGACTCGATGACCGTGGTATCGGTGTAGCTGGTGTCGGCAGTCTCAGTGTCAGTGACCAGAATGTCGTAGTGGTCGTATTCGGATCTGTTCCGCATGATGCGGTAGCCCGCAATAGTTGCCCCGTCGCCCCCTGCGCTAGTCGGTGCTGTCCAGGTCAGATGGACATCTCCGTACGTGTTGAGGGACGCGGCCAGGTTGGTGGGTGTGCCGGGTGGTTGACCGGTCACTGAGCTGAACGTGACCGGGGTAGTCAATGCGAAGGACCGGCGTCGTTGCGGGCTCTGACCCTCACGAACAGCTCTTGGCCGGGATAGTCTTCTACTAGGGAAGCCAGCGACACCGAGGTTCGGGTTTCGGTGGAAGCCATCCATTGGTTCCCTTCGACCAAGCCGTACCAGATTTCGTACGCGACTGGTTGCGCGGCTGCTGCGGTGGTGGCCGGTGCGGACCAAGTGGCTAACCATCCTGCGGTTCCTGCCAGATTCCCGGAGGTGGGGCTGGAAACGGCCAGGTTCTGGGGCAGGCCGGGGAGTGCCAGCTGGCTGGTGACAGAGCTTGTCGCTACTTGCAGGGTTAGCATGGGGTCGTTGTAGTAGTAGGCGTGGAAGAAGTAGTCGTAATAGAGGGCTCACTAATGGGAGGCTTGGTAGGAGGCATAGAAGTGGTAGGCCAACCAGGACGGTCAATTGTCGGAAGGGTCTGAAACTGTTCCGCGTAATTCACCCCCAACGAATACACATCCCAAGTACCCACAACCAACAACGATACGACAACCAGCCACACACTTGACCGAACAAGCCTCCACCCACTCCACATCGCGAACCGCCGACCTCCCAACATTTTGATACCCTGGGCAAACGTCAGCTAACAGTGTACACCATCCATCAGACCTCTCCGCTACCGTCAAACAACAACAGGGAAACAGCCATGCGGGCTAACAAAGAGTCACCAAGAGTTTCCGCCACCGTCTGGACTCTGACACTGGTGCTGGCTGCCGGAATCACGCTCTTGATAGTAGCAGCCATGGGCAACAATAATCTCCCACCAACCAACGTCAGCCCGGTGGCTTCTCCGACCACTACCATCAGTTTTGCCGAGAATAGAGACCCCAGTTTTGAAATAGCCCAGGCCCGGGCGGACAGCAGCAACGAAGCAAACATCGAAGTAACCGACACCACCCTGGCCCCAGCACACGACCCTGAACCGGCACAACCCTCAGCTACCACGCCAGCAGACGACATCAACGACGTCACCGCATCCACTACTCCCAGACCAGCCACACCACCCTGGGTGAGTCACCCCATCTGGGACCACCGACTACCCAGCACCTGGGGAGGACTGGGTGCTACCAGGTGCTTCGCCACCTTTGACGATGCCTACCACCAGGAGGACTTGCTCCCTCCCATATACGCGAGCGAAATAATAGAGATAGCCTTCACCGAACCCGCCTATGAGCCCGAACCAGGAACCCGCCATCACTACGCTCTGGTTAGCTTGGGTGTATCATCAACCCAGGACCTACGAGATATGGGCAGAGAAACAGCCGAGATCCGCTGGACAATAAGTTACTACAAAACCCTAGTCAGAAACTATGGAGATCTTGACCATCCCGAGTGTGCCGAAATACTTGAAGGCGCCAACGCAGCACTAACACCAATCACCACCACAACCACCACCCCCTAACCCTTAGCACTTACCGACCCTACATTGAGAGTCCTCTCAGTGTTGTGAGACATCGTGTTGGTGGTGTTCCAGTAAGACCCGCCCTGCAAGTCAGGTTGACTATCGATCAGCTCATCGCCACACAAGCATCTGCTGGTTCCATGCCACCAACCAGCAGATCCCGGTACCACTCCGGAATAGTTCATCCGCAGCAGTTGTCCATCGACGTTCCGGACCAGGGGTGGTGGCCCTCGGCCAGCTCCTCGACGACCTCGGCACTCCGACCTGAGCACTCGGGACACACCCAGACGGTGGGAACCCTGCCACCGGCCACGACCAGGGACCGGTACTCGTGATGGCAATCAGGGCAGGCGACTCTCAGGACCGGCATGACACCTCCTGCTAAGGGATCCTAGGACCCTGCCAGATTGGCTGCGTCCTCTAGGAGACGGCTTGTGATCTGCTGGTCGTAACTCCGGGCCGTTGCTGCCCATTCCAGCGATGTGTCGACCCGCTCGAGCACCGATCGGCAGTGCTCCTTCACTCGCCCGGGGGCCGATCCTCCGGGCGAGTCCCGGGAGGCGATGAGGGTGGCCGCGCATGTGGTCCCCTCCACCGCCGACAGTGACACGCCTAGTTCGATCCCACACTCCCTTACCGCCCGCTCGAGGTGGCTGGCGCCGACCCTCGTTCCCCCGCTCCTAGCCACTTCCGCAACCGCCCGGCCCACGATCCGATAGGCGCTGCGATAGTCCACACTGTGTTTCAGCACTAGCAACTCGGCGAGGTCGGTGGCGGTAGTGAAATTGTCCCCCGCCGTCGTTGTCAGGATCTCGACATCTACTTCCATGGTGGAGACCACCTCGGCGGCTAGCCGTAGGAGGCGCCCGGCGAGCTCCACCGAACGGATCACCTCGCCATAGGCGTAGAGCCAGTTGTCCGTCCGCGCAGAGGGTGTCCGCTGGGTGGTCATCAGCCCGGTGGTCCGGCCGATCAACGTCCCGCAGCCTCCCCTGATCACGGACAGGGCGTAGGGATTGCGCTTCTGGGGCAGCAACACCGAGGCTCGTGAGGAGGAGCCGCCCAGACCGACGTAGCCGAACTGCGGGCTGGCGAGGATCTCGAGGTCCTCTGAGAGACGATCGGCGTTCAGGACCGCCTGTGTGGCGGCCGCCACGCAGGCGATCATGGAGTCGGCCGACCACATCCCGTCCCGGATGTGACGAGTAGGCCGCTCGAACCCCAGCCGCTGCGACATCCTGGTGCGGCTCAAGGGGATGGTCGTGCCGCCGACCCCGCCGGAGCCGCCGGGTGACACGTTGACCGATCCATGGCAGGAGCGGATCCGCTCCAGATCCCGAGTGGCATGCTCCGCGAAGCCGGCCAAGTAGTGACCGAAAGAGGAAGGCTGGGCCGGTTGCAGATAGGTGACATCGTTCCAAGGAACCGCGGCAAGCTCAACCGCCCGAGCCGCCAGGGCAGTAGCGAACCGGGCCACCGCCTCGTGGAGGTCCAGGAGTAGTCGGCGGAGGGCTATCCGGATGGCGATACGCCCGGCTTCGCGACGCGTGCGGCCGGTCGGCAGCCAGCCGGCGATGGCTCCCAGACGACGCTCCAGCTCCCTTTCGCGGCTGTTGTAGGCATCCCCGTACACCGGATCGTACGGAAACGAGTCGACAGGAGTCGACCTGAAGTCCAGCAGCACCCTGCACAGTGGTGCCGCGGTGGAGGCGGCCACCACACCGGCCTCCACCAGCTCGAGTACATGAGCCAGATCTGCCAAGCAGAGGCCCTCGTGGAGGAAACGGGCATCTGCGACCTCCAGCTGGTAACCGGCCTCGACCAGAGCGGGTGAGGGACCCGAACCCAACCTGCCCTCTGACCCGAGATATCCCTCGGGTGGCTCGATCGTCGCGCCAGTCGGTGCTCCATCGGGTGACCATGAACCTCCCTCGATGTGGGCCATGAGCTGCGCGATGGCTGCTCGCAAACCTTCCTCCGGCAACCGGTTCACGCCGAGGAACTCCCGAGGAACAGGTTGAGAGTCCCACCGGTCACCAGAAACACCACTGGGCCTGCCACGTCTGCGGCGTTCCTGATCAGCGCAGCCAGGGCCGGTGACCCGAACTCGGGATCGAGGAAGACTCCTTCGGTGCGGGCCATGAGAGCCGCCGCCTGATCGACCTGCACGGGATCAGCCCGTCGCTCATCCAGAAGCTCCCACGCCACGTGATGGCGATCCTCCACTTCGAGCAGGTTGAGGGCGGCATCCGCGATGTCCCGGATACGGAGCCGGCATTCCCGCGGAGGGCGATGCACAGATGCCCCCACCACCCGTATCCCACTTGGTCGATGCCGGTAGCCAGCGACCAGACCGGCCTGGGTCCCGCAGGACCCGGTTGCCAGCCAGAGGGTCCGGGGAGCCGCTCCAGCCCGGTTGAGCTGTTCCTCCAGCTCGTCGACCGCCGCTAGGTAGCCGAGCGCTCCCACCGCGTCGGCTCCTCCCCGCCCCACCAGGTAGGGTCGGCGACCGTCCCGGCGCAGCCGCTCGGCCACCTGGACCAGGATGGGATCGACCGAGGCGCGCCCCGGATCGCCGGTGAAAGTCACGTTCACGCCGGACAGCCGATCCAGCAGCTCGAGGCTGCCCCGGCCGGGCGGGGGCCGGTCGCCGAACATCACCAGCTCCACGGCCAGACCGCTCCGGACTGCCCCCAGGGCGGCGGTGAGCACCCAGGTGGACCTAGGACCACCGCCGGTCACGAAGATGTCGGCCCCGGCCGCCTGGGCCGCACCCACATGAAACTCGACCGCTCGGGCCTTGTTGCCTCCCAGACCCAATCCGGTCAGGTCATCCCGCTTCAGCAGGATCTCCAGACCGAGCACCTCAGAAAGCCGGGGAGCCGGGACGAGCGGGGTGGGCAGGTTGGCTAGCGAAGCCCGGGCCGGAAGGGTCAACCCGCCGCCCGGACCACGCGATCAACGAACTCCGGCCCGGCCCCCATGCCACTCTTGATGTCTGCCAGCTCCTCGATGCGTTGCCGGTCCAGGTAGGGAGGCACGCGGGGATCGCCCAGCAGGGCTTCGGTGAAGGTCAGGCCTTGCTCCACCCCCCGCATGGCTGCCTCGTAGACGATGTCGTGGGCGGTGTGCTTGCCTACCTGCTCGGCTAGCTCCCTCATCACCGGCTCGGCGAACACGTACCCCTGCCGGGCCTCGATGTTGGCCATCATCCGGTCAGCGTCCACCTGCAACCCCTCGAGGAGGAGGACCGTGTAGCGGGTGGCGGACAGCGACAGCGCGCAGGCCTCGGGGATGGCGATCCACTCGGCCTTCCAGCTGCGCCCGTCCCGCTCGTGGATCTGCACCATCGCCTCGGTCACCACGCCCGCGTCGGCCCGCACCAGCCGGGCCAGGGTATCCAGGTGCTCGGACAGCTCCGGGTTGCGCTTCTGGGGCATGGTGATGCTGCCGACCGTTCCCTCGATGAACGGTTCCCGCACCTCTCCCAGCTCAAGCCTCTGGAGCTCCATGATCTCGTTGCCTATCTTGGCGATGGTGGTGGTGACCATGGCCAGCAGATGGGTGAACTCGGCCGGGCCGTCCCGGCTGGTGATCCAGGGGATGTCGGGTACCGCCAGATCCATCCGGCGGGCGAAGGCGTGGAGAAGGGGTAGTGCCCGATCACCCCAGAACCCCATGGTTCCGAGCGCCCCGCCCAGCTGGACGACTTCCCAGCCCTTCCTCCCGACTGCCAACCTGCGACGGTGCCGGCGGACCTCGGCCGCCCAGACTGCTGCCTTGAAACCGAAGGGGATCGGCAGGGCCGGCTGGGCATGGGTACGGCCCATCATCGGGGTGGATCGGTGCGCTTGGGCCAGGTCCAGGGCCGCCGTTTCGATCCGCCGCAGGTCCCGCTCCATCAGATCGCCCACCGATCGCATGACCGTGGCTGTCCAGGTGTCGGTCACGTCCTGGACCGTGGCCCCGTAGTACACCCACTCGCGGACCGGTTCCGGAAGGGTGGCTCTCAACACCCGGATCAGGCCGAGGGTGGAGTGCCCGGTAGCTCTGGTCTCCGCTGCGATCCGCTCCAGGTCGATAGGTGCCTCGAGCGAATACTCCCTGATGACCTGGGCGGCCTCCTGAGGCACCAGCCCGACCTCGGCTTGGGCCTCGACGAGGGTGGCCAGGATGTCCAGCCAGGCCCGGAACCTAGGTTCCTCCCCCAGGATGGCTCGTGCCTCTTCAGTCGCCCACAGATGGCCGTAGACGACCGAGTCGGATAGGTGGATGCTCATCCCTATACGGGCACCACCGCCTCGACGCCGGTAACCAAACGGAGGGCACGCCTCACCTCGTCGAGATTCGCTCCCCAGGGCACGGTGGCCCGCTGGCCGGAGAACTCCAGGCCCCGATCCAGCATGCAGCATTTGACCAGCCACCTGCCCGCCGGGTCAGCCTGCTCGATCCGCCTGCGGGGGCAGACATCGACCTGAGGTGGCTCGTCACCGTAGAAGTGGCGGTGGAACTGCATCGACCGCTCGCATCCGATCATGGTCCACTGGCCCCGATCAGGTGGACGGGTGTCGAGGTAGGCCAGGTCACCGGGTAGCTCGGTTCCAGCACCCCGGCAGGGCAAGAGGTAGGAGTCGGCAGGTGCAGTGGCTGCCAGATCGGGAAAACTGACCGTGTCGAGCACCAGCTCGATCGGCGGTAGATCCTCATCGAAGTCGACCACCTGCTGGGCCTGGCGGAGTAGCTTGGGCGGTTCGGGAGGGGTCACCTCCGTCACGAATATCCGGATGGGGTCCGGCTCCCAGATGAAGTTGATGTGCTCGAACATGCCCTTGATGACGAAACCCGAAACCTCGGGCCGCCCATGTCGAGCAGCGGCTCTTGCCAGCGCGGTAGCGTTGCCCGCATCCACAGTGGGATCGTCGATGAGCATGGTGCGGTCCGGACCGGCCCATACCGTGACATCTGTCACTCGCTCGAAAAGCTCGCCGGTTCTAGAGCGGGCGACGGATGCCAAGCCAACCGATCCGTCATGGATGAGAGCTGAGTAGTCGGTATGGCGATACACCTCCCTGCCGAGGAGGTAGTCATGCATGAAGGCCGGGGTGGGAACCTCATCCACGTGTTGCACGGACAGGCCCCGGTAGGGATGGGCACGCGCATTGGGTGATGGTTTCTCAGATACGGTCATAGCGTTACCGTCCCGCCCGCTCGGTGGCTGTGACCACGATAGTAAGCGGAAGGTGGGGTGGGCCGCACGGGAACGGCCCTCCCCGATGGGCAGCTCAGCCGATCAGCCGAGCTCGCTGCGGACTATCTCCGCCCCCGACACCATGGCGTGCAGCTTGTCCTTCGCTATGTAGCGCTGCAGGAGGATCAAACCGCAGTCGGTCGTCACGCCCAGCTGGTTGGCCGGCACGTATTCCAGCAGCCTGCGGATCCGGCCCGCCACCTGCTCGGCGGTCTCGGTGATGGTCGACTTGACGTCGATCACCCCGGCCCAGAATTGGACGTTCTCCGGCACCGGATTGTTCTTGACCACCTCGAGCCCCGAAAGGTCATCCGAACGCCGACCGCAGTTCTCGAGGTTGAGCACATCGATGTTGGCGTCGTAGGACTGGGGGATCACCGAGGCAGTAGCCGCCGGGGCGTCACCCTCCCGGATGGTGAGGTCGAAGATCTCCCCCGCACCGGCCGTGTCGTCTGGGTAATAAGCGGGGGTGCCGCCCCAGTTACCCCAGCAGATATGGACGATGATCTTGGCGTTCTGGACACCAGCCACTGCCCGGTTGAAGGCCTCGATGGCCCAGGGCTCGTAGAAATATGGCCAGGTGAACTCGTCCAGCTGGATGAAGTCGATCCCGAGGGCATCCACCTCGAGGATGTCCTCGTTGACAGCATCGGCGATGGCCATGGCCCGATCCTCGGCCGCCTCGTAGTGAAGGTCGTTGGTGGCCTGGGCCAGAACTTGGATCCCGGTGTACTGCACCTTGGTCGCCTTGTCGGTGGCCTGCTTCAGCGCCCTGGCCTGCTCCACCATGATGGCGCCGCGGCGCTTGACCTCCTGTGTGAGGGTCCCGGCGTGAAGCCGGCTGTAGATCGGAAACCCGAGGTAACCGCCCTTCAGGTCATAACCGAGCCTCTGGTAGTAGTAGTAGAGAGCCTGATCGGCATAGTTGTCGCCGTGCAGCCGGCCGTCGGTGATGATGTCGAGCCCGGCATTCTCCTGATCCCTGGCCAGCGCCCCCACGGCATCCTCCAAGGCCTCCCGTATGTAGGCATCGGGCGGCTCCTGGTCGCCGGTCCACTCCCGTGCGCAGTGGGCATCCCACCACCTCGGGTTCGGGTAGTTACCTACCATTGAGGTCGGTATCAGTACCTCTTCACCTTTGATCTGCATATCCCCTCCAATATCTCGAAGCGTGCATTCGGATCCCCGAACAGCGATCCGATCTTCGTGGCCTATTTTCCTCCCTTGTGTGGCGACGGTTCACTCGTTAGTCGGCGCGCGCCAACTATTGACCACGAGAATAACCAAAGAAACCCTTCCTATGGTAAACAAATGGGCATTATGGAGCCGATCTTCCAAGTGATGGAGCAAGAGGCGCGTTGATTCTCGTACCGATGGCTAACGGACGGTCCATCCGCCATCCACGACCAGGCCATGCCCGGTCATGTATGAGAGCCGCCCTGAGGCCAGCAGCGTGATGGCTTCGGCTATGTCCGCTGGCTGGGCTACCCGGCCTACCGGGATGCGAGCCTCGACCGCGGCGCGCAGCTCGGGCTGGTCCAGGCGCCACTTGGTCATGGGCGTCTCCACCATGCCGGGGCAGACCGCGTTGGATCGGATCCCGTCGGCGGCGTAGTCGGCCGCTATGGAGCGGGCCAGGTGGAGCGCGGCAGCCTTGGAGATCGAGTAGACCGCTCGGGCTGGGAACGGGACCATTCCGGCTACCGAAGCCACCGTGATTATATGTCCGGAGCGGCGCGGGACCATCGAGTCGAGCGCTGCCCGGGAACAGAGATACACCCCGCGGACGTTGACCGCCATCACCCGATCCCACTCTCCCAGAGGTGTCTCATGGAGACGGGTGGCATCGGCCGATCCGGTGATCCCGGCGTTGTTGACCAGCACTTCTACCGGACCGAGGCGCTGCTCGACAGTGGCGAACGCCGCGGGGACCGCGGTCGGATCCGACACGTCCACCCCCAGGCCGAGGCCATCCCCGGCGGCCTGGGCGGCTGCCACGCCGTCGAGATCTAGCACGCCCAGTCGGAAGCCTTCCTCGATCATCCGCCCGCAGGTGGCGCGTCCGATGCCGGATCCGCCTCCTGTTACTACCGCAACCTTTCTCTTCGTGCTGGTCACCATATCCCTCCCTCCCCGAGCCTCGGCTTTGGTGAGCGTCCGATAGCTAGCGTAGGATCGCCCTCATGAGACTTGCAGAACGAGTCGCCCTGATCACCGGTGCCGGGTCGGGTATCGGACAGGCGGCGGCTGAGCTGTTCGCCGCCGAGGGCGCGGCCGTGGCCGTGCTCGACGTCGACCAGAAAGCAGCTGAGGCTACGGTGGCCCGCATCGAATCTGCCGGCGGGATGGCAATTCCGGTGGGGGCGGACGTGTCGGATGTCGGGCAAATCCAGGCCGCGGTGGACGGTGCCGCCCACCGACTCGGCCGGCTGGACATCGTCTATAACAACGCCGGCGTCAACACAGCGGGATCGGTGGCCGATGCCTCCGAGGAGGACTGGGATCGGTGTTTCGACGTGAACGTGAAGGGCACCTTCCTTGTCTCCAGGGCAGCTATCCCGCACCTGGAAGCCGCGGGCGGTGGATCGATCGTGAACCAGGCATCGGTGGCTGCGCTGGTCGGGATAAGAGGAGTAGCCGCCTACTGTGCCGCCAAGGGGGCAGTGGTAGCCCTGACCCGCTCCATGGCCCTGGATCTGGCTCCGATGGGAATCCGAGTGAACGTCCTGTGTCCGGGCACCGTGCATACCCCGTTGATGGAGCCCCTCATGATGGCCCGGGGCGAGGGTGATCTGGAGCTCGGCTTGGCCCGGACCGCCACCAAGTACCCGATCGGACGGATCGGGCGACCAGCGGAGATCGCCCAGGCGGCCCTCTTCCTAGCTTCCGAGGAGGGAAGCTTCGTCACCGGCTCGGTCTTCACGGTCGACGGTGGCATGACCGCCCAGTAGCGATGGGCGTCCACCCGGCACCGGACAAGGTGGTCGGACTCGACGCCGCGGCGGGGATGGTCCAGGCGGGATCGATGGTGGCCCTCGGGGGTGGGCTCTCCGCCCGGCTGCCGATGGCATTGGTCCGCCAACTGATCAGAGCGGGGGTCCGGGATCTGCATGTGGTGGGCTCGGCCCATTCCCTCGATGTGGACCTGCTGGCCGCGGCCGGTGCGATCTCGGTGTGTGAGGAGAGCTACGTCGGCTACGAGCAGGACCACGGTCTAGCACCCGCCTTCCGGAGGGCCGCCCAGTATGGGACCCTGGAGGTCCGGGAGAGCTGCTGCGACACCATCCTCACCCAACTCCGAGCCGCCGTGATGGGGTTGCCCTTCCTGCCCGTTCACGGAGTAAAGGGCACCGGAATCGAAGCCCTGCATCCCGAATACCGGCGGGTGACCTGCCCATTCACGGGCGAGAGCTTCGTAGCGGTCCCGCCCCTGGCCCCCGATGTGGCCCTTATCCACGCTCCCCTCGGGGATCGGGAAGGCAACCTGCACCTCGAGCAGCCCTATGTGCTCGACGAACACTTCGCCCAGGCTTCCGGGATGGTGATCGCCACGGTCGACCGCATCACTTCCACCAAGGCCGTCCAGGAGGCCGGCATCGTGATCCCGTTCTACCGGGTAGCGGCGGTGGCCGAGGTTCCGTTCGGCGCCCATCCGAGCTCCTGCTATCCCTGCTATGCCTACGACCGGCGCCACCTCGCCGAATGGGTTTCCGCTGCTAGGACTCCTGCCGGGGCGGCCAACTATCTGAGCGCCTTCGTCAGAGGGACCGACGAGGAGGGTTACCGCCGGCTGGTTGGGGCCGACCGCCTGCAGCGGCTGGGTGACTACTCGTCGTCACCCGAACGGTGGATGGAACTGTTCAGGTGAGTTACCGGTACAGCCTGGACGAGTTCTTCGTGGTGGCCCTGGCCCGGACCATCCGGGATGGCGAGGTCACCTTCCACGGCTTCGCCAGTCCCTGTGCCACGGTGGCCATGCATCTGGCCAAGCGGAGCCATGCCCCGTCGGCCCTGCTGATCGAAGGCGCAATGTATGCCGTAAACCCCTACCCCCCGTTCATACCTCCCACCAGCAACGACCACTCGCTCAAGCAGGGCGCTGTCTACTCGATGCGCTTCGAGGAAGCGTTCGACATGTCGGTGCGGGGAGAAGTCGACCACATGTTCCTCTCCGGCATCCAGATCGATCCCTACGGCAACACCAACGTGACCGCCATCGGCCGGATGCCCACCCCCAGGCTGAAGCTGGGCGGCGGGGGAGGTGGGTGCAATATCTCAGCCACTATCGGCCGGCTGACCCTGTGGAGCACTAACCATCGACCTGGACGCTGCCTGGTCGAGACCTGCGATTTCATCACCGACATAGGTCACCGGACGCCCGAGGGCACAAGAGCCGACCTGGGCTATCGGGGAGGCGGTCCGGAGACGCTGGTCACTGAGTTGGGAGTGTTCGACTTTCCCGATGGCCGGGCCCGGCTCCGGAGTCTGTTCCCCGACGTAAGCCTCGAGGAGGTGCAGGCAGCCACCCGGTTCGGCTTCCGGATCGCCTCGGATCTCGGCGAGATAGAGCCACCCAGCCGGAACCAGATCGAGCTGGTGCGCCGGATCGACCCGCTCGAGGTGCGCCGGAGTGAGTTCCGCCCGGCCGAAGTGGAACGGAGTTTCCGGTTGTGAGCCTCGACTGCCTCTTCAACCCGGCGCGGGTGGCGGTAGTAGGGGCGTCCGAGCAACCGGGAAAGGTCGGGTGGGTCCTGTGGCGCAACCTGTCGTCCTTCGAGGGCGAGCTCATACCTATCACTCGCTCGTCGGCGACCGTCGGCGGGATCAGGGCCTTCCCCTCCCTGCTGGAAGTCGAGGGCAACCTGGATCTGGCGATCCTGGCCGTCCCTGCCCGAGCCGCGCCCGCCATAGCCCGCCAGGCGGCCGCCCGAGGGGTGGGTGCCCTGGTGGTCCTGGCCGGGGGTTTCGCCGAGACCGGAGAGGAGGGCGCCGCTCTCCAGGCGGAGTTGGTCGAGGCGGCAGGACCGGTACGGATCGTCGGACCCAACTGTTTCGGGGTCCAGAACATGTCCCAGCGGCTCAATGCCTCCATCACCCCGGCCGGTGACCACGAGCCGGGAGGTATCGCGCTGATCACCCAGTCGGGGGCGTACGGGATGGCAATCCATGCCATGGCGCCCGACGAGCACCTGCGTTTCGGAAAGGTCTACTCGTCCGGGAACAAGGCCGACATCACCGACGATGAGGTGATCCGGTACCTGCACCGTGACCCGGAGACCGAGGTCATCTGCTTGCTGGCCGAATCGGTGACCAGCGGGGCCGAGCTGTCATCCGCTATCCGGGCGGCTTCGCCGAGCACGCCGGTGGTGGTGGCCAAAACCGGGCGCTCGGAAGCCGGTGCCCGAGCCGCTCAGTCTCATACCGGATCCCTGGCGACCAACCAATCCATCTTCCAAGCGGCCATGGACCAGGCTGGGGCGATCACGGTTCGCTCCGGCTTGGAAATGCTGGACGTGGCCAGAGTGCTGGCCGGGCAGCCTCTGCCGGGCGGGAACCGGGCGGCGATCATCACCAACTCGGGTGGGACCGGGGTGGAGATGGTGGACATGCTGGCCGACGAAGGTGTCGAGGTGCCCACTCTGTCCGCTCCGCTCAGGGGGCGGATTGCGGAGCGCCTTCCCGCCTTCGCCAGCGCCGCCAACCCGGTGGACATGACACCCATCTGGCCCCGGTTCGCCGAGCTGTATCCCTGGCTGGTCGATCTGCTGGCCAGGTCGGGCGAGGTGGACCTGGTGATCCCGGTTCTTCTGCAGAGGGCGGCGATGGACGAGGCCAACTTGACCGCCATCCGTGAGACCGTCGAGAGGCTGCGAGCGGATGGCGTGGAAGTACCGGTGTACTGCTGCTGGGTGGCCCCGCGAGCGGAGCGCGCCAAAGCCGGCATCCTGCAGGAAGCTGGGATCCCGTGCCTGGAATGGCCGGAACGAACCGCCCGAACCATCGGTCACGTAACACGCTACGCCCGCAACCGCCCGGCCATCCTCCCCCGCCCCGTCCTACCCCTCCCCCGGCCGACCGGCCTTCCTCCCGGGCCGGTCCCTCCGATGGAGGCGGCTTCCCTGCTGGCCGGGCTCGGGATAGCCATCGCCCCCAGCCGGGTCTGCCGGAGCGCCGCCGAAGCGCGATCCGCCGCTGCCGCTATCCGGGGCCCGGCCGTGCTCAAGACGGCCGAGACCTCCGTCGCCCATCGAACTGAATTGGGCGGGGTCCGGGTGGGCCTAGAAAGCCCCGACGAGATCGCGGCGGCCTACCGGGACCTGTCCCGGCTCGGGCCCGAGGTGCTGGTCCAGCCACAGCTATCGGGCCTCGAGATGATGGTGGGAGGATTACGGGATCCGTCCTTCGGCCCGGCGGTTATGACCGGCCTGGGCGGGACGGTGGTAGAACTGCTGCAAGATGTGACCTTTGCCCTCGCTCCCGTCACGGAGGAGGAGGCGATCGGGATGATCGAACGGCTGAAAGGCTTCCCGCTATTGTGCGGATATCGGAACCGGCCCCCGGTAGAACTTGGCCCCCTTGCCGCTGTGATAGCCGGGGTAAGCCGTTTGCTGGCTAGCCACTCCGACATCGCGGAGATGGATCTGAACCCGGTTATGGTCACAGAGACCGGGGCGATCGCGGTCGATTGGAAGATATATATAGCAGAGTCCGATGGTCGGTAACCATCGATACCGTCCCGTCGGCCAACACGGACGGAGGTGATGAGAGTGGCAACCAGGACCCTCACCCCCTGGCACATCCGGGCGCAGGACCCGCTGAGCATCCATGACTGGGGACCTGAGATCGACTCCATGCTGGAGGATCCGTCGGACAACCGGGTGGTGTTCAATGTGGACGAGCACGATCAGCGACCCTACGACGCCATCTTCCTAGGAGGGGGTGCCGCCGGAAGGTTCGGGTCGGCTTACATGCGAGCCATGGGTGGTCGCCAGCTGATCATCGACCGCTGGCCCTTCCTGGGCGGGTCCTGCCCCCACAACGCCTGCGTCCCCCATCACCTGTTCAGCGAGGTCGCCGCGGAACTCATGCTGGCCCGCACGTTCAGCGGCCAGTTCTGGTTCCCCGACCTCGACGGGAAGATCACCTCCATAAAGGAAATCGTCGACCTGTTCCGGGCGGGCCGGATCGCCCCCCATGCCATCATGAACTTCCAGAGCAAGGAGCAACTGGACCTCGAATACGTGCTGAACGCGCCGGGCACCATCCTCGACTCTCACACGGTGGAAGTGGCCGGCCGGGTGTTCACCGCCAAAAACCTGATCCTGGCGCTCGGTGCCCGTCCCCGATCCCTCGACTGTCCGGGCGCCGACCTGCACGGGGTCTACACCTACGAGAGCCTGGTGGAGGACCTCGACTACGAACCGGGCGACACGGTGGTAGTGCTAGGCGGTTCCAAGACGGCGGTCGAATACGGCTCGTTCTTCCAGGCCACCGGGCGGCGGACCATCATGGTGGTGCGCTCCCAGCTGTTGAAGCTGCTGGAGGATGCCGAGACCCGCCACTACGTGATCACCATGATGGAAGAGCAGGGCATGGAGATCTGGGAAGGCTCGATCGCCACCGAGATCCACAGCGACGGGAACGGCAAAGTGTCGGGCATCACCGTCTCGACCCCTGACGGCTCCCGCTACATCGAGACCGACTTCGTATTCCACGGCCTCGGGGAGATACCCAACTCGGAGATGGCCGCCGACGTGCTGGGCGTGAAGCTCAACGACGACGGCACCATCCAGGTCAACCCCCAGATGCAGACGTCGGTCCCCAATGTGTACGCCATCGGAGACCTGATCGGCCCGCCGATGGAGATGTTCAAGGCTCGCAAGTCGGGCATGTACGCCTCCCGCCACATCATGGGCGAGGACATCCACTACGAGTTCAAGGAATACCCCGACTTCCTCCACACCCACTACGAGGTGAGCTGGTTCGGAATCGGCGAAGAGGAGGCCCGGGAGCGGTACGGGAAGGTGACGATCATCAAGATGCCGCCCGACTCGGAGGATGGCTGGGAGGTCGCCCTGCCCGCCACCGACCGGATGATGCTGTATGCCTTCGCCAAGCCCCGCATGTCAGGCTTCCAGAAGCTCATCATCGACTCCACCTCCCGGCGGGTGGTCGGGGCCCACCACGTCGGTGCGGGAGCCCGGGACGCCTTCCAGTACCTGTTCCAGCTCTACCGGCGCGGCCTCACCGTGGATCAACTGGCAGAGATGGACGAGCTGTTCCTCAACCCGACCCACTTCATCCAGCTCTCGCGACTCCGGGCCGGGAACAAGAACCTGCAGGACCTGTGAACCGACGGCCGCCACCCGGATGGTACGAGCTGGCCATCACCGAAGAGGTTCGCACCATCCGGTCGGCCAAGCCGCGTACCAGCGGCGTCACGATGGTCATCGATACCGGCCTGGGATGGTCACAGACCCAGGACATCCTCGACATGGCCGGCCAGTGGATCGACCACTGGAAGCTCAGCTTCGGCACCTCGGCCCTAGTACCGGAGCCTTTCCTGCAGAAGAAGCTGGAGCTGATCAACTCGACCGGGACGCTCACCTTCCCGGGAGGGACCCTGTTCGAGGCCGCCACCGCTCATCGGCATTGCCGCCACTACATGCGAGCCGCTCGCCGGATGGGATTCACCGGGGTGGAGATCTCGGAGGGGACCTTCGACCTCCCGGTTGAGCGGAGGCGGAGGGCGGTGGAATGTGGGCTCGAGGCGGGCCTCATAGTGATCACCGAGGTCGGTAAGAAGGATCCGGCCGGCCAACCCTCCCCCGGCGAGCTGGCAGAACAGGTGGTGCTCGATCTCGCCTGGGGAGCATCCTGGGTGGTGATGGAAGGCCGCGAGTCAGGGACTGGAGTGGGCGTGTTCGACACCGCCGGCCAGGTGGATATGAGGGCCGTCGAGACGGTCGCTGAGCGAATCGGCGCGGCCGGAAGCCGGCTGGTCTGGGAAGCACCCCTCAAGGAGCAGCAGACCGTTCTAATCGACCGGTTCGGAGTGAACGTCAGCCTCGGAAACATCTCGCCCGAGCGGGTCCTGGCCCTGGAAGCGCTCCGTTCCGGGCTTCGCTACGAGACGTTGAGATCGGTCACCGCCCGCCTGGCGGAGCAGCAAGTGCTGGACATAGACCGGCCCGAACCGCTGGATAGCTGACCACCCCGCGGTCCTCTCCCACACCAGTGCTCTTGCGATCGGGCCAGGGCTAACGTGGCGGCATGACCACCTCCCAGCTGATCGAGGAGCACTGGGAAAACCCCTGGCCGACCAGAGCCGCTGCCCTGGAGACCGCCCGGACCGTAGCCGAGCAGGCTCGTCGCGTATACGGTGATCAGCTCGCCGGGGTGTGGTTGTACGGCTCGCGTGCTCGGGACGACTGGCGGGCCGACTCGGACCTAGACATCCTGATCGTCAAGACTTCCGAGGATGCGGACCCTCAGGACCTGCTGGCTGACGAGGTGCAACGCCTCCTGGCGAGCCATCTCCCCTTGGCCGAGTCGATGGGATTGTCGTTGATGGTGGGTTATGTGGACCAGATGAGCTCGTGGGATACTATGTTCTACCGAAGTATTCGAGAGTATGCGTTGCTTATCGATGGTGACATAGGTTTCCGTCCTGGGCCCCACCAACCGTCGGCGACGGCTGCCATGACCCATCTGGACGAAACACTTCTCCTGCTGGAGGATGCTGAGCAGTACCTTGCCTTTGCTGAGGACAACCAGCAAGGCGGCATGTACCCGGTGGCCGTGTCCCTGTCGTATTACGCGGCCCTCCACGCTGCCAAGGCGGTGCTCGCCTACCACCGGGACGCTGCCAAGACACACAAGGGAACCCATGCACTGTTCAGGCTTCACGCCGTTCGCCGGTCTGATTTCCCGAACGAGGTTGCCGGTCTCCTAGCCCAGCTTGCCGAAGAGCGAGGCGGAGCCGACTACCACGGACCTACCCGCCGGGCATTGACCGAGACCGACGCCGCCAACTCCATCAGCAAGGCCAAGACCTTCGTGAGCGAGGTGCAAGCCTGGTTCGACCGCCATCACAAGTCAGACCTGGCGCAGCGGTAGAGCGGTCCGCCGTTGGTAGGGGTGACAACTTCCCATCCAAACCTGCCATGAACCTAGTCCGATCGCGATACCCACGCCATGGCAGTCAAGTCGCTAACGCCCCGACCTTAGGGTCGGCGCATGGACACAGCCGGGACGGTGGCGGCCGTCCTCACAGTCCCGGTGGTTACCCTCGGGCTCCTTGCGCCAGGCGTGGAGAACACCCCGCTGATCCAAGCGGCGGAGAGGTCCATCTGGCTGGTGTTCGCAGCCCACTTCGTCTGGTCACTGGCCCGGGCAGAGGCTAACGGTCTCCGGCGGATCGTGTTCTGGTTGGACGCCTTCATAGTGATCGTCTCCTTTCCAGTCCTGCCCGGACTTCTCGATGCGGTCCGCCTGCTCCGCCTCCTCGGAGCCACGCGAGTGGTGGCGGTGTGGCGTCGAGCCCAAGCGGTCCGTCGCCTGCTCCGTCATAAGGGAGTGGGCCTCGCTCTCGGTCTGGCCTTCCTACTAGTGCTGGTGCTTGGTGCAGCACTGGCCCGTCTCGAGGACGGCTACTCACTGATGGACGGGGTCTACGGTTTCATCGTGCCCCGTCACTACGGTCGGCTACGGTGACCTGGCACCGGTCAGCACGGGCGGCAGGATGCCCATGCCAGAAGGACCTGGCGGAGATCCGGGCTGCACTGTCGCGGATCGAGGACCGAAGGGTGTCTTCTGATTGAATCCTTCAGAGAGGTAGATCAACTCAGACATCGATTTGGTATCACAAAGATCCGACTTTTGGGATCATAAGTTCCCGACTTTTGGTATCATAGAGGTATGCGTCGCTACATCCCTCGGATCGTGGATTCGCAACTCGGAGTACTGATCAACGGTCTACCCGCCTTGGCCATCGACGGGCCGCGGGCGATAGGCAAGACCGAGACCGCCAAGCGCTACGCGCACACGGTTCATGCACTAGACGACCCAATGCAACGAGAAATCGCATTTGGGGATGTCTCCCGCCTGCTGTCGGGTACCCCTCCCGTGCTCATCGATGAGTGGCAGCGCATCCCCGAGGTGTGGGATTTGGTGCGTCGCGCGGTCGACAGGCAGCCGAGCGCGACCGGACGGTTCATCCTCACCGGCTCGGCGACGCCGGTCGAGGCACCGACTCACCCAGGAGCCGGACGCATCGTGCGGGTACGGATGCATCCGCTTGCCTTGGCGGAACGGGAGCGATGCCCGCCGACGGTAAGCCTCGCCGAGTTGCTCAGCGGGCACCGACCCTCACTCGAGGGTGACTCGTCCCTGAACCTGCGGGACTATGCCTCTGAGATCGTTGGATCCGGACTTCCGGCAATCCGCGGCCTGCCCGACGTGCTGCGCAATGCACAACTCGACAGCTACCTCGACAACATCATTGAATACGACGTGGGCGAGTATGGCCGAACGGTTCGTGACCGGATGGCCTTGCGCAGCTGGCTAGCCGCCTACGCTGCGGCTACCTCTACACCCACTTCGTACGCCCGGATCGCCGGGGCCGCATTGGGTCGCAATGGCAACACCCCGGCCAAGAACACCGTCAGCTTCTATCGACGAACGCTCGAAAACCTGTGGGTGCTATCTGACCAACCCGGATGGCTTCCGACCACGAACCGGATGCGACGCCTTACCACCGCACCCTCTCATCACCTGGCCGATCCCGCGCTAGCTGCTCGGCTTCTCGGGCTCAGCGCCGAAGCTCTAATCGACGGGCGGGAACCAGCCGGTCGCAGGGTTCGCGATGGCCCGATGCTTGGTGCTCTCTTCGAGTCGCTGATGGTGATGTCGGTGCGGGTGTACGCCCAAGCGAACGATGCCCGGGTGTCTCACTTCCGCACCAAAGGAGGCGAGCGGGAAGTCGACATCATCGTCGAGCGCCGCGACGGTGGGATCGTCGCTCTTGAGGTAAAGCTGGCCACCTATGCGAGAGACAGCCACACTCGTCACTTGCGGTGGCTACGCCGGCAGCTGGGGGATCGATTACTCGACTCAGCAGTCATCACCACCGGGTCAGCCGCCTACCGGCGCGCCGACGGAATCGGGGTGATCCCCGCAGCACTGCTCACCGCCTAGCCGTGGTATGTCGCGAGGATGAGGATTTTGTCGGGCAAGCGTTGCTCAGGGAACGTCGGCAACGAATACCCGATCACCTACCAGTGCGATTACAAAGTCACCACCCACGGCGACTTGGATCCAGTGGACCTCCCGTGCGGAGTCCCCGAAAGCCTGAATCGTGTCTTGCCAACCCCAGCTCACACCATCAGCACTCCAACCCAGCCACTGATCCGGGTAATCGTCATAGAAAATGTCGTCGGGACCCCCCGAGAACTCAGTCACTATCGAGGTCACCACTACGACCTCGGGTCCCTCAGATCCGCCTTCATCGGTATCCGAGGTCACGGGCTCGAAGGGATCTCCCAGACCAGCGTCTACGTGTGCCTCCATCATCGCTCTGTAAAGTTCGCCCATTGTGAAGCTGACCAGGTCATCGCCAGTGTCCGGGTCTTCAAAGACGATCATCCCCAGATCCAACGCCGCTTCGAAGTCGGCCGGATCACTGGGATCCGCGAGCATCGATTCGTCGGGCTCGACGGTCCGGATGCCCGGTGGTGGGTCGCTGCCAGGATCTATCTCATCGAAGTGGTAGATAACTGCTCCGGTCTCGAGTTCGACCAGCGTCAACCCGTTCCCGACCGCTGGGACGGTCAGCTGGTAAACGTCCTTGGTGAGTTGGATCTCCATGGCTTTGAGGGCTGCCTCCATCTCGAGCTCGGCCGCGGTCGGAGGGCTGGGCGCGTCCATCACCATGACCAAGCCGGCTGGACCAATATCGGGACAGCATGGTGACGAACCGTCTCTGCCTGGTGTGGGCACGTTGAGGTCGTTTAGCGGTTTGCGCAAGCTTTCCGGACGATGCTGCCAGTTAGCTGGGCCGCCGCCCCACTCCCACCATCGCGCATCGCCCCTTCGCTCAAAATCAACATCGTCTTCGGTCAAATCACGCCAGGACTCCCCATCGGACGACACTATCCATCTGTGTCTATAGTGGCTCGTGATGGCCCTGCCGGGACAGAGGTCTGTAGAGATCGCCACAACGAACCCGTCGCGTAATACGCCTTCCCCCTCGCGGTAACGACCCGAGAGGCGGGTGTTCTCGTATTCCGCCACCCGCGTCAACTCCGAGGTGCTCCCGTCGGCCCAGAAGACGGACACCTGTTCGGATTGATAACTGGCGGCCCGATAGATGGCGGCCAGTTCCCGTTCTCCGAGACCCAGCTCCGCGAACGTGGCGGTCAACACTTCGACATTTGCGGCCTCGGACGACTCCGGCAGACCGTAACCCGTGCTGGACATAGAATAACCATGCGAATCGTCGGCAGCTTCACATGGGGCTTGGTCGAATCCCAGCGTCACTCCTTCGTAGTTCCAGGGGTCCGGGAGTGGGTCATCACTACCGCGGTCCGATTGCAAGTAGAAGTCGATGCTGCCCGAGTCAGGCGTGTCGAAGCTCACACGTTCTCCGACGACATAGGTTCCAGCCGGGAGCAAACCACGCTCCGCCAGAAGTCCTTCAGAGTCAAATACCAAATGCTCACTCTGTGCGACTACCACACCATGTCTCGACACCATGACCTCGCTCCAGCCGAAGCTCCGGGCCAACCATGACGGCAACGATGAGGTGTCGTCAGGTTCGAATCGACTCTCGGTCCAGGTGCGTCCGCTGTCCACAGAGGTGAAGATCCTGCTCGGGTCGCCTCGCCAAGCATCTCCGTCGCTTCCCATGACCAGCCACCGGTCGGTTGAAATGTCAACCACATCCGGTGTGATCCCTTCGGGTATCGGCAACGTTTGCCAGGTAAGACCATCGGTGGTCACCTTTACGATGCCAGAGGGCTGCGGGCTCTCTTGATCGTCTTGACCCGGCCACCACCTGTAAAGCGCAACGATCCGACCGTCGCCCACCGGCTGAAGGTCTCTGTGAACCTGCTCCGTTGCCGTGAAGTCGGGGAAAATCGGATCGACCGCACGCCACTCCAGCACGGGTCCTGTGGAGAGCCCCGCAGGAGTGAAGTCCGGAGAAGGCTCGGCGCCACTATCCAAGGCTCCCCCATCGCCCGACACTCCGCCAGGATCACTCGAGCC
Organism: Acidimicrobiia bacterium; assembly: GCA_965200835.1. Taxonomy (GTDB): domain Bacteria; phylum Actinomycetota; class Acidimicrobiia; order Spongiisociales; family Spongiisociaceae; genus JAPPFW01. Next base: position 655,623 of record OZ241390.1, read on the forward strand.
AACTGACTCAGAAGGCTCAGCACTCGAGACCACGGAAGTATCCGGAGACTGTTCTTCAACACCGGCAGCGACCGTATCGCTCCGCCCGGCGGTAACGACCGCCCATACGAGGGCCGCTCCCAGCAGAACTACCAACGCGCCCCGCACGAGCCACTTCGAGCGCCGCCTCTTCGTAGGGCTTGCTGAGTCAGTGACCATCCTGTCCTCATCGGAGAGGGGATGCGCTATTCGTCTTGCTTTAGCACCATTTGACAACACCCAATCTGACTATTGGGATCATAAGTTGCCGACCGATGGGATCACAGGACGTTGGCTCTGTCGAAAACCCCGTGAAGACTTGTAGGTGCTAACGCTATCTACGGGCGTAACGGCAAGACCGGTCAGATGTGATGCTCGAACACCTCAACCGGTAGCCAGCTCTATTAGCAACTCCCTGGTAGCGCCGGTTCCGTATCCGGTGTCGAAGGGAACCGCCCAGACATCGGTAGCGCCGACATCGAACAAGGCCTGGATGCGGGTCCGGACAGTCGTCTCGTCGCCGGTGATGGCTAGCTCGACCGGCCCATCGACTCCCTCACGTTCGAACAGGCGCCGGTAGTTGACTAGCATCCCATAGCGGCCGAACACTCGGGCGGTGGCCTCCCCGGCTCGATCGGGATCGGGATCGACCGCCACCGGAATCCCGGCCAGCACCCTGGGCTCCGGCCTTCCTGCAATCGCCGCACCCTCGGTGACCGCCGGTACCACCACCTGCTCGAGCGACTTCGGCCCGGCCAGCCAGGTGGTCACCCCGTCGGCCAGCTCCCCGCCCAGGCGGCTCATCCCCGCCGCCAATGCCCCCACGATCACTGGTACCCGTGAAGTGCCGGGCACTGTGAACCCACCGTTCACGCGGTAGTGCTCGCCGGAGAAGGCCACCGATCCGCCGTCCAGGAGATCGTTGAGAACGGTCAGGTACTCGCGCAGATGCCCGAGCTGGCTGCTGTAGTCCAGGCCGTGCATTCCTTCGATGACTGGCCGGTGCGACACGCCCACCCCCAGCACGAAACGCCCTCCGGACAGAGCCTGGAGGGTGGCGGCCGACTGGGCGAGAGCCATCGGATGGCGCGGGTAGCTGGGCACCACCCCCACGCCCAGCTCGATGCTGGTCGTGGCCCGAGCGGCGGCCGCCAGCACCGTCAGCGAGTCGATTCCCCTGGTGATGTGGGTACACCAGGCAGACGCGAAGCCGGCCTCTTCGGCGGCCACCGCGTCCGCTACCACCTCATCAGGATGCCGGAAGGCTCCCAGGGCATCGGAGCCGAACATGATCGTTATACGCATCAGACCTCCTGGCCGAGCGTGGCACCCAGAAGAGCAAGCAGCCGGGCGATAGTGTCACCGGCCGCGCCCGGGTGGTAGCCATCGGAGTCGTCATCGAGGAAGTCATGGCCGACCCCTTCATACAGGATCCACCGACCGTGCGGGTTGCGGCGCTGGGCCTCGTCGACTCCTTCTGAAGGAACCAGCTCATCTTCCGCCCCATACACACCGAGCACGGCCATCGGCAACATCTCCAGCGCGTCGGACACTTGCAGGTCACGATCCTCGTCCCCGGCCAGGGGGGCGTAGGCGACGCACAGCGCACCCACCGAACGTTGCCGGTGGGCTGCGTAGGTGATGGCGATCTGCCCGCCCACATCGATACCCACTACCCCGATCTTCCCCGGCCTGGCCCACCCGGCCGGATCGTGTAACGCAAAGGCCAGCGCGTCGTCCAGGTCCGCCAGGGCGCGCCGGGTCGGTACCCGACCGTAAGCAGATACCAGGTCCTCGAAGGGGGCGCGCGACCCCGGGTGACTACCGCGGGTGAGGTCCGGCACCAGCACCGAGTAGCGGTTCCGAGCCAACCGCCGGGCGAGGTCCTTGACGAAGGGGGTGATGCCCCGTAGGGGCGGAAGGAGCAGTACTACCGGATAGGCGCCGATCCGGTCGGGTCTGGCCAGATAGCCATTCGTGAACCCTGCCCCGGTCGGCATGGCAAAATCCCGGTAGAGGATCTCGATGGTCCCCTCATGCTGGAGAACTGCCACACCACCTCCCGAGTCGTGCGGTCGCTACGGTCAACCGGCAGGGCATCGCCCGAGCCTCCGCCATCCTAGCGATCATCCGATCCCCTCTGGCCGGACCGGCGAGGCGCGCCCCGGCCCCGGCGGATCAGCCGCCGTGCCTGACTTCGGAGACCGCACCCGACCTCAGCGTCACCAGCCCTCCGGAGGTCGAGACGACTAGGCCCCCTGCCGACGAGACATCCACCACCCTTCCCCGACCGTCCGGATGCCAGGTGATCTCCCGCCCGATGGTCGAACAGCGGGCCCGGTACTCATCATGAGGCCAGGCCAGGGCTGGTCTCGCCAGCAGGCCCAACAGCTCCCGCGCCCACTGCTCGGCGATTCCCACCGCCGCTTCCGAGCCGGGATCACGCCGGAACAGTGCCTTCCGACCGGTCGGAGGATCAGGCCAGTAGAGGTTGGCCCCCCAGCCGATCACCACTACCTCGCCCGATGCTTCGGTGAGGATCCCGCCCAACTTCCCATCCCCTTTCATCAAGTCGTTTGGCCACTTCAATGCCAAACCGGATGCCCGGTCCCCCAGCGATCGGACAGCGGCCACTCCGGCAACCAGAGTGATGAGCGGCCAATCCGAGGATCTCCAGGGCGGATGAACCCCGAGGGAGGCAGCCAGAGCTCGAGGAGCGGTGTCCCACACAGAACCGGATCGCCCCCGCCCTTGAGTCTGGGAGCCCGCAACCATCAGCAATGGACGGGTGCCCATACGCTGGCGCACCTCATCCTGCGTGGACGTGGCTCGCTCAAGCACCAGCAACGCGTAAGGCCTCTCAACCACTAAGTTATCCTCTTGGATATGACTAGGCCCATAGAACCGAAGCGACGAGTACTCACTCTCAAGCAGTTACGTGATCTCTTCCAGACAACGCCCGGCAACAAGGACCACTGTACGGTAATAGGCAACCATGTGGCACTGGCACAGGTCCGAAACCCCGAAACTGTAAGGGGGCGTTTCAAGGGCAGCGGGTTGGTTGCCTTGCTGATGGAGGAGTCGAAGCCGAGCGCCGACGCCTTCGCCCCAAGCGACGGTGCTCTTGGATCACTGGACAGTTCTGGGATTCCCCGACGGTGATGGATAGGTACAGGACTCGACAGGTGTAGCCATCGCTTCCTGCCCCTGGTCTAACTGGCGAGAACTTCGAACCCCCGATCCGGGGGCAAGTTCGCCGCGCCGGTCGGATGTCCTTCCGGGGTGCGATAATGCCTAGGGTGATGCTGACCACCGCCAGCTCGGTTGGTGCCCGGTCGGTAAATGTGAGCAAAGGGATGTGTCCGTGGGGACCGAACAGCGGATAGAGCAGCTTCGTGACCTCCGTCGCCGGGCGGAGGCTCCCGGTAGCCAGCGGGCTTTCGACCGCCAGCACGAGCGAGGCAAGTTGACGGCTCGTGAACGAATCTCCCTGCTGGTCGACAAGGACAGCTTCCAGGAGACCGACACGTTCATCCGCCACCAGTCCCGCGGGTTCGGGATCGAGGACCGCCGGCCGCTGGGAGACGCGGTGGTAACCGGATACGGGACCATCGACGGGCGCTCCGTGTTCCTGTTCGCGGAGGACTTCACCATCTTCGGGGGCAGTCTTGGAAAGGTGGTGGCCGACCGGATCACCAAGTTGATGGACATGGCGCTCAAAGTCGGGGCTCCGGTCATCGGCCTCAAGGACTCCGGTGGAGCCCGCATCCAGGAGGGGGTGGCGGCCCTCGACGGGTATGGGCGGATCTTCTACCGGAACGTACGCTCCTCGGGTGTCATCCCCCAGATCTCGGTGATCATGGGGCCATGTGCAGGCGGGGCGGTCTACTCCCCGGCCATCACCGATTTCGTCTACCAGGTCGACGGAACCAGCCATATGTTCATCACCGGCCCCGACGTGATCAAAGCGGTTACCGGCGAGGACGTAACCTTCGAAGAGCTGGGGGGAGCAACCACCCATGCCGCTACTTCGGGAGTTACCCACTTCGTTTGCAACTCCGAGGAAGCCGCCCTCGAGGAGGTCCGCTACTTGCTGTCGTTCCTCCCCCAGAACAACATGGAACCGCCTCCCTACTTCCCGCCGGTCGATTCAGCGGACCGGGTGGAAGACAGACTCGACTCCATCATCCCGGACTCTCCGAACCAGCCTTACGACATGGTGGGAATCATCGAGTCGGTAGTGGATGACGGGGAGTTCTATCAGGTACACGAACACTATGCCAGGAACATCGTCGTGGGCTTGGCCCGGCTCAATGGCTACTCGATGGGAATCGTCGCCAACCAGCCGTCGAACCTAGCGGGCACGCTGGACATCAAAGCATCGGAGAAGGCTGCCCGGTTCGTCCGGATGTGCGACGCGTTCAACATACCGGTCTGCACCTTTGTGGACGTACCCGGTTTCCTGCCCGGAGTGCAGCAGGAGCACGGCGGTATCATCCGGCATGGAGCCAAGCTCCTGTATGCCTATTGTGAGGCAACCGTGCCTCGGGTTACCGTCATCACCCGCAAAGCCTACGGGGGCGCTTACCTGGTGATGAACGCCCGAGGCGTGGGGGCAGACCTGGTATACGCCTGGCCATCGGCCGAGATAGCAGTGATGGGAGCCCAGGGCGCGGTCAACATCATTCACCGCCGGGACATCGCCACGGCCACCGATCCCGACGCGCAGCGATCTGCACTGGTGACCGACTACGAGGAGCGCTTCGCCAACCCTTATGTAGCCGCGGAACTGGGGTTGGTGGACGACGTGATCGAACCCCGCGAGACCCGCGTCCGCCTGATCAAGGCCTTCGAGATGTTGCGCAACAAGCGCGAAGGCCTGCCTCCCAAGAAGCACGGGAACATCCCGCTCTGAGGGGTCTCCAAGCCACCCATGCCTGAGATAGCCAGAGATTGAACTCCCTCCTGGTGGCCAACCGCGGCGAGATCGCGGTGCGCATCATCCGTACCGCCCAAGAACTCGGCCTCCGCACTATCGCGGTCTACTCGGAGCTGGACCGGGATGCTCTCCATGTACGGCTGGCCAATGAAGCCTGGAACATCGGCGGGGCACCGCCCTCGGAGTCCTATCTGAATGCCGGAAGGATCATCGAAGTGGCCCGGGAGGCGGGCGCCGAAGCCGTGCATCCCGGCTACGGGTTCCTCTCCGAGAATGCAACCTTCGCCCGGCGGGTAGTCGAAGCTGGTATCACCTGGGTGGGTCCACCGGCTGAGGCTATCGAGTCGATGGGGGACAAGATCGTCTCCCGGCAAACCGCGGAGCGGGCTGGGGTGGCGCCTGTGCCCGGCACGACCATGGAGGTCGACAGCCTGGTGGCGGCCTCTCGGAGGGCGGCGCGGATCGGTTATCCGGTGGCGGTCAAGGCTGCCCATGGAGGCGGCGGGAAAGGGTTGCGGATCGCCTCCAACCGCAAGGAACTCGGACAGGCGATCGAGGGAGCCCGGCGGGAAGCGGACGCTTACTTCGGCAACCCGGCGGTGTATCTCGAGGCATATATCTCCCGTCCCCGCCATATCGAAGCCCAGATCATGGTCGACCAGCACGGCAACTACCGGTTCCTAGGCGAGCGCGACTGCTCGGTCCAGCGTCGCCATCAGAAACTAGTCGAGGAGGCACCGTCCGCCGTCCTCAGCTCCGACCAACGCCAAGCAATGGCCGAGTCGTCCCTGGCAATCGCCGAGGCCTGCGGTTATGTGAATGCCGGCACGGTCGAGTATTTGCTCGCTCCGGACGGCACCTTCTACTTCCTAGAGATGAACACCAGACTCCAGGTGGAGCACGCCGTGACCGAGATGGTCACCGGGATCGATCTGGTGGCGGAGCAGCTGGCCGTAGCGGCGGGCGAACCGGTCTCCTTCGGGGAGGTCCCGATCAGCGGCCACGCCATCGAACTGAGGATCAACGCCGAGGATCCCGCCAATGACTTCCGGCCGTCGCCGGGAACCGTAACCGAATACCGCGAGCCGGGAGGTCCAGGAGTTCGGGTCGATTCGTGGATCGTTCCAGGCGTGACCGTCAGTCCCTACTACGACAATCTCATGGCCAAGCTGATCGTGTGGGCACCCACCCGTGCCGCCGCCATCGCCCGGGCCCGGCGAGCCCTCGACGAGTACCGGGTGGCGGGTGTGGCTACCACCATCCCGTGCCATCAAGCGGTGCTCACGCACTCGACCTTCGTCGCCGGCGAGAGCCACACCCGCTTCGTGGAGGACGATCTGAAGCTGGAACCGCGACCGTTCGACCGGGGGGAGGCGCTGCCTAGCGACCCGGCCCGGTCCCAGAAAGCCATGACCGTGGAAGTGGGCGGGCGGCGCTTCGATGTCACCTACTGGGTACCCGAGACGGCTGCCGTCCGGCCCACCACCGAAGACCGGCCGGTGCTCAGGCGGCCCTCCCGCCGAGCGGCCGGCACCCGGCTATCCCCGGAACCGGGAGTAGTGGTCTCGCCCATGCAGGGCACCATCGTGAAGGTCACCCCCAAGGCCGGCGACCGGTTACGAGCGGGCCAGCAGATCTGCGTCCTCGAGGCCATGAAGATGGAGAACGAGATAACCAGCCCGATAGACGGCGAGCTGATCGAGCTCAAGGTCCAGCCCGGTGACACCGTACGTGACAACGAGGTGGTGGCCATCATCCGGTGATCGCTCCCTGGAATACCCTGGCCGACCTGGGTGCCTGGCAGGGGGGTCTGGCAGGGATTCAGCCCGGTCGGTGGACCCCGAGCACCCTCCGCAGGGCATCGGATACTTCCCCCAGGGTAGCCCCGCCCATCAGCGCGGCCTTGATCGGGTACATGAGGTTTTGGCCACTTCCTGCGGCGGCCTCTTCCAGCTCGCCCAGGGCCCGGTCTACCGATGTCTGATCGCGCCCGGCCCGCCACGATGCCAGGCGATCCCGCTGGGCGTGCTCGATGGCCGGATCCACCCTCAGGGGTTGGATGGCCGGACCGCGGTCCTCGGCGTAGCGGTTCACTCCCACGACCGTGTCCTCGCCGGTCTCGACCCGGAGCGAGGATCGGTAGGCAGCCTCCTCGATCTCGGCCTGGGGAAACCCGCTCTCGATGGCGCCTACCGCTCCCCCGAGCCGATCGGTTTGCTCGATGAGGGACCAGGCAGCGGCTTCCAGACTGTCGGTCAGCTGCTCGACGTAATAGGAACCGGCCAGGGGATCGACGGTGTCGGTGAGCCCGGACTCGGCCGCCAGGATCTGCTGGGTCCTCAGCGCGATGGTTGCCGAACGCTCGCTGGGGAGGCCCAGAGCCTCATCGAAGGCGTTGGTGTGAAGCGACTGGGTGCCCCCCAGCACGGCTGCTACCGCCTGGACCGTGGTGCGGACGATGTTGTTCTGCGGCTGTTGGGCGGTGAGCGTCGAGCCAGCCGTCTGGGTGTGGAACCTCATCCGCTGGGCGGCCGGATCGGTCGCCCCGAACCGTTCCTTCATGATGATGGCCCACATCCGGCGGGCGGCGCGGAATTTGGCGGCCTCCTCGAACAGATGGTTGTGCGAGTTCCAGAAGAAGGACAGCCGGGGAGCGAACCGGTCGATATCCATACCCGCCTCGACCGCCGCCTGCACGTAGGCGATCCCGTTGGCCAGAGTGAACGCCAGCTCCTGAGCCGCCGTAGCGCCTGCCTCGCGGATGTGGTATCCGCTGATGGAGATAGTGTTCCACCTGCGAAGCTCCCTGTTGCAATAGGCAAAGAGGTCCGTCACCAGACGCATCGAGGCGGCCGGCGGGTAGATGTAGGTCCCGCGGGCGATGTACTCCTTCAGGATGTCGTTCTGGACCGTTCCCCGGATCCTCGCCGGCGCCACGCCCTGCTCCTCGGCCACCAGCTGATACAGCAGCAGCAGGATGGGAGCGGTGGCGTTGATGGTCATCGAGGTGGTCACTTCACCCAGAGGGAGCCCCGCCAGCAGGAGCCGCATGTCGTCCAGGCTGTCGATCGCGACCCCGACCTTGCCCACCTCGCCCAGGGCAGCCGGGCCATCCGAGTCGAGACCCATCTGGGTGGGCAGGTCGAAGGCCACTGACAGCCCAGTCTGGCCGGCGGCCAGCAGGGCCTTGAACCGCTGGTTGGTCTCCCGGGCGGTTCCGAATCCGGCGTACTGCCGCATCGTCCAGACCCGCCCCCGGTACATGGTGGGATGGGGACCTCGAGTGAACGGATATACACCCGGATCACCCAGTTCTCCATGCGGGCCGGGGCCATACACCACCTCGACCTGAAGACCGCTCGAAGTGGTGCGGAGGGGAGGTGACGAGGGATTGGACACGGGGCTGGGTATCCTGATTAGCCGATACCCGGGCATCGTAGTCCCGAGCGGTATCCGGAGACCTCCGTGGTCTGAGGAGAGCATGAACGAGCAGACCATCCACGAGATCGAGAGAGCCACCATGCGCCGCCGATGGTCGCTCTCCCTGGTGCTAATCATCACCATCACCCTGGTATCGGCCACCTGGATCGGACTGTTCGGGTTCCTCGGGGCCAATGCCTCCTACGCCATGTTCGACCGGTTCGTAACCCGCTGGATACCCGACACCGGATCCGAGACCTCGGTGTTCATCCTGCCGGACCTGTCCCAGGTGTCCCGTATCTACACCGAGGACGGGCAGGAACTGGCCGAGCTCCATGCCGGTCGGGTCTCCGAACCCGTCCCGATCTGGGAGATACCTGATGCTCTCATCTTCGCGGTGCTGGCCGCCGAGGATGGTGACTACCTGCAGCACGAGGGCATCGACTTCGCGGCCATCATCAGCGCCATCCGCGACTACGTGACCGGCGCCTCCCGCCGGGGAGGATCGACCATCACCCAGCAGATCGTGAAGCAGAACATCGTGGGTGACGAGCTGACCGTCCAGCGCAAGATCCTGGAAGCCCTCTATGCCATCGATCTGGAGCAGCTCTATTCGAAGCAGCAGATCCTGGAGTTCTACCTCAACTCGGTGTACTTCGGATGGTCCGCCTACGGGGTCAAGGCGGCCGCCCAGGAGTACTTCGGTAAGGAGCTGGCCGACCTGACGGTTGCGGAGGCCGCCACCATCGCGGTCACCATCCGGAATCCCTCCCTCTACGATCCTCGCCGACAGGGGGAGCGCGCCCGGGAACGCCGGGACGATGTGATCGACGCCATCGCCACCTCCTTCCCCGACTTCCTATCGCTCGACGAAGCTGCCGCAGCCAAGGAGCAACCGTTCGTCATCCAGCCTGCCGCCAGCTTCGAGAGCCGGGCCGACCATGTGGTGGCCGAGGTGCGCCGCCAACTCCTCAACGATGACGAGTTCCTAGGTGCCCTGGGCGCCACCAAGGAGGAGCGCACGCGCGCCATCTTCGGATGCCCGGCCCACGAGATCGATTGCGAGGGCGTCGGGCCGCGCGACATCGCGGGCGGCTTGAAGATCTACGTCACGGTCGATCTCGAGATCCAGGAAGAGGCCAACCGGATCCTCCAGCAATGGCTCCCCGTGTGGGATGCCTCCTCGGACGATGCCCAGGACGCCCCAACCGGCGCCATCGCCATGGTCGAGAACAACACGGGAGCGGTTCTGGCCATGTCGTCGGGCCTTCCCTTCGAGCAGGAGCAGTTCGATCTCGCCATCCAGGGCAGGCGCAATCCTGGTTCGGCCTTCAAGCCCTTCGTACTAGCCGCCTATCTGGACAGAGGAGGCAGCCTCCAGTCCTACTGGGACGCCCGCAGCCCGATCGAGATCGAATGCGAGGATCCGTGTGGTCCGGACGGGAGTTACACCTGGACGGTGCGGAATGCCGGCCAGATCGACGATCTGATCACGGTCGCCAAGGCTACGGAGTCCTCGGTCAACTCGGTATATGCCCAGCTAGCAGTGCTGATCGGTCCGGAGGCGATCGTAAGCACGGCCAGATCCATGGGTATCACGTCGGAGCTGGAGGAGGTCTACTCCCTGGCCCTGGGCGCCAGCGCGGTGAGCCCTCTCGAGATGGCGTCCGCCTACAGCACGTTCGCCACCAACGGTGTCCATGCCGAGCCCTACCTGATCTCCCGCATAACCACCGGCGCGGGAGAGGTCATCTACGAGCGCCGCGTGGAGCCCATCCAGGCCATCAAGCCCGCCCTGGCGGCGGCGGTTCGCCGGCCGATGGAGCGGGTGGTGTGCTGCGGTACTGCTCGGAGAGCGATCATCGAGGGAGTGCCCCAGGCCGGGAAGACTGGCACCCACCAGGCTTATCGTGATGCCTGGTTCGTCGGTTACGTCCCCAACTTCACGACCGCCGTCTGGGTCGGATATCCCGATGAACAGGTCCCTCTGACCGACGTGGTGATCAATGGTGAGACCTACCGGCGGGTGTTCGGCGGATCGGTCCCGGCGCCCATCTGGAAGGAGTTCATGCAGGCGGTGCTCCAGAAGTACCCGGCCGGAGAGTTCCCCAGCAGTCTCGGCATCGGCGCCTACAGCGTGGTGCCGCCCGCCCAGGTCCCGGACGTGACCGGGATGTCACTCGGAGACGCTCGCGATGCCGTGCTGGGTGCCCACCTGCTACCCGAGGCGGTGGAGATCGGATCATCCGAGCCCGAAGGCACCGTGCTGGGAACCACGCCGGCGGTGGGTGAGGAGGTCGACCAGGGCACCACGGTCGTGCTGGAGGTCGCTACCAGCAGGGCATCGGTGCTCACGGTGCCGGACTTGATCGGATCCACCCTCGAAACCGCTCTGGAGCTCATCGAGACGGCCCAGGGCACCTCGGGTGTACTGATCACCATCGAAACCACTTACGAAGCGGTCGATGATCCCGGGCAGGTCGACTTGGTGATCAGGACCGATCCGGGTTCCGGCCTCGGCATACCGCCGGGCGGATCGCTTTCCCTCGTGGTCGGGCGGGACACTGCTAACAACGATAACTAGCTGTAGAACACAGACTGCTAAAAATATCTAGCTATAGCTAATGGTAAATTGCCATAGATAGGTTATCGTGACGGTCATGCGGTTCGCAGCGCCCGGTACAGTCCGCTTGGACGATTGTCCTCCCGTCGCCGCGGACATCGCGCCATCACCGGGCGCCGCGGCCCGCATCGTCACCCAGAAGAGGTGCCGGATCTCCCCCCGTCTGTGGCCCCAGCCTCCCGAGACCAGCTTCGAGCCGTCGGATCCCTATGTGCGGATGTACTGGACGGCGGCGCTGGGGCCGAGCGCCGTAGCCGAATTGCTCCGGGTCATCTGCGCGGCCAAGCGGAGCTGGTCCATCCCTCACCCCCTGTTCCTGCCGGTCCTGTGCGAAGAAGGCTTGGTCCACTACGTCGAACGGACGGTCTGGGTTCGCGAACAGGTTCCACCGCTGGGCCGGCGCCAGCTGGCCCGCCTCTCCCCCCACCTCCAGCGGCGTCACAACCAGGACCTGGCCACCGCCCGGAAGGCAGCCCGCAGCACCTGACCGGCCTTCGGCTTGCCCCTCCGGCGAGGCCTACTAACGGTGACCCGTCCCGTCAGGGACTCATCTGACCCTCAGCCTCACCCGCCGGCTAGGCCCAACCCGTCCGCGGAGGCCACCCTCCTACCATGTCGGGACATGCCGGATGACATCGCCAAGGTCGCAAGGCTGCTGCGCCACACCAGGCGTCTCCTGGTATTCACAGGAGCGGGTGTTTCCACCGACTCCGGAATACCCGACTTCCGAGGCCCCGACGGCCTGTGGAAACGGGTCGATCCTGATGACTTCACCATCGCCAGGTACCTGTCCAGCTCGGAAGTGAGGAAGCGGAGTTGGGCCAGATGGTCGACCTCCCCCATTCGCCATGCCCGACCAAATGCCGCCCACCGGGCCGTGGCAGAGCTGGCGCAGATGGGACGCCTGGAAGGATGCGTCACCCAGAACATCGATGGACTCCACCAGGCGGCCGGGCTGACGGACGATTTAGTGGTCGAAGTCCATGGCAACGTCTGGTCCGTCCGTTGCCTGGCTTGCCCGGCACGATGGCCGGCCGGGACAGTGTTCGATCGAGTCCAGCAAGGCGAGGAGGATCCGCACTGCCCGCAGTGTGGCGGCCTGATAAAGCTAACCGTGGTCTCGTTCGGCCAGGCGATCCCGCCCGGGGTGATGGACCGAGCCCATGCCATGGCGCGGCGGGCTGACGGGGTGGTGGCAGTGGGTACCACCCTATCCGTGTGGCCTGCTGCTGAGATTCCCCTCGCGGCGGCAGAGCGAGGGATTCCCTTCGTGATCGTCAACCTGGGCGCCACGGACTTCGACGATCTGGCGACCGTCAAGGTGGCGCAGCCGGCCGGACCGGCTCTCACCCGCTTGGTGACCTTGCTGGCAGACACTCGATCTGATTCCCCAAGCGGCTCCGGCGGGGGGTAGTTGTCCCAGGTCGGGTTACTCTTGAGCTATGCCAACGTCATATGGGGAACTGGTGATGGCGGCGCGCCGCCGGATCAGCGAGATGTCGGCGGAGGAGCTGGCCGAGCTTGCCGCGGACGGGGTGACCCTCATCGACATCCGGGAGAGCGGCGAGTGGGAGCAGGGGAAGATCCCCGGGGCGATCCACATCCCTCGGGGAGTCCTGGAAGGAGCCATCGGGCGGCTGGCCGGCTCCCTGAGGCGATCCGGCCAGGATCCGCTCGTGCTCTACTGTGCCTCGGGTGCCCGCTCGGCCCTGGCCGCCCACACCCTCGGGAGGATGGGATATTCGAGAGTCCACTCGCTGGCGGGCGGGTTCCAGGAGTGGAAGGCGAGAGGCGGTCCATGGCATCTGCCCGATGGGCTCTCGTCCGTCCAGCTCCAGCGATATGACCGCCATCTCCGGCTACCGGAGGTAGGAGAGCAGGGCCAGCGCAAGCTACTGGGGGCCCGAGTCCTGATCGTCGGCGCCGGCGGGTTGGGATCACCGGCCGCTCTCTATCTGGCGGCGGCCGGAGTGGGCACCCTCGGGATAGCTGACCACGACCGGGTGGACATCACCAACCTCCAACGCCAGGTCCTCCATACGGTGAGGTCGATCGGCGACTCGAAAGTGCTGTCGGCCCGAGACACCATCCGGGCACTCAACCCCGATGTATCCGTTGAGACCTACGACTTCCGGGTGAGTTCCTCCGGGATCCTCGACCTGCTGGAGGGATACGACCTAGTGCTGGATGGCACCGATAACTTCCCGACCCGCTACCTACTCAACGATGCCTCCCTGCACCTGGGGATTCCGGTAGTTCACGGGGCGGTGTTCCGATTCGAAGGCCAGGTGAGCCTGTTCGATCCGGCCTCCGGACCGTGCTACCGATGTCTGTTCCCCAAGCCACCCCCACCCGAACTGGCACCCAACTGTGCAGAAGCCGGGGTACTGGGAGTGTTGCCGGGCGTGATCGGCACCCTGCAAGCCACCGAGGCCGTCAAGTTCCTGCTGGATATCGGCGACACCCTGGCCGGGCGGTTGCTGCTCTACGATGCCCTATCCCAGCAGTTCCGGACCCTCACCATCCGCAAGGCACCCGACTGCCCGGCCTGCGGGGACCCGGACAATCTGCCGCCGCTGATCGACTACGACGAGACCTGCACGGTGGCCGGGCAGTAGCCGTCCGGAGACCCGTCTCACCTAGCGCCGAAACCGCTCAGGACGGTCCAGCAGCTCCGCCCCAGGATCTCCAGGTCCAGCCACGGACTCATATGCTTGAGATAGAAGAGGTCGTAGGTGAGCTTGTCGATCGTATCCGCATCGCTGTCGGCATATCCGTAGTTGACCTGGGCCCACCCGGTGATGCCCGGCCGGACCAGATGGCGGTTCGAATAGAAGGGGATGGTCTGCGCGAAGCGCTCGACGAACTCGACCTGCTCCGGTCGGGGTCCCACCAGGCTCATATCACCCTTGAGCACGTTCCAGAGCTGCGGAAGCTCATCGAGCCGGAAGCGCCGTAACCATCTGCCCAACGGAACCACCCGCTCGTCCCCCTCGCTGGTGAACGAGGGCCCGTGAAGTTCGGAACCCTCCCGCATCGACCGGAATTTGTACTGCGTGAACGGGGTCCCGCCCCGGCCTATCCGGGTCTGGCGGAAGATCACCGGTCCCGGTGAGCTGAAGCGGATGGACGCGGCCACCCAGGCACCCACCAGCAGGGTCACCGGAGCGGTGACTAGCACGAACAGCAGATCGAACACCCGCTTGCCCGGCAGATAAGGGGCGGTGCGGAGGACGGGCGCGGAGATTTCCCAGCCTTCCGCCATCGAGACGATCGGCAAGCGTCCCGTGTGGGCCTCGTAGACCCGGGTCAAGGGCCGCACATCGAACCCGGCCAGCGTGCACGAAGAGACATAGCGGGCCATCCGGTCCGACAGCACGGCCCCGAGGTCGATCCCGAGGACCACTCCGGGCGAGAGCGGCTCGATCTGGCCGGTCGTCAACGGGTCGAGCACGGACACCACATCTGCATGCGGCGCATTACGCAGATCGTCGACCAGGCCCTCCTCATGGGTAACCAGCACCATGGACTCGGTCCATGGTCGCCGCCGATGTAGAGCTCGATGTCCCAGCGCGCCCGCCAGGAACAAGGCCATCGTCCAGCCGATGAGCGGCCGGGAGAAGTAGACCCTGGTCGCCACCAGCGCCAGCGAGGTGGTAGCCAGCACGATGAAGGCCAGCGCCACCGCCCGGCCATAACCCGGATGGGGAGCTCCGCCCACCGAGATCCTCGAGACCACCCACTCGGCCAGTGCAAGCCCCGCGAACATCATCACCAGCAGCCACACCACCCGCCCTTCGAACCGCCAGGGAAGCGGCGTACCGAGGGTGATCAGCGACCCTACGGCAATCGATACCGCCAGCGTGGCCGCATCGAGCAGTACTTGGGTTCGCAAGAATCTGTTCTGCATTATCCCCCGAAGTCACACGGGTGGCAGGCGTCCACAGATCAGACTAGCCCGCCCCACCGTGCTTGACCGACCTTGGTCCGACCTCGCGATCAATCACCAACAGAGTCACATTCCCGTACGGATCTCGAACCACTGAGCTTCAGAACCTCCAGGATTCGAGCCTCATGAGATCCACGAACCTGATGCAATCGATGTAAAGAGCCGCACAAACATCAGGAATGTTCGGTTTCGCCAGCTTTCCGGTTGGCTTCTCACCGGTCACCACTGCTAGTCCCTGGACCTCAGCCACCGCGATCACGAACGGATCGGCAGACACTCTACAATTCCTCATGTCCACAAGTCTCGGGTAATCTCTAAGGATCCGCCGTGCAGCCATCTGGATTTCGTAGCCCAACGGAACAAATAGATAGGGACGGTCCCGAGCCCACGAATGAGCAAATTCGTCCTATAGATTGAGAAATCTTGCGAACAGGTGTCAGGTTCCTATCATCACAAGATGTTTCTAGAGGGCTGGGAGATGCTTTAGACGCATACCAAGAAGGTCGGCAAGGTCCGCAGAAGTAATGTCCATCTGGTAATAAGCTTCCAGAACTATTCGTGTATATGCCTCACCCACGTTCCGCAGCTGGAGCACGTGATAAGGATTACCTCTTCCAGACTTGGCCGGGCTGCTTTCTTCCAAGTAACTAAGGTAAATATGGCGACGAGCCAAGTAGAGGTCCATCGAGACAATACCGATCGTCGCCAATCTACGAAGGGTCGCCTCTTTACTCACCCCATACTTTGCGGATAAGGAGCCCAGTAGATCTTCCGTCCAGTAGTCATCTCCCTCGGTTCTGCTTACCACAGGATCATCGGCAAGTACCTGTCGTGGGAGAAGAGCGGCAGCTGCAGAGGCGTTGCAGAGAGTCTCCACATTGTCATCAGGACACAGTGAGCCACCGTCGTCCAGATCGCAGATACCTCCGTTCCTGAGAAGTAGATGTGACCACTCATGCAGGAGGGTGAACACGCGACCCCGGGGAGAGTCTGACCCATTCAAAACGATCACGGGGTATACGTCGGCCATCACTAGGCAACCACGCATTTCTTGTATTCTTATGCCTGAAACCTGTGCCACCAGAACACCTACGGCTTCGGTGGCACGAATCCAGAGAGCCAGAGCCTTATGCTCATTACGGGTGGCTGATTGGTCCTCGATACTGACACCGAGTATCTGGCGGATCAGCCGCCCAAGACTCTCCGGATCGGACGGTACAACGTGCGGAATCTCTGGGGTTGGCAGGTCCCCACCGAGACCTACCGAGAGCTCCGCGGCTATCTCTCTCTGAAGCTGGACTCTTCTGACTTCGGCAGCCAGGGTGGGACCCATCCCCTGTTCAGTTCCTGGCAACCGGCGGTGATCGCGCAGGGCATCGAACTCTTTAGGGGGCTCCGAAAGGTAGAACACCGCGAGTGGCCGTTTGTAGACGCTGGCGATCTTACGTAACTGGGCCACCGTGGGGGCAGACTCGCCAGCTTCCCAGGCTCGAAGGCGTTCGGCTGGTTGACCGATCTTCTGGGCGGCCGCATCGATCGACAGCCGCGCCGAATCACGCGCCCAGGAGAGTAACTCACGCTCGATGATTGCTGTAGCGGTGCGGGACATTCTGGAACTACCTCGGTAAGTCGGAGGTTTGTGAACTGGTCGTGGACACCTTCGTAGGGTCTTGCGATCCTAGAATCTGCGCGTGAGGCTCTTGGCCCTATCCGCTTTGTGAGAGTGCTCATAGCCGGAACACGAGAAACCTGCGCGATGGAAGAGGATAGGTCAGTCGGGAAGACCAGTCTTGTCGGGATCGAAACCGTTCTTCGCGAGGTCGCTGGCTAGGGCTATGAGGGTTCTTACTCCGAATCCTGATCCGCCTTGGGTCTGGTAGTGCTCGTTCTTGGTCCAGCGGGCGGGGCCCGCGATGTCGAGGTGTGCCCATGGGACGTCATCGACGAACTCCTTCAGCAACAGGGCGGCGGTTAGGGCACCTGCCCACCTGCCACCGATGTTCTTCATGTCCGCCATGGGAGTATCGAGGAGGCCGCGGTAGTCCTCGGGCAAGGGCAGGTGCCACAAGCGCTCTCCGGCTTCCTCCCCCACCCGGGCGATCCGATCGATCAGCTCCTGGTCGTTGCCCATCAAACCGGCGATCTTGTCCCCGAGCGCCACCTTGCAGGCGCCGGTCAAGGTAGCTAGGTCCACCATCAGGTCCGGGCCGTACTCGACGGCCAGCGCCAGAGCATCGGCCAGCACCAGTCTGCCTTCGGCGTCGGTGTTCAATACCTCGATGGTCTTACCGTTCCGGGTGGTGAGCACATCGCCCGGCTTGGTGGCCAGCGGACCCGGCATGTTGTCGGTGAGAGGCGTCAGGCCGACCACCTTCACCTCCAACCCGAGCAGGGCGACGGCTCGGATGGCGGCCAGTACGGCTGCCGCCCCGGACATGTCGGTCTTCATCGTCTCCATACCCTTGGCAGTCTTGAGGCTCAGACCGCCTGAGTCGAAGGTGATTCCCTTCCCCACGTAGGCGAGCAAGGGCAGAGAATCGGCACCCTCCGGCTCGTAACGAAGCTCCAGTAGCCGGGGAGGTCTGCTGGAACCGGCCGCCACCCCCAACACTCCACCGAAGCCGCCTTCGGCCAGCTGGTCCTCGTCATAGACCTTCAGCTGGAGGCCAGGGATCTCCGCCCACTCCTCGACCAGGGCTTGGATCTGGGTGGGTGCCTTGTCACCGGCCGCGGTGTTGACCAGGTCGCGTGCCCAACCCACTGCTTCAGCTACCACCGCTCCCCTCTCGCAGGCGACCGGATCAGCCTCACCAACCAGGATGAGCGTCTCGGTCACCGACGGATCGGGCTTGCTCCGGTAGTGGTCGTAGGTGTACTGGGACATTAGGAAACCCTCGACCACCGCCGACTCGGGGCCGTCCTGGGCGAGGGTGGTGGCCACCACCGAGTTGCGGGCTGTTAGGCGGCCCAGGATTCCGGCCGCCTGGCGAACCGTCTCGGCGGTCGAGCCGTCACCGAGACCGAGGGCTATCACGGTGTGCGGACGGATGGTTCCGGTGTGAAAGACAACGCTCTGGCCTGGGCGGCCCTTGAACCGGCCGTGTTCCAGAGCTCGGCCGAACCCGGCCCCGAGAGAAGTCGCGTAGTCCTGTGCACCTCCCGACCACCGAAGCCCGGGACGCGCCGCCAGGCCTACCACGTCGGCGGCGGCTAGTGCCTCGTCCAGGTTCGGAATCACCTCGATGTTCACGACAACACTCCTTCAAGACGCGGGGTCGGGTGACCGGGCCGGCCACCGGAGGGAAATCCTACCCGGGCTCAGCCCACAATCACTCTGACCAGGCTTACCGACCCCAAGGAGGTGAGGACGGCTAGGTAGCTGAGGCCGGTGGCCGCCATCACTCCCGGATAAGAGGGATAACCGAGGGCAAACCAAACCGCCACCATCAGAAGGAGGCTCGTCCCGGCCAGTGCCACCGACGTGATCAGTCCTCCGGCCGTGACCGCCATGGGCAGGCTGGATACCAGGACCACCGTAGCGTCCAGAAGCACGCCTCCCGCTCCGGCCAGAGCCAGATTCCGGAGAGGGCGCCGGGGTATGCGCGGGTCGATCAGATACCAGTGGCCCAACAGCATCTCGCCCGTGATCCCCCCCAGCGCCAGGCTACCCGTGACTGCCCACACCAGAGGGCCGGGGCCCGAGCCGGCCACTTGCAACAGGTACAGCACGGCCGAGAGCGCCAGAGCTAAGGTGGCCAACGCCGGGCGGCGGGCCAATAGGCCGGCCAGTATCCCAGCTATCCAGGCGGCGCCCACTACCGGACCAGGATCGAAGACCCAGGCACCGGCCCCGATCAGGCTCGTGACGCCCGCGGTCAACCATAGGTAGCCAGGACCTACGATCCTCCAGTAAGCCACGACGGCGGCGGCCGCCGCGATTCCGGCCGCCCAGATCGCCAGCAGGGATCCGGGGTTGAACGCCACTTCCGATCCGAACATGGTCTCCGTTCTCAGCTAGGACCTCGGCCCTGACCTATCCTGTACTCCGGCCATCGAGTGGCGCTGGTGGTGCGGGCGAGAGCAGTATAAGAACCAGCGTCTTGGGCGGAACGTCCGCTATCCCTTAGGAGGTCCTCCTGCCACCACTTCCCTTCGTGTCGGTGGTCATGGCGGTCCTCAACGAGGAGGCCTATCTCGAGACCACCCTGGACACACTGTTCGGTCAGGACTACCAGGGACCCCTCGAAGTAGTGGTGGCCGCCGGGCCAAGCACCGACCGGACATCCGCCATCCTGACCTCCCGTTCCGAGTCCGAACCGCGCCTCCGGGTGGTGGACAATCCGGACTCGTGGGTGGCGGCCGGCCTGAACCGGGCGATCGAGGCCTGCCGGGGAGAGATAGTCGTGCGATGTGACGGGCATGCGGAGCCGGCCTGCGACTACGTGCGATTGGCCGTGGAGTTGCTCGACCGGACCGGCGCGGCCAACGTGGGAAGCCGCCAGCAAGCGGTTGGAACCACCCTGGTACAACGGGCGGTAGCCATCGCCATGACCTCGCCGTTCGCGATCGGGAACGCCCGATTCCGTTACTCGTCCAAAGCCGGCCCGGCCGACACCGTCTACCTAGGTGCCTTTCCGCGGCAGGTCTTGGAGGAAGTGGGTGGCTTCGATCCTCGCCTCCGGCGCAACCAGGACTACGAGCTCAACTACCGCCTGCGTCGATCGGGTCGGATCGTGTGGTTCGACCCTCGCCTGCGGGTTACCTATCGACCGCGAGCCTCGCTCGCATCCCTCTGGCGCCAGTATCTCGACTATGGGAGCTGGAAGCGGCGGATGCTGTCTATGAATCCGGGATCGCTGGCCGTCCGCCAGACCGCCCCGCCGCTCCTGATCATCGGACTCCTGGTATCGGGGCTCGCGCTGGCGGTGGGGTTTCCCCTCTGGTGGGCGATTCCGGCTGCCTATGGAGCATTCCTGGGTGTGGCCACCATCACCGAGTGGATCCGGAGTCGCGACCGGGCGGCCCTCCTCCTGCCCGCAGTGATCCCCACCATGCACCTGTCCTGGGGTATCGGCTTCCTCTCGTTTCTCACCCGCAGGTGACCTTCACCTCCAGATGAAGGCCCGGGCGAGGAAGGTCGCCATGGATCCCCGGGTAACCGGATCATCCGGGCAGAAACGGGTCCCATCACCGCAGCCGGCGGTGATTCCGAGGGCGGCGATCGCGTTGATCTCCGCATGGGCCGGGTGGGTGTCGGGCACATCCGTGAACCCTCGATCAACGGCCTCCCCGTTGAGGTCGAGGGCGCGGGCCAGGAATACCGCCATCACCTCCCTGGTGACCGGATCATCCGGGCAGAAACGGGTGCCATCACCGCATCCGGTAGTCATCCCCAGATCGGCTATCGCATAGATGGCCCCCCGATGGGTATGTCCCTCGCTGACATCGGAGTAGCGGTCACCGTACATCGGTTCGAGGTCCATGGCCCTGAGCAGGAAGGTGGCCAGCGCGCCCCGCGACACCACCTCGTCGGGACAGTAGTAGAAGCCGTTCCCACAGCCCGAGGTGATGCTCTGCTGCCGGAGAGCCTGGATGCCCCGGGCATGCACCGAACCGATTGCATCCGCGAAGTTCGGTACCTGATCGAACGGGATCTCGGCCTCGCCCTCGTTTCCGACGTCCAGGGTGGGATCCTCTCTCGGATAGTCGGCGGCGGCCTCGTCCTCTCCCGGACCTTCCGGAGTAGCAGACGGGTCGGCCAACTCACCATCGACCGACAGGATGTTGGAAGACTTCAAACCTAGGGCAGTCCGCAAGCGGGCCCCGGCCACCGTGATCGTCTTGGGAGCCCCAACACTGATCCCGTCGAACCGCACCCTGGCCGCCGAGGACACTGATCCTGTATTGAGCAGCGTGACGTCGGTAACCTCCTCCCAGCCCAGCCAGCGGGCCAGGTCGGACGCACTGACCTGGCGCTCCCACGAGGTGTGCGGGTTGCCCATCTCCGGGTCGATGTCCCACGAGTCATCCACCGGCGTGAGGTACGGCCACTCCCGCACCGCCGAGGGTCGCCCGTTCCACTCCGTGAAGAAGCCGTACCGGTTGCTCACGGTGAACCCGCCCGAGGAGGCCGTGAAGAAGGCCTGCAGGATCCCGCCCTCGGTGAATACCTCCCAATCGGGACCGAAGTAGGTGAGGACCCGGTCCTGGGTGGCGTCCACCCCGGCCTGCCAGGGCTGCCCGTCCGAACGGGCCTCCTTGGCCCAGCCGATGTAGTTGATATCCCGAGTGCTGTCACGCAGATGGCACCAGCAACTGTCCTTGCGCCCGAAGGTGATGCCCGGATCCACCTCGGCGTCCGCGGGACGGGCTTCGGTCTCGTACTGGAAGAACTTGAAAGCGGCGTACGTGCGAGCTGCCACCACCTGCGCCTCGTTCACGCCGGGCTCCACCCACATGTCGGGAAGTTCCGCGATACCGCGCAGGTAGTCCTCGAGACCCAACGCCAGCACCACATGGAATCCGATCTCGTTGGGATCGTCCCGGATCTTGAGCTCGCCATGCCGGTATTCGCACTCCTCCCCCCTCCGGGCCGAACACAGCCTGCCCTTCTCCTCTCCCTGACGCAGCTGGACGCCGTTCGCGTCGGGCCACGAGATGGCCGCCCGGCAGGCTCCTGGGGTGCCTTGCAGCTGATCATCTAGGAAGAATCCGCACTCGTTGCGGTCGATCTGCCGGAACTCCCACGTCTCACCCTCCTGGGGATGCTCGGGCTTGGGACAGGGACCCTCACCGTCGTTGATCAGGCATAGATCCAGGGGACCCCCCATCGCGGTGAAGTGCAGCAGGGTGATGTGGGATCCGAGGTTGACCCAGAGCGGTTTCTCCAGCGTATAGAGCAGGTCGTTGGGAAGCTCTAGGTCACTCATGGTGGCCGGTTGCGAACCCGGGTAGTAGTAGGCAGCGATCTCCTCGCCGGACCGGGAGGGGTCGGCCAGGGCTTGCCCGTAGGCGCCCCACTGGCTCATCCCGACACCGTGGCCCCAGCCCGAGCCTTCGAAAACAAACACCGGAGCCGGTTGAGCATCGGTAAAAGCAGCCGGGATCAACCCGAACAGCGCTATGACTAGGAGGAGTCTCCGGAACATCGAAGGCAGTGTAGAAGCTATCCGGCCCTGTTTTCGCGCATTAGGCCAGCGCACCTCTACTCTCTCCGCCCTGGACCTACTGAGGTTGACGGCGTGAGTGGCCGTTCCCGAACCGGCGGTACCCTGAGGTCATGCACCTAAGCGCCTATCCGGACCGATCCCCCGTCCGCTACCGATACGTAACTCATGTGGTGGCGCGGACCGGTTAGCGATCCATCGACAGTGCGTTCGGTATGAGAGGCCGGGAGACCTCACCGCCTGCTGGATCCACCGCCGCCAAGAGGATCCGTCCCTGGGTCGGATGGATCCTGGCTACTCTCGTAGCTCTGGTTGTGCTGGCAACCTGGCTGCCCGATCTGCACATGCCCCTGGGAGACAGCGACGACGGCCGGATATTGGCCCGGTTCGGCCTGTCCGCCCGAAACTTCTGGGAGCTCGGCCCGGCTGAATCCGGGTTCGGGGCCAGGATCGATCCATACATCCGGGCTGAATACGGCATCGAACCGGGAGAGACTCCCCCGGTCGAGGCGGTGACCTATGCCCACCACCCGCCGCTCCAGACCTTCATCAGCATCCTCTCGGTCGGGATGTGGGGGGACAACCCGGCCGCTCTGCGGATCGTGGGTTTCCTGCTGGGTGCCGCCACCGTCGTGTTCATGGCTGCGGTGGCGCGAGCAGTCGGGATGACCTGGGGACCGACCCTGCTGGCAATTAGCACCATGGCGGCTACCGGGTTCTTCTTCGTATACGGAAGGATCGGGGTGGGTTTCTCCCTGATAGCCGCCAGTGTGGCCCTGGTGGCTTACCTGCGCCGCCAACCCCACCCCCGTAAGGCAGCCATCGCTTTCGGAGCCGTGCTGGCCTGCCTGGCGGCCATGCAGTCCTGGATCGCCATGGCCGCCATGGGCCTATGTGTCATCTGGCTGTTCAGCGCGCAGGGCCTGTCACGGGTGACCCGCTGGATAGCGGCAGGTGCTCTATTAGGAGTGGCCATAACCGCGCTCTGGCTGCTGGGAGGTACCGATGCCGCCGAGTTGGGGAATCGGGTCGCCTTCCGGGTCGATACTGCCGAGTACCCGTTCGGGGACTTCCTGGCCCGCCAGTGGAACTTCGCCAAGCAACTCACCCCCCTGTGGTTCCGTATCCTGGCTCCCTTTGCCCTCGTCGTCGGACTCATCGACCGCCGCACCCGAGTACCGGTGGCCATAACGCTGGCCGTGGCTGCCGCCTGGACCTTCGGACTACGCCAGGGTGCTTGGATTCATCTGCTATGGAACTTCCCCTGGCTTGCCCCGATCACCATAGGTTCCGGCGCTCTGTTCGATCTGGTCCGGAACCGCATCCGCCGAACCCCCGCCTTTTTTGTCGGTGGCGTGGGAACACTGGTGGTCGCGGCTACTTTCTACGGATTGTTCATGGGACCCGTACATGAAACTTACTTACGCACCCCCGCGGTGGCAGGAACCATCATGGAACAAACTTCCGCACCGGACGGCATTATGTGGGTGACGCCCGGAATACCAGACCCGCGGTGGGTCTCTTATTACCTTGAGGTACCGGTCTGGACGGTTGAGGAGCGGTACATCGACCTGGTCGGCCCCGATGACCTAGTGCTGACCCGCACCGATCGCAAGCGGGACTTCATCGCCATTCCCGAGGAATCTATAGTTGAGTTCGGTCGTTACCGGTTGCTCGAAGGCGAGGGGGTGCAGCGCCCATGACAGGCACCGAGTTTCGATGAGTGGTTCTGGGGGGATGGGTCGGGGTAGCTATGGGGTTCCGGCTGCTCAGGTGTGTGGGAATGGTTGGAGGTCGCTTGGAGTAGCTGGACTCGATTCGTTCATGCCTTTGCATTCGGTGACCGTGGTTGTCCCTTATTACGAGCGTCCGGGCAGGCTGATGTTGACTCTGGCTGGGTTGGAGCGTCAGAGCTATCCGAGGGAGCTGTTCGAGGTGGTGGTGGTGGACGACGGGTCCGATCCCCCACTCGTGCGGCCGGTTACTTCGTTGGATCTGCGGGTGGAGTATCAGGAGGATCTCGGCTTCGGACTGGCCCGGGCGCGCAATACGGGTGCTCGTGCTGCGCGGGGTGACATTCTTGTCTTCTTGGATTGTGACATGATTCCCGAGGATGGATGGTTAGCTGCCCACGCCCGCTGGCATCATGTCGCCAGCGATGTCGTGACCGTAGGTTTCCGCTTTCATGTGGATCCCGAGGGCGTGGACGGGTCGGATGTTCTGGGACGATCGGGCACTCTTGAGGAGTTGTTCGAGGGTCGCGAGGTCACACGTCCTGAGTGGATTGAGACTATTTTGACCCGGACCCGAGACCTCACCTCCGATGACGACGATCTCTTCCGGGTACTAACAGGCGGGAACTTCGGGATCTCTCGTGGTTTCTTCGAAACCGTCGGGGGATTCGACGAGACCTTCACCCAATGGGGCGGCGAGGACACCGACTTCGCTTACCGGGCCTATACCTTGGGGGGAGTGCTGGTGCCGGAACGCCAGGCCCTCTGCTGGCATCAAGGCCCGGACGCCGAGATAACCGATGAGGAACGGCACAGTCGCGAACTACAGATCGCCAAGATGTCCCAGCTGGTGGCCCACCCCTTCTACCGGCACAACTCGCCCGGCCGTACCTTCACAGTGCCCCGGCACGTAGTGACACTTAGGCCGGCCACTGCCCCCGCCGAGATGATCCGCTCCAACATCGAGGAATTGCTCGCCAGCAAGACCGGTGACCTGGCGGTATGGATCGAAGACACTGCCCAAGACGATAACTTCGAGTGGCTCCGCCGTCTCTTCCAACCCGACCCCCGCGTTTTCTTCGGACCTCCCGCAGGAGCAATCCAACACTTCCCCCTTACGCCCTTCCACATCACCATGGAGTGCGGGACACCCTATGACGAATGGTTGATCGGCCGGCTACGCACCGGACTCGGAAAGGCCGCCTCAGCAACAGCCCACTTCCCGGAAGGACCCCCCATCACCATCGTCCGGTCGTGGGCATTGCACCGCGCCGGGCGAACCGGCCTCCCTCTCTCCGAAGTCGGGGAGGCGGCGGAGTTCACCACCGGTAACCAGGTCCCCGAGCAGTTCGACCGCCTGGAAACCATGATCTCAGCCGAACTCGGATCGCTCGAGTCCCGGTTGGTCAAGTCCATTGAGTCCCGGTTGACAGAGATCAACCGATCCACCAACCGCAGATTCGATCACATCGAGAATCGCTCGACCAAGTTGGAGCGACGGATCGAAAACCAAGCCCACCGGCGGTTCACCAAGCTGGAGCACTCCATCCGCAAGACCCAGAGCCTGATCGAAGAGAGTCTCGGCCATCGGATCCGCCGAGCCCGCCGATGGGCATGGCGGACCCTGCGCCTGATCCTCAAAGAGGCAGCGTCGGTGCGAAGCATCGCCGACGCCCGACGATTCGCACGCTGGTTCGCCGGCGCCGCCCGCAACCGAATAGGAAGGCCGGGCCCGCCCCCCACAGACACCGCTTCCCAATCTCCCGAGCCGCCCCCTAGTGAGCCGACTCCAAGGTGAGTTGGAGTCGCCTCACTTCGGGCTCGCTCAGCTCACCGAACTCGTCACTGCCCCAGATGATGAACACAACTAGCTACCGTTCCGAGCGGCACGATCTGCGTCGCAATACGGTAAACTGTACCTATCCAGCATCAATGCGTTGAGCTCATCAGCGACGTTCGGGCCACCTAGCCACTTCTTCGAATCGGGCACATGCTCGGTGTAGTCGTCGATCAGGCGGCAGCGCCGCGCGTTCCCCGCATCGGTTACATCAAAGTGCACGGTAGTGGTGGCGATCTCGCTCGTTATCGCGTGCAACGGGGTGAGACGGTCGAGCTGGATGAGTCGCGCATTCGCCAGCAAGGCCAACACCAGGCCAGTACACACGATGACCGAGGCCGTCGTGACCATCACGCCGAAACGGATCCCGTACCAAACATCGGCGCCTGCGGCTCTATGGGTGGCTGACTCCTCGGACGCCAAGACTCGCCGTCGCTTGGCGCGTTCGAACACGAGTACGACCACTGCAGTTGCGATGAGCGACCATCCGATCTGCACCAAGATGGTGTCTCGCCACGATTCGCCTATCGGAAGTTGAGCGGCTCGCATCCCTCTCGACAGGCCCGCGAGCATTGCCCCAGCAACGCAGATGGCGCCCCCGAACACCACCAGACCTAGCGCCGCTCGTGACGATTCCAACGCACCCTCGCCCTGGGAGAAGCCGCTGATCAGTTGGTGAACCGACCGGATGGTGACCACCAGAGTCGCGGCCACTAGCAGAACCAGCAACATGTTGCCTATCAGGTCGCTTATACCGAAGTCGACGCCGGCCTCACGAAGGAGACCAGCCGAATAGAACCACCCAGAAGGTGGTAATCCTGTCAGCAAGCGTTCGCCGGTGAACGAAAGTAACTCTCCGATAGGAAGGACTTGAATATCGGAGTCTGGGTAGCAAGGTAGTCGACGGCAGCGGCTCGCTATCATTATCCGTATCGGTACGAATAGGACACAGAAGCCAAGGACAAAATATGCCCACCTACGTAACGCTGCAACTTGTAGCATCGCACGAAGCCGTGAGCAAGCGGTGACATGGCGAGCCATCACAAATGCCCCCGTGATCACTGGCGCTAGGAAGGTAAGGTCATAGGTGCCGGCCGCTACAATACCCAACACGACCATCAGAGGTGGCTCGTGCCAAGCTAACGGTCTAGTCAGCATATCCTTATCGCGTGCAATCAACAGAGATATCAACACTACCCCGACGGTGGAGCCGAGCACGAGGACCGAGTAACTGATCATTGGGCTGTCGAGGTCGGCTGCAACAAGAGCTGTCGCCAGGATCATCGGATACAAGACGGTGGCCGGATGAGATATAACGGATCCGGATCCGGATCCGTCGGAACGCAGCAGGGCGAGAGCCACCAGTGTACATGAGATAGCGAGCACAGCGACCAGCGTTAGGCGTATCACACCGAATGACACTTGGGGGGCGAGACCTGTCGCCTCCGCAGCATCAAATATGAAACCCCTCACTAAAGTCTCCAGTATCCGGCCCAACAAGCGGAAGTTACCTCGATCGATAAAGAAGTCGACTGTATCCCAAGCAAAGGTAGTGGCGTCGATCGGATCGGAGCCAACACGGGCTGCCTTATAGACGCGCCGTCGATCGTCGCCGAGCAGCGAATAACCGGCGAGCGGAGCCGTGACGATCAATGCCGGTGCAGCCACACGCCACCAACCCCTTACGCCTCCTGCCTCTGCTTTCACAGGACAGTGATCAGGATGTTTAGCCACGTGAACCACAAGGATCTGGACCAACGTTGTCGAGCGAGCCGGGAGACGTTGGCTGCGGGAACCGGGGACACAGCAACATTGTTGCCCGGGTTGTAATGACTTGAGCTTGTTTGATCTCGCCAAGCGAGTCGTGTGATTCAGCGAACGGGTTGGTCAGGAAAGTCCCCATGATCGCTGGATTCTAGCAACGACTCAAGTATTCCCGAAGAGGGGTGACAGAAAGGGTGCGAGGAATGAGAGAGTCATACCGGCAGAGATGGTTTGTCCGGTGCGGGCGGGTCGCGGCCCGTGTGAGCTGAGCCGGCAGTTCCGAGCCGACGTTCCCGCGTCCATGCCGAACTGAGGTCCATGAAGCCCGGCACCACTATCCTTCTGATGCATCTATAGTTGAGTTCGGTCGTTACCGGTTGCTCGAGGGCGAGGGGGTGCAGCGCCCATGACAGGCACCGAGTTTCGATGAGTGGTTCTGGGGGGATGGGTCGGGGTAGCTATGGGGTTCCGGCTGCTCAGGTGTGTGGGAATGGTTGGAGGTCGCTTGGAGTAGCTGGACTCGATTCGTTCATGCCTTTGCATTCGGTGACCGTGGTTGTCCCTTATTACGAGCGTCCGGGCAGGCTGATGTTGACTCTGGCTGGGTTGGAGCGTCAGAGCTATCCGAGGGAGCTGTTCGAGGTGGTGGTGGTGGACGACGGGTCCGATCCCCCACTCGTGCGGCCGGTTACTTCGTTGGATCTGCGGGTGGAGTATCAGGAGGATCTCGGCTTCGGAGCAGGGCGGGCGCGCAATACGGGTGCTCGTGCTGCGCGGGGTGACATTCTTGTCTTCTTGGATTGTGACATGATTCCCGAGGATGGATGGTTAGCTGCCCACGCCCGCTGGCATCATGTCGCCAGCGATGTCGTGACCGTAGGTTTCCGCTTTCATGTGGATCCCGAGGGCGTGGACGGGTCGGATGTTCTGGGACGATCGGGCACTCTTGAGGAGTTGTTCGAGGGTCGCGAGGTCACACGTCCTGAGTGGATTGAGACTATTTTGACCCGGACCCGAGACCTCACCTCCGATGACGACGATCTCTTCCGGGTACTAACGAGCGGGAACTTCGGGATCTCTCGTGGTTTCTTCGAAACCGTCGGGGGATTCGACGAGACCTTCACCCAATGGGGCGGCGAGGACCGGGAGTTCGCTTACCGGGCCTATACCTTGGGGGGAGTGCTGGTGCCGGAACGCCAGGCCCTCTGCTGGCATCAAGGCCCGGGCGCCACCCTCACCGATGAGGAACGGCACAGTCTCGAACTACAGATCGCCAAGATGTCCCAGCTGGTGGCCCACCCCTTCTACCGGCACAACTCGCCCGGCCGTACCTTCACAGTGCCCCGGCACGTAGTGACACTTAGGCCGGCCACTGCCCCCGCCGAGATGATCCGCTCCAACATCGAGGAATTGCTCGCCAGCAAGACCGGTGACCTGGCGGTATGGATCGAAGACACTGCCCAAGACGATAACTTCGAGTGGCTCCGCCGTCTCTTCCAACCCGACCCCCGCGTTTTCTTCGGACCTCCCGCAGGAGCAATCCAACACTTCCCCCTTACGCCCTTCCACATCACCATGGAGTGCGGGACACCCTATGACGAATGGTTGATCGGCCGGCTACGCACCGGACTCGGAAAGGCCGCCTCAGCAACAGCCCACTTCCCGGAAGGACCCCCCATCACCATCGTCCGGTCGTGGGCATTGCACCGCGCCGGGCGAACCGGCCTCCCTCTCTCCGAAGTCGGGGAGGCGGCGGAGTTCACCACCGGTAACCAGGTCCCCGAGCAGTTCGACCGCCTGGAAACCATGATCTCAGCCGAACTCGGATCGCTCGAGTCCCGGTTGGTCAAGTCCATTGAGTCCCGGTTGACAGAGATCAACCGATCCACCAACCGCAGATTCGATCACATCGAGAATCGCTCGACCAAGTTGGAGCGACGGATCGAAAACCAAGCCCACCGGCGGTTCACCAAGCTGGAGCACTCCATCCGCAAGACCCAGAGCCTGATCGAAGAGAGTCTCGGCCATCGGATCCGCCGAGCCCGCCGATGGGCATGGCGGACCCTGCGCCTGATCCTCAAAGAGGCAGCGTCGGTGCGAAGCATCGCCGACGCCCGACGATTCGCACGCTGGTTCGCCGGCGCCGCCCGCAACCGAATAGGAAGGCCGGGCCCGCCCCCGGCCGCACCAGCTGCTTCCTTGCCTCCCCGGCCGGCTCCGGCTGATCCGAAGCGCGCCGGCTACTCGCTGGGGGCGGACATCGTTGCCCTCGGATCTCGGGCGGAGTCCGTGTTCGCAGCGTCGGACCGGGTACGTAACTCGCTCGTCGGGGACGTCGGTCATGCCGGGTTCCCCTTCATCGGGGGTCGCCACGCCGACTTGGTGATCGTGGATTCGGCCGGAGTGCTCACCGACTCGGCGGACGAGGTGCCAGCGTCCGCTCGCGTGCTCGAGCTGTCCGGAGCGCCGGCCATGCTAGCGGTGCCCGCCTTCGATCCCGAACAGATCAACCCGATCGGCTGGACACCGGACCACACCGGCGAGGTCGTGTCCCTGGGACCGCTTGCCGACCTCCCCGAAGGCACATCCGCCATCCGAGCCGCCGACCCCGATCAGCCCATCGCGCTACGTAGCTACCAGCAGGTGGAGGACGTGGCCGCCTACCACCGCAACCCGGTCGAGCGAGCAGGACTGCTAGCCAGGTTGGCGGCGTCGGGGGTCTTGGTACAGCTTGCCGACCGAGATCGGGAACTGGAGCGGCACCTCGGTGGAGATCTCTACCGGCTGATGGCCGGCACCGCTGCCCTCGCACAGGATCGGCACTCCCGGGAGTCGGCTGGCATCGCAATGCGGCGAGAAGCTCTCCGCCTCCACTCGTTACGCAGCCGCGCCCGCCAGGCCCTCTCCGAGGGAGGGGTGGACATGGGCGGCCTTCCCCAGGTGTCGATCCTGCTGGCCACCCGCCGGCCCGACCGGCTTATCGAGGCGGTCGAGACAGTGGGACGCCAGAGCTATCCCCAACTAGAGCTAGTGATGGCCCTGCACGGCGACGGGTTCGAGGATCGAGTGATAGCTGCCGCCCACGAACGCCTCGACCATCCGGTGGTGACAGTCCGGGTCGGTGCCGACCAACCACTCGGAGGAGTCCTCCATGCGGCTGCCCTCGCCTCCGGTGGAGCGTTGCTGGCCAAGATGGACGACGATGACGAATACGGCTACGAGCACATCTGGGATCTGGTCCTGGCCCGCGAGTACTCCCGGGCGGAGCTGGTCGCCAAAGCATCGGAGTACGTCCACCTCTCCGGGCTCGGTAAGACCGTCCGCTTGAAGGGCCGCCAGGGGGAGCGCTACATCGACAAGCGGTCCGTGTCGGGTGGTGTAGTGATGATCTCCCGCCACGACCTCGACTACGCGGGCGGGTGGAGGCGCGTCCCTCGCCAGGTCGACCTAGCGCTGGCCGACGACGTGCTGCGTTCGGGGGGCCGGATCTATTGGACTCACGGTTCCGGCTACGTACGCATCCGCCATGGCGGGCAACACACCTGGAAGATGGACGAAGCCTTCTTCCAGGACCGGGCCGCCGATGTCCGCGAGGGTCTGGATCTGGATTTTGCCGGGGTCCGGCCGCATCCGGTCATGACCGCCAACGGGAGAACCGAGCCGGCCCGGACTAGCAACGCCGAGCAGCCCGGCCGATGATCCGATGAAGATCCCCCTTCCCCCGCCGGCGGCCGTGCGGGCTAACCAGTGGCGCTCGTTGAACCCGCCCCCGGTTGAGAGCTTCCGGCCCAAGATCCCCATCACGGTGGTCATCCCCTATTACGAGCGGCGGGAGGCTCTCGACCTCACCCTGGCCGCTCTGGAGAGGCAGACCTATCCGAACCAGCTCTTCGAAGTGGTGGTCGTGGACGATGGATCGCCCTCCCCACTACCGCCACTGCGGTCGAACTCCATGAGGATCCGCGTGTTCCACCAGGAAGATCGGGGGTTCGGGCTGTCACGGGCTCGTAACCTCGGTGCTCGCCAGGCCGATCATCCGGTGCTCGCCTTCCTGGACAGTGACATGCTCCCGGAAGCGGACTGGCTGGTGGCTCACGCCCGCTGGCATCACGTCGCCTCCGACCTGCTGACCCTGGGCTTTCGCACCCACGTGAGCGTGGCCGGCATAACCGCCTCCACGATCCGGGATAGAGAGGGAACCCTGGGCGACCTGTTCCACGGAAGGAGTTCCGAGCGACCCGAATGGATCGAGATGCACATGGCCCGGACCGACGATCTCACCTCCCATGACGATGACATCTTCCGGGTGGTCACCTGCGGCAATTTCGGGATCAGCCGGGAGCTCTTCCAGCAAGTCGGAGGCTTCGACGAGTCCTTCGATCGGTGGGGTATGGAGGACACCGAGTTCGGATACCGGGCCTACGCGCGGGGGGCGCCCCTGGTACCGGTACGGGATGCCTTCTGCTGGCACCAGGGTGGCCGAGGATCTCCGGATCCGACCCGGAGGGAGAGCCTCCGTCTGCAGCGGGCCAAAGTCGCTCACCTCATCCCCCACCCCGACTTCCGCCACCCCGCCCCCGGTCGAAGCTACTCAGTACCGCAGTGCGTGGTCACGGTCGAGCCGCACGACCAGCACCCCGAGACCATTCTCAAGACTGTCGAGGAGCTGCTGGCCGGCACTATGGATGACCTGGTCGTGTGGGTGGGTGACCGGCCGGGCGATCCCGGCTACGAGTGGCTCCGGCTGGGTCTGGAGCCGGATCCGCGGGTGTTCATCGGCCCCATAGAAGGAGCGGTCGAGCGCTTCCCGCACTCCCCGTTCCTCATGACCTTGCCGGCTGGGCTGGCCTGCGACCTGTCGATGGTGGATCGATTGCTGGCCGGGATCGGTCCTTCAGCAGCCGGGCGGGCCGGGTTGCCCGGCGGGACGGAGCTGACCGTCTGCCGTCGCTGGGCCTGGCATCGGTCGCAGCGGGCGGGCTTGTCACTGGCTGACGTGGGTGAGGTGGTCAGCCTCGACCTAGAGGGCGGCAACTTCCGCCGACCCGCCCGGACCGGGCACCGGAAGCGGAAACAGTCGTGGTTCCTCTCTAAAGCTACCCGCGTGCTTCGCCAGATGTTGCGGGTGCGCAACCCGCGCCAGGCCAGGGCGTTTCTCCGCTGGATTGCCAAGGCGCTGCGGTCGAAGCTGGTCAATGCCCCTCACCGGATCCGTCACCGAGCGGTGTCGCCGGATGAATTCGGGGGGCTGCAACCGGCCCAGTACCCGCTCGGGGCCGAGATAGCCGTCTCCGGGCACCGGGCATCGGCCGTATTCGGGCAGTCAGGCCGGATCCACCCCGTCACGGCCAACGGGTATCACGATGTCGTGCTGGCGGACAATCCGGAGTCATTACCCGAAGCGCAAAGAAGGGTGCCCGTGGTCAGCCTCTCGGAGGCGGCGCCCTGCCTGGCCGTACCCGCCTTCGATCCCGAGCAGGTAAACCCTCAGAACTGGGTCAGGCATGCCGGAGGCCGGGTGGGGGCGCTGGGCGAGGGTGGAGCACTCGGAGCTACCAGGATCGACCGAGTGGTCGAGGCCACCGATCGCCAGTCACTGTCCGGATTGCACCATCTGGTGGACACGGGAGCTTTCCATCAGGATGTGATCCGGCGAGCAGCCACTCTGGCGGCTATCGCGGCCACCGGGGTGCTGGCCCACCTGCATGACTCCAATCCCCGGCTCGAGCAGTACCTTGGTAAAGAACTCCACCTCCTGATGCAGGACGAGCGGATCGCCGGGGCAGATCGGGGACTCCGGGAACGCCTTAGTGTCAGGATGCGGCGTGCCGCTCTGCGCACCCACTCGCTACGGGCAAGGGCCCGCCAGGTGGCTGCTCAGGCAGGGCTCGAGAACCACGCGGGCCTTCCGGAAGTGTCGATCATCCTGCCCACACGGCGTCCTGCCCTGGTCCAGCGCTCGCTGTCGACGGTGGCCGCCCAAACCTACCCCCGCCTCGAGCTGGTGTTCGCCCTGCACGGCGACGGCTTCCCCGCCGAGATCGACACTTCCTACCTCCCCTTCCCCGTCCAGGTGCTGAGCGTCCCGTCCGGGACAGTCTTCGGCAACCTGCTCAACCAAGCCACCGAAGCGGCCGGCGGAGCGCTGATCACCAAGATGGACGACGACGACCACTACGACACAGACCATGTCTGGGATCTGGTACTGGCCCGCGAGCATTCCCGAGCGGAGCTGGTAGCCAAGGCCGCCGAGTTCGTATACCTGCAAGGTTCCGACCTCACCCTCCATCGTTGCGCCGGGGAGGGGGAGCGCTACACCACCAGCTTCACGATCGCCGGAGGGGCCATGTTGATCCCCCGCCACGTACTGCTTGAGGCCGGGGGTTGGCGAAAGATACCGGCCGGGGTGGACCAGGCGCTTGCAAAGGACGTGTCGCACATCGGCGGACGCGTCTACCGGACTCACGGCCACGGCTACCTCTTGGTCCGTCATGGGGAAGGCCACACCTGGGAGGCCTCCGACTCCTACTTCACCGGCCAGGCCACCGCCACCCGGCGCGGTTGCGAACTCAGCTTTGCCGGTATAGAGACGCCCGTCCCCCGTTGAACTGCGCTTGACTTCTACCGGTCCAGCAGTGGGACGCCTTTGATTAGCAACAGTATCCGCCTCCCCGCCTTCAATACCGGATAGCCAAGCCGGGAAGCGAGAGGCGAGCCGAACATCAGCCGGTTTATCCTGCTGAAGCCTCCACTGGTCTCCGAAAGGAGTGCTAGCACATTGAGTGCATCGTGACCTATGTAGTGCTGTCCCTTGATCTTCAATACCATTCCATCATTCAGGTCATGTGGAAGGTTGCGAATCTCCTCCACGAGTGGACCACCCTCTCGGGCGTCAACCAGGGTCAGTTCCCTGACAGACTCCTTGATCCGAAGATATTGGGTGTAGTTCTTGCAGAGTGGGCACTCGCCATCGTAAACCAACCAAGCCTGATCTACCTGCCAGCGCTCGGTCGAGGAACGTAGGCGAGCCCTTGCACGAAAGGGTATCCCTATGATCGGTAAGGATTGAATCAGACCAGAGAGGGAAAACCGCGCCGGAGCCAGGGGGGAAAGCACTAGGAACAGACCTATCATCATTATATTCACGGAAAACAAGATATTCATGAGCCAGGCACTACCGAGGTGGAACAAGAGAAAACTGATACCGAATGGACGATGTAGATGTGGCCTGAAGACTACCAAGAGAGCGAAGACCTCAATATAGAGAGTCACCCACAGCATTACTTGGATGAGATGCTCTTGCTGAGCGATGAACGGAAGTAGCGGTGCTACATCGTCGGTGTCTGCTAGGGCACGATTCAGCAGGATTCTTATCATACCGTCCGGTGACAACAGCTCAAGACGGGCATGCCAGATCTTCCACCAACCTGCCAGGGTATAAGAGAGAAGTATAGTGCTCTGCACTATACTTAAGGTGCCGAGACTTGACAGCACATCCTTACGAGTTAACTCGTCAGCTCTACCGCCTCTCCTAGGTAGGAAAAGAAGCGCGAAGCCTACATAGAGTAAGAGATATCTGCCATGGTTTATTGATCCATAGGAGTTACTCAAGGCAGTGTGAAACAACACATAGATGAAGACGCCCATCCGCCAGGGAAGAACCCTGGGAAAGGCCATAGCCAACAAGGCGATACTCAATCCCACAGCTGAAACAAAGAAGCTATCGGCTAACCAACCTGTTCCGATCAACCAATCTAAAAGGTCAATTGGCCAAAGTGGTGCGGTCGGAGGTCCTCCCTGGTAGGCTCTATCGAATGACAGAGTGGAGACCATAGTGTAGGCAACGAACAAATAGTAAAAGCGGCTCAGGAGTATGACTTGAGCAGCTGCGCGACTTAGCTCCGCCGGTGTTCGCTGGTGACCAGGGTCAACATGAAGCACTGACTTGTAGATCAGCCGGAATAGCCTTGACAGGCTCCTAGTCATACCAGAGCCCAATTGCAGCCCACTTCACCATTAGCCAAAGTCCGGCACCAGGGTACTGCCATATTAGAATGCCAGGTTCACGTGATGCGTCCTACCTGAGTATTCCAACGCCCGATTACAGAGTGAATCCTAAAGAGATCTGTCTTACCCATCTCCTGGGCTGCTATGTGTTCTATATTGTCCTGTACGTCGTGCAAATCGATGCGCGCTTCAACAATACTGAACTCCATCTCGGTAGTACCCAAGGCTTTGTATAAGATCGGATAGATAATCTCTGTAACTCCTTGATCACAGTCGTTAACCACTTTACAAGCTCTAGCCACCGAATGCAGCGACTTCCAGTCCCGAATCTCAGTGCTGGGTATCGCGTAATATGAACGGTCCAGCTCATCTCCATCGATGGAGTGGACTATCAATCCATACTCGTAAGTATACCAGTCGGGGATATGTACGAAGAGGCTCCAGGTGAAGAAGGGAAATATCTCCCTATGCTCTCGTTCAATGACCGAATTCAATGGAATCATAGCAATGTACAGTCCAAGAAGAACCAGAGTAATGAGCTGATAGCGCTTTCTCATCAAGGTGATACCCTATCCCGTGAGCTTCTTCGCGTTGCAAGGGCCGTCTTCGGGGGGCGGTTGATCCGTCCGCTTCGGGCTTGCAGACAGTGTAGCTGCACGTCGGAAATAGAGCGGTAGTCGGTGATCCACGGGTTATTGCACGAGGCCGGCGGTAGTTCTGACGATCGGCTCGAGCCGTACCCGATCCAGGCGAAGCAGCACGAGGTCGCCCTGACCGACCTCTTCTTAGCTGTCGAGGTCACCGCGACGGCCGTTAGATCCCAGGAGTAGCTGACCAAGCGGGGAAACCGTGCCCTCGTCCGAGGACACCTTGGCCGTCATCCTGGCCGGGCGGAGTCCCACCTGCCTCGACACGACCCCGGCTACGGACGGCACCCGAGAGCAGCCATCGCGATACGGCCCATCGGCACCAAGCCAAACCATGGCCGCCACCGGCAGGACTAAACCGGCAGCGGCCTCCGCTACCCACCAAGCCTGCCACCCGATCGGTCATCACCTGTCAGTTGTTGTAACCCTTGCTGGAAGCGGATCGCACGTGAGATTCCGGTATCTCGCTCCGGCATCCAGGCAGTTCCCTCCTCTGCCTTGCCCACTGGAACGATCCTCACGCTAAGATGCAATAAGTTGCATCTTAGCGTGGAGAGGCAATAAGGAGAGGGTGTGGACAGTGTCTCAGCGCCCACGGTTGGGTGTGCTCGCCGTGGTGGTCGTGTCATGTTCGCTCCTTGCCGGGTCGGCGGTACCGGTAGCCGCCGGTCTGGGTGAGCCGACACCACCTCCCGTCGCACCCCCGGGGAACGGGAGTGATCCGATCACGCCCCCCTCCGGGGGTCAACCACCCCCGGAGTACATAGTCGATCCGATTGACCCGTCTCCGGATGAACCGGCCGACCCTGATCCCATCCTGTCGCCGCCGGATGAAGGGCAGCCGATCGACGGGCAGCTGGAGGAAGTTGCAGAGCACCTTCGAGACCTACGTGGGCCAGGCCAGGACGACCCTCCACCACCCCCCGAGCCCAGGCCCATCACCGGCCCGTGCCGGGTTACTTGGAGTTATGCCATCCAGTAAGTCGACTGGCCGGGCATATGGCTGAGCACCACCCTCGTCGGCGAGACTGCGGAGCTACGACCCACGACATAGTGGCAGAGTTGGCAACGGCAGGGGCCGGATGGGACAACGCGGCCAGCTTCGTTATGACCCATGACTGGGGCAATTCAGACTGTTTCGGGGGAGAATGCACGCCATCCGTCTGTAGTGGGAACTACGGCGTCCGACATAGGCCACTGGGCGGCCAGAACTACGAGACATTTCTCCCGGCATCCTGCTTCGGTGTTCACCCAGCCGGTGATTCGCCCACCGTACAGATCCGTACCCGAATCAGGATCCGTTCAAACTGTATAGGCCCCTTCTGTCCTCCCGGTCACTTCTACGGTCCTTGGGGACCGGTTACCTATACGAGCTATGAACCTCCTGCGACGCCGTCAGGTCCGGCATGTGAACCGATGGATCCCTTCCGAAACAGCGAACGGATTCCGACTGCCGGATACCCCATCACGGTCACTTTCCAGACGCTCGAGAGTCCGGAGGATTGCGCGGTTCAACCATGGGACTTGTACCGCATTCAAGTGAGGCGGGCCGGCCTCGATCCCTCCACCAACAGGCCCTGGCCTTGGAGCGGCAAGGCGATCGCCGAATGCCGGAGCGGGAACTTCGGTGTTCACTGCCAAGCGAACGTCTTCGTGGTGCATAACTTCAGGTTCGGACTCATCTCCAATGCGTTGGGTGAGATAAGGATCTGGTACGACAAGGACGGGAACCCCAACACCGGCTAGTTCGGGAAGGAGTATCACACTAACGGTCACATAGAGGTAGTTGCACCAACGCCCGGCAACTACCTAGCTGACGTGAATCACTAGGCAGCGGGCACAGCGACAAATAGCCGATCGACATCTCTTGTACGGGATCGGGTGGATCAAGCCCAAGGCCTGCCCGAGCGCGCCTGCTCCTCACGGGTAGGACAGGTCGGCCCGGGACTCCACCGCGGAGCGCCGTCCACGCCATATTCAGGCTTCCGGGCATCCGATCGGTCATCACCAGCTGGTTGCGCCCTTGGTGGAGCTCGCCACGTGAGATCCGGCCCGGTGTCTCGATCCGAGCAGGCCAGGCAGTTCGCCTTCTCCGGATTGTCGGCCAGACGACTATCGCGATGAAGATGCAACTGTTTACATACCGGGAGAAGGAATTAGGCGAATGTCCCGGACAACATCTCAGCGTTCATGGTTACGTGTGCTACCCATGGTGGTCCTGTTGAGTTCGCCGATCCCGCGCGGTGCGGGTAGCCGCCGGTCTGGATGGTCCCTCGACCCCTCCCCTCGTTGATCGCCGGGGAACGGGAGTCCTATCCCACCACCCACCAGGTGGCGAGGACACCACTAGGTCATCGATAGACACCTCTTGGACGGGCTCGTGCAGATCGAGCCCGAGGCTTGCCTTGGCTCCTGGCTCCGCGACTACGGCGACGGCTGTGACAGGTCGGCGCCGCCCACCAGGGCGTACCGCCCTTGCTGGAGCTGGACTGCAGGAGATCCTGCCCGCTCCATCCAGGCCGGTGCCCGATCCAGGCGTACCAGCATTAGGTCGTTGGGACCGACCTCTTGATAGTTGTCCAGGTTCACCTCGACGACCGGAAGGTCCCAGTAGTAGCTCACCCAGCGGGGAACCGGATCCACGCCCTCCACTACCCAGGCAGTGACCTGTCCGGGCGGCGGCTCCACTTCCCTCAACACCGCTCCCGCGTCGGACGGCGCTCGGAAGTAGGCGTCCCGATACGGCCCCATCCGCACCAGGCCAGAGGTGGCGACGACCGCCAGGATCAACCCGGCCACGGTCGCCTCCGTTCGCATGTCCAACCTGCCGAGTACTCGATCCGCTATCACTGCTAGGCCTAAGAAAACCGGAACGATTAGGGGATAAGTCCAGAAGTCGTGGATGTGGGCCGCATCCGGGGTGACCAGTGTCCACGAGGCGAGCGCGGCGGTGATCACCCCTGCGGCAGGCCGGGTCCGCCGATCCACAAGCGCCACCACCAGAGCCGGCAGGATCGTCCACCGGATCCACCAGGGGAAGAGGGTCTGGTAGTACCAGCGCAGATTCGCCCACAGTGCCTCGAGGGGCGGCCAGACCAGCCGGGCGGTGGTGTGGCGGGCCAGCTCCGAAGCATCACCTACGGTGGCGGCCCACATCAGCACCGCGATCACTGCCCCAACACCCGCCAGTAGACAGGCCCGGGCCGCCTTCCGGCCAGCATGGTTGCTCCGGTTCGTGACGTACAGCCAGATGACCGAGGCCGCCCCCCACCAGGACGACAGAGCCGCCAGCCCCGAGAGAGCGACCGGCCATCCCGCGCCCCCCTGTGACCGGAGCTGCCGGTGCCATACGCACAGCAGCACCACCACGATCGAGACCCCTAGACCGAGCCGGGCGTATATCCAGAACATCGGGGTGGTAACCACTAGAACCAATGCCACTACCGACCCGCCCGCGCCCAGATCGAGTTCACGGGCGAGCCAGAGCAGTCCAGCCACCGTCCCCAGACCCGCTAGGTAGCCGATCAGATGCAGCTGCCATTCACCCTGGCCCAAGGTCGAAGCCACCGCGGCCTGCATTAGGTTCAGCAGCGGCGGATGGTGCGTGTAGGGCTCGGGGGCAAAGGGAGCCATGGAGGCCAGATAGTCGGATCCGGCCCATCCGTGGTCCAGGAAGTTGCGAACGTGCAGACCGAAGCGGGCGTTGATCCGGCCGTCATGGCTGGCACCGAGCGGGAGGAACAACAGCTCCCACCAGGTGGCGGCGAGCAGGGTTGCCACCAACCCACCACCTACCCACCTGATCATCCGGTCTCGGATAGCCCTGGCGGGAGTAGCGCCATTTCCCACCCTGCGAAGCCTATCCACCCAGCACCAGCACCATCCGACCGCTCCCAGCTTGCCGCCCTGACCTCGGGCGGCAAGACTCGCGACCGTGAGTGGTGAAGCATCAGTGGACGTGAGCATCGTGCTGCCGGTTTTCAACGAAGCAGGGCACCTGGCCGCCGAGGTAGAGCGGATCCGGGAGGCCATGGACCGGTCGCCGTACCGCTATGAGATACTGGTGGTGGACGACGGGTCAACCGACGGCAGTACCGCCGGATGGCAAGACTCGGACAGGGTGCGTCTGGTGGTCTTCGAGCAGAACCGAGGCTCCGGGGCCGCCCGTCGGGCCGGCACCCACCTGGCTAGGGGTGAGGTGGTGGTCTGGACCGACGCCGACATGACCTATCCCAACCACCGGATCCCCGAGCTGGTAGATCAGCTCCGCGGCTGGGACATGGTGGTGGGAGCCCGCAAATCTGAAGCCGGCACTTTCAAGCTGGCCAGGGTCCCCATCAAATGGGCGGTCCGGATGCTGGCCTCGTTCCTCACTGCCACCCGGATCCCGGATCTCAACTCCGGATTTAGGGCCTTCCGCCGGGTGGTGGCCGGCCAGTTCCTACACCTGCTCCCCAGCGGGTTCAGCTGCGTCACCACCC
Organism: Acidimicrobiia bacterium; assembly: GCA_965200835.1. Lineage (GTDB taxonomy): Bacteria > Actinomycetota > Acidimicrobiia > Spongiisociales > Spongiisociaceae > JAPPFW01. Next base: position 696,207 of record OZ241390.1, read on the forward strand.
TCACGATGAGCTTCCTGTCCAACGGGTATTCGGTCCGCTACACCCCCATCGACTACGCACCCCGCGCCGGCCGCTCGAAGTTCCACTGGTGGAAGGACACCTTCCGCTACCTCCGCCAGGTCCTCCGGATGGTGCTGCTCTGGAACCCGTTGCGCTTCTTCGCTCCCCTCGGCGTACTCCTCGGTGGGGCCGGCATTGGCAAACTGATCTACGACCTAGTGACCAAGGACCTGCGGGTGGCCACCAACACCATTACCCTGCTGGTCGGGACGGTGGCGATCTTTCTGGTCGCCCTGGGTGCCGATCTGCTGGTGCTGCACAACCGGCCCCGCGACATGGTGCTGCCTGCCACCTCACCGAGCACCGCTCCCAAGGAGGGCTGAGCTGGCCCTAACGGTATCCCGAACGAGCGGCCGGGCCATGTACCGGAACCTGACCTGGTGACGACCCGCCGCGTCGCGGTAGCCGGTTGGATCGGATCGGACAACCTGGGCGATGAGCTGATCCTCCGTTCCCTTGCCACGAGCGTCCGCCGCCGTGGCGCCGAGCCGGTGGCCATCTCGATCGACCCCGTCAGCACTAACCGCACCCACAGAATCGAGGCGGTTTCCCACCGCTCTCCCCTCCACAACCGGAAGCTCGCCCGATCGCTGCGGGCCATGGACGGCCTGATCGCCTCGGGCGGGCTGATCCAGACGGAAACCTCGATCTGGAATATCCCCTTTCACACCGGCCGGTTTCGAGCCGGGGCTGGGTTGCCGGCCGCAGCAGTGGGCCTGGGCGTCGGGCGGGTCAGGGGGGCGATCCCCCGCTGGTTGGCTCGCCGTGCCCTCGGCCGGATGGACCGAGTGGTGGTGCGCGACCACGACTCGGCCGAGCGGTTGTTGGGCTGGGGCGTAGGAAAGGTACGGGTAGGCAGCGATCCGGTGATCGGGGAGCCGGTCGAACCAGGGACACCCGGCGACACCATGTGCGTGATCCTCAGACCCCCCAACCGGCGGGGAATCGGTACCGCCGCCGCCAAGTCCGCGCCACCCCCCACAGCCGGGGCCGCCGCGCTTGCTGGAGCCCTGGACGCGGCGGCCTCTGTCACCGGGCTGGCCATCCGGATGGTCGCCTTCCAGGAGAGCCGTGACGCTCCCATCCATCAGGCGATAGCCGATCGACTCCACTCCGGCGCCGAGGTGGTGAGCCCGCCGCTCGATCGGGTCATCGAAGAAGTCGGGCGGAGCCGCCTGGTGGTGACCATGCGCTACCACGGCGCCATCGGGGCCCTGCTGCACGAACGGCCGGCGGTGCTGCTGGACTACTCCCCGAAGATGGCCGCCCTGGCTGCTGAGGGAGGGCGCTGGGCCCCGCTCCTGACCGGACTCCAACCCGAGCCCGACCGGCTGATCAGAGCTGCCGAAGCCGCCCTGGCGGTAGGTTCGCGAGCCGCGGAGGTACGGGAGATACTGAGGGCGCGGCTTTTCGAGAACGACCGTGCCCTCGACCTGGTCTGCGGGGATGACGTATGACCCGCCTCAAGTCGATCCTCAAGATCCTCCGCATCCTCTACCTGTCCGGCCTGGTGGTCTTGATCGTGTGGGTGGTGCGGTCCGAATGGCCACAGGTGGCGGAACTGCTGGCCGGTGCCCGGCCTGCGCTGCTGCTGGCCTCGCTGCTGGCCAGCTCTGGCATGATTCTCATCGGCGCCTGGTTCTGGGTTACGAGCTTGCGTATCCAGGGCTATCAGGCGCCTCGGCGGCAGGTTCTCAACCAGGCGGTGTCGGCCACCTCCCGTTCTCTGTTGGCCAGATACGTACCCGGCTCGGTGTGGTTCGCAGTTGGTCGGGTGGGTTTGCTACGAGCAGCCGGTATGCCGATCGGACCTCTCAGCGCTACCGCCGTGCTGGAGATGGCCACCAGCCTGACCGTGGTGATCCTGTCCGGCCTAGCAGTGCTCGGCCTGTCGGGAGTGGTGCCCGGCGGTGCTCTCTGGATGGTGGTAATGGCAGTCTCCCTGCTGGCTATCACCTCACCCGCCACCGGTGGGCGTCTGGTCCGCTGGCTGGCCGCCCGCCGCGGGATGGACTTCTCCCTCGGATGGCGCGGCTATCTGCAGCTGATGGGCATCAACGGGGTCTTCTGGGCCTGGTCTGCGCTCACCTTTCTCCTCTACCTACGTGCTTTTCCCGCCACAGATACCTACCGGACCATCCTGGTGGTCGGGGGATTCCTGCTCACTTGGGGCATCGGATTTCTCGCCCCGTTCGCACCGCAGGGAATCGGGGTGTTCGAGATGTCGATGACCACCGTGCTAGCGGCGGATGAAGTGGCCGGTACCGCGGTCGTCCTGGGTGGTTACCGGCTGGTGCTGCTGGCCCGGGACCTGATCGCCACCGCCATCGCCGAGTCTATCGCTACTCGCAGAGCACTTGGAGAATCCGCTCGGACGGGGTCACCTCAGGCACCCGAACCGCCCGGCGGAACCTCTCCGGATCATCGATGAAGTCGCGGACGGCCGCTTCCTCGTAGCCACTCAGCACCACATTGGCGCCCAAACCATCGGGCCGGTCGGTGTGCTTGCGCCACAGCAGGGTGGGGACACCCAGCATGGCACACTCCTCTTGGATGGATCCGCCGTCGGTGATCACGAACGGGGCGGCAGCCAGCATCTGCACGAACTCGGAGTGTCCTACCAGCTCGGACAGCTCTACTCCTGCCTGGTCCATCCGATCCATCCGGGCCTTCCCGAGCGCGCCGGCGGTCGGGCCGTGCAGCAGCCAGAGTACCTGCCGGTCGGCAGCCAGCTGCTCAGCTAGAGAGGCCATCCGCTCGCGGCGGGAACGGCGGTGCAGGTTCTCGACCCGATGCATGGTGATGATGACCGGTCCGGTGGCCTGGCCGCCAGGAGTGACCTGCCGCAACGTCTCGAGGACCGTGTTTCCCCCCGCAGCCACGATCCGCCCCCTTACCTTCATGGCCCTGAGGTTGCGTTCTGCCTGATCGTCAGGAGCGAACAGCAGGTGGGACCGGCGGGCCACCAGATAACGGATGATCTCTTCGGGGAAAGGATGGAACCACTTTCCGGACCGCAAGCCGGCCTCCAGCTGAGCCACCGCCAGTCCTGCCCGGCGGGCCATCAGCATGCCCAGCAGGGTCGAGGGAGTGTCTCCGTGGATAACGCACACCCCGTCTCGCCCATCGAAGACCGTCTTCCGGATTCGCTTCCGCGACAGGAGGCGTCCAGCTAGGCGGGTCGTCCAGACCAGGGCCTGGGGTATGGAGGTGACATCTGACTGGCGACCCAACCGCAGATCGGGGGGCCGCACCCCCAGTTCCTCCTGGAAGGAAGCCGCCAGGACGGCGTGCTGGCCCGAGTCGATCAGCCGGTATTCCACCCCCCTGGAATCCATCTGCCAGAGCAATGGCGCAGTCTTGATGTACTGCGCCTTGGTTCCGATAAGTACATGTATCACGGTTTGCTGTTCACTCGGCCGGCAACCGGTCCTTCAACCCGACCGGGGTCGGCGCGCCCGTCCATAGGCCTCGATCACCTCGGTAGCGGGACCCACCTCCCGGACGTGACCCCGTTCCAGCCAGAGGACCCGGTCACACATCTCGGTCATCATCCCCAGAATGTGGCTGGCCACGATCACCGTCCCTCCCCGGCTGAGCATCTCCTTCATCGCCTCCCGGCTCTTCTCCCGGAACCCGGCATCGCCTACAGCCAAAATCTCATCCAGCAGCAGGATGTCGGGCAACAGATGCATCGAGATCGAGAAGGCCAGGCGGGAAACCATCCCGGAGGAGAACGACTTCAGGGGCCGGTCGATGGCCTCTCCCACGCCTGCATATCCGACGATGTCCTCGAATAGCCGATCGATCTCCGCCCGTCGCAAACCATGGGCCAGACCGCTCAGGTATACGTTGCGATGACCCGAAAGCTCCTGGTTGAATCCGGCCCCAAGCTGCAACAGGGTCGAGGTCTGGCCCCTGATCTCGACCGTTCCTCTGTCGGGTCGCATCGTGCGTGCCATAACGCGTAACAACGTACTCTTACCGGCCCCGTTGTTACCCACCAACCCGAGCGTTTCGCCCCGCTGGACGTCGAACGTAACATCGTCCAGCGCCACCACCTTGGTCACCTGGCGTAACCTCCGGCGGGCCATCACCCGGCGCATGGTCGAGTTACGTTCCACATAGGCCCGATAGGTGACCCCAACTCCGTGCACCGAGACCGCCGGAAGGCTCACAGATGCCTGACCATGTTGCCCTCGTGCCGTACGAAGCTGACGATCCCGCCCAGCCCTATCACGACCGTCCAAGCCAGGGCTATTGCGAAGGCCACCAGGTCGAGTGGGCGACCCATCAGCGCCATGCGGTAGAAGGCCAGGATCCCGAACATGGGGTTCAGAGAAGCGACCTGATTGATCCATCCTGCCTGGCTCTCCAGCATGCTGAGGGGCCAGATGATGGGAGACATGTACAGCCACAACCGGTTGAGATGCGGGATCAGATTGTTGATATCCCGGAATGGGATGGCCAGCCGGGCAGTCCAGCCCGCCAGACCCAGATTGAACAAGGTATGGAGACCGATAGCCACCGGTAGCCAGATGATGGTGACACCGGGCAGGATACCGTTGGCCGGCCAGACGATCACGTAGTAGACCGCGATGGAGAGGCAGAACCCGATGCCGGTTTCGATGATGGCCGACATGGGCAACACCAGCCTCGGAAAGCGGATGTTCACCAGCAGCCTCCGGTTGGCCAGGATGCTGTTGGCCCCCGACGTCATCGCGGTGGCGGTGTAGTTGAACACGAACACACCGGACAGCAGCCAGGCGACGAAGTCCGCGTCCCCTCGGCGACCCTCGAAGATCACTCCGAACACCAGGAAGTAGACGGCCGCCATGATCAACGGATTCAGCACCCACCAGAACAGTCCGAGGGAGGTGGATGCGTTCCGGGCGGTGAGGTTCCCCATAGCCAGGTACCAACCGAACTCGCGCCACTGCCACAGGTTGCGTAGGTAGGTACGCCACCCGGACAGGCTGGGGGCTTCGGTGGCGGTTACGGTAGACACTTACCCGCGATACTACGGCACCGGCCTCTGGTTCCGGGGCATAAGCCGGCGGGGGGCCATAACCGGAACAGCTCGATAACTACAAGCCGGGGAGTCGTCTCGATCTTTAGGGGCGAAACCCGAAGCTCAGATACCTTCGAGCCACACCCGTAGCTTGGCCGCCACCGACGGGCCGGTTATACCGAGTTCCTCGGCGATCCGCCCGGCTGGAGCCGAGGCTCCGAAGCGGTCGATCCCGATATTGAGGCCCCGCGATCCGGTGAACCGGGACCATCCGTAGGTAGCCGCGGCCTCGAGGCTGGCGATCGGCAGACCCTCTCCCAGGACCTCCCTCCGGTAGTCCTCCGGTTGGTCCAGGAATAGCTCCACACAAGGCATGCTCACAACCCGGATCGAGCACTTGTCCGAGACGAGGGAGGCCGCCTCCAGGGCCACCGCCACTTCCGAACCGGTGGCGATGACCACCGCCTCGGTCCCGCCGTGAAGCACGTACCCGCCCCGAGACACGCCACCCTCCCGCCCGGAGCGGTCGAGCACCGGCACGCTCTGGCGGGTTCCCAGGATGATGGCGGGGTGACGCTGGTTCAACACCGTCTCCCAGGTCTCGACCATCTCGCCCGCATCGGCCGGACGGAACACCGCCATGTTGGGCATGGCTCGCATGGAGGCCAGATGCTCGATCGGCTGGTGGGTGGGCCCGTCCTCCCCCACGAAGACCGACTCGTGGGTGAACACCCAGATGGCCGGGAGGTCCATCAGGGCGGACAGCCGGATGGCCGGCCGCATGTAGTCGCTGAAGACGAAGAAGGTCGCTCCGTAGGGCCGGAGACCACCATGGAGGGCCATGCCGTTGACGATCGTGCCCATGGCGTGCTCTCGCACTCCGAAGTGCAGGTTGCGGCCGCCAGGGTTGCCGCGGGAGAAACTGCCGCCGGCCGACAGGATGGTCTTGGTGGATCCGACCAGATCCGCGGAGCCTCCGATCAGTCCCGGAACCCGGTCGCCGATCTCGTCGAATATCGCCCCCATGGCTCGCCGGGTGGCCAGCCCGGTGCCGACCTCGAACCCAGGACCGGCCAGCTCGACCGGCACCGGATCGTGGTAGGCGGCCCAGCGCGCGGCCAGCTCGGGACTCTCGGCGGCGGCCTCCTCGAACCTCTGCTTCCAAGCCGTCCGGGCGGCCCGGCCTCGGGCCATCCCGTCCTCGAACGTGGCCCGCGCCTCGTCCGGGACGTGGAAGTCCTCATCCGGCCACCCGACCCCCGCCCGCCATCCGGCGATCTCGGCCACCCCGAGCGGAGCACCATGGGCGGCCGACTTGCCCTGCTTGCTAGGCGCTCCCATGCCGATGTGAGTACGGGCGATCAACAGGGAAGGCCGGTCGATCTCCTGGCAAACTAGCCCAAGGGCTTCATCGATGGCATAGGGGTCATGGCCATCGATCTCCACGGTATGCCAGCCCATCGACTGGAAGCGGTCCGCCACCTGCTCGCTGAAGGCCAGATCGGTGGGCCCATCGATGGAGATCCGGTTGTCGTCGTAGACGTAGTTGAGCTTCCCCAGCCCCAGGTGGCCGGCCAGCGAGGCCGTCTCGGACGAGATCCCCTCCATCAGGTCACCGTCGGAAACGAAGGCCCAGGTGCGGTGGTCGACCAGACCATCCCCGAACACCGCATTCAGATGAGCCTCGGCCATCGCCATCCCTGCCGCGGTGCCGAATCCCTGGCCGAGGGGCCCGGTGGTCATCTCTATGCCGAGATGCGGCTCGTATTCGGGATGCCCGGCGGTGGGCGATCCCCACTGGCGGAAGTTGACTAGATCCTCAAGGGTCACCGGGAAGCCGCACAGATGCAGGAGCGCGTACAGCAGCATCGAACCGTGGCCGTTGGACAGGACGAACCGATCCCGGTCCGGCCACTCCGGGTTACCAGGATCCACCACCAGGTGTCGGGTCCAGAGAACCGTTGCCAGGTCGGCCATCCCCATCGGCATTCCGGGATGGCCCGAGTTGGCTCGCTGGACGGCGTCCATGGCCAGCGCCCGGATGGTATGGGCGGCCAGCTGGTGAGTAGCGCGATCGATGGGCTGGGACGGTGACAACGTCTACCCGCTTTCGGCCAGAGCTTGCAACATGGCACCCACCACCTCGACCGAGAGCCCACCGCTGATCCGCTGGACCACGTTGCCCGACCCGTCCACCAGAACGTAGAAGGGGGTGGCACTCAGGCCGAAGGCGTTGGCGATCCGGTTGGTGGCGCTGTCCACCACTACCCGCGGGGTCCATCCTTCGCTCTCCAGCCAAGCATCCGGCGGATAGTTCGGCCGTGCTTCATCGTTCATGGTGGCTACGGATACCAGGTCGACGCCGTCAGGTATGCCGTTCTCATCTATCCAGGGTTGCAAGGCGCTTACCTCGGTCTGGCAGTGCGGGCACCAATGCGCGAGGAACATGATCATCTTGGGGGTGCCGTCGTTCTCTATCGATGCCGGTATTCCGGCGAAGTCGGCCGAGAACACCTCGGGCGCAGGCATGCCCACCGACGGGTCGGCAGACGAATTGCCCGGGTGCTGTAGCAGGGGGGCCCCACTAACCGTCACGTCGGGCACCAGAAGGCCCACTCGTTCCTCAGCGTTGCGATCCTCGTTGGCCAGGGTGATCCCGACCACGATGATCACCATCAGGGCCACCAGACCGGCGCCGGTGAGCATGACCTTCTTGCCCAGGCCACTCGACTCCGCCTCTGCCGTGGGTAGGACTGGTTTGGGAGGTGCCGGTTGGGCCGATGGTCGAGCCTTCGGTTGGTTGCGCTTGCCGCTGGTCCTAGCCATCAGGCCCTCCTACCTTCCGCTCTGCAATCCAGGGGTGCCCGACCATCTTGAGCCCGGCCAACAGGGCGATGAGCAGGAACCCGGAGAATGCCATGAAGGGTATCGACATGAAGCCGAATTGCTCAACCCAGATGAATGTGCAGGGTACTGCCACGTCACAGAACTGCTCCGACCCTCCTAACCACCCTTGCTGCTCGCTGTAGTGGTAGGTGGCTGTCAGTGCTCCGCCGGTAGCCATCGCCAATGCAACCGGTGCCGCCCATCGGCCGGGACGGAAGGCTGCCGCCGCCAGAATCAGGGCGAGCGGGTACATGAAGCCGCGCTGCACCCAGCACAACAAGCAGGGAAGGAAACGCTCGACTTCCGACAGGTAGAGCGAGCCAGCGGTCGCTACAGTGGCTACGGTAGCCGCCACCGGAAAGGCGAAGGGACCCAGCTCCACCGAAGCGATCTTCCGATACCGGGGAACCGCAAGCATCACCGCCAACCCCAAACTAGCCACCAGCGCTAGGAGACTAAGCAACGAGAACAACAGGACCATGAGGGGCCACCACCGCGCTAGGGGACTACGGTCGCGATGTTAACCGAGCCCGGCTAGTAGACACTGCGGCGGCCCGGAGGGCCTGGTCAGCGGATAGGTGGTGCCTGGTGGGCGCGGAGTTCTGCCAGGCTGGCCCACTCGAGCGTCCGGGCGTGGGTCGCCTCCAGCACGACATCGGGTGCCATGCCCGCCTCCTTAGCCTCGACCCAGCGGGATGCGCACAGGCACCAGCAATCTCCTGCCTTGAGGCCGGGAAAGCGGAAGGCGGGAACCGGAGTGGACAGGTCGTTGCCCACCGATTTGGAGAACTCCAAGAACTCATCGGTGACCACCACACAGACGGTGTGGACACCATGGTCACGACCGTCGGTGTTGCAGGACCCATCCCGCCACCAACCGGTCAGGGGATCCCGAGAGCACTCCTGTAGTTCAGTACCCAAGACATTGCGCGCCATGGCCCTATTGAACCACAAACCGGCGGCGTATCCAGGCCATCAGTGGCTCAGAAGCTCTGGCCGAAGCTCGATATTCCTCTCAGACCGAGACCCATCATGAACAGCAGGGCCAGGCCCCAGTAGAGAGCGGGCCGCTGGGCGAACTGGGCCCGATAGATGTAGATGAAGGTGAGGGTAAGCAGGATCACGATGCCGTAGAACATGTGGATGCTGCCCGGCTCGAAATCCTGGGCAAAGAGCAGCAGACCCAGACCGACCTGGAGGATCATGGCAACCACCGAAACACCCACCACCCCCTTGAACAGCCGGTCCGTGGGGCGTCGCAGGAAGTGGTAGACGAGCCCGACCACCCCCCCAGCCCCACATATACCGATCGCCGTCCACCCCAGCCAGTTATGCAACCAGACGACCATCTCAGCCCCCAGAGTACCGCATCAGCGAGCGCCCATCGAAGGTGATCTCGCTGGTGCAGTGTCAGGAACTCCACGTACCGATAACGGTCGGGAAGTGACGCCTACTCGCATGATGAGTGGCTATCCGAACAGGTTCGCGTGCTGGTCCCTAATGACCTTCTTGTCGAACTTGCCGGTGCTGGTCTTGGGCACCTTGTCCACGAACAGGTACTCATCCGGCAACCACCAGCGGGCTATCTGTCCTGAGAGATGGGAAGCCAGCTCCTCGGGCGACACCTCCTCGCCGGGAAGCGTGACTACCAGAGCTACCGGTCGCTCCCCCCACTTGGAGTGACCGATCCCCACTACCGCGGCCTCGGACACCTTCGGGTGACCCATGATCAGGTTCTCCACGTCGATCGAGGAGATCCACTCCCCGCCCGACTTTATGACGTCCTTGGAACGGTCGGTAATCCGGACGTAGCCCTCCGGGGTGATCTTGCACACATCGCCGGTCCGTAACCAGCCATCCACCATCGTCTCCGCACTGCGCTCATCCCGCAGATACTCGGCGGCTATCCAAGGTCCCTGGATGAGCAGTTCGCCGAACGCCTCCCCGTCCTCGGGTAGTTCGGTGCCCTCATCGTCCACGATCTTGACCCTGAGGCCAGGAGCAGGCAGTCCGGCCGTCTCGAGGAAGTCCAGCTGGCGTTCCCAGTCCCAGGATTCCATCTCAGGCCGGAGGTTGGCCATGGTGGACAGCGGATTGGTCTCGGTCATCCCCCAGGCCTGCACCACCCTGATCCCTCGGTTGCGCCAGAACCAGTCGATCATGGCACGGGGTACCGCCGAACCACCGCACAGGAACGAATGTATGGAGGATGTATCACGGTCCGGATTAGCACTCAGGAAGTTCTGGATAGCCAGCCATACCGTCGGCACGCCGGCTGAAAAAGACACCTGCTCCCCTTCGATGAGATCGACTAGCGCGGGGGCGGACAGGTCGTGGCCGGGGTAGGTCAGTTTGGCTCCCGCCGCCGTTCCGGTGAACGGCAGTCCCCAGGCGGCGGCGTGGAACATCGGTACCACCGCCATCACATTGTCCGACGGACCCACCGGCTTGTACGCCATGGCGGTGAGGGTGTGCAGGTAGGTGGAACGCTGCGTATAGGCCACACCTTTGGGATGGCCGGTGGTGCCGGACGTGTAGCAATACATGTGAGGCGACCGATCGTCCAGGCGGGGCCACCCCGAAGCCGGCGCCGCGTCAGCGATCAGATCCTCATAGCCGATGGCGCCGGGAAGGGTGGTTTCTGACGGATCGCAGTCCATGAGAATCCAGTTGGCCACACCGGGCAGGTGGGCCACCAGCGGCTCGACCGCCGGGAGCTGGCTTCGCTCCACGAAGACTGCTCGATCGCGGGCGTGGTCGATTATGTAGCGGATCTGATCGGCGAACAGCCGGATGTTCACCGTGTGGCAGATCCTCCCGGTATTGGCGGTGGCCCAGTAGAGCTCGTGGTGGCGGTAGGTATTGGTGGCCAGCGTGCCGATCGGATCGCCCGGCTCTATCCCCAGGCCGCTCAGGGCGGTCACCAGCTTCCGGATACGGAGGTCGGTGCGACCGTAATCGGTTCGATGAACGGATCCGTCGGATTCGACCGACACGATCTCCTGATGGGGGAAGATGCGAACCGACCGCTCGTAGAGAGTCGACAACAGGAGCGGATAGTCCAGCATGTGCGGTGGCATGGGCTCCTTCCTAGACGGCAAGCAGGTAATCAGGCCCATCGGGTCGGTGGACCAAGTACTAGCTGACGATGCTAGTGAGCCAACCGCCATCGAAAGCTCGAACGGGCAACCTATTTGCCCATCGCCCATTTACCGCGGGTTCGGAGCAGACGTGATCATGCCGGGAGATCAACCGTGGTGTTCTTGCTGACTACGGAAGTGTTCTCAACTATTGTGCAGTCACACAGCAGGTGCCGGGGCCGGAGTCGACCGGTAGGCCGGCTACCCCAGACAGGCTCCGCGAGGGTCAGATTTCAGAGGAACGGACATGCAATACCAGAACCCGGTCGTAGTGGTAGGGGCGGCACGGACCGCCATCGGAGCGTATGGGGGCTCTCTCAGCAGCATCGACTCCTACAAGCTGGGCGCCATCACCATCGAAGAGTCGCTGAACCGGGCGGGGGTCGAGCCCGGCGAGGTGAACGAAGTTGTGATGGGGCAGCTCGGCCAGGTTGGTCCGGACGCCTACAACGCCCGGCGCTGCGCATTGGCCGCCGGACTCCCCACCTCCACCACCGCCATGAACGTCAACCGTCTCTGCTCGTCGGGCCTCCAGGCGATCATCACCGGCGCGCAGCAGGTCATGCTGGGCGAGGCCGACATCGTGGTGGCGGGCGGCAACGAGAACATGAGCAGTCAGCCGTTCCTCGATTACCAAGCGCGCAACGGCTGGCGACTCGGTAACCGCAAGCTGGTCGATGGCACCCTATCACTGGTGTCGGATCCGTTCGGGAACTACCCGATGGGGGTGACGGCCGAGCGGGTCGCCGAGCGCTATAACGTTAGTCGGCAGGCACAGGACACCTTCGCAGCCGAGAGCCAGTATCGGGCTGCTATAGCCATCAAGAACGGCCACTTCGAGGACGAGATAGTCGCGGTCGATCGACCCAAGGACCTTCCTTTCCTGGTGGATGAACACCCCAGGCCCAACACGACGGCCGAGCGTCTGGCCCGACTTAGGCCCGTGTTCCAGAAGAACGGCACCGTCACGGCCGGCAACTCGTCCGGAATCAACGACGGGGCAGCCTCACTGGTGTTGATGAGCGAGCAGCTCGCCGAGGCCCGTGGATGTCAACCTCGCCTGAGGTTGGTGGCCTGGGCGGTTACCGGTATCGACCCCGAAGTGATGGGCTACGCCCCTGCCCTGGCAGTTCCCGCCGTGCTGGCGAAGGCAGGCCTGTCTCTGGACGACATCGACCTAGTCGAGCTCAACGAGGCCTTCGCAGCCCAGGCGGTGGCCGTGATCAGGGACGCCGGGCTCGATCCCGACAAGACCAACGTTTCGGGCGGCGCCATCGCCCTCGGGCATCCGGTGGGAGCGACAGGGGCAATATTGACCGTGAAGCTGCTCCATGCCCTAGAGCGGACCGGTGGACGGCGGGGCATCGTAACCATGTGCATCGGCGGAGGCCAGGGCCTGGCAGCGATATTCGAGCGTCCTTGACGGGACCGGTTACTCAAGTTCGCTCCCTCCGAAACCGGGGGGAGCGGGGTCGGCGAACGGCACAAGCGGGTCCGTGAGTCGGACCGGGCCTGTCGGGACGAAGGGCGGGATCGCGGGCATAACCCGAATGCTCGAAAGCCAGGCATATCTGGCTGATCGAGGCTTGTCCACCGCCCTTTACCTCTCCTTCACCCTGCCGCAGCCGCTTCTCTTGGAGGGCGAGGCGGGAGTCGGCAAGACGGAGGTCGCCAAGGCCTTGGCGTCCGGGCTGGGGGTGGAGCTGATCCGGCTCCAATGTTACGAAGGGATAGACGCCAACCAGGCCCTCTACGAATGGGACTATGCGCGCCAGCTCCTCTACCTGCGGCGGACCGCGGGAATGGCCGGTGACGAACCGGACGAGCTGTTCGCTCGCCGCTTCCTGGTGGAGCGACCCCTGTTGCGAGCCATCCGCCGAGGTTCGGGCTGCGTGCTGCTGATCGACGAGATCGATAGGGCCGACGATGAGTTCGAGGCGTTCCTGCTGGAGATCCTGTCCGACTTCCAGATCTCTATCCCCGAGATCGGGACCGTACGAGCGGAAAGTCCGCCAGCCGTGATCATCACCTCCAATCGCACCCGCGAGCTACACGACGCCCTCAAGCGGCGGTGCCTGTATCACTGGATCGACTACCCCGACCTGCAACGAGAGATCGAGATCGTGCTGGCCCGGGCTCCGGAGGTGTCGGATCAGCTTGCCGGCAGCACCACCAGGGTGGTGTCCCAGCTACGCCGGCTGGACTTGGTCAAGAAACCTGGGGTGGCCGAGACGATCAACTGGACCCGAGCCCTCGACCGCCTCGGGCAGGAAGAAGTCACCGGCAACAACCTAGATCTCAGCCTTGGTTCGGTACTCAAGGATCACGACGACCTGATAACGGTCCGGCGCCGAGCCGCCGAAGTGATAGGTGGTGGCTGACCCGAACCCCACCCTCGAGCTGGTGCGCTTCGGGCGACTGCTACGGGCCCACGGTGTCAACGTCGTAGCTCCCCAGGTGATCGCCTACGTCCGAACGGTGGCCAGTGTCGATCCCGCCGACATCGGCGACCTCTACTGGGTTGGCCGGATCACCCTCGTAAACCGACAGGCCGACCTGCGCATCTACGACCGGGTCTTCGAAGACTACTTCGTGGGTTCGGAGCCGGACTCGCTGACTTCCTTGCTGCCGCTAGCTAGGGCTGGGGGCGATGAAGAGGACCCAGCAATGGTCTCGTTCGGTAAAGAAGAACAGGAGATGGTCCTGCTGGAGTCCGGTGAGGATCCATCCCCAGGCGTGGGCGGTCCCACCGCATCGGCTTCGGAGGTATTGCGCACCAAGAACTTCGATCGCTGGACGGAGGATGAGTTCGCCCAGCTGGTCCGCCTGCTGCCCCGCCTCCGCCTGCCCCAGAAGCTCAGCCGCCGGACCCGTCCTTCCCCACAGGGAGCTCGGATCGATCTGCGCCGCAGCATCCGGCACTCGCTCCAGCATGGTGGTGAGTTGATCGAGCTCCGGCGGCGGCGCCGCGTCAAGCGAACCAGACCGGTGGTATTGATCGTCGACGTTTCGGGATCCATGACCGGCTTCTCACGTGCCCTGGTGCAGTTCGCCTACGGAACGAGCCGGGCATCGCAGCGGGTGGAGGTCTTCTGCTTCGGAACCAGGCTGACCCGCCTCACCGATGCTATGCGGATACGCGACCCCGACTCGGCTCTGGAGAAGGCGACCGATCTGGTAATGGATTGGGATGGCGGCACCCGGATCGGCGAGTCGCTGGCAACCTACGTGACCAGGTGGGGGAAGTACCGCTTCAACCGGGGAGCGATGGTGATCATCTGCTCGGACGGCTTGGAGCTAGGCGAGCCCATCAGGCTGGCCTGGGCGATGCAACGCCTGTCACGCCAGGCTCACGCCATCATCTGGGTGAACCCGCTGGCGGGCGATCCCAAGTTCCAGCCACTGGCTCGGGGACTCGTAGCCGCCCTGCCGTTCGTGGACGAGCTGGTAGCGGGCAACAATATGGTGGGCTTGGAAGACCTGGCCCGAGTGCTGGAAGGCTGGGCAGCCTGACCCTTATCCGAACGCTACTTCTTGGATGACCAAGTCCTCCAAGAGGTCTCCTAACGCATCCACCAGCCCGGCGCGCTCCGATGCGGTCATCACCGTGGATAGGCATCCCATGCCGCGGGGCGCGAGGAAATAACCTCGGTTCATAAGTCCGAGATGAAGCAGATCGGCCAGCTCCGGATCAGCCCTCTGCACCGCTGCATGGTCGGCGATCGGCTCGGCGGTGGAATGAATGTTATATAGAGAGCCGGCGCAGGTAACTCGGGCTTGGACCATCGAAGCTTCGAGAACTTGGTTGATACCCTCCGCCAAGTCTTCCCCTTGCTGGTTCAATTCGTCGATCACTTTTGCGGTGAGCATCTCCAGGGTGGCGACACCTGCTGCGGCACTGACCGGGTTCCCGTTGAAGGTCCCACCCCAACGAATGCTTCCCTTCGTCGGATGTAAGAGGGCCATGACGTCCTTTCGACCGCCGAACCCACCGATGGGGAAGCCACCACCGATGATCTTGCCGAAGGTCGTGAGGTCCGGGGTTACTCCATATATGGCTTGAGCACCTCCGTAGTGGAGCCGGAACGAGACGATCTCATCGAAGATCAGCAGGATCCCGGCGCCGGCGGTCATCTCCCGCAGCGACTCGAGGAAGCTCTGATCGGCGGCTATCACGCCCCCCGCCCCCTGAACAGGCTCCACTATCACCGCGGCTAGCGTGTCGGAGGAGCGGGTGATACCTGCCTCGCATCCGTCTATGTCGTTGAACGGAAGGGTCACTACCAGATCTTCCACCGGGGTCGGTATGCCAGCCCCGGGAACGGCCGTGTAGTCGTGCGTTCCGTGATAGCTGCCCTCGAATCTGGCCACCCTGGGCCGCCCGGTGAAGGCTCGGGCCAGGCGCAGCGCAGCCATGGTCGCTTCGGTCCCCGAGTTGGTAAAGCGAACTTGATCCACCGAGGCCACCCGATCCACCAGCACCTCGGCCAGGCGCACCTCGTGCTCGGTGGGTGAGGCAAAGGCAGATCCTCGGGCCGCCGTGTCAGCGGCAACCGCCAGAACTCCCGGATGGGCGTGACCCAGGATCAGTGAGGTGTAGTTGTTGAGGTAGTCCACCCGCCTATTGCCGTCGGCATCCACCACGTGGCATCCCTCCCCGCCGACCAGCACCGGCGGGAAAGGAGCGAAGAAGGTGGTGGTCCGGGTGGTACCCCCCGGGAGCACGACCGCCGCCCGCTGGGCGATCTCCATCGACCGGGGATTGCGGGCTATGTAGTCCCTGCTAACTCGGCGTAGTGACCTGGTGTAGGTTCCCATTCTCTTCCCCGACGAGAGCTCGTAGCAAGAGGCTACCGCACCGTTCGGCCAGGATTGAACGCCTTCTCACAGGGGCCGGGCGGGCGGGCCGATCGGTGGGGTCAGGTCAGGGACCCAACAACGCGGCAGGCACCACTGCTATTCGGTCCCGTCGGCGATAGGCTCTGGTACCGGTGGTCACCACGATCGCATCGAGGAGGTCGTCACCCAGCTCTCGGGACAACCAGTTCAGATGGCGGACGTCCCGGTCTTCCACGCTACGGGACAGCTTGACTTCGACCGCTACCACCCGATCATCGGACCGGACCACCACGAAGTCCACCTCGCGCTGATTGCCTCGCTTTCTCAGATGATGTACCCGAGCCTCACATGCCTGAGCGTATACGCGCAGATCGAGCCCGATGAGCGATTCGAAGAGACCTCCCAGGAGGATCCCGTCCCTAGGAACCGGAGGACCACCAGCCGAGCCACTCAGAAGAGCCTTGGTACCAGTGCCGAGCAATATCGCAGCCAGGGAGGGGTCGGCGAGGTGATGTTTGGGCCCCCGGGTCAGCTTGGCAAGTCTGCTCCTGGTGGGAGCCCAGGCCGGAACCGGATCGAGCATCCAGGCGCTCGAGGGTTCTGCGGTAAGCAACGGTGGCCTTACGGTTCGGTTTGTCCCCCTCGCCGCTGGTAGCGGCATCCCGGATCCGCTCATACGAAGCCGCCGTCGCGGTAGCGGCTGCGTAGGCGGTCATCCAGCGACGCAGCCCCTCGGGATTGCGCACCCGGTGACCGGCCTCGGCGTAGTCGATGTCGATGATGCGTCTCACGTAGCCACCAAGAGCAGTACGCAGGCTCCGTCCCGACAAGCGACGCAGGCCAGGTAACCCGCCTCTGACGATCTCGGTTACGTAGTCCTCGAGACCGGCATCGGTCGCACCATCGACTGCTGGCCCTCCGCCCGCCACCAACTTCGTCAGGCTGACCGTGGGAGACCATGGGGTTGGTGCCGCCCACCCCTCCGAAGTGGCCAGGGGCGCATGCGGATGCTGACGATGCGACCTGCTCCCGAATGGGTCGGCCGTACCGAGGGCGTAGCCGATCCGGTAAGGATGAACCGGCCCGGACGCGGATCGTCGTCGACTGCCCGCCGGACGATATCCCAGGTAGCAGGATATCGCTGCCACTCGTCGACCAGCACCGGTTCCGGGGCGCTGGTTATCAGTCGCGGGTCGGCGGCCACTATCTCCAGGGTCTCAGGGTTGTCCATCCGGAATACAGTGGTCGCTCGTTGGAGTGCGGTAGTCGTCTTCCCTACCCCTCGGAGTCCATCGAGGCTGATAGCGCTGAGATGCGGGAGCAGCTCGTCCAGCTCGTCATCCACGATCCGGCGGTAGTAGGTCCTCATACCGCAGATCGTAGTGGCCCGACCAAGGCTCGTAGGGTACAGAATGCCCCACCTCCAGGGGTCAGTTCGTCCAATCAACAGGGTACAGAATGCCCCGCTCCCCCTTGCTTGCTCGGGCCTATGGCAGGCTCTCGCAGGCCACCCCGTCCCCATCCCGGTCCAGCCTCGCCACGTCACCGTAGTGAGGGAAGTAGGTGTCGAACCACTCTTGGGACTCCTGCTGGGTATCGAAATCGGAACAGTTCTTCGTGTTCCCCGGATTGGGCGGGACCTGGCTGGTTTCGGGTACTTCAGGCGTGCCCAAGGTCGGCGTGCCCAGTACCGGAGTCGCCAGCGCCGGGAACCCGAGGAACGGCCGATCGATATTCACCGTCGAACCGGAGCATTCACCTTCGAGTAGCTGGCGCAGGAAGTCGGCTTCCCGTTGATCCACCGACAAACCCCACCTCGCCTTGGTACCGATCCACCCGATGGCATAAGGGCACGTGAATTGGCTGTTGGTAGGCATCCACTCGGCAGGATCATCAGAGCCCTTCGACCGATTCGACCGAGCCGATACCGCGATCAGCGCACCCTCATCGTTGGCGAACTTCTCTCGCCAATCCGAGGGCCAGGCGTGCGCTCCCGAGGCCCAGGCTTCCGCCAAAGGCACTAGATGATCTATATCCAGGGACCCGGCATCGGTCGACCGCACACCGTCGTAGTGCGAATACCACTGACCCGACACTACCCAGCACCTTCGGCCCGGGTCGAGGCCGACCGCCACTATGGAATCGCGGATCAGCACCTCGCGGCGGGTGTCGCACCCATCGCCATCCAGATCGCTCCAGATGTCGAACAGGTCCCGGTCATAGCCAGTCCGGACTTCAGGAGCGACCACCAGTCCTAGGAGCAGCCTAAGAGCTGAAACCGTGCTGGTGGCCGAAATTGCATCCGGTTCGGGGAGCAGGTCGAGAGCTCTGGCGAGAAAGGTGGCCATCTGCCCTCGGGTGACTGACCGGTCAGGACAGTATCTCGTGCCATCCGGGTTGCAACCTGCCGTGATACCGGCCGCCGCCAGCGCATCGATGTTTCTGGCATGACTATTGCCAGACGTATCGGTAAAGCCCACGGGAGATGCGGACTGCAAGTCGAACGCTCTCACTAGGAAGGTGGCCATCTGGGCACGGGTGACGACTCGATCGGGACAGTATCTCGTGCCCTCTCGGTTGCAACCTGAGGTGATTCCCAGCTCGGCAAGTCGCTTCACATATGTAGCCCACCAACTCGTCCTGTCAACATCGGTAAAGCTGACGACCCCTCCTGAGGGGGATTCGTCCAGAGACCGGACAACCCACACCGCCATCAGCCAGCGGAGAAATGGCTCATCCGGACAGATCCGATCCCCTCCGCAATACGTACCGCTCAGTATTCCCTCGGCTTCCAAAGCGTCGATCGCCGGCTCATGCACGCTACCCTGATCATCCGTAAATGCCAGTGACTCCTTAGCACTCCCAAGAATTACTATTAGGATGGCAAAGAGAAGGACAGCCAATAGCAACAGTCTGGGCCTACTCTTGACACAGAGAACCTGATCTTCTATGGTCACCCTGGAACTGCTCGGTAGTGTCATACAGCCCTCCTTCATATGGCAGTTGAATCGGCTAGATGGACGGCTTCTGTCAGCACCATGAGACTACGGTGTTGAAGCCTATATGCTGCCGGGACAGAGCTTCCATATAGGCGACCGGAACGAAGGGAACGATGAACCAGTACCAACGGATAGGAATGTGCTTCCTAGACCGTCCGGATCCTCGCCGCCAGGTAATGCTCTCCCGGCGGATGGAAGAATTGGGTTACGAGTCCGTATGGGTTTGTGAGACCCGGACCGCCCGTGATGCGATCTCGGTTTTGGGTGCCATAGCCTATGCGACCCGCAGGATCAAGCTCGGCACGGGGGTCGTCAACTCGTGGACTCGACCGGCCTCATTGATGGCTCTGACATTCGCAACCCTCGACGAACTTGCTCCGGATCGAACCCTCCTGGGAATCGGAGCTTACTGGGATCCACTGGCCTGGAAACAGGGTATCGACCGACAGAAGCCCCTCACTCAGATGCGGGAGTATCTGGAGGTTACCAAGCGGCTGTTGAACCTCGAGCGGGTCACCTATGAGGGCTCTCTCGTACAGGTCCGAGATCTACGTTTAGATCTCGGCTACGGCGCCAGCCGACAACCAAAGAACGTACCCATCTACATCGGGGCTACCGGACCCAAGATGCTGGCCCTCTCCGGTGAGATGGCCGACGGAGTATTGCTCAATGGATTCACCTCCCTCACCTACCTGGCTGATGCCCTCGAACACATCGACTGTGGAGCGAAGCGAGCGGGCCGGCGGGTGGAGGACCTAGATCTCCCCCAAACCATCGTCATCGCCATGGATGAGGACGAGGACAAGGCCTTGGCCGTGGCGACCCGGATGACCACCATGTATCTGGGACAACAGCCCCACATCGCCCGCGCTAGCGGTGTCGACCAGGACCTGCTGGACGCCGTACGCCATGCGATGGGTGGCTGGCCCCCGCGAGACGGGGGGATCGAGGCGGCTATGCCGCTGGTACCTGCTCGAGTCGTACGTTCCCTCACCGCCGCAGGCACCCCGGAACAGTGCCGTCGGCAAGTTGCCGCCTATTCGCTGGCCCCGAACATCTATCCTACCCTGCTCCCGATCACCGAGAACTACGAAGAGATCATCGAAGTGTTCTCCCCGACCCGGCGCCAGCCCTCACCGAACCCGCAGTAACAACCTCCGAGACCGAAGACCCGCACCGCCATCCCCTGTGCCCCGATCTGACGACGACTGGCGGGCTGCCTTTACTGGCCTGACCATCTCCCAAACTGTCCAGTTGGTCCGGCGGATGCCTCGGGAGCGACGTGAGCTTGTTGGGTTTGGTGCCTCCTGAGCAGCGAGCGATGTCAAGAGGCAACTACCAGGAGCCGTCTGGAGTGGGTGGCCCTGCCCTATGTCACGTCGTCCGCGTGCCGTCATGCCGTTACCGCAGCGGACGTACCACCGTTCTGAACGATCCGATCAATTTGGTGACAATGCCGGAACTAGCTGTTCCTGACCATCCGCTCGTGGACGTGTATGCAGGATTCTATCTTGCTGGGTATCCGATAGTGGTCTTCGTGGATCGGTTCGAAGGTATAGAGTTTCATGCAGAATCTGGCGGGCGGTTCAGGATGTTGTTTTGATCTAAGCGGAATAACCCCACCTGGACGCCCGATCTATCTCTGTGCATCAGACCGCCAACCATCCGCCGTCCACCAGGAGTGTCTCGCCGGTGATATAGCTGCCGGTGGCACCGGCCAGGAACAACACTGCGTTGGCCACCTCGGATGGGACGCCGAACCTCTTGAGCAGCGTCTGGTCACGGATCGTCTCGAACAGTTCCCGATTGGCGGGATCGGTACGTAGCTCGTAGTTCATCGAGGACTCGGTCCACCCAGGGGCCACCGCATTGGCACGGATGCCGAACTCCGCCCATTCGATCGCCATTACCTTGGTGAGCGCGATTACCCCTGCCTTGGCTGCGGTATAGGCACCGATTCGACCGAATCCCACCGGACCGGCTATAGAAGCGACATTGACGATCGCCCCTGATCCCCGAGTAATCATCGAGGAAGCCACAGCCCTCGACATGTAGAAGACCGAGGAGAGATTGGACTCGATCGCCTGCCGCCACTCGTCCAGCTCCAGCTGATCCAGACGGTCGAAGTTCTGGCGTTGGCCGGCGTTGTTGACCAGTATGTCGGGAGGTCCGAGCTCTGCGCCCACTTCTTGGATGGCAGACTCGATCTGCCCGGGGTCGGTAACGTCGCAGGCTAACGCTATATGGGCACCGGCCTCCCCGTCCATCTTTCCGACCGTCCGATCGAGGTCTCCAGCGGTTCGGGCTAGCGCAGCCACTCGCGCCCCTTCCCTGGCAAAGGCCAGGGCAATCTCGCGCCCGATGCCCCGGCTGGCCCCGGTGACCACCACTACCTTGCCTGCCACAGCTAGATCCATAGTCGCTCCTCGAATCGAATTTCAGGCACTCAGCTGAGCGTAGAGGTCGGGCCGCCGATCCCGGAAGAAGCCCCAATCGTTGCGAATCCGGGAAATGACCGACAGATCGAGATCAGCGATCAGCACCTCATCCTTGCTGTCGCTTGCTTGAGAGATGATCCTCCCTTTGGGATCAACCCACATCGAGGAACCATAGAAGTGGGAAGAGGATCCGCCTTGGTCGACCCCTACCCGGTTGACCCCTCCGACATAGTAGATGTTGTCGACCGCGTGGGCCTGGAGTTCGAGCTCCCACAGGTAACGGCTCATGCCGGTAGTTGCAGTCGGGACATAGACAATCTGGGCCCCGTTGAGCGCCAGGGTCCGAGCTGCTTCAGGGAAGTGCCGGTCGTAGCAGATAAGGATGCCGATGGTTACACCGAAAGGCGTCGGGAAAGTGATGAACCCGGTATCACCTGGAGCAAAATAGTACTTTTCCACCCCGGTCAGCGTGGGTACCGAGACGATTGGAATGTGACTCTTACGATAAACACCGATCAGATCACCATCCGGTCCAATCACCGGTGCACTGTTGTACAGGAGACCGTCGAGGGCTTTCTCGTAGATCGGCGCGATCAGCACGATACCGAGCTCCCGGGCCAGCTCCTGCATACGCACCATGGTCGGTCCGTCGATCGGTTCAGCTAGATCCAGATGGCGGGCGTTCATCTCGTAGGGGAAGTAGACCGTATTGAACAGCTCTTGCAGGCAGACGATCCGCGCTCCACTTCCTGCTGCCTCACGTACCAAGCCCTCGGCCCGATCCACGTTCCGCTCCGTGTCATATTCGGTACCCATCTGGACGAGCGCGGTTCTCACGATCCGCATCTCCTTTCGTTACCGGGGCCCGCCATCGATTGAAGCAGCCCGATCACATCATCTCGGTTCGACACACCTGATCCGATCACGTAACAAGTACCGAGCTGCTGAGGGCAGCCGACTCGGTACTCTTCACGAAGCCTCCTAACGGATGTGATCCCACATACTTGCCATCCCGAACTATCACCTCTCCCCGCAAAAGCACTACGTCTATAGCGCCGGCCAGTACCCGTCCCTCGTATGGGTTGTAGTCGCAGTTGGTGACCTGATTGGCCACCGAGAGTAAGGTTCGAGCTTCCGGGTTGAACACGACCAGGTCGGCATCCGATCCGGGAGCTATCTCTCCCTTACGCGGGTAGAGACCGAACAACTTGGCGGCATTGGTGGAGGTGATCTCCACGAAACGGTTGAGGGAAATCCTCCCCTCAACAACACCGTGGTGGTAGAGAAGACCCATCCGCCATTCGATGCCCGGCAGACCATTGGGTATCTTGCTGAAATCTTCTCGACCCACCTGGCGTTGTCTGAAATAGAACGGGGCGTGATCCGTTCCTACCGCTTGCAAGTCTCCTACCTTCAGCCCGTTCCACAGGGGGGCATGGTGATCCCGGGAGCGGAGGGGTGGGGAGCATACATAGTTGGCACCCGAAAACCCTGGCTCAGCCAACTTGTCATCCGTTAGCAGGAGATATTGAGGACAGGTCTCCGCATAAGCTCTCACCCCCCGATCGCGAGCTTCCGCCACGGCCTGCACGGATCCGGCCGACGACATATGAACGATATAGACGGGCACTCCGGCCATCTCAGCCAGGGCAATACCCCGGCGGGTTGCCTCATCCTCAGCGAGGCTGGGGCGCGTCCGGGCATGGAATATCGGATCGGTATCTCCCCTGGCCAGCGAGTCCTCGATAAGTGCCTCGATGGCGAATCCATTCTCGCAGTGCAGCATGATGAACCCGCCGTTCTCAGCTGTGTGCCGCATCGCCTTGAAAATCGCCCCGTCATCGAGCATCCAGGCGTTGGGATAGGCCATGAACAGCTTGAAGCTGGTGACCCCTTCGGAGATCAGCCCGTCGAGGGAGGGGAGGAGATCGTCGGGCAGATCGGTAAGGATCTGGTGGAAGGCATAGTCGACCGCCGCCTTGTCCGAGGCCCGACCGTGCCACTCCTCCAACGAGGACCGAGGATCGGTTCCTTTCTCCTGGATGGCGAAGTCAATGATCGTGGTGGTTCCGCCCACGGCCGCTGCCCTGGTCCCCGAGTCGAAGTCGTCGGAGATCACCGTACCCGCCACCGGCGTGTCTAGATGGGTATGGGGATCCACACCACCGGGGAACACCAAGCGACCCGAGGCATTCACGACTTGATCGGCTTCCAACCCCTCGAAGGAGCCGATTGCGCGCACCCGGCCACCGTCGATGAGGATGTCTGACACATAGTCCTGGGTGGACGTAATAATTCGCCCACCCTCGACCAGCAACCTCATCCCGGGCACCCTGACAGACCAGTGATTACCCGATCTCGCTCACGAGCGAGCCCGCAACCTATCCGATCCGCGATCGGACGCATCATCGCCGGCCGTGTGCTTGCAACTCTGCTCCGTATCAGCTGTTACCGGCCTCCGCTATCAGTGCCCACAGGCGGCTGGGAGTGATCGGCGTCTGATCGACTTCCACCCCGAGGTGGGAAAGAGCGTCGCCTATGGCGTTGGCCAGAGCAGGCGCAGCCGGGAAACACCCTGCCTCACCCATCCCCTTGAAACCACCTTCGGTGTGAGGCGAAGGGGTAACCAGGTGATGTATCTCGAAGTCCGGTAGATCGGTGAAGGACGGGAGCAGGTAGTCCATCAGGGAGGACGAAAGGAGCTGACCCGTCTCGTCGTCGTACACGAACTCTTCGAGCATCGCACCTCCCAGACCCTGCGCGAGAGCGCCATGGATCTGGCCTTCGACCAAGAGCGGGTTGATCACGGTCCCGCAATCGTCGACCACCACGTAGTTGACCCACTTGATCTTTCCGGTGTCAATGTCAACGTCCACCACTGCCACATGCGTACCGTACGCGGTGGTGAAGTTAGCCGGATCGTACACATAGGTAGCCTCAAGGCCGGGCTGATCCCCTTCCGGAATCTTGTGTGCCCAGTAGGCTTGCTGGGCAACCTCACCAAGGCTCAGGGAACGCATCTCCTCAGCCCCTTTGACCGATATACGGCCCTCGCTATAGGCAACATCCTCGGGATCGGCTTCTAGCAGGCCTGCTCCGATACGTACCGCCTTGGCCTTGATCTCCTCGATCGCCTTGATGATGGCAACCGCGGCAACATTCGACCGGCTTCCTGCCGAACCGAAGCCTGTGTAGGGGGTTTGATCCGTGTCCCCCCACACGACGCGCACATTAGAGAGGTCGATCCCGAGATGATCCGCAGCCACCTGAGCCAAGGTGGTCTCAGTGCCCTGACCCATCGGGATCATCCCCGTGTAGAGGGTGGCCCGGCCGTGGGGGTCGATCTTCACGGTAGAACCTTCGTACCCGCCTGTGTAGTAGTCGAGTATTCCCAGAATGGCCGAAGGGCCGAACCCTGACACATGGATATAAGAGCCGATCCCCACACCACGATAGATACCCTGGCTTCTCAACTCCTCTTGCTCTTCACGCAGCCGGTCGTATTCGACCGCCTCCAGAGCCTTGGCCAGTGCTGCTGGGTAGTTCCCACTGTCGTACACACCGCCACCCGGACTGAAATATGGGAACTCATCGGCCTGGATCATGTTCCTGCGACGGAGCTCGGCCGGGTCCATCCCGAGCCTACGGGCCATCTTGTCCATCATCCGCTCGATACCGAACATCCCCTCCGGACCGCCGAAGCCACGGAAGGTGCTGTTCGGTGTCTTGTTGGTTGCGACACCTAATATATTGCAGTGGTAGTTGGCGATCTTGTACTGGTTGAGTGCGGCGGCGCCGGTAACCCAGGCTGGCCCGATCCCGACACTGTGGAGGTGAGCACCCTGATCGCTGAGCACCCGTCCCTTGAAGCCAAGAATGGTCCCGTCGGCCTTGGCTGCTAGATGCCACTCCTGGACCTGCTCACGACCATGGACCGTGGCCTGGAGTGACTCTCGACGATCCTCTATCCACTTCACAGGCCGCCGCAGTTTCATCGCCGCTAGCGAAACGAGGATGTCCTCGGGGTAACGATCCCACTTGTTTCCGAAAGCGCCACCGATATTGGGAGTGAGGATCCGGATCGAGGTCTCCGGGATCCCGAGAGCGGCGGCCAGCTCCGTACGCAGGAGATGGGCAACCTGACTCTCGGAGTGGAGGATCAGTGTCTGGCGCAGGTCGTCCCACTCCGCCACTAATCCGCGGGTCTCCAGCGGGACCCCCGAGTAACGGCCGACCCGGAACTTACCCGACACCACCTCGTCCGCCTCTTCGAAAGCTGCCCCGACGTCTCCGGCCACCCCGAGCGCGTTGATACCGGGGAAGGTGTAGTCGATGATGACATTGTCGCCCATGGATTCATTGATGACCGGAGCGCCCTCCGCCACCGCAGCCTCCACGTCGACCACGTGGTCGAGAACCTCGTAGTCCACATCGATGAGATCGAGAGCATCCTCGGCTATGTAGCGCGAGTCGGCAACCACCGCCGCCACCGGCTCACCCACGTAGCGGACCTTGCCGGGTCCGAAGGCGGGAGTGTCCGACTGCTTCTGTCCAGGCAACCGCCAGATGGTCGGGAAAGCTCCGATGCCTTCCAGGTCGGCGGCCGTCAATACGCAGTGCACGCCTTCGAGGGCCTTCGCCGCCGATGTATCGATCCCGTCGACCCTTGCGTGAGCAAAAGGGCTCCGTAGGACAGCCATATGCAGGGTTCCTGCCGGTTCGATGTCCGCAATGAACCGGCCGCGGCCACGAATCAGGGATGCATCCTCCCGACGCGGCGCCGAAACGCCGATCCATCTGCTCTCTTGTGTCATCGTCATGCGCTCACCCCTCCCTCGGACATCATGGCTGCGGCAGCCTGAACCGAGTCGACGATCTTCTGATAGCCGGTACAGCGGCAGATATTGCCGCCCATTTCGTCACGTATCTGCTGGCGGCTCGGGTCAGGGTTACGAGACAGGACATCGATGCCGGCCAGGATCATTCCTGGGGTGCAGAACCCGCATTGAAGCCCGTGATACTCGGAGAAGGCTGTCTGCATCGGGTGCAACTCATCGCCCTGGCCTACTCCCTCGATGGTGGTGATCTCGGCACCGCCGGCCTGGGCCGCAAAGAGCAGGCACGATCGAACCACTTCGCCATCGAACAGGATGGTGCAGGCACCGCATACACCATGTTCACAACCGAGGTGGGTTCCGGTCAGTCCTAGATCCTCCCGGATGGCGTCAGCCAGAGTCTTACGGCCTTCGGCCGAAATCGTCGCCGTTGCACCGTTGACTTTGAGCGTGACAGTGTGCGTTTCAGCCATTCTCGCCTCCTGCATTACCGGCCGCCTCTGCCAAGGCCCGCTCGGTCAAAACTTTGATCAGATGACTTCGATACTCGCCAGTCCCATGGACGTCGGAGGTGGTGGGAAAGTCCGCCATTGCGGAAGCTCCGGCAGCGGTGATAGCGGCATCGTTCGCTTCCATGCCTGTAATGGCGGCCTCCGCGGTCGGGAGGCGGGTGGCATGAACGCCACCGAACGCGGCAACGGCGGCTTCCTGGACGGTTGACCCATCCATCGATAACACGGCGGCCACCCCGGCAAGCGCGAAGTCGCCGTGACGGCGGGCAAATTCCTGGAATCCGAACCCGCTCAAGCTCGATGCGGCCGGGATCAGGACCTCGGTCAGGAGCTCGTCATGTCCCAGCGTGGTTTCGAAGAACCGGTCCTCAAGGAGGCTCTGGAGCGTCATGACCCGCTCACCGCGCGCCGACCGAGCAGTCACTTCGGCTCCCAACGCCAGCAGAAGAGCGGGTAGCTCGGCCGCCGGATCGTTGTGGACGAGTGATCCACCGATCGTTCCTCTGTTACGTATCGCCCGATGGCCAATGTAGGACACGGCTCTGGGAATGATCGGGTGAGCCTCCCCTATCTCGTTCGACTCGCCGATGGTGGTCAGTCGAGTCATGGCTCCGATTCGTATCGATCCGTTGGCTGAGATATGCGAAAGGGAATCGAGCCCGTTGATGTCGACTAGGTGAGCAGGCCTGGCTAGGCGGAAGTTCATCATAGGAACCAGGCTCTGCCCGCCGGCCAGTATCTTGGCCTCCGACCCGTGTTCAGCCAGAAGATCGAGTGCTTCCCCGATGCTTTCCGGTTCCGAGTATCTGAAAACCGCTGGTTTCACTGGCGATTCACCTCCTGGGTGACGGCGATCTATTGGGGACCTGTGCCGCTTCCGCCGTCCCGGAGATACTAGACACCGTGATATCACGCTCGCGGGTCGGTGATGCCCCTAGCGAGTAGGACGGTGCGGAAACCCGCCGAGGCGGAGGGCGGGCATGAATTGAGAACCGTCCCGTTATGTGGCCACCCGGACCCGTCGACGACAAGTAACCACATCTCGCTCCGCGCGGCCTCCAGAAACTCACCAGGTCCATTCCGTCCGATGGCCCAGTAGTCCCGACGGCTATCGCCCAATGTAGAGGTTTTTCGCGCTGTCTGCGCCCCCTTATTTTGTCCCTTCGGGACCTCCCGCCCAATGGCTTCAGCAAACACCGCCTACTACTAAACCCGAGCCCTCCGGATAGCGTGACCCCAACCGATAGATGTCAGACAATCACGACGACTTCGGGGGACTGGCCCGGGACTTCGTGCCCTCTCTCACAGACGCCAGGCGTTGGCAGCGGTCGGAAAGCTGTCCCTTGGAATGCTTGCGGCCGCATGTGGGGCAGGCGCTGGCTCTGCAACGCAACCAGCCGAAGGCGTTGCAAGTGCATCTAGTGCTGCTGCGACGACGACCAACCCTTCGGAAGTCAGGGAAACAACACCAGGCTCAACGACAACTGCAGTCCGGACCCCCGACACCGAGCCGACCAATGGACCCCTCGGCTCCTAGGCGGCCCTCGGCCCGAGTCAGCCGAGGGTGCCTGCCGCGGGGGTTATTCCCCGGGGGGTCCTGGCAGCGGGCGGGGCTTCAACGCTGCTGGCGCCCCGAGGTCGGGGGTGCCGGGTTTGACCGCGGGGGTCATTCGAGGGGGGTTTCCTGGCAGCGGGTTGGAGCTCTTACGGGGTTGAAGACGCGGGTGTTCACGGGAACCCCCGTCGGGGCCGGGTCGCCGCTCAGGTAGGACTCGAGGGCGTCAGCGGTGGCGGTAGCTGCCACCTCGATGTAAGCGTCAGTGGCGAACAGCGCAGCCTCGGACTTGTTGGAGAGGTAGCCGTACTCGAACAGCACGGCGGTGACGTTCGGCCTGCGGATCATGCCGTAGGCGTCGGGATCGCCCGACGCCGGGACAAGGCGGTAGGGCAGCAGCACTCGCAGCACGCCGGCGTTGCTGGCGCGGCTCCAGGAGATGCCATCGAAGTCGCTCAGGGCCGCTGTGATCTCGGTGTAGAGCAGTCCGCCGAGACGCGCCGAGTCGGCATCAGGCTCAGCACGGGTAACCGACTGCACGAACACCTCGCTGCCCGGCGTACTGCCGGTCCGCAGTGTCGGAGCATTGTGGTGAATCGAGACCAAAGCGTCGGCCCCCAGGGCGTCGGCGAACGCGGCGCGCTGCGGCAGGAGAATCGAGTAATCGCCGGTTCGGGTCAGCACCGCCGAGATACCCCGATCAGTGAGCTTCGCGACCACTGCCTTACCCAGGGTCAGGTTGAGGTGGCGCTCCTTCAGGCCGTTGGGCCCGAGGGCGCCGGAGTCGTACCTGCCGCCGTGACCCGGGTCGATTACCACCTGGGTCTGGTAGATGGGCGTTCCTCCGCTCAGCTTGGCGGTGGTGCCGCACGGCGTGCGCACCGCGTAGACGTCGCCGTCATGGTGGAGAATCGGCACCGGCACCCCCGTCGCTGAGATCAGACCCAGAGGCGGACCCTGCTGCGGCTCGGCCACGCCCTGGTCGGGACCGGAGTCGGAGTCGGCGTGCCCAGCGCCCTCGTCTGATGCCTCCGGTGGACCGGCGCAGGCACCGGTCGGGGCGGCGGTGGTGCAATGTCGAGCCTGGGTGTGGGCGGGGCAGCCTGCGCCAGGAGTGTGGCCGCCTGGGCTCTGGTCAGAGCGCGCTCCGGTGAGAACTCGCCCTCGCCGGTGCCCCGTGTGATCCCGTTGGCGGCTGCCCAGCCGATCGCCTCGTCAGCCCAGTGCCCGACCTCAACGTCGCTGAAGATGTCCGATCCGAGAGGATTCGCGTCGTCCGTGGACATGCCCAAGCCGAGCGGATCGTCGTCGCCGAGGGAGTCGTCCGAGTCGAGAGGATCGTCGGAGGCCGGGCTGTCACTTAGGCGCGCCCGGAGCAGCAGCGTGACCTTGCCGGCTCTGGTCAGGGTGCGGTCGGGTGAGAACTCGTTGTTGCCGGTGCCCCGTGTGATCCCGTTGGCGGCTGCCCAGCCGATCGCCTCGTCTGCCCAATGCCCGACCTCGACATCGGTGAAGGTGTCCGAGCGACGGACACGCTGTGCTCCGTGGCGTAGAGCTTGTAGAGGTAGTACACCGCATAGGCGCGCGTCTCGACCAGGTTCGGAGAAAAGTTCCCGTCCTCGGTCCCCGAGACGATCCCGTTGGCGGCTGCCCAGCCGATCGCGTCCTCAGCCCAGTGCCCCTCCTCGACGTCAGGAAACGTCTCCGACCCCCGGATCGGCGCCGACCGGACGTCCGGCCCCGTATGCGCCTCCGCCGACGGCGTCGCCGAAGCCAGCAAACCCGCGACAACACAGACCACTACACCCAGCCGCAAGATGCCGAGGTTAGCGCCGCCCTCCCCGTCGCTCACAGCCCCGCAGCACCGCCCACAACCCTACGGAAACCGTGCACAACCTAGAAGTGACGCCGAATGACGAGGTCAGAGGCCACTTTGCGAAGTGCGTACGAGGTCGTTGTCGGAAACAGAACGGCAGGTTTCGAGCACAACTTGCGCGCACAACCTGGCAAGGTGTGACAGAGTGCTATGCATGTGGCATAACAAACTAGTAGCGCGAATGGATCGCAAGTTAGATGTCAGACAATCACGACGACTTCGGTGGACTGGCCCGGGACTTCGGGCCCGCTCTCAACAGACGCCAGGCGTTGGCAGCGTTCGGAAAGCTGTCCCTTGGAATGCTTGCGGCCGCATGTGGGGCAAGCGCTGGCTCTGCAACACAACCAGCCGAAGTCGTTGCAAGTGCATCTAGCGCTGCTGCGACGACGACGAACCCTTCGGAAGTCAGGGAGACAACAGCAGGCTCAACGACAACTGCAGTCCGGACCCCCGACACCGAGCCTCCCAACGCAGACACCGTAACCACAACGTCGATACCGGAGCCGGTGGTTGCTCACCAGCCCGGCCCAGAGATTCCCAGCGAGACGGGCGGTCCGTTCCCCGCCGACGGTACCAATGGACCCAATGTGCTGACAATCGAGGACATCCTCCGACGTGACATCACATCGAGCATCGGTGGTTTGAGCGGTGTCGCCATTGGAGTGCCTGCAGAAATCGAGATGACCGTGATCGACGCTCGCACAGCCGCACCGCTCGTGGGTGCGGCGGTCTACATGTGGCACTGCACCGCCGACGGTCGCTACTCGTTGTATGAGATCGCCGACCAGAACTACCTGCGAGGGGTTCAGCAGGCTGACTCCGCTGGCAGATGTGGCTTCACGACGATCTTTCCAGGGTGTTATCGAGGTCGCTGGCCACACTGCCACCTCGAGATATTCACGAGTCTCGACGCCGCCGCCGGCGGCGACCAGCCGCTCAAGACCACACAGTTGGCCTTGCCACAAGCGCCATGCGAGGTCGTATACGGCGAGTCCGCGTACGGCAGAAGCCTAAGCAACCTGAGTTCGCTCTCGTTGCAGCGCGACGGCGTCTTCAGAGACAGTTGGGAATCACAACTCGCCACGGTGATCGGCGACATCGATAACGGCTACACAGCCTCCCTCACCATGCGCATCTAGCCGCCGATCGAACAGCGACAGGCACACCACCCACACAGCTCACTCAGCCCGTGTTCAGCGCTTCAGTCTGTGGATTCGAGCCCCAGTGCCCCTGATCGAGCAACAGACCGGAAGGCAGCAGGCCACCCCATGCGTCGATGTACCTGGAATGCCGCTCCCACACAGAGACCAAGACATAGAACCCATTGCTGACACCTGTTCGGACCCTCGGAACCCGCGGCCTGCCGACACTGAGGGGAGAAAACGCGGCCGGGAAATAGCGATAGGCTTCGTCGCCAACCGGTCTGACGACGAGTGGCGGGCTGCCTGTACCGGCCTGACAATCTCCCAAGCTGCCCGGCTGGTCCGGCGGATGCCGCCGGCGGTGACGCGAGCGGTTCCTGAGTCGAGTACCTCCTGAAGAGCGAATGGAGGACGAGAATCCACTACCGACAGCGGCCCGAAACGTGTGACGCTGCCCCCATGCGGCTAACCGAAATTGCTCCTGAGTTGTGCCGCCAACTCCCGCCCGGTGCTTCAGCAGTTATCAGCTACCAATCACCCGCAACGGGGATTTTCGCGTTTTCCCGACCGCCCGATTTGCCCCTTCGGCCCCTCCCCCGCCACCACCGTTCCTGGAGAAAGGTCGCGCTTGGAATGCCGCGACCGGTTGCACGGTTCCTGCTCCGATGATCCTCGGACGGCCGGGTCGACGTCAGAACTCGAACCGTCGGGTGATTACTATCGACCAATATGCCACGGGGGTGTGACAGATCCAACCCCTCGAGTCGTCAATTTGCTGCTAACCGGTCGGCGGCTCTGTTCTCCTACCGGTCCTCAGCGGATACGGCGGGCGATTTCGCTACCCACCTCATCGGTTGTGTTGGTCCCGCCCATGTCCCGCGTACCTACCCGGCCCTCGGCCAGTACTTCGGCAATGGCGTTGCCAACCGCCGCTGCCGCGTCCGGCTGTCCTAGATGATCCAGCATCATGCGCACCGCTTCTATGGAAGCTATCGGGTTCACCCTGCGCATACCGGTGTACTTGGGTGCTGAACCGTGGATCGGCTCGAACATCGACGGGTACCTCCCCTCGGGATCGATGTTGCCACCGGCCGCAAAGCCCATACCTCCCTGGAGCATGGCGCCGAGGTCGGTGATGATGTCACCAAACAGGTTGGACGCCACGACCACATCGAACCACTCCGGGTTCTTCACCATCCACATCGTCAGGGCGTCCACCAGCGCCATGTCGGTTTCGACATCCAGAAAACGACCGGCCACCTCCTCGAACACTTCATCCCAGAACACCATCGAGTAGTTGAGCGCATTGGACTTCGTGCAGTTGGTGACCCTCCCGACTGGTGCTTCGGGACCCAGCTTGGCGCGGGACCGGGCCAGCTCGAAGGAGTAGTGCATCACCCGCCGGCAACCCTTGTAGGTGAACACTCCGGTCTGCAACGCCACCCCGTCCGGAGTGCCTGCCTCGAACACCCCGCCCTGCGCGGCGTACTCGCCCTCGGTGTTCTCACGGACTACCACCATGTCCACCGTCTCGGGAGTAGCGGTGCGGATCGGGGTATCTACGCCGGGATACAGCCGGATGGGCCGCAGGTTGACGTACTGGTCGAACCCACGCCTAATCCCCAGGATCAGCTCCAGAGAAAGGTGATCGGGCACCTTGGACACATCGCCCACCGACCCGAGGAAGATCGCATCGAAGCTTGCCAGTGTTTCCAGGTAGTCGGGCGGCATCATCCGGCCGTCAGCCAGATAGCGGTCACAACCCCAATCGAACCATTCGGTCTCTACCTCGAAGTGATAGCGCTGGGCGGCCGCTCTGAGAACCCGCTCCGCTTCCTTGGACACCTCGGGACCGATCCCGTCCGCCGGAATGACAGCTATCCGATACATGGCTTGGACCCCTCGGTCGACAGATCAAGCACCGTAACACCACCCCGTAGGCGGTCTCAAACTACCCGACCACGGATGTGTCGGCTGCCTTGCGGACTTTGCACCCAGTCCAGGATGGTGGAGCCGGAGCTACTCGCTGGCCGGTTCTTGGAGCTCCGGCATCACACGTCGCCCGACCGGGGTGGCGGAGCCGTCCGCTTCCACCCTGACCCCATAGACCTCCTCCGCCTGCTGGAGGGAGACATATCCGTCCAACACGTCCTCGGCCACCAGCTCCACAGGACGATCCAGCGGATTACCCCAACCTCCGCCGCCGGCCGACAGGTTGCGGAAACCCTCCCCTGGCTGCATGGTGAACCTCTCCATCCGTGACCGGTGCGCTCGCTCGGTGTCGGGCCACACGATCATGGCATTGGTCTCGGGCTCGTGCCCGCCTCGCAGGGCCCACGGCTTGGTCTTGGTCTTCTTCTTCATCGACAGCAGCTCGCCGGTGGCCAGGAACTTGACCTCTCGGCAGACTCCCAACCCGCCCCGCCATCGTCCGGCGCCTCCCGAGTCCTGCCGTAGCTCCAGCCGTTCATGGAAGATAGGGGATTTGTGCTCCAGCACCTCGATCGAGGTGTTGCGCACCGCCGTGGTGGAGAGATGCTGCAGAGCGGTAGCGCCGTCGTGAGTAGGGGTGGCCCCCCATCCGATTCCCTCGTTGTTGCTGACCGCATACATCTCTCCGGTATCGGGGTGAGTCCCCACCGCCATGAACCCCGGCTCGTCGGAGCCGGAGGAAGCCGCGATCCGGTCCATACCTTGGGCCAGCGCCTTGTGAATGAGCTCGAAGGCCGCCATACCCGTCCAGAGGGTGAAGGTGGCAGCCGGGTAGACGGCATGGAAAAGGTTTCCGGGCGGGCAGGTAACGGTGAGAGGGTCATAGTGGCCATGGTTCGCCGGCGTGTTGGGCGTGGTGAGCGACTTGAAAACGGTTTTGGCCAGGCTCATGGTCTTGCCGAACGGCATGTTCACCGGACCGGGCACCGCATCGTCGGAGTCCCCGTAGTCGACCTCGAATCTCTCCCCGTCGATGGTGACCGTCACCGCCATCTTGATGAGATCGTGGGAGATGCCGTCGTCGTCCAGCCAGTCGTAGGCCGACCATTGTCCATCAGGCATGGCCGCTACGGCTTCGGAGGCAGTGCGGGCGCCATGCTCGATGATCCGGTCGATCGCTGCATCCACGGTGGCCAGACCGAACTTGGCCCAGATCTGATGGAGACGGCGCTCACCGACTCGGAGAGCCGAGACCTGGGCATTGAAATCCCCGATGATGGTGTCGGGCATGCGCGAGTTGTACCGAAGGATCGCCATGATCTGAGGGTCCGGCTCACCCCGCCTGATCAGCTTCACGCCCGGCATGATGAGGCCCTCCTGGTGGATGGAGGTGGAATCCAGCACGTAGCCGGGATCCTTCGCCCCCAGGTCCATCCAGTGGGCACGCACCGCCAGGAAGGCATCGGGAAGATCGCTACCTTCGCAGAACACCGGGGTGAACAGCATGGCGTCGTACACATGCGCCCCACTCCAGTAGGGATAGTTGATCATGACTACATCGCCCGGATGGAGGTTCTCGATTCCTACCTTTTCCACGCCTTTGTGGATGGCATAGTCGTTGGCACCCAGGAAGGACAGGACACCCGACGACTCGGAGATCAGCCGTTGATCCCGGTCGTACATAGAGATCCCGAAGTCGAGCACCTCGTAGATCACCGGATTGAAAGCGGTGCGCACCAGAGTGCGGCGCATCTGCTCGGCAGTGGAGTTGAGATAGTGGCGGATCACCTCCACGGTGGCGCCATCCAGACGCGGGGCCTCGCTCATCTCACCACCAGGTTTCCGGCCGAATCAGGAACGGCCCGCTGGTCACTGTGGATCACGGTCACGCAGGTCGGCTCCCGGATAATGGCGGGACCCTGGACCTCTACACCGGCCGGAAGCAGGGCCCGCTCGTAGACCGGAAAGAGGCTCCGCTCCCGAGTGGCAAAGTCGAAAGCCTCCCGCTCCCCTATCCGGCCCTCGCCTCCCTCTGCTACGGCCGAACTGCTGCCCCCCCAAAAGCCCGCCGGTTTGTCCAGCCGCCCGATCGCTCTGACTCGGGCAGTGAGGATCTGTACTTGCTCCGCTAGGTTGTGCCCGTAGCGTTCATGGTGCCGTTCGTGGAACTTGGCGGCCATCGAATGCTGGTCGTCCTTGACCTCCAGATCGATCGACAAGGTGTGCTCCTGGCCGTGATAGCGCAGGTCCAGCCTCCTAAGCAACACCCGGTTCTGGTGCGGCACCGACTGGGCCGCCAGTACCTGATCGGCTTCGGTCTCTAGCTGGGCGAACACTCCTTGCAGTCGAGGAAAGGCCGCCTCGTCAAGCGGGGCGAGCACCGTCTGGCCCAGGTCGTATTCGAGGTCGGACATCAGCATTCCCCAGGCGGAGAACACAGCCGGAGCGGCGGGCACTACCACCTCCGGCAGCTCCATTTCCCTGGCGAGGAGCGGGGCCAGCATAGGGCCGGCACCACCAAAAGCCACCAGCGAGAACTCTCTCGGATCCAAGCCCCGCTCCACGGTGATCTCCCGAATGGCCCCGACCGTGCGGGCCAGCAGCACGTCGAAGACGGAGGCCGCGGCCAGCTCGGTGGTCATCCCAAGGGGCTCGGCCAGCTTGGTCCTCACCCCCCGGACCGCCGCCTCCTCGTCCAGCCGTATCTCCCCTCCCAGGAACTCGTCGGCGGCCAGGTATCCCAGACACAGGGAAGCATCGGTGACGGTCGGTTCGGTGTTTCCCTTCCCGTAACAGATCGGACCGGGAACCGCGCCGGCGCTCCGGGGCCCGACCCGCAGGAGACCCTTGTCCATCCAGGCGATGGACCCTCCGCCCGCACCGATGGTGCGGATGTCGAATACCGGTATCCGTATCGGCAGGCTCTCGATCTCGGCTTCGTAGACCTCGGTGGGAGCGCCGTCCACGATCACACACGCGTCCAGGCTGGTCCCTCCCACATCGAAGGAGATCAGAGAGGAGCGTCCCGTCGCCTCCCCCAAGCTGATCGTCCCCGCGATGCCTCCGGCCGGACCGGAGAAGACGGTCAGGAGAGGCGACATCCGAGCTATGTCCGAGGTCATCGCCCCGCCGGCCGAGCGCATGATGAGGAACGATCCTTCGAAGTCCCGCCTGCGGAGGCGATCCTCCAGCTCGGTGAGATACCGATCCAGAATCGGTCGGATATAGGCATCGGCAACCGTGGTGGAGGTCCGCTCGTACTCGTGATATTCCCTCACAAGATCCACTGACACCGAAACTGAGAGATCCGGAAACGCTTCGGTCAGAAGTCGCTTGGCGGTTTCCTCGTGGAAGCTGTTGGCGTAGGAGTGGAGGAAGCAGACGGCTACCGAGTCCACCCCCCGCTCGAGGAGCAGCCGGCCGGCCTCGATGACCGCCCGATGGTCGAGGTCATCGATCACCTTGCCGGTATGGTCGATGCGTCCGGGAACACCCACCGTGTGGCGGCGGCGGACCAGCAGGGGCGGCCGCACATACTGGAAGTCGTACATGGATCCGCGGGGCAGATCACCGCGGGCGATCTCGAATATGTCCCGGAACCCGGCGTTGGTAACTATTCCGGTCACGGAACCTTTACGCTCGAGGATGGCATTGAGCCCCAGCGTGGTGCCGTGGGTGTAGACCGAAGCCTGGTCGAGCGCCACCCCGGTGGATCCGGTAGCGGTGATCACGCCTTCGGCCGGGTTGGCGGGAGTGGTCGGCGCCTTGCGTACCGTGATCCTCCCGGTCCGCTCGTCATAGGCAACCGCGTCGACGAAAGTGCCGCCTATGTCCACCGCTAGGCGGTATCTGCGTTCGTTCATGCTCTACTTCGGCGAGTCGGCGAACCGGACGGGGTCGGGATCAGGAAACCGGCCACTCGTTCCTCACGACACGACCGGATTGCATCACGAAGGAAATCTTCCGCATCGCAGCCACATCGGAGAGTGGGTCCTCTTCGACAGCCACTAGGTCGGCGACCTTCCCCTCCTCGATAGTACCGATCTCGGACTCCATTCCCAAGAGCCGAGCGGCGTTGGAGGTTGCCCCGGCCAGTGCCAAGTGCGGGCGCAGCCCGGCCCCCTGCATCAGTCCCATCTCGTGCACCGCTACCGAAGTACCGTCGATGGGATCACCGGGCGGATAGTCGGTGCCGTTGACCATGGTCACTCCGGCCGCCACGGCCCGGCGGATGCTGGCCAGATGCATGGGACCCACTTCGAGGGAGGTCTCGATTTGGAAGTCCTCGAAACCTTTCCATCGCATCCACTCCTGGGAACGGGTGACACACAGGGTGGGGGTGAGGAACACGTTCTCCGCCGCCATCCTCCCGGCCGTCTCCTCGTCCAGGTCGTAGGCGTGCTCGAACGAGCGGATTCCAGCATCCAGCGCCCAGTTGATAGCCAGGGACGAGGCGGCATGGGCCACCACATAGGTGTCTCGTTCGCTAGCGGCCCCGACGGTGGCCTGCATCTCTGCCTTGCTCATCTCGGGATGGTCGAAGGTCTCGCCCAGATTGGCGATCCCGCCGGTGATGAAGACCTTGATGTGCGAGCAGCCGGCATCCAGCTCGGCCAGGGCCGCCTCCCGGAAGGCTTCGGGTCCGTCAGCGATCGCACTGCCGTGTCCGGACCCGTGCCCGCCCGGAGTGGAGATCGCCCGACCGGCGCCCACGATCCTGGGAACGTCAGCCCAGCCCGCCCGAGCGGCTTCCGCCAGCAACAGGTCGGCCCGGTTCAATTCGTGCACGCAGCGGATAGTGGTTACTCCGGCCCGCAGCGCATCCTGGGCTCTCCCATAGGCACGCAGCACGGTTAGACCGGGATTCTCGTTCTCGTCAGTGGCCGAGAAGGGGTAGACCACCGA
The DNA here is from genome assembly GCA_965200835.1 of Acidimicrobiia bacterium. Classification (GTDB taxonomy): domain Bacteria; phylum Actinomycetota; class Acidimicrobiia; order Spongiisociales; family Spongiisociaceae; genus JAPPFW01. Next base: position 734,337 of record OZ241390.1, read on the forward strand.
GAGGTGGGTGTGAACCGAGATGAGCCCGGGCACCAGGTAACGACCCTCCAGGCTCATCCGCTCCCCGGCACCTGGCTGCTTCTGGATGGCGCCGATCCTGCCTCCGGAGATCTCCACGCTCACCCCATCCCGGATCTCCCCGGTCACCACATCGACCACCCTGGCATCGGTCAACCACATCTTCCTACCTCCCTGTTCCGGTCCGGGGATCACCGGAAGCAACGCTGGCCGGCCGACAGTTCCCTGGCCCGCCGTTGTGTCGACTCCGATCGCGATCACCCACAGAGTAAGAGTATCGGAGCGATGCCCGGCCATTGACACTCCTGCGACCATCCACGGTTGGACGCCGACCACCAGGCGTAATTCCTGTGTGCCACTCCTCGGGAAGGGACCGTTCAGAGGCCTGCATGGAATACGATCAACCGGTGTGAGGCTCGCCGGCACCAGGGACAGGACTTTCGCAACCTACCGTGAGATTAGGGGGCGGGAACCTGGCCGGAGCGGATCCTGGCCATGACCCCTCCCGGCTTGCTGGCGCTCGATCCGATCATGGTTCCCAAGCCATGGGGCGGCACCAGGCTGGCCGACCTAGGCAAGACACCTCCGGCCCATCCGCCCTCCCCCGCCCGCTACGGGGAGTCATGGGAAGTGGCCGACCTGCCCGACTCCGCGCTGGGTCCTTCCAAACGGGGAAGGACCTGTGTGGCTGACGGACCCCATCGGGGCAAGACCCTCCGTAGGCTCATCGCTGAGCACGGTACGGCCCTGCTCGGTTCCGCATCTCCCACGTCCGGTGGCGACTTCCCGCTCCTGTTCAAGCTGCTCGACACCTCCCAGCATCTGTCCATCCAGGTCCACCCCGACGAGATCCGGGCAGCTACCCATCCGGCCTGGCAACCCAAGACGGAGTCCTGGTACGTGATCGAAGCTGAGCCGGACGCGGTTATCTACAAAGGCTTCCGGCCGCGGATAAGCGTGGACGAGGTCCGGTCTACGGCGGGCACATCCGACCTGGTCCACCTATTGCAACCGGTGACCGTGCAACGGGGGGACTTCCATCATCTACCGGCTGGAACGGTGCATGCTTTGGGGGCCGGGATAACCGTGGCCGAGGTTCAAACCCCGTCCGACACCACCTTCCGCTTGTACGACTGGACCGAGGAATACGATCGCCCACCCCGGCAACTGCAGATCGGACCAGCACTCGACGCACTGATGTTCGAATCACCACCGGCTCCTTCCCAGCGCCCGATGGCCGGAGAAGGAGTACGGCTCCTGGTCGACACCCCCCACTACTGGATCCGTGAGCACCGCAGTTCCAAGCTACCCATGCCCGTACGAGATGTTCCCGAGTTACGCATCTTGGCCGTCGTGGACGGACGGGTTGTAGTCCAGACCGACACCTCCCCTCCGATGGAGCTCGGTAAGGGATCAACCGTAGTAATCCCAGCAGCCGTCGCCACCTCCACCACGGCCTGGCCATCCGGGAGTGCCGTAGCGCTTGAGATCGGTCTGTAATGACTACGTGCGTCCTGCCTTACCAACGAAGAGTTGCACGACTGGCACTTGTGGCCATTACAGTACGATTCCCCATACGATCGTGGCCAGCGCAGCCAACGTAGGTCCTGCGTGAGACAAGGGTAGGAATGATCACGCTAGTTGAAGCCCTAAACTATCGCTGTCTCAAGTACGTATATAGAACACTCGAAGCCTTTCACGTGCTCGTAGGACCTAACGCTTCCGGTAAGACCACATTCATGGACACGATCGGCTTCATGAGTGATCTACTGTTGTACGGCCTTGACGAGGCTATTGAACGGCAGACTTCAAACCCCCTTGATCTGCTCTACCAGCATAGAGGAACGCGATTTGAGTTAGCTGTGGAGGCGAGAGTACCCGATGATCAGCGGAGCCAGATGGCCAAGCCCGAGTTATCCACCATAAGATATGAGATTGCTATAGGGTTTGATGAAACCAACCGTGCCTTCGAGTTCAAGGCTGAGAGACTTCTGTTAAAAACGTGTAACACCCAACCTAGACCACTTCGTCTATCCTTTCCGGAGGTTATTGATCCCCCCTCATCCTTAGCCATACCCAGATCAGGTACCAAGTATCTCTTGAACAAAGTCCCAAGAGGAACCGACAACTACTATAGTGAAGCCCGCTCACGATCAAGACGAAGCTGGGCACCTTCATACAACCTCGGGCCGAAACGATCTGCCTTCCACAACCTTCCTCCAGATGAAGGATCCTTTCCTGTTGCGACCTGGTTTCGGGAATACCTGCAATCAGGTGTACAGAAACTAACACTCAACAGTCATGTCATGAAACGCCCAAGCTCACCACACAAGGCTAAGGGACTATCCCTTGACGGATCTAATCTTCCATGGGTTATAGCCCGCCTTCAGAAACAAGATCCAGATAGGCATCGGGCGTGGATACTGCATCTTCAGACTGTGCTTCCCGATCTGGTTGATATTTCAACAGTCGAACGCCCCGAGGACCGACATCGTTACATGCGATATCAGTATTCGAGCGGACTTGACCTGCCATCCTGGATGGTATCAGATGGTACCTTGAGGCTTACAGCCTTGACTTTACTAGCATATCTACCCGATCTAACTGGTATCCTTCTGATTGAAGAACCTGAAAATGGCATACATCCAATGGCAGTGTCGGCTGCCTACGATTCTCTCTCCTCACTCTATGGAGCTCAGGTGTTGCTTGCTTCTCACTCTTCGGTCTTGTTGAGCGCCTCCAAAAGGGACGAGATCTTGTGCTTCGGCCAGGATCAACATGGTGCAACAGACATTGTGCCAGGGTCTGAGCATCCCGCCCTTCGAAACTGGCAGCGCACTGCTGATCTCGGTATGCTGCTCGCCTCGGGTGTATTGGGCTGACCATGCCGGACCTGGTCGTTCTTACGGCAGACCTTGACATGGAAAATGCCTTGAAAGGTATTCTTGGTAGGTGTCACTCGCTGGGAACTCGTAGGTTGTCTACTACAATCTACCGTCATTCCGAGCATGATCCCGGCTGTGCTTTACGAGGAGTTGACTTTCTGTCACTTTATGCCGATCAATACGACCACGGTCTACTTATTTTCGACCATGAAGGAAGCGGCAAAGAACTCACGGATCACCGGGAATTACAAGAGGATCTCAACGAGCAGTTCGTACGCTCGGCGTGGGGAACGCGAGCCAGAGCGATTGTCATAAGCCCTGAACTGGAGAGTTGGATCTGGAGCGACTCTCCGGTGGTTGACTCTGTCCTAGGTTGGCGAGGGCAGCCAATCCCACTTCGTCGATGGCTATCCGATCAGAAGTGGCTCAGCGAGGATGGCGGGAAGCCCCAGCGCCCGAAAGAGGCTTTGGAAGCAGCCTTACGTGTGGTGCGAACTCCACTCAGTGCATCCCTCTACTTACAGATCGCAGAGAGGGTATCTCTATCGCGATGCGTGGACCCGGCTTTCCTAGAGCTGAAGTCCCTCCTGCAGGAATGGTTCGGTATTCAAGGTACCCACCCCACATAAGTGACTAATCGGCTGCTCAGGCCTGGTAGCTGCCGGAGGTGGTATCGCCTCCCTTGCCGGTCCAATCGGTGTGGAAGAACTCGCCACGCGGACGGTCGATCCGCTCGTAGGTGTGCGCACCGAAGTAGTCTCGCTGGGCTTGGACCAGGTTGGCCGGGAGGCGCTCGGATCGGTAGGCGTCGTAGAAGGCCAGCGCCGACGAGTAAGCGGGCACCGGAATCCCCCTACCCACGGCGGCCATCACCACCCTCCGCCAACCCGGCTCGGCCTGGCGAATGGCATCTGAGAAGAAGCTGTCCAGCAGCAGGCTGGGCAGGTCCGGCCGTCGCTCGAAGGCCGCCGCGATGTCGTCCAGGAAGGCGGCTCTGATGATGCACCCCTCCCTCCACAAGCGGGCGATCCGGGCGTAGTCCAGGTCCCATGCATACTCGCTGGCGGCGGCGCCGAGCAGCATGAAGCCCTGGGCATAGGAAACGATCTTCGAGGCGTATAGCGCGTCGCGGATTGCCTCAACGAAGCCGTCTCCGAAACCACCTGCTCCCGGGGACGACTTCGAGACCATAGGGCCCATCACGGCGGCCGCTTCGATCCGCTGGGTGTGGAGGGCCGAGACCACCCGGGCGTAGACGGCTTCAGCCACCAGGGTCATCGGATACCCGAGGTGGAGGGAGGAGATGACCGTCCATTTCCCGGTTCCCTTCTGTCCGGCCGCGTCGAGGATCTTCTCTAGGGTCGGCTCACCCCGGTCATCGGTATGGTCGAGGATGTCGGCGGTGATGTCGATCAGGTAGGAGTCGAGCTGCCCCTCCCCCCAGCTCCGGAAGACAGACGCCATCGCGGGGTAGCTCATCCCCAGCCCCCACCGCATGAGATGGTATGCCTCGGCTATCACCTGCATGTCGCCGTACTCGATCCCATTGTGGACCATCTTGGTGTAGTGCCCTGCTCCGCCGGGACCCACCCAGCCACAGCACGGAGTCCCGTCGGCTACTTTGGCGGCGATGGCCTGCAGGATGCCCTTCACCCGAGGCCAGGCGTCCGGTGCTCCCCCGGGCATGATCGACGGACCATGGCGGGCGCCTTCCTCCCCCCCGGAAATCCCGGTGCCCACGAATAGCAATCCTCGTTCGCCGAGGTCCCTGCAGCGCCGCGCCGAGTCCTCGAAGTACGAGTTGCCTCCGTCGATGATGACGTCCCCCCGCTCCAGCAGGGGCACCAGCTGGTGAATGGTCTCGTCGACCGGCCTTCCCGCCTTGACCATGAGCATCACCCGGCGGGGTGGCTTCAGGCTGGCAACCAGCTGCTCGAGGGTATCGGTACCGATCACGCGGGTGCCCCGAGCCGGACCGGCCAGGAATCGGGTCGTGCGGCTGGTGGTGCGGTTGTATACGGCCACCCGATAGCCGTGATCGTCCATGTTGAGCACCAGATTCTGGCCCATAACGGCCAGACCGATGAGACCGATGTCAGCGGTGGTCATATACGTTTCCTCAGGTACGGATGGATAAGAATCTAGCGGTGAACGAGGCAGTCATCCGACCCTGCCAGATCAGCGGATCACGAACAAGGCTAGGGCGGGCGCCGACGAGCGCCCTAGCAATGAAGACAGTACGGGCCCAGTAGCCTGCCCAAGGAAGAGCGACTCGCATCGGTGGCAGGTTAGGCCGGCCACCAACCGACCGGTGAGACCTCCAGTGGTCGATGGGCACAGTTCAGCAAACGTTCCCCACCGGTCTTAGCATGAAGTCCCATGTGCGCCGCAACCGTTCCCGAAGTGCTGTTCGTATGTGTTCACAATGCCGGCCGGTCCCAGATGGCCGCCGGCTTCCTCCGCCGATTGGCAGGTGACCGGGTGAGGGTTCGCAGCGCCGGCGCGCTACCGGCCGACCGGATCAACCCGGCGGTCGTCGAGGCGATGGCAGAGCGGGACATCGACCTCTCGGGCAACTCTCCCAGCCGGCTGTCGACCGACCGGGTGGCGACCGCGGACGTAGTGGTAACCATGGGCTGCGGGGATGCCTGCCCGATCCTTCCCGGCAAGCGATACCTGGACTGGGACCTGGACGATCCAGCGGGTCAGGGCGTGGCCGGAGTACGGCCCGTCCGGGATGAGATCGAACAGCGGGTCACCGATCTGCTGGCGAGCCTTGGTACAGGAACCAGCTAACGGAGCGATCTGGCGGGAGGAAGGGGTATGGAGTGGCTGTCCGGCTAGGCATCGACATCGGCGGTAGCGGGATAAAGGGAGCGCCGGTCGATCCGGAGACCGGGACCCTGATCAGAAAACGAGTCCGGATCCCCACACCTCAGCCTGCCCGCCCGGAGCCGGTGGCATCGACGGTCTCCCGCCTGGCCGAAGCCTTCCCGGAGGTGACCGGACCGATCGGCTGTACGTTTCCGGCCATCGTCATCTCGGGACGAGTCCACTCGGCCTCCAACGTCGATGACTCCTGGATCGGTACGGATGCCGCCGACCTGTTCTCCTCGAATTCCTCCCGCCACGTCGTGCTGATAAACGATGCCGACGCCGCGGGCCTGGCCGAGGCACGGTTCGGCGCCGCGGCGGACCATCCGGGCACCGTCCTGGTCCTCACCCTGGGCACCGGGATCGGCTCAGCGCTGATCCACGACGGCCACCTGGTGCCCAATACCGAGCTGGGTCATCTGGAATTGGGCGGGGCAGTAGTGGAGGAAGAGGCCTCCAACCGGGCCCGCAAGCAACACGCGCTCTCATTCGAACAGTGGGCCGAGCGGCTCAACGATTACTTGAGCCATCTGGAGCGTATCTTCTCACCCGACCTGTTCGTGCTCGGGGGTGGCGTTTCCAAGAAGTTCGCCCGATTCGGCCCATACCTGCAGGCCCGGGCCGAAGTAGTGCCCGCCACCCTGCGAAACGACGCCGGCATCGTAGGCGCGGCGCTATGGGCAGCCCGGCTAGAGAGAACCCCTCAGCGCTAGCCGATCACCAACCACCGTTCTCCCGGGCGAAGTCGCGGTAGCGATGAACCCGGTCTCGCAATAGCTTCACCCTTACCAGAGTGCCGTCGGCCCGATGTTGCTCAGCCACGATCTCCGCCTCGCGGCGGAGCGCTCCCAGCACCCTCCCATCGGTATAGGGAACCAGTAGCTCGACCTCCCGAGTGCCGCGGGCCAGCTGATCCACCAGGCGATCGGTCAACTCCTCCAGACCGGATCGCTCGATGGCCGAAACGGTGACCGCCTCCGGATAGAGTGCCTGCAGCCGGGAGACCACCCACCCACCCGCCCGATCAGCTTTGTTGATCACCAGCATCTCGGGGGTACCTCCGGCCCCTATGGAGTCGAGTACCTCCCTGACCGCAACTACCTGCTCGGGCGCTCCGGGCTCCGATCCGTCCACCACGTGGATCAGGAAGGTGGCATTGACCGTCTCCTGCAGGGTCGATCGGAATGCCTCGACCAGCTGGTGGGGAAGGCGGCGTACGAACCCGACCGTGTCCGATAGCAGCAACAGACGACCATTGGGCAGTTCCAATCGCCTGGTCGTCGAGTCCAGGGTCGAGAAGAGGCGGTCCTCGGTGCGCACCCCGGCCCCGGTCAATGCGTTCATCAGAGTGGACTTGCCGGCGTTGGTGTATCCGACCAGCGAGGCCGATGGGATAGCCCTCGCAGCCCTCGACTTGCGCTGGCCCTCCCGAGCCCGGTGGACCTCCTCCAAGCGCTTCTCCACATAGGAGATCCGGCGCATGATCCGCCGGCGATCGGTCTCCAGCTGGGTCTCACCGGGGCCCCTGGTGCCGATCCCACCCCCCAGACGGCTCAGTTCGGTCCCCTTACCCCGGAGGCGCGGTAGGTGATACCGGAGTAGGGCCAGCTCCACCTGCAGCATCCCCTCCCGGCTGGTGGCATGCCGGGCGAAGATGTCCAGGATCACCGCTACCCGGTCGACCACGTCGCACTCGAACATCCGCTGCAGATTGCGCTGCTGGCCGGGCGCCAGGCTGTTGTCGAATACCACCACGTCGACATCCAGCAAACGGACGTCGCGGGCCAGATCCTCAGCCTGGCCCGGACCCACAAAGGTGGCCGGATGTGGCTGCCTTCGCTTCAGCTTTACGGTTCCGACCGTGGTGGAACCGGCGGTGTCGGTCAGCCGGACCAGCTCCTCCATGGACCGATCCCGGTGATCCGAGCGGGTGCCGGGAAGATCGACCGCCACCAGCAAAGCCTTCTGCCGGGCTACTTCGAGATCGGTGACCGTCGCAGTGAGGAGGCGACCGCGCCCTTCCGTAGTCATAGCTGCTCCGGGCGAGGAGAGGCGAGCCCGGGCGGGAGGGTTGGTGCGGATCGGTAGCTACGCATGTCGACCGGGATAAGGACGGCCTTCTCAGAGGTAGGAACTCTCTCCAGCGAGAGAATCTTCCTGCTCCTCGGCGATGATCTGCGATTCACGAACCGCCACCGCTACCCGATTGTTCTCCGGCCACAGGAACCCCCATGCGCCTGTCGGAACAGCCCAGAACCGCAAACCCGTGTGAATGTCCACCAAGGAAAGAGCGTCGTTGGTGGATTCGGTGCCGGCCGGAACCAGCAAACCCGAACGGGTGGCCGACTCCTCCATCAGCTGGCCGACCCGCCAACCGGGGAGGATCCGGTAACCGTTGGAATCTCGATGTTCGTTCTTGGTAGCCAAATTTACCTGATCGGGTCGCCTTGGAGGGTAGTCGGGTCCCCGCTCAACATCGGGACGGCGCAACTGCCGAGCAGGGCAAGGACTCGCCGGGACGGCAACCGCGGCAGGAACCCTTCCCCGCACCCGATTGGCCCGAATGTCGGGTGGGATCCGGTACGGCGGGTGCGCCCGACCACGCACGAGGACCGAGGGAGTAGGCTTGGCTGCGGAGGCGAACGAGCGCCTGGTGGGCTCCCTGGTCTTCAAAACCAGTGGGGGTACTAGAGTGCCCCGGCGGGTTCGATTCCCGTCCGCCTCCGCCACCAGCCATGTGTGCTTGATTCAGACCAGCAGCACGTTGTCATGAAGTCTCTCCCCACTCCCGCTACCGTGGCCGCATGACAGAAACGCAACCTGATGAGTCACCCCACCTGGCAGTTACGGGCCTGGTGGACAAGGCGAAGAACTACAGCCTGGCGCAGCTCCACTCCTTAGGAGACCCTGCCGCCAGCACGGGCAACGTCGTGGTCGCCTTGGGCCGGGTGATCGATCATGCTGGCGCCGCGGATGCCGCCACCCACGTGACGGCGGTCAGCACCGACGGGACGTATTCGGCATCGATCCCTCTGGATGAGGCGATCCCCAAGGGCGAACTACACGTCAGGCCAGAGGCAGGGAGCCGCCCCCCTATCCGGCTGCTGGTCCCCGGTGGCATGACCCTGTGCTGGAACGTGAAGGGTCTGGGCCTGCTCCGGGTAACCGAGGGGCCTGAACCCGACAGTCTCCCGGAGGTGCTCACCCACTGATGTCCACCAACGGGAGGATGGCGTTCGCCCGCCTCTTCTCCCAGCGGCGCGCCAACCTGGACCTATCGGTGGTGGATGTCGCGGTCGGGACCGGCCGGCCGATGGAGGTCGTGGTGAGCTGGGAGCAGGGCTCGGCTGTCCCCAGCGGTGATGAGTTGGCGAGGTTGGCGGAGGTCCTAGCGCTACCGAAGCCCTTGCTGGAGGAAGCCTTGCGCCGGGTCACCGATTACCGGCGGGAGGTAGCTACCAGAGCGCCACCCGAGCCGGAATCGAAACCAGAGTCGCCTGATGGCGTGAGAGAAGAGGCTCCGCCGGAGCCAACCACCGCCAGCGTTCTGGCCACGATGCCTGACAAGCCCCTCACCTTCAGCGAGCGGCTGCAGGACCTATCGGAACTGGCGTCGCGCCGGATCGCCGCCGCTCTGGCGGGTATCCGCCGGTCGCCCAGCCAGCAAGGGACCGCGGGCGCCCGTACTGCCTATCCCTCCTACCTGGAGGATCGTAACCAGATGATCACCTACCGCTTGCGGGCAGTGTTCACGACGGCCGGGGTGGTCGTGCTGGTCCTGGTCCTGCAATGGTCACTGGGGGTGCTGGGCTCGGCGGTGGCCGACCTGTGGAAAACCCTCATCTCGGTCCTCTAACAACCCTGATACGCTTCCGATTTCCGCTCCGTGACGACTAGCATCCGGCTCACCAGAGAAAGGAGGTGGTCCGGCTTGTTAGACAGTTCGTGTAGGACTCTGGAGGTGGCCGAGCGCTAGCGGCCGCGGGTCGCTTCCGGTCATCGCTCCAACCGGAGCCGACGATCGGGCAGGTGGCGACTCCAACTCGGACCACCGGGTCTGCCCGTCCGCATGCTGGTCCTCATGCGGCATCGGTGATAATGCACCGATGAGGTACGGGTAGGTCGTAAACCCAAGATGATGTGAAACCGGGGATGCCCTATCGGGTGTCCCCGGTTTCTCTATTGAAGGGACGACCCAACAGCAGCTCCCGCGGTCGACCCAGAGCCTCCATCCCCACTCATCTGACCGTGCTTTCTTCAGCAAAGGGGTTGACAGCATCACCTAACGCTGGTGTATGATGCGATACAACCATATACACCAGCGGTCCGTAGCCGACGTCAAGCGGACCGGGTAGGGATCATCTGTCGAAGCCACCCCCCTAGGGCATAGTGGATCGCGCTTCGAACCTCGGCGGTGGTGGTCGGGGGAGAGCCCTTGTGGGGCCGGAAATCGGCGGGCAGTTTTCGCGTTCTGGTCTCAGCGTTCTGGCTCATGCCCCGCCCGCTCTCGAGTGAGACCTAGCCGAAGCCGTGCTCCGCCAGCCAGCCCTCGTTCCAGATCTTCGACAGGTATCCGCGACCCGAGTCGGGAATCAGCACCACCACCAGCTTGCTCGTGTCCTCCGTGGCCACTTCTGCCGCGGCATGCATCGCCATACCTCCGGAACCACCCACCAGCAGCCCCTCTACCCGAGCCAGGCGGCGAGCCATCCGGATGGACTGGCGATCGTCGACCATTATGTAACGGTCGACCAGGTCCCGGTCGAGGGTGGCGGGCCAGAAGTCCTCCCCGACGCCTTCCACCTTGTACTGGTGAATGTCCTCTTCACGCTCAGCCGTATAGATGGACCCCTCGGGATCAGCTCCGACCAGACCCACGGTAGGTTTCCGCTCGCGAAGATAACGGCCGGCCCCGCTGATCGTGCCCCCGGTTCCCACGCCGGCCACGAAGATGTCCACTTCGCCCCCGGTCTGCTCCCAGACCTCCGGACCGGTCGTCAGGTAATGAGCCTCAGGGTTGCAAAGATTCGAATACTGGTCCGGGCTGTAGGCACCGTCGATCTCGGCCGTCAGGCGGCGGGCGACCCCGTAGTAGGAGTCCTCGTCCTCAGGGAGCAGATCGGTCGGGGTCACGATCACCTCCGCTCCGTATGCCCTCAGCAGATCGATCTTCTCGGACGCCACCTTGTCGGGGACCGTGCATATCACCCGGTAACCCCGAATGGCCCCGACCATTGCCAGACCAGCGCCCGTGTTGCCAGAGGTGGGCTCGACTATCGTCCCTCCGCTGCGGAGAAGGCCCATCTGCTCAGCCCGATCGATCATGTTCACCGCGATCCGTTCCTTGACGGATCCGGCCGGGTTCATATAGTCGACCTTGGCTACCAGGTTTCCGGGCTCATGCAACCGCCCAAGCCGTACCAGGGGCGTGCCGCCCACGGCATCGATCGCACTCTCGTAGATCACGATCGGGAATCGTAGCCGGTTGCAGGACGAGCATCGGGATCGTCCCGCGAGCCCCGAGTCATAACAGTTCTGTCAGCGCCTCGAAGGAGTCGACGGGGGTGTGACATACTCCCCGTTCACAGACATAGGCCAGGGTCCTTCCCTCGCGATGGCGGCCTTGCAGGAGCGGAACCCTGGCATCGGGTCCGAGAGCCGGGGCCACCACCAGGTTCGGGCGATAGGTGGTTGCCGCCCTTCCGGCCCAGTCCAGAGCCGACGGACCGACCAACGCCAGCTCCTGATACCCCTGCTGGAAGACCGCCAGCGTGGCCAGTAGCCAACCGACTGCGCTGGGCGCCGCCTCCATGAGCCGATCACCGGCTCGGATGATCCGCTCGTAGTGGTCGTGATACCCGAAGTCGCCGGTCAGGTGGCCCATGAGCAGGTAACACTCCGCAGCTAGGGAAGCGCCGGAAGCGCTGGGATTGTCCTGCTGATCCGGGGGCCGTACCACTAGATGGGATGCGTCAGCCGCACTAGCCAGCACCACCCCCTCCGGGCCGCCGAAATGGTGCTCCAGCAGGTCCACCAAACTCCCGGCCGCTTCGAACCATTCCACCTCACCAGTGGCTTGATACAGCTCCAGCAGGCCTAAAGCGTAGGAGGCGTGATCCTCGAGGAAGCCACCTACCGGTGCGGGTCCGTTGCTCCAGGTGCGGGCCAGCCGTCCGTCGGGACGACGCATCTCACCGAGCACGAACCCGGCGTTCTCCCGCGCTGCCACTAGATAGCGCTCCTCGCCCAGCACCGAACCCGCCACCGCCAGGGCCCGCAGGGCCAGGCCGTTCCAGGCGGTGATGATCTTGTGGTCCAGACCGGGGCGAACCCTGGTCGATCGGTGGGCCAGCAACTTTGCCCTAGCCCGTCCGATGGCCCCCTCCACGCCCGACCGAGACATGCCGAACCGATCCCCTACCTCCACCACCGAGACGGCTTCGTGAAGGACATTGAAGCCTTCGAAGTTCCCCGCCGGCGTGACGCCGAAATAAGCGGCCGCCACCGGGCCGTCGTCCGGACCTACCACCTCGTGGAACTCGTCGTGCCCGAAGACGTAGAACTTGCCCTCCACCCCTTCCGAGTCGGCATCCTCAGCTGCATAGAACCCTCCGCCCGGATGCCTCATGTCCCTCAGGAGGTAATCGAGGGTTTCGACCGCCACTTGCCGTAGGAAGGGATCGCCGGTGATCTGCCCACCTCGTAGATACAGGCGGGCTAGGTCGGCGTTGTCATAGAGCATCTTCTCGAAGTGAGGAACTAGCCAGATCCGGTCGACTGAATAGCGGGCGAAGCCTCCACCTAGATGGTCCCGGATGCCGCCGCGGGCCATCCGCGTGAGGGTGTTGGCCAGCATCTCGGCGGCATCGGTCGCCCACGGAAGATGGGAGATACGGGCCAGAAACTCTAGAACCGGAGCCTGAGGGAACTTTGGAGCACCACCGAGGCCGCCGTGCTCCCGGTCGTAGTGCTGGGCCAGCGCCCGGTAGGCCGCCATGGTGCGACTGCTGTCCGGGAGGTGGTCTCGGACGGGAATGGCCATCCCGATGGTACGGGTCAGGTCCTCCGCCTGAGCCTGAACATCGCTGCGCCGGTGTCCCCAGGCATGGTTGATCGCCGCCAGCACCCGGCGGAAACTCGGCATGCCGTGGCGGTCCACATCCGGGAAGTAGGTTCCCGCGAAGAACGGCTTGCCCTCCGGGGTGAGGAACACGGTCATCGGCCAACCGCCCCGGCCCGTCATCCGGTTTACGGCATCCATGTATATCGAGTCCACATCGGGACGTTCCTCCCGATCGACCTTCACCGATACGAAGTGGAGGTTCATGTACTGGGCCGTCTCGCGATCGTGGAAGGATTCCCGCTCCATCACATGACACCAGTGGCAGGTCGAGTATCCGACCGACAGCAGGATCGGGCGATCCGCCTGCCGGGCCGCCTCGAAGGCATCCTCCCCCCACGGGTACCAATCGACCGGGTTGTCCCTGTGCTGGATCAGGTATGGAGAGAGCCCTTCCAGCGCCAAGTCTCTCAGGAGGGCCATGCGAAGACTGTCGGTAGTGGGTTCATAGTCCCGTTCTCAGTTCTACAGTTGTAGCGTCCCGCCGTCGTCCTGGTCCATCCAGGTACCCGGTCCTTCGGCGCGATCTGCCCTGAACGGAACAAAGTCGGTCGAAAGAGCGTTAGGAGTACAACGGTTTGGCGCTTCCTGTATCGTACCGGAACCCGCAGTAGCCTCGGCCAGGGCCTGTCAAGGGCCGCCCACCGGTGTCACACCCGAGCCGTATTATCGCGGATCGGGTGTACCATGAGCAACCCGGCCGACAGGACGGGCATGAGAAACAGCCAACGACGACGGCAGACTTCGCCAGGATCGGAGTAGGACGGGGCCATGATCGGAATGGTGGTCGGTAACCGGACCAGACAGAAACCGAAGGCGAGCGCAAACGGTAAAGGTAAGCGCACCCGTGACCTCAGCCGTAACAAGCTGACCGACGAACGGGGGCGGTTGACCACAGATCTGGTCAGCCAGTACCTGGCCGCCATCGGGGAGTACGACCTGCTTACCGCGGAGCAGGAGGTCGAGCTCGCCCAGATGATCGAGTCCGGTCAGGAGGCAGCCGCCCGACTCGAGGAGGGTAGCTACAACGGCTACAAGGAGAAATACGCGCTGGAGCGCAAGCGGCGGAAGGGCCGGGAAGCGAAGGACATCTTCCTCACGGCCAATCTCCGGCTGGTGGTTGCCAACGCTCGGAAGTACGCCAACGCCAACGGCATCGACTTCTTGGATCTGATCCAGGAAGGCAACCTGGGTTTGATCAGGGCGGTCGAGAAGTTCGACTGGCGCAAGGGTTTCAAGTTCTCCACCTATGCCACCTGGTGGATCCGCCAGGCCATCACCAGGGCGATAGCCGACAAGTCCCGTACGGTGCGGATCCCCGTTCACCTCCACGATACGCTGGCCGCGGTCCGGGCCGCCCAGGCGAGCCTGAAGGCGGAACTCGGCCGGGACCCGAAGCCCGCCGAGATCTCCGAGGAGGCCGGCGTGACCCTCGACAAGGTAGAACTCGCCCTGAGCGTCTCCGATGCCGCCTCTCTCGAGAAGCCGGTCGGGGAGGACGGGGCACAACTCGGGGACTTCATCGAGGATCAGGACGCCGCCGATCCGGTCCGGATCACCGAGGACCTCGATGTCGCGGACTGCTTGCGCAGATCCATCCAACGCCTCCCGCAGCGGGAAGGACGAATCCTCGCCCTCCGCTACGGCTTCCTCGATGGGGTACCCCGCACGCTCGAGGAGATCGGTGAGGAGTTCAACCTGACCCGTGAACGCATCCGCCAGCTCGAAAAGCTCGCCCTCTGCCGCCTCCGTCACCCCTCCTTCGGTATCCGCGAGCAGGATTTGATATAGCTAGTGGCTTCAGGCGGGCTGTTCCCGCTTCAGTAGCATCGTGGAGCTATCAACGCGCAGAAAACTGATCCGCCCGATTCGATGAGCCAGAGTAGGCTCCCAAGTCAACCAGGAGGATCTTACCCGCCTGTGATCCGGCCCCATCCGACGGGCTCGATCAACGTAACCTGAGGAGAGTTCGTAGAGGCTGGTTTCCTCCGTGAGTGTCGCCAAAGCCGTAGCCTTCAGCACATGCGGCCCGTCATCGAGAAGCTTCGACAGTTATTCGGAGTGCCTTATCCACTGGCTCAAGCCCGACCATTCGATGGCCCCGGGCGCGCCACCTCACTCTGAGAGCTCAAGAGAAAAGCCAACTATCCGGTGATCTTATCGTGTATAAAGAGATCCTCACCGGCCAACTTGCCCTGACACCAGCAGCGGAATAGTTCGTCAAAAAGGTCGACTTTGGCGAGAAGGACGAACGAAGGGCCATCCGTATCCATCCACTCGGTTAGGACTCGTCGGTGGTAATCGATCCCGAGTTCTCATTCGGTGCGCCGACCATCCGAGGAATCAGAACAGCAGCCCTGGCAGAATTGGTAATTGCCGGTGAACCACCAGCAGGGGTGGCCGATGACTTCTCTTTACACATAGATCATGTGAACGAAGCTGTCTTGTATGAGTCCCAGGTCGCCTAAGCCAGCCGATATCAGGTTTTACTTCGATGCTGATGTCCTGGGACTTGCCATGGTGGTTGGGCAACTGCGGGCAGATATAACGTTCCCCGGCGATCCTGGTGGCTTGATTCACAACACCTGACAACGGCCTGCTTGTATGATTACCGAAACAGCTACACCAGACTTGGTGTGGATCCCTCAGGTGGCTGCTAACGGTTGGATCAATGTAACTCGAGACCGGCGTATAGCAGAGACTCCGGCCGAGAGAAATGCGGTGCAGAACATGGTGAGAAGCTGTTCGTAATCGGAGCAAAACAGCAGCTGTGTATCTGGGACAAGCTCAAAATCTTGATGGCTCAGTGGCGCGCTATAGAAGAATCGGGCGAAGAGTCCGGGCCGTTCATCTACATTCTCAACAGAATTGTGAGACCTCGACAGGTGTATCCATGATTCCCTGTTCATCTAACAAGTCACCCTTTGCGTTTTGGTTTGCGTATGTTATTCACACCATGTGATAAACCCGCCTCTACACCTTTAACCCCAGCCGCAACCCACTCCCCATCCTTACCCTCCACTACAAACCGAAGAGCCACTAATCGCTAGATTCCAGGGTCATTGAACAAGGAGTAGTTGATGAGAAGGGCTGCTGGATCCATACCTTCGAACCACGTCCGATGAGAAGGTGTTCAGTGCGTTCGCTGAAACCAATTTGAGAAAACTGGTCAGGCTTCGTAAACCGTTCCATCGGGGAAAAAGGCACCCCAGGCGAACCAGAAGTCGTTGCGATGTACTGCTAATTCCAAGCGGGTACCGGCCAGCGGGCCGCTGATTGCCTCGCCGAGGAGGGTCCACTGCGAAGAGGTCTCCTGATCGCGGAACAGGTTGCCCTCCTTGACGAAGGTGAGCTCCTGGCCGTCAACCGTACGAAGGTAGGCCAACCCGGTTCCGATCGATCTGCCATCCGTTATTTGGTGCGTGTCGAGTGCATCAGCAGTATTGCCACCCCAGAACACCGCCACAGGAATCCCGCCGACATAGTCGTTGACTACCCCGATCTCGGACATCAGCGGGAACGGGTATGCCGTAGCTTTCCCGCCCTCGGTCACTCCCACCACCCGTTCCAGCGCCGGGTAGCGAGGATCGATCTCCCCGGTATAGAACGGGTAGGGCGCCGAGCGGCTTGAGTATCCCTCGTACGGATTCGAACCGTATGCGATGAAGGTCCCCATATCCGTCGACAGAGACAGACCGTCGGGATAAGAACTTGCGAACTCCCCGAAAGCGACGATCGCTGTCGCTATCGGGGACAGAACGGTGCCGGTAGCGCTACCCACGATGGCTTCACCGGTCACCTGCTGCCAGAGGGAAACCGTCCGGTCGTCCCACATCACCAGGTCGGAGTTGCGTAGCAAGCCGGAGACGCCGAAGCGGAGAACCTCGCCCTCGACCCGCCGATCGAACGTGACTGCCGTGTTGCACAGAGGGCAGTAGGTGACCGCCACCGGGATTCCAGCTATCTCGTCGTTGACGATCTCGTGGCGGTGCAGGATGCCGAGCGGGTAGAACCGGGCTGCACCTCCGAGCAGGACCAGGGCACCCGGCACCCGGTCGTCGAGCCACCCGGACGCCACTGACACGGGTTCGAATATCGGATCGTCGATCGGCGGGATGCCATCACGCGGATCGAGGGCGGGAATCCCCAACAGGAGCTCGCTGAGGTCGATGGAATTGACACCCCACTCGGTGGGCCAGGGTGCTGTCGCCTGCCGCACTGACGGGTCCAGACCTTCCGAAGGATCGATCTCGGTCGTAGATGTGGTCGGTGGGAGAGTTGTCGAGGCCGGGGTGGTCGTTACAACCGTGTTGCTATCGACCTCTTCGGCGGAATCCATTCGCGAGGTCGAAACGCCGACAGTTGCGGCCACCGATTCGGTTCGGGCGGAAGTCGACACCGAAGCGGTCGGGGCCGGTTGGCCATCCTCCGATCCGGAACAGGAAGCCACAACTACCAGCAGTGCCACCACACAGTTACTCAGCCAGGCCCGGAACCTTCCCGGTCCGAACCCATCGAGTGACCACATCAGTACTTGATGAGCCTACCCGCAAACAAAGGCTTGCAGCGTGGAAATACCGGACAGGAGAAGTTCCCATCAAGAGCCCACCGAAGTGATAAACAGCCAAGATCGCGAAAATCGCCGACCTGCCGGCCCCCTTTCGGGCCCTCCCCCGCCACCACCGATCCTGGGATAGGGCGCGGTCCGCTCTGTCTCCGGAACGGGCTGACGCTCCCACACTGACCGACGGCTGCCCGATGACGTCTTTCGGCTGCCTACCGGTGTTTGGCGCCTATTACTATGCAGGAAGGGGGTGACACCGTCAAGGCCTCTCTGCCATAGCAGCCGATCATTCCGGTGGTGCCAGGTAGTTGGCGGTGGCTAACTCTGCTCCGTCGAAGTCGAACACCCAGGTCGATCCTTTGTCGAAGGGCAGGTCGGCCGGATCACCGACCAACCGCCTCAACACCTTGGTCACGATCGCACGATGAGAACAGAGCAGGCTGGAACCGCATGGCCTGCCTTCGAACAGCGCAACCACCTCCGCCGGTCCGGCTTCTTCCCAGAGTTCCTCCCGCACCTCCGTTACTAAGCGGCGGGCCTGTGCCAGCGGCACCACCGTTTCACGGCAGCGGGTGGCATGGCTGGTGAGTATCGCATTGAGGTCGAAGTACCGCAGCTGGGCGACGATGGCTTTCGCCTGGGCCTTCCCCGATCTCGAAAGGGGACGAGCCGAGTCGTCCGCACCCCAGGTTCCTCTTACCCCGGCCTCGGCGTGACGGGTCAGCAGGACGCGATCGGGAGAACCCCGCCATTCTTCTTCCAGACCAGCCACCAGCTTCCGTTCCGTCTCATAGGAGACATCATTCGCCAACGACTGTTCCGCCACCCACCGGATCCGGTCCACCTCAGCACTGGGGGCGAAGGAAACTCGCTCGGCCCGCATCGCCCAGTAGTCCACCTCCTTGGGTCGGCCGGTCCGCTTCCGGTACGCACTCCGGCCGAGGTAACGACCGATCACCGGCGATACGCCAGCCTCCTCATCCACTTCCCTGCGGGCACATTCGAGCAAGCTCTCCCCCTCCTCGAGCTTGCCCTTCGGGAAGGACCAGTCACCATATTTGGGCCGATGAACCTGGAGAACCTCGAGCCCGGACCGGCCCTCGCGCCACACGACCCCTCCGGCGGCTCGCTCGACGGAAAGATCACTCATAGCAGCAGGAGCAGGACTTGTGGTCGGTCACTAGGTCAACCGGCATGCTACAAACCCGACGATCCCATCCGCCGGTGGGCGATGACAACCGTTACCGGCCTAATGGCCGTTCGGGGATCCCGCAAGGGCGGTGAGCGAGGCCACCGCTTGGGCAGGTGTATCCACCATGGTGATCAACCCGGGCGTAGTGCTCAGCTTCGCAGTGAGCCGATCCACGATCCCGTCCCAGGCGGATCGGAAGGCCACGATCGGCTTCGGGGCCGCCTCCCGGCGTTCGGCCAGATAGACGTCGTTCCAGACGATCACCAGCTCGGCCAGGGTTCCGATGCTGCCCGGCATGACGATGGCGGCGCAGGCCATCTCCCACATGGTGTCGATCCGGGCCAGGAGACCTTCCGCCTGGATCTCCTCGGTCAGGAAAGAGTTGCCGCCCGGCCTGCCCGGAAAGAGGGAGGGGGCGGTTACCCCGATCGCCCGACCACCTGCGGCTACTGCCCCGACCGATACGGCTTCCATCAGCCCCGAATAGCCGCCGTTCACCACTCCGTATCCCGCCTCGGCCAGCAACCGCCCGACCTCCACCCCCTGCTCGTAGACACCGTCTCCGGGGGTGGCGCGCGACGAACCGAACACGGCCACGATCCTGTCCTGCATCAGTAGGCATCGTACACGCTGGAGCCGAATACCCGGCGGAGACTGGCCAATACATCATAAGGTCGCCGGATGGGTTGAATAGGCACGAAGGAGGGACCATGAGTAACCGAGCCCCGTTCTTCAAGCGCAGATCTGTTCAGGTTAGTGCAGTGGTGATAGCTGTACCGATCCTCGCCCTGGCATGGTGGCTGGGCTCACCGTTGTTCATCGACCAAGTGGTCGACGAACCGTTCCCGCGAGCAGCCATGGCCGTGATCCCCGACGACATGACCGCCGAGGAAGTGGAGCAGGCGATGCTCGACGCCGAGGTACTCGATCAGCCGGTCGACGAGGACATGCCGGAGCCGGAGGCCGTAACCACCACCCTGAGCGAGGACACCCCGGACCCCGAACCGGTCACTACCACCCCCACCGAGCCCGAGACAGATGACGGCACCGAGGAGACCACTCCGATGGTGGAGACGACGACCATGGCCTCCGCTGCCACTACTCAGCCAGCTGGTGACCAACCTGAACCCGAAGAGGAACAACCCGAACCCGAGGAACCTGCGGAACCCGAGAGCGTCGGTCCGGTAGCGGTAGCCACCGGATCTCTCATGGACGGTGACGACTACCACAAAGGTTCCGGACAGGTCACCCTATACCGCTTGGAGGATGGCTCCCATGTCGTACGCCTCGAGGACATCGAGGTGACCAACGGCCCCGACCTCCATGTGATTCTCACCCCCCTGCCCGAGGTCACCAACCGCAACGACGTGCATGCCGAGGGATACCTGGATCTAGGACAGCTCAAGGGGAACATCGGCTCCCAGAACTACCCACTCCCACCCGGTCACGAACCGGCGGATGAGCTGACCGTAGTGATCTACTGCGTCCCGTTCAGGGTGGTCTTCGCCACCGCTCCGCTCGTCTGAAGGGGACCGGCCTACCCCTCACCGGGGCCTAGCAGAGGGTCTCCTCGATGGCGGACCTGACTCGCTGCGGGGTGATGATGGCATGGTGCTCCACCCCGAACTGGGGCCAGGGGGCATCGAAACCGGCCACTCGGACGATGGGGGCCTCCAGGTCGTAGAGGGCCTCCTCGGCGACGGTGGCTGCCACCTCGGCGGCCACCCCGGCGGTCCGGGGAGGCTCCTGGACCAGCACCAGCCGCCCGGTCTTCTGCACCGACTCCAGGACGGTCTCCCGATCCCAGGGCTTCAGGGTCCGCAGATCGATCACCTCGCAGTCGACCCCGTCCCCAGCCAGGCTGTCCGCCGCGCTCAGAGCCACCCGCACCATCCCGCCGTAGGTGACCACGGTCACGTCTCCTCCCGGTCTTGGGATCCGGGCCCGCCCGATCGGCAGGCGGTAATAGTCGGTCGGGACGTCCTCCCGCCCGGCCCGGTAGAGCACCTTGGGCTCGAGGAACAGGACCGGGTCGGGACTTTCCACGGCGGCGGTGAGCAAGCCCTTGGCATCCACTGCGGTGGAGGGCATCACCACGGTCAGGCCGGGCGTGTGAACGAAGTAGGCCTCCGGACTGTCGGCGTGGAACTCGTGAGGAGCGATGCCTCCCCCGTTCGGCCAGCGGACCACGATCGGCAACGACACGTTGCTCCTAGTCCGAAAACGGAACCTCGCCATGTGACTCACGATCTGGTCGAAGGCGGGATAGACGAACCCGTCGAACTGGATCTCCACCACCGGACGGGCGCCGCCGATCGCCATGCCCACCGCCGTGCCCGCAATGCCCGTCTCGCACAGCGGGGTGTCGATCACCCGCTCCCCGCCGTAACGGTCCAGCAGGCCCTCGGTGATCCGGAACACCCCACCGGTCTTCCCAACATCCTCCCCCATCATCAGCACGTCGTCATAGCGGTCCATCACCTCCACCAGGGCGGCGTTTATCGCCTCGGCCATGGTCCAGCGACGGGTAGGGCCGCGCAGCACCGGGTCGTGGCCGATCCTCCACAGCTCGCCGGGGACGATCTCCGACCTCCGGCCGCCTTCCCGCCTCATGGCGGTGCCGAACTGATCGGCCAGCTGCTCCGGAACCCGGGCATACACGTGCCGGATGGCCTGCTCGCGGGGCGGATCCTCCCGAGCTTCGAGTCCAGCTATCGCTCTGTCGAACTTCTCCGACTCGGTCCTGACCTGCTCGTCTATCTCGTCCGACCACAGCTCCTGGCCAACCAGGAAGCTCTTGAACCGCACCAGCGGATCCCGGGCCCGCCAGCTATCCACCTCCTCGTCCGCCCGATACAGGCTGGGATTGTCGGCCGTGGCATGGGGTCCGAACCGATAGGTCACCGCTTCGATCAGAGTCGGACCGTCCCCCCGGCGAGCCCGCTCGACGGCCTGCCGGGTCGCCGAATAGACCGCCAGCACGTCCATCCCATCTACCCGGATGCCCGGCATACCGTATCCGAGGGCCTTGTCAGCCAGTACCGCCGCGGCGCTCTGCTTCCGGACCGGCATGGAGATAGCCCATCCGTTGTTGGAGCACAGGAAAACGGTGGGAGTCCTCCACACCCCGGCGAAGTTCATTGCCGAGTGGAAGTCACTCTCGGAGGTTGCACCGTCCCCGAAGTAGACGACCGTGATCAGGCTCTCGCCCGCCAGGCGGGCGGCATGAGCATGACCCACCGCATGGGGAAGCTGGGTGGCAATGGGGATGGTGTGGATGTTCATCCGGTATCTATTCACCTCCCAGTCCCGGTTGGGCAGGCCTCGGAAGTACGACAGCATCACCGGCAGGGGCATCCCTCTGGCGAGCTGCACAGCGTGCTCCCGGTAGCTGGGATAGATCCAGTCCTCCGGGCCGATCGCGTAGGCAGAGCCGATCTGGGTGGCCTCCTGGCCCTCCGCCGGTGGGAAGGTCCCGAGACGCCCCTGGCGTTGCAGGTTCATCGCCCGCCGATCGAACTGGCGACCCAGCGCCATCAACCGGTACATCTCTATCAGGTCCTTGTCTTCCAGATCCGGCGGCTCCCCGACCAGACGACCGGACGGATCGAGAATCTGCAACACCGAAACTTCCTTCCGACGACCTGCCGCCATTCTAAAGGCCGACCCTGACACGGCCCGGTTACCGGAACGCCCGCCAGGCCCGTCACCGGTGGGCGAGCTGTCGAGGTGAACTGGTACCGTTGAGCGCATGATCCGTGTGCGTTCCGACATCGACCGGCTGGCACCCTATGTGGGTAGCCCGGGCGCTGATGAGATCGCCCACCGCTACGGGGTGCGGCATGTCCTCAGGCTGGGGACCAACGAGCACCCCCTGCCGCCCTTTCCCGAGGTCCAGGACGCCATTGCCTCTGCCGCCGCCGGGCTCAACCGGTATCCCGATCATGACGCCACCCGGCTTGCCGAAGTCCTGGCAGACACACTCTGCGTTCCCAGCGATCATCTCTGGTTCGGTGCCGGCAGCTCCGAGCTGCTTACCACCACTGCCATTGCCCTCGGAGGGAGCGGGAGCAGCATCCTCTACCCTTGGATTTCATTCGAGATGTACCGGATCAACGCCACCCTGGCCGGTGCCGAGAGCATCACCGTGCCGCTCGACGAGCAACACTGCCTCGACCTGCAGGCGATGGCAGCGGCCATCAGGGATGACACCACTCTGATCTACCTCTGCAATCCCAACAACCCCACCGGCACCTATCTTCCCCAGTCCGAGATCCGGGCGTTCGTCGATCAGGTCCCGGACACCACCCTGGTGGTGGTGGACGAGGCCTACGGCGAATTCGTGGCCGCCGAGGACCAGCCGACCGCCATCCCCCTGGCCATGGAGCGACCGAACGTGACCGTCGCCCGCACCTTCTCCAAGATCTACGGTCTGGCCGGCCTCCGCATCGGATACCTGATCGGCCGTCCCGAGACGCTCCACTCCCTGCGCAAGGCCCATACCCCATACACCACCAACTCCCTGGCCCAGGTCGCCGCCCTAGCCGCACTCGGCTGCCCGGAGCGCTTGCGAGAACGCTTCGCCCTCAACCGGCAGGAGGTCGAGTACCTGGAGGCTGCCCTGGACGAACGGGGGATGGACTATGCCTCCAGCCAGGCCAACTTCGTGTGGATACGCCTCGGCCCGAGTGCCCCAACCATCATCCGGCGGTTGCTCGAGCGGGGCACGATCATCCGCACCGGCAACGAAGAGTGGACCCGGGTGACGGTCGGCACCCCAGAGGAGAGTCGCCGCCTCGTGTCCGACCTGGATCTGGTAGTCGACTCAGGCTGACCCGAACCCGCGGGTGGCTCCAACCAGAAGTCCACGGTAGTTAGAACCTCCTGGGCTAGAGTTTGGGTAGCACCAGCCACCCCCAGACTACCTCTAGGCGCGCTGGCATCGAACGGGAGGCACCATGAGAATGTTGGTCAGAGGCCTTTCTACCGCGGTGGTCCGCTGGCCACGCCTCATCATCGCCCTTACCGTGGCGATCTCCATCGGCTTCGGTTCTCTATCTCAGAACTTCGCACCCCAGGAGGACTCCAACGAGTCGTTCGCTCCGGACGCTCCCGAGCTCGCCGCCTCGGGGAGGATCGCCGATCTGTTCGGCACCGAGTCCACCACCTCAGTCATGCAGGTGATAGTCAAGTCCGAAGGCGGCAACGTCTTCAGCCCGGATGGGCTGGCCGCCGTCGGCGCGCTGCACCAAACGATCATGACCGGTGCGTTGGCCGAGCGGTTGGTCCAGGACCGACCCGATCCAGTAGCAACTTTCTTAGCGCCGATCTTCTTCGCCACCGGTGGCGGACCACCACCCCAATCGGAGGCAGAACTCCATCAGGCGTTCCATGAAGGGATGACCATGATGCCCCCTGGCGCAGCCGGGTTCATAGAACTCATGGTTCCCCAGGATGCCGACCTGACGGATCCGTTCGCCGACCAGGGACTCATGATCGTCTTCACCTCCGGAGCCGAGGGGGACGCCGATTTCGATCGCTTCGTAGAGTTGAGCAGCCAAGCCGCCGACGAGATGCGTGCCACCCCCCTTCCCCAAGGCTTCTCGGTCGAGCCATTCTCATTCGAGTTGCTCTTCACCAACACCGACGAGTTCACCAGCGAGATAGGCCGTCTGTTCGGAACCGCCGGTCTGATCATCTGCCTGGTGCTGGCGCTGGTGTTCCTGATCAGACCCCGGCGGAAGGTCGGGCTCGTCGTGATGCGGGTAGGGATCGTGGCGGCTGTGGCGGCCATCGTGCTGGTGATCCTCCCCACCCTGGCCATAGTCCTCGACAGCGTGTTCCCGGACGCTCTGGCAGATTGGAACAGCAGCGCCCTGTTCGGGGTCGCCGGATTCGTGCTGTTGGCGCTGTTCCTTTCATGGACGTTTATCGACCGTGGCCTGAAACGGACCACGGCCGACACGATCCTCACCCTCATCGCCATCGCCTTCGCCATCTCGTGGATGAACGGGATCGGGTACCTGCTCTTCGAGGACATGAGCCCGATGGCCCAGATCCTTCCCATCCTGCTGATCGGACTGGGGGTGGACTACTCCATCCACATGTCGCTCCGCTACCGGGAGGAGATCGCGGGAGGCGCAACAGTCGACGGAGCGGTGCGCAAAGCCATCCGGACCGTGGGAGTGGCTCTGGTGCTGGCTACCATCACCACTGCGGTCGGGTTCATGACCAACGTCTTCAACGAGATCCCGGCCCTTCGGGAGTTCGGTGTGCTGGCTTCCATCGGGATCGCCTCTTCCTTCCTGCTGAAGCTCACCTTCGTGCCGGCGATGCGACTCCTCCTCAGCCGTAGGGGTCTGGCCAAGTACGGCGACACTCCCATTCCTCAAGTTGCCCATCCCGACTCGCGGTACACCTCGGCTTTGGGCAGGATGGTCGGGCGAACCTCCGGTCTCGCCAAGCGGACTGCCGGAGCAGTGGTCATCGTGGCCGTCGTACTGGGCGGGGTAGGCGCCTGGGGTTCCACCCAGCTGGAGACCAAGTTCTCCTTCCTCGACTTCATACCGGTCACCTCACCCCTGCGAGCCACCTTCGAAGACCTGATCGCCGACTACGGGGGTGGTTTCGGCGAGGAGACCCAGGTCCTCATAGAGGGAGATGTGACCTCGGGAGCGGCGTGGAACGCCATGGTTACCGCCACCGGAGCAGCGGCGGACACTCCCGATGTGCTCACCTTCGGCAACTTGCCGGTCGGCAGCTCGCCGGTTTCGGTCATCAGCCAGCTCTCGGCTCCGGTGGCTCCCACCTATTCACCGGCGGTCGAAGAAGCCTTCATCGCGGCCGGAGGGGACCCGACCACCTACCTGGTTGCTGCGGATGCCGATATGGGCACCGTTTACGACGCAGCTTGGGAGGCTGACCCGGCCTCCATGCAGCAGGTCCTCCACCGGACCGATACCGGATATGACGCGGCCCTGTTCGGATTGACCACCCAAGCAGGTGAGGAGCGAGCCGGAGCTTTGAGGGTCAATCTGATCGACGACTTCCGGTCGGTAGCCGACCTGGGCCTATCGGCCATAGCCACCTCGGAAGAGATCATCCAGGACGTGGTGGTGACCACCCTGCGCGACTCGCAGGTCTCCTCCTTGTTACTCACCCTCGCCGCAGCCCTGCTGCTACTGGTGGTGAACTTCTGGTACGACGCCCGCCGCCCGATGCTGGGGGTCATCACCACCATCCCGGTAGCGCTGGTCGTGCTCTGGTCCTTCGGCCTGATGGCCGGCTTCGGGATACCATTCGGGCCGGTGACAGCCACGATCTCGGCTTTGTCGATCGGGATAGGCATTCCTTACATGATCCACATCACCCACCGGTTCCTGGAGGACCGGAGGCGCTACGACCTGGGAACGGCGATCGAGTCCACCCTCAGCCATACCGGTGGGGCACTCATGGGTTCGGCCCTAACCACCGTGGCCGGCTTCGGAATCCTGACCACGTCGACCACCATCCCGTTCCGCCAGTTCGGATTCGTGACTGCCTACACCATCTTGCTGGCCAGCCTCACCGCTGTTCTGGTGCTGCCGTCGATGCTGGCACTATGGGCCAGATGGCATGAGCGCAGGCAAAGCGCTCAGACTGCCGCCTGAGGATCAGAGAGCAACCCGGCCTACCCGTAACCGCAGGCTCAATGCGGATGTGGGGGTCGGGCCGCGTCTGCTAGCGGTTGGAAGACCCGATCTGATCGGACCCACCGTCCAACCAGGAGCTGGCCCGGTCCAGCAGCCAGGTGCTCACCGCATGGGCGCATTCGAGCACGTCGCAGGTCTTGAGCTCCCTCATGTACATCTTGCGCAAGGGAAGGTCCAAGCGGCCCACCAGCGATAGGCTGCGGGTGGCCGGATCGGTCACCGACATGTAGGTGTCGGTGGCTGACACCTCCACCGGCAGAGTGGTTCCGGATACGCCGGCGAGCTCGGTAGCGAGGATCAGCAGATCCGGCGGGTTGGGGAGCGGCGGCAGGGCCCATTTGAAGAACAGCGGCAGCTGGAGCTTCTCGTCCTGCTCCTCGTCGATCTCGGCATCGCTCGACATGAGATCGTCGAACGCCAGGATGACCCGCGGATCGACCTCGAGCACCATCAGCATCTCGAGCGGTCCCTCGCAGGCCTGCTCCGGATGCAGATCGACCTCCCAGGCCTGGCCGAGCGAGTACGACTCGATGAAGTGACGCTCGGCATGCACATGGAAGCCATGCTCGACGGCGTGCGCCTTGGTGTCGGTGATGAACCCGGCCAGATCCACTGCCATGGCGTCTTGCCTAATGGACTGGATAGGTTCGGCAGAAGCTGATGGCCCCGCACCGCGGGTAGCCACCGGGGATGTAGATCAAGGACGGACCTCGTAGTAGAAGTGGGTCGGGTCGTCGTCGAACTTGATCACCCGAAAGGAGGTGAATCCGGCTTCTAGGGCGATCGCTTTCGCCGCCCCCGGATGAAACCCCAGGGTGCCCAGCCCTGCCGCATCCTCGGCAGAGGTGGCCGACAGCAGACAGGCAGACACGCTGTAGCCATACATCATGGCCAGCAGCGGATTCTTGAGGTTCTTCTCAAACTTGCTGGAGCACTTCACGTCCTTGATAAGCCACACACCATCGGGACGCAATGATCGCCGGATGGCAGAGGCCACCTGATGGGGAAAAGGCATGTCATGCATACAGTCCAGCGCCAGGATCAGGTCGTACCGCCCATCAGCGGGTAGCTCTT
This sequence comes from Acidimicrobiia bacterium, assembly GCA_965200835.1. Lineage (GTDB taxonomy): Bacteria > Actinomycetota > Acidimicrobiia > Spongiisociales > Spongiisociaceae > JAPPFW01. The sequence goes on from OZ241390.1 coordinate 761,755, forward strand.
CCCCGCCCACTTGGCATATCGAGGCATTGGCCAGCGCGGCGGTCCGCCGCTCGGCCCGCTCCACCGCAAAACCGGATGGTTCGTAACCGACCACGTTGCTGGCCGGGAACCGCTCCGCCACGGCCCGTACCGAAATGCCGCCGCCGCAACCCACGTCAGCCACTTCGGCACCATTCTCCAACCGCTCGACCAGCCCGTCCACCGAGGGGAGAACGGTCGAGATCAGATAGTCCCCCACCCAGGGCTTGTTCATCCGATCCATCTGACGGGCTACCGGAAGGCCCATGTCATGGTAGGTGAGGCCTATTCCGGAACGGAACGCCTCCAGTATCTCGTCGATGCGATCGGGATGGAACCCACCGATGAATGCACCGGCCGCGAACGACAGAGCGTTGTCGTCCACCAGCACCCGCTCAGCTTCGGGTTCCAGCGAGAAGGCACCCTCGGGGCTACGAATCACCAGCCCGGCGGCCGCCTGGCCCAGCAGCCACTCCCGCAACCATCGTTCATCCAGACCAGTCTGCTCGGCCAGCCCCTCCGAGGTGATCTCCCGGCCTCCGGCCAAGGCTTCATAGAGACCCAGGCGGTCACCTACGTGGATCATGAGGCTCACCACCTCGCCCTGCTTGTACTGCCACACCTTGAGGGCGTAGGCCTTCAGACGATCGGGATCCACGGGTCGCTTGGGCATGGAGCCGAGCTTACCGATCTGACACACCTATCTGCTGTAGCCGCTGCCTTCCGAAGCTCCTGCCGGAACGGCCGCTATCAGCCGATCCAGAACGTAAGCGAAGTCCCGGTAGGAGTCGAGATCACCCAGCGGCCCGGCCAGCGGTTCCAGCAGGTACGACAGTTCCCTCAGCGCCCATCCGACCTGCCCACCGGCAGCCCCGGCATAGGGAAGGCTGCTGTAGCGGTCGGCGGAAAGCGCCACCACCGCCCCGAATTGCAGCGTCGGATCGGCCGACACGAACTCCCGGTCCACCCGTGACCGCAGGGTGGTTCCCTGCCGGTTGGACAACCCACTCACCGGCGTCACCCATCGGAGGTCCACATCGGCCAGCTCGAGGGCCTCGGTCCGGCTCCTCACGGCCAGATCGGTCAGCACTAGCTCGTAGAACACGGTGGTGGCTGCTCCCACCGGGATCTCGGCGAACTCCTGGCGGTTCTCCACGAAGGACTCGTCGGAGGTGATGCGGTTCTCATAGCCGATCATCCGCCACGACTCAACCAGCCCGTTCCAGGTCACCTGGGCCCGGGTCTGGTCGGCGAACGGAACCGACAATGCCAGCCAATTCTCCCGGCTGAACGTGGTACGAGCCTGGTTGGTATCGCTCAGGTACCGGTACCAGCCGTTCCCGTGCTGAGCGAGCTGTTCCAGCAGATGGTCGTTGTAGTTGCTGATCCCCACTCCGATAGTGATCAGCCGCAGCGGGTTGCCGCCGTCCGCCTGGTAGGTCGATTCGAGGATGGCGAAGGGATCGGTGGCGTCCACGTTCGCCACTCCATCCGACATCAGGATGATGTAGTTGTGGGCATCGGGACGTGCCTGCCGGGCGTTGGCGGCCAGCCAGACACCCTCGTCCAGACCTGCCTGCACGTTGGTGCTCTCATGCGGGGCCAGGGCCGCGATCGAGTGCATCAACTCTCGATCGTCCGGGGGGCGATGATCGACCGTGTATCGATGGATGACATCGGATGTGAAGTGCACCACGGCCAGGCGATCCCGATGGGACAGACCCTGGTGGATGCTCTCGGCAGCAGTACGTGCTATGGCAACCCGATTGCCTTCGGACATCGAACCAGAGGCATCCAACACGAGCGTTAAGTTCAAGGGCCGATCGTCCCGGAACTCCGGCGTTTGGAAACCGATCCGGGCGAGATGCTTGTGGGAATCGAGAGGATGGCGGACCAGGTCGGTGACGATCGCGAAGCTGTCGAGCTGGGACGGTACTCGTAGCGGTAGTCGAAGGCGTTGATCCACTCCTCCGCCCGCACCGAATCGGGATCCACCTCGTATCCCTCCCGGACCCAGTTGAGAGCCAGCTGGAAGGAAGTCCGGTCGGTGTCGAGGCTGAAGGTAGACACCCAGTCCTACGACGTCGGCACGAAACCTGACTGCTGGTAGTCCTCGAAGGTGGTGGCCCAAGGTCGGCCAGGCACTACGGGGGACACGGCTGCGTCCGCCGCGCCCGCTTCCATAGCCCATGCTTGCGCCCAACTCTCCGAGTCCAGCGTTTCCGTGCTGCTCTGCGCTTCTGCTACAGCTTCCATAGCTTCCTCCTCGGAGTAACGCTCGGTAGTGGTGGAGGTAGCAACAGTCGTAATGCTGGCCGAGGTCGTCGTGGCCGGCGCCGCTGGCACGATGGTCGTGGGCCGGGCAGGCTGCCTATCCTCTCCCGCCTTTGTTGTGAGCACATCAGTGCCGGATGTCGAGGACGGTGCCGTCGTGATGTCGAGCGGCCGCCACTCCTCCCCGCAGGCCGCCACACCGGACACCAGGAGCAGCCCCAGCACTAGCCGAATAAGCACTTGCTTTCCCGCCGGTTGGGAACGGGTGCCCTCTCGTTCCATCCGCGTCGGCATACCCTCTAAACCTGTCGAACCCATGGCCCACACCTTTCCTGAAACGATTCCTGGAGCAGCCCAGAGACCGTCAATGGTTCAATTGACGTGCCATGGGGCAGGTTTGGTTCCCGACCAATCGGGGCTATCACCAGACGACCGGTCGGATGAACGCCTAGCTGTGTGCGATCCGGCGGTTTGCTGGGATCAGTTCATCCGAGGATCGGGCGGATAGGTAGCAAACCAGGCGTAACGGCCCCCGGCCCGCTGCAGGACCTCTTCCCACAATCGTTCAGGCTGGTGGGTGAACACGTCATCCGCCAGAGCGTCCACGACGAACCACCCGTTGGACTCCAGCTCCGACTCGAGCTGCCCCGGACCCCATCCGCTATATCCGGTGAACACCCGGGCCTCGAGACCAGGGGAGCCCTCCCCCGGCTCCGTCCCGAGATCCACCGCCCGCACCCCCAAGACTTCCGGCCAACCCTCCAGAGGAGCCGAACCGACCCCTCGAGCCAGCCCAATCCCCCCGCCTCCTCCAACTGGCCCACCGACGAACACCACCCGAGGATCGACCGCCACCGACCACCACCCGGGAAGATGGTCCAGCAGATCCGCCTCGGTAGGCCGGTTCAGCACCAGACCCACCGCCCCCTCAGGAGAGTGCTCCATCATCAGCACCACCGTCCGAGAAAAGTTACGATCCACCATCCCCGGCACAGCCACCAGCAGCCGCCCGGCCAGCGAAGTGAACTCCTCCTCACCCATGGAGTAGCTCGGACCAAGTGTCGGCCATCACTCGTGTCTGATTCTTCGTCATCCACCCCGAATCTTTGCACATCTCCGCAAGGCAGTCAGACCATCCTTTCATCCACTGATCCTCGATCCCGTACCTAGTAACCACTAAACTTTTCGCGACCTAAGGAAGTTTTTCGCGTTCTGGTCCAAGGGCGACCGGAATTGTCACAGGCGGTTCGTATCTTCTGAGGAGCAGTGGTTGGCACGCTCTGCGAAGGGAGGAAGCATGTCGGAACTCACATTCGAGAGGCTACGGAGCGCCGTAGCCGGAGATGCCGTGGCCTTGCGTTCGCGCACCACACTACAGCCGGCCGGTGGGCCAGGTGACAAGGTGTTTCCTCCGACCTTTGCAGTCGCAGCGCGAGCGGAACATCGTTATGCGGTCGAAGAGCGCGTGGTCGGTTAAAAGGTCACCACAACAGTTCTTCTGGACTCAGTTGCTTCTCAGGCAAACCGATCTGAACTCGTTTTGCTGGAGGGATGGGAATTGGGTGAGCTCAACTTCCCAGTCCCGTATGTCGACTTCACAGTCGACGAGGACATAGCCGACCTTGGCAAGCTCACCGTCCTAGAAGCGCCACATCGGCTCGCCGACGCCATTTTTCGTGACAGCCTGCTCGACGACACCCTCTTTCGCCTGTCTGATCTAGGACAGGCAGTCACTGACGCTCATCCGCGCAACGCCACCGCCATCTTCCAGTATTCGCCCACTGGGCTCTTGTATGGGATGTGGGATTCCACCGGACCCAAGGGTGGGCTCGGCTCGAAGTTTCAAAGGGCAAACGTGTCCGAGATCGTGGGTCATGACGCCCAGATCGGGAAGAAGGTGGAGAGCCGCCTCGATCCACTCCAGATCGAGAGGCTTGCACCAACCGAAAAGGCGTTCAATCACGAAGACTTGGCTCAAGTCTGGACTCTAGATCCGAAGAAGGCTGAGAAGAAGAAAGGGAAGCCAGTCTTCGCGACTCGCGGTTCCGATTCGGGTGAAGCCGGTCAACCCTCAAAGATCAATCATGGCAACATCGCACCATCGATCGATACTCTAGCTGGCGGGGTGACCATATCGTCAGCCGTCCAAACCATAGTGCTGTCGTTGGCTCCCCTGCGTCGCCTCCGCTTTGCTGGCCATAACCGATCCGCCGAGATTGCAGCCCGCACCGCAGTGGCAGCACTTGGTGTGGCATCGATTGCATACCAACACGAGATGGACTACGACCTCCGTTCCCGTTGCCTGCTGATCCCCGAGCACTCACCTCAGATCGAGTTGTTGGGGAGAGATGGCTCTCCGGCGGAGATCGTTGAGATCGACCGATCGGTAGCCAGGGATCTCCTGAACCAGGCAGCAAGCCATGCCGTTCACCACGGCATTGGCTGGGAGACAGAGCAGACACGCCTAGTGCCAGCACCAAAGCTTGTCGAACTCATCAAGCGGAGCCGCCAGCTGTCCGCTACCAAGCAGCCCACGGGGTAACCATGCTCGCCATCGAGGTCAATTTCCTCACTGGCCGTTACGTCGCCACCTCCAACACGATCGCAACCTACCCGAGTGGCCACCGCATCCTGCCCGTCTGTTTTCTGCGCTGGTTGCAACGTGGGCTGACGCCGACCATCCAGATCCCTACGAGCGAGCTGCTCTCGAATGGCTCGAAGCACAGGATCCGCCTTCGATCCGGGCATCGGATGTGACACGACGCACGGTCGCGACCCACTTTGTTCCGGTCAACGACGCCAGCGTTATCACACCGAGCTCATAGACGACTCGATCGAAAAAGGTCAGCAACTTGATCGACCAGATCGAGTTTGCTCGTTCCCAAGCAAACCCCAAACGACTCCGTACCCTTCAAACCCAGCTACGAAAGCAGCGAGATGTTAGGAACATCGTTACGGCTGCTGGCAAGACTCCTAATCGTAAGGCTGTAGACATTATGCCGCCCGGATGGCTATCCATACCTGGTCATGTACGTACAGGTCAGCCGCGTACCTATCCATCTGTCACATTAGCTGATCCTAGAGTCATCTTTTCTTGGCACGAAACTCCTGATCCAGTCATATACGATTGCCTGGACAACCTTTTGAGTCGACTCACACGCCTCGGACACTCTTCATCGCTTGTTTCGTGCCGTCTGTCCGACTCGACCACGTTACCTCCGGACTACGTCCCATCTGAACGGGGGGAGGTAGTTCGTTCAATCCGGAAGGGTCAGCTGGAAAGTCTGGAATTCGAACATGCTCAACATCAGGGTTCCAAGCCTCGTACCTTGCCCTTTACAGCGATCCGCTATCGGTCTCGCCATACCGCCAACGGCTATACAAGTGGCTCGGTTAGGCCTGATACAGCAGGCCAATGGCAAATGTTCGAGTTTCTACCTGCTTCTCGTCGACTCCCATCCACAAGAACAGCTGAGATCGCCAAGGTGTTGCGAGCCACACTCTTCAGTTACGCCGAGGATCCGCTTCCCGAGGGCTTGACCGGGCATCGCCATGACGGCACCCCGTCATCGTCGCCCCATGTAGGATTTCTACCCCTTCCCCACATCGGGCATGAGCACGCCGACGGACGACTTATGGGTGTTGCCATCGCAATACCCGATTCGATCGACGGGAGATCACATCGATCCGTCCTCCGGGCCATCGGAACCTGGGAGGCAACTCATCGTGTTGACCGATCGCGGGAGGTCCGACCGTGGCTCTACCTAAAGCTGGGGAGAGGAGGCCGCATAGCGATGATCCGCCAGGTCGCAGCCAGTGATCTCGTAGCTCTTCGCCCGAAAGTCTGGCGCGGGCCATCAGCTCATTGGGTGTCGGCCACACCGGTGGCGTTGCCGACACATCCGGGTGTGCTCGGCAAAGGAACTGCCACGGCCCGAGCTAAGGCCTGGCGGAGAGCAGAGAAGGGGATTACGGCCGCCTGCCAACATGTTGGACTGCCCGAGCCCAAGAGAGTGTCCGTTTCTTTTGAGCCATTCATTCACGGGGTCCGGCCTGCTCAACACTTCCCCGCTTTCCGGCAGGGAGACCGCCGAGGTCGAGGTGTAGCTCGCCGTTTGGTACATGCTTCGGTGACCTTTGCTGAACCGATCGCAGGGCCTTTGGTGCTCGGTGCCGGCAGGTACCTAGGACTTGGGCTGATGCGACCGGTCGATCGGCATTACGATGACTGACCTAACGATCCCGCAGTTCGCTGAGTACTTCCGAGATGTACACGGTTACGAACCCTTCCCGTGGCAAGAACGCCTCACTGCCGAAGTATTGAAAACAGGGAAGTGGCCCGAAGTCATCGACCTGCCTACTGGAACCGGCAAGACGGCGGTTCTCGATACTGCCATCTTCACCCTTGCTCTCCGACCTGAAATCTTCCCTCGGCGGATCGTGTTCGTTATCGACCGTCGTATCATCGTCGATCAGGTCTATATACGTGCCCGCCAGATCCAGAAGCGGATAGCTAATGCCGACACCGACACCCTCCGCCAGATCCGTAGTCGGCTGGGTGTGGAAGGCGAGGACAGGCCTCTCGGGGTGGTCGCCCTCCGGGGAGGCATCCCGATCGACAGTGAGTGGACCCACCGTCCCGATCGTCCCTGGATCGTGGTCTCTACGGTCGATCAATTCGGTTCGCGGCTCCTATTCCGTGGCTACGGGGTCAGCAGGAAGATGCGACCGATCGACCGAGTGAGGACTCTGAAAGCTTTCGCCAAAGCGGTTGACCCAGACCGTACCCAAAGTGGCGAGGATCTCACCGTGGTAGTCGCCACTCAGGCGATAGAGGTGGGTGCTGACTTCAGCTTCGATGCCCTCATCGCGGAGTGTGCCCCGGTAGACAGCCTCCGCCAGCGCTTTGGACGACTCGACCGCCGGGGCACATTCTCAATGCGATCCGGCGCGCCTGCCAAGGCATGGATCCTCGGGGTACCGTCCACGCTGAATGCTAGAAAACCGGACCCCATCTACGGGCAGGCACTCAGGGTGACCTGGGAAGAGATCAATCGGTTGGCTGGCAAGAACAAAGATGGCCTGCTTGACATCGGGCCACTCTCCCTCCGAAACTTTCCGGAGGCAGCCACCGCCCCCAAGCCTGATGCCCCACTTCTACTTAGGACCTACCAGGAGGCGTGGGTGCAGACGAACCCCGAGCCGCTAGTACAACCTGCAGTGAGTTGGTTCCTCCACGGCATGGAAAACGACCGTGAACCCGACATCGCTCTGGTCTGGCGCTGGGATAACTCCCCGGAAGCCCTTCAATTGGTGCCCCCTCGACCCTCTGAGTACATGCAGGTACCGATTGGCGCGGCTCGTGCTTGGCTCGGAGCAGGAACCGAAGCTGACGTGAATGATGTGGCCGATGTCGATACACCAGCAGGGTTAGTGGTTGGGGTGGACCCAGGAGGATCAGAGGACCAACGTCTGACACGCTGGGTGGGTGTGGGCAAGGACCCACAGCAAATCGCACTCGGCGACTTGAAGCCCGGCGACGTGATCATCGTTGACCCAACCCTTGGCGGGATCCGGGGAGGCACCTGGGATCCAACCTCGACCGAGCAGATCACGGACCTGGGAGATCAGGCTCAGCTCAGTTACCGGAGGAGGCTTACGCTTCGTCTTAATTGGAGAACTTTAGCCGGCCCCAAGACTGCACCGCCTGTCCCTGTCAAAGCACCTTATGAGGACGCCACTCGCCGTACACAAATCGAAGAGTGGTTGACGGGGGAGCGTGGGCGCCTGCCGACTTGGGCTTTGGAAGTCGTTGATCAAATGGCCGGAAGGTATCAGATTTGCCCGTCGAACACAGATACCACCGACGACTCCACCTATTACATACTCACCCAGACGTCAGTCGATCCCGAAGCCTTCGACGGCTCGGATCATTCGATGTCCTATACGGGCACAGGCGTGACACTCCGCAAGCATCTCGACGGCGTTGGAGACAGAGCCGTCGACTTCGCAATGAGACTCGGCTTTGCGAAGGGCATACAGGAAGACCTACGACTTGCGGGACGGCTTCACGACGTCGGCAAAGTCGACTCGCGTTTCCAGAAAAGTCTGGCCGGTGGGGACGAGGTAGACTTTGCCATGTTGGATGAACCCCTAGCCAAGTCTCTGCCAGACCGTAGACGCCGCTGGAGCTATCCGAACGGCATGCGGCACGAGTTCGCAAGCGTCGCCATGATCCTATCCAATCCCGCTGTCCTACAGTCCGCACACGACCCGGACCTGGTACTACATCTAGTCGGCACCCATCATGGACACGGCCGCCCCCTTCCTTCAATCATAGAAGACCCAACGCCTGGCACCCTTCAATTCGAACAAGACGGACTTCTCATGGAGTCAGGATCCGACCTCGTCACATCTTCCATTGCCCTTGAGATGGCCGAGCGATTCTGGCGCCTGATCGACCGATACGGATACCATGGCCTGGCATGGCTTGAGACCGTCCTCCGCCTAGCGGATCACCGACAGAGCGCCGCGGAGTGTGAACGATGAGTGCTACCCATCTAACCGGCCTATCAGGTAACAACCCACTAGCGTTTATGGCCGCCCTTGGGATTCAGGTACTGTTCAACGAGCACAACGACCAACCACGGCTCTGGTGCAGCGACGGTGTGACACCACACGCAGTAATCAATCCGGAGTTCAGGTTCGAAGAAATCATGAATCGGGCAAGGGATGTGTTTCCTCAGTGGCTAAAGAGCCCTGCTATGAATCCTGGCACTGGAACGAAGGCGGACAACACTGCGAAGTTCAACCCCTCTGACCGACGAGAGTATCTGAAGAGGACTAGGCCTGATGCGCCTGGTAACCGGCTCGCTTCCGCTCTGGTGGCAGAAGGCAGTTTGGACCGGTCGGGAAAGTCGGCCAAGCCTTCAGACCTCTACTTTGCAGCAGGCCAGCTCAAGTTCCTAAAGAATGCTCGGGACATCGTATCGAGTGTCGAATCCAGTCAGATCCATGAGGCACTAGCGGGACCGTGGTCCTACGCGAGCAAGCTCTCATCCTTAGGGTGGGACACGACTGACGACCGAATCTACGCTCTTGGTGCCACCAATCCGTCCACTGATAAGAAGTTGACCAATCCCGGAGTTGAAGCACTCGCCATCCTTGGACTTAGCCGTCACCCTGTCTTCGCGGGAGTAGATCGGACCCTGACTTTGGGCTGCTCAGGAGCATGGAGACGCGGTGGAACCTATACATGGCCGATCTGGACTCGGCCTGCAGGACCGAAGGCAGTCAAGTCCATTCTCGCCCATGCTACCGCCGACGGAGATGAGGTATCCAAACGAAGTCGCTGGTACAAGGCCTGGGGTATTTCCCTTGTAATGTGTTCAACAATCCGCCGATCCGATCAGGGAGGCTATGGAACATTCGGCCCGCCCCGGGTCATCTGGTCAAGATGACACCATACCAAAGGTTGTTCCAGCTCGTATGGTCAACGAGTTCGAGTATTGCCCACGGCTCTTCTACCTGGAGTGGGTTCAAGGACGGTTTGAGGACAATTCTGACACAGTAGAAGGTCGTTACGTTCATCGTAAGGTCGACCTGGTGGTGGACGGATGGGTGATCCAGCCGGTCAAGATCCGGTTCGGATAGCTAGATCTGTCACACTTGGATCGGAGAGGCTAGGGCTGATTGCTAAAGCGGACCTCATCGAAGGGTCCGAAGATGGTGTTGTCATTCCAGTGGAGGTCAAGCGAGGCAGGCCACCTCGCCATGGTCCCGCATGGTCTCCCGAGTTGATACAACTCTGTTCAATCGGCCTCTTACTTCAAGACACCGGATATGACTGTACTGAGGGTCAGATCTACTTTGCGAAGACCCGGCAACGAGTAACTATCCCATTCGATGAGGCCCTCGTTTCGCAAACTTTTGCATTACTAACCAGCTTACGAGAAGTCGCGAGGTCCAGTACAGCTCCGCCGCCCCTAATTGACAGTCCGAAGTGTCCAAGGTGTTCTCTCGTCGGAATATGTCTTCCTGATGAGACGAACCTTCACACTCAGAGATCTAAGAGCAAGCCTCGCCGCTTGATCCCACGGCATTCAGCAGCGAGGCCCCTCTACGTCACGGAGCAGGGTGCCCAAGTAGGCATCCGAGGTGGACGCGTGAGAGTTACTCATCGTAATAAGGAACTCGTACAGGCCCGAGCCATAGATGTGTCGCAGATCTCAGTTTGGGGTAACGTCCAGCTGACCTCGCAACTCATGCGTGCAATGTTCAGTCGTGAGACTCCTGTCTGTTGGTTCACTTACGGCGGCTGGTTCCAAGGCATCGCCCATGGATTACCATCCAAACACGTAGAGCTACGGAGAAGGCAGGCCGGCGCTTCGGCAGCGCAGGCAGGTTTACCAGTTGCTCGCCGAATGATCGAAGGCAAGATACGAAACTGTAGAACCTTCCTAAGGCGCAACTCCCGGGGTGACACCGGCCCCGTACTTTCTCAGCTAAAGGCCCTAGCGGACCAAACACATGAAACGGATTCCATTGAGTCCTTACTCGGGATCGAAGGGACCGCCGCTCGCCTCTACTTCTCTCAATTTGCAGGCATGCTCAGAAACGACGATCTTGGCACGTTCGATATCAACGGGCGAAATCGCCGGCCACCACGGGATCCGGTCAATTGCCTACTATCCTACAGTTATTCTATGTTAGTCAAAGACTTTACATCGACAGTTGTAGCGGTGGGACTCGACCCGTACCTGGGGATCTATCACCGTCCACGTTTCGGCCGCCCTGCCCTTGCCCTCGATCTCGCCGAGGAGTTCCGGCCTCTCATCGCTGATTCGGTCGTAGTTGGTGTGATCAACAATGGCGAGATCCGTCGATCCGGATTCTTAGTGCGGGCGCAGGGTGTAGCATCGACCAAGGAGGCACGGCGATCCTTCCTGTCTGCCTGGGAACGGCGCCTCGACCAACAAGTGACTCACCCCACTTATCGACATCGCATCACCTACCGGCGAGTTCTTGAGGTCCAAACCCGCATGCTCGGAGCATATCTCCTCGGTGAGATCGCGGAATATACTCCTTTCATGACCAGGTGACCAGGTGGCCAAGCGGAACCGATACCTCGTTGCATATGAAATCCGCGACGATAGGCGGCTCCGTCTAGTTCACAAAACTGTGAAAGGCTACGGCTGGCCAATGCAATATAGCGTTTTCATATGCGAGTTAGATACGATGGAGCTGTTCGCTCTGAGAACAGACCTCGGCAAGATCATTCACCACGCCGCTGACTCAATCGCCATAGTCGACCTGGGCGATCCAGCGGGTCGGGGGGTTAAGTGTTTCTCGTTCATGGGCGTCGCGAACCGCCTGCCCTCGGCATCTGGCCCTGTGATCGTGTGAGCGAGAGGTAGAGTGAATGCAGCAAACCCGTGCAGCGCTCGAATCGTTGAGGCACAACAGGTTCTGGCCCCTTGACAACCTAATAGTGCATGGTAGCCGCCTCGACGGCTCGCACCGCTCGAAACCTCTGACAAAGTCCCAGGTCAGAGGTATCATCCAGTGCGAGCCGTCCGAGGGCCTTACCAGGCCCTCCTCCATTGCGGCCCAGAGATGGGTGATCACCATGCCCACGTATTGGCGTTTGAGGGCCTTACCAGGCCCTCCTCCATTGCGGCTCACTCAACCGAGTGAGCGTTCCTCCTCAAGCTCGCTCACGGCTGGTTAGTCATCCCGGACTACCGGGTTCATGACACAAGACCAAACGGTCCAGTACCAGATCGATCTTCCGCCTCCGCGGGAGAAGCCCGGCTACCGTCTCTTCCACGACACCGGGTCATTGAAACTCTCGATAGCGACGGGAACATTGTTCGGCAAGTCCAGTCTTAACACGTCGGTGATCCCCCCGCCCGAAATGTCCACGGCAACGGTTAGTCGATCGCTCCTGTATAACTCGGTCGTTATCCGCGGTACAGGACCCTCTCTCCGAGGGGTTGTACTGGGCGATAGTTGTTTGGGTGAATCGAGCCGAATTCCGTGATTTGGTCCGTCGACATTGTCATCTCCTGGGTCATTACTATCCACGATACGCCTTCTGTGCAGGGCGGGGTCGTGAGTGAGCCTGGATATCGCCAGGTGGTTCGCTCAGCGGGCAGTAAAGCTGGCAAGTCTACTTCATCCGGAAGCGGTTTGGGTGATGCCGGTTCTTGTGGGAGAGTTGCCCAGATTGGCCTTAGTGCTTCGTTCGTGTCTCCCTCGGCAAGCAGAACTCCTACCACTGCCAGGGCACCTTGTGTGGTGCTGTGCACTAGGTGCATCTCCAACGGATACTGCACGCCGTCCACAGTGTGCTCGCTGGGGTGGTGGAAGTGGAACTGAGCCAGCTCGTAGGCTTGGTTCTCCACCACTATTCCGTTGCCTGGATCCGGATTCACCTGAATGGTATGCCCGTTGTTCTCGATCGCTACCTTGGTCAGCCCGTAGTTGAACTCAACGGGGGCGAATGCATGGCTCTGGGCATCGGTCAGGTCGATGGGAGACTGTTGTCCCCCTATATCACACACCTCGAAATGGTCATCGAGCGTTCCCCACTGTGCAGGGCCGTTGTGCGACTCGTAGCCCCAGTCTGGCCCGGCGGCGTGTGACGGGTCGTTGCCTTCCGTACCGGTCATGGGTCTCCTCTCGTCGTCGCCTCCACAAGCGGCCAGGAGCGAAGTGGCGGACGCTACTCCAACACCCGCCAGCGCTATCCTCTTCATGAACTGGCGGCGACTGAACTCCCAGGCTCCACACTGGTCCGTTGGCTCGGCCACCTCCGAACCGAACTCGGGCTCTGTCCTAGAGCCTTCCATCTTCCTGTCCTCCTTGGCTTCCCGCCGACGCACTCACTTGGGTCGGTATCTCACTGCCATAGCAAGCTGCCACCCGACGGCATCCTGCTTCAGCTTCTGACCCGACCGACGGAGCTCCCTCCTAGACTGTTCGTTGTCTTACCACAATGGTGAAAGTCAACAACCGGCCAGCAATGGAGGCATTGCTTATGAGTGGATCCCCGGCACAGCCGAACATTCTCTTCATCATGGCCGATCAGCTCGCCCCTCACTTTGCCGGTGCCTACGAGCATCCGGTGGTCCGTACTCCGGCCATGGACTCGCTGGTGGAGCGAGGGACCCGCTTCGACAATGCCTACTGTCCTTCCCCCCTTTGTGCTCCGTCCCGATTCGCCATGCTCACCGGCCAGCCGGTATCTGCCATCGGCGCCTGGGACAACGCGGCTGAACTACCGGCCTCGGTTCCGACCCTGGCCCATTACCTACGCCTGGCCGGCTACCGCACCACACTCTCGGGGAAGATGCACTTCGTGGGACCCGACCAGCTGCACGGCTTCAACGAGCGGCTCACCACCGACATCTACCCGGCCGACTTCGCCTGGACCCCCAACTGGGACCTAGCCGACACTCGGGTGGACAAGTGGTACCACAACATGGACAGCCTCTCGGAGGCCGGCCAGGCCTTGGCGACCTACCAGATCGACTACGACGAGGAAGTAGGGTTCGCCGCAATCCGGCATCTATATGACCTGGCTCGGGATCCCGATGAGCGGCCCTTCTTCCTGCTGGCTTCCTTCATCCATCCCCACGATCCCTACGTGGCTAGACCGGAGTGGTGGAATCTCTACGACCACGACCACATCGACCTACCCGATGTGCCTCCGCCGGAGGCCCTCGATCCACACACCGTGCGCGTCAGAGGCGGAACCCAGGCGGTCACCGTCGGCTATAGCGAAGCCCAGTGCCGCAATGCTCGCCATGCCTATTACGCCAATACCAGCTACTTCGACTCGTGGGTGGGCCGCCTCGTGAAGGTGCTGGAAGAGACCGGCCAGCTCGACAACACGGTGGTCATCGTCACCAGCGATCACGGCGACATGCTGGGGGACCGCGGAGCATGGTTCAAAATGTCGTTCTTCGAACGGTCGGCGCGGGTACCGCTAATCGTGGCCGGGCCAGACATCGCCAATGGTGTAGTGACCAATTCCTGCTCCTTGGTGGACCTGCTGCCGACCCTCATCGACATGGCCACGGTTATCGGAAAGGAGCCGTCACTGGAGCCGGCGACTCCACCGGCTGGACGCAGTCTATGGGAAAGCGCCACCGGCGGAAGCGACCCTATCGACGAGACGACCGGCGAATACATGGGTGAGCTCCTCTCCCATCCGATGTTCATGATCCGGCGGGGCCGCTATAAGTACATCCATTGCGACTCCGACCCTCCCTTGCTGTATGACCTCGAGAACGACCCCGCCGAACGCATCAACCTGGCGATCGACCCTGAGCACGCCGACCTGGCAGCCACCTTCGCGGCCGACGTGAGGCGGAGGTGGGACAGCAGAGCTATCCGGGAGCAGGTGTTGGTCTCCCAGCGAACCCGCCGCCTGATCAACCTGGCCATGCAAACCGGTGAACTGCACTCCTGGGACTACTCACCGCTACGTGATCCTGCCAACGAATACGTCCGCAACCATATGGACTGGGCCGAGGCCGGAGCGAGGTACCGGTTCCCCAGACATGGCTGATCAACTACGAACCGGCTCCCAAGTACAATTGAGACCGATGTCACCATCTTCGACCACCCAAGAACAGGGGCTAGCCGCCCGGCGCGCCCAAAGAGCCTTGGCAGCCTCAGGCGCCGATACCAGGACCGAGATTCTCCGGAATCTCGAACGGCTGCTCCGCGAACGTGAGGCCGAGCTGCTGGCTGCCAACAAGGAGGACCTAGAGGCACCCGGCGCCTCCGACCTGCCGGGGCCGATCCTCAAGCGGCTGGCGTTGTCACCCGCCAAGCTCGAAACCTTGCGGGAGGGGATCAGGGTCCTGATCGACAGTCCCGACACAGTGGGACAGCCTTTGCTACGCCGGGAACTCGACGATGGTCTGATCCTCGAACAGGTCCAGGTCCCGCTGGGCGTCCTGCTCATAGTGTTCGAAAGCCGGCCCGATGCGGTGATCCAGATCGGATCCTTGGCGCTCCGGACCGGCAACGCGGTGCTGATGAAGGGAGGATCCGAGGCGTTGCACTCCAACCGGACCTTGACCGACCTGCTGCGGGAGGCAGTCAGTGAGGCCGGTGCAGATGCCGATGCCGTACAGAACATCGAAGGCCGGGAAGCGGTGGCCGATCTGTTGGGACTGGACGAGTACATAGATCTCGTGATCCCCAGGGGCTCGGCCGCTCTCGTCCGTGCCATCAAATCAGCTTCCCGTATCCCGGTGCTCGGACATGCTGACGGGATCTGTCACGTGTTCATCGACGCCGGAGCCGACCATGACATGGCCACGCGTGTAACGATGGACGCCAAGACCAACTACGTGGCCGTATGCAACGCAGCCGAAACCCTCCTGCTCCACAAGAACTTTGCCGGGAGCCCCGAGATCATCCGATCCTTGCTGGACGGTGGCGTGGAGGTCCGGGGTGATGAGAGGGTCGCTGCGATGGACCCCGGGGTCATCCCTGCCAGGGACACCGACTACGGGTACGAATTCGGGGACATGATCATCTCGGCCCGTGTCGTAGAAGGGGTGGATGCCGCTATCGAGCACATCCATACCTATGGATCTGCTCATACCGACACGATCGTGACCGAGGATCCCGCGACGGCTCAGCGGTTCCTCGACACGGTGGACTCCTCGTCGGTGTTCTGGAATGCCAGCACTAGGTTCGCCGACGGGTTCCGTTACGGGTTGGGGGCAGAGGTGGGTATCGCCACCGGCCGGGTCCATGCCCGAGGACCGATGGGCGCCGAGGGCCTGTTCACCACCAAGTGGCTGATCCGCGGACAGGGTCAGGTGGTGGGTGACTACGGCCCAGGCAAGAGATCGTTCTCCCACAGGGATCTGCCTATCCGTTGACGGTTGCTCCCCGACCAGCTACGCCCGGAGCTCCTCCGGCCTCATAACACCAGCAGCACCAGCGTCTCGGCTATACACGCTGGCCTGGAACTGTTCTCCAGCTCGACGGTGACCTGTTCCGCGAGCAGCAGCCCGCTGCGGCGTTCGGTAACTCCTACCAGTTCGGTCACCACCCGCACCCGCGACCCGACCGGCACAGGAGACAGGAATCGGACCCGGTTCACCCCGTAGTTGATGATCATCCTCGCTTCCGGCACTTCGAACCGGGGGCCGATACCCGGAATGAGAGCCAGGGTCATGAAACCATGGGCGATGGTGGCACCGAAGGGACCATCGGCGGCCCGGTCGGCATCCACATGGATCCACTGGTGGTCGCCGGTTGCCTCGGCGAACATACCGATGGCCTCCTGGGTGATGGTGTGCCAGTCCCCCGTGGCCATTTCGCCAACCCTGACCTCCAATAGCTCCCTCAGATGCGCCACATCATCCATTGCTATCAGGCAGACTCCTCGAGGGCCAGCCGGATGCGGCGGAAACCTCGCCCCTTGGACTGCACCTTGGTGATCCTTACCGGACCGACCTCGGAGGTGGACCTCACGTGGGTGCCACCGTCCGCCTGGCGATCCAGGCCGACGATGTCGATCACCCGGATCCTCCGTACGGACTCCGGGATGAGGTTGACCTTGGTGCGGATGAGCGTCGGGTCCTGGTCGGCTTCCTCACCGGGCATGAAGGACACTTCGATGGGTAGGTGGCGTGCAATGGCCGCGTTCAGAGCTTCCTCCAGCGGAGTGCGGTTCTCCGGGTCCCAGTCGGGGAGCTCGAAATCCAGCCGCCCGTAGCCCGGCTGCATATTGCCCCCGGTGACTGGACTCCGGAACCACTCCCAAACCACCCCGCACAGAGCATGCAGCGAGGTGTGGGTACGCATCAGTCGGTACCGGCGTTCCCAGTCGATCCGGCCTTCGACGCGGGTACCGACCGGTGGCAAACTGCCGTCCAACCAATGCCAGACACCGTCGCGATCCTGAGTAACCCGGATCACTTCCAACCGATCCTCTCCTACCCAGAGAGCCCCCTGGTCGATCGGCTGGCCGCCGCCCCCCGGATAGAAGACCGTTCGGTCCAGCAGCACCCGGCGATCAGGTAAGTCGGTGGCTACGACCTCAGCGGTCATATCGGCGGCATACGCGTCGGTGGAGTAGATGCGCTCGGTCATCGCGCCAATCTAGTGGCGACCGCCGCCACGGCTGTCCGGACCATTGATCCCCGACCTGGCTAGCGCCCCGCTGCCCTCCAAGTCGGCCCGGAAGAACCGGGTGGTCGGGTAGGCCAGCTCCACGCTCGGTTCCGCTGCAATGGCCGGGAGAAGTTCTTCCCAAACCTGCGACTCGACCTCCCTTCGCTTCCATTCACCTATCAACAAACGACCGGTCACCGTCACACCATGCTCGACGCCTTTCACATATACGGCAGCAGCCATCGACTCGCGCCTCACCAGATAGGGACTCGACACCCGCTCTACCTCGAGCGCTGCTCGTACCTGATCCGGGTCCGCCGCATGACGCTCAACCACATCCAGGACGATCTGTTTCGCTGCTTCCCACTCACTTTCGAACGTGACTGTTATCGGTATCTCGTGCCAGATGTAGGGGAAGCTCTCGTAGAAGTTGGCTGTCGGTTCACTGAAGAGAATCCCGTTGGGAATGTGGAGAAGTCGGCCGGTGTGCTGGTCGGCATCCACCCAGTTACGGATCTCCCGGATGATGAACCGGAAGGAGCGGATGTCGACCACATCCCCCGTGTGAGGCCCTATCTCTATGCGATCCCCGATCTTGAAAGGCCGCCGGAAGACGATGAAACCCCATCCCGCCAGGTTCTTCAGAACATCGGTGAGGGCTATGACCAGACCAGCCGAGGTGACACCTACGAAAGCGCCGACGCTCGAGAACTGTGGGGTCCAGATCACGACTAAGCCGAAGACCACGGCTGCCACTGCTATGTAGTAACTGATCTTTCGAGCTCGATAGGACACCTCATCGTGCTGAACACGGGCGATCAAGGCGCGGAGCACCATGTATCGCAACACGAAGAGGCCAACCAGGAGAACCAGGCTCATGCCTAGGTTCAGGGAGTGTCTGGAGAGGATGTCCAGGATGCTGTCCATGGGGGGAGGCTAACCGGGCACCGGATATCAGACTCCCTCGAGAGGGGCCGATCGGGTCAGCCGACCCCTCCTATCTCTCGGATCATCACCCTGCCGGACTTGCGGCGCGCTCGGCCTGGGTTGTGCCATCCTCCAGCCTGGCAATCCGGTCGGCACGGACCTAGCCGACCCTGGTATCCGGTTGCCAGCAGGTTTGAACCACCGGTATCCGGCCAGCTGGATCAGTGGAAACATCGCCCGAGCCGGATAGACTTACTCGGACCGAGCACACAACAGCAACAGGACGAGCACGCAACGGGAGAGATCAGACATGCTGAGAATCGTTGAGGAGATCATCCTTCTCCTGCTCAGGGATGACGACGGGAAGTTCGTACCGGTGTCGAGACTGGCCATGGACCGCGCCATCGCGGGCGCCGTGCTGATGGAACTAGCCATGGAGGGCCGGATCGACACCGACCTGGAACAGTTGCAGTTGATCGATGCCACACCGGTCGGGGATGAACTACTGGATCCCACTCTGGCAAACATCGCAGGTGGCGAGAAGGGCGACGCCCGCTTCTGGGTGGAGGATACAGCCCAGCATGCCAACCAGATACGAGAGTCAGCGCTCGCTCGTTTGGTCGAGCGGGGAATCCTGGAACGGCAGGACGATCACTTCCTGTGGGTTTTCAAATCGAGACGGTATCCGATGATCGATGGCAAGGCAGAGCGCGAGGTCAAGCTCCGCATAATGGGGGTACTGCTCAGTGATGAGATCCCCGATCCCAGAGACGTGATCATCATCGGCCTGGCAGATGTCTGCGGGTTGTTCCGCCAGATGCTGTCGAGGAGAGAGCTGGATCAGGCTTCAGGGCGGATCGAGCAGGTACGCAGGCTGGACCTGATCGGCCAGGCAGTGTCCCAAGCGATCCATGACATAGAGGTGTCGATCGCCTCCGCCATGATCTATTAGACATGACCCAGCCGAGGCCCTCCATTGGGTATGGACACCCTAGCCATCGCTAGGACGAAGGCCTTTGCCCTAACGATTGTGCCCCTGGTCAGTTTGGTCCTAGTCGGGTGCGCCAGCCGTACTTCGACCATGCAAAGCACTCCATCGACTACCAGTACGTCTTGGGGCAGCACCACCCGGTCAATACCCACCACTTACCGCTTGACGAGTGCCGATGCGGCAGAACCGACACCTACTGCCGTCACGACCACCCCTACCAGCACTACTGCCGTCACGACCACCCCTACCAGCACCACCGCCACGAACCCGACAAAGGAAACCGCTACCGCCTCACCCATCACAACCGCCCCTCCTAGCACTACCACTATCGAGAACCCGGCAAACGGGACCTCCAACCCTTCCCCTACCTCCTCGACGGCGGACCCAGCGCCGGTAGAGACGATCGCAGAGCCTACTGAGGCCCTCTCCGAAGCCGGAACAGCCACCTGGACGGCAGGGACCAACTGGACGATCACCGTCCTCAACACCTTCCCCCATGATCCGGAAGCCTTCACCCAGGGTCTTCTCCTCCATGAGGGACTGCTCTACGAAAGCACCGGCCTCTACGGAGAGTCCACGGTTCGCATCACCGATCCCCGGACCGGGGACATCCTCGCCTCAGCCAGCCTGGAGGACGCGTTCTTCGGGGAGGGCCTTGAGGTGGTCGGCGAGCGGCTGGTGCAGCTGACCTGGCAGGAGATGACCGCGTTCATCTGGGACGCCAACACGCTGGAGCTGCTGGGGACCTACCAATACGAGGGTGAAGGGTGGGGTCTATGCGCTTTCGAGGACCGGCTTGTGATGAGCGACGGGTCGTCGAGGCTCACCTTCCGCAACCTGGACACCTTCGAGGTGATCGGGATGGTGGAGGTCACCAGGGATGGCGAACCCGTCGTCCGGCTCAACGAGCTCGAATGTGTGGAGGAGGTGGTGTTCGCCAACGTCTGGTACTCGGAGGAAATACTGGTCATCTCTCCGGAGTCCGGCCTGGTCCTGGCCTCCATCGATGCCTCGACTTTGCGCAGCCACCTCCCTACCGACGGCCCGGACGTCCTCAACGGCATCGCCCACGATTCGCAACGGGACGTGTTCTACCTGACCGGCAAGCTCTGGCCCCAGATGTTCGAGGTGCGGATCGAGCCAGCCACCGGCTAGGCCCGCACTGGCCTCGCGCCCTGCCCTCGTCCCTGGACCTGCCTGTGGAACCGCCACCCCACCCAGCGGGGCTCGGACGGCTCGATGATCAAAATCCGGCCGCAAGGGTTCCGGCCTTCTCAACATCAGCCTCCGGGCTACGGTGCTCGATTGCTGGGGCGCGGGATGAAGCCGGGCTGGTTGGGAACGTGGGCAAGAGTGCGGCTGATGAACACAGCCATCTGGCCCCGTGTGACCGGAATGTCCGGCCTGAAGGTGCCATCGCCATATCCGCTGGTGATGCCCAACTCGTAGGCGAAGCTGGCTGCCTCGGACATGGTGTCATCGAACTGGTCATCGGGATAGTGAGGTGCCGATTCGAAACGCAGCCCGCCGTCCGGGGTCCTGCTCAGACCGCTCTGTGTCGAGGTAAGGAGGAGGTTGATCATCATCCGAGCCATATCGATCCTGGTGACCGGTTCGTCCCCACCGAACGCGCCGTCCGGAGCTAGGTCCATTACTCCATACGTGAGCACCATCGCAATGGCAGCCTGAACCTGCGGTGGTTCCTGGTCATAGTCCGAAGGATGGGGGAAACCCATCACGGTGACGACATCGCTCACCCGCCTGATTGCATGGGAAAGGATCAATGCCATATGGCGGCGGTTGATCCCTCGATCAGGCTTGAAGGTGCGATCGCCATAACCCTGAGCCAATCCGTGCCCGACCAGGCATTCGATAGCGGCCCGATAGGGGTGATCCTTGGCGACGTCGACAAAGGGCGGCGGAACTGCAATGGGTGGAGGACACTCCGGATCTTTGGGAAGATGGTCCGGAGTGGAGCCGCCGTCGATTGCTGCTGCGGGACCGGCACCCATGGTGACGACCAAGCCCGCCGCTAGCAGCCATCGGATCCATCTTCGACTCATAGCCAATCAACCTCCCGATCGGGCAGTAACTCCTGAAGGCTACTTCCAAACCTAACGTTATCCTCACCTACGGAGTGAGAGCCTGCCCTGTTCACCGGGATCCCTCCCGTCCTTCCCCGGTCGACCTGGCCGCCGGGACTCCCTGCTGACGAGCACCTGGGCGGATCCGGCAGCCCGCCGATCCATAGGTGGAGAGACTCTTGCGCAACGTGTAGAGCAACAACCCGATCGCCACCAGCCCCACGATCGGCTGGATAGGCGCCCACCAGGCCAGAGCACCCGAGAAACCCAACAGTGCCACCACTACCTTGTTACAAACGGGGCATCCCACCGCCAGGAACGACACGAAACCGCTCCACATGGCCCGCCGGTCATCCCGTTCACGGGCTTGCGCCAGCTCTGCAGAGCCCGGTATCGCGGGCCGGATGGCGAAGACCAGCCCGATGAGGGCCGAGGTGACCACCAGTATCAGATAGTCGATCCACCGGGTCTCCACCGGACGGCCGAAGATGGGAGTGTCGATGAGATCGGACGGCACGGCGATGAGCACCGATGCGATAGCTCCGTACAGGACGGCACGTAACCAGACAACACCCGGCAGGGACAGCAGCTCGCTAATCACGCCTCGGATGCTACCCCGGGCGGGAGATCTATCCATGGACGGGGCCAGAACCGACGGATGAGCCGCTTGGTCATAGTCCGACAGACCTCTAGAATGAGGGGAGCCTTTCGTGCATCATGACTATGCATGTGGCTCATACGAACCGATCCTGCACCTTATGCGGGTGCCTTCCCAGGCTGGTACACCGGTCGGGACGTCCGAAGGAGGTAACACGCACGATGCGTACGTACGAGTTGGTGACCATCCACCGACCGGAGATGGCAGAAGCCGATGCCCGGCGCCAGTCGCAGATCCTCAAGGTGTTCCTCGCCGAGGAAGGAGCGACCATTACCGAGATCGACTTCTGGGGCAAGCGTCGGCTGGCCTACGAGATCGACAAGGCCACCGAGGGTTACTACACCGTCCTCACCTTCGAGGGAGAGCCTCATCACGTCACCGCCATGGATCGGGCGCTGTCCCTGTCCGATGCGGTGATGCGACACAAGATCATCCGGCCTGACACCAGGCCGGCCCGGGCTGTCCGGAGGAGTGAGAAGCGGGACAAGTAACTGTCACACCCGGCACATATGGTGGCATGGTAGGACAGAGCACGAAAGGTATACGAGAGGTAGAAGATCCATGCCGGACAATTCAGTAACGGTGGTCGGCAACCTGGTAGAAGATCCGGAACTGCGGTTCACCCCCTCCGGAGCGGCCTTGGCCCGCCTCAGGTTGGCGGTCAACCGCCGGTGGTTCAACCGCAACACCAACGACTGGGATGAAGAGGCCAGTTTCTTCACCGCCACCTGTTGGCGGGACATGGCGGAGAACGTCTCGGAGTCCCTACAGAAAGGATCCCGGGTGATCATCAACGGACGGCTCGAGCAGCGCTCCTGGGAAACCCAGGACGGCGAGCGTCGCTCCGTAGTGGAGATCCAGATCGACGAGATAGGCCCGAGCCTGCGCTGGGCCACCGCATCGGTGACTCGCACCCCCCGCCGGGGTGGAGGCGAGAGTTGGGGAGGCGGCGGTGGCCAGCCCTCGAGAGGCTCCAACCGGCCTTCAGGCAGGACCAGCCAGTCCCGAGGAACCAGTCGGTCTTCACAGCGGCGGGCCCCCGGACCGGTAGCACGCGAAAACTACGGGCCGGACGAGGCCCCCTTCTAGAAGGAGCAGCGAATATGGCGAGGAGAGCCTCCACCCGGCGAAGGCGACGGTCGAGAAGACCCAAGACGATCCGCAAACGGGCCTGCCCGGGCTGCGGCCAGATGAAATGCGACAACACCCGGGTCCCGTATGTCGACTACAAGGACCTGGCTACGCTGCGCCGATTCGTCTCGGATCGCGGCAAGATCCGCTCGCGCCGGGTGACCGGAGCGTGCGCGCAGTACCAGCGCCGGGTGGCAATCGCCATCAAGAACGCTCGGGAGATGGCGCTGCTGCCCTATGCAGGCAGCCACCGATGAAGCTCATCCTGACCTCCGAAGTGAGCGGTCTGGGCGCCAAGGGCGACATCGTCGAGGTAGCTACCGGCTACGGACGCAACTACCTGCTGCCCCAGCGCCTAGCCATCAAGGCCACCCAGGGTGCCATCAACCAGATCCAGGAAGCGCGCCGAGCCAAGGAAGCCGCCCGCCGGCGGGAGCTCGACGCCGCTCTCGACTTGAGGAACCGGCTTTCCCGTGCCCGGTTCGTCATCGCAGCTCAGGTTACGGCGGAAGGTCGGCTGTTCGGTTCCATCGGCAGGAGCGAGGTGATCGACGCCGTACGCAGCCTGTCCGGAGTCACCCTGAATAGGAAGATGATCACCCTGTCCGAGCCGATCAAAACCATCGGCTTCCATGATGTCAGGGTGACCCTCGACCGGGAGGTCGACTGCCGCCTCACGCTGGACGTGATCCCCGCCTGACCAGCCATCATCCGACCTGACCGGACCGGTAGTCGGGGGGCAGAAAGGCAAAATCTTGGCTGCCGGTACGCTCCGGTATCCGGTCGGCCACGGTTAGGCTATTGGCTGCCCGGACAGGAGACACCGGGCCTCGCCTCTGGCGGGTCACTTCCCGCTTTCCCCACCAACAAGGTGATGCATGTCCGGCCAGCGCGCTCGAAGCTCGGTCGGAATCGAGAGGGCAACGGACACAAATGTCACACCCCCTCGGCATCATCTATAGCAAGAGACATCGAGGAGAACACAGGGGATGACAGGGATGGCCACCGAGGGGAGGCAAGGTATGGAGCCAACGTCATGACGATGACCGAGCGGGATGCTGCCCCTACTGTCCCTCTCCGGCACCGGGCGCCTCCTCATAGCGCGGAGGCGGAGGAGTCGGTGATCGGCGCGCTGCTGAGGTCCCGCTCCGCCGCTGATGAGGTGTTCGACCGTCTCGGGAACAACGACTTCTACCTACCGACCCACCGGACGATCGTCGGTGCCATGCACCGCCTGTACGACGAGAACCAGCCGATCGACACGATCACCGTGGTCGACCGCCTGCACCGGAGCGGAGATCTGGAAGCAGCAGGCGGAGCGAGTTCGGTGATCGGGCTCTGGGATGCGGTCCCGTCCGCCGCCAACGTGGCCTATTACGCCGGCGTGGTAGCCGAACATGCCCTGCGACGGAGGATGCTGAGAGCCAGCAACCAGATCGCCGAGCTGGCGATGGACCTCGACACGGAGGTCGAGGTGGTGCTGGATCAGGCTGAACAACGGATGCTGGCGGTGGCTGAGAACCGGGTGGGGGATGGGCTCGAGATGCTCGGAGACCTGCTCGAGAAAGTGCTACAGCGGCTGGAGCAGGTGGAGACCGAAGGCCTCGACGTGACCGGACTCCCCACCGGCCTCGCCGACCTCGACCGGAAGCTGGGAGGGTTGCAGCCCGCCACCCTGGTGGTCGTCGCGGGACGGCCTGGGATGGGCAAGAGCGCCCTAGCCATGAACATCGCCTCTCATGTGGCCAGCATCCACGGGCCGGTGGCCTACTTCAGCCTGGAGATGTCCCCCACCGAGATCGCCTACCGCTGGCTCGGATCCGAAGCCCGGGTGAACTCCATGAAGCTACGGTCCGGGCTGGGTGGCGGGGACTCCGCCCGCATCTGGGACAACCTGGTGAAGGCCTCCTCCCGTCTCTACAAGGTGCCCCTCCACGCTGATGAGGGTTCGCGCACCGTCACCGATATCCGTGCCAAGTGCCGGCGCCTCAAACGACGTTCGGGTCTCGAGCTGGTGGTGGTGGACTACATGCAGCTCATGCATTCCCAGGGTCGAGGCCGGGAGAATCGCCAGCAGGAGATCGCCGAGATCAGCCTCAACCTCAAGGCCCTGGCCCGGGAGCTCGATGTACCGGTCATCGCCGTCTCCCAGCTGAATCGGGCGCTGGAGAGCCGCAACGACAAGCGGCCCCAGCTGGGCGACCTGCGCGAGTCCGGCGCCATCGAGCAGGACGCCGATGTGGTGTTGATGATCTATCGCGACGAGTACTACAACAAGGACACCCGTGAAGCCGGCATAGCCGAGATCATCGTCGCCAAGCAGCGCGCCGGGCCCACCGGAACCATCAAGACGACCTTCATCGACAAGTACACCCGTTTCGACAATCTCCCGCACGGCTACACCAGCTCGCTCAACCCTTAGCCTGGATCCACCGTTTGCTGGGTGGTGGGGAGTATGAGGTTGAGTCGGCGCTGCGCGCTCGGCGGGCTAGTAGTTGCTTGCTCCGAAAGCGCCGAAGTCGTTGGCAATCACGAGCACGCTGAGGACGAACCAAAATGCGACCACGAACCAGAAGAGCATCCGATGTTCAGCGCGGTAGATCGGCTCGAGTACGAAGGTCACGCCGCTGAATACGGCAATCAGCGACCAGACGAGGAACAACCAACCCCAGACCGGTGTGAAGTCCAGCGCGATCGCGACGATCAGCAGCGCCAGGATGACCAGATTGGTCCATTGACTGTTCTTGGTCGGGAGAAGTTTCCTTCGGTCGCGGCGATCGAAGTTCATGACTGCGCCTCCACGTAGGGCGACGGTGGTTGTTCGCCGGTCAGTCGCCAGCTCAGATAGTTGTGGAAGTCCGCGACCACGCGCTCCAGCGGTACGAGGCGTCCGCCGTGAGAATGCCTGGACGCCATGCCCGCCTGCGCTCGCTCGCAGATCGCCCGGTCTTCCTCGAGGAACGCGGTAGCGTAGCCTTGCGCGATCCGTCGGCTGACCGGATCGACCACAGATTGTGAGAGTCCTCCCTGGTAGACGCGCGACGATGTTGGGCTCAAGGGATGCACGACGATCCAGTCCCAGGATTCGCGGGTGGCCACGCCGACGAATGAGGGCGGGATCGAGACGAGCGTGTAGTGGTCGCCGCTGGTATAGCCACCGCTCGCCCAGTGCAGCAGCTTCCCCACGATGCCGCCCTTGGTGTCCTGCACAATCTGTCCACCGGTAAGCGTCCAGGCCGCGGAGCCCTCGATGTAGTACGCGCCGCGCGTCGGTGTGACCCGCTCCAGCGTCTCCGCGTGGACTTTGAAAAGGTGATAGCTCTCCATCCCGTTCTCGACGATCAGCTTCCAGTTGGCGTCCCAGATCTCAGGCGCTTCCAGCGGCGAAGGCTCTCGGAAAGACTCCATCCCAAACTCAGCCAGGTGGGGCGCGATGCCCGCCAGGCGCTCAGACAGCGGCGGAGCATTAGCGTCGAGGCAGACGAAGACCACACCCATCCAGACTTCGGTACGAAACTCGGGCAGGCTGTGCGACTCAGGATCGATCTGGACGCCCCGCGCATAGGGCGCGCCGCGGAAGGCGCCGCAGTCGCTATAGGTCCAGGCGTGATAGGGACAGACGATCATGCCCTTCTCCAGACAGTCAGCGCCAGGCTCGAGCATCAGCGTACCGCGGTGTCGGCAGACGTTGGAGAGACAGCGCAGCTGTCCATCGGCGCCGCGAACCAGAGCTATGGGTTCGCCGCCGATGTCGCAGGCGAGATAGTCGCCCGACTCGGCCAGCGCAGACTCAGCGCAGACGGCGACCCAATCGGCGCGGAAGAGCCGCTCGAGTTCGAGCTGGAAGAGGGCGTCATCGTGGTACGCGGCAAACGGCAGCGCCTTGGCCTCTTCCGGCGGCGCCATCACCGATCGCAGCAGGTCGAGTCCGCTCGCCCGCTCCCCGTTGAGCATCGATCGGTCCATGGTTCCGCCCTCCAACCCTCGATCCGTTCCCTGAGCCTGTAGGAGTGTGAATATAGACTCCCGCAATTACTGGAGTACGTTTACGTTTGCACGTGCCCTGGACATGGCAATCGGACAGTCGGAAACCACCCAGGTGATCCACCACTCCGGCCGGGGTGGCCAACCCACATCTCCCGTCATCTCAAGACCAGATGCGAACAATCCGGCATCGAATGTCAATGGGACGGAAAGGACGCCTACGACAACGCCGTAGCCGATTCCTTCCTCTCTACCCTCGAAGCCGAACTCCTCGACGGTCGCAGCTTCGCCATCCGCAACCAGGCCAGCCGGGCGTTCGCGAAAGAGATTCTGGTCAGCCCCGGCGCCGCCACCATCCGTCGAATCATCCCCATGCCCGCAGTCGGCCCCCTCACGAGCGGACACGCCGAAGAACTCGCCCTGCATCGACCGGTACTGCCTACCGGGCAAGCGTGGTGGCCCCGACGGGATTCGAACCCGCGTTTCCGGCTTGAAAGGCCGGCGTCCTAGGCCAGCTGGACGACGGGGCCTGTGGCTTGTGCGATCCTAGCCGGTGGCCAGGCTATCGACAGTGGCCTGAGCGAGGCCGGGACCGGCAACCGCACTGACCCGCGGGCCGCTGCCCGTGGCTACCCATGGGCCAGCACCGACTCTATGCTGGCGACTCTCAGGCGGACAGCCGGGTAGCCAGCTCGCTGGCTTCGAGTCCTTCCTTCCGAACTCGCAGATCGAGGTATAGCACCGTACCGATCGAAGCCCCCAAGGGATGCCCAACAAGGAAGCGATCTGCTGCGAGAAGTAGGCCGAAACTCCCTCACTCAGATTGACCACTCCCGAAAACACCAAGTGGAGGCCCACCCCGACGATCCCGAGCCCGACGGCTGTGATGATGATCATCAGCAACCCGGCCCCGAACACCCGCCAGCGCTCACCGGATACCAGGCGCCACGCCCGACCCAGACCGCCGAACGGGCCCACTCCCTCGATCATGATGGCGGGAGTGGCAACCGCGAACGACACGATCACGATGACTCCCGGGACCACGATGAACAGGAACCCGATAGTCGCCATGATCCCGATCGCGATCGTAGCTACTGCGAGCGCCAGCGTTCTCGCCAGGCCGGCACGCACCGACCTTCCCACATCCGAGGACACATCCGCATAGGCCGCCGCGGCGACCAGCATGGCACCCGCCAGTGGCGGCCACCGAGCCGATCATGCCGGCGACGTAGCCGAACCAGCCGAGCGCGGTGGAACACGTGGTCGCCATCTCGCCTGCCGAGCAACCACCTAGCACGCTGATAGCTGCTGGGACGCCGAACAGCAACAGCCGACGCCCATCAAGGAACGGAAGCGCTGGCGATAGATCTTTAACGTATGGTCGATGATGTCGCCCACAACGAGGGGGCGAAGTTGTAGTTGAGCCATGGCGACAGATTACCACTGCCACGGATGTCCGGTGTGACTCACCGCACCACAATTTTTCCGCGCACCGGCTGGTCTTGCTGGCAGCCCGTGGCGACATCCTCGCAGAGCCCTACTTCGGATAGTCTGGTCCACGTGCCATTCTCGACCCGGTGCTCGCGATGAGGCCCGGTACCTTGCTGCTGGAGGCGCTATGAGTGATTGGAATCAGAAGGTGATCGACGAGTTCCGCGCCAATGGCGGGCGGGTCGGGGGAATCTTCGAAGGCGCTCCCCTGATGCTGCTCCATCATGCCGGCGCCCGTACGGGGACCCGGAGGGTCAGTCCTCTCATGTACCAGGAGGTGGCAAGCGGCTACGCCATCTTCGCGTCCAAGGGTGGCGCTGACACCCATCCAGGCTGGTTTCACAACCTGGTGGCGAACCCGCGGACCGAGGTGGAGGTAGGCACAGATACCGTGGCCGTCGACACTCGCGTCGTCCATGGAGAAGAGCGCGAACGCATATGGAGCCGCCAGAAGCGAGACTATCCCATCTTCGCGGAGTATGAGGCCAAGACCTCCCGAGTCATCCCGGTCATCGTGCTGGAACGTACTTGACGACGGCCCGCGGAGCTGACCCGGTTGGGGCCGTTCATCGACCACTCGACGTCGACTATGCCCGGAGCCAGTTCCCCGCTTTCTCCGATCCTCAGCTGAGGGACTGGGCTCACTTCGAGAACGCCGGCGGCTCCTTCGTGTGCCGGCAGGTGATCGACCGGCTCACCTCCTTCTACCGGCAGACCAAGGTCCAACCCGGCCACTCCTTCCCTGTGTCCTTGGAAGCGGCCGAGGCGATGGAACACTCCCACGAGCGTATGGCGGCCTGGATGGGAGTGAGGGCCCGACGAGGTCCACTTCGGACCATCCACTTCCCAGAACACCTATGTGCTGGCCAATGCGTTCCGCTCCATGTGGGAACCCGGTGACGAGATCATCGCTTCCACCCAGGATCACGAGGCAAACGCCGGGGTGTGGAGGCGCCTGTCAGCCACCGGCATCACGGTCCGGGAGTGGCGGATCGACCCCAACACCGGTTTGCTGGATCCGGCCGATCTGGGCGACCTGCTCACCGACCGCACCCGGCTGGTGGTCTTCCCGCACGCGTCCAACGTGGTGGCAGCGGTCAATCCGGTATCCGACATCGTGAGCCTGGCTTCGGCGGTCGATGCCCGGGTGGTGGTCGACGGTGTTTCCTACGCTCCGCATGGGTTACCGGACGTGGGAAGCCTGGGGGCGGATGTCTACCTGTTCTCCGCCTACAAGACCTGGGGGCCCCATCAGGGGGTCATGGTGGTCCGCCGCAAGCTGGCGGAACGACTGGGGAACCAGGCCCACTATTTCTATGCCGGCGACGTGCGCCACAAGCTGATACCGGCCGGAGCCGATCACGCGCAGGTGGCGGCCTGTGCCGGGGTGATCGATTACCTCGACGGGGTCTATGAGCATCACGCCGGCCCGGACGGCCCGGCCACCCCAGTCGATCCGGTGGAACGGGGCCGGATCGTTCATGACCTGTTCCGCGCCCGGGAGACCGGACTGCTAGAGGCACTGCTGCGCTACCTGGGCGGCCGGGACGACCTACGGATCCTGGGGCCCACCGACCCGGCCCAGCGGACCCCGACCGTGTCTATCGTTCCCTTGGGACGCCCGATCGCCAAAGTGATGGAAACCCTCACCCGCCACCGGATGATGGTCGGCGCCGGGGACTTCTACGCTCCCCGTGTGCTGGCGGAGCTGGGAATCGACCCTGAGGTCGGAGTGCTGCGGATGTCCTTCCTCCACTACACCAACCGAGAAGAGATAGACCGGCTGATCACCGCCCTGGACTCGGCCCTTGACTAACCAGTCGTCAGTCCACCATTAGCCGGTTCGTTGCTTGCGCAGTCGTGCCGTGAGGTTGTCGGGGGCGATGAATGTCATCTGGCGGCCTTCCTTACCGCTATCGAGCAATCCCAGGTCGTATAGAGCTATGAGGTCGGTGCGAGCTGTCTGGCGAACCACATTGTGGCTGTTGGCGTGGCTCTGATACGTGTAACGAACTCCTGGGTTGCGTAGGGCATGGCCCAGTAGAGCGCGCTGACGATGGTTCAAGCCGGGCACGCTCCCCGCTACCTGCTCCGCGGCCCGAGTTCGGTCGAGGGTCCGGTCCACGTAGCTGGCCAATCCGTCCAGCGCTCCGCCGAGGACGTCGAGTTGGTGGATCAGGAAGTAGGTCAGGTCGTTGCTGTCCGTTTCGGAGTGGAGAAAGGCACGGCCGTACTGTGCGAGCGCTTTGAGAATGATCGCCGAGATCGAGACGAATTCGATCAGCCAGTATCCGTCCCGTAGAGCCGACCAGTAGAAGAGGGCGCGGGCAGAACGGCCGTTTCCGTCGACGAAGGGATGCACGTAGGCCAGCCAGAAGTGGAGGATGACCGCCCGCACCAGCGGATGAGCGAACGAGCCGCTCCGCTGGTTGGCGTATTTACATAGCTGGTCGATTCGTTCCGGGATCTCCTCCGCAGGAGGCGGTTCATGTACCACCTCGCCACTTCTCCTGTCGATCACCCTCACTCTCGGTTCGTCCGGTGTCTGGAAGCGCCCGCTGTCGACCGATCGTTCGAGCGTGTCTTCGGTCAGAAGCGTGTGCAACTCGAGGAGCAGGTCGGGTGGCAGATCTCGTTGGGCCACTTCCGCGATCCGGCGGATGGTGCGGTAGTTGTTGTGGATCATGCGTTCCGACCGGTCCCGGGGACTCCGGCCGGCTCGGAGCATTTCCTTCGCTACCGCCCTAGCAGTCACGGCACCCTCGAGTTGGGAGGACGATATGGCTTCTTCGATCAGACCATGGACCTTGTATCTGCTCCGGGTGGCACGGTTCACGACCGCAGCGGGCGCGGCCGACCGGCCTGTTGCTCTCAGGTCCAGATGGTGGAGTCGCTGGAGGATGGGGTTTACCAAGCTGTAGGTGAACGGCGCTCCTCCCTTATCCACCAGCTCGGTCTGGCGCTCTGACCCCCTTCGCGCCATGCGCAAACCGGCCCACCACTGCTCCCGGTTGAGGCCTTCGGGAGGCTCCCGCCTCCGTACCTCGTCCCAGTGCAGGTAACGATCTTCGATGGTGGGCCCGACGCCCAATACTCGTGCCATTGTCACACTGTCGATGCCGTCGATGGCGGTTAGGGGGGATGGTGGTCTGGCGATGCGTGCCATGGTTCTCCTTCCCCGCGAGCATTTGCGGACATACGAAGTGTGCAATCTGGTGCTAGTAAGTGCTAATTTAGCAGTTACCGAACGTCTCTATGTGGTGCCTCACCTTCGGCATCGAGGAGATCGGGCGCGAAGGCCTCGTCGATATCTAGAAGCACGGCCGCCCAGGCTCCGGCAGCACGGTCTCTCGCCACCAGAAATTCGACGACCAATGAGGCATCTACTAACAGCACCTGCCATCCCGCTGGGCCCGGATGATCTCGGTCGGAGACTCGGTGAGCTCCGAGTCCAGGGGAGGCAGTGCAGCGACTTGCGCCAGCAGATCCTGCATAAGAGGGCGGGCTACGTGCTTCTCCATCTCTCGGAGCACGTAATTGGGAAGCGTCATCCGGAACCGAGCGGCCCGCTCCTCGAGCTGGCGGTGGACTCATCAGGAACGTTGCAGATCAGGATCATCTTCGCCATGTAACCAATGTGAACGTGCGACTAATCACATTGAGAGCGAGGAAAAGAGTCTTCGGCGCTGACCGCACCCACCTGTGCTAACTATTCCCGTTCGATGGTCACCCTGTACCCAGACGCGCCAGCGCGGAGGAGATCCGAGCGATCGCCACGGGGCGGGGAAGAGCGGCCAGGCTCTCGAACAGGGGGGGAGAGATGTTGGAGCCGGTGATCGCCACCCTGATCGGTTGCCAGCCCTTGCGTGGGTTGAGGCTTTCGCTGGCCAGCATGGCCCGCAAAGCGTCCTCGATGCTGGCGGTGCTCCAATCTGCGATTCCCTCGAGAGCATCCCGCGCGGCGGTCAGGGCGCGGGGGGCGGTGGCTTTCATGACCTTGCGCCATGCCTTCTCGTCATAGGTTATTTCCTCGAACAGGAACCGGGCCGACGGGCCGATCTCGGTGGTCAGCCTGGCCCGCTCCTGCAGCAGCGGCGCCAGGCTCAGCAGGCGCCCTCGCTCATCGGCGTCCAGCGGGCGGCCCAGGTCGCTCTCGACCGAGTCCACCGCCCGAGCGGCGAAATCGCCGGCGCTCATCGCCCGTATGTACATCCCGTTCAGCCAGTCCAGCTTCTTGGGGTTGAAGACGGCCGGGCTTCGCTGCACCGCGGCCAGATCGAAGCCGGCGATGGCCTCCTCCCGACCGAAGATCTCATGATCGGGATCGAGCGACCACCCGAGCAGGCCCAGGTAGTTGAACATGGCCTGGGGCAGGTAGCCACCTTGCCGGTATGCGCGCAGCGAGGTGTCCCCGTGCCGCTTGGAGAGCTTGCGCCCGTCCGGACCCATCAGAAGTGGAAGATGGGCATAGGCAGGCCGATCGAATCCCAGCGCCTCGGTAAGGAGGATGTGCTTGGGGGTGGATGAGAGCAGGTCCTCCCCTCGGGCCACGTGGGTTATCCGGTAGTCGATGTCGTCCACCGTCGAAGCCAGGTGATAGGTGGGGGAACCGTCCGACCGCAGCATCACGAAGTCGTCTATCGCCGCTGACTCGAAGCGAACCTTGCCCCGGACCAGGTCGGTGAACTCCACCGGCCTCCCCGGCGATGCGAAACGCACCACCGCCCGCTCCCCCGCTTGCAGCCGGGTGCGCTGCTCTTCAGCAGTGCTGCCTTCCGGGCGACGGATGTAGAAGCCGGGAGGCTTCCTCTCCTGGCGGGCCCTTGCTCGCAGTCCGTCCAGCTCCTCAGGCGAGCGGAAGTCGTAATAGGCCGCTCCGGCTTCCACCAGTTCCTCCGCCACCTGCCGGTAGCGCCCGAAACGGTCCGACTGCCGGTAGGTGCCATGCGGACCTCCTACCTCGATCCCCTCGTCCCAATCCAGGCCCAGCCACCGGAACCCTTCGACTATGTCCTCGAGATAGCGATCGTCGGAGCGCGCCAGGTCGGTGTCGTCGATGCGCACGATGAACACCCCGCCGTGACGACGGGCATACAGCCAGTTGAACAGTGCTGCCCGCACGTTCCCGACATGCAGATAGCCGGTTGGGGAGGGAGCGATGCGCAGGCGCACCCGATCGCTGATCATGCCGACACCACCGGGTTGGAGAGGGTGCCGACCCCTTCCAGCGACACCTCGACCAGGTCCCCATGCCGGATCGAACCCACCCCGGACGGGGTACCGGTCATTATCACGTCACCTGGAAGCAAGGTCATCACCCCCGTCACGAATGCGATCAGCTCCGCTACTCCAAAGATCATGTCGTTGATCGACGTTCCCTGCCGCACAACGCCGTTCACACGGCACTCGAGCGAGAAGTCCTCCAGCGGATCGTACTCGGTCTCGATCGCCGGACCGAGCGGGCAGAAGGTGTCGAAACTCTTGGCCCTGGTGGGCTGGCCGTCCATCCTATGGAGGTCGAGGGCGGTCACATCGTTGCCTGCCGTGTAACCGAGGACCACGGTGGAGGCATCCTCCACCGCCACCTTCCGGGCGACCTTGCCGATCACCACCACCAGTCCGGCCGCATGACCCACCTCGCTGGCCAGGGAAGGAAGGGCGATCGGCTGGTTGGGGCCGATGACCGCGGTGGACGGCTTGATGAAGAGTCCGGGCGTGTCGGGAATGCGGCGGCGCAGCTCGTCGGCACGCTGGAAGTAGTTGGTCTCCACCCCGATCACCTTGGTCGGGAATACGGGTGCCAGAAGGCGAGCCTGGCCGAACTCGACCATCACTTCGGTGGGTTGCCATGCCACGAAGGGGGTCCCGTCGTATATCCGGATGCCTTCCGGTTCCACCCCGCCGTACCGGATCCCCTCCGGTGTCTGCATGCGAACGATCTTCATAGGTGTCCGTGAGTCGGACCTCGGGCCTCAGATGCCCGGAAAGGGGTCATCCCTAAGTCGTGCTCGCACGGTCGGGGGGGTGTCCATCAGCAGGTCGAGGGGAATGTCCGCCAGTGCCGACCGGCCCGGCCATGGGTCGTGGGCCAGGTAGTCCAACCACTTCTCCCGTAACTCTTCAAGACGCGCCGCGGCCTCCTTCGACTGGCGGGGGTCCTCGTGAAGGCCTACCAGGGCCAGGGCCACCTCCACGTCTTGGCGGGTCGGACCCCGGCGGGCATGAGAGGCCCGGGCGCCTGCCAGCGCATTGAGCAGCACTTCCAGATCTCGGGGTCGTTTGCCCCGGTCGAAACGCATCGCCCTGATCATCCTCAGACCCCAGCCGGTGTCGGGACCGGGCCGCCCGAATGATCCCCCCGAGGGAACATCGGATGGCGATGTGATCTCGCCCGGCCGGCTCTGGATCCAGCGACGCTCGGCCGCTCGTTGCAGTTCCCCGATCGGATGCTCGGAAAGGCTGAGTTCGATGTTGGGCTGCTGGCCCATCAGGCGGGCGTTACCAGGCAGCCGGAACAGTGACCGGACATCGGGAGGTATCCCCGGCAACCCGTGCTGTGGTGCCGCCTAAACGAAGTCGAGCCAGCGGTGGTATGCATCGAGCTTGCCACGATTGGCGTCGGCGTAGATTTCCTGAGCCCGCCGCGTGATCGGGCCGGGATGGCCGGGGCCGACCGGACGGTTGTCCACCTCACGCACCGGGGTCACCTCGGCAGCCGTCCCGGTCATGAACAGCTCATCGCAGTAATACAGGTCGGAGCGGTGGATGACCCTCTCTCTTACCTCGTACCCGTCATCGGAGAGCAGGGTCATGAGCGAATGGCGCGTCACCCCTTCGAGGCAGCCGGCCGACAGGGGGGGCGTATTGATCACCCCGTCCCGGATCAGGAACAGGTTCTCTCCCGACCCCTCCGAAATCCCGCCGTCGGCGTTCAGCATCAGCGCTTCGTCGTAACCATCGGCCACCGCTTCCCGCTTGGCCAGGATCGAGTTGATGTAAGTGCCGGTGGCTTTGGCGTTCGGGAAGGCATCATGGGAGAACCGCCGCCAAGATGAGACCTTCACCCGGATACCGTTGCGGATCCCCTCATCACCCAGGTATGCGCCCCATTGCCAGGTGATGATGGCCACCTGGACCTGAGCATTCCGCGGGTCCAGACCGAGGGCACCCAGACCGAGGAAGGCGATGGGGCGGATGTAGGCAGAGCTGAATCCGTTGGCTCGCACCACTTCCTTGCAAGCTTCGACGAGCTCGTCCGCCGTGTATCCAAGGTCCATCTTGTAGGCCTTGGCGGAGCGGAGCAAGCGGTCGATGTGTTCCCGGAGGCGGAATACGGCGGTGCCTCCGGCGGCCTCGTAGGCTCGGATGCCTTCGAAGACCCCGGTCCCGTAGTGCAGCGCGTGGGTGAGTACATGGACGGTGGCGTCCTCGAAGTCCACCAGCTTGCCGTCCATCCAGATGTATCTTGCCGTAGCCATGCCCACCATCATAGATGGTGCCTGGGACATGTGGATCGGACGGGGTTCGGGTCAGGGGGTTGGCTTCAGGCGAGTGGGCTCAGTTCACGTCACCTGTATGGGATGAGGGAGGGGCTGGCTGAAGAGATACCCTTTCCGGTTGAACGGGACCGAGTCGGGTTGGGTAGCGCCGCTGGCATCGGTGGCCCGGGTCATGATCGTGTACTCGCCGGGACGAGCTTCCCAGATCAACTCGAAACGGGCCCAGGACCTCTGGACCTGCGGCTCCAAGACCGTCGCTTCATGCCAAGCCGTGCCGGAGTCATCACTCCAATCGACTCGGGTGATCGGACCGTCCGGTGACTGGGCGTATCCGTGGATGCGGTGCTGTCCCGCTTCCAGCCGGGCGGGCCAGGGCAACGCCAGCGCGCTCTTGAGGGCCTGGCGGGTGAGCGGCCGTCCCTCGGCTTCGCCCTCCGGCGGCCAGTTGTCGCCGATCATGACGTAGGAGGTGGTGTTGTTGCGGGTCCAGAGCTGTTCGGATGAGACCACGATCCTGCCCAGCCACTTGATACTGGACGCGCCGACCCAGCCGGGGACGAGGGCACGCACGGGGAAGCCGTGATCACGGGTCATCGGCTCGCCGTTGAGACCGTACGCCAGCAGGGTGTCGGGGTGCATAGCCTTGTCGATCGGCAGCACCCGGCGGAACCCCTCCTCGGGCGACTCGAGGTCCATACCCACCAGCAGCACGCTGACCGCCTGCGAGGTGACACCGGCCATCTCCAGCACGTCGCGCAACGAGGCACCGGTCCACTCCCCGTTGCCGATCCCGCCGGTGCCCCACTGGGTTCCTTCCGCCTCCCGACCCTGCACCCGGTCGTACATGGCGCGCTGGTTGCCGGCACACTCCAGGTAACAGAAGAGACTTCGCCTCGGTAACTCACGAATAGCCTCGTAGGAAAGGCTGAGGGGATTGGTAACGGCGTCTCCCTCGATGGATAGTCGCCAGCTCGCCGCGTCGATGTCGACCGCGGTGGCCGAGTTGTTACGCACGAAGAAGAGGCTGGCCGGGGTGAGCAGTCCCTCCATATTTTCCAAGCGAGCCTCGAGGCTCTTGCCACCATGCTCTATGAAGGGTGCCGGATCCTTGAACCACGGTTGATCCGCGGGCGAGGCCACCTCTGTGTTTGGGGAAGAACTGTCATTGGCCTGACCGTCGCCGCCGTGGTGGGCGTCGTCGGAGGAGCCGATTCCACAAGCTCCCAGCACGGCGGCCGCCCCCAGCCGAGAGCAGTTGCAGGAAGCGTCGACGGTCCATCCCCGACCGGCGCACCTCCGCCCAGAGCCACTCTTGAGCTTGTCGCACTTCCATCGACACGCCTCTCAATATAGGTGATCTGCATCACGAAGGTGCTCCGCGTTCCGTCGACACCGCTTCCTTGCATGGTGATCGGCTATCACGGCCCGTGTAGCCAGCATGGAATTGGTCCCAAGACGATGCTCGGTCGCGCAGGGGTAACGGCCCTGTTGTATGATTGGTGGATGGGAGTGACTTGCCAACGATGAGATGGATCTGGGAGCAGCCGGACGCCAATCGAGCCGGTGCCGCCGGCAATCTCGCCAAGCTCTTCAAGAACGAGTCGGTGAAGAATCCCGGTGTCCTGGCGATCGGCGCCCCATCCGCCGGGGCTACCGTGCTGGCCCGAGAGATGATCCAGAACTCCTGGGATGCAGCCAACGAGCTTCGAAGTGATCTCGACAAAGAACGCGCGAGGGCCAGGCGACGAGACGGCCGTTCTGGACCATCTTCCACGATCGTGGGCCCGCCGTTCGAGATCTGTTTCGACTTTCGGACGATAAAGGGGCAGGACAAGGAGAACCTCGTCGAGCAGTTGGCGTTGAACAACCTCGCCGCCCGTCTTAGGGGGGGGAAGCCGCTCGTGAGTCCGTCGGCCTCAGCACAATCGATTGTCTCGGCACCCTCGGAGACCTCGAGGCCGAGCTGAGTTACCTCGTAGTAGAGGAACAGGCCGCCTGTGGCATGCACGGCCCCTGGAAGCAGGACAAGTCGAAGATGTACCAGGCGCTCGTCTCGGTCGGGTTCACTTCTGGCGATAAAGGAAAGGGAGGTTCTTTCGGGTACGGCAAGGCTGGAATGATCCGCGGGTCCGCCATCCGGACAGTGATCGCCTACACCTGCTTCCGAGAACGGGAGGATGACCCGGGAGTGACCCGCCGCCTGCTTGGTGTCACCTACTGGGACACACACACCTTCGAGAACGAGAATTACACCCGGTTCGCTAGATTAGGCAAAGAACATGGCAACGACGTTGTAATTCCCTTTGAGAACAAGGCAGCCGATGAGATAGCAGAGCGATTAGGGCTCCAGGTTCGTTCTCCAGACGACGATTCACAGCTGGGAACTACCATCATACTGATCGACCCCACCGTCGAACCCGAAGAATTGGTCACTGCTATCGAGCGTTCGTGGTGGCCAGCCTTGGAAGACCGCCGGTCCCAGTTCAGTGCATATGTCAGGACCACGGCAGGTAAGACACTATATCCCAGGCCCCGCCGAGATACAGTACTCAGAACCTTCATCGAAGCCTATGAGATAGCAACCGAGCCCAAGACCAACCCAGGAGGAGACAAGAAGTCAACGCTGCGTGGTCTCGGTGAGTTGGGCTTGGTGAACGACGTTGAAGGGTGGTCATATGCGGACCAGACCGGAGAAAACACAGAGCAGAAGGTCCAGCATTGCAGCCTGGTAGCCCTTATGCGCGATCCACGTATGGTGGTCGAGTATTCGGAGGTAGGCCGAAAGACTCCCCCATACGTACGAGGAGCCTTCGTCGCCGACCCGAAGATAAACGAGTTGCTTCGGGCCACAGAACCCAAGGGACATGATGCCTGGGACTGGAAAACCGAAGATGCTTCACCTGAGGCTAAAAGGTGGCCGAGCGGGTAAGGGACCGAATTCGTGACGCGGTCCTACGTTACAAGAAAGAGCTGAAACCTCCACCCCGACCCGCTGAGCAGCTGAGGCTCCCTGAGTTCGAACGATTGATGGTCAAGCTCCTATCAGGTTCCCAGAAGGGCATGATCGGTCCGATCCCAACCACTCGACCTCTGAGCATACGGCCCACTACTCGGCTGGAAGCCTGCGGTCCGAAGGAAGTTCGTGTCACCGGACGGGCCGAGTTTGCCTTGAGTGAACATTTCGAGGGATCCGAAGCACAGATTGAGGTCACCATCCGATACATCTTCCTGGAAGACGATCGGTCTGGCGATCCTGCCAAGGTCGATGTCCACCCGCCCCCGGACTTCGAAGAGACCGGGGGCAAGTACCGAGGCCTACTCCGGCGGAACGAACGGGCGATCTTCCGATTTGTGACTCGGCCGTACCAAACCGATTGGTCAGGCCGGCTCTATACCGAGGCTGATATCGTCCGAGAGATCGGTG
This sequence comes from Acidimicrobiia bacterium, assembly GCA_965200835.1. Classification (GTDB taxonomy): domain Bacteria; phylum Actinomycetota; class Acidimicrobiia; order Spongiisociales; family Spongiisociaceae; genus JAPPFW01. Next base: position 801,386 of record OZ241390.1, read on the forward strand.
GTAGGCACTTATGAACCGCGAAGTCCGGGTGATACGCCCTTTCGACATCGGGGTTTCTATCGCTCAGGTCTTGGATGGTACTCGCCTACGGTTCGGAAGTGATGAATGCGGACCTAGTGGCCGTATTACAGCTAAGGATCCCGACGACTATGGACGGCGACATGCAGAGCTGATCTGGACATCGGAGTCGAACTTCAACGCCTTCCAGCAACTCCTAACCGATGGTGCCGCGGAAGCCCAGATCGATCCGGTCGCCTTGTCCTTGCTAGTCACGGCAAATACTTCTTACCTGAAGGCCAGCCAGGCCATTTTCAGTCATCCACTATCGGACCTCGAAAATCTGCCTCCACGAGTGAAGCTATCCGATCCCCGTCCAGTAGCTTTACAAACCGGATTCCATGGATCGACCATCGCCGCCTATCTGCTCCTGGCCAAAGATCTCGAACCCAGACCACTTAGCCCTTGGCGCAAAGGGACTTGGCTAGCTCGGGCCATCTTCAGGTTGTCTTCCGACTCGCCGACCAGTCTCTTCCACCCGCTCCCGCTCGACAAAGCAGAACGTGATCGCCTTAAGCTACCAAGTGGAGTCGTGCACTACTTGGAGCTGGGTGACCATGATCCCCTCCGGCCCTATGACCACAGTGACCCACCACAATTCTGGGTAGACAAGGATCTATTGACTTTGCTCGATGCTCGTTCGCGGTCTCAACTGAGTAAGTACATACAGATTGAATTGGTCAAAGACTTCATATCTGCCATCATCGGTTCGCCTGATGTGCAGAGGGCCGACCCGGATTATTTCACCTGGGAAGACGTCGAAGGGTCTCTACTGGGGCGGATCGTCAACTTCGTAGTTGGATCCAAAGCAACCGAAGAACACCGGAATACCGTTCTGGAGTATATCAGGTCCGATCCGGCTTGGATCGTGTCACATGTTGAGAACACCATCGGCCTCCGTAAGGAATTGATCCAATCATTGAGTGAGGACTAAGGATGAGGTATCCGATCATCACCCAGTCCAAATGTCAGAGCCTTGCAGCACAGATGCACCAAGGACTTACTCCAGCGGTAGAACCACATGTCAAGCCACAGGGCCTAGGTCGTGATTTCGACATGGTCCGTATGGCCGGAGTGGCAACTTACATCCACCGGAATGTCCTAGAGAGGTATCAGGTTCTGTATCATCGCGATAGAGACCGGTTGGAAGGAAGAGCCGCGCCTATCCTATTCGAAGCCTTGGAATGCGTAGATCCTGCAGTGCTCGACGATCCCGGGTTCTGGCGTTATCTGAGTTTGGCCCAGTTCTGGCCCTTGATCGAGTGGCGGGAGGAGGGCGCATTCGAGAAGGGCAACTACCTGAAGTACGTCGACGGTAAGCGGTCCACCGAGTGTGTACTCACCCGTATGTACCTGCGAGTCCAAGCGCTGGACGGCACCGAATATGGGCATCTCGCCTGGGTCCTACCGCATGCGACCGACTTCTGGCGGAGCCACATCATCCGAGTGCGGACAGGAACAGCCCCGCCCGTCACCAGAGCGCTGGTGAGGAGGTATCGGGACGACCGGATTCCCACGCCTGATCTCCGGGAGCTGGCCAAGCGGCTGAACCGAATTTGGACGAACGTCGTATTGAGTGTCTACGACGATGAAGATGCGAAGAGCCTCGTCAGAGAACTATGGCCGAAGTAACCGAGCGTTTCCGCGCCGATGGCTACCGGCTGATCCGCCTGTTGGGTGTGGATGACGTAGTTCTGCGATCGTGGGTAGAACTCGATTCACCCCAGCCTCCTGGGAGTCTCAAGGGTGCTTGGTGGAAGTCCTATATACGAGGCGGGATCCCTTCCTTGGCCAGAGAACCTGAAAGCACATTGAAGGTAGTGGACCTGTTCAGCGGTGCGGGCGGTCTGGCCCTGGGGGTCCGGCAGCTGGCCGCCGAATGGGGGCGGCCGGTGGTGACCGAGCTCATCGTCGACCGGGACGATGACGCTAACGCCGTCTATATGACCAATCACGATACACGGCTCCGCTCGGAAGCTTCTGTTCGCTCCCTCGTGGATTATCGCCTCCGGGGCTGGGAAAGAGACACCGCTTTCGTGTACCCGCCTGATGTGCTGGACAGCAATATCGCCGAAGCAGCCCACGAAGCTGATCTTCTCATCGCAGGCCCACCTTGCCAGGGTAACTCCAATCTCAACAACCGATCCCGTCGTGATGACAGGCGGAACGACCTCTATCTGACCGTCCCGGCCTTTGCCATAGCGGTCGGAGCTCGGAACGTCATCATCGAGAACGTTCCAGGCGTGCTACATGACCGATCACGGGTGGTCCAGACTGCCGAGCAGCTGTTCGAATCCTCCGGGTATCGAGTGACCTCCGGCGTGCTCGCTGCTCACGAACTCGGGTGGCCACAGACCCGGCGCAGGTTCTTCATGGTCGCATGTCGGGACCACCGCCCGATCCCTTTGGACGCGGTAGCAAGCGGGATGGCCGACCAGCCGCGGTCGGTCACATGGGCAATCGGCAACTTAACATCCAACGGTGCCTGTGACATATTGGATCAGCCGACCGAGCACAGCTCCGAGAACCAAGCGCGCATCGACTGGTTGTTCAACCACGACGCCTTCGACTTGCCGTTGTCCGAGCGCCCAGTATGTCACCAGGCGGGCACCACCTATCGGTCCGTCTATGGCCGCATGGCACCGGGCAAGCCGGCACCCACGATAACGACTGGGTTCATGTCGCCAGGCCGGGGCCGATTCATCCATCCGACTAGACGGCGGACCCTCACAGCCCGCGAGGCCGCCGTCCTGCAAGGCTTCCCATACAACTACCGGTTCGTAACCGATCCGAAACGGCCACCTACTCGTGCCCAACTCGCCAAGTGGATCGGGGACGCGGTACCGATGCCGCTCGGTTACGCAGCCACCTTGTCCGCCCTCGGACCCGAGATCGGTCCCGCTTCCCACCCGGTAGACCCCCACAATGACCAGGGTTGACAAATCAGCATCCTCGGCGAGCAGCGAGTCGGTCCGCCGACGAATGATCAACACACCCCGGCGGGATTCTCCGTTGGAGATGCGGGTACGCCGGATGCTCCATGCCCGGGGACTTCGTTACCGAGTCGACAGGCCAATCCCCGGAGTGACGCGCTCGAGACCCGACATAGTTTTCCCTACCGAGCGGGTGGCCGTATACCTGGATGGCTGCTTCTGGCACTCCTGCCCCATCCACGGCACAGTTCCATCTAAGAGCAGGGAGTGGTGGGTGGCGAAGCTCGAAGCCAATGCCGACCGGGATCGCCGCCATGACCGGGAACGGGAATCGGCCGGTTGGTTGGTAGCCAGATTCTGGGAACACGAAGAAACCCGCGACATCGTCGACACGATCCAGGACCTAGTATCCGCTCGCCGAATCGACCCTGCCTTCAAGAGAGAGCCGGTGGTCACGCCCGACAGATCGTAGAGGTGGTCGGCGGTACCTCTTCCGAACCGTTACTGCCTGAGGTAGCGCCCGTGCCAGTCGAGGATGTACTCGAAGCGCTCCACCCGGTGGCGGGGCGCTCCGCTGCGGCTCAGCTCGTGACCCTCGTCGGGGAAACGGATCATCTCCACGTCGATGCCTTGGCGGAGGAGGGCAGTGAAGATCTGCTCGCCCTGGCCGATCGGACACCGCAGGTCACTCTCGGAGTGAATGACCAGCGTGGGGGTAGTGATCCGGGAGGCGGTAGCTATCGGACTGGCCTTCCACAGGGCATCATGGTCCTGGGCAGTGGCCGGGTGGAGGTATAGGCCGGGGAAGTCACGGTCGATGTCCGAGGTTCCTCCGAACGACTCCCAATCGATGAGGGCCCGCTCCACCACCGCCGAGCGGTAACGGTGGTCGCGGGCGATGATCCAGGCGGTCAGGAATCCTCCGTACGAGCCTCCCATGATGCCTACCCGCTCGGCATCCAGGTGCTGGTCCCGTTGCAGGGCGTGGTCTACTACCGCGGTTACATCCTCGATGTCGACCTTCCCCCAGCCTTCGCCGACCACCGCCCGGAGCCAGTCGTGGCCCCGGCCTTCCGACCCTCGCGGGTTGCACGCCACCACCGCGTACCCGGCCGAGGCGTACATCTGGAACTCGTCGAAGAAGTAGTAGCCGTACTCGAAGGCCGGACCGCCGTGGATGTTGAGCAGCACCGGGAAGGGACCCTCACCCTCGGGTAAGTAAATCCAGGCGTCCACTTCGGTACCCGGAGCGCTCTCGACCGAGAAGGACACGGGAGACACCAGCTCTCCGCTGGCTCGAATCTCCTGGTTGAAGTCGGTGAGCCTGCGTTCCTCACCTCCCTCGGTCAGCTCGTACAGCTCGCCGGGACAGGTGGGGCTGTTGGCGGTGAAGGCCAACCGTCCGGACGCGGATCGCGATAGACCGGTGATATAGCGGTCACCGCCCAACACCTCCCGTACCGCACCGTCGGTGCCGAAAGCCATCACCGGGGCCCGTCCCCGGTCCACCATCCCGGCCAGGAAGCCCTCTTGGTGCCAGATCGGTCGCTCGCCGGAGGAGACCAGGCTGTCGACACTCCGGTCCACCTGCCCGGTCAAGTTCACGGGAGGATCGTCCAGCCGCCACAATGCGGTGACGTAGGGATAGTCGGGGGTGGGACTTCCGATGCCATGCAGGTTGCCCTCGGGGTCGTAGTCGACCGCCCAGAAGCCGGACCGCCAGGCACGCACCGTCTCGGCGCCACCGTCTATCTCGATCTCCACCACCTCGTCGCCCAGCTCGAGCCGTCTCGGATTGTTTCGACTGGTGATCATGGCCAACCTGGAGCCATCCGGCGACCACACCAGGCCTGACTCTCCCTCGTCACCGGAGCCCACTCGGATGGGCTCGGTGTCGCCGGCGGGATCGACCAGGTACGCGTAGCTCCGGCGGTCGTGCAACCAGCCCTCGTTGTCGAAGCGGGCGTGGAACCCGGTGACCCGGCGCGGGCGGCGGGCTCGTTCCTCTTCATCGAGGCCTGCCCACTCCCCGTGCCAGCCCGTGGCGAGCACGAGTATCGACCGGCCGTCGGGCGACCAGGCAAGTTCCCCTACCCCGAGCTCGAAGGAGGTGACCATCCGGGCCTCCCCCCCGCCGGAGGGCATGATCGCCAGCTGCGGCAGGTCCTTTGTGCCGGGGCCCTTCCTCAGAAACGCCAGGGAGCTACCGTCCGGTGACCAGCGGGGGGATGAATCACTGTCTCCGTAGGTCAACCGGCTCAAACTATCGTCGTCCCAGAGCCAAAGCGACGATCGGTACTTGTCCTGGTCGAGATCGATGCTGGTTACGGTGAATACGATACGGCGGCCGTCCGGGTGCAGCTGCGGGTCGGCTACCGACTTGATGAGGGCGATGTCACGAGGTTGCATGACTCGGAGGCTAACCCCGCTGGCTGGTTAACTCACGGGCGGCCGGCTGGTACTGCGACTACCAGCCCCTGGCTAGCCTCACCAGAATGGCCAGACTCCTCGCATCATGGTTCGGGTGCGGCTTGATACTTCGCCGATTGCGGGGCGCGGACGCGGGATCCGGAACGGTGGGCGGACTGGCAGCTCTGGTACCGGCGCTGCTGCTGGGCCAGCTGGGTTGGTGGGTGCAGCTCGGGGCGGCCATCGCGGTGATCGCCATCTCGATATGGGCCAGCTGGCAGTTCTCCGACGATGGTGACCCTGGCTGGGTAGTAGTGGACGAAGCCGCCGGCACCTTCCTGTCGACCATCGGCGTGTCGATAGCGCCGGCCCTGATCGGGTTCGCCGTGTTCCGGACTGCTGACATCACGAAGAGGTTCCCGCTCGTCAGGCGGGCGGAAAACCTCCCGGGTGGTCTGGGGATCACTGCCGATGACGTAGTAGCCGGACTGTGGGGTCTGGCCGCCGCCTGGATCGCCCAGGCGATCCTCGTGGGGAGTTGAGGGTCCCGATCCGACCGGCTACAACCCCCAACCGCTCGGCGTGCCGAAGTACCACCACCAGGCTCCCGCCCCCAGGAGACCGGCGTAGAAGGCCAGCTTGATAAACTTGCGCATCAACCACCAGACCACCAACACGCTGGCGCATATGGCTACGGCCAATACCACCTCGGTCATGGAGTCCTCCTGGCGTCCTTCTGGGAATACACGATAACGTCTCAGCCACCGCGCGAGGCGCATTAGGAGTAGCCCCCCTTGATTACTGCACGGAGGCGCTAAAGGTGATACAGCCCCCATGGCATATTGGACGGTGCCAAACACCCGGCGAACTCGGATTTAGATCAAGCGGCTGCTAAGTCAGTGCCTGGGAGGGTCCGATATGACCCTAATGCGGTGTCTGAACCGTAACTTACGCATAGGGGCCCTGGTGAACCACCGGAACCGAACGCGTTGACCACTCCGTCCGGTCGTTGCTCGGTGCCCCGCCGCACCATGCGCCGGCCGATCACGTCGGTCGCGCTGTTGAGGAAGACCGAGCCTGCAAGGTCAGACCCACTTCAAGAGCCGCCCGAGCGGCTGCGGTTACGCCCACTTGCACGGTGAACTTCAGAGCCTCGTCGCCGTCCGTGTCTCGGGCGACGTGCCGCCAGGTGGCGCGCTCAATTACGCCGCCGGGGCGTGCCTTCAACGAGGCGTACGGCCGGATCAGAGTCGAGACCGTCGGGCAGGGTCAAGTCGAATGCGGCGTCGCTCGACCGGTCGGCCGTCTGGCTGGCGACCTGCGCCGGTCGCAACTCGTAGGTAAGTCGGCCGTCGCCGCCGGTGGCTTCGGGCAGGGTCAGGAAGACGGGGTCGTCCACCCGCCAGGACTGGTCGGGAATCACCAGGGTCAGCCTGCTGATCGTCGACGAGCTCGGCTACGTCCGCTGTCACAGACCGGAAGCGAACTCCTGTTCAACGTCTTCAGCCGGCGCTACGAGAACGGCGCCGCCATCGTCACCTCCAACCTGCCCTTCCAGGAATGGACCTCGGTCTTCGCCAGCGAACGCCTCACCGGCGCGCTGCTCGACCGCATCACCCACCATGTCCATATCCTGGAAGTGAATCGGCGAGAGCTACAAGCTCAAGCGGACTCGTCAGCCTCGATGCGTACCCCCGCCTGAAGGCCTATCTCGAAGGGCGCCGGGATCAGATCGCTGGGCGGTACGTCGCGAGGAGAACACCCGCCCAGCTGGTACAGAACGATTGACCGGATACATTCGTCTCTTGCCTGCAGACCGAAGCTCCTCATACCAGACATCAAGGGTGATGCACACATCGTTTATGAGAACGGATGCTTGTACGCGCACCACAATCTGTACTTCATAGTGTCGGATGAATGGGATCTGAGAGCACTGCGGACCGTTCTTCAGTCGGGTATCGCGAGACTCTTCGTTTCTGTTTATTCAACTCGGATACGCCGGTGACTATCTCCGGTGTCTGGTACAATACTTGCAACACATTCGCCTTCCACACTGGACCAATATATCCGACACTCTCAAGGTCGGCGCTTTTTTGAGGCGACCGAAGGCAACGAGGTCATCGCCTGCAATGAGGCGGTCGCCAAGGTCTGTGTCCTTTCGAACAACGAACGGAGTGTCATCGATGGTAATAACTGGTAAGGGCCATCGCGGTGTACCTTGTCGATTACGAACAAAGCCCGCGTTGCCGTCCAGCTGTTCTGGAACAACCGTGAGAAAGCACGTCGGAAGCAGATCGAATCTGGCAAGGCTGATCAAGGCGAACGTGCTGGCGTTACCGCAGGCAAAACACGGACGGCTCCATCACGTTGGTTATTGACATCGTACGTAGCAACGGTCTTGACCATGCTAAGATCTATCAGAAGCGACGCGTTCTGACTTTTCCGGGATACTTCCGCTCGACCAAGCTTTGGGATCTCCTGGTGATCAATGATGGTCGGCTTGTCACTGCCCTTGAGTTCAAGAGCCAGATTGGACCATCCTTCGGCAATAACTTCAACAATCGTGCGGAGGCAAGGATCGGCACGGCGCATGACTTCCGGACGGCCTACCGAGAAGAAGCATTCGGTGAACAACCGCCCCGTTCGTAGGTTGGTTAATGTTGCTTGAGAATGCGGAACATCGCGTTCTCCGGTGCGCAATCCCTCGCCCCATTTTCGAGTGTTCAAGGAATTCCAGCGTGCCTCATACACCGACCGGTACAATATTCTTTATCGTAAGTTAGTTCTGGAACAGCTCTATACAACAACTGCGATTCTGGCATCACCCCGATCCGCTTCCGCCGACGGGACTTACCAGGAACTGAGCGAAATGACTGACCTTCGGATATTTGTCACTGAACTGGCTGGTCATGTGGCCGCAGAAGTGTCTCGCTCGTGACCGATATGAAAAAAGGCGGTGTTCCAAAAGACCTTGTGAAATAATTGCCTAGGTTGACCGGCTGAGTGGCTAGGCCGCAAGACCGTTTCCGTCGATCCGGGCGCTTCCTGTTAGCAGCGGCGGAGTATGCTCCACAGGAAGCGCCCGGTTGATTTGGCAGCGGCGGCAGACGACGCGCGAGGCCTTCGTTCCGCTGCATCACCCGCCGGGCGATGCCCAGGTCGCCTCGGCGAGGCGGCGTCAAGGTCGGCGGGCAACGCGAGAAGGTGGTCTTCTTCTGCCTGATCCTGCCATACCCCGATGTGTGGTTCGTCAAGTCCTATCGGCGGGAGACGACGGACGCCTTCCTCGACGGCCACGTCAGCCTTCACCATTCTCGGCGCGGTTCCGCGCTCGATCCTCTATGACAACACGAAGCTGGCGGTGGCGGCGGATCCTGGGCGACGGCACGCGTCAGCGCACCTGGGCATTCACGCATTTCGGTCGCATCACCTGTTCCGCCAATACCGTTGAGAGCTTGAACAGCACTGTGCGACGGGCGGTTCGGAGCAAAGGCCACCTCCCCGACGACGAAGCGGCCAAAAGCTGATCTATTCGGCCCTGCGCCGTGTTGCGGCCAAGTGGAAGCGGCCGCCTCAGTTCTGGTGGCAGGTGCAAGGCGAATTTGCCATCCGCTTCGAAGAGCGGTTTAGTATGGCGCAAGCGGGAGCGCGATCCTCGTGACGCCAATCAGCCATCCAGCGGTTTGGCTTTGTCATGAGGATCCCTCACAAACCAGGGGAACGGATTTCCTGATTTTGAAGGTCAGCTCACACAAAAGTCCGGACACTCACCTTGACGAAGGGCCATCGCTGGGGGAAACTTCCCGAGAGAAAGACTTTCGGCGTCCTGACAGGAAGAACACCGATGCTACCTTCGGACTGCACTCTGATGGCAATGGCGGCCAAGGGCCGCGGATCTCGATTTGACTCGGTACGAATCCAGAAACTCCTATTCCTGATCGACAGAGAAGCGACCGCTCACGTCGGCGGGCCTCACTTCAATTTCCAGCCCTACCTTTACGGGCCTTTTGACAAAGCCGTCTACCAAGAGATCGAGGCGCTGCATGACGCAGGAGCCATCGATTCCCACAACCAGGGAGGGCAACGTGCCTACGCTCTGACTCCCTCGGGCTATGAGCGCGGCGTAGCGGTGCTCAACGAGCTCGCGGAGCCGGTCCGCCGCTATGTCGCGGAAGCCGCCCGCTGGGTATTGTCCCTCCCGTTCGGCAAGCTATTGGCCGCCATCTATCACTACTATCCAGACATGGCGATCAATAGCATCGTCCCTGAAGTGATCGCCCGCTACCCGCGAATGCCGTACCGACCACCTCGGCTCTCGTTGGTTTCCGGCATTGGCAGAACTCTCGACCTTGCCGGCGTGCTTGACCAACAAGCGCAAAGCGGAAGTAGCCGACAGGACGCTTGGGCGATCCATGCGGACTGGTGCGCAGTAGGCGACGACCTCCGCAATGCCGTTGCTGGGTGCGAACTGTCAGACCGCCCCGATGCCTAGTAAGCGTCGGAATCGACAATCCGGTCGTCCGCAGGTCGCACCCAGCAACGACTCAAGCAGCGACGCGCTGCCCGCCCCACCATCGGCCCCCGAGATGGGATCAGCATTGAACAACGGGTTAACGAGACTGTGGCCGAACTCCTCCGAACACAGCTCATTGAAACCAGCGCTGTCGCGGCAGAATCTTTCGCGGGTCCGCTCCCCCATCCAGATCACTTGGCGGGGTACGAAGCCGTTCACCCGGGCGCGGCTGATCGAATCATAACGATGGCGGAAAAGCAGGCAAGACATCGCCGAACACTTGAGTCACGTCGTCTCGATGCCACTATCCAGCTCGAAAGCCGGGGCCAAAAGTTCGCATTTACTCTTGCAATGTTGGCCATTGGCGGGGGTATCTACCTCATAACAGCCGACAAGGCTGCCGACGGACTGAGCACCATAATCCTGGCCGGTGCTGCGTTGGCGGGAGCGTTCGTTTACGCGAAGTGGCAAAATCAAAGGGAAGCGAAAGTGAGCCACAGCCGACATGCACTTGACCCTGCTCAACCCGAGCCACCCACCCCACCAACTCAAGATAGCTGACAAACTTGACTACGATCGGCGAGAGTCGGTCGTATCCATTAGACTACGCGACCGATATCGAGGACATTCTGAACCAGCAGATCGTCTCTCTAATCAAATGCGTTCGTTCGTTGAGCATACGCTGGCCGACCTTATCGCCTACATACTGTGCATCAAGAGATATACGACCAAGGTCTAGCCGCCCAGTCCGGACTGTGGCGTGGACATCCTCGCAGCCAGCGGAAGGCTTGGGCTTGGCGAGGCTCGCATATGTGTTCAAGTCAAATCCGGGGACGGTACGGACAACCCATGACGTGGTGCTGAGGCTGATCGGATCCGTTTCCAACACGCAGGCGCAGACCGGGCTTCTAGTAAACATCGGCGGCGTGACTTCAGCCGCACAGAAGGAGCTGGAGAGCAATTTCTTCACGCTACGCCTCTGGCAGATGCCCGATCTTCTCAAGGCCCTGTTCCGGGCCTATGGTGAGCTGTCGGACAAGACACGTGCAAAGCCCCCGCCGGAAGCAAATTCGGGCGCCGATATCGGGGGCGACGCATGACTGAAACCCGCTCCCCCGATTTCGTTCACGGCGAGATCGTCCTTTAGAGTAATCTTGTCGCGCAGCTTGTCAGCGAACAGGGGTACGTCCGACCCACAATATAGCCCCCTGCGTGCTCCCGTTGTATCCCTCCGGCCCTAGCTCTTACAGGGCATTGATTCATCCAGGGTCATCAGGACGTTTCGCCGTTCCATCACTGGCGGGAGACTTCGCTCTCCTACACCCATCAATCAAAGGGGCTATCGCGCCCCTTATGGAATCCACTCGTCAGGGTAATAGCCCCCGATACCTGCCAATCAGGGGAGCGTCCCTACTCTCACCGATACCCCATGACCATTTCATGGACACCAACCCCTGCGTGGTTTGAATGCCGATCAGGTCTGTCGCGACCCGATACCTACGACCAAGAGCCTTCCCGTGCCCATTGGAAACATGGGCCAACCTTGCGCAGGTTGGATGCGAGTGACCCCGAGCATCTATCGGCTTTGCGCTTCCACTTCCCCTTGGCGAGTCGGAGGACGCTCCTGCAGACGCCATCTCCGAACGACGCTCTCAACATACTTGCCGTCGCGGTCGGTTTCATTCCAAAGTGCGGCGAAGGGGACATCGGAACTTTGCGGCTGATGCTCTTCAGCCAGATCGTTGAATCGCAATCGTACCGGCACCACGCTCCCTTCACCCACGACCAGGGCCTCCTGGGTGCGCAGCGTCGGCAGTACGTTGACAAGACTGCGCACCGAGTCCGGCAGCGCCCGCTGAACGAAATTCTGGTCCTGGTCATTACTCATACGCAGGGCCACCAGTGTGTTGCACTGCGAGAGAATGGCCTCGGCCAGTTCGGAAGGCCGCTGCGAGATCAGCCCAAGGCCTACGCCGTATTTGCGGCCCTCCTTGGCAATACGTGACAAGGCCTGCTTTGTCGGCTGGAAGGCGGCGTCACCGCCGCGCGGCGCATAACGATGCGCTTCCTCGCATACCAGCACGACCGGCACCTGCACAGGTCTCGGGCTCCACACCGCGAAATCGAATATCATCCGGCACAGCATCGAAACCACGACATCCACCACATCCGAAGGCACGCCCGAAAGGTCGATGATCGAGAGCGGCTTCTCGGAGACCGGTATGCGAAGACACTGCCCAACGACATCCTTCAGATTGTCCTGAACACTTTCATCCTGTGTGATCAGAAACGAAAACCGGCTGTCCTGCTGCAAGGATTGTACCTTGTTCTTGACCTTAAGGTAGGGGTCCCGTTTCGAAGCCTGCTTCGGCATCTTTTCCTTTATATCCTCCAGCAACTTGCTAAGCTTGTACGGAACCGGCGTATCAACGGTGATCTTGTCCACATCGATCCCCTGCGGTCCGAAATCCCGCCTTGCCACCAGGATCGCATCTTTGAGAATGTTGGTCTGAATCGTCGCCACATGTTCCGGTTTGCCAATAAACAGCGCTGCGCTCTCTTCGAAGTTTAGGAGCCAGTGTGGCAGATTCAGGCTTGTCGGATCGATGACTTCCGCATTGTCAGGGAACGCTCGGCGGTACTCATTATGCGGATCGAGTAGGATCATGTGTGCTTTGGGTGCGACATCGAGAATCGAACGAAGCAGCACGGTTACGGAGCACGATTTTCCCGATCCGGTCGTACCCAGTACGGCGAAATGCTTGCCGAGCAGGTCGTCCATAAGTAGATATACGGGCAGCGAAGCCGCCTGAGAAAGACTACCGACATGGATGCTGGGCTTGTCCGGGCGATTATAAATGCGTGCCAGCTCCACCACGCTGGCGACAAATATCCTCTGGCCGGGAAGAGGATAGGTTACAACGCCGCGCTGAAAGGCGAACTCACCTTCGCCAAGTCCCGTGCGGACCGCTTCGCCGAACAATTCGATCTCCAGCCATTTGGCATTGGAAGACGATTCAGGATGAGCGTTGCTTTTTCCGTCAAGTAATGTCTCTGTCATACGCAACGCAGTAATCACGCCGAATACAAGCTTGTCTCCGGCTTCGATTTTCACGATGGAGCCTACTTGGCCCACCGTGTAGCGTCGGCTCCTGTAGGTACGGTACAGGTCCTCCACAGTGCCTTCAAGCTCGCCGATGACTTTCGAGCCGGAAACTTCGACAACGCGGCCGATTTGTAGGATCGGATCGCTCATGCTGCATTCGGCGCGATCAAATCTACCAGGTTCTCAAACTTCCAAAGATCGGCTTTGAGAACTGCCGTGGCGGCATCGTCATCAAGGGCGTGACCGATAAAGTTGCCGGTCTCGTCGTCGCCTATAAAGGCGTTAAACCGGGAATCGCACTGCTTACTATAGGCCTTTAGCCTCTCATCCTGTTTTTAACGGTTTTCTTCGGGGCCGATAAAGGCGATGACGGTCAGATTGCTGTTGTTGGCATTGACAGCGTCGTCGAATCGCTTCATTGATATGCTCGTCCCTTAAGCTGTAACCGAGCACGATCAGGCAGTTGTTGACCCGCGGGCTTCGTAACCGTCTTCTGAACCTGTCAATCAGGGTCTCGTAGACGCCTTATTGGGTCTGAAGGTATTTCTGCTCGGAAGGGTAGATAAGGAGCGGCTCATCCGCTGTGTCCTTATTCGCATTATATCCGCGCCGGACATGCCCATTGCTATCACGTGTCCAGTTGATCGAACCGTGAAGCTTAAACACTCGGTAGGCGATGCTTGCACCCACTTCATCGTAAGTGTCAGCTTCGAACGACGCACGGGTAGTGCCCCTAAAACCATCGACATAGGGGAGCCTCAGTGAATCCAGACTGGCTTCGAGTAGCGTGTCATAGTTCAAACCAAAAATGTCACGGGGTTGCGATCACGGGGACCTCGTAGACGCTGCAAGAACCGTTCGTAATATGAACCGGACTTCCAGTCGTCGGCGACTTCGGTTACGACCGTCGTCTTGATAACGGTGAGCCAGTTATCAATCTCATCGACGCTCAGGTTATGACCGTCGGCACTGGTAATGGAGTCCAGAATATCTGGATATCGGACCAGGTACGTGATCAGACCTTCGATGGTCGGCGAACGGTCGTCGGAGGCCTTGAGTGTATAAAAAAGCTGATGGAGCTTCGCGTCGGCACCTTTGAGGATGTTCTTGGTCAGTGTGTCTATGAGTGGCTTGCCTGTGTGCACGTTACATCCGGCACCCAGCAAGAAGCAGGTATCACTACCTGTCAGCCACTCAGTAATTGTTCTCGTACGCCAGTTGTCACTCTATTTCGCCCCTCAAAGCCCCTGTCGATCATTCCGGACTTAGGCGCCGATGCCGCAGTGTCCCAATCCGTCTCAGACAGATTGTACAACTCACCAATACACCTATCCAGTCGCGTCCTCAGGTCGCCTAATACGGTTGCCGCTGAGGCTGTGCCGTCGCCATCGAGGTCGTGGCGCACCACGTTCAGCTAGTCAAGGTTGTTGATCTCGATCAGCCCGTTGTTGTCGGTGTCGTAGTTGCCGTCGGCGCCCAGCGGCGTCGCCGGGCGGTAGATGCAGTTCGATCCAGACGCGGTGGTGATGATACCGGCCAGCGCCGTCATCGGATATGTGTCGGCAGAATCAGGCCCGGATACTGGTCGTTGGCGCCAAAGTTCCAGGGGCTGGCGACTGTGGGATCCCCGTCGGTATCGTGATCGTCCCACGTGGTGTAGATGCCGGTGTAGGCCGTGGGGGTAACCAGCTCGGAACGCGTCTTGGCCAGGGTGGTTGTCTCGTTGCCACCCGCCAGCAGGCCCGTCCCGACGAGTCGCTTTACGACGCCGTGATCTTGCTGTTGTTGTCGATGAGCGCTGCCCGCGGCCCCACGTTTCGGTCCCTCCGACTCGTTCTGCTCGGGACCAAGGGCCGGTCCACGGACCTGGCTTACGGGAGACGATCCGGCGACGGTGTCAGAGACCCCTCACCGTCAGGACTACATCCTGGGACACCATTGGCACATCGCATCGGTGGGGCAAGCTCTCCCCCGCACCGGTTCGGACCGCCGCCTTTAGAGACCGGCGCGTTCCCTCAACAGCTGGCCAGCCAGCCTGGGATCCGCTTTGCCGCGGGTCTGGCGCATCACCTGGCCTACGAAGAAACCGATCAGCTTCCGCTCTCCGGTCTGCAGGCGAGCGAATTCCGCCGGTCGAGCGGCGATGACCTCCTCTACCGCTTTCTCCAGCACTCCCGCATCGGATATCTGGAGGAGATCTCGAGCCTTCGCCACCTCCTCGGGTGACCCTTCCCCGGCCAGCACCCCGGCCAGCACTTCTCGGGCGGCTGACCGGGACAGTAACGAGCCTTCGACCATGGCCAGCAGCTTCGCCAGGTGCCGACCCGAGATCGGCGAGCCCGCCGAAGTCTCCCGGCCCGAGCGCCGCAGCGCGCCGACCACCTCACCCGATACCCAGTTAGCCGCCTGCTGGGCCTCGGCTCCCGCCTCGACCGTGTCCTCGAACAACCGGCGCCGGTCCCCGCTGCTGCCGGCCAGGGTGGCGGACAGGGCCGCATCCACCCCCAGCGCCTGGTATCGGGCGCATCGCTCGGCGGGTAACTCGGGAAGCAGCGCCACCATCCGGTGCTCCCATTCCGGATCTAGCTCCATGGGCACCAGGTCCGGGTCTGGGAAGTAGCGATAGTCCGAGCTTCCCTCCTTGACTCTCCCGCTCCTGGTCACCCCGGCCTCCTCGTCCCAATGCCGGGTTTCCATGACGATCCTGCCGGCCCTGGCCAGGCTGGCCACCTGCCGTTCGATCTCATGAGCGACCGCCCGCTCCAGGGACCGGAACGAGTTCATGTTCTTGATCTCGACCTTGGTCCCCAGCGGGGCTTGCGGACCTGGACGCACCGAGACGTTGGCGTCGAAGCGGATCGAGCCCTCTTCCAGCTTGGCATCCGAGACTCCGAGCGCCACCACCAGCAGTCGCAATTCCTGCGCGTAGGCCCTGGCCTGGGCGGCGGAGCGGATGTCGGGTCGGGTGACGATCTCCACCAGCGGCACCCCGGAGCGGTTGAAGTCGAGCAGCGAGTAACGGGCGCTCCCGATCCGGCCATCTCCTCCCACGTGGGTGCTCTTGCCGGTGTCCTCCTCCTGATGCACCCGCTCGATTCCGATCCGCCCCGAGTGCTGTCCCCCTACGTCCAGGTATCCGTCCACGCAAACAGGTAGGTCGAACTGGGAAATCTGGTAGTTCTTGGGTAGGTCGGCGTAGAAGTAGTTCTTGCGATGGAATACCGGACGGCGGGTCACCGAACAGTTGAGGGCGAGGCCGATCCGCATGATCCGGTCGATCGCCTCCCGGTTGGGGACCGGCAACGCTCCCGGAAGCCCGAGGCACACCGGACATACGCTGGTGTTGGGTGAAGCGTCGAAATGCGCCGGGCAACCGCAGAACATCTTCGACCGGGTGGAAAGCTCCACGTGGGTCTCCAGACCGATCACTGCCTCCCAGGTCACCGGACACCTCCCCTCAAACCGAACTCGGGATCGTAGGGAACGGCAGTATCGAAAGACGCCAGGGTCTCGATCGCCTCGGCCACCTGGAACATGATCGGCTCCTCCAGGGCAGGCGCCATCACCTGAAACCCGATGGGCATGTCCCGATGGTCCAGGCCGACCGGGACGCTGATGGCGGGATGCCCGGCCAGGCTCGCCGGGATGGTGAACACATCGCTCTGGTACATCGCCAGCGGATTCTCGGTCCGATCCCCAACCGGAAAGGCGGTGGTGGGGCTGGTGGGTGACACCACCACGTCACAGTGTTCGTAGGCGCGTGCGAAGTCGCGCCGCACGAGGGTACGAATCTTCTGGGCCTGGCCGTAGAAGGCTTCGTGGTACCCGGCTGACAGGGCGAAGGTTCCGAGCAGGATCCGGCGGGCCACCTCGGGACCGAAACCTTCTGCCCGGGTACGGGACATCATTTCCTCGGTGGTCGACCCATCGATCCGCAGGCCGTAGCGAACCCCGTCGAAGCGAGCCAGGTTGGCCGAGCACTCTGCCGGGGCGATCAGGTAATAGACGGACAGGCCTTCGGCGGTGGACGGGAGGGAAACATCCACCATCCGGCCCCCAGCGCGTTCCATAGCGTCAACCAACCGATCGAAGGCATGTCTCACATCGGGCTCGACGGCCGAGTCGCCTCCCAGACCGCGCGCTACCCCGACCCGGACCCCGTCGAGACCACGTCCCATACGGGACCGGGCGGAGGGCAAGTCGCCGGGATAAGAGGTGGCATCGAGCGGATCATGGCCACTGATGGCATCCAGGAGGATGGCGGCGTCCTCCACCGTATGAGTAAGGGGGCCGATCTGGTCGAGGGAGGATGCAAAGGCGATCAGCCCGTAGCGGCTGACCGCTCCATAGGTGGGTTTGGCGCCGACCAGACCGCACAGAGCGGCGGGCTGGCGGATCGATCCCCCGGTATCCGAACCCAGGGCCGCCAGCGCCATCCTGGCCGCCACCGCCGCCGCGCTGCCACCCGATGACCCGCCGGGAACCCGATCGGTGTTCCACGGGTTACGGGTGGGGCCGTAGGCCGAGTTCTCGGTGGACGATCCCATGGCGAACTCGTCCAGGTTGGTCTTCCCGGCGATCAGCGCCCCGCCACTTCGTAGGCCACTGACCACGGTGGCGTCGTAGGGAGGGCGATAACCCGCCAGGATTCGGGATCCGGCGGTGGTCTCCATCCCCCGGGTGGTCAGGTTGTCCTTGAGGGCGATGGGTATGCCATGGAGCGGTCCTCGGTCCTCCCCGGCTGCCATCGCCTGATCGGCTTCGGCGGCGGCCCGCAGGAGCCCGTCCGAGTCGAGCGTCAGGTAAGCATGGACCTGGGCGTCCACCATGCGTGCTCTTCCCAGTACTAGCTCGGCCAGCCGGACGGAGGTGGTGGACCCGTCACGCAGCGCTAGGGCTGCCCCAGTGATGGAGAATTCCTTCATCAACTCGTTCAGGCCTGCTCGATGGCCGGCGGCACGCGGAAGAACTCTCCCTCTGCCTGGGGAGCCATGGCCAGCACCTCGTCACGGTCCAGGATCGTCTCGGGTGTGACCCGATCCTTACGGAAGCGGTTGGTCATCGGGAGGGGGTGCGAGGTCGGCTCGACACCCTCGGTGTCGACGGCCTGGATCGTGGCCACATGCTCCAGCAGCTCCCGGCACTGCCGCCCGTAGGTGTCCAGCTCCTCAGGTGACAGGCTGAGCCGGGCCAGGCGCGCCACATGGGCGATGTCTATATCGACGGGCATGCCCCGGATCCTACCCGGGTGGTAGGGCATCCTCTCCCAGGGACACTCTGGCTGGCTAGCTGATCCGACCCGAGTCGAACACTCTCAAGGGGCAGCTACCGGTTGGCCGGGTCGGATTGACCGGCCGACTCACCACCCCACTCGGCGAACATCCACCCAGTGGACCCTCTCCTCGATCGAAAACCGTCTCAGGTGCGGAGGACCGTCTTCAAAGTTGGCGCTGATCCATTTGGTACTGCATCAGTGCCGTTCGGTGTCCCTCATGCCGATCAGTACGTCGTAAGGCTGATAGGTCCCGGTGCAGGATTGGGGATGTCTTACTTCGAAATTTGGCTGGACGGAGATCAGATACAACGTTCGGTGGCTACCGGTATGCCAGTCATACTTTCCGACGTGGTCACGGTCACCGCTAGGTCGAGATCATCGCAACGCGGTTACCAGACCGTCGGGGTCGTCCGTGCCGATCAGGAATCCTCGCCCGCCGGCCAGGGTCAGCAACACCGTGTCGAACCCCCAGACACTCCACATCACTCCTTTCGGAGTCCCCCGGACGCCCGCCCCGTACCACCAGGGAATCCGGAAGGACTCGGCCGACTCGATGTCTGCCCTCGGGATCCGCTTCCTCGGCCACCCAAGCGCGTAGGCGAGCTCGACCTCGGTAGGCGTGACCGACACCCGCAGGGTCCGGAATCCGAGGAAGAACACCGAGACGCTCAATGCGGCCAAGATCAACCACGGCAGCGACGCTGACAGGGCTCCCTCATCCGCCCACACCCACATCGTGATGATTACCAGCGGCAGCCACCCGTAGTTCAGCGGGACCAGCAGCTTCAGGTTCGCGGACTGGGTGTGGCTGTAGAAGACCATCCTGTCGCTCCTACTTCTCGGTCAGGAACCTTCTCAGGGTACGGAAAACCGGTTCCAGGTTAGCTATCGGAACGCTCTCGGTGACCTGATGGGCCTGGGCGGTCTCCCCGGGACCGTAGTTGAGCGCTGGGATCCCGTACCTGGCGAGGCGGGCCACATCGGTCCAGGCTTGCTTGGGAGTGACCGGGGCGTCGGCTAGGCATTTCAGCCTCTCCAGGCGGGGATGGCCTTCGGGAACCGGCGCACCGTCGACGCACTCCTGGATCTCCACGGCGTCCGCCTGGCGGGTGATTTCCCTCAACCTAGCTACTGCTTCCTCCGGGCTCCGGTTGGGCGCAAACCGGTAGTTGAGATTCAACTCGAAGACGGCGGGGATCACGTTGTTCGCCACGCCTCCCGCCGCTCTGGTGACCGACCATACTTCGAAGAAGGTCAACCCTCCCACCTCGATCGGCTCCGGATCCCGGCGGTGAAGCCCGGCCAGCCAGGCACCCGCTCGGGTGATGGCGTTCTCGCCCAACCATGGCCGGGCACTGTGGGCGGCCTTACCCTCGAACCGCACGGTGGCGTTGATGAGACCCTGGCAACCGAGCTGTAGTTCCAGATCGGTCGGTTCGAGGACGACGGCGAACACCGCCTCCTGCAACCACGGGAAGGTCTGGAGAGTCGGCTCCAGACCGTTCCGGCTGTGCGGTCCCTCCTCCCCTTCGTAGAAGACCCCGATGACCTCGTAAGGCCCCTCCCTGACGGCCCGATCCTCTAGTAAGTGGACCATCACCGCCACCCCGGCCTTCATGTCCGACGATCCGAGCCCGATCAGCCTTCCCTGTTCGACGGTCGGCGGGCCCTGGCCCTGGTTGGGCACGGTGTCGATGTGGCCGACCAGCAGGATCCGGGGGCGATGCCCGGGCCCACCCACTACCAGGTTGTTATCGGTCCGGTGGAGCTGATCGGTAGGGCGAGAGGAACCGAGTCGGGCCGCCAGAGCATCGCACAAGGCCGCTTCGCTCCCGGTCGACGATGGTATGCCGACCAGCCAGGAAAGCGTATCGACCAGGGCCGGGGTCAAACAGACACCTCGAAGGCTCGGATCACCTCGTTCAGGGAGATGCGGTCGTCGGTCTTGGCGGAACGTCTGCCGATTATGTATGCGCAGGCCAGCTGGGCTACTCCGCCCGGGAATTCTTTGGGACGGGTGCCGGGAACCACCACCGAACGGGCCGGAACCCGGCCTCGGTATTCGATCCGCTCCTCACCGGTGAGGTCGATGATCGGGGTGGAGGCGGTGATCGTGACGTTGGCGGCCAGCACCGCCCTTTGCTCGATCAAGGCCCCCTCCGTCACGATACAGCGGCTGCCGACGAAGGCCCCATCCTCCACTATGACCGGGCGGGCATTGGGCGGCTCGAGAACGCCGCCGATCCCCACCCCCCCGGACAGGTGGACACCGGAACCGATCTGGGCACAGGAACCGACGGTGGCCCAGGTGTCCACCATGGTGCCGGTCGCCACGTATGCGCCGATGTTCACGTATCCGGGCATCACGATCACCCCCGGTTCGCAGAATGCGCCGTAACGGACCGTCCCCGGCGGCACCACCCTCACGCCTGCCTCGGCCAGATCCTGCTTGGGGGGAATCTTGTCGTGGAACTGCAGGGGTCCCGCCTGGGTGACCTCCATACCGGCCAGCCCGAAGTAGAGCAGGATGGCCTGCTTGATCCATTCGTTCACCACCCAGACGCCCTCGATCTTCTCGGCCACCCGGATCTCCCCCGCATCGAGCCGGGCGATCGTTCGCAGGACGGCCTCTCGGGCGTCACCCAGAGCCGCCAGATCGGAATAGGCCGTCTCGATCAGCTGCTGCTCAGACACTTCCTCACCACCTCCACTGCTTCCTTGCATTCTGACAGGGCAGGCACCATGGCCAGACGTATGTATCCCTCGCCTCCCGGACCGAATATTCGGCCCGGCGACACCACTACCCCATACTCGAGCAGCCGGGAGGTTATCGACAGATCATCACCTACCCTCAACCAAACGTATAGCCCGGCCTCCGAGGCCACCGTTTCGTATCCGAGTCCGGCAAAGGCGCCTACCACGATCTCCCGCTTGCGCCGGAAGAGTTCACGGCGCTGGGCGACGTGATGATCGTCGTTCCAAGCCGCGATGGCGGCCGCCTGGGTGAACTCGGGAGGAGCGGTGCCGGTGCCGGTCCGGAGAGCCCTCAGCGTACTGATAGCTCTGGCATCCCCGACCATGGCTCCGCTGCGGTAACCGGTCATCCCACTCCGTTTGGACAGGCTGAAGTAGACGATCACGCCCTCGGTTCCCCCGATCTCCAGCAGAGATCGGGGCGGCTGGCGGTCATAGAGATCCACGTAACACTCGTCAGAGCACAGCAGCACGTCATGGTGCGCGGCCTTCTCCCGAAAGGCCGCCAGTTCCTCCGGAGGGATCACCGCACCCGATGGATTGTGCGGGTTGCATAGCCAGGCGATGCGGGCCTGCTTCCAGGCCTGTTCGGGGATATCGCCGACCCGGAACACGAAGTCGTCCGACAGGGCTACCGGCAAGGGCACCCCTCCGGCTAGGCGTCCTCCCCGTTCGTATATGGGATATCCGGGAGTGGGCCAGATGACCCCGTCGCCTGCCTCCCGATCGACGAACGCCAGGGGGGTGGAGAAGATGGACTCCTTGGATCCGGTGGTCGGGAGAACCTCGCGGTCGGGATCCAACACCACCCCGAACCGGCGCCTGACATAACAGGCTATGGCCCGGCGCAGCTCGGGGAGGCCAAGGATGGTCGGGTATTGGGAAACCTCGGGCACCGCAGCCTTCAAGGCCTCCGGAATGAACGGAGCGGTAGGTTCCCTCGGGTCGCCGATCGAGAAGTCCACCAGCGGCTGGCCCGTCTCCCGCAGATGCCGAGCCCGGTCCTGGATAGCCGCGATGGAGTGGGAACCGATCTCCTCCAGCACTGGGTTGATTCGCACCGGGCGGAGGGTAGCCAGGGTGCCCATCCCGGCAACCGTGGCCCGTTCCTTGTGATGGCTTCCCAACAAGGGGGGTTGACTCCGGGAGGGATCAGCAGCACATTGGAGTTACCAAGACCCGGCGGTCCGATCCGGCGCCGCCTGACCGCCCCGGGAGCAAATCGAGATCAGGAGCAGCCGTGGAAAAGCGGCCTGGCGAAGCGCGCTCCGGCCCAGGAACGGTGGCGGTGGGGGAGGGCCCGGAGGTGGTGGCATTTCTCGGACATTTTCGCGACCTGGACCGATGTGGTCGCCATCCCAACCGGCCGACCTGGAAGTGCGATCTGCCCTCCGCTCCCCTGCCTGGCTTGGCTTCCGGGTCGTGGAAGGTCCGGAGACCGATTCCCCACATGCTTCGAGCCGATTCGGCTGGACACCCGACTGATCTCCCGGTGTCCTGTGTCTCGTAGAATCACCACGTGGTGAGCGTGGCGTGAGCGACCGAGGATATCTGATCGTCTTTCTCGTTCTGGGGGTGGCTGCGGCGGCCGTGGTCCTGGTGGCCTTTCTGTTCGGATCGCCGGAGAGCGGTCGCGATCCGCTGCCTGCCGCACTCGAGGCGATAACCCCCCTACCGGGCAGCCAGGTTCCCTTGCAGGCTCCCATCGAAGTGGATGTCCCGGTCGGATATCGGGTCGAGCTGTTCGTCGACGGGTTCCGGATACCCGACTCGGAGATCCGGTTCGTCGAAGGCACCGGGGTCCACTCCTGGGCGCCTATCAGGTCCTCGACCATCCTGTGGGCTCCCGGACCGCACCAGGTGTCGGTCCGGTGGAGGAAGGTGAGCGGGTTGGCGGACGTGGGAGAACACAGCTGGACCTTCCGGGTGTTCTAGGGCCAACGAGTGTCGGATCGGCGCACTCGTGTGGGCCGGCTCAACCCAGTACCGACGGGCCTTCTTCGAGAAGTCGGCGAAAAGCGGCCTCGTCGATCACCGGCACGCCCAGATCGGTGGCCTTGGCCAGCTTGGAACCCGGTGATGCACCGGCTACTAGGGCGGTCGTCCGGCCGGACACCGATGACAGCACCTTGCCGCCCCGCTCTTCGACCGCGGCTTTGGACTCTGCTCTGGTCATCGACTCCAGAGCCCCGGAGATGACCAGCCTGACCCCCGCCAGGATGTCGGCCGGATGCTCATCCAGCTCGGTTTCGGCGGTGTCGGCCAGGCGGACTCCACCTTCTCCGAGCCGGGCTACCAGCTGGCGATTGGCATCGTCGGCGAACCATTCCACCACCGACTCGGCTATGACGGGACCCACCCCGTCGATCGCCGCCAGAGTCTCCAAGTCGGCCGACTGCAAGGCTGCCATGGTGCCCATCTCCCGGGCGAGTAGCCGGGCGACCGTTCCCCCGGCATGGCGTATCCCCAGCGCCACCACCAGCCGGTGGATCGGACGGTTCCTGGCCGCCTCGATGCCATTCATCAGGTTCCGTATCTTTAACTCTCCCCACCCGATGAAATAAGGAGACTTTGCTGCCCGAGGACTCGGATCGTCGTCGGGCTGGACAAAATGCTCTGGCGTGAGGAAGAAGATGTCGGCCGGTCCCTCGATCAGACCCTTGTCCAGAAGGAAGTCGATGGTCTTGAACCCCATACCCTCTATGTCCATCCCGCCACGCCCGGCGAAGTGCGAAAGCCACTCACGAAGTCGGGACGGGCAGGCAAGGCCGCGAGTGCAGCGGGCTACCTTCTCCCCTTCCGGCCTCACGATGGGAGCCTGACAGAACGGGCAGGACTCCGGCATTCGCCAGGATCTCTCAGTCCCCGTGCGCTGAGACACCACCGGGCCTATCACCTCGGGGATCACATCACCAGCCCTCCGCACCACCACGTGGTCACCGATCCGGACATCCTTGCGATGGACTTCGTCCTCGTTGTGCAGGGTGGCCCGCTCGACGTTCGCGCCACCCACGAACACCGGTGCCAGTACGGCAAAGGGGGTGGCCGCCCCGGTACGGCCGACATTGATCTCGATGCCCAGCAACCGGGTCACCCGTTCCTCGGCCGGATACTTGTAAGCGACGGCCCACCGGGGCGCCCGGGCTGTGAACCCGAGACCTTCCTGGATGTGGAGATCATTGGCCTTGATTACAACCCCGTCGGTCTGGTAGGGCAGGTCGGCTCGCTCCGCCTCGGCACTCCTCACATACTCTGTCACGGCGGCCAGATCCGGCACCACTCGAGTAGCGGGATTGACCCTCATCCCCAGGTTCCTGAGCAGCTCCAGAGTCTCCTCATGGGTCCGGAGATCCGGACCTCCCTCCACGGACGCCACCTGGTAGACCCACAAGGACAGGTTGCGGCCGGCCGTGACCACCGGGTCCTTCTGGCGAACCGATCCGGCCGCCGCATTGCGGGCGTTGGCGTACTTCCATTTGCCCTCCTCCTCCGGGCCGGCATCGGGGAACTTCCGCCTCATCGCCTCCAGCTGACGGGCGTTGAGCTCCTCGAAGGCGGGCAACGGCATATATACCTCGCCCCTCACCTCCATGAAGTCAGGAGCGTTACCGAGCAGGCGTAGCGGGACCGCCGGAATGGTGCGTATGTTGGCCGTCACATCCTCGCCGACCAGACCGTCACCCCGGGTAGCGGCGCGGGTCAATGTCCCGTGCTCGTAGGTGAGGGCCACCGCCAGACCGTCGATCTTCAGTTCGCATACCAGTTCACCGATCGGGCCACCTGTCTGGCGCTCCATCCGGGCTATCCATTCCCCCACCTCGCCGATCTTCTCGGCATTGTCGAGGGAGAACATGCGTTCCCGATGGCGAGCGGGTGCAAATAGGCCGGATGGGGATTTGCCCACCCGCTGGGTAGGAGAATCGGGAGTCACCAGGTGAGGATGGGCTTCTTCGAGAGCTATCAGCTCCCGCCGGAGAGCGTCATAGTCTGTATCGGGAATCTCCGGATCGTCGAGTCCGTAGTAGCGGTGATCGTGATACCTGATGGCTTCCCTGAGAGACTCGATGCGGGGAGCGGGATCCCTATCGTCCATGCTGGCTGAGGGTAGTTGCGGGCCGGAACGAACCGGTCCGGCGTTCAGCCGGTAGCCTCGATGATCCCTGCGCCCAGCACCTCGTCCTCCCGGTAGAGGGCGATGGTCTGGCCGGTTGCCACGGCCGGTTGCGGCTCGGCAAACCGGACCCTGAGCCCTCCCCGGACCTCCGACACCTCGACCTCAACCGCCCGTCCATGAGCTCGGTACTGGGCAAGTACCGGACCCATCACCGGACGATGCACCCAGCTCACACTCCCGACCATCACCTGGCCGACCCCCAGGTCCTCTCTCGACCCCACCATCACGGTGGAGGTGATCGGATCGATTCCGATAACGTAGCGGGGCTCTCCCACCGACACCCCCAGACCGCGCCGCTGCCCGATGGTGAAGTTGACCACCCCCTGATGAAACCCGAGCGGGGTCCCATCCCGATCGATGATCGGCCCGGGCAACGGATTGACGCCCCGAGTGGTCAGGAAATCCCGATAGTCACCCTTGCCGACGAAGCAGATGTCCTGGCTATCGGCCTTCCCGGCGGTGCGGATGCCCAGCTCGGCGGCCATGCGCCTGGTCTCGTCCTTGGTGATCTCCCCCACCGGGAATCGGAGCCGGGCCAGCTGGTCCTGCCCGAGCATCGACACGACGTAGGACTGGTCCTTCTTTTCATCGACCCCACGTCTCAGGCGGTAGCGGTCGCCGATCGAGTCGATCCGGGCGTAATGGCCGGTCACCACCGCGTCGCAGTCGAGCGCATCGGCGTGGGCCATCAGGCGGTCGAACTTGACGGTCCGGTTGCACTCGACGCATGGGTTGGGGGTCCGGCCCGAGACGTAGTCGTCGATGAAGGTGTCGACCACCCCGGACATGAACTCAGAGGTGTAATCCCATACGTAATAGGGAATGTCGAGCTGGGCGGCCACCCGCCGAGCGTCCTCCGCGTCGGCCACCGTGCAGCATCCGGCGGTGGGTGCCTCCCCGCCCGGCCCTTTCCAGAGCTTCATGGTGACGCCCAACACGTCCCAACCGGACTGCTTCACCAGGGCGGCGGCCACCGACGAGTCCACTCCGCCGGACATGGCGACCAGGGCCTTCATCGCAGGGCCTCCACCTGGTTGGCCACCATACGGGCCGCAGCAGATCCATCGCCGGCCCGGGTGGTCCATCCGAAGGAGAACCGCAGGCACTCCCTTGCCTCGTCAGGTGTCATTCCCATCGCTTCCAGCACGTGGGAGACGGTAGCCGCCCCGGACTGGCAGGCAGAGGCGGCCGAGGCGGCCACAGCCACCTCATCGAGCCGGACCAACAGCACCTCGTTGCGGATGCCGGGGAAACGCACATGGCTGGTCTGGACCATACGGGGAGCTGCGCCAGCCGTGAAGGCAACCTCGGGGATGAGTTCGGCCAGGGTCGTCTCGAAGGCATCCCGCTCGGAGGCTACCCGCGCCCGGAAAGCCTCCCGGTCCGCCTCCAGAGCCTGCATGGCCGCAGCCATGCCGACCGCACCCATAACATTGTGAGTACCGGAACGGCGTCCCAGCTCCTGCCCGCCCCCGTGAATGAGCGGTTCCAAGAGGATCCCCGTACGCACGTACAGCAAGCCCACTCCTTTAGGACCGCCGAATTTGTGGGCGGCCAGCGACAGGAGATCCACCCCGAGATCACCCACATCCACCCTTTCGGAGACGTAACCCTGCACCGCATCGGTGTGGAACGCAACCGAGGGGTTGATCTCTTTGACAGCCTGCCGGACTTCCTCGGCAGGCTCCCGTAACCCGGTCTCGTTGTTGCCGATCATGACGGAAACGATCGCAGTTTGCGGTGTGACATGAGAGGCAAGCTCCACAGGACTCACCAGACCATCCGCATCCACCTTCGCAAGGGCGAGAGGGCATCCCCAGGCGTGCAGAAAGGCGGCGCTGCCGAGCACGGCGTCGTGCTCGATGGGCGTGGTGACGATCCCTCCCCGCCTACCACCGGCCAGCGCGGTTCCCTTGAGAGCTAGGTTGTCGGATTCGGTCCCCCCACCCATGAACAGGATCTCGAGGGGGTGGGCGTTCAGCAGCTCGGCGATGAGATCCCGGGCATCCTCGAGGGCGTTCTTGGCCTGGCGCGACACCGCATGGCTACCGGAAGGGTTGCCGTAGACGTCGCGCTGGAATGGCGCCATGGCCTCCCAGGCTTCGGGCCGCAACGGTGATGTGGCGGCATGATCGAGGTAGAGCATGTCGTGATATTCGCACGACCCAGGCCTTTACCGTATTTTGCGGCCATGCAAAGCCCGGTGACCATCTCGATCGACATCGACGCTCCCGTGGATCGGGTCTGGGCCGAGCTGGTCGACTTCGCCTCCCACACCGCTTGGATGAAGGACGCCCACAGAATCCGTTTCGAGGGGGAACAGCGAGAAGGCGCAGGTACGGTCCTGCTCATCGAGACCAGAGTTGGGCCGCTCCGCACCCTCGACCGCTTCGAGATCACCGCCGTAGAACCGATGCGACTGGTGGCCGGCCGCCATCTCGGCATCTTCACCGGAGAAGGCCGGTTCGAGCTAGCCGAGATCGCACCCGAGCGAGTCCGGCTCACCTGGCAGGAAGAGATCCGGTTCCCGTGGTTCTTCGGAGGGCTCGCAGCAGCATGGGTGGGGAGAGCGATCCTAGCCCGGATCTGGCAAGCAAACCTCCTCAACCTGAAGCAGCTGATCGAACGGGATTCAGATCTATGAACCGCGTGCCCAGATCGCTCCATGACGCCTGTTGATCGGAAACCAAAGCGGGGACGGAAGGCTCCGATCGATACCTCACATGCCGACCAGCGGCGGTGGTTTGCTGATAACACCTGACTACGGAGCGCGCCACGTCCATGTCATGAAACGAGGCCTCCGAGCTGTACGATTCAGCCAGCTGACGTAGCACTCGGCCGGTCGCTGGCCACGGAGCGCTGACTCTTCTGGACCAGACAAAAGCCGGTTCATCAACTCTCGTTCCTGGTCCCCGCCATCGAATGCGGTCCTTGACCACGTCTGCTCGGTAAGGGCCCTCGCCGCTGTCCATTACATCGATCTGGTCGCCTATCACGATAGGGGCGTCGTCCAAATTCGAGTAGGCAGGGCTGCCGCTGACGATCCCGTCGCTGGTTGCGTGGACCAGGTCGACTATCAGAGGACCGAGCATGGCGACAGGCGGTCAGGAGGAG
Organism: Acidimicrobiia bacterium; assembly: GCA_965200835.1. Lineage (GTDB taxonomy): Bacteria > Actinomycetota > Acidimicrobiia > Spongiisociales > Spongiisociaceae > JAPPFW01. The sequence goes on from OZ241390.1 coordinate 829,721, forward strand.
GGCTCGAAGCTGGCGCAGCCTTCGGCCTCTACTACCTCGAAGGTTTCGGTTGGGAGTTCTGCCACCCTCATGAAGGCCACTTCCTCGGCGTCCACTACTACGGTTCCGGTGCGGGAACTCTCGACGTGGATACGGTGTTCTTTGTCGCTATAGAAGTCCGACCAGTCCACCATGGCGTCGAACGGGGTCAGGGCTCCTTCGTGATCGGGGTCGTATTCATAGGCCCTCGTCCACGCGCTGGCACCGCAGTCGATGGCGCCGTCGAAGCCCTCGGGATTCTCGGACTCGCCGCAGGCCAGGGTCGCTAGTAATAGCAGGACCGCGAGCGGCAGGGCGGCCGCTCGGCTTAGGTTCATGTGCCGCCGAATTGGGCCCGGCGCTTCTCTAGAAAGGCGGACACGCCTTCTCTGGCGTCATCGCTGGCGAACGCCTCATCGAAGGCTTCCGCCTCGACCGCCAGTGCCTGGTCGATCGGAAGCCCCCAGCCCTCGTTGATAGCCTTTTTCGCCACCCCGATAGCTACCGATGGTCCGGCCGCGTACACCGCCGCATCAGCGAGCGCTGCCTCGAGCAGCTGGTCGGCGGGGAATACCTTGTCGGCCAGCCCGATCTCCAGAGCCTCAGCCGCGTCTATCTGGCGGCCGGAGTAGACCAGCTCCCTGGCCCGGCCCATCCCGACTAGTCGGGGAAGCCGTTGCGTGCCACCAGCGCCGGGGATTATCCCGAGCTTGACCTCGGGTTGGCCGACCCGGGCATCCTCGGCCAGGTACCGGAAGTCGGCGCCCATGGCGACCTCTAGACCGCCGCCGAGGGCATAGCCGAATACCGCAGCTATCACGGGTTTGGCCAGCTGCTCCATCCGCCGAGTGGCCTCAACGATCCGCAGTCCTTCCAACGCCCTGGCACCCGTGTCATGCGCCACCTTGAACCGGCTTATGTCCGCCCCGGCTGCGAAGTGGGGACGGCCGGTGATAACCACTGCTCGCACGGCGGGATCGGAAGCGAGGCTGATCGCCTCGTCCAGGTCCTCCACCAGTTCCTCCGAGAGGGCATTGACCGGCGGTCGGGTCAGCTCGATGACCCCGACCGCTCCCTCGGTTGTGTAGGACACCAGCTCCATGATCCCTCCTCGGAAAGCAGCCTGGCAAGGTTAGATGGGACTGCCGCCAACCGGATCGGGCGGGGCTATCGCCAGGGATGGCCCAGGTGAGCGGCATGGGCCTCCAGTTGCTGCCAAAGCTCAGCCAGACCCCGCCCCTCGCTGGCGACCGTCTCCACCACCGGAGAGGACCAAGGGCCGCGCGGCCCCATCGACAGCATGGTCTCTAGGTCACGCCGCGCCCGGGCAGCACCAGGGCGATCGGCCTTGTTCACCACGAACACATCCCCTATCTCCATGAGGCCGGCCTTGCCCGCCTGGATGCTGTCGCCCCAGCCGGGGGTCACCACCACGACCGTCGAGTGGACATGGCGCATGACCTCCACCTCTGATTGACCCACGCCGACCGTCTCTATCAGGATGATCCCGAAGCCCGCCGCTTCGAGGACCCGAGCCACCCGGGGAGTACTGGCTGAAAGGCCCCCGAGATGCCCGCGACCGGCCATCGAACGCACGTAGACACCGGGATCCCCGACGTGCTCCTGCATACGGATCCGGTCACCGAGGATCGCCCCACCGGTCAACGGACTCGACGGGTCGACCGCGATCACCGCAACCGTTTCCCCTCGGTTCCGGATGATCGACACCAGTCCCGAGACCAGAGTGCTCTTGCCCACCCCGGGCGCACCCGTGATCCCGATCCTCCGGACACTGCCGACCGGGGTCGCGAGCCCAGCCAGGAGGGGACCCGCTTCTGGCCCGCCGTCCTCTACTGCGCTGATCAACCTGGCCAGGGAACGCCGGTCCCCTGCCCGGATCCGGTCCACCAACCCTGCCGGATCGACCACCGACACGGATCCATCGGCGGCTGGCCGGCCAGGCTCAACAGGCACGGATGGTGCCCAAGGCGTTCAAGTGGCGTTGACGGAAGTGACCCCGGGAACCCGGTCCATGAGGATGCGCTCGATCCCGGCCGTGAGCGTCATCATCGACATCGGACATCCGCTACAGGCTCCCACCAGGTTGAGGTTGACGGTCCCGTCGTCCTCCACTCCCAGCAGCACCAAGTCGCCGCCGTCGTACTGGAGAGCGGGGCGGATGTATTCGAGGGTGTCGTTCAGCAGATCAGGATCGACCTGACGGGTGCCACCCTTGGTGGGCGGCTTCAGGGTTACCGCGGTCTCCGTAAGGCTCATGGATGGATCGCTCCCGTCGGGATGGTCGTCACAGGCCGCCCCGATGGTGCTCGGACGACCCAGGACGGACTCATTGTAGGTGGGGGTAGTCGTTACCGATCGAACGAGGTAGCCAGTAGCTGCAGGGACAGCCGGTCTGTATCCAGATCCTCTTTGCGAACGCACAGATCGAGGTACATGACCGCCAGTGCCACCCCGAGGAAAGGCTGGAAAGCCACCCAGGAGAGCTCCGAGGCGAGCAACAGACCCAAGTCCCCCTGCAGCCGGAGCAGCACCGACCCCACGCCCACGTAGGCGACCAGGCTGGCTAACAGCACTAGCAAGGACGACACCAGCAGAACAACGAGCACGTGCCACCTCCTACCGGCAGTCAACTTCCATGAACGGCGCACCGCGACGAACGGATCGACACCTTCGATGATCTGAGCGGGCAGGCTGATGCACAGGCAAACCAGGAGGAACACTCCGGGAATCACCAATAGCGCGGAGTCGAGCAGGACGGCTCCCCAGAAGAGGATGGTGATGATGGCCAGGCTCAGCATCCGGCTGATGGCCGCCGCGGCCGCTTGACGCCACGTTGACCGTACACCCACATAGGTCTCGACCACCACTCTGGCAACGGCGGCCAGCAGGATAGTGGTGATGAAGAGCCGGATCAGCAGCCAGGGGATCATAGGGGCCAGCGCAGCCTGAATCTCCTCCGGGGTGGCGAAGACCGGAAGCTCCGGGGGAGGCTCGGCCAGCAGCAAGTAGAGAACCGCGTAGGGCAGGATCAGCATGCCAGCCACGGCCAGCAGCGTCCTCAAACGTTGTCGGTAGACGGTAAGCGAGGCATTGAGCACCTCACCCACATTCATCGGGCGGAGCTGGAGGCGAGCCATGCCCCGATTCTAGATTGGTGGATGGCCGTAGGGCGGCACCCACGAAGGAGCCAACTGCCAGCCTCCTGACCTCGACGGGAGGACTACGCTCATCGCTGCATAAGGAGGACAGAACGAGAGTTGCCATCGGCGCCGACCACGCCGGCTACCCATTGAAGGACTACCTTTCCCGCGTGCTATCAGCCGATCACGAGGTGGTCGATCTCGGCACGCACTCCACCTCTCCGGTCGACTACCCGGACTTCGCCGTTGCGGTGAGCGAGTCGGTCCGGACCGGTGAGGCAGAGCGTGGCATCATGGTGTGCGGCTCGGGAGCTGGAGCGGCCATCACTGCCAACAAGCTTTCCCGGATCCGGGCCGTCGTAGCTCACGATACCTACAGCGCTCACCAGGCGGTCGAACACGACGATGCCAACGTCCTGTGCCTGGGTGGTCGGGTGGTCGGCCAGGACCTGGCTATCGAGCTGGCCAGGACCTTTCTGGGGGCAGACTTCTCCGGCGAGCCTCGCCACCTGCGCCGTCTAGCAAAGATATCGGCTCTGGAAGGACAACCTCCCCGACCCGGTTGATGCCTGTTCGAGGCGCGGATCCGTCAAGGGGATGGGTGGCCAACGCGGCTCGCGGCCAGGAACGAGGTGCGGCGCCCAGGATTGGGGAGTTGAGTGCCGAACCGGGACGCCGTTACCCGCCTGTCCGAGCGCCCAGGTTATGTCCCGGGCGCCGAGCGGGTGTTCATGACCGACGCCGGTCGCTCGATCGGGATGGCATACCAGCGGCGACACAGCTCCTCGATGTATGGGGTCATGATGCCGGCAAGCTCTCGGCGACGCTGAGCTTCCGGGGTGGGCTTGTAGAGGTCATGAGATAGCTCGTCGATACGGTCGGCGATGCGACCCTCGTCGACCAGCAGTACTTGGCCGTCCTCCACCACCTTGGTGCCACCCACCATCACGAACTCGATGTCGGTGGCATCGGCCCGTTCTACCAGCAGGTCGATCTCCGCGGTGGTTGCGTAGCGGGCTCGGGGAAAGCCGATCCGATCCATACGAACGCTTACGAGGTCGGCCTGATAGTTCGGCGCCAAAGCCCCTACCACACCCCCGAAGCCGGCCGGAATAGCTCCCGACTCGGTGGCCGATCGAAGCAGGGTCTCCGAGGGAATGCGGTGGCCGGTAACTTCGCTCGGCTCGCGCTGGAGGTACCCGGCCAGCCGCACCTCAGCGATGAAGTCCTCACGATCTCCCGTTGAGATGCCGTCGGTTCCGATGCTGATCCTGCTTCCGGCGTCGAGGATGTCCCGTACTCGGCAGATACCTGCCGAGGAGCGCAGGTTCGAGCCGGGACAATGAACCGGCACTGCTCCGGTGTCGGCCACGATGGCGATGTCCTCGTCGGTGGCCCACACGAAATGGGACAGGGTCACATCCTCACCCAGGACACCCAGGTCGGCCAGTCGGCGCATAGCCGATGAGCCGACGTTCTCGACTGTCCACATCAGCTCCGAACGGGTCTCCAGAGCATGGGTAGAGATGGTCGTTCCGTACTCGTCGGCTGCCCGCCGGCATCGCCGGTACAGCTCGTCGGAGCAGGCCGGTGTCCAGTCGGGAGCCAGGATGATCCTGGTGCGCCCGTTCCGCCCGTCCCACCTGTTGAACAGCTCGTCGAAAACCCGGAACTGGTCGTCGATCGGCCAGGCATACCCGAGCGGTGAGTTCCTCACTTCCTTCACTATCTCGGGCGGCAGCCGCGCCAGAAACTTCTCGTCGTCCTCGTGGGTATAGATGTTCTGGTCTCGCATCGTTATGCCGAGAGCCACCCGGAGGCCGACCGACCGGTAAGCCCGCAACACCGCCTCGGCGCCCAGCAAAGCTATCCAGGGCCGCCCGTAGAAAGTGTCGATCAGGGTGGTCTGGCCTCCCTTGGCAGCCTGGATCAGCCCGTAGGTGGCCAGCAGCTCGATGATCTCCTCGGTGGTGTCGATGAGTCCGGAGCCCATGTAGAGGTTGTCGAGCTCGAAGATCCGACCGCCAATGAGCCCCGGCGCCGTCCAGCATTCGGTGTGATAGTGCCCATTGACGAAGCCGGGGACGATGATGCGATCGGGGCCACCCAACTCGTCATCGAAGGAACCGGCGGCTTCGAGGAGTGGACGGGGCCCGACATCGGTGATCACCCCGTTCTCGATGATCAGCGCACCGTCCTCGATGACCCCCAGCTCGCCGTTAGCGACGACCGTGCTGCCCCGTACCAGCGTGCGTGCCATGTCTCTCCGAGAGGTGTCTTTGGTATCGTACATCGAGCGGGTCCCGGCAGTCACTCCCCGGCAGCCAGCCATTCCGGGTGAGTGGCCTGCAGTGCTGCCAGGCCCACCACACAACGGGAGTTAGCGACTGCTATGAAGACCCCGATCGGGAGGCCCAGCCTGCGGTGTGAGGATGCCAGGCTCCTGTCCGGGCGCGGCCAATACCTGGCCGATCTCCGCCTGCCGGGGATGCTCGAGGCGGCGTTAGTGCGCTCCCCTATCGCCCACGGCACGATCACCCGACTCGACGTGTCGCGGGCGCTCGAACTCGACCGAGTGGTGGCGGCGTTTACCGATAGCACCCTTCCGGACCATGCACCACTGGTGGACGCGGTTGCGATCGACGGCCTCCTCAAGACACCCCAGCGTCCGCTCGCTTCGGGGCGGGTCCGCTTCGTCGGAGAGGCACTCGCCCTGGTCGTTGCGCGGGACCGGTACGTGGCCGAGGATGGCGCCGCCCTCGTGGTGGCCGACTACGACCCGCTCCCGGCGGTGACTGATTGCCGGGCGGCCGCCGGCCAAAATGCCCCCCTGCTGTTCCCCGAGCTCGGCACCAATGTCATCTACCGGACGACCAAGACCTTCGGCCAGCCCGATGAGGTCATGGCAACCGCCCACCGCGTATACCGATCCGAGTTCCACGGAGGCCGGATGACGGCTGCGCCCATCGAGCCAAGGGGCTGCATTGCTTCCTACGATGCCGGGCGGCGGCGGCTCACCATGTGGGCATCCACCCAGGGACACCATCTGCTGCGCCGCCGGTTGGCGACCACCACCGGCCTGCCGGAGAGCCGGATCCGGGTGATCGTCCCAGACGTGGGCGGCGGCTTCGGCCAGAAGATCCCCGCCGCGCCGGAGGAGATCGCGGTGGCGCTCGCCTCCATCGCCTTGGGCCGGCCGGTGCGATGGGTGGAGGATCGTCGAGAGAACCTGGTCGCCGCCCCCCAAGCCAAGGAGCAAGTGGTGCTCACCGAGTTGGGCGTGGACCGCCATGGCCGCTTCCTGGCGATGAAGGCCAATGTCATTGGGGACGCGGGCGCCTTCTCTTTCAACAGCGCCAGCGCCCTAGTGGAGCCCTACCTGTCGGCCGTCCTGATGCCGAGTGTGTACGCCATCGACCACTTCGAGTGCGAGATCATCGCCACCCTGACCAACAAAGCACCGGCATCGCCTTACCGGGGCGTGGGGTGGACCGCGTCGCATACCGCCCGGGAGCTGCTGATCGACCGGGTGGCCCATGGAGAAGGATGGGACCCGGCGGGGCTGCGCCGCATGAACATGATCCCGTCCGAGATCCTTCCCTACCGGAACGTCACCGGAATGGTTTTCGATAGCGGGTCGTTTCGTGAATCCCTCGATATGGCGTTGCGGATGGCGGACTATTCCGGGTTCCGCGCCCGGACCGATCAGGCAGCTCACCCCCGCCGGCGCGGCATCGGCATCAGCCCCTACGTCGAGCCGAACGGCTGGGGCAGTGAGGGGGCTGCCCAATCCCATTGGGTCTTTGCCTCCCACGATGCTGCTCGGGTCACGATGCACTCGACCGGCCATGTGACTGTGGCGGTGGGTACACCTTCTCAAGGCCAGGGCCACGAGACCACGCTGGCCCAGCTGGCGGCCGATGCCCTCGGGGTTTCGCCTGACTCGATCGAGGTCCGCAACGACGACACGGATGGGACCCCGCCTAGCCTGGCCGGCACCCGCGCCTCCCGTACCGCGGTGGTGACCGGTGGAGCGGTAGTCCTGGCGGCCCGGGATGTACGGTGCCAAGCTGGTCAGAGTGGGCGCTCATCTGCTCGAGGCGGCCACCCACGACGTGGAGATCACCGATGGGACGGTGCATATCGTCGGTGACGAGCTGGCCGGACTCCCGGTAGCGGAAGTCGCAGCTGCGGCCTATTTCGACCCATCCGTCCGGGGCTCGGAGCCCGAACCGTTGCTCAGTTCCGAGCGGTTCCACGATCCAGCGGCTACCTACTCCAACGGCTGCATGGTGGCGGTGGTGGAGATCGACCTCGAGACGGCCGGAGTCGAAGTCATCGACCTGGTGGCGATAGAGGACTGTGGCCGCATGATCCATCCGGTGATCGTGGAGGGCCAGATGCGCGGGGCCGCCGTGCAGGGTCTCGGCTGCGCCTTGCTCGAGGAAGTCACCTACCGCGACGACGGCCAGTTACTTACAGCTACCCTTATGGACTATCTACTGCCGACCTCGCTCGACTCCCCCCGAGTCCGTATCGGTCACCTCGAATCGCCCTCACCGAACACCGTCGGTGGAGTCAAGGGCATGGGAGAGTCGGGCATGATCGCCATGCCAGCCGCCATAGCCAACGCGATCGCCGACGTCCTCCCCGAGCATGCCGCCATCGAGCGCCTTCCGGTCACCCCCGATGCGTTGGCCGACCTTTTCTCCAGTTCCCCGACTTCGGGCAAGGCTCCCGGCAGGACCGCCCAGCCGGTGCCCTTCCCATGAAACCGGCGCCTTTCGCCTACCTTGCGCCCGAGACCGTGGACGAAGCCACCGCCATCCTTCAGGAGCACGGCGACGAGGCCCGCCTCCTCGCCGGTGGTCAGAGCCTCGGCCCACTGCTCAACCTCCGGCTAGCGCAGCCGCGGATCATCGTGGACATCAACCGGCTGCCCGCCCTCGACTACCTCGGGACCGGCGACGGAGGCACCTTGTTGCTGGGATCCCTCACCCGGCAGCGCCGCGCCGAGACCTCCCGTACGGTTGCGGCGGCCTGGCCCTTGTTGACCGAGGCGATCGGCCAGATCGGACACCGGGCCATTCGTAATCGGGGCACGATCGGTGGATCTATCGCCCATGCCGATCCGGCCGCCGAGCTCCCAGCCTGCCTGGTCGCACTCGGAGCGACCTTTCACCTCGCCTCTTCCACCGGGGAGCGGGACGTGGCGGCCGTGGATTTCTTCACCGGCCCTTTCACAACCGTATTGGACGCCGACGAACTCCTGCTCGGTATCACAGTCCCACCATTGCCCGGGACTACCACGCAGGCCTGGCTCGAGTTCTCCCGCCGGCACGGGGACTTCGGACTCATCGGCGTGGCTGCGATCATCGACTGGGCCGGAGACGGGACCATCATCAACGTGAACCTGGCCTACTCGGGCGCCTATTGGACTCCCTGGCAGCCCTCCGAAAAGGTGGGTGCCCTAGCTCGCGGCCAATGCCCTGGGCGGGCAGTGTTCGAGCAGGTGGGAGCCGCTGCGGCAGCCGCCTCGTCACCCCCGGACGACATCCACGCCTCGGCACGGCATCGGCGACGCCTGATCCGCGCCCTTACGGCCCGGGTGTTGGAACTCTGCACCTCGCGCTCCGGGCTGGCAACGGTGAAGCGATGACCGAAGGGTTACCCATCAGGATGGAGATCAACGGCGAAGGGATCGACGCCGTGGTGGAGCCGCGCCGCACCCTGACAGACTTCCTCAGGGACGATCTCGACCTCACCGGGACCCATCTGGGCTGCGAGCACGGCGTTTGCGGGGCCTGCACCGTCCTCGTGGACGGGGTCACCGCCCGATCCTGCCTCCTCTATACGGTGCAGCTCGACGGGGCGGTGGTCCGGACGGTGGAATCCCTAGCTCCCGATGGCGAGCTTCATCCCATAATGGAGTCGATGCGGGAGTGCCATGGCTTGCAATGTGGGTTCTGCACACCGGGCTTCATCATGGCGATCTTCGAATTCCTCAGCGAGGTCACGGGTCCCGACGAGGAAACCATCAGGAAAGCGCTGGCCGGCAACCTGTGCCGATGCACCGGTTACGACTCGATCGTCGACGCGGTCAGGCACGCTGACGGCGTCTGGGATCGGGAAGTCCGCCCGACTCACCACTCTGGGAGGAGCGAGAGATGAAAGCGGCGATTCTGCGATCCATCCCCGGCGAATTGGAGATCGAGAGCATCGAGATCGATCGTCCCGGCCCCCACGAGGTCCTGGTCCGGACGGTCGGTGCCGGTGTCTGCCACTCCGACCACCACTACCTGGTCGGAAAGTACACCACTCCCCTGCCGACAGTGATGGGCCACGAGGCATCCGGGATCGTCGAGGCGGTCGGCGACCTGGTCACCTACCTGAAGCCAGGGGATCACGTCGTGGCCTGCCTGTCGATCTTCTGCGGACGCTGCGAGTTCTGCCTCACCGGACGGATGGCCCTATGCGCTCAGGAGGGCACCATGCGCCAGGATGGGCGACCGCGGCTTTCCGGCGGTGGCGAGCTGATCCACCCGTACAGTGCCATCGGCGCGTTCGCGGAGCAGATGCTCCTCCACGAACACGCCCTAGTGAAGATCGACCACGACATCCCCCTGCTGAGCGCGGCTGTGGTCGGATGTGCGGTGGTCACCGGGCTGGGCTCCGTCTTCAACACGGCCGGGGAAAAACCAGGGACCACCGTGGCTGTCATCGGCGCCGGAGGGGTGGGCCTCAACGTGATCCAGGGCAGCCTCCTGGCCGGAGCGCGTCGGGTGGTGGCGGTGGACATCATCCCCGGCAAGCTCGAGTTGGCACGGGAGTTCGGAGCAACAGACGGAATCGCATCCGAGAACCCCATCGACAACCTGCTGGACCTCACGGGAGGCGGCGTCGACTACGCCTTCGATGCGGTAGGCCTCAAAGAGACCGCCCAGCAGGCGTTCGCCATGCTGAGGCCGGGGGGCACTGCCATCCTGATCGGGATGATCCCGCTGGGGGTGGAGATTTCCCTTCCGGGCGTCGACTTTCTCTATGAGAAGACGATCAAGGGCTCGAATATGGGCTCGAACCGATCCCGGGTCGATATTCCCCAGTACCTCGAACTGTACCGGAGGGGGCGGATCAAACTCGACGAGTTGGTGAGCCGCACCCGCCCGCTCGATGAGATCGGATCCGCCATGGCAGATCTCGTCGAGGGAACGGTGGCCCGTACCATCATCGCGTTCGAGTGAGGCCATCACCCATCTGAAGGTCGAACAGGACAGCCACGAGCCGACTCCCCCTCTTTCCCGACCGGTCGTCATAGTGCACCGCCGCCGTGTCGACGACTCCTAGCAGCTCCTAGGCCTGGACCGCGAAGGCCGCGGCAGGATCGACTGCGAGGCGGATACTGTCCCCCGCTTGGGGCACCGGTTGGCGACGTACCACGACCTCTAGCACGACCTCCGGCGCGGCCTCAAGCTTCAGGAGAAAGTGGTCGCCGCGGTAGGTCCGGCTCTGGACGACACCCGCGATGGCTCCCGCAGGGTCGATCTGGAATCCGTCGGGTCGGTACACGATGTAGCCGTCCTTCGGGCCGTCGGGGGCTGGCCATCCGAGCTCCCGAGCCCGCTGCGGCGCTACCAGATTGTTGAAGCCGAGGAACCGAGCCGTAAACACATTCCGCGGACGGGACCAGATGTCGAGCGGGCTTCCCAGCTGCTCCAGACGGCCGGCATTCATCACCATGACCCGGTCGGCCAGGGCTAACGCTTCCTCCTGGTCATGGGTCACGTACAGCGCAGTGATGCCGAGGCTGAAGAGCACTTCGCTGAGCTCCAGCACCAAACGCTCGCGCAGGCTTCTATCCAGGGAGCCCAGCGGCTCGTCGAACATGAGTAGCCGGGGAGACGGCGCGATGGCCCGAGCGAGCGCCACCCGTTGTTGCTGGCCGCCGGAAAGCTGGCCTACCCCCCGCTCCCCTAGACCTGCCAGACCGACCCGGTCCAGAACCTGCTCGACCCGTTGCTCGATCTCGGCCTTCGGTATCGATTGCATGCGTAGCCCGAAGGCAACGTTGGCTTTCACTGATCGGTGCGGAAACAGGGCATAGTCCTGGAACATCAGGCCGAAACCTCGACGATGCACCGGCAGCTTGGTTATGTCCTGCCCGTCCCACAAGACGCGTCCCGCGGCTGGTTCTTCGAGCCCGGCGATGACGCGCAACAAGGTGCTCTTGCCGCAGCCACTCGGTCCGAGCACGCACATGATCTGCCCCGTTCTCACCTGGATACTCAGGTTGTCCACCGCGGTGACATCGGCGAAACGGACCGTCAGGTCATGGACATCCAACACATCCAGTCTCCTCTCAGAAGTTCCCGATATCGCCGGCCCGGAATCGCTCCACCAGCATCATCACCACTCCGGTAACCACCATCAGTATGACGCTCATCGCCATCGCCATGCCGAAGTTCAATTCTCCGGGCCGGCCTATGAGCCGGAATATCGCCACCGGAAGGGTGATGACGTTGGGCCGGACGATGAAGGCGGTGGCCCCGAACTCGCCGAGCGAAATAGCAGCAGCGAACCCCGTCCCGACCAGTGCCGCCCTGGCAACGATGGGTAGATCGATCTCCCTTCCCACTCGAGCAGGGCTCGCCCCTAGGACGGACGCCGCCTCACGTAGCCGGTTGTCGATGGAGCGGATCATCGGCGCCATCACCCGTATCACAAATGGCATGGCAACCAGCGCATGAGCCAGCGGGATGAGGAACCAGCTGGTGCGCAGATCGAGAATGCCCTTGTCCAGGGATATCAGGAATCCGAAGCCGACGGTGACCGCCGAGGTGCCCAGGGGCAGCATCAGCAACGAATCGAACCATCTCGACCAGCGCCCGCGCCCATAGCCGACCACGATGGAGGCCATGCCCCCGACCGCTAGGGCGATCAGCGAGGCTACCAAAGCGAACAGCAACGAGTTGGCGATAGCCTCCATCGGAGGAACCGCCAGCGTGGTTCTTCCTCCGGATTGATTGAGACCTCGGTAGAAGGCGAGGCCTAATCCGGTCGATGTAGTGATCGACCGTTTCACCAGCACTCCCAACGGGACGAACAGCAACAGTCCCATCAGCACGACGTTTCCCACGATCACTGCCTTGGACTTCCAGGTGCCTGCTGGCCGTTCTACCTCGCTGGCGGGGCGCAAATTCAGCTCGATGGCCCGCCGCTCCTGATAGCGCGAATAGATGCTGAGGATCAGAAAGACCCCGAGCAGCTGGACGATGGCGAGCGAGGCCGCCACGGGAAGGTTGAGGAACTGGGCCGTTTGGCGGAATATCTCTACTTCGAGAGTAGCTAGACGCGGCGCGCCGAGAATCAGGATCACACCGAAGGAGGTGAAGGAGAAAAGGAAAACGATAGAAGCCGCCGCCGCGATAGCAGGACGTAGCAAGGGAAGCGTCACCTCAAAGAAAGCTCTGACTCTCCCGGCACCGAGCACGCGAGCAACCTGTTCCATGCGGGGGTCGAGATGCGCCCACATACCACCGACCGTGCGCACCACGACCGCGTAGTTGTAGAAGCTGTGGGCCAACAGGATGATCCAGATGGAGCCCCTGAGATCAACTCCTAGGGCTCCCTCGGGCCCGGCCAGGGCGAGAAACGCCACCCCGACCACAACCGTCGGCAGGATGAGGGGTACCGTGATCGCAGCTCGCAGGATCGATCGCCCCCTGAACCGGTACTGCGACATCACGTACGCGCCAGGCAGAGCGACGATAACGGTCACAACCGTTGATACGGCAGCCTGCCAGAGGGTGAACCAGGCCACCTTTCGCAGGTCCTGATTCAAGAAGACGTCGCCCAAGGCCTGGAGGCTCAGCGAGTCGTCGGGCGTCAGGCCGCGCCAGATGATCGAAGCGACCGGATAGACGAAGAAGATCGTGATGAACCCTAGAGGTATCCCCACCAGTATTGCCCGCGAGGCGACACGCCTCACGAGGTCAGTCCTTGAGGAGGTGACCCTCCGGTTCACGATCAGCGCAGGACGGTGCTATCCCACTCGTTGAGCCACCGCTCACGGTTGGCCGCGATCAGGCTCGGATCGAGGATGTGTGAGTTGGCGGGGACGGCGGTGTGCTCCACGAACGCATCCGGCAGTGGTGTGTTCGGATTAGCCGGGTAGACGAAGTAGTTGAGCGGCAACTCCGCCTGCATGGCATCGGTGAGCCACCAATCGACCAGGGCTTGGGCGGCGGGCAAGTTGTCGGTGTTCTTGAGGATCCCGATGAACTCGATCTGGCGGAAGCAGCTCGCCTCCATCACACCGCTCGGCGCGACGTCGGGTTGGGGATCTGCAAAGATCACCTCCGCCGGAGGGCTCGAAGCATAGGAAACTACCAGCGGCTGGCCGCCACCGTACAGCGACCAGTTCGTGTAATACGCCTCCTCCCAACCGGCCACGATCTGGACATCGTTGGCGCGCAGGTCCGCCCAGAAATCGAGCCAGCCTTCTTCCCCGTACTCGGCAATCGTGGCCAGCATGAAAGCCAGGCCTGGAGATGAGGTGAGCGGGTTCTGCACCACCAGCAGGCCCGAGTATTCGGGATTGCGCAAGTCGTCCATGGTCAGGGGCACTGCGAGGCCCGCATTCTCGAAGAACGCTTTGTCGTAGTTGATACATACGTCACCGAAGTCGACCGCCGTCACCCGGTTCTCTGGGTCCAGTTGAAACTCGGCCGGGAGTTGGTCGGCCATCGGCGATCGGTAAGGGATGAACATGTCCTCGTCCAACAATCGACTGAGGAAGGTGTTGTCGAATCCGTAGAGCACGTCTCCGAGCGGATTGTCCTTCGTGAGGATCGCCTGGTTGACCATGCTGCCCACGTCGCCACCGGCTATGAGCTCGAGATCGATCCCGGACTCGGCACGGAAAGGATCCAGCAGGTACTCCACGGTGGAGAAGGCGTTGTTGGTGACGAGGGTCAATTCACCCCCAACCTCCTCGGGCATCGCTTCGGTCGTGGTCGGTGCAGCCGTAGTAGTGGGTGCCGCTGCCGTGGTTGGCGCAGCCGTGGTGGTGGTTGCAGCCTCAGGTTCGTCCTCTCCGCAAGCAGCCGCTACCAGCGCCAACGCCACGAGGGCTGGGAACAGGAGGCGCGTAACCCGCAAGGTGGGACTGTGCAACCTCCGTCCGCGGCCCGTCATCGATCCAGTGTCCAAGTTCAATCCGGGCATGCTCCCACCTTCGTTGTGTCTTGAAGTACCTCAGTTGGTACTGGAGCTAGTTGGTACGCTTTCCATGCCTTCGTACCAGCCGACTCCGAAGAGCAGGTCGTCGCGGCGTACGCCCCAGCTGTGCTTGGACGCATCCTCCCTCGTCTCAGGATGGGTGAATAGGTAGCTCACCCACTCGCCGCCTCCCTCTTCGGTAATAGCGGCGAAAGCCTCTCCGTAGTTGAATCCGTTGGCGTCGATGCGCTCCCAGGTCGTCCCGACCAAGTCCGGGCGGTTAGCGTTTGCGACCGCATAGAGGACGCCATCACGATCTTCGATCATGAAGACGTACCACGGGCCGTGCCGCGCTTTCTGGGTCGTTGTAGTAGTCGAGGGTCGCCGCGAGCACTGACTCGTCGTATAGCTTGACGGCTTCCCTCACGAGATGCTGCGCGTAAGCCCTTGGCTGCTCGGCCGGGTCGGGTACGTTAGAACTCAAGAAAGCGCCAACGACAGACGCAAGGACCATCACCACCAGGATGACGAGCCCTATGACAATGTTTCGGACGGCCTTTCGAATCCATTCCATGATGGCCTTCATTTTAATGGTTGCGCTCGGACTTGTCTACCACCTGCTTTGACTGCTCCACTCCGATGGCGCACGGTTCAGAGCAGCCCCGCAGGCACGCTGCTCTCTTTCAGATACCACGCGCGTGTCTAACTCAGCTGCCTTGTGGTCGCGATGTCTGTTTTTCCTCGCTACACGCCGCCGCCCCTGACCTTCTGCTAGGACGAGTTATGAGTCCTAAGGTGCCCTTCCCAGGAATCAGATCAGAGTATGGAGGACCTCCCCATCATAGACTGCTATCGGGCATCTAACGGATAACTACCATCGATAACCATGCTTAACAGTGCAATAACAAGAGCACAAAGACAGCTTTCCGCCCTTCAGAACCGGTATGGCGGTCGTATCAACAACAAGACCGGGTTTGCAACATGGGCGAATGGTTGTCCGCACCGGGCGCGAACGAAATGATCACGGACCGGCTTCGACCAGTGCCTACACCCTCGTGCCGGCGCTGATAGGAACTATCTACTGCCGGGTGCCAGACGTCATGGGGATGGGGTAGCTTAGGCAGTGAGGCCGTGGCCGACCGGGACGATCTGGGCGGCCGCGATGGAGGGCCGGCCCAGGCTCGATGGCCGACCCGTCCATCATGAATCGACGGAGGTCAGCAGGATGCCAGTGATGAAAGCCGCCCAGGTTCATGAGGACCTGAGTTTCCGTGTCAACCAAATCGAGCGGCCCTCCCCGGGGCCGGGAGAAGCACTGGTCCGGCTCCACTCGGCAGGAGTGTGCGCCACCGATCTCCACGTCCTGGAGGGGATGATCCAACCCGACGAGTACCCGATGACTGTCGGCCACGAGTCGGCGGGGGTGGTGGTCGAGGTAGGCGATCGAGCAACGGTGGCCGCCGGTGACCGTGTACAACAAGATCTTCTGCGGGGCGTGCGAGCAGTGCCTGGCCGGGCGCCAGAACATCTGTGACAACGAGCCGGGACAATTCGGCTTCAACCTGAATGGTGGGTACGCCGAATACCTCAGCGCCCCCTCCCGTAACCTGATACCTCTGCCTGACACGGTCGATTACGCCACCGCCTCGGTACTCGCCTGCGCCGGTATGACCGCGGTACACGCGGCCCGCCTGTCGAATCTAAGCGTCGGCGAGACGGCGGTAGTCAACGGCATCGGCGGGGTCGGTTCGATGGTGCTCCAAGTGGCAGCTCTGGCCGGCGCGAGAGTTCTAGCGGTGGCCGACACGCCGGAGAAGCTCACGATGGCCAGGTCCTACGGGGCGGAAGGAGGGATCGTCGTGGCCGACGTTCGGCCGGTTACGACGACCTTCCCGACCGGATTCGGGCACTGACCGGAGGTAGGGGAACCGACCTGTTCTTCGAGCTGGTAGGCACCACGAGGACCATGCTGGCCGGCATCCGCTCGCTGGCTAAGCACGGGAGGTTCGTGTCCACCGGCTACACCGGCGACTCACTCGAAGTACACCCGATCGAGTTCATCTTGCCCGAGACGGTCTGGATCTCCACCGTGGCGGCCACCGTTCTCGATCTGGCCGAAGCCATCCGGCTGGCTGCCGCCGGCCATCTCTCCGTGCCGATCGCCGCAACCTACTCCCTGGACGGCGCCGCGGAAGCCTTGGAGAACCTGGAGCAGCGGCGGGTGCTCGGCCGCCAGATCCTGGCCCTGGCCTGACTCCTGGACCAGGTAGGTATCCGGACGATCATCTATCGTCCTTAACCAGCGACCAGGAGGAGAACCAAGTGGACAAGCTCGTACAACCCGACTGGCTCGCAGAACACCTGGAAGCCCCCGATCTGCGCCTGCTCGACTGCTCGGTGGTGTTCGAAAGGCCGGGCGGTGTGCTGAACATCGAGAGCGGCCGCGAACGGTGGAACAGCGAGCACATACCCGGAAGTACCCACGTCGACCTGATTGCCGAGCTGTCCGATCGCACCACCGAACTCCGGTTCATGATGCCTGCCACCGAGCAGATCGTCTCCGTCATGGAGAAAGTGGGGGTCGGAGAAGGAACCAGGGTGGTTCTCTACGACTTCGACAAGAACATGTGGGCTGCTCGAGTCTGGTGGATGTTGCACTCCTTGGGGTTCGACTCGGCGGGAGTCCTCGACGGGGGCCTGCGCCGATGGAAAGCGGAGGGACGCCCCGTCACCAGTGACCCGGCACCCGAACATCCCCGAGGCACCTTTGTGGCACGGCCCCGACCCGGCATCTTCGTCGGCCGGGACGAGGTGCTTGCCGCACTCGGCGATGACGACATCGCCATAGTCGACGCCCTCCCGCCAGACCAGTACCACGGGGTGACCAACCACTACGGGCGCCGCGGCCACATCCCGACCGCGGTCAACGTCCCGGCCGGATCCCTGGCGGACGACGAGACTCACTCGTATGCCGATCCGGCCGAGCTCCGGCGCCTGGCCACGCCGGCGATCGAGTCGGGATCCACCAGCACGATCGCCTATTGCGGAGGAGGTGTCTCCGCCGCCAGCACCACCTTCGCGCTGTCGCTCCTGGGCGAGGAACGGATCGCCATCTACGACGGTTCGCTGGGCGAGTGGGCGTAGGACCCCTCGCTGCCACTGGAGGTCTGATAGACGACCTGATCCATCCGGTAGCTAGCCCAGAGAGGAGGGTGGTGGACGCCGAGGCAGTGTCCCGGGCCGCGATGGAGTCGGCGGATCTCGATCTCGCCGTCGACCTGTGCCGCCGGATGTCCCGCATCCCGAGCGTCCTGGGAGAGGAAGGACCTCTGGCGGCGTTCGTCGCCGCCACCCTGCGTGACCTTGGATTCGAGCGGGTATCGCTCCAACCCGTGCTGCCGGATCGGCCCAACGCGGTGGGGGGGCTGTCGTTCGGCCCGGGCCGCCGGGTGGTCCTGACCGGCCATCTCGACACCAAACCAGTCTCCCACGGATGGGAGATGGCCGAGCCGTACTCGGGGGACCTGGTGGATAGCCGGGTGTTCGGCCACGGGATCATGGACATGAAGGGCGCGCTGGCCTGCCAGATCGCCGCGCTGGCCGGACTCAAGGACGCGGGATTGCCACTTAGCGGGACTGCAGCCTTCGCGGCGGTGTCGGACCACATGGGAGACCAGCTCGGTTCGATCACCTACTTCGAGGCCTACGCCGCTGACCTGTGCGTGCTGGGAGAGCTGAGCGAGAGCACTGTCTCCCTCGGCCACCGGGGCCGGTACTACTTCGACATCCACGTGTATGGCCGCTCCGCCCACACGTGCCACAAGCACAAGGCGGTGAACGCCAACTACCTCGCTGCCCTGGCGGTCATCGAGCTCGATCGGTCCCGCCTGGCGCCCGAGCTCGAACCCTGGGTTGCTGATCTGTTCGGCAGGGAGACCTTCATGTCTCCGGGCCGGATCTACGGGGGCCTGCCGCCGGGAGGGCCTTCCATGATCCCCGACGAGTGCGTCATTAGGGTCGATTGTCGGCCCCAGCCCGGGGTGAGCAAGGCCACCGTTCGCGCCGAGATCGACCGGGCCCTGGCCGTGGCTGCCGGGAAGGATCCTCGGTTCAGGGCCGAGGTAAGGCTTGCCGACGACAAGGCCGGGTACCTGGTCGACCGTGACTCCGAAGTGGTGCATCTGATGCTGGAAGCGGTTCGGGCAGCTCGTCCGGGGGAGGAGCCGTCGATCAGGGTCGAGGACTGGCTGGGGGACACCTCGAGCTTCGGACCCCTGGTCGAGACGGTGATCTTCGGCCCGGGCGGCGAGCCCGTCTACTCGGCCGACGAGCATCTCTCGGTCGAGGACATCCACGACGCTACGAAGGTCTACGCGGCCTTCACCGCTCTAGCACTGTCAGTATGAACTACCCGGGTTTCGACACTGTCCTCGACTCCTGCCTGAAGGTCCGATCGGGTGAGGAGGTCCTGCTGCTAACCGACGAGGGGACGGACACCGCGGTGGTGGCAGGCCTGGTCGAGGGGGTGTCCTCCCGCGGCGGTACCCCGCTAGTCGCCCGGATGCCTGCACCCTTGATTCCCGGTTCCGAACCTCCCCGAGCGATCGGGGCTACCCTGCGGTCGGCCGGTGCAGCTATCGAGCTGACCAGCCTGTTCGTCGGTTCCAGCCAGGCTCGCCAGAGGGCCACCGCAGCCGGGGTTCGCTATCTGGCCATGCCGGGTGTGGTGCTGGACACCTTCCGCCCGGGTGGTCCGCTCACCGTGGACTTCGACTGCCAGCGAGAGATAGCCCGTGCGGTCGGGGCAGCTTGGGATCGCGGATCCAGTTTCACGCTGACCAGCTCGGCCGGTACCGACCTGCGCGGTTCGATCGAGCGGCGGCCCGGCCGGGTCCTCGATGGGATCGCCCGGGCCGATGGGCAGTACATGGCGCCACCCGACATCGAGGCGGGAACGGCGCCGGTGGAGGGGAGCACCTCGGGAGTGACGGTGATCGACGGCGATCTGCTCTTCATGGGACGGGGGCCCCTGCCCGAGCCGGTCGTCCTGCATTTCGACGACGGACAGATGGTGGGTGTGGAGGGCACTCACCAGAGTCGGCTCCTCGAGATGATCGCCCGTTGTGACGACGATCGGATGAGCAACCTGGCGGAGGTGTCTATGGGCCTCAACCCACTAGGGACCATCTGCAGTGTGCCGATGGAAACCGAATCAGCGCTGGGCACGGCTCACATCGCCCTGGGCAACTCGATCGCCTACGGCGGGACCGTGGATGCAGTCGCCCATCTCGACTGCGTGATGGAGGCGGCCACCCTCGAGATCGACGGCCGGGTGGTGATCAGCGACGGCGAGCTAGCCCTGTGAGCAGGCCGCGTATCCTCCTGGCCAAGCCCGGTCTCGACGGCCATGACCGCGGGGTGAAGGTCATCGCTATGGCGTTGCGAGATGCGGGGGCCGAGGTGATCTTTCTCGGTCTTCGACAGCCGCCCGAAGGGATCGCAGCCGCCGCCTGGCAGGAGAACGTCGACGTGATAGGCGTCTCGGTGCTGTCCGGGGCGCATCTGGCGCTGGGTCGCCGGCTGGTGGAGGAACGGTCGGCGGCCGGCATCGAAGACGTACCGATCGTCATGGGAGGAACTATCTCCGCTGCCGACGCTAATTCGCTCCGAGAGATGGGGATCGCCCGGGTCTATCCGGTTGGGTCATCGCTCTCCGACGTGGTGGATGGAATCCTCCGCGAGGCTTCCGGAGCAGGTCTCGCCCGATGATCGACGAGCGTCGTACGCCCTCGGGTATCCCGATCTCGCCCCTCTACACGTCAGCAGACATCGAAGATCTGCACCCGGAAACCCATCTGGGTCGCCCCGGACACCCACCCTTCACCAGGGGACCCTACGAGACCATGTACCGGGGTCGCCTATGGACGATGCGGCAGTTCGCCGGATACGGGAGCGCAGAGGACACCAACCAGCGGTACCGATTCCTGCTGGATCGGGGCCAGACGGCTCTTTCGGTCGCTTTCGATCTACCGACCCAGTTGGGCTACGACTCATCGCATCCGATGGCTCGCGATGAAGTCGGTCGGGTGGGAGTGGCCATCGATACGGCCGGCGACATGGCGGACCTGTTCGAAGGGCTGCCCCTCGACCAGCTCTCGGTCAACCTCACCATCAACGCCACCGCACCGATCGTTCTGGCGTTCTACCTGGTGGCCGCCGAACGGCAGGACGTGCGATGGAAGGATCTGTCGGGAACCCTTCAGAACGATCTGCTCAAGGAGTTCCTGGCCCGCAAGGCGTTCGTCTTTCCTCCAAGCGCGTCGATGCGCCTGGTGGGGGACATCGTGGAGTGGTCATCGAGGCACCTCCCCCGTTTCAACCCCATCTCCATCACCGGCTACCACGCCCGTGAGGCCGGCTGCACGGCGGTTCAGGAACTGGGCCTGACCATGTCCTCCGCAATCGCCTATGCCGAGGAACTGCTGGCCCGAGGGATGGCCTTCGACTCTTTCGCTCCCCGCTTCTCCTTCCATTTCGCCACCACCATGAACCTGTTCGAGGAGGTCGCCAAGCTGAGAGCGGCCCGGCGCTTGTGGCACGATATAGCCACCAGCCGGTTCGGGGCCCGGAACCCTCGCTCGGCCCGCCTCCGGTTCTTCTCCGGCAACTCCGGTACCACCCTCACCGCCGCCCAACCGCTCAACAACATCATCCGCTCCACCATCCAGTGCCTGGGAGCCGTGCTGGGGGGTGCGCAGTCGATCCATGTGATGGGCTTCGACGAGGCCTACGAGTTACCCACCGAGGAAGCCGTGACCCTGTCGCTTCGGACCCAGCAGATCGTGGCCCACGAGTCAGGGATAGCCGACACCGTCGACCCTCTGGCGGGTTCCTACTACGTCGAATGGCTGACCACCGAGGTGGAGCGCCGGGCCCGTGGGATCATGGCGGCAGTCGAGGAGCTGGGCGGGGCAGTGAAAGCCCTCGAGGCCGGAACACCCCAGCGCTGGATAGCCGAAGAGGCTTACCGGACGGAGCGGGAGATCGCCGATGGATCTCAAGTGAGAGTGGGGGTGAACCGTTTCACGGATGGCTCCGAGACACCGGACGAACCTCGCTTGTTCACCCTGGATCCCGAGATCGGCCAACGCCAGATCGAGCGAACTGAACGGAGGAAGGCCACCCGGGATGGTCGATCCTGTACCAAGGCCGTGAATGCTCTCCGGAGAGCTTTAGAAGAGGGGACCAACGTGATGCCCCCATTGCTTCAGTGCGCAAGGAGCGGGGTGACCTTGGGTGAGATGAGCGACGCGATGAGGGCCGAATTCGGCGAGTTCCGGGAACCGAGCCTCTGGTGAGCAGCGAGCAATGCTGAAGGGGATCCGGGTGGTGGACCTGACCCGGTTCGTCTCGGGTGCCTACGCCTCGTTCACATTCGCCACCCTCGGAGCCGAGGTACTCAAGATCGAGAATCCCGCCGGCGGGGACCCCTACCGGAATCAGGGAACCGCCTGGCTCGGTAACGAGTCCGTACTGTTCATGACCCTCAACAGCGCCAAGAAGAGCGTGGCACTCGACTTCCGGGCACCCGGCTCCCGTAGGGCCATGGACGCGTTGCTGGCCTCGGCAGATGTTCTCCTGGAGAACGGCCGTCCCGGGAGCCTCGAAAAGTACGGCCTCGACTACCAGTCAGTGCATCGTCGGCATCCTCGACTGGTGTATGGATCGATCTCCGGGTTCGGGGATGTAGGACCGGATGCTTCCCGGGGAGGTTTCGATCTCATCCTGCAGGCCTCCGGTGGTCTGATGAGCGTGACCGGCCACGAGAGCACCGGCCCGGCCAAGATCGGCGTGCCGGTCACCGATATCGGAGCGGGCCTCTCCTGTGTGGTCGGGGTGCTCGCCGCCCTGGCCGAGCGCGACCGCACCGGTGTGGGCCGCCAGGTATCGACCTCGCTACTCGAGTTCTCCCTGGCTGCTCTGGCCACAGTCGCGACCGCCTATCTGGTGAGCGGGGATCTCCCCGGCCTGCTCGGCAGCCACTCACCTACTTTCGCTCCCTACGGCGCGTTCCGGGCACGTGACGGCTACTTCCTGGCTGCAGGCGCCGGATCGGAAGCCTTGTGGGAGCGCTTCTGCCGGACGATCGATGCGCCCTATCTCATCGAGGATCCCCGGTTCGGCGCCAACGCTTCCCGGGTGGCAGCCCGTGACGAGCTGACGGAAGAGATCGAGGCGGTCACTACCAAGAGGAGCGTCGCCGAGTGGCTGGCTCTCTTCGAGGAGGCCAAGGTTCCCGCCGCTCGGATAAACGACGTTGCACAAGTGCTGGGCGGGTCGCAGGCGCGCACCCTGGGGACGGTCCAGGAACTGGTTCACGAGGCGGCCGGCGCCTACCCCGCCATCAGTATCCCGATCCGGATAGACCGGGAGGCGCTGTCGATCCCGGGTCCGGCTCCCCTTCTCGGACAGCACACCAGGGAAACGCTCCTGGCCGCGGGAGTGGAACCGGAGTTCATCGAAGCGCTCGTCACGAGCGGGAAGGCGGCCGAGCCCGCATGACCGCCGGCAGAGATGCCATCGTGCTGACCGCGGTACGCCTTCCCGCCCTGGCACGTACCATCGCCGCATGCGATCCGAGCCTCAGGACCATGGCATGAAGACCGGCGTCGCCCTCCAGGGCCGTTACCCACCCGCAGTGTTCGAAAATATGGTGCGGGTGATCGACGGATGCGGATACGACTACCTGTGGCTGACCGATTCCTCACTCCACACCCGGAACCCTTACATGCACCTAACCCTGGCGAGCCGCCTGTCATCCCGCCTGATCCTGGGGACCGCGGTGACCAATCCCCAGACTCGCCACCCCGGAATAGTGGCGGTCAACGCAGCCAGCCTCGAGGAGCTGGCCCCTGGCAGGACCGTGCTCGGGATCGGCGCCGGGGATCGCCCGCTCCGCTCGCTCGGCCTGCGACCAGCCCGGCTCGCCGAGCTCCGGGAGTCCATCCAGGTGATCCGGCGCCTCTTGGCCGGAGAGCACGTGACCCACCAAGGTGCCGGATTCGACATGGAGAACGCCCATCTCCGGTTCGGGGCTTCCTACCAGGTCCCGGTGTTCATCTCGGCCAGCGGTCCCAAGACCCTCGAGTTGGCCGGCGAGATCGCGGACGGGGTGATCTTCCTGGGCGGTCTGTTCCGCGCCGGCGTCGAGTACGGCTTGGAACATATCGAAAGAGGGGCTGAACGGGCGGGACGGCCCCGGCCTCACGTATCGGTCTTCGGTTACGGAGCGATCGATGACGATGACCCGGACCGGGCGTTGGAGGCGGCTCGCTCGATCGCGGCCTGGTTCCCGCAAACGGCACCGGTCTACTGCCAGCTAGCCGGGCTTGATCCGGCTATCGCCGCCGAGGTCAAGGCTCGCTATGCAGGTGGCGAGTTCCAGGAAGCACTGTCGGCGGCCTCGATAATGCCCGACGAGTTCGTCCACAAGATGGCCTTCGCCGGCGACAGCAGCCAGGCCCTGGATCACCTGCAAACCCTCACGGAGCTGGGCGTCGAGGCCGTCACCCTGTTCCCGCTCGGCGCGAGACGCCGGCAGACCGTCGAGGCCTTCGCTCGGGTGCTGTCCAGGCTATAGCCCGATATGGTCGAGGACTCGCATCCTTCCCACCCGGTACCTCCGCTCAGGATCCACCACATAGCGTTCGCGCACCCGCGTACCTCTGCGCCGCAGGAGCGCTTCCACGAGCTGTTGGGCATGCCGGTCTGCCATCAAGAGGATGGGCCGGGTTTCATCGAAAGGATGCTCCCGGTGGGCGACGGATTCGTCCAGACCCTCGAGGCAACCGGTGCTGGGGTGGTAGGCAAGTTCGTGGGGAAGCGAGGCTCCGCACTCCACCACATCGCCTTCGAGGTGGAGGACATCGAGGGCTACCTTCGCCATTTCCGCAAACTAGGCGTCCGCCTGATCGACGAGGCGCCCCGCCCCGGTGGCATGGGCACCCTGATCGCCTTCGTACATCCCCAGGAGTTCGGCGGCCTGCTGGTGGAACTGGTGCAGGTCCCCAGCGACGGAAGGTTGGGCGGGCGATAACCCCTGGGTGGGCCGGCCGTCCAGGCTATGGCTCAGGCCTCCGCCGGTCGGCGATCAGGCGGCCGGGGCTCGAGTGATCGGCTCCATATCGAATGCCTCGAGATGGTGGGCCGGTAGTAGCTGCGTCCCGGCCTCGTCACGGATCCGTACAACGCTGTTGTAGGCGTCGAACAGGTCGGTGTGACCCCCGGGGGGAATGACTTCGTACTTGGCGGTTCTGAGAATCTCCGGATCGGGAAAGTAGTTCTCCCATATGGTGCACAGCCCGGCGATGACGTACTTGCCTCTCGGGGTTTCCACCGCGATCGACTGGCCTCCCGGGGTGTGTCCGGGTGTGAACAGCACATCGAGTCCCGGAACGATTTCCTGGTCACCGTCGATGAGGGCGAGTCCCCGCTCCGCCATCTCCTGGTAGCGGTACTCAGGCGCGAATCCCGACGCGATGAACGGATGGGGCGGGAGCGCATCCCATTCCTTCTGCTACACGATCACCTTGGTGTCGGGGAAGAGAGGAAGGTTCATGGTGTGATCCCAGTCGAGATGGGTGAGGAGGATGAAATCGATGTCACCGGTACCGAGACCGCGGTCAGCCAGCAGGTGATCGAGGGGACGGATGTCGATCACGTCGGCGAACTCCTCGCCGGCGTGACGCAGGTTGGTGTCTCCGGAGGGCTTGATATGGCTGGAGTATTCCTCGGCGCTACATCCGACATCGACCAGCAAATTGAGCCCCCTCTCCTCGTCCTGGATGAGCCAGGAGATGTAGGGAAGGTCGATCTTCTCCCCGAAGTTGTGGAGGAACGTGAAGCGGGACTTCTCCCGCTGCGGCCCGTAGGCCATGACCAGCGGGGTTATGGTGAACGACATCATCTCACTCCCTATGGGTTGGGCTGAAGCGTCTGGAAGCTGGGCTGCGACCCGCTCCCCGAGCCTCCTCTCACGATACCGGCCGAGGATGAGAGCCTCCACAATCGGCCTGGGCAGTTCAGCCGAGCGGCCATCGTTCCTGGTGGTAGGCCATGTCCCAGAAGCGGTACTCGTAGTTGGTACTGATTATGAAGTTGTCAAGCATCTGCCGGCGCCGCTCGCCGGAGAGTTCTTGGGAGTACTTGTCCACGAAAGCTCGGTAGTTCTCCACCAGCTCATGGTGTTCCTCGCTCATATAGAAACCCCACCATTCGGCCAACGGTCCTTCGAGATCCGCCCCACGGAGCCGAGACCCGAGCTCGTCGTAGATCCACGCACAGGGCAGGAACGATCCCAGATACTCGACCGGGTCCTTCGTCCAGACCAGGTTGAGGATATGGCGGGTATAGGCGTGGCAGGTGGGAGCGATCCTGGCATCGGGCCGACCGCCAACCCGCCGTAGCATTTCTTCTTGATGGTGGAGCTCATCCACCACCATTGCGGCGCGGTTGAGGAAGAAGTCCCTTACCTCGTGGTTGTGGGCCTTGGCCGCGGCTATCAGGCGGCACTTGACCACAGTGTCGATGTAATGGGTGTTCTGCTCGAAGTAGAAGGCCAACCGCTCGTTGGCGAGGCGCCCGGCGGCCAGATCCTGCACGAACGGATGCTCGTAGATCTGCTCCCACATGTCCTTGGTCTGCTCGTACATGTGAGCCGTCCAGCTCATCGGGGTACTCCTTGGTTGCTTTCCACGAACTCAGCCGGTTACCGGAGCAGCCTTCGGACACTGGCACAGCTGACTGGTGAAATCATCGACCAGCCTGCTCTCTCCCGGTTCGCCGGCAACGTAGCCAACATGTCCCGAGGTCTTACCCGGCGAGGGTGCCGATCCATTCCGAGGTCCGCGTTGCCATCCACTCGATGATCTCCTCGTTGGTCCGGCCGCTGCGCTTGGGAACTCGGAATCCGTGGTCGGCGTCCGGAACTATCTCGATGGTGGCTCTCTCCAGCGGGACGAGCCACCGATCCACCTCCTCCGGAAAGGCCAGCGGATCCCTGCTCCCGGTGAAGAACAACATCGGGATGGGGATCCCGGCCAGGTGGTCGGCCCGCGGGCGGTCGGGCCGGCGGGCCGGATGGAGAGGGTAGGCATAGAACACCATACCGGCACACGCTTCGACCTGGGCCGCCAGGTAGGAGCCGATCCGCCCGCCCATGGATCGCCCTGCCATGACGAAGCGCGGGGACACGCGGCCCAGCCACCTCGCCGCCGCCTCGTGGCACGCTATGAGGATCTCCCGCCGGTCGGGAGGGAACCTCCGGCCCGCCTCCATGTAGGGGTAGTTGAACGTGAGCACGGGGTGTCCTCTCCGCACCAGCCCATCCCGGATGGCCGTTATCCCGGGGTGGTCCTGGCCGGCACCGGCTCCATGGGCGAGCAGGATCGCCATATCCGACACCCGGCCAGGGGTCAGCCAGCGACCGGTGACCACCCCCTCATCCCACCGTATCGCTACCTGCTCCACCAAAGCCCCTCCTCGAAGGTCACCGCCCGAGCCGGTAAGGTCTCGCATATGGGAAACCTCCAGCCCTCCCGCTCATCCGACGTGGTGGTGTTCGCCAACGCCGCTGAGCTGGCCGTCGGGGCAGCCGACCACATCGCTCGATTCATCGAGCAACAGGCTATCGACTCCCCGGCTACCCGAGCGGTCACGGTTGCGATGGCCGGAGGAAGTACGCCGGTCGCTACCTACCGATGCCTGTCCGTGCTGGATGTCCCCTGGGAGCGGGTTTGCGCATGGGTGGGTGACGAACGGTATGTGCCTCCGAACCACCCGGCCAGCAACGGGTCCATGATCGAGCGCCGGCTGTTAGGTGACACCCCCGCCCGTTTCCTCCCGGTCCCCTGGGAGGAGGATTGCTCCCCGGCCCGAGCCGCAGCTCTCTACGAGAAGCAGCTCCTCGAGGTGATGGCTCATGATGCCGGCGGGCCCCGTCCTGATCTGGTCCTGGTGGGCATGGGAGGGGATGGTCACACCCTGTCCCTGTTCCCTGGTTCGCCTGCCCTCGACACAACCGACCGCTGGTACGTGGCCGTACGGGTGGACGACCAGCATGCATGGCGGTTGACCGCCACCTTGCCTCTGGTTCATCGAGCACGACGTATCTATGTGCTGGTGGCCGGGGAGGGCAAAGCGGCCGCCCTTGCTGAGGTATTGCAACCTACCTCCGATGCTCCCCTCCCGGCCCGCCGCCTGATGGAGGGCAGGGCGCCGGTCACCTGGCTGGTCGACGAGGCGGCAGCTTCACTGCTCACCTGAGGAGCCAGTGCAGGTAGCTCGGTGGACCCCCGGCCGGCCGCTCGACGTGGCCTCCTCGCTCGCCCGTTCCGGCCGCCACGGTCCCAACCTGCTGGAAACGGTCTCGGATGGATTGCTGTACCGGACCACCACCACCGGTGTCCCGTACCGTATCCGCCAGATCGACACCGGCGACTTCGAAGTGGGCGCCCCGGCCGATCTGGAAGTAGCGGTGGCCGAGTCACGCTATCGGTTGGGCGAGACACTCCCGGTGGAACCGTTACTGGAAGTAGCCGACAGGGTTCCTCCGGTTGCGAGTCAACTGGGCCGTACGCCTGGATATCGCCCGCCGATCAATCCGGCCATCCTCGAGATGCTGGTTTCCGCCATCTCCTCCCAGCAGGTCAACCTGCGCTGGGCAGCGGTAACCCTAAGTCGCCTGGTCGAACGCTACGGGACCCGGGTGGAATTGGACGGTGTCCACTGGTGGCGATTCCCCGAAGCTGTCCGTCTGGCCGAAGCCGATCCCGGTGAGATCCGCGCCATGCAGTTCTCGACCCGCAAGGCAACCTACATCGTGGGCCTGGCCAGGTCAGTGGTAGCGGGCGAGCTCGACGGGCTGGAGCATGACTCCAATGAGAGGGTGATCAGGCGGATCACCCGGATCCGTGGCCTGGGAAGGTGGACTGCGGACTGGTTCCTCGCCAGATGCCTGGCCCGCCCCGATGTGATAGCAGCCGGTGACCTCGGAGTTCGCAAGGCTGTTTCGCGTTACGTGGTGGGCGCTGACGAGGTCCTGGCGGAGCCGGACATCCGGGCGGCCACCGAATCCTGGGGCGATGGAGCGAACTGGGCGGTCCATCTCCTGCTCGAGCGCTGGGCGGATCAGTTCGCGCGGAAGCGCCGGTAGTTGCGAGTCAGACCAAGGCGCTGGGCGAACAGCTAAGAGGCTTGCTGTGAGAGTCCGCCGACCAGGCGCGGAAAGCAACGATAAGGATTGAGCTCACTGGGTTTTGCTGGCCATTCGCTATGTTCCAAAACGTCTCGATCCATCAAGATGATCAGGTGGACGACTACGAAGTTGGGTCGGCCTATGTCAACCACCTACCCAAACTACTCTCCGAGATAAACGCACATCTGGAGGGTAGAAACACGGGTTAGTTACCCCTGGTTCTAGGCTCCCGGCGAGCGCACCGATCGAGTCGAAATCCGGAACTCCTCGACACCTCCGAGTTCCCGTGCCCGCCCGTGTGAGTGTGCAGCAGCTGTTCCAATCATCTATCGGCCGGACGATTGGGCGACCATCCGGCCCCTCCGCTCAGAAGCGCCGGTAATCACGCGGTGCATATCGGGGTCCGTAGGCGGGCGCCCGCCCGGCATATCGCTCCAGGAGTCGCACCACTCGGCCCCGTTGTCCCGGATACGGGAGCAGGAGCTCGAGCATCCGGTCGTCGGTTGCCCTGGGCTCCCGGGCCAATGCCCATGACACGATGTTGGGAAGATGGAAATCACCTACCGGCACCGCGTCAGGATCGCCCCGCACCGCCCTAAGAGCGATCGCGCTGGTCCACGGACCGATCCCCGGCAGCCGGTGCAGGAAGTCATAGGCATCCGGTAGGTCCCCTGAAGCCAGCGACTCGATTCGACCCGCCGTCCTGCACACCCTCAGGATCGTCTCCGCCCGCCGCTGCTCCACCCCGAGTGGATGGAAGTCGTAGTACCGGAGTCCGGCCAGCCGCTCCGGATCAGGTGGGAGACGCAGCTGCCGGGGCCCTGGGGCCAGCTCTCCGTAACGAGCCACCAGCTGGCGGTAGCTGCGGGCTGCTTCGATCCCGGTCACCTTCTGGGCCAAGATGGCGGGGATCAATACCTCCACCAGCCCGCCCACCGCCGCCAACCTCAATCCCCGGCCCCGGTTGGCGGCCCGCCGGACCGCCGGATGCAACGGCACCAGCGCGTCCGGATCATCGAGCTCCCCCACCCAAGCGGGAACCTGGGCGAGCGCAGCGCCGGCACCCTCACCCCAGGCGTCCACTACCAACGTGCGGTCCCGCAGGCGCATCCAGACGGTGGCTGGTCCCTGTCGAGTCCGGGTAGCCCTCCATAACCCATCCGATTGGACTCGTAGGCAGGGACCTTTGACACCCGTGACCGCCAGAGTTGCCCTTAGATCCAGTGGGCGACTCAGGGACAGGGAGCGTGATCGCTTGGAACGTGCCGGACTGAGCATGGCGAACAAGGTAACAATTGCCGGTGACAAAGTGCCGTCGCCTGCCCGTGCAGAGCATCAGAGCCCTCCGATCGACTGCTGCTATGGTCACCGATCACGATCAGCCGGAGGAAACCGATGCTGACCATCCTGGTCGGGTGGCGTGACCCGGCCGACAAGCAGCGGGCCGTACGCGGACGGGCGCGGATCACCCGGCTAATCACGACTTCGTTCCTCGGGGTCGTGCTGTCGTCCGTCGCCTTCCAACCGGCCCTCTCTCTGCAGCCCGGCGGTCACACTGCTACAACGACCCCCAGGGTGACCTGCGCCGATGCGCCCGGAGTTTTCGACATACTGTGCCGCGCCTATCAGCTGATCATCGACAACTACATCGATCCGGTCGAGGACCCGGTCTTGGCCGGGGCCGCCTCCCGAGCCATCGAGCAGGCGGACCTGCCGCCCAGGACAACCGGGCCACCTCCTGCCTGCCCACTACCCACCCCAGAGTTCGAGGAAGTCTGCGCCAGGATCGATCTCGCCCAGGACACTGCCGCAGCGGTCGAAGCAGCCATCGGGGGAATGGCTGACTCACTGGACGAGCACTCCTACTACCTGGGGGCTGAGGACCGCCGCCGTCTCGAGGAAGCCATGGAGAACCGGGGAACTACCGGTCTGGGGATCTCCGTCGGTCTGATCGAGAGCGGCGACGCCTGTGTGGTCCCGTCCCCTACCTGTGTCCCGGTGATAACCGAGGTCTATCCGGGTAGTCCGGCGGATCTGGCCGGCTTGCAAGTGGGAGATGTGATCCTGGAGCTCGGAGCCCGGTATCCGGCCGAGCTGAGCTGCGCGGCGGTAGCCGGCCTGGACCGATTCGAGGCGGATGAGCAAGTGAGAGTGAGCCTGGCGAGAGGGAGCGAGACGATCGAGGCGACCATCGAAGCAGCCGGATTGGTGATCCCTGCTGCCCGGGGGATCGTGTTCGGTGACGACGTCGGCTACCTGCGGCTCGACGTGTTCAGCTCCTCATCGGATCGTGAGGTGGAGGGAGTGCTCGAGCAGCTGATCTCAATCCCGGTTCGCCGTCTGGTGCTAGACCTGAGAGGCAACACGGGTGGTTACCTGACGCCTGCCCTCGGCATAGCTGGCCTGTTCATATCCGAAGATTCGGTAGCCATCCATGAGGTGAGCCGGGAGAACACCAAGACGATCACGGCGGGTGACGGTGGCATGGCCGCCGATCCGGACTTGCTTCCGATGGTGGCGGTAGTGGATGGCAACAGCGCCTCAGCCTCGGAGGTGGTGGTCGGCGTTCTGCGCGACCACGGACGCGTGACCGTGGCCGGCAGGACGACCTATGGGAAGGACACCGCCCAGTCGACCTATCGGCTGGAACAAGCCGGTCACACCATCGGGTTTCTCACTATAACGACCCTCAGATGGCTCACTCCAACCTCGTCGACCGTCGCTGGCGGGATCGAGCCGGACGTAGTCATGGAACTTCCGCCTTGTCTCGCCCTGTCCGAGGTAGCTGACCGGGCGCTCTCGGCTCTCGGACCTCGTTTCATCGACATCGGGGGCAACGTCCACGAGCAGAACATCCTGCGGATCGCCAGCCTCAACATCACGCGAGGCTGCAACGAGGAGAAATGGAACTTGTACTGTCCCGACCAACCGGTAACCCGCGCCCAGGCAGCCACCCTCCTCACCCGCATCCTCGACCTCACCCCCACCAGCCACGACCACTTCACAGACGACAACGGAACCACCCACGAACAAAACATCAACCGCCTAGCCCAAACCGGAATCACCACCGGATGCAACCCCACCAACCAAAACCTCTACTGCCCCAACCAACCCATAACCCGCGCCCAGGCAGCCACCCTCCTCACCCGCATCCTCGACCTCACCCCCACCAGCCACGACCACTTCACAGACGACAACGGAACCACCCACGAACAAAACATCAACCGCCTAGCCCAAACCGGAATCACCACCGGATGCAACCCCACCAACCAAAACCTCTACTGCCCCAACCAACCCATAACCCGCGCCCAGATAGCCACCCTCCTCACCCGCGCCCTCGACCTTCTGGCTAACTGAGGCGTTGAGTGGATGGCCGGGGCTTCACGTAATAGGAACCACGCTTTTGGTCGACTAGTTCGAGCTTTCCCTCATCAAGGAGGCGCGCCGCAATAAGTGGCTTGCGCATCCGGAGCGTATACGGCATAGATTGGCAGTCTCACGGTGGGTGATAGAACCGTGCACTTGCCCGTGCTGGTTCCTACGACGGTGGAATCGGCAGGAACCAGCACTACGAGTACGTCACCCCCCCGCTGGTGGGATCGGGTTGCCCGGATGTCTAGGGAAGATCGGGTTCTACTCAGGACAAGAGCCTCGATGTGAGCAGCATCGGTCCGGTCGCCATGCCGAGCTTCCACCCCATCACCTGCCCGTGGTCATCGACCCCCACGAGCAGATGCCCCCGCTCCCGTTGGCCAGGCAGGTAACAGTTTCGACGAGCTCGGTGTCGTTGACCTCCTTCTTGTACTCCACATCCGTGTCTCGCCGTAGGTGGGCAGTCTCTCGATGTCAATCAGGTCCACAGCTCATCACGTATACGCCGTCATTTGGGCCACTTCACGAGTTTTGCGCAAGCCCTCAAAAGGATGCATTCCGCTCATAACCGCCAAATGCGGACCTGTTTTGGGTTCTTTCGCATGTTTTGGCCAAGGGCGTTCGAATTTGCAAGCTGCTCATAAGTCGTAAATGCGTACTGCCAGGTCCCGTAGTGTCCCACCAAACGGCTTCGATGCCTGGTGGCACTCGAGGCGGCGCTCTCCGCCCTGGTTCTGGTGGACGAAGCCCCGGCTCGATCTCTCGGCTGACCTCACGTCATCCTATGCAGCGTCAACGCCCGCCCGGTACGGGCAGGCCGGATCGGAGATACATGGCATCTAGGACCTCGATCATCCTATCGTCCAGGAAGGGAAGGGCAGCCTCGATGTGGTAGTCCTCGACTCCGTGCATAGCTTCGGCTATCCCTCCCGCCATGGCTCCGATGGTGTCGGAGTCACCTCCGATCGACATTGCGTTCCGTATCCCGTCCTCGAAGCTGGTTGACTCAATGGCGCAGATGATGGACTCGGGAACCGAGCCCTGACACGTGACATCGAATGTGTAGGAGGGCCGGATCTCATCTACCGATCGGTTCATGTCGTAGCCGTACTCCGCGGCGATGGTCCGGCGGATGTCATTGGGGGCGGACCCATTGAGAGCCAACCAGATGGAGTGGGTGACGGCCCGAGCACCGGCAATGCCTTGTGGATGGTTGTGGGTAATCCCTGTGGCCAGATCGCTTGCGGTGAGCGCCCCCGCCAGATCGTCTCTGTTCAGGAGGGCGCAGGGAGACACCCGCATCCCGGCACCGTTACCGTAGCTGCGATAGGGACGGGGATCGTCGGAGTAGATCCATCGGCCGAACCATCCTCCGTAGCCCCCACCCGGGTAGTCACGGCACCACGACTGCATACCCACCACCGGATCATGGTCGTTCGTCAGGATGTCAGCCACCGCAACCGTACATACCGTGTCATCGGTGAACTCGCACCTGTGGTGCCACAGTTCGAACTCTTTGCTCTTGTGGTCCCTACGGCTGAACTCAAACCGGGAACCGACGATGTCTCCGATCACCGCTCCGTACATAGCCTCCTCCGTACACTTCGACCACCGTGCAGCGGCGCTTCCAAATGAGCACCTATGGGCAAGAAACCCTAACTTGCGTGCCCGACACCTGCCTAGCAACGAACACTTCCCTGATTTCGCCACGCCAGATAACCGCGCCGGCCCCATCGGTGTACAGCCGGAAGCGTTCCCTCCTTGTCTGTCAGGGTCCGGCAGAAGTAGAGGCCCTTGCCGCGGCGGTGAGTCCTACTGCTTCCTGCCCCATCACCGAAGGCGGCTTCCACGGAGTGGACAGGTGACGGACGCTGCATCCGGGCGTGTACCCCCACACCAGGGTCGGCTACCAGAAGGTGGAGCTTGCCATCCTCGGTCCACCATGACAGCTCGCCCCCTCCTCCCTCCGACCACTCGATGGCGTTATGCATGAGTTCCCCCACAGCACTCCTCAACAGCCATACATCGACCACCAGTGGGATCCCCTGGATGTCGCGCCACATTGCCTCCAGGACATCGGCTGAAGATTTGCCGTCAAAGGCCATCGGGGTCACGCCGAGCTTGGTCATCCGCTGTATTTCCAATGCCAGCAGAAACTCCCGGATGATCCTGTTCGTCCTCTGCGCAATCTCCCCAGGCGTACCAGGGCCGCTTACCCACTGAAAGAACCGGTGGCCGGGCGCGTCCGTGCCCGCCATCACCGTCCAGGAAGGCGCGGACCCATCCTGATGGCTGACGGTTCCCGCCTGGATCACAACCGGCAGGTCTGGATGAGGCCGACTGTGAAGGAAAGGCCCATATCGGTCCCATTGGTATGCGCTCTGGTCGCGGAACGCCCAGAAGGTATCTGCTCTGGACACCTCCGGCGGCCCTTCCTTGCGTGCCATATCGATCTCCAGACCGGGGTCCACTGACGGGCTATATTCCGTCCTTATCGTTCGATAGCCGCCGGGCCAGGTACTCTAAGCCGATTGAAGGCAGGCGTCGGGGTATCCGAACGGAGTTGCCCGCCTCGATCTCGTTCTCCGCAGCTCTCAGCAGCTCTTCGTCACCAAGGCTGCTCAATGGCCGACCATCAGCAGATCCTTTCCGTCGCTTGTCGATGGCTACCAGTGCCGCATCGTGCTCTCGATACTGCTTGGCATCTTTCCTTAAGTGGGCGTAACGAGAGTCAACCATTCGAGCGATGAGGTCCTCATACTGGGAGGGCGTTAAGAACAAGGCGGCAACCAGCGGTATGGCTCCCGACATGTCCGACTTGTCGCGATCACTCATCGTCAGGGCCTCATCGAGGATGCTCAAAACTCCATCAGCAGAAATGTCCAATAGGGCCAGCCAGAAGAACAACGTAGCCTTACGGCGGAGGGCACTATGTATGATGAGTCGCTGCCGGTCCAAGCTACTCGTATCCAGGCTTTCACGATGGACAAAGAGACTAAGGAGATCCTGCCCATCCAGTAGCTTATCCCGTCTCTGGCGGAACAGGTCGACAGAGCGCGATAGGAGATAGGATGCCGGGTCTCTAATGTCATCTCCGTTGGCAATACGGACGACCGATCCTGGATTGAGGACAACGGTTCGTATTCCCTCAAAGATTCTCTTCCGGTCTTCTTTCTGCCAGCGCAGGTAATCGGCTCGTGTGGCAGGCTCCACCTTGGTGTTGTTACGAACCAGGACCATTCCCCTTCGTAAGATGGCCTTATTGCGCTCGTCGTTTCCCTCCTTACCAATCACCAATGGAGGACGATCGAACTGTTGAACGAGTAGAACGACGATCACGTTCCCATCTGGGCATCCTCGCTGACTGAATGTAAGGGTAACCTCAACCCGTTCCGGGTTTATATATCTCTCGAGCAAGTCTCCGATCCGAGCCGGATCCCATACCGAGCGATCACTGTCAGGGATGCCAACCCGATCACCGTCGTCGGTTACTCCGATAAGTATGCGACCCCCCTTGGTGTTGGCCATCGCCACGATCTCCTTGACCAATCGGAGCTGGCCGCTCTTCACGGTCAGATCGAGTGACTCCTTAAGCTCGAGTTCAACCCCTTCGACCAGGTCGGGTTCACCGAGCATGGTCCTCCTCACAAGATGATGGCCAATCGCTCGATTCTATTGCGAACAGTACATGGAGAGGACCCGAGTCTGCCGTCAGAGACCCTTCGGGTGCCAGACCGTTTTGATCTCGGTGAAGGCGGAGATGTGGTAGGGGCTTTGCGCTGCCCAGTCCATGCGGCCTTCCGGTGGCCGGACTACTCGTTTGACGTTGCCCGCAGCCGCCTCCTCGATTCCGGCCACCGTGTCCGGCTCGGCCCCGTAGGCATCGATGGCGTTGACGTCGAGGTGGGATGCCAGATACGGAACCATCCCCGACTTCGGCCCCGTCAGTACGTTCGCCACTCCACCCGGTACATCGGCGGTGGCCATCGCCTCTGAGAAGGTGATGGCAGGCACCGGCCAGCGCTCGGAGGCAAGCACGATGGCCGTATTGCCCGACACGATCACAGGTGCAAGGCGGGAAACCAGTCCCAATAGGGCCGGTTCCTCGGGTGCTATCACGCCGACCACGCCGGTCGGTTCCGGAGTCGAGATATTGAAGAACGGACCCGATACCGGATTCAGGTTGCCCAATACCTGCTGGTACTTGTCGGCCCATCCGGCATACCAGACCAACCGGTCCACTGCCCTCGCCACCTCCCCCCTAGCGCTGTCCATGCCCTGCCCGGAAACGCGCAGCTGGGTGGCGAAGGTGGATGCCCGGTCTTCCACCATCTCGGCGATCCGGTAGATGATCTGGCCGCGGTTGTAGCCGGTCCGGCCTGCCCAGCCGGATTGTGCTTTGCGAGCACAACGGATGGCGTGCCGTAGATCCTTACGGGTTCCCGCGGCCACTCTGGCGATGATCTCCCCCTCGTGGTCCCGAGCGGGATAGGAACGACCCGACTCGGAACGGGGGAAGTCCCCGTCCACATACAGCTTGTAGGTCTTGCGCACCTCCAGCCGACTCATTCTCCACCCCTCAGGTAAGGGAGCAGCCCATGGCGGCCCCCTTCCCGCCCGAAGCCCGACTCCTGGTATCCTCCGAACGGCGAGGCTGGATCGAACTTGTTGTAGGTGTTGGCCCACACCACTCCGGCCTTGAGGCGATCCGACATCCACAGGATCCTGGCTCCTTTGGTGGTCCAAATTCCCGCTGACAACCCGTAAGGAGTGTTGTTGGCCTTCTCCACCGCCTCGGCCGGAGTACGGA
The DNA here is from genome assembly GCA_965200835.1 of Acidimicrobiia bacterium. Lineage (GTDB taxonomy): Bacteria > Actinomycetota > Acidimicrobiia > Spongiisociales > Spongiisociaceae > JAPPFW01. Next base: position 866,553 of record OZ241390.1, read on the forward strand.
AGGTCATGATCGACAGGACCGGGCCGAAGATCTCCTCCCGCGCGATCCGATGACTCTGGGAAACGCCCATGAACAGGGTGGGGGCAAACCAGTATCCGCGCTCCGGCAGCGAGCAGGACGGCTGGTACATCTCCGCACCCTCTGAGACACCGATATCGACCAACCGGCTGATCCGATCCAGCTGTGGCCGGCTGTTGATAGCGCCCACATCGGTGTTCTTGTCCAGCGGATCACCCACCCGCAGGGTCGCCAGCCTGAGTTTTAGCTTGTCGATCAGTAGGTCATAGACCGGTTCCTGCACCAGCAGACGGCTCCCCGCGCAACACACGTGGCCCTGATTGAAGAAGATCCCGTTGATGATCCCCTCCACCGCCTGATCCAACGGGGCATCGTCGAAGATGATGTGCGGTGCCTTACCCCCCAACTCCAGCGTCAACCGCTTGCGCGAACCGGCCAGTTTCCGCTGGATGAGCTTGCCCACCGCGGTCGAGCCTGTGAAGGCCACCTTGGCCACCCCGGGATGGGCCACCACCTCCGCGCCGGTGCGGCCGTCGCCTGTGACGATGTTGAGCACTCCTGGCGGGAGCCCGGCCTCGTCCGCCAGCCGGGCAAAGGCGAGGGCACTGAGGGGGGTGGTCTCGGCGGGTTTCAGCACCACCGTGTTGCCGGTTGCCAGCGCCGGCGCCACTTTCCAGGCCAGCATGAGCATGGGAAAGTTCCAGGGAATCACCTGGCCGACCACTCCCAGTGGTCGATGATCAAGACCGGGGAAGGCGTACTCCAGCTTGTCGGCCCATCCGGCGTAGTAGAAGAAGTGAGCAGCGGCCAGGGGCAGATCCACATCGCGAGATTCCTTGATCGGTTTGCCTCCATCCAGGGTTTCGAGCACTGCGAACTCGCGGGACCGCTCCTGGAGCATCCTGGCCAGGCGAAACAGGTATTTGGACCGCTCGGCGGCCTCCATCCTTCCCCAGATTCCGTGGTAGGCCTTGGCCGCGGCCACCACCGCCCTATCGACATCCTCGGCGCCCCCTTCGGCCACCCGGCTCAGGTTGTCCTCGGTAGCAGGATCCACCGTCGGAAAGTAGCGGTTGGTGGCGGGCTGAGACGGTTGCCCGCCGATCCACAGGTCGTAGCTATCGTCGATAGAGACGACGTCGGTCGACTCCCTCGAGTCCACGTAGTCGAGCCCCGCCGGGACCAGCTCCGGCTTCCTGGTGGAACTCGCGGCAGGGGACTCCATGCTCAATCCTTGGTGAAGTAGTCGGCTGATTGGTAGCGGCCCTCACGGACCCATCTGATCTGCATCAGTAGATCGTTCAGCAGGCTGGATGCCCCGAACCGGAAGCGCGATGGGGTCAGCCATTCCGACCCCAACGTTTCGGCGAGTAGCACCAGGTAGCGGATAGCCACCTTGGCAGTGCTGATCCCCCCGGCCGGTTTCATGCCCACTGCCCGCCCAGTGCTGAGGTAGAAGTCCCGGATTGCCTCCAGCATCACGAGGGTGACCGGCAGGGTGGCATTGGAAGGCGTTTTGCCCGTCGAGGTCTTGATGAAATCAGCTCCGGCCGCCATGGCCAGCATCGAAGCCCGGCGGACGTTGTCATAGGTACTCAGCTCGCCGGTCTCGAGGATGACCTTTAGATGGGCTTCTCCGCATGCCTCCTTGACCGCCACGATCTCATCATGCACCTTCAGATAGTCACCGGACAGAAGAGCGCCCCGGTCGATGACCATGTCTATCTCGTCGGCACCCTTTGCCACCGCCCAGGCGACATCGGCGGTCTTGACGGAGAGCGGTGCCTGGCCGGACGGGAAGTAGGTGGCTACCGACGCCACCGCCACCCCGCTGTTGCCCAGCGCGCTGACCGCATGAGGCACCATGTTGGGATAGACGCAGAGCGCTGCGACCGGAGGGATGGTCGGATCGGTCGGGTCGGGCCGCACGGCCTTGGAAGCGAGCTGGATGACCTTGCCGGGCGTGTCCCGGCCTTCGAGGGTGGTCAAGTCGCACATGCGGATACCCAGGTCGAGCGCGGCCAGTTTCGTCTCCCGTTTCACGGACCGGGTGGTCAGCGCCGCGGCGCGCTCCGTCACCCCCACCTCGTCGACCGACGGCACCGACCGCAGGTAAGCATGGAGATCTCGGCCAGTTACCGAAGTCCCGAGTATGGACCGGGTGGGCACAGTTACCGCAGCTGTCATCGGCCCCCAGCCTATCGGGTCCGCGCTCGGATTGGCCGACCGGCTCCGGAGACTGATGCTTCAGTGGAAGTAGGCCGTCGGGACCTCGACCGGGATCTGTCACACCCCCTCCTTACATTGGTGAGTATGGAAACAGTCACGCTCGTATCAGCTCTCGTCCTCGCAGTATCGGTCGCCATCGGCATGACGCTGGCCTGGAGCCGCCAGCGCCGGGCTGCTCCCGCCGTCGACACCGATGCCCTGATCCAGCAGCTGGCCGCCATGGCAGGCACCACCTTCCAGGCCCACCTCGAGACCGGTAGGAGTCACCTGGCCCACCAGAAGGAGTTCATCGACCGCAAGTGGGAGGGAGTGGCCTCGAAGCTGACCGGCGAGCTATCGGAGCTCCGGTTCCTGGTAGCCGAGCTACAGAAGGAGCGAGCCGCCCAGCATGCGGGGCTCACCGAGAACCTGCACAACGCCGCCCGGCAGCAGAAACTCTTGCTCGACTCCACCCAACGGCTCAACCAGGTGCTTTCCAATCCGCAGGCGCGGGGCCAATGGGGAGAGCGGATGGCCGAAGACATCCTGCGGGCAGCCGGGATGGTGGAGGGGATCAACTACCTGACCCAGCAGACCACTATCGCCGGCACCCGTCCCGACTTCACGTTCAACCTGCCCGACGGGCAGCTACTGCACATGGACGCCAAGTTCCCCTTGGATGCCTATTCCCGCTATGTCGGAGCAGGATCGGACATCGACCGGCGAACCGCCATCCGAGAGTTCGGAGTCGCCGTCAAGGGCCACGTGAAGGCACTCGCCGATCGGGAAGCCTACGTCGAGTCGACCAGCACGGTGGGGTTCGTACTCATGTTCATCCCCAACGACGGCATCTACGCCTTCGTGCACGAGCACCACCGGCGGATCTTCGACGAGGCCCTCAGCAGGCGGGTAGTGATCTGTTCGCCGTCCACCCTCTTCGCCATGCTGGCCCTGGTGCGCCAAGCCATGGACACACTGGCCATGGAGCAGTCCTCCCGGGAGATCCTCGACCACCTGAGCTGTTTCGCGGACCAGTGGAAGCAGTACGTGAAACAGTTCGACCTGGTCGGGAGGCACCTGGGCAGGCTCAACTCGGCCTTCGAGAAGCTATCCGTGACCCGCCGCAACCAGCTGGAGCGCCAACTGGACCGGATCGCGGAACTGAAGAACGGGACCCATCCTGACCGCCTCGAACCCGCCGCGTAGCCGGACCAGATGGGTGAGGGTGCTACCCCTAGCCGGACGAGGGAGCGACCCGAGGGGCCAGCTGCCGGCGGGCACTCACCGCTACCCGGAATCCTCCCCAGATCAGGGCAGCAGCGGCGAGCAGGAAACCGGCGAATCCCCACTCGATGCCCACCGCCAGGATGCTCCCACCTGCCGAGGCGGCCAGCGTACCGGCCACGATCATCAGGTTGCCGAGTACCAGACGGCGGTTCCGGCGCCAGAACCGGAAGATCGTCACTATCGCCGCTCCGATGATTATGGTGGCACCCATGCCCCCTCCGATTGCGGCCCACAACCGGGGGCCGAGCATCTCCGCCCACACCTCTCTACCGCCCGGAACGCCTTCCACCGGTAGCGGCGCGGCGTCGAACGGCTGGGCGAGGGTCATAGGAATGGCGATAGCCAGGAAGGGGAACAGCAGCATCAGCATGATGTGTCCGGCTCGCTTCCCCACCACGAGGAACATCGAGCCGAGGGCCAGCACGGGGATGTTGACGATGGCTCCGAACAAGAAGAAGGTCCGGTAACTTGCCGAGTTCCAGCCGAAGGCCGTCCCGGCGTACAGCGCCCAGGTGGCGATGGCGAAACATCCCATCCCGACGGTGTAGGCAGCCGTATGAGGTCGCCGCGCCTTGGAGTATCCGCGCAATAGATCGGCGAAGAACAGGGTCGCGATCACCGCAGCCAAGAGCGTCACAGCAGTATTCATGACCGCAATACTAGAGCGGACCATCCGACCCCCATCGGTTAGGGGATTGCCGACCAGGGGTGGTCCGGAGAAGTCCATGAAGCACCAGGAAGGACCGGTAGCCGTAAACCCACTCCTGGTGCGCCCCTGACCGGTAGGTCATCCCGTCAGGTACCATTTCCAGCCATGAACCGACACATCCTGGTGGCCGTCGCCTGGCCATACGCCTCAGGTTCGAGACATCTAGGTCACCTGGCCGGCGCCTACCTTCCCGCCGACATCTTCGCCCGTTACCACCGCCTCTCGGGTAACCGGGTGTTGATGGTGTCGGGAAGCGATGTTCACGGAACACCCATCACGGTTCGGGCCGATGAGGAGGGTGTCTCACCGCAGGAGATCGTCGATCGCTACCACGCCGAGTTCGTGGCCAATTGGGACGACCTCGCCATCCAATGGGAGTTGTTCACCTCCACCGGCACGCCCAACCACCATGCGGTCACCCAGGACATCTTCCTGCGGCTTCACCAGAACGGCTACCTGGATCAACGGACCTCCGAGCAGCTCTACGACCCGGAAGCACGCCGATTTCTGCCCGATCGCTACGTGGAGGGAACCTGCCCCCACTGCGCGTATGGGGAGGCGCGAGGCGACCAGTGCGACGCCTGCGGGCGCACCCTCGATCCCGTGGACCTGATCGACGCCCGCTCCAAGCTGTCGGGAGCCACGCCTATCAGCCGGGAGACCGACCACTTCTATCTTCGCCTGTCCGACTTCTCCGACCGCCTGGAAGCATGGCTGCGCTCCCGGCACGGCTGGCGCAAGCATGTCCTCAACTTTTCCCTGGGATGGATAGACGAAGGTTTGCAGGACCGGGCTATTACCCGGGATATCGACTGGGGCATCGACATACCCGTGCCCGGTCTCGGCGACGGCAAGAAGATCTACGTCTGGTTCGACGCGGTAATCGGCTACCTATCCGCAGCCAAGGAGTGGGCCCAGATGCAGGGCACCCCCGAAGCCTGGAAGCAGTGGTGGGAGAATCCCGATGCCGAGCACTACTACTTCATCGGCAAGGACAACATTCCGTTCCACACCATCATCTGGCCCGCCATGCTGCTCGGCTACGGCGGCCTGGAACTGCCCACCAACGTCCCCGCCAACCAGTACGCCACCTTCGGAGGGGGCAAGGCTTCCGCCAGCCGGGGAATAGGGCTCACCATCGGGGCGGCCCTCGCCGCCTACCAACCAGACGCCCTCCGCTACGCCCTAGCCGCCAACCTTCCCGAGACCAGCGACACGGAGATTTCCGAGGGCGAAATCGACCGCCGGATCAACGACGAGCTGGTCGCTACTTGGGGCAACCTCGTGAACCGGGTCCTGTCCATGACCCGATCGATGTTCGGTGGGCAGGTTCCCCAACCTGGCGAGGAAACATCCACCGACCGGGCCATGCGGCTGCAGGCCGAACGGGTACTCGACCGGGTGGCAGCTCGGATCGAGAAGGTGGAACTTCGGGCCGGTCTTCGCGCCTCCATGGAGACCGCCGGGCAACTGAACGCCTACCTGAACGCCACCGAACCCTGGAAGACGGCCCGGACGGACCTCCAACGCACCGGCACGGTATTGAAGACCGCCCTCGATGCCATCAACCACCTGAAGGTCACCCTGGCGCCCTACCTCCCCGTCACAACGCAGAGACTCCACTCGATGCTAGGGCTGGCAGGCACCGTCCAAGCCCAGGGCTGGGGCGGATCTCCGGTTCCGCCCGGGACCATCCTGGGAGCGGTCGAACCCCTATATCGGAAGGTGGGCCCGAGCCGACGATGATCCAGCACTCCCGCCTTCGGAGAGCTTATGTGGCCCTCGGCGGAGGACTTCTGGTGATACTGGGCCTGGTCGGCCTCGTCCTGCCCATCATTCCCGGCTTGGTCCTGCTAATCGCGGGCCTGATCCTCTGGTCGTCCGAGTTCGGCTGGGCCAAGCGGCTCCTCGCACGGATTCGTCGGCGGCTCGACTACCGGATCAACCGGCGAAGCAGCAAGAAGCGATCACCTAAGGCATCCCCCGAGAAACCTGGCGGGACTCAGGGACATTTCAGGGTGATCACCGGTAGACGGTTGTCACGATCCGATGATATAAACCGTGCATGATCATGACAGGGTCAGACAGCGCATCCCGTTGGCGGAGTCCGACGTAGATGAGTGACCGCCGACCCGGCACCAGGACGGATGGACCGATAATCGAGACCAGCGGTCTCTACAAGCACTACGGGAAGATCCGAGCGCTGGAGGAGTTCGACCTCGAGATTCCACCCGGCGTGACCGGTCTCATCGGAGCCAACGGAGCCGGCAAGACCACCCTCATCAGGCTGGTGCTGGGGCTCATCAGACCCACCTACGGCAGTGTCTCGGTGTTCGGAACGGACGTAGCTGACGATCCGGCCGCCCTCAGGGAGCGGATGGGATACATGCCCGAGGGGAAATGCCTCCCGCTGGACCAGACCGCTGCCGACTTCGTGGCCTACGCCGCCGAGCTGGCCGGAATCCCCGCGGTAGCAGCCCGGCGACGGGCTTCGGAGACGCTTTACCTAGTCGGTCTGCACGAGGAACGGTTCCGCCACCTGGGCGACTTCTCCACCGGGATGCAGCAACGGGTGAAGCTGGCTCAAAGCATCGTGCATGATCCCGAGCTGGTGCTGCTGGACGAACCTGCTTCGGGCCTGGATCCGGCCGGCCGTGATCAGATGCTCGAGCTGATCGGCCGCTTCCGGGAGTTCGGCATAAACGTGTTGTTCTCTTCACACATCCTCGACGATGTGGAACGGACCTGCGATCGGGTGGTGATGCTCGACCAGGGACGCCTGATCCACTCGGCGCCTCTGGATCCGCCCAGCCAGGGTGACCGGGTTTCCGTCGAGGTGTTCGGGAGCCCCCGGGATCTGGTCGACGAGCTGACCCGGCTGGGAGTCGGGGTCAAGCTGGAGGGTCCGGTCGTGACCGTCGATAGCCGTTCGCATGACGTGCTCCTCGTGCTGAGGGATGCCCTGGAGTCATCAGGTTCCTCAGTCCGGCGGCTGGGGACCAACCTCAGCCGCCTCGAGGACGTCCTCTTGGCGGCAGCCAGGAAAGCCAATGGCTGACGCCGGCAGTCCTGCTACCCATGAGGCGGTCATCGTGGACCGTGGCTACCGCCACTACGAAGGGAGTCGGGCGGGTCGACGAGGTGCGATCCGAGCGATCGTCAGGGAGGGATTCCGCCGGGTGATCGGCCTTCGCCGCAAGACGAAGCAAAAGTTGCTCCCCTGGACTCTGATCACGCTGGCCCTGGTATCGGTGACCGTCCTGGTGGTGATCGCCTGGGTCGAGTCCCAGGTGCCGGGTCCTGAGGAAGTGGCGGATCTGATCCCCCAGTACCGCGGCTACTTCGACTTCATCTCTGTGGTAGCGCTTCTCTTCGCGGCTTACGCCGGTGCCCAGCTCCTGATCCCCGACCGGACCTTCGGCGTCCTGAACGTGTATTTCTCTCGGCCACTGTCATACCGCGATTACCTGGTTGCCAAGGCAGCCGCTTACGCCCTGGTCATCCTCAGCTTCTGGCTGATTCCTCAAATCCTGCTCCATCTGGGCCTGGCCGCCCTATCCCCAAGTGGATTCCTGTCGTACCTGCGCGAGACCACCGACATCCTGTGGAAGGTGCCGCTTGCCGCTCTCGGCTATTTCGTACTACATGCCTCCCTGAGCTTCGTGGCCGCCTCGTTCATCAACCGGGTAGGAGGCGCAGCCGCGGCTTTCCTGGCCGGATCACTGGGCCTCAATCTGGTGGCCTTGCTCGTCCAGGAGGCCGTCGAGAATGCTCCAGTTGCCCGCTGGGCGAGCCTGCTGGCCACCGAGCAGCACCCTCGATACATCCGGGACTGGATCTTCGGGGTTCACGAGTCGGCCGAGTGGATACCAGCCGAAGCCGGCTTCGGGCCGGGTGTCTCGCTGGCGGTGGTAGCGGGCCTCGCCGTGATCAGCCTCGTGCTGGTCGGCTGGCGCTACCGGAGCCTGGCATGACCGCTCGCCAGGATGGGAATGCCGCCCTGCACGTCTCCGATCCCACGGTGGAGGCCAAGAGATTGTCGAAGTGGTTCGGACCGAAGGTGGCGGTCTCTGAGGTGGACTGCTCGTTCGGACCGGGAGTCACCGGTCTGCTGGGCCCCAACGGAGCCGGGAAGACCACCCTGCTGCGGGTCTTGGCCGGTTTGCTGGCGCCTTCGGCCGGGAAAGCAACCATCCTCGGCCAGCCCCCCAGAACGAAACACAAGGTCCACCGCCATCTGGGCTTCGTGCCCGAGGACGAGGCCGTGTACGGACATATGACGGCCCGGCGCTTCGTGGAGTGGAGCGCTGCCATGTCGAAGGTGGACGACCCTGGTGCGGCCGCGGGACGAATCCTGGAGACGGTCCATCTGACCAAGGACGCCGACCGCGCGCTTGCCACCTATTCCAAGGGCATGCGCCAGCGGGCCAAGGTAGCGGCCGCGCTGGTTCATGACCCGACGGTCTTGCTCCTGGACGAACCGTTGAACGGCACCGACCCGATCCAGCGGGCCCGCCTGATCGAGCTGTTCGTCGACCTCGGCAAGCAGGCCAGGACGATCATCGTCTCGTCCCACGTGCTCGCCGAGGTCGAGCGCATGGCCGGGAGGGTGGTGGCAATGGTCGACGGTCGGGTGGCGGCGGCCGGAACGGTGACCACCCTCCGGGACGCCATGTCCGACAAGCCCCGCCTCATCAAGATAAGTGCCGACCGGCCCCGACCGCTGGCTCGCAGACTGCTTGCCGGAGAGTGGGTGGAAGCGGTCCGGGTCGATTCGGGCAGTCTCGAGATCAGGACTACGGACGCCCGCGCCCTTGGCCTCGACATCGCCGTCGCCGCCCGGGAGACCGGAGCCCGGATTACCTCGGTGTCCCCCGAGGACGAGTCACTCGACAGCGTGTTCCGCTACCTGGTGGACCTCCGATGAAGTCCCTCTGGCTGGTCGGAGGATCCATCGCGGGTCGGCTGATGAGGCGCCGGCGGTCGATCGCCATCATTCTCCTCACCGCCTCCCCGGCTGGTCTGGTCCTCCTGCTGTCTCTGGGACGCTCCGACGAATTCACCGCCGACGTCTACAACAACATCACTTTCGGTTTGGGTATGAGCATCCTCTATCCCCTGGCCGCCCTGGTCGTCTCGACCGCCGCCCTCGGGGAGGAACGTAAGGCTTACACCCTTCCTTTCCTGTTGCTCAAGCCAGTGTCACGCTGGACAGTGGCGCTCGGCGCGCTGGGCGCCGCCGCCATCTCGTCCTTCATCATCATGGAGGCCGGGGTGCTGATCACCTGGTTGGTAGCCGCGGTGATGAGCGGCGACTGGTCACTCGGGATTGCCACCACCGCTGGGGTAGCCGTCCAGGCCGTAGCGTCCGCCGCCCTGTTCGTCCCGCTGGGTCTGGTATTGAACCGAGCCACGCTGGTCGGGCTCGGCTACCTGTTCCTGTGGGAGGGAATACTCGGATCGCTGATCTCGGGAATCCAAGCATCGTCCGTATACCGGATCGTGCTCTCGATCTGGGCTGGCCTGGCAGCGATGACCCCTGACACTTACGATGACGTGGCAGAGATGCTGGGGCGGGTCACGATCGGTGCCGGCGGCGCGGTAGCCAAGGTGGTCGTGATGGCACTGGTATCCGTGGTGCTCACCGGCGCCCTGCTGAGACAGCGGGATCTAATCGGCGAGTAGCGCCCCCAGTGCGGCCTGGTAGCTGACAGAACTGCCCCGCTGCCTCCAAATAGCTAACGCCCGGTCCGGAAACGACTAGTCATGTCACGCCGCCGCTATATACTGCTAGTTAGCCGTATACACCACCGGTACTGCTAAGACGTCGAGCGAACCGGAGCGGGATCATCAGTGCGGGCCAGCCCTTCTCGGGGACAGGAGGGCGCGCCCGGACCCACAGGTTGGTGGAGGCGGGGGTGGGCCCTAGCGGGGGAGCAGGTTTCGGCGATTTTCGCGCTTTCGGGTCTTCGGGCCACGTGGTCCGGGTTGCCGGGGTTCAGACCTCAGGCGAGAACCAGCCGCCGCCCATCCGTCGAGTCGTCCGGGCTGCCGCTCCCTCGAAGCAACCCGGTGATCCTGGCTCAGGAGGGCGGGTAGAGCCCTACGTTGGCCGACTCGTCCGTCTGCCAGAACACTTCCGCGATGGCATCGATCTGTGCGATCAGGTCTTCGGCCGCCGCCGGGTCGGTCGACTTCTTGGCATCCCCGGCCGCTTTGATCGCATGCCAGAACATGTCATGCAGCTGTGGGAACCGCTCCACATGATGTGGCTTGAAGAAGTCCGTCCACAGCACCGACAGATGGTGCTTCACCAGCTCCGCCTGGGATTCTTTGACCGAGATGCAACGGGACCGGAACACCTCGTCATCGCTCCCGTGGTACTTCTTGGCCGCCTGCAATACCGATTCGGCCTCGATCCTGGCCTGCGCCGGGTCATACACACCGCAGAACAGATCGCAGTGGGCATGGGCCCGCTTGGACGGCCTGAAGATCCCCATGGCTTCTCCTTCATGAATCGTTGTGGTGCTGTCCGACCGAGAATACACTGCCTCGGGCCGGACCGGCAGTTACCGCCCGGCGTTCCCGGTCCGATATGGGGGTTGGCGCGCCATTATCACACCATTGGCCCTCATCATGTGGTTCCGTGCCCGCTTCAGACGCTTCGAGGTGACCGATCACTCGATGGCGCCCCTGCTGTCCCCCGGTGATTACCTACTGACCCGCCTGATCCGCCCGGATCGTCAGCCCAGGCGAGGTGATGTCGTGGTCTTCCGGTCGGGTGACCGCTATTTCGTCAAGCGGGTGATCGGCCTGCCAGCCGAGACAGTGAGCATCGAAGGGGGCCTGCTCCTCATCGACGGCGTCCCTCTCGGCGAGCCGTGGTGGACGGCAGCCACCCGCCCCGACGGAGTCTGGCGAGTGCCACCTGACTCCTGGTTCGTGCTGGGCGACAACCGTCCGCACTCCGCGGGTGACAGCCGCCAGGGTGGCCCCATCGATCGCGATGCCCTCCACTCAGTGGTAGTCGCTCGCTACTGGCCGCTCCGCACCATCGGACGGTTGCCCTAGACTCGCCTCGATCCCCGTCCGCCGAAGAACTCACCCATGGCTGTTCCCAGGCCGTTTTCCCGGCAAAATCGCCAGCCTTCCGAAGGGTCAGTGGCCCGAAGGTCGTTGCAATCACTACCCCTTTTCTGACAAACTCGCGTCTATGTCGCGAAAGTCATTAGCCGCACTGCTGCTCGTCCTATCGCTCATAGCCTGCGGCGGCAACGATGCCGCCCCCGACGAAACCACCGGCACTGGGGATGCCACCGCGTCCACCACCACCGAGCCGGCCGAAAGCGACACCGGACCGGTTGACCCGGACGAAGGCTCGACTACCACCCAGCCCCCCGGCACGGAGGAAACGACCGCAACAGAGGTGAGCGCGACCGCTGAAGCACCCGTTACCACCGAACCCACCGAAACTCCCCCAGCCACCACTGCTGCTGAGGAAGGGCCGGACTCCACCACCCCGGCCGCTACCACCTCGACCACCGTCTACTCAGGCCCGGTCTCGCCCATCACCGGCCTCCCTGTGACTGATATGACCATGATGGATCGGGGCACCATCGCGGTGAAGATCGACAACTACCGGCTCGCCAATCCACAGTCGGGAATCGAGAAGGCCGAAGCGGTATTCGAGCTGGTAGTCGAGAGCGGGATCCTCAGATTCATCGCCCTCTTCCACCAGACCGACTCGGACTGGGTGGGACCCATGCGCTCGGTCCGCCCCACCGACTGGACTCTGGCCAAGCCGCTCAACGCCATCCTGCAGGTCAGCGGGGGCCAGCGGTGGATCAGGAGCAAGGTCACAGACAACGGCGTCCGGCTGATCGGGGACCTCGGACCTCCCCTTACCGCCCGGTGGAACCAGCGTCCGGCACCCCACAACCTCTACGTGGACACCTACGAGGCCCGGGAAGTAGCAGCCAACCGGGGTTACGCATCCACCCCCCCGCCCACCATGTTCGAGCGGGGCCCCCTGAGCGGTCCGGCGGGTGCCATAGCGACCAACATCTTCTTCGACTGGACAGATGTCATGGACGTCTTATGGCTTTGGGATGGAACCCGTTACGTGCGGTTCGAGAACGGGGAACCCCACGAGTGGCGTGACAAGGAAGGAAGCATGACCGGGCAGTTGTCCGCTGACGTACTGGTCGTGCTGATGGCCGACCGATACACCGCCTGCCCCAGTGGGGAGGGTTCCTGCGTGCCCGCCTGGGACACGGTGGGTGAGAACCGGGCCATAGTGTTCGCCGATGGTCGCTACGCAGAGGCTCGGTGGAGTCGAGATACGGCAAGCGACTGGTTCGAGGTAACCGGTCCCGCCGGCAATCCGATCACCGTCCCGCCCGGCAGGCTCTGGATCATGATCTATCCGAAGAACGCTGCTATCGAGTGGTAAGGACTGGGCCGATGAAGGGTCCGGTCTACTCCATCGTCCAATCCGTACGAGCCGGCACCCGAACCGCCCGCGAGGTGGTCCAGCAATACCTAGACACCGCTGAGGCGCTCGACCCGGACCTGAACGCATTCACAGAACTCGACCGCGACGGGGCCTTGCAGCAGGCCGATGAGGTAGATAGAGCGAACCGTACCGGATCCTTGTGCGGCGTTCCGGTGGCCATCAAGGACCTCATCGACCATGCTGGGCACGTCACCACGGCCGGCTCGGCCTTCTACCGCCACCGGACTACCTCATCTGCCACGGTCGTCGACCGGCTACAAGCAGCCGGGGCGATAATCATCGGCCGGACCGGGCTTCACGAGTTCGCCTACGGGTTCTCATCCGAGAATCCCTGGCATGGCGTGGTGCGTAACCCCTGGGACCGTGCCCTGTCACCGGGCGGCTCCTCCGGTGGTTCAGCAGTCGCGGTGGCCGCCGGGATGGCCCCCGCCGCCATCGGCACCGACACCGGTGGCTCGGTCCGGGTTCCGGCGGCTCTGTGCGGCCTGGTAGGTCTCAAAGTCACCCACGGCCGGATCCCGCTGACCGGCATCTTCCCGCTGGCCGAATCACTGGACACGGTCGGACCGATGGCGCGCACCACCACCGACGCCCGGCTCCTGTACCTGGCCATGGCGGGATTCGACCCTGCCGACCGCTGGTCAGTAGCGATGGAAAACCCTCCGGGCCGGCCGCCACCTACCGTGGAAGATCTCCGGATAGCCATCCCAGGGCCGTGGCTGGATTACGTAGATACCTCGGAAACCACCCGCCGCACGTTCGACACCATCTGTGATGAGATCCGCGGGCTCGGCGCCCGGGTGGAAGTCGTGGACAGCCCAGCCCTGGCACCCACACCCACCCTCATCACGCTGGCCGCAGCCGAGGCGGCGTCTGTTCACCGGCGATGGTTTGCCGACCCCACCAGACCATACGGCCAGGACCTGAGCGACCGCTTGGGACCCGCCATGGAAATCACCACCGATGAGTATCTGGAGGCGGTCCGGTGGCAGGCCCGGATGGTCCAGGCAGCCCGGCGCCTGTTCGTCGACCATGACCTGCTCCTCACCCCGGCGGTGGGCCATCCTCGCAAACGGATCGGGGTCGACACGATCGAGATCTCGGGCAAGCCCATCTTCTACCGGAACGTGCTGGCCGGCTACACCGCACTGGTCAACGTCGTGGGCTGCCCGGCCATCTCCCTACCCATTGCGGGCGATGGGGTACCTCCTCCGGCTATCCAGCTGATCGCCCCCTGGTGGCAGGAACGGATCCTGCTCGAGGTGGGCGAACAACTGGAGCGAACCGGGCTGGTAGTTTCTCCGTCGCCGCCCTCGTGAAACTCCCCTGCTCGACCCAGCCAGCCTCCCCAGCGTGAGGGAGCAAGCCGCCATAGGTATCGGAAGCTGACCGGACGGAGTACAATCGGCGGTACGCGCCCCGTCGGACGTTCGCTTAGCAATCTAGATACTTGGGCGATGCTCGCACCAGGCGGCCACGATCCGGACAGCGCGCTCCGCGCCGGCAGGAGGAAGTGATTCGAGTGGATAGCGAGAGCCACGAAACGACCATCGAACAGGCAAATCCGGGTTTCTCGGGACCCAACGGAGGCGTCGAGGTAGTAAACCGGGACCGGATGGTGATCCGCTTCGCGGGCGATTCGGGTGACGGTATGCAGCTGGCCGGCAATCGCTTCACCGATTCGGCGGCCATCTTCGGCAACGATCTGGCCACCCTGCCCACCTTCCCGGCCGAGATCCGGGCGCCGGCCGGGACCCTGCCCGGGGTGTCGTCGTTCCAGCTCCAGATCGCCGATTGGGACATCCTCACGCCCGGGGATGACCCCGGCGTGTTGGTAGCCATGAACCCGGCGGCTCTCAAAGTACATCTCCGTGACCTGCGCCCCGACGGGATCCTGATCGTCAACGAGGAGGCCTTCGACGAGCGCAATCTCTACAAGGCCGGGTTCGAAACCAATCCCCTCGACGACGAGACCGTGGCCGGTTACGACCTGCATCGGGTGCCGATGGAGACCCTCACCAAGGAGGCGGTCAAGGGTTCGGGGGTCAGCGGCCGGGCGGTGCTGCGCTCCAAGAACTTCCTCGCCCTGGGAATGCTGTTGTGGATGTTCGGGCGGGATACCGAAGTCACCGCCCGCTGGACCGAGAAGAAGTTCGCCCGCAACGAAGCAGTAAAGAACGCCAACCTGGCGGCCCTCAAAGCAGGTTACAACTACGGCATAACCACCGAGAGCTTCGCCCGCCGGATCGAGGTGCGGCCGGCCACCCTTCCACCCGGCACCTACACCAACGTCAACGGCAACGCGGCCCTGTCATGGGGGCTGGTAGCTGCCTCCCAGCTTTCCGGCCTGCCCCTGTTCTACGCTTCCTACCCCATTACCCCCGCCTCGGAGATCCTCCACGAGATGGTGCGCCGCCGGAACTTCGGGGTCAAGACCTTCCAGGCCGAGGACGAGATCGCCGCCGCCGGAGCAGCCCTAGGGGCCGCCTTCACCGGATCGCTGGCCGTGACCGGCACCAGCGGTCCCGGCCTTTCCCTCAAAGGAGAGACCATCAGCCTGGCGGTCATGACCGAGCTGCCGATGATCATCGTGGGTGTGCAGCGCGGGGGACCGTCCACCGGGCTTCCCACCAAGCCCGAACAGTCGGATCTCTTCCTGGCCGTCTGGGGCCGCCACGGCGAGGCCCCGCTTCCGGTCATCGCCGCCTCCTCACCGTCGGATGCCTTCGAAGTGGCGGTGGAAGCCTGCCGGATCGCCCTCAAGTACATGACCCCGGTCATCCTGCTGTCCGACGGGTACATAGCCACCGGTTCGGAGCCGTGGAGACTTCCCGATGTCGACTCCCTTCCGGCCCTCGAGGTGCCGTGGGCCAGCGGCCTGAATGCCGGTGATAGGTTCCTTCCCTATCTGCGGGACCTCAACACTATGGCTCGTCCCTGGGCGATCCCCGGTATGCCCGATCTCGAGCATCGGGTGGGGGGTCTGGAGAAGGAGGAGGGAACCGGCAACGTCTCCTATGACCCGTCCAACCACCAGCTGATGACCGACATAAGGGCCTGGAAGGTTGCGAACATCGCCAACGACATACCCGAGGTAGAAGTCGATGATCCCGACGGGGCGGATCTGCTGGTGTTGAGCTGGGGATCTGCCTATTCGGCAGTGAAGGCCGGCGTGCGCAGGGCCCGGCGTTCGGGCATCAAGGTAGCCTATGCCCGGGTCCGGTATCTCAGCCCCTTGCCGCCCAACATGCCGACCATATTGAGCAGCTACCGTCAGGTACTGATCCCGGAGCTCAACAACGGGCAGCTATCCCGGCTGATAAAGGCCGAGTTCGTCACACCAGTGATCTCCTACGGCAAGGTAGAGGGGACCCCGTTCACCTTCGGGGAGATAGATGCGAAGATCAGGGAGATAGCAGGACGATGAGTTACACACGCGTCGACTTCCAGACCGATCAGGAGGTCAGATGGTGCCCCGGTTGTGGTGACTACACCATCCTGGCCGCCGTGCAGAACTTCTTTGCCGGACTCGATATCAAGCGGGAGAACGTGGTGTTCATCTCGGGCATCGGATGCGCTGCCCGCTTCCCCTATTACATGAACACTTATGGGATGCATGCCATCCACGGTCGAGCGCCGGCGATCGCTACCGGGGTGGCCGTCGCCAATCCGGCTCTGTCCGTGTGGGTGGTGGGAGGCGATGGTGACCTGTTGTCGATCGGCGGCAACCACCTGATCCATGCTCTGCGGCGCAACATAGACATGAACATCCTGCTGTTCAACAACCAGATATACGGGTTGACCAAGGGCCAATACTCACCCACTTCCGAGACCGGCAAGGCCACCAAGTCCTCCCCCGCCGGGTCGATCGACTATCCGTTCAACCCGGTCAGCCTGGCTCTGGGTGCCGAGGCGACCTTCGTGGCCCGGACCCTGGACATGGACCGCAAGCATACGACCGCCATCCTGAAAGCTGCTCACCGACACCGGGGGTCGGCCTTGATCGAGATCTACCAGAACTGCAACGTGTTCAACGACAAGGCTTTCATCGCTCTGACCGGCAAGCAGGAGCGTCACGTAAACCGGATCGACCTGGTGCATGGCCAGCCGATCGTCTTCGGTGCCAACAAGGAGAAGGCGGTGGTGTGGGACGGCGGCCGAGCGGCGATCGTCGACCGGGCTTCGGTGAACCCTGCTCGGATCATCGTCCATGATGTCCACGACGAGGATGCTTCGCAGGCCTTCGCCCTGTCCCGATTGGCCCACGGTCCCTATGGACCTACACCCCTGGGTATCTTCCGCGACGTATACCGGCCGGTCTACGACCACTCACTCCAGGATGCGGTAGTCCGCTCCCAGGCCGCCCGCGGCAACGGGGACCTGGCCAAGCTACTCACCAGCCAAGGGACCTGGACCGTCTCCTAAGCCCTGCTCCCCTATAGAGCCAGGGAACTTAGGATCGCTGCTACCCGTTTGCGGGGAGGATCTCAACGCGACGGCTGACAGGTGGTGATGAGCTTGCTGGTAACAGTTGACGGAGTTCGCTCGCGGAGGTGCTCGATAGGCCGCCAAGGTTGCGACCTCACGACAGCCCCCCAGCCTAGAGAGCAACTTCATCGGCCGCGGTGCCTTCCGGCATTGCCTCGACAACCAGGTCGTCACCTCTCATATACAGCACTGGCACCACCTTCTCAGGATCGCATCCGAGGGCTTCCGACAGACCGGGAAGACCGGCCCCCGAGCGCAGTCCGGCCAGTCTCTCCACGAGCGACCAGCTTGGCTTGCTCACCGGAGGATGGAACACCGTCGACTCAGCGGATCGGTCGTTGGCATCGAGTACCAGGGTCATATAGTCGCCGAGTTGGGCCTTCCTCTCTTCGGCCAGCAACCTCGTCGATCCCAAACCTGGGCCATTGATAGTGGTGTCGGGAAAGGTAACGGTCAGCGACCCTCCCGTGGAAACCTGGAACTCGGCTACCTGGTGGGGAACGATCCGTAGATTGGCTGCTGCCGCCATGCTCAACGGACGGCCACTTCCTCTCAGCACGTCTTTGTCCACCGGGAAAAGCAACCCGATCCGACCGGGGCCTAGATGGAAGAGTCCCGGCGTAGCCATGATCGAGGTATTCCGATAGGTGTACGGCTCGTCCTCGTGACGAAGCCGGATCCAGCCATCCGCCGCCACGAAGGCCGGTGCTCCACAGTACGCACGGACAGAGCCGTCCCTGGTCCCGAAGTCCGAGCGAAGCCGGGCCACCACATCATCGATCCGCATGGCGCCTTCACGCTCCAGGAGGGATCGAATCGATGCAGCGATGCCTTTGTATTCGGGGAGTCCCCACGAGACGAAGCCCCACTTCGTCCTGCTCACCCGGCAGAATCGGTCATCCCTCGCCAGGGCATTCTTGGTGGCGTTGACACTCAGCACGAGGCCAACCCGATCCAGCAAGGCCTGGGGGGTGGCAGGTTCACCGATCTCGCTGAGACTGAAGGCCAGCTTGTCCGACAATGGCCCTTTCCAACGGACCAGCCGGTTATCGAACAAGCGAAACCACCCGTCACGGCACAGCCAATCCAGATGGAGTCTGTCGGCCAGACCCCACTCCGTGAGTAGCTCGGTGGCCTTCCCCATCCGAACACACCCATCCCGATCGGTCATTTCGAGAATCACCGGAGTCGGATCGGTCTCTATTGCTGACTTGAGAACCAGCCAATCGATCGAAGAAGTGTAAGGACCGGCCAGACTCAAGAGCACTCCGGAATAGTCTCTCGCATCGACAGGAGGAGCGAGTACTCCCAGTTTCTCCACATAGTCCATCGGTGCCGCGACCCCGATAGCGCGGCGTAGGCTGTCGATCCGCCAACCAATTACACAACCTGTTCGATCACGTATATATGCACGAAGTCGAGCTATCAACATTCGCTCGAGCTGGCGGATCCACTCTCTAGTGACACCGAACTCTTCCGCCACCTTCGCAAGACTTGGTTTGGGTCCAGGACCCGCCCCCAGACGAGCATGGAATATCCGGGCCTCCCGTGGCAGGAGCCTCTCCACCCACTCATCTAGGGCCACATAAGGGTGGGGCAAGGACTCTACGATCTCCGGAAGCCTGACCCGAGTGAGGTCACTCCACTCACGTGGCCGGTTCTCCCTGTCCATCAGCTCGGTGAAGGCGTCTCCAACAGTCACTGCGTCGGTCTCCGATACCGCCCAGGACACCACGTCACCAAAGAGCTGCTGTGCTCGATCCGGTGACCAGGGAACGGGTCGATCGATAGGCAGGTCATCGTCCGCTGACTCCTCACCGGGCTCCACCACTGCTATTTCAACCCGGTGAGACCGGGGAGATGTCATCACGTCGAGGTCAACGCTCTGGGCGGTTAGCTCGGCACTCTCGATCACGCACAATAGGTCTATGAGGGTTGACGGGCCAACCCCTCGCCACGACATGACGTCGTCTGTCCTCAGTGAATCAGGAAAGGGTCCTTCCCCATGCCGCTCCACGACCCGCTGGATGGCGGTGCAAGTACGGCTCCGAACGGGAAGCTCAGCGATCCGCTTCAAGGGGAGACCAGCGAGAATGGCCACCCTGCCCGTAGGGTACGGCCAACGCCCCAGGTCCCGACTGATGATCCGTCGATGGCGCTTGGACAATTCCGTGCTGGAGGACCGACCCCAGAAGCAAACATCGAGGTCACCCAGTGTGAGATCCGGATCCTCGACCAGGATCCGTAACCAGGTGGGCGCTTCGTTCTCGCCATACACACTTCGATATGCCCGGGGAACCAGTGGCGCTCCGGCGGTGCCCGAGGATGCTGCCTGCCGGGCCGGCCCGTAGGCCACCCCATTGGCTGCGATGAGACTCCAGGTCTGTTGGTCAAGGCTTAAGTAGTCCATGTTCTACTTGTCTACCATAAGGAGACAACGGTTGTGAATACCTACTTTGCGCCACTCGAGCTGTCATAGCAGCGGAACCAGCGAGGTCCAGGGGATCACCTCGTGGTTACTCCCCGGTCTCCAGGCGCGCCGGGTTTGAGCTCAGCCGACAGGCCGGGGGCGCCCGGCGGTCGAGCTCTGGCCGCAAGCATCTTGGTGGCGCGGTAGAGGCAGAGATTCTTCTCGAGTCGGGCCCAAGACAGGTCCAGTTTGTCGGATCGGAGGGAGTCGGCGACCAGGGAGGTCACCACGCCACTGTGTGGCAGAGGTCGGTCGGTTGGCGTGCGCTCCAGATTGTGGTAATAATGCGACGGATCGCAATTGCAACTCATTGCAAGTGCGATGCGTCTCAGATTCAGGCCTATTTGGTACAGCCACCGTGAGGGAGGAAACTCGATGGATCGAAGGAAGTTCATCCAGGCTGGCGCAGCCTTTGCCGCGCTGCTCGCAACCGGCGGCCTTGCTGCGTGCAGCGAGGACGACGACTCGTCAAGCACCACCGCGCCCAGCGCCGAGGGCACAGCGCCCAGCAACGAAAGCGCCGTGTCCAGCTCGACGAGCGTGCCACAGCCCGACCGCACTGAGGTCGACGAGGCTGTCGGTGGAACGGTCCGGGTCGGCCTGATCGCCGCGCCCACTGACAGCCTAAATCCGGCGACCGTCGTCGGGTTGATGGACTTCGCCGCCCTGTTCGCCATTCATGACTCGCTAGTGCTCCTCAAGGGCGACACCTTCGAACTCCAGTTGGCCGAGTCGATCGAACCGAACGAGGACGGCAGCCAGTGGACCATCGTCATCCGCGAGGGGGTGACCTTCCACGACGGCTCCCCGGTCACGGCCGCCGATGTCGCCTACAGCATCAACCTCTACGGGGCCTCGCCCAACTACGGGCAGTTCTTCGCGCTGATCGATTTCGCCAACGTCACGGCGGTCGATGACCGAACCGTCAGCGTGCCCATGGCCGTGCCGCGGGCCGATTTGATCGAGTCGATCTTCGGCCAGCTATCGATGATCGTGCCCGAGGGCTTTACCGACTTCGGCAACAACATCGGCTCCGGGCCTTTCATGCTCGAGACACATGAGCCCGGGGTGGGGATAACGGTGGTGCGAAACCCCGACTACTGGGGTGGGGCACCTGCGATCGAGCGCGTCGAGTTCACCGCAATCACCGAAGCAGCAACTCGAGCGCGTGCGCTGTCGAGCGGCGAGATCGACTACGCGAGCTCGCTGGACGCCGCCGCAGCAGCGACATTGGAGGACGCCGATGGCGTGAGCGTGCTGCGTGGTGGAGCGGTGAATTCAACGATTCGCTGCTTCGCCTTCAACCGCACTCAGGCGCCATTCGACAACCCGCAGGTGATCGAGGCGTGCAAGTTGGCGGCCGATCGTCAGCAGCTGATCGATGTCATCACGTTCGGCAACGCCGAACTCGGCAACGACATGCCGAGCCGAGGGTTCGCCGGGTACCCGAGCGACCTACCCCAACGCGAACGGGACGTCGCCCGAGCCACGGAACTGTTCGCCGAGGCGGGCGTCTCCGAGTTCACGATCCGGGCCGCCGACTTCGTGCCTGGTGTCGTTGCGTCGGCCGAGCTCTACTCGCAGCAGCTCGCCGAGTGCGGGGTCATCGCAACCGTCGAGGTCGGTGACCCAACCACCTACTTCAACGACTTCGCCCGGGTGCTCAGCACGCCGTGCCAGTCCTTCTACTTCATCAACCGGCCAGCCGCGACCCTGTTGTCGAGCTACACCGGATCAGGGGCTGCATTCAACGTGTTCGGCTCGTTCGATCCCGCCTACGACGCCGGACTCTCTGCCGCTCTGTCGAATCTGGACCCCGCCAGCCGGAAGGCCCAAATCACCGACCTTCTCGAGATCGTCCACAACGAGGAAGGTTGGCTCATCTGGGGGTTCGAGGATCAGATCGACGCAGCGGCAGACACCCTCAACGGTGTCGACTTGAGCCAGTCGGTGCCCGTGTTCAGCGCTGCCACCCTCGGCTGACCCGGTGTGACCCTGGCGCGGTTCGCCGCGACCCGGGTGCTGGCGGCCCTCGGCGTCGCCCTGCTGGTCAGCATGGTGTTGTTCGCGGCTGTGGAGCTGCTCCCAGGCGACGCGGCCACCAGCATCCTGGGCCAGAACGCCACCCCGGAGCGAGTCGAGGCACTGCGTGCGGAGCTTCGTCTCGACGACAATCCCGTGAGCCGGTATGTATCGTGGATCGGCGACCTGGCCCAGGGTGATCCCGGCATCTCTGTTGTGTCGCAGCGATCCGTGTGGTCGGTGATCGCAACGTCCTCCCGCAACTCACTCCTGCTGGGTGTCTTCGGGCTCACCGCCATGACGTTCGTTGCTGTCGGGCTCGGCGTGGTATCGGGTCGGAGACCGGGCGGCATGGCTGATCGCCTGACCACGACGGCGACCTCGGCTGTCGCCGCGGTACCGGACTTCGTGCTGGGAGGGCTGCTGATTGCCGCGTTCGCCACCTGGTTCCACCTGCTGCCGGCGGTGTCGCTGGTTCCGGTTGGGACGTCGCCGCTGGATGACCCGATCATCCTCGTGCTGCCCGTCGTCACCCTTGCCGTGGTCGGTGGATCCTTCGGCGCCCGCCTCGTTCGTGCGGTCGTCGCCGACGCCGATGCCACCCCCCACGTCGACGCCGCGGTGTTGGCCGGCCTCCCGGAGCGGCAGGTGATCGTGCGTCATCTGCTCCCGACCGTGGTCGCACCGATCGTCCAGGTTCTGGCATCGTTGGTGCCGTACGCGGTTGGTGGCACGATCGTGGTCGAGCGACTGTTCGGCTATCCGGGGATCGGAGCAGCGCTGGTCAGCCATCTCGCCGCACGAGATGTCACG
The DNA here is from genome assembly GCA_965200835.1 of Acidimicrobiia bacterium. Lineage (GTDB taxonomy): Bacteria > Actinomycetota > Acidimicrobiia > Spongiisociales > Spongiisociaceae > JAPPFW01. The sequence goes on from OZ241390.1 coordinate 889,083, forward strand.
GTGGTGGAGGCGATCGGGCTTTTGCTGACCGCCGTGGTGCTCGCTGCACTCCTCATCGCCGATGTGATCGGCGCCGCGGCAGACCCGCGCCGGCGTAGGGGCCGCAGGCGAACCCTCCCGACGTCAGTCGATCCCGAGCGCGCCTTGGAGCCTCGGTGACGATGTCGAAGGTGCCCGAGACGAATCGCCTTCGGATCGGCGCGTGGATCGCCGGCACCGCGGCACTCCTTACTCTGGTGGTGGCACTTGCGTTGATCGGCCCCTGGCTCGCCCCCGAACCGTTGGGTCGTACCGTCGGCCGCCCCTTCGACGCGTCGGCTGGCGGCTGGCTCGGCACCGGTGAACTCGGACACGACATCTGGTCTGAGGTCCTCCACGGTGGGCGGCGGATCGTGCTCGCCCCGCTGGTGATCACCGCGATCTCTACCCTCGTCGGCACCGCACTCGGGACGGTGATGGCAGTGTCGCGTACGGCCAGCCGGGTGTTGCGCCTCCTCGACGTGATCGCGGTCATCCCTCCGCTCGTCGTCCTACTGTTACTGCTCTACCGCTTCGGCGTGGGGACCGCCGTCGTCGGCGTCTCGGTGGTTCTCCTCAATGCGCCCTACATCGCGCGATACATGCGTTCGGTCGCCGAGCCGGTCCTCAACTTCGATTACGTGCTGCAGGCCCGACTCGTGGGCGAGCCCCGCCGGGTGGTGATCTGGCGCCACGTCCTCCCGAACCTCGCCGGACCGGTTCTCGCCGACGCTGCACTACGAATCGCCGGAACCGTATACGTGGTCGCAGCGGCAAGCTTCCTCGGATTCGGGCACACCACCACCGGCGACGGACTGGGCCGTGATGATCAACGAAGGTGCGCCGGGAGCGACCCTCAACCCTTGGGCGATCGTTGCCCCGGCCGTCGCCATCGCCGCCTTCACCGTGCCCCTGAACCTGCTCGGCGATCGAATCGCGGCACGATGGAGGTCGGCGTGACCAGCGCTGATGCGCCGGTCGGCGTTGCCGAGCTTCGGGTTCGCAACCTGACGGTGTCCGTGGCAAACAGCGGGCGGCGGATCCTCGATCAGGTGGATCTCACTGTCGGGTCCGGAACAGTGATGGGTGTCGTGGGTGAGTCGGGATCCGGCAAGACCACGCTGGTGCGAAGTCTGCTCGGCGCAGTCACCCCCGGGCTCATCGTCGATGGCGACGTTGACCTGATCAGTGGGGACGAGTCGGTACCGCTTCTCAGCGCATCTCGACGCGTTCTCCGCTCGATGCGTGCCCGACGGATCGCGTACCTCAACCAGGATCCGGCGCTGAGTCTGACCCCTACGATGCGGATCGGGCCGGCGGTTGCCGAGCGCCTGCCAGCCGGGTCCGATCGCCGAGGTGAGGCCGTTGAGTCGCTGTTCCGGTCGGTTGGTCTTCCCGACGACGATGAGTTCCTTCGGCGGTACCCCTTCGCCGTGTCAGGAGGCCAGGTCCAGCGGGTTGCGCTCGCCCGTGCGCTCGCGTGCTCACCCGATCTCCTGCTGCTCGATGAACCGACGACTGGCCTCGATGTGGTGACCCAGGTGGATTTGCTGGATGAGCTCGCTCGCCAGCAGAGGCGCTCACCGCGGACGACCGTGATCGTCTCGCACGATCTGGCCGTGGTAGCTCGTCTGGCCGACGATCTCGTCGTGCTCCGGGACGGACAGATAGTAGAGCGCGGTCCGTGCCGAGCCACCCTGCGTCGGCCCGAGCATCCGTACACCGCCGAGCTCGTGGCCGCGTCGCCCGACCCCGATCATCGCCGTGGCCGTGAAGGGGCGGAGGCTACGCCTGCGGTCTCATCCGGCTCCGATCAATTCGACTCCGGGGCAGCCCACCAGGCGCCGCGGCTGGCCATCGCCGCGCTCGGCGCCACCCATCGTCGGCGCCGACGCACACCGGTGATCGCAGCCGACGGGCTCGACCTCGAAATCGAGCCGAGTGCCTGTGTGGCACTTGTCGGTGCCTCGGGGTCGGGGAAGTCGACGATCGCCCGAGCGATCGTGGGAGCCCATATTCCCGATGCGGGCGCGGTCGTGCTCGACGGTCATGCCTTGCCACCTGCTCTGGACGACCGATCCGCACGGGACCGCTGGAAGGTCCAGTTGATCCCCCAGGATCCGGCGAGTTCTCTCGACCCGCGGCGCCGGGCAGGGCAAGCGGTAGGAGATGTCGTGCGCCGATGTGGGAGGGCAAACGGGAAGGAACGGGTCGACGAGGTGGTTGCGGCGTTGCTCACCGACGTCGGGCTCGATCCGGCGCTCGCCGACCGGCGACCGGGTGAGCTGAGTGGCGGCGAGCGTCAACGTGTCGCGATCGCCCGAGCGCTGGCGGCTTCCCCGACGGTGTTGATATGCGACGAGGTGACCTCCTCATTGGACGTCTCCGTCCAATCCGGAGTCCTCAGTCTCCTGCGCTCGCTAGTGGACGACCACGGCATGGCGATGCTGTTCATCACTCACGATCTCGGGTTGGTTCGTGACGTGGCCGACCGGGTGACCGTGTTGCATGAGGGGCGGGTCTGCGAGGCCGGCCCGGTCGATGCCGTGCTTCAGAGTCCAGCACACGAGGTGACGAGCCGCCTCTTGGCGGCATCGTTGTCGTTGTCGGCGGAGTTGGGCCGCTCCCCGGCAAGCGGCGAGGAACAGGTGGGCCGACCCCACCGCAACCACTAGGGAGATGTCGATGAACAAGACGGAGCCGGCGGTCGAACCCGCGTCGAAAGAAGCGAACGAACCGGGGCTGTGGACGATCATCTCGCCCGTCAACCGGGAGATCTACACCGGCATGACGGTCTCGCTGCTAAGCCTCGTGGCCTGGCTCGGATCGATAATGCTGCTCCTCCCGATCGTGCGCGAGCTGACCTCTGCTGATCCCGACTCCGGGCGGGTGTGGACGCTCCTGGCCGTCGGGGTCGGCCTGGTCGTCATCTCCTTCTTGTGCCGGGTGCTGTCCTTCCGGATCTCGCATCTAGGAGCGTTCCGCCTCGAGCAGATCCTCCGTACGGAGCTGACCGACCGCCTCGCCCGCGTTCCGCTCGGCTACGTCGTCAACGCCGGCTCGGGTGCGCTGAAGAAGATCGTGCTCGACGACGTGCGGGCGCTGCATGCGTTCGTCGCCGACAGCACCCCTCTGTTCGCTAAGACGTTCGCGGCCCCGGTCCTCGGCACGATCCTGATGTTGGTTGTCGACTGGCGGCTGACGCTCATCTCGCTCGCCCTGCTCCCGGTCGGCTTGATCGGCATGTTCTTCGCCTTTCGTGACTACGAGGTCGCTCGGCAGCGCGCTGACGATGCCAACGAACGGATCAACGGGGTCATCAACGAGTACGTGCAGGGTATGCACCTGGTTCGCACCTTCGACGACGGCAGCGGCTCATTCCGTCGCTACCGGATCGCCCTCAACGACGCCACCCGGACGCTGGAGGAGTGGACGGAGAGGAGCCAGACGGGCGCGTTCATCGCCCGCACGCTGTTCGCCGCGCTCCCGACTGTGTTGGTACTACTCGCCGTGGGCATCCCTACGCAACGAAGTGGCTCGATCGAGCTCGCCGAGCTCGTGATGTTCCTGATGCTCGCACCCACCGTGACCGAGTCGATCGTCCCGATCGTGTGGTTGCAGCAGCTGATCACCAGCGCCGGCGCCGCCGTGAAGCGCATCGGCCGGGTGCGTGAGGTGGCGCTGTTGCCCGAAGTCGTCGACGGAAAGACCCCCACGGACAGTTCGGTCGAGCTCCGTAACGTCTCCTTCCGTTACGACGGACGCAGCGACAATGCCCTCACCGAGGTATCGATGGTCGTTCCCGCAGGCACGGTCACTGCCCTGGTCGGACCCTCCGGGGCAGGCAAGAGCACAGTCGCCCAGCTCATCCCTCGCTTCTGGGACGTCGACGATGGCGCCATCCTGATCGGTGGCGTCGACATCCGCGAGATGACCACCGACGACCTGATGAAGTCGGTGGCCTTCGTCTTCCAGTCACCGTTCCTGCTCGGTGACACCATTCGCAACAACATCCGGCTCGGCAAACCCGACGCCACGGACGCTGAGATCGAGGCCGCAGCCAGGGCTGCGCAAGCCCACGACTTCATCCTGGACGAGCTGCCCGACGGTTACGACACCATGGTGGGCGAGCGCGGATCCAGCCTGTCGGGAGGCCAGCGTCAGCGGATCACCATCGCCCGAGCGATCCTCCAGGACAGCCCGATCATCGTGCTCGACGAAGCAACCGCCTTCGCCGACCCCGACAACGAAGCCAAGATCCACAAGGCGCTGGCCGAGCTCGCCCGTAACAAGACCCTCATCGTGGTGGCGCATCGCCTCTCCACCATCACCGACACTCACCAGATCGTCGTCCTCGACAGAGGTCGGGTGGCGGAGTCGGGCACCCACGAGGAACTCACCGCCGGTACCGGACGATACGCAAGGCTGTGGGCGCACTTCACGGATGCGCAGGAGTGGGGTCTGCGATCCAAAGCACCGGTACCGGCCGGACCGGCGTCGACCAGAGGAGGGCAGGCATGATCACGACCTTCCGCAACATGATCGCGGCCTGCGGTTCGAAGGCACACCTAATGCGGCGCTGCCTGTGGTTCTCCGTGCTGTCTTCGGTCGCCCAAGGGCTGGCCTACGCCCTGCTGTTCCCGCTCTTGGCGGCCCTCCTCGACGGCTCCGACCACGTCTGGTGGTACGTAGCCGGCATCGTCGTGCTCATCGTGCTCGATGCGATCTTCCGCTACGTCGAGACCCGAGCGGAGTGGCGCATCTACATCGAGGTGTCCGACGAGACCCGCTCGAACCTCGGGGAGCAGCTCAAGCGGATGCCGTTGGAGCAGTTGGCCAGACGCCGGACAGGCGACCTCAACAGCGTGCTCACCGGCAACGCGAACGACGTCGTCACCATCGCCGGCGGGCTGTTCAGCGTGGTGATCAACACCATCGTGGCGCCGACGGTCACGATCCTCGCCACCTTCCTCATCGACTGGCGCCTGGCACTCGCCATGCTCGTTCTATTCCCGGCTGCCATCCCGCTCTATCGAGTCACGCGAGCCCGGAGCGCAAGCGATAACCGCATATCGGCCACCGCCCACGCCGACACGGCATCGCACCTCATCGAATACACCCAGGGCCTCGCCGTGCTGCGCGCCACCCGCCAGGTCGGCCCCGAATCCCAACGGCTCCAGGACTCCCTCGCTCGCCTGCGCGAAGCACAGACCAAGGGCCTCGAGCTGAACACACTGCCGAGCATCCTGATGTCGGCGGTGGTCCAGCTCGGCATCCTCGCGCTGATCTCCCTGGCTGTCCGCTTCACACTGGACGCCTCGCTCGGGGTCGCCGCAGTACTCGCCATCGCGGTGATCGCCATCCGCTTTAGCGAACCACTGGCTCTCTTCGCCAACCTCTCCATGATGTTCGACTTCATGGAAGCGGCGATCGACCGGATCGGGGACTTGCTGGCGGTACAGGCGCTGCCGATCTCGCCGGATAACGGAGGGGTCGACGGCACCCGAATCGAGCTCCACGACGTGACCTTCACTTACGACCAGACCGACTCGCCGGTCCTCCATACCCTCTCGCTCGAGGTGCCCGAGCGGAGCCTGACCGCGCTGGTCGGCAGCTCAGGAAGCGGCAAGACCACGATCACCAGACTGCTTACCCGGTTTGCCGACCCGCAGGAGGGCTCGATCACCATCGGAGGCGTCGACATCCGCTCCTTCGAACACGAAGATCTGATGGGGCAGTTCTCGGTGGTGTTCCAAGGCGTCTATCTCTTCGATGACTCCGTCTGGGAGAACCTCAGGCTGGCCAAGCTCGACGCCACCGACGACGAGATCGTCGCCGCCGCCCGTGCCGCGAACTGCCACGAGTTCATCTCCGCTCTGCCCAACGGATACGACACTGGTGTCGGCGAAATCGGTGGTGCCCTTTCAGGAGGCGAGCGGCAGCGCATCTCCATCGCCCGCGCCATCCTGAAGGACGCCCCGATCGTGATCCTCGACGAACCGACGTCGGCACTCGACACCGAGAGCGAGGTCGTAGTCCAGCAAGCCATCGACAAACTGGTGGAGGACAAGACGGTCATCGTCATCGCACACCGGCTGTCCACCATCGTCGCCGCCGACAACATCATCGTGCTCGAGGATGGCCGCATCATCGAGCAGGGTGATCACGAGCACCTGTTGGCGCTCGACGGCCGGTACGCCGAGATGTGGCACGCGCAACGTGCCGACCGTCATTGGCGAATCACTGCCGGCTAAAGCGTCCCCACAATGGCCAGGCGGCGACGGCCCGAAGTCGGCGCATTCCTACGCAGCGGGCGGGACAATCAGCCACCGGCTTCGGTGGCGTGGGTCGAGCTCACCTCACTCGCACCGCATATGTTTCGATGCGCTCTGAGCTGAGCTCAGTGGTCGGCGGCACCATCCGGCAGCGCCTCCACAACCAGGTCGTCACCCCTCCGGCGTAGCACCTGAACCACCTCCTCGGGATCGCATCCGAGGGCTTCCGACAGGCCGGGAAGACCGGCCCCGGAGCGTAGCCCGGTCAGTCTCTCCACCAGAGCCCAGCTTGTCTCGCTCACCGGTGGCTGGAACACCGTCGACTCAGCCGACCAGTCGTTGGAGTCAAGTATCAGGGTCAGGTAGTCGCCGATGTTGGCCTTTTTCGCCTCGGCCAGCAACCTCGTTGATCCCAAGGTTGGACCGGTGATACTGGTGTCAGGAAGGGTAACTGTCAGCGACCCTCCTGTGGAAACCTCAAACTCAGCTACCTGGTTGGGGACAACCCCCAGGGCAGACCCTACTGCCACACTCAATGGACGCCCGCTTCCTCTAAGCACGTCTCGGTCCACCCGGAAGAGCAACCCGATCCGTCCCGGACCTAGATGGAAGAGTCCAGGCACTGTTCTGATCGGGGTATGACCAAATGTGTGAGTCTCGTCCTTTCCACGAAGCCGAACCCAGCCATCCTCTATCACGAAGGCCGGCGCACCACAGTACGCACGGACCGAGGCGTCCTTGGTACCGAAGTTCAAGCGAAGCCGGTCGACCACATCGTTGATCCGCACAGTCCCTTGATGTTCCAGGAGGGATCGAATCGATGAAGCAATTCCCTTGTATTCGGGGAGTCCCCACGAGACGAGCCCCCACTCCGTCCGGCTCACCCGACAGAATCGGTCATCACTCGCCAGCGCATTCTTTGTGGAGTTGACACTACGCACGAGTCCAACGTGATCCAGCAAGGCCTGCGTGGTGGTGGGTTCGCCTATGTCCTTGAGGCTGAAGGCCAGCTTGTCCGAGACCGGCCCTTTCCAACGCACCAGCCGGTTGTCGAACAACCGAAACCATCCCTTCCTACATAGCCAATCTTGATGGAATCTGTCGTGGAGACCCCAATCCATCAGTAATACGCTAGCTTTCTCCATCGGTATACATCCATGCTCGTCAGCCATATCAAGAACCCTGGAAGTCGGGTCATCTTCGATTGCTGACTTCAGAACCAACCAATCCCTTCGAAAGACGTAGGGACCGGCCAGAATCAAGAACACGCTGGAATAGTCTCTTATGCCGATGGGAGGAGTGAGCATTCCCAAGTCCTCCACATGATCCATCGGTGCAGCGACCCCGACAGCATGACGTAGGCTGTCGATACGCCAACGAATAACCTGACCCTCTCCATCACGAATATGTAAACGAAGTTGAGCTATCAAGCCTTGCTCTAACTGGCGAAGTCGCTCTCTCGTGATACCAAGTTCATTCCCCATCTTCTCCAGAGTGGGGATTGATCCAGGCCTGGCCGCCAGACGAGCACGAAATATTCTGGCCTCCCTGGGCAGAAGCTGACCTGCCCACTCATCCAGGGCGACATGAGGGTCTAGCGCGAGCTCTGTTATCTCCGCAAGCCTTAACTGAGTCAGTTCATTCCATTCACGTGGCGTGTTCTTCTTGCTCATCAGCTTGGCAAAGGCATCTCCGAGAGTCACCGAGTCCGTCTCTAATACAGCCCAGGCTGCTATGTCATAAAAAAGCTGCTGTACTTGATCAGGTAACCAGGGCACAGACCGATCAATGGAAGGATCATCGTCTACGGACTCTTGAACAGACTTCACCGCTTCTGAATCAATCCGGCGAGACCGAGGAGGGTCTACTACATCTGCTCCAAGATTCTGAGATTGGGGAGCTTCAATCACATCCAGGTCAACACTTTGAGCAGTTAGCTCGGCACTCTCTATTACACACAACAGATCTATGAGAGTGGTCGTACCCACAGCACGCCACGACATGACATCGTCGATCTTCAACACATCCGGACGAGACCCTTCCCCATTCTGCTCTATAAAGCGCTGGATGGCGTTGGAAGTACGGGTTCGTAGGGGGAGCTCAGCAACCCACGCTAGAGGAAGTCCAGCGGGAATGGCGATCCTCCCGGCTGGGTACGGCAAACGTCCCAGTTCACGACTGATGATCTGTTGATGGCGCTTGGGCAGTTCTGTGATGAACAACCGATCCCAGCAGGAAGCATCGAGATCACCCAACGTGAGACCCGGATCCTCGATCAAGAGTCGTAACGAAGTGGGCGCCTCGTCCTCGCCGTACATTTGGCGATATGCTCTGGGAACCAGCGGCCCTCCCGCGGACCCCCAGGCTGCTGCCTGTCGGGCCGCCCCGTAGGCTACCCCATTAGCGGCGGTGATACTCCAAGTGCGTTCTGCGAGGCTCAGGTCGTCCATTCATGACCTGATACCACGGGGGTGTGACACGTATTTCAATCTCGACTCAACGTGACTCGAACTGTCGTAACAACGGTACCAGCGATGACAACGGGACCACCTCATGGTTGCTCCGGGTCTGGCGGTCTGTGCCGCCGTAGGCGAGCACCCTGGCAGATGCCTTCGGGACTAGCCCGGCTATCCGGTCCAGGGAGCGGAAGGCATCGGAGGCGACGGTAGCGCCCGACTTGATCTCGATGGCCACCATCCCATCCCCAGTCTCGTACAGGAGGTCGCACTCCAACCCCCTCGAGTCCCGGAAGAAGGAGAGATTGGATCGCCGGCCCGTGTTGAATCGGTATTTGAGCACCTCCGCTACCGCGGCATTCTCGAAGAGGGCACCACGTAGGGGATGGGTAACCAGCTGATCAGGCCGCTCGATGCCGATCAGGTAGCTGGCCAGCCCTACGTCGTAGAAATAGAGCTTGGGTGATTTGACCAGCCGCTTGCGGAGATTGGCATGGAAAGGTCGCAACCGGAAGACAATGTAGCTTCGCTCCAGGATGGCTAGCCAGGCCCTGGCCGTGGTGTGGGAGACACCGGCATCGGCTCCCAGGGAGCTCAGGTTGACGAGCTGGCCGATCCGCCCGGCGCACAGGCGGACGAACATACGAAAGCCTGCCAGGTTGCGTATCCCACCCAAACGGCGCACATCACGCTCCACATAGGTTTCGAAGTAGTCGCCGAGCGCCTGCTGAGGATCGAGGCCCTGGTCGTGGATGCGGGGGTAGAAGCCCGAGAAGAGGAGATCGTCGATCCCGTCGGATGCACCGGCCTGTTGCCGTTCTGCTATCGAGAAAGGAATGAGACGGAGGAGTGCGGTCCTCCCGGCCAAAGATTGGCTGATGGCATCGGAGACCGGGAACTGCTCGCTGCCCGTCAGCACGAACATGCCGTTCCGCCCGCTCTCATCAGCCAGCACTTGCAGGTAGGACAGGAGATCAGGAACATGCTGGATCTCGTCGATGATGGCCGGACCATCGAACCGAGCCAGGAACCCGCGCGGATCCGACTGGGCGAACTGGCGCTGATCCGGCGCCTCTAGGTTGGCGTAGTCGAGATCGGGGAAGGCAGCCCTACACAGGGTGGTCTTGCCAGACTGCCGAGGACCGGTGACCGTTACGAACGGATATTGTCCGAACAGCCTGGTCAGGTATGGGGTGATCTCCCGCTCGATCATGGCTTGTCATAGTAACGACCTCTGCACATATTGAAAGTACTACGTTCAATATGTGCCATACCCGTAGTGGTGTCACACCCCAGTGCTACGTTTCCTCATGAGGCCTTGCGAGATGGCGCGAACCCGGCTCGGCCTGCCGCAGAGGAGGAGAGATCGGAATGAACGCATCGATGACCGATGATCGGATCCGAGAACTGCTGGATGGCGCCGACTACTTCGGCTTGTTCCATGACCTAGGTTGGGACAACCCCCCCGATACCGGACCCGTTTGGGTCGAGGACGTCGATCTGGTCGCCAGCCGAGTCGTCGACAAGAAGGGTGTGGCTGTTTGGAAGGTGCAATGCGACAGCCCTCCGAATCCGCGACAGAAGCTGCCTGTCGCCCGCGAATTGCGGAAGCACTCCCCACTGGGCCGGTTGGTGCTGTTCAACATGCCCGAGCAGGTCCTGTTCTTGTGGCCGGAGCGCACCCAGTCGGGCCGGGACCGTCTGGTCGACCATGTTTACGACAAGCACCGCGGGGGTGGTGACGCGGTACTTCAGCGACTGCGGAGGGTCCAGTTCAGGCTGGCCGAGTTCGAGAGTCTGACTCCCCTGACCGTCCTGGATCGGGTCAGGGGTTCCTTCAACGTCGAGAAGGTCACCCGGTCCTTCTACCGGGAGTTCAAGAAGTATCACACGGAGCTGGTGAAACGGATCCACGGGATCAGCCAAGAAGCCGACCGCCGCTGGTACGCCGTCTGTGTTGATGAACCGGCTCATGTTCATCTACTTCATCCAGCGCAAGGGTTTCATGGATGGCGACCAGGACTATCTCCGCAGCCGGCTCACCATGGTTCGCCAATGCTTCGGCCCTGACCGGTCCAGAGCGTTCTTCGGCGAGTTCTTGCTTCCGCTGTTCCACGAGGGTCTCGGCAATCCGGTACCCAAGTATGTGGACCCGGATGTGAGAAAGATAGTTGGCAAGGTCCCCTACATAAACGGTGGCATCTTCGAGCTACATGCACTCGAGCAACATCACAGCATCTACATCGAGGACGACGTATTCGAGCAGCTGTTCGACTTCTTCGACAAGTGGCGCTGGCATCTCAATGAGAGCCCCACCGGCTCGGACGATGAAATCAGCCCCGACATCCTGGGCTTCATCTTCGAGCAGTACGTGAACCAAAAGGATCAGGGCGCCTACTACACCAAACCTGACGTGACCGGCTACATGTCGACTTCAGCGATCATTCCGGCTGTCGTTGACCGATTGGTAGCGGCTGGCCTGGAAGACCCCTGTGAACTATTGCGCAGCTCGGGCTCGGATTACGTCCACAGCAGCCTCGGTTATGGCGCTGGCCAGACACCTGATAATAAGCAGCATCCAGCATCCAGCATCAAGCGAGCCAGGAGCCGGACCCAGATATCGCGCTGCCTGGCGAAAGATGGTGCGACGTCACACACCGTCACGAAACGTATGCGAAGCTGGTCCAGGACCTGTCACAACCTAGTGACTGGACCATTGACGATGCCATCACGTTAAACCTCGATCTACCGACCCTCCTTACTGACTACCTCTCCCTCCTCAAGACACCGGACGAGTGCCAGACTGCCTTCGAGGTACTCCGGTCGCTCACTATCTGCGATCCCACAGTGGGTTCCGGTGCATTCCTCCTGGCAGCGCTGGACGTACTAGACCCGATGTACACGACGGTCATGGAGACCGCGTATCAACTCAGGGCTGACGGCAAGGGAACTGCGCCCTTCCTAGCCGAGGCTGAAGAACATACCAGCGACCGTTACTGGATGCTCAGAACTGCCTGCCTCAACAACCTGTACGGGCTGGACATCATGTCCGAAGCGGTGGAGATCGCCAAGCTTCGCCTATTCCTCAAACTTGCTGCTGAACTCAATGACTTCACCCAGATAGAACCACTGCCCGATCTCGACTTCAATATCAAGTCGGGCAATCTGCTAGTGGGTCTGGCTGACATTGATGATGCCAACCGGCGCTTCGCAACAGACCACCTGCCCCTGGCAGACTTGGGCACTGCGGTCACGGCAGCTGGCCTCGCGGCTACGGCCTACAAGCATTTCATCGACTCGCAGAGCGCAGATACCGGAGATCGGGCTGATCCGGACGCCAAGCAGCAACTTGAAACCAATATCAAGATAGCTACGACGATAGCGGATTGTGTTCTCCACGGACTACGAGCAGAGCAGATCAACCTCGCAGAGTGGCGACGAACACATAACCCCTTCCACTGGTTCGCAGAGTTCCCTGCCGTATGGCAACACGGCGGATTCGATGTGATCATCGGTAACCCGCCGTACATCGCCGCGACGAAGGTAAAGGGCTACACCTGGCAAGGATATGAAGCCCAGAAGTGCCCTGACCTTTATGCAGTCTGTGTAGAGCGCGCATCAAATCTCCTTAACACACGAGGGTGCATAGCCATGATCGTTATGCACTCTCTATGCTTTGGGAGACGATTTGAGTCCGTCCGCTCCTTTCTAACACAACGATTTTCTACAATCTGGGTATCGTCCTATGCAAAGATACCTGATAGTCTGTTCTCTGGCTCAGCACGGGTACGAAATACAATCATCGTGGCTAGCAACGTTGGACACCCTAATCTCTTTACAACCAGATGCAGGCGTTGGCGCACGCCTGGACGACCAACACTGTTCTCTACTTAGAGTATACGACATCACTTCCAAACCTACTAAGGGTCAACCAAAAACAGTGGCCGTTTATAGATGACCAGGCTACTGCCTCCGCCTTTAGTTCTATGGTAGATAGATACCAGCCATTGCTAAGCGTTCTTCGTAAAGAGAATTGCACAGCCGCCAGACTAGGCTATGCACCTACCTCCTATAATACGCTGAACATCTTTGTAACTCCACCACCAATAATCACGGCGAGTGGTTGTGAGACAACTTCGTCAAGTAACAAGTGGTTAGCCTTTGCCACGGATGCCGACCGTGACTTAGGTTTTCTCGCTTTTGCGGGGCGCTGGGGATACTTATGGTGGCTGACATATGGTGATGACTTTGACGTAACCAAGGGTGTTCTCACGACTTTCCCTGCTGGAGTTACAGAGTTAGAGAATTCCAGAGCTTTTCCTGAGTTACTCATGCTTTCTGCCGAACTTCAGAAAGAGTTACCCAAGCACCTTCGGTGGAAACTCAATGCAGGTAAGAGAATCGGCCGCTACGATCTACGTGGGTGTCGGAACATAACTGACGAAGCGGATCTTGTTCTAGCCAAGGTATGGGATGTCGAGTTTGCTTATGAAGCGGCGGGAAACCTACGCGACCGGATGACCTTCGGACAGAACGACTAGTTCCGATGCCTCGCATACTCGATAACATTGAGTTCTTCATGGGGGAGGCCCTCTTGGACTCCCTTCTGGAGAACACGGTAACGCTGGATGCCGCGGTCGGATATTTCAATCTGCGCGGCTGGAAGCTGATTGCCGAGTATGTCGACTGCCTACCCGATCGACCGGACGATACTCCGAAGGTCCGAGTACTGGTGGGGATGACGGAACATCCCACCGATGAGATGCGCCGACTTCAGCGTTTCCGGACCTCTCCCCCCGCTGACCAGAAAGACGCTCACCAAAATGCCGAGAGGACCTTGGACGAGATGCGTGGCCAGCTGGAGGTCGGGTTGCCGACCGCGTCGGACGAGGAAGCACTACGCCAATTGCGGGACCACCTAGACACCGGAGTCGTCGATTTGCGGCTTTTCCTAGCTCATCGGCTGCATGCCAAGCTGTACCTCTGCCACAAGGACAGCACCGACAACCCGTGCACCGGATATGTCGGCTCCTCCAACCTGACCCGGGCCGGACTGTGCCAGCCGGGCGAGCTGAACGTGGATGTCACCGACCATGACTCCACCGCCAAGCTCGCCACGTGGTTCGAGAAGTTATGGAGCGACCCCCTTACCCTGCCGGTCAGCCCCCAGCTGGTGGAGATAGTCGACCGGTCTTGGGCATCCGTCCACTGGACCCCTACTTGGTCTGCCTGAAGATGGCCTGGCATCTTTCCCGGGAGGCACGCGAGGGTCTGCTCCAGTATGGACTACCCGCCTCCATGGCCGACAAGCTCCTGGACTTTCAGACGGCGGCCGTGAACATTGCGGCGCGGATCGTGTACCAGAGAGGTGGGGCGATCATCGGCGATGTGGTCGGCCTGGGCAAGACGCTGATCGCTACCGCCATTGCCCGCCTTCTCCAGGAGGAACACGGCATGAGCACGCTGGTCGTGTGCCCCAAGAATCTGGTTCCCATGTGGAAGTCCTACCTAGAGAACTACGAGATCCGCGGGCGTGTGGAGTCACTATCCATGGTGCCGCGCGGTTCGTTGTCGGAGCTGCGTCGTTACCAGCTGGTGGTGGTGGACGAATCCCACAATCTCCGCAACCGGGAGACCAAGACCTGGAAGAAGCTCCGGTCCTATGTAGAAGAGAACGACTCCAAGGTGGTGCTGCTGTCCGCCACCCCGTTCAACAAGGACGTATCCGATCTAGATGCCCAACTGAGCTTGTTCCTGAGTGACGACCATGACCTCGGCATCCGTCCGGAGCAGGCGATCGCCATGGCGGGGGAAGCAGCGTTCGGCCTGACATGCGAGGGTCGTACGACCACTATCGCCGCCTTTCGTCAGTCCCCCTTCCCGGAGGACTGGCAGGACCTGCTGTCCCAGTTCATGGTTCGACGCACCCGGCGCTTCATCGAGGACAACTACGCCCACGAAGATGACCAGGGCCGCCCATATTTGGAGTTCGGGGACGGTAGCTGCTTCTACTTTCCCGAACGCTTAGCCAAACCGGTCGAACAGGACCTGCCGCGCAGCGACCCGTCGCGGCAAATGGTGAGCCAGGCCACTCTGGACGCGGTGGCGGATCTAACTCTGCCCCGCTACCGGATAGGTGATTACCTGCTCGAGTCAGAGACCCTAACCAAGGCCGAGCGGAAACTGATAGACGACCTGACCAGATCGGGTCGGGGGAACCTCATGGGGTTCACCCGGGTGATGCTGTTCAAACGGCTGTCCTCCTCCGGTCCCGCCTTCCTGGCCACGCTAAGACGCCACGCTCTGCGGAACCGAGTCGCCCTGTATGCGGTCGACAACAGACTTTCCATCCCGATCGGAACAGTCGATAACACCCTGTGGTCCGGTGAAGGAGACCATGACACGGGCGACCTGTTCGAGAACGGCGCCCTCTATGCCGATGCTCCCGGTGACTCTCCCTCAGCCGAAGTTGCCTACGAGATGCTAGTCGAGGCCGGACGCCGCAACATACGCTGGCTACGCGCCGAACTTCTGGTCGAGGAGTTCGCTGACGATCTGCGAGACGACATCGAGATCCTCGATCGACTCCTATCGCGGTTCGGAAACTGGGACCCGGACAGGGACAGCAAAGTCGCCCAGTTGATGCGCTTGGCGTCCATCGACCACCCGAACGACAAGCTCATCGTGTTCACCGAGTATGCCGACACCGCCCGCTACATCGTTGCCGAGCTCCAGCGCCGGGGACTGGATCGGGTGGCCGAGGTGACCGGCTCGTCGGACAACCCCATGGCGCTGGCACGTCGCTTCTCTCCTGTGTCCAACAACGTGGATCCGGATGAGATCAAAGAGGAATTGCGGGTGTTGGTGTCAACCGATGTGCTGTCGGAGGGGCAGAACCTCCAGGATGCCCACATCATCGTCAACTACGACCTTCCCTGGGCAATAGTCAAGCTGGTGCAGAGGGCTGGGCGAGTGGACCGGATCGGCCAGCAATCAGAGCAGGTGATCGTCTACTCCCTGCTACCCGCCGGGAGGATCGAGGACGAGATAAGACTGAGGAGCCGGATAAGAGACCGACTCCAGGAGAGCGCCCAGCTATTGGGCTCTGATGAGAAGTTCTTCGGAGAACCCGGCGAGCGCGCCGTGATCGAAGGAAGGTATAACGAGGAGTCCGAGTACGAGCTGGCGGACGGCCTCGGCGATGTCGACCCAGTGTCGATGGCCTACGAGATCTGGCAGGGTGCCACTGCCAACGACCGGCAGCTGGCCAAGCGGGTCGAGGAACTGCCTAATGTCGTGTATTCGACTCTGGCTCTCACCGATAGCGACGGGCCTTCGGAAGGAGTGCTGGTCCATTCCCAAACCGTCACCGGATCCGACGCCTTCGCTTTCGTATCCGCGGACGAGTCGGGCAAGCGGGTAACCCCCCAGCGAGCTCTGAGAATGGCGGAGTGCTCACCCGAGACCCCACCCGCTCCCCGCCTTGCCGCGCATCATGATCTGGTCAGAGCAGCTTTCGAAGGACCTCTGACCGCCCCACCCGAACGCCCGGCCAACACGCTGGGGGGAGTGAGAGGACGGATCTGGACTCGGTTGGATCCCCTCAGAACGAACTCGGCCGACAATCTGTTCTGGACCCAAGCCGAACTGGAAGCTGCTTTGAACGAACTCCACCAGCACCCACTGCAGGAGACCGCCACGGACCGGTTGGCCAGAGCCCTGAAAGAGCGCAGCAACGAGGATCTCGCTGGCCTACTGGTCAACCTTCACAAGGATGGTGACCTATGTAACCACCCAGACCAGACGACACCCGACGAGAGAAGCGAACCCAAAGTGATCTGCTCGATGGGCTTCACGACCTGACACTTAGCATCGGAAGCCGCCGTCGCAAGTCCCAGTGAGAGTTAGTAGCTACCCAGACACGCCAGCAAGTTGCCTTATTCCATCTCGGAACACCTGGAAACTGTTCGATCGGTTCCTGTCTACATCCATACGAGGACCAATTCTCCGAGCTCATTCACACTTGAGGGTTCCGATCTCGGGGTAACCGAGTTTCTTCAAGCGAGCGGCGCCACCCGGGTGAACGGCATCGGTGAGTACCTCCCAGGTACCAACTATACTATCCTGGACATATCCATCGATCACCCGTGTCTTCGCGCTAGGATATGCGCTCATAACTGCTTCCCGATCTCCCAACATCCAAGCCTCGACCTCCTCAATAGCAATTCGAAACAACGTAGTCGGTGCCGGGCTACAAGAGTCTAGAATAGTGTTCAGTTCTCCCTTGAATTCAAGGCAGTCTCTACGGTCTAGATCCACTAGAACAATTACAGCAGTGTCGACTCCGAGAGACCGACCAAGCCCCCTTAAGAGCCGAGGCAGTTGTGACAGCAGCAGACGCTTACTCGGATCGGAGATACCCTTGAGCCCATGAGGTAAATGTCCCAACCCTTTGTACGAGTGAGTCGTCCAAGAATGGAGTTGATTCTTGGGACCGAGAATCTTCCTCAATAAACACTCCACGAGTATCGATCCCGAGCTATCCTCCACCATTACCTCAAAATACACGACGAACTAAACTTCATCAAAGTAGTTACTGTGCCAGAGACCACCTAATGGTGTACCTTCCTCTACCAAAGCACGAACGATGTCGTTATCACTCAATCGCCGAACTTTAGCGAAACCATCAGACTCCTTCTCCAAGATCCAAGCCTCAGCTGGATTGAGGCAGTCTAGAACATATGGTTGATGTGTTGTCATAAGTATCTGAGGGCGACGTCAACCTCGTCGTGTACGGAAACGAACCTCCTCTATTAGCACTTTTGGGAGTTCAGGATATAAACCATTCTCAGGTTCTTCGATACATATGAGGGGGTGCGGTCTCGGATCTTCCAGCATCAGTAGATATGCGAAGAGCTTCAAGGTCCCATCTGACACTTGCTGAGAAAAGAACGGATCCTCAAAGCCCTTATCGTTAAACCTTAGCAACAGTCGGCCATCCGGACTGGATTCAGTGTCGATTCTATCTATCCCCGGGATCCGAAGTGATATCTTCTTGAGAATGTGCTCAAACCGAGCGGGGTGCTCGCGCTCCATGAACTGCACAACATTGCTCAAGTTACTTCCACGAACATTCAGATGCTGTTGCGGACCAACAAGGGGCAAGCCCCGAGCGGCAGCAGGTGTAAAGTAACTGAGATACCATCCTTCCAGAAACTGGCGGAAGGCCGAAATTCTAGGATGCTGCTTCAACTGTCCAAGGATCGCAATCCCCAGTTTACGATTATCCTGTAGTTTGATGTTCACTCTTTCCGAGCTCTCTTCATCAAACCTTTCGCTAAACTGTACACTTTCGCCGATTGACTCAGCCTCTATCTGTCTCAGTATTTGTGCTAGAGTATTGTAACGACTGGGTGGGTATCCGATACGGTCGTCGATCTGGATTCCATGTGAGTAACCTTTCCAAGCTAACCCTTCACCGTTCTCCATAATCAGGAAGGAAAAGGGCTGCCCATGGTTTTGTCCTTTTCTTCTTTGGCGGAGTCGTTCCGCTGCTACAAAAGGACGGCCAGATCTGTCACTATTATCGTGAGTTCGTATGTAATCGGGCGAGCCCTGGAGTTTTCTCGATATTACACTTCAAACCCGATAGGCTCATCAACTCCCTGCGATCGGATCCGATGGAATCCACCCCTTCCACGGATATCGCATGCTCTTTCGACTCCTAACCTGAGGCAATCAGCTAGAAAGCCCAGACAATCGACGAGCGCGCTCTTGCCTACACCGTTTTTCCCGATAACAGCCGTCAGTTGGGTTAGGGGAGCAACCTTCTGGGTCGTGTGGAGTTTCCCGAACGTCACATCTTTCAATACTCGGTAGTTTCGAATCCGGATTCCTTCGATTTGTGCCATGAGCCCAGAAGTCCCTACGAAGTAGCTAGAACGTGCCGTACCAGTATCGGCCTATCGTATGGTACCGCTCGAGTGGCCGCTGCCTGCTCACGCCACCGGCTAGGCACCCGAGGCGGACCAGGCAGCTCTGGGAGTGATGACAAAATGCAGCCCAGTTGTCGGCGCCGGACGTTGAGGCAGTACCCGGGGTGGGATTCGAACCCACACGCCCCTTAAGGGCAGCGGAGTTTAAGTCCGCCACGACTACCAGTTCCGTCACCCGGGCGCCACCCTCATCGTAGATGCCGATCTGGGACTAGCGCGGCTCGGTCCAGTGTGGATTCCTGGCTGTCTGGCCGTTGTCCTCGACTACGCAGGCGACCTGGCAGTCGAGCGGCTCCACCCACGGAGCTACCAGCTCACCCACCGGGTTGGAATTACCTGCCCGAGTGTCGGCGTAGTGGGCGTGCAGGCACTTAACGCCGCTTTCCGCACCCGCCACCCCTCCGGAGGGATGCGGACCAGTCCCGGGGGGCAGTAGCCGGTCCCGCTGCGAGGCATACCGAGCGTGGGCGGCTTGTAATGCGGCTCCGAACTCTGCTACTCGAGCCGCCCTGCGCTGCATCGCCTTGACCCCTCCTCCGCTCTCCAGCCGGCTGACCCGTTTGACGGCTAGCGGGCAGCTCAGCCAGTAGAGAGTCGGGAAGGGAGTTCCATCCTCCAGAACGGGAGGGACCCGAACCACCACGGGCAGGGACAAGTGACACCGGGAGAGAACATCAATTGCTGCTCGGGAAGGACGCCCTATCTGTGCCGCTACTAGCCGGCGGTCATCCATCGGATCGGTCGGCGCCCGTCATGTAGTCCCAGATCCGCTTCCAGAAACCTCTCGGCTCCGGTAGCGGCGGCTCTGGTTCCGCTTCCTCCGTCACCACAGCCGGCTCCTGATCCAAGGACATCTCATCGGACGCAACTATCACGTAGCTGGTCTCACCGGGACGCACGTAGCCGAAGTCCGAGCGGGCGATACGTTCGATCTCGCTCAGGCTGTGCAGCGCCTCGATCTCTCGCTCCAGCCCGACTCGTTCCTCCTGGATCTGGCTGAGCTCAGCCTCTAACTCCTCCCGCTGTTGGTTGAGGGCGAACAGATCGCGAATCGGCAACACATTCAGAACCACCACTCCCAGCATGACCAGCAACACCAGTGGGATCAACCAACCGCGCCGTTTCTTCCGATCAGCCATCAGGCACCTGCGTAGAGGGTGGACCCGTGGTAGCGCGCCTGGTTGCCGAGCCGTTCCTCGATTCGGAGCAGCTCGTTGTACTTGGCTGTGCGCTCCGATCTCGCCGGTGCCCCGGTCTTGATCTGGCCCGAATTGGTCGCTACCGCCAGGTGAGCAATGAACGTGTCCTCTGTCTCCCCGGAGCGGTGTGACACCACCTGGCCGTAACCGGCCCCTCGGGCCATTGCCATGGTTGCCAGGGTCTCCGAGAGGGTCCCGATCTGGTTGACCTTAACCAACACCGCGTTGGCAACGCCCTCGTCGATCCCACGTTGCAGGATCATCCGGTTGGTAACGAAGATGTCGTCACCCACCAGCTGGACCCTGCTTCCCAAGCGCTCGGTGAGCCGGGCCCAACCCTCCCAGTCGTCCTCAGCTAGACCATCCTCGATGGACACGATCGGATAGTCAGTCACCAGACCTTCGTAGAAGTCGACCATGTCTTCGGCGTCTAAGGACTGGCCCTCGAGCTGGTATCGGCCGTCGTGGTAGAACTCCGAGGCGGCCACATCGAGAGAGAGCGCTATCTCTTCTCCCGGTTCGTACCCGGCCTGCCCGATAGCGGCCATCAACAGATCCAGAGCCGCCCGGCTGCCGTCGAGGTAGGGGGCGAAGCCACCCTCATCCCCCACGTTGGTGCTCAGGTTCCGCTGGGCGAGCACCTTCTTGAGGTGCTGGTAGATCTCGACCCCGGCCCGCAGTGCCTCGGAGAAGGAAGGAAAACCGGTGGGCACCAGCATGAACTCCTGCACATCAAGGGGATTGGCCGCGTGGGCTCCACCGTTGAGAACGTTGAGCATGGGTACCGGGAGCTCGCGAGCAGAAGGTCCACCCAGATAACGGAACAGAGGAAGCCCAACCTGGGCAGCAGCCGCTCTAGCGGTAGCGAGCGACACGGCCAGCATGGCATTTGCGCCGAGCCCTGCCTTGTTGGGGGTGGCATCCAGATCGAGCATGATCTGGTCGATCTCCAGCTGATCGGTAGCGTCCCGACCCGAGATGGCCGGGCCGATGAGGTCGTTGACGTTGGCTACTGCCTGGTCGACCCCTTTGCCACCGTACGGGTCACCTCCGTCCCGAAGCTCGATGGCCTCCAAAGTCCCGGTCGAGGCGCCGGACGGGACCGCAGCCCGACCGGTCCGGCCTCCCTGAAGGGTCACCTCCGCTTCCACGGTGGGATTACCGCGGGAATCAAGAATCTGGCGTGCCAGAACAGCACAGACGGTCGTAGTCACCCGAACTCCCTGTGGAGGGGACGAGGTGAGCGTATCACGGATGTGCCTGATATCCGACACAATCCCAGTCGACGAGGCGGACGGCGGGGCCAGCCCCACAGTTATGTCGGCTCTCTTTCGTTTCCCGTCTGGGTGACCTATTGGTGTTAGCGGGTGGCCCAGTGAGACATGTTGAGTCGATCGTCGCTTATTGCCGCCCCCAACAGTGTTCCGACGGTTCCCACGCCTTGAGTCCCATCGTTCGGTAGACCAGCCTCGTGGCTCGAAGATTCGTATCTACATTGAGGAGATCCAACGGTTCCTGCGCGATCCCCCACCGTTGAAGGTCGTCGCCCCACCAGTACCAATTGATCTGGAAGAGGCCATAGTCGGGGCCGTGCTTTCCGTCACCCGCTATGAGGCGCCGGTTCCGCCCGGACTCGCATCGGACAACGTCGAGCATAACCCCAGGTAGCCCAAGACCGGGTAGCCGCTGTGCCAACCAGTCACCAGACCCGGCCGGGTTGCTTGCCGGTAGCTCGACCCGGTAGATGGGACCAGGAAGCCCCTCGGAGACAACAGCCGCGAACGAATCGGCCCAATAAACCCGATGAAGGAGACCAGGATGCCCTTCGGGAACACCGACAACGGTGCTGAGGGATAGGAGAAGTGTCATTAGAATGGAAATAGGATTCTCCATTCAGAGGGGAAGTTAGTTGTGTCGAACCGCTACCGGCTTCTACTCTGCGACCCCTCGCTTGCTGTCCCGGAGTCCCATCTCGCCGAAAAGCCCATAACGGTTCCGTCCGAGGTGATCCCATTCGTCCAGGTACCCGAAGATCGCAACGTATTGCCGAAGCAGGTTCGAGAACCGGACGCTATCACTCAGTCACCGCTATACACAATTGAGGTCGACCCGCTCGGCGGGCGAGGGCAAGTCGCAACCTGGGTGAGGAGAGCCGGGGAGTCCACACCGTGGGATCAGGCTGTTTTGCAAGCCGGATCAGTCCAGCCCGAGGTGGATGCTGACCCGAGGTGATCCACGAGCCCCGACCGGGCACGCCCCTTCCTCCCCTTTCGAGAGCCGAGGCCAATGAAGCTCAGGCGATCGAAACCGCGGACCAGGTGTGTGGTCACGCGAGTACCTCTTGCGTTCCTAAACCCGTCATGCCATAGTGGCGTCGGCTGGTGACCTATCCTCCGAGGATCCACTAACGCAGAGTAAGAGTTGAGCGCCGCATTGAGAGCCACCGAGACCCGTAGGCGGCAGAGTGTACAGGCAGTGATGTAGCCTGGGGGACCTCACCGGAAGTAAGCCCCGGATTGGCCGCGGTTCGTGGTCCCGGGCGTAACGGGGTGTCGTGCCACCGAGGATATGCGTCCAATAATTCGAACGTCAGACACTTGCTTGGTGACAGTGATGGCAGCCTGGGTCTTGTCTGGGCAAAGTGCAGATCCGGACTCCCGACGTAATCTTTATTGGCTTGCACTCTGCAAGGTCCCCCTCCGCTTGATCTCTCTGTGCATTTCTCGACGCACTGATGTCCCGGGATGGGCGTGTCTTCAACCGGAGTTGGCAGGGTGGCGTGCCATCACGGATCCAGCATTCAAAGCTCAATGCGGTGTCGTCGTCAATACCATCGAGGGCCGTGCTCCAGTCTTCCATCAGGTCGGCCTCCTCATAGATATGATCGAAGGCCTCATGGAACTTTGCCGTTGGGATGGCTAGCCGCGTCTGGTGAAACACGAGCCGTTGCTGTAATAGGTTGCTACCTGCGTGAGAGAGGCAAGCGATCCGAGAGGCTTTGTCAAGGTGACTAGTGCGAGCCAGACCAAACCGGTCAAGACGAACGACATGAAATGCTTCCTCCAGCGGCAGCGCTGCTAAGGACATCCTATTGAAGTATCCAACCGACCACTTGTGTGCCGGAACCTGCTCGTGAGGAACTACCGAAGCTACAGGTATGGTTTCCTCCAGCTTGCCATTCCTACCACAAAGCGCACAGGGATGTCCGATGACGCTAACCGACGAAACGCCTACGCCTGGTATCTCTACGAAGTTAAAGATGTCGCCGGTGAATAATGGCCGGTAAACGTTGGCTTCGGATCCGACGGCCTCACATAGAAGGACTGGCTCAGCAGCGGACTCTAGGCTTACCCCGTCAAGTCTCCAAAACGAGCCCGTATTGCGCGTTCGCCATCCTCGGCCTCGTATACCTCGAAACGTTCGTCCAAGGTATTCCGCCACACGGGTAAGACCGAATCCAGAACCTCCTCAGCACTGATACTGTCACCAGCGTATTGCATCAAGTAGAGGGAACCATCCTCGACAAGGATATCTATTCCGGTGAAACTAGACCTACCCAAGGAAGTATCCAACCATGAGGCTGGATCGCTGATCAGGTGATCGTTTTCGAGCACGTCCACGAAGGCCACTAGCAAGGCAAGACGCGAGAAATCACTTACCGATGAGTAATCGCCAGCACGCCACTTTCTCATGGTTGCCTTCGAAACTCCAGCTACCCGGGCGACAGAAGCCCAGGAGAACCCTCTGCTCGCAAGATTGTCCAATAGTTGTTCTGGTGACATCCGCTTAGAGATATGATCGGCCCGCGAGTAAACCATATTCGTAACCTACCAAGAACTGCGACGTCCGTGAAGGAGTCTGCACTCCTCCATCTCAGTTTGCCTTAGACCGCTCTTCGCTCTTGGCCTGCTCCCATAGTTCGTCCATCCTGGCTAGGTCGGCCGACTTCAGGTCTTCGAGTTCTTCCATACGGCGGAAGCGGCGTTCGAAGCGGTCAACGGCTCGGCGGAGGGCTAGCTCGGGCTCCACTTCTAGATGGCGGGCCAGGTTGGCCACTGCGAACAGGAGGTCGCCTAGCTCGTGGGCGGCTTCCGGCTGGTCTAGCACTTCCACTAGCTCCTCCAGCTCCTCCTCCACATCTCCCACCACCGAGCGGGCGTCGGGCCAGTCGAAGCCGACCCGAGCCGCACGGCGTTGCAGCTTGATTGACCTATCGAGGCCGGGGAGCGAGCCGGGAACATTGTCCATTAGGGACCGGCGGGGCTTGGTGGCCTCCTTGATGGCGTGCCAGTTGGCCATCACCTCCTCCGCGTCCCGAACCCGCACCTCACCGAACACGTGGGGGTGCCGGTGAACCAGCTTGCGTAGCAACCTCTCCCCTACCTGCTCGATGTCGAAAGCTCCGGTCTCGGAGGCCAGGTTGGAGTGAAAGATCACCTGGAGGAACACATCACCCAGTTCTTCCTCGACATCCCCATAGGCCACGTAATCAGGGTGTTCGACCTCGGGGGAGCCGGGCGGAAGGTGCCCGAGCGCGTCCATCAGCTCGAAAGTCTCCTCCACCAGGAAAGGCGTGAGGGAGTCGTGGGTCTGGCGCCGGTCCCACGGGCAATCCACCCGTAACCGGCGCATCGCCTTGATCGCCCCGACCAATCCGGTATCGGGCGGATCGAGAAACAGGCTGGTACGTAGGCCAGCCACCTGGAGCGGCACCTCGCCAATCGGAAGAGTGGTGACCGCAGCTTCGGGGGTACCGAGCTCCGTCAGCACCGTGATGGATATGGCCGAGGGGAGGGTGCGCCCGATCCGGCCCAACACATCGTCGAGCACCAGCTCGCTGTCGACCTGGAATATCACGGTCGGCAGGTGGAGCATCAGCGGATCGGGAAGATCCCGGCCGTCGAGCACCGTGAAACCCCGGTCGGTGGGATCGATCTCCAGTACGTCGAACACTTCGTCGAGGAAGGATGGAGCGGGGATCACCTTCAGCGGCCGGCCCATAGCCCGGCATCGGTCTCTCAGCATCACCACCGTCCGCTCCCCGTACAGCGGGCTCCCGGGAACGGCATAAACCACCGGACCTAGCTGGGCGACCCGCAGGATCCGCTCGACTATCGCCTGGTATGCCTCCTCGAAAGTCTCCGCCCCCTCGTACAGATCATCACAGGTCGTAACGTCCCGGCGTTCCATCAGCGCCCGGGCAGCCGGGTGCTGCTCAGTGCGCAGGACTACCCGCCTGCCGGGATCCAGCAGGATGTCCACGATCTCGACCGGGGTCCGCTCGAGGGTGCCCGGCCCCAGACCGGTTAGGACAAGCTGGTCGATCAGCCGGTGGGCGGGATAACGTTCGGCTCGGGGGTGGTCGTCCACGTACCGTACTCGGGTTCCACCACCACGTCGGCCGCGGCGAGCGCATCTACCAGCCAGTTGATCCACAGGCCTTCGGTATCAGCGCTGATCTGCCCCCTCGCCTCCTCGAGACTCGGCACAGCCCTATCGGAGACGAGGATCACATGCCATCCGAACTGGGTCTGGACCGGCCCGTAAGCAGTCCCCAACTCGGCAGCCAGCGTGGCATCTGCGAACTCGGCGACGTAACTGGCCGGGGCAGCGCAACCCAGACTTCCCCCATTGGGTCCGCTGGGACCGATCGAGAGTTCCATCGCCAGCATCCCGAAGTCCTCACCCGCCCGGGCCCGGTTGAGGGCTGTCAAAGCTTCTTCCTCGCTCTCCAGCAGGATATGAGCGGCGCAGACCTCCGCCAGGCTGGGCAGCATCGCCTCATAGCGCTCCGCCATCTCCTCCTCGGTCAGGCCGGGATCAGCCGCGGCCAGCTGCTCGGTCACTTCCTCCGCCACCAGCTGCTGGGCACCGATGTTGCGCAGCGCGGCTTCGGTCAGGTTGTAGTTGGCGAGGATCTCCTCCACTGACAGACCTGTCTGGAGGACCAACTCGTCCACCTTGGCCTCTACATCAGCATCGGTAAACACCAACCCGAACTGCCTCTCCGCCTCTGCCATCAGGACCCGCTCCGAGATAATCAGCATCAGGGATCTGGCGAACAGCTCGGAATCGACCGTGTCCCCTTCCTGGGGAACCACCGCGGCCACCTCCTCGAAGCTGATCGGTTCGCCATCGACAGTGGCCACGCCATTGCTGCTGCCGCATCCGGCCATCACCAGCATCAGCGCGATGACGGCTGCCAGAGCAAAGGCACGGCGAGCGAGGTGCCTTGAGAGAGCTATGAGGCGATACAAACCCGCCTCCTTCCAGCTGGGTTCCGGTCTCCGAGTTCCGATTCGGGCACTGATTCTACCGGCGTCTAGCCCTTCGACCTATTCCGGTCGCCCTGCTGGTGCCATCAGAGGTGGAGCCACGCCGCTGAGCCCCCGGTGGGGGCCACATTTTCCTCAGGAAGTCCAGAAGATACGGCAGCAGATCCCCGGACCAGGGAACCGGGACAAACAGCTGACCGGTCGGCGCCCGCAGGATCGCCCTGGGCATCAGCCTCCGCAGGCGGATCTCCTGCGACTGGGCAAGGTTCACCGGACCCAGCCGGACCTCCTGCCGTAGCTGGACGATCTCCTCGATCCCGATCCGGATGGCCTCGATCCGTATGCGAGCGATCTCGATCAGGCGCTCCGCCTCCGGTGGTAGCTGACCATACCGATCCCGCCACTCGGCGGCCACATCCTCGACCTTCGTCCGGTCATCGGCTTCCGCCAGCCGACGGTAGGCCTCGAGACGGGCTTGCTGGTCGGCCACGTACTCCTCGGGAAGGTGGGCATCGACGGACAGATCGATCCTGATCTCCGCCGCCTTGGTGGAAGGCAACGCGGTGCCCATCCGTTCTGCCACGGCTTCGGACACCAGCTCCACATAGAGATCGAAACCCACAGCCGCGATGTGGCCTGACTGCATCTCGCCCAGTACCGAACCGGCGCCTCGGATCTCGAGATCTCGCATCGCCAGCTGCAGTCCCGATCCGAGATCGGTGAACTCACCGACCGCCTCCAGGCGCCGCTGGGCGGTCTCGGATAGGGACGGTCCCTCAGGATGGAAGAGATAGGCATAGGCCCGCCGCCCGGAGCGGCCCACCCGACCCCTCAGCTGGTAGAGCTGTGCCAGTCCGAGCTGCTCGGCACGCTCCACGATCAGCGTATTCACCTGGGGGAGATCCAGCCCGGACTCGATGATGGTGGTGGCCACCAGCACGTCGTAACGATGGTCCCAGAAGTCCAGCATGGTCTGTTCCAACCGGGCCTCGCTCATCCGCCCGTGGGCTACCCCGTAGCGGGCACCGGGCACCAACTCCTTGAGCCTGGCCACGGCATGGTGGATCGACCGCACCCGGTTGTGGACGTAGAAGACCTGCCCCTCCCTCAGCAATTCCCGCCGGATCGCCGCCGAAGTGACCCGGGAGTCGTAGGGCCCCACATAGGTGAGGATCGGATGGCGATCCTCGGGCGGGGTGAGGATGTGGCTGACATCGCGGATTCCGGTGAGCGCCATCTCCAGAGTTCTCGGGATCGGAGTGGCGGTCAGCGTCAGCACGTCCACCCCCACCTTCATCGCCTTGATCCGGTCCTTGGCCTTCACCCCGAAGCGGTGCTCCTCGTCGATCACCAGCAGCCCGAGTCGGCGGAACTCGATCTGTTCCGACAGCAGGGCGTGGGTGCCGATCACCACATCCACCTCGCCGGACCGGAGTCCGGCCCTGGCCTCCCTGGCCTGGGCGGGGGTGAGGAACCGACTGAGCATGCTCACTTGGATCGGATAGGGAGCGAACCGGTCGGAGAAGGTCTGGAAGTGTTGCTGCACGAGGAGGGTGGTCGGACACAGCATGGCGACCTGGTACCCGTCGGCCACTGCTTTGAAGGCGGCGCGGACGGCCACTTCGGTCTTCCCGAAGCCCACATCCCCGAACACCAGACGATCCATCGGAGCCGGCGACTCCATATCCTGCTTGACATCGATGATGGCCCGTAGCTGATCGGCAGTCTCCTCGTACGGGAAGGTGTCCTCCACCTCCCGTTGCCAGGGAGTGTCGGGACCGAAGGCATGGCCCTGGGCGGCGGCTCTCGCCCGGTGGACCTCCACCACGTGGTCCGCTACTACCGCGGCCTCCTTCTTGACCCGGCTCCGGGTGGCCGCCCAATCGCTTCCCCCCATGCGGCTGATCCGGGGCATCTCCCCACCCGTGTACTTCTTCACAGCGGAAAGCTGGTCGGTCGGGACGTATAGCCGGTCCCCGCGGGTGTAGGCGATCACCAGGTAGTCGCGCTCCACCCCTGCGATGTCACGGCTTACCAGACCCTCGAAACGGCCGATGCCGTGATGGCTATGCACCACGTAATCGCCCGGGTTCAGATCCTGGTACGCCGTGGTGGCCGACGCGCGCCTCCGGCCGGGCCGGCGATGGCTTCTCCGGCGGCCCACGATCTCCCGTTCACCCAAGACCGCAAGTTTCAGGGCAGGAAGCACCACCCCAGAATGGATGCCTTCGGCGAGTATCCCGGTCCGCACTCCTTTCTCCACCGCGGTGAGCTGAGGGAGGGTGATCCCGTGCTCGCCCAAGATCCTGGCCACCCGGGTAGCGGCTGGGAGGCCGTCCATCGCCAAGAACACGTTCATCCCGCTCGCTACCAGACGGGACAGGCCGGCGGCCACCGCCTCCGGATGGCCCGGGGTGGCATCCAGCGCCCCGACCTCGATCCTACGATCCTCCGGTCGGGTGGGAAGCGGCGGGCACTCGAGCAGGCGGCCGGGCAGGGAGGAGTCGAGATCGAGAAACAGCGAGGGTCGCTGCCCGTCGTGCGTATATCGATCGCCCCAGGTTTCCGACAGTGCTTCCGCCAGATCCTGTTCCTCTCGCACCAGATCGTTGGCACGGGAAGCCGCCCTGACCGGGTCGAACAGCACCAGGGTTCCGGCGGGGGGGAGCTCGTGCAGGAGGTTGCGAGGTTCGGTCAACCAGGGAAGCCACGACTCCATCCCGGCAAACCTCACCCCCTCGGCCAGTCGGTCCCAGATCCCATCGGCCCACGGTTCGCTCGACCGGAGCTCCAGGGCGGCGGCTCGAACCCGGCGGTCGGGGCGAAACTCGCGGGCTGGATAGGCCTGCATCTCGCTGACCGCCTCCAGGGAACGCTGGGAACTGATGGAGAAGATCCGCATGTCGTCGATCCGGTCACCCCAGAAGTCGATCCGCACCGCATCGTCCGCCTGCGCGGGGAAGACGTCGACTATCCCTCCCCGGACCGCGAATTCGCCGCGGGCCTCTACCCGATCAGTCCTCGAGTATCCGGCCTGGTCGAGCCGCCGGGCGAGACCCTCGAAGTCGACATCCGTACCTGCTTGGACGACCACCGGGCTGGTGGGTGAGTCACTGACCCGCTGGATGGCCGCCCTGACTGAGGCCACCACCACCAGACCATCATGGACCTGAGCAAGCCGGTGCCGGGCCTCTGCTCGGTGAGCCATGGTGGCCATGTTGGGTGACACATGTTCGAACGGAAGCGTCTCCCAGGCGGGGAACAGCAATACTTCATCGATGAACAGCCTCAGGTCGGAGGCGAGCGATTCGGCATCCCGTTCGGAGGGAACCACCACCAGCAGTGGGCCCTTCCGCCTTCGGATGAGCCCCCCCACCACCAAGGCTCGGGCCACGGCAGGCACCACCAGCCTCCCGGGTGGTTGGGGAAGGTGGCGGGGACGCCAGCGGTCGAGCAGGGTTGAAAGTGGTGCAGGCACGGGAGGCCCATCGTACCGTCCTGCTGCGCCCATGCCGTCGGACCGGCGGACTACCAGAGCCGGCCGGGGTACCTGCTTCTAGGTAGGGGCGTCAGCCAGCAGGCCTGCTCGCCTAGACCTCGGTGAGACCGGCCGCCCGGAAGTAGTCGAGCGCTCGGGCGAAGGTCCGGCGCGCTGTGCGGTATTCCAAGCCCAGCTCATCTCTGGCCCGGGAACCGTCATAGCGGGCGCCGTATCGCATCAGCCGGATCGTCTCCCGGCAGATCGGCGCCGTGTCGACGAACCGTCCGATCAGATCGGCCACCGGAAGCATCGCCGTCATGGCTGTCGGCGGGATGAACCGGATGCGGTAGGGGCGTCCCACCAGATCGCCCATCAGCGCTACCCCTTCCCGGAGGCCGATCGTGAATCCGCTGAGCACGTAGCGCTGTCCTGGAATCCCCACCCGCTCGGCTGCGAGGTGACCACGGGCACAGTCATCGGTGTCCACCATCGAGATTGCCGAGTCCACCAAGTACTTGAACTGCCCGTTGATGGCCCTCAGGAGCAGGGCACCCGTCCCGGCCACCCGGCCTGGTCCTTGGACCGACGAAGGGTTGACTATTACGACCTCCAGCTCGTCACCGGCCTCGTCCAGCGCGACCAGCTCGCCCTGGTGCTTGGAACGGCTGTAGTGGCTGGGGTACTCGCCACAGTGGACGGTGGCCTCGGATCCGACCGTGCCGGGCTTCTCCCCCAGGGCAACCACTGATGAAGTGTGGATCAGCCGCCGCACCCCGGCTTGGCGGGCCGCCCTCACCACGTTTTGGGTTCCGGCCACGTTCACCTCATACAGGCGCTCGGGTCGGGCCGGACAGAAGGAGACCAGCCCGGCCATGTGATAGACCACCTCACAACCCGCCACCGCCTCCGCCACGGATTCGGGGTCGGTGATATCTCCCATCGCCGGGGTCGCCCCCATGGCGGCCAGCTGCTCGGCCGAGGCCTCTGAACGGGCCAGGCCGCGCACCTCCCGCCCTTCCTCGATCAGATACTTCACCACAGGCATACCGACCACCCCGGTGCCGCCGGTAGCCAGCACGGTCATGATGACACCTTGCCGACCTGGCGGACCGCGTCACGGAATCTGACCAGGTAGTCCCAGCCCGAGGCGATGGTGATCAGCGCGGTCAGCCACATCCAGTACTCGTCGAGGTAGAAGGGTCCCCAGGGGGTGGGAAGGCGAAGCATCACCAGACCCAGCGCCACGAACTGGAAGGTGGCTTTGGTCTTTCCGGCCAGGGAGGTTGGCACCACTCTGCCCTCGATAGCCACCACGCTGCGGACCGCCATCACTACGAACTCGCGGGTCATGATTACCAACATCACCCACACCGAGGCTCGACCTACCGACACCAGAGCGATGAGTACCCCGCTCACCAGGATCTTGTCCGCGGTGGTGTCCAAGAACGCCCCCGTGATGGAGGTGATGCCCTGCTTGCGGGCTATGTACCCGTCGAAGAAGTCGCTCAGGCCGGCACACACCACCAGGATCGTCGCGAAACCGAACAGGTGCTCAGCCTCGGTTCGCTCGGTGGCCACCACCAGAGCGATGATCACCGGGACGCACAGGACCCTGAAAAGCGCTAGTCGATCAGGTATCGAAATAAGTCCTCCTCCCGCTCAGGAGAATACACCGCGCAGCCCTACGTTCCGGCTGCCGCCCTGCCTCCTTCGGGAAATTGGTGGATCCGGACCTGCTAGCCACCTGCTTGTCGTCGATGCCTGCCGGTGCCGGCCCGACTCCTTACCCGACCCATCCCAGTGACCGCTCCACCGCCATCCGCCACTTGGTGTAACGAGCTTCCCGTGTGTCCGCCGGCATGGAAGGCAGCCACCGGCGCTCCTCCTGCCAGTTCTCGCGCAGGGTGCCAAGCCCATCCCAGAAACCTTCGGAGAGGCCAGCCCCGTAAGCCGCGCCCAGTGCGGTGGTCTCGCTGACGCGCGGGCGGGCCACCGGAAGATCGAGCAGATCGGATTGGAACTGCATCAGCAGCTCGTTCTCGACCATTCCCCCATCCACCCTGAGCAGGGTGGGAACCACCCCCGAGTCCGCCTCCATAGCCTCGAGGACCTCCCGGGTCTGGTAGGCGGTGGCTTCGAGCGCCGCTCGGGCCAGGTGTCCCTTGCCGGCGAACCTGGTCAACCCGGTGATGACCCCCCGGGCGTCAGAGCGCCAATGGGGGGCGAACAGGCCGGAGAAGGCGGGCACGAAGTACACGTCGCCGCTGTCCTCCACGGAGGCGGCCAGGGCTCCCGATTCGGCGGCGGTCGAGATCAGACCGAGGTTGTCACGCAGCCATTGCACGAGAGCACCGGCTACGGCCACCGATCCCTCCAGCGCATAAACGGGGCCGTGACCGGCGATTTGGTATCCAACCGTGGTAAGCAGGCCGGAGTTCGACGGGACCTTGAGCGATCCGGTGTTCATCAGCATGAAACAGCCCGTGCCATAGGTGTTCTTGACTTCACCCGGCTGGTAGCAAGCCTGCCCGAACAGAGCGGCCTGCTGATCGCCGAGGATGGTAGAGATCGGTGTCCCTCGTAATACCCCCACTCCGGTCCCCACCCTCCCCACGGAAGGAACGATCTCGGCCATCATCGAGCGAGGAACCCCCACGGCCGCCAGCAGATCATCACTCCAAGCCAGGGTGTCGAGATCCATCAGGAGCGTGCGTGAGGCATTGGTGACATCGGTCACATGCCGGCCGCCGTTCGTCCCGCCGGTGAGGTTCCACACCAACCAGGAGTCGATGGTGCCGGCCATTGCCCCGCCGGAGGCGGCTGCCCTGCC
This sequence comes from Acidimicrobiia bacterium, assembly GCA_965200835.1. GTDB lineage: Bacteria > Actinomycetota > Acidimicrobiia > Spongiisociales > Spongiisociaceae > JAPPFW01. The sequence goes on from OZ241390.1 coordinate 921,612, forward strand.
CAGATCTTCCACATGGCCAAGCAGCCAGTTGAGCTTCGGGCCGCTGAAGTAGGTTGCCAGAGGGAGGCCGGTCACCCCACGAAACCGGTCGATGCCCTGCTCCCCGGCCAGCCGCCGGCAGATCCGGTCGGTCCGGGTGTCCTGCCACACGATCGCGTTGGCCAGGGGGAGGCCGGTCCGGCGATCCCACACCACCGCCGTCTCCCGCTGGTTGGTGATCCCGACGGCTACCAGTTCGTCGGCGGTCATCCCAGCTGCTGACAGGGCTTGGGAGATGACCGCCTCGACCGTTCCCAAGATCTCCATAGGGTCGTGCTCGACCCAACCGGGGCGCGGGAATATCTGCCGGAACTCTCGCTGGGCCGACGCCCTCAGGTTGCCGGCGCGGTCGAAGATCATGAACCGGGTACTGGTGGTTCCCTGATCGAGGGCGCCGACAGCTGCTGCCATGGGGTGTTGACTGTCCCTTCGAGACTCTGCCTGGTCCGAAACTTAGCGATCCGGCGGGCGCCGCGCCGCCGCCAGGGAGGTCGCCCAGTCGCGGTCCGACATCCAGGCCTCTACCACCTCGGCGGCGTCTTCTACCAGCAGGTCGATCTCCTTCCGCTCCTGACGGGTAAACCTGCCTAGCACGAAGTCGGCCGGGTCCATCCTACCCGGCGGCCGTCCCAGGCCTATCTTGAGGCGCCAGAACCCCCGGGTGCCGAGGGATGAGATCACCGACCGGACTCCGTTGTGGCCTCCGTGTCCCCGACCTTCGTGCAGGCGCAGCCTCCCGGTGGGGAGATCTATATCGTCGTGGACCACCAGCAGGTCCTGGTGGGGGACCTTGAAGTAGTGGAGGGCGGCCTCGACGGCCGGCCCGCACACGTTCATGGAGAGGAGGGGAACGGCCAGCAGGGTTGGCTTGGTGCCCAGGTCGACTCGAACCATCCGGCACCGCACCCGGCGAGGCCCTCTTTTCATCTGACCCCCGTGCCGCCCAGCCAGTACCTGCACTACTTCGGAGCCCACGTTGTGGCGGGTTCCGGCGTAGGCGGGCTCGGGGTTCTGGAGCCCTACGATCACTTTCACCTGGTCTCCACCCCCGCCATCCGATGTCCGGGCCCGACCAGCGCCCGGCGGCTGGATCCTACTTGCCAGCTTCGAGGCGACGCCCCTGATGCTGCTCCTGCTAGGCGATCAGGCTCAGCTCGCCGGCCCGTCACCCGCCTCTATCGCCAGGTCAGTGACGTCCTCGAACTCTTCCTCCTCGGCTTCTTCGACCACCGCTGGGAGCCCGATGGTGGCGATCGGCTGGTCCGGATGGTCCAGGTACTCCACACCGGTAAAGGCAGGCAGGTCAGCCACCCGGATGGACTCACCGGCGCGGAGAGCCGAGATGTCCACCTGCACCGACTCGGGAATGGAGGTGACCGGCGCATTGACGTTCACAGTGCTGGAAACGGTCTCGATTATGCCGCCCTCATCGGTCACTCCGACCGGGTCACCGACTAGCTGCACGTGGACCAACGCATTGACCCGGTCGGTCAGTGAGATCCTCACGAAGTCGAGATGGATGATGTCGCCGGTCGTGGGATGCCGCTGCAGCTGCCGGGCCAGGGAGGTGTAGCTGTCCCCACCCACCTGGAGACGCATGACCGCGTTCATTCCGGCTCCGGTCGACAGCGCGTTGCGGAGCTCGCGGGCATTCACCGCGATAGAAACCGGCTCCGCGCCCTGCCCATACAGAGTGGCCGGCACTTTGCCCTTCCTTCTGAGCCGGCGGGACGGCCGGGTACCGGTGGTGCGACCGGTCTCGGCCTTCAACATAACCTGTGACATAACGACTCCTAGGGCGAGCTACCTCGGTCAGCAACCAGCGGGATTATCGCGGCCCCACCGGCCATATGCCAACCCATGCACGCTTGGAGCGTTCGGGTGCAAGGTTGCAGCAAGCCCCCCGACGGCGAAGCCCCTAGTTTGGGGCCCGCTCCGGTGCGACTCTTCTTAGCCCTCGGACTACTGGCCTCCCTGTGAGCCGACGCCGGCTGGTTCGCATCGGTACCGTTCCACCACTGCCTGAGGTCTCGCAGGCACGAGTACATCGCCCATCAGGATCCGGTCCAGGTTTTCCCTGCTGTGAGTATGTACCGCTCCGCCACCACGGCTGGCCGCACCAGAGCCTCCTGATCGGCTCACCACGATGGTTTCCATGGAGGCTCGTGCACATACCGGATCTCTCCCCATCCGATGGACTCTTCAAACAGGCTGGGCGTACCCCTCCTCTGGTTAATAGCGTGTTCTCTCATCTGGGGAAAAGTATTGAGAGCCTGCTCGTAGAGATGACTCATGATCTTGTGGCCAGCCTTGTGGTCGGTAGCGAAGACGAGTTGATAGATGAAGCTCTGTTCATTGTGTACATCAAGAACGTGGGTCCATTCGTATCCCAAGACCTTCTGCAATCGCAAGCGCATTAAGTTCACATACTCTGTACGGGCCTCTGCAGGCTTGATCTTGTGTAGGAGACGACGCTGATATATCTCCCGCCAGATGTCGGTGCCATACATGTCAGTGATCATCTGCACATGGCCGGGATCAACCTTGCCTCCGTCGGTCCTGAGGAAACGCACGAACATGGGCTCCGGGAAGAGCATCCAAAGTTCCATCTTGGTGCGAGACTCCGACTTGAAGTCGGCCGGAGCCTCCAACGTCGTCCACTTGTAATGAGGCCCGGTCGGATCCAGGAACGCGAATGCCGGAGCCCAATCCAGGTGGGCTAGCCGTTCCAGCGCTGAGTGAATGTGTTCGTTGCAGTCCCCTTCATACACGATGAAGTCACGGCCAGGGAACCGCTCTTGAAGATAGTTCCTGAGTTCCGTCACCTTTGACCTTTCCTTTTCAAAGAACCGCAAAGCTGTAAACGGTGGGTCATAGGTTGAGAGGGCAATCTCGGGCGATCCCGGGATGAGCTCCCCGGAGTACTTCTGAATGTTCTCAGAACCTCCTGCGAACAAGTCGAAGTAGAGCCGATGGGAAGCCTTGTTCCTTGTAGTAGTGGTGAAGGCATCCAGGTAATCCCGAAGGATGTCCAGTTTGCCCTCTGTCCAGAAACCCCAGGGGCGGGCCATCAGACAGCCACCCTTGCGGGTGCCGGGCGTGGCATGTCATCGTGAAGGTGCCCGTCTAGGGTGCGTCCGCCGGCTTTCGGGGTCCGGCCGCCCCACTGCTTGAAGAAGAAAGGAACTCCCGCGGCGTCGCACTGATCACGTATGCCGGTGGCCCACTCGGGCGCCATGGGACGGGCGCCGGGACCGCTCTCGCCACCTAAGATCACCCAGTGGATTCCTTCCAGGTCGAGGTCCGGGAGCGGTCCGAGCAGGGGCTCGAGACTGAGGAAGCGAATGGCGGCGGGCACGGTACGCAGGTGATCGATGCGGAACCGGTACCGGTCGTTCTCGATGCTCACGCCAATCCACACGTTAGCCGGCCACGGCAAATCCGGGGCAACCTCGCGGAGACGGTGAGAACGCTTGGTCAGCACCTGGTAGGTGTGGCGGGGCGTATCGGACATGACTCCGAACACCTCCTCGAGAAACTCGAGAGGCACCTTGGGATGGAAGAGATCGCTCATCGAGTCCACGAACACCGTCCTCGGACGCCGCCACGACCGCGGCAGGTCCAGCACTCGGGGATGTAGGGACAGACGGAAACCGGGGCCGGATGTTCTGGGATCACCGTCCTCCTGGTACTTGCGCGAACCCATGGCCTTCAGACGCTTCGCCAGGGTCAGCGCGTAACAGTTATCACATCCTGGGGAGACCCGGTCGCATCCGGTGGTCGGGTTCCAGGTGGCCTCGGTCCACTCGATCCCGCTCCTAGAAGCCATCTCTCCATCTCCTCTGATTGGTCGCCACCAACGTACCGTCCGTGTGTGACAAGCTACCTGGCGATATTCTAAGGAGAGTTACGACTGTTGGATCAGGCTCCCGACCTGGACACCAAGTGGCAGGAGACCATACGGCGCCCACCCTTGTCCTCCAGGGGAGGATGCTCGGTCGAATGACAGATCTGCTCGGCCTCCGGGCAGCGAGCGATGAACCGGCACTCCGGTGGGGGGTCTATGGCCTTTCCGACCCCTCCCTTGATCAGCACCTGCGGCGCGGGCTGCGTCGGGTCGGGAATCGGTACCGCCGACAGGAGGGCCCGCGTGTACGGGTGGAGGGGGTTGGCCAGGATCTGCTCGGTCTCTCCTACCTCCACTATCTTCCCGAGGTACATCACCGCGATCCGATCGCACATGTAACGAGCCACCGCTAGATCGTGCGTGATGTACAGGAAGGCGACCCCCAGTTCGTTCGCTAGGCGGGACATCAGCTCCATGATCGAGATGCGAATGCTGACATCGAGCATGGACGTAGGCTCGTCCGCCACCACCAGGCGAGGCTCCAGGACCAGCGCCCGGGCGATAGCCACCCGCTGGCGCTGGCCACCTGACAATTCGTGCGGGTACCTGAACATGAAGGACGTAGGAGGTGCGAGTCCGACCTTCCACAATATCGAGGCCACTGCTTCTTCCCGAGATGCCAAGTCGCCGATCTCGTTGATACGCAGGGGCTCGGCAATCGTCTCGTAAACAGTTCGCCGGGGGTTGAGCGACTCGTAGGGATCCTGGAAGATCATCTGGACCCGGCGGCGGAACTCGGCCGATTCGCTCTTGTCGAGGTTTGCCAAGTCCTTCTGGCTGCCATCATCTTCTCTAAGGAGGATCCGCCCCTGATCGGGCGCATCCAGGCGCACCAGTAGCCGACCGATGGTCGACTTACCGCATCCCGACTCGCCCACCAAGCCTAGGCTCTCTCCGGCTCCGATCTCGAAATCGAGGTCGTCCACCGCATGAACATGGCCAGCCTGGCGGCGCAAGAACCCTCCTGTCAGGGGGAATCGCCTGCGGAGCCCCTCGACCTGTACCAGCGCCATCAGACTGCCTCCATAATGTCGGGAACCTGTTCGAAGTTCCAGCACGCCACCGAGTGGGATGACTTGCCTATCGGAGTCATGACCGGTACCTCCTGGCGGCACTGCTCGGTCGCCCATGGGCAGCGAGGATGGAAACGGCAACCCGAAGGTGGTGCAAGCAGATCCGGTGGCGTTCCCTCCAGCGAGATAGGTCGACGACGCGGCCCTGTTACGGATGGAATGGACGACAGCAACAGGTAGGCATACGGATGGCGGGGACGGCGAAAGACTTCGTCGGTAGGCCCGATCTCCATCAGCCTCCCGGCATACATCACCCCGATGATGTCACTCACCTGGGCGATCACCGCCATGTCATGGCTTATGTACAGGATCGCCAGCCCTAACTGTTGCTGGATCTCCTTCAGCTCTGACAGGATCTGAGCCTGTACGATCACATCCAGCGCGGTAGTGGGTTCGTCGGCGATGATCAGTTTGGGTTCGCATGACAGTGCCATGGCGATCACCGCCCGCTGGCGCATTCCCCCTGACAGCTCATGCGGGTAGCGATTCTTTACGGCCGGATCCAACCCCACCATCTCGAAGAGACGATCGATCCGCTTATTGACTTCGGCATGGGACAGGCGAGGGACGAAGTGCTCATCCATCGCTTCCCTGATCTGGGCGCCGACCCGGTAGACCGGATTCCAGGCGTTCATCGCTCCCTGGAAGACCATGGCAATCTCCGACCAGCGCAGACTCCGCATCTCGTCCTCCGCCAGACTCAGGAGGTCGGAACCCTCCCAGCGAATCTCGCCCGACCGGAACTTGGCGTTCTCCGGTGACAGCCGTAATAGGGCAAGGGCCACCGATGTCTTCCCACAGCCTGATTCGCCTACCAGACCCATGGATTGGCCCCTGCTGAGCGCGAAGCTCAGATCCTCGATAGCGGAAACCTCCCCTGCCTCCGTCTGGTAACGCATCACCAGACTATCGACGTCCAGCACGGGAGAGGACTCCATCGGTGTAGTTCGGGTAGCTAGGTGTTTTTCGGTCATCGCCGTCGCAGCCTCGGATTGACAATCTCGTCCATGCCCCGCCCCACTAGGAAGAAAGCCGCTGCCAGGAGGGTCACCGCCAAGCCGGGGGGAAATACGAGCCACCAGTAGTCGATGGCTTGGAGGAGATATCCCTGAGTCCGGGTCAGCTGGAACATGATGCCCCAAGAATTGGGAATATTCAGTAGACCCAAGAAAGACAGCACAGCCTCGGACTGGATTGCTCCGGTAACCGAGAACATCATGTAGAGCACGCTGATCGGCATCACATTGGGGACGATGTGATAGAAGACGATGTGACGACCAGAGCCTCCCGCTACCCGAGCGGCGTCGATGAACGGCTTTACCTTCACGGATAGGGCCTGGGACTTGAGGACGATGGCTGTCCCACCAAAGCCCCCTAGGATCCCGATCAGCAGTGCCAGGTGCCACACCTGGAAGTTGAACAATGCTCCGATCACTATCAGCAAGGCCAGTCCCGGAATCATTATCAAGAAGTCAGCCAACCGCATGAAAAAGGCATCCAACGCCCCACCATAGAAGGCCGCCATCGAGCCCACCGACGTGGCAATGACCACCGTAACGATCGCCGCCAGGAACCCCAGGAAGAACGCCACCCGCGCTCCATACATCAACTGCGACAGGACATCGCGCCCGAGCGGATCGGTTCCTAGCCAGTGCCGGCTGTCAGGAGGCGCCGGTTGCAAGGGCAGCTCGAAGGTCTCGCCGATCTGTAAGTCGGTGGGGATACGATTGTCGAGTAGTGCAGCTCGCCGATCTATTTCCGTCGACGGGTCGACCACTTCTTCCACCATGGTCACTGTACGCGTTACGGGTTCGAGTTCTACCCCGGTCACCGGATCGTATACCGCTGGATTCCAGTATCCGGTACTGAAGAAGATCGCCGGCATGATGGCCATCAACGCCCAGAAAGCGATGATCCCAATACCTACCATCCCAACCTTGTTGCGTCTGAAGATCCGCCAGTTCTCACCGACGGATCTCCGCATGAGACCCAGTCGGACCTTCCACCACGAATCGATCTCGGTCGTGTCAGGCACGGGACCGGATGATCCAGCTGCGGCTTTGTTCTTGATCTCAGCCATGTGAGGTCACCCTAATTCGAGGATCGAGTACTCCGTAGAGAATGTCCACAACGAAATGCCCCAACAAGGCAAGTATACCGATGAAGGAATAAGCGCCGATCGCCACGGGAATGTCCTCCTTGGTAACCGAATCAACCAGGGTCTCTCCCAGCCCTGGCCACGAAAAGACTGTCTCCGTGATCACTCCTCCGTCGATCACGGTAGCTACAGCCAGCACTAGAGAAGTGGTCACTGGCAAGAGGGCCGTCCGGGCCGCATGACGGTCTCGAACCATCCGCTCCGGTAACCCCTTTGCTCGGGCGGTGAGGATGTAGTCCTCTCGCAAAGTTTCCAGCATAGAGCTCCTAGTAAGGAGCATTATTCCCGCAAAGCCTATCAGCGTCAAGGTCAGTACGGGAAGGATCATGTGAAAGGCGATGTCCCCTGCGTAGGCTCGCATCGCTTGACCACCGCCCGATCCGAACCAATAGTATATGAATCCGATCACCACCAAGGCTGTTCCACCCCACCGAAGAGGTTGTTCCAATCGCCGACCGGATACTTTCATAGCTGCGTACCTGCAGGCGAACAGGAGTAGCGAAGAGATCATCGTCACCCAGAACAAGCGCATGAATACCTGGTTAGCGGAGAAGGGCGCGTCTCTCCATCTTTCTGGATCGAGGAACTTCGCAATCGGTAGCCAATCTAGCCATACGCTGAAGAACCAGATCAATATCAGGGCGAACCACGGGAGGAACATGGAGTAGAGGCCAACTGCTCCGATAGTCAAGGCCATCTCACGACGGTTGCCCCGCCTCCAGGCCAGAAACTTTCCGGCCAGGAAGCCCACCCAGTAGTAAGTGACCAGAGCAGCGAGGAAGAGGACGAGGGTACGAGGCAATCGTTCGGCGATTATGTCAATCACCGGCCGTGGATACTGGTCGAACGAAACTCCGAGGTCGCCCCGGAAGAAGTTGAACATGTGGTCGCGGAACTGGATCAGCAACGGCTTGTCCAATCCAAGACGCTCCAGAGCTACCTGGCGGGCTTCCGGTGGAATATTGGGGTTTCCGGCGAACTTCTGAGCCACCGTATCACCGGGAAGGATGGACAGAAGGAACCAGGTGACCGTCAGGAACAGCAGGAAGAGGAAGATCATCTGAAGGATCCTTCTTGTCAGATATCTAGCCACTCCGCTACTTCCTTTCGGTTACCAAACAATATTCATCGGGGGGCCTCCAGGAGAGCCGTTCACCGGTCAGGGGGCCGACTCTCCCGGAGGTAGTTTTCCTTGCGTTCTTGAGGGATCGACTACATCTGGTTGACCACTCCGGTCAGGCCACCCCAGTTCTGCAGACCATCGAGGGTCACGAGGTAGGGGAAGTCCAGCGAGCCCGAGTAGGCCTCGATGATCGGAGTAGTGAACAGGACCACGTAGGGAAGATCCTCAGCCAGGATCGCTTCGGCCTGATGGATCAGGTCACGAGCCTCGGACAGGGTCTTGGCCCGAACGAACTGATCAGCCAAGTCGTCGAAGGCGGCGTTCGAATATCCCGGAGTGTTGTATCCACCGAGGCCGGAGTCAGCGGAAGACTTGAAGAAGTCGAACACGTAGTCTGGGAAGGGGGTCAGGCCCCATCCCAGGATGTACATGTCGAACCCCAACGGGTCGGCCGGGGGGAAGACCTTGTCCACGATCACCGAGAAGCCGGTCGGCTCCGCACTCAAGGGAACACCCAGATCGCTGGCCCACTCCTCGATGAACAGCGCAAAGGTAGCCCGCATCGGGTCGTATCCGGGCCCGGGAGCCAGCAGGGTGAGAGGCGGTACGGCCGTTCCGTCAGGACCGCGCATTCCTTCGCCCTTGGGTATGACGTCGCGGGTGCCCTCGTCCCAAGCCGGCTCGACATCCCAGGTCCATCCGGCTGCCTTCAGGGTTGCCACAGCCGAATCCAGCCGCTCCTGGGCGGTTTGGTCGGCGCATGGGGCACCGACATTGGGATTGTGCCAGTAGCCGTTTCCGGGTGGAACCATCGCGTTGGCCGGGATGGCGGTACCACCCAGAACCGTATTGGTCATGAACTCCTTGTCGATCATGCACCCGATCGCCGTTCGGAAAGCGACGTCGCTCATGGGGAACTTGCGGGTGTTGAAGGCCAGGTACCTGAACCCGTTCTGCTCATTGACTGCGATCTCGAGGTTGGGGGCGCCCATAACCTCGTTCCGCAGACCAGCCTGCAGGCCGAGGGGATTCAGCAAGAAGTCCACCTCGCCCTCGGTGAGAGCCAGCACGGCGGTGTTCTGGTCGGTGTAGATCGAGTAGATGGACTCGGAAGCATAAGGACCACTGGTGTACTGGGACACCACATCCCCGCCGGACGTGCCAGACCACGTCTCGGCCATACCGGAGCCGGAAACGTAGTCCACGGCTCCTGAGCTATACACCGTGTACTGGGCGCCTCGGTCCCAGAAATCGGCGATGGCTTGGTTACGCCAGAAGGCGCCCTGCTCCCATTCGGCCGAGTCGAATGCTCCACCGTTGGGCGAACCCAAACCGGAGGCCGAATACAGAGTCTCCGCATCGTCGGAGGCGTCCACGATCGGGGCCCAGTAGGCCTGCTGGAAGATCGGAGCCAGGCCGACCGAATACGGCCAGATAGCCAGGCCGGGCTCGAAGTTGAAGTGGATCTTCACAGTGAGATCATCCAGGGCCTCCACGCCGGAGATCCCCTCGCTGGACTCATCCTCCTCGGTAGCGGGATCGTCGTCACGAGCCAGCGGCCAGCTGCTCAGGAAGTTCCCGCCCAACCCGTTGTACTTGGCGAGCGTGTTGTAGGTGAAGACCATGTCCTGGGCGGTCCGGGGGGTACCGTCCGACCAACGAGCATCGGAACGCATGTTGACGGTTACCGAATAACCGTCCCCGTCCGCAACTGCTGCTGGGGGCTCCGGGTCGGATGCCAACGCCGGCACCAAGCTGTAGGTGGGACCTTGATAGGTGTACAGCCCGCCCTGGCCGGGTATGACGTAGCTGTTCCAGACGTCGGCCTCGGTATCGAGCGCTGCCCAGGGATTGTCAGTGGTGGGAGCGGAGAAGATCGCCAGGCGGTAGGAGAAGCCCATGGGTGCCGGCTCCTCTTCCATCGCCATGGTGGTCTCGGTCGTGTCCTCCATCGCCATGGTGGTCTCGGTCGTGTCCTCCATCGCCATGGTGGTCTCGGTCGTGTCCTCCATCGCCATGGTGGTCTCGGTCGTGTCCTCCATCGCTGCGGTGGTCTGGGTGGCAGCAGTAGTGGTAGGAGCGTCCTCCTGGCCGCAAGCTACCGCCACCAGTGCCATCATCGCCACCAGATACAACCAACGTGTACTCCGTCTCATCAGGCCTCCTCCTAGCGTAGGGTTTACTCCTTAGGCGGGGAATGGTAACGGCGATGAACGCTCAACACGCCCCGAGGCGCGCTTTTTTACCGACCTAAGGTCACAACGGGCTTGCCGGCGCCAGGCCAGGCACACATAGGACCAAGAGTTAGCGACTGTATAGCTGGGTTACTTATCTCCTAAGTTGGTCTCTGTGGACTCCACATAATCGGTGATCTCCTGCTGGAAGGCGACCTTCTGTGCGCTTGGAAGGAAGGAAGCCTCGACGGAGTGGCGGGCCAGCTGGACGATGTCGCCTCGGGACAGGTCCAGTGCGCCGGCGATGGCGAGGTAGTTGGCTGCCACGTAGCCTCCGAAGTAGGCCGGGTCATCCGAGTTGACTGTGACCAGCACCCCGGCATCCATCATGCGCTTCAGAGTGTGATCCCGAAGGTCGGGAAACACCTTGAGCCTCTGGTTGGAGAGAGGACACATGGTCAAGGGGATCCGTTCCCGGGCGAGCCGATCCACCAAGTCGGAGTCGTCCCAAGCGTTTACGCCATGGTCGATGCGCTCGGCCCTTAGCACGTCGAGGGCCGAGCGAACATATGAAGCTGGACCTTCCTCACCGGCATGGGCGACCAGCTTCAAGCCTGCCTTCGCCGCCAGCTGGTATGGCCCGGTGAACAGCTCAGGGGGATTGCCTGCCTCGCCCGAGTCGAGTCCTACCGCTTGGATATGTTTCAGGTAAGGCCGGGCCGCCTCGAAGGTGTCGATCGCTGCTCGAGCAGGTAGGTGTCGAAGGAAGCACAGGATCAGGGCGGTGGATATATGAGGTTCCATCTGCCGGCAGCCGGCCACCAGCCCACGGACAACCGTGCCGATGTCGATCCCACGCATCGTGTGGGTTTGCGGATCGAAGAAGATCTCAGCATGGCGTACGCCATCGTCAACTGCTCGCCTCAGGTAGGCGGACATGAGATCGGCGAAGTCCTGCTCCGTCTGCAGGACTTCGGCTGCCTGGTAGTAGATGTCGAGGAAGGACTGGAGGTTGTCGAACTCGTAGGCTGCCTTGACTTCGGCGACCGAGGCGAAGGGGAGATCGATCCGATTGCGTTGCGCCAGCTCGAACATCAGCTCCGGCTCCAGGGTGCCTTCGATATGGACATGCAACTCGGCCTTGGGCAGGCCTCTGACGAACTCTTCCACCTTCGTCCCCCTTCCGGTTGTGAGTAATGACCGAGAGGGCGCCCGAGGAGCGCCCTCTCGCGATGATAAGTAAGTACGCCCGACTTAGAAGAACATCCCCAGCCAGTTCTGGGCGAAGTAGATCAAGCAGGCGATCGAGACCACCCACATCACACCATTGACTTGGCCGGCCTTACCCTTCACCACCTTGATGAGGGTGTGGACCAGGAAGCCCGCCGCGATACCGACCGTGATGGAGAACGTCAGGGGCATGAGGATGACAGCCAGCAGGGCCGGCAAGCCCTCCTCCAGATCCGTGAAGTCGATGTGCTTGAGCAAGCCGACCATCAGGAAGCCGATGAGAATCAGCACCGGCGCCGTTGCCTGGCTCGGGACCAGCGCGGCTAGGGGCGACAGCACGATGGCGATGAGGAAGAGCACCCCGGTGACTACCGCGGTGAGCCCGGTCCTTCCACCTTCGGCCACTCCAGCCGAACTTTCGATATAGCTGGTGTTCGAGCTGACCCCGAACAGACCGCCGGCCGCCGCTCCCAGCGAGTCCACCAGCAGCAACTGCCTCAGGCGCGGGATCCGGCCGTCCTTGTCGCTCAGACCGGCTTGCTCCACGATGGCGGTAGCCGTTCCCATCGTGTCGAAGAAGTCGGTGAGCATGAAGGTGAAGATCGTCAGGATGGCCGCCAGAGCACCCAGCTCGACGAACGCGTTACGCATGTCCACCGCGCCGAAGGTGGAGAGGCTGACCGATGCCGAAACATTGTCCGGCCATTGGGCGACTCCGAAGATCAAGGCCAGGACGGAGGTGCCGATAATCGTGATGATCATGGCCCCTTTCACCTTCCGCACCATCAGCACTAGGGCGATAAGTACCCCCAGCAGGGTTGTCCCGTGAGCGAGGGTGTCGGGGAATACGAACTCGACGATCGCTCCTCCCGACCTCACCAGCCCTCCACTGGTCAACCCGATGAACAGGATGAACAGCCCGATGCCGACACCGATCGCGTACTTGAGGCCCTCCGGGATGGCTTCCATCACCGCCTCGCGCAGGCCGAGGACCACCAACACCGTGATGATGATGCCCTCCCATAGAATCACCCCCATCGCTCCTTCGATGGAGAGTCCCTGAGCGGTCAGGCCGAACGCCACCGCCGCGTTGATCCCCAGTCCGGCCGCCATGGCAAGCGGGTAGTTGGAGAAGACCCCCATGGCGATGGTGAGCAGTCCGGCCACCAGGGCCGTCCCGGCTGCTACCGCCGTCTTGTCGAGACCGGCACTGCCAAGGATGTCGGCATTTACGAACAGGATGTAGACCATCACCAGGAAGGTGGTGATTCCTGCCCGGACCTCGGTACCGACCGACGATCCCCGCTCTGATATCTTGAAGTAGCTGTCGAGGCTTGTTTGCGCCACTTTGCCCTCCCTACTAGTCACTACCGGCCGAACAGCCGGACCCTCGCGATCCTAATGGGCAAGATCCGACAGCACTGTAATTTCACAGCTGTAAGTCATCCTCATGTAGGTGTGTGCTTCGTCAGAGAGCACCCATGCCGTACCTTGCTTCTCTAGAGCTAATGACCAAGTGATTGCCATCATCGAACCGGAAGGGTGTAAATACCACGAAGCGATCGATGCCCTCGCATCGCAACCGGATCATCTGCGACTCTTCCATGTGGAAGTCCTACTCCACCGTTTCGGTCGACACTTCACTGCCCATCGACTCGCACGCCTCAAGTGCGTGTCTCCTCAGCTATAAGCCGTCGACTCTGGCAAAGGCCTAGAGGGCGTCGCCGGATTCCTTGTCGAAGAAGTGGAGTTTGTTGGTGTCGATCACCAGCTCGGCGGTCTGGCCCACTCGTGGGGCATAGTCAGGGTTGATCCGGGCCGTGAACTTGGTTTCCTCGCCGAGGGAGGCGGCATCCGCGCCCTCGTCGGCCAGCAAGGCCTCGATGTCGGCGGTCACCACCGGCCGGACCGGGACGGTGAAGTGAACATAGGCTTCGGAGCCCAGCTGTTCTACGAGGTTGATATCCACCGTCATGGTGCTTCCGCCGGCGCCCGCCGCTGATCGGATCTCGAATGCCTCCGGCCTGACACCGACGACGACCTCACTACCCGCCCGTGTGGCAACTCCATCGGGCAGAGACGCCGCATCCACCGGCAGGCTATGGGCGGCGAAGTCGAGGGTGGTGGACGCATCGCGGGAGTTGACGGTGGCGTACACGAAGTTCATCGCCGGCGAACCGATGAATCCGGCCACGAACAGGTTGACCGGGTTGTCGTAGAGCTCGCGGGGCGCGGCGATCTGCTGCAGGTTCGACTCGACATCGCTGATGGCCTTGAGCACCGCTACCCGGTCGCCCATCGTCATGGCCTCTACCTGGTCATGGGTGACATAGAGGGTGGTGGTGCGCAGCCGGGAGTGGAGCAAGCCGAGCTCCGATCTCATCTGGACCCGCAATTTGGCATCCAGGTTGGACAACGGCTCGTCCATCAGGAAGGCGGCGGGCTCCCGTACGATGGCGCGGCCCATCGCGACCCGCTGCCGCTGACCACCCGACAGCGCCCTCGGTTTCCGGTGGAGTAAGTCGGTGATCTCGAGGATCCGGGCTGCTTCCTCTACCCGCGTGGTGATCTCCTTCTTCGGAGTCTTGCGCAGCTTGAGGCCGAAGGCCATGTTGTCGCGCACGGTCATATGGGGATATAGGGCATAGTTCTGGAAGACCATGGCGATGTCACGGTCCTTGGGCGCCACGTCGTTGACCACCCGCTCACCGATCCTGATGGTTCCCTCGGTTATCTCCTCGAGGCCGGCCACCATGCGCAGCAGGGTCGACTTGCCACATCCGGACGGTCCCACCAGCACGACGAACTCGCCGTCCGTCACATCGATGGATACGTCAGCTATCGCGCGGGTCTCCCCGCCGTAGATCTTGCCTACTGCGTCGAAGGTAATACTTGCCATCCGTCGCCCTCTCGCTTCCCCCGTAAACTCTATCACCTCATCTATGCACGAGCCCTCGCCCGGCGGAGTACCGGATCGGCCACGGCCAGGGCCCGATCGGCGGCATGGAGCACCTTTCCGGCCACTCCCGGGGACTCGGAGTCCACGAGGTTACCCATCACCCGCAAGGTGATCCCGGCGATGGCCTGGGTACCCACCGCCAGACGCAGCCCGGCGTTGAGAATGGCAGGATGGCCGATCAGCAGCGAGAACCTCCTCCCGGTCCGGAGGAAGGCGTCGAAGCGCTCTCCGACGATCCGGTCATAGAGTTGGGGGGCGGTGGCGGGATCCTTCACGAACAGGTCAGCGGCGATCATCCCCGACTCCAGCCCGTAGTCGATCCCCTCCCCGTTCATCGGGTTAATCAGCCCGGCCGCATCCCCTACGGCCACCCAGCCCGGGCCGTGGCGGCGGGTAGCGCTCATCGGCAAACGCCAGGCTCGAGGCCGCTCCAGATAAGGACCGGCACTCCAGGGACCTCGAACGGCGGAGTGGTAGAGCTCGAGCAAGGAGTTCAGGTTGAGACGCTTGAACCTCTTCATTATCGACAAGGCGCCCACTCCGATGTTCACCGTGCCGTCGCCGGCCGGGAAGATCCAGCCGTAGCCCGGTACGGACCTGCCGGTGGCGTCCTTCAGGGTCAGGCAGGCCTCCAGATGTCGCTCGGCGTGGCGAGGCGACTCCACGTAGCTCCGGATCGCCAACCCGTAAGGTTCCTCGGCCACCCTGGTGGCACCGAGCATCCGCGCCACTTTCCCGGGCGCACCACCGGCTGCGATCACCATCCCAGCTCGCCATATCTCCCCTCCGGCCCGTACCCCCACCACCCGGTGGTCATCGAACTCCGGGAGGGCTTCGGTGTTCCAGGCGATCTCGGCGCCGGCTGCGGCGGCATGATCGACCAGGGCGGCGTCGAGGGAACGGCGCGGCCAGACCGCCCCGTGACTGGGGAACCGGGTGGTTTCGGGCCACTGGAGCACCCGCTCGGTCGATCCGGCGATCATGCGCAGCCCTTCGGTCAGATGGGCACCGGCCAGATCGACCCCCAACTCCTCCAGCACTCCCACTGCGCGGGGGGTCAGCCCATCACCGCAAGCCTTGTCCCGGCCATAGGGCGCCCGGTCGAACACCACCGTCTCGACGCCCTGGCTAGCGGCCCTCATGGCCGCAGCCGCGCCAGAGGGGCCAGCTCCGATAACGACCAGATCCACGGTTCTCATTGAGTTGCGGATGGTAACGAGAATCGCTCGGCAGCCTGGACAGGTCATCGGCCGCACCGGTGGGTCAATCCGACCATGCTCATCCAGGGACCCATATCGAGGGTCGACCTCGTAGAGGCTGATGGCGGGCTAGTTTCCGGTCATGAGCCAGAATCCACATTTACCCCCCGCCATCTACGACTACCTGATCACCCACAATCCACCCACGGACCCCCTGGTGGACGAGTTGGTCGAGGAAACCGCCGCCATGGGAAGGATCCGCACCATGCAGGTGGGAGTCGAACAGGCCGCCCTACTGGCCTTCATGGTGAGGCTGGTCAGGGCACGGTTCGTGGTGGAGGTCGGAACCTTCACGGGGCTGTCGGCGCTGGCGATGGCCCGTGCCCTCCCCGAGGACGGCCGGTTGCTTTGCTGCGACATCAGCGAGGAATACACCTCGGTAGCCCGCCGCTACTGGGAACGAGCGGGGGTAGCCGACCGTATCGACCTCAGGATCGCTCCCGCCATCGACACTCTGCGGGCTCTGCCCAGGACCAGATCGATCGACCTGGGCTTCGTGGACGCCGACAAGGAAAGCTACATCGACTACTACGAGGAGTTGGTCGAACGCCTCACCCCGACTGGAGTGATCATTGCCGACAACCTCTTCATGAACGGGCTGGTGGTAGAACCCGAACAGAGTGAAGGTGTCCAAGCTCTGACCGCTTTCGCCCGCCACCTCCAGGAGGACCCCCGCACGGAGACCGTCCTAGTCCCGATCGGCGATGGATTCAGCTTCACGAGGCTCGCCGGCCGTTGAGGAGAGGTCATCCGGCGCGCCGATGCCGCGTTCGGCGGGACCGGGGAGCGCTGGCCTGCGGGCGCGGCACGACCGCCAGCCGGCGGGCGATCTCCTCTCTGGTTACCTTACGGGCCGGGTGGCGGCAGTCGACCGCCTCTCTGATGGCGGCTATATGTCCGGGGCCGCTCCCGCAACAGGCACCGATCACCCGTGCTCCCGCCCGGATAGCCAGCTCGACATAGTCCATCATGGTCTCCGGGCCATGGGGATACCGCAGATGGCCCTCGGTGTAGGCGGGTAGCCCGCAGTTGGCCTTGGCCACGATCGCCGCTCCCGGCCCAGCCTCGGCCAGTTCCCTCACCGCCATTACCACGTCCCCCGCGCCCACCCCGCAGTTGGCGCCGATCGCAGCCGGGCCGGGGGTCTGGTCCCGGGCCCAGACAACCAGCTGATCCGGTCCGAAGCCCATCATGGTCTTCCCGTGCGTATCGAAACTCATGGTTGTGGCGACAGGAATCCCGGTCGACCGGGCCGCCTCATAGGCCGCCTCCAGTTCCTCGCCACTCGAAAGAGTCTCGATCCAGATCACATCTACACCTGCCTCAACCAGTGCTTCGATCTGTTCAGCGAACACGTCGACCGCCCTGCGATGATCGAGGTCTCCGAGGGGCGCCATCAGTTCACCGGTGGGACCCACACTGCCGGCCACCGCTACGGGCCGTTCACATTCTTCGAACAACCGGCGAACCAGACGGACCGCCGCCATGTTGAGCTGTTTCACCCGGTCTGCAAGTCCGTGCAACGCGAGCCGGCACCGGTTGCCACCGAAGGTATTGGTAAGGACGATGTCACATCCAGCCCCGAGAAACCCAGCATGCGCCCGAGCCACCATCTCAGGATTCTCCACGTTCAACAGCTCCGGGGAACAGCCGGTCGGCATCCCGAGTTTGAATAGCGAGGTCCCCATCCCACCATCTGCGACGAGCACCGGCTTCTCGGCCAGGAGTCTGGCGAACGTCGTAGTTCGGGCGTGTAGTGCGAGCACGGCTCCTCCAGTTCGAGCCGCATCCCGGTGCTCGAGCCGGCCCCCACTGAGAAGGACCGCCAACTTCGGCGGCCCCGTGCCTGGCAGATTTGCACTCACGTCCGGTCGCTTTAGCTGGTTTTCTAGAGCGCCCGCAAGCTGACTCGTCAAATCGGCGCTGTTGTTCTGATCTAGTGTAGCTGAAAGATCGGGCCCGGTGTATCCTTTAGCGGCACTCAAACCCGCTCCGAAGGAAGGAATCCCAATGGGCAATCGTCTCATCCACTTCGATTTCAGCTCATCCGATCCGCTTGCTTCGGTGGCCTTCTTCGAACAGGCCCTCGGCTGGCACTTCCATCAGTGGGATGAGGCCGAATACTGGCTGGCGCACACGGGCGAAGAGGGGGAACCCGGAATCAACGGAGCAGTCAGCCGTACGCCGGAAGGCGTCCCTCCTCATGTGCTGAACACCGTGAGCGTCCCCGACCTGGAAGCAGCCATGGCTAGCTGCGAGAAAGCGGGAGGCACTTGCGTATCCGAGATCGTGCACATACCCGAGGTCGGGCGCTGGGTTGGAATCCGAGAACCGGGCGGGAACGAGTTCGGCATCATCGAGATGCGCGAGGGCTGATCCGCTCACCTGATCGAGAGGGCTTAGGAGCGGCCCACACCTAACCAACACCGGATAGGGCCGGAGCGACAACCGTTTCGGCTGCTCGCGGTCGCTCTCCTGGGCGGATAGGATGATCCCATGCTCCCGCTAGGACACCTCGGGTCCTGAGGGCGGGGGGCTCATACCCCGAGACTCTTAGCCGAGAGCCTTTCGAAGGCATCTTGGTGCCTTAAGGTCAACTTGGTCACTGGACCAGGGGGAGGAACGTATGGGCTATCACAATCCGGACGCACTCGTCTCGACCGGATGGTTGGAGGACAACCTGGCCGACCCGTCCATCCGCATCATCGAGGTGGACGAGGATGTAACCGCCTACGACCGGCGCCACATCCCGGGCGCGGTGGCTTGGAACTGGTTCGAGGACCTGCAGCACCCAGTCCGGCGTGACTATCTGGACAGCGAGGGGCTCGCCACCCTGCTATCCGAAGCCGGCGCCGGCACCGACACCACGGTGGTGCTCTACGGGGGGAACAACAACTGGTTCGCTGCCTACGCCTACTGGTTGTTGCGATATCGAGGGTTCGACCGCGTCAAGCTGTTGAATGGCGGGCGTCTCAAGTGGAACATCGAGAACCGCCCCACGACGGCCGACGTTCCCTCCTACCAGGCAACCTCCCTCACCATCGAGGGTGCGGACCGGCCGGAGCTACGGGCCTTCCGCCAAGAGGTGCTGGACAAGTTGGGACAAGCAACCTACGTGGATGTCCGATCTCCCCAGGAGTTCACCGGTGAGACGCTGGCACCCGAGCACCTCCCGCAGGAGCAGCCCTATGTGGGAGGGCATGTTCCCGGCGCTCACAATATTCCGTGGCCGAAAGCGGCCGAGGCGGACGGGAGCTTCAAGTCACGGGAAGATTTGGAAGCCTTGTACGGGGGCGAGGGTGTCGAACGGGACAGCGAGGTGATCACCTATTGCCGGATCGGAGAGCGCTCGGCCCACACCTGGTTCGTGCTCAGCCAGCTGCTCGGTTACGACACGGTCAAGAACTACGACGGGTCGTGGACCGAATACGGATCGCTGGTGGGCGTACCGGTCGAGGTGGGATAGCGCATCCACCTCATCGGATGACCCTTCGAGAGACTCGTTAGAAGCCGGAGACGAGAGAGGAGGCCGGGTCACTACCCGGCCTCCTCTGACTATTGAACTGAGGGCTTGGCTATGGTAGCCAGGCGCCCCAGGTGGCCTCGTTGGCGGCGATCCACTCGGACGCCGCCTGCTCGATACTCTTGCCCTCGGACTCCACCGCGGCCAGCATGGCAATCTGGTCGGCAGTCGTGTAGCTCATGTTGCTGAGCAGGGACCAGGCAGCCGGAGCGGCAGCCTCCAGACCCTCCCAGGCGATCTTGAGCAGATGATCAGCCGGGTAGGCACAGTCGACCCCGTCAGCATCCGCCGTGGCGTAACACTCATCCGAGTAGGCCGGCAACTCCACCTCACTCAGGTCATAAGCGTTGAACGCCGAGTGCGGAGTCCAGAAGTACACCAGCACCGGCTCTTCTCGGGACACGGCCGCGTCGACCGCTGCCAGGATGGCCTCCTCAGAACCAGCCCACACAACCTCTAGATGCAAACCGAGATTGGCAATGATGTCATCGTCATACTGGACCCAACTCGGATCACCACCCAAGAACTGGCCCATATCGCCGGTCTCCGCAGTAGCGAACATCCCAGCCAACTCCGGATCCAGGAAACCCTCCCAAGTAGCCAACGCCGGATACTGGTCGTTTACGAAGGTGGGTGTG
Source organism: Acidimicrobiia bacterium (assembly GCA_965200835.1). GTDB lineage: Bacteria > Actinomycetota > Acidimicrobiia > Spongiisociales > Spongiisociaceae > JAPPFW01. Next base: position 941,695 of record OZ241390.1, read on the forward strand.
AACCAGCCGATCTTGCCAACCGGCCCGAGGAGACCGATGTTGGCCACATGGCCATCAGGGTTGTCGATGAAATCCGCCACATTCTGGGCATGACCCGACGGCCACACCTCCAACGACGCATGCAGATCACCAGTATTGATGGCCGACCACTGAGCGTTCTCATCGATATCCACCGTCTCCACCGTGTAACCGAACTCGCTCTCCAGAAGCTGCTTGGCAACCTCCACATTCACCGCCGAACCATTCCAAGGATTGACCGCCAAGCGGATCGTCTCCAGGTCACCCATCTCGGCGCCCATCGCCATGGGCTCCTCTTCGGTCATGGGTGCCACTGATCCACTCAACCAGGCACTCCAGGTGGCTTCGTTGGCGGCGATCCACTCGGAAGCCGCCTGCTCGATGCTCTTGCCCTCGGACTCCACCGCGGCCAGCATGGCGATCTGGTCGGCAGTGGCGTAGCTCATGTTGTGCAGGAATGCCCACGCCGATGGCGCAGCTTCCTCGAGGCCTTCCCACACGATCTTGAACAGCGGGTCGGCCGGGTAAGCGCAGTCGACCCCGTCGGCATCCGCTGTGGCGTAACACTCATCCGAGTAGGCCGGCAACTCCACCTGGGTCAGGTCGTAAGCGTTGAAGGCCGAGTGTGGCGTCCAGAAATACACCAGCACCGGCTCCTCCCGAGATATCGCCGCGTCGACTGCAGCCAGGATGGCCTCCTCAGAACCAGCCCACACAACCTCGAGATGCAGCCCCAGATTGGCAATGATGTCATCGTCATACTGGACCCAACTCGGATCACCACCCAAGAACTGGCCCTTGTCACCGGTCTCGGCGGTAGCGAACATCCCAGCCAACTCCGGATCCAGGAAACCCTCCCAAGTAGCCAGCGCCGGATACTCATCTACGACGAAGGTAGGTAGCCACCAGCCGATCGCCCCTACCGGACCCAGCAGCCCTGCGTTGGCTATATGGCCATCAGGGTTGTCGATGAAGTCCGCCACATTCTGGGCATGACCCGACGGCCACACCTCCAACGACGCATGCAGATCACCAGTATTGATGGCCGACCACTGAGCGTTCTCATCGATATCCACCGTCTCCACCGTGTAACCGAACTCGCTCTCCAGAAGCTGCTTGGCAACCTCCACATTCACCGCCGAACCATTCCAAGGATTGACCGCCAAGCGGATCGTCATCAGTTCATCGGCCTCCGGGGCGGCCTCGGTCGTAGTGGGAGTCGTCTCGGCTACTGCCTCGGTAGTCGCCGGCGCGGCGGTGGTCGCAGTTGTCGTCTCAGTAGTGCTGTCGTCGCCGCATGCGGAGAACACGAGCACCACCGCTGCGAGCAGCGGTACTACTCGTTTGATCATCGCTCGTCCTCCTATTGACCACGGTTCTGTCGCGTATCCATCCCAGGCTTCACGACCTGAACCCGTAGGTTACCCTCGCGTTTACCTTTACATGCTTGCCCACCGCGGCAACATATAATCACCAAGCGAGTCAGCAGGTGATCGAGACGGACCGAATAGCAGCCAACGACCAGCCATCACCCCTCGAGTGCCGGGGGGTTTGGAAGATATTCGGTGACGATCCCGCCCGGGCCAGGTCGCTGGCCGACGATGGCGGGACCAACCAGCAGATACTCGACGAGACCGGATGTGTGGTGGCGGTCCGCGATACCTCACTCACCGCCCGCCGCGGGGAGACTTTCGTCGTGATGGGCCTTTCCGGTTCGGGCAAGTCGACCCTCATCCGATGCCTGTCACGGCTGATCGATCCGACGGATGGGGATGTGCTGATCGACGGGGTATCGATCGGTGATCTGGACGAGGACCAGCTGCGAGAGCTGCGGCGGCGTAAGTTGTCGATGGTCTTCCAACACTTCGGCCTGTTCCCGCACCGCCGGGTGCTCGACAACGTGGCATTCGGTCTGGAGGTGCAGGGGATCGGCAAAGCGGAGAGATACGAGAGAGCCTTTGCGGTGCTCGAAGCAGTAGGCCTCGAGGCCTGGAGCGACCACCATCTCCAGCAGCTGTCAGGCGGCATGCAGCAGAGGGTCGGTCTGGCTCGGGCGCTATGTGTGGAACCTGAGATCCTCTTCTTCGACGAGCCGTTCTCGGCGCTCGATCCCCTTATCCGGCGTGATATGCAGGACGAGCTGCTGTCCCTGCAGGCGGAGATGAACCGGACGCTGGTGTTCATAACCCACGACTTCCAGGAGGCGCTCAAGCTGGGTGACCGCATAGCCATCATGAAGGACGGGGCTTTCATGCAGCTAGGAACTCCGGAGGAGATCGTCTCGGCACCCGCTGACGACTATGTGCGTGAGTTCACCAAGGATGCCCCCCGGACCAGGGTCGTGACGGTGCGAACGGTTCTCGGGCAACTGGATCCCGAACAGACAGTCCGCACTTCGGTTGCTATCGATACGGTGATCGAGGAGGTACTGCCTCTCTTGGTGGCCGGACCCGAACCGGTGGGGGTCATGGACGGGAAGGGAGCACTGGTCGGGCAGGTGGACCGGCAGGCCGTCTCGGCGCTGGTCGGCGGGTAGGGAGGCATGAGCTACACGGCGGCCGTCGAAGCCCGCCTGGCCTCCGACCGTCGACAGCGAACCCGAACCACTACCACCCTCCTGATCATGATCGTAGGGCTGGTGGTACTGGAGGTCGCACTGGGCACGGTCGGCGCCTTCCCGGAGTCGTGGAGGATTCCGCTGGCCAGGTGGGTCAACCAGGCCCGCCGGTGGGTGATAAACAACCAGACCACCCACGGACTGTTCCTGCTGGTACTGAATCCGATCAGCGATACCATCGACGCCAGTCTCCGGTGGGTCGAAGGGGCGCTCCTCTGGTTGCCCTGGCCGGTCCTCGTTGCTGCGGTCGGCATGCTGGCCACCAGCATCCTGGGACTGCGAGGAGGTCTGCTCACCGCCGCGGGCGTCCTGTACTTCGGATCGGTGGGCCTGTGGGAGGAGAGCATCCAGACGCTGGCCCTCATGGGGGTGGCGGTAACCATCGCGGTGGCCATCGGGATACCGGTAGGGATCTGGGCAGCTCGCCGGCGGCGGGTGGAGCGCGCCCTCCGGCCTCTGCTGGACGCCATGCAGACCCTGCCCGCCTTCGTCTACCTGATTCCGGTGGTCCTCCTGTTCGGAATCGCTCGGGTGCCGGCCATCATCGCCACCGTGGTGTACGCATTGCCCCCAGTCATCCGGCTGACCACTCTGGGAATCCGTACGGTGGAGCCCTCCACGGTGGAAGCGGCCGAAATGTTCGGAGCCACTCCTCGCCAGACCCTGACCAAGGTGCAGCTCCCCCAAGCAAAGCCGACCATCCTCACCGGTATCAACCAGACGATCATGATGGCGCTCGGAATCGTGGTGATCGCCGCCCTTATCGGTGCGGGTGGGCTGGGCCAGGTGGTGCTCGAGTCGCTGAGGCGGCTGTTCGTGGGAAGAGCCCTCGAAGCCGGGCTGGCCATCGTGGTACTGGCCATGATCATGGACCGCCTCACCCACGGCGCCGCCGGGCTGGGTGTGGGTAACAAGAGGTTACGACTCTTTCCGGACCGTTACGCAGCCAACCGAGTGGTCCAGCGGATCGAGACGGTTCTGGAGCGTGCGGAGAGCATCATCAGACAGTGTGGTAGGGCGGTGGCTCATCCCTTCGTAAGGGTGACAAGAGGCCCCGGCCGACCGGGCAGTGTGTCGAGATTGGAGCGCCACCCATATCGTCTCCTCGGGGCGATAGTGCTGGTGGTCCTGTTCTTCTATGGTCCACGCCACTTAGACCAGTTCCCAACCTGGCTGGCATTCTCGTTCGCAGGGCCGGTGGACAGCCTGGTCGATTGGGTGGGTAAGAACCTGTATCAGATCGGCGAGAGCTGGGTGGGGACCGGTCCGTTCAGCGACTTCGTGACGATTTACGCGGTCACGCCCCTGCGGGAGTTCTTCAGTTCCACGCTGGCCTGGCCGGTGGTGGTGGTCGGACTGATCATCGCCGGCTGGTGGTTCGGCGGGGCGGGGCTGGCTGCCCTATCGGGGGCGTGCGCGATGGGTCTGGGCCTGCTCGGGATGTGGACACTGTCCATGGACACCTTGGCGCAGGTAATAGTGGCGGTGGTCCTTTCCATCGCTCTGGGTATACCTCTAGGAGTTCTCTCGTCCCGGAGCAACCGGTTCGAACGTCTGCTCAAACCGGTGCTGGACTTCCTGCAGACCATCCCCAGCTTCGTGTTGTTAGTGCCGGTGATCATCCTGTTCAACGTGGGCCGGATCCCGGGAATCATCGCCTCGGTCCTGTACGCGCTCCCGGCCGCCACCCGGTTGACCAGCCTGGGTCTGCGCCAGGTGTCGGCGGCCGCCACCGAGGCGGCCCGGGCGTTCGGCGCCACCCGAAGCCAGCTGCTGCGCAAGGTGCAGTTACCGCTAGCCATGCCGACCATCATCGCCGGGATCAACCAGACAGTGATGCTGGTGCTGGCCATGGTCGTGATCGCCGGACTGGTCGGCGGAGGTGGTCTGGGACTGGAAACGGTACGAGGCCTGCGCCGGAGCGATTCGGTAGGATCCGGCTTCGCGGCAGGTCTGGCCATCGTGTTGCTGGCCATGATCCTCGACCGGCTCCTGCAAGCCTGGGCCCGACGGCTGAGTCCCCCTGCCTCGGACGGTCACTAACCCCCTCCTCCCATTCACCGCGTGTGTCTCGGCCGCACCGCTCCACCAAGTTCGCGAAAAACGCGCCGGCCCGCCTCACCCGTCCGGGCCCACCCCCACCTCCACCGGTCCGGGGCTCGAAGACGCGTCCGGCTAGGCCGTGAGCGGATGCCGGCTCCGAGAAACGATGATCCCTCGAGCGGTCGAAGGACGTCCGGTCCGGCCGCTCAGGTGTCTGGTAACAACAATCATGCAACAGAGCTGTGACACATACAACCCCTTCGTTCCCAACCTCTTCTCCGAATCCGTTTTACAATCACACCAGGCTCGAAGCTCAGCCCTCCCGCAGGTAGATCTCGGTTGCCTTGATCGACAGCCAGACCGGCGATCCGGCAGCCAGGTGGAGAGAGGACCGAGCATCGGGGGTTACCTCGGCCGTGAGCGGAAGGGGTGAGCCCGTTCGGATCCTCACCCGGTCGGCGTGATGGTCGACCTGGCGGATCCTGGTCTCCCATGAGTTCCTGGGACTACCACCCGGCCGGTCGAGATGGATCGAGATGGCCCTCGGATGGACGGTGGCGATCACCCGTCCGTACGCCTCGTCGGCTATCACCAGCGGGTGGCCCTGCACGGTCAGCACCCGTCCCGATGCATTACCGACCAGCAGGTTGATACCCGCAAGATCGGCGGCATAGCGGCTGGCCGGCCGGAGCCCGATGTCGCTGGCACGACCGGTCTGCACTACGGAGCCTCGCTCGAGGATGATCATCTGATCCGCCAGCAGAAATGCCTCTGCGGGATCATGGGTTATAAGCAGCCTCGGCCCGGAGTAGGTAGCCAGGTGTTGCCCCAGCATGCGACGCAGTCCGGCTCGTGATGTGATGTCCAGTGCCGAGAACGGCTCGTCGAGCAAGAGCATCTGCGGATCGGTGGCGAGGACCCGGGCGAACGCGACCCGCTGCACCTGCCCTCCCGACAGTGCCCCCGGGCGGCGCCCGGCCAGCTCCGACAGGCCCACCCGTTCCAACCATCCGGCTGCCCGTCCCCTGGCCTCCGAGCGGGAGACACCCGCCGCTCGGATACCGAATGCCACGTTCTCCAGCGCGCTGAGATGCGGGAACAAGATGCCATCCTGGAACACCACCCCCACCTGCCGATCACAAGGCTCGACGAAAGTGCCCTTCTTGGGATCGTCGAGTGGCCGGTTCCCGAGCCGGACCCAACCCCGGTCGATCGGTAGCAGACCGGCCAGGACCTCCACCAGTGTGGTCTTGCCCGCCCCGTTCGGACCGAGCACCCCCACGGTCCCGCCCGCCGGGATGCTGAGGGTGACGTCTAGACAAAAACCATTCCGCTCCACCACGATGCGAGCGTCCAGACCACCGTTCATCGTCCGCTCCACCAGTGACGACGCAGGCTGGCCAGCACCGCCAGGGAAACCGCCACCATGAGGAGGCTGAGCGCGATGGCGGTATCCCGGTCGCTCTCCAATGCCACATACACGGCTAGGGGCAGGGTCTGAGTACGGCCCTGGAGGTTGCCGGCGAAGGTGAGGGTGGCGCCGAACTCTCCCAGCGCTCGAGCCCAGGTCAGCGCCGTTCCGGCCACCAATGAAGGGGTGATCATCGGGAGGGTCACCCGTCGCAACACCGTCCATCGCCCGGCGCCCAATGTCTCGGCCGCCCGCTCGAAGCGAGGATCCAGGTTGCGGAGCGCCCCCTCCACCGTGATCACCATCATCGGCATCGCCACGAAAGTGACCGACATGATCACCGCCCAGGTGGTGAACGGGAGGGTGAGCCCGGTCGCCCGCTCGAGAGAACTGCCCACGATCCCGCGCCGTCCCAGGGCGAACAGGAGCGCCGCGCCCCCGACGACCGGCGGCATGACCAGAGGCAAGAGGACCAGCCCCCTCACCAGCGATCGGCCGGGAAACCGGACCCGGGCCAGGATCCAGGCGAGTGGTATCCCGAGGAGCAGGGAGACAGCCGCCGCCGACAGGGAAGACAGCATCGACAGCCAGAACGCTTCGGTGACGACCTTGGTGGTCAAGAGAGCGGGGAGGTCCCGCCAGGGGGTGCGCAGCAGCAACCCGAGCACCGGTATGGCGAACAGTGCCAGTCCTAGCGCCGCCGGGATGACCAGGAACACGGGAGGGCGGCCGCGCCGCCGAGAGGCTCTAGGAGTGACGGCATCCTCGGATCGACCTATTCCACCCCCACCCGTGCGGTCCGTACTCACAACTTCCTTACGGTAGGGAGAATCCGTAGGCCCTGACTATCCGGCGTCCGTCCTCGGAGAGCACGAATTCTACGAAGACCTGGGCGGCTCCTTGTTCCGGTGCACTCCCGATAACCCCGATCGGGTAGTCGACCACCACGTTGACCCTCTCATCGATGGGCAATCCATCCACGTCATCGGATGCTGCAATATCGGTGGCATAGACGATGGCCACATCCAGCTCTCCTGCCTCCACTTTTGTCAACAGAGCGCGCACGTTCGGCTCTGTGGTGTCCGGGAAGGCCTGTATCCCGGCCGTGGCCAGAACCTGGCGGGCAAAGATGCCGCACGGAACGGTATCGGTGCACAACCCCAGCAGCAGGCGCCGGTCCGCCAGATCTTCCAAGCCGTTAACACCGGCCGGGTTGCCAACCGGAACGGCGATGGCCATCCGGTTACGCGCAAACACTCGATATGAACCCGCCAGGTATCCGGCGGTGCTCACCTGATCCATAATGTCGAGGCTGGCGGATGCGAATACCGCCACCGGAGCACCCGAAGTGATCTGTTCCCGCAATAGAGAGCTCCCACCGAGGTTGAGGATGACGTCTACCTCCGGATGGGCTCGCTCGAACTCGACCTCGATCTCACGGAAGGACTCGGTGAGGGAAGAAGCAGCTGACACCACCAACTCCTGGTGAGCGCTTCGGCCATCGTCGGCTTCGCCGCAAGCACTGAGGGCCACCAGTATGGCACCCATCATCACAGCCAGCCGCGGACCAGCTATTCTGCCTGTATTATCCACCTGTGAGACGGTAGCCGAGTCTGGCCTCACCGGACTTGGTGGTTATTCGCCTCCATTACTGATGGGGGTACGCCACGCAAGGTTGCGACATATCCAACGGGATCGTCGATTTCCTCCAATTGGCAGTCTTCCCTGAAGGCGGCACCAACCCAGGCCTCCACATCGTCCTTAGGACGGAGACACCCTAGCCAATGGGATGCGTGAGCCATTGTTGTATCCTATGCACCTGGTGAGCCACTCATCTGTCGACCTGATTTGCCTGATCTAGGCCAATAAGCACGGCCAACATATAACTCCTTCGTCCGAACAGTTTCCAGTCAGGGGTTGGCTATTTGCTCCCCGAATTTCTGTTCATATTTGCGCATGTTGTCAGCCAGCGTCTCCATCAGCTGGGTTACCAGCAGGGGTGAGACGTTTACTCTCTGTACTAGAACAGCCTGTCGCTTACTGTTGACCGGTGGCTGGGCGAACTCGACACGGGTGAAGTCGAGCGTAAACTCGTACGGAGAGTGAGAGACGACCACCATATTCGACCAGACCCCACCCTGTAACCCATCCGGAACCTTTATTTCGATCTCGTTGACGTCGGACATTCCGGCGCACTCCTTCCCGGCTGTTCGGCCTGCTGAACAATCTAGCCAGAGGCCGCCGCAATCTACCCGCCGGCGCCTCGGACTTCCGAAGCCTCTGAGCGGTCATCGCTATGGTCGGTAGTCATGCCACCTAGGACACCGCGCCACGACCACGATGCTGGTGGGGATCCGCAGGTCCTGGCTGCCAAGGCCGACCTGCGCGAGCTGGTGTGGGATCGTCTCATCACCGGTAAGGCCTCGCGATTTCCGGGCGCCCGCGGACGGATCCCCAACTTCGTGGGTGCCGAGGCGGCCGCCGAACGGCTGCGTAGTACTCAGCCCTGGCTCGACGCCGGAACTATCAAGTCCAATCCGGACTCCCCCCAGTGGCCCGTCCGCCAGCGGGCCCTCGAAGATGGCAAGCGGGTGTTCATGGCAGTACCTCGCCTGGCCACCGCCGAACCCTTCTTCTACTTAGACCCGGACGATCTGGCGGACACTCCCCGCGCCGCCTCGTCCATCAAGGGGGCAGCTCGCTCGGCATCCACCATCAGTGTGGAGGAGATGCAACCCGTGGACCTGGTGATCACCGGATGCGTGGCGGTCGATCCCTCCGGGGCCCGGCTGGGCAAGGGTGGCGGGTTCAGCGATCTGGAATATGCGGTGGCCTGGGAGGCGGGCCTGATCGGACCGGCCACGGTGGTGGCCACCACCGTCCACGAGTTACAGATTGCGGAACCGGACCTCATCCCACTCACGGACCATGACATGACCCTGGACCTGATCGTAACTCCGGAGCGGGTCATCACCTGCGAGGGCCGGCGGGCGACTTTTCGAGTGCGCTGGGACGAGCTCACTGAGGCGAAGATCGCCTCCATCCCCTTGCTGGCCGCCCTTCGCCCCTCATAGAGCTGATCGGCCCATCCACACCCGAAACTACGATGGAGCACATGTTCCGCAGCGTGCTCTACGTACCGGCCGACCGGCCGAAGATGCTTGCCAAGGCCGCCCAGCGGCAGGCCGATCTCGTGCTGGTGGACCTCGAAGATGCAGTTCCCCTCGGGTCCAAGGAGCTTGCTCGCCAGCAAGCCAGGGCAGCCATCCCACGTCTCAAGGAGCAAGGCGCCCAGGTTGGTGTGCGGATCAACAGCCATCCCGATCTGCTGGGTGCCGACCTGGAAGCCATGTCGGGGACCGGGGTGGACATCGTGGTGGTGCCGAAAGCCGAGCTGCACCTCATCGAGACGGCCGACAACGCCGCCGACGTTGAGGGTGCCGACCTAATGGCGCTGGTCGAGAGCGGTCGGGGGCTCCGCGATGCTCCCGATCTGGCCGCCCATCCTCGAGTGGTGCTCCTTATGGCTGGCGAATTCGACCTGGGTGCGGACCTCGGAATCTCGGCGACCGCCGATCATCCGGTCTGGATCCCGTTCTGGACCAGGCTTGTCTGGGCCTCGGCTGCGGCCGGGATAGACGGGCCGGTCGGATCGATATACGCCAATTTGGCGGCCAAGGATCATGAGGAGTTGAGGACCACCACCAAGGCGCTGGCCGAGTTAGGGTTCACGGGCCGCTCCGCCATCCATCCCGCCCACGTACCGGTGATCAACCAGGTGTTCACCCCCTCGGCGTCAGAGCTGGAGACGGCGCGCCGGCTCGTGGAGACCTACGACCGGGCCCTCCGTTCAGGGCGCGGGGTAATCGTCGACGAGCACGGCCAGATGATCGACGAAGCCATGGTCCGCCGGTCACGGAAGCTGGTGGCCCGCTATCGGGATGGCTTCGATGGCGGGGCTTGATAACGGGTCAGGTAGCCGCCGCCGGAGCCTCCGGGCCTCTCCCCGATAACGGCTGACCCTGTGCCACCCTCGGAACAGCCGGGACTCCTTGCTCTCGGGTTGGACGACGGCGGCATCCGGTGGTCTTCGACGATCTTGGGCGGAGGGCATTCAACACCCACGGCCAGGACCTCGTAAAGGACGAGTTCCCGCCGCAGATCACCGAGTATCCGGGGTTCGCACTGTCCATGAACGCCGAACCCCACTCCATTCCCCGATGAGATCATCAAACCCAGCCTGGCCATCAGCACCACCACCGCCCTGCCCGCCCACGATGAGCAGCGCAGGCAGCGCCTGCAAGATCTCATCCAGCAGATCCGGGGTGACCTGACCGGTCATCTATACCGGCGGTATCTTTACAAAGTGATGGACCGCCTAGACGAGAACCGGCTTCCGGACGGTTGGCTAGCCATGTCGTCGAGCGTGCTCAGCGCATACTGGCCGAGGCGACCGAGGGATCTGCACCGAGTTGGTGCCGGGAGGTCCCTGGGCTCCGCTACGCCGACAAACGATACGACCGCGTAAGAGTTCGGATGCTCAATCTGCTCCGGCCTCAGGCTTACCAGAGAACGGAAGGCGCCACCCCCAATGGCTGGACGCCGTAGATAGCCCGGACCGTCAGCCTAGGGCACCAAGCCGTGGTAGAGAACCGACGTAAGTCCACCTTGTTCGTCGGGTGAGCGGGCGGTGCCGGGATCGTGCGAGGCGGCCGGTCCCTCGTTGTGAGCCAGGTGGGCTCCTGGTGCCTGCTCGGCGGCCTCGGCCGGCATGCCAATTCCCAGGAACCCCTCGATCCGAGAGAGTCTCTCAGCCATCTCGAGCTGGACACTCCGGATCTCCTCGATCTGTCTACTCAGCGAGACTTCCACATACGTAGCGAGACTTCCACATTACGTAGCGAGACTTCCACATTACGTAGCGAGACTTCCACATTACGTAGCGAGACTTCCACATTACGTATTTCCTGCCGCAATGACTCCTGACCCGCCCACATCTCAGAACGGAGCATGGCATCCCCGTCTCGTATTTCCAGGCGGAGCTCCGCTCTGTCTATCGACCGCTTCGAAGCCACCCCGCATCTGCCACAGGAAGGCCAGCAGGGAAACGATCACGGCCAGCAAGGGAATGGTCATAGCAACGACGAAGTGCCACAGCTTGACCCCTGCCAGTAGGCCGGTCCCGCCCGGATCAACCGGAGTGGTCTCCGTCTGAGACACAGGCTCGTCAGCGTCGCGGCTGCTAAGGCAAGTGGCTCATCGGCGTGGATCGTATCGATCATTTACCTATTGTGCCCTATCGAAGCGACAAGTCCAACGCCTCTGATGGACGATTGCGAGAGATTCTTCGGAGAGAAGACCCTCAGATCACTCCCGCGTGGGCTAGCTCGTCGAGGTCGTCGGTGGAGAGACCGATCTCCGCGTAGACGGTCTGGTTGTCGGCGCCCAGCGGCCGGCCGGCCCACCGAATCCTCCCCGGAGTCTCACTCAGCCGGAACATCACATTCTGCATTCTCAGCGGACCCAATTCTGGATCGTCGATCGTGACTATCGACTCCAGTGTCCGATATTGTGGGTCGTCCAGGATGGCTCTGGAGTCGTTGATGGGCGCCACCGCGGCCTCGGCCTGCTCGAACGCGCTCACCACCTCCTCTAGGTCCCGGTCTCCGATCCACGATCCGATGAGCTCGTCGAGCAGGTCGGCATGCTCGACCCGGTCTGCACCAGACCCGAACCATGGCTCATCGACCACTTCGGGGTGCCCCACCAGATGCATCACCCGCTCTGCGATGTTCTGAGCGCTGGTCGAGATGGCCACCCACCGACCGTCCCGTGTCAAGTAAGTGTTGCGGGGAGCCGTGTTGGGAGTCCGATTACCTGTCCGGCCCTGGATGATGCCCAGCTGGTCATAGACCGTGACTTGGGAACCGAGAATGGTGAGGATGGGTTCGATGAGGGCCACATCGATGACCTGGCCCCGGCCGCCCCGGGTGTCCCGGTTGTATAGGCACATGAGCACCGCATTCGCCGCTGCCTGGGCGGCGATGCCGTCGGCCAGCCCGAAGGGGGGAAGGGTGGGCGGACCGTCGGGGTCCCCGGTCAGATGGGCAAACCCGCTCATCGACTCGGCCAGGGTACCGAACCCTGGCCGGGAGGCGTAGGGGCCAAACTGCCCGAAGCCGGTTATCCGGGCGATGATCAAGCCGGGGTTCACGGAGTGCAGCCGCTCGGGACCCAAATTCCAGCGTTCGAGGGTACCGGGTCGGAAGTTCTCGATGACTACGTCCGAACGCTCGGCAAGCCTCAGGAAGACATCCTGGCCAGCCTCCTTCGAGAGGTCGAGGGTAACGGCTCGCTTGTTGCGACCCACCAGCTTCCACCAGATGGGTACACCCTCCTTTACGTGACCGTGGTGGCGGATCGCATCTCCCCGTGGGTGCTCGATCTTCACCACCTCGGCCCCGAAGTCGGCCAGCATCATGGCGGCCATGGGCCCAGCGAACAGCGTCGAAGCATCGATCACCCTTAGCCCGGCGAGCGGCATCGACCTGTCGATAGTGAACCTCCTCGGTGCGGCGGGTTAGAGGTCGAAGATTCTGGCCCCGAGCGTCCACCCCATGTCAGCGCCCGCCGCGGTCATCGCAAAGATGATCAACCCGCCACCGGCGATGGTGAGATTTTTCATGAAGAGCGACATCTCCATGGTCCTGGTCGGCTCGTTGTCGGACCAGAAGTGATGGATCATGAAGGCGGTAAGCACTGCATAGACGGCCAGTCCGAGCGCGGCCAGATCCATCATCACGCCTAGCAGGACACCGAGGCCACCGGCGGCGATCAGTAATCCTGAAACCCGAACCAGCGGAGCGGCGCCAGGGACCCCGCGTGACTCCGCATATGCGGCGGTGTCCTGAGGTTTGGCGAGATGTCCGATCCCGGCTCCTATGAAGAGCAACGAGAACAGGATCCGACCGATGACCAGCAATGTTTCCACTTCCGCCTCCGTTATCGCGACGATGAGCGACCGGCGTCATCTTACCGGCCAGGCCGTAGAAGGAATGATGTCCGTTCATCGACGCTACGGGCTAGGAGTCCTGGTTGTACAGATATCTAGCTACTCCGACAAACCGCATCAGAACAGAGTCCGTGCCACGGATATAACACGGTAACGGTCATCGACAATCGGGATCGCCCTCCACTTGTCGAAAGTGGTGCAGGGATGGGAGATGCCGAAAGCCACGAGATCCCCCACCGCGAGAGACGAGGCCTCGTCCAGATCGATGAAAGCATGCTGATCGTTCAGCGAGACCGCCGGGATGTGCGTAATGTGCTCGACCTCCCGCCGTCCCTTCCTCCGGACCTTCTTGATGACCGGCAGTAAGCCATCGAAGGACACGTCTCGCCGGCCCACACCTACGATGGCCCGACCCGGTTCGGGACGGGACAGCACGGCCCCCCACACCTCTAGGGCAGGAATGAGGCGGTCAGGATGTCCGGTCCTGCTCACCTCCCCCATCGGCGAGGAGCGGTCCCCGGCCCCGTCGTCGTGGGTCAAATAGCAGCCACTCCTGATCACTATCCGGGTAAGCAAGTCGAGCCTGACTCGGGAGAACCGGGCAACCACCCGATCGAAGAAGACGCTTCCCCCGGCGGTCAGGATCACGTGCGGGCTGGGCTCGAACCATCCGCACTCCGCCACCCTTCGGGCAAGCTCCACTATCTGGTCGAGGAATCGATCAACCCCAGCGAACGCATGCCGGCCTGTCCCAGCCTTGAGTATTCCCTCGAAGCCGGCCACCCCGGTCAACGCCAGATAGGGCGAGCCAGCCACCGCAGCCGCAACAGCCAGTCCTTCCTCCACCGTCCGCACGCCGGCCCGGCCGCCGGTAACCCCCACCTCGATCAGCACCGGAAAGGGCCGATCGACAGAAACCCGGCCCAGGACCTCGTTGAACACGGTCACACCGTCGAGCGAGTCGATGTAACACATGACCTCGAACCCCGATTGCCTGGCCCCTGCCAACCATTCGATCTCGCCCGGCGAGACCACCTCGTTGGCGATCAACACCCGCGGAACTCCCACCTCTCGCATAACCTTGGCCTGCCAGGTAGTAGCGGCGGTTATCGCCCATACGCCGTCCTCTATCTGGAGATGGATCAGCTCCGGGGACATGGTGGTCTTGCCGTGCGGAGCGAGATCCACCCCGCTCCGGATGCAGAACTGTCCCATGGTGGCCCGGTTGTGATCGAGGGCGGATTGGAGCAGCACCGCGATCGGATAGGCGACGTCAGGATCGAAGATCGACCAGCCGGCCTGATGGCCGCCACGGAGGGGAAAGCCCTTGGGCTGAACATCCCCATCATGGGCCGGACTGTCTGGCCGACGGTTCACTATCCGATCAGAGAGTCCGCTCATGTTCCCCGACCGGCGTGTGGTGATACCCGCTGTGGTCGCTATCCTGTCGCATCGAGCTCCGGATTCGCTTCCGCGTCGATCCCGAGAGGACCTGTGATTGACCGATATACGTCCGGCTCCGGTTTCCCGTCACACCCGCCTGAACCTTCCGCTACTTGCGATGATCGCCAGCGTAGTGATCATGAGCACCGGCATGATCGTCGTGCCTCTATCGAGCCTCAACGGCCTGCAGTTCTCCTTCTGGCGCCTCTGGCTGGGGGTGGCGATCCTCGGTGCCTTCGCCCTGGGTAGGACCATCGCCAGACCTGACTCGCGGCCATCCTTAGCTACCCTCCGCTGGTCAGTATGGCCGGGCATCATGCTTGGCTTCTCCCAGCCGATCTTCTTTACCGCCATGAAGCTGACCTCGGTGACCGACGTGGCGCTCCTGTCCTCCCTAGTGCCGCTGATAGTCAGCCTGATCGCGGTGCCGCTGCTTGGGGAACGTCCCGGCAACCGGTTCCGGCTCTGGGCGGTACTGGCGGTCATCGGCACCGTACTGGTGGCATACGGAGGATCCACTGGCATCGAGGGCAACCCGGCCGGGATAGCCCTGGCTTGTCTTTCGTTGATCGGATGGTCGTTCTACATGGTCCTGTTGAAGATCGGCAGAGGCCACCTGGATGCAGTCATCCTCCTATGGTCGGCGTTCTTGATAAGCGCGCTCAGCGTGACCGTGCACATGGCGGCCACTGGCTGGGACGTCGGTCAGGTGTCCGCTCGTGATTGGGCTCTGATCGCCTACCTAGCCACCATCCCCGGGGGGATGGGCATGCTCATCATGGCTTGGTCATACCGATGGCTCCCGGCCAACGTTCCGCCCCTGGCCCTGCGCGCCGAGCCGGTGCTCTCCAGCGCGCAGGCGTGGTGGATCCTGTCCGAGCCCATCACCCCTTGGCATGTTGTCGGCGGGGGCATCGGCATCGGCGGGGTGGTCGGCGCCCTCATGAGCTCGTCAGGACAGGACTTGCTCGCCGACGCCCGTACCAACGCAGATGGGACGGGGTAACCATGAACGACGCCCGCTCCTCTGCTGCTCCCTGTCACACCCTCCCCATATACTCCCGTAGTTACACGCCTGTGGGTAGTGATCGGTAAGCTGAGGGGCACAGGAGGATGGGTGTCAGGCCATACACGACAACCGGGTCTCGGAACCGCTACATCCAGCTTCGGGTCAGGCCGACGAGAGAGCCACGACGCATCGGCGTTCTACGCCCGTTTCCCGCCGCCGGAACTCTCGAACGACGATCGGATCAAATACGCGGAAGGCTTCGAGGCCCCTCGACCACTCCACGGCGATAGCCGGAATATGCCCCATCTTCCTGACAACTGCGTCGCCCTAGTGGTTACGTCACCGCCCTACTACGTGGGGAAGGACTACGAGCAGGCAATAGCCGGCCGGGAGGTTCCCGAGTCCTATGCCGAGTACCTGTCCCTGCTGCGTGATGTGTTCACTGAATGCGTGCGTGTGCTCGAACCTGGTGGCCGAGTGGCGATCAACGTGGCCAACCTGGGCCGCAAGCCCTACCGGAGCCTGAGCGCAGATGTGATCCGGATACTCCAGGACGACCTGGGTCTCCTGCTGCGGGGAGAGGTCATCTGGCGCAAGGCCAATGGAGCGGGCGGGTCGTGTGCCTGGGGATCATGGCGCAGTCCGGCCAACCCGGTCCTCCGGGATGTGACCGAGCGGATCGTCATCGCCTCCAAAGGTCGCTTCAACCGAGCCTTGACTGCTGCCCGGCGCAAGCGAGACGGGCTACCTCACAAGGCGACCATCGGCAGGGACGAGTTCATGGAGACCACCCTGGATGTGTGGAGCTTTCCTCCCGCCCACGCCAGCCGGGTCGGCCATCCGGCCCCGTTTCCTGTGGAACTACCGGCTCGCCTGATCCAGCTCTACACCTACGAGGACGACCTGGTGCTCGATCCGTTCATGGGCTCAGGAACCACTCTGGTGGCAGCAAGTGCGGCCAATCGGCGGGCGGTCGGATACGACATCGACCCTACCTACGTGGACCTGGCCAAGGCCCGTCTCGGCGAGCTCGACTAGCTATCGAGGCACCTCGACCTTTCGATTCATCTGATGAGTACCGTATTTATATGCGGCACATCAAGACCGAGAACGATATAGGAAACGGTGCCTTCGCAACGTACTGAGGTAACCGAGATCGTGACCGGGCTGGGAATGCTCGATTTCGTTTCTCTGAGTGCCGCCTTGGCGGCTCGCCCAGCGGAGATGTTGAATGTGACAGCTGATAGCTGGGACCGCCTGGCAAGGACGCGGGAATCAGGGAAGTACGAGTCTTTGGTCGAGAGAGCATGGCAAAACGGAAAGGCCTTTGCTTCATCGCCCGAGGGGCTTCGCAATCGGACGCCGCTCCGGATCGAATGGAAGGGCAATCACAAGCCACCGGGTTACGAGCAGGTTCCGGCAGATCTCCGGGTCGACTATGTCTACCTCGTGAGCTGTAAGTACAACTCGAAAGTCTTATATAACTCATCACCTGCTCACCTCTTCGATCGTTTGCTAGCTACCCGCCATGGGCGCCCGATGAATTGGTACTCGGAGCTGGCTTCGGCGGAGTACCAGAACCTCTATAGAGCCTGCCGAAGCTACTTAGGAAGCCAAACCCTGCCGAAGTCAGTCAAGGATTTGAACAACAATCATCGTGATATGTTGAAGGCACAGTTCAAGCGCCACTGGCCACAGTCCGTCGCGGAACCGTACCAGCAGTTCTGCATTGCTGTGTCACAGGTCTCGGCCCAGCGGTGGAACAAAGCCCTGGGTAAGAGCAAGACTACCAGAGAGGAAGTATTCTGGCGATTGCTGCGTATCCAGTCAGCGCCATATTTCATCTTGGGTGCCTCTACGAGGCATCCCATACGCTACCGGGTCGACACTCCATGGGACTTCCGGCGGCGTTACACCTTCCGGTCTTTTGATCTGGCTCCGGACATCTACGCAGGTCAACCCACCATCAACTGGTGGTCAGAGCTGACCGACAGATCTTCGGGCGTTTCGATTATTACCGAAGGACACGTAGAAGTGCGATGGAGCCACGGCAGGTTCAAAGGTGCGCCCGAGGCAAAGGTCTATCTCGATACGCCTCTTCGGGAGACCCCGGGCTTCACTCCCTTGTCATAACGCCACCCCAGCATCTCATACCAGATTTCATCAGGCAGAGGAGGTATTCGTCCTCAGCCGGAAGCAAGGCTTTCAGCTACTCGAACTCGCGCTGCCGCGAGGCCACTTCTGAAGCAACAGCGCGTGGGCTCTCCGCCGGAGGCAGGCGCGGACCTGTCTAACCGAGCATCGACCGCACATGGTTGGTGTCCTGCTCTGCCCCCGAACCCACCCGGACATCAGGAGTGGTGGAATTCAGGGGGCGAGCAAAACTACACCCATGTTGAGTCGCAATTTTCAATTATGTAGACGAAATTGAACACATGGCTTTCAAGAATGTGCCCAGAAATAAAATACCGGTTTTAGGTCTGCGTTGGCTCGTCGGAGATAACCGGTGGCCCTGAAACCGGGTTTCATCCAGCGGACCCTTTCCGATGGTAACCGTTGGTGGCGCGATCCGCGGGGGTGGTCGGCCAGGGACCATGACCTGCGGGCGGCCCGCGAAGCGCCCTACGACCACACGACCGGCGTTGTCTCGGACCTCGCACGAGGGGGGTTATACGTTCTCCGAGGACCGCGGCGGGTCGGCAAGTCGGTGGCGGTCAAGCAAGCCATCGAAGCCCTGATCTCGGATGGGGTGGATCCGCGACGCATCATCCATATGTCGGTGGACGGATGGGCCGCGAATGATCTGGGCAGGTTCGTACGCTCGGCCCGGTCGATATTGCCGGACTCCGATTACCGGTACTGGTTCATCGACGAGATCACCTCCATCACCGACGGATGGCCTCAGAGGATCAAGTGGCTGCGCGACAACGACCCCCTATTCCACGATGACACGGTCGTCCTGACCGGATCATCTTCCTCCGATCTATCGGAGTCGACCGGGATCCTGGCAGGACGGAGAGGACGGATCACGGATGCAGATCGGGTTCTACTGCCGTTAGGTTTCAGAACCTTCGTGAAGCTGACCCAGCCCACGGAGGCACCCGCCCTCACCCTGCGTCTCCGGGTCGGTAACCTGACTCATGCACGGCTGCGAGAAGCCTGCTATACGCTGGCACCCTGGATGGACATCCTCGTCGATGCTTGGGACACCTACCTCTGGGTGGGCGGCTTCCACACGGCAATAACGGACTACCTGAACCGCGGGGAGATCGATGCGGCTTTCCGAAACGATCTCTTCGAGATCGTCAATCGGGACGCTCTCAGGCGAGCTTCATGGTCGCGGACCGAAAAAGCCGCCTTCCTGCGCAGGATGACCAAAAGCCTTTCGTCGTCCATCAACCAATCCTCGGCCGCTAGCGATCTCGGAGTCACACCCCCTACCATCAAGAGCCGCATTCATGATCTCTGTGCTGCGTTCATTATGTGGCCCTGCCATAGGGAAAACAGCCTTCGCCCCCAGCCTCGATCGCAGAGGAAACTGTACTTCTCCGACCCTATCTATACCCGTCTCGAACCCGGCCCAACTCCTGACGTTTCCGTTCTGTCCGAACAGCAACTGGGCATGGCTTTGCTACGGAACGCCGAAATGAGCTCTACCGGAACCTATTTCGACTTCGACCGTGTTCTCTATCACCGCTCGGCTTCCCGAAAGGAGATCGACTTCGTCGGTCCCGATCTTGGAGAGGTTGCTATCGAATCCAAATATGTGGATGGTAGATGGCGTACCCCGGCCAGGACGATTCAAGCTTCCCGATGGCGGGGAATCGTCGCCACTCACACAGTGATGGACCTGGAGTCCCCGGAACTCATGGCCATCCCCACCTCGATGCTCACCTGGCTGATCGACACCTAACCAACAGAGAACTCGCGGGATTCAGGCTTCCGGACAGCAGTCCTAGGAAGACGGCGGCGGCGTCTTGTCAGCGTGTTCGGGGCAGTAGGCCGCCGTACCCATCCTGGCTACGGTACGTACGCCCGTCAACTCGAGATCGCTCAGAGGAGCCCCCTGGGCTTCCCGGTTGGCCTTCTCGCCATCCTCGAACTCCTGCCAGGCCACTCCTTGATCGAAGGCGACGCAAAGCCTCCAGGCCATGTCCCTGGACAGCTCTGCCTGGGTCTCGGTGATGAAGGGGCTGGAGAGAAAACCTTCTAGAGCAGCCTGGGCTTCCTGGGTGCCCTGGGGAACACGCTCTCTATCGACCACCACTTCCGCGGCTGTCTCCGCCTCTCCGTCACCACCTCCACAGGCGACCGTCAGCAGAACAAGAAGGGCCGCCAAGATGTTCCATGCCCTCGCCCTGACCTGGCCCTCGGTGCGGCTGTGCGTCTCGGGTACCCTACGATCCTTTCCCACGAGTCCCTCCTCCGTACGCCAAACTTCGGCTAACCCTAACTAGCTGTGTGGTAGCCTAGCCGTCATGCCGGTTCTCGTCCAGTCGAATCGAGCGCTCCGCTGACCATACAGCACCCCATCCAGGCTCGACGCCGACCCGCGGCCGACCGGCATGGCAGCCGACGGACGGAAGGAAGGGCGTCATGCCACGATTGTTGTTCCTAGTATCCAGCGCACGGGAGATGGAACTGGCGGATGGGACCAGCCACGAGACGGGATATTTTGCCGACGAAGCCTTGACACCCTACGAACGCTTCGTCGAGGCAGGCGTGGACGTCGTAGTCGCTACACCTAACGGCCAGTCTCCCTACGCGGACCCGTACGGCCTCGAAGAGATCTTCCACTATCCGGACGTTGACGAGGACTTTCTCAACAGCATCACCCGCACCTTCGCCCACGATATCGACGACATTCGCCTGACCCTGCGCCATCTCACCGAGTTGGGCATGATCTCCGCTCGGCGGGTCTTCGACCGTCTCAAGGAAGCCGGCATGCATCCTATGGAAGCCCGCAAGCTCATCGCCCGGGCGGCCGCGGTTGCCTGGCGTCACGATCAACAGTTCTTGGAAACGCTGGAAACCGAGGATCTTCCCCCCTCGATCACCCGGGCCGACCTCGAGGCTGCTCTAACCGAGGTGCTCGGGGACAGCCGAAGCGAATCGCAGCGGGTGAAGGACGCCCTCGATAACCTCCCCGGTTTTCTCGGACCGGCCAATCTCTCGACCATGACGGACGAAGAGATCGCCGAGTTCGACGCCGTATTCGTGCCGGGCGGCCACGGGCCGATGGTGGACCTGGCCGACAATCCGGACGTGACCAGGGTGATCGGGATCCTGCACGACAAGCAGGCAGCTATCGCGTCGGTGTGCCATGGCCCCGCCTTCCTGCTGTCCGCCCCGCCCAATATGGACGGGCAGTGGATGTTCGACGGCTACCGGGTAACGGCGTTCACCGACGAGGAGGAGGACCAGACCCGCCCTGGCCAGCAAGGCCTGTCGTGGTATCTGGAAAGCGCCCTTCGTAACGCCGGGGCCGTGTTCGATGATGGACGCTCCGCCTGGTCCTCCCACGTCGTGGTGGACCGCAACCTGATAACTGCCCAGAACCCGGGCTCGGCGGACGCGGTCGCGGATGCGGTGCTCAAGCGTCTGGAAGTACTCTGACGGGGAGGTGATGGAAATGTCCGACCCGGCAGACGCCTTCTGGAACGCTATCCGCACAGGTGACGTGGACGCAGCCATGGAGCTGGTGACCGAGGATGCCACTATCGATCTCCATCCCGCCCAGGTGAAGGGGGGCAAGGACGAAGCCAGAAGGTTCTTCGCAGATACGGTCACCGCCTTCCCGGACATGCTGCTGACCATCAAGAACCACTTCACGGGGACCGACGGAACCGCAGTCACCGAGTTGAAGATGGAAGGCACCCAAGCAGCCGACTACCTAGGGGTGGTGAACCAGGAAAAGCACATCGACCTCGACCAGGTATGGCTGCTGGGTACCTCCGAGAACCGGATAGCTTCTATCAGAGGCTTCTGGGATCAGAACATCCTCTACCGCAGGCTGGCAGTAAAGCGCCTCGATGCGGTATCCATCGTCTAGCCGGCAAAGCGAGGAGAGAATCATGACAACTACTGCTATGAAGGCCGATCCGGTAGCAACGGTGGAGGCCTTCTTCGATGCCTACCGGCAACACGACACTCTCAAGATGGTCGACCTCTGCACCGACAACGCGGCCTTCTCGTACGTTCCGTTCGAGATCTGGACCAAGCAGCGGGTCATCCGGGGGGATGGGAAGGTAGCCACCCTCGGCCGGCCGATCTGGGAGGGTCTGATCAACTCCTTCCCGGACCTGTCCAACGAGGTGCATTCGATCACCGCCTCCGAGGATGGCAAGGTGGCCGCGGTGGTGAGTATCGGCGGTCATCAGGAGAAGGCATGGGGGCCGATCGCACCCAAGGGAATGAAGTATTGGGAGCCGCACGCCTTCATATTCGATGTCGATGAGGGCGGAAAGGTCGAGGGGCTGACCGCCTACTGGAACAACGCTTCGATCTACCGCCAGCTCGGTCACCTCGAGGTCGACTGAGGAAGGAGGAACCATGACCCTTAGACGCGAGGAATGGCAAGGTATCGTCCGCGATGTCGACTGGACCTTGGGCTACGTGGACGACGAAGCGGTCTATCCGGACTGGCTGAGCGGGTCGGGCAAGGTCCCCCGTGAGGCTTGGTCATCCTGGGAGGAGAGCTACAAGGTCGCCTACCCCGAGTACGTCGCCACCCAGCACGAGAAGGAAACCTCCGCATACGCCGTCAAGGCCGCATTGCGCAAGTCCAACACCTACGACCAGCTGGACGAAGCGTGGCGTTCGTCGGTCAAGATGCACCTGGGCGGGATAGCCCTGGTCGAATACGCGGCGGTGTACGGAGAGAGCCGCATGGCTCGGTTCGGTCTCAGCCCGGCTTGGCGCAACATGGCCATCATGGGCACGCTCGACGAGATCCGCCACGGCCAGCTCTCCCTGTCGTTCGGGCACGAGCTGGTGGAGCGGGATCCCCAGTTCGACTGGGCTCACAAAGCACTCCACACCAACGACTGGGTGAGCATCGCTCTGCGAGCGCTGATCGACAACATGATGATCGGTGGCAGCGTGGTGGATATCGCCATCCAGCTTCCGTTCGCCTTCGAGACGGGCTTCACCAACATCCAGTTCGTGGCGCTGGCCGCCGATGCCCTAGAGGCCGGTGATGTCGCCTTCGCCAACCTGATCTCCTCGATCCAGACCGACGAGGCTCGCCACTCCCAGCAGGGTGGTCCCACCCTCGAGGTGCTGGTAGAGCACGACCCGGTGCGGGCCCAGTGGACGGTCGACAAGTTCTTCTGGCTCTCCGCACGGGCCTTCGCGGCCCTCACCGGACCGTCGATGGACTACAACACCCCCGTGGAGCATCGCAAGCAGAGCTACCGGGAGTTCATGGAGGAGTGGATCATCGACCAGTTCGTCCGCACCATTCAGGACTACGGCCTCAAGCGCCCCTGGTACTGGGACGAGTTCATCGAGGGTCTCGATGTCTGGCACCATTCCTTGCAGATGGGCGAGTGGTTCTGGCGACCCACCCTGTGGTGGAAGCCGGTAGGGATCACCCCCGAGTCCCGCGAGTGGCTCATCGAGAAATACCCCAACTGGGAGCTCCTGTACGGCGACAAGTGGCGGCTTATCGCCGAGAACCACAATTCCGGCAACAAGGACCGAACCTACCCGGAAACCCTTCCGTGGCTGTGCAACTACTGCCATCTGCCTACTTGCAACGCCACCTACGGCTACGACGGCAAGTGGAGGGTGCGTAACCACTCCCTCAAGCACAATGGCGTCACCTACCACTTCTGCACCAAGGCCTGCCGCCAGATCTGGTGGGAGGACCGAGATGCCCTCAACAACAAGACGGTGGTGGAGAGGTTCCTGGCGGGCGAGATCCAGCCGATGAACGTGCCCGGCATCCTGGGCTATATGGGAATCAGCCCAGAGGTAATGGGCGACGATGCCAGCGGGTATGACTGGACCGAGGCTTACGCTCGCACCGGGCCGGTAGCGGCCGGAGTGGGCGGATGAGCGATAACGGCGCGACCCCCGAGCCCAAACTCATCCCCCTCAACGCCATCTTCGCCGACGACTTCGTCGAGATTCTGGTCCCGGTGATGTCCAATAACACCATCGCGGAAGTGGCGGAGGCAGTGGCCCACCATACGGTCGGGGTGCGGGTGCGGGCTCGCGATGCTCGCAAGCTGGTCTACCACAACAACCGGATACTGCCCGACGACCTGACCGTGGCCGAAGCGGGGATCGCCCCGCTCGACCACATCCGGGTCGACTGGGAAGAGTAGGAGGCTCGTAATGGAGAATCCGGTAGGCCCGATCCTTCGTATGAGCGACTTGATCGACGAGATCATCAACGCCATCGAGGACGACAACCCCGGACGCGAGATCGAGGTGATCGACCGGGGTGCCTACGTCCGCGTCCAGGCCTCCTCGTTCATGAAGGTGACGGCCGAGTCCCTCAAGCGCTATCTCGGACCCGACTACCAGCTGCGGTCGCTGGAGAACCTGCTGACCGCCAACGCCGGACGGATCAACACCACCCGCAGTGACCAGACGAGCTGGTCACTGGGAGGAGCGACCGAGGAGGATGTGACATCATGAGCGCCAGGAAGCGACGCAAGCTTCGTACCTGGAGCGAGTTCGGCGAGATCCGCCGCCGCCCCACCGAGTACGAGATCGGTACCCACGCCTCCAACTACACGGCACGCCGTGATCGGCTGGCCCCCCTGGAGCAGAACCCGTCCTCGCCGGGCAATCTGTGGTTCCTGGCCTATCGCGACAACTCCCCGCTCCAGATCGACGACTGGGAGGTGTTCCGGGATCCCGACCGGCTTACCTACCGAGCCTACGTCGCCGGCCAATCGGCCCAGGAGACCAAGGTGGCCGGGCTGCTGGACAGCTTTGCGGCGGTGGATCACGACCGGTCGCTGGCTCCCGCCTGGGTGGAGACGCTGGCCACGATCTACACGCCGATCCGTTACCCGGCGCATGCCATCCAGATGTTGCAGTCATACGTGGCGCACATGTCGCCTACTGCCTATGTCACCAACGCGGCGGCCTTCGCGGCGGCGGACCAGCTTCGGCGGGTGACCGTGGTGTCTATCCGCACCCGGGAGCTGCAGATCGCCTACCCGGATGCTGGCTTCGCCACCGGCGAACGGGCGGTCTGGGAAGGTCACGATGCCTGGCAACCGGCCCGCAAGCTCCTGGAACAAGCTCTGATCGCCTACGACTGGGGGGAGGCGCTGACCGCCGCCAACTTGGTGATCGCCCCCACCTTGGACGACGTGCTGAACCGCCAGCTCGGGGAGATCGCGCGGGCCAACGGGGATGATCTCACCTGGCTGCTGTGCCAGAACCTGCATGAGGACTCGGCCCGGAGGGCCAGATGGTCGGCGGCCTTGGCCAAGCTGGCGGTGACGGAGCGGCCCGAGAACGCACCCGCCTTCGAGCGTTGGATCGCCAAGTGGGCACCGCGCGCCGATGCCGCCGCCCATGCCCTGGGTGGACTGCTCGCCGCAGCCCCGGCGGGCGGGGCCAGTGCCGATTCGGTGGCCGAGGAGGCCCGGCAAGCCCGGGAGCAGGTACTGGAAGCTGCCGGTCTGGGCACCCGGCAGCCGGTCGGCTAGCGCTTCGCAATGACCGACACGCCCCGGTGGCGGGAGGCCATGGAGCTCGATGACCTGTGGGAAGGTGATCTCGAAGGCGTCGAGGTAGACGGCCACAAGCTGATCCTGGTGAACGTCGATGGCGAGGTGAGAGCGTATCGCGACCGCTGTCCTCACCAGGCCTGGCCACTCTCTGACGGGGATCTGGAGGACGAGGTACTCACCTGCACCAACCACCTCTGGGAGTTCGACGCCCTCACCGGTGCCGGAATCAACCCCGCCGACACGGCCCTCTTCTCCGTCCCCTGCAAGGTGGAGCAAGGCATCATCTGTGTAGCCCCGCCCGGCTGACATGGGGCGTCTCTCCGAGACCGTCCTGTTGCTGGGCGGTGGCACAGCCTCGGCCGCGGCTGCCTCGACCCTTCGGCAGCTGGGCTTCGACGGGCGCATCCTGCTGGTCACGGACGAGCAGGATGTTCCCTACGAGCGCCCTCCCCTGTCCAAGGAAGTGCTGGCCGGGTCGATGGCACCGGCCGACACGGCTATCCGGAGCGAGGATTGGTACCGGAGCAACGACATCCAGCTGGTGCTGGGTACCCGGGCAACCTCGATTGACTTCGACACATCGAGGGTCCGGACGGACACCGCCGGGACCATCGCCTACGACCATCTCCTGATCGCTACCGGCGGTCGTGCCCGGAGGCTGCCCGGCTTCGAGGGTGAGCGGATCCTGCACCTGCGTACCCGCACCGACTCCGAGCTACTGTCCCAACGCCTGCGAGATGGCAACCGGGCGGTGATCCTCGGGGGAGGCTTCATCGGATGCGAGGTGGCCGCCACTGCTCGGCGGCTCGGGGCGGAGGTCACCATCATCGAAATGGCGAAACAATGCTTGAGCGTGCCTTTGGGTGACCAGTACGGTCGGGTGATGACCCGCATCCACCGGGACGAGGGCTGCACGCTGCGGCTAGGCGAGCGGGTGACCGGTGTCAAGGAGACCGGCGAGGGACTGCTGGTCACTACCGACCGGGGCCGGATCGAGTGCGAGTGGATGCTGGTGGCAGCCGGGATGATCCCCAACACCGAGGTCGCGCAGGGTGGCAGGATCGAGGTGAACGGTGGGATTCTGGTGGATCGGCACTGCCGGACCTTGGTGGGCAACGTCTATGCGGCCGGGGACGTGGCCGCCGCTCGCCAGCCCGATGGCAGCTATCTTCGGGTCGAGCATCATGACAACGCCACGCGGCAGGGAGCGGTGGCGGCCCGTAACATGGTGGGAGTGGAGGCCTCAGACGATACGCCTCACTGGTTCTGGTCGGATCAGTACGACCTCACCATCCAGTCCCTCGGCCATTTCGATCCCCATGCAACCCACGTGATCCGTGGGTCGATGGAGGATGGATCCTTCTCGGCCTTCCAGCTATCGCGCGGCGCGGATGGGGATAGGATCGAGGGGGTGATGACCATCGGCAGACCCCGGGATGTATTCGCCGCACGCAAGTTGATGAGGGCAGGCACCAGGATCAGCGCGGAGCAGATCCGGGATCTGTCCACCAACCTCCGGCGGGTCGGCCGGCCACCGCGGCGGCGACGGGAACGGCGTCCAGCATGATCGAGCTGCCCGAACCGACCGTCACCGCCCAGGCCACCAACGTGCGGATCGGTCAAGCAGAGGCCCAGCGTATCCTGGCCAGGCTCGAGGGAATGGTCGCCGGGGAAGCCCACCGATCACTGAAGTTCCGGGCCGGGTTGGTCTCCGCCCCGTTAGCGCGAGTTTTGGAGCAGGGTCTGGCTGAGGCAGGCCGGTTCGGCATCCGGGGACACGAGCTGGTGATCGGAGAGTGGTCCGTCGGGAACGGCGATGTCATAACCCGCCTCCGCCGGATGGCACACGGGACGGCCGACTGGGTCACTACACGGACCACCCGAGTGGAGATCCAGCTACGAGTAGCCGGGTGGCGGGATACTTTCGACGACGAAGCAGCCGCATCGGGAGACCGGAGTCCGAGAGAAGGAAGATGACCTGATGAGCAGCCCCACCAGCATCGAGGACCGGATCGTGGAGTCGTTGCGCAAGGTGATCGATCCCGATCTCGGCGTCAACATCGTAGACCTGGGGTTCGTACGCCAAGTTCAGGTGAACGGTCGCCAAGCTTCGCTGGACGTCACCCTGACCAACCCTTTCTGCCCGCTGACCTCGATCATCGAGGATCAGATGAGAAACGAGCTGGTTGGCCAGGGTGTACTGGAGGACTTCGAGGTCAGCTGGGTGTTCGACCCTCCCTGGTCGCCGGATCAGGTTTCGGAGAAGGCCCGCAGCCAGCTCCGCTCGATCGGGTTCGCCTCTATTTGACCCGCTCGAAGCCCTCCCTCAGAAGTTTCGGACCCATCGAAAGGGAAGTCATATGATCACCGTCCTAGCCACCTATACGGCAGCGGAAGGCAACGAGGAGAAGCTGGCCGGCGGGCTGCGCGAATACACACGCATGGTGCTTACCGAACCGGGATGTGTGGCCTTCGACGTGCACAGAGGCATCGACAACCCCCGCCTGTTCGTCCTGGTAGAGCTGTACACCGACCGGGCCGCCTTCGATGCGCACGTTTCGGCCGATCACTTCGAGGAAGTGGCGATAAAGCAACTAAGGCCCCTCCTCGAGAGCCGCCACGTCGAGTTCTTGGCCCCCCTATAGCGAGAGTGCCGAGACGGGCTAGTAGCTACCCGCGGTCACCCCTTGCGTAGGCAAGCAATCCGACGATGTACTTTGGGCCGTCCAGCACCGTCGAAAGGACGGAACCACTATGCGCAGCGTCGGATCAGGACTCGCAGCGCCTGAACCAGTAACCGAAAGTTCTAGGGACCCAGAAGTCGCTTACCCGTCTGCATTGCCTAGAACAGGAGAAGCGGTCGTTTGTCCAATCCGATTAGGTCTGGTCTGCGCGCAACGGTCGAATCCCAAACGTTTCCACAGGTAACTACATGCACGGCCTCATCTACGAGAACGGCGCCGTTTTGGCTCTATGGGCACTCGATGCTTCGGAGGCAGAAACAGCCTCCGGCGAGCCGCTGCCTTTATCAAGCCGTGCCTACGCTGTATAGGGATAGCTCCAGAGGATTTGATAGCTCCGGGTTTGCCGTGGACACCCTCCTGTGTGTACGTGAGTGTGTCACCGGGTGCAACCGTACTTGGTCCCGTACCAGAGGCTGGCGGGCACGACCCAGCGGGCTAAAACGTGGAGCGGCTCCACCACCTACAGTGGCTCAATCTCGAGGTCAGGTCACCTTCATTGGAAATAACAGGCGAAGTCTGGGCTTAGGAAAGCTAACCGAGCAGCCGGGCGTCCATCAGCATGGGGGCGATGCCGGTTACCACCCGAGGGGCGAGTACTTGTCATGTAGAGGACGCGGCTCAGATGCCCGAGCGGCCGAGGGCACCGAGGCCGCCGGTGCTGCGTCCTTCGAGCCGCCGCCCGATGGCATCGAGCCCGGCCGCCACCACCAGCGCCGCGCCGGCGCTTACCCGGAACCAGAATGGCGCTACCCCGAAGAGGAGTAGGCCGTTGTTCAGGAGCCCGACAAACAGCACACCGGCTATCACTCCAAGCAGGGACCCGCGACCGCCACCGAAGGCCACTCCCCCCAGGAGCACCGCGCTTAGAACATTCAGCTCGAGACCTTCACCGCTGAGCGGCGGCGCGGCGTCAAGCCTCGAGACCAGAATCATCGCCCCGACTGCGCTTCCCGCACCGGTGGCCATGTACAGATACACGGGTATCCGCTTGATCCGGATGCCTGCCCGGAAGGCGGCGGTCGAGTTGACGCCGATCGCTATGACATAGCGGCCCCATCTCGTCTTGTAGAGGAAGATCGCCCCCAGCAGCACCGTAACTGCGGCAATGGCCACGGGAACGGGAATCTCCAACCAGCGGACCCGGCCGCGCCCGATGATGGCGAACGTGTCCCCGAAACCGGAGGTGGTGCGTCCGTCGCTCACCACGAAAACCAGTCCGCGCACACCCGTGTAGAAACCGAGGGTCACCACGATCGGCGAGAACCCCATAGGCGCAGACAGAATCCCCTGGGCCGCCCCCACCGCCAAGCCGATCAGGACCACGATCAACAGGGCCGGTATCACCTCCATGGATCCCAGGAGCCTTCCGAGAAGCACCGCGCACAGGCCGGTGATCGACCCGATCGCAAAGTCGACGTACCCGGCCATCAGGAGCAGGGCGCTCGGTATGGCAAGGGTGGCAATGACTGCGGTCTGCAGCAGGACCAAGCGGAAGTTCGAAACCGTAAGGAATCGGTCGGTGAACAGGGCGAAGAAGGCCACCTCGACCACCAGCGCTCCCACGATCCCATTGCGGAGGATCTTGGCCCAGGTTCCGGCGATCTCTCTCTGGCTGTCCCCCAGCATGGACACTCGTCGCGATCGCAGTCCTACCCGCTCACGTCTGAACATGGCACCTCGACTTCCCAGCGATGCTCATGAAAATGCTCGGAGCGGCCGGCCAGTGGCCCGATGAGGCACTGTGCCGGCCGCTCCAGAAGTTCCGGTCGACCGGCTACCTAGCTAAGGAACTCCTGATAGTTGTCCAACACCTGCTGCGCGAAGTCTCCCATATCCGGAGTTATGGCGACGTAGTTGAGTACCAGGCTCGTGGGTGGCTGGCCCTCGAGAATATTCGCAGGCAGGTCTGCCACAGCCTTGCCCAGCTGGTCGAGGATCAGGGCACCCGACACCCGGTAGATACCGTACTCGTCGGCCCCGGCCAGTAGCTCCAGAGCCTCGTTCTGGCCGTCCATTCCTCCGACGAAGATCTCGCCCGGATCCCGGCCATCCGACTCGATCTGGACCACGAAGGCCTGGTAAGCGCCCAGCGCTCCGGCGTCGTTGATTCCGATGACCATGTTGAGTCCGGGATCGGCCTGGAGGAAGGTCTCGGTCGCTTCCAGCCCGCTGTCCTCAGCTACCGACTCCGCCTCCATCGGGGCGACCCCGGTCGCGTCAGTGATGATCTGGCGAATCGGATCGGTGCGATCGGTACATGCCATACCACACTGGTCGAACGTGAAGAGCGCCCAGGAGAAGTCTTCCCGATCACCGGTGAAGTCCTCCTCCAACCAACGCAGGGCTTCGGCCGCGACCGCCCGCGCTCCGTCGATATTGGCGTAGACGATCGACGAGTCACCACCGGGAATAGCCGTCGAATAACCGACCACCACGATGCCCGCGTCCTTGGCGGTCTGGACTACCGGTGCGTACGGTTCGACACCACATAGGGGCAAGAAAACGATGGCGTCGACCCCGGCGGCCACGAAGCCTTCCATGTCCTGAACCTGCTTCTCGCAGTCGCCGTTCGCCGAGCCTTCCAGCCACTCATAGCCCCGCCGCTCGGCCTCCAGCCTGGCCGGGTCGGCCACGATCGGGTAGATGCCGGAGTGTTCGGCCCCATAGCTGAACGCGATCGTGCCCTTGCTCTCCATCGCGGCCTCGGCGGCCATCTCGGCTTCGGCCATCGCCTCGTCGGCGGCCATTTGTGCCTCTGCCAGCGCCGCCTCGGCATCGGCCAGCGCCGCGGTAGCGGCCTCGGCCTCAGCCTGCGCATCCGCAGCCTGCTGCTGGGCGGCGGCCACTTCCTCCGCAGAAGTGTCGTCTGCGCCGTCGTCACCGCAGGCGAACGCGACCATCGATAGAACCAGCAGCAATGCTAAGTAACTCAACCGTCGCTGCGAATGCCCACGCGGGCGAACTACACGCTTCCGTAACATGGATCCTCCTCTTGATCCGAGGGCGAGAGTTAATCATAACCGCACGGGCTGGAACCTGCCTATCGGCGACAATGCCCGCATTCACAGCCTTCCGGGCAATCCTCGGGATCGGCAACGTTCGCTTGGGCGCCGGTGCGACGAAAGTCCATCTAGTCACTACATGTCGTGCGGCGATCGCACATTTGTCGAGCAGCCTGGCTAGTCCGATTCCACGGGGAGACGGACCGCGTGATCCGTGGGTTAGCGGATGTCCCGTAGAAGCAGGGTCGGCTGATCGGGAAGACACAGGCTGTGGGGACTCGACCTTGCAGCACGAAGCGACAGTCGAGACGCTTTCCCAGGAAAGTCACAAGACCACCAGCAGCTAAGGAGAACATCTCGATCTACTCCAGGTGCGCTCCTCCGTCGGGAAGTAAGGAGGAGGCCGAGCGAAGAAAAGAAATCCCTCGACACACGGGCTTAACATACGCCGAACTAGTGCAAGGAGACACTCCAGATGCGTCGAGTTCCGAACACTTCCGCCGCCGGAGCCGAGCTAGTGCCTCTCTTTCGGGACCACTTGAAGCTGTGCAATGTGAAGCCGGGCGAGACGGTGCTCGGATTCACCGACACCATGAGTAACGACGCGTACGTGACCGCGCTGGCCGGAGCGGCCCGGGTGCTGGGCGCAAACTTCTTCCAGATCGTGGTACCTGCCGACGAGGAGTGGATGAAGTCACAGGCCATCATCGATGCCTGGAAGGGATCAGATCTGGTGGTGGGAATGGTGACCACCCCATGGATTTATAGCGATGCACACAACGCTGCCCTCGACGCTGGTGCACGTACCCTGATGATCGAAGAGCCCGAGGACATGCTTCGCCGCATGTTCCCCATCCCCGAGATCCGCCACCGGGCAGAGGTCAGCCGCGCCCTCATGCGGGAGGGAACCACTCTGCGCCTCCAGTCGGATGCCGGTACCGACCTCACCCTAAGCTATGAGGGTCGGCCGATCACTATCCAGTACGGCTATTCGGACACACCGGGCCGTTGGGACCACTGGCCGTCGGGACAGGTGGTGGTAGCACCTTTGGAGTCCTCGGCTGAGGGAACTCTGGTCCTGGATGAAGGTGACTGCCTGCTCAATCTCGGTCGCTACGTGATGTCTCCTATTCTTATGGAACTCCGGGAGGGCGCCATCGTGTCGCTTGAAGGGGCCGCCGATGCCCGGCTAATGCGTGACTTCTTCGATTTGCCCAGGGACAAACGCTCG
This sequence comes from Acidimicrobiia bacterium, assembly GCA_965200835.1. Lineage (GTDB taxonomy): Bacteria > Actinomycetota > Acidimicrobiia > Spongiisociales > Spongiisociaceae > JAPPFW01. The sequence continues at coordinate 973,926 of OZ241390.1, forward strand.
TACGGCGTTTCCCACGTCGGGTGGGGATACGAGCACCGGGCCAACTGGAACGCCCTCGGCCTGCGCTTCTGGGAAAGCGGCGGAGTGATGGATACGGAGAGCTACTACGGCAATATGCTGATTGCCTTCGGGGCCAATTTCATGAGGGGACTCGACGGAGAGAATCGGGTTCCGTTCCATTTCGACATCCCGACCCGTAACCACTCCATCTGGGTCGACGACCGCCAGATCATCAACAGAGGAAGCTTCGTCATCCCTGAGCTGGCGCTCGACTATCACCCAGACGGCAACCATCAACCGGCCTAGTGATCCTCATCACCGAACCGCCGCCGCAGCCGAAGCGAGCCAGCCCGGAAATGGATACAGCTGCCCGGACACCCGTTCCTAGTGTCTTGCCAACCAGTCGAGCGTCACCCGGTTGAAAGTCCCCGGATCCTGCATGCCGAACAGGTGCGATCCGCCAGGGAACACCACCAGCTCGGCATCGCGAATACCGTCCGCCAATTCACGGCTGAAGTACGGCGGTAGGCACATGTCGAGTTCACCGACGGTAACCAGCGTGGGAGCTTTGACCAGCGACAGCCGGTCCGCTTCGTCATGGGTTAGGTTGGCGTCGATTTGCCCTGCTAGTCCCGCGATGGGAGACGAGTTAGCCTTCATCCGTTCCAGGATCTCGAGAGCGAAGTCGTAGTGCTCGGTCAGGAAGTCGGGCGGGAACAGATAGAGTAGGGCTGCCTCGTAATAGAAATCGAGGCCCCCCTCCTCCAGAAAACGCTTGAGCAACGACAGGTACATCCTGGCGTAGCCGTGGGTCCTGGCCCAGCTTCCATGGAGCTGCAAGGTATGCACCCGATCGGGCCGGTCGATGGCGATCCTCAGCGCGATCGCACCCCCCAGAGACATGCCCGACAGATGGCAGGCATCTACTTCGAGGTAGTCCAGCAGGGCTATCGTGTCTCCAGCCATCATGGGAACGCTGTAGGGGCCGGGCGGGGCAGCACTCCTACCTGACCCGCGATTGTCGAAGATCAGGCAGCGGTATTGATCCTGGTACTCCTCCACCTGGGGAAGCCATCGGGAACCATCGGCTCCGGTACCGCGGACGAACACCACCGGAGGGCCATCGGCGCTGCCATGCCACTCGTAGTAGAGCTCCAAGCCCGTGCTCAACTGCGCTATCGGCATGGATGGCCCTGATAGCGATCACGATCATAGGTATATTCGATCAATGCATCCATGTCGATCATTAGATCCCTTCTACCACTACAACTAACCCTTTACCCTACAACACGGCCAGGGGAGGCCAACCAGGGTCAGGAAGGGTAGAGGCGATACCGGCCGCTACATCCATGACTACCTGCTCGGACCGGCTCGGGCCGGTTATCTGCAGTCCCACCGGAAGGCTGTCGGCGTCCAAGCCGTTGGGGACCGAACAGACCGGCAGTCCGAACAGGTCCTGGGTGACCGTGTAGTCCATGACTACATCCCGGAAGGGCGCCTCGCCGTCGCCGTCGAACGAAACGTCAGGTAACTCGGTGGTGGAGGGTCCGCCGGCCGTGATCGGTTGTATCAACACGTCCACCTCGTCGAAAAGTCGCTCGAACCGGTGTCGGAGCACGCGCCGGCTCTCCTGAGCCGACAGGTAGTCCGCCAAAGTGACCTCGGATGCCTGCTGCAGCCGTCCCCGCACGTCGGCGCCGTACTCGGATGCTCGATCGGGGTAGGTCCCCAGAACGGTCGAGTGAACATGGTGAGCCTCGGCCATCTGGATCGTCCCGAAACTGGGCCTGATCTCCTCCGCTGAGCCAAAGGGAACCTCCACCAAGAGGGCACCGGCCGCGGTGGCTGCCTCCAGGGCCTCCTCGAACCGGGCTCGGTGGTCATCACGCAGCGCCCGTAGATCGAGATCGGGGACAAACCCCACCTTGACACCATCCACCGAAGGCCTGGCCGATCCGGAAGGTGGGTCGGCGGAGAGGGTACTGGGATCCGAGGGGTCGAAGCCCGCCATGGCTGCCAGGCCGATCGCCAAATCGGGGATGGTCCTAGCCAGTGGTCCCGGATGATCCAGACTAGGGGCCAACGAAACCGCTCCGCGCTTGCTCACCCGTCCGTAGGTCGGTTTCAGCCCCGAGATCCCGCAGAAGCAGGCCGGAATGCGGATGGAACCCCCGGTATCGCTCCCGAGAGCCAGCGGCACCAGGCCGAGCGCCACCGCCACGGCCGATCCTCCACTCGATCCTCCCGGAACCCTGCCGGTATTCCACGGGTTCAGGGTGCTTCCGAGCTCAGCATGCTGGGTAGTGATCCCCCAGCCGAACTCATGGGAGCGGGTGATACCAACCACTATGGCTCCGGCTGCCCGCCAGCGGGCGACCGCCGCCGCGTCTGACGGCGCGATCCGGTCCAGCAGGACCTGGGATCCATAACATCCCACTGTGCCCTCGACGTCGAAGAGCTCCTTGATGCCGACCGGAACCCCGTGCAGAGGACCTGCCCACTCCCCCCTGGCAAGTTGGTCGCTCCGGCGGGCTGCCTCACTCTTGGCACGCTCGTAGAACACCTCCCGGAAGGCCCCTATCGAAGGATCGAAGTGCTCGATCCTTCGCAGCGATGACTCGACCGCCTCGGTGGGCGAGGCGGCTCCGCTCCGGTAAGCGGCAGTCAGGCGGCTGACCGAGTGTTGCCAGAGCTTCACGATCAGGGGGCGTCGGCCGGAACGTAGCCTGCCTCTTCGAGGCTGGCCGCCCCACCCAGAACCCAGTAGATCACCAGGTCCTCATCATCGACCGACTCCGCGCCGTGCACGACGTTCCGGGGGATGAAGATGATGTCGCCGGGACCGATGTCGTACCACCGGTCACCCACCAGATGGCGTCCCCGTCCGGACTGGACGATGACCACTTCTTCCGCGTCGGGATGGAAATGGACCTCATGGGTCCCGCCCTGCGCGGGGTAGACCGTCTGCCCGACTCCAGTAAGCTCCGCTCCGTTCCGTTCCCCGCTCACCAGCCAGCGCACGTCGAGATGGCTGAAGGCGGTTCCCGAGAGGTCGTACGGGGGTGTGGTGTCAGCTCGAACGATATATTCCGGCATTCGGACCTCCTTCGACAGCTATAGATACACTCTAGGAGAGTGCTGAGCAGTCCATCAGCGACCCGCCGCCCATGATCGCCATTGCCGGAGGGTCGAGAGAACGGGTCGTCGGGGGTCCGGGCCGATGGACGGCCGATCGTCTTGGTTCGGTATCCTCGAAACAACCGTGGACAGCGAGCGAGCGATGGCAATGACCCAGAATCGACCGGTTCTCGACTCCGATGGACCGGGTTCCAACGCTGCGGAGCAATCGGTCGCTCTCGAGGTACGTGCTCTCTCGAAGTCGTTCGGGGCGGTACGCGCCGCCCGACAGGTGAGCTTCGAAGTCCGGCGCGGCGAGGTGCTCGGCCTGCTCGGTGACAACGGCGCCGGCAAGACCACGGTCGTCAACTGCATCTCGGGCGGGCTCACCCCCGATTCGGGAGACATCCTCATCGACGGTTCCCTCGTATCCATCGAGAGCCCTCAGGCGGCGCACCACCTAGGCGTGGAAACGGTCCACCAGGACCTGTCGTTGGTGGACACGCTGGATGTCGCTACCAATCTCTTCCTCAACCGGGAGCACATCTTCCGATGGGGGGTGTTCGGTTGGCTGGGATGGTTGGACCGCCGCCGTATGTACGCCGAGTCCCGCCAGATACTCGACCGGCTGAACATCGACCTACCGTCGGTACGCCAACCCGTGGACAAGCTGTCGGGTGGCCAGCGCCAGGCAGTAGCCGTCGGCCGGGCCGTTGCGTGGGGAAACCACATCGTGGTTCTGGATGAACCCACCGCCGCTCTAGGAGTCGAACAGACCCGCCTGGTGCTGGACCTGATCGAGCGCCTCAAGCAGCAAGGGGTGGCGGTCCTGCTGGTCAGCCACAACATGCACGATGTGGTCAAGGTCTGTGATCGGGTGGTGGTGCTCCGCCATGGAATGAAGGTGGGCGAGATCCCGATCACCAGAGAAGTCACTCCTCGCCACCTCGTCGACATGATCACCGGTGTGGCCCTTGGGGATCTCGATGCCGCCCGCCACACCGACACATAGGAACGAACGGCATACAAACTGGACAGAAGCGGCATATAGGAAGGATCCACCGTGGCAACGATGTTGATGGGCTATGACACGGAATACCACGCCATTGGTGAGAACCTGGCGCGAGGTGGTGGAGAGAGCTTCTACAGCTCCCTGCCCGATGACGCCACCGAAGCCGGGCTAGAGATAATCACGGCCAATCACGAAGCCTGCGGAGTTACGGGCACGCTGTTCGTATGCGGTCGGACCTTGCTCCACGCGCTGCCCGCGCTCAAGAAGGCTGCCCGCAATCCGCTACTCGACATCCAGCAGCACACCTACAGCCACATCCTGTTCAAGGACGACACCTGGCGGGGAGGGCTCTTCCCGCAAGCCCCGGCCGAAGCCCTCTATCACGAACTCGGGGCTACCTCGGCACTGCTGAAGGAGCACTTGGACGTGGATTGCACGGGGCTGCGGACGCCCCACGGCTATTACCTGGGTCTTTCCGACCGTCCCGACCGGCTCCGGATGCTGGCGGAGGTCGGTATCGAGTATGTGAGTTCATGGGGCCGGAACTCGGATCACGACAACCCGACACCACTCGACATCCAGCCCTTCTGGTACAGCGAGCAGGGATTCCCCGACATCCTGGAGCTGCCGTTCCAGCACTGGTTGGACGGTTTCTGGTTCGAAGAATACGGGATCGACCGGGGCGCTGACTTCCTCGAGATCCTGAAAGAGGGCGTGGATGAGATCGTCGAGAAGGACCTCGTATATGGTGCCTGTTTTCATGAGTGGGCCATGATCCGCTATGACGAGGCAGGGACCGGCTGGGCACGCGGAGTGATAGAGTACGCGCTCGAGCGCGGTGTCGAAGTCATGTCCTACACCGACTACTACAACCAGCAGCTGCAACAGCGAGGATCGTGAGGGCTTAGGATATGAACCGCGGCCGGATGCCGCTTGTGATCATGATCCTGCTGCTGGCCGCATCCTGCTATTTGCCACGCGCTGAGGTCGACCGCGACGTCAAGACATTCATCTTGGCCAGCGTATCTCAATGTTCCTCGGAATCAGTTAGCGGGATGTTGCGTAACGACTCCGACGTGGTGGTGCGGGTGGAGCTAATGGCGATGTGGCTGGACCTCGCCAGCGAGGTGTATCACGAGGCGAAGTTGACCGTACCACGAGTCGAAGCCGGCGGAGAGCAGCCCTGGACAGTCGAATCCGGTGCCGAAGTGGCTCCACCGCTGCTATGCACCGTGGAGACTTCCTCGGTAGACGTGGTCGAGTAAGCATGACGTCGAGCGACCATGGCAAAAGGCCGCGATGGCAACCAACCGACATGACTAGCGAGCATTGGCAAGTCGAGCAGGGGAAGAGGGAGGTCGAGCATGCAAACGGTGACGGATGAGGTTCGGACGAGCGCGCTGAGCGCCGACGAACTCCTTGAGTTCCACCACAAGGGATTCTTACGGCCAGGCCGGGTCTTCACCTCCGAACAGGTGGAAATGCTACGGGGCGTCGTCGAACGGGCTCGCAACCGCCAGAGAGGGAGAGGCGAGGAATATGACCTGCTCGACCCCGCTCTCTGGCCCGAGGACAGCGTACTCCCACCCGAGCCCGGCAAATCGGTGGGGTTCCTGTTCAACATCTGGACATGGGACAGGGACATCCACCTGGTCTCCTTCAACTCGATCCTGGCCGGCTGGGCAGCACAGTTGATGGGATCACGGGAGGTCCGGATACTCGAGGACAACGCCCTGTTCAAGGACCCCGGGAAGGGCGGCAGCCTCAAGTGGCACCAGGATTACCCCTACTGGCCCCTCGCCCAACCGAACGCGGTAACCGCCTGGGTAGCCCTCGACGACGTGACGGCCGAGAACGGAGCCATGCAGATGGTGCCGGGAAGCCACGTGATGGGCGAGACGCTGCCCGCCGCCTTCGGAACGGGATCGACCTACCTGCACGAACTCCGGCCGCCCACCGTCAGGCCGATCTCCGATCCGGTCGAGGTAGATCTCCCGGTCGAGACCATCGACGTACCGGCCGGTTCGGTGTCCATGCATCACTGCCTGACCTGGCACGCCTCGCTACCGAACTTATCGGTCACTCCCCGACGGGCGATCGTGGTGCGCTTCGTAGCCGATGGCACCAGGTGGTTCGGGAGCAAGCGCTACGAGTTCAACTACTCGGACGCCGAGGTAGGGATCGATATCGGCGACCCGATCGGCGGCCAGTACTTCCCGCTCGTCCCGTTCTGAGAGCCGCGAGAGGAGACGGATGATGATCAGATACCGGTTCAACGGAGGCCGGATACTGCCGTGCGAGGACGAGACGGTCATCGAGCGCGGCTGCGTGGTCGTGGAGGGCGACCGGATCGCCTGGGTGGGAAACTCCGCCGAGGTACCCCCCGAGTTCCTGAAGAACGGATACCAGGAAGTCGATACCACCGGAACCACGGTCATGCCGGGTCTGGTGGACGGGCACATGCACATCAGTTTCGGGGAAGCTAATTCGGAGGAGGAGCTTTCGATCTACACCCCGGCCGAGTATCGGGCGATCCGTGCATCGGTCGACGCCGAGAAGGCACTACTGGCAGGGGTTACCTCCAGCTGCGACCCCGGTGGGCCTTATGCTGTGGCGATCGCGGTGCGGGATGCCATCGAAGCGAATCTCGTCCAGGGACCGCGGATGGCCTGCGCCGGAAAGCAGATCACTACCCAGCAGGGGATCTCGGATGGATTTCCCAGCTGGATCGGAGTGCCCGAGTCGTCGTTCGGGGCACTGGTCCGCAATCGGGATGAGCTGCTCCAGGAGATCCGCAACGAGGTGAAGGATGGTGTGAACGTCATCAAGATCGCCGGATCCGGGAGCTCGTCCGACGAGTACGCCTCCTTCCGGCTGGAAGAACTCGAGCTGGCGGTCGACGAGGCACACCGGCTGGAACGACCGGTCACGATCCATGCCCGATCCCGCCAATCGGTCGAATATGCGGCACGGGCCGGGGTCGACTGGATCATGCATGCCTCGTACATGGACGAACCGACCCTCGAAATGGTCCTGGAGAAGGACATTCCCCTGCTGCCCGCCATGACGTTGCTGGTCAATACCCTGGAGGCCAACCGAGCCGACCTCTCCCCCGTCCTGCGAGACCGGTTCAAGCGCGAGCTCGACGCGGCGGCCGCCATCCTCAGCAAGGCGCACCAGGATGGTGCCACCCTGGTCGGCGGCTCGGAGTCGGGATTCGCGATGACCCCGTACGGGGAGTGGCACGCCCGGGAGATGGAGCTCTTCGTCGACGTGCTCGGTATGTCCCACTTCGAAGCCCTGCTGGCGATGACCCGCAACAGCGCAATCACCCTGCCCCAGCATGCCGACTCCATCGGAACGCTGACAGCGGGCAAATATGCCGATCTGCTGGTGGTCGAAGGCAACCCGGACCAGGATGTCGCCATCCTCCAGGACCGGACGAGAATCCGCACCATCATCAAGGCAGGGCGGCCGGTCTCGCCATGGCGACCCGCCTCGGAACCGAGGATGCAGCATGCGTTCGAGAAGACGCACGTCTTTACTCCCATGGTCTACCGGTTCGAGGAGCGGGCCGGAATGGCGGACTCGTATGCGGCGCTGATCTCGTCAGGAAGCCATGCTGGTTGAGGGCACCGATCCGGGACCTCTAGCGAGACCGAGAGGAGTGAGTGTCCCATGAGCAACGGTTTCCCCGACTTCATCAAGTCACTACCCGTACCCGACAGCCCGGTCGACATGCGGGCTCATATTGTTCCGAACGAGTATTGCATGCCCATGTTCTACGAGATCGACCACGACGTCGAATTACCCGAGCACGTGCACGGCGCCCAGTGGGGCGTAGTTCTCGAGGGCGAGATGGAGATGACGATCGGCGACGACACCCAGACTTACCGCCGGGGTGACACCTATACAGTTCCCGCCGGAGTTACCCATATCACCCGGATCCGTGGCGGATACCGGGGAATCGATGTCTTTGCCGACCCAGACCGCTACCTACCCAAGGAGGACGCCACATCATGAAGGCCGCACTTATCACCGCTCCCGGTGCCACTCCCGTCGTGGAGGAACGAGGGCTGCCGGAGCCGGCCGACGGCGAGGCCACGATCCTGCTCGAGGCTGCCTCCCTGAACCCGGTCGATCTGGCCATCGCATCGGGCGGGTTCTACGCCGGTCATCCGCCGATGCCCTACGTGCCGGCCATCGAGGCGGTGGGCCGGGTGGAGGGCGAGGGTCGCCGGGTCTTCGTCCTGGGAGGAGGCCTCGGTGTCGTGCGTGACGGAACGGCCGCCGAGCGATTCAACGCTCCTATAGCGGCACTGATCGATCTCCGGGATGATGTGGATAGCGCCACCGCCGCGGCGCTGGGTACTGCGGCGCTGGCCGGCTGGCTCCCGATCACTTGGGCCGCCAAGCTGCAACCGGGCGAGACGGCCCTCGTGCTGGGAGCAACCGGGGCTGCCGGAGGAGTCGCGGTCCAGGCGGCCCGCCTTGGCGGAGCGGGCCGGGTGGTGGCGGTGGGACGCAATCCCGAACGACTGGCAGCGCTGGAGGGTATGGCCGATGCTGTCGTGTCCCTCGACCACCAATCCGATAACCTAGCCGCCCGGATGCAGGCTGCCTGCGACGGTGGTGCCGACGTAGTGTTCGACGCACTGTGGGGTGCACCCCTGGAGGCCGCCCTGACCGCTACGAAGCTGGGGGCCCGAGTGATCCACATCGGACAGTCGGCGGGCGGGACCGCCACGGTCGTGTCCGGGCTGGTGAGAGGTCGCCAGCTCACTATCAAGGGATATAGCAACTTCGGAGTGCCGCGCGAAGAGTTGGTGGCCGCCTACTCGAGAATGGTCGACCTGGCGACTACCGGGGACCTGGCAGTCCCGGCCGTAACCACCCCAATATCGGAGGCAGCATCGGCTTGGGCGGGGGTTGCTTCCGGCCGTGGCAAGCAAGTGTTGATCCCCGGCTGAAGAAAGACCGACCGATGGCCCAAGAGGTCTTCGTACCCAAGACCGGGATCTATATGGACGATTGCCATCTGATCGACTGGCTGGTCGAGGAAGGCGCAACGGTGCAAGCGGGTGATGCCTTGTTCCTTATGGAAACCAACAAGGTGGAGATGGAGATCGAGGCAATCGCGGGCGGGATCCTACATAGAGGAGCTCCGGTCGGAGAGGACTATCCGATCGGAACCGTGATCGGCTGGATCGCCGAGAGCGACACCGAATACCGCAGGTTGGTCGGCGAAGGAACTGCCACATGACCGTTCCCGATCGGACCGTAATGGACCTGTTCGAAACCATGCTTACGATCCGCCTATTCGAGGAGCGGGTCACGCTCGAGTACCAGCGGGGCGACATGCCGGGTTTCGTCCATACCTATATCGGGGCCGAAGCCGTAGCCACCGGCGTGTGCGCCCATCTGTCGGATAGCGATCTCATCGCCAGTACCCATCGAGGGCATGGGCACAGCATCGCAAAGGGATGCTCCCTCTCGGGAATGCTGGCGGAGCTCTACGGCCGCCAGACCGGTTTGTGCAAGGGCCGGGGCGGATCAATGCACATCGCAGACTTCGAGCGGGGGATGCTGGGCGCCAACGCCATAGTCGGTGGCAGCATTGGCCTCGCCACGGGCGGGGCGTTTGCCCAGCAGGTCAAGGCCACATCGAACGTCTCGGTCAGCTTCTTCGGAGACGGGGGTGCCGGCCAGGGGATCCTGTACGAGTCGATGAACCTGGCTGCCATCTGGAGACTACCCGTCATATATGTGTGCGAGAACAACGGTTGGGCGGAGTCAACTCCGGCGTCGTATGCCCACAGCGTGGCGGATCTGAGCCACCGCGCCGCCGGATTCGGTATTCCCGCTCAGGTGGTCGACGGTGCGGGTGTCATCTCGGTCTACGAGGTTGCCGGAGCAGCTATCGACCGAGCCCGTCGAGGTGAGGGGCCGTCGTTCATCGAAGCGAAGGTCCCTCGTATATCGGCCCATTACGTCGGCGACACCCAGCGATATCGGGCCACCGAAGACATCGAAACTGCCAAGAGTCGAGACCCGCTGGGGGGGCTGCAAGCCAAACTTGAAGGTGCCGGTCTGCTCGACGGGGAGGCCGTCCGGAGAATGCGGGAGGCCATCGTCGAGAGGCTCGACCGTGGCGTAGAGAGCGCCAAGGCCGCGCCATGGCCCACGGCCGAGGCAGTGACCGACTACGTGTACAGCAAACCGTCCGGTGGGTAGGAGTTAGCGTGAGCAGAAGACCGATCACCATGCTGCACGCCATCGGCGAGGCCATGTTCCAGGCCATGCAGGCGGACGAGAGGGTGGTGGTCTACGGTGAGGACATAGCCGGAGGAGCCGGCCTAGGCGACCCCTACGAAGGGGCGATGGGCGGCACCTTCGGGGCTACCAAAGCCCTTCTCCCCGAATTCGGTCCATCCCGAGTGCGGGACACCCCTATCTCGGAGGCGGCGCTGGTAGGGATCGCGGTGGGCGCAGCCGCATCCGGGCTCCGGCCGGTGGTCGACATGATGTGGTCGAGTTTCACGCCCTTGGCCTTCGACCAGATACACAACCAGGCGGCCAAGCTGCGCTATATGTTCGGTGGCCAGGCCAGCGTTCCGCTCGTGCTTCGCATGGCGATCGGAGCCGGACTAGGAGCGGCCGGGCAACACTCCGACACGCTGTACTCCCTGTATACGCACCTTCCCGGGATCAAGGTGGTGGTCCCGACCACTCCGTACGATGCCAAGGGACTGCTGGCTGCGGCCATCGCCGATGACGACCCTGTGCTGTTCTTCGAGCACATGCGCCTTTACAACACCCGCCAACAGGTGCCGGAGAGTCCCTACACGCTGCCACTCGGCTCGGCCTCGGTTACCCGCCCAGGGACGGATGTGACCATCGTCGGCATCTCCTATATGGCCAAGCTGGCACTCAAGGTGGCCACGACTCTGTCAGGGGATGGGATCGAGGCCGAGGTGGTCGATCCCAGATCCCTCTCCCCACTCGATTCGGCCACGATCCTCGAATCGGTACGCAAGACCGGACGGCTAGTACTGGTGGACGAGAGCCCACCGCGCTGCAGCATCGCCACCGACATAGCCGCGCTGGTTTCGGAACACGCTTTCGACACGCTGGCGGCCCCAGTACAACGAGTAACCGCCCCACATTCGCCGGTTCCACTGAGCCCACCCCTGGAGAATGCCTACATCCCCGACTCCTCGCGCGTCATCGCAGCCGTCAACGCGGCCCTGAACTACTAGCTAGGCAGGATCAGAGCGGATAGAGGACTCGGGACGGGTTGACGTGTACAGGCCGCGAGACACCCTTGGCGCGCTTTGGTGATGACGGACTCCCCAAGTCCGCACTAGCTGCCACCAACCACACCAGTAGGTGAGTTCGAGGAGGGTCACCGCCGGGATGGCTGATCGGGATCGAGCACCCGGGCGGGGTTGCAAATGGCCTCCCAATCCTCGGGAGGACCGGTCGGGAAAGAACATCGCCTACATCCCGGACGTAGTTGCGTCAACGACCCCACATCTGCGGTGAAGGCGTCACCGGCACAAGCCGCTCAACTGGGGGGTGGCGCCGCTCGTTGCTCACGATCTCAATCCCGTCTCGTCAACCTCGCAACAGCGCTAGGCAACGGCTCTTAGCCATCGACCACGACCGTTACACCTCTCCAAAGGTCAGTGTGCCGACGCCGGAACGTAGCCTTCTAACGGCTGGACCAGGATGCCGCCGTCGACCACTAGGAAAGCGCCGGTTACGAACGCCGCCATTTCGGAGGCAAGGAACAGGACCGCCCGGGCCACGTCATCCGGGTCGCACAGACGCCCGAGCGGCGTCCTCTCCTTGATGCCGTCCCATTGTGCCTCCACGTCGATCCCCTCCGGGGCGCCGGCAGTGACCAGTGCGATCGCCCCTTCGGTCATGGCTGCGCCGGGACAGACCGCGTTCACTCGGATCTTATGGGCGGCCAGCTCGATCGCCATCGACTTGGTCATCCCGCCGATCGCGTGTTTGGAGGTCGTGTAGTGGGCCAAGCCCTCGGCGGACGTGTTGAAGGCGTCCACGGACGCGATGTTCACGATCGACCCACCCTGGCCGTCCATGACCATTCGCCGGGTGACTGCCTGTGCCATCTGGAAAGTACCGACCACATTGACCGAAACCGTGTCGGCAAACAGGTCGGGGGGCATCTGGGCGAAGTAGTAGTTCGAATAGATCCCGGCATTGTTCACCAGCACGTCCACCCGGCCGGCGCGCTCTACCGCAGCATCTACCAGTGCCTCCACCCGGTCCCGATCGGCGATATCGACGCCATGAGCGATGGCATCATACCCGTGGCTTCTCAACCGCTCCGCGCAGTGCTCCGCACCCTCGACGTTACGATCGGCGACCAGGACCGTCGCCCCTGCCTCACCGAGGCGGCGTGATATAGCAGCCCCGAAGCCTTGGGCTGCCCCCGTAACGATGGCACACTTCCCTTCGAGGCTCACTAACTCGCCGATACTCGCCAGGGCCATCTCACATCCTTCGTTCGCCGGTTCCCGGTGGCGGACGATCCTACCGCCAAAGGCCGCCGGGAGCGTCCTGGCGTATTAGAAGAGGGTCAGGTACTGATCCACCTCGGCGCGGGTTACCTGGTGATGGTGGTCGAGGAACTCCTGGCGCTTGACCGTGGCGAAGTAGTCCCGGTAGGGACCGTCGGGCGTCATCCCCAACCCGTCCCGCAGCACGTCATTGGTGGCCAGCTCGTCCGCCGCATGCAGCAAGGTGGGCGGAAGGGTCCTGATCCCTCTGGCCGCCACCTCCTCGGCCGACATGGTGAAGAGGTTGTCGGTGTTGGGCTCCCCGGGGTCCAGCTGGTTGTCGACGCCGTCGAGCCCGCAGGCCAGGATGGCGGCGAACAGCAGGTAGGGATTGGCCGCGCCGTCGGGGAGCCGGATCTCGATTCGATCCGGCTCGGGCACCCGGATCATGTGGGTCCGGTTGTTACCGCCGTAGGCAGCATAGGCCGGGGCCCAGGTCGCACCGGAGGTGGGCGCTCCGACCCCCATACGCTTGTACGAGTTAACGATCGGGCACGCCACCGCCACCAGCGCTTCGGCATTGGCCAGGAGACCGGCCGTGAACTGGTAGGCGAGGTCGCTGAGCCCGAGGCCCTTTTGGTCCATCTCGCCTCCGACCGGGAACAGCGGCCGGTCGGTGTCTTTGGTCCACAGGCTCATGTGGGCATGAAGCCCGTTTCCGGTCTTGTCGGCGAAAGGTTTGGGCATGAAGGTGGCATACCGCCCGTCCCGCTGGGCCAGGGTATGGACCATCAGGCGGAACACGATCAGGCGGTCGGCAGTGGTCATGGCATCCGAGTATTTCCAGTTCTGCTCGAACTGCCCATTGGCGTCCTCGTGATCGTTGGCATAGTTGTGCCAACCCATCGTGTTCATATGCTTGGACACCGCGGTCAGATGGGGCAACATCCGGGTCAGCCCCCGGGCGTCATAGCAAGGTCGGGGATCGGTGTCACGTTCGTCGGCGACGCTGATGCTGCCGTCGTCGTTGCGTACCACCATCGAATACTCGGCCTCGAACCCGGACTTAAGGACCAGGTTACGCTCAGCCAACGACTCCAGCGCCTGGCGGAGGATGACCCGGGGAGCGTACGGCCACAGCTCGCCTTCCACGGTCGGATCGCATTGCATGACGGCCACGTTCGGCTGCCACGGAAGCTGCGTGTAGGAGGCGGGATCCGGTATGGCCAGGATGTCCGGACTCGCCGGATCCTGGCCCATGGGACCGGCGGCGAATCCGGCAAACCCGGCGCCGTCAGACATCAGACCTTCGAGCGCCTCGACCGGCACCAGCTTGGCGCACGGCTTGCCGTGCATCTCGACGAACATGGCGTAGATGAACTCCACCCCATCCGCTTCGACCCGATCCCGGATGCTCTCTACTGAGTCCATGTCAAACCTCCTCGCACAGCTTCCGGCCTTCGAGTACCGCCCTGCTGTGACCCGCGTCACTCCTACTCGGAAACGGATTCCGTCAGCCGTCCGTCCGCAGCACGACCCATGGTGCCCCTCCCTGGGAAGCCGCCCTCCCGACCGGCGGACACCGGCTTCGCCTCCCATAGACCGACCGCTAGTAGTGTTCCAGGCTACATCAGCCTCGTAGCCCTCGGGGCTAGTCGATCAGGAGGACACCATGTGCGGGATCGTGGGCCTGTTCCTGAAGACCGAGAGGTATCAGTCACAGCTGGGCGAGCTCACCGCCAGAATGCTGCACGAGATGCGTGATCGTGGCCCCGACAGCGCAGGATTCGCCATCTACGACCAGGCCCGACCCGGCTTGACCCGCATAACGGTGCTGGCGGAGGGACACCGGCCCGATTGGGACAACACCGCCGCTGAACTCGAAGCTTTCCTAGAGGCCGACGTGTCGGTCCGGCCGGTCCGGGATCACGCCGTTCTCGCCACCACCGGCGACGGAAGCCTGGCCCGCCAGTGGCTGATCGACCACGCCCCCGAGGTCGATGTCCTCAGCTACGGGTCCCAGATCGAGATCTACAAAGCAGTCGGCGATCCCGATCTCGTAGCTATCAACTACGACCTCCGGTCCCGGACCGGAACCCATGCCCTCGCCCACACCCGGATGGCCACGGAGTCAGCGGTCACGACCAACGGATCCCACCCCTTCGCCACCGGCGCCGACACCTGCCTGGTCCACAATGGGTCCCTCTCGAACTACAACCACCTCCGGGGCCAGCTCGAGCGTCAGGGGGAGATCTTCCAGACCGAGAATGACTCCGAGGTGGCCGCCGGATATCTGGCCGGGCGCCTGCGGAAGGGCGACAGTATCGAGGAGGCCCTCGAGGGCGCGCTGGTGGCGCTCGACGGGTTCTACACCTTCGCGATCGGAATAGAGGATGGATTCGCCATCCTGCGGGATCCCATCGCCTGCAAGCCGGCCATCGTGGCGGAGGTCGACGACTGGGTGGCCATGTCATCGGAATATCGAGCCATCACGCATCTACCCGACTCCGGCAACGCCACCGTATGGGAACCGGCGCCGGGCGTCATCTACACCTGGTCGCGGGCTGCGTGAACGCCCCAGACCCGATCACCACTATCGACCTGGCGGAGACCTCGCTGCGCGACCTCAACCAGCTGCTCCATCGCGCTGAGCGGGGCCGGTTCCGGGTGGTGAACCCGCGCGGGGCACACAATGTTGCCTGCGGTCTGGACACAGACATCACCGTCGAGATCCACGGATCGGTCGGCTACTACTGCGCCGGCATGCACCAAAGAGGTTCGGTCTATGTTGACGGGAACGCCAGCACCGGGCTGGCCGAGAACATCATGTCGGGAACCGTCCGTATCTCCGGTAGCGCCACCATGTCAGCCGGCGCCACCGGCCATGGTGGGCTGGTGGTGATCGAGGGGAATGCCGGAGCACGGTGCGGGATCTCTATGAAGGGGGTCGACATCGTGGTGGGAGGAAATGTCGGTCACATGAGCGCCTTCATGGCCCAGGCCGGGAACCTGGTCGTGCTCGGAAATGCCGGCGCCGATCTGGGCGACTCCGTCTATGAAGCCAACCTGTACGTGCGTGGCAAGGTGGCGAGTCTTGGCGCGGATGCGGTCCGCAAGAATATGCGACCCGAGCACCTCCGGACCCTTTCCGAACTACTGGATTCCGCCGGTATGAGGGCTGATCCTACCGACTTCCGGCGGTACGGATCGGCTCGCAACCTGTACAACTTCCACATCGATGATGTCGACGCTGAGCTGGCGGAGAAGGCCTCATGAATCCCGCCGGTGACACCTGGCACCTGCGGGAGTCCTACACCTTCGACCGCCAGGTGATCGCCGAGATCCACCGGGCGGCCAACACCGGCGTATACCGGATCCGGGGCTGGGGAGCCAAACGCAAGATGCCGACCCTCGACGATCTGGTGTTCCTGGGGGCTTCGATGTCGCGCTACCCGCTGGAGGGATACCGCGAGTCGTGCGGGACCGATCTGGTCATCGGGGAGGAGCGAGCCGCCCGACCGCTCAGGCTGGACATACCCATCACCATCGCCGGTATGAGCTTCGGCTCCCTTTCCAGCCAGGCGAAGGAAGCGCTGGGCCGGGGAGCCAGCGCGATGGGCACTTCCACCACCAGCGGAGACGGCGGGATGCTCCCGGAGGAGCGCGAGCACTCCACCAAGTTGGTTTACCAGTACCTTCCGTCTCGCTACGGCATGAACCCCGCGGATCTTCGCCAGGGCGATGCCATCGAGGTGGTAGTCGGCCAGGGGGCCAAACCCGGCGGGGGCGGCATGCTCCTCGGCCAGAAGGTCAGCGAGCGAGTGGCGGGCATGCGGCGGCTACCCGCAGGAATCGATCAGCGATCAGCCTGCCGCCATCCGGACTGTACCGGACCCGATGACCTCCAGATAAAGATCCACGAGCTGCGGGAGGTCGTCGACTGGAAGGTGCCGATCTTCGTCAAGATCGGAGCGGCCCGACCATTCTACGACACGGCCCTGGCCGTCAAGGCCGGTGCCGACGCGGTCGTGGTGGACGGCATGCAAGGCGGCACGGCAGCCACCCAGGACGTCTTCATCGAACACGTGGGCATCCCGACCATCGCCGCCATACCGGAAGCGGTCCGAGCCCTCCAGGACCTCGACGTCCACCGTAGATCGGTCAAGCTGATCGCCTCCGGGGGCATTAGATCGGGTGCCGACGTGGCCAAGGCGCTGGCCCTAGGGGCGGATGCCGTATCCATCGGAACCGCCGCGCTGATCGCTCTCGGTGACAACCATCCTGCCTACGACGACGAGTATCGCAAGCTCGGCTCTGCGGCCGGTTTCTGGGAAGACCTGCAGGACGGGACCGACCCGGCGGGCATCGCCACCCAAGACCCGCGGTTGACCGCCCGCCTCGATCCGGTGATCGGGGGGCGGCGGCTGGCCAACTACCTCCAGGTACTGACCCTGGAGGCCCAGACCATCGCCCGGGCCTGCGGGAAGTCCCACATCGCCAATCTCGAACCCGAGGACCTGGCCGCCCTTACGGTGGAGGCGGCGGCGATGGCCCAGGTGCCGGTGGCCGGCACGGACTGGATCCCCGGAGCTAGGAAACCCAGCCGCTGACGATAGCTCTCAGCCAGCCAGTCCTGGCCCTACCCGCGGGACGATACCGAACTCCTGTCCGGCGTCGAGGAGGCAGTCGAACAGGTACTGACCGTAGGACCGATCGCCGGAGATGAGATAGGACCGGGTCTTGCCCTGGTCGTGGCGAACGATGTCGCAGGTGACCCGAGCAATCGATCCCGAAACGGCCGCTCCGTCCGGTGTCATGTGATCGCTCCAGTCGAGGTTGCATAGCTTATCCAGCACCGAGGCCGAGTCCCTCCCGGTCAACCGGAATAGCGCCCGGCTGTGCGTGTAATCGATCACGGTGATATGGCCGGATCGATCCAGGCGATCGAGGAGGGCCTGGGCGGCGTCCGCCGGACCCAGAAGGATCCATTCGTCCGGCCGCTGACCGACGATGAGCACTTCACCCTCCGTCCGGCTGGTTCCGAAACGGACCGCCGGCCAACCGGCTGCGACGGTCCCCCATCCGGCCCGCACCACCGTCTTGGCCAGAGAGGAGACATCGCACAGCGTGAGCAGCACATCGGCGTCCGGTCCACCGGCGTGGGCGGGGAGGCGCGTCCCACGCCCGTAGGGGGCGGTCACCGGACTCTCGAAGGCTGGGTGCTCAGCCACGAACCCGCTCTCCTGCCGGGTCGAAGTGGGCGTGGTGCTCCATGACCCGAGCCGTGATGCGGCGGCCGCCGGTGATGACGACCGTCAGTTCCGAACCCGGCGCAGCAGCCTCCGGGAGCACCTGGCCGAGACAGATCGACCGACCCAGCGTCGGGGACCTGCGAGAGGAGGTGATGCGGCCGATGATCTCATCGGTGCCAGGTCGCACGATCTGGCTGGCCTCGTGGGGAACCACCAGGGGGTCCGTGGGCTGGATGGCCACCAGGACCGGCGCTGAGGTGTCGTCCATAGCCCGGGCCAGCTCGGGCTTGCCTGCGAAGTCGTCCTTGTCCAGCTTGATGAGGTGGGGCAATCCAACTGCGGGCGCCTTGGTGAGCCCGTCCGTGTCCTGCCCTACGATGAAGTGACCCTTCTCGAGGCGCATGATGCGCTGGCACTCCACCCCGAACGGCCGAACGCCCAGATCCCGGCCCGCTTCCAACAGCGCCTCCCACACATGCAGGCCGTGGCCGGCTGGAACGTGAAGCTCGAAGGAGAGCTCCCCGGTGAAGCCGATGCGCCACATGAAGCAGTTCCTGACGCCCGCGATCGTGCCGGTGCGGACTTGCAGGTACCCGAAGGACCCGGGGGCGAGGTCCACATCCTCCACCAGGCGGTCCACCAGGGAGCGAGAGTGGGGACCGGCCACGTTGATGCTAGTGAACCCGGAGGTGACCGGGGTGAGGTGAACCCGCCAATCGGGATGCTCGGTCTGCAGCCAGCCTTCGGCCCACTCCCACACCGTGGCCGCGCCCGAGCTGGTGGTGGTCATCAGGTAATGCTGATCACCCAGGCGCCCGGTGATCCCGTCGTCTAGGACCACTCCGTCCTCCGAGCACATGAGGCCGTAGCGCACCGAGCCGACCGGCAACTTACTCCACTTGTTGGTGTAGAGCAGCTCCAGCAGCTTCGGCACATCGGGGCCCCGCAGGTCGAGCTTCCCAAGGGGGGTGACATCCATGATGCCGACCTGGCTGCGGGTGTTCCGGACCTCGCCGGACGGATCGCCGTAGTGATCGGGACGGATCCACTGGCCCGCAAGCATGAAGGTGGCGCCGTTGGCTTCATGCCAGG
Source organism: Acidimicrobiia bacterium (assembly GCA_965200835.1). GTDB lineage: Bacteria > Actinomycetota > Acidimicrobiia > Spongiisociales > Spongiisociaceae > JAPPFW01. The sequence continues at coordinate 992,930 of OZ241390.1, forward strand.
GTTGAATCGACGACACCCTCACCGGTTCGAACGAGCGGCCGGCCAGAGCCCCCAAGGTGACGGGCGCATACGGCGGCCGCCACACGGTGGTACCAACCTCCGCGATGGTTTCGTCCCGAGCCTCGGCCAGCACTGCCACCGTGTTGACGGTTTCCAGCTTGCCCTGGGAGGGTCCCATGGTGGCGGTGGTGTAGCGCTTGAGCAGCTCGACCGAGTCGTATCCCTCGGCCGCCGCACCCACCATGTCCTTGGAGCTGACATCCTCCGAGAAGTCGACCACCCCGTGCGTGGTCGATCGGAAAAGAGCCGGATGGGGGTGCCTGGCGAGCGCCGCACGGGTATCCACAGGCCAGGCGGGCTCGTCACCGGCCACCGGCCGCGCCCGCGCGGTGGCGGCCTGCCAGCGGTGAGCTACGGCCCGTGCCCGGGCGGCGGCCAGGCGGCCGGTAGCCCGAGCGTGCTCGATCAGCTGTTCGTGGCTGCCGTCCCCGGCGAGGCCCCCGGTCGCCAGTACGTTACCGATGGGAACCGAGGGGAAGAACCGGGCTGCTGCCTCGTCATAAACGGGCCGATCGCCCGACATGTTCAGCAGCGAGGTGGGGGCGGTCCAGCCTGTGGCGGTCACCAGCAGATCGCATTCGAGCTTCCTGCCGTCCCCGAGTTCCACCCCCTCTACCGACCGGGAACCCCCGAGGGCTGCCACGAGGCTCTCTCCCTTGCGGGCGTCCACCACCGTCACGGCCGCACCGACCCTGGCCAGGTCGGCGGCGACTGCATCCCCTTCGGAGTTGGCCGTGAACACCACCGCGGTGCCGCCCGGTCTCACCGCGTACATGTTCACGAATCGTCGCACTCCGCCCGCCAGCATCACACCCGGCTTGTCGTTGCCGGCGAACACGTAGGGTCGTTCGATCAGGCCCGGCGCCACGATCAGGACCTTGGCCCTGGCTTTGACGAGCCGCTCGAGCACCGTCGGGTGACTGCGCTGGACGATGGCAATCCAGTTGTCCTCGTAACGGCCGCTAACAGTGGAGTCGGTCAGCACTTCCACTCCGGCTGCCGCCACCCTTGCCGCCAGCTCGGCAGCCAGCCGGCGATCGCCGTCGCCTCCCCAGAGGAGGTGACCGCCTAGGCGGTGACCATGCTCCGCCAGCAGGACCCGTGCCCCGGCCTCCGCGGCCGCGATCGCCGCTGCCATCCCGGCCGGACCTCCACCCGCCACCACCACATCCGGGTGTACGTAACGCTGGTCGTGGTAGGGGTGGGGCGTATCGGCGTCGATCCTGCCTCCGGGCGAGAAGGTGGCCAGGACCTTCTCGTAGGTGGGCCATAACCAGCGCGGTCTCATGAAGGTCTTGTAGTAGAAGCCGGCGGTCAGGAACCGCGACGCCCACCCGGTCACGGCTCTCAGATCGAGGCCGAGCGAGGGCCACACGTTCTGTGGATCCACTCTCATCCCCGCCTCGACCAGGCGGTGGGCCGAACGGACGTTGGGATCGTTCCCGACCTGCACCAGGCCGTTAGGATCCCAATAGTCGTTGGTCAGGTACCCCCGCGGCCGCCGATACTTCATCGACCGGGAAACGATGCGGACCCCACCGGCCACCAGGGCCGAGGCGATGGTGTCACCCTCGAAACCCGACCTCGACCGGCCCCGCCAGGTGAACCGGACCGTCCGTGATCGATCGATCACCTCGCCCGGTTGGGGGGGAAGGCGGGTCATGGCCTCTTTCCGATCTTGCTGCTCGGCGTCGGTGGGTTCGTGAACTCGTTGCTCACGGTGTCTCGCTCAAGCGCGAAATACCGCCGGCAGCCGGAGCGGCAGTACCAGGTCTCACGTAGTTTCCCCGCCGGGTTGGCCCTCTCGTACAGGTAGCTTCGCCACTCCTCGGCGGTGGCCGCATTGGGATCCGGCCTGGCCCGCGACTCGCCGACATAGCGGAAGTCCGAAGCGTTTCGGGGTCCGCAATTCGGGCACGGTACTAGCAGCACAGCGCGCCTCAGTGCCCGACCGCCGCCGCGCCCTTTTCCCCTACGAGAGCATCGCTCCCGAACCGGGACAGCGCGAAGGGCGCGATCAGATCGGGAGTTCTCCCGGTGGCGATCGCCTCCGCCATCTGCTCGCCGGACACGGGACCGGCTTTGAAGCCATAGGTACCCCACCCGACATCGCATAGGAAACCCTCCACCGGAGTGAACCCCATGACCGGCGAGTAGTCGGGGGTCATGTCGCACAGGCCGGCCCACTGCCTCAGCAGGCGCATCCGCGCGACCCCGGGCATGAGTTCGAGCATGTGGGCGGCCGTCTCCTCTGTGAACTCGAGCGAGCCTTGCATGCTGTAGGTGTTGTAGGGATCGACGGAGGCCCCGAATACCAGCTCGCCCCTCGACGTCTGGCTGAAGTAGACATGCAAGGTCCCCGAGACGACCACCACCGGGAGGAACGCCTTGACCGGTTCGGTGACCGCGGCCTGTAACGGGCGGGTGGTTATAGGCAGCCCGACGCCGGCCATATCGGAGATCAACGTGGCCCATCCTGCGGTGCAGTTCACCACGACGGGGGCAGAGATGTCACCGCGGTTGGTGCGGACCCCCATGACCCTACCGCCCGGACCCTTGCCATCGGGTCCGTCGCCCCCCTTCACCTCTATATCGACCACCTCGGTCTTCTGGTGCATCTCCACCCCGAGGAAGTCGGCGCCGCGGGCGTATCCCCACACCACCGCGTCGTGGCGGATGATCCCCCCCGGCGGGTGATAGAGGGCACCCACGATCGGGTAGCGGCGATGGCTGGACGTATCGAGGATCGGCGCAAGTTTCTTGATGTCGGAAGGCCCGATAACACTCGACTCGACGTTCTGAAGCTTGTTGACCTCGGCCCTCCAGCGCATGGTCCGCAACGATGCGTCGCTGTGCGCCAGGGTGATATGGCCACGTTGGGAGAACATGACGTTCATGTTCAGGTCGGTAGCCAGGGTGTTGTAGAGATGTAAGGAGCGGTCATAGAACACCACCCCTTCCGGGGTCAGGTAGTTCGAGCGCAGGATGGCTGTATTGCGACCGGAACCACCACTTCCTAGATAGGACTTCTCCAGAACGGCCACCTCGGTTATGCCATGGTTGGCCGCGAGGTAGTAGGCCGTGGCCAACCCGTGGACACCGCCACCTATGATCACCACGTCATAGGTGTCTTTGAGGGCAACCTGCCGCCAGGCGCGAGGCCAAGTCTTGTTGCGGGCACCCCTGGCTAGTAGCCCAGCCGCGGAGTAGCGGAACGGCCGTTTCCTCATCGGTCAAACCTGGTCACGGTGCGTCACCCGTGATCTGGCCCGAGCACCGCACTTCCAGTGCAACCGTTAGGCCGGTGGTGGTGCCCAGCCACTCTGCGAGTTCTCTGATCTCCTGATGCGTGGTGATATCGACCAGGATGTTCTTCCTCTTCAATGTAACCATGTAAGTAGTCGTGTTGCCCCAAGTGCCATGTCCCCGTCTCGCGAGGACGGATCAATACATGAGGAAGCCACCACTGACGTTTATGGTGGCGCCGCTCACGTACGAGGCATGGCGGCTGGCTAGAAACACCACCACTCCGCCTATCTCGGAGGGATCGGCCACCCGGTTGAGGGGGGTGGCACTCTTCATGGCCTCGAGGACTTCGGGGGCTAGGTCGTCCATGAGCATCGGCGTGTCGACCATTCCGGGGGCGATAGCGTTGACTCTTATCTGATCGGGACCGTAGGTGCGGGCCAGTCCCCTCGTCATGGACACGATCCCGCCCTTGGAGGCGCAATACACCACCGAACCGCCGAACCCGCCGGTCCACCATCCCTGGGAAGAGAACAGGGTGATGCTCCCCCCCTCGCCGGCTTCGATCATGGCCTCGGCCGCAGCCCGGCACAGGAAGAAGCTGGCTTTCAGGTTGGTGTCCAGCTGAAAGTCCCAGTCGGCCTCGGTCACGTCGTCTACCGAGTCACGGCGGGATAGTACGGCTGCCAGATGGGCCAGGGCTGCCACACTCCCCAGCTCGTCGTTGGCCCGGTCGATCAAGGCTTTGTGCGCATCCAGCTCGGTGAGGTCGACACCCACGGCGAGGTGGCCGTCGCCTTCCATCCCGGCCAGCACCGACTCGGCGGCCTCCTGGTATAGGTCCACGGCCATGACCCGGGCCCCGGCGGTGGCAAACGCCTCGGCCGTCGCCTTACCGATCCCCCCGGCTGCCCCGCTGACGATCACCCCTTTGCCTTCGAGCCCGGAAGCCACGCTCCATCCCATACCCTCTCCTTCCTTGCCTGAGGTGTTCAACCCAACATCCGCTCGGTGCGGTAGCGATCCACCACTCTCTCATCCACCTCGATGCCGAGCCCCGGGCCTGACGGTGGATACACCCAGCCTGCCTGGTGGTCGAATGGTTCGGATACCAGCTCGTGCTGCATCGGGTTCTCCAGGGGTTTGAACTCGAACAGGCGGCAGGCACTACTGCTGAAACTCACCGCCAGGCTGGCAGCAGTCACGATGGCCGAGGACCAGGCGTGTGCGTTGGCTTGGCGACGGTGCTGTTCCACCCGATCGGCCACCTTCTTGAACCCGGTGATTCCCTCCGCTCGGCCCGGATCGCAGCCCACCACATCGACCGTTCCCGTTGCCAGGACCCGTTCGAAACCCCGCAGGGTCCACTCCTTCTCGCCGTAGGCGATCAGGGTCCTGGTCTTGGATCGCAGGTTGGCATACCCCTCCGGATCCCAGTCGCCGAGGGGTTCTTCGATCCAATCTACGTGGTACTCGTCGAAGGCCTGGGTGCGGCGGACGGCGGTCATCACATCCCAGCGGATCACCCATCCGAGGTCGATCATCAGGCTCCGGTCGGGCCCGATCGCTTCCCTCATACTCCGCACATACTCGACATCCCGGTCATGCTTGAAGCCCAAGCGGGCGTTACCACGCTTGCCAAAGCCGACCTTCATCCCCTGGAGTCCAGTAGATAGCCAATCCACCGCCTCCTCTGCCATCTCGGGGATCGACTCGAAGTGAGCATGAGAGGAGGCGATCGCCGGCAGGCGTTCGTTTACCGGCCCGCCTAGGAGGTCCAGCACGCTGGCGCCGAGGGCCTTGCCTTTCAGATCCCACAGGGCGATGTCGAGCGCCGCAATGGCAAAGCTGGCGATCCCCCCCTCGTAGCCGTACCACCAGGCTCGATCCTTCAACGATCGGAAGATAACGTCGTTGTGTACGGGATTCTGCCCGATCACCAGGTCCGCCATGCCTTCGATGATGGCCTTGGTAGCGAAACTCGACTCCGGCCACATGGTTACCGACTCTCCCCAACCCACCGTCCCGTCCTCGGCAGTGAGCTTCACCAGGCAGAGATGGCGGATGGCGTTGAAGTCGTTCGGCTCCGGGTAGCTGACCGGGATGGCTTCGACCTTGGCCACCTTCATAGAATCTCCTTACGGTCCCCGCAGACAGTCCGGATGATCCTACCGAACCGCAACTCCCGGGCTCACCTCACCGGTTTGAAGAGCTCCAGAGTGATGCCGTCCGGATCACGGAGGTAGCAGGCTTTCACCCCCTGGTTGGGACCGGCCGCCACCTCCACCGGACCGGGACTGATCGGGGTAGCACCGCACCGGATGGCCCGTTCCCACATCTGCTCGATATCGTCCACGTCAATGCAGATATGGACGTTGCCCGGATTGGCGGTGTCGGGCGGGTTGGGAACCTTGTCCGCTACCTGGTAGTTCAGTATCTCGAGAATCGTCCCGCCCGGCAGGTCGATAGTGGCCGCGTCGATTTGGACCGCCGGATATCCGGTCACCTGCCCCAGGTAAGGAGCGTCCAGGACTTGCCGCCACCGCTCCTCGACTCCCAGGAAGGCGCGCCAGAACTCCAGAGAGCGGTCGATATCCCGGACGGTAATGCCCACGTGGTGGAGCCGGCGGAGATCGCCGGTCACCACGTCACGTAACCTCCGCCGAAGTTGACCGCCTGGCCGGTCATGTATCCGGGCTTCTCCCCGAGGAGGAACCAGATCAACCCGGCCAGCTCGTCGGGTGACGCAGGACGCCCCAGCGGAACGGAAGCGTTGCGCGCCTCGGTGAGTTGCTCCACGGTCATGCCCCGGATCGGCGCCACCTGTTCCAGCACCTGGTCCTGCATAGGGGTGTCGATGATGGCCGGGCACACCGCGTTGACCCGCACCGGGATCGAAGCCAACCCATAGGCGAAGGAACGGGTAATCGACAGGATGGTCGTCTTGGACGCCGCATAGATCGCTGCTTCGACCGTGTTTGCCAGCTTGGCGGAGCTGGAGGAGAGGTTGACGATCGCGCTACCCGGCGGCATCGTAGGCCCGATGCCCTGGCACAGGAAAAAGATCGCCTCGGCGTTGACAGTGAAGATGTCCCGCCAGTCATCGACTGTGAAGTCGGATAAGGGCTTGAGGCGGATGATCCCCGCCGCGTTGACCAGATAGTCGACACCATCGGCGGCTGCCACGACCTCGGCTCGGTCGCCAAGGTCGGCCAGGTCCGCCACCAGCGGCTCAGCACCCCCGGCACAGACGGGCTCGAGACCCGCTTCGTTGAGGTCAACCGCGATGACCGAGCACCCTTCGGCGAGCAGCCGCTCAGCCACAGCCTGGCCGATCCCGCTGGCCGCTCCGGTAACCATCGCCCGAGGTCGTGATGCCATACCAGTGGATTGTAGGGGTCCGGCCCCCTTACGGCGGACGGGTCAACCACGAGGGTCGCCCGTCACACCGCCATTCAGATCCTGTCAGCCGTTGAGGGCCGGACCCACTCCCCACGCCACAGCCCTGAGGGAGGACTGGTGAGCTATTCCGCTGAATAAGTGATAGCGGTCGATGCTGCCATCGAGAAGTTCCGGGGTAATCCAAGAGGCGCCCCTCGACAGGCCTCCGAGCGCCACGTCATACGTGTCGGCCGATAAAGGGGCGACGGGTCCCTCAGCGAGCGGTGGCGGGTCTAGTGGTCGAGGGTGGACGTGGACTTGTCGCTGGCCGTGCCGCCTTCGTTGCCGATGAGATTGAGCTGGTCGTGTGCGAGCACTGGAGCGAGCAAGACGGCAGTCAACCGCAGACCCGCACTGGTGGACAGGCGGCTGGCGAAGTCAACTGCCAGCTCTTTCGCAAGCGCCGGAGTGGCCGCTGGCGCATCGCCCGGATCTGACTTCAACCCGATGCTGACCCCGCTGAGTGGTTGCTCCAGCGTCGCAAAGACGTTAGGTGAGGTGGCGTAACAACATCGTGGCGTTACCCGGAATGAGCCTGCTCCCCAGACGAGCCTCACCGACATAGTGCTGAACATCGGGCAGATCAAAGATGACAAAGCCCGGAGTGGTCGAGAGCTGGCGGTTCTCCAGGTCGCCAGACTGCCATTACACGTGTGCCGGCTCACGAGTCCGCCGCGTCCGCGAACCAATTCAATTGCCTCTGCCATGTGGCCTATTAGCCTGCGGGCATGCGGCACCCACGTCGTTGGCAATGGGTGGCCGGTGTTGGACTTGCAGCGTTGGTCGTGGTGCTCGTCGCCGGATGCAGCAGTTCCTCTGATGAGGACAGCGGCTCCCTGCCGGAAACCACCGAATGCCCCGGTCGAGATTATGAAAAGTGAACGACGACCTTGGGGCCTGAGTTTGTTCGGTCTCGGTAGGGCTGCCATCAGTTCTGCGGATGTATTGAAGGTAGGTGACATTGCTCGGGACGTCGGAATTGTCCAGGGCCAATACAACGTCGTCGTCACTGCCCGTCGCGGACGTGATTGTCGGGGGCGGCGTATTCGCCTGCGCCAGGGCTGCGCCGCTGCCGCCGGTCAGCAGCGCAGCCAGAAGAGCAACCGCTAGCGACGCTGCGAACGCTAGAGAGAGGGAGCTTCTACCGCCCCCCTCCTGGCCAGGACCGCGCACACTCAAGCTGAGCGCGCTACCGACCTGGTGGTGGTTCCGAGTCCTGAGCATGATGCGGCATCCTTCGACTGGTCCGCGAGAGGGGGTCCACGGTGCCAGACTCCCTCCGACACCTACAGAACGCCACTTGTGCGACGAAACCACCAGGTGAAGCAGTTACCGAGCGTCGACCGCCGGAGTAATGGTGTGTTCCAACCCCTCAAGGGAGACAGTCGGGCAAACGACGCTGGCCCCCTCGGAGGACAGCGACGGAGCTAGTTGTCGAGGGTGAACGTGAATTCGCCGGCAGTCGCGGGTCACTGCGTTGCAGCGTGCAGGCGCGGGGTTAGTTGTTGAGGGTGAAGGTGAACTCGTCGCTGGCGGTGCCGCCTTCGGAGTCGGTGGCGGTGATCTTCACCGTCAACGTCTGGGAGACGGCGTGGCCGCCCTCGAGGGTTAGCACCGACCCGTTCCAGGAGCCGCTGAGCTTGTTGCGGGCGATCTCGTTGAGCAGGCCGGTCTTGGTCTGGCCGGTGCGTTGGTTGGTGGTGGTCACCTCGACGACGAAGGTCAGGCCGTCGCCGCTGAAGTGGTCGGCCATGTCCAGCTCGTGAGTCTGATCGTCGGACAACGTGAGGTTGTCGAACTCCTCGATCAGCGTCGCCGGGTTTGGCTCGGGGTCAGCCGGCGGCGGATCAGCAGGTGGCGGGTCGTCTGCTGGTGGTGGGTCCGCTGGGGGAGGATCGGCGGCTGGCGGCGGGTCGTCTGCTGGTGGGTTGGGGTCGCCCGGCGGCGTGAGGTCGGGGGCGGGGACTTCGTCGACCAGCGAGAGCGTAAAGGAATCGCCTGCCGAGGTGCCGTCGGCTCCCGTGGCCGTGATGGTGATGGTCAGGTCCTGGGATGCGGCGTGGCCGCCGCTGAGCATCAGCACGGAAACGGTGTCGTCCCAGGCGCCCCTGACCTTGTTGCGGGCGATCTCGTTGAGGGCGCCGGTGCGTTGCTGGCCCGTAGTCGTGACCTCCACCGTGTAGACGAGGTCGTCGCCACTGAAGTGGTCGGCCATGTCGAGGGCGACGGTCGAGCCGTTGGCGATGGCGGCATCGTTGAACAGCCCGACCAGTGTCGGCCCAGCCGGCTGAGCCACCGGCGGAGCCGGATCGGACTGCGCGCCGGCGAACTGGCCGAAGGCCTGTGATTGGCCGCCGGCTTGCGATGGCGTGCTCCCGACCACTGCCAGCGACCAAGCGCTCTCACCGACCGAGTTCTGCGCACGCACCTGCACCGCGTACATCGTGCCGCTGTTCAAGCCGGTGATCTCCCGCGTCGCTGCAGTGTCAAGCGTTGTGCCGTCACTCGTGTCGTTGGCGTCGGCGCCGTGGTCGGTCCAGTCGCCGTTCGGCAGGGCCCGGTATCGCACGTCGTAGTCGCTGATCGCGGTGCCGTGGTCGGCGGGCACGTCCCAGCTCACATTGAGCTTGGCGTCGCCGGCGCTGACCGACTCGATCGCGGGGCTGTCAGGCACGGCGCGCGTTGTCGCGGTCGCGACCTCGGACCACTCCCCGACGCCGACCGGGTTCACCCCGCGCACCCGCGCCTCATAGGTTGCGCCGCTGGTGTCGAGGGAGGAGATGACCGCGCAGCGCCCGAGGTTGGCGCCACAGGCTGGCGCTGCGCCCATGGAGATCACGCCGTCATGCGAGGCGGAAGTCCAGGATTCGGCGCCCTGCTGGCGGTACTGCACGTCATACCGGCTGGCCCCGTTGGCGGCAGGGCGCTCCCACTGGATGACGACCTGGGCGCCCTGCCCGATGGCGCCCATGCCAATTGCGCCGGGCGGGCCGAGGGTGGTCGCCGACGTCACATCGGACCAGGGTCCATCCAGTAAGTTGGGTCCGACGAAGTATCTGTTTCGTTGCGAGCCCTCACCTGGAACTCGTAGGTGGTGCTGTCGTCCAGGCCGGTGAGCTCATAAGAAGTCCACTCATGCGTGGTCAGTTCGTCTGTCCACGACGTCTCACCGGACTTTCGGTACCGCATGTCGGACCGAAAGTGTCCGAAGTAGGTGCTATCGGGATCGTTGTAGAAGTGCCAGACGCTCGGCTGCGTCCAGCGTACCTTGAGAATGCCGCGCTCCGTGGAGTAGGGCGCGCCATGCTGCCCAAACCAGATACCGGGCTTGCCGTACTGCGGCGTCGGCGCCCTCACGACATCGGACCATGGTCCGACCGTGCCCCCCTCGCAGGGGGCGTCCTCGTAGGTGACGTGGCGCAGGCGGAGGTCGTACCACGTGCCGTCGTCGAGGCCGGTGATATTCACCTTTACCGGCACCTCGATACCGCCAGAACTGTTGTAGATGCTGACGGGATGGTCTGTCCAGTCCGTAATCGAGCCGCCCTTGTACTGCACCTCAAACGTGACACAAGGCGAGAATTCCCGGTTGATCCAATTCACCCCGATCGACCCGCGCCCGCCCAGGCCGACATCTTCTTCGACATCTTCATCTTTATGTATTTGGTGTCGGGACTCGGGAATCAGGCCGGCCTTCTGCAGCGCGGCCCGGGTCTTCGCCCACTCGACGTTGGACCACTGGCCGGCGACATCGGCGGTGTTCACGGCGCGCACCCGCAGCCGCCGGTAGGTCGTGCCGTCGTTCAGGCCGGTGAGGGTCGTGACCCACAGTGCGCCTTTCTGTTCGATGTCGGCGGTCGAGTCGGTCCATGAGCTGGCCGAGCCACCTATGTACTGCGCCTCAAAATGGGAGAGGTGGGCGGCGTTGGGCGGATTGCCCCAGCTCATGAGGAGCTTCCCGTGGTTGAGGGGGTTGGGATCGACCTCGAGGGTGGGCTTGCCGGGCACCTGTGCGCCGGGCATGGTCACCGACTTGACGGTGGACCAGGGGCTGTCGCCGACGGCGTTGGTGGCGCGCACGCGGGCCTGGTAGGTTTGGCCGGCGCTGAGGCCGGTGATCTTCGTCCAGTGCTTGTAGCCGTCGTCGGTGGAGTCGTAGTCGGGCCAGTGGGTCCAGGAGGTGACGGAGCCGCCCTTTTATTCGAGGCGGTAGCCGGTGATGGCAGCGCCGTTGTGCCAGGGGCGCGTCCAGGATGCCCGCATCTTGTCGGGAGCCATCAGCGGGGGCGGCGGGGGATCGTCGGGATCCGGGGGATTCGCGGGACCATCATTGACCAGACCGAGGGTCAGATTGGGCGCCACCGGCACCGACTGCGCCGTTGCCATACCGGGGCTCAGCAGCGGAGCCAGAACCGCGACGACTAGCAGCGCTGCCAGCGACGCTCGGAGGGCACGGAGGCGGTGCCAGTCAGGGCGAGCGGGGCGGACACGGCGACGAGCCGCCGAGCCCGTCAGTTCATGTGTTCACCGACTCCGGGGGGGGGGTGGGTGGCTGTCATGATCGGGTTCCTCTCCTGAAATCGTGGATGCGCTGGCTGCTGGCCTGATGTTCGGTCCTGCGCAGGTTCCCGACCATCACCACGACATGTTCTCCTGTGGTTAGCTCGTTTGGTGAGTCAGATTGTACCGACTCTTCGGATTGTGTGTGGGGGAGGGGTGGTGAGGTTTAGATTCCAGTTGAAGGCCACTGCATCACTATCCCAGATACTACAAAGACGGACTAACGGCGGCCCGTCCCAGGTTGACCTTTCGTCTGGCAGCTCTCCTGTATGTGTTTCTCTCATTTCACCTGGACAAATGCCTTGACGGACCCGTAGACAGGGTGGCTGCCGTCTCTCCAAGAGAGCGGGACACCCCCTTGGCAGATCGTACGGCGCCTTCGCGGACTCGCTGGGCTTGCCAACCCGTTCGTCTATAGACCAGGAGCGGGACTTGTCGTTATAACCAACGCACAAGACCGGCTAGTTCTACTCGTAGACGATAAATTCACGGCCGGTAGTTTCATCGTCTTCCATCCTCCACTTCATAGCTCGTCACCCGGTGCACCCCTTTCTCTTGACCAGCCAGCCGGGACTAAGGAGAGCGCATGGTCCCGTGGCCGGTACCCAGGTGGGGGCTGATCGCGCGGGTCGCCGGCCTATGGCTAGGGCCGTGCCGCTGGGCTACGGACTGCCTGTAGCATGCATCTGTGGCTGACCCGTCTCTTGACCCGACCGCTTACGAGTTCGCCCGGCCGGCCCGGGTGCGGCGGGTGCTGGACGAGAGACCGATCGTCTTCCTTCCGGTGGGATGCCTGGAGTATCACGGACCGCACTTGCCCCTCGGGGTAGACATGCTGACCGCCGATGCCCTCTGCCATCGAACCGCCGCTCTCACCGGCGGGCTGGTGCTTCCGCCCTTGTGGCTGGCGGCCGGCGTCCTTCCCTTGCCGCATGGGATCTCGGTCGGCGTGCGGGTGCTCCGGTCAACGGTTCGCCCGATCATGGAGCAGCTGGCCGGTGGTGGATTCAAGGTGATCATCGTGATGTCCGGGCACGGGGCTCTCGACCACCTCCACGTACTGCGCGAGGAGACCGACCGGCTGATGGACCGGTACCCGAAGGTCAACGCCCTGACCACAGTCTGGAACGAGCTCAACGCCGGCATGGAGGGAGACATCCACGATCACGGGGCCAAGGTGGAGACCTCCTACCTGTTGGAGTTTCACCCACACACCGTCGACCTGACCACCCTCGAGGACGACCCGAGCGCGGAACATGTCGGGGTGTATGCCGCCAACCCCAGATTCACCGCCAGCCAGGAGTGGGGCGCCACCATGGCGGACAACGCGGTGCGGCGCCTCACGAGGATCATCCGGAGTTTCGTGGGGGGAGCACGAGCCGACAGCTGGGTGATGCTCCGCCAGCTTGTGGCCCGCCTCCAGTCCGGTGACCTCGAAGTGGTGGTCGACTCGGGCCGGACATCGGAGGGTTCGCTGCGCTTCGAGCTCCACAACCCGCATCCGCAGTCCAAGTACATCACCGGCGTATCCCATGTGAGAGTTGATGGGAACCCACTCGGCCTCACCGGCGCGGCCCTGGCCAATCCCTCGGTGGGAGAGGGCCACACCGACACCTTGGTCGACCAGCTAGGCCCGCTATCGGGTTTCTACATCCGCCGGGATCAGCGGATGGTGGTCACCGTCCCCCAAGCCGGGATCGAACCAGGACACCATACGATCGAAGCCGGTTTCGTGCTAGCGGACGTACTCGAGCTGGGCGCCCGCGGTTCCGTGACGATCATTTCCGACTGACCACACCAAGCCTCAGAACCCTACGCTCGGTCGGCCGTTCGGTAAGCGGAGGGCCTTCGAGGGGTGGCGGGAGACGGTCCAGCACCGCATGCAGTCTTTGGGAGGGGAGGCTCACCATCCCCTCGCTAGCAAGCCGCTCCAGATAACCACCAGGTTGTGGTAGCGGGCCGTCCGTACTGTCCCCCGCTCCGGGCTCTGGTTTGGAAACGCTCTCCGTCTGAAACCTGATTTAACCGACCTGCTGGATTGGTCAGCGGATCATGAAGCCGCCGTGGCCAGCGGAGCGGTGTCCTCGGCAGCCTGGCGGATCAGCTGGGCACGATCGACCTCGCTGGCCTGGTGCCGGGCTGCTACCCGGCCCCGTGACATCACCACGATAGTGTCCGAGATGCGGACCACCTCTTCGATGTCGGAGGACACGATCAGCACGGCTATTCCCTGGCCGGCAAAGCGCCGCAATACCTGGTAGATCTGTGCTCGGGCGCCCACATCCACCCCCCTGGTGGGCTCGGCCAGCACCAGCAATCTCGATTGGCGTTCCAGCCAGCGAGCCAGCACCACTTTCTGCTGGTTGCCGCCGGATAGGGTATCGACGATCTGGGATGCCCCACCTTTGCCCCGTATGTCGAGCGTCTCCTGCCACTTGTCGAACACCCGGGCCGTAGCCTTGGGGGGAAGCAGGCCACCCCGGGTCATCCACGGCCAGGAGGCCACGCTCAGGTTCTCCGCCACATTCAGGACGGTCAGCAAGCCATCGATCTTGCGATCGACCGGAACGAAACCTATCCCGAACCGCGCGATGGCATCCTTGGGGTTGCTGGGCGGGCCGCTCGCGCTCCCCACCCGCATCGAACCGCCGGTCATCTCCCGTAAACCGAACACCGCCTCGGCCAACTCCAGCGCCCCGCAGCCGATCCGTCCGAACAGCGACAGGATCTCGCCTTCCCGCACTTCGAGATCCACCTGGTGGAATGCCCCTTCGGAGGTGGCGCCCTCCATCACCAGCACCGGCTCGCCCGTCCGGCCACCTTCAACACGCAGGGAGGCCACCTCCTCCTCCAGCTGGTGACCGACCATGGCCTCGACAATCTGCTTGCGACCGAACTGGCTGACCGCGCCCTCGGCCACCGCGTAGCCATCCCGGAAGACCAGCACGGTATCTGCTATGCGCTCCACCTCGTCGAGCCGATGGGTTATGTAGATGATGGCCACCCCCTGGGCCTTCAGGCGATGGATGAACTCGAACAGGGCATCGGTTTCCTCGAGCGTGAGGGCGGAGGTCGGCTCGTCGAGTATGAGCAGGCGAGCACTTCCCGCTAGTGCCCGGGCAATCTCCAGCACCTGCCGTTCTGCCACTCCCAGGGTGCCGACCAGTGCCCTCACCGGCAGATCGACTCCCAGCTTCTCGAGAATGGCTCGGGCATCGCGACGGACCTGTGCCCAATCGACCAGGCCGAATCGGTTGCGGGGCAACCGGCCCAGCGACAGGTTCTCCGCCACCGTGAGGTCGGGCGCGTCCGAGAACTCCTGGTATATGACCCTCAAACCGTAGGCGCCCGCATCCCTAGGGCTGCGGATATCGGCCTCTTGGCCATCGATGACGATCACCCCGGCATCACGCTTGTAGTCGCCGGCCAGGATCTTGATGGCGGTCGACTTGCCGGCCCCGTTCTCCCCCAGCAGGGCGAGGACCTCTCCCCCCCGTACTGTGATATCCACTCCGTGCAGCACCTCGACCCCGCCGAAGCTCTTGCGTAACCCGGTGGCTCGTAGCTCCAGCTGCTGGATCAGGTCCCCGTTATCCAGCGTCATGATCCGCTCAGGCGCAGCCTCACCTGGTCGAGCCCGACCGCCGCCACCAGCACCACCCCGGTGGCCACGTCCTGCCAGAACGACGAGATGCTCAGCAGCGTGAGGCCGTTCTGCATGATGCCCAGTATGAAGACGCCCAGCACCGTGCCGGGAATGGTACCCCGCCCACCGGAGAGGCTGGCACCACCCAGGATTATGGCGGCCACCACCTCCAGCTCCACTCCGGTAGCGGCGTTCCCGGAAGCCGCGTCCAGCTGAGAGGCCAGGATCAAACCGGCCAGGGCAGCCAGCAGGCCACTGATGATGAACATCACGAAGACGGTCGGCTTCTGCCGGATCCCGGATAGGCGCGCCGCGGTCGGGTTGCTACCGATGGCATAGACAGAGCGGCCGAAACGTGTGTAGCGGACGACGAACCACGCCAGCACGGTGATCAGCACGAACAGCACGATCTGGGCGGGAATACCGAGGATGTCAGCGGTGATGAAATCCACCTTGCCGTTCATCCGGATGGTCTGCCCGTTGGAGAACAGCCGGGCCAACCCCCGGTATCCCAACCAGGTTCCCAGGGTTACCACGATGGAGGCGATGCCGGCGTAGGCGGCGAGGATCCCGTTGAAGATACCGGCCAGCAGACCCACTCCGAGCGCGGCCAGGATGGCGGCTGCCGCGCTGTTCTCCTCGGCGATCACCCCGGCGATGCAGCCGCACAGGGCGGCTCCGGACGCCACTGAGAGATCGAAGTTGCCGGAAATCAGCAGCAAGGTTCCCGGTGCAGCCAGGATGCCGAGCACCGAGACCGACAGCAGGACGTTGCGCAGGTTGCGGGTGGTGAGGAAGAACTCGCTGCCCTGCCAGAAGATGAGTCCGAGGATCACCAGTACGACGATCAACACCGCCTCGGGGGGCACCGCCACCACCACACGGGCGATTCGAGCCCGCCCGCTCATCCGTTCCGATGAGCCTTGCTCGCCGGCGCCCGTCTTGGTCTGGTTCATAGCTCGCACTCGTTTCTCAAAGAGGCTGAAGTGTGCGCAAGGGTGAAACAGCCGGAAAGGTTACCTGCCACCTCACAGCCGCCAGCAACCGGGCCTCCGCCCGGGTCGGTTCGTCAATGTTGTCCTTACTTGCGGACACATGGTTCACGAACAGCGGGTCGGGAGTAGGTTCACCGACGATCATTGCCAGGATTGGCCGGAGTCAATTATCCAACACACCTGCGCCACTGACAGGTGGCAGCCTAGTCATGGCGCACCGACACCCCCGCAGCTTTCAGGGTGTCGATGTCCGCCTGCATGGCAGAGGTTATCGTTATGCCCCGCATCTCCACTGATTCCAGATCAGCCAAACCCACCAGCGGCGACAGGTCCGTGATCGCCGAACCCGACTGACGGCGGTGCATCCTAACGTCGGCGCAAGGACGCCAGCTTGGCGAGCACTGAGAGGTCCGACACCGCCGTGTTGTTGAACCACAGCACCTCCAGGCTGCTCAACACTTCCAGAGCCGACAGGTCCGTGACTGCCGTGTTGTTCAGATACAACACTTCCAGGGCAGACAGGTCCTGAAGCGGATTCAGGTCCGAGACGTTGGTCTTGGATGGTTCAAGACGCGTCAAGTTGACCGCGTACTCCAGGCCGCTCAGGCTGCTGAGGGCGTCGTTGTGGTTGGCAATCAACTGCGTCAACCCGGCCAGGTCCACGTTGGTCAGAGTTGCTGTGCTTTCCCTGCCCAACTCGGCGTTGACTTCGGCTCGCAGGGTCGCGTCCATGTCAACGGCGAACTCCAACAGCGCATGCAACGTATAATCTCCCGCCGTGCTGCTTCCGGCCCCACTCACCTTCACGTAATACGTCCCCGCACTCACCGTATGAGTCATCGAGAAATTCGACCCGGCACCACTATCCGCATCAGTCGCCAACACAGAACCCGCACTGTCCTCCAACTGCCCCGCCGTATCAGTACTACCACTACTCGACACCACCAGATCACCAGCCGCAGTCACCGTCACCGCAAAATAATCCACATCACCAGCCGTCAACACCCCATCCGTATCCGACGGCAAAGCCACCGCAGTCGCCTCAGCCCGCGTATCGCCATGATCATCAACAGGTTCCGGCACAGGTTCGTCAGGAGTGAAGCGAGTCCGCAGCTCGTAGTCGCCCAGCACGCCGCTGTTGTACCCACGGACCTTGACGTAATACGTTCCCGGCTCGACATCCATCTCGATCCGGAAATTCCGGAGGTCATACCACGTCTGGCCGTCGTCGTTCTCGGCCAGCACCGTACCGTCTGAGTCCTCCAGATACCCATATGTGTTGGGAGCTATCGTCGGCGCTGCCAGCACTCTCAGGCTGCCCGCTGCCGTGACCGTTACCTTGAAGTAATCGACATCCTCGTGGTAGCCCAGATTGGCGTCCGTATCCGACGGCAACGCGACCTCCACCGCGTTCTCTCGCGTATTGCCCTCGTCGTAGACCTCCTCGAAACTGGCGTGCAACTGATAGTCACCGAACGCCTGCGCATGCTGGCTGGTGATCCGCACGTAATACGTTCCGGGATGCACCAGGGGACGGCTGCGAGGTCGGGTCATCGCCGACTGCCGCCAAGTAGTTGCCATCGGAATCCAGCAGCCAGCGGACTATGCCCGAGTTGCCCGACGTGTAAAGCGTCAGTTCTCCGAACGTGTCGACGGTGAATTTAAAATAGTCCACGTCACTGCTCATCAGCGTCGCATCGGTCTCTGATGGCAACTCGATAACCGTTGCGGTCTCCATCGTGTTGCCGTGACCGTCATTCGAGACAAAGCGAGCATGTAGACCGTAAGGTCCGAGGTCGGAGTGGACTAGAGCCTCATGGGAACCGTAAAAGCCGGGACGATCTCGCACCAAGACGTAATAGGTCCCAGGGTCAACGATCCGTGAGAGCTTGAAGTTGAAGCCGGGAAGGCTGCTGCTGGAAGCATTGCGAGCCAGTTCGGTTCCATTGGCATCCTGCAGGAATCCAATGGGATCCGTGCCACCAGAGGTGTATACCGTCAGCTCACGACCGCTGACTTCACCGTCCTCTGGGTCGGGGACGACAACCTTGAAGTAGTCCGCATCATGTGCCAGCAAGGTCGCAAAGCCCGCGGCGTCATTGTCAGACGGCAAGGAGATTTCGGTAGCAGTCGCCCGTGTCGCGCCGTTGTCGTCGTCGGGGATGAAACGGGTGTGCAGCGTGTAGGGGCCGCCCTCGAATCCGTGGTCTTCGCCGTGATTGTATCCTTTCACCTCCAGGTAGTAGGTCCCGGCACTGACGAGGCGAGCCATCGAGAATCGTGCCCCGCCTAACTTCTGGGCAGTCACGAGATGGTTCCCCTGCGTGTCCCGCAGGGTCCCGGAGCCACGCAACGACGAGTTGCTGGTATGGACAAGCAGTTGGCCGGTCGTATCCACGGTGATCTTGAAGAAGTCCGAGTCGTACGGTTCCTCGAATGCATCGAAGGCGTCGATCCACCCGTCAGTGCCGCGGGGTACGCCTGAAAGGCGGAGTCCGCCCGGCACGATCCTGCCTCCGACATCCGGAGCGGACCTAACGGCTCCAGGGGTACCGGCGGGCAGGTCGATAACGGTGGCATCGGCCGTCGGTGCCCGCGTGGTCATCATCCGGGTGAAGCTCCGAGTAACGAACGTTCAACGTGTAGTCGCCGGAGTCGGCAGACGTCTCGCTGGTAACCGCAAGGAAGTATGTGATCCCTTCAGTGACTGGCCGCACCAGGCGGAAGTTGTCCCCCTGGCCGGAATCCTCGTCGTGGAGGCCCTTGTAGCCGTACTCACCATTCGCCGTCGCCTCGAACAGGTAGCCGCGCGTGTTCGTGGTGCCAGTCGTGTGCGCATCCAGAAACCCGCTCCCGGCTTGCTCGCCGTCATCGCTCTCCCCTTCGACCGGACTTGGTATCACGACCTTGTACCAGTCCACGTCGCCCGCCGTCAGCGAAGCGGCGGTTGCCGACGGCAGTTCCACAGTCTGGGGGTCTTGGGCCGGCCAGGGTGTATCGAGCCACTTCTCGACGTACTCGAAAAACAGGTCGAACCGACCATACAAGCCATAACGCGACGCACGGTTTTCCGGCGGTCAATACGCCCATCAGCTCATCGTCCGAATTGAACAACCCTGATCCGCTGCTGCCGCCTTCCGGCGTCGTTGTTCAAATTCGCCCTGATCAGATTGAGAACACTTGATCCGTAATTGAGACTGATATCTTCGAAAGCGACTGCGCTGCCTTCGCTGTGACGTTTGAGGTCACCACGAGGATGGTGAACACCGTAGACGTCGGTTGGGAAGGATATGGTTTCGGGGTTCCAGCCCATATAGTGGCGATCCCCGGGTGGTGGGCTATTGAGTTTGAGCAATGTGTGGTCCGACCAGTATTCGGTTGCCATCACCACCGCGCCTCCGGTGTGCTGGGTCACCTGCGTCGGATTCGCTCCTCCGCACTCGGCCTTCTCAAAGTCCCAGAAGGTGATGAGCGAGTCGGCCTCCGCCTGATGCATGATGCAGTGGGCTGCCGTCATGAGATAGGGAATCGTGTTGCTGGTATTCCGATCCGCCACCAGCACACCGCTGCACAGATGGGCGAACTCGCCACTGACGAAAAGCAGCTTGGCTGTGGCTGAGGCCGCCTCGTCTACCTCGGCACACTTCACATGGGTCTGACCGCACGTCGCCTGACCAATATCGCTCAGATCACTCGTCCCGACATCACCGTCGGACACACCCGGTTCGTGCCAATCGTAGATATGGGAGACACTTTTTCGATCGATAGACGAAAATCCCTGAGCGCTGCCGCCGACGGCAGCCGGACCTCGACAGCCAAGGTGTCACCGAGCACAAACGGCGACCAGGTGGCATCAGCCCAACCGACTACAGAGGTAGACAGAAGGTCTGTTCTGGTCATCCATTGCGACGGGCGGGTCGGGTTGGTAGGACTGAAGAAACGCAGCTCGCCTTCCCGCAGCGTGGTCTTGAGAGCCACACGCAAGCCTTGCGCTCCGGGGGAGCGAAGATGCAAGGTAGCAACCAGCGATCCGTCCGCACTGTTTGTCCACTGCAGTCGTGGTGCCAGATCTCCTCGGTAGCTTGCCGGAAGCTCCCGCGTATAGCCGACACGCGGCGGCCAGGCTTCGCTCTCCGCAGCGCTCCTTGGCGAGGCTGGCCCCTCTCCCGATGCCTCGGGCGCAGGCAGCGCAATTGTGAACGACAAAGGCCGCTCGACACCCAGCGGGAAACCCTTATCGGAACCGACCGCCCCCGCTTGAGAACCAAGTATGAGCCCAATTCCCAACAGGACCACCCCACCTAAAACCCATCGCCGCATAACAGACCTACTCCTAAGACTAGGCATCCTTATGCCCCTCAAAGGCCACTGGCTATTTAGCTGTTGTCCAGTGTGAACGTGAACTCGTCGCTGGCTGTGCCACCCTCGGAGTCTGTGGCGGTGATCTTCACCGTGAGCGTCTGAGAGACGGCGTGGCCGCCCTCCAAAGTGAGGAGGCTGCCGTCCCACTAGCCGCCCAGCTTATTGCGGGCGATCTCATTCAGCAGACCCGTTCTCAACTGACCGGTCCGCTGATTAGTCGTCGTCACCTCCACGACGAAGGTCAACCCATCGCCGCTGAAGTGCACAGCCATGTCCAGATCGTGAGTCTCATCGTCGGACAACGTCAGATCGTCGAACTCCTCGATCAGCGTCGCCGGATCGGAATCGGGGTCCTCAGGTGGCGGATCCGCGGGCGGTGGGTCTGCCGGAGGTGGATCAGCTGGTGGCGGCACAGCGGTCAGAGAAAGCGTGAACGCGTCGCTGACCGTGGCGTCGTCGACTCCCGTCGCCGTGATCGTGAGCGTCAAGTCCTGAGGACTCGCTGAGCCTCCGGTCAGCGTCAGGACGCTGCCTTCCCATGCGCCGGTCACCTTGTTGCGGGCGATCTCGTTCAGCGGACCCGTCCGCTCCTGCCCCGTCCGCTGGTTCGTGGTCGTCACCTCCACCGCGTACGTCAGATCGTCGCCGCTGAAGTGGTCGGCCATGTCCAGAACCAAAGTTGCCTCGTGGTGGATGCTGGCGTCCTCGAAAGCCTCGGTGAGCGATGGGGGCACGGGAGCCGCCGTGAAGCCCACGCCCACTGTGTAGCCCCCCTCGGTGCTGTCCTCAGCCCCACTCACCTTCACGTATTACGTCCCCGCGCTGACCGTGTAGGTAAGCGCGAAGTTCGACCCGGCACCGCTGTCGGCATCGAACGCCAGCACCGTGCCCGTGCCGTCTTCCAGCTGCCCCGCCGTGTCCGTACTTCCGCTGCTCGTCACCGTCAGATACCCATTAGCGGCTACCGTGATCGCGAAGTAATCCACATCACCAGCCTTCAATACCCCATCCGTATCCGACGACAGACCGACCACCGTGGCGGTACCTGGGGTATCCCCGTGGTCATCCTCAGGTTCAGGCGCAGTCTCGTCAGGCGTGAAGCGGGTACGCAGCTCGTAATCGCCGAGCACGGAGTTTACGAACCCTTCTACTTTGACGTAATACGTTCCCGGTTCGACGTCCATCTCGATCCGGAAGTTTCGGAGGTCGTGCCACGTCTCGCCGTCATCGTTCTCGGCCAGGACAGTCCCTTCGGAGTCCTCGAGGTAACCGTAGGTATTGGGAATCAAGGTCGGTGCCGCCAGCACCCTCAGGCTGCCCGCTTGGGTAACGGTCACCTTGAAGTAGTCCACGTCGCCGGTGTGGCTCAGTGAGGCGTCCGTATCCGACGGCAAAGCGACCTCCACCGCGGTCTCCCGCGTATCGCCCTCGTCCTGCACCGCCTCGAAACTGGCGTGCAGCTGATACTCCCCGAACGCAGGAGCAAACTGGCTGTCGATCTTGACGAAATACGTCCCGGCCTCCATAAAGCGCGGCGTCGTGGCCGGATCGTCGCTGACTGCCCACAAGTAGTTCCCATGGTGATCTAGCAGCTTACGAATGGTGCCGGCGTTGCCCGAGGTATAGAGCGTCAGCTTGCCGAACGTCTCGACGGTGAGTTTGAAGAAGTCCGTGTCGTCGGCCATCAGCGTCGCATCGGTTTCCGACGGCAGCTCGATAACCGTGGCCGTTTCCCTCGTGTCGCCGTGACCGTCGTTCGCGATGAAGCCGACATGCAGTCCGTAGGGGCCGAGCCTGGTGTGGTGCAGCGCGTCGGCGTCATCGTTGAAGCCGGGTGCATCCTTCACCAAGACGTAGTAGGTCCCGGGGTCGACGACGCGTGAGAACTTGAAGTTGTAGCCGCTACCGCTGAAGGTGTCGCGCACCAACTCGGTGCCATCGGCGGTCTGCAGGAAGCCGATCGGGTCCGTGTCGCCGGTGGTGTACACCGTCAGCTCGCCGCCACTAGCTTCGCCGTCCTCCGGCTCGGGCACGACGATCTTGAAGTAGTCCGAATCATGCACCAGCAGCGTGGCGGAATCCTCGGCGTCGTTGTCGGACGGCAAGGCGATGTCGGTGGCGGTGTCCCGCGTGGCGCCGTGATCGTCGTCGGGGATGAAGCGGGTGTGCAGCGTGTAGGGGCCGCCGGTGAATCCATAATCTTCCCCGTAGTTGTGCCCCTTGACCTCGACGTAGTACGTCCCAGCGCTGACGACGTGTGCGATCGCGAACCGCCCGTTGGCACGCTTCTCGGCAGTCGCCAGCTCGGCACCCTCGGCGTCCAACAGGGTGCCGGAGCCGCGCAGCGACGAGTTGTCGGTGTGCACGAGCAGCTGGCCGGTGACGTCGACGGTGATCTTGAAGAGGTCCGTGTCGGCCGGCTGCGCGTGGTCGTTGTAGAAGTCGACCCACTCGTCCGTCCCGGATGGCTCACCGTAGAGGCGGAGTCCGCGCGGCACGATTGAGCCTTCAACCGAGAGAGCGGTTCTCACCGTACCGGGGGTGCCGGCGGGCAGTTCCACCACGGTGGCGTCGTCCACAGTGTCCGCATGGTCGTCGTCCGGATATTCCTCGGAGAAGCGAACGCTCAGGGTGTAGTCGCTCGAGCCCGCAGGCGCTTCGTTGCGCACGGCCAGGTAGTACGTGGCTGCCTCCTTGACCGGCCGCAACAGGCGGAAGTTGTCGTCCTGTCCCGAATCCCCGTCGCTGAGACTGTTGAATCCGTCGTCCGCCACCTCGAACAGGTAGCCACCGGTGTTCGTTGCGCCCGTCGTGGTCGCATCCAGGTAGCCCTCTCCGGTTACGTTGATCTGGTAGTAATCAACGTCGGAGGTCGCACTCGTCATCTCCGACAGTGTGCCCGTGGTCGTGGACGATGGCATGCCGAGCGTCGGCGGAACGTAGAACTGGGTTCGCAGGGAGTACGCTCCGGTCGGGCCGAGATCGTCCAGGCAGTCGCTGTAGATACGCAGCGTGTAGGTGCCGGGAGCCGTGACGAACTCCACGACCTGGGCATTGCAGTCGCCGCCGCGGATGACATTGCCGTCCGCGTCCTGCCAGGCATACTTCGCGCAGGTGGAGCCCTCCGTCCCGGCAGGCGTGGCGTCGTTGATCTCCCATGCGAACACGCCGGCCGCGGGGATCGCCATCGTGAAGTAGTCGGTGTCGCCCAGGGTCAGATAGCCCGCTGTGCTGGTCGGCGCTGCCGCCGGCGTCAGCGTGACCGCGGTGGCTGTGGCGGCGGTCCGGCCGTGGTCGTCACGCGTGAAGGCGACATGCATGGTGGTAGTCGCCGGCCGTGGTGCTCTCAGCGCCCCGCACCCCGACGTAGTAAGTGCCAGCGGGGACCGTGTAGGCCACCTCGAAGTTGTCTCCGGCCGCACCGCCGTCGCTCTCGAAGAGCAGCTCACCCTCGGCAGTCAGCAGTCGGCCATAGGTGTCCGTGCTGCCAGTGGTATGGAAGACCAGCTCGCCGTGATCGACTTCCCCCTCGCCAGGTTCTCGCACGACGACCTTGAACCAGTCCCGCTCGTCCGCGGTCAACGAAGCATTGGTCGTGGAGGACAAGGCCACGCTCGTCGGGTCCGGCGGCGGCCAGGGATCATCGAGCCACGGTTTGGCATTGTCGAAGAAGAGGTCGAAACGTCCGTAATAGCTCTTGTTGTTGCAGGTCGGCAAACGAGGCCCGCCAGTCAGCACTCCAATAAGCTTGTCATCGGTGGTGAACAGCCCTGATCCGCTGCTGCCATCCTCTGTGGCGGAGTCGCCCAGCGTGGCGTAGATGGTATGCACCCTGTTGAGTCCGCCGACGATTGGAGACCGCAGGTCTTCGGCGCTGCCCGCGCTGTAGCGCTTGAGGTCGCCGCGGGGATGATGGACGTTGTAGATGTCGAAGGGCTCTTCGACATCTACTGTCTCAGAGTCCCAGCCCATGTAGTAGCGATCCCCGGGCGGGGGGCTATTGAGTCTGAGCAGGGTGTGGTCCGAGCTTCGCTCTGTAGCCAGCAGCGTCGCTCCCCCGGTGTGCTGGGTCACCTCGGTAGGGTTCGGCCCGTCGCACGTGGCCTTCTCGAAGTCCCAGAAGGTGATGAGCGAGTTCGCCACCGTCTCGCTCGAGATGCAGTGTGCCGCGGTCAGCAGATAGGGAATCGTGTTGGCGGTATTGCGGTCCGCTACCAGCACGCCACTGCAGAGGTAAGAATTGCCTCCCTTGACATAGATGAGCTTGGCTGTGGCGGAGGCCGCCTCGTCCACGTCTTCGCATTGCACGTGGGTTTGACCGCACGCCGCCCGGCCGATCTGGTTGACGTCGCGGGTCCCGACGTGGTCGCCCGATGCCCCTGGTTCGTGCCAATCGTAGATATGGGCACCTGTTCGATCGACAGGCGGAAGTCCTGGCGCGCCGCCGCCGACGGCAGCCGCACTTCGAGCGCCAGCGTGTCGCCAGCCACGAACGGCGACCAGGTGACATCGGCCGCTTCGGACACGGACATAGCCGCAAAGTCGTCGCTGTCCATCCAATGCGACGGGCTTGTCGCGTCGATAGGGCTGAAGAAGCGCAGTGAGCCGTCCGCCAGGGTGGTCTTGAGCGCAACGCGCAAGCCCTTCGCGTCGTGGGAACGGAGATGCAGGGTGGCGACCTGCGAACCGTCCGATCCAGTCGTCCACTGCAGTCGTGGTCCCAGGTCTCCTCGGAAGTTCGCCGGGAGTTCGCGCGCAAACCCGATGCGGGGCGGTCAGGTCTCGTCCTGGTCAACTGCTCTCGGTCCCGAGGTGCTACCGGGATCGGACAAGGAAATCACGAGTTAAGCGTCCTGAGGAGCGGGCGCTTTCCCGCCCGCTACCCCAGTGCCACCCGACACCCACTCCTTCTCGGCGCTGGCGGCCCAGGCGGACGATGCCAATAGCAGCATCCAAAACAGGACGCCGCCCCCAAGTAAACAGCGCGCCACAACAAATCTTCCCCTATAAGAGGTCATGACAGGTCCTCCCAACACCTAGCATAACTTCGAAGCTTCTCGAAAAAGGGTGGTTACCGCCCTACAACTCCCGGTAACCCGGACGGCTCAGCCCGGGTAGAACTGGTCGATGTTGTCCTTGCTGACGAACACGTGGTTGACGAACAGCGGGTCGGGAACCGGGTCACCAGCGATCATGGCCAGGATGGCCGGAATCACATAGTTTCCGTAGGTCTCGGGGAAGTAGCCGGTCGATCCGATGTACTGCGGATTGGTACGGATCTCATCATGGATCGTCGCGTCCGCACCCTGGCTGGCATACACCACCATGTCCTCGATACCCAACTCACGAGCCGCCGCCAGAGCCGCCAAACCCATATCGTCGTTCAAAGACACGACCGCAATCCGCTTACCCGGATTAGCCGTAAACGTATCCAACACCTTCGGGAACGCCCCATCCGTCGTCCCGCCACCATCGATCCGCAACACGA
Source organism: Acidimicrobiia bacterium (assembly GCA_965200835.1). GTDB lineage: Bacteria > Actinomycetota > Acidimicrobiia > Spongiisociales > Spongiisociaceae > JAPPFW01. The sequence goes on from OZ241390.1 coordinate 1,018,728, forward strand.
TCCCAGTCGGATCAGGCGACCAATTCTCGAAGTCGCCGTAATCCAGATCAGTACACACCTGCGAAATACCCCGGACCATCCCATTAGACCGATCGATATTCACCTGACCGACCACGAACGTCTCCATCGTCACCACCTGATCGATCTCACAACCCCAATTCTCCTGAGCCCACTCACCCAACGCCATACCAGCCAACTCACCGGCATAACCATTATCCGCCCCGAAGAACAACGCACACGACGGATGAGCAATATCGATCGCGATCACCGGCAGATCCGGATCATTCGCCCTCAACTCATCACAGATCGCACCCTCGATCGACTCATCCAACTGAAACTCGATCACACCATCCACACCAGCCAACGTGAACGTACGAGCATTCTCCAAAGCCGTCTCACCATCCAAATTATTATCCGCGTACAACACCTCCACATTGCACGCCTCAGCAACCTCCATCAAATTATCCAACACCTGCGTCACAAACGGAATACCAGCCGTCAAATCCCCATAACCAACAGTCAAACCCGACCCGTCATAACCCTGACACACCTCAGGCAAGTCCGCCATCGTCCCGGATCCCGGATCGGCCGTGTCGGCAGTGGTTGCCGCCGTGGTCTCGGCAGCCGACGGTGCCTGCGTAGTGGTGGCGGCCTCTTCGTCGTCACTGCCGCACGCGGCAGCTACCAGAACGACGATCGCCGCTAGGGCCAGGAAACGAGCCTTCATGGTGCTTCTCCTCGGGATTTGGAAAGGTACGGCGGCGTACGAACCGGCCGGACCTGAGTTAGCTGGAATCGTTTGCAGGTTAGCAGGCCACCGGGGGTATGGCCCGGATGCCGGCCCAAAAAAAAGTCTGGGCTAGCTCGACTGTCTTGCTACCAGCGTCGCTGCCAGCAGGGGTGTCGCCCGGACGCGGCCCCAAAAAGCCCGGGCTAGTCTCGGCACCGCCCAGACCGTGCGCGCAAGCAAGGAGGCCCCGTGAGTGATGCCAGCTTCGTAGACACCCATATCCACTTCTGGGATCGGCCCCATCCCACCCTCGAGTGGGTCTGGCTGGCGGATGACTTCATCCATCCCCAACTCGGCGACACGGTGCTCCTCAAGTCGATGCGCAGGTACGCCATCGACGAGTTCATGGCCGAGACAGCCGGAGCGGGCGTGTCCAAAGCCGTTCATGTCCAGGCGGCCATCGGCAGCGCGGATCCCGTGGAGGAGACCAAGTGGCTCCAGGCGATGGTCGACCGCACCGGCTACCCGATGGCCATCGTGGGTGATGCCCGGATGCAGAGCCCCGACGTGGAGGCGACCATCGAGCGCCATGTGGAGTACGCCAACTTCCGGGGCATGCGGGACTTCGCCCAGGGCGACTACCTGGTGGATCTCGACTTCCATCGTGGCTACGCGCTGCTCGAGAAGTACGACCTGGTGTACGACCTCGACGTGTTCTGGGAGAACATGGGTAAGGCGGCGGCCATGGCGGCCAAGTTCCCCAACATCATCCTGGTGGTCGACCACGCCGGGTTCCCGCAGGCCAGGACCGCCGAGTACTTCTACAACTGGCAGAAGGGGATCGCCGAGTTCCGGGGCATGGACAACGTGTACATGAAGATCTCCGGGCTGGGCATGGGCGACCACATGGCCGGTCGCAAGTGGACGATCGACACCATCCGACCCTGGGTGGAGTCGTGCCTCGAAGTGTTCGGGGTCGAGCAGAGCTTCTTCGGCACCAACTGGCCGGTGGACAAGGACTACTCGACGTACGGGGAGCTGATCGACGCCTACCGGGACCTGATCTCGGGCTATAGCGAAGCGGAACAGACCGCCCTGTTCTCGGGCAACGCCTCGAAGGTGTATCGCATCTGACGACGACCTCGTAGCTGCCAAGAGCGCTTCGGAGGTGGCAGCCCTGAGGGTGACAGAGGTACGAAGGTGAGAGCGGAATGACCCGGACAGCGCTGGTAACCGGATCGGCCCGCGGCATCGGAGCGGCCATCTGCCGGGCCCTCGGCCAGGACGGCTTCGAGGTTATCGGCGCCGACATCATCGACCACCACCATGACGACCTGGATCGGGCCGTGGCGGTGGACCTATCGGCGGCAGCCGAGTGCCAACGCCTGATCCGCGAGGTCGGGCGGGTGGACGTACTGGTCAACAACGCCGCCATCTTCTTCCACAAGCCGATCCCCGAGTTCACGGTCGGCGACTTCGACCACACGATCGCGGTGAACCTGCGGGCCAACTTCCTCATCTGCCAGGGGCTGGTCGACGGAATGGCCACCCGCGGCTGGGGGCGCATCATCAACATCTCCAGCGTGGGCGCCCGGACGGGGGGGGTTTCGGACTCGGCGGTCTACAACGCCACCAAGGCCGCCATCATCTCGCTTACCAAGAACTTCGCCCGCAACTACGGTAAGTACGGCGTGACTGCCAACGCGGTGGCGCCCGGTTTCGTGGAGGGTTTCATGACCAGCCACGTTCCCGATGACTTGCGGGCGCAGTACATCAGCCAGATACCGGTGGGCCGCTCCTCGCAGCCGGAGGAGATCGCCAACGTGGTTTCGTTCCTGGCCGCCGACGGCACCTCGTTCATAACAGGTGCCACGATAGACATCAACGGTGGTTGGGTAATGACCTAAGGAAGGAGCCTCGACGGATGAACCCACCCCGAGGCAGGCCTACCATCAAGGAAGTAGCGAGTAGGGCCGGAGTAGCCCTCTCGTCGGTTTCTCGCGTCATAAACGATCATCCCGATGTCAGCGACCGGATGCGGGCCCGGGTGCATGAGTCGATCAAGGCCCTGGGGTACGAACCCAACCTGCTGGCTGCGGGGTTGCGCCGAGGGACGAGCCGGACGGTCGGCTTCATCGTGTCGGATCTCAGCAACCCGCTGTACGCCTCCATCGTCACCGCTGCCCAACGGGAACTGGGACAGGAAGGTTATGCGGTGGTGGTCACCACCTCCGACAGCCACCCCGACCGTGATGAGGAGCTGGCCCGGACTCTCCGCCTCAGACAGGTCGATGCCCTGATCGTGGCACTCTCGGATGAGACCCACTCCCCGGCGATCGACGAACTAGCCCTCTTCAGAGGGCCGCTGGTGCTGCTAGATCGTAACGTCCCTCGGCTGGGGACGGCCTCGGCCGTGGAGACCGACCACGGCAGCGGGATGCGGCAGGCGGTATGCCACCTGATGGACGGCGGACACGAGCGGATTGCCCTCATATCGGGACCGTTGCAGGTCCGGCCTTCCGCCCACCGGGTGGAAACGTTTCGCGACGTCCACCGAGATCGCGGACTCGCCTACCCCCAGGACTTGGTAAGGACCGGGAGCAGCTTCGAACCCGACTTCGGGGAGGCGTCCACTCTAAGCCTGTTGAGAATGTCCTCTCCTCCGACAGCCCTCATCGCGGGCGGCAACCAGCTGCTGGTCGGCGTCCTGCGGGCGATGCGGCATCTTGGGCTGGAGGCGGGAGAGCAGCTGGCCCTGGTTTCCTGCGACGACACCCCCATGTCGGAACTCCATCGCGCTCCGATCACGGTGATCGACCGGGACGTGGCAGAGATCGGGCGATCGGCCGCGCGATTGGCCCTGGAGCGCCTGTCGCAGCCGGAAGCACCGGGGCGCCGTATCGTCCTGCCGACTTCCCTGGTGCTGCGCCAGTCCACGCTGGGAATGTCTCCAGCCACTACGGAGACCGGTCTCTGACGGACACCTGATAGGACCCGGACTCCAGGATGAGGCCAGGAGGTTCTTGCCCGTCCTCAGACCTCTATGACACAGACCGGCGCACCGACCGGGACCTCGTCGTCGATGGCAACCAAGAGGTCCACGACCGTGCCGGCCACCGGAGAAGGGAGGTCGGCCTCCACCTTGTCGGTCTCCACGATCATCAAGGTGTCGCCTCGAGACACCACGTCCCCCACCGAGACAGCCCACTCGAGCACGAGGAGCTCATCGACCGTCTCGCCCAGCTTCGGCATCTTCACAGTGCTGCGGATCACTTCTCCCCTTGAGCCACCCGCAATCTACCACCGCCTGCGGGACCCTCAAACGACGGCAGTTCTGGGACAGCCAGACGCTCTCGTGATCGATTCTGCGCTATCGTCTCCCATCATGCTTACCTATCTAACGCTAAAGCCGAAGCTATACGCCCGGGTGAAAGAGAGAGCGGCTGCCCTCAGGATCAGCAAGGCCGAGTACATCCGCCAAGTCGTGGATCTCGACCTGGGACCGGAAAGAACCCCTAGTGGCGATGTCTCATCCATCATCGGGATCGGCAGTTCGGGCGGCAGCGACATCCTCAATGAGGGGAAACTTGGGATGCTGTTCGGCACCACCAACTACCCTTCCTCTTGCAGGGCCTGCGGGCGTAGGCTTGGTGAGGGGGAACGGGCGGTCATAGGCGGCCCCACGAACTACGGATCTGACGGGTGATCGTATTCGTCGACTCCTCGGCATGGTACGCCATCCCAGACGTGGACGACCGATCAGAAGTTCTCCATCGTCGACCGGACGAGCTGGTCAGTGATGCAGCGTTCGGGGATCGATGATGGCATCGCCTTCGACCGGCACTTCTCCATCTACCGATTCGGCCGGTACCGCCGACGCGGTTTCACGGTTCACGCGTGAGACAGACCCCGGGCGATCCTATCTTTAGATAGAGACCAGTCCAGTCCACGAGAGCTATGGGTGCCTCACTACTGGATATCCAGGTAGACGGATGGAGCAAGCCCCCCGCTCAGGGAGCGTAGATGTGACGGAACATGTCGTCTACAGTGGCTGGATCGGCCACGGTAGCGGTGGCCTCGGCCTCGGCTATCCGGCGGGCTACCCGTGCTCCGATCTGCTCAGCCTCCACAGCAGTTAGCTCTCCCTCATCGATCAGACTCTGCCGGTAGGTGTTGATCGGGTCCCGCTCGTACCAGCGATCGAACTCCCCCTTGGGGCGGTAGGGGGCGGTGTCGGCCCGCGAATGACCGGCGTAGCGGTAGGTCTTCATCTCCAGCAGTGTGGGCCCGTCACCCGCTCGTGCCCGGGCGAGCGCTTCTTCCACTGCCGCCATCACCGCCTCGACATCCTGGCCGTCCACCACCCGGCCTGGTATCCCGTAGGAAGAGGCCCGATCCGCCAGGTTCTCGATGGGCGTGGTCAGGTCTATGGCGCTGTACTCGCCGTACTGGTTGTTCTCGCACACGAACACCGCCGGCAGCTTCCAAATGGCCGCCAGGTTCAATCCTTCATGGAACGCCCCGATGTTGGCCGCTCCGTCCCCGAAGATGGCAATAGCGGCATCGTCGGTGCCTCGCACCTGAGCTGTGAGAGCGGCCCCGGCCGCCACCGGAATGCCTGCTCCGACGATGGCGAAGGTGGGCAGCAGGCCAACGCTCATGTCGCAAAGGTGCATCGACCCGCCTACTCCTCCGACCGAGCCGGTCCTGCGGCCCATAATCTCACCCAACACGGTGGCCGGGTCCATTCCCAGTGCCAAGGCATGCCCGTGTCCCCGATACGTGCAAGTGACCTGGTCGGTGGGCCGGACGGCGGCTGCTATACCGACCGCTACCGCTTCTTGCCCTTGGCAAGTGTGGGTGGTTCCGTGAACCAGGCCTTCGAAGAACATGGCCTGGACCCGGTCCTCAAAAGCGCGGATCTCGCACATCGCTTCGTAGCGGGCTGCGCGGCTGGACCGGAGCCTCGACCGGCGTTCCAGCGCAGTCATCGATGCCGTCATGCGCTCACCTCCTGCCGTTCCCACCAGTGCGGCGGGCGGCGACCCGTTTCGAGGAGGGTTCCCACCTGGGCGGCTATGTATTCCGGACCTGGCAGGTAGCGCTGCTCCAGCGCCTTTCCGAAGGGAACATGCACGTCCGGGCAGGTGATCCGGATCGGGGGTGCTTGGAGATCTCCGAACAGCTCGCTGGCTACGAAGGCAGTGATCTCGCCTCCCCAGCCGCCGGTGAGCGGGTTCTCCTCCACGGTCACCAGCCGCCCGGTCCGGGCCACCGACTCGAGGATGGTCTCCCGGTCGTAGGGCACCAGAGTACGGAGATCGATCACCTCCGCCGACCAGGGCGCCCCCCGGGCAGCTGCCAGGGCGGCCGGGACCATTGCCCCGAGCGCCACCACGGTCACGTCATTGCCCTCGGTGAGCTTGGCGGCCTTCCCCAGCGGGATGATCGAGCCCTCGCCGGTCTCCACTCCGGCCCGGCGAGCGTATAGGGCACGGGGTTCGAGGAACACCACCGGATTGTCGTCCCGGATGGCGGCTCTCAGCAGACCGTAGGCGCTCTGGGGTCCCGACGCCACGGCCAACTTGAGACCGGGTGTGCCGTATATCCAGGACTCCAGCGTCTGTGAGTGCTGGCACCCGAAACCCAGCCCCGCCCCTACCGAGGCCCGGATGGTAAGCGGCACCCGCACCGTTCCCCGGGACAGATAGTGGAACTTGGCCGCCTCGGTAACCAGCTGGTCGAGCGCTACCCCCAGGAACTCGATGAACATGATCTCGATCACCGGCCGGAGCCCGGTGGCCGCCGCACCGACCGCCGCCCCGAGGAAGCCCATCTCCGAGATCGGGGCGTCACGAACCCTCGACGGGCCGAATGTGCTGAGCAGCCCGGCCGAGGTCTTGAAAGGCCCTTCGGCTACCGCGACATCCTCACCGAACATCACGACATCCGGATCGGAGTGCATCTCGTCCGCCAGGGCGGTGGAGATCGCCTTGTTCATCCGCATCCTGCGCATACTGTTCCTCTAGAGCCTGGGCGCGACTATACCGAGTTGCCGGTAACGTATCCAGAAAGCGGAGGGGCCCGCCAAGCCCTGTCCTCCGACCCGGCTACTGGATCGCCCGACGCAGCCAGGCAACACTCTCCTCGACCATCCGATCCTCGTCGCTGCCCGCGGGGAGAGCGGCTAGCTCCACGCACACCAGACCGGCGAAGTCCACCGCTCGCAACTCCGCCAGCACACCTGCCAGATCCAGATCCCCCCGACCGAGGGATCGGCACGGCCACCAACCCCCTGGATCACCGATGTCCGCATCTTCCAGAGCTAGGTCCTTCATGTGAACCATGTCGGTCATGCCGCCCAGGAGCCGGGTGGCCTCGATCAGGTCGCTGCCCACCCGCACCACATTGGCGGTGTCGAGCACGATGCCCAGATTGGGCGCATCCACCCGCTCGACCAGCTCCGCCAGCGCACCCACCGGGAGGGCGGTGTGGGTCTCGATCGCCAATCGGATACCCTGGTCCTCGGCGTGGCGGCAGGCTTCCCGCACCCGCGGTACGAGCCGCTCCACCGACCGGGCGGGCGGCTCGGATCGCCAGTGGGTGAAGGTACCGACCACGATGCGGACCAGCAGTACCTGCATCCGGACAGCCACCTCGATCAGGTCGATCAGATCTTGGAGCTGCCGGTCGGAGGTCCCCATCTCCAGGCCACCGGGATGCCCCCAGGCCAGGACTCGATCCAGTCCGGTGCCGTCCAGATAACTGGCAAAGCGGTCCCGGAACCCCCGGTCCTCCAGGGGGAGATAACAGGTTTCCAGGCTTACCCCGTCGACCCCTAGCTCCACCGCCCGGTCGAGAAAGCGCCAGACCGTCCAGCGGATCCCGGGATCAGCCTCCCCTTGCCGCACCTCGCCGAAGTAGCGGTGGTACGAGTAGCTGTCGATCCCGACCCGCATGCGGGGAAGGTCAGTCCAGGCCAGCTACCCTTGCCAGCTGCCCGGTGCGGAGGCTCTCGTAGGCGGCGGCCACTACCTCCACGGACTTGGCGCCCACATCGCCGGGCGACCGGTTGGGTACGTCCAGACCCTTGGTGAGGTCGACCAGGGTGTTGGGTGGGCCGTCGCACTGGTACAGACCGGCATGATCCGGAAGCTCGACTCGATTGTCGAGCCCGTCCTCCCGGAAGTGCCACAGGAAGTCCCTTTCCAGGTCCACGATCAGCTGGCCCTCGGATCCATAGAACCGGACCTGAAGCTGGTGGCGGGGCCACGGCTCATCGGGGATGTCATTCAGACCGGCCGCGCTGGGGCAGCTGGCTCCACTGAGCACTCCGGTCGCCCCTGACTGGTAGCGGATGCTGATGGCATCGTGCAGATCGACTCTGGCGCCGACATTGTTCATCAGGGCGAACACGTCCCTGGCCCGCTCCCCGCTCAACCACAGGGCCAGGCCCATCGCGTGGCTCAGCTGAGCCGGGGCGTAGCCGCCTCCGGAGATGGCCGGGTCGGTCCAGGTGTCCCAGTCGGGCATGAAGTCGGAGGCCGAGCCTTCGTAGGCACCCGTTGCATTCAACAGCTCCCTGGTCCCGGAGGCCATGGCTACCAGAATGTGCTCGATACGGCCCACCCCGCCGTCCTCGGTCATCATTCGCTTGGCTTCGATCGGAGTCGGCCGGTAATGCCACCCGAACGAGATCACCAGGTGCCGACCCAAGGCCTTGGCGGTGGCGTCGAGGTCCCATGCATCGGCCGGATCTATGGTCACCGGCTTCTCGCAGAGCACGTTGGCACCGGCTTGCATGGCAGCCTTGGCATGCTCATGATGGAACACTGAGGGACTGCCGACCACTACGGCGTCCAGATCCAGATCCAGAGCCTCCCGATAGCCCTCGGTGATGTGCTCGAATCCGAACTTCTCCTTGAGCATCTCGAGGGCATCCCGGCCCTTCCGGACCGCCACCACCAGCTCCAAATCGTCCCGCTTGTGCAGAACGGGGATGTGATTGCTCGCCGCCCATGAACCAGCGCCGATTACCCCTACCCGTACCCGATCGTTCGCCCCCATGAGCCCTCCCATCCGCCGTCGCGATTGCTCCTGAGAGACTAGGCGGTATTCATCGGGTAGCCGATCTACAACGTCTCGGGGAGCGCGCCCAGCACCGCGAACCGGCGCAGCTTCTCATTCGTCCTCGCTACGGGGCTGGTCCTAACCCTGTGGAGATGGTGAACTCCCCCGCACCGATTCGCCTCGTTGCGATCCGGTGGCAGTGATCTTCACCGTCAGCTCCTGACGCCGCACCATGACCCGCCTCGGGGGGAGGCATGTTCCCACACCAGGTTCCAGTCGGCTTGCTGCAAGGCAATCTCACTGAGACGGCCAGGCTCCTTTACTTGCCTCGACCGATCGAATCGGCACGATCAACCGAATCCCGAGCCCGCCGACCGACCCCGATCGCCACCCTATCGGGTTCCCTCCCACCCGCCGCCACCGGTCCGCGGCAAAATCAGCCGGGGCAGACCAACGCGGCCGCACCCGAACTGCTCGATCAGGGTCGGCCTCGTCCGGAGTTAGGTCGACCTCGGTTGACTCGCAGTGTGCCCCAGCCACGGAGCGGGTTCAAGACCCTCGTCGAGCCGCCCGCGCCTTCGGGAGCAGCCGGACCGGAACCCTTACTGCTGCTAGGGTTTCTCCGGCAGCCGAGTCTCTGGAGATCCCATGCAACGCGCGTGCTTCACTTTCGAAATCTATCCCGACCAGGCCGACGAGTACAAGAAGCGTCACGACGAGATCTGGCCCGAGCTAGTGGAGGCGATCCAGGATGCCGGGCTGGAGAACTACAGCCTGTTCCGCCGGGGAAACCAGATCATCGCCTATGTGGAGTGCCACCCCGATATCGCCACCGCCTTCGGCAAGATCGCCGGAACCGAAGTCAACGCCCGCTGGTCGAAATGGTTCGAGGACGTGATACTGAGCCTGGTGGACGAGGATGGCAACCTCTACTGGGCCGACGAGGTCTGGCACCTCGACTGACGCGATCCACTACGAGCCGTCCCGACATAGTCCCCGCGGCTCGGCCAGGCCTACCGGCGGGCTGACAACCTGGCTCCCTTGCCCCGAAAGGAATCCCCCATGCCTTTGACGAGCGATCGGTGCCTACGGATCGGCTTGCTCTCCGTGTACTTCGGGTTGTTCGACGCGGCCATGCCACCGGAGTTCCGGCGGGATCGGACTGCCTTCGCGGAGTGGATGCGGGACCGGTTGAAGGGGTTCGGCTCGGTGGTCTACCCGGGAGTAGTCGACTCCGATGCGTCGGGTAGGGCGGCCGGCCGGGTGTTCGCGGAGTCGGAGGTCGACGTGATCGTCTTCGCTCCCACCATGGCAGCCCCACCCAGCTACGGATGGGCGGCGATCAGAGGGCTTCCACAAGTGCCGGTGGTGGCCGTCGGAGCCCAGGAACTGGCGGAGGTGCCGGACGATTACGCAACCGAGGAGGCCACCCGGCGCAGTCTGCCCGTCGGCCTGGTCATGTTCACCAACGTCCTGGTCCGCAAGGGCCGGAACTTCACCACCCTGATCTCATCGGTGGAAGCTCCCGAGCTCGACACGGCCCTTGCCGAGAGCCTGAGAGCAGTAGAGGCAGCGGCCGCGGTGCGAAACTCCCGCCTGCTCACCATCGGCGAACCCATCTCCGGGTATCTGGATGTGGAGGTCTCGCCCGGAGAGCTGCGGGACCTTGGGGTCGAGGTGATCGGGATCGATGCCGAGGAGATCGGGACGGCCTTCGAAGCGGTGGGCGGGGAACGAATCGAGGCGCTCGCCGTAGATCTCCGGGGCCGGTTCGACACTTCTGCGGTAGGAGATGACACTCTGGAACGCTCGGCCCGCCTGGCCCTCGCCATGGAAGACCTCGGTCGCCGCCACCAGGCCACCGCCGGTGCGGTCAACTGCCATGGGAACACGCTGCGATGGAATCCGGCCGTGGGCATCACCGCCTGTCTTGGAGTTACGCTCTGCACTCAGGAGGGGCGGCCCTTCGCCTGTACGGGGGACATCCCGACCGCTATCGCCCTCGTCATCGGCAAGAAGCTGGCCGGCTCGGCCCTCTACTGCGAGCTTTACCAGATGGACTTCCCCGGCAACTGGATCCTGGTGGCCAACGGAGGGGAAGGGGATCCGACCATCGCCGCCCCATCCTCCACTATCCGCCTGCTACCGGAGGACCATTACCTTGGGGACCATGGGCCAGGCACCGCAGTGGCCTTCGAGCTTCCGAGGGGACCGGCCACCCTGATCAGCCTTACCCCCATCGACCACACCGGCGAGTGGGTGCTGGTTGGCGCTGAAGGCGAGATCCTCGACTCGAAACACCGGGCCATGGAAGGACCTAATGCGATGTTCCGGTTCGGCTCGGGCCAGGTGGCAGAAGCCTACGCGCGCTGGTGTGAGGCCGGTGCGACCCACCACGCCGGACTTCTCCCCGGTCACCATGGGCACGCTCTCCGCCGCACCGCCGAACTACTTGGAGTCACCTATTCGCCCATCTGACGTTGGCTCACCCACTTGCGGGCAAAGGAGTGCGCAACGTCCACCTCACCGCGACGGTTAGCCGCCACCTTGCCAGCCTTCCGCAACCTGTTCCGGTCTAAATAGGCATAGTCGGTTGCCGCACGCCCGAGGCGCGCCCGGCTCCCCGGCATTGGTGTCGACCGGACCTCCGGAACCTAGAGGGGGTAGAAGACGGGCACCAGTGCGACCAGGATGCCGAGAACTACGACCGTGAGTGGTGTGCCTACCCGGGCATAGTCGATCGTCCGATAGTCGCCGACCCCCATGACCAGCAGGTTGGCCTTGTGGCTGAAAGGGGTCATGAAGGCGGCCGAGGTGGCCAGGGTGATGCCCATCATGGCCGCGTAGGGGTTCATCCCGAGTTGGGCGGCGGTCTCCAGAGCGACCGGGGCGAGCAGGGCCACCGCCGGAGCCCCGTCCAGGCATTGGCTGAGCAGGCTGGCCAGCAGCACCAGTGCTACCAGGATGGCATAGTTGCCGAGGGGGCCGACCGCTTCCTTCACACCGGTCACCAGCAGGAAGGCGGCACCGGTCTCCTCCATGGCGATCCCGATGGGAAGCACCGCTGCCACTAGGAAGATGGTGCTCCATTCGATGGCCCGGTAGGCCTCTTCCATCGTTACTGTGCGGAACAGGAGCACCAGGCTGGCGGCGGTGAAGGCCGCCACGTGGATCGGCTGGATACCGAACACGACCATGGCCACCATGAGCAGCAGGGCGCCCAGCGCCAGGGGGGCCTTGTCGTGCCGCCTGGGCCGGAGACCTACGGGGGAGAGCACCACGAAGTCAGGATGCGAACCGAGGAGGCGGATCCGTTCCAACGGGCCTTGCACCAGGAGGGCGTCGCCGAATCTGAAAACGAGATCCGCCAACCCCCGGTAGATCGATCGCCCTTCCCGCCAAACGGCCAGGAGCTGAAGTCCATACCGGTTGCGGAACTCCAGATCACGCAATCTCTTCCCGACCACTGCCGATCGCGGTGCCAGTGCTATCTCAACCAGACCGAAGTCTTCGGACTCGAGCTCCGACTCGTCGACCTGGGAGTCCACCTGGATGTCGCCGATCCGCAGCAGGCGTTCGATCCGGCCGGGATCGCATGCCACCACCAAACCATCACCGGCTTCTATGACTTCGTCGGGAGATACCGCCAGCCTGGTGACCTGATCCCGGATGATGGCCCCGACGGTCACCCCGATCAGCTCGTGCAGGCGGCTTCCTCCGACGGTCGACCCCACCAGGGGTGAGCCCGCCGGGACCCGCAGTATCGAGAGGTGATCCTTTACCGATTTCAGAGCGGTGAAACCCAGTTTCCTGATCTGGAAGTTCGGATCGGATTGCATCCTGAGCAGGTCGGTGCGGGCTCCTAGGGCGACTATCCGATCCCCGGCCTGGAGGACTTCGGTGGCGAGATGCTCACGGAGAATCTCCTCCCCCCGCTCGATAGCCACGATCACCGCGTTGTGCCGATCGCGGAATCTGGCTTCCCTGGGAGTCATTCCGGCCAGCTTGGATGAACCCAGCACTTCGGCTCGGATGGCGCTGAAGCCGTGCATGGGGCGGGGAAGCTGATCGGTGGTGGTGGGCTGCAAGTCCATCCTCCCCACCCGCAGGATGTCCTCGAGATCCGACAGCCGTCCTTCCACCAGCAGCACGTCTCCCCGCTCGAGCAGGGTATCCGCGTTGGGAACCAGGCTTCGGGCTCCTGGGTGCAGGATGGAAACCACTTTGATACCCAGCGCGTCCGACAGGTTGGCGTCGGCCAGGGTGACCCCGTCGAGTGGGGAGTCGGGCGGGATCGTGATGGTAAAGAGTCGGTTTCTGAGGCGATAGATGTGAGCAAGGTCGGCTGTTTCGAACTCATCGGAGACCGTCTGGCGACGGGGAAGCAGCCTCCGGCCCAGGGTGATCATGAACAGGGTCCCGACCACCAGAAGTGTCCCTCCCACCGGGGTGAAGTCGAACAGCCCGAACGGTTCCAGCCCCCGCTCCGCGAGGATGGTCGCCGCCACGATGTTCGGCGGGGTTCCCACCATGGTGGTGGTTCCCCCCAGTATCGCCCCGAAGGCCAGTGGCATCAGCAGACGGGAAGCCGGTATCCCGGTTCTCCGGGCTACCTCGACCACCGCAGGCATGAGCATGGCGGTAGCGGCGATGTTGGTCATTACGGCCGACAGGACCCCGGCCACCAGCATCAGCGTGATGATCAAGGGAATCTCCCGGCCCCCCACCAGGCCATACACCTTGGCTGCCACCACATCGGCAATGCCGGTATTACGAAGGGAGGCACTGATGATGAACACCGCCAGCATCGTGATCACCGCCGGCGACGCAAATCCGCTGAACGCCTCGGCCGGGCCCACATATCCACCCAGGATCAGAACCACCAGACCGAGGAAAGCCGTCAGGTCTATAGGCAACTTGGCCGTGAGGAACAGATAAGCCATCACAACCACCAGCAGCAACAACAACCCGATCTGCCAAGTCAAGGGCGATCGACCTCCTCTAGCTCCGACAGCCCGCTATACCCGGCGGGGCTCCGGTCTCAGCGTTGAAGATCCGAAACCTGCCACTCTTCACTCCCCTGGATCAAAAACTCCAAAGCACGGGAATGAAGATCACCGAGAGGATCCAGAACAATATGCTCAGAGGAACCCCGGCACGCAGGAAGTCTGTGTACTTGTAACCACCCGCGTTATAGATCATAGCGTTGGTCTGATAGCCGACAGGGGTCGCGAAACCGGTGGAGGCAGCAAAAGTGATAGCCATCAGAAACGGGCGGGTATCGACCCCGATCTGCTCGGCTGTCGATATAGCAATCGGCGCCAGCAACACAGCGGCTGCCGCATTGCTTATCACATTGGTCGTCACCGACGTCATCAGATAGATCACCGCCAGGACTGCTACCGGACCCATATCGCCCACTAGCCCGATTGCCCGCTCGGCGATGAACCCGGCCGCTCCGCTAGTCTGCATAGCAATACCGAGCGGCAGCGTGCCGGCCAGCAGAAAGATGACCTGCCAGTCGATAGCCTGATAAGCCTCATCCATAGTGATGACCCGAGTCACCAGCAAGGCCAAGCACCCAAGCAATGCCGTCACGAAGATAGGAAACACATTGAAAGCGGCCAACCCGACCACCGCAACCAGAATCCCCACTACTAGAGGTGCTCGATGCCGCAACGCCGTCCCAGGAACCTCGTCCAGCACTATGAAATCGCGGTCTCTCCTCAGAGATCTAATCTCCGACTCATGCGCCTGGATCAGCATCACATCTCCGACGCTCAGCACCACCGAAGCCATACGATCATGGATCGTCTCACCCCGACGCTGCATCGCCAACACCAGAGCCTTGAAACGGTTCCGGAAATCCAATTCCTTGAGCGTGTGCCCGACCAGTTCCGAACCCGGTGCCACCAACGCCTGTACCAGCCGTAAGTCCCGCGACTGGAGTGTTTCATCCCGCAACTTGAAATCCGCATTCATCTCCAGGCCCATCGAATCACGCAACAACATCAGCTCGCTGATCTCCCCCAGCACCAGAAGCACACTGTCGGCCTCGATCACCTGGCGAAGAGGTGCCCACCCTGCCTCTCCGATATCGAGCACCCGCAGCACAGTCACATCATGCTCCGCTCCTAGCCGGCTCTCGAGCACCGTCTTCCCGACCAGAGGCGAATTCTTACCCACCCGCATCTCAGTGACATATTCACCCAGGTTGTAAGTGGTAGCCAGCTCGCTGACCTTACGATCAGGAAGCAACCACTTGCCCAGCGTCAGGAAGAAAACCACTCCGGCTACGAACAGGATCAAACCCATCCTGCTGAACTCGAACATGCTGAACGATCCGAACCCCGCTTCCTCGGAAATCGAACTGACCAGCAAGTTGGTCGAAGTGCCTATGAGCGTGCACACACCGCCGAACTGCGCAGCATAGGACAAAGGGATAAGCAGTTTCGAAGCCGAAACCCTGCGGCGATTGGCGAGAACCGTCACCAACGGAATGAACACAGCTACCGCGGCAGTGTTGTTCACGAACGCCGACATCACCGTGACAGTCACCATCACCACCACAAGCGACGTGTAATGATCGCGGTTGAGCCGCACCATTATCCGTCCTACCGCGGCCGTGGCGCCGGTCTTCTGCAAACCGGCACTCAGGACGAACATGGCGGCCACCGTCAGCGTGGCCGGATTACTGAAGCCGGAGAATCCCTGCTGGGGAGTGACCAGCTTCAGCGCCAGCAGGGCCCCCAGGGCCAGCATCGCCACTACATCTAGCGGATACTTCTCGGAAACGAACAGGGCGACGGTGCCCGCCAAGATCACCAGTACCAGAATGGCCTGTATCGTCAATTCCGGTGCTCCCCTATCAAGGTACCCATACCATCGACCCCTACGATACCTACCCCCGTGAGGTAGCCAACACTACCCGGTGAGGGGCTCGCCGGCCGCTAGCTGACGCGGAGGTAACCGATCGATAGGAACCGGGCTACCACCCTCACCTGGTCGGCCAGGTGGCCTGGGGCCAGGGCGCTGTGGTGGTTGACTCCCGCCTCCGCCCAGCGTCGCCAGGCCTCCTGCACCGGTTCCTCTCCTGAGAACTTGAAGACCCCACCCACCGTCGGGCTGTCAGGAAAGGACCGGCTGGTGATCTCACCTTCCGCGACGATGAGCCGGAAGCCGCTCGCCTCGTCGTGGAAGGGGGTGAAGCCCACCATGGTGGCGGGCCCCGGGGGGAGCTCGAACCATACACTCAGGCCTGTCACCGGATCCTGTCCGTACCATGGATTGGCTTGGAGGCGGGGACGGGTGTCGGACGGGCACCAGCCCAGGTCATGCTCTCCCGAGTTGGCGATCACCACCTCATCCGTGCCGAAGTCGATCGCTTCGATCTCGTGATAGAGCGCCGCGCCGCCCAGCTGCTTGGCCACCAGCATGGCCACTGCGGTTAGCACGTCCCCCGCGCAGGCCCAAGGGATGCCCCGAGTCGTTTCCCTACCAAGACCGAAGCAGGGAGTCACCCCCGGCCGCTCCCCGAACCTGAGTTGGTCGACATGGCAGTTCATGGCGCCGGCGTCAAACCGGAGGGTGTTGTCCAGGTCCTCCAGAGCGGCCGCCAGCCGCAGGGATCGCAGCCGGCCGTCGTCATCGAGGGCGGCGCCGTCGAAGCTAACGCCCACTTCGTGCTCCAGAGCCGAAACGTCCGATACCTCCAAGTAGCGAGCACGAAGCTCCGCAGGGTCCACCGGCACCAGCTCGATCCCGGTTGCGGCGCGCAACGAGGTGGCCTCGATGTCCACACAGTCGTAACCGTCTATCGGCCGGCCGACCCGAGCGATCCGGGCACCGGCGATCCGGGCTGCCACGGCCGCCGCACCCAGGATGCGAACCAGCGAAGCGATAGTCTTTGCGTCGGTGGTAGCACCCACCACCAGCTCGAAGGGCCTGCCCCTACGACTGAGGACGTTGGTCAGCATCGGGGTTCCTACCGTCGAGCCCAGCGTCGTGATATCGGACTGGTCGAAGCCCGCTCTGAGCGTGTGCGTCGCCTGGGCCGCCCAGATCACCACCGGCAGGCCGGCCAGGGAGTCGAGGGCCGCCAGTGCGTAGGATGGCGGGACCGCCATCGATTGCACCACGAGCAGGACCTGGAGGTCGGCAGCCTCGATCCGGGCAGCAGCCTGGCGGCCGGCCTCCGGCGAATCGACCAGGCCGCTCCACCCCACCGTGATCCCGGCCTCCGCCAGGGCAGCCACCACTTCGTCGAGCAGCCGCCAGCGATCAGCCCGGAACTCGGGACCTCCGGCACTCGCCTCCCAGAAGTTCCAGTAGGGAAGCATCACTGCAACTTCTGTCTCCACTTGCAAGGTGTCCTCCGCTCCCTCGATGCCCCCAGGCGGCGGCCCTACCTGGACCTGGCCTGTAATCGTATTGACCATCGGGTCCGGGTGAACGGCGGGAGGAGCCTGTCCCACCCGCCGGGTAGGGTACGGTGCTGGGTATCCGAAGAGCTCGAGCAATACCGACCATCGACTTGCCACAGGAGGCGACATGACAACCGAGACCCGAATCGAATTCTCCGAGGTGCTGGGGAGGAGGGTGCGTCTCGGCTCCTGGCAGGATCAGAAGATCTCGACCTACCGCAAGATCGGGGAGGCTATTGCGGAGGGCCGGTGGGATGACGCAGCTGACCTGGCCGACTACTTCGTCGACGAGGCCAGCGTCTGCTTCATCCTGTATCGCCAGTGGATAAACGACCTGAGCGGATTCCTGAGAACCAAGGGAGTCCCATCCGAAGAAGTGGATGGCATCAACGCCGACATCGTGGAGAAACTGACCCTGCCGGACGGCTCGCCCTGGAACCCCCGCAAGCACTGGGATCGGTTCAAGCAGCAGCAGAGGATGGTCCTCGCCCATGTCTACCGGGAGGAAGCCGATGGCGCCCTGGAGGACCTGGCCACCATGAAAGAGACCTGGCGCCAGACCCACGACCGGGACGTCGACCACACCTATGGCCTCATGTCGGAGATATACGAGCGCTTCGAAGGTCCCGGCCTGGTCGAGATGTATGACCTGGTGCTGATTCCTCTATTCGCCTGGCGATACCAGAAGTTCGACATCGATCAGCACCCGTGGGACGAGGGATTGGAAACGCTCATGCTGGTGGCATGCGAGTCGATGCGTGGCCACCTGGTGGGTCCGGAACGAACCGGCGACTTCGATCTGATAGAAACCGACGACCGCTTCATCGTGCGGTTCGATCCGTGCGGATCGGGCCAGCGCACCATCCGCGGAGATTGGATCGAAGGGACCCCTGCTCGCATGGAACCTCCCTACAACTGGGCGGTCACCACGGAGGAGGCATCCTGGAACCACTTCACCAAGGGCATCTGCCTCTACTGCGTTCACTGCATCATCCTTATGGAGGAGATGCCTATGGACCGCTTCGGATACCCCGTCCGGACCGTCGACCCGCCGGTGTATCCGGATACCAACCCTGATGCGGCCGCCCGGCAGAAGTGCCAGTGGGAGATGTTCAAGGATCCAACCCAGGTTCCCGAGGAGTACTACACGCGGGTGGGGCGCAAGAAGCCCGAGGTGTTCGGTTCCTCGCATTTCGAGGCGCCGCCCATGCCCGATGCCGGCTCGTTGGGACTGCCTGGCACGGGCTAGACCTTGCGCGCCGCCGTACTGACCGGGTACGACCGCCCGCTCGACCTTACTGAGCTACCCGATCCGATCCCGGGCCCCGGCCAGGTGGCGGTGGACATCCGAGCTTGCGGGGTGTGCGGCAGTGACCTATTCCTGCAGAAGGGCGGGTTCGACTCTACCCTGCCGATCGTGCCCGGCCATGAGGCGGCTGGGGTCGTGTCTGCCCTTGGTGAGGGCGTCGAGTCGGTCGGGGTCGGCCAGCCTGTGGCCCTGTATTACATAGACCACTGCGGGGACTGCCGGCTGTGTCGGGCGGGACGGGTGAACATGTGCCTTTCGGTACGCCGGATGGGGGTGGAGTTCGACGGAGGGTTCGCTGAGAGAGCGATCCTGCCCGCTAGGTGCGTGATCCCGGTGGACGAGGTGGACGATCCGATGGCCATTGCGGTGCTGACCGATGCGGTGGCTACCCCCTACCACGCTCTGGTCCGGATCGCCCGTGCCAGGGCAGGAGAGACCGTGGTCGTATTCGGCATCGGTGGGATCGGTTCCAACGCCGTACAGGTGGCCGCCTACCTGGGTTGCCAGGTAATCGCGGTGAGCCGGTCAGACACCAGCCTGGTACTAGCCACCCGGATGGGTGCTGATTTGGTGATCCGGAGCGGTGATGACGTGGTGCAGCAGATATCCGAGGCGGCCGGACCGGGAGGTCCCGAGGTGATCATCCAGACGGTCGGGTCAGCCGCCGTGTACCGCCAGGCGCTGGAGGCGGCCGGTATCGGCTGCCGGGTAGTGGCGGTCGGCTCCACCCTGGAACCGTTCTCCGTCCACCCGATGGGTCTGGTCTGGCGAGAGGCCACCTTGGCCGGATCCAGAGGCTTCACCCCCCAAGACATCCGGGAGGTAGTAGAGCTCCACCGCCGGGGCAAGATCACCACCGACCACTTAGTTCAGCACCCCAGGCCCCTGGATCAGGTCAACCAAGCCCTGGACGACCTGCGGGCAGGGAGTGTGCTCAGATCGATCATCACCTTCGCCAACAGCTGGTAACCGCGAGGTATTAGCTAGAACGTGACACCGGGCTACTCTGCAGCCGTAGTTGCTACCTCTTAGGACGACGTGGGCAAAGTTACAACCTCGAAAAGGCGAAGAAGGTCGTGCCGTACCCTACGCACTGAACTCTTTGTCCAGGCTCTTGAATTTTCGAGACGTATCAGGGCATGTGCAGGGAAATCATTTCTCCCGTCATCCACAACCCATATTGCGCGCGAGTCGCCTGTCGCTGTTATGGCTCGAACTGCCCAAGCCCGTGCCCTGCCATATTTATTACACTGATCATGAAGATGGAGCTCTCTGGCCCGTCTAGCCATTTCATCCGCCGGTCATATGGGCCGACCGTGCAACTGACAGACCTCTTCGCTTAGGATCCAATAGATCTCGGATCGGCATAGCCGCGGGTATCAACAGACCATCACCCCGATGTGGTCATCACGATAGATGAAGCGTGCCAACTCCTCGTAGCTTTGTACCGGACCCGGTGACCTTTCCGATTGTGCTAACCCTTCCTCTGGGCACTCTTCAGTTGACCCAGCTTGCCCTTTGATCGACGTTCATGCTTCCAAAGGTATTGCAGCTACTAGAGGAGGTGGAAGAGTATGACCCGTGAAATCTATAGAATCATCATCATCGATATCCTGGGAATCCGCAGAGGCATAGCAATGTATCTTGCCATCACCAAGAAACCCCATGTCAATAAACAGGCCATCCTGTCGCCAGTAGAAGTTGATCTCACCGTCGTCCGCTAAGCCTACCCCTGGCAACTGAACGTTAGAAGGAATGAGGTCTATGAAAGCTATGGCGTCGGTTATGGCATCAGAGCTCGGGGCAATGGCATCTGCCGGGTATGGACCTCTCGTGTAGCTCCAAACTTGATACTTGAGATGCGTTACACGGTCCGGGAGGTCCGTCATCCAACGTGGGGTGTAGGAACTTGATGCGATACGGGATCTCCAAAGCTCTATGGTGTCCCAATCGGCCATGGCGGTGCCGATCTCCCCGGGGTGAGGAGGGCCAGTTCCAACACGTCTCCCTCGACCAGTTTCGGGAGACGATCCTGCCCTGTATCTGGGTGAGCTTCCTTGAGCCTCTCCCGTTCCTCATGGGTGAGAGGCGCATCGGGAGTCAAGGCGAATGTCACTTCGGCAATCGCATGGGCATCATGGCAAGGCTCAAATGCGATGACCATCCCGAAGCTCCTCTGGCCGGCGGTCGCGTCCGGGGGCACTCACGTGAGTGACCATCGGGCCACTCGGGGTTGCCCAACCCTCCGTGAACTATAGTGAGGGTGGCGGAGGATCCTACTGTAAGCGACCGAATAAGCAACACCCAGGATTGGGCGATGACCGTGCGGGGGCCGGTGGCCGTGTCGCAGCTGGGGCCCACCCACATCCACGAGCACCTGTACATCGACTTCCGTCCCTTTCTGAAGCTGCACCCCTATGCGGTGGTCTCGGAGGAACCCCTCACGATCCACACCGCTGCGGAAGCTAGGTGGAACCCTGGAGGTTTCCCCGACAACTACCACCAGACCGATGTGGATCAGGTAGTCACCGAACTCAGACCGTTCTATGAGGCGGGCGGCCGGACCATCGTGGAGGTCACCCCGAGCCACATGTCCCGTGACCCTCTGGTGCTGCGCCAGATATCGGAACGCAGTGGAGTGCAGGTGGTGATGGGGGGCGGCTACTACCTGGCTGCCAGCCATCCTGCCGGCACGGCGGACCGAACCGTGGAGGCCCTCACCGCCGAGCTCGTGGACGAGTGGCGGAACGGCGTGGGCGACACCGGGATCCGTCCGGGAATCTTCGGCGAGATCGGCACGGGAGACCCCCTCCGTCCCGAAGAAGTCAGGGTCTTGCGAGCCGTGGCTTGGGCTCATCTGGAAACCGGCCTTCCGATCAGCGTGCACCTGCACCCCTGGGGGTTCGAGGGAGCGAAGGTGCTGGACGTCCTGGTGTCGGAGGGAGTCGAACCGTGCCGGGTGATCCTCGGCCATATGAACACCGCCATCTATGACGATCCATACCAGGTGGAGCTGCTGGAACGGGGTGCCAACCTGGCCTATGACCTGATGGGCTTCGATCATTCCCTGATCGGCCTCGGCAAATACCCACCGAGCGACTTCGAGGTGGTCCGTGTCCTGGCCGGCCTGGCCGAGCGGGGCTATCTCGATCGCCTCTTCGTGTCCCAGGACATGGGTGGAGTGAAGACTCGACTGCTCGCTTACGGCGGATGGGGGTATGCCCACACGCTCAACCACGTCATCCCGCTGTTTCGCGACGCCGGTTGGGGTAACCCAGAGGTCGACACCTTGATGGTTGCAAACCCGGCCCGGGTACTCCGGATACCCGGTCACCCGCCCACTGACATTCGAGCAAGTGTCGATGACCAGGGTCCGTGAGGCCGGAGCAGGAACGGACGGTGCCCATGCTGGGTGATCCTGCCTGGAGCTTGGGGGCCGGGCTGGAGGGCAGCGGCGTGATCGTAACGGGTGCGGCCAGCGGCATCGGACGGGCCACCTGTCGGATGATGGCTGCTGCCGGGGCGCGGGTGGCAGCAATCGACATCGACCCGGATGGCCTCCAGGAAACGGCTGCGACACTCGAGGGCCGGGACGACCACCTCGCCATTCCCTTCGACCTGGCGGATACCGCGGCGATTCCGGACCTCGTGGCGGACACAGTCGAGCGCTTGGGCGACCTGTGGGCGGTGGCAAACGTAGCGGCGGTGCTTCGCCGTCGCCATATCGACCAGGTGACCGAGGACGACTGGAACATCCAGCTGGACGTCAACCTCAAGGCATCCTTCTTCCTGAACCGGGCGGCCGGCAACGCAATGGTGGTAGCAGGTAAGGGCGGGCGCATCATCAACTTTGCCTCGATGGCCTGGCTGGTCGGCCCCTTTCTGGGCAGCGACGCCTACGTGATCAGCAAAGCCGGAGTGGTGTCGATGACCAGAGGATTCGCCCGGACCTTCGGTCCCCATGGAATCCTCGTTAACACCGTATCGCCCGGCCAGATCGACACGCCCATGCAACGCCTGGACAACCCGCCCGAGATGATGGACCGGACCGCCGAGAGCTGCCCTCTCGGCCGGATGGGCCAACCGGAAGAAGTGGCGTCGATAGTGGTCTTCCTGGCTTCCCGTCACGCCAGCTTCGTAAACGGCGCCACTATCAATGTCAGTGGCGGCCTGATCATGTACTAGGCGAGTTTCCGGCCTTCCCGTCTTGAGTGAGCGCCCTGGTCCGTCGGTGTCTTGACCCTCTGAGGGACGGTGTACCCTGCCTTCTGCAACCTGAAACGATCCGCGCGGGAAAGATGAGAAGATGGACGAACAGTTCAGGCGGCTCTCAGGCGAATGGATGACACCTCGGCGCCGGTTCCTATCGTCGCTCTATGGGGGGCGGGTGGACAAGGTACCGGCCATGACCCTCAGTTCGGTCGTCACCATCGAGGCGATGGACATCTCCGGGGCCGAGTTCCCCGAGGCCCACCTGGATGCGGAGAAGATGGCGCGGCTAGCGGCTACCGCTCATGAGAATCTCGGGCTGGACACCGTGATGCCGGTGTTCCATTCCCAGCTCGAGGCCGATGCGCTGGGCGCCGCCACCTGGTGGGGCACCAAGGACAACTGGCCGGCTACGAGCGATCACGTGCTCACGGATCCCGAAGACTTCAAGATCCCATCCGACTACCTGAAGCGGAGGTCGTTCAAGGCGGTGCTCGGCGCCATCAGGTTGCTCCGCCAGCGCTATCCCGACGTGGGCATCGTCGGCAAAGTATACGGTCCCTGGTCGGTCGGGTTTCACATGGTCGGGATCGAGAACTTCCTGATGGACACCATCCTGGATCCCGCCAAGATCCACCGCTACCTGGAAGTCCTGCTTCCCGCCTCGATGATGTCGGCTCACGCCCAGCTGGAAGCGGGCGCCGATGCCATTATGTGGGCCGACCATGCCAACCGGGAGCTGGTCAGCCCGCTCATGTACCGGGACTTCCTGCTCGAGATGCACCAGCAGGTCACCGAGGAGATCGGCGGGCCCAGCATCCTCCACTGCTGCGGCGAGACGACCGACCGGATCGACTACTTCGCGGAAGCCGGATGGGACTGCTTCCACTTCGAGTCCCAGGTCGACCCTCAGGTCGCCAAGGAGATCGTGGGGGACCGCATGTCGCTGATGGGGAACATCAACAACCCCACCACCCTGTTCAGCGGCACCTATGAGGACACCTACGATGCCTGTATGAAGGTGCTGGAGGCTGGCGTGAACGGAGTAGCACCGGAAGGATCGGTGCCGCTCGGTACTAAGATGCAAGTGCTCCAAGCCCTAACCGACTCGGCCCGCGACTATTCGAACTCCCACCGGCCGGACGGGCGGCTCGTGGTCCATGACCAACCTGCCACGGCGGCCGGTGCCTGACCGGAGTTCTGAGGGGCTGGCTTTCGTATCTTTGCGAGATGGGCTGGCCCGATTACGCTTGACGAGTAGCTGGAAAGGTTTCCAGCCGGCCGGATAGCCGGGTGGGAACCCGATTTCCTACCCGAAGGACGACCTGACCCGAGGTAATGACGGACGCCCATGGCCCACTTGTCTGACATAGCAAACGAGATCATCCGGGCAGAGGTCGAGGAGTTTCTCGAGCGGCCCGACGAGATCCGCTACAACGTGGATCTGTTCACCCGCGCCTCGCCCGTTATGCAGGACATCGCCGCGGCGTTGATCGAAGGGGACAACGTCACGGTGGACCGGCTCACCGCCCGATCGCTGGCCGAAGGGGTCTCGGCACTCGAGATCATGGACGACGGCCTCATCGCCGGGATGGGGATCGTCGGGATCAAGTTCCGGGAGGGCTACGTGTTCGTTCCGGAGGTCCTGGTCTCAGCTCGAGCCATGAAAGCCGGTATGGCGCACATCGAACCGATCCTGGCCGCCTCCGGGGTGGAGCCGATCGGAACGGTCATCATGGGAACCGTCCAAGGCGACCTGCATGACATCGGCAAAAACCTGTGCATAATGATGCTCAGAGGGGGTGGCTTCACGGTCATCGACCTCGGCGTCAACACCTCCCCGGAGGAGTTCATCGAAGCAGCCAGCACCAGCAAGGCCCGCCTGATCGGAATGTCGGCGTTGCTCACCACCACGATGCCCAACATGGCCAGGACGGTCGAAGCCTTCAAGGACGCCGGGCTGCGCGACCAGGTCAGATTCATGGTTGGTGGCGCGCCGGTGACACCCGAGTTCGGCCAGGAGGTCGGGGCCGACGGGTACGGCAAGGACGCCCTGGCCTGCGTGGCGCTGGCCAAGCAGCTGGCTGCCGAGGTCGGCCTCTGAGCGGAGAGTCACTGGTGCCGGAACCCGACATGGCCGCCTTCCAGGAACGGCTGGACCGGCTCGCCGCGATCTTCACCGACATAGTTGCCCACGCCGAAGTGTCCTCACGAACCCGGTGTCCCTACCGTGACCGGCACGATCTGTGCACTGCGCTGTTCAGATGCCGCAACCAGATCGCCCAGGCGGATGATGAGGAGACACTCGCCTGCGGCCACGACGGGACCTTCGACTATCGCACGGCTTGGGAAGCCCATCCCCGCTCGGAAGTGAGAGCCCGCGAGAAGATCGTGGCTATCAAGAGGGAAGCCGAAGCACGCCGGCAGGCCACACCAGAACCTGGTGCGGCCGGATGACCACCGTCTCCCACGAGGGCCAGTCCCGACCGTTAGTCGTGGACCGGACCGTCTTCGACTATGCCGATGAGCTGGCGGCGGTGGAGGTTCCCACCTCTTGTAAGCGCACCGGCCAATGCCACGAGTGCGTGGTGGAGATCCTGGACGGGATGGAGGGGTTGGGTACCCGTACCGAACCCGAAGCCTTCCTGAGAGGCAACTTCCGGCTGGCCTGCCAGGCCCGGATCGTGCGGACGGACCACCACATCAGCTTCGCTCCTCTCCGGCGGCGGCCGCGCATCCTGCAGCCGAGCCCGCGATCAGACCAATCCCTGCTGCTCGATCCCGTGGTGCGCAGGGTGGGTAACGAGGTGTGGTACGGCGACACGATGGTGGATGTCTACCGGGCCGCCATCTACGGTGTGGCGGTCGATCTGGGAACCACCACCGTGGTACTAGAGCTGGTGGACCTGGAGACAGGCCGGAGCGCGGCGGTCAGCAGCTTCGAGAACCCTCAGCAGTTCGGCGGCAGCGACGTGATGAACCGCATCTCCTACGAAGCCCGGCCCGGAGTGGCGGGCGAGCTCCAGAACGCGGTAGTAACCGCCATCAACCAGGGCATCCGAGAGATGGTCACCCGGGCCGGCCATCGCCCTCCTCATGTCTACGAGCTCGTGGTGGCAGCCAACTCGACCATGCGCGACATCCTCTTCGGCCTGGACGTCCAGAGCATCGGCCAGAAGCCCTACAAGTCGCTGATCGAGCACGAATACCTGGCGGGGTGTCGTCCCCATACCGCGCTGGTGGCCCGCACCCGAGGTCTCGGGCTGCGCGCCAACCGGCGGGCCAGAGTGTACGGGCTGCCTCTGATAGCCAGCCACGTCGGGGCCGATGCAGTGGCTTGCCTCGAGACCGTCCGGCTGGGCGAGACGGGTCGGACCGAGATGCTGGTCGACATGGGCACCAACACCGAGGTGGTGCTCCATCACCGAGGCCAGATATACGCGGCCTCCTGCCCGGCGGGACCGGCCTTCGAGGGGGGCCTGGTCACCTATGGCATGAGGGCCTACGATGGGGCTATCGAGTCGATCGTGCTGGATACCAACGGCGACTACTCCTGTTACGAGACCATCGGGGGAGCTCCGGCAACCGGTATCTGTGGCTCGGGACTTACCGATCTTCTCGCGGAGCTCCGCCGGCACCGGTTGATGACCCCGCTGGGGGTCTTCACCAGCAACCGCAAGCTCTTCTCCATCGAGGTGGTTCCCGAGCGAGGAATTACCTTTTCCAAACAAGACATCGGCAATCTCGCCCAGGCCAAGGCAGCCAACTATTGCGGACAGCTGATAGTGATGAGGACGGCGGGGGTCGATCCCGCCGATATCGATCGCCTCTACCTGGCCGGTGGGTTCGCCACTTACATCGATGTACGGAACGCCATCGACATCGGTCTGATCGCCCCCGTGCCGGAGGACCGGATCGTGAAGGTGGGTAACGCGGCGATCGACGGTGCCCGCGCCCTGCTCCTGGACAAGTCCAAGCGCCGGGTGGCCGAGCGGAGGGCCGAGCAAGTGACCCATATCGAGTTGGAAACCACTCCCGACTTCTTCGAGATCTTCGTCGAAGGCTGCCAGATCAAGCCGATGCCGGCCACCCTTCCTACCGCTCCCGAGCTGGTGATGGCATGAAGGGAACCCGGTTCGTCGTAATTGGCGAGAACGTCCACACCAGCCGGATCGTCCTCAAGAAAGGAAAGCGTTTCACCACCAGGAACGGCGTGGATGGGGTGCCCTTCCTAGCGATCGACGGAGCGCCCCGGCTGCTACCCGTGTCACCGACCATGCGGCGAAGCCAGGCTTTCGACGAGGGTCGGATCAAGCACATTGCCCTGGCGGTCGATGCTGCCATGGGCAAAGGTCCCGATGCCGGTGAAGGACGTGAATACCTGAGGCGGGTCGTCCTGGATCAGGAACAAGCCGGCGCTCACTATTTGGATGTGAATGTCGATGAGATCTCACTCAAGACGGCCGAGCAGCGCGCCGCCATGGAGTGGCTGGTCGGCTTCGTAAGCTCACTCACCTCCCTCCCGATCTCGGTGGACTCCTCGGATACCAGCGTCATTGCAACCGGCCTGGCAGCGGCCCGCCGGGCGGGTCACCAGCCGCCCATGCTCAACTCCGCCTCCCTGGAGCGGGTCGAGGCAGTGCACCTGGCTGCCGAGTTCGATGCCAGGGTGATCGTCACCGCGGCTGGCGAGGCAGGAATGCCGTCCGACTCGTCCGAGCGGATCGCCAACGCCTCCCGGATGGTGGAGGCAGCCACCGGCGCCGGCATCTCTCTAGGGGACATCTTCGTCGATCCGCTGGTGTTCCCCATTTCGGTGGACGGCAACTTCGGGCTCCACACCCTGGATGCCATCAGGGCCATCCGACGGCGGTACGGGCCCGAGATACACGTGACTGGGGGAATGAGCAACGTCTCCTTCGGGATCCCGGCCCGCAAGCTGATGAACGCTGTCTTCATCAATCTGGCCATCGAAGCAGGGGCCGATAGCGGCATCATCGATCCGGTCATGAACCCACTTGCCTCGGTTCTGTCCGCCGACCGGACCGCCACCCCCTACCGGATGGCTGAGGACACTCTCCTGGGACGCGACGAGCTGTGCATGAACTACATCCGCGCCTGGCGCAAAGGCATCCTCGACACTTAGCCACCAGTTGGCCAGCATCCAGATCCTGATCGTTCGGCTGCCCTCGACCAGCGACGGGGGCCATTGCTCTCATCAACTACTTGCGGATCCTAACTATCATCAGGTACGATCATCTGTGTGTGAGCACGGTGTATAACCACCAACCCAGGTAACATACCTGGTCAGAGCAAGGACAAGAAGGAAGGGGCTGTCCCATGCAAACCGATGTCTTCGTCAATTTGGCCACCGCCCTCGCAACGATCGCCGTTGTCATCACCGTCTTCATCAGGCTCGACCACAAGGACAAGGCCAGATTCGACAAGCTCGATCAGAAGCTATCCAACAAGATCGACAAGCTGGACCAGAAGCTGAACACCAAGAGCGACACCAACACCGACAAGCTCGACGAGAAGCTGGATACCAAGATCCACAAGCTCGACGAGAAGCTGGACACCAAGATCGACAAGCTGGACAGAAAGTGGGAAGGCAAGTTCGAGCGAATCACCCGAGACCTCTTCGAAGTGAAGATTTCGGTCGCCCGAATCGAAGGCTTCCTCGAATCTCACTTCGGCGTTAGCCCCCCTACCAAGAGCCGACCCGTACCCGAACCCGGCACCGAAGAAGCCACCACCAGCCACGACCAACGAGGCAGCCAGGTGCCAACGCCAGTTAGACCCTAAGGACGTCTGGTCGTAAACTTTCCGACTCGCCGAGAAGCCGGGTCAGTCTCACCAACTGCGCATAGATACTAAATACCATCAGCTACCATCATCGTGCGTGCTCTAGCTGTTGGACCCGCAACGCTGGCACGGACGCCAGGCGCCGGCCCGACCTGAGAGCAGCACTGGGTTGGAGTACGGATGCGGAGCCATCTCCCGGGTCCCACTCATCACAGACAAGCCTCGGCCGCACTCACGATATTATGCTATTGGCGCACTAGCATATTAACCGTATATGCTAGTGTGACAGGAGGTGTGCTGATGGAGACCCATCCTGGGTTCGATCCAGCCGAGGACGCACCACGGGCTCTGGTTGAACAGAACCCGTGGATCGCTTCAGGCAAGGTGCCGTCATCGCTGGCCCCTCCAATCGAGCGTCCCCTCGCCCGGCTTCTCTGCAACCGGTTACTGAGCGATGAACCCCGCCGCTATCACGTGATCCTGGGTCCGCGCAGGGTCGGCAAGACCACCGTCATGTACCAGACCGTGAGGTGCCTTCTCGCCAAGGGTGTGCCCCCGGCGAGGGTGTGGTGGTTGCGGATGGACCACCCGTTACTCATGCAGTTCAGCCTCGGCCAGCTGGTCGCAGCGCTATTGAGTCTCGACCACACACTCGAACATCCCGTGTACCTGATGCTGGATGAATTGGTCTATGCCGACAAGTGGGACCTCTGGTTGAAGACGTTCTACGACGAGCGTTACCCGGTGCAGGTAGTGGGAACTTCCAGCGCCACCGCCGCGCTGGCGAACCGGCGCCTCGAGAGTGGTGTGGGCCGATGGTCGGAGCACTATCTTTCTACGTACTCCTTCGGCGAGTACCTGGACCTGGTCGGCCGGCCTTACCCGATCACCACTGGCCGGACTCTGGGCGATACCCTGCTTGCCCTTCCTGCTGGCCAGTTCGCACCTCCCGAGCTACGAACCGAGCGCCGACGGTTCATGCTGATGGGAGGATTCCCCGAACTCCGGTCCTTCAACCAACCAACCCAGCAGTTTGAGGAGCCGGATATGGTGCTGCTGTCGCAACAGGTCTTGCGTAGTGATGCCGTTGAACGCGCTATCTACAAGGACATACCCCAGTCGTTCAGTATCCGGAACCCGATCGTGCTCGAGCGGCTACTGTACGTCCTAGCGGGGCAGATCGCCGGGATCCTCTCACCGTCGAATATCGGTCGCGAGCTGGGAATAGCCCAGCCGACTTTCGACCGTTACCTCTCCTATCTGGAACGCACCTACCTGGTATTCGCCCTTCCCAACTACTCCGGCCGGGAGGCCACCGTGCAGAAACGGGGCCGCAAGCTCTACTTCATCGATGGGGCGGTCCGGAATGCGGCGTTGCAGCGGGGGCTAGCCTTACTCGACAATCCGACGGAACTCGGGCACCTCTTGGAGAACCTAGTCGCAGCCTCGCTCCAATCATTGGCCACCGCCTCCGGCATCCGGATGTACCACTGGCGTAGCGGCAAGCAGAAAGTGGATCTCGTCTTCGATCACCCCAACCGGCCGCTTGCCTTCGAGATTGCCTTATCTCCTAACCACAGCCGAGCCGGCCTGAATGCACTGCTACAGCGCTACCCGAGATTCCAAGGTGGCGCCTACCTGGTGGCACCGCAAGTCTCCGTCACCCATCCCGGCCAGTCCGGGATCGGCACCCTGCCGGTGGACTTGCTCCTGCTCGCCATCGGGGCACAGGCAGATCTCGAACTATCCCGGAGCTTGGGAATCTTCTCATAGGTAAACGGTGGTGACGCCCGTCAGCAAAACTCGGCTTCGATAACGTCTCGCTCGGCGCCCGAGGGACTGTACATCCAGAACAGCTTGACCGGCGTGTCACCCGTGTTGAAGAACTGGTGGCTCACCCCAGCTGGCGTGTAGACAACCGATCCGGGTCCGGTGGTGATCTCCTCATCACCCACCACCGCCCTCCCATGGCCTTCGGAGAACATCCAAATCTCAGCGGCATCGGGATGGGTATGGAGGCTTCCTTGCTGGTGAGGCGGTACCTCACACGTTCCGACTGCAAAGTCCTCGATCCCGGATTGCAGCATGGGTGATAGCAATACCTTGACGTGCCTTACGTAGGGCTCGGGAGTGGTCAGACCTACCCCGTCGGCCTCAGTGGCCACGATGGGCGTGCCGGGGACATAGCTCATATCTGACCTCCTAGGGCTACCGACTTCGTGCCTCTTGCCGGTGACACGAATCGTAGACCGATCGATGATGTTTGCGCTGATCAGGACGCAGCGCCTCGAGAGCTGTAGGGAGATCGGCCGGTCGCTGCGGCCAGCAGTTCTTCCATCAAGACCGCGTCGGTGGCGGCATCGATAGCGGTCCAAGCCAAGGCTACCGCTCCGTCGATCACCGCCCGATCGGCCGGAGCACCAGCCGCGGCAGCGGTGAACCCCGGCTGGTGATTGACCGCCGGAAGCGAGTCGATTCCGATGAAAGGATGGATGGTTGGCACATGCAACGAGACGTTCCCCATATCGGTCGAGGCCGGAGGGACGGGACCCTCATAGAACCTCCTGCCGAGCCGCTGCGCGTTCCGCCGATAGCAGTCGGCCAGCTCACCGCGATGCTCCAGATGGGTGTAGGGCGGGAACGGACGGGTAATCGTTAGCTCCGCCCCGGTCGCCAGGGCTCCCGCTTCGAAGCAAGCCTTCACCCGGCGGCGCAATGACTCGAGCCCGGCGATGTGGGGAGTCCGAACCAGATATGAAGCTTTGCCCACGGCTGGGATGACGTTCGGCGCGGTGCCCGCCTCGGTCACGATCCCATGGACTCGGTCCATGGTGTTCAGGTGCTGGCGGAGCAGACCGATGCCTACCTGCGCTACCACCAGTGCCTCAGCTGCGTTGATTCCCAGTTCCGGGAAGGCGGAGGCGTGCGCTTCCCTCCCCTGGTACGCCACCTCCATCTACTCGATCGCCACGATCGGTGGAGCAACGACATCGAACGGGGCTGGATGGACCATCATCGCCAGATGCGCCGAGTCGAAGGCACCCGCTTCCAACAGGGCCACCTTGCCCCCGCCGTTCTCCTCGGCGGGCGTCCCTAGGACGGCCACCTCCAGACCTACTTCGTCGGCGATGGCGGCCAGCCCCAGCCCGGCACCGACGGCCGCCGCGGCGATCACGTTGTGGCCACAGGCGTGACCGATACTCGGAAGGGCGTCGTACTCGGCGCAGATGATCACCTTCAGAGGATCACTACCAGCAGTCGCCCGGAGCGCGGTAGGGATCCCCCCATAGCCTGTCTCAACCGAGAAGCCAGCTCGATCCAGCTGATCAGCCACGCAAGCCGCTGACCGTACCTCTTCGAAGGCTGTTTCGGAGAAGCCATGGATGGCATGGCTCACCGCCAGCAGGTCGTCCCTAGCTCGTTCGATCCCGCCCTGTGCCGCCGCTCTGGCAGCCTCGGCCACCCCAGACATCCGATCCTCCTCAGGTTCAACGGCCCGTCCGTCACGAGGTTACCGCCCCACGATCCGGCTCACCGCGAATCGCCCTCCTCGGGCGGGATGGATCTCCTTATCCGCCACCCATAGCAGGAAGGAAGTGCACCTCGGCACCTTCCGGTACGGGTTCGAAAAGGGCGTCGGCGATGATCTCCCCGTCTATTGCCACTGCCAGGCCCGAACCGAGCTGCTGGCCGATGCCGGGGTAGCGCCCATCCAACTCCTTGATGAGCGACCGTACCGTGTTGGCCTGGATCTCGACTTCCTCCACGCCTCCGGTGAAGCGGCGCAGTGTCGAGCCGAGGAAGACCCGGGCCATCAGCCGCCGTTGGCCCCGATCGCTGCCAGGACCTTGACCGGTGACATCGGCAATTCGTCCATCCGGAGCCCGGTGGCACCAGAGATGGCGTTGGCGACCGCGGCCATGGGAGGAACGATCCCCACCTCGCCCACGCCTCGCACGCCGTAGGGATGCCCGGGGTTGGGCACCTCTACCACCACCGTGTCGATCATGGGCAGATCGGAGGCCACCGGCATCCGGTAGTCCAGGAAACCCGCGTTTTCCATCCTGCCCTGGCTGTCGAAGATGTACTCCTCGTTGAGTGCCCAGCCGATGCCCTGGACCACGCCTCCTTGCATCTGGCCCTCGACGTAACTGGGGTGAATGGCCCGGCCGGCGTCCTGGGCGGTGGTGTATCGGAGAACCTTCACCGCACCGGTTTCCGGATCCACCTCCACATCGCACACCTGGGTGGAGAAGGCTACCCCTACCCCGCGCGCGTTCAGGGAGGCGGTGGCGGTAATGGGCCCGCAGGTCCGGCCCGACATTTCAGCCAGATCCTCGGTGCTGAGCGGGGGGTGGCTGCCGGCTACGTGCTGGGCCCGGCCGTCGACCCACTCCACCTCATCTTCCTCCACGTCCCAGATCATCGCTGCCCGGCGGCGCATATCGGCCACTACCTTCCGGCAGGCCTCGACCACTGCCATACCGGTGGCGTGGGTGACCCGGCTTCCTCCGGTCATGTCGGTGAACCCGATCGACTCGGTATCGGCCACGATCGGGGTGATGCGGTAGACGTCGATACCCAGTTCCTCGGCTGCCATGAGGGCCATGGACGCCCGGCTACCACCGATGTCTGGGCTGCCGGTCATCACCGAGGCACCGCCGTCCTCGTTTATATGCACGGTGGCGCTCGAGTTGGAGCCGAAGTTGAACCAGAATCCGCTGGCGACCCCGCGACCCTGGTTAGGTCCGAGCGGCGTCGAGTAGTGCGGATGATCCTTGATGGCCTCGACAGTTTCGCGGTATCCGATCTTCCGGAAGCGAGGACCGTAGCTCGACTTCACTCCCTCCTCGACTGCATTGCGCATGCGCAGCTCCAGGGGATCCATCCCGAGCGCCTCGGCAATCTCGTCGAGCAAGGTCTCCGAGGCGAAGGCCGCCATCGGCGCACCCGGCGCCCGGTAAGCAGCCACCTTCGGCATGTTGGTAACCACGTCGAAGCCTTCCAGGAAGAAGTTGGGAACGTCGTACGGAGCCAGCAGGCACATCAGGCCCAGCTCCACCGGGGAACCTGGGTAGGCCCCCGCCTGGTAGGCAAACCAACCTTCCGCCGCCACCAGGGTGCCGTCCCGGCGGGCGCCGATCCTGAGACGCATCCTGGAACCGGAGGTAGGTCCGGTAGCCCTGAAGACTTCGTCCCGGGACATGGCGATCTTGACCGGACGCCCGGCCTTGCCTGACAGGAGGGTTGCCACCGGCTCGAGATAGATGGTGGTCTTGCCCCCGAAGCCGCCGCCGATCTCGGCAGGGATCACTTTGATCCGCGAAGGCTCCCATCCGAGTACCTTGGCGGTGTAGGTGCGGACCATGAAGTGACCCTGCGACGAGCACCACAGCACCGCGCGCCCGTCCTCCCCCATGTCGGCCACTACCGCATGGGGTTCGATGTATCCCTGGTGGACCGGGCGGGTGGTGAACTCCCGCTCGACGATCACGTCGGCCTCCGCAAAACCCCGCTCCACATCGCCCCGCTCCAGCAGGTAGCGGGCGGCCACATTGGAAGGCGCTTCGGGTGCCGGCTCGACGCCGCCGGTGAACAGATCCTCGTGCAGCAAGGGCGCGTCCTGCGCCATGGCTTCCTCGACATCGATCACATGGGGAAGCACCTCATAGTCGACCTCGATGGCTGCCAGGGCGGCGGCTGCCTCGCGGGGTGAGGTGGCTGCCACCGCGGCGAGGGCGTGACCTTCATAGAGCACCTTTTCACGGGCCATGATGTTGCGGGACAGGTCCCGAAAGTCGACGGCTCCTTCACCGCCCTCGCCCGCTTCCGACTCGAGAACGGGAAAGTCAGCTGCGGTGACCACCGCCCTCACTCCGTCCATGGCTTCGGCGGCGGAGGTATCGATGGACCGGATCCAGGCGTGGGCATGAGGGGAGCGCAGGATCATCCCGGTCAGCATCCCCGGCAGCCACTGATCAGCACCGAAGCGGGCGCGGCCGGTCACCTTGTCCAGTCCATCGTGGCGCACCGGTCTGCTTCCCACCCACTTGTAGCCAGGGTCGGTGTCGGATGGGGTACTAGTGGGTGCGATAGTGGTAGTGGTCACACTTTCTCCTTAACCTTCCGAGCTTCCTTCATGTCGGCCGCCGCGGCCAGGATCGACCGGACGACCTTGTCGTACCCGGTGCATCGGCATAGATTGCCTGCGATGGCGTAGCGCACCTGCTCTTCGGTCGGATCGGGATAGCGGTCGAGCAAAGCCTTCCCCGCCACCAGCAGTCCCGGCGTGCAAATCCCACACTGCAGAGCTGCTCCTTCCAGAAAGCTTTCCTGCAGCGGATGGAGGCCACCGGAGCCCCCCATGCCCTCGACGGTCAGGATGTCCGCCCCGTCCGCTTCAGGCGCCAGCACCAGGCAGGAACAGGTGACACGCCCGTCGAGAATCACCGAACAGGCACCACAGTCGCCGGTGGCGCATCCCTCCTTCACGCCGCTCAATCCCAAAACATCGCGCAGGGCATCTAGCAGGGTCTGGTCGCCCCGGCACAGGAACTCCCGCCGATCGCCGTTGACGGTGCAGGTGACGTGACTACTACTCATGGGCGCTTCCTTGTCATGACCGGCGACTTCACGTTGCGGTACCTTTTGCTCGGGCGGCGGCCAGCTTCAGGGCTCTCACTGCCAACACACCGGCCACTTGGCGGCGGTACTCTATGGTGCCCCGCTTGTCATCTATCGGATTGCAGGCCGCGGAGGCAGCTGCTGCCACCTGCTCCAGAACCGGGCCGCTCGGGGACTCACCTACCAGTGCAGCTTCCGCGTCCGGTACACGGACCACCGTAGGGGCTACCGCCCCAAGCGCGATGGCGACTGCCGTGCAGCGGCCGTCCTCATCGAGCGACACCCTCACACCGGCGCCAACTACCGCGATGTCCATCTCGGTTCTGGGTATGAACCTCAGATATGCGTCAGAGGTCCGGGGAGGGGGACGGTCGAAGTGGAACTCGACCACGAACTCCCCCTGGCCGAGGGAGGTCCGGCCGGGACCGGTCACCACCGAGGCCACCGGGGCCGTCCTGGTGCCATCCGGTCCGGCGATCACCGCCCGGCCGTCATTCACCACCATGGCCGGCACGCTGTCGGCGGCGGGCGAGGCATTGCACAGGTTGCCTCCCAGGCTGGCGCGGCTCTGGATCTGGTCGGATCCGATCAGGGCGGCGGCTTCGACCAGCCCGGGCAGGTCGGCCACCAGGCCGGTCTCCTCCGTTAGGCGCACGGCGGGAACGGCTGCTCCCACCACCCAAGTGTCCCCTGCCAGACGCAGGTCGCTTGCTCGCGATATCCGTTTGAGGTCCACCGCGATGTCCGGTTCGGGGCGACCCATCCGCAGCTGCGGAATGAAGTCGGTTGCTCCCGCGTAGACCGTCGCGTTGGGTTCGCCGACCAGGCGCGAGACGGCTTCCTGGATGGATCTGGGAGCCACGTATCTCACGCTGCCACCGCCGTCATACTGCTCCTTCCCAGTGGAGTCCTGGACTTCCTAATCTGAGGTCTTCAAACGAGTAGCACGGTACCACGTAGGTACGACAACCACCTGTCCCCCATGCTCAGGGAGTCAGGCAAGCGTGAGGACTGTGTCCCTCCGAACGACTGCTTCTTCTACCAAGGGGAGGGCGGCTGGGCGGTCAACCGTTCGCTCAACGCCGTCGTTCTGTCCTGGTTGGCGAACACCTGCGTCCTGGTCTCGGTCACCAGGTCCCGGATCTCGTGGACCACCTTCTGTGTATCGGTGACTTTCCGCTCCAGCGTCGAGACTCGGATATCTATGGTGTCCAGCCTGCGCGACACCGCGGAGATTCGTTCGATGTCGGCTACGGTCGCTTCCGATATCCGTTCGATGGTCCCAGTGGTGGCTTCGGCCAGACGGCGGTCAACACTCGCCGATAACTCCACCAGTCGCCGTTCCAACTTATCTGACAATGTGTTGATCTGGACGGTGCGGTGAGCGATGATCGGCTGAGCAAATATCCATAACACCCCGGCCACCCCGGCGAGGATAGTCAGCGCGGCGGTCACCAAATACAGAACCTGTTCCCACGATGTAAACATGTCGTTATCCTCTCGTCTGCTACCTATTATCTAACAGATACTATATCACTATGGCAAATCTTACTTATGTGTGTCAACCATCATCTTAGATCGGGTCGCTCGGTTGGGGAAGCCGGCCACCGGTGGAGAACTGGGAGCAGGGGGCTCACCTACCCCCTTCGTCCATCCGTCGACCCCTTCCGGCTATGAATACCGCTGCGGCCAGAACAGGCAGGACCATGGCAAGAGCCGCCACCCTGACGTTCACGAGGGTGGCCACCGCGCCGTCGAGGAGGCAGGCCACCGGACGGAGGCCTAGAAAGGCTACCCCCCACAGCGCCATAACCCGACCGCGATGAGCCTCGGCCGCGTTGATCTGCACCAGGGTCGTCGACAGGCTTATGGAGATCATGTACATGATTCCCCCCACGAAGAGCGCGGCCAGGCCCACGATCGCGCTGGTGGACAACCCGAAGGTGACGATCGCCACCCCAAGCCCGTCATGGCCGCCGCGATACCTCGTCATGACGCCCGCACCCTGGTCACGACGAAGGCAGCCGTCACCGCTGCGCCCAGCCCGAACACACCGATCAACACACCGGTGAAGGTGTCGGGCCGCTGGTAGATCTCGACCGTGAACGCGGGAGTAAGGTTGCTGACCGGATCGACGGCCGTGGCGACCGCGGCTACCGCGATCAGCAGAGGACCGATCAGGGGATCCTTCCTGACCAGACGGATCGTGTCCAGGAACCGGGTGCGTTCCGAACCTTGGTGGCCTCCATGTCCCTCTGCCCTGACGATCATCACGGCACCGGCCAGGGCTAGGTAGGACAGGGCATTTATCGAAAAGGCCCAGGTGAACCCCATAACAAGGATTACGCCACTGCCGATCACCGGGCCGATGGCCCTTGCCAGATTGAAGGTTATGGCGTTTAGAGCCACCGCCGCCTGGAGGTCCTTACGCTCCACCAGCTGCGGGACGAGCGCCTGCTGAGCGGGGAGGAGGAAGGCCTTGGTGATGCTAAAGATCAAAGCCGTTCCGATCAACCACGCCGGAGTGACCTGACCTAGATAGGTAGCCAGAGCCAGCACCCCGCCGACCAACGAAGCTACCACCTGGGTAAGAATTATCAGCCTGCGCCGATCGAACCGGTCGGCTACCGAACCCGTCCACGGCGCCAGCACCATTACGCCTAAGAACTGACCAAAGGTGGTCATTGCCACCAGAAATGTCGAACCGGTCAGCCGGTAGACGAGGAGTTCCAGGGCGATGTTCTGTATCCAGGTGCCGAGGCTCGACATCAGGTTCCCGGCGAAATAGGGGCCGAAGTTCCTCTGCAGGAGCAGGCGGTAGGGAGGGCTGGGTGAAGGATCCGGCCGGGGACCCTCTACATCAGCATCCATGGTCCGCCTCCCACCGTCGGTCTTCGGGAGCGGGCTTTCCTACTCGCTAGCTGGGTCGTTCGAGCGGTACTCAGTCCGCCAGGCCCTGTTCCCTAAGTCGGGGAAGCACTCGGTAGCCGAGCAGCTCGATGGACTCGAACCAGCGGTCGAACCTGAGCCGCAGATCGAAGACCAGGTGTTCCACCCCGACCGCGGCGAACTTGGCGACCTCTTCCACCACCTCCTCCGGTGATCCGGCTATGAGGGGCCCTTCTATGTCCTTGGCCGTCTCGAAAACACCCGAAGGAGGCTTCACCCACCACTTGCCACGCTCGTTGGCCCATCTCAGCAACCCGTCGATGTTGAGCCCCTCGAAGGCGTCTTCGTGAGTCCGGGCGATGGAGGTGGGGGGGATGACGGCCACCGTCGGGCGGCTCCGGCCAGCAGCCGCGGCCATCCGGTCCATCGCCTCGACCCGCTTTGCGATGGTGGCCAGGGTCGTCCGTCCCGGCATCCAGCCATCGCAGTAGCGAACCGCCCGGCGGGCCGAGGCGGGCGTGGAACCGCAATACCAGAAGGGAATATGGCCGGAGGGCTTCGGTTCTATCGAAATCCCTTCGAGCTCGTAATGGGCATCGCGATAGTCCACCCGGTCCTCGGTAAAGAGCCGCTTGAGAATGTGCGCGTTCGACTCGACCAATTCAGGACGGAAAATACCCCCCATACCGATAGCCTCGAACTCGTGATCGAAGCTCCCCGCCCCGTAGCCGAGGATGAGCCGGTCACCCACCAACCTCGCCAACGAACCGACTGACAGGGCTGTATGAATCGGATGCCGGAACGGGATGAGGGACCCGGTACCGAGTGTGATGTGTTCGGTAACCGCCCCCGCCGCGGTAAGGGTGGTCAGGGCTTCGTAGAACACGATGTTGGGATTCTCGAGCTCGGCATGCGGCTCGAAGACCAGATGATCCCTTACCCAGAGGGAGTCGAATCCAAGTTCCTCGGCCAGCTGGGAGCCAGTCAGGATTCGCTCCCGACTGGCGTGAACCCCGAAGTGGGGAAGTAGTAAACCTAGCTTCATAACGTCACATCTCCGTCACCGGGTGGGCTTCACGTGGCGCCCGTATCCGGGCAGTCCCTTGACAACTCCGTCACCGTAGATCTCCTCGCCCCTGAGAAAGGTACTCTCCACCGCTCCGACTACCTGCCGCCCGTTATATGGGATCCATCCGATCTTGGATAGCACATCCTCGTTGCGAATGGTCCATTCGGTGGCGGGATCGACGATCAGCAGGTCAGCATCGAAGCCCCGCTTCAGGTAGCCCTTGCTGGCGATATCGAAGGACCGGGCGGGCTCCTCCGCAGTCGATCTGACCATCCGCTCGATGGTGAGCTTGCCATGGTGTACCGCATCGAGCAGCAACGGGATCTGGTGCTGCACTCCAGGGGTTCCCGTGTGGGCGGCCCACATGTCCTCCCAACCCATGTCCTTCTCCGCCCTGGTATGGGGAGCATGGTCCGAGGAGACGATGTCGATCGTCCCGTCGTTGACCGCTTCCCACACGGCTGCCCGATGATGGTCTGGTACCCAATAAGAGAGGCAGTAGGGACCTAGCTCGAGCACGTCGTCCCAGGTTCCGAGGAAGAGAGCCCAATGGTTGACCTCGGCGGTTACGGCTACTCCTTCCTCCTTGGCGCGACGGATCATCGCGATCCCCTCGGTGGTCTGGGCGTGGACGATGTGGAGTCGGCACCCGGTCGCTTTGGCCATCCGCAACAGGGTGGAGGTGGCCGTGTCCCAGATGATGCCGTCATAAGCGGCGAGGGTCTTGGCGTAAGCCTCGGGACTGCGGTCCCCTTTCTTCCAGTAACCCTGCTCCACATGATCCATCAACGCCTGGTCATGGGGATGGACCATGAATACCCGCCCGGTGGCCTTCACGTTCTCGAACATCTGCAACAGGTGACCGTGGTCATGGATGCCCGTGCCAGCCGGATGCGGGTAGGTGCGTCCGGTATCCACCACCATATAGACCTTGAAGGCCGCTACGCCAGCCTCGGCCATAGCCTCGGTCTCGCCATGGCTCGGAACCGGGTTGTGGTTGTAATCGACGATGCTCTTGGCTCTGTACAGGTCCAAAACTTCGTCGAGATAGGTCCTGGTAACAGTGGGGGATCGAGGTTGGGCATCCCGAAAATGGTGGTGACTCCCCCGGCCGCCGCGGCTCTGGTACAGGTGATCAGGTCCTCCTTGTGCGTGTACCCAGGATCCCGGGTATGCACGTGAACGTCGATCATGCCGGGCAGGACCAGCTTGCCAGTCGCATCCACCACTCGACGAGCATCCAGGTCGGCGGCACCGGCCCGACCGACTTCGACGATCCGCCCGCCCGCGATCAACAGGTCAGCTCGCTGCTGGCCCGAGCCGGATACCAGTGTCCCGCCCGTTATTGCTAGGTCGTAGGTCATCTGACAACTCCTGGGGCTTGGCGGACCTGCACAGAGTCCCGGCTCAGGTGATCGGTCAACCAGGCCGTGATCTGGGGGATCACAGTATCGGCGTATTGTGCGTAGGCACCGTAGTGCGTGGCGTGGCGTTGCATTATGAGCTTCTTGGGAGGGCGCGCCCGTTCGTATAGCGCAACCGCATGGTCGGTAGGCGTGACCGGATCATCCTCCACCCCCACCACAAGAAGTGGTGCATCCTCGATGGTGCCCACCACATCGATCGGTTTATAGCTGAGTATTCCGTCCACGCTTCGCATCTGCACCTTGGTGGGAACCCTGGGGTTGACATCCTTCTTGACCTTGGTGGATCGCCATTCGGGTGCTGGAACCATGATCTCCTCACGCGGGCTCACCAGGCGGCTCTCCCCGGTGGTCACCCGGCGGACCCGGTCGGCAGCCACGGCATCCAGCAGCTCGTACCATTCGTACTCGCGGCGCATCCGACGGAGCCAGTCCGCCCCGTCGGCTACCGGGACCTGCGACACGGCGCATCTGATTCGCGGGTCGGCGGCCGCGAGCAGGATGGCATTCCCTCCACCGGTTCCCCCGCTCCCGAACGTACCGATACTGTCCTCGTCGATATCGTCCCGGGATGCCAGATAGGTAACCGCATTGATCAGATCCTCCAGCTGGCGAGCGGGCAGCAGCAGATCCTGGGCACCCTCCGAACCGCCGAAACCGCGGTAATCGAAGATCAGCACCGCTATACCGGCCGCGGTGAACGCTTCGTGATAGGGAAGGTAGAGCCGAGCATCCTTGAGCCCCAACCACCCGGGTCCCTGGACGACCGCCGGGTAGGTATCCTCGGCTGGCCGGTCGGGCAGCCGGAGAATGGCAGAGATGCGGTCGCCCTCCGAGTAGAACGAGACTGCTTCGGTCCTCAACTAATGCCTCTTCCCGGAAGATCGATCGAGGCTAGTTTCTTGAAGCATTGGTCGTTAGCCACATATGTTGGCGATACATAGTGCGTATACCTTGGTGCACCGGACGAGGTTATCGATCGAGACGACCTCTCCGTACTGGTCGTACACATCGTACACCCCGTCCTTTCGGATTCCGCCGGGACCATAGGTGAGCGAAGGCACCCCATATTCGTGGAGGATGGAAGTGTCGGCCGAGACATCGTACCGGTAGGGTTCCACTGGCTGGGAGCGGGCACCGAATACTGCTCGATGGGCCTGCTCCACCGTCTGGACAAGCGGTTACTCGTCGCTGATCTCGTAGCCGTTGCGGCATAGGTAGAAGGAGAGCTCGGTCTCCAATTCCGGATCCTGTTCCACCAGATCGTCGAGAAATCCTCGGACCTGGCGGTGGATGTCCATGATGGTGGCGGTAGGAGGGAAGCGGAAGTCGAGGTACAGGGTGCAGCTCCGGGCCGGGTTGACCGCCGGCTGGAAAGGATTGCCACCTCGTATCGCTCCGAAACCGATCCGGGTCCCCATGGTGGGATGGGAATGGCTGGCGGCGAACTCCGGCTCCCAGGCCCGGAAGGCATCCAGCACCCGGACGCCCTTGTGGATGGCATCGTCCCCGTGCTCCTTGGACCAGGTGTGACGGGAAATGCCTCGGGTGGTCACCTTGGCGAAGACGTAGCTCGAGTTGCCGGTCTGCACGCGCAAGCCGGTCGGTTCGCCGATTATGGCGGCGTCCGCCACCACCCCATGCTGAGCGGCGTACATGGTTCCCCATCCGCCTGCCCGGTACGTCGCCTCTGTCCGCCCGACCCGGACTGGTGGAGGCGGGGGAGGGATCCCGGTCGGGGGCAGTACCGGGGCCGTTTTTCGCGGTTTTATTCCGCGTGCCTGGGGGCTGCGCTAAGGGGGTCGGCCCGCCCCGGCGGCGGCGTGAGGGCGGACCGAGATCGCCCCATCCCACATCACCATCAGGAAACCCGCATCGCACGCGGGTCTTCGGTAACGTTACGGACCAGGGATGAGCGGCCCACACATACAGTCCAAGCACCCGACTTCTGGTCACCGCGGTCACTCCGCCCTGAGATCATGGACGGGTGTGCTGCTAACTCTTGCACTACTCCTTGTTGCGGCCTGCTCGGGGATCGGCGAACCGGCCAGCGAGCGTACGGTCAAGGTCGGGTTCTTCGCCTTCTACCCTCCGATCAGCAATTCAGCGGATCCCGAGCCCGGTGCCGACGGTTTCGATACCCATGTCGGTTACGAGGCCGATCTGCTCACCGCGATCGAGGCCCTGGACGGCTTGGGTCTGCGGTTCGAGCGGCAGGGGATCAGCTACTGGAACGATATATGG
The DNA here is from genome assembly GCA_965200835.1 of Acidimicrobiia bacterium. Taxonomy (GTDB): domain Bacteria; phylum Actinomycetota; class Acidimicrobiia; order Spongiisociales; family Spongiisociaceae; genus JAPPFW01. The sequence continues at coordinate 1,061,524 of OZ241390.1, forward strand.
CTCGCACCGGCCACTTCCGAGTTCGATCTGGTGTGTGGCGGGATCACGATCCTCGAGTCGCGCACCGTGGACGCAGCAGGCGACCGGGTGGTGGCCTTTACGGATGGCCACATCGACTACCGCCAGTCCCTGCTGGTACGGACCGCCGATGCCGAGCGCTTGCCCGACCACACTGCCTTGCTCGCTACCGACGTGGTCGGGGTCCTGCCAAACACCACCGGAGAGGAGTGGCTTCTCCAACGTCTCCGTGTCGCCGACTCCGGGGGAAGGCTGGCCGAGGGCACCAGCGTGGAGACCGGGAACGGTGTGGTGATCGTCGAGTCCGGTGGCCAATCTGCCATCACCGCGGCAGGCGCTTCCCCGGAGCTCGCCGGCCGCACCCGACTGGTACCGGCCGATCCGACCCTGCCTCAGGTCCTGTATTTGGGAGACGAGCAGGGTACGCCGGTCACCGAGGAAGCCCTGGTTTCGGCCCTGCGTGATGGCCGGATCGATGCCCTGGCGAGAGGAGCGATCGACAACCATCAGGCGGCTCAGGCATCAGACGGCGGGTTCGCCGTGACCGCTCTGGACGAACCCCCCGAACGGGGAGGCTGCGTGGTCGATGCGGATGACACCGAGCTACTCGACCTGCTGAACGAGGCGATCAATGCGCTGACCAACTCCGGTCGGGTCGGATTCCCTCACTGGTTGGCCAATCCCGAGGTCTTCACGGAACGGGCCTTGCGGTGTTCGATCGTCAGGTCGGAGACCGACACGGTCGTTCACTGTTCCGGCGTCCCCGGAGCCGGATAAGACATCCGCTCCGGTCGCATCAGCGAGCGAACCTCCCAGCATCCCGCTCTAGGGAACCGGCTTCATACGCCTATTCCGCCACTGGATGGTCGTAACCGAGTGAGCCACTTGCCGCCATCCCGCATCGAGGCCGAACTCCCCGAGGAGGGTGGAGGTCCGCCATTTCACCAGGTCGCTACGGCTCATACCCCGACGGTGGGCATAGGCTGCTAGCAGGCCGGCTGCGGTTGCTTGGGCCGCCACGTAGCCGGGCGGCTGCCCATAGGCATCCTTGTAGAGCTGGGCGAACCGCCGCCCCGACATCCCCACTCCCGGAGTCGAGGAGGTAGGTGCCCATTGGCTGGGACCCACCACTCCCTCCGCATAGGCCCCCAGCCGTTCGCCGAACTGGGGAACTCCCGCAGCCACGCACCCCAGCAGGGCGGGTTGTGCTCCACTCGACCTGACCTGCTTCACCAGCTCCACATCGCCCCGGAACCCGGTAGTGCTGAGAAGCGCGGCCGCTGGCTCCACCACTGGGACATCATCGGCGGCGGTCACCAGCGTGGCTTCCATACCCATCCGCCGGGCTTCACGAATTGCCCCTCGGGCGACGAAGGCGGAAAACGGCCCCTTGCCCGCGACCACCGCTACCCGCGAGATGTCCAGCCAACCGCAAAGCCTGACTGCCCCCACCAGGTAGGTGGAAGCCGGAGCCGCCAACTGCACCACCCCAGGCTTGGCAAGGTCGTCAGCTGAGCCGCCGTGGTTCCACAGCACCTTCCCGGCCCGACCCACCGCCGGCAACACCCGTCTCACCAAGCCGCTGCCATACGGGCCTAGCACCAACTGGATCTTGTCATCCCGCAGCCACCGGTAGTAGAGCTCGGTTACGGACAGTGGTGAGGCAGTCTCCACGAGCTCGAGGTCCACCCCGTCCATCCCAGCCCAGAGCCTGAGACCCCGAGCCGCCTCCCGGGCTTGCATGGCGAGCGGTCCCCGCAAGGGCAAGAGGACCGCCGCTCTCAGGTCAGCCATTTCGCGATGCTCCAGGAGGTCACCAACAACGCCACAGCCGCCTAGGTCCCTGCCGACTGATGATGCTTAAGGGATACGCCTTCTGCATCCTTCCACTCCACACGGCCGTTCGAGGGACGAGCTAACAGGACAGTCGACGCAGCTGATGGAGATCCGAACAGATGGTCCTGGGTGAGGACGTAGTGACCGCCCTCCTCCACCAACACTCTCGTAGACACGAGCCTCTTTCGCATGCCCAAGTACCTCGGAGACAAGGACGGCACGTGCTTGATCCGTCCCTTGGATCCTGCGAATACCAGAAATCCGTCAGGGTGCTCCTCCCCTTCGGCGAGGGTGCCTACTCCTCTCAGGAAGTACCGGCGGTTCGTCGAGTGATCGGCTGCGCTGGCCGTCGGAGCCGTGACGAACGCCACCACCCCCAGTAACGGAAAGATCTCCATCATCTCTGAGAGAAACTCCTCAGCCTCGGCCTGGTCTATATCCGAGAGCGATGGAATAGGTGTTCTATGTCTGTTAGCAACGAGGGCTCGGTTGGCTCCGCTGAGCAGTTCCAGGAGCCGTGACTCCAAATGGACGAGGTGTAAGCGGCCGAGCCCGGCGTCGTCACAGAGAAAAACCACGGTCTCTTCCCAGAAGTCCTGATCGTCATCCCACTGATGCCGACGTAGGCGCCTGTCGACGTTCTCAGCCTGGCCTACGTAGATCTGGCTGTCGAACTGCTGATCGGGATCGTCTCCTATCAGGAGATACACACCTGGGGATGACAGACCCTGGTCGCTAGCGTCGGCCAGATACGAGCGTGCAAAGACCACCCCCTTCCCGGACCAGTTGGACTTGTCCACCACGAGAACGCCGTCGGGGTCACCAGACGTCACCAACATCCTGACTACGTAGGGTCTGGCCACACCACCGCTCCCTCGATCTCCATCTCAACAGTCTCTCACGAGAAGCGGCACCGCCCGGCCCCGGGACCCGAGCGACCTCCCGACGTCGCATGGGGAGCCGTCCTCGGATCAGTCATTTCCCATGATCGAGAGGGTTGCAACTGTCACACCCATAGTGCATATTGGAGGTTGCCGAGCACAAACATCACCCATCGTCCGGACCCGGTGATAATCCCTTCGGATGGACCTGAGTTCACTGGCGTAGCCACGCGCCTCTGTCCACCCGATCCGGATTGGTGGAGGCGGGGGTGGGATCCCGGTCGGGGTGCGGCGGCTGGGCGGTTTTTCGCGGGCTTGCCACGGGCCCGAGGGCTGGCCTAAGAGGTGTCGGACTGCCATGCGGCCGGCCCGGCTGCTCCGGGGCTTCCTCCGAGGACTCGACACCGCTCGTCCAGCCAAGGTATCCGGTCAGAGGTCCGGGAAGATCACATCTCCCGGTTCGTGGAGGCCGAAGCGAAGGCGGGGATCGCCCGGAGTCCAATCATGGCGGAACTGGCTTCCGTCCCCAATCCAGCGGGCCCGTTGCAGCAGCTCGTGTCCCAGCCGTAGCTGACGGGGCTCCCATCTGGCCAGCGCGCTGGTCACCTCCCCATCCGCCGCCGCCAGCGCATCACGCAAGGCCCAGGCGTCGGCACACGCCTTGGCGGTCCCGGCGGCGGCGTGCGGGCGGACCGAGATCGCTCCATCCCCCATCAGGCAGATGCGGTCGAAGGCCATCCGCTCCACGGCCACATCGAAGATCACCTGCACGAAGGGATGGGCCGTGCGGCTCACCACCTCGGTCACTATCGGGGGGAAGTGGTCAGCCGCATATCGCTTGGTCCACTCCACGTATCGGCGGCGCATCAGGCCGGGAGGAACTGACGCTCGACGCCGGACACTGTCACTGTCGGTCAGCAGGTCATCCAGTTCCTCGCCCTCGGCGTAGTTGTGATACCAGACGAAACCTTGCATCCGCCGCCCGGCTTGCAGCTCCCCCCCACGGCCCGGAATGGCGTACACGAGTATGTGCCCCTGATCACTGAGGTGATAGGTGATTGCGTCCGCTAGGCGTTCCGCCGTCCGGTCGGAGAGCTCCCACTCGGGCACCGTTCCCCGCCAGGCCACATATCCCGCGTAGGTGGGCCGGATATGTGGTTGGAGGATCGACCGGGCCCGAGAGGCGATCCCATCCGCACACACCACCAGATCGGCCGAGACGCTCCCGCCCCCGGCGAAATGCACCACCGCCTGGTCGCGGTCCTGGCTCAGGTTCACCATCTCGTATCCGAGGTGGTAGCGGTCGGCGTCGAAGTGGTCCAGGAGGTTCCGGTAGATGGTGTTCCACGAGCTGAAGCAGTAGTTCGTCCGCTCCTCGTAACGGACGGTGCCGTCTCGCTCGACGAACCTCAACCACGGCAGCTGCACCACCACCTTGGCCACGTCGAGAGGGCGGCGCTCCTGGAAGTAGCGGACGGTGAGCGGGTGGAGGACGATGCCTGCTCCACGCGCCTCCAACTCGGCGGTCGACCGCTCGAACACCTCCACCTGGCATCCGAGGTCACGCAGCAGCAGCGCGGTGGTGAGGCCTCCCACCGAACCGCCCACCACCGCCACGCTGGGCATGCGGCTCATCGAGCCTGCTTCCTCGATCGATTCGATTGGATAGATGGGGCTTGGGTCTAGCCCGGCTTCCCGAAGGTCGAGACCTTGTCAACCCGGCACTCGAACAGCACCCGCCGCTCGTCGATCGACGGGTCACGCAGTCCGTAGGGGGGCTCGGCGCCCGTGTACTTGGTCCAGATACCGTCCAGCTGCTCGGTGACCCGGGCGCCCTGTTCGGGATCGTCCTCCGAGATCTCCCGGTCCGCCGTCACCTTCATCGACACCCAGTGATAGGGGTTCTCCGGATTGACCAGTATCAGGGAAACCTCCGGATTGGCCCTGATCCAGGCCGACTTCTTGCGATGGGCCGCCACGTTGACCAAGACCTTGTCGTCCTCGTAGTCGAACCACATGGCAGTGAGGCTCGGCCGGCCATCACCGGCAATGACGCTCATCACGGCGGTAACCGGGTTGTCGAGCAGCCGCTTGTAGATGGGGTCCAGATCATTGAGACTCTCGATCTCGCGGCGGCCCCCGATGCCGAACTGGCCAGCCTGCAACCCGGCTGATACGTCCAGGAACTCGTAGAGCCTGATTCCCATGTCGTCCTCCTCACATCGTTGGCGGATCCGCCAGAATCGTACCCCGTGACCGGGGAATGCGACCTGTTACTCGGCAATAGCTAATCGCCCTCTACTCATGGATCTGCCATCCCGATCTCTACGATCGCGCCCCTTCCATTCCCCTACCGGCAGTAGTCCGTCAGCCTCGAGTTCGGGCGATCACGTGGCCATAGAGCTCGGGGTCGATTCGTGCATCGATCAGACGGGGGCCACGTCCTGAAGCCAAAGCCTCACGGACGTGGCGGGGCCGGGTTGCGACATGACCTGGCATGCCCATGGACCGGGCAGCAAGGGCGAAGTCGATCGGCCCGTAACGGACCGGACCCCGCCCCAGGCGGCTGGACGGATCCCGCTTGATGTCTATCAGGCTGAGGGCCGAATCGTTGAAGACCACCACCGTGATGTCCAGCTCCAGCCGGGCCAGAGTCTCCAACTCGGCCAGGGTCATCCCCAAGCCTCCGTCCCCCACCAGGCAAAGCACTGGCCGGCCGGGCCGCGCCAGCGCCGCACCGATGGCCGCCGGCAACGCGAAACCCATCGTGGCCAGACCGTTCGAGATGAGCAGATCGAGGGGACGACGCACCGGCCAGTTGGGCATGATCACCAGAAAGTGGGCGCCCGCGTCGACGGTCACGATCGGGTCGTCCGAGACCATCGGAAGCAAGGCATCCACCAGGTCCAGCGGCGTGAACCCGGGCCGATCGACGTTGATCGACTCCCGAAACTGGGCATCGGCCGCCGGGCCAGCACCGGGCGGCCAGGTGGACCGGATGCACCCTGCTAGCTCGTCCAGGACCATCCCCACCGGACCGTTGACCTCCACCGTTATCGGGTAGTACGGGTCGATGATGGGACGGCGGCTCAGGGCCACCACCGGGCAGTGGTAGGGCCAGGAACCGGGCATGGGCTCCACTGCGTCCAACTCGACCGCCACGATGAGATCGGCGGCTGAGACCAGGCTCCGCTCCGCCAGGGAGTTGGTGAACAGCCCGCCGTAACTGGGAGACGTGTCCGGTATTACGCCTTTCGCCTGGTAGGTCACCAGAGCCGGCACGCCCGCGGCCTCGACCAGATGTCTAAGACCGGCGGCGTGCGGAATGGCCTCGGTCCCTACCAGGAAGATGGGACGGCGGGAGGCAACCAGCAGCCTCTTCGCCCGGTCCAGTGCCTCACGATCGAGGTTCGCGGGCGACGGCACTGGCGAAGGGGGATCACCGGGATGGGTGGGATCGAAGTCGAGGTGGACCGACCCAGCCGGTGGATCGACCGCCAGGCGAGCGGCTGCTCGCACCACCCCGGCCGGATCCTCGAACCCGAGCACACCGGACCACTTGGTCAGCGGCGCCATGGCCCGGTTCTGATCGAGTCGCTGGTGGCCCACCCGCTTCCGGTGGGCGGCCGGAATCGCATCGCTCAGGAGGACGAGGGGGAAGCGGTCGAGGTTCGCCTGGGCCACCCCGTTGGCCGCCGAGGTCACCCCCGGCCCGCGGGTCACCATCGCCACTCCCGGAACCCCGACCACCTTGCCGTAGGTAGCGGCCGCCATGCAGGCGGCGGTTTCTCCATGAGTGAGGACGAACCTCATCCCTACCTCGGCCCCTCGCTCGATCATGGCGAGGTTGGGACCGCCACCGGGGACCCCGAAAACAAGGTCAGCCCCCGCGGCGGCCAGCTCCGCCATGGCCACCTCGGCCAGCTGCTCCGGGCCGATAGCCACCCTGCTAGTCGATCTCAGCCGTACAGCTCGACGGTGATGAACCGGATCTCGCTGTCTCCATAGTTCTCGAAGTCATGGATCATGGACTCCTCGGACGAGTGGTCACCGAAGCTCGTGTCCCCCACCTCGTACCGGCGGATGGCATAGGTTCCGTCATCAGAACGCTGCCGGCCGGTCCCCGCCTCCACCACTGTCCAGAAGTAGGGCTTGTCGTGGATGTGGAACGCTCCCCGCTCCCCGGGCTGGAGGCGTATCTCCCACACCCCCACCCGGTCGTTCTCGAATACCAGCTTGGTTCCCACCTGATGGTTGCCGGGAGCGGCAGCCAGCTCGGCCTCGTAGTCGCCCCGGTCGTACGTGCCTTCCTCTATGACTTCCGGCATGTGTCCTCCTCGGCAGTTAGGAAACGCGCCGGGTAATCGTAGGATGGCAACATGGAATCGAGTATTTCCCCGGCGGTCCTCGACGGCCTGAGGGTCGTGGAGCTCTCCGCTTTCGTAGCGGTGCCCCTGGCGGGGATGACCCTGGCCCAGCTGGGAGCCGAGGTCATCCGGGTGGACCCTCCGGGCGGCGGGTTGGACTACCGGCGCCGTCCCCTCACCGCCACCGGCGCCAGCCTCTACTGGGCCGGTCTCAACAAGGGGAAGCGGTCGATGACCCTGGACTTCCGCCGCCCGGAGGCCCGCCGGCTGGTCCGAGACCTGATAACGGCTCCGGGGGCGGACGGGGGCGTGTTGATCACCAACCTCTCGCCCCGCTGGCTCTCCTACCAGGAGCTATGCCGCCACCGGCCCGATCTGATCATGGTGGCTCTGAAGGGCAACCCGGACGGGTCGATCGCCATCGACTATACAGTCAATGCCGCCGCCGGCTATCCAGCTCTTACCGGAACGGAGGCCGATCCGGTCAACCATGTCCTGCCCGCCTGGGACGTGGCGGCCGGCGGGATGGTGACCACTGCCGTGCTGGCCGCCGAGCGGCACCGGTTGCGAACCGGCCAGGGCACTCTGGTGGAGCTCTCTCTCGCCGACGTGGCCTTCGCCACCCTGGGGAATCTCGGCCAGGTCGGGGAGGTGGTGATCAACGGCGAGAATCGGGGCCACCACGGCAACTATGTGTACGGGACGTTCGGCAAGGACTTCGTTACCTCTGACGGGGGCCGAGTGATGGTGGTGGCCCTCACACCCCGTCACTGGGCTGCTCTCATGGAGGCAACCGGAACCGGCGCCGCCATGAAGGAGCTGGAGGCAGAGCTCGGATTGGACCTGTTCGACGAGGGTGACCGGTTCGCGGCCCGCCGGCGGATTGCCGCTCTCCTCGCGGCCTGGTTCTCCCGACACACGCTGGCCCAGGTCGGCGCGGTGCTCGACCGGCACAGGATCTGCGGGGGGCCTTACCGGACCGTCCGGGAGCTGGTGGCCGAGGATCCCAGAGTGAGTACCGAGCACAATCCGATGTGGGCAGAGGTGGACCAGCCCGGCATCGGCCGATACCCCGTCCCCGGCACGCCGCTGGCCTTCTCCGCGGTACCCCGCCATGCGCCCCGCCCGGCTCCCCTGCTGGGCATCGACACCGAGCCGGTTCTAGCGGAGGTACTCGGCCTGACGGCCGCCCACTTGGATGATCTCCGTACCGAAGGGGTCATCTGATCAGACGGCAGTGCCCGATAGGCATGCCGCACATCCAGGACCGGAAACTTCCTCGATCCACGCAACCCATGTTGTCACAGATCTTGTCGAGTAAAGACGATATAGCATGATAACTATCGAGAAGAGGAGATGACATGCCTAAAGAAGAGGAGCCGACTCTCCAGCCGCTACCGAGACTAGATCCCCGATGGCACGAGCGCATCGAACTGGCCAAGAACGCGCGAGAGCTAGGAAGAAAGATCCGTCGAAGGCAAGTCCGCGGGACCGGGCATCCGCCCCCTGGGAGAACGCCGCCTCCCTCCGCCGGCGCTTTGATGGGTAATCCGCTCGTAGCTGACGAAGCTCCATCCCTACCTCGCAGTCCTTACTTCGAAGCGCTCAACGCACAGCGCTACGAGCGCCAGCTACTCATCCGCCGGTATCAGGAGGAGCAAGGCTGTCGACTGGTGGTCCTCATCGACGTCCTGTCATCGCAGAGCGTCACCCTGTTCGAGGAGACACTGTACGTTGCTGACCCGTCCGAGGATCTGCATCTCATGCTTGCGACCCCAGGAGGTGATGGAGAGACAGCGATCCGGCTTGCCCGCCAAGCCCAGGTACGTTGCCGGGAACTTACCGTCATCGTGCCTGACCAGGCGAAGAGTGCTGGGACGCTGCTCGCGCTCGGGGCTCACCGGATCCTGATGGGCCCAACGAGCGATCTGGGACCGATCGATCCCCAGTTCCTGCTCGCCGATGGGTCACTTGCTGCTGGCAAGGCGATAGTCGCGGCGGTCGACGCTGCCGAGGAGCGTATCAACCAGAACCCGGATACGCTCCCGCTCCATGCAGCGCTGCTGAGCGACCTCTCCGGACTGCTGGTGCAGCAGGCCCGCGATGCGATAGCCCGAGCGGGTGATCAATTACAAGAGGCCCTCGCCTCTCAGCCGAACAGGACGAGCAAACAGGTTCGGAAAATGACGGAGGTTCTCCGAGCAGATGATCGATCAGTCCCAAAGTCATAGCGCCATCGTCTCTGCAGAGGATGCGATCCGCCTCGGGTTACCCGTCGAGCAGGCAGACTCTGCGGGAACGCAATGGCAGACCATCTGGAGACTGTGGACGAAATACGTTGCCTTTGGAGTGTGGACGCAATTCGAATCGGTCGGTATCTATGAGGGACAGACCGCGTCGCAAGTCATTAGAACCAGCGATCTCTCACCATCTGGCTACCAAGCACAACCGCCGCCCCTCCTCAACCTCCGAAGCCCGGCAAGGAGTCGTGTGCCAGGGTGACATATGGATCGTCGCTGGCTCTCGAGGGCCGGGTGGCCCGAACGTCCAGACATAGCTGGCGAAGAGCGCGGGACCCGTAGTAGATGCGGCCCCGACCCTGCCCGCGAGGCTCCAGCACCCCGGCCCCGACCAGGCTCTTGAGGTCCCGACTGGCGGTCAGCTCCGAAACCGGATCTCCGGTCGTGATCTCCACCAGGCGCAGGTAGATCGAACGGCGGATCCGCCGGCCTCGAGCGGCATCGGCCAGCACCCCTACGGCCCGAGCCGGGAGGCCGTGGCGCGCTACCAGCTGCTCGATGGAGTCATACAGATGCTCGGTCTCATGTACTCGCCGCTGCACCGTCCAGGCCTGGCGGTAATGGGCCGTAAGCATGAAACGGATCCACGGGCGGGCGGAGTTCGCGGGATTCCAGCTTCCCTGCCCAACCTCCGAGAGTATGGCGTAGTAGCCAGTCACGTTCCTGCCCAGATATTCCTCAACCGACGAGAACACCGGGGACACTATTCCTTCGCGGGACAGGACCATGGTCTGCAAAGCCCGCGCCATTCGTCCGTTCCCGTCACGGAAGGGGTGGATCATCGCCAGGTTCAGATGCGCCATGGCCGCCTGGATCATGGCCGGAGCGCCATCGTCCGCGTTGGCGGCCACGACGAGTTCGGCCATCAGCCCCTCGACCAAGCCAGGGTCGGGAGCGTCATAGAGGTGAGCTCCGGTCTCGTCCTCGACCCAGATGTCGTTCCGCCGGTAAGACCCGGGATAGACCCTCGAATCATGCTTGGTCATCATGAAGTGCAGGGACTTCAGAATCGACTCATCCACCGGGGCTCCCTCATCGGACATCGTGAGCACGAAGGTCAGGGCGTCCCGATAACCGGCCAAGGCTGCTCGGGTCTCCGCGGTAGCGTCCATCGGTTCCTCGTCCTCCATCGTGTCCAGGACATCATCGAGTGAGGCCCGATACCCCTCTATCCAGTTAGAACCGCGGACGGCGCGTGCAAAGCTCATGCGGCGCAGATGACCCATCCACCGGCGGGGCTTGGGAGCTACATAGTGCTCCAGGTCGCGGCGAAGGCGCTCGACCTCCCTGATCACTCGCAGGTCGGCCTGCCCCACCTCCGGCGTCAGGAAGATTTTCGGCGAGCTCATGATATGATAAACATAGCGCAGGACGAGATGATTAACATGTCACGTTATCGTCCCGTCACGAGCTCCGCGATAGCCGTCGGTAGTCGCGCCACGGCCTTCCACAGCTAGCCATCGGATAGCCAAGCTGCCATCATTGCGCCCATGCGACCCAATCCAGTACGCGCCAGGTGGGCGGCCGGCGAGCCCGCCTTGGGCGCATGGCTCTCGATTCCCAACCAGCTGACCGCCGAGTCTGTCGCCGTTGCAGATCTCGATTATGTATGCGTCGACATGCAGCACGGGCCGATCGGATTCTCCGAAGCCGTAACCATGCTCGGAGCTCTCTACCTGGGAGACGTGACACCGGTGGTTCGGGTACCGGAGTTCTCGATCGCCAATGTCTCCACTGCCCTGGATGCGGGCGCGATCGGGGTGATCATCCCCCTCGTGAACTCGGCTGAAGAAGCAGCCGCCGCCGCCAGAGCCTGCCGCTTCCCACCCGCCGGGGACCGCAGCTTCGGCGCCACCCGAGCACTGCCCATCGAGGGACCGGACTACTACCAGCGGGCCGACGACCAAGTGATCTGTGCTCCGATGATCGAGACGCTCGAGGCGATAGAGGCGCTCGACGACATCCTGTCGGTGCCGGGCATCGATGTTGCCTATGTCGGACCATCCGACCTGGCCGTCTCGATGGGATACCGTCCCGGCACCAAGGCACAGCCCTTCCTCGACATGCTCGACCACATCGTCGAAGCCTGCCATCGCCATGGGGTCACCCCCGGGATCCAGGCCACTCCCGCCACCGCCCCCGACCGGCTGGACCGGGGGTTCAAGATGGTCACGGTGGTTTCCGACATCCAGGCCTTCCGGGTTGCGATCGACCTGGCTGTTGCCGATGCCCGTGGAACAGGGGACGACAAACAGCGCCAGCCGCTGTACTGACCACCGACCGCTCCTTCCTTGCCAACCGGCGTAGAATGCCGGGACGTGGAGTTACTGCCCAGTTCTGTTGACCCGCGGCTCGAGCCCCCGCCCGTGGCTGGGGGAGCACGTGGGGCCGGAACCTCCGGCGCATCCATCCCCCCATCCGAGCTGGCCGCCCGGATCAGCAGCGAGTCCGATCTGGCCTGCCGCGCCGGACCGGGCGGGCCGGTGGCACCCAACCGGTTCGGGCTCACGCTCAGCAAGGCGGACCTATCCACCCTGGGGAATACCCGTTCCCTCTCGAGCTGGCTGGAGAGGGTGGCCGAACGAAGCGCGATGGAAAAGGGACATCGGCTCGAGGGACCGGTCCGAGTGTGGCTGGAAGGAGATCCCACCGCGGAGGTAGGCCTGGTGGAAGTCCGCTCATTCCATCGAGCCGGCCGCAGGGCGCCCTGGGCGTTTCTACTGGGCGACGGACCCGTCCTGGAACTGACCATGAACCGCTCGGTGCTGGGACGGAGCGGCCAGGCCGATCTCACCGTCCCGCAGGAGACCGTCAGCCTGCGTCATGCCCTGATCTGGTGGGAGGGGGGCAGTGCCCGGGTGCGCGACCTCGGTTCGGAGACCGGCACCTTCGTGGACGGCCAACCCGTGTCGGGCACTGCCCGAGTCCCGCCAGGGGGAAAGCTCCGTTTCGGAACGCTCAGCTACGAACTACGGCTGGCCTGATGCCGGCCATCATTCTCGTGTCGCTCAAGCTCATATTCGTGGCCTATCTCTACCTGTTCGTCTGGCAGACAGCCAGGGCGATCGCCGCTCATGTAGGTACCGGCCAGTACCGTGGTCGTAGCCGCCCCGGGACCGGGTTGACCGTCGTCCACAGCGACACCCAGACCGGCCTGACGGTGGACGTGCGCCAGCCCACGGTCCTGGGCAGCGGAGAGGGCGCCGACGTAGTGATAGAAGATGCCTACGCCTCCAAGGTCCATGTCCGCCTGGTCAACGAGACCGGGGTCCTGTCCCTGTACGATCTGGGAAGCACCACCGGAACCTACGTGAATGGCAAGCGGGTGGGGGCGCCGTTGAAGCTCGCCAAGGGTGATTCGGTGCAGATCGGCAAGACGGTCATGGAGGTGACGTGAGATTCGTTTGGGCCTCCGGCACGCATACCGGCCGGGTCCGCAAGAACAACGAGGACGTGGTTCACCCCGAAACGGACGGCCAAAGCCTGGAACCCCTGCTGGTGGGCGTGGCCGACGGCCTCGGCGGTCACCGGGATGGGGAGGTGGCCAGCCGCCTGGCGATGGACCGCGCGGTAGCGACCGACGGCGCACCCTGGCGAAAGGTCAAAGCTGCCAATACCGCCATCCTCAATGCGGTCCTCCAGCAGCCGCACCTGGTGGGAATGGGTACCACCCTCACCCTGGCCGAGCTCGATCCGTCCGGGAGCACCGCTCTCGGCCACGTCGGGGATAGCCGGGCCTACCTGCTGCGCTCCGGCCGGCTGATCCGGCTGACCGTCGACCACACCTACGTCCAGCAGAAAGTCGAGGCCGGAGCGCTTACCGAGGAACAAGCCCGCACCCATCCTCGCCGTTCCCAGCTCACTCGTGCGCTGGGGTTCACCACCGATATCCAGGTCGACATCGGACACAGCTCGGTAGCGGTCGGTGACCGGCTGCTCCTGTGTACCGACGGGCTGACCGCCATGGTCACCGACGATCGGATAGCCACCCTCCTGGCGAAAGGCCCTCCCTCCGATGTCGTCTGGGGACTGATCGAGGCGGCCAACCGGGCGGGTGGTCACGACAACATCTCGGTGGTCGTAGTGCTGGCCGAACCATCGGTCCTCGGAGAAGCAGAAAACTAGCCAGTGTCCGGTCACCCGGCCGGCGATCCGAGGCCGGCACCCGGATACCCTGGTCCACCCACCCACCCTCCGAGATGACCCGCACCACCGAGGCCGGCCTCGTCCTAGGAGCGGCGGGCCTGGCTGCTTTCGGCGTTCTCCTGGTCAATCTCGCCAGGGGAAGGCATCTGGATGCCGATACCGCGGTGACCCTGCTGGTGCTGGGAGTCGCGCTGGGCGGTCTACTGGTGGCGGTCGGACTGTGGGCCCGGCACGCGGTTCCCTTCCTCATCCCGCTGGCCGGCCTTCTCGCCGCGGTGGGCTTCGTGATGGTGTTCCGCCTCGACCGGAACCTGGCCGGCGGGCAACGCTGGTGGCTCCTGCTGTCCGCCGCCCTGGCCGGCCTGTGGCTGTTCGGGGTCAGGGAAGCCGGAATCCGTTCCCTCCGCCGGCGGACCCTCTTGTTATGGACGCTGGCTCTGGGCCTGGTGGCCCTCCTCTTCATCCCTCCGGTGGGCTGGTTGCCGCTGCACGGACTCCGGATCGGCGGATCACTGCTCTGGGTGGAGTGGGACTGGGGATTTCGCGGCCAATTCCAGCCCGGCGAGCTGGTGACCCTGATCCTGGTGATCCTGCTCGCCTCTCTCCTAACCCGTCACCGGACGTCCCTCAGCGAGGCGGGAGTTACCGGAGGACGCTTCCACCTGCCGCGGCTGCGCAGCTTGGCACCGGTGGGGATCGGCGGCATAGCCGGTTCTGCACTCCTCTTCCTGCAGGGGGACCCGAGCGCCGCCCTCCTGCCGTTCGGGGTGTTCCTGATCATGCTCTACATAGCCACCGGCCGTCCGTCCTATCTGGCCACCGGATCGGGAGTGTTCCTGTCAGGCATGACCCTCGCCTACTTCCTGCTCCCCCAGGTGCGCCACCGGATCGACGCCTGGATCGATCCCTGGGGCCACCTGGATGGGGTCGGTTACCAGACCATCCACGGCCTGTTTGCCCTGGCCGCCGGAAGCCTCTCGGGAACAGGTCCGGGCTTGGGTGATCCGGATCTGATGCCGGCCGCGGCCACCGGGTACGTGTTTGCCGCCGCCGGGGAGGAACTGGGCCTGGCGGGCGCGGTGGCGATCGTGGCAGCTCATGCCTTGCTGGTGGCCACCGGGTTCGGCATCGCCCTCCGGGCGACGGACCTGTTCCGCAAGTTGCTGGCGGCCGGATTGTCCACCGCGTTCGCTCTCCAGACCCTGCTGGTTCTGGGAGGGGTGGTCCGGCTGCTCCCCGCTACCGGACTGTCCAGCCCATTCCTGTCCGCTGGAGGATCCTCGACCCTGGCCGGCCTCATGATCGTGGGCCTCCTGGCCCGGATCAGCCACGAGGAACGAACTTGAACCGGCCGATCCGCCGGGTGGCTCTGGGCTTGTTCCTGGTCTTCCTGATCCTGATCGTGGACCTGACCTACTGGCAGACCATCGCCGCCGATCCGCTCCGCCAGCATCCCATGAATCCCCGTCCCCGACTGGCCCTCTCCGGCCGCCAACGCGGGCAGATCATCTCGTCCGACACCGAGGTACTGGCCAGGTCGGTCTCCAACCCCGCCGACCCCCGCCGGTCCGTCCGCCAATACCCCCATGGCGCCCTGTACGCCCATACGGTGGGTTTTTCGTCCCCTCTGCTGGGCGACAGCGGGCTGGAGGGTTCCGAAGCCGAGGTTCTGGCGTCCGGTCGGGACCTGACCGTGTCCGGCCTCATCGAAACCCTCCTCGGGGAGGACCGCCGAGCCCGTTCCATCCAGATAACGCTGAACCACCGGCTGCAACGCACCGCGGCCCGGGCCCTCGGTGATCGATACGGGGCGGTGGTGGCTATCGAACCTTCCTCCGGGCAGCTGCTCGCCCTCGTGAGCTCTCCCTCGTTCGATCCTGGATCATTGATCGGCCCGGAAGCCGCGGCCGCCTGGGAGAGGCTCGGGCAGGACCACTCCTCACCGCTCCGCAACCGCGCCACTGGACGGTCGCTCCCCGGGAACCTCCTGCCGGAGGATCTCCGGCCGGCATCGCTCGGGATTCTCGATACCGGCAATCACACCGCCCTCTCGCTGGCCTGGCGGACCGCCACCGTCGCCGGAGGAGGTCGCATCACGAAGCCATACGTGGTCGCCCGGGTGGTCGATCCCGACTCGACCATCACCTTCGAGGCCCAGCCCACCAGCCTCGACCCACCCCTCGGCGGGGAGGAGGTCGCCGCCCTGCGTGACAGCATGAGCCCTCTGACCGTCGAGAGTGCCCGATATGGGCTGCTGCATGGCCTGGGCCACTCGGGCACCGACACGGACGCTTCCGGCAGGCCTCGAATCTGGTTCGCCGGATTCCTGCCTCTGGGTCAGCCCCTGATTGCCGTATCGGTAGTGATCGAACCCGTAGCCGCCGGCCTGTCGGGCGATCCGGGCACCGCCGAGGTGGCCTCGATAGGCCGGGCGGTCATCGCCGCCTGGCTCGACCAGCTGGAGCCGTCCGGTCCGTGAGATCCGCCGTGGTTCCCTCCCGCACCTGACCGTGTTTTCGGCGCCGGGCGGCTAGATTCAGTACCGGTCATGGAATCACCACATTCACTAGAGCGGTACGACCTGACCGCCCACCTCGCCCGTGGTGGTATGGCGGACGTATTCAGAGCCACCGACAAGATGCTGAACCGCGAGGTTGCGGTCAAGATCCTCCACCAGCGTTACGCGGAGACGGATTCGTTCGTGGCGCGCTTCCGCAACGAGGCGCAGGCCGCCGCCAACCTCACCCATCCCAACATCGTGTCCATCTACGACTGGGGCCATGAGGACGGGACCTACTACATCGTGATGGAACTGGTCAAGGGCCGTTCGCTGCACCAGCTGGTCAAGTCCGAAGGGCGGATCTTGCCTAGGCGGGCGGTCGAGATCGCCGCCGAGATCGCTGCCGCCCTGGAGGTGGCACACCGCAACCGGGTGATCCATCGCGACATCAAACCCGGCAACGTCCTGCTGTCGGAGGAGGGGCTGGTGAAGGTGACCGATTTCGGGGTTGCCCGGGCCTGGGACGACTCGCAGGATCTCACCAGGACCGGGGCAGTGATCGGAACCGCCACCTACTTCAGCCCCGAGCAGGCCCGGGGTGACTTGGCCGACGAGCGGTCCGACATCTACAGCCTCGGGGTGGTCCTCTACGAGATGCTGGTCGGGCGGCCGCCTTTCAGCGGGGAGACCCCGGTCTCGGTGGCCTACCAGCACGTGACCGCCGAGGTGCCGTCGCCGGGCGCCCTCAACACGGACGTCCCGCTGGAGCTGGAGGCCATCGTGATGAAGTGCCTCTCCAAGGACCCAGCCCGGCGATACGAGTCGGCTGCCGAGATCCGCCTGGATCTCCTGTTGTTCCTCCAGGGAAAGTCCTCGCCCACCGCGGCTTCCACACCATCCCAACCACAGCCGGCGACCCAGCCCGCGCCCAGGTCGAACCTTCCTCCCCCGACCGTGTCCCCGGATGAGATGTACCGCCGGGTTCAAGCCACCCCTCGCCCACCCTCGCAGGTGCCCTTCGTCATCACCTCCATCGCACTGGCAGCCCTGGTGGTGGTCGGCGCCTGGTATCTGATCCGAACCATCACGGATGACCCGGCCGGCCCTACCACAACCACCGGGACCACCACCATCGAAGTGCCGGATGTGATAGGTCGCCCCGAGGACGAAGCTCGGCAGATGCTCCAGGAAAGCGGGTTTCAGGTCGAACCCCGTGCCGAGACCAGCGACTCTGAGGCCGGCACCGTGATCCAGACCGAGCCGAGGGCCGGGGAAGCCGTCGACGAGACCACCCGGGTCACCATGGTCGTCTCCAGCGGTCCCGCTCGGATCCAGATCCCGGGTGTGATCGGCTCCACCCGGGATAGGGCCGAAGGAATCCTCCAGGGCCAGGGGCTTACGATCGGGTCGATCTCCAGCATCGCCCACGCCACCGTCGGGGAAGGGCTGGTAATCAGCCAGAACCCACCGGCCGGGGTGGAGGCCCCCACCGGATCGACCGTCGACTTGGTGGTGTCGGCCGGGCCGGAACCTATCGAGACGCCCAGCGTGGTCGGCCTGACCCGAGACCGGGCCGAAGGAATCCTCCAGGGTTTGGGCCTGGAGGTCGAGACCGTGGTGGCCTTCGACAACGAGGTGGAGGAGGAGCTCGTGGTGAGTCAGTCCCCCACCGCGGGCGCTGATGTCAACCCGGGATGGACAGTGCAGCTCGTGATCTCCGCCGGCCCGGAGGAGATCGAACTGGAGGAACCGTCCGGACAACCAGTCGATGAGGTGGCGGCCGCCTTGACGGAGTCGGGCATGCTAGTGGTGATCCAAGCGGAAGGCAGCGCCGAGGTGCCCGCTGGCCTGGTGATCCGGACCGAGCCACCGAGCGGAACGTTGCTGGCGGTCGGCGATCAGGTCATCGTCGTGGAGTCCTCGGGGATAGTGCTGGTCACCGTTCCTGATCTCGCCGGGGCCACTCCGGAAGCCGCGGAGGAGTCGGTCACGGCCTTGGGACTCCGGCTGGAGATCGCGTCTGCCCGCTCCACGGTCACCGACCCCGCCCTGGTTGGCCGGATCATCCGCCAAGCCCCCAGTGCGGGCGACCAGGTGGTTACGAACCAGGCAATCCTGGTGGTACTGGGCGAGTTGCCGACCGAGGACTCCGAGGAGGATGGGTGATGGTATGAGCTCGACCGGATCCCACGCCAGGGCCTCGGGGGCTGCGGCCCGCCAGGCCGCGGTGACGATTACCGATGCCGTGTTCCGTTACGGATCCAACGTGGTGTTCGACCGTTCCAACCTGGTCATCGAGTCAGGAACGGTGACCACCCTGATCGGTCCCAATGGCGCCGGCAAGTCCACTCTGATGAACGGCATCGCCGGCTTGCTCGCACCGGCGGAGGGACGGATCGAGCTAGGGATGCGCAACGGCCGTCCCTACCGGATCTCCTACGTGCTGCAAGACACGGAGATCAATCCATCGCTGCCGGTAACGGTGCGGGAGGTGGTGAGCATGGGCCGCTATCCCGGCAGGGGACTCCTCCGGCCCCTGTCGAAGCACGACCGGCAGCTGGTCGACGAAGTGATGAAGCGGACCGACATCCGGCACCTGGCCAGAAGACATCTTTCGGGGTTGTCGGGAGGGCAGCGGCGCAGGGTGCTCCTGGCTCAGGGACTCGTCCAGGACCATGACATCCTGCTGCTCGACGAGCCGGCCACCGGGCTCGACCTAGTCTCGATCGATTCCATCAGGAACATCGTGCGTGGCGAGACGGAATCCGGATGCGCCATCGTGATCACCAGCCACGACCTAGCGGACGCCTGGGCAGCGGACAACGTGGTGCTACTGGCAGGCCGGATCATCGCGAGCGGCCTTCCGGCCGATGTCCTTGCTCCCTCGCATCTCATTGCTGCCTACGGGAAGTCACTCGTGAACGTCGGAAGCGGCCAGCTCCTCCTCGATGATCCCCACCACGATGCCGGACACCAGCGCCTGAATACCCGCGAGATCAGCGTGGAGACCTGGAACTGGCTCCGCCGAGGAGATACCCAAGATCCTCGGCGCCCCCTCCTGGGACGAGTCTAGTGAGGAGACCGGTGGGCCTACCCCGAATCCGCTGGACTGATCCCTGATCGACGGGGCGACGGGCAGACCGGCCGCGCCTCAGTCCGGGTCGAGGAGAAAGTTCCGGAGCAGCGCTTTGCCCTCGACCGTCAGGACACTCTCGGGATGGAACTGGACACCATGGACATAGAGCGTCCGGTGCCTCACCCCCTGCACCACCCCGTCCTCGCTCCAAGCGCAGGGCTTCAACACGTCCGGCAGCCCGACCGCCGCCAGCGAGTGATAGCGCGTTGCCACGAAGGGGTTGCTCAGCCCTTCGAATACCCCCGCGCCGTCATGTCGGACTGGGGAGGTCTTGCCATGCATGACCTGAGGCGCCCGCCCCACCTGGCCGCCGAAGGCCGTGACGATCGCCTGGTGACCCAGACACACTCCGAGAATCGGAATCTGGCCGGCGAACCGCTCGATATAGGCCACGGAATGACCGGCGTCCTCGGGACGGCCAGGCCCGGGAGAGATCACCAGCCGCTCCGGTGCCAGGTCGGCAGCCTCCCGTGCGTCCAGCTGGTCGTTGCGGACCACGGTGGATACCGCGCCGAGCTCCCCCAGGTACTGGACCAGGTTGAAGGTGAAGCTGTCATAGTTGTCGAGCACTAGGACCTTCATGACCATCCGAGGATACCGCACACCCTCGGCACCGGTCCGCCCTCGTTTCCACACACCGCGCCGGGACCGGCTAATCTTGTGGGATGCCACAATCAAAGGGACGCCGTAAAGCCAAGCAGGTCCGCAGGCCCACCCCACCCAAGAGCGCCGGAGGTGGCAAGCGCGCCAAGAAGTCGTCCACGCTCTACATCACCATCATGTTCGGCCTGATGGTGCTGGGTGTGCTGATGGTGGTGACCCGGTATATTTTCGAGACGCCGTCGTGGCTTCTGCTCGCGGGATTGGCCAGCATGGGTGCAGGCTTCCTGATGACCACCAACTATCACTGACCACCCATCGATCGGCGGCGTCAGCGTCGAAGTAGGAACTGCTGCGCAGATGAGCGTGCAGGACTCCGGACCGTGATCGGGTGGATGATCCCGACGGAGACCTCTCTCGTCCGGTAAGGGCCGAGGCCCTATTCGGCTGGTTGGGCTGATCCCAAGTTTCCCACATAGTTTTCCCACTCTGTGGAAAACCATGCTCAGTCGACGGGAACCTCGTCCATCTCCTCGCGGCAGTGGCGAGGGGCCCGAGGCTCGGCCATGTTCGTAACCGTCATGGTGACCTGAGTTCCGCACAGGCTGCATCGGAACCGCCGACGGGTCTCGACCACGTCATCGGGGTCGATCTCGGGAGGGGGGTTGGCCAGGGATCGGATCACCGCCATGAGAACGGTCCAGATAGCCACCGCCATGGCAAGAGCGAGGATTACCTGGAGCAGGCGGGGCATGGCGGTGGGGCTTCCCTACCGGTCGGCTGGGCCAGGCCGCTCCGTCAGGCCACCCTCTCGAGGATCATGGCGTTGGCCATACCTCCGCCCTCGCACATGGTCTGCAACCCGTAGCGGGCACCCCGTCGGCGCATCTCGTGAACGAGCGTCGTAGTCAGCTTGGCGCCGGTGCCTCCCAGGGGATGTCCCAGAGCGATCGCTCCCCCGTTCACATTGGTTCGCTCCCACAGCCGGTCCGGATCGCTGCCTCCATGCTCGGCCAGCCATGCTCCGACCACCGAGGCGAACGCCTCGTTCACCTCGAACAGGTCGATGTCGTCGACCCTCAGGTCGCACCTGTCCAGCACCTTGGTGGTGGCAGGTATCGGGCCGGTGAGCATCGTGACGGGATCCACCCCCGCCAGCGCGAACCCGGCGAAGCGCGCCAGGGCTTCCAGGCCCAACTCTTCCGCTTTGCTCTCCGACATGATCAGCACCGCCGCCGCTCCGTCCGAAATCTGGGACGAGTTGCCGGCGGTGACCAGGCCATCCGGCTGGAAGGCGGGCGGGAGCCCGGCCAGCACCTCCATCGAAGTATCGGGCCGGATGCCCTCATCAGCGGTCATCGACCGGCTCGACCCGTTGGCGCCGATCTCGATCGGGATGATCTCCCGCTCGAACCGGCGCTGGTGGGTGGCCTGGCTAGCCCGCATGTGGGAGTCGTAGGCGATCCGATCCAGATACCCGCGGGAGAGACCCCACTTGGCGGCCACCATCTCAGCGGAAATGCCCTGGGGGACGAGGCTGCGGGCGTAGCGTTGCACCATCCGCGGCCCGAACGGCTTGCCCGGGCCCTGCTGGGCGGTTATCCCCATCGGAACCCTGGTCATCGACTCGACCCCGGCCGCTATCGCAACGTCATACGCACCGGCCATCACCCCCTGCGCGGCGAAATGGGAGGCCTGCTGGCCCGATCCGCACTGGCGGTCGATGGTGGTGCCCACCACATCCTCCGGAAACCCGGCGGCCAGCGCCGCATTGCGCCCCACGTTGATGCCTTGCTCACCGGTCTGCATCACACAGCCCATGATCACGTCATCCACCAGCGCCGGATCCAGCCCGTTGCGTTCCACGAGGGCTCGCAACACCACGGCCGCCAGATCGACCGGGTGATAACCCCTCAGCTCGCCGTTCCGCTTGCCAACCGGTGTCCGCACTGCATCGACGATCACTGCCTGCTGCATGGCTTCCTCCCGAGGACGCTTACCGACGACATTCCGGGCCGCACGGGCCGGGTGGAGGTGATCGGATTCGAACCGACGGCCTCCTGGTTGCAAACCAGGCGCTCTGCCAGACTGAGCTACACCCCCCAGACCCACCAGTCTACGCCATGTTGCAACCCTGGCGGTCGAGCGATGGCACATGGCCCTGCTCAGCCGGAGCCTGCCACCGATCAGACGGAGGGAGAAGCGATGACCACTACGACGTCTTGTTACGGGTCGCTGCGGGCGAACCGTCACCCATCGAGACGCTGTTCGAGGTAACAGGTAACACACGAACACTCTTCTCCAAGGAGTCTGTTCCCAAGAGCCATCCGGAACCACCCGGGGAACGATGCCCGAACTCCACCTCCTAACCTCCATAAGGGGCAGCTACGCTTCCCAAAAGCGCCATCGCTGAAGGGAGGCCCCAATGAGCGCTATCAAAGATGGCCTTAGTGTCAAGACCGCATTCACAACAGCCGCATGGGTACTTGTCCCGGTCGCAATCGGGATCAATCTCATCGGGAGGTTCTTCACCCAGGTTCTGAACCTTCCCCTGTTCCTGGACACCATCGGTACTACCGCCGCGGCGTTCCTGGCCGGCCCGTGGGTAGCAGCGGTTGCCGGTGTGCTTACCAACCTCGTGATCGGTGTCACTATGGAGGCGACCTCGATACCCTTCGGCATTGTCAACGCCGCTATCGGAATCGTGGCCGGCTACATGGCGGCGGCCGGATTCCTGCGCTCCACCGGCAAGGTGATCGCTCTCATTCTGGCCTTGACCGTCACCACCGTCGTCACCGCTACGCCGATAGTGGTGCTGGTGTTCGGCGGTGTGTCCGGGTCAGGCGTCGACGCGGTCACGGCCTTCTTCGTAGCTTCCGGGCAAGGGATCGTCGAGTCGGTGATCGGACAGCAGCTGCTCACCACCCCCGGGGATAAGATCCTTACCGTCCTGCTGGCATTTGCCCTGATCAAGGGGGTTCCGGCCCGCTACCGGCCTCCGTTCGGGCGAGAAGTGGTGCCGTTCTAACCGACCCGGACTCCGGGGTCGCCGGGACGCCGGCGGCCGACTTCGAAGAGAGCATCACTGGGATGTACTCGGTGGGTCATAGATGGCTCCACCGGGTACATCCCCTGACCAAACTCGCCGCGGTATTGCCCCTGTCGGTGGCGGCCTTCATAGGTGATACGCCCCGAGTCCCCTTCGTACTTTTGGCTGTCGCGACCGGTGCTCTGGTCGTATCCCGGCTCGGTTCCGTGGTACTGAGGTCGCTCCGGCTGATCGCCCCGATGACCATCGCCCTCTTCCTCATCCACGGGGTCGTCCGGCCGTATCCGTCGGATCCACTAGTGATGTTGGGGCCGTTAACGATCCATGCTGAAGGCCTCTCCTTTGCCGCAACGACCGCCTCCCGTCTGGCGGTCTTTGTCGTGGCCGTTACTGCCGCCATGTCGACCGTCCATCCCAAGACCTTCGCCACGGCTCTCATACAGCGGGGGGTCTCCCACAAGCTGACCTATGCCTACCTGGCGGGGTCGGAGTTGCTGCCTGAGATGAAGCTCCGAGCAACCCAGATCCTGGAAGCGCAGAAGGCCCGAGGATTCGACACCCGAGGCAGCCTGCCCCGCCGCTTCCGGACCCTCTTCGCGCTACTCAAGCCGCTCCTGGTCAGTTCTTTGATAACTGTGGAGATGAGGACGCTTGCCCTCGAGTCCCGCGGGTTCTCCCGGCTAGGACGCCGGACGGCGGCGGTGGGAATCGAGGATCGAGGAAGGCGGTTGCAGAGATCGCTCCTGCTAGCTGCCTTACCACTCCTAGTCCTGGCGTTCATATGGTGACTGGCGAGCACAGCGCAGTAGAAGCCACACCTGAGGACCGGACAGGCTACGGGGATAGTTTTGCTGCCTTCGAGGACTTCAGTTTCACCTACGACACCGCTGCGGAGCCGTCTCTGACGCGGCTGACACTCGATCTATACAGGGATAGCCTCACCCTCATATCGGGGCCGTCCGGAAGCGGTAAGTCGACCCTTGCTCGCGTGGTGGGCGGATTCATCCCGGGATTGCTCTCAGGCAAGAGCCAGGGATCGGCTCGGGTATTGGGACATGACGTGGAGACCGCCTTGCCCCATACGATCACCGAATCGGTCGGCATGGTATTCGACAATCCATTCGATCAGCTGACCGCCGCCACCCGGACGGTATTCGATGAGACCGCCTACGCCTTGGAGAACGAAGGCCTTCCCCCGGCGGAGATCCTGGCGAGGGTTCACGTCGCCCTCGACAGCGTGGGTTTGGCGGCACTGGCAACCCACCACCCTCGCCGATTGTCGGGAGGCCAATCGCAGCGTCTCGCGATAGCTTGCGCCCTGGCTCAGAGAAAGCCCATCCTCGTTCTCGACGATCCCGCCTCCCAACTCGATCCGGTGGGCGCGGCGGAAGTCGTCTCCGTGGTGAGGATGCTTCGAGCGGAGAGAACGACGGTGGTGCTGATAGCGCAGGACCTGAGCCACTGGCTGGAAATCGCCGATCGGCTCATAGTCCTGACCGGAGGTGGGCTCACCGCGGACGGCCACCCCGCGTCCGTACTCGCCCATCCCGATCCTTTGGCCGGCCTCATCGTGCTTCCCCGGTACGTTGGGATCTGGGCCGAGTTGAGGCGGCAGGGAATCCCTTTGAGCGACACCCCACCTCTCGGTACGGATCAGCTGGCCGCCTCCCTCCTGGCTGTTCGAGGAGATCCGGGACTGGTCCGGTGATCCGACTTCGCGACGCGGGTTACGTCTACCCCAAAGGAGCGGAGGCGCTCCGCGGACTGAACCTCGAGGTGTCCGTGGGCGAGGCGCTGTTCGTGCTCGGCCACAACGGTGCTGGCAAGTCGACCATGCTCCGACTGCTCAACGGTTTGCTGAAGCCCACCATGGGAAAAGTTACGGTCGCCGGTACCGACACCAGGAAGGCCCGCCCTGCCCAGCTCTCAAGGACCGTGGGCCTGGTGTTCCAGAACCCCGACGCGCAGCTGTTCCGCGATCGGGTGGCCGATGAGGTGAGATTCGGAGCCGAGCACGGTCCTGACGGAAGCAGCAAGACCGACCGCTTCGAGCGAGCCATGACGCTCCTCCGTCTCGGGCCGGTTGCCGACAACAACCCCTATGATCTCTCCCTCTCGTGGAGGAAGCGGGTGGCCATCGCTTCGGTGGTGGCGATGGGCACTCCCATCCTGGTCCTCGACGAGCCCACCGGCGGGCAGGACGCGGAAGGAACCCGGATTCTGATCGAGCTCATCATGGACACGCGACGCCGGGGTGGCGGCTGTGTAGTGGTGACCCATGATGTGGATCTTGCTTTCGACTGCGCGGATCGGGTGGTGGTGCTCCGCCAGGGTAGGGTCCATCTCGAAGGCAGCCCCCAGTCAGTCCTGGGTGACCCGCGCTTGGGCGAGGCCGGTCTCGAACCTTCCACGCTGCATCAGATCTCGAACCGACTCGGACTCGACCCGCCGGTCGGTAGCGTGGGGGAACTGGAAGAACATCTCAAGGCCGCAGGAGGCCGAGTGCCATGAATCTCCATCCCGTGAGCGGCGAGCAGCCGCAGCACCACATCCGATGTCTTCCGGGAGACGTGGCCGAAAACGTACTCCTGCCCGGCGATCCCCAAAGAGCCGAGCGAACCGCCTTTCTCATGGATGATGCCCGCCACATCGCCACCAACCGCGAGTACGTGACCTACACCGGGACCTATCGGGGGATGCCGGTTTCCGTCACGTCGACCGGGATCGGATGTCCTTCTATGGCGATCGCCGTGGAAGAGCTGGTACGGGTGGGCGCCAGGACGCTGATACGGACGGGCACCAGCGGTTCGATGAGTCCCGACATCGGACCGGGCGACGTGGTGGTGGGTAACGCGGCCATCCGAGAGGAAGGCACCGGCCTCTCCTACCTCCCGATCGAGTTCCCGGCGGTTGCCGACCTCCACGTCACGACCTGCCTGGAGCGGTCCGCGCGGGCGGATGGCCTGCCCGTACGGGTGGGTGTGCTCCACTCCAAGGACTCCTTCTACTCCCATCGCGACCCGGACCGGTTACCCGTGGCCCAGGAGATGCGGGGCAAGCGGATAGCATGGAAGGCCGGAGGGGCCCTCGCGTCGGAGATGGAGACCTCCACGCTGTTCATCCTCGGGGCCATGCTCCGGGTCAGGACCGGATCCATCTGCTTGGTGGCCAGCTCAGAGGATGCATCGACCCGTCTGACGCCGGATGAGTCATCGACCCTGGTCGACAGAGTGGTGACTGCCGCCCTCGACGCACTGTTGCTTGCCAAAGGCCACGACCGGAGGAGTGATCAGGGATGACTGAACGGATCGATGTCCACACCCACTTCTACCCGACGTCCTATCTGGACGCCCTCGAGATACGGAGCGAGATGCCCCGTATCTACCGGGACGGGGCGGTCAGGCGGTTCGTAATCTTCCCCGAGGAGGAAGCCGATCCCCGGCTGGGGCGTCCGATCGGCCAGGGCTGGTGGACGATCGCCGGCAAGGTCGGGTTCATGGACCGGAACGGCATCTCACGCTCGATTATCTCGCTCGGCAATCCCTGGCTGGAACCGTTCGAGGGCGCCTGGGGCGCCGAGCTGGCCCGCACGGTCAACGAGGAGCTGGGGACCCTGGAGGAGCGGACCGAGGGACGGCTGGTCGGCCTCGGTGCCCTTCCCGCCACCGGCGTGGAGGACGTACTGGCCGAGATCGCCGCCATCGACCATCACCCCAGCCTGCGCGGGATCGTGACCGGACCGAGGATCGCCCGGCTGCGGCTGGACGACGAGGAGTTGGAACCCGTGTGGGCCGATCTCGAATCACGGGGTCTACCCCTGCTGCTGCACCCCCAGGATGGGACCGCGCTCGACCTCCTGGACGGCTACGGGCACGTACTCCCAGTCGGGGTGGGCTTTCCGATGGAGACCACCGCCACGGTGAGCCGGCTGGTGTTCGGCGGGGTCCTGTTCCGTTACCCCCGGCTCAGGATGATCATCTCTCACGGCGGGGGAGCCCTGCCGGCCCTGGTGGGTCGCCTCGATGCCGCGTGGGGTTCGGATGCCATAGCCCGCACCAGGCTCCCGGAACCTCCCTCCCGGTCGATCGCCCGGCTGTATATCGACGCCCTCACCTACTCCGCCGGCCCGTTGCAGGCGGCCATCACCATGGTGGGTAACGAGCAGATCATGTTCGGCACCGACCACCCCTTCTCGATCGAAGACGCCGGAGCAAACCTGGAAGCGATGCATGCGGTCGACCGGACCACCCGCCGATCGATCTTCGCCGGAACCGCCTCGGCCCTCTTCGGCCTGGCCTGAAGTCCGGACAGTATGGCGTACGGATTCTGGTAGGCCAGAACAAGGCCGGTCGGCCTTGGCTGAAGCTGGTGCCTATCGAACTGCCCAAGGTGGTGGTACCCGAGCACCGGCTGGCCGGGCGGCGGGTAAGCCGCTGGTAGAACGAACAGCATCACAAGCGTTGGCTGGATGCCTACGTGAACACGCCCAACATGGAAACAGTGTTCAAGTGCGGTTGCTGACGGCTGGTGGAACGGCTGAACACGGGTTGGCCGGATTCGGGTTGTGCTGCGCATCCCGAACGGTGGGAACACGTGCCGGAACTGGGCGGCTACCGCCCGGTGGAAGACGCTGGGGTATGGCAGTTGCATACCACCGCCGGTGCGCTGGCGAACCCGAAGCGTGCGGCTGCCGTGCCGCTATGGGCGCCTATAACCGGCACCTGGCCGACAGTGGGCGGCTATCGCTGGTGGTAGCACCAGTTTCGGCCAGCACCGCCGGGCTGGTTACTACCACCGGTTGCGCTGCCACGGGTGGGCTTCGGCTGCCACGGTGCGGAACGTGCTGCGGCTATCCAACGGTACGAAGTCTCTGATCGGCTAACCAGCAGTTCCTAACGGCACCGGTCGTGGAAATATGGGAAATGTTGGCTGGAATAGCCGGAATGGAATGCCAACACGGGTTGCATCCCGGTAGCCTCTGGTAATCGCATCACCCAATATGGCAGGAGAACGTGATGCAACGATTTACGAAGTGGGTAGTTGTGTTGCTGGTGGTAGGACTACTGCCCATCGGCGCCGGGAATCACTTCATCATCAGAACCAGCGACAGCACCAGCGCCATCGGCCGACCAAGTCCAGTTTTTGCCTAAGCACGCTAACTCATTTGTCGTTCACGGTGACGCGTCAACAGAGGGCAGATTCGTGTCGGCGGACGGTAACTCCATAGTTGACGTTTCCAATGCTGAACCGTCTCAGGGCGGTTGTCAGAAAAAGACCGTTACCGGAACGGCGAGAGGCTGGGTCGGGTATGTCAACGTGTACAAGCATAAGCTTACATTGGTTTTTTGCTACAACCACACCACTGTGAGTAAGCAATCGTTGCGGATGAGACCTTGGACCAACCGTGCTATGTTATGGTATTTCATGGGTATAGATGAAGGCGAAGGCCATATCCATTGGGGTGGCAAAGATCAAGACGGCTACCAGGCCTACCAAAGTGCGCACTATGCACAATGCCTTTTTAGTCCAATTTTGTGCTTGCGGAGCGCATATCCATCCGTTGACCTATACGGATACGCTGACGGTACATGGGCCGTTGCTATTCATAACGGGCTGTAGGTTCTTTAAGGGAAGGCAACATATGCATGTTGTGGCAGTGCGAAACTTATTCGTGGTGGCAATACCAGTGATTGCGTTTCTGTTGTTTCTTGACATCATGAAGAATGGTATACCGGTGCGCCAGGTGGGCTGTCGGCATGATTCGCGCCGCCGCACCAAGGTAAGGCACGGTTAACCACGCGCCTTAAAGCCCGTTTTGGCTTCGGTACGGCCAGCACCGCCTTCCGTTGGTGGTGCTGGCCGTACCGCGTGTTGGGGTAGGTTGCTGGCTGAAGTACCAGCACGGCTGGCCAGTAAAGCGAAGCGCCCACCAGTGGCACTTGGTGGGCGCTTGCGAACCAATCGGTGGTGGATACCGTGAGGGGGTTCCGCCGCCGGGAAGGTGGGTACATGGCTAATCATGCACAAGCCGGATCGGCTGGCAAGCCAAGGTGCTGCCGGATACCGGCAGCTTGGGTGGAAGCTGGTAGCGAACGGCTGGGACGCGTTCCCGGTTCCTTGGGGCCGGAAGTTTCCACCACCTGACGGGTACACGGGTACCGAAGCGAAGCCGGTAACGCCCAAGCAAGCCAGCCGCTGGGCCGATTCGCATGGCCGGTGGAACACGGCGGTACGGATGCCAGCCGGGGTGATCGGGTTGGATATCGACCACCACGAACCCGACCGGGAAGCCTTCTTTGGAGGGAACGCTGGATCTGTCGCTGCGGGAGCTGTGACTCAGCCCGCCGCTCTATAGTCTTCGACTGGATGGGGGTCAGCGGGTGGGCCCACCTGGATTTGAACCAGGGACCTCATCCTTATCAGGGATGCGCTCTAACCAACCTGAGCTATGGGCCCTTGCCAGCGTTCATGATACACCGCCTCCGGAGGTTGGCGGCGAGCGGCCTCAGGCCTGGTAGGCGTCCGGAGCGGGTGGAAGCGGCCGGGTGAGCCAGCGGGGCCGCCTGAGGCCGCCGGGACCGGGTCCGGGGCGGGTCCGATCCATCCAGTCCCGGTAGATCCGGTGAGACTGCTCGGTATCCACGAAGACATCACCGTACCGATCACCGGGTTCAGCCAAACCGAGACGGACCCGCTGGTGCCACGCATGCATGCCCGACACCGGGTCGGGATGCACCGGGAAAGCCAGGTTCTGATGGACGCCCGGATCACGCCACCAGATCCGCTCGCTGTCGGGATCATCCGACCGGAAGGGCTCGATACCGGACTTGTGCCGCAGTAGCCAGCCACTCTCCTCTCGTTCGATTCCGACCAGCGCGGACGACCAGCGCTCATTGCCCATCTCAGGATCGAGCCGCCACCGGCCCATGTGGTGGGATGCCGCCACCACCCCGGGCCTGAGTCCCTCCGTCCGCCACACCCGCATCACGAAGTAGCCGATCTCGGTGGTGATCCGCACCATGTCGCCGGTGCTGAAACCGAGCTGGTCAGCGTCACTCGGATGCACCCAGAGGGGATGGCCGTGGCTGATCTCGTACAGGTACTTGGCGTTGCCCGACCGGGTATGGATCAGGGTCGGGAGCCGGAAGATCGGCAGCAGGATGCGCTCGTTGCCCTCCAGGTCGAGGTCCCGCCAGTTGACGTGGGACTTCAGGTAGGTGGGGATGGCGGCATCCGCCCAGTTCCACGACTCCAGGGTCTCCGAATGCCATTCGAGCAGGCGGGAAGGCGAACCGAACCCGCTCCGGCGGATCCCGTCGACCTCCACCCCCGGCTCGCCAGCCGAAACGCTGGACTCATTGAGGTGGTAGCGACCCCGATCGATCTCGAAGGCCCCGTACTTACGCATGAACTCCAGCGGGGTGAGGTCCTCCCGGGCGGCTCGCTCCGGCAGGCCGGGAACCGAATGGTCGAACATCCAGCTGTAGTACTCGTCGACGCTCACCGGGCGGGAAGGATCAACCGGGGACTCGTACCAGCCGCGCACTCCCAAGGACCCGTCGGGATCCACCCGCCAGGAAAGGTCGATCCAGAACTCGTTCTCCTCCCAGACCTCACCCGGGTTGGCTTCGTAGGTACGCCGGTAGTGGTTCCCGGCCCGCTCACCGGCCACTCGCAACACCGGCTGGCGGAAGCCCAGCCACCGGGCGGCGTGGGTCTCGTAGGAGTGGGTGTCGTGCCGCTCCGCCCCCACCCCCATCGGGAGCACGTAGTCAGCGAACCAGGCCGTCTCCGACCAGGTGGGGGTAAGGGCCACGTGCAGGCCGACCCGGTCCTCGTCGGACAGCACCTCGAGCCAGGTGAACCCGTCCGGGTTGGTCCACACCGGGTTGTAAACCCTGGTGAAGTACACCTCCAGCCTGCCCCGACCCTCCTTGAGGAAGTGGGGCAGCAGGTAGCTCATCTCGTAGTGAGACAGGGGGAACTCGGCCGGCCAGATCAGCTCGTTCCATCGGTTGGCGGGAGGGGGCATGTTCCAGTGGTCCGGCTTGAACTTGTCCCAGGCACTCGGCGAGGTCCCCCCCTCGGTACCCACCGATCCGGTCAGCACATGCAGGAAGAACAGGCAGCGGGCCACCTGCCATCCACCCAGATTGCCCGAGCCGGCCGCTCGCCAGGTATGGGAGGCGAACCGGCTGCCGGCCTCGGCGATGCCCCTGGCCACCGCCTCGATCCGTCCCGCGTCCACTCCGGTCTCCTCGGCGGCATACTCGACGGTGTACGAGGAATAGGTCTCCTTCAGCAGATCGACGAAACTCTCGTAGGTGCGGGGACGATACGGGGCTCGCGCCTCCAGAGAGGCCTCCCAGTTGACCCAGCGCCGCATGAACCGGTGGTCCACTGCGTCCCACTCCAGCAGGCGGGAGGCCACCGCCAGCAGCATGGCCGCCTCGGTGCCCGGCCAGGGTGACAGCCAGTAGTCCGACATCGAGGCAGTGTTCGACAGCCGCGGGTCGATGGTGGCGACCTTGGCTCCCGCCTGCCGGGCTTCGATGATCCGCTGGGCATGAGGGTTGAAGTAATGCCCTGATTCGAGCTGCGCCGATAACAGCAGGATGAAACGGGCGTTGGCGAAATCCGCGGAGGGCCGATCGTAGCCCATCCACATGGCGTAACCGGTGCGCGCCCCCGACGAGCAGATATTGGTGTGGCTGTTGTGCCCATCCACCCCCCACGACCGCAGGATCCGGTCGATGAAGCCGTCCTCACCCGGCCTGCCCACGTGGTACATGATCTCGTCGTGACGGTCCTCGACCAGCGCACGCCGGATCCGGCCGGCTATGTCGTCGAGGGCTTCCTCCCAGGTGACTTGCTCCCACTGTCCTCCGCCACGGGACCCTACTCGGCGAAGAGGATGGAGGATCCGCTCCGGATCGTACATCTGGTTGAGGGTGGCCGGGCCCTTGGCACAGTTCTTGCCTCTGGAGCCGGGATGCTCCGGGTTCCCCTCGAACCGGCGTACTCGGCTGGTGTCCTTGTCCACATAGGCCAGCAGCCCGCACCCGGCTTCGCAGTTGAAGCAGGTGGTCGGCACCAGCCGGTAACGTCGCTTGACCCGTTCCGGCCAGGCCTTGGCGTCGTACTCTTCCCAGTCGTCCCAGGATTCGGTGGGGGGATAGGAGACCAGACCCGTCCCCGGTACCAGGCGGGCCAGCTGCTCCGCCCCTCGCCGTTTCCGTCGCTTTGCTATGCCGGCACCTCCGTTCCGCTCATGAGAGGGGCACGCTCTGGCCTGCCCGGACGAAGGCGTCGTCCGCAAACCACATGCCGACCGCCGCCGCCAGGCCTCCCACGCCCAGCAACCACCCGGCTTCACCAAGACCGGCCAGGATAGCGACCCCGAGTACCAGCGGAAGCACCACTCCTATCAGCTGCCCTCCCCACCACCATTCCCGGGCGTAAGCCCCTCGGGTCAGGTGATGCAGACCAGCGGCATGATTGGCGGTGGGATGCGGCATGAGCAGCTCCGCTACCGCGATCAGGCCGAGCGCTGCGCTGCCCACCACCAGCGCCCAGGCGAAGGTCCGGACCGTGGTCGGGTCCAGATCGAATAACCCCGAAACGGCCAGCCCGGCACCGGCGCCCACCGCCACCGAACCGGCCAGCATGTGCCACAGCAGGGTGGGGCTCTGCCAGAGATCGCGACCCTCCGCCTGGCCGAACAGGAAGGCGGTATACCCAGCCACTCCCAGACCGACCAGCGCGGCCGCCCAGATGAACACCGGAAGGTAGGGAAGATCGGCGATCCCCAACACGAACCAGACGCCGAGCACTAGGGCGTAGGCCGCCAGGATCCAGGCTCCCTTCACCAGCCACGAGCCGGCTCGACCCTTGGTGAGCAGGAAATAGAACCGGTCCGGTCGCTTGAGGTCGGCTACCAGCAGCACCGCGGTCAGGGCGAGGAAGGCTCCGGAGATCAGGGGTGCGCCCCAGCGGGCGAAGGCGCTGCCCGCCTCGCCGCCGAACAGCAGGCTCAGGGCCAGCACGATGGCCAGTCCCGCCGAGATGCCCTTTGTGAGGAAGTAACTGGACACCCGCCATCCCCAGGGCATGGGATGGTCGGTGTCGTAAACGACTCTGGGCGCACTGCTCGGCCCGGTCCGGGCCCGTCCGCTGGTGGACGTGGTGGAGGAGGGGGTCAGGTCCACGGTCATGAACGAGGGTTCCGGATCGCGCCAGATCCCTCCGTCACCCGGATCGGAGGCGCCCAGCGGATCGATAGCGGCTTGATCCGCGCCCCGGTACCACAGGTTGGGCGCGGTGTGCTGTTCCGGGGAGCGCTGGAGCAATCGCTCGCCGTGCACGAGGCGCGAGATCGGGGTGGTCGGATCGTCCAGGTCCCCCGAGATGATGGCACCCTCCGGACATACCACCACGCAGGCCGGCTCCAGCCCCACCTCCACCCGGTGGACGCAGTAGTTGCACTTTTGGGCGGTGCCGTCGTGGGGGTCGATATAGAGCGCATCGTAGGGACACGCCTGCAGGCAGCTCTTGCACCCGATGCACAGGCTGGTGTCGAAGTCGACTATCCCATCCTCCCGACGGAACAGCGCACCGGTCGGGCAGATCGAGATGCAAGGAGCGTCGGTGCAGTGGTTGCACCGCATGACCGAGAAAGACCGCTTGGTATCGGGCCAGGTTCCGCTCTCGATGTATTTGACCCAGGTGCGGTTGACCCCGAGCGGGACGTCGTGCTCGGTCTTGCAGGCCACCGTGCAGGCATGGCAGCCGATGCACGACGTGTGATCGATCACGAAACCGTACTGCATTCAGCTTCCTTCGAACGAGATGACCAATCCGGCGGTGGGTCCGGACAGTCGAACCTTACCAACTAGCTGAGGGATCGACCGGCCGCCTGCCCTGCGGCGCTATTCGGCGCTGTATTTGGCGTACTTCTCGAGCAGGCGCACCGGTTTCTGGAGAGCGTCCCGCCGGAACGGCTCGCCCAGCTCCTGGCTCACCTGGATCTCGAGCACGGTCGGCCGCTCCGACTCCACCGCCGCCCGCAGCGCGTCACCCACCTCGTCGGGCTTCTCGACTACCACCCCGGCCGCGCCCATCGCTCGCCCGATCGCCGCGAAGCTCGGGTTCTGGAGCATGGTGCCGACGTAGCGATCGTCGTAGAAGTCGATCTGGTTGCGCTTCTCGGCGCCCCACTGGCGGTTGTTGAACACGCAGGCCACCACCGGGATGTTCTCCCGGACACAGGTCATCACCTCGGCCAGGCTCATGCCCCAGGCACCGTCTCCCACATAGGCGATGGCCGGTCGCTCCGGCGCTGCCACCTTGGCCCCCATAGCGGTGGGGTAGGCATAGC
The DNA here is from genome assembly GCA_965200835.1 of Acidimicrobiia bacterium. GTDB lineage: Bacteria > Actinomycetota > Acidimicrobiia > Spongiisociales > Spongiisociaceae > JAPPFW01. Next base: position 1,095,734 of record OZ241390.1, read on the forward strand.
CGCAGTTTCCGAACATCATCGCCGCGAACATGCTGTTGGGCCGGTCGAAACTCAGATAGGAGTTGGCCACCGAGCAGATGTTGCCTATGTCGGTGGTCACCATGGCGCCCTCCGGCATGGCCATCTCCAGCTGGCGCAACGCCGCCCGGGGTGCCATCGGCACTTCGGGGGACGACGAGATAGCGTCGAGTTCCTGCTTCCAGGCTTGTTTCTCCTCCCTGACCCGGGCCAGGCGATCATCGAGGGTGGCAGCAGCGGCGAGCTCCACCCCCTCTAGCCGCCTGGCAAGGTCGGCCGCAGCAGCCGCGGCGTCACCCTGGATGGCTACCTCGGCGGGCTTCACCAGGCCCAGGGTCCGATGGTCGGCGTCGACCTGGATGATCCGGGCGTCCTCCGGCCAGTACTCGATGCCGTACTGGGGCAGGGTGCCGAACGGCCCCAACCTGGTGCCCAGCGCCAGGATGACGTCGGCCTGCGCCACGATCCGCATCGCCGCCTTGGACCCCTGATATCCGATGGGACCGCAGGCCTGCGGATGATCGGACGGGAAGGCATCATTGTGCAGGTAGGAGCAGATGACCGGTGCCCCCAGTAGCTCGGCGAGGGCCACGGTTTCTGCCTGGCCGCTGCCCATGACCACGCCGCCGCCGGCCATCACCACCGGAAAGCGCGCCTCGGCCAGCAGCCGGGCGGCGGCCGCCAGCGCGGCCGTTCCACCTGCCGAACGCTCGATCACCATGGGATCCCTGATCTCGTAGTCCGCCTCACCGTAGAAGTAGTCGCGGGGGATGTTCACCTGTACCGGACCTCGCTCCGCCATGGCCAGAGTGAAAGCCCGATGGGTGAGCTCCGCGATGCGTTCGTAGCGCTTGACCTCCACCTGGTACTTGGTGATCCCGGAGAAGATGGGCATCTGATCGGTCTCCTGGAAACCCCCCAGGCCCTCCCCCAGCGAACCGGCCTGCGGGGTGATGGCCACCACCGGCGAGTGCGCCCAGAAGGCGGCGGCGATGGCGGTGACGAAATTGGTGATCCCGGGTCCGTTCTGAGCGATACACACCCCGTGGCGGTTGGAGACCCGGCTATAGCCGTCGGCCATGTGGGCAGCGTTCTGTTCGTGGGCGACCGGCCAGAACCTGATGCCGGCCGGTTCGAATATGTCCAGGGCTTCCATGTAGGCGGATCCCACGATGCCGAATACATCGGTAACCCCCTGTGCTACGAGGGTCTCGACGAAGGCCTCGCTCGCGCTCATCCGGACCATCCCGTTCCTCCTTCCGCCTTGACCGACTGGCCGGGCCAGGGACCGATTGACGGTGCGGCCCTTCCCGACGCTCGGAGGGTACCCGCCCGGTGGCGAACAAGCGACCGGATGGGCGAGACCCGGAGTGTTTGCTGGTAGCGCCGGACGCCGGTAATCGCCCGGTCCTGACCCTTGTCGGTCGCCTCTAATAGCCTGTATCCGTCTATTGACATATCTACACAATCGATAACGCCTAGAGGAAGGGACGACCATGAGCGAGACGGGATCCTTCGATGGGCGGCTATGTTGAACGGCATGTCATGGGGTCAGGTGCTACCGGTGGTCACCACGCTGGTAGCCGCGTTAGCCAGTCTTCTCGGTGTCTGGTGGGCCGCCGTGCGGATGCTGGACCGTACTATCGACTCACGGCTGGACGCCCGGTTCGCAGTGCTGACCATGAGCATCAACGAGCGGTTCGCGGAGATGGCGGCCCAGATGGCTACTCGCAAGCAGCTGGCCGAGATCCGGACAGAAGTAGCCGAGATCCGGACACAAGGAAGCGAGACCCGCGAACAGCTGGCGGAAGTGCGCGGATGGATGATCGGCCGAGGTTTGGCTCCTGATCAATAGAGACGGCCGGTCCGACGCTCACTCGACCAACGATCGATCCTCCAGCGCCAAGCCCGCGACCATCAGGTAGGCGCGATCTGCACGCGAGGCCACCAACTGATTCACCTTCCCGAGCACGTCCCGGTAAGTCCTCCCCAGCGACGAGGCAGGCACGATGCCCTGGCCGACCTCGTTGCTGACCAGGATCCATCTGCCTCCCACGTCCTCGATCAGGTCGAGCAGCTTCTCCGCCGTCCCGATGATTTCTCCCTCCGGATCGGCGTCCGATTCCTCCTTTAGGAGCAGGTTGCTGACCCACAGGGTGAGGCAGTCGAGGACGAAGGTGTCGTAGCGATTTGCCATGGGCTTCAACACCCGGCTGAGGTGGATCGGCTCCTCCAACGTATCCCAGCCGTCCGGCCGGTACCGCCGATGGGCAGCTATCCGGCGCTTCATCCCCTCGTCCAGAGCCTCGGCGGTGGCAACGAACAGGACCCTTCCCGTGCCGGCCGCCATGCGCTCCGCCGCAATGCTCTTGCCTGACCGGGCACCCCCCAGTATGAACACGAGCTCGGTCGGGCGACCGGACTGGGCGCTTTGGTCCTCAGCCATCGCGCCGGTACCTAGGTGGTCCGAGCTATCCGAAAGAGATCCAAGTCGTTCCTGAATCGGCCGAGGGTGGTAGGAGAGTCACGCTGACTGCAGAGTAACCCGGTCCGCAGATCGGCTCCGACCATCACCGTGCGCTGGACGCTATGGCCAGCAACCGTTCGAGGTCGATGGCCTCCTCGAGTCCGCCCGCCACCTCGTCGAGCGCGTTCTCCACCACCTGTTCGAACTCCAGATCGAGCTGTGGCCGGGCGCCAAGCTCCGAGAGCCAGGCCCGCCGGTAGTCATCGGAGGTGAACAGACCGTGCAGATGGACGCCGGCGATCCGTCCGCCGGGTGTCTGCGCTCCATCCGGTCCGTCAGCCAAATGGAAGACAGGCCGTTCGAGGTCGGGACCGGTGACCCGGCCGTTGTGGATCTCGTAGCCTTGCACGGGCACTCCGGATGTTGCGCATCGTCCGGAGGCCGGGCGGACGATCTTGCGCTCCTCCATGGTGGTCTCGATGTCGAGCAAGCCGAGACCCTCGACGCTGCCCGCCGGTCCGTCCACTCCCAGCGGGTCATGCACAGCCCGGCCGAGAATCTGCATCCCTCCGCAGATACCGAGTACCCGTCCACCGGACCGGGCATGCGCGATGATGTCGTGATCCCACCCCTGGTTGCGGCAGAACAGGAGGTCGCTGACGGTCGACTTCGTTCCGAGCAGCAGCACCAGGTCGGTGTCACGAGGAATCGGCTTTCCGGGTGGGACCACCACACAATCGACCTCCGGCTCGGCCGCCAGCGGGTCCAGATCGTCATGATTGGCAATGCTGGACAGAAGTGGAACAGCTACCTTGAGTCGGCTGCCCGTTTCACCTGCTGGCCGGCCACTCCCGGCCGAGTCCGCCAGCGCGACCGAGTCCTCCGATGGAAGCCGTGCGGCGGCCGGGATCCACGGGACCACCCCGAAACACGGCCAGCCGGTCTGCTGTTCGATGGCTCGGACACCCGGCGCGAAGATGGTCGGATCCCCGCGAAACTTGTTGATGATGAACCCGGCCACCATCGTGGCATCGGCCGGATCCAGCACCACTGCGGTCCCCACCAGTGATGCGATGACCCCACCCCGGTCTATGTCCCCCACCATGCACACCGGTACGCCGGCGTGGCGAGCGAAACCCATGTTGGCGATGTCGCCCCTTCGCAGGTTGGTTTCCGCTGGGCTGCCGGCGCCTTCGACGATCACGATGTCATAGCCGGAGGCCACCCGCTCGAAGCTCTCCATGACCACCGCGAGCAGGCTGCCCCGATCGTTCACATAGTCACCGGGTCGTAGGGTCCCGGCCCGGCGGCCCTGGACGACTAGCTGGGCGGTCCGGTCCGACTGCGGTTTGATCAGCACCGGATTGAAGTCAGTGCGCGGTGCCAGGCCGGCCGCTCGGGCCTGGAGAGCCTGCGCCCGGCCGATCTCGCCACCTTCGGGGCAGGCGGCCGCATTGTTCGACATGTTCTGCGGCTTGAAAGGAGCTACCGCCAACCCGCGCCGGGCAGCCGCCCGGCAGAGACCGGCGACGATCACCGACTTACCTGCGCTGGACCCGGTTGCTTGGATCATGAGGGCACCCACGGCGCGACAGGTTATCGGGCCGGCCTACCGAGCGGACCCGGTCAGGACTGGGGAACCGGCAGGACCTGGGAGAGGGCCTTGACCAACCGCCGGGTGTCGTCCAAGGGCCTGAGGCCGATCCGGATGTGCCTCGGGAGGCCAAACGATGCACAGTCCCGCACACACAACCGGTGCCGCTCCAGTAGCTGGCGGCGGACGGCTGACGCGTCACCCACCTCCACCAGCAGGTGGTTGGCACTCGGGTGAGAGCAGGCCAGACCCATCCTGCGGAGCTCCCGCACCAGGTATTCACGGCTGGATCGCACCACGTGCCGGCCAGCCCGCACATCGTCCGGGTCTTCCAGCGCGGCGAGACCGGCGGCTTGGGCGAGGGCGTTGACGCTCCAACTGTACTGGAGCCGTGCGACCCGCTCTATCAGTCGCGGCGACGCCAGCAGGTAACCCAGCCTCAAGCCGGGTAGCCCGTAATCCTTGGTCATGGAGCGGAGCAGGACGACGTTCCCGGCCGTGAGCAGACCGGTCGCATCCCAGGGCCGGTCGACAAACGCCACATACGCCTCGTCGAGGACGAGAAGGCCGGCCCTCCCGACCGCCCCGGCCACCGCCTGCACTTCCTCCTGTTCCAGGTAGACACCCGTGGGGTTGTTCGGGTTGCAGAGGAAGGTCAGCGAAGGCCTGGCTTCGGAGAGGGAGCGCACCGCCCGGTCCATTTCCCATCGGAATCCCGACCGGCGTGCTGGGTGGAGCATCATGGGCTCCGCGCCTTCCAAGCGGATCGCCGCCTCGTACTCGACGAAGGTAGGGCCGAACACGCAAGCCAGATCACCGGGACGGAGACAGGATCGCGCCAGCAGGTGGATGAGCTCGGTAGATCCGTTGCCCACCAGGATGCTCCCCTTCGGAACTCCCAGTTTCCGGCGAGGGCGTGGCGGAGCCGGCGACAAGTCGGGTCGGGATAGGTGGAGGGATCCACCTCCCGTATGGTGTCGAGCACCCTCGGCGAGGCCCCGAGCGGGTTGACGCTAGCGCTGAAGTCGATGACCTCGGTGGGATCCAGCCCGAGACTCTCCAGTTCGGCAAAGTCAAGCCCGCCATGTTTGGTACGGGACATGGCCGGTCCTAACCCCAGACCGAGTTGCGCAGTGCGATCAGGGCTCCCACTACTGGAATTGCCAGAGCGGCCACGGCGTAGCAGAGCCGCACCGCTGTGCGCAGGTCGGAGGTCGTAGGATCCCGTAGCCCGTCCCCTATCCGGTAGTGCCCGACCTTCTCGAGCGCCGTCCCGAGGATTCCGGCCATCGCGCCGATAGTCCATCCGGCATTGGGACTGGCAGTCAGGCTCCGATCCCTGCACATGATGCGCCATCCCCGGCGGGCGGATAGGAGGCGTACGGGCAGACCGGCTAGCAGCATCAACAGAGCGCTCATCCGGGCAGGTATCAGATTGGCGAGATCGTCGAGGCGAGCGGAAGCCTTCCCCAGGTATTCGTACTTCCCGCGGTATCCGATCATGCTGTCCAGGGTGTTGAGGGCTCGGTAGGCGGATGGGAGAGCGCAGCCAATCCGGATCGCCGAACGTTAGGAAGGCCGCCGCCACCAGCATGGCGCACTCGGACAGCTCGACCGCCGCACCGTAGATGTCGCCGGTCACTCCACCCAGTAGGCGGCTCGCCCAGGCGCCCACCCCCCAAGCTACGGATCCGCCCACCGCGACGAGCGCCAACCCCACCGGCCCCATCAGGACGACCGCTACCAGCGTCACGACTCCAAGCCCGGCGATCGCTACGCGTACCTTGGCGGTCGGCAGGAAGGCAGTGCCGAGTCCCGAACTCCTGAGGTAGCGATACCGGGCCATCACCACCAGGATCCCCCAGCGGGATAGCCGGAACGATCAGGATCATCCACCAGAACCCGGAGGCCGATAGTTCGCCCAGACCCGCGGCCTTCAGCATGATCAGGCAAACCGCTCCGACCACCCCGAATGCTCCCACATGCGGGTCCCGGAGGATCTGGAGTCGTCTCCGGCGGTCCGACCCACCCAACAGAGCGTCACAGGTATCGATGAATCCATCCAGGTGCAAACCTCTGGTCAGCACTGCCAGCACTCCTACCAGGATGCTGCCGTGCAGCCAGGTTGGGCCTGCTGGATGGTCCAGCACCATACCCATGACCTCCGCGAGGGGCACCGAACCCCCGGTCGACACGAGCAGGTATGCGAGCCGGAGCACCCCGGCCACTGCTGCCAGGATCAACCCGATCAGCAGACCAGCCACGGGAAACCACCCGGGCGCTCTGGCCAGTGCATCGCTCGCAGGCCGGGGCCGGGCCGGGAGGATGGTGAGAAAGCCTATGGCAGCGCGGAGTCCCTCCATCCGATCGTCTACGGGGGAGCTATTTGGCCGGCGGGCGGTCGGACACCCCCGCCCCCTCGAACGTGGCCATCTCGGTGAGGCAGGCGGCGGCCGACTCGATGATGCCCATGGCCAGCACCGCGCCGGTCCCCTCCCCGAGGCGCATGCCGAGGTCGAGTAGTGGATCCAGCTCGAGATGCGAGAGGACAGCGCCATGCCCCGCTTCGGCCGAGCGGTGGGAGGCAATCAGGTAGTCCCCGACGGCCGGCTCCAGACCGTGGGCCAGGAGAGCGGCGGCACCGGAGATGAACCCGTCGAGCACCACGGCACGCCGTTCCGAAGCCGCCCCCAGCGCTACCCCCGCCAGCACACCGATCTCGAACCCTCCTACCTGGGCGAGCACGTCGATCGGATCCTCCGGGTCGGGTGAGTTGACTTCGAGAGCGCGGCTGACCACGGCCACCTTGTGCCGGAGCTCTTCAGGGGTGCGCCCGGTACCTCCCCCCGTGGTCTCCTCGGGTGACCGACCGGTAATAGCGGCTGTTATGGCACTCGAGGAGGTGGTGTTTCCGATACCCATGTCTCCGGGGGCGATCAGGTCGGTGCCCCATCCTGCCACTTCGATCGCCAGGTCGGCCCCGGCTTCTAGGCATCGGACTGCCTGGCCGACGGGTCATGGCCGGCCCCCGGCTGATATCGGCCGTCCCGCGCCCCACCCGCAGGCTCCGCAGCTGGGGATGGTCGGGCAATCGATCTGAGGCTATCCCGGCATCCACCACCAGCTGGCCAACCCCGCCGGTACGGGCCATGGCGCTCACAGCCGCTCCCCCCGCCAAGAAGTTGCCAGCCATCTGGGCCGTCACCTCCTGGGGGTATCCGGTCACGCCCTGGGCAACCACCCCGTGGTCACCGGCCGCCACGATCACCGCCTTGCCGCGGAAGACCGGACGTTCGGTGCCGAGGATGGCGGCCAGCCGGATCGATAGCTCTTCCAGCCGGCCCAGACTGCCCGGCGGCTTGGTCAGAGTCAGATGCCGGGCGGCCGCTCGCTCCGCAAAGCTCCGGTCCGAGGGACGTATTCTTTCCAGCACCTGTGCCAGGGTCGTCATGGCTAACTCCCGATCTTGGGACTTGCTGCTGTGGCTGGACAGGATCCTACGAGAACTCTGGCTCGTCGGCGGCAGGAGGATCCCCCGCCCGCCGGAGTTCGGCTCTCCAAACGTTCATGGGGGTTGAACTTGTCACAGCCGTAATGCACTATGTGTGTACCAGACACCTGAGCGGCCGGAACGGACGTCCTTCGACCGCTCGAGAGATCATCGTTCTCGGAGCCGGCGGCCGTCACGGTATGGCCGGACACGCTCCGAGCCCCGGACAGGTGGTGGCGGGGGAGGGCCCGAAGGGGGGCGGACTCTGCGGAGTTTTTCGCGCTCTTTCGGTGGCTTCTCCGTGGCGGGGCGACGGAGGAACTAATCCTCTGAGGGGCTTCTGATTGGCGTAAGGCTTCGAACCAACGGCTATAGTGACCACCGACCCGGCGATAAAGCTGGGTGCCGTGGAACTCAGCGAAGTCCGGTAAAAGTCCGGCGCTGTCCCGCAACTGTCAAGCCCCTCCCATCCGGGAAGGGACGAGCCAGGGCGCCTGACCCGCGGTCGCGTATCAGCTCTCGGAGGAAGGGTTGGTCGTGCTGGTTCCCTCCCCGGAGCCTGACGATCTCTCTTCATCCTCCCTTATCCAAGGAGGATGTTTTTTTGCGAGGAAAACACCTACTACTGCTCTTAGTACTGTTCCTGATCGGTTCCGCATGCAGCGGAGAGGATCAGCAGGACACCACCACGGTCGCCTACACGGACACCACCGTTGCGCGGCAGTACAGCACCGACACCACGGCTGGGACAGGAGTCACCACCACAAGTCCACCCGAGACGACTGCCGCTCCTGCGGAGCCCGACGGGGGGGAGTTCCCCGTCACCGTGGATGGGGTGGTTATCCCGGAGCGGCCGGTGGCCATCATCTCACTGTCCCCTACCGCCACCGAGATCCTGTTTGCCCTCGGCGCGGGCAGCAAGGTCATCGCGGTCGACGCCATGTCCAACTATCCCGCCGATGCGCCGATTACCGACATGAGCGGCTTCCAGCCGAACGTGGAAGCCATCGCCGCCTTCGGGCCCGACCTGGTGGTGATCTCGTGGGACACGGGCGACGTGGCTACCGGTCTCGAAGCCCTTGGCATCCCGGTGATCGTCCACTCCGCCGCTGCCAACCTCGATGACGCCTACCAGCAGATGCGGGCGCTCGGCCAGGCGACCGGCAACCCTGATGCGGCTGAGAGCCTGGTGACCTCGATCGAGGATGAGCTAGCCGAGCTGGTTGAGCAGTACGGAGCCGTCGGCCAGGGCCTCACCTATTACCACGAGGTGGACGACAATCTCTACTCGGCCACTTCCGCCACCTTCATCGGCAACGTATACGGGCTGTTCGGGTTGGAGAACATCGCGGATGCGGCCGACATCGAGGGCTTTGGCTATCCGCAGCTCTCCAGCGAGTACATCATCGAGACCGATCCGGACCTCATCTTCTATGGCTGCGCTGTGTGGTGCGGTACCACGGCCGAGGTCCTAGCCGAACGGCCGGGGGGCTGGAACGGCTTGCAGGCTGTCGAGACCGGGACCCTCATCGAAGTGGATGACGATCTCAGCAGCCGCTGGGGACCCCGGATCATCGAGTTCGCCCGACTGATAGGCGACGTGCTGTCCAACCTGTCCTAGGTGGCCCGATAGTGGCACTCGGCGCGGCCACCCCGTTGCAACCTGCCCGGCTGCGGTGGGGATGGATGCTCGCCGTCCTGTCGGTGCTGGCGCTAGCCATGCTGGCCGGCCTGACCATCGGACCGGCCAGCATCGAACCCATTGCAGTGCTTCGTGAGCTGGCAGCGGGGTTGTTCGGAGGTCAGGAAGCCGGCCTTTCGGTTACCCACCGGGCAATCATCTGGGAAATTCGCTTGCCAAGGGTGCTGCTGGGTGGCTTGGTGGGTGGCTTGCTGTCGCTGGCCGGAGCCGCCTACCAGGGAGTCTTTCGCAACCCCTTGGCCGACCCTTACCTGCTCGGAGTGGCCGCCGGTGGGGGCTTCGGCGCGACGGTGGCCCTCACCCTCATCCCCAGCACCGATGGTCGCCTGCTTCCGCTGGCAGCCTTCGTCGGTGCCCTGGCCGCGGCCGGTCTTACCTTTGCGGTGGGACGTTCGATGGGAGGGCGCAGCGCGGCGTCGCTCATTCTCGCCGGGGTGGCGGTGGCGGCCTTCTTCACCGCCCTGCAGACCTTCCTCCTTCAACAGAATGCCGAGAACATCCGGCAGGTCTACTCGTGGATCCTTGGTCAGCTCGGTACTACCGGATGGCGGGAGGTGCTCATTCTGGTGCCCTACGCTCTCGTTTGCGGGGCCGGCCTGGTAGCACACCGGCGTTTGCTAGACGTGATGAGCATCGGCGACGAGGAAGCCGAGACCCTGGGAGTATCCACCACCCGACTGAGGGCCACCGTGGTGGTCTTCGCCACCCTCGCCACCGCGGCTGCGGTGGCTGTGAGCGGGCTTATCGCGTTCGTAGGGCTGGTCGTACCCCACACCATCCGCCTGCTGGTGGGCGTGAGCTACCGGTCCCTCATCCCGGTGTCGGCCATCGCGGGCGGCGCTTTCCTGATTCTGGCCGATCTGGCAGCCCGCACGGTGGCGAGCCCCGCGGAGCTCCCGATCGGGGTGGTCACCGCTTTTGTCGGCGCACCGTTCTTCATGGTCGTTCTGCGCACTACCAGGCGATTCCTCGTATGAGTGTCGTGATCCGCCACCTCTCGGTGTCCTATCTGCCGGGATCGCCGGTGCTTGGCGGGATCGATCTGGAAGTTGCCAAGGGCGAATGGCTCTGTCTGCTGGGACCCAACGGTGCCGGCAAGTCGACCCTACTGAAAGCTATCGCCGGCCTGGTAGAGCACACCGGATCGATCGAATTGCAGGGGGTCGACGCCCGCCTCGTGAGCAAACGGGACAGGGCCCGGTCGATAGCGTTCGTTCCCCAGGAACCGGTATTCCCCGTGGGGATGACGGTGTACGAGTACGTCCTGCTGGGCCGCACTCCCCATCTGCCCTATTTCGGGACAGAAGGCCGTCTCGACCTGCAGGCAGGCTGGGCCGCCCTGGACCTGCTGCGCCTACGAAGGCTTGCCGACCGCAACCTGTCCGAGATCAGCGGGGGAGAACGGCGTCGGGCTGTGCTCGCCAGGGCGATCGCCCAGGAAGCCGACATCTTGCTTCTCGACGAGCCGACTTCTGCGCTCGACATCGGCCAGGGCCAGAACGCGCTCGAGTTGATCGGCCACCTGCGCAAGCAGCGGGCCGTAACAATCATCACCGCCATGCATGATCTGACCCTCGCCGGGCAGTTCGCCGACCGTCTGCTGATGATTTCGGGCGGACGGATAGTGGCCGCCGGAGCACCCGTGCAGGTGTTGACAACCGACTACATAAGGGACTTCTACCAGGCCAACGTCGAGGTGGTCACGGTCAACGACGACCTGGCGATAGTCCCGGTCAGGAATGGTTCCCGATGAGCGAAGCTCCCCGAACGGAAGATCCCCGCCGCCCCGATACCAGAAGGGCCAACTCCGTAGTGATCGTCAACACCGGAGACGGCAAGGGCAAGAGCACGGCCGCCATGGGGATGGTAATGCGGTCGGTAGCCCGCAACTGGCGGGTGTCGGTCGTGCAGTTCGTCAAGTCCGGCAAGTGGAAGGTGGGCGAGGAGAAGATCGGCCGCCGCCTCGGGGTGGACTGGGAAACCGGTGGTGACGGATTCTCGTGGGACAGCGAGGACCTGGACCGTTCGGCCGAGCTGAACCTAGCCACCTGGCAGCTGGCCAGACGGCGGATCGAGGAGGGGAAGCATCGCCTAGTTGTGCTGGACGAAATCACCTACCCGATCAACTGGGGGTGGATCGCCGAGGAAGAAGTGGCGTCCACTATCGCCAACCGGCCGGCCAGGGTCAACGTGGTCGTTACCGGACGGGATGCCCCGGACGCTCTGGTAGCGATAGCCGACACGGTCACCGAGATGACTCCCGTCAAGCATGCTTACCAGCAAGGTATCCGGGCCATACGCGGCATCGACTTCTGAACGACAGGAGACCGCCGTGAGACATCGAACAACTGACCCGTGTGTTGCCTTCAGCTCGGATACGGAATCTCACGAACACCTGATCTCGTGATGGAATACATCCAAGGAGCCGGTCGTACAAGGAGTTCTTCGATCCGGTCCCAAAGCGTTTCCAGGATCCGGTTCTGGTCCTCGAGTTTGAGGTCGCCTCGAACCCTCAGAACCAGTATGCGGAGGTGGATATTTGAGCAGGGTTGCCACCTCGGCAGGTCGTGTTCGGATCGTCTTGTCACGTGTCACTACGATCCATCCCTGATCCGCCGCTATGGGTAACCACTGGGTGTCCGGCGCTCCAAGACGGACGGGTGACCTCGGATGCCCTGGATATATCGAATCCCTTCCTGTGCTGGCAACGATCCTCCCGAGGCCAAGCAAGTTCTCATCGAAGAAGAACCTACCGGGCCTCTCTCTTTGTGCCACCAGCAGGTAGACGAGCGTCGTCCCTCACGCCGCCTTGAGGAAGGTGGTCTCGAAGTAGACGGCAGTTTCGATGTCCTGTTCGGCGAACTCGCGATGCCGGTAGAGGTCGGTTATCACTGAGCGCGGCTCTCCGGCCAGCGCAAGCTCGGCGATGATCTCTGTACGGACACCTCGCACCGTTGGGTACCGAAGGAAACCATCGGGTCGGCATATACCGGGCTAGGCAGAGCCTCCATTAGGATGTAACCGGCCGCTTCGGCGCGTTTCCGGGTCGAATCTCACCCGCTTGCAGAAACTTTCCGCCGCCGCGCTGAGCATCAGTTGGCCCGAGCCCACCACGATCCACAACGTCTCAGGTATCCCGAGCTCCTGCTGCTTCCCCCAGACCAGCTCGTCAGGTGCCACCATCGGCTGAGCTACCGCGAACGGAAAGGACGTGCCCAACTCGACCCTCAACCACTCGCGCAAGGGGCGCAGCCGCTGGAGAGGTAAGTGCTCACGATACTTACTCATGATACGCCGCTTCGATGAACTCTCCCCAGGTCACCTCCGAAGTTCCCCTACGTTCATCTCTGAGCACGGGCGGATATCGTTTCCCCCGGCGCACACCGCCCTCGAGCCACCAGCGGAGTCGGGAAGGCGTCACCTGCAGCAGGCGCGCTGCCTCTGCAAGGCAATAGGTCGGACGATCCAGTGGGGACGGCATCTCGGGTCTCCTCTCCGAAGAGAGCGTGGCTTCCTGGGACCCGGTCACACCGACCATTCCGGAGTTCCCGCTACGCTACTCGCGGTCCGCCCTAGCCCAGGGGGTGGGATCTATGCCAAGCTGGTGGTCACTGTCTCGCAGCCGCCTCGACCACGCAAGCAGCCATATCCGGCCGCTTGGGCTACCTCTATCTCGAAGGCATACCTCGCCGAAGGCAGCCTCCACTAGGCTACCTTCGCAATTCATGAGGCACGGATATCCTGATATTCCTAACGCCTCACCCATGAGGACGTCTCTGGCACTGTATGAGGCAGACCGTAGGCTGTTGACACAATAGGTCCAGCAGTCGTATCCGGCAGCCTTAGCGATCTCGTCCCGTTCGATGGTGGCACTATCCCTCCATGGATTGTCACACTCCGACACGAATGACCCATACTCCTTCCAGCAGCCATAGCCTGCTGTCTGGGCTGCCTCGTCCAGGAGAACATCACGGGCGTTGTCGGCCGCGTCAGACAAGGCATTGTCACAATTGTCGTAGCACTAATACCCTGCTGCTCGTGCTACCTCATCCATCACATCACTGTATTGCTGAGCAATAGCTAACGACAGATTGTTGTCACAGTCATCGCTTTTGTAGCAGTCGAACCCAGAAGTTTTGGCTACCACGTCATAAACTGCAGTCTCCACCGCGTTCTGATCGACGAAGACCTCCGGGCCATAAGCGTCAACGAGCTTCGAATACACCAGATTATTTGCTGCATCGTTGAGATTACCACCGCAGGTCATCCAGCACGGATATCCGATAGCGAGGGCCGCATCATATGCCCCCCAGCCATCGTAGTCCCACAAGTCGCCTCTCTCGCGGCCCAGGCTATTCTCACAAGCCTCATAGAGGAAACAATCGAATCCGATCGCTTGTGCTGACTTATCCAATAGAGCCGCCCGGAGGGTCAACCTATCACCGAGAGACTATTGTCGCATCCCTCCCAGCAGTCGTAGCCCAGATCCGAGTTCGCCACCACCGTGTCCAGGAAGGCCACGCCAGCAGCTTCGGCCGCATCCTGCACCGATGCCGTGGATGGGCTTGGGGTCATCCGGACTGCTCTCGCGGGTGGAGGGGGTATATCCGGGTGGGGTGTACGGGTGGAGGACCGCTGCAGGAGTATTACCGCTTGGGCTCTGGTCAAAGATCGATCGGGCGAGAACAGCCCATCCCCGGTACCCGCCGTGATCCCATTAGCCACCGCCCAACCTATCGCCTCATCCGCCCAATGCCCCACCGGCACATCCCCGAACGTATCCGATCCGGGACTATCCGTGCCGGCTGAGTTATACATCAGATGTGCCCTATACAGGAACGTAACCTTCTGGGCTCTGGTCAGGGGGCGATCGGGTGAGAACTGCCCATCCCCGGTACCCGCCGTGATCCCGTTAGCCACCGCCCAACCGATCGCTTCATCCGCCCAATGCCCCACCGGCACGTCGTCGAAGGTGTCGGATCCGGCGACGCCACTGAGCTCGGCAGCGTAGAGCTTGTAGAGGTAGTAGACGGTGTAAGCGCGGGTCTCGTGCAAGTCGGGAGTGAAGTTGCCGTCGGTGGTGCCTTGGGTTATGCCATTGGCCACTGCCCAACCGATCGCCTCCTCGGCCCAGTGCCCGGTCGGGACATCCTGGAAAGCGCCCGGCCCGTTAGGAGACCTGTCGTCGCGGGCCGCCTGAGCTGACACCGCTGGCGTCGGCCAGACCAGCATGGCGACTACCAGAAACACGATCACGTTGCGGCTCATCGAGGTCATCCTTCCGGCTGCCGGGTGAAGCTTCAGGGTTGCCAGCCAGCAGAATACTTCCAAGGCCTGGTTGTTCAACGCACGAGCCTCCCTACACTTACAGCATGAAGTTTCGAGTCCTGCTCGGGTTGGCGGTCCTAGCAGCTGCGGTCGCCTTCCTGCTGACCCGCCGCCCCCCGGTGGTCGATCCGCCTACCGAACGGGGGACCTGGATTCCAGTACCGGGCGATCGATGACCGTCCGCGTGGCGGTGCATGCCAGCGGTGAGCTGGGCCGCCGTACCCGGCTGGCACTGCTGGCCGAGCCCGGTACTGAGGTAGGGAGCCTCTCGGGCGAAGCCGCCGCCGACCAGGACGGTTCGATCCCCTCGGTAACGGGGTGGCACGTACTTGTGATCGATGCCATCGGGGATGCCACCCAGCCTCACATCGAGGAAGCCCGGGTTGCCGGGATCCCGATCGTGGTCGGAGACCGGCTGCCGCACGGATATCCGGTAGGCGACGGCACCTTCGTGGTGGGAGCGAGCTCCGGATCCGGCCTGGCCGCGGCCCTGGCCGCCGCGATCATCGATCCCACCGCCCGGCTGGTCGATGCTCGCCTCGCTTGGACGGTGCCGGGCAACCCGCTGGGCGCCGGTACCCCGATTACGTTTCCCGAGCCGGTCGGCACCCTATGGGCTGGATGGGGGAACAGCCCCATTGGCTGGAAAGGCCTCGATTCGCTGGTCGCCCCGCACGAGGGACCCTGGATGGGCGTGTCCGTTCGCGTGACTCACGAGGCGGCTGGCCCGCCGACCAGCACTCTCGGCATTGCTGACGACGCCTTCTTCCTGGGCGGGGTTTCCATGGCGGCCGCTGCCCAGGTTGCGGCCCGCGGTTCCTACCCGCCGGGCGTCCACCATCCAGGCGATCCGGACGGCGTCTTCATGAAGCTCGCCAGAGCGGGCGGCCTGGAGATAGCCGAGTTCGTGCCCGCCTGACGCGCGCCAACCCCACCTACCTCCACGGCCAGCCCCGGGCGTCCCGTTCACGGGTAGCCAATCCACCATGGGGCGAGTCACAAGCGCGGGTTGATTCGCTCCTCCAGTGAGAAAGCCACCAGCGCGAACCCCAGGGAAGCCAGCATGATCAGCAGTCCCGGAGGCAGCACCCACCACTTCCAGGCGGGGGTTAGGAAAGCCCCCCGGTTCTGGGCCCAGAAGAGGGTCGAACCCCAGCTCTTCTGGATAGGATCACCCAGCCCGAGAAAGCTGAGGGACGCCTCCAGCAGGATGGCGTTAGACACCGCCCGGACGAACGACCCGGTAGCCAGGAGAGCCGTTCGAGGGACTATGTGCCGCAGGATGGTCCAGCGATCCGGCGCACCCATCGATCGGGCCGCCAGCACGTACTCACGAGAACGCAGAGACAGCACCTGGGATCTGATGACCCGAGCCGGCTCGGCCCAAATCAGCACTCCGATCACCAGGATGGTGTTGAGCAAGCTCCTCCCCAGATACGCCGCCAGCACGATCAGCAGCGGCAGGAACGGAAGGATCAGGACCACGTCGACGCCCCGCATCATCACCGCCCCCAGGCGTTTGGGGTAATAGCCCGCCACCACCCCCACCAGGGTCCCGATCAGCAGGGCCACCGCCGCCGCCACGATCCCCACCGACAGCGAGACCCGGTTACCGAAGATCATCTCCGAAGCCAGATCCTGGCCGACATCGTTGGTGCCGAGCAGGTGAGTGCCGCCGGGCGGCAGGAAGGGTCTGGCTACTCGCTCGGCCGGATCATAAGGAGCCAGCCAGGGGGCGAACACTGCCGTGCCCACCAGCAGCGCCACGATCGTTCCACCTACTAGACCGAACCTGGCGGGCAGGCGGACCTTCCGTCTCAAGGCCCTTCGGGCGCGTCTCTCCGCACGGGCGGGTGAGGTCACGACGCTCTGGTCCGCGGGTCGATGACCGGATAGAGCAGGTCCGCCACCAGGTTGGCGATCAGCACCGCCCCGGTGAACACCAGAAAGGCCGCCTGCATGACCGGGTAGTCCCGGCCCGAGACGGCTTCGAACACCAGGCGCCCCAGTCCCGGATAGGAGAAGACCGTCTCGATGATCACCGTCCCTCCGAAGGCGAATCCCAGGCGGATGGCCAGCACCGTGACGACCGGAGCGATGGCATTGCGGGCGACATGCCCGAACAGCACTCTCGCCTCCCCGGCCCCCTTGGCCCTGGCCGTCCGGATGTAGTCCTCACCCAGGGTTTCCAACATCGAATAGCGCATCATCATGTAGACGCCGGGCGTGGCCAGGATCGATAGCGTCACCACCGGCAGGATGGCGTGGCTGATGATGTCCCAGGCGTATGCCCAGCCGACCAGATCCGCCGCCGGTGTAACCGCGCCGAACGATGGCAGGAGGCGCCACTGCACCGCAAGGAGCGAGATCAGCAACATCCCCAACCAGAAGGGTGGCAGTGACTCGATCGAGATCATCGAGGACAGCAGTCCCAAGTCGCTCTTGGTTCCCCTCCGCCAGGCCGAGAACGCTCCAAGGATCACGCCGACCACGGCCGCCACGATCAGCGACAGTCCGGTGATTAGCAGCGTCCAGGGCAGCCGGGTCCAGATCATCTCCACGATCGGCTTGCTCGAACGATACGAATAGCCGAAGTCGCCGGTGAAAATGTCGCCCCAGTACCGCAGATACTGCATCCACAGCGGGGCGTCCAGCCCCACCCGAGCAACGATCTCGGCCCGCTGCTCGGGAGTGAGCAGGCCGACGTCCACCCCGGCGATCAGCACCAGAGGGTTCCCAGGCATCAACCTGGGCAGCAGGAAGTTCAGGGTGACCGCCACCACCACGACCACCCCGTACTGGACCAGCCGCCGGAGATCGAGGCGCTGGGTCAAATGTCAGCTCGACCTGGCCTGCGGACCCGCGCGCCCCCTAGGGGCGCGCGGAGGCGGGCAGCAACGACAGCTTGCTGACGATGCCCTGGCCGGCGATGAACTCCCAGTCCGAGTAGACGCTCGAGTCGTACACGTAGGCCCCGTCCGGATACAGCAACAGCACGAACGGCAGATCCTCGGCGATGATCTCCTGCATGCGGCCCAGCATGGCGATCCGTTCGGCCGGATCCGGCTCGATGGGTAACGCCTCGGAGAGCGCATCGAGCTCTTCGTTGCCGTAGCCGGTCAGGTTGAGGAAACCCACGTCGGTGGAGCTGTGAACCAGCCAGGGCAGCCGCAACGTATCCGCCTGGACAGGGGCTGACCAACCCCACATGGCGATGTCGTAGTTTCGACCCTGGGTGACGTCGAAGCCCGGCCAGACAGCATTCTCCCAGGTGGCGGTCTCGACCGACGCCACCCTGGTCTCGATGCCGATGGCGGCCAGCATCTCCACGGTCAGCTCCGCTATCCGCAGGCGCAGCGAGTCGGGAGCGTTGGTGATGATCTCGAAGGACATCGGCTGGCCGTCGAACTCCCGGACGCCGTCGCCGTCGCTATCCGCGTAACCGGCACCATCCAGCAGAGCGTTGGCAGCGGCCACGTCGTAGACCGGCACGATCGAGGGGTTGTAGGAGGAGTGGCCAGGGTGGATCCAGCCCGGACTGCCGACCGTGGCTGCCCCGAGATACACGGTGTCCACGATGTCCTGGCGGTTCATAGCCAGGTTGATCGCCTGGCGGACCGCCACGTCATCGAAGGGCCGCTTGGAGGCGTCGTAGTTGATCATCTGGGTGGTGAACTCCGGCCCCAGGGCGATGTCCAACGGATCCTGCATGTCCAGCAGGTCGATCTGCTCGGGCGGAATCCGCTCGAAAATGACATCCACTTCCCCGGTGCGGATGGCCGCTTGGGCGCCCGCGTCGTCGGCGAACACGATGACCACCAGCTCGTCGACCGCCGGTGGACCGCGGAAGTAGTCCGGGTTGGCCTCGAAGCGGTAGCTCTGGCCTTCCCGGTAGTCGACCAGCTTGTAAGGGCCGGTCCCGATGTTGGTACCGCCCTCGAATTGGTGCTCGGACGGGATCTCCACCGACTCCCAGATATGCCGCGGGATGATGGGAGCGTCGGCCAGTGCCACCAGGTCGAAGCCCGCATTGGGAGCTCCGAGCACGAAGGTCAGGTTGTAGTCATCGGCTACCACCACATCCGCCACGCTGTTGAAGTCGCGGGCGAACCGGCTCGCCTCGGCATTGTTGACGAAGTAATCGACGCTGAAGGCCACGTCATCGGCCGTGAGGGGCTCACCATCATGAAAGGTCACCCCCTCTTGGAGGGTCACGCTGTATTCGGTCAGGTCGGCGCTTACGCTGACGCTGGTCGCCAGCCAGGGTTGGGGGACTCCGTTCTTGTCGAGTTGCATCAGGGAGTCGTACTGGAGCATCAACAGGTTCCAGCCCGGGAACCCACTGATGTATGTGTAGGGATTCAGGGTGGACTCGTCACCGGTTACGGCCGCCCGCACCGTGATCGGCTCCGCCATCGGCTCGGGAGCGGCGGTCGTAGTGGTGGTCTCCGGCGCGGGAGCAGGTTCCTCATCGGTATCCGGCTCGGACATCGCTTCGGTCGTGGCCGGTGCAGCTTGAGTGGTAGCTGCGGCGGTAGTTGCGGTAGTTTCGGGCGCCGGATCCTCGCCGCCACATGCCACCGCTGCCAGCATCATTACGATCAGGAGCAGCGTCCCTCTCGAACGAATCATGCCTCTCATGGTGAGTCTCCTTTCCTGCTACATCGGAACTTAGAGCGTACCGTACTCAACTAACGGATCCGCTTCCGCGGTCCTACCGATGTAAGGTGCCCGGCACCTCCGCCAGTGGACACCTCGGTGACAGGCGGGGCTCCCAGTCTCTAGGTGCGCGGCTCGACCAGATGGCAGGACACCCACCGGTCAGGTGTCACCTCACGGAGCACGGGCGCGGTGGTCGAGCACAGACCTTCGACCGCTACCGGGCAGCGGGTGTGGAATCGGCAGCCTGCCGGCGGTTCCGCCGGACTCGGGAGGTCCCCGACCAGCCGGGTGCGGACCGCCGCTCCCGAGTGCCCCGGTTCCGCTACGGGCACTGCTTCGAGGAGCGCTTTGGTGTAGGGATGGAGGGGGTCCGCATAGAGCCGCTCCCGGTCAGCCCGCTCCACGATCTCCCCTAGATACATGACCGCCACTTCGTGCGAAATGTGACGCACAACCGCGAGGTCGTGCGCGATGAACACCAGCGCCATGCCGGTTTCGGCCTGGAGGTCCGCCAGCAGGTTTATCACCTGGGCCTGTACGGACACGTCCAGGGAAGAAACCGGCTCGTCGCAGACGATCACCTCCGGATCGGCTGCCAGCGCGCGGGCGATGGCGATCCGCTGCCGTTGCCCGCCGCTGAACTCGTGTGGGTAACGCCGCGCAGTGTCAGCCGGCAAGCCCACCTGATCGAGCAGCTCGGCCACCCGTTCCTTGATAGCGTCCGGCTCGGCGATCCGATGTATCCGGAGCGGCTCGGCTATGACATCTCCGATCCTCATCCCCGGATTCATGGCCGAGAAGGGATCCTGGAAGATCATCTGCACCGCCCGGCGGTGCCTTCCACTCCGGTGGTCGATCGGGTGGCCGTCTATCTCGATAGTGCCCGAGGTGGGGCGCACCAGAGCTACCAGAGCACGGCCCAAGGTGGTCTTGCCACAGCCGCTCTCACCCACCACCCCCAGCGTGCGACCTCTCCTGATCTCGAGATCCACCCCGTCGACAGCGCGCACTACCGAACGGGCCAGGCCCCGGCGAACCGGGTAATGGACCCGCAGGCCCCGCACCGAGACGATCACCGAGCCCGGGCCCTCTCGCGGTCTGTCCTCTTCTTCCGCTTCCCGCACCGGCCACAGTACCGAGGAGGGACCCATGTGATGATGGTGCAGGCAGGCCGACCGGTGTGCCGAGCGTTGAACTTCCACCAGCTCGGGAAGGGAATCCTCGCAACCCTCGGCCACCATCGGGCAGCGCTCGTGGAACGGGCAGCCGTCCAGCTCGTCCGCCACCCGGGGCGGGGATCCGGGGATCTCGGCCAGGCGCGACACGGCTGGCCGATCGAGCCTGGGTATCGACCTGAGCAGTCCCGAAGTGTATGGGTGGCGAGTAGCCCGGTAGATGTCCGAGGACTGCCCGATCTCCAGGATCCGCCCGGCATACATCACCGCTACCCGATCGGCGATCTCCGCCACCACTCCCAGGTCATGGGTTATCCACACCACCGCTAGCTGATACTCGTCCTGCAGCTCCCGGACCAGGTCGACGATCTGAGCCTGCACGGTCACATCCAGCGCGGTGGTGGGCTCATCCGCGATCAGCAACTTGGGATTGCAGGCCAGCGCCATGGCGATCATCGCCCGCTGCCGCATGCCGCCGGAGAACTCGTGTGGATAGTCGGCCACCCTGGTGTCGGCCGACGGGATACCGACCCTATCCAGCAAGTCGATGGCTTGCTTGCGGGCCTCGGACCTGGTGGCACCCCGATGGATACGCAAGCTCTCCCCGATCTGGCGGCCCACTCGATGGACCGGGTTCAACGAGGACATGGGCTCCTGGAACACCATTGCCACGTCCCGACCCCGGATCCGGCTGAGTCGGCGCCCCGGCATGCCGAGTAGGTCCCGACCCTCCAGCCGGATGGCACCGGACACCACCGCGGGCGGCGAGGGCAGCAGTCCCATGACCGACAGCATCGAAACGCTCTTGCCGGAGCCCGACTCCCCCACCAGAGCGAAGGTCTCGCTGGGAGCCACCGACAGGCTGATCCCGCTGACGGCCCGTACCGTCTCGGTGGGCAACTCGAACCGCACCGCCAGGTTCTCGATCTCCAGCAGGCTCGGTCGGGAACCGCCGGTGCCATTTCTACCGGTGGAAAGGTCCCCCGCCGCGTGTTCTTCGGTCAGCAAGCCTTCAGTGCGCAAGAGTGGGAAGATCGGCCTCGTCGGAGGAAGGGGCCGCCGGGTCGGCTTCGACGAACTCGGCCGGTACCGGAGCGGAGGGCACTTGGAGGATCTCCTCCAGCATCACCACTTCCACCCCCCCGACCACGTCCGACGCCAGGTTGTAGAAGACAGCCGCCAGGGTGGAGAGCAGGGTCATCCCTACTCCTACCGCTACCGCGGCATATATGGCGACCTGCCGGAACCGCTGGCCATTGTTGAAGAACTCCGCTTCCTCGTCGATCAGGCTGATGAGGGCCAGGAAGTCATCCAGGGCCTCGGGGATCCCCACCCTCTGCAGCAGCTGCCAGAAGATCAGCAACCCTATGAGGACCGCCAGGGCTCCGACTAGGTGCAACACCAGGGCCACCTTGAGCACCGTCCAGGGATCGAACTTGCGGATGACCCGCCGCACTCGCCGGACGGCCACCATCAACGAGCCTCCCGACCGTCCGCGCTCGATCCGGCTTCGGCCACCACGGGAACATGCTCGTACACGGTGAACTCGATCCCCCCGACCAGCTCGGCCAGCAGGTTGTAGAGAACCGCTCCGAGGGTGAGCACCGCAGTGGCGCCCATCATCCAGGTACCCGCCAGAAGTATCACGCCGCGCAGGTACTCGGCACCCGCCTTGAAGACCGTCTCGCCGGGTTCGATGAGAGCCACCCGCTGGGCGGCGGATTCGAAGGCGGTCATCAACCCCAGCCGGCCGATCACCGCCCAGACGATGACCGACAGAAGGACCACCGACAGGGCAACCAATCCGGTCAGCACGGCCGACACCTTGAGAACGGTCCAAGGGTCCACCTTGCGCACGATCCGGCGGACCCGGCGCCGGGTGGTCGCCGACCCGAGTGCCGGGGAGGTGGCAGAGCCGTTCACTCTCGCTCCTTGGGCAGCGGGGCGAAGGAGCTGACCCTGGCGCCCTCCGGGAGCTTCATCACCTTGACTCCGGTGGCACCCCTGCTCTGGCAGCTGATGGCATCGGTCTCCATCCGGATAGCCACCCCTTCGGAGGAGATGACCACCACCTCGCCCGCCTCCGTTACGGCTCGCGCACCCACCAGCTCGCCCCGGCCCTCGACGAATTTGATGGCCTTCAAGCCCTTACCCCCCCGATTCTGGAGCCTGGGACCGTCCTTGGTGTGCCGCTTGAATTCGTCGACCACGGTGCGCTTCCCGTATCCGCCTGAGGTGAGTAGCAGTATCTCATCGCCGTCCCTGACCACTTCGGCGCCGACCACCGCATCGTCCGCGTCCAGCGAGATGCCCCGAACCCCCTGGGTGGGCCGGCCCGCGGGACGCACGTTGTTCTCGGAGAATCGGATGCCCATCCCGTAACGGGTCAACAACAGGATGTCGCTGTTGCCGTCGGTGGCTCGCACCGCCACCACTTCATCGCCGGGCGCCAGCCGGATGGCCCGCAACCCGCTGTAACGGCTGTCGTACTCGCGGAAGGCGGTTCGCTTCACCTGCCCCCGCCGCGTGACCATGATCATGTACTTGAAGGACTCGTAGTCCCGCGTGTCCACCAGCTCCTCGATGTGCTCATCCGGCTCGAGAGGCAACACCGCCTGGGCGAGTACTCCCCGAGACGTCCGAGCCTGGCGGGGTATCTCGTGGGACCGCACCCGGTAGACCCGCCCCTGGTTGGTGAAGAACAGCAGGTAGGCGTGGGCAGTGGTATGGAGGACGTGGGTCAGGTGGTCGTCATCCTGGAGAGCTGCGGCCTTCACCCCCCGGCCGGCCCGACCCTGAGGCCGGTAGGTCCCCGCCTTTACCGACTTCACGTAACCCTTCCAAGACACTGTGACGATCAGCTCATCATCGGCTATCAGGTCCTCGAGCGAGAGCTCCGCCTCCGCCGGCAGGATCCGGGTACGGCGGGCATCACCATGGGCCTCCCGCACGGCCGTAAGTTCCTCGGCGATGATGCTGCGCCGGCGACCCGGATCGGCCAGGATGGCCCTCAGTTCGCCGATCAACTCCTGCAGGGCGTTGTACTCCTCCCGCAGCCGCGCGGTCTCGAGTGAGGTGAGCCGGCGCAGGGGCATGTCCAGGATGGCCCGCGCCTGGATCTCGGACAGCGAGAAGCGATCCATCAGCCGCCCCCGGGCCGATTCGGCATCCGGGCTCCCCCTGATGATCGAGATCACCTCGTCGATGTGGTCGACCGCGATCATCAGCGCCTCGAGGATGTGCGCCCGAGCCAGCGCCCGAGCCAGCCTGAAACGGGTGCGCCGCTCGATCACCTCCATCTGGTGGTCTAGGAAGTACTGGACCATCTCGGCCACGTTCAACGTCCTCGGCACTCCGTCCACCAGGGCCACCGCGTTCACCCCGAAGCTCTGCTGAAGCCCGGTGTGCTTGAAGAGCTGGTTCATCACCACCTGCGGGTTGGCGTCCTTCTTGAGCTCGATCAGCAGCCGGACGCCGACCCGTGACGACGATTCGTTACGTAGATCCGCGATGCCGGCCACCGTCTTGCGCTGTACCAGCAGGGCGATCCGCTCCATGACCCGATCCTGGCTGACTTGGTAGGGCAGCTCGGTCACGACGATGGCGGTGCGGCCCTTGCGGGTCTGCTCGATATCGGTGACCGCCCGCATCTTGACGGCACCGCGACCCGACACGAGGGCTTGGCGGACTTCCCGGGTACCGATCACGTACCCGCCGGTGGGAAAGTCCGGGCCCTTCACGATGGACAGGTACTCCTCCGGTCCGGCGTCGGGATGGTCGAGACCGAACAGGCAGGCCTCCACGATCTCACCGAGGTTGTGTGGTGGGATGTTGGTGGCCATGCCAACCGCGATCCCCTGGCACCCGTTCACCAGCAGGTTGGGGAACCTGGCCGGCAGCACCGCCGGCTCCGACTCCGACCCGTCGAAGTTGTCGTTGAAGTCGACCGTATCCTCGTCGATCCCATCGAGCAGGATGGACGCCAGCTCGGCCAGCCGGCACTCCGTGTAGCGCATGGCGGCAGGCGGATCGTCGGTGGTGCCGAAGTTGCCCTGGGGATGGATCAACGGGTAGCGGAGGGAGAACGACTGGCCCATTCGGACCAGCGCGTCGTATATGGAGTCATTGGAGTGCGGGTGGTACTTGCCGATCACCTCCCCCACCACCGTGGCCGACTTCCGGTGGGAGCTCCGCGGCCGCACCCCCATGTCGTCCATCGCGTAGATGATCCGCCGCTGCACGGGTTTCAAGCCGTCCCGCACATCCGGGAGGGCTCGGGAGACGATCACCGACATGGCATATTCCACGAAGGACGTGGCCATCTCGTCCTCTATGTCGATGATGCGGGTGCGCGGTAGCTCGGTCACCGGTGGCCCTCGGTGTTCAGATGTCCAGGAACCGGATGTCACCGGCGTTCTGCTGGATGAAGCTCTTGCGTTTGGCTACGTCCCCACCCATGAGGGTGGCGAAGATCTCATCCGCCACGGCTGCATCTCGCAGATCGACCTGCACCAGGGTCCGGGTGGCCGGATCCAGGGCGGTCTGGCCAAGCTCCTCGTCGTTCATCTCCCCCAACCCCTTGAAGCGAGTAGGGCGAGCCTTGCGATGGCGGGTCTTGAAGGCTTCCAGGGCGGCATCGTCGGCCAGATAGTGAACCTTCCGGCCCACCTTGACCCGGTACAGCGGAGGTACCGAGATGTATACGAACCCCGCCTCGATCAGGGGCCGCATGTGCCGGAAGAAGAAGGTCAGCAGCAGGGCACGGATATGGGCGCCGTCGACGTCGGCGTCGGTCAGCAGGATCACCTTGTGATACCGGGCCCGGCCGATCTCGAACTCCTCCCCGATGCTGGTACCGATGGCGGTTATCAGTGCCTGGATCTCCTTGTTGCCCAGCGCCCTGGCCAGACGGGCCTTCTCGACGTTCAGGATCTTCCCCCGGATGGGCAGGACCGCCTGGAACTCGGAGTCCCGGCCGTTCTTGGCCGGACCGGCCGCCGAATCTCCCTCCACGATGAACAGCTCCGCGCGCTCCGGTTCTCGGGACGAGCAATCCACCAGCTTGCCGGGTAGGCGGGACGAATCAAGCAAGGACTTCCGGCGGATCACGTCCCGCACCTTGCGGGCCGCTTCCCGCGCGTGCTGGGCCTGGCGGGCCTTCTCGACGATCCGGCGGGCATCCTTCGAATGGCGAGCCAGCCACTCCGGAAGCATCCGGTTCAGAGTCTTCTGTACGTAGCTCCGTATCTCGGTGTTGCCCAGCTTGGTCTTGGTCTGACCCTCGAACTGGGGGTTCCGCGCTTTGATGGAGACCACCGCGGTCAGGCCTTCCCGCACATCTTCCCCACCCAGGTTGGGGTCCCGATCCTTCAGCATGTTCTTGGAACGAGCAAAGTCGTTGATCGCCTTGGTGACGGCCGTCCGGAAGCCTTCCTCGTGCGTCCCACCCTCATGCGTGTTGATGTTGTTGGCGAAGCTCAACACGTTCTCGTTGAAGGAACCGGTCCACTGCATGGCAACCTCGAGTTCCGACTCGTCGGCCTCGTCACCCAGATAGATGATCTGATTGTGCAAGGGTTCCCTGGGCTTGTTCAGATGGGCTATGAAGTCCCTTATGCCGCCTGCGTAGGAGAACCGGTCCGCCTTGCCGCCTTCCCGCTCGTCAGAGAGGCGGATGTCCAGTCCCCGGTTGAGGAAGGCCAGCTCGCGGAGCCGTTTGGAGATGGTCTTGTAGCTGAAGTCGACCGTGTCGGTGAACACCCGAGGATCCGGCCAGAACGTGATGGTGGTGCTGGTCCGCCCGTTGCTGGCCTCACCCTGGAGTACCTCGGTCAAAGCCTTACCCCGTTCGAAGCTCTGGTGCCAGGCGAAGCCATCCCGCACCACCTCGGCCTCCAGACGCTCCGACAGGGCATTCACCACCGACACTCCCACGCCGTGGAGGCCTCCGGACACGGTGTAAGCCCCCTGCTCGAACTTGCCTCCGGCATGCAAAGTGGTCAGCACGGTGGTCAGGGCAGACTTGCGGGTCTTGGCATGCCTGGTCACCGGGATACCTCGCCCGTCGTCGGTCACCCGGCATCCCCCGTCCGTCCTCAACTGCACGTCGATCCGGGAGGCGAACCCCGCCATAGCCTCGTCCACCGAGTTGTCCACCACCTCCCACACGAGATGGTGGAGACCGCGCGGTCCCGTGGTCCCGATGTACATTCCCGGACGGCGGCGCACCGCCTCCAGGCCGGGGAGCACCTTGATGTCCTTGGCGCCGTAACTCGCTGCCCTAGTTGTCAAAGCTCACACCCGCCCTCGCTATCGCGCTCTGGAGGTCGCACCAGCCCTTCCCGTGGTGGTCGTACGGCGCGACGCCACCGTAAGTTCCTGTCCGATAGCACTCCGCCCTCGACCTATTCTATCCAACGGGGCGGTACCATCCAACGTTCCCCCGAACCGCGGCGCTACCCAGCCGACCCGTCCCACCTGGGCCTTAGCCGTGGGTGAGGTCCGTCACCAGCTCCTGGCCACCCCACGTGGGCCGACTACCCGCACCCTGGTCACGAATCCGGAACCGAAGCGTTGCTCGATCCTTCTGACCAGCGGTTCCGCGTCGTGCCGCAGCCACCTGACGATCCTCCGGTCAGCCGCCTCCACCAACAGTTCACCATGTTTTACCACGATAGGTGACGCTAGCGAAGCCCATTGGGAACCAGCGACGTCCGACCAGGCTTCGAACAGTTGCCCCAGCAGCTCGAGCGGAGGCAGACCCAGACCTCCGATGATCGCCCCCAGGCCGTCCGCTACCGGCACCAGGCCGTCCGGTTCGTGATCGTCCTCCTGGCCGTCCTCCCAGATCAGGCGCAGGACCCGGGCCGCCGCCTGGTCGTCCAGCTCGGACAGCACGGCCTCCAGCTCCCCAATCCTTCCATCCGGGCTCACTGCCATGCTCCGTCCTTCAGGTGCCAGGTACGGCCTTCGAACGGAAGGTGTTCCGCCCTCGCTGTGGTGATGAAGGCCTGGCCGGACGGAAGGCACCGAGCGAGGGCCGTAGCACGCCGACCATCCAGTTCGGAGAACACATCGTCCAGCAGCAATAGGGGACTCTCGCCCGTGACCGCCCGGATCGCCTGGTGGGCGGCCAGCCGCAGAGCGAGCGTCAGGGTGCGCTGCTCCCCCTGGCTGGCGGTCATGCGGGCGTCCCTCTCATCAAGCAGTATTACCACGTCATCCCGGTGCGGTCCGACAGTGGACAGGCGCCGGTCGAGGTCCACGGAGCGGGCCTCCCCCAGTGCTCGCCGCAGGCTATCCGCCCAACCTTCCAACCCCTCGGCCTGGTCGGCCCCCCAGACCGACCGGTACACGATGGACACCGCAGTGGCCTCCGCAGCCAGGTTCCGGTAGTAATCACTCACGTCGGTGGCGATGGCCTCGATGGTTGCGCTACGTCGAGCCATCATCCGTGCCCCGGCCAGGGCCAGCCGGTCGTCCCACACCTCCAGGGACACCGGATCCACCCGGCGGCCCATCTGTTTCAGGAGCCTGTTACGTTGCCGGACCGTCCGCTCGTACTCTCGCTGGTCGCTATAGGCACCTGGCCAGAGCTGGACCGCGATCGAATCGAGCAGCTCGCGCCGGTAGCCAGGCCCTCGCTTGACAAGGTCCAGGTCATCGGGCAGGAATACGACGCACCGTACCTTGCCGAGCAGATCCGCCGCCCTCCCGAGACGAGCCCGGTTCATCAGTGTCCGCCTCCGGCCAACCCTCGCCAGCTCCAGCTCGATGAGCGTCGAACCCGACCCAGCGACCACCTCGCCCCTCACCACGGCCCGCTCGCTTCCCGCTTCGATCAGCACACCGTCGGGTGCCTTGCGAAAGGAACGGAGGGTCGACAGGTAACCGATACTCTCCAGCAGGTTGGTCTTGCCTGCCGCGTTCCTGCCCACCAGCACGTTGACACCGTCGGCCGGCTCCCAACGCAAGCTGCCATAGTTGCGGAAGTTCACCAGCTCGATCCACGAGAGCCACATGCCGGGCGTCGTCTATCGCCTTGGCAGTGTGCTGTCGGTCGACCGAACTGCCCCCTGGCCACGCCCGATCATCCCTACTACCTCGGCTTCGGTGGTGAGGGCCAGCAGCCACCCCCGCCCGTGCCGGTAACTCAGACTCGCACCGGCATCAACAGGTAGAGGAAGTCGTCATGGCCCTCCGCCCGGATGACGCTGGGCTTGAAGCTGCTCTCCACCTCCAGCCTCACCTCATCACCCTGCAGGGCCGACACACCGTCCGTCAGGTAGCGGGAGTTGAAGGCTATATCCACCTCGGCTTCCTCACCCCGGAAGTCGCCTTCGATGACCTCAGACTCCCCGCCCACGTCCCGGCGGCTCACCGATAGATTCACCCCGTCGGCGGTGAGCTTCAACCGTACGGGAATATGATCCTCCGCCACCAGCGATGCCCGGCCGAGCGCCTCGAGCAGGCGGTCCTTCTTGAGCACCACCCGGAACGGGCACTCGCTCGGCTTCCGGTCGGGGAGCAACTGGCGGTAGTTGGGGAAGCTACCTTCGATCAAGCGGATACTCAGAGAACCTCGCTCGGAACCGAACACCACCTCTCGCTCCCGGACCGCCACCCGGACTTTGGCGGCCGAGACGGTCCGGGCCAGCTCGCGAAAGCCCTTGGCCGGAACCAGGCCCGAGCCGTTGAGCTCGGTACCGACCAGGTCACGCACCGCCAAGCGGTAACTGTCGGTCGACACCAAGCGAACCCCTTGCTCGCCACTCTCGATCAGGATCCCGGTCAGTATCGGCCGGGCCGAGTCCCCGGACGCCGCCAGGCCGACCTGTGCCACGGCCTCCACCAGCATCTGTCCCTCTACTTCGACCGCGTCCGACAGGTCTGGATCGGCCAGCTCCGGATAGTCATCGAGGGACATCTCCCGGATGGTGAATCTCGGTCCGTTTCCTGACAGCTCGACCTCACCCTTGTCCGATCGGATAGTCACCGCGCCCTCCGGCATCCGCCGGACCGCATCGGTCATGAGACGGCCGGGCACTACGAAACTACCTTCCTCCATCACCTGAACCTGCACAGCTGTCCTGACCGTGACCTCGGTGTCACTTCCAGTCACGCGGAGCTCACCGCCGACTGCCTCGCATCGAACACCCTGGAGGATGGGTAGCGACGTCTTGACACCTACCGCCCGTTTCGCGCGAGTGAAGGCATCAGCCAGTTCATCGCGGTCAGATCGGATATGCACCACTTGTCGGGTCCTTTCTCGACTGCTTGTCTTCTCTATTGATCTTTTCGCGGTAGTAGTAGGGCCTGTGGAAAGTGGATAAACCGGCGTTTGCCCAGGTAGGAGCCCTTTCGCTACTGCGGATGGTTGTGGAGATTCGGTGGCCGGATGGGACTCATCGTCGTTCCGATCCGGCTCCCTGTGGAAAACCCGCTTCATCCTGCCCCCAGCTCTTCCCTTAGCTGGGTGATCCGGCGAGCCATCGCTGGGTCCGATTGCATCAGCTTGGTGACCTTATTGACGGCGTGGCTGGCGGTCGAGTGATCGCGGCCCCCGAAAAGCTTCCCGATCTTTTGGAGGGATAGGTCGGTCAGGCTCCGGCACAGGTACATAGCGACGTGGCGGGCCTTCACGGTCGGTCCGCGGCGGCTCGGTCCCTCCAGATCGGACACCGATAGGCCGTAGGAGGCGGCCGTGAGGGCGACGATCTCGGGTCCGGTGGGAGGCCTCCCGGAGGTAGTGGGGATCAGGTCGCGAAGCTGATCTCGAGCGAGGTCCAGCGTGATGGGCTGGTTGGTGAATCCCGCGTAGGCCGTCACCCGGGTAAGAGCACCCTCCAACTCTCTGATGTTGTCGGTTATGTGGTGAGCTATGAGGTCGATCACCTCTGGCGGCACCGGGCTCGGGGCATACTCTGCATTTCGCCGGAGGATGGCGAGGCGGGTCTCCACGGGAGGAGGGTGGAGGTCGGCCACCAAGCCCCACTGGATGCGCGATATGAGACGGTCCTCCATACCGAGGTCCTTCGCGGGACGGTCGCACGACAGCACGATCTGCTTGTCCAGGTCATGCAGCGTATTGAAGGTGTGGAAGACCTCCTCCAGGACCTGTTCCTTCCCCTCGAAGAATTGGATGTCGTCGAGGAGGAGCACATCGATGCTGCGGTAGCGCTGCTTGAAGAGGTCCATCTGCTTACGCCGGATGCCGTTGATGAACTCGTTGAAGAAGTTCTCGGAGTTGGTATAGCGAACCGCGGAGTCAGGTCGCAGGGAATGGATGCGGTGGCCGATGGCGTGGAGCAGGTGGGTCTTCCCTAGCCCGGCCCGACCGAAGAGGAACAGCGGATTGTACTGCTGGCCGGGATACTCCGATACCGCCTTAGCCGACGCTAGGGCTAGCTCGTTGGATGGGCCGGCCACGAACATGTCGAAGCGGTACTTCCACTCGAAGCGGGAAGAATCCCCGGCCGTCGCGTCCGGGCTGGGTCCCGCCGGGCGCGGGTGGGCATCGGTGGGGCTGGCGGGCAAGGCGGCAGGCGCCGATGAATCCATGAGGGTCGGAGTACCGACCGTGTACTCGACTACCACTCCGTCCCCCAGATGATCGAACGCCAGCGACTCGATCAAGTCTCGGTAGCGACTCTGCACCCACTGGAGATGGAAGTCGGAGGGCAGCACCACTCGCAGGGTGTGTTTCTCTATCTCGAGCCCGACCTCCGAGAACCACCTCACCCACCTGCCGGGGGGGACGATCGATCTCAGGTTGTTCTTCAGGAACTCGGCGTTGTGCGCAACCGTATCTGCCTCTACCACTTCTCCTGCTTACCCTCGTGGATTGGTGACCAACCCCGACTTATCCATAGAGATATCCACAGTTGTGGATAACAACCCCTGGGGCCGGTCCTTTTCTTCTGTTGCCCGCTCCCCTCTTGCTGGCATGGGTGGTTGGAGAGTGCAAGGCCAAAGATCCCACACCGGGAACGTGGAGCCACCCACCTGTAGGCTATTGGGCCATTCTACCGAGGACAGGCTGGATGCAACGAGGGTTGCTCGCCTTGCGCGGGCACCGGCTGGAGCCCGTCGACGGCGCCAAAGCGTTGTGGAGGCTACCCTTATACTACGTAAACGGCTCTTCACCTGCGGGTTCTGACCGACCGCTGCACGGCTCCGCGGATTTCTCACCCTAAGAGAATTTATCGCGAGCCTGCCTGCAGGGACGGACCCGAGCCCGAGCTGGTACCCGTTCGGTGGTGGTAGCCCGGAGAGGTCTGCTGGGTGCGGAAGCGTCTACCTTTGCAAACCTGTCCAGGGAGTCGTAGGCTGTAGTGACCGCTGCGCGGCCCCGATGGATTAGTCCATCGACCGCGCCGGTCGCACCCCGGTTGTCGACCAGATGATTACGCCATGAAGCGCACATACCAACCCAAGAAGCGTCGCCGCAAGCGCAAGCACGGATTCCGGCGTCGCTCCAGAACGAGACAGGGACGGGCCATTCTCAAGAATCGCCGTCGGAAAGGACGCCGGCGGTTGGCCGCGTGAGCCTTGACTTGTCCACAAAACACCCGACAAAGATCACCAGAGGGCCGTCCGTAGCCGGCTGGCTCCGCCCGACCGGGTTCGCGCCCGGTTCGGAACGAGCGATTGCTTGCCGGTGTACGGTCGGCTGACCAGCTCTGCGGGCTTCGAGCGAGTGTTGCGTGGGGGCACCAGGTACCGGTGTGGCGGGGTTACCGTATTCGGCATGCTGGGCAGCCACCACCGGCCCAGGGTTGGTCTGGTGGTGGGGCGCCGGGTGGGTAAGGCGGTAGTACGTAATCGGGTGAAACGTCGTATCCGGACGGCGCTTCAGGAGATCGTGCTGCCGGATGGTCTTGATTACGTTGTGATAGGTAGTGCAGCGGTGGCTCGGGTATCCTTCCGTACGTTGTGCGGATGGTTGCAGGAGGCGATCTGTGTCGTATCAGGAAGGGAAGGAAGGTGAAACGCACCCCGCCGACTCGGCCGATGCCGAGTCCACTGGCGCTGGCCGTTAGAGCCTTGATCACCCTCTACCAGCGCACGCTGAGCCCGCTCATTCCGAGCTCGTGCCGCTTCATTCCCTCCTGCTCCCGCTACACGCATGAGGCGCTGGGAACCTACGGGTTCTTCCGCGGGGTCTGGATGGGTATGAAACGGATCGGCCGTTGCCATCCATTCTCCCAAGGCGGATTCGACCCGGTGCCGGACCGAGAGGTGAGTCAGTGAGCGACCTGTGGAACGGGCTGCAAAGCCTACTTGGTGGTATCTTATCATTCTTTTACGATCTGGTACCCAATTATGGCGTGGCCATCATCCTGTTGACGATAGTGGTGAACCTGCTGGTGTTCCCGCTCACTCTGAAGCAGGTTCGCTCGACTCGGGCGATGCAGGAGCTCCAGCCGGATATGGAGCGGCTTCGCAAGGAGTACAAGGACGATCGCCAGGCCATGAACGAGAAGGTGATGGAGCTCTACCGGCAGCGGGGCGTGAGTCCCTTCGGGTGCTTTCTTCCCCTGGTGGTACAGATGCCCATCTGGTTCGCGCTCTTCCGGGTGCTGCGAGAACCGGCGAGCAGCCTGCCGGAAGGCTCCGCCCTGATCGAGGCCGCCGGCGAGGGAGCCCTGAGGTTCCTCACCATGGACCTCGATCTGGCGCCGTCGGAGATAGTGGGTACCGCGGGGCTGTTCTCGACCAGCGCGATCCCGTATCTGTTGCTGGTCGGCGTGGTTATAGGGACTGCTTACCTGCAGCAGAAGCTGCTCAGCCCCCCGGGCAACGTACAGGCCAGCAATCCTCAGGCGGAGGCGATGCAACGGATGACCAAGGTCCTGCCATTGGTCTTCGGGGCGATCTCATATGTCTGGCCCTCTGGCTTGAACCTGTACTTCGCTACCAGCAACGTATTTCGAACCCTTCAGCAGCTGCTTATCTTCAAGATCGACGGAAGGCCCGGCGGCCTCACGACCGGAGCAGAACCTGCTCCACCGCCGCCTGATCATGATCAGAAGCCCTCCCGACCGCAGGGATCACGCAAGAAGCGCAGCCGGCGGAGGAGACGCTAGGAGAGAAAGATGGTCGAATGGGTAGAGGTCAAGGGCGCCTCGGTCGAGCTGGCCGTAGAGGCCGCCCTTGCCGAGCTCGGGATAGACGATGTGGAACGAGCCCAGGTCAAGGTGTTACAGGAACCCCAACGAGGATTTCTGGGGATCGGGCGCCAGGACGCCATCGTCCACGTCAAGCTGAGTCCCAAGCGGCGCAAGCCACGGCGCCGCTCGCGCAAGAAGAAAGCTTCTTCAGGCGGATCCGGTCGTGCCAACGGGCAGCCCAAGCAGTCCGGCGCGAGGAAAGCGAAGAAGGAGCGAGGCCGCAAGCCGGCCAGGGCACGCGGTAACCGGTCTTCCGGTGATCGCCGCTCCAGCGGTGATCGAGTGGCAGAAAGAGAGGTCGAGGCGGTGGTTGGCGATGACAGCAGGGCAGCGAAACGGGGAGAGGAGCAGGCCAAGGTAGTCGAGGACTTCCTGAGCGGTTTGCTCGACGCGTTCGGGCTGGAAGGGCGAGTGGAGACCCGATTCGACGGCAGGATCGTGCATGCCGATGTCATCGGCGACCAGGCGGAGGCCCTGATCGGGCCGAAGGCGTCGGTGATGCAGGCAGTGCACGAGTTGACCAAGACCGTAGTGCAGCGCAAGACGGCTCGCAGTTGCCGGTTGCGGGTTGACATAGCAGGCTACGGCGAGAAGCGGCGCCGGGCACTGGCGATCTATGCCGGTCAGCTGGCCGAGCAGGTGCTCGAAGAGGGTGGCGAGATCATGCTCGAGCCGATGAATGCCTCCGACCGCAAGGTGGTGCATGACGCGGTAGCGGCGGTGGACGGCACGCGCTCCTATTCCGAAGGCGCCGAGCCCCGCCGCTCGGTGGTCATCTCGCCCGACTGACTCCGGAGGTCGGGGTTCGAGAGAGGTTCCCAAACCCCGACTCATCAGGGGACTACTGCCAAAGCCCCGCCAGAGGGAGATATTCGTGGCGGTCTGGAGGTGATCCTCGGCAGTTACCCAGAGACCTGAGCGGCTGGCAATCCAGGCTTCAGGAGATCCACTCGGCCAGCTGGGCGACCATGGCAGCCTTGGGCCGGGCGCCCACTATGCGCTTCTTCTCGACCCCGTTCTGGAATACCACCATGGTCGGGATGCTCATGACCTCGAAAGCGATCGGCGTCTGCTGGTTCTCGTCGATGTTCAGCTTGGCAACCGTTAGCTTGTCGCCATGCTCAGCTGCGATCTCGGCGAGGATGGGTGCTACCAGCCGGCAAGGGCCGCACCATTCGGCCCAGAAGTCGACCAGCACCGGCTTGTCACCGGCAACGGATTGGCGAAAGTTGGCATCGGTGAGGGTCAAAAGGTCAGCCATTATGAGATTCCTTCCTCTATACGTGGACTTGGGTTGTTATGAAGTGACTTCAGCGGGACGAGCCGGACGGTTCAGCGTGGGTTCGTCGTAGCGGCCGGAGCCATCGTTCGGGATGCCGTTCCGCTGTGCTGTGCTTCCAGCCACCGCTCGGCGTCGATAGCAGCTGCGCAGCCGGTGCCGGCGGCGGTGACAGCCTGGCGGTACACGGTATCGACCACATCACCGGACGCGAATACTCCTTCGACGCTGGTCATGGTACTCGGGCTGGCCACGATCACATATCCCTGCGGGTCCAGGTCGAGCTGGCCCTTGAAGAGCGCGGTGTTGGGATCATGGCCGATGGCTACGAATACCCCATCGGTGGGATGGTGGCGGGTCTCTCCCGTCCGTACATCTCGTAACAGGACGCCGCTGACTTTTTCCCGGCCGGAGACCTCCTCCACCGTGGTATCCCACAGCACGTCGATCTTCGCGTTGCTGAGAGCTCGGTTGGCCATGATCCGGGAGGCCCGGAACTGGTCGCGGCGATGGACGATCGTCACTCGGGAGGCAAACTTGGTGAGGAAGAGGGATTCCTCCATCGCCGAGTCCCCGCCGCCTACCACCAGGACATCCTTGCCCCGGAAGAAGAACCCGTCACAGGTGGCGCAGGCCGACACGCCCCGCCCGATCAGCCGTTCCTCGCCGGGTACGCCGAGAAACCGGGCGGTGGCGCCGGTCGCGATCACCAGCGCCCGGGCCAGATGCCGGTCGGGCCCGGCGTGGACGGCGAAAGGCCGGGATGACAGGTCCACCGAGGTCACATCGTCAGCCACGAGGCGGGCGCCGAAGCGCCGGGCCTGCTTGCGGAACAGGTCCATGAGTTCGGGGCCCATGATGCCGTCCGGGAAACCCGGATAGTTCTCGACATCGGTGGTGATCATCAGCTGGCCGCCGGCCTGGACCCCTTCGAAGACCAGCGGGCGAAGGTCGGCCCGGCCCGCGTACAGCGCAGCGGTCAGCCCGGCTGGACCCGATCCAATGATTATCAGGTTTTCAGTCATCCGAGTCCTCCGGCAG
Source organism: Acidimicrobiia bacterium (assembly GCA_965200835.1). Lineage (GTDB taxonomy): Bacteria > Actinomycetota > Acidimicrobiia > Spongiisociales > Spongiisociaceae > JAPPFW01. The sequence goes on from OZ241390.1 coordinate 1,131,662, forward strand.
TCGAGCGCGCACCCTCCAAATCAACCCGCCGGCCGCTAGAAATAATCCCCCTAAGATGGCGTAGGCACCGGTTGCACCCACACCGACTGCTAGCAACCGGAAGATGCCGACCAAGGCCATCACCAGTGCCAACAGTACTAGGACCGCCGCTCCACAACCTAGAGACACGATCGTTACCGCCCGGGCTAGCCGGTCGACACTGAGCGCCCTGGCCTTCGCTGCGACTCGCTCGAGTAGATCGGCGAATCGCGCCGCCTGGCTCTCTCTCACGGTCTCAGATTAGCGGATCCCGGCAGTACCACCACGTGCGGAGGTGACTGCTGACGACCAGGTAGCTCTCGGGTGATCAGCCGTCGGTGAAAGCTACCGGTCGGCAGTCGACCGAATAGAGGAACAACACCACGGCATCCTCGTCGAGGATGATGAGGCTGCTGCCGGGATCCGGTCCGGAGTCCGGCCGTTCGATGACATATATCTCGCCCCGTTCATCGTCGAACCAGGCCGCTCCCAGGTAGTTGACCGTCGAATAAGGCTCGGCTTCCGCGGCGGCCGCTTCACCGCAGGCCAGCCCCAGCTCGCCAGCCTGCTTCGCCAGCTCCGCTACCGGAAGAGCCTCGTCGCCGGCCCGGTCACGAGCGGACTCCACATAGCGCAGGACATAATCCAGCTGGTCGGTGGAGAGGCTGGCCACGGGGTAGGCGGCAGCTTCCACTTCGCTAGTTTCATCCACAGCCACATCCATTGCAGATTCCGCCGAAGCCATCGCAGCTTGCGCAGCCGTCTCAGCCTCCGCCATCTCAGCTTGAGCGGCGGCCTCCAACGCTTCCTCCGCCATCCGTTCCTCTGCGAGGTGAGGCGGCTCCTCCTCCACTACGTCTGCCAATGCTTCCTGGTGACTTCCCGGCACCGTGGGCGTGGTGGTGGTAGCTGCTGGCTCGGCAGGTGCCTGGGCGAGGGAGGCCGGCGCAGCCTCCGCCGCGGTTCGGGAAGAGGGCGAGCTGGCGGGCTGTTCAGGTTCCGGAGTGCCACCCAGGTTCACCGCCACCGCGACCACTACCACTACCGACGCGGCGGCTGCCAGCGCGGGGAGTGCTCTGGAAGCCCTCCTCCAGATCCGGCCGGGCGGCGAAAACCGGGAAGGTCTGGGGGAAACTCGGGGACCGAGCCGCTCGGCGACGCCGGCGCGCAGGCGGGTTGTCTCGGCGCGGGACAGCTCGGGTTGGGACAGTTGCTGCGTGATGTTCAGAACCGCCCTCTGGGTCGCCAGCTCCTCCTTGGAAGCGGGATCCAGTCCCGCTTCGATCCGGGCAGCCTCGTCCGGCGGCAGATCACCGGCGGCCAGCGCCAGGATGAGGTCGATGTCGGGGTGTCGTTTACTCATCTCCGTCATCCTTGGGACCGCGTGGGCGGTCCAGGAGGTTCCCGAGTTGTTGGGCGAGCAGCTTGCGGCCCCGGAAGACTCGGGACTTCACGGTGCCCAGCGGAATCTCGAGAATGTCAGCCACCTCCTTGAGCGGCAGACCTCCGATGTCGCTGAGGATCACCGCCGCCCCGAACTGGCGGGGTAGGCCGGCCAGGGCCTGCTCGATGGCCGGACGGAGCTCCGCCGCCTCGAGAGACCCGCTCACCGCCGGGTCCGGAGGGTCGTAACCCTCGGGGAGAGCACTGGTTCGCCGCCGGGCCCGTTTACGGAGCTGGTCGTAGCAGGTGTTGACCGCGATACGGTAGAGCCAGGTGGAGAACGCCGCCCTGCCACGGAAGGTTCCGGCCTTGCGCAGGACGGTGACGAAGACCTCCTGGGTGGCATCGAGAGCCTCCTCCCGATCTCGCAGGATCCGCAGGCAGACCGCGAAGACCCGGCGCTCGTGCGCCGCCATCAGCAGCTCGAAGGCCCGGCGGTCGCCTGCCAGAAAACGGTCCACCAGCACGGTGTCGGGCGTTCGAGCCTTCATTAGCCGGGTCAATTCTGGAAGCGTACTTCGGCGAGGTATGCGATATGCACCCCGTCCTCGTCAGCGGGCAGGTCGGTGAGCCAGAGGAGCCAAACTCCGTCCTGGTGGTCCGGAAGGGGGATCCGCATGGAGGCACTCCACGCTCGCTCCTCAGCCGCCAGGTCCCAGCCTGAGTTTCTTATGTCCAGCACCGAGTCTGCCCAGAGAATCCGGAAGGCGGTCCCCACCGACAGGCCCTCCAGCTCGAGATAGGACGGTGTCCCGCTTACCTCGAAGGCGACCCCCACCCCATCCTTGATCCGGGGGAGCGGGTCGAAGTAGCGTTCGGTGCGCCAGTTGGTGGCCAGATCCCCGTCGATGAGCCGTTCCACGGTGGTGGAATGTTCCTGCCCATCGCCCAGCGGATCGTACGCCGTCACCCTCTCGACCACTACGGGTTCCGGGAGTACGTCGACAGGGGTGGTTCCGAGGCCCGGTCCCGTGATGGTCGTGGCGGTCGGCGCCGGACGGGTGACGCTGGGGCCGGGGATGGCGGGCACCTGGATGGGGGAGGCCGGATTGGCGTCGAGAATGGTGCCCCAGGCGACGAGGCCGGTGGCGGCTACCGCGAGCAGGGCGGCCGGGACCTGCCATCGCCATGACCGGGGAGAGGACGGCTGGCGGGGAGGGGAGTAGGGAATGGACCGGATCGACTCGGCGAGTTTCCTGGCGTCGAGCTCACCCTCCCGTGCCAGGCGCAGCGTCTCGTCGATCCCGGTGGGTAGGTTGTCGACGACCTGGGAGGGGGTAACGAAGCCCGGTGCGTACCCGGTCAGGCTGGTTTCGAGGGCGGCGCTCAAGGCCCGGACATCGTCACGAGGCGTTCCCGTCCGGCGGTTCCTCCCGAAGCCCGCCAGCTTGGCCGGGTGGGAGCCGGAATACAGGACCGCCCCGGGATCGATGGCCCCGTGGATACCCGTCTCGTCGTGGAGGGTGGCTAGGCCATCGGCCAGCCCGGCGGCGTTGGATAGGAACTCGGGAATAGGGGGGGTGCTCCGGACCGCGATGCGGTCGGCCAGGGTCACTCCTCCCGTCCACTCGGTGGCCGCATAGACCGATCCATCCACCTCATCGGCGGCGAATACCGCTCCCACGTGATTGTGGCTCACCCGTGCGGCTTCCTGGACGGCGGCGAGGAACGATCTGCGGCGACCGGTGGAAGCGTCCGGCCCTACCACCCGGATCAGTATCGGCCGGTTGAGTTCCAGGTCGGTTGCCAGCCATTCCTCGATGTCCTCGTCGCGTCCGAGGCGTATCTCGAGCCGGTAGCGGGGAGGTAGCGGAGGTGGCATCCGATACCTAGGTGAGGCGGCTTTCTCTCACCGGCACCCCGGCGGTACCACCACCGAGATGGTCCATCTGTGCGGTCGCCCGATCCGGCCCCGGTCGCAAGGAGCTCATCCTCCCCGCGTGCTCTGGGACGCAGCGGGGTAAACGAACACCCGCATCCGGCCCTGGATGCGGTGGAATCCCGTCGATCTGTACAGGGCAGCCGCCGCCCGGTTGGCGGGGGTGGTGTTCAGCAGCATCGAGGCGGCCCCATGCCGGGCGGCCCAGCGAATACCGGCCAGCGTTAGGCGGCTTCCCCAACCGCGACCGCGGTAGTCGGGCGCTACCGCAATCCGTTGCAGATAGGAGGTGACACCGGAACAGCCGACGATGGCGTAACCCTGCGGTCCCGATCCGGCGGGGCACAGGATCACCCGCCGGAAAGTCGCCAGATAAGACTCGCGGAGGCCGGCGGGGCTGCTCCGCCAGAGTGGGCCGAACGACTGCCGGTCGATCTCGGCAAGCCGCTCGAAGTCGGGCGAGGCTACCCCAACCCGCCGCGACTCGGGAGGCACCGGGCCGATCAGGCTCCGCCGGTAGAGGGTCAGGGTGGCAAAAGGGAGGTAACCGGCGTCCTGCCAGGTCTCCGACCCGCGGTCGGTCACTGGTTGGGAGGCCACTCGATCCATGCCAAGGTCGAGTACCTGGCTGGTAGCCCTGCGCAGAAAACGAGATCCTCCTCGCTCCAGGCGCAGGTAACCGTAGGGAATGTCGGAGTTCCAGGGCCGGGCCATCGCCTTCCCCCAGCCATCCCTGATGGTGATCGATCCGGGCCAGTCTCCTGTGACCCTCACAGTTCCAGAGCCTTCCTCACCAGCCGACGCTCCGACCGGTAGCTGAGCAGGTCGACAGCCATGCCCGGCTCGAGGACCAGCACTTCGTCGATCTCATCGTCATGGTCCGCGGTATTGCCGCCCGCCGCGGCCATCCGGAAGTAGGTCACCCGCTTCCTCACCCGTACCCGATCTCGTACGAACCAGTACTGCAGGACGCCAGCCGGTTGGCTATCTGTGATGGTCGCTTCGAGGCCGGTCTCCTCGATGACCTCCCGGCGGGCGCCCTCGAGGGTGCTCTCCCCCGGTTCTACCAGCCCTTTCGGTAACGTGACCACCGGGCGCCCGGCCAGATCGGTAGTTTGCACCACCACCAGCCGCCCGCCGGTTGTCAGCAGGATCCCGCCGGCCGAATACTCGAATGTCGTCTTCACCGGTCTCCCATCCTGCGGCGGTACAGGAGGTCGCCTGGCCTGATCCTACCGCCTGGCTGGGTAGGCTGGCGCGATGCGTGTCCAGCTCGTGTCGCATCCGATCTTCGCCGCCCATGACACCGGCTACGGCCATCCCGAGCGCCCGGCCCGCCTCCAAGCTGCTCTCGAAGGGGTCCGGCAGGCTCCGTTCGAGGTGATCGAGGAGCAAGCGCTCCAGGTGGAACGGTCGCTGTTGGAGCTGGTTCACGACTCCCCCTACATCGACTACATAGAGCGATTCTGCGCGGCGGGAGGAGGCGCGCTGGATGCCGACACGCACGCAGTGGGGGCTTCCTGGGAGGCCGCCCTGCGGGCCGCCGGGGCCGGGCCCCTGGCCGCGCGGCGGCTCGAGCAAGGCCGGGCCGACGTGGCCTTTCTGGCGGTTCGGCCGCCCGGCCATCACGCCCGCCGCTCCACCGCCATGGGTTTCTGTCTGTTCAACAACGTGGCGGTGACCGCCGCCATGCTGGCCGCCCGGGGTGAGCGGGTGGCCATCGTGGACTGGGATGTCCATCACGGGAACGCCACCGAGGAGATGTTCTGGGCGGCGGAGGACATCCTCTACATTTCCCTGCATCAGTTCCCCTTCTACCCCGGGACCGGTGGGCTGGTGGACATGACAGCCCACCCGGCGGCGTCCACCACTCTCGACCTACCCCTTCCCGCGGGGACGGCCGGTGACTTGTACCGCATGGCCTTCTCCCGGCTCATCATCCCGGTGGTGGCGGGATTCGGCCCCGACTGGCTGCTGGTGAGCGCCGGATACGATGCCCATGCTCGCGATCCCCTGGCCGAACTCCGGCTGCAAGCGTCGGACTATGCCTTCATGGCCGCCTCGCTTGCCCCGGTGACGCCCCGGCAGAGGACGATCTTCTTCCTGGAAGGTGGTTACGACCTCGAGGCGATCCGAGCCTCCGTGTCCGCCACCCTCTCAGGGTCGGCCGGCCATCCGGTTACCGATGAGGAGGTCCGCTACCGGTCCCCCGCCGCGGCCTTCCGGATACTGGAAGAGGTGACCAGGGAGGCTGCCAAGGTGTGGGCTCTCCCCTGAGCAGGGGGAGCCACCGCTACTGTCTACCCTCCCGCGGACCACCCCCCGATCCTGGCTACCACCATCCACCATCATGATTCCTGAACGCCTGGCCTGGCTGAACCGAGGCCCTGCACGTGAGCTGGCCGACTTGCTGACCGGCGCTGGCCATGCCATCTATCTGGTCGGAGGGTCGGTGCGCGATGCCCTGCTGGGTAGGGAGGCGGACGATCTGGACTTTGCCACCGACGCCCGCCCCGCCCGGCTCAAGGCCCTACTACGGGGTTGGGCCGATGAGCTGTACACCGTCGGGGAGCGGTTCGGAACCGTCGGTGCTCTCCACAACGGCATCCGGTTCGAGATCACCACCTTCCGGGCCGAGGTATACCGGAAGGACAGCCGCCGTCCCGAGGTGAGCTTTGGAGACTCGATCGAGGGGGACCTGCGGCGGCGTGACTTCACCGTAAATGCGATCGCCCTCGAGTTGGGGGTAGGTGGGCCCATACTGATCGATCCGTTCGGCGGGCTGGCTGATCTGGCAGCTCGGAGGCTCCGTACTCCCGCCGGCCCGGCGCTGTCCTTCTCCGACGATCCTCTGCGGATGGTTCGCCTATTTCGCTTCCTCGCCGAGCTGGGTTTCCGACCGGATGATGCCGAGCTCCGGGCGGTGAGGGACATGAGCGATCGTTTGAGCATCGTCAGTGCCGAACGGATCCGCGACGAGTTCTCCAAGCTGGTGATCGGGGATCACGCGTCCGCGGCGCTGAGCCTGATGATCGAGTCGAGGCTGGCGGACCAGTTCATTCCGGAGATCCCGGCTCTGGCCATGACGAAGGATCCCTATCATCGGCACAAGGACGTGCTCGCCCACTCCCTGGCGGTGGTGGCCAAGACCGAACCGGACCTGGTACTGCGCCTGGCTGCCCTCTTTCACGATGTTGGCAAGCCGGCCACCCGCCGATTCGAGGGTCCGAAGGTCACCTTCCACAACCACGACGTGGTAGGAGCCCGCATGACCCGCGCCCGCCTGCGGCGACTTCGCTATCCCAAGCAAGTGGTGGAGGACGTGGCGGAGCTGGTCTTCCTGCACATGAGGACCCATACCCTCAAGATGGGCTGGACCGACTCGGCGGTCCGGCGCTACGTGCGTGACGCCGGGGTGTTGCTTCCCAAGCTCAACCAACTGGCCCGGTGCGATGTCACCACCCGGAGCGGTCGCCGAGCCAGGCGGATCCAGCGGCAGATCGACGAGCTGGAGGAACGGATCGCGGAGCTCCGCGAACTGGAGGAGCTGGCTGCCCTCCGGCCGCCCATCGACGGCCACGAGGTGATGGCCTACCTGGGCATCGGCCCTGGACCCAAAGTGGGTGCCATCCTCAAGATACTGCTCGACAAGCGGATCGACGACGGTCCCTACGATCGGGAGGAGGCGTTCGCCATCGTGCGAGAGCTGGCCATCCGGGAGGGTCGGGAGGATCCGGGCTCCCCTCCCCCCTTTCAGGACCCATGAGGTGCCTACCTGCCAAGCCCCGGGCGGAGAGCCCTGTCGGCCCGCCGCCGAGATCGACCATCACTCATGAGGGCGCGCTGGCGGCTGTTCGTGGCATGCACGCCGGCCGCCATGGTCCAGGGCTTGGATGTGGCCATGGTCAATGTGGCGCTGCCGTCGATCGGAGTGCGGCTCTCCGCTGAGCTGGCGGATCTTCAATGGGTGGTGGCCGCCACCGCGCTGGCCCTGGTCTCACTGCTCCCGACCGGAGGCGCCTTCGGGGATCTCTACGGCCGGCGAAGCGTCCTGCTCTTCGGCTACGGCCTGCTGATGCTGGGTGCCCTGGTGGCCTGGGCGGCCACCTCGATGGCGATGCTGCTGCCGGCTCGGGTCCTGCAAAGGGTGGGGATCGCGCTGGGGTTTCCCAACTCCCTAGCGACGGTGGCTCTGGCCTTCCCGCCGCGGGAACGGGGACGGGCGGTAGCTGTCTGGACGGCGATCTCCTCTCTCGTCTTCGCGGTCAGCCCCGTAGTCGGCGGCCTGCTGGTCGGAGCCTTCGGGTTCAATGCCATCTTCCTGCCCGCCTTCGGGCTGGCGGCGGTGGGCGCGGCCGGAACCTGGATGTGGATCCCTCGCGGTCGGCCCATCCGCGAGCGGACCCTGGACGTTTCGGGCCTGGCGCTCGGGACGGCCGCCCTCTCCCTGCTCAGCTACGGGCTGATCGAGGGCGGCAGGGGAGGGTTCGGGCAACCGCTCATCCTGATGGTGCTGGGCGCCGGCCTGTGGTGTACCTCCGAGTTCCTCAGCCACGAGCTGAGAATCGCCCATCCCATGCTCGATGTCAGATTTGTCACGAAGGTGCCGTTCGGGCCGATCGTGCTGGTCACCTTCGTCCTGTACACGGCCACCAACGCGGTGATGTTTTTGATGGCCATCTACCTCCAGGCGCTGCGCGGCCTGTCCCCGGCCACTGCCGGGCTGGTCATGCTGGCCTTCTCGACGCCGGTGTTCCTGGGGGCGCCCCTCGGCGGGTACCTGAACGATCGAGTGGGTTTCCGCCGACCGGTGATGGCGGTGCTGCCGATCCTGGCGGTGGCGGCGTTATTGCTAGCTCGCGCCGGTCCCGGCACCCCGCTAGTCGGATACGTTGCGCTGGGCATGGCACTGGTGGGCATCCTGAACGGGGTCTTCTTCGTAATCAGCTCCACGTCAGCGGTGACCGGGGTGCCCGAGCACCAGACCTCCGCGATGGCGGCCACCCTGCCCGCCGCCCGGCAGCTGGCGGGTGTGGTCGGCGTGATGCTGGCCGGGGTGCTGGCCACCGTCACTACCCGCGCCCGGCTCTCGTCGAGCCTCGAGGCTCCGGAGGAGCTGTCGATCGGTGGTTTCGGGTGGGTCGCCGACGGCGCCGAACCGGCGCTGGTGATGGCCTACTCGGAAGCCTCCTTCTTCGCCTACTCGATGGTCATGCTCACGGTCGCCGCCGGTGCCGTAGCAGTGGCAGCGTTGGTCTTCCGGCTGATGAGAGGCGCCGAGGCGTGACCGCTAGCTGCGACTTGGGCGTCGGAGTCCGTGTCCCACGTCGTTGTAGTGGGAGGTCTCACGACAAACGCCGACGCCGCTAGCTACCCGCTGCCAACCCACCGTGCCTGTGTCAATAACCTTGTGTGAAACTCTAGGACTTGCAGGACCTTGGTAAGGACCGAGCCTAAGTCGTCATGATACACCATATCGCCCACATCCTCCCCTTCGGGGACACACGCTAACAACACCCGGGCAAGCGATTTGATTTGGGGGCGTATTGGGGTGCTTTGAAAAGCCTGTCAAGGGGGTGGATGGGATCAGAGGACATCCTGGTGGTGTCTGCTAGCTCGCCATGTATGCCCGCGTGAGGCAGTAATGCGAGCTCGATCCTGGTCGCGACTTCACGTACAGCGTCGCCAGCGTGGGTCTCAACAGTGTCGCCTATGTGGTCAGAGACATCACCGGTGGCAAAGTAGGCGGCCGCAACAGCGGCCGTCACGGTGGCTATCTGCTCATGCATGGCTTCGGCACGGCCGCGATCAACCTCAGTAGCTACTGACGCTAGTAATGTCGCGCACTCGGCCATCTGGGTGGCACCCGCGATTAGGAGTATGGCAGCGCCACCCAGATAGGTGGGTGTATTGATATAGGACATTGGTTTGTGCTCGTTAGTTATGATGGTTGGTTTACCTCGTTGGTTTTGCTTCAACAGGAAAGCGATTGGGACAGTCGCAAGGCCTTCCCGCTTCTTGCATCCTCCTGCTGGCATGCGACTCTCGATAGGTCGGCTCTCGTTAGGTCGGCAGTGTAGGGGCCGTCCGACTCAGCTGTCAACCCAGACGTGACTCTCCGACTCAGGCAGCGGCTGGGGGGACCGAGCCTGTCCACTAACCCCCCTGATCTAGTTCCGGGGTGCGCCACCCGAGGCGCCGGCACGGTCGGGCGGGTGGATAAGCAGGCAGACCGGCCAAGCCCATAACCCGAATCCATCGATGGGTTCGGGATCGCGCTGCTCTCCGAGACCTCCCCTATTGCTCCTGCCGGTGCGACCCCGACGAGCAGTTCAGTGCCGGACGCGTTCGATCGCCTTCAGGGCTTCCCGGCGGCTGAGGGGCGAGAGCCGATCATGGTTGGTGTCCACGTAGGAGGAAACCACGTCGGGACAGGTCTTGGAATACTCCCGCAGTGCCCAGCCGATCGCCTTGCGCAGGAAGAACTCCTGCTCGCCGAGGGAGGGTTCGATGACTGTGAACAGGAGCTCGGGGTCGGCGGCTGCCTTGAACCTGAGCTGGGCGAGGATGGCGGTGCGCCTTTTCCAGATGTCGGGGTCCTCCGACCACTCCAGCAGGACAGGGCGGATGGCCTCGGGATAGGTGGTCAACAGGTGTCCCACATGCTTGCCGGCCAGCTGGTCCACGTAGTCCCACCAGGCACCGGTGACGATCATCTCCTCCAGCATGGGTAGGCAGTCCGGCCGGAGCCACTTCCGGTAGGTCCGCACGTTGGCCAGCTCGACCGCTCCGTAGCGTTGCTCCCGGTGGGTGGCTGACCGCCAGATGTCCAGCACCACCTCCTCCCAGGCGACAGCGTTAGGCAGCGGGTGCGCCTTGGCAACGACTCGGGTCAGGCGGCGCACCTCGGGAACCCTCACCCCGTGAAAGGGAAGCTCGGACTTCATGTACCGTTGCTGCCCGACCGCCCGTTCCGGATCCCCCGCCTCGGACAGGCGAGCGATCAGATCGGCTCGCAGGGAGCCGCTCATCCGCCGGGGGTCCTGGACCGTTCGGGCTGAACGCGGTGGGTGCACATCATCGACCTCGTGAGGCAGAGTAGTGAGGGCTGCTAGAAGGAACGGTACGCCCGCTGGTCTATCGTCTACTCGGCGCCGATGCGAGGAGGTGGCCATGCCGCACGTGGAATCCTGGTACGGGAGGTACTACGAGGACTTCGAGATCGGGGACATCTATCGCGGGCCGATCGGACGGACCATCACCGAGGCGGACAACGTCTGGATGACCCTGCTCACCATGAACACCAACCAGTCCCACTTCAACGATCACTACGCCCAGACCACCCCCTTCGGCAAGCCCATCGTCAACTCGGGCGTCACCCTTGCCATCGTCTTGGGCATGAGCGTAATCGACACCTCACAGAAGGCCTTCGCCAACCTCGGCTGGGACCGCATCAAACTGACCCACCCGGTTGTGGTGGGCGACACCCTCTACGTGGAGTCCCAGGTCCTCGACAAGCGGGAGTCGAAATCGCGACCCTACGGCGGGATAGTGAAAGTCCGCACCCGCGGCCTCAACCAAGACGGCCGGACGGTGCTGGTCTACGAGCGGTCGATATTTATCTACAAGCAGACCGCCCCCCAGGACAAGGGCTACTGGCCCGAGCCCGACATCCCGATCGAAGACCTCGGCGATGGATGAACCCGGACACGGTGGGAGCAGCGTCCGCATATCCCTCCGGTCCTGACAGTCCTCCCTGACCGTTACAACCTACTCTGCCCCGAGCGCGCTCGACTTTGACGAGTTGTGCCGTGGAAGTCGGCGAACCGTCCCGGTCGCCTCAGTTGGGCATACCCAGGAGACCAGGGGATAGCCGACGTCGCTCAGTCACGACGGATCCGGTTCTCCTTCCGCAACCGGCGCAGCTCCTCACGCTCAGATGTGGTCAACCCCCCGGCGGCCGGTATCAACCTCAGTGTCGGGTCGGAGGGTGACGCTGGTGTGGAACCGCCGCCGGTTCTTGTGTGACGAGCAGACACTGCCCGGATCGACATCTTCCGAGCGTCTGCTACCAGCTGAGACACAAACCGGTGGGTCAACCCTCCGACGAATTCGTCATGCCGCTCCAGATGCCGCTCCTCACAGTTAACTGGGTTGGTGGCATCGGACTGTGGGGCTGGTGAAGGCGCACCGCAGTACGCTGCGAACTACAATGCAGAGAAGACACAGACCGGCCGCCAGCGTTCCACCTGAACCTGTTCCGATCCCGATACCAGCTCCTGAAGCGGGTCGACCATCTCATCCACCAGGCACTCGACTGCATCGCCTGACCTCTACAACACCGGACAAATACCCGAATACCGAGAAATCGTCGATACCATCTTGGCCTGGGCACCCCAGATCCTCAACTACCATCGCCACCAACGGAGACCAACCAACGGACCCATCAAAGCACTCAACAACCTCATCGCCTTCGGATTCCCCAACTTCAACAACTGCCGAACTGGAGCCCTCTTCTACGCTGGAACACCCAACTGGAACGTACTCCCCACCATCGCACCCCACTAACATCCGACGAGCCAGGTAAGGCTAGGTGACTGAGATGGAGTCAAGAAGGGAAGCAGGCTTCACCAAGCGTGAGCGCTCACGAGCTCGACTGCTGAGTGCCTATATTGATCTTGTAAGAGATGATGCTATTGAGCCATCGATGGCAGCACTAGCAGTGCAGGCAGGGGTAGGTAGATCCACTGCATACACAGTGTGTAGGCATCCGGCTGAGATAAGGCATTATGCCATGATTTTTGGGTTGTCGGACAGACCGTTGGATGAAACAGTAAAGCCACATCTGGAAAATACAAGCGCCCAATATTTATATGATATGACGATCCCGATTTGTAAGTTTGTGTCTGGCCGTTACCTATATAGATACCTATCATACCCGAAGTATGTAAGAGAATACTATAGCTCCTATGAACCGTTACCACAGTTGGAGCTAGATGTCGCGATCGATAAGTTCCATGTTCAGGGCTTATACTTATATGAAGCCCTAGCACGGGTAGTCCAGGCTGAATGGTACGCGGCGGTTGGTTATCGGATAGAGGCATGTCGTCAGGCTGTTGATGCTCGAACTCTGCTCCAGCGCTGCGCTGCCGAGACTTCGGTTGGTACGATTGCGCTAATTAGGCTCACCCGAGTTCTAGCCATAGTAGAAAACAGCTTACCTAAAGATGGAGTAAGGATGGAAGACCTGGCAAGGGAACCAGAGTGGAAGCATCCTTGGGTTTTGGAGTATTTTGTCTGGTTGAGCGAGTCAGGTAAGTGGGCTCGGAGCGCTATGAGATATGACCTAAGCTATATAGTAATGGCAGAGTGGTTCTCCTCGAAATATTACTTCCCGGTGCCTGCACGTGACTGGGAGTCCCTTCTGCAGGACCTAAAGTGGAGTATGGACCTTAGCTTCCCCCTATCGGGCCTATCAGGGGTGCCCTTGGATCCACACCGAAACATGTCTCGGGAGTTGATAGATTCTCTTAGAGATATCGTTCAGGGGCGTCGAAATTTCCAAAGAGTTGGTGGAGCCTTATAATCACAGACAAAGATCACCGTGGTATAGGCTAATGGCAATCAATGCATATGACCGCCTTACTTTCCAAACTAAGTCCATACTACTGGCGGATGCCATTGATCCAATCTCGTCAACAGGTGGGAAGAATCATCAGACACCAGCGTTCATTGGGCAGGTACCTAGCTTATTGACACGGGGTGTCATAGGGAATCAGACGACATTACTGAACTCGATGCATGGGACAATAGACGCGCTACAAATGGGGATGGAGGTTAGAAGCCAAGAGAGGGAGAACCTCCTGAAAGCGGCGCAAACCCTAGTAGAGATGCTAAGGGAGAGTGACGGCAAGACTGTAGTCGAGCCGGACACCATAAACGATCCAAACTGATCGTGTGTTACACAACTAATGGGGATCGTGGGCTGTTGCTTTGCCGTTTGAGCCGGTGGCGCCTTGATACGCCAGGGGTGTCCTTGGAGCGGTCCGTAGAAGTTGATCAGTCCGAGCTGCTGCCTTGAGCTCCGGAGGTTACCGCGGCGATGCCTAGGTCCTGGTAAGTGGCCATCGGGAAGTATGGGATCCCGCGGGCGTCCAGCTGGGCGTTTGCCATCCCGCTGCGGTCCACCAGGGTTGCCGCCGCCACGATCGTGGCCCCGCTGTCCTCTACCCGATCTACTGCCTTGAGAATCGACCCGCCGGTGGTTACCACGTCATCCACTACGAATGCTCTGGTGCCCGGGCCCAACGGAGCGCCCTCGATCATCCGTCCTGTGCCGTGTTCCTTGGTCTCCTTGCGGACCACGAACCAGCTGGTACCGGTCACCGCCGCCGTGCCTACCGCAAGGGCGTCGGCGCCCAGAGTGAGGCCGCCTACCGCGTCGAACTCGATCCCTTCCTTATCGACGGCCTCGGCCAGCGCGCGACATGCCACCTCCAGATCCTTCCACGCCGCCAAGCCCTTCTTGCCGTCGATGAAGTGGGAGGACCATCCGCCAGCGGACAGGCGCACCGGCTCGTCGAGCGCTTGTAGGGCCTTGGTGCGGATTATTTCGTGCAGCTGATCCCGAAGCTCGCTACTCAAACCGGCCGCCTTTCCTAGTCGATGATGGTCCGCTCGGCGACGAGGCCCTTAGCGATGACCATCTTCATGATGTCGTTGGTTCCCTCGCCGATGAGCATCAACGGAGCGTCTCGGTACAAGCGCTCAATGTCGAGTTCCTGGGAGTAGCCCATACCGCCGTGTATACGCATGGCGTCGAGCGCGTTCTCAGCCCCGGTCTCGGAGGCAAAGTACTTGGCCATACCGGCCTCTATGTCGACCCGCTTGCCCTTGTCCGCCTCGGCGGCCGCCCACCACGTAAGGAGGCGGGAGGCCTGCACCTTGGTGGCCATCTCGGCCAGCTTGAGCTGGACGGCCTGAAAGTTGGAGATCGGCTTGCCGAACGCCCGGCGCTCCCGGCTATAGGCCAGGGCCTGGTTGTAGGCCTCCTGAGCGATGCCTACGCCGCGGGCGGCGATGTTGATCCGGCCGATCTCGAGCCCGCTGAGAACCTGCTGGAGACCACGACCCTCGACTCCCCCGAGAAGGTTGGCCACCGGCACCCGCACATCTTCGAAGGCCACCTCACAGCTCTCCGTGCCCTTGTAGCCCAGCTTCGGTAGATCGCGGGACACCAAAAAACCGGGCGTCCCGGCATCCACGAGCAGCACGCTCATACCGCGATGGGGAGGGACGGCCGCCGGGTCGGTCTTGACCAGGACCGGCAGAGGGTCGGCATAGCGAGCGTTGGTTATCCAGATCTTGGTGCCCCGGATCACGTAGTGGTCGCCCTCCCGGTCCGCCCGGGTCTTGATTCCCTGCAGGTCGGTGCCGGCGTCGGGCTCCGTCAGGGCGAGGGCCGTGCGGCGGTCGCCGGTGGCGAGATCCGGCAGGTAGGTTGCTCGTTGCTCCTCTGTCCCGTGGTGGGCGATCATGAAGCACGAGAGGGTGTGGCTCCCGAGTATTCCGGCGATCCCCATCCATCCCCGGCTGATCTCCTCGAACACGATCGCCAGGGTGATGAGGTCGGCTCCCAAGCCCCCGTATTCCTCGGGGACGGTCAGGCCGAACAGGCCGAGCTGCTTCATGGTCTCGACGATCTGAGTGGGGTAGCGACCGCTGTGCTCCCACTCGCGAACTACCGGCCGTATCTCGCGGTCCACGAATTCCCGGACGGTGGAACGGAATAGCGCGTGCTCCTCGCTCAGGGTGAAGTCCATCAGCCCCCCGTCCGGTCTGTATCGAGCATGGTCAGGTTCCGTCCCTGCCCGCCAACTTCGAAGGCGATGGCCACATTCCGAGGCATGCGACAGAGCGTAATCGCGGGACACTTCCCGTATTCGCGGCGACGGTCCCGGCGCACCGCCGGTTGATGGTTGGGCCTAGTCTGGGATAGGTACAACCCACGAGAGGAGGTCTGGTCATGGCATCGAGAGTCGCCCCGCTGGCACCCGGGGAGAGTTCGGATCCCGAAGTCAACCAGCTGCTGACCGACGGTCGGGACGGCTGGTGGGAGGACGCCGCCATGTTCGGCGTGATCGGGAAGAATCCCCAGATGCTGAAAGCAATCATTCCGGTATTCGGATCCTTCTTCGCTCAGGGCTCGGTAGAACCGCACATCCCGAGATGATGAGGTTGAAGACGGGACAGATCAACGACTGCGCCTACTGACAGACTGTTCGTACCACCGCCGTGAGCGGTGCAGTGAGCCCCAAGGAAGATGCCCTGTTCGAGCATCAGCCACAAGCGAGTAACATGCTGACCGAGCGGGAGGCCATAGCGGTCTCGCTCGCAGAGCGCATAGCCCTCGATCCCCACACCGTCACCGACGACTTCTTCGAATCGGTGAAGGAACACTTCAGCGACGAGGAGATCGTCGAGATGGTGTTCGCCTGTTCCATCTTCAACTGGGGCAACAAGTTCAACATCACGATGAATCTCGATTCGAGTCCCGACTCGGCCTACCCAACCGGGATGGAGTACCGCCAGGAGGATCTGGTCTAGGCCCATGACTACGGGCTCACCAACCGCCATCCTGGACGTTGCTGAACCCAAGGAGCTGGAGCAGTCGATCCGGGCCGAGGCCGGAGGAGTGGTGGTGGAGTTCTGGAGCACCTGGTGCGCGCCGTGCCGGGTGCTCCGCCCCCACCTCGAACGACTAGCTCGCCAAAACGCAGGAGAGTGGAGGTTCGTGGCCGTCCACGCCGAGAGCCATCCTCAACTGGCGCAACGATGGTCGGTGCAGGGAACTCCCACCTTGATCTACCTACGCGATCGGGAGGAACGGCATCGGACGGTCGGTGCGGTTACGCCGTCGATGATCGAGGCAACTCTTGCTGCCCTCACATGACGGTCGCCTACTAGCCATTTATCGATAGCATCCGGTAGGAACGGCCAATCGCGCCGACGGTCTTTCACACCGGGAGGGAAGTCATGCGGCGGAACATCGCCAGCGTCACCCCTAGTCCGCTGCCAAAGGTGGCTGCGGTCTTCCTGATCGCCTGTATGGTCGCCTCCCTGGCGGCGTGCGGGAACACCCTTACCCAGGTGCCGCTGGATACCCAAGCAACCGAGCCGCTTTACATTCCCGAGCTGCTCAGCCCGGTGGTCGACGGGCAGGGCGTCGCGCACTATGGCCTCACCATCGGAACGTCACTGCACGACTACGGGCAGGTAGCCATGACGGATACTTACTCTTACAACGGAGCACCTGTGCTCGGTCCCACCTTGCTCCTCCGGACCGGGGACTCGGTGGCCATCAGCGTCACCAACGAGCTGGGCGAGGCTACGACGACCCACTGGCACGGTGCCGACCTGCCGGCCGAGGACGACGGTGGGCCGCACAGTCTCATCGAACCGGGTACAACCTGGGTGGCGGATTTCGACGTGATCCAGCCCGCAGCCACCCTCTGGTATCACCCGCACCCCCATGGGTTCACAGCCGAGCACGTGTACCTGGGCGCAGCGGGCTTGATGATCATCGAAGATGACAATCCCGCCGCCGCAACCCTGCCGGCAACCTACGGCGTTGACGATATACCGGTCATCATCCAGGACAGGGATTTCACCGGGGACGGCCAACTGGACTTCGCCATCGACGCAGAGGAAAACCTGGATGGCACGCTGACGGTGAACGGCACGATCAACCCGTACGTAGAGGTGCCGCAGGGTTTGGTCCGCCTCCGGCTGCTGAACGGTAGCCAAGCCCGGGTCTACACACTCGGCGTCGAGGGGGCCGCAATGACCAAGATCGCCTCCGATGGCGGCTATCTGGCTCGCCCGGTCGTGCTCGAGCAAACCATCCTTGCCCCTGGCGACCGGGGAGAGATCATCGTCGAGGTCGGTGCGTCTCCCGTCACGCTGGTCGACGACGAGTTTGGCCGGGTGCTGGAACTCCGACCGAGAGAATCGACCTTCGGCACCGGCACCCTGCCGGACAAGCTGGCCACCCTAGACCGCATACACGAGTCGGAGATCACGGTGGACCGGAGTTTCCACATGGACGACGAGCGCAACTTCTGGGAGTTCAGCCCAACTTGGGCGATCAATGGAGTCCAGTTCGACATGAGCAGGATCGACGTAGTGATCCAACTGGGAGCCACCGGACGCTGGACCCTCACGGGCGATGAAGGCCAGCACGTCTTCCATCCCCACCAGACCCAGTTTCAGATCTTGTCGATCAATGGCGAACCTCCCCCACCGGAGGAATCCGGTTGGGAGGACACTGTGTTGGTCAACAACGACCGTGATGTCGTCATCGCCGCCCGATTCGACACCTATGCCACTGATGGCATCCCCTACATGTTCCATTGCCACATCCTGGACCACGAGGACCAGGGCATGATGGGCCAATTCGTGGTCATCGACGGATAGCTGTAGCAGCTGGACCGTCGTAACTCGATGTGAGGGGTGTGGGCGAGAGAGGACTCGAACCTCCACGAGCTCAATGCTCACTGGGTCCTGAACCCAGCGCGTCTACCAATTCCGCCACTCGCCCTGGCCGAGCCATTGTACCAACCGGGCCTGACTACTAGCTACCTAGCGGGCGTAGGCTGGATTCCATGAGAACCGGCGGGACGAGAGCGATGTCTCATGGCTAGCCATCCTGCTCGGTGCTCCCTCCCGACCTCGCCCAGTCGGATGAAGAGACCGGTATGAAGCGGTTCACCAACCTCGCCCTGGCCGGGCTTTTGGTCATCGCGCTCGTCTCGGGACTGGTCGCCCAGGGCCTCGGGACCGGCTGGTCCCGGGCGGCGACCCTGGTCCATGGTGCCGCAGCCTTGGGCATGCTGCTGCTCGTGCCGTGGAAGTCCAGGATCGTGACTTCCGGTCTGCGGCGGGGCCGGAAGGGCGCCGGCTGGTCCATCGCGCTGGTGGCCACGATTGCCATCACTATCGGATCCGGGCTGCTGCAGATGACCGGCACGGTGCATTCGATCGGGCCGCTCACGACGATGCAGGTGCACATCGGCGCAGCGGTTGCCTCCGTAGGTCTGGCGGTCTGGCATTACCGGCGCCATCCAGTCCGGCCCCGCCGCACCGACCTGGCCAGGCGCAACCTGGTCAGGCTGACCACCATGTCGGCCGGAGCGGCCGTGGCGCTCGCTGGCTGGGAGACCTCGGTGGCCGCCGCGGGCTGGCCGGGCGGGAACCGCCGGTTCACCGGGTCACACGAGCGAGGTAGCGGCGACCCGGCTGCCATGCCGGTCACCCAGTGGTTCCTGGACCGCGTACCCAGGCTGGATGAGACACGAATCTCGGTGGCGGGGCGGGTCCTTGGTGCGGACGACCTGGCCGCTCTGCCCAGCGATACGTTCCCAGCCACCCTGGACTGCACCAGCGGCTGGTTTTCCACCCAGGAATGGCGGGGGGTTCGCCTCGACCGGTTGCTAGGAGTTAGGGCGGGCGACCAGGCGAGCATAGAGGTTCGTTCGGTCACCGGATATAGCCGCCGTTTCCCGGCCGATGAAGCCGACCGCCTGTGGCTGGCTTTCGAGGTAGGCGGCCAGCCGCTCAGCGCCGGTCACGGGTTCCCAGCCCGGATCGTGGCCCCCGGCCGGCGGGGATTCTGGTGGGTCAAGTGGGTCGACAGCATCAGGATGTCGGATGTGCCCGCCTGGTTCCAGACCCCGTTCCCGCTCTCCTAATCGGGCATGTACCCCTACCGCCGCCGCCGTAGCCTCTGGTGGTGGGTAGTGATAGCCGGGGTGCTAGTAGCGGGCGTCGCCCTGGTAGTCAACAGCCGGGGCGCTGAGATCCGGCGCGAGGCGGCCTTCTTCGATACCGCCCGCACCCTGGCACAGGAGGTCGATCAGGTGGCGACCGGGTTCCGCCGCCTGGTCACCCAAGAGTTGCCGACCGTAACCCGCAATGACTTCGAAGCCCTGATGGATCGGTTGGCCACCGAGATGGTGGATCATGCTGCCAGCCTGAAGCAGGTGGAGGCACCCGACTCGGCCCGGGCCGCCCGGGAGATGCTCGAGGTAGCCATCGACTCATGGGCAACCGGGCTGCTCGAGTTCCGGGTGGCGGTAACGGAGGTAACCGACACCTCGGTAGGTGTGATGGCGGTGGATCGGCTGGGGGGCGCGATCGTCCAGCTGCGGGTGGGTGATGTGATGTATGAACGCTTCCTGGACCGGGCGGAGGTCCTAATCCAGGAGTCGGATGTCAGCTTGGAAAAGGCCCCATCGGTCGTCTTCGTCAGCCAACAGCCCGCCCTGCTCAATGCGGAGGGGCTCGCCCGCACGATTCGCGACAGCACCGGCATGGGGGTCCGTCGCGACATTGCCATTCTCCAGGTGGTGTTCAATCCCCTACCCGGAGTCGGATCGGGCGAGAGTGGTGAGATGATCTTCCCGGCCACAGACCGGCTGCAGTTCAGCGCGGTGATCGGCAACCGGGGCAACGTCGATCAGAAGGGGGCAGAGGTCTCGGCTCGGATCTCCCAGGCCGATCGGATCCTCGCCACATTCGATGGCTACCAGCTGGATCTGGCTCCCGGGGAGATCGGCTCGGTTCTCTTTGCTCCACTGGCGGTCCAGCAGGGCGCGGAATACCAGCTGGAGCTCGAGCTGGCGGTGTTGGAAGACGAGATCGACTTGGACGACAACACGTGGGAATACCTGATACGGATCAACCCATCCGCCTGAGATCACCCTCGACCGGAATCGGCGGCGGTCTCGGGATAGGCCTGCATCCAGACGGGCCCCGCCTTCCATCGAGGCGGCGCGGTCGGGTGTTCTGGCCGTCGGGGTAAGATTCTTCGCTGATGATCGATGTCAGGCTGCTCCGTCGCCAACCCGACCAGCTCAAGGCTTCCCTGGCGCGCCGTGGGCTGGACCTGGACGTGGACGAGATGGTGGCCGTCGACCGGGAACGAAGGCAGGTACGGGCCGAGGCCGAGTCGATCCGAGCCCGGCAGAGGCAGCAGGGCCGCCTCATCTCCCGCCTCCAGGGGGAGGAACGGCGGCAAGCCATCTCCCTGGCTTCGGATATGTCCGCTGGTTACCGCCAAGCACTGGCTAGGGCGGATGCCCTCGACGAGCAGTTCACAGAGATGTGGATCCGGGTTCCCAACCTCGCCCATTGCAGTGCGGCGGAAGGATTCACGGAGGATGACAGCTCCGAGATCAAGCGATGGGGCGTCATCGAGCATTATGACCCCCGGTTCTACTGGCCGAAGGATCACCGGGAGCTGGGCGCCGCCCTCGGCATGATCGACATCGAGCGGGCGGCCAAGGTCTCGGGGAGCCGGTTCGGATACCTGACCGGCCCGGCGGTGATCATCGAATTCGGTCTGGTGCGCATGGCGCTCGACCTGCTGATGAAGAGGGGGTTCACCCCGGTCGTCCCACCCGTTCTGGTACGCGAGGAGGCCCTGTTCGGTACCGGCTTCTTTCCGGACGACGCCGATCAGGTGTACGAGATCCCCAAGGATCAGCTATACCTGGTAGGCACTTCAGAGGTAGCGCTGGCCGCTTATCACGCGGGCGAGGTCCTGGAGGAGGACGCCCTACCGATACGTTACGCCGGGTTCTCGTCCTGTTTCCGGCGGGAGGCGGGCGCGCACGGTAGGGACACCGCGGGGATTTTCCGGGTTCACCAGTTCGACAAGGTGGAGATGTTCTCCTTCTGCCACCCGGAGCGATCCTGGGACGAGCACGAATTCCTGCTCTCGCTCGAGGAGGAGATCGTTCGTCGCCTGGAGATTCCCTACCGGGTGGTGAACGTGGCGGCCGGCGATCTCGGCGCCTCGGCCGCCAAGAAGTATGACATCGAGGCCTGGATCCCTTCCCAGCAGCGTTACCGCGAGATCACCTCGTGCTCCAACACCACCGACTTCCAGAGTCGCCGCCTGCGGATCCGCTTCCGGTCAGAGAAGGGCAACCGGCTGGTTCACACGCTCAACGGGACCGCCGTAGCGGTCGGGCGCCTGCTGATCGCCCTGCTGGAGAATCATCAGCAGGATGGCGGCGCGTTCGTGGTACCGGAGGCCCTGAGGGAATACGTCGGGTTCGATCGGGTCGGATAAGGGCTGGGTGCCCGGTGGCAACCCGCCCGCCCGACGTCATCTTCGCCAGGATTGCCCGCCGCTACGACCTGGTCAATCGGATCCTGGCGCTCGGGAGGGACCAGGCCTGGCGCCGGGCGGTGATCGACCGGCTCCCTCCGGGCCGGGTGCTCGACCTGGGAGCCGGAAGCGGCGCGGCCCTCCCCCTGTTCGGGGAGCGATCCGTAGTGGCCCTCGACCCTGTGGCCGGCATGCTGTCCCTCAACGAGTCCCATAACAAGGTGCTCGGAATGGGAGAGGCACTCCCCTTCGCCGAGGGGACCTTCGATTCGGTGTTCTCGGCCTTCGTCTTCCGCAACCTCGACTCGGTAACCATCACCCTGGATGAGATCGCCCGAGTCCTACGCCCGGGCGGGATGGCCGGGATCGTCGACCTGAGCAGGCCATCCAACCGGTGGGCGGCCTCCCTCCACCGAGCGGGCTCGGCGATTGCCGTTCCCCTGGCGGGGGCACTGGTAGGGGCGACCGCCGAATACCGCTACCTGCATCGATCCCTGGACAAGCTCCCACCCCCTGAGCAGCTCTACGCGGGCCGAGCCCTACGCCTTGACGAGCTATGGAGGATGGGCCCGCTCGGCTTCGTCTACGGAGTGATACTGACCAAGCCCTAGCGGTCCTTGGGCACGGTTGCCCGCCAGACCGGCGGACGCGGCCCGAAGCGGAGGGAGTGGGATTCGAACCCACGAGGCGCGGTAAAGCGCCAACACGCTTTCCAGGCGTGCGCACTAGGCCAGACTATGCGATCCCTCCAGACCCTCGGAGTCTAGGAGGTTCCGGAAGATGACCCGGACCGCCCAGGCGACCCGACGCGAACTACCGCCACCTGACCACGCCCCACACCCATACTGCGCTGCTCGATCGAGAACTCGAGGCGAGCGCACCCTGGATGGCACGGGGCATGGCCGAACCCGCTCTTCCCGGAAACAGAGTACGGATAGGCGATACCGGCGTAATGTGAGCAGTCGTATCGAGATATAGCGACCTTCGACTGGTTGCCGAACGTCTCGGCCCGGTCAGGCGTGCCGAAGTTCCTATTCGACCGTGGACGGTGTTCCTAAGGAAGAACAACACTGGGAAGACGTGTCTCGCAGGCGTTCCACGACGTGCTATCGAGCAGTCTCCCCGAGGTTCCCAGACGCTGACCTCGCCTTCACCGATAAGGAGTCGAGCGCCATCGAAGCTTTGGTCAGCGAGCATCGAGCCCCCTCCCGGAGGGGTGACCTTTCGGATCACTCCGCAGAGCAGATACAGCAGGTCACATCAGGTGATCGACCCCGAGGGTGCCGCACCTTCGCCACGACCGCAGCTGTTCGCTCTCCTGAGATTCTCCCTAGGTTGGGAGTTAGGTCGTCAGGCGACTGCCGCCGGGAGAGCCCCGTGACTTCGTTGCTGGCTAGGTGCGGTACACTCCAGGGCGGCCGTGCTACGCGGGACGTTAGGGGTGTCCTGTCGCCCGAAACCCTCTATACGCGGGGCGGAATGCCCGCCGAAGGGCGACGCGGTCCCGTGGTGAGCGGTCGGCACGTGGTGTTGACGGTCGGGTCCTGCGCGGCGGAACCTTCGTGAACCGGGTCAGGTCCGGGAGGAAGCAGCCCTAAGCGATGAGTTCCGGGCGCCGCAGGAGTGCCGGGCCCGAGCAGGCGACCGGCTGGCGCCACCGGATCCGCGTTCGACGGCGGGCTGCACGGCCGGCACGAAGCTGTCGGAACAAGGCTTGGCTGTGATGTCCTGGGACCGCTGGATGGAAGCCGCCCTCGCCGAAGCGGCTAAGGCCCCCGGCCATGGAGACGTGCCGGTGGGCGCCGTACTCCTGGATCCATCCGGCCAGCCTGCAGCAACCGACCGCAATCGCCGGGAGCTGATCCAAGACCCGACTGCCCATGCGGAGATGCTGGTCCTATCCCGGGCCGCCCGCCGGGCAGGAACATGGCGTCTCGGTGGCCACACCCTGGTGGTCACGCTGGAGCCTTGCGCGATGTGCGCCGGCGCAGCGGTGGCGGCCCGCCTCGAGCGGATCGTCTACGGGGCGGCCGACCTCAAGGCGGGCGCGGCCTGGAGCCTCTACAACATCCCCCAAGATCGCCGACTCAACCATCGGATCGAGCTGGTGGCGGGTGTGCTGAAACAGGAATGCGCCGACCTGCTAGCCGGCTTCTTCGCCGCCCTCCGCTAGCGAAAGACGGTGCGGGACGCTTCGGTTTCCCGACGGACCCCCTCGCAACTGGTCCCGGGCAGGCAAATCCAACCGGTAGCGGCTAGTACAATCGGCCGTCCTGGGAGGGGTCGCATAGTCTGGCCTAGTGCGCGGCACTCGAAATGCCGTAGGGGGTTGCACCTCCTCGTGGGTTCGAATCCCACCCCCTCCGCCCGCCGGGAGCGTCTTGGGCTACCGCCAAGTGGATCCCAGTAGCCCGCCCGGGCCCCGGGGTCAGGCGCAGATAGGCAGCCGGCCGTAGCTGTCCCACCGGGCGTTGAACTGCATCGGCACATCGCCGCTGGCAATCCGATCACGCGCTTTCCACCAAAGGTCGGCCCAGGCCTCGGGGTCGGTCAGGACCAGCTCGGGATGCTCGGTGCTGCGGGCGATGAAGCCTGGGAATACCGACCGGCCGGTGGGTTGGCCGATCGGCTGGTAGCGAAGGTCGAAGCTCCAACGGATGCTGTCGGTGCGATTGTCCAGCGAGCCATGCTCGGTCATCTTGTGGAGCAGGACCGCGCCCCCGGCCCCGACCTCCAAGGGTACGACCCGGTCCAGGTCGATGATCGACTCGGGAATGTATATCTCGGTGGAAGCGGCAGTCCCGGGGCAGTGGAGGCTCATGTCCTGCCGATGGCTTCCCCGTTCCGCGATCAGGCAGCCGTTCTCGATGGTGGCATCGGTGATGGCTAGCCAGACGGTGAGCATGTCGGTCCGGTCGGCCTCCGGATTGATCACCGCCGAGTCCTGGTGCCATCCGGTAGCCGCGATATTGGAGTCGGTCTGGGTGTCGGGCAACGAGTGGGCGGGAGGCTTGATGCGGGTGTGCTGGACCGGATTCGAGTAGATCTCGGGCCCGATCACCGACTCTGCGATGTCCAGCAGCCGGGGATGGGTGAGCAGGCGGAACACCTCGGGACTGGCGTTCATAGTGTGGGAATGGTCCAGTTCCTCGATCATCGGATCGTCTACCTGTTGCATGGCCTCGACGTAGCGCTCGGAGAATGATCTGCCCTGCAGCGGGCCGATAGTTCCTTGCTCGACCATCGGCCCGGTTGCCCGGTCCAGGATGTCCCGATAGTCAGCTTTGATCGCGGCCAAGTCCTCCTCGGACAGGACATCCTCGACCACCAGATATCCGTCTCTCCGAAAACTATCGAGCTGCTCCGGGGAGAGTCCTGCCATCAGCCACCTCGATTCATGTCACAAGGGTGTTTGTAAGAGGGCGCTCACGGTAGCCGACTTCTCCGCTTCACAATGTGATAGTGCCTGATTCACTACACGGTGGTCGTGCTGCGATACTCCAGGTCGGAGAGATGGCCGAGCGGCCGAAGGCACCGGTCTTGAAAACCGGTAGGCCCTTAGGGGTCTCGTGGGTTCGAATCCCACTCTCTCCGCAGCCTGCCTGGCCGGGGAGATTATCAACTCCCCCCTGGCTAGGGTGGGAAGGATAAGGGAGAGGTGGCCGAGCGGTCGAAGGCGCTCGCCTGCTAAGCGAGTAGGGGGGTAACCTCCTCGAGGGTTCAAATCCCTCCCTCTCCGCAAGGTCCTAGCCTCGGCTCCGTGAGGAAGAGTAGAGCGAGCGGGTCGATAGGTCTGTGGAAGGACCCCGGAATCGGCTCTTCGGCCGGTGGCTCCGACGCTCCATCGGTAGAAGCCCAGGAGGGCACATGCGTAGGAATCGACTGCGAGAGCTGCTCGACGCCGATCAGCCGAGCTTGGGAACCCACCTGCTGAGCTCCTGGCCCTCGATAGTCGAGTTGGTAGGACTGTCCGGCATGTTCGACTACGTGGAGTTCGTGGCCGAGTACGGACCCTACGATCTGTATTCGCTGGAGAACCTGGGCCGGGCCGTGGACCTGTTCGACCACATGTCGGCGATGATGAAGATCGAGCAGGAACCGCGCACCCACCTGGCGGTCAGAGCACTCGGTTCGGGGATTCAGAACTTGCTCTTCTCCGATCCCAGAACGGTCGAGGATGTGGAGGAGTGCGTAGGTGCCGTCCGCGCCGAGGTCCCCGACTCGATCGGCCGGCATGGAGTCGGGTTGCGCCGGGATGTCGGTCTGGTGCTGGAACCTGGCACGCCGGCTTTCGTCCACGCCCTCGACGAGGCGGTGGTGGCGCTGATGATCGAGAAGGACGAGGCCGTGCAGAACTTGGGGGCGCTGCTTTCGGTCCCAGGCGTTGACATGGTCCAGTTCGGACCGGCCGACTATGCCATGAGCATCGGCCTGGCCGGGCAGCTCGGCCACCCGCGAGTACGGGAAGCGGAGGAGCACGTGATCGCCACCGCCCTCCGGATGGGGATTGCCCCTCGCGCCGAACTTGGAGGCACCGGCGGGATGGAGCGCTACCTGGACCTCGGTGTCAAGCACTTCTGCATAGGCACCGACGTGCGGATCCTGTTCGACTGGTTCACCGCCACCGGCACCAGTGCCATCGAGATGCTCGGGCGGGAGCCACCCGGTTCGGTTCAGGCAACCGGCCGGTACGCGCGGTAGCTGACCGACCGTACTTTCACCGCCGATCGGCGGCCGGAAGCCCCTCTCCCAAGTTCCCGTTCCAGGGCGGTGCGGCTACCCTGGGGTAACAGGTCCAACCTGCCGAAGTGCGGCCGTAGCTCAAATGGACAGAGCGTCTGACTACGGATCAGAAGGTTGGGGGTTCGAGTCCTCCCGGCCGCGCCATCGACCGCTGGCCAACCCTCTTAACGTGTTTGACGGTCTCGCAAAGAGGGCTATACTGCCGCCCGTGCGTATGCACCTTTGTTTTCCCGTGTCCTGACGGGCTACCGGCTGCCAACCCAGGCCGGTTCCGAGTCCGGGCATGGGTCGGCACAACAAGAAGGTAAGGGTGTCGGACTCCGGCCTGTCGGTATGACGGTCCGAGGAGAGCCCGACCGATAGGCGAGTGGACGCGATCCCGCGCGGTTTCCCCCTGCGATAGAGGCAGGCCGCGGGCGGTCCGGCCGCGTGTCCGAGGAGCAGAATTGCCGACCATCCAGCAGCTGGTACGCCAGGGGCGCAAGCCGAAGGCGCGTAAGGAGAAGACCCCCGGTCTGGCCGGGTCACCGCAACGGCGCGGTGTATGTACCCGCGTCTACACGATCACCCCCAAGAAGCCCAACTCGGCCCTTCGCAAAGTGTGCCGCGTGCGGCTCACCTCGGGTATGGAGGTCACGGCCTACATCCCGGGCGAGGGCCACAACCTGCAGGAGCACTCCATCGTGCTGGTGCGTGGAGGCCGGGTGAAGGACCTTCCCGGAGTCCGTTACAAGGTCATCCGCGGCACTCTCGACGCCGCGGGTGTCGAGGGTCGGCGCCAAGCTCGCTCCCGCTACGGGTCCAAGAAAGGTCGCTGACCATGCGCCGAGCACCTGCCGAGAAACGGACCGTCGACCCGGACCCGGTATTCCGAAACGTCCTGGTCGGCCAGGTGATCAACCAGGTCCTACTCAAGGGCAAGAAGGAGAAGGCCCGCAAGATCGTCTACCGGGCGCTCGAGATCGTCTCCCGCCGTAACGGTCAGGACTCGCTGGTCGTTCTGAAGCGGGCCATCGACAATATCCGGCCGCAGGTCGAGGTACGTTCGCGCCGGGTGGGGGGTACTTCCTATCAGGTCCCGGTCGATGTGCGCCCCCGGAGAGCTTCCACCCTGGCGGTCCGCTGGCTGGTGAGTTATGCGCGGGGCCGCCGCGAGAAGACTATGGCCGAGCGGCTGGCCTACGAGATCCTGGACGCTTCCAACCACACCGGACTAGCCATCAAGCGCAAGGAAGACCTTCACAAGATGGCTGAGTCCAACAAAGCCTTCGCCCACTACCGGTGGTAATCAGACGGTAGGCAACGGGAACCAGCACGATTCGGTATAAGAGAAGAAGAGATGAGCAGTCCCAACGGATCGACGCACCTGCGCCAGTACCCGCTGAGCCGTACGCGGAACATCGGGATCATGGCACATATCGACGCGGGCAAGACCACCCTCACCGAGCGCATCCTCTATTACACGGGTCGCACCTACAAGCTGGGGGAGGTCCACGAGGGCGCGGCGGTCATGGACTGGATGGAACAGGAGCAGGAGCGGGGCATCACTATCACCTCCGCCGCCACTACCTGCGAATGGAACGAACACTGGATCAACATCATCGACACTCCTGGCCACGTGGACTTCACCGTCGAGGTGGAGCGGTCCCTCCGGGTCCTGGACGGTGCAGTCGCGGTATTTGACGCGGTAGCAGGAGTAGAGCCCCAGTCGGAGACGGTGTGGCGCCAGGCCGACCGCTACGGCGTTCCCAGGATCTGCTTCATCAACAAGATGGACCGCGTAGGGGCCGACTTTTTCGACGCGGTCGACTCTATCGAGGAGCGGCTGGGAGCGGATCCCCTGGTCATGCAGATCCCCATCGGCGAGGAGGACGGCTTCCGCGGGGTGGTCGACCTGGTCGAGATGGTCGCCCACACCTGGAATGGTGACGACGGCCGAACCTGGAATACCGCCGCTATCCCCTCCGAATATGCGGCAATGGCTGACGAATATCGGGGACAGCTGGTCGAGCAGGTAGCCGAGATCGATGAGAAGCTCCTGGAGAAATACATCGAGGACCTCGACATCTCGCCCGGCGAGATCGTGAATGCGGTTCGCTCCGGAACCCTCCAGCACCTGTTCACCCCGGTCTTCTGCGGTTCCGCTTTCCGGAACAAGGGAGTCCAGCTGCTGCTGGACGCGGTGATCGACTATCTGCCCAGCCCGGTCGACCTATCCGCTATCGAAGGTTTCCTACCCGGTGACGAGCAGCGGACCGTTACCAGGGCTCCGGACGACGCCGAGCCCTTCTCGGCCCTGGCCTTCAAGATCGTCAGCGATCCCCACGTCGGCAAACTCACCTATTTCCGGGTCTACTCGGGGCGAGCCACCAAGGGTGGGCTGGTCATGAACAGCACCAAGGGTCGCAAGGAACGCTTGGGCCGGCTCCTTCGCATGCATGCCAACCATCGTGAGGACCGCCGGGAGGTGGCCGCCGGCGACATCGTGGCGGCAGTGGGCCTCAAACACACGACTACGGGCGACACCCTGAGCGCCCGGGGCCATCCTGTCCTGCTCGAGTCCATGAGCTTCCCGGCCCCGGTCATCTCGGTGGCTATCGAACCCCGATCCAAGGTCGATCAGGAGAAGCTGTCGAGTTCCCTCGCCCGGCTGGCCGAGGAAGATCCCACCTTCCTAGTGCTTACCGACCACGAGACCGGCCAGACCATCATTTCCGGTATGGGGGAGCTCCATCTCGACATCCTGGTCGATCGGCTCGTGCGGGAGTTCCGGGTCAATGCCAATGTCGGCCGTCCCCAGGTCGCCTACCGAGAGACCATCAAGGGACCTGTCCGAGGGGTGGAGTACCGGCATATCAAGCAGACCGGCGGGAAGGGCCAGTACGCCGTCGTCCGTATCGACCTCGAGCCCACCGGGCCCGGAGGCGGTTACGAGTTCGTGGACGAAGTGAAGGGTGGAAGGGTC
The DNA here is from genome assembly GCA_965200835.1 of Acidimicrobiia bacterium. Lineage (GTDB taxonomy): Bacteria > Actinomycetota > Acidimicrobiia > Spongiisociales > Spongiisociaceae > JAPPFW01. The sequence continues at coordinate 1,160,885 of OZ241390.1, forward strand.
CCTCGTGATTACATTCCCTCGGTCGATGTTGGGATAGCGTCCGCTCTCGACCAGGGCGTCCTGGCCGGCTACCCACTCGTCGACGTGCGCGCCCGGTTGGTGGACGGCCATTCCCACGACGTGGACTCGTCCGAGATGGCTTTCCGGATGGCGGGCTCCATGGTCCTCAGGGAGGCCGCCCGGCGGGCGGGGGTCAAGCTGCTGGAACCGGTGATGCAGGTCGAAGTAGTAACCCCGGAGCCGTACATGGGTGAGGTCATGGGCGATCTCTCGGCACGGCGGGGCCGGATCGGAAACATGGGCCAGAGAGGCAAGAATCGGGTCATCAATGCCCGAGTTCCTCTATCGGAGATGTTCGGCTATGTTACCGACTTGCGTTCCAACACGCAGGGTCGTGCTACGTCGACCATGCAGTTCCACTCGTATGATGACGTACCGGAGCAGAATGCACGCCGCATTATTGCCAGCGTACGCGGAGAATACATAGGAGGTTGAAACCTTATGGCGAAGGTTAGGTTTGAGCGGGTTAAGCCGCATGTGAATGTTGGGACTATGGGTCATATTGATCATGGTAAGACGACGTTGACGGCGGCGATTACTCGGGTGTTGTCTGAGCGGGTGGCTGGGAATGTGTTTACGGTGTTTGATGAGATTGATAAGGCGCCTGAGGAGCGGGAGCGGGGTATTACGATTGCTATTGCGCATGTGGAGTATGAGACGGCGGGTCGTCATTATGCGCATGTGGATATGCCGGGGCATGCTGATTATATCAAGAACATGATTACGGGGGCTGCTCAGGTGGATGGAGCGATTTTGGTGGTGTCTGCGGCGGATGGTCCGATGCCGCAGACTAGGGAGCATGTTCTGTTGGCACGGCAGGTGGGGGTGCCGTGTGTGGTGGTGGCGTTGAACAAGGTTGATCTGGTGGATGATGAGGAGTTGTTGGAGTTGGTGGAGTTGGAGGTTCGGGAGCTGTTGGACGATTACGGCTTCCCCGGCGATGACGTGCCGGTGGTGCCCGTCTCGGCTCTGTCCGCTTTGGAGGGCGACGGAGAGGCGGCGGCCGGGGTGTTGGAGTTGATGGAGGCGGTGGATTCTTATGTGCCGGTACCTGACCGGCCGGTGGATCGGCCGTTTCTGATGCCGATCGAGGATGTGTTCTCGATTACCGGTCGGGGGACGGTAGTGACCGGCAAGGTCGAGTCGGGGATGGTCCGGGTTGGTGAAGCGGTGGAAGTGGTAGGCATCCGCGAGACGCGTCGTACGGTGGCGACTGGTGTGGAGATGTTCCGCAAGCTGTTGGACGAGGGTCAGGCGGGTGACAATGTGGGTGTGCTGCTGCGGGGGGTACGCAAAACCGAGGTAGAACGCGGCCAGGTGCTGGCCGCTCCTGGGTCTATCACGCCGCATACCCATTTCGAGGCGCAGGTGTATGTGCTGACCAAGGACGAAGGCGGCCGGCACAACCCGTTCTTCGCCGGCTACCAGCCCCAGTTCTACTTCCGTACCACCGACGTCACCGGCCGGGTAGGGCTACCAGACGGAGTCGAGATGGTCATGCCCGGCGACAACACCCGCATGACCGTCGAGTTGGGTTCGGCCATCGCCATGGACGAAGGCCTCCGATTCGCCATCCGCGAAGGCGGCCGCACCGTAGGAGCAGGCACCGTCACCAAAATCAACAAATAACCACAACCACCAAAGCCCCCAAGGCAGGGACACCGGCAGGGAAGCGTATGAAAGAACAGAAAATCCGGATCAAACTCAAGGCTTACGACCACCAAGTGGTGGACGAGTCGGCGCGCAAGATCGCCGAAACGGTCATTCGCACCCAAGCGATAGTCCACGGTCCGGTGCCCCTCCCCACCCGGATCCATCGGTATTGCGTCATCCGTTCGCCCCACGTCTACAAGGACTCCCGCGAGCACTTCGAGATACGCACGCACAAGCGGCTCATCGACATTCTGAGGCCCACCCACAACACCATCGAGTCGCTCATGCGCCTCGACCTGCCGGCGGGCGTCGAAGTGGAGATCGAGACATGAGCTCCTCGGCCATCCTCGGTGAGAAGCTGGGTATGACCCGCCTGTTCGATGATCAGGATCGGGCCATCCCGGTCACCGTCATCAAGGCCGGACCGTGTCACGTGACGCAGATCCGCACCCAGGAGAAGGACGGCTACACGGCGATCCAGCTGGCTTACGGCCCGATCCCTCCTCGCAAGGTGAACAAGCCACAACAGGGCCACTTCGCCAAGGCCGGAGTGGACCCGGCCCGCCATCTCGTAGAGGTGCGGATGGACGATGCCACCACCTTAGAGCTCGGGCAGGAGCTGCGGGTCGAGGACATCTTCAAGCCGGGTACCAAAGCGGACGTTACCGGCGTTTCGAAGGGGAAGGGCTTCCAGGGGGTGATGAAGCGCCACAACTTCCGGGGCCAGTCTGCCAGCCACGGGACTCACAAGGTCCACCGCTCCCCCGGCGCCATCGGTGCCTGTGCGACCCCGGCACGGGTGTTCAAGGGCACCAAGCTCCCCGGCCGGATGGGTGGTGATCGCACCACCGTTCTCAATCTGGTGGTGGTAGGGGTGGATCCGGACCGCAGTCTTCTGATCCTGCAGGGAGCGGTGCCCGGGCCCAAGGGGGGCTTGGTCTTCGTGCGGGAGGCGGTGAAGAGTGGCTGAGCAGGCATCCGGGCCAGTAGCCCAATTGTACGACTCTCACGGCACCCACCGGGGTGATGTGGCGCTCGGCTCCGAGCTGTTCGGAATCGCACCTAACCGAGCGGTGATGCATCAAGTGGTGGTCGCCCATCAGGCGGCGCGCCGAGCCGGCACGGCCAATACCAAGACCCGGGCTGAGGTACGGGGCGGTGGCCGCAAGCCGTGGCGACAGAAGGGTCTCGGCAGGGCGCGCCATGGCTCCATCCGTTCACCCATCTGGGTCGGCGGCGGAGTTGCTCACGGGCCCCGGCCGCGAAGCTACGCGCAGCGCACCCCCAAGAAGATGAGAGCACTTGCCCTGCGAAGCGCCCTCTCCGCTCGGGCGGCCGAAGGAGCGATCAAGGTCGTCTCCGAGCTCGACTGGCCCTTCCCCAAGACCAAGATCGCTGCCGAGCTGCTCGACACGATCGGCGCCACCGGCAAGGCACTGGTGGTGCTGAGCCCATCCGAAGCCACCTCCGCTCGAGCCTTCCGCAACCTGTCCCGGGTGGTGCTGGGCCGGTCCGGGTACCTCAACACCTACGATGTTCTCTGGTCCGATACCGTGGTGTTCACCGGCCGGGCGCTCGAGGACACCAGCGGTACGCCGGTCGAGACCTTTCCGGGACCCTACGACCCGTCGGACGACGACTTCATACCCGTCGATGCCGGCCTGGATCCGGTGCCCTATCTGTCAGGAGGCTCAGCGGCATGAAAGATCCCCGTGACATCATCCTCCTCCCGGTGATTTCGGAGAAGTCCTACGACCTCATCCAGGAGACCAATACCTACACCTTCATAGTGGATCGGGGAGCCGGCAAGGAGGAGATCAGGAGGGCGGTCGAGACGCTGTTCGACGTGCCGGTGCTCAGGGTCAACACGCTCAACCGCAAGGGCAAGCGAAAGCGGACGAGGTTCGTGACAGGTCGGCGTGCGGACACCAAACGGGCCATGGTGACCCTCCCGAGCGGTCACGCGGTCGGGATATTCGGCGCGTGAGTCGGGAGGTTCAGGTATGGCAGTGAAGAAGAGAAAGCCCACCTCCCCGGGGAGAAGATTCCAGACCGTCTCGGATTTCGCCACGATCACCAAGTCGGAGCCCGAGAAGTCCCTGCTGGCCAAGCAGAAGCGTTCCTCGGGCCGCAACGCCCACGGCCGGATCACCTCCCGTCATCGAGGAGGAGCTCACAAGCGCCGCTACCGCATCATCGATTTTCGCCGATCCAAGGACGGCGTGCCGGCCAAGGTGGCAGCGGTCGAGTACGACCCCAACCGCAACGCCCGGCTGGCCCTGCTCCACTACGTGGACGGGGAGAAGCGCTACATACTGCACCCGGTGGGGGTGTCGGTGGGCGACATGCTGGAGTCGGGGCCGTCCGCAGAGATCCGCTCCGGCAATGCTCTTCCCCTCCGCAACATTCCGGCCGGGACGGTGGTGCATGCCATCGAGCTCCGACCCGGCGGGGGTGCCAAGCTGGCGAGAGCAGCCGGCACCGGGATCCAGTTGATGTCGAAGGAGGGCAACCGGGCACTCCTCCGCCTCCCGTCCGGGGAGGTTCGATACGTGCCGCTCGACTGCCGCGCCACCATCGGGCAGGTCGGCAATCGCGAGGCGGAGCTCGTCAAGCTCGGCAAGGCGGGCCGCAGCCGTTGGAAGGGTGTGCGTCCCCAGACGCGTGGGGTGGCCATGAACCCGGTGGACCATCCGCTCGGAGGCGGCGAGGGCCGTTCCTCGGGCGGCCGTCACCCGGTCTCGCCGTGGGGCAAGGCCGAGGGTAGGACCCGGGATCGCAACAAGGCCAGCAATCGCGATATCGTGCGCCGTCGCACCAAGAAGGGCCGGAGGTAGTTCATGGCTCGCAGCCGCAAGAAGGGTCCATTCGTGGACGAGCACCTGATGAAGAAGGTGGATGCCTACAACCGAACCGGCGACAAGCGGATGATCCGCACCTGGAGCCGCCGCAGCACCATCGTGCCGCAGATGGTAGGCCTCACGATCGCCGTGCATGACGGCCGCAAGCACGTACCCATATATATCACCGAGCAGATGGTGGATCACAAGCTGGGAGAGTTCGCCCCCACTCGCACCTTCCGAGGTCACGCGGGCTCCAAGAGAGAACGGGCCTCGCGGAGATAAGCATGAGAGCTGTAGCCCGCGCCCGCCATATTCGCCAGTCTCCCTACAAGGTCCGAGTAGTGCTCGACCAGGTGCGGGGCCTCTCGGCTGCCGACGCGTCGGTAGTCCTACGCTTCTCCAACCGCCGGGCCGCCGGGCCGATACTCAAGTGCCTGCGCTCTGCGGTGGCGAACATGAACTCGAAGTTCGAGCTGGGCGAGGACGTGGAGGAGCTGGCTGGCGAGGTGACGGTGGTCGAGGCCTATGCCGATGAGGGGCGGACCATCAAGCGTTTCCGGCCGAGAGCCCGGGGCCGGGCCACCAGGATTCGCAAGCGGACCTGCCACATAACGATCGTGATTTCCGACGGGCGCGAGGAGACGGACTGATGGGCCAGAAGACACATCCATACGGGTTCCGCCTCGGGATCGTCACCGATTGGAAGTCCCGCTGGTACTCGGACAAGGAATACACCTCCCTGGCCAACGAAGACTTCCGGATCCGGGACTACCTCCGCCGGGAGCTGAAGCGGGGGGCCGTGTCGCGGGTCGACATCGAGCGAACCCGAGAGCGTCTGCAGGTGGATGTGCACACTGCCCGGCCCGGAGCGGTCATCGGCCGTAAGGGCGTCGAAGCCGAGCGCATCCGCTCGGGCATCGAGAAGATGACCGGCCGCCGGGTGAAGCTCAACATCATAGAAGTGAAGGATCCGGAGACCGACGCCCAGCTTCTGGCCCGCGGCGTGGCCGACCAGATCGAAAACCGGATCGCCTTCCGGCGGGCCATGCGGCGCACCGTCCAGACCGCCCTCAAGTCAGGCGCCGAAGGCGTGCGGGTCGAGTGTTCCGGGCGCCTGGGCGGAGCCGATATGAGTAGGCGGGAGTGGTACCGGGAGGGCCGGGTCCCCCTCCACACGTTGCGAGCCGACATCGACTACGGCCAAGCCACCGCCGCCACCACGGTAGGAAGCATCGGAGTGAAGGTCTGGGTGTACAAGGGGGACGTAGTCACTTCTCTCAAGACCACCCGCGAGAAGATTGCCGCCGAGGCAGCGCTGGCAGCCGGGCGGCCGGCAGGCCGCCGCATGACCCCGGCCAAGAGCCGTGCCGAGCAACGGGCCGGCGGGCGCCGGACCAAACGAGTCATCGAGGCCGGGGGCGGTAAGCGGATCATCGAAGCAGGTGGTGGCCGCAAGATCTCCCCCGCCGAGGCCAAGTCGGCTTATGAAACTGCCCGAGCCGAGACCACCACTCCCCCATCCGGCGGTGCCCCGGCCAAGCCGGGCTCCGGGCGCAAGAAGCCCGCCAAGCGACGCCCACGCACCGGTGCGCCCCGTAACCGACCCGGTTCCGGGGCGGCTGGAGGCCGGCCTGGACGTTCGGGTACGAGACCACGCACCGGGCCGTCCCGTAACCGACCCGGTTCCGGAAAGCAGAGGTAGATCATGCTCATGCCCAAGCGCACCAAGTACCGCAAGGTGCATCGCGGTCGCATGAAGGGCTACGCGAAGGGCGGCACCTCGGTGTCGTTCGGGGACTACGGCATCCAGGCGCTGGAGCCCGGCCATATCACCGCCCGCCAGATCGAGGCGGCCCGGGTGGCCATCGCCCGCACAGTAAGGCGAGGCGGCAAGGTATGGATCAATATCTTCCCCGACAAGCCGATGACGGCCAAGCCGGCCGAGACCCGGATGGGATCGGGCAAGGGCAACCCGGAGTACTGGGTGGCCGTGGTCAAGCCGGGCCGCGTGATGATGGAACTGTCGGGCGTGGCGGAAGACATGGCCAGGGAAGCGATCCGCAAGGCGGGTCACAAGCTTCCCATCAAGACGAAGTTCGTTACCAGGGAGCAGATGTGATGCGCGAGGCGATTGGTCCGCCGACCGGGGAGACAGGACGATGAAGACCTCGGAACTGCGCGATCTGACCCACACGGAGCTGGTCGAGCTGCTGGACGAGACAAAGCAGGAGCTGTTCAACCTCCGCTTCCAGCTGGCGGTGAGCCAGTCCAACAACACGGCCTTGCTGGGACACCTCCGGCGCCGGATCGCTCGGGTCAAGACCCTCATGCACGAGCCAGCACGCGAGGAAGGGGGCTGGGATGGTTGAGCGCGGCCGCCGCAAGACCAGGGTAGGCGTAGTCGTGTCCGACGCCCGCAGCCGGACGATCACGGTCCGGATCGAACGTGCCACCCGCCACCGGCGCTACGGCAAGATAGTGCGCACCGCCCGCAAGGTACATGCCCACGACCAGCAGGACGAAGCCCGCAGCGGCGATCGGGTGATGATCATGGAGACCCGTCCGCTGTCCAGGACCAAGCGGTGGCGCCTGGTTCGCGTCCTGGAGCGGGCTCGATGATCCAGCAGGAGACCCGCCTTCGGGTGGCCGACAACAGCGGGGCCCGTGAGGTGCTGTGCATCCGGGTGCTCGGCGGCTCGCGCCGCCGGTATGCCCGCATCGGTGATGTGATCGTGGCCACCGTCAAGCAGGCCAGTCCCGGCGCCGCCCTCAAGAAGGGTGAGGTCGTCCGGGCGGTGGTAGTGCGTACCGCCAAGGAGCAACGCCGCCGTGACGGGACCTACATCAGGTTCGACGACAACGCCTGCGTGATCATCAACGAGAACCAGCTGCCCCGAGGCACCCGCATCTTCGGTCCGGTAGCCCGTGAACTGCGTGACCGGCGATTCATGAGGATCGTGTCACTCGCCCCCGAGGTCATCTGATGTCGATCAGGGAAGGAGACCGGGTGGTGGTGATCGCCGGGAAGGATCGGGGTCGCCAGTCGAGGGTCGCCCGAGTGCTTCCCCGGCAGAAGAAGGTGATCGTGGAGAGTGTGAACACGGCCAAGCGTCACCAGAAGGCGCGGGGCCGGACCATACAGGCAGGGATCATCGACAAGGACCTGCCCCTGGACATCTCCAACGTGATGCTGGTCTGTGACGAGTGCGGGCCGGTGAGGGTCGGCTCCGGCTTCACGGATTCCGGCCGCAAGTTCCGCCGATGCGTCAAGTGTGGAGGCGAGGTTTGACCATGAAACGGACGGTGAGCAGATGAATCCAACCGGACCCCGGCTCAAGCAGCAGTTCCGCCAGTCCGTGCGCTCCCGGATCATGGAGGACCTCAGCCTTCCCAACCCCATGCTGGTGCCCACGCTCGAAAAGATCGTGGTGAACATGGGAGTGGGCGAGGCGGTGGGCGATGCCAAGCAGGTCTATTCCGCGATGGATGACCTGGCCACCATCACCGGTCAGAAACCCCGGCTCAATCGGGCTCGCCGCTCGATCGCCGGCTTCAAGGTGCGGGCCGGTAACCCGGTGGGATGTTCGGTCACGCTGCGGCGGGATCGGGCCTGGGAGTTCCTCGACCGGTTGATTACCATCTCCATCCCGCGCATCCGGGACTTCCGGGGCTTGAATCCGGCCTCGTTCGACGGCCGGGGCAACTACAGCTTCGGAGTGAGCGAGCAGCTCATCTTCCCGGAGATCGACTACGACAAGGTAACGGCGGTCCGCGGCATGGACATCACCATTTGCACGACCGCCTCCGACGACCGGGCCGCAAAGGCGTTGCTGGACGCCTTCGGATTCCCGTTCCGCCGGACTGCACAGTTTACGAATTGAGATACGAGGCGAAGAGATGGCGAAGAAATCGATGATTGCCAAGAACGCCCGGCGAGCCGAGCTCGTCGAGCGTTACCGGGAAAGACGGGCCGAGCTGATCAGCGTCATCAAGGATCCGAACACCAGCCTGGAGGCCAAGCGGCAGGCATACGCGGCCATCGCCAAGATGCCCCGTGACGCCAGCCCCACGCGCTACCGGAACAGGTGCGGAATAACCGGCCGGCCGAGGGGTTACCTCCGCCAGTTCGGCATGTCCCGCATCGCTCTGCGCGAGCTGGCGCACCGGGGCGAACTACCAGGCGTCATGAAGTCCTCGTGGTGATCCGCTCATGATGACCGATCCCATCGCCGACATGCTCACCCGGATCCGCAACGCCAACCTGGCGCTGCATTCCTCGGTCACCATGCCCTCGTCGAAGCTGAAGGAGCAGATCGCCAAGCTGCTGGCATCCGAGGGTTACGTGGAGGGATACGATGTGGCTCCCGCTACGCGGGGTACCCATCTGACCGTCAGGCTCAAGTTCTCGGGCAAGGGCAACCGCGACCGGGTACTGAAGGGCCTGCGGCGGGTGTCGCGTCCCGGACGGCGGGTCTACAAGGGCGCCAGTGAGCTTCCGAGGTCCCAGGGAGGCCTCGGAACCGTGATCGTATCCACGTCCCAGGGCCTGCTTCCCGACCGAGAGGCACGCCGCCGCCGCTTGGGCGGCGAGCTCGTGTGCGAGGTCTGGTAGTCGTGAGCCGTATCGGAAGGATCCCGGTCCCCGTTCCCACGGGAGTGAAGGTCACCGTCGGCGGTGGCAATGTGACGGTGGCTGGACCCAAGGGCACCCTGCACCGCACTTTCGAGGACCGGGTGAGCATGCAGGTGGTGGACAGCCGGTGTGTGGTTACCCGGCGGGATGACGAGCGGCGCAGTCGCGCCTATCACGGGCTGGCCCGGGCACTGGTCAAGAACATGGTTACCGGAGTCACCGAGGGATACAGCAAGACCCTCAAGATCGTTGGCGTGGGCTACCGGGCGCTGCCGAGAAGCGGGGGCCTCCAGCTACAGGTGGGGTTCAGCCACAATGTCGTCATTCGCCCCGTGAAAGGGATCGACTTCGAGGTGCCGGACGCCACCACCATCGTTGTGAAGGGAATCGACAAGGAGCTGGTCGGGCAGGTGGCAGCCGACATACGCCGGGTGCGCCCGCCCGAGCCCTACAAGGGCAAGGGCATCCGTTACATCGACGAGCACGTCCGCCGCAAGAGCGGCAAGGCAGCCGGGACAGTACGATGAGAGGCGCTCGTTCACGCGCTCGCATCCGCCGCCACCGGCGGGTCAGGAAACGGGTCAGGGGCACCGTCGTCCGGCCTCGGCTGGCGGTGTTCCGCAGCAATCGTTACATCTACGCCCAGGTAATAGATGACGTGGCCGGTCGCACCCTGGCGGCGGCCTCGTCCCAGGAGAGGAGCCTCCGATCCAGATCCCTCACGACCGATACGGCCGCGGCGGTTGGAAGGTTGATTGCCACCCGCTCCGCGGCGGCAGGCGTGACCGGCGTGGTATTCGACCGGGGCGGGCATCCTTTCCACGGTCGGGTGAAGGCACTGGCGGATGCGGCAAGGGAGGCCGGACTTGACTTCTAGAACTAGCAGGCCGGGAGGTCGACCGGGCGGCAGGAAGAGAAGGCGCGACCGGAGGGCCAGTACAGGTCCCCAATTCGACGAGCGGGTGATCGAGATCAACCGCGTGTCGAAGGTCAGCAAGGGAGGCCGCCGGTTCTCCTTCACGGCCCTGGTGGCCTTGGGTGACGGCAACGGTCAGGTGGGGGTCGGCTATGGCAAGGCCAAGGAAGTTCCCACTGCTATCCAGAAGGCGATCGAGTCGGCCCGCAAGTCGATGTTCATGGTCCCGATGGCGGGAACGACCCTCATCCATCAGGTAGTGGGCCGCCACAGCGCCTCGCGGGTGCTGCTCAAGCCCGCCTCACCCGGGACGGGTGTGATCGCAGGTGGCGCGGTGCGCCAGATCCTCGAGGCGGCCGGTGTGCGCGACGCGCTGGCCAAGTCGCTCGGGGCTCCCACCCATCTCAACGTGGCCAGGGCCACCGTGAACGGACTGCAGAGCCAGCGCCGCCCCGAGGACGTGGCTCGGGCGAGAGGCAAGACGCCGGAGGATGTGACCCCTCCGGGCTTGCTCGCCGCCTACCGTTCCACCGAGATGCTGCGGGCCTCCCCAGGCGGGTGAGTCGGTTACCATGGCCCAACCAAGACTCCGTATAACCCTGCGACGCAGCCTGATCGGCGAGAAGCCGAAGGCGCGGGCAACCGTCCGTAGCCTGGGTTTGCGCCGGATCGACGCCTCGGTCGAACACGCCGACACCCGAGACATCCGAGGCATGATCCATCGAGTTCGCCACCTGGTCGAAGTGGAGAAGCTGTAATGGTCCCCTGCGGCGCACGACCAGACATACGTGAGCGAACCCGTCGCGCCGCACGTACCTAGCGCCGGAACATCCAGGAGGACGCCGACCGTGGCTACCAAGAGGAACCAGCTGAAACTCCATCATCTGCGGCCGGCCGCCGGCTCGAAGAGCAAGAAGATCCGCGTCGGACGGGGGGAATCCGGCCGGCGGGGCAAGACCGCCGGGCGCGGGACCAAGGGCTTGAAGGCCCGGCGCAATGTCCGGCCCGGGTTCGAGGGTGGCCAGACTCCCCTCCAGGCGCGTATTCCGAAGCTGCGGGGCTTCAAGCCCCACAACCGGGTGGAGTACGCGGTAGTGAACCTGGACAGTCTCGGCGGCTTCGAGAGGGGCACCACCGTGTCTGTGACCGACCTGCGAGAGCGGGGACTGGTGCGGAAGCGAGGCCCGATCAAGATACTCGGCGGGGGCGAGCTGGATTCGGCTCTGAGGGTCGAGGCCCATGCCTTCAGCTCATCGGCCAGGGCGAAGATCGAGAAAGCGGGCGGGTCGTGCGTGCTGGTTCGTTGAAGGCGCCACCGGGACCCGGCTGTAGGAGGCATGGCCGATGCTGAACGTATACCGCTACATGTTCAAGATCCCGGACCTCCGGGGCAAGATCCTGTTCACCCTGGGGATCTTCGCCCTCTACCGGTTGGGAGCGACGATTCCCGTGCCCGGGATCGAGCTGGATCGGCTGGACGACCTAGCCGACCGGGGCGTGGGAGAGGGGGGAGCCTTCGGCTTGCTGAACCTGTTCTCGGGCAACGCTCTCGAGAACCTGTCGGTTTTCAGCCTCGGGATCCTGCCCTACATCACCGCCAGCATCATCATGCAGCTGCTCTCGGTGGTCATCCCGCGTCTGCAGAAGCTGCAGGATGAGGGCGAGTCGGGTAGGGCCGTCATCATCAAGTGGACCCGCATCGTCACCATCGTCCTGGCCCTATTGCAATCCACCGGCATCACCTACCTGTTCAGTCAGGGCAGCAGTTTCACCGGCGGGTTGGTGCTGATCGAGGACTACACGCCCACCCGGGTGGTGTTGATGGTGGTCACGATGACCGCCGGCACGGCCTTCGTGATGTGGTTAGGTGAGCTGATAACCCAGCGGGGAGTCGGCAACGGGATGTCCCTGCTGATCTTCGTGAGCATCCTGGCCGCCCTGCCCAGCCAGTTCTCGCTCATCTGGCAGTACACGGTGCCGGCTGGCCGCTCCCCCATCTTCGTGTTCATCATCGTGCTGTTCGTCCTGATGATCGTGGGGATCATCTATGTGGAGCAGGGCCAGCGGCGCATCCCGATCCAATTCGCCAAGCGGATCCGGGGCCGCCGGGTGATGGGCGGCCAAAGCACCTACATACCTCTCAAGATCAACATGGCCGGGGTCATACCGGTCATATTCGCCACCTCGATCCTGTTCTTCCCCGTGCTGATCTCCACGTCCATCCCCAGCACCGAAGGTTTCTTCTCCTCGGTGAGGGAGTTCATAAACGTCCATCTGGCACCGTCCGGGTACGCCAGTGGCGCCACCAGCTGGATCTACATAGGGGTGCTGTTCTTCCTGATCGTGTTCTTCACCTACTTCTACACGGCGATCCAGTTCGACCCGGTGCGGCAGTCGGAGATGATCCAGCGCCAGGGAGGTTTCATCCCGGGCCAGCGGCCGGGGCGCCAGACCGCTCGTTACCTGGAGCGGATCCTCAACCGCATCACACTTCCGGGCTCGCTGTTCCTCGGGATGATCTCCATCCTGCCTGCCATAGCGTCCGCCATCTGGGCGATCCCGGTGGGTTTCTCGGGCGTCTCGATCCTCATCGTGGTGGGGGTTGCCCTCGAGACGATGAAGCAGATCGAGAGCCAGCTCACCATGCGCAACTACGAGGGTTTCCTGACGTGAGCCAGTCCAGGCGAGCGGAGGGCTTCCCGGAGTGAGGCTGCTGTTTCTCGGCCCGCCCGGGGTGGGTAAGGGGACGCAAGCGGCGAGGGTTGCCCGAGCGCTGGGCGTCGCCCATATCTCCACGGGCGAGATGTTCCGTCGCCACATTTCGGAGGGCACCCGGCTCGGTCGGCGGGTGGCGACCATCCTCTCCCGAGGTGACCTGGTCCCCGATGCCCTCACGATCGAGATGCTGCTGGACCGCTTGGGTTCCGACGACGCGGCCGCAGGGTATATCCTCGACGGGTTTCCCCGGACGGTGGCCCAGGCCCGAGCCCTGGACGAGGCGGTCGGCGACGATGCCCTCGACGCCGCGGTGGTGCTCGAAGCCCCTCATCAGGTGTTGGTGGACCGCATGCTGGGTCGCGGCCGGGCGGACGACACGGAAGACTCGGTCCGTAACCGCCTGGTGGTCTACGAGCGGGAAACCGCTCCGCTCATCGACTTCTACCTCCCCCGAGGGATCGTGCGGCGGGTGCCGGGCACCGGGGAGATCGAGGCCATCACCGATCGCGTTCTCGAGGTGCTCGCTTCCCAACCCCGGTCATGATCACCATCAAGAACGAACGCGAGTTCAGGAAGATGGCCGTGGCCGGAGCCTGCGTGGCCGCAGTCCACGAGGCGGTGGTCGAGGCCGCTCGGGTGGGGGTCACGCTCCGCCGGCTCGATGAGGTGGCGGCCGCGGTCATCCGTTCGCGAGGTTGCCGGCCTTCCTTCCTCGGCTACCAGGGGTTTCCCGCCCACATCTGCACCTCGCCGAACGAGGTCATCGTCCATGGCATCCCGGGCGATTACCGGTTGGCGAGCGGCGACATCCTGTCGATCGATGCCGGCGCCATATACAAGGGCTACCACGGTGACGCCGCCCTGACCTTCGGCATCGGCGAGATCGACCAAGAGGTTGCCCAGCTGCTCGAGGTGACCCGGCGCGCCCTCTGGGCGGGTATCGACCAGGTGAAGGCCGGTGGTCGGGTCGGAAGCATCGGCCATGCGGTGGCCGGAGTTGCGGCGCCCTACGGCTACGGGGTGGTGCGCGACTACGTGGGCCACGGCATCGGGCGAGCGATGCACGAGAGCCCCCAGATTCCCAACTATGGCCAGCGCGGTCGCGGTTATCGGTTGAAGCGGGGCATGGCGATATGCATCGAGCCGATGTTCAACCTGGGCACCGAGGAGACGGTCACCAAGGCGGATGGATGGACGGTGGTAACCGCGGACGGTAGGCCGTCAGCCCACTTCGAGCATACGATCGCGCTGACCGCCGACGGGCCGGTGGTCACCACCGTCAGTGATTTGCTTACCGCCCGGCCGGTAGGGTAAGGTGACCTGCCGACTTCCGGTCGGGGTTTTCGTATGCCCACTCGGCTATGGCCGTGGGGCACATGCGGACCCATCCCTGGATTCCGGCCTTCCGGCGCAAGCAAGACCCAAGGAGCAGCGGTGAAGGTACGCCCATCCGCGAAGAAGATGTGTGAAAACTGCCGGCTTATCCGCCGCCGCCGCCGGGTGTGGGTGATTTGCTCGAACCCCCGACATAAGCAACGGCAGGGCTGAGGAGGACGCATGGCGCGTATTGCCGGAGTCGACCTGCCGAGGCAGAAACGCCTCGAGATCGGACTCACCTACATATACGGGATCGGTGTCACCACCTCCCGCCGGATGTGCAGCGAGCTACGGATCGACCCGGACACTCGGGTGCACCAGCTCACCGATGACGAGGTCAGCCGCATCCGCACCTATATCCAGTCCAACCTCCGGGTGGAGGGCGATCTCCGCCGGGTCGTACAGCAGAACATCAAGCGCAAGATGGAGATCGCCTGCTACCAGGGCCTTCGCCATCGGCGCGGTCTGCCGGTACGCGGGCAGCGGACGCATACCAACGCCCGGACCCGCAAGGGTCGGCGGATGGCGATCGCCGGCAAGAAGAGGGTAAAGAAGTGATCGTGATGCCGGCCATATGCAGAAGGCCGAGATTCGGAGAAGTCGTTGGCTAGAAGAAGGCAGCAGAAGCGTGTCCGGCGTCGTGATCGCAAGAGCATCTCGTACGGGCAGGTCCACATAAGGGCCAGTTTCAACAACACGATCATCAACGTCACCGACGTGAATGGCAACACCATCGTGTGGACCTCGGGAGGGTCGGTGGGCTTCAAAGGTTCCCGGAAGTCGACCCCATACGCGGCCCAGGTGGCCGCGGAGGAAGCCGCCCGCCGCGCCGGCGAGCACGGCATCCGCAAGCTGGAAGTGATCGTGAGCGGCAACGGAGCGGGGCGTGACACGGCGGTCAGGACTCTCCAGAACATGGGAATCGAAATATCCGGCGTCCGGGATGTAACCCCTATCCCCCATAACGGGTGCCGGCCGAAGAAACGCCGGAGGGGGTGAAAGATGGCCCGGTATATCGGTCCGCGCACCAGGAAGAGCAGGCGGTTGGGACAGCTGCTCGACGACAACAAGGCCAAGTACTACGACCGGCGTCCCTACCCTCCCGGCGAGCATGGCCGGCGGCGCGGCAGGCGAAGCAGCGACACCGACTACCTCCACCAGCTCCGCGAGAAGCAGAAGATGCGCCAGATATACGGTGTTCTGGAGCGCCAGTTCCGGCGCTATTACCGGGAGGCCGCCCGGAGCCGGGGAATCACTGGTGACAACCTGCTGCAGATCCTCGAACTCCGGCTGGACAACGTCGTGTACCGCTCGGGACTGGGCAGGACCCGGCCCCAAGCACGCCAGCTGGTGAACCACGGGCATATGCAGGTGAACAGCCGCAAGGTCGACATCCCTTCCTACCGAGTGCGGGCGGGAGATGTGATCACGGTTAAGCCACGGTCACGCGATATCATCGTCATCCGCCATGCGGTGGACACGTCAGGAGATCGCCGGGTTCCGGAGTGGCTGGAGGTCGACCTCGAGCAGCGCCGCATCACGGTGAGCGACCTTCCCAACCGGGAGCAGATCGACACGGCAGTGCGGGAACAGCTGGTAGTAGAGCTGTATTCCAGATAGGCACCCCGAGAGTTACCGTCCATCGATGTCCCTTCGATCCACTACCAAGTGGCCGCGCACCGAGCGAGAGGAAGATACCTTGCAAGCGTTGATCGTCCAGCGACCGCAAATCGAGCCGGAACCGGTCAGTGAGTCCCGCGAGCGGTTCATCATCGAGCCGCTCGAGCCGGGGTTCGGCTACACGCTCGGCAACACGCTGAGGAGGACCCTGCTATCGCGCGTGCCTGGCGCGGCCGTTTGCTCCATCCGGGTGGAAGGGATCTCGCACGAGTTCACCACCGTTCCGGGGGTCAAGGAGGATGTGGTGGACATCATCCTGAACATCAAGCGTCTGGTGCTGAGGATGGACGATCCGGAGCCCGCCACGCTGCGGCTTTCCGCTTCCGGCCCCGGGGCCGTCAAGGCGGCTGACCTGGCGGCACCCGCCGGGGTGGAGATCATCAACCATGACCTGCATCTGGCCACCCTGTCGGAGAATGCTGTGCTGGAGATGGAGCTGATCGTCGAGCAAGGGGTCGGGTACCGGACGGCCCTCAAGAAGAACCGGAAGGACCCGATCGGGACCATACCCATCGACTCGATCTTCTCCCCGGTTCGCCAGGTGTCCTATCGGGTGGAGAACACCCAGGTGGGCCAGATGACCAACTTCGATCGCTTGGTGATGGATGTCGAGACCGATGGGTCGATGACTCCCAGCGAAGCGGTGTCCTCGGCGGGCAAAACCCTCCGAGAGCTGCTGGGCCTGTTCGCAGACGTCGGCGAGGGAATAGGCCTGGAGTTGGGAGAAGTGGCGGTGGACGATGCCATCTCCCAGGACCTCGATCTGCCGATCGAGGCACTCGATCTCTCGGAACGCCCGCGAAATTGCCTGCGGCGCGCTGAGATAGACACGGTGGGGGATCTGGTTCTGAAGACCAGGGAGGATCTGCTCGACATCACCAATTTCGGGCACAAGAGCCTCGAAGAGGTGCTGTCGAAACTCGACGAGTTGGGGCTGGATGTGGCCGCCTCTCGGGACGGGGAGCGTTAGCCGATGCCTCGCCCACCCAAAGGCAAGCGCTTGGGAGGGAGCGCCTCCCACCACAAGGCCATTCTGTCCAACCTCGCCCAGTCCTTGATCTGGGACGAGCAGATAACCACCACCCTCACCAAGGCCAAGATGCTGCGGCCCTATGTCGAGAAGATCATCACCAAGGCCCGGCGGGGCGATCTCCACTCCCGAAGGCTGGTGTTGAAGGACATCAACGACCTGGAAGTGGTTACCAAGCTGTTCGATGAGGTGGCTCCCCGCTACCGGAGGCGGCCCGGTGGTTACACCCGGATCGTCAAGGTCGGTCCCCGGCGGGGGGACAACGCCGAGATGGCGGTTATCGAGCTGGTCTAGATCCTGGTAGACGCTATGTCCGGGGACGGGTAGCGTCTAGGTCATGAATGCGGGGCTGATCGAAGAGGCGCGTAAGGCAGTGGCGACCATCGACGGGTCGGTGCTGTTGTTCGGTAGCCAGGCCCGCGGTGACGCCCATGAAGATTCGGATGTGGATCTGCTGGTGGTGTCGGACCGGCCGCCCACCACGCCGGTTTCGCCGGATGGCTGCCATGTGATCCACGTTCTTCCTCACGAATGGGAGAGTCAACGGCGTTTCCCGGGGACGCTGGAGGGCAACGCAGCCCGTGATGGCATGTGGCTGAAGCAGACCGAACAGCTGATCGATTGGAGAAAGGTCATGTCCCCGGACCAGGCATGGCACACCGCCGTCAACCGGACCGTTCACTCGCTGCGGGTTCAGAGCGGCCAGATATATCCCCATCTGGCCCAGTCGCCGGACGAGCAGTACTCATCCAGCAGGGCGACCAGCAGAGGTATTGGCAGGCTGTTCCTGAGAGGCTGGGTGCGCTGTTTGGTCAGCTGCAGCTGACGATCGAGCGGGTGGAGGGTTTGCTGCAGGTGGTAGGCGGTGGCCGCGATGTGGGTAGACACAATCTCGTCGTGCGGTGGCGGAACCTCGAACCGGTGTTTGCCAATGCGCTTGCCAGCCTGCACCGGGAGACTGATGGCCTGTCAGGTGACCTAGAAGAGTGGTTGCCAGATCCGGACCCGGATGAGGCGGGCCCCTTCGTGGAATACACGACGAAGGGCGGCGAGTACGCGGCCCGGATTGTCCAGGTGGCGCTCAGGCTGGCAGAAACTTCTGCACAGATGCTCGATGTGCTGGCAGAGGAGGTCGACTGGGAGGCAACCGACCTATCGGCGGACATCGAGAGCATTCTTAGGAGGATACGGCTCGTGGAGGATCGGCTCGCCGATCCAGAATGGTTGGCCATACCCGAGGGATGGCAGCCCTACCAGCCCTGAAGCTGGGCCACGAGTAGTCGGTTGGAAGATGGAGACCATCGATCCCTAGCCGGTTTACGAGTTGATCTCGAGCGCGGCGATGATGGTCGAGTTACCGAGGCCGCGGATCCCCTTTGCCGAAAAGTTGGTTCGCTATCGGTGGAGCCGAGCGCGGCCCGGTATGAAAACGGCCAGGCCCGCCATGCCGGGTCGCCGCCTTCCTGGTTGAGCAAGGGAGCGACCCTCCCCTCTCGCATCCGTGATGTCCTCAGAGTCGGATGATGGGTTTGTCCACCCGCGAGCAGGGCAAGTGCCATCCCGCTCGTCAAGGCAACTCCCCATCGTCAAGGCAACTCCCTCATTATTCCCCCACCCAAGTTCGTCGAAAATCAACCGATCGGCCGCCTCCGGCCGGGCCCGCCCCGCCCCCACCGCCACCACCTGGATCGGAGTGAGCGGACGAACGTCCCGCCAGCCCCGAGGTTGCTCCCCCGGTCGCCGTCGATGCTCCGCAGTCGGGCTCCGATGATGATCAGCGCATCCGGCCTGCGCTGATGTTTTCGTGCCAACAGCGCCTATCACTATGCCAGGGGCCTGTGACAAATCGGCGGCCTGCCTGGACAGGGCCACGATGCCCGCCCCGCGGTCACCCAGCGGGGCTCGATCAACGTCAGAGGATCTCCCACCTGTTAGTGTGTCGATCACCTGCGTTTCGTGACTCCGAGGAGGCCATGCTTCGTCAGATGGTGCGGGCCGGGCGTTTGGACCGGTCTTTCTACACATCGTTGCTCCACGACCGCTACGCCAGCGGCAACGCCGGTGCTGATCATCGTCCTGATCGCCATGATCCGCGAACTGATCGACATGTTTGCAGTGGCGGGTTCGCTAGCGCTGGCCGGGTTGTTGGAGGTGGTATTCGGGGCCTTGTCAGCCATCATGCGGACAGGCATCGTCGCGCTAGCGGTATGGGCGACCGCAGTCTTTCTCTTCAAGAGAACCGGTGTCCTGCCGGCAACCTTCCGTCTGGTGGGATTCGCCAACGTGGCATTCGCTCCCTTGATGTTGGTCCATTGGGCAGTGGGGGCGGTCAATTGGGTACTGTTCATCGCATCTCTGATCTGGTTCTTCCTGGCGCTTAGAGTGGTCACCGGGTCCCAGTTCGATTTCGAGCATCCCGAGGACAGCTTCGTGGCGGTGGTCGGAGCGGTTGCCTGGTTCTTGCTCTACAGTTTTCGGCTTTGAGGAGACCCGGCGTATCCGGCTGATGGCTGGACCGTCTTGAGCACTTACCGCCTCGATCTCTCCTATGACGGCTCTGGCTTTCACGGCTATGCCCGCCAGCCCGACGTGCGCACGGTGCAGGGTGATCTGGAGGCGGCCCTGACTCGGATACTGGGGCCGGTCCGAACCGAGGTAGCCGGCCGCACCGATGCCGGGGTGCATGCCCGCCAGCAGGTGGTCTCCTTCGTCACCTCCACACCGGTGGACTGTCCCCGCCTAGCCCGCTCCCTGACCAAGTTGCTCGGTCCGGAGGTGGCCGTATACGGCTGCCGGCTGGCACCGGACGGATTCTCGGCGCGGTTCAGTGCCACCCGGCGTACCTACCGGTATCACATCCTCGATCAGCCCTTCCCCGATCCGCTCCGGCGGTCGATGGTCTGGCACATCGAGGACCAGCTGGAGGTGTCCTCGATGGACCGGGCGGTGGGCTATCTCGTCGGAGAGCACGACTTCGCCTCATTCTGCCGGAGGGCGAAGGGTGGTTCGACGGTGCGCACCGTACTTTCCGCCGGATGGATCAGATGTCCCGATGGTCTGGTCCGGCTGGAGATCTCCGGAAGGGCCTTCTGCCACCAGATGGTGCGGTCCATCGCGGCGTTCTGTGCGGAGGTCGGCAGGGGGCGGATCTCCCCTGAATCCACCCCCCAGGTATTGGATGCTCGCGACCGGAATGCGGCCCGAGGTGCGGCGCCACCTCACGGACTCGTCCTGTGGAGGGTCGACTACTGAGGCCACCCACCCAGAGGCAAGCTGGCCAGGATAAGATTTCCTCTAGCTGACGATTTGCCCTATCATTCAGCTTCGCCCGAGCGGGCCACCTACCCCTTTGAGGTGATGGCCCCGATCCCCCGGTGCCGGACCCGCAAGCAACTCGAGGTTCGTCCCGGGCGGGTGGCCGGACCCACCTAGTGAGCGATGCTGTGAAGAGACTCAAGACGTATACGCCCAAGCAGGCGGACATCCAGCGCCGCTGGTTCGTGGTCGATGCAGCCGGGCTACCGCTGGGACGCCTCGCCTCGCACCTGACGCCGATCCTATCCGGCAAGAACAAGCCCGGATATGCTCCTCACGTGGACGGCGGGGACTTCGTGATCGTCGTCAACGCGGCTGAGGTGTCGGTTACCTCCAACAAGAGTAGGGACAAGATCTACTACCGGCACTCTGGATACCCGGGAGGCCTCAAGGAGGAATCTTTCGAGAGCCTCATCGAGCGGCGACCCGAAGCAGTGATCGAGCGGGCAGTCCGGGGTATGCTCCCCAAGACGAAGCTGGGCAGGCGGATGATCCGCAAACTCAAGGTCTATGCCGGACCGGACCATCCTCACTCGGCCCAGTCACCCGTGCCGCTCGACCTAGGGCTCCGGAAGGTAGGTTCCCGATGACCAAGGCTTTAGCTCGCGCAACCGGTCGCCGCAAGCGGTCGGTCGCCCAGGTGCGCTTCTTCCACGGGGTCGGTGCCATCACCCTCAACGACCGGCCTCTGGAGAACTACTTCCCCACCATGGCCCGGCGGATGCGGGTGATGGAACCGCTGCGGGTAGCCAACTCCGAAGGCCGGTACGACATCGTCGCCCGGCTGCACGGGGGCGGGGTCAACGGCCAGGCCGACGCTCTCCGCCTCGGCATCTCCCGGGGTCTGGTGGCCATCGACCCCGGCCTGCGTACGGATCTGAAGCGAGCCGGGCTCCTGACTCGCGACGCCCGGGTGGTGGAGCGCAAGAAGTACGGTCTCCGCAAGGCCAGGCGGGCGCCCCAGTACACCAAGCGCTAGGTACGGCCGCCGGATCCTACGGCGTTTCTCCATGCCCGACCGAGCCGTTCAACACCCCCGCAAGCTGTTCGGAACCGACGGGGTTCGGGGGGTAGCCAACCGTCAGTTGGATGTCCCGCTGGTGTTCGAGCTGGCCCGGGCGGCCGGCGAATCGATGAGTGTGGGGGCGTCGGTGGTGGTGGGCCGCGACACCCGCCGATCCGGCGACATGCTGGTGGCTGGTCTCTCGGCCGGCTTCCACTCGGTTGGGGTCACTACCTACGACGCCGGGGTCCTGCCGGTTGGTGGAGTGTCCTTCCTGGTGCCCGAACTGGGCGCGGGGATGGGGGTGATGGTGTCCGCCTCGCACAACCCGGCCGCCGACAACGGAGTCAAGTTCCTGGATTCCCAAGGCGCCAAGCTGGATGATGCCCGGGCGGCCGAGATCGAAGGGCGCGTGGGGGGCGGCGAGCCATGGAGGAAGCCGGTCGGCAAGGAAATCGGGATCCGGATCCCCGTGCCGGATGCTACCGAGCGGTACCTGGCGGGGATCCGGCGTGATACCCCGACCTCCCTGGGCGGACTCCCGGTGGTACTCGACTGTGCCAACGGAGCGGCCTTCCGGGCAGCGCCGAAACTCTTCGAGTCGCTAGGGCCCGAGGTGGTGGCCCACTTCGTGAAACCGGACGGCATGAACATCAACCACCAGTGCGGGGCCACCACGCCGCGGTATCTGGCCGAGCTGTCCGGAGGGAGAGTTGGGCTGTGTTTCGACGGCGACGCCGACCGCCTGATAGCCGTCGACGAGGACGGCCAGGCGGCCAACGGCGACGTGATCCTGGCGATCATCGCTCGCCATCTCAAAGAAGGCGGGCAGCTCGCCAACAACCGGGTGGTGGCGACCGTCATGTCCAACCTGGGATTTCGTCAGGCCATGGCCGATGCAGGCATCGAGCTGGTCCAAACCCAAGTGGGGGATCGGTACGTCATGGAAGCCATGCTCCAGACGGGTGCGATCCTGGGTGGTGAGCAGTCCGGTCACGTCATCCAGCTCGACCGGGCCAGGACCGGGGACGGACTACGGACCGCGGTCCGGTTGCTCGAAGTCATGGTGTCGACCGGCCGTTCCCTGCGTGACCTTCGCAAAGACGCCATGGTCGAATTCCCGCAAGTGCTACAGAACGTCCGGGTTCGCTCGAAGGAGCTGACGGGAGCGGACCGGGTGTGGGAGGCGGTCCGGGCCGCCGAGCAGGAACTGGGGGACGAGGGACGGGTGCTGGTGCGGGCTTCGGGTACCGAGCCGGTGGTGAGGGTGATGGTCGAGGCGTCGACGATGGCGGTGGCCGAAGCCCTTGCCCGACGGTTGGCGGAGGTGGTAGCCGGCGAGCTCGGCTGATTCGGATGCGCCGACGCGGCCGGTGAGACCGGGGGCAGTGCCGCTGAGGAAAGTGCGATCAGGACACGGGGTCGGCACCGGCGGTTGGCGGGGAGGAAGGATCTGATGACGGCGTCGTTCGCTTCCCATCCTTCCGTGCCTCACATATTCGAGTAGCCGGGCAGTCCGCCCGTTGCCGTCACCGAACGGACGTATCCAGGCGATGTACAGATGGGCGTCGAACGCGCACGCCACCGTCAACGCAAACCGTATCTCGGGGTCGTCCGATCGAAAGGTGTCCCCCTCCAGGCACTCGGCCAGCCGGTCGAGCAAGTAAGCGCCGTCTTCAGCGCTGGAGCAGTCCCTCGGTAGCCCTCCACACTGACGAATAGTGGCGGAGCTTTCCAGCCGCAACCTGGGGTTCATGCTCGCTGCCCTCGAGAGTCCTGCGGTTGAGGTCACAAATCATTTCGCTGGTGATCACGGGAAGCTCACGAGACATGATCCTGTGATCGACATAGATCAGGACATCGAGAACGTTGCGGACCTCGACTTGCTGGTACAGCCGCCGAGGGCGGAGCCTCGAATGTTCCATCCAGGATGCCGGCCACCTGGCTGGTGGTCACCTGGCGAGTGGTCAGCTTGTTCCCCTTGATGGCGGTGGTCGCCTGCGCGCCATTTACCAAGGCCATCGTGTTGAGATGTTGGGCCACCTCTGGATGCGGCGGGGTACCGATCAGGTGCCCGGACAGGGAACGGGCTTCGCCGAACAGAATCCAGACGGCAGGCCACGGCGGTTCGGGAAAGCCGGGCCTTGGGGGTTGTTGGCCGTACAATGGCCTGACAACTGATCGGAGTGATCGAAGCGCCTGACCCCGCGGTGGCGGGGTGACGAGGAAGAGGGAGAATCGAACTAATCGGCGGATGCCCTCTCGGCTGTCCATGGTCGTGACGGTTGGGGTCAAAAACGGCGGGCAACCGTGGTGACAGAGCCCTGGCCGGTGTGGAATGCGGTGGCATGCCTGTGCATCGAGGCATGCCCGGATTGGTAGTAACGCGACAGATGCCTCCGATCATGGAAGTGGCCCGCTTCGGAGGGAGGATCTCATGTGCGGAATCGTCGGCTACGTGGGGCCCAGGTCGGCACAGGAGGTGCTGGTTCGGGGACTGCGCCGGTTGGAATACCGCGGTTACGACTCGGCAGGGGTGGCGGTAGCCTCCAACGGGACTCTGGCGGTCTCCAAAGCCGAGGGCAAGCTGGACCGACTGTTGGCTCGCCTGGAGAAGTCGCCGCTGTCTGGCCAGGCCGGAATCGGCCACACCCGCTGGGCCACCCATGGAGTGCCCTCCGACCGCAACGCCCATCCCCACACCGATACCACCGGTGCTTTCGTGGTGGTGCACAACGGGATCGTCGAGAACTTCCGGGTGCTGCGTGACGAGCTGGAGGCGTCCGGGGTCGAGTTCCGGTCGGAGACCGACACCGAGGTCTTGGCTCACTTGGTCGCCGACGCCTACGACGGCAACCTGAAGGAAGCGGTCCGCTCCGCGATTGCCAGGGCGACGGGGGCATACGCCCTGGTTGCCATGACTTCCCACGAACCGGGCCGGATCGTGGCCGCCCGGATGATCAGCCCCTTGGTGGTCGGATTGGGAGACGGCGAGTCCTTCCTGGCCTCCGACATGCCGGCGGTCCTCGACTACACCCGCCGCTTCCTGGTAGTCGAGGACGGTGAGATCGCCGACGTCACCAGGGATACGGTTGCCATCGAGACCATCGACGGAGTAGCGGTGGATCGGTCCCCGGTCATCGCCGAGTGGGATGCCGACTCGGTACACAAGGGCGGCTTCGACCACTTCATGCTCAAGGAGATCCACGAGCAACCCGAAGTTCTCCGCCGCACCATCGGTGGCCGCACGCCCGATGGCCTGGCCCTCGACGGGATGTCCTGGGTGAACGGTGACCCGTCGGATGTGCAGAAGATCTGGATCACCGCCTGCGGGACCGCCTATCACGCCGGTCTGGTGGGCAAGGTGCTGTTCGAACGGCTGGCCCGGATCCCGACCGAGGTGGCCTTCGCTCACGAGCTTCGCTACGGCCATCCCCTCATCGGCGACCGCTCCCTCGCCCTGGCCATCAGCCAGTCTGGGGAAACTGCCGACACCCTGGCAGCGGCTCGGCTGACACGGCAGGACGGTGCTCGCCTGATGGCCCTGACCAACGTGGTGGGCTCGAGTCTGGCTCGCGAGGCCGACGACGTCTTCTACATATGGGCGGGACCCGAGATGTCGGTGGCATCCACCAAGGCCTACCTCGCCATGCTGGCCGGCCAGAGCCTGTTGGCTATGTGGCTGGGACAAGCCCGGGGCGTACTGGACAGCGCCGCGGAAGGAGCCCTGGCCTCTGAGTTGAGGACGCTTCCGGACAAGGCGGCCTCGATACTGGCCGACCTGGATGCACCGGCCGCGGTGGCCGACAAGCTGGCCGGAGCGGAAGGCATCTACTTCATCGGCCGGGGCCTCGACTACGCCACCGCCATGGAGGGGGCCCTCAAGCTCAAGGAAATCTCCTACATACATGCCGAGGCGATGCCCGCCGGCGAGTTGAAGCATGGCACCCTGGCGCTGGTGACCGACGGCACCCCGGTGGTGGCGATCGCCACCCAGCAGGAGGTGCACTCCAAGATGCTCCTGGGCCTGCAGGAGGTGAAGGCCCGGCGGGCCACGGTCATCGCGGTTGCCTACGAGGACGATCGGGAGATAGACCTGGTCGCTGATCATGTCTTGCGGATACCCCGCAGCGCCGATGTCCTCTCCCCGATCCTGGCTGCCATCCCGCTGCAGCTGCTCGCCTATTACGTGGCCCTTAGGCTGGGCCGGGACATCGACCAACCGAGGAATCTGGCCAAGAGCGTCACCGTCGAGTAGGCCGGCGGCCCCAGCTGGGTTGTTCCGGCAGGTCATCCACCGGAGGGCAGCCAGAGTCCGGCTCGGCCGGACCAGCACCAGCCAGGCGGACACCCGGGTGCCCGTCCGGGACCAGCGGCGCAGCCAGGATGATGGGCAGGGGCGGATGGCCAAGTTCCAACGCTTGGCTGACTGTTGGGTTCTCATCGATTCGCCTCTTCTCGCTGTGGGTGAGCTTGCTGGGCCTTCGGACCGGGCGAATCCGTGATAGGAACCGCCGGTGACGTATGTGAATATACGGGGTGGGTGTGACAGATTTGGGGAGAGGATGTCCTATAGCCTTCGATAATTACTGCGAGAGCCAGGCTCGGGTAGGCACCTAACCTTCACCCATGCGCATCATCGGGATCGGCGTGGACATGGCCGAAATCGCCCGGATCGACGATCTGCTGGTCCGCTATCCCCGCTTCGCCCAGCGGTGTTTCACCCCCCACGAGCAGGAGTATGCCGCTCGGTTCGCCAAGCCGGCCCGGCGCTACGCCGCCCGCTTCGCTGGCAAGGAGGCGGTGATGAAGTCGATGGGCACCGGATACCGGGAGCTGCGCTGGACCGACATCGAGATCACCGGAGGCGGAAAGCCCACCGTGAGGCTGTCAGGCACGGCAGCTGCCCGCGCCCGTCGGCTCGGCGTGACGGGCTTCGAGGTAGCGATCACCCACAGCGACACGGACGCCCTGGTCTTTGCGGTAGCGCTCGGCGAGCACGACCGCGCCAGCGGATAGGAGCGGGTAACAGGCAACCGGGATAGCCGGCCTCCCTCAGCGCGGCCCTCCCCCGGCGACCCTATCCGGCTGGCCGGCTGTGAATCGGTTCGTGAAACCGGCGGCAGACGACTGGTCGAGGCGTCTGGCCAGTTCAGGGATGTCCCGATCCTCGAGGTTGGCGAACGCCAGGCGGAGGTAGCGGTCCTGCCCAGGCCCGAACATCTCCCCGGCGAGCGCCAGGATCGACTGCTCGTCGAACAGCCGGCGTGCCACCTGCCTAGCCGGAACCCCCTCGAATGGGTGGCGAACGTAGGCGAAGTAGGCCCCGGCGGACACCACCCGGTAGGCGCTGCCCTCCATCTCCTTGGCGAACAGGCGCACCCGCCGCGCCATAGTGGCCCGGTTGGCCGCCACCCACCCCGAGAGATGGCCCAGCCCGTACAGGGCGGCCTCCTGGCCGATCCGGCTGGGACAGATGGTCAGGCAGTCCGCCACCTTGTCCACCTGGGTCAACAGGTCGGGGGAGCCGCCCAGAGCCCCCACCCGATAGCCCGGAATCGAGTAGACCTTCGAGAAGCTGTGAATGTGCAGCACCGAGGCATCCCAGTTGGGGTCCCGGAACAGGTGATGGGCGGGGGCGGTGGAGGC
Source organism: Acidimicrobiia bacterium (assembly GCA_965200835.1). Taxonomy (GTDB): domain Bacteria; phylum Actinomycetota; class Acidimicrobiia; order Spongiisociales; family Spongiisociaceae; genus JAPPFW01. The sequence continues at coordinate 1,187,762 of OZ241390.1, forward strand.
TCGGAAGTCACGGTAGGTCTCGTCGACGATCAGGTAGACACCCGACTCGTTGGCCAGCCGCCCGAACGCGTCGATCAGTTCCGGTGGGTACACCCGGCCGGTTGGATTGTTCGGCGTGACCAGCACGATCGCCTTGGTACGCCCGGTCAGCAGCGAGGCGGCCCCCTCCACCGAGGGAAGCATCTCCTCCGAGCACTCCAGATAGACCGGCTCGACTCCGGCCATACCCAGCCACATGTCGTAGTTGAAGTAGTAGGGAACCGGCATGATCACCTGGTCACCCGGTTCGCACAGCACCGACATAGCCAGGCAGAAGGCCTGGTTGGCGCCGGCCGTCACCGCCACCTGCTCGGCCAGCACGGTGGCCCCGTAGGCGGACGACAGGTCGGCAGCCAGGGCGGCCCGCAAGGGTGGTTCCCCCAGCACCGATCCATAACGTGACACCTGTGCCTGGTCGAGCCGGGCTACGTGGTCGATCAGGCCATCGTCCGGCGGGTAGCCGGGTGCCGCCTGAGCCACATCGATCAGCGGCAGATCCGGCCGGGACCGCCCACCTTGCACCCAGGAACGAACCTCGCTGATCGGGGACTCGATCGTGGACAGGACCCGCGGGTTGAGCCTATCGGACATTGTCTACCAATCCTCTGACCGCTGCCGGTGCGAACCTTGGCAACCTATCGTACCGTCCAAACACGAAGCGGTGACCTGGATAGAGGCGATCAAGGTGGTCGAGCCGGTCGGGCAGCAACGTGGGTGCCGGTTTCCATCCCTTCGACCACCTCCGCCAGGGCTGGTCAATAACCGGCCACCCACCGGACCCACCCGGTGGCAGGTGGCCCTCGAGTGTGCTGGTGTGCTGGTGACCGGATCCGCCCCATGCCAGGTCGAACATCCCATACTCAGCCGCAGGTCGCTGCCAGATTCTCGAGTGCCACGATCTCGGCCCGATCCGCGGTCAATCCCCACTTCGCTTTGATCTTGATCCACCAGGCGGCATACCCGCACCGGGCTTCCACATCACCGGGCAGCCATCCGGCCGGATCGGATGCTCCCTTTTCCTGGTTGGAGGCTCCGCTCACCGTCACCAACCCGGCCTCGTCGTTGGCGAACCTCTCCCTCACCTCGTCAGACCACCACCGGGCGCCCGACTCCCACGCTTCCGCCAGCGGGACGACATGATCGACCGCCATCTCGGTCGGGTCCGTAGTCCACAAGCCGTCGTAGGGAGAACGCCACCCACCCTCCACCACCTGGCAGGGGCGCTCGGGATGCAGAACGGGCGCCACCACGGAGTCCCTGATCAGCACCTCCTGGCGAGTGTTGCATCCGTCCCCATCGAAGTCGCCCCAATGCGGGAACCAGCTCCGGTCGTAGCCACCCCACACCTCGGGAGCAAGTTGCAAGCGTGATGGGTCGATCAGGACCCTTCCGGGAACCACCCCGGCGGCCTGGATCGGCCCTGGAGAGGCGCCGGTGCCGGCCGGTCTCGCCGGTGGCACGACTACGTCGGCCGCCAGCAGGAAGATGAGAGCCATGAGGCCGGACAGGATCCGCCGGAGCGCTGGTCGAGATAGTTGGGGAGCCATCACGCCTCCTCGGCAGGAACGGTTGTCTATCTCGTATATGTACAGGGGGGTGTGACATCCCACCGGTAGGCCGGGCCGCCCCCCTACTTCCAGACGGTCGGCCAACTCATCTTGGCTGTTGCGGCACGAACCGGATCGGATAGGGATCTCCGCCGGCGGTCCGCAGAGTCGAGTGGGTGACCGGTTCATGGGTCACAACCGTGCGCCTGCTCCCGCCGCCGGGTTCGGCCGCCGCGAGTCCGGTCACCCGGTCACCACCCCACAACCGGTCGATCGGCACTCCGTAGATATCCTCGCCCAGCCGATACGGAGCGTCGCCCGTGTACATGACCAAGCCGGCCCGGAACCGGGATCCCAGGTCGTCCCGCATCCGGCGCAGCCCCCGCCAGTCGCTCGGCGAGATCTTGGAAGCGGCCTTGATCTCCAGGCCGATCACCGCTCCCTCATCGGGCAGCTCGATCACAAGATCTACCTCGCCCCCCCGAGAGGTCGGCCAGTAGCCCAGATGGCAGGGCCGGTCCATCCACGAGGTCAGCTTCCGTACCTCCCCGATCACGAAGGTCTCGAGCAGCAGCCCGTACTGCGACAGGAACAGCGGTTCATTTCGCCGGATCTTGTCGGGGCTGAGACGGAGGAGCCGTGCTCCCAGACCTGAGTCCACCACATGTACCTTGGGACGCTTAACCGGTCCACTGTCCGTCTTCTTCCAGGCCGGTAGCCGGAAGATCAGGAAGAGCAGCTCGAGTAATCGGGTGTAGTTGTCCGAGGTTCGTGCCTTGAGGCCTACGTCCCTGGCCGCCTGGGCCATGTTGAGTATCTGTCCGGTCTGCGCGGCATACCGAGCCAGCAGATTTCTCAGGTGGCCACGTTGGCGGACCTCGGCCAGACTGTCGATCCCGTACTCGATGGACTGCCTCACATACTCATCGAGCCTCCAGTCACGGTCGGCCCGGTCGAGACTCGACAGGGCGAGCGGGAATCCACCGGTAAGCACCCGGCTGATGTACGAATCTCTGCTGGTTTGGGAGCCCCCCGATGCCAGCACGACTTCGACATCATCGAACACCGACTCGACGAAGTTGCCTCCCCGGCCTTCGACCTCACTCTGGGCGAGCGGCAGGATCGGTACCTCCGACATCCGCCCGACCAGGGCTCGCAAGCCGTCGCGGTTCGCTTCACGATGAGCGGACCCGGTCAGGATGAACTGGCCGGGTGATCCATCCCGATTCAACTGGGCCTTGATGTGTTCCAGCAGGGGAGGAACCCGGAGGTATTCGTCGATCAGGACCGGTCGTGGGCCGGTGACGTAGCGGTGTGGATCATCTTCGACCTGGGTTCTGATCACCGGATCATCGAGGTCGACGATCCCCTTGTCCCGGGAAGTAGCGATCTCCCTCAGGAGGGTGGTCTTGCCGACCGTACGGGGACCTTCGAGCACCACCACCGGGCTGGTCCGGACGCGCCGCTCGATTACCTCAAGAATCCGGCGGGGATAGATGTTGGCCATTAGCTCCGATTTGTTTGCCGATTCGCTTCCGAGTGTTGCAAGCAATTCCGATTTGTTTGCCGATTCGCTCCATCAGCGTACCCAGGGTTTGCGGATTTGGCGCAAAAGGGGATCAGCCATTTCGTGAAATACGCAAACAAACCCCCACAGCGTTGCGTAAACCAGTCAGCCGGATTACCTCTTTAAGTCGAGACACACGGGCGGGGCGACGGACCGCCGTCCCACATCATGGATCAACCGGCAGGCGGTTACTCGTCGCCTGTTCCGGATGCCCTGCTCGCTCCCCCGGCCGCCAGCTCGGGCGCAGGGGGCCTAGTCCCCGGGTCACTGTGACGAGACATCTTTATAGGGTTACCAGCCATCTCCACCACCACACCCTCGGCCAGCTCCACCTCGACGATCATGTTGCGTGCCCTCACCCCAGGGTCGCTCATCACCGCCCCGATGTCGTTGATCGGCCCGCACGGCACACCCGCCTCCACCAACCGCTTCAGCCACTCCCCCACCCCGCCGGTCGCCAGTACCCGCTCCAGCTCGCACTTCAGCTCCCCGGCATGCTCCGTCCGAGCCTCGTTGGTAACGAAGCGAGGATCGTCCGCCAGTTCCGGTCGCCCGATCGCCTGGCACAGCCGGGAGAACAGGCGATCGTTACCCGCCGCGATCACCAGGTGAGCGTCCGACGCCCCATACGCTCCGAAGGGAGTGATCGAGGGGTGGCGGGCACCCAGCGGTCCCGGAACCCTGTCCGTGGCCGAGTAGGTGGCGATAGCGTTCTCGAGGATCGCCACCTGGCAGTCGAGCATGGCCACATCCACCATCTGCCCGAGCCCGGTCCGTTCCCGCTCGTGTAGGGCCGCCAGGATCCCGATCGCTGCGAACAGTCCGGCGGCGATATCCCCCACCGAGGTTCCGACCCTGGTGGGGGGGCTTCCCGGATGTCCAGTCACGCTCATCAACCCGCCCATGGCCTGCACGACCATGTCATAGGCTGGCCGTTCGGAATAGGGTCCGGTATGCCCGAACCCGCTCACCGCCGCATACACCAGCCTCGGCCAGCGGGTGTGCAACACCTCCCATCCGTAGCCCAGCCGGTCCATGGTTCCGGGCCGGAAGTTCTCCACCAGCACGTCGGCGGCGGTCAGTAGCTCCTCGAATCGCTGCCGTCCGTCCCGGTCGGCCAGGTCGAGAACCACTGACGACTTCCCCCGGTTCAGGGATTGGAAGTAGACGCTGCGGTCGCCGACGAACGGTCCGAAGCCCCGGGCGTCGTCCCCCCCGCCGGGACGTTCCACCTTTATCACCCGGGCCCCCAGGTCGCAGAGCACCATCGTGGCGTAAGGGCCGGCCAACACCCGGCTCAGATCCACCACCGTTACGTCCGAGAGCGGCCCGTCCATCCCTCCTGACGCTAGCCAAGTCGACAACCGAGGCGAGCGCGTCGACCCAATATCATCGAGCAGGGGGCGTCGTGCTGGAGAGAGCGGATCGAAGGTAGCGAAAATTGTGGTCCGTTTATATATGCCTGTGACTGTCATTTTGCCATAGACGACGTTAGGCTCTCGGAGGAGAAAGAGAGCCAACCTTCGATAGGGGAGGTGACAAGATGACGAATGTGGTGCAGTCTGGAGAGAAGCAGTTGGAGGCTGCTGGGCAAGCGGTTGCTGTGCGGGGTGATGATGCGGATGAGCGAGTGGAGGATGGCGGGTCTGCGGAGGCGGAGTCGTGGTGGAGGTCTTGGCGGCGGGCGAGTCCGGTGTTGTTGGTGGTGATTCCGTTCTTGGCGTTGATGTGGCAGGTGCAGGCTAGTTCCAATGGGCAGCGTCAGGAGATAGGTGGCCTGCGCCAGGAGATGCGTCAGGAGATAGGTGGCCTGCGCCAGGAGATAGGCGGCCTCCGTCAGGAGTTGGTGGGCATCCGGGCGACCCAGCTTGAGATGGTTGAGCGGTTGTCGCGGATCGAGGGGTTCTTGGGGATCGGCATGCCGGATGAGGTGGCTGATCAGGCGCCGGGAGCGGGCTTTGCGGATTCGTCGGGTGGTGGCGAGTAGGTGGGATGGTTGATGTGTAGAAGTCAGGTGTTGCTCTGATTGTGCGGTGCTGAGCGCTACATTGGGAAGTATGGCACTAGTATACCGTGGGCAAGGGGGCCTATCACTGAGCCCGAGGTAAGCCGTAGGAGGTGACAACGTGACGAATGTGGTGCGGTCTGGGGAGCAGCGGTTGGGGGCTGCTGGGCAAGCGGTTGCTGTGCGGTGTGATGATGCGGATGAGCGAGTGGAGGATGGCGGGTCTGCGGCGGCGTGGTCGTGCTGAGTCCGGTGTTGCCGGCGGCGATCGCGCTTCTTGTGTTGATATGGGCGCTGCAGGCTAGTTCCGATGAGATCCAGGAGATACGTCAGCAGATAGGGGGCCTGCGCCGGGAGATGCGGAAGGAGTTGGGGGAGATCCGGGCGACCCAGCTTGAGATGGGTGAGCGGTTGTCGCGGATCGAGGGGTTCTTGGGGATCGGCATGCCGGATGAGGTGGCTGATCAGGCGCCGGGAGCGGGCTTTGCGGATTCGGCGGGTGGTGGCGAGTAGGTGGGATGGTTGATGTGTGGGAGTCAGGGTGTTGCTGTGATCGAGCGGGGCTATCACCGATCCCGAGGTGAGTCGTGGGTGGTGACAAGGGTGACCGGATGTGGTGAGGTCTGAAGAGCAGCAGTTGGGGGCTGCTGGGGTTTGGGTGAGGATTTGGGAGCGGGCGGGTCCGACGTTGTTGGTGGTGATTGCGCTTCTAGCGTTGATGTGGCAGGTGGACAGTAGTTCCGATGGGCAACGCCAAGATACATCTGACCTCCGCCGGGAGATGCGGGAGGAGTTGGGGGAGATCCGGGTGAGTCAGCTTGAGGTCGTGGAGCGGTTGTCGCGGATCGAGGGGTTCTTGGGGGTCGGAATGCCGGATGAGTGGCTGAGCAGGCGCCCGGAGCGGGCTTGGCCGACTCGGTGGATCGAGTAGCCCGTAGTTCCGAGCAGCTTGGTTGATTGCTAACAAGGTGGTGGTGGGTCCATCGTCGGCAGGTCCGAGAGCGGCTCTTCTGTCTGGCCTCACATAGCACGTGAACGGCTGATGGTTGGGAGGCTGTGTGCGCGAGCCGGCATAGGCGGAGTGTGGCGGACAGTCAGTTCAGTAGTTTCCTGTAGAAGGCCGGGGATCTGTGGGCATCGTCCCGGTGGGGGCCTCTTTCCAACATCGTCGAGTGGGGGCGCCCTGTTGGGGGAAGTGGTATCGAACGTAGCGACAAATGTGTCCGTTCGTACACGCCTTCGGACTATCACTTTGCGATAGCGAACCTAACCTGTGGGAGGAGAAAGAAAGCCACCTTTTCGCCAGAGGGAGGTGACAAGGTGACGGATGTGGTGGGGTCTGGGGAGCAGCGGTTGGGGGCTGCTGGGCGAGCGGTTGCTGTGCGGGGTGATGATGCGGGTGATCGAATGGAGGATGGCGGGTCTGCGGCGCCGCGCTGGGTGGTCGACTACCCGGTGGATGGGCAGAACGATCCAAGGCCCCGGAATCCTCGGGGTACGGACCCATCCGTCGACACCATCGCGCTGTTCAGGAGCGCCAGCCGACCGAGAGAGTGGGGAGAAGCTTGCGCACGGTAGCCAGGGAGGGTACTGTACGGCGCACATGGCTGATCAGGCCCGCCGCGAAGTTTGCACCAACTGGTGCTTCACATAACATGCGCGTGGGTGGGCGGCGTGTTATATTGCAGGGGCTAGCCGAGCCTGGGTTGTAACCGATCCTGCCTCGGTGGCCGACTAAGCATTACGAAGAAAGGAAGGGAGGGCAAATGCCCCAAATAGCAAGGCAGCGTTCGCGGTTGGCCGTGCTGGCCGTGTTGGCCTTGGTGGGTTCGCTTCTTGCCGTTTCTGCGGTGCCAGCGGTCGCCGCAATGAAGGACGGTAAGGCTTCGCACCCGGCCACGCAATCAGCATGTGTGGGCGCAGCGAGCATGGACGCCGGTTTCACCGACACGGCCATGACGATCGCAGAGGATGCAGCCAACTGCCTGGCGCACTACGGCATCACGACGGGAACCTCGGCAGGCAATTTCTCGCCGAACGACGCGATCACCCGCGCGCAGATGGCCGTATTCATGATGAGGGCCGGTGGCCCCGCTGGCGTTGTGGCGCCGGACATGATGGACGACATGGGCATGGGCTACGCCGACATCGGTGGATACCCGATGACCATTCAGAACGCCATCAAGCAGGTCAGCGACCTCGGAATAATGACGGGGACCAGCGCTACCGAGTTCTCTCCTGACGGTTACGTCAACCGGGCCGATATGGCTGTGATCCTGGATGCGTTCCTCACCAACGCCCTCCCAGGGCCTGGCGCCTTCTACAAACTGGATGGCAAGTACAAGGATCTCGAGACCGACGACCGGCCTTTCACCGACATTGGTGAAGTGCCCTACAGCGCGTTCCTGGCGATTCATCGGATATACGAGGTGGGTGTCACAGCAGGCACGGGTATGGGGCACTTCTCGCCCGACGCTCTGGTCAGCCGTGCCCAGATGGCCGTGTTCGTTACGGCGGCGTTGGATCACACCAACGCTCGCCCGGCTGGCCTAAGCATGCAGCCGCCCAGCTCGGTCTCGGAGAGCAAAGGGACAGTTAGTGTCGATATTGCCTACCGTAACGCCGATCATTCGCCCGCAGTTGACGAGTCGATTGATGTGTTCTCGGTCGGTTCGTCCAAGCTAGCTAAGGCGTTCAAGTTTGACGGTACCTGTGACTCCGCGAACGTGATGGGCGTGGAAGGCAGTAGCACTACCTGCGTGGTCGGTGACGGCGACGACTTGGTGACCGACGAAGACGGTAACGCAGCAGCTGTATTGGCGGTGCCAGAGAATGCTGATGTTGATTCGAGCATGACTGTATGGGCATGGACCGGCGATCTCGGTGCCAAGTTCGATAACGACACAACCGACGCGTTGTCAGCGGAGATATCGATTATCGAGGATGCCCAAGCGGTGATGGTCACCGATGACATGAAAACTCATGCCAACCGGGTTCCATTCGGTGATCCAGTTACTGTCACCTTCCAGCTCATTGACGGCGAAGGCCAACCGGTGGCCGAAGCCGACAGAACACTCACGTTCACGTCTGTCAGTGGTTTCACGAGTACTCGGACCACGGAGGATGGGGAGCCGGAAGGTCCCGCATCCGCGGCGGTCACCATTCGGACCCATGATCTAAAGACAGACTCATCTGGCAAGGCAGAGTTCATTGTTGCTGGGTTGAGCGATCCAAGCGCAACGAAGCGGGGCGATGGCGCGACGACGCTGTTGTTCGCCGGGACGGTCACGCAATCGGTAACCCGGTCGGCTACTGGTGTACCACGAGTCAGCGGTGTTCGAGTGCTCGACAGCGGGGATGAGTTGGGTGGTCTGACTGTCCATACCAAGCCGAATTGGAATGGCGATCGTACTGACCGTAACCCTGTGAGAGTGGACTGGAGTGACGGGTTGCCGGTCGCGTCGACGCTGACGCTAAGCCAGACAAGCAACCATCACTCAGTTCCGACTGCCGAGAATAGCGGCCCTCGACGCCATACGGTTAGGGCGATGTTGGTGGATCAGTACGGAGAGCCAGTGTCGGGTGCGAGGGTCAGGATATCGGGAGATACGAGGCCTGGTAGCCATCCTGAGCCCTCAAGTCTTGATGGAACTCCAGAGGTTCGGACTACCAACCGCAGTGGTGTCGCTAGCAAGTCATATACCTGGACGTCTATGACAACGGGCTTTGACAACATCACGGCCGAGGTTGTTGCGTTGGATGATGATGGCGCTTACCAGCCGATAAGTCCCGCCGTTGGCGTTGATGCGGACATGGCCATGAGGCATTACTGGACAAGCCCTGTTGACCCGGGCGAGGGTTGTGAGTGGCGAGTCTTGGCGGTTGATACCGATAACAACACTCTCATTCTCCGTGGTACTGATGGGGTCGAAGCATGTGATCATGTGAATACGTTCCGGACGGCATCCTACGGCTCCGGTGATCAGTTCCGCTCAGGTGCTACCGCTCTGGCACTGGCGAATTTCGAGAAGGAGCTAGATCCGGGGGATCATGTTCGGATCACGCTCAGTCCCGCAACGTCAGATAATCCGAGTGTCTTCATCTTGATGGCGGCGTAGAGTTACAACGGATAGGCAGGCTTCTGGCGGGACTGGAAGGCACCCAGCCCTCCGACCCGGAAGCCGAGAACAGAAGGGGCCCCGACTTCGGGGCCCCTTCCGTATGTTTGGGAGGGGGCCAAAATTGGGCAGGGCTACTAGGCTCTAGGTGAGAGAGCTAGGGAGGTTGAAAGTGCGGCAGCGTCCAGCATCAGTCGTTCTTATAATGTTGGCTTTAGTAGGGTCACTCGTCTTGGTGCCGGTCGGCCCCGTTGCTGGCAAAGATGGGGAACCGGACTATCTGGCCAAGCACTCGGCCTGCGTAGGGCCGGCAACCGCAGCATCCGGGTTTTCGGACGTGCCGTCTGGAAGTGTGTCGGAAGCGGCCATCAACTGCATGGCCTATTACGGCATCATCCCGGGAGTGACCAGCACGACGTTCACTCCGAGAGTGGGCGTCACCCGCGAGCAGATGGCCCTGTTCCTGATCCGTGCGGCTGGCCCGGCCGGAGTAGATGTGCCGGCGGCGAGGAACTATGGCTTCGAGGATATTGGCGACCTACCTCGCTCGACGCAATCGTCGATCAACCAGCTGGTCGCTCTCGGCATCACCTCCGGTACGACAGACCGAACGTTCTCACCGGACGACGTGGTGAGTCGGCGGCAGATGGCGGTGTTTCTAACCCGGTTCCTGGAGGTAGCGCTGGTGGGTCCGGGCGGATATCGGATCGAACGGGTAGTCCCCGACGACCGGCTGTTCGACGACATTGAGGTGCTTCCCCACACCCCCTACCGGGCGATCAGGTCGTTGTACGAGCTGGGTGTCACGGCTGGCACGTCGGTCAACCAGTTTTCCCCAGACGCACCGGTGACGCGCGCCCAGATGGCGATGTTCATGAGCCGGATGCTCGGCCACACCAACGCCCGGCCAGCTGGGCTCACGATGCAAGCCGATGAGACCGCGGTGATCTCAGGGAACAGCGTTGACTACGTGATCTCGGTGAGGGATCAGGGCTTCCGGCCGATTACAGATGCGTTGGTGGAAGTGTTCCATGTCCCAGCGAATCAGGTAGGTTTCCGATCCGATGGTAGGTGTACCAGCCAGGTCGTGAATGACTTCGGTGGCGACACGGTATGCGTGATCGACCTTTCGGACGAGCTCACGGACATTGATGGGAATCTCCCGCTGGCCACCTTCGTAGATTATTCCCGCACCGCGTATGCCTGGACAGGTGATCGAAGCGACCGTTTCGATCACAATGATCCCGGCGGGTATGCAGAGGTGGAGTTTACGGTGTCGAAGCCGGCGGCCGCGGCGGTGTTGACGGATGACATGCCGGCGCACGCGTTGGCGGTTCCCTTCGGTAGAGCGGTGGAGTTCACCTTCCAGCTGGTTGATGAGGATGATGCTGTGGTAGCCGAGGAGGGTGTTCAGATTCGCGTCCAGACGATCGAGGAGAGCGACGGTAGGCGGAGGGATCGGATCAACACCTACGAAACGGATGAGACCGGCACGGTCACGATCCGCTACCGGCTGACGGACCCCGACTCGGCAATCGGCAGTCGAGACGGTCTGCTCAAATTGGATGTCGTGCGGGCGGGTGTGAGCCGCGTCATCGACCGATCCACGGTGAAGGTCCTGACAGGTGCCAACCGGGTGCGCTGGTCGGACGGGCTGTCCCAGCCGTCCGTGCTGGTGCTTGAGCAGTCGTCCACCTACAGTACGGCCTCTTCTGTTGGTCAGGGAGGGAGTAACCGGGTGACGGCCACCCTGCTCGATCAATACGGGAGCCCGGAGCGAGGCGAGCGGGTTCACTTCATATCCAACGATCAGGACGGTCTGGGCTGGAACACTGCCGACGCGGCCAGGAGCGCTCATAGGAGAACTACGAACAATCGAGGCGTCGCGACGGTTACCTACTATCGGGACTCTGCAGCCTCAGGGATTGAGGCGATCGACGCTTTCACCGAGGCAACCAGGACTGGTAACCGGATTGATGCGTCAGCGATCGACCACTATTGGGTGAAACCTGCTCCCAGGGGCGGTACGGAACCGTTCGTGAGAGTCCAGGGCGTCGTCCGGTTCTTTGACCCTGTGAGGGATGAAGTAGTGATCGACGGTTCAGACGGCCTGTTCATGTTTACCTACGACGCGGTGGATCATTTTCAGCAAGCGGGCGATCCGAGGTCGATGGCTGCCTTCGAGGCGGATCTAAGGGAGGGAGACTCGCTCGTGGTTCGGGCCAACCGAGACGAGGATCAGCCTGACGTGTTCATTTGGAGATCAGGCTAACCCCAGAGAGATCTAGAGCAGAGAGAGGGCCCCGGCACGACTGGGGCCCTCTCGCGCCATCCCCCAGGCGGTGGTTGGGATGCCGGCCGGGTTCCCACAGACACGGCGAACCCGATGGTCTCCTTATGTGGATGTACCCGCACCATCGTTGTGCCTACCGATGGACCCGACCGGCTCGATCGGAGGTTTGATCGTGTCGGCGAGAGGCTCGAGGCCGTCGGCGAGGTTTCAACCAAGCACGGGAAGCGGATCGCTCGGCGGGAGAGCTGACGCCGCATCCTTGCTCCCGCGACTGAATAGACCCGGGGCGTCCAAGTCGGAGCACCGTGAGTCCCCGCATCGTCCGGGTAGCTGTGCCCGTGACGGCAGCCAAGCAGCCCAGCCTGCGAAAAAGTCTCTCCGGTTTCCCCGATGACGCGGAGCGGTGGTGATTAGCGTGCGGCATCCGTCGGAGTATGGTAAGGATATGGGAGAGACGCTGGCGAATCTCATGATTGTGGTGGGTGCGCTCATCGTTCTGATAGGTGGGTTGCTTTCAAGCTTCCTGTGGTGGATCGGGTCTGAGGTAAGGGCCCAGTGGAAGAGCACCGAGGAGCAGGGCAGAGAGCTACGGTCCGAGATCGGGAAGTTGCGGTCCGAGATGAAGTCGCAGGGCAAGGAGTTGCGGTCTGAGATGAAGGAAGGGTTCGAGTCGCAGCGAGCGGCCACCGATCGCCGTTTTGACGAGGCGGATCGGCGTTTTGACGCGATAGATCGTCGGTTTGACCGTGTGGACAGCAAGTTCACAGCTGCTGGCAAGGTCTCGAGCAAGCAAGGCGAGCGGATCGCTCGCCTAGAGGCCGAGCTACGTATCCCCCCTCCCGAAGCCGACGAAGCCGAGGCCGCCTAAGCCTCCCAGCTCCCCGCCTTCACCTGTTCCGGTCCCCGATACCAGTTTGCCACCTCACGGTTCACCCCTAGGTGTCACTCACATGTCACACCCGATTGATAGGGTCAACCTGAACGAGAGGAGAAACATGACGGCCACTCTCCGGTTGAGGAAAGCAGAGATACTGGACGTCATCGAAAAGCGTCACCAAGCCGGTGACCCGGTTGCAAGCGTTATAGAGCTGGTGGACTTTATGGAGCGTGAGGGATCTGACCTCCAGCCGATGGACATAGGGTTCACGGTTGCGATCTTGATGATCGAGGGCCGGCTTCGCTGTACCATTGGTGAGATCCAGCTTCTACGGGCGTTAGTCACAGAGACGAGCCGTTCCGTGGCATCAACGGGGAGGACCCCCGTACATCGTTCCAGCGCGACCGTGACCGGGTTCTCTACTTTTGCCAGAGTTTCGCCGGCCTCAGCGGTGTCACCCAAGTTGCATCTGCTGGCGAAGGGGACATCTTTCATAATCGGCTGACGCACTCCCTGAAGGTGGCACAGGTTGGCCGCCGATTAGCGGAGCGTCTTGTGAAGGACTCCCCCAGTGAAGAAGTCCGCGCCTGGGGGGTCTCGACCCTGACGTAGTTGAGACGGCAGGGTTAGCTCATGACTTGGGGCATCCTCCATTTGGCCATGATGGTGAGGAGGTGATCAACAAGGCTGTCAGCAGGGAGCTTGGGAGTGACGAAGGTTTCGAAGGCAATGCGCAGCCCTTCCGGATCATCACACGGCTGGCATCCCATAGGGAAAACTTGAGGGCAGATTCGGATGAAGAGGTAGGGCTAAGTCTTACGAGGGCCACGGTCAACGGCGTTCTTGAGTATCCGTGGTGCTGGGGAGACATGCCCCAGCACGAGAAGTGGGGGTCTTACAGTGTTGATAAAGAACGTTTCTTGTGGGCTAGATCCTGTTCGCATCGGCAGATTCCCAGCCTTGAAGCCCAATTGATGGACTGGGCTGACGACGTAACGTACGCGGTTCACGATCTGGAGGACTTCTATCGCGCTGGCCTGACTCCCCTCCATTTGCTCTCCCGGGGTGCTGAGAGGGAGAGACTGATCGAGGCAGCCATCGGAAGACCTTCTTTCTCCGGCCTCAGTGCCGAAGGACGCAGACGCCTTCCAAGAACAGCTAGAACTTGTCCGAAGGGCACGGGAGGAAGGGATCAGGCGCGTCGAGGAACGTTACGCAGAGAGCAAGCCCCCTGAGCGGAGATGGTGGGTTCACGATCCGGTGGTCGGTTCGGGACGGTTCAGTGTTCGGGTGATTGGTCCCGCTGTCGAAAGGGCACCGACCTCCCTCCCGACGAGATCGAGCTTCTGATTGAGACACCTTGCCCGACTCGCCACCCCTCGGGCGACGCCCACGATTTCTCACTGGCGGAGGCAGCGACGCGGGTGGCGGCGTCGCCCAGTCTTGAGAAGCCGCAAGCCGACCGTGAGGCATTTGCGTCTCGTTTGGCCGGGTTGGCCAGCTTGAAAGCCGGTCCCCACGATCTTGATTGTGCGCGATCGGCAATTTGAGGCTGACATGGGTGCCGATGCAGCATTGCGAGACGAGTTCAATGAACTTCGCAATACCTGGAGAGCCGAGACAATGGCGAATTCGTCACTGTACCGGACCTGTCCGCACTGGGCTTACCAGCGCATAATCCGGTTGGGGGCCTCCTGTCATCCCACTGATCCTCGAAGACATTACGAGCGGTTGGGGGAGGACCCTGGAACAGGGCTTTAGCGGCAATAACAGGGAAGAGCCCAGTTTGGGGCATACCGAGTCACCCAAAGCTGCAAATGAGGCATGGCTCCAATGGGGAAGGGAGCAAGGGGTTTGCCCCCGAACGATCCGGCTCGACGGATTGAGCATAGTGTCCCCTGGCTAGGCACTTGACAATGACCTAGACGCGTTCCATAAAACCAGGGCAATGCCACAACCTCACACATGTGTTAAGGGAAAGGCGAGTCGGTCCATCTCGCTCGGTGCAGTCTGGGGCTCGAGTATCTGAGCCAGGGTCAGGCCAGCGTTGAGTAGGGCGTCGGTATCGGCCAGGTCTGCTGCGGATGTCGCGGTGGTCCCCTCGTCGCCGGGCTGGAGGATGAGCACCTCGTCGAGGCCTAGGCCCGGATCCTCGAGGACCTCGGTCGAGTGGGTCGACAAGATGAACTGCGTGCCCTCTCTCCTGGCCGCTCGGCTCATGATGGCGGGCAGCTGCCGGACGATGGTTGTGTGAAGCGACAGTTCCGGCTCTTCCAGGAGGATGATGCGGCCAGCGTCGCCCGCCGTTTCCTGGATCATCCACAACAACCCGATCAATCGCAGGGTGCCGTCCGAGAAGTCACGCTCATCCTGCTTGGCCCCGCTTCGATGCCAGTGCTTGTAGCGGGCTTCTAGATGTGGCTTGCCAGCTTCATCTCGCTCCAGCGATAGATCCTCGAGTTGGGGAACGGCGACCCTAAGTGCGGCATTGATCCTGGACAAGCGGGCCGCTCTCGTTCGTTTCTGGGTTCCGGCAACCCGGGCCAGGAAGTCGCCGCCAAATGGGTCTTGATCCCTCCCCCGGCCCAGCTCGGGGTCACGGACAATCTTCGGTACCAGATGCAGGTAACTGACTCTGCTCAGGAACTTTGCGATGTCTCGAAACTCACGGTTGGCGTTGACCTGCTCCAGGGCGGTCTGGGTCAGTCTCTCCTCGTCTGCTCTGTCATCGCTATCCGGACGATCAACGATCTTCTGGCCGTCTTTCTCCACTACCTCCCGATAGATGATGGGCCGATCGAGGCCGCCCCGCTCTCCCGCGAAGTGGAGCTGGTAGAGCCAGGTTGGGCCGCCTTGCCTGTTAGACCGTAATCTGATCGTGACTCCGACCCGGCCATGATTGAAGTTGCGGGCCGCCAGGCAGCGAACCTTCCTTAGATCGCCTCGGACCTTCACAGCATGTTGGAACCCACCTCCGCTGGTTGCCACGTCCCTGAGGAACCGAATCGCATCCAGAAGATTCGACTTGCCCGAGGCGTTCGGGCCAACCACGAAGAGACGGCTTCCGATGTCGACTTCGATCGACTTGAAATTGCGCCAGTTCTTCAACGAGAGATGTTCGATGCGCATCGTGCTGTCCTCCGAAAGGCGGGACCTGGCCCAACCGGAAGAGGGTGTCCCAACCGGGATCCGGAGGCCGCCCATCACCAGTCATGAGTCTACCCCCGGTGCGGTACCTGCTCCCGGCTCGGACAATTACCAGATATGGTCAGGTGCCCTACTACTATCGGGCGGCAGGACCGGGTGCCATGCCGGCCACTGATCGGTACCGGGGGAACGGGGTGTACAGACCGGAACGGACCAGATCATGACAGGACTCTTCCAACGTTCAGCGGTGCTCTCGGCATTGATGATGGTGGCTGCTGTGCTGACGCTTTCGCCCGCACCGGCTCCGGCCCTGGTGGGGGCCGACAATCCTGCCGCCTACTCCGCCTGCGTGGGGCCGGCTACCGCTTCGGCCGGTCTGGTGGATACGGTCGGTCATTTCGCCGAGGAGGCGATCGATTGCCTGGTGTACTACGGGATTTCTTCAGGTACGTCACCTGTGCATTTCTCGCCCGACGTCCCGATCACTAGGGCGCAGATGGCGGTGTTCCTGGCCAGGGCCGCGATTCCGGCCGGCATCGACCTGCCGGCTGCGACGGATCAGGGATTCCGCGACCTCGACCTGGCTCCCGCGGTGCAGGATGCGGTCAACCAGATCGCCGCCCTCGGAATATCGCGGGGTACTTCGCCGACCACCTTCCATCCGCAAGTGCCGATGGATCGCAGGCAGATGGTCCTGTTCCTGTACCGGTTCCTGCTGCTGAGCCCCACGGGACCGGGTGGATATGATGCCAGCCTGGTAACGCCCGACCACCGGGTGTTCCGGGATCTCGATCAAGAGTCCGCCAATGTGGTCACTGCTATCCATGTGATGTACGAGATGGGGGTGACCGCCGGGCGGACAGCCAGCACCTTCGCCCCGGATGCTCTCGTGACCCGGGGCCAGATGGCGCTGTTCATGACCAAGGCGCTTTCCCACACCAACGCCCGTCCCACCGGAGTGAGCATTCAGAGCACCACGGGT
The DNA here is from genome assembly GCA_965200835.1 of Acidimicrobiia bacterium. Classification (GTDB taxonomy): domain Bacteria; phylum Actinomycetota; class Acidimicrobiia; order Spongiisociales; family Spongiisociaceae; genus JAPPFW01. The sequence continues at coordinate 1,204,337 of OZ241390.1, forward strand.
GTTATTTCTGCCGGGGACACCCTCGAATTACACATCTCGGCTCGGAACAACCAATTCGAACCGATCACCAACTCCATCGTCGATGTGTTCTCCATCTCCGCTGACCGCCCGAAGCCCCATTTCGGCCCGGATGGAGCTTGTCTGGAGTGGGTGGAGGTAGTTGTCAGCAGGCTGGTTTGCCAGATCGATCGGACAGATGAGCGTCTGGACGATATGGGGAATCTGTCGGTCGTGATCGAGCCCACGGACGACATGTCAGTGTGGGCATGGCGGGGCTCGTTGGGCCAGCATTTCCGGATCGACCAAACCGTCGCTGGTTCCATAGACATCAAGGTGGTCAAACCGGCGACGGCGGTGAGAGTCCGGGACGGCATGAAGCACACCGCTCGATTCCTGAGGCTGGGCGATGCGGTAGAGGTGTCTATGCAGCTGATCGACGACGGTGGCACTCCGGTTGCTGAACCGGGCGTGCGGATCTTTGTCACTACCACCTACCACACCAATGGGGTCAGTGAGCAGACCACCTTGAGGACCTACCGGACGGATGCTGCCGGACAAGTGGTCGTGCCGTTCGTGGCGGCCGATCCGAGGCGCACCAGCCCCGACGACTCGGTTGCGCTGGATCTGGATGTGCGGGCGGGCCGGTTGGAGATCCTGGACCGTACCACTTTGAGGGTGGTAGCCGACGACCCCTATGAGAACCTCGATCCGATGATCATGTGGTCCGAGCGGGAGCCCGAGCCTCAAACCCTCCTGTTGCGCCAGTCGTCGGTCTACAACGAGGTAGCCAGGTCGGCCCCCAGTCCGGTCAACGTGCTGAGGGCGACCCTGACTGATCAGTACGGCGATCCGGTGGCCAACACCACCATCGACTTCTTCTCCAACCAGCCGTCCGGCCTGGGTGCCTCGGGAAGGTCTCTGGTGACCGACAGAAGTGGCAGGGTCAGTGTGCGCTACCTGTGGGACAGTTACGAGGGAGCGTCGGAGTATGTGTCGGCGGAGACCATGGACGGGAGCGTGTCCGCTTCGGACCTCCACCACTACTGGGCGGTCCCCCGAGACGAGGGAGCTACAGCACTCGGGGTGGCGATTCTGCACAGCGATATATACAGAAACGCCATCATCCACAACGCCACTGCACCATTGCTGCTTCGCTACGACAGCAACGACCGGTTCTCGATAGAGCATCAGGAGGTCTCCATGGAGGCCTTCGAAAGGGCGCTCACCTCCGGTGACTACGAGCGGTTCACCTACATCGCCTACTCGACCGACCCCGCCGAGGTCGTCTCCTTCGACTTAACCAACACCAGGTTCGCCAGCCTGTAGCATCCCGACGCCCCCCGCCTACCTCCACGAGGACGGCAACGGCCCACAACCAGCCGCTGGATCAGCACCGTAATCTGTCACAGACGGGTGGTAACTTTCGGTAAACCGAAAGGAGGAGTCGCGAGTGGCACATGCCGGATCTATGAAGGCCGAGGTCTTCAGGTTCATCGAGGAACGTCACAAGGCCGGGAAGGAACCGTTTGGGGGAGCGCTTGAGTTGGTGGCTCATATGGAAAGTGAGGAGACCGACCTTGAGGATTACGAGATTGGCGTCTCGATCGCTCGCCTAGTCCGTGAACGCCGGATTCGGTATGCCCCTGATGGCCTACGCCTCCGCACACCAGAGTAGCGATGTGCAGGGAAGCTCGACGCCGGGTTGCCACACTCCCTGGGTACGTCAGGAGCATAGTGAAGAACGCTCCCGACATGCAGTACCGCAAGGGCATCACGCTCACTGCGCTGAACGACAAGTTCCCCACCGACGCTGCGGCTTAGGCGTGGTTCGGTGGGCGCCGCTGGCCGAACGGCCCGACTTGCCCGCATTGCGGTCACGACGATGTGCAACCGGCTGCGCGCACGACCCGATGCCGTCCCACGGGTGCTGCAAGCGATTCAGCGTGAAGGTCGGCACAGTCATGGAAGCATCCAACATCGGCTACCGGCTGTGGGCCATCGCCATCTACCTCGTGCTCACGAATCTCAAGGTATCTCTAGCATCAAGCGGCAATTAGTAACCCAAAGTGGCTAGACTACCGGTTACATGCAGAGACTAACAATCAACGGAACCTAGTTATTACATACATTCATAACAGTAACTTCGACGACCATGACACAGGCCTTTACCCGCATATTCAGCAACGTTTACGTACACCACCGATCTGGGTGCGACCCAATCAGTCGGGTGGCTCATGCTGCACCGCATCCGTGAAGCGATCGTGTCGCACCCTGACACGCTGTTTGCCGGACAGGTCGAAGTTGACGAAACCTACGTCGGTGGCAAGGCAAAAGAAACATCGCTCTGCGGGACCGGAAGCGACGGATTACCGGCAGGGGCGGCGTCGACAAGACTGCTGTCGTTGGTGTGCTCGATCGCTCGACCGCCCATGTGGTCGCTGGGCCGGTGACCGACACCGGCTCGCACGCTGGTCGAGCTGGCCCGCACCGGCTTCCCCATCGACACGATCCTGACCTGCCACGCCCCCGCGGGCATCAACCTCAGCCAGGACATCAGTATCAACGAGAGCGTCATGGTGCTGCGCCGTGTCGCCGGACCCTGCCGACACCTCGATCGTGAGCCCCGACCGGTTCCCGCGCGGCGACGGCGAGGCCGCCGACTTGCTCGCCCGGATCGGCGGACGCTCAGACGGCGGCCTCGGAGACGGCTGGCGGGAGATGTCGCAGTGGCCGCGGGCGCGTGTCGCGAGAGGCGACTGTGGCGCGCCGCTATCTGCGGTCGACGCGACTAGCCGACGCCACCGCCTGCTACGCCGAGGATGAGAGGTTGAAGCCGCTGGCCGAAGCTGGCCTATCGGGGCACTCGACAGGCCAGCGGTTGAGCAATGGCTACCGCGGTTCAACTGACGGTGCGCCAGGAGCGTTCCCGCAGCTCGCTAACAAGGGCGGTGATGCTCAGACGACAATCGAGGACGCACCCGACGAGCATTGGATTTGGACCAGGGGCGATCCGCCCATCCTGCGCAAGGCCGGTCATTGTCTCTTCACGGCGCGGCAGAGGACCTCGACGGGAAGATCGACAGCGGTAGCGACCGACATCGCCTACTCGACCGACCCCGCCGAGGTCGTCTCCTTCGACTTAACCAACACCAGGTTCGCCAGCCTGTAGCATCCCGGCGCCCTCCGCTACCTCCACGAGGACGGCAACGGCCCACAACCAGCCGCTGGATCAGCACCACCCTCGTGCGGCGGTGGTGTCGCAGTCGCCGGGTGGAGAAAGGGATCCCAACCAGCAGAGGCACGGGTGAGCTTCCCCCCTAACCGGGGAGGAGTTGTTCGTGTTCGGTGGGGCTGGTCACTCCTGGGGCTGGGTGGAGGTGTTGCTTGTTGTACCGGGTGTGGATCCAGTGGGGTGATTTCTTGTCGGGCTTAGTTGTGGGTGGTCCAATTTCGGTGGTTGATGAGTTCGTGGGTGAGGATCGAGAAGAACGATTCGGCTGGTGCGTTGTCCAAGGCGTTGCCGGTGCGGCCCGAAGATCGGCGGATGCCTAGCCGGCGGCAGGCGGTGGCGAAGGCTTTGGATGTGTATTGGGATCCTTTTGTCGGTGTGGAAGATGATTCCTTCCATTCGACCGTGGTGGTGGGCGACGGCCATGTGGAGGGTGTGTAGCCAACTGGGTGGTGGGATGCCGGTTTGAGGTAGCAGAATCTGAGCATCCGGCGGGAGAGGACAGGTCCCTGAACGGTGGCGAGGAACACTGGGCCTTCTGTGGTGTCGATGTGTTTGAAGTTCCCCACACACCACTTCTGGTTGATCTCCGTGGCTCCGAAGTCCCGTTTCAGGAGATCACCGGGTGCGGCTTCGGTGTTTGGTCTGGTGAGGCCCCTTTGGTGCGATGCCGGCGGCGGACGCAGAGACCCTGACGTGCCATCGAAGACCCCACGGTCCTGTTTCGATACCAGGAACTTTCTCCGCGTCGGAGCTGGGCACAGACCTGCGGTGACCCGTAGGTCCCACCGGAGGTTTCGAACACCTTCTTGACCTCGGTGTCGACCAACTGGCGACGCTGCTGCTGGGCGGTCGGAGGCCGGTTCAGATACTTCCAGAACCACGAAGAAGGAACCCCGAATGCTCTGCACGCCACCGCATGCCGGATTCCGTGGTCGGTCCTCTGGGAAGTGATGAACCCTCCGGTCACCACATGGCCTCGTCAACCTGAAGAACCAACCGATTCGTTAGAGCACATCACGCTCCATCTCCAACCTCCCAAGCCACCTGAGCCACCGGACGGCCCGTCTCCCTCACAGTCCGCACAGCCCCAGCACCCAACTGCAGAAACGGAGGCAATCTCACTGGATCACCCGAAATACCGGATCGGTGCCGTAGGTTTGTCACAGATGGGTGGTAACTTTCGATAGTCGAAGGAGGACCCACCAGTGGCATATGCCGGATCTATGAAGGCCGAGGTCTTCAGGTTTACCGAGGAACGTCACAAGGCCGGGAAGAAACCGTTTGGCGGCGGCGCCTGAGTTGGTGGCTCATATGGAAGGTGAGGAGACCGACCTTGAGGATTACCAGATTGGTGTCTCGATCGCTCGCCTAGTCCGTGAACGCCGGATTTGGTACGCCCCTGATGGCCTACGTCTCCTAGAGTAGATGCCACTAGTGACTGCTGCCGAGGCTCCGAGTCAACCTTCACGGAGAGTGGATCGCTCCTCCGGGGGGCAATGCTGGCATTCCTGCTCCGCGGAACGATGAGGCCGAGGAAGCCCATGCCGCTGCAATCGGATACCGTTCCGACTCACTCATTGTCCGAGGGGACGAGTGAGGTGCAGACATGACAGCAGAAGTCGCAATCCTCAATCGCACAGCTGTGGCCATCGCAGCGGACAGCGCGGTTACGTTGGCTGGGCCGGTTGGCAAGATTTGCAACACCGCCAACAAGCTATTTGCCTTTCCCAAGCCGAACCGATAGCAGTGATGTTCTACGGAGCAGCTGACTTCGAAGGAATCCCGTGGGAAACGATCGTCAAGGAGTACCGCCGCAAGCTGTCCTTGTACTCCTATAATACGGTGGACGAGCATGCTCAGGGGTTTACTAACTATCTCGCATCCCTTATAGACTATATTCCTGCCAGGTCACAAAGGGAGAGTTCGAGGATTCGAAACACGGCGCGATCGGAACTTGGGATGATAGTGAGTAGAATTAATGAAGAGTCACGAGATAACCCTTCGTATCTAACCGACAACGTTCTTACAGATATTGTCTTGGATCTGATCAGGTCACGGATTAGTACGCTGGAGTCTAGTACGGATGAACCCTGGTTCAGTGTGTCCGAAGCTGCCGAAGCGTGCCAGCCGAGCTATTGATGACTGGGAAGCGATAGTGGCTGAGAGCTTGAGGGGCCTACCAGTGACTGAAGCCCTACCAGTGACTGAAGAAGTCGTAGAGGATACGAGGGAACTAGTCTATACCTCCCTTAGAATGGCGAGGTCTCCGTCGTCGGCTGGAGTCGTAATCGCTGGCTTCGGCAAAGCACCGCTATTTCCTGCGCTGTCCCACTACTTTGTGGACGGTGTAGTTGCTAATAGAGTCCGCATGAGAAGTATAGAGAGTGTATTAGTAGACGACGATATGGATGGGTTCATTCGTCCATTTGCTCAGCAGGGTGTGGTTCAAACTTTTATGAATGGCTTGGATCCTCGTTATCACCGTGAAATTCGGGAGTTTATTAGTGAGACTTTCAGGCTACTGACCGATGACATTGATGGCCTTTATGGGACCTGCTGTCTCCTGAAGATCATCGCCGATTGAAGATCCAGATAGATCCTGCAAGAGGGACGATCGTAAAAGCCTTTGAGAGACTGCTGCGGCATCTACTTAAGACAACCTGGAGCCGATTATGTGGGTTGTCTCTTCATTACCAAAGTAAGAATTGGCTGAGCTGGCCGAAGCCCTCGTGAGCCTAACTTCATTGAAGCATCGTGTAACACCGAAGGAGGAAACTGTAGGAGGACCGATTGACGTCGCGGTTATCTCGAAAGGTGACGGGTTTATCTGGATAAAAAGGAAGCACTACTTTGATCCGGCGCTTAACGTCCGGTACTTGAGCGGGATCGAAGTCGCGGTGGAGAATGCTATCAAAGAAGGAGGGGATCATGAACAATCGAGATCAGGAGATGCTGGAGCGGTTCCGGCGAGAACAATCGAGGCCTAAGGATCTGCCACCTTACGACCCAGGCGATGAGCCAGGAAGGTACGGCCGTCGAGTGGCTCGATTGGCGTTTGAGAAAATACGTGAAGAACGTGAGGCGAGGACCGGTAGCGGGACGAGCTGACCAGATGTATCGGCCGCTGTCTGAGTATGTCCGGCTAGTGCTCCCGAGTGTATGGAGACTTCTCCTTGACATCGAGGACGGACGCAGGATCTCGGCCGGGTGCGCCCGGCCGGGATATCTCGTAACGCATGCAAGACCTATGCCCTGGAGCTGGACACGAACCGCCGGGTTCCGTATAGGGTCGCTGCGGTCAGCGACAAGTCGCCGATCACCGGTGAGCTGACGCCAAGTCGGTCATCGTCCCAGGAGGGGTGCCGTTCAGGCTGTGGAAGACCGCGGTGTACACGGCTGGTAGAGTGAGACAAGACAATAATGATCTACTTATCAGGTGTTACGGTACTATTGGTGCTAGGGTGGTTCCTGTTCCAAATAGGCGCGTGGGTCGGTAAGGTTAACGCTGATCAGGAAGACTTCGAGAGCTTTATGGATGAGGTCAGGGCTGACCTCCGTGAGATCCGTTCAGCTGTTTGGGCCTTGCTGGGTCGACCGACACCGGCGAAAGGGGACGGCCGACTCCGGTTGGCCGACTACGGCGAGGACATTTCGGAGGCAGTGGATGCCACGTGGTGGGCGTCAGAACAGGTCGAAAACCTCAAACCGAGGGTTGCAGAAATGCGCCCCTACGAAATCGAGGAGATCGCTTTCTCCCATGCCCGAGGAACTGAACTGATGCCTTCTATGCGGGATGCCATGTGGGAGCACAGTTACTCGGCGGAAGATGTCCGAGTCGTTCTGGGAATAGAGCTCCGTGATGAATTGCTGAAGAGCCAGGCCTAGAGGCTGAGGGGTCCCGGCGGCAGCCCACAACCCTCCTTTCACAGGCGATCATTTCATGGCACGGTTGTCTAGTTGAGGCGTTAGGCGCCCGAGTATTCCCTTACTCTGTGTGCGAGTGTGAGCAGGCAGGTGTGGTGGCTAAGCATCTTGTGGAGCCTGGAGAGATTGCGCAACACTCGCACCTTCGCGTCGAGCGGATCTTTGGCGTCAACGGCTACGAGAACCAGGCCAAACTTGGAGGCGATCCCTTGAAGTTCAGGCTGCTCCAGCGTGTCCCGCCCAAAGAATATCACCGCGTGAAATCCCCGGTCGGCCGCTTTGCGCACGAGCTCTGCATCATCCACCGCACCGCCGTCCCATCGGACCAACGTTACCTCCAGCGGTGCTTCGTCGGATAGGCTCCCAGGAAGGATGCTGTCATACAGGAGGCGCACGATCAGGTGGCAGACAGGAGTTGATGACCAATCAAGACGGTATCCTGAAATGGCACCTCCTCCAGCTCAGGATATGCGGACAAGATGGAGTTACGACCTTGGCGCTTGTCCAGGGCGGCAAGGCACTTGGCACTGATCCGGTGATCTTTCAGGTGGGGCGTCCGGAGCAGCACAGCCGGATGCAGCCGGGTGTTCTGGCTGGTCTTGAGCAACGGTGGTACTCTCCCTCCCCCGAACGTAAAGGGTTGGAACACGTCATCGATATCGGTGATCTCTAGGTCTAAGTGCTGCTGACCGGTCTCCACATCTTCCCAGGGGCCAGTGCCGCTGGGGTCTACTAAGACCGTACCCGCTGAAGTGACCCCGAGTCTTACTGCTGACCGGCTGCCAGCGAACCGAGAGAGAGCTGGAACAACCTGGGTGGAGACCCGCTTGGGAGATCTCGATTTCAGGTACGACCAGGTACGAACAGCGACGAGATCTCGGAAGGCCCACCGGACCGGCTTCAACCAGCGCGGTTCGAGAAGTCCCCGTCTCCTTAGGTAGTACAGCGAGGATCTGTTTGTCCCTCCTAGGAAGGCTGCCTCCCTGGTCTGATACACACCTGCGCCAAACACATCGGGGTCCCAAAGATGGGTGGAAGTCTCGTTAGGTGACCTATTCAATCCGGAGGCTTTGCGAATTTGGTAGAGCCGTGTTGGTCTGGCGGAGGAGCAGTCCAACCTGACGGCCGTCCTCTGGAAGTCGGTCCTTTGTGACTATCTGTGACTCAGGAAACCCCGGGTACGTCGCTCAGCACACGGGTACGGGTCTGGTGTTTGCATATGAGGACGGTCTCGGAGCCGAACCAGAACGGAATGGTGGAGCTCGGCGTCAATCGCAGCACGACGGCACCGGCTTCGTCTAGACGCAATGCAATCCTCAGGAGGTCACGAGCATCAAAGCCCCGATCCAGCACTACCACCGGTGCAAGGCCGGATGGAACACCGGTGCTACGGGCACCCGGCCAGCACTGCAGATACAGAAGCTTCTCATCGGCTGTCGTCGGGGTGGCGGTATGGTCCAATCTGATCCGGCCGACCGGGTCATTTCGTACCGAGTCAAAGACCCGCGCCCTTATCTCAGCAGGTACCGCCGGGTTTCCGCATAGGGTCGCTGCGGTCAGCAGCAGCCGCCGGTCGCCGGTGGCTAACGCGAGGCTGGTCACCGCAGCGGCACTCTCGAAGTAGCTGAGCCGTAATGCAATCTCTGCAGCAAAGTGGAGCCGCTCGGTGTCTCCGCGGAGCAGGCGAAGCACCTCGCCAATAGCCTCTGGAAGACACTGGGCATTCGTGGTTGAGATGCCTTCCGCAAGTGCATTCATCGTTGAGGTCATCGACCGTGAACGGGGCGCGGTGCTGCTCAGCGCGTGAAGAACCGCGGCGTACAGGGCGGGATATGGATACTTCATGGCCGCCACTCAAGTCGTCCCAGAGCCGCTAGCGGAAGGTCTTGATGGGATGCCGTACCTGCTGGGTCGGACGTGGACTCAAGATACCGCAGGTAGTTACTCGGATGATTGAACAACTCACGGCGGGCACGCGTCAGGTGAAAGCGCCAGAAGACATCCACCGATACGCAGCGAGCGTAGTCGGTTTTGGGAGCCACCAGGGCCAGATCGGGAAGCACCCGCTTCCGCAGTTCCTCGAGTCGTTCCCAAGCCAGGCCCGGATGGACGCCCACCAGCGGCTCCATTTCAAACGCCTTGCGTCTGACGAACCGCGGCAAGCCCGGATCGCCAGACACGATCTGGATCATCCGGCGGACCTCTAATGTTTCATCGACCACTTGCTGTGGGTGTCGTGAGCTCTCGCCTACCGGGCTGGGCTTAGGTAAGCGCCCGTCAGCACGGAATGTGGATGGTGGTGGAAGGCTGTGGTGGTGTAGGGGTGGCCGAAGGTCGAATCGATCATGTGCCTTTGCAGGCGGTTGCACGAGAACCCTAGGTGAGCGGCCAGCATTTCTCCGTTGGCCATCATGGCGAAGGTGATCAGGTCACCATTGCGGGACTCGGTTACACCTGCCAGAGCCGTGACATCGTTCAAGGCTCCGGTCTTGGCCTTCACCCTGCCGATAGCATCCCGATCGCTCCCATAGCAGTACAGCAGGGTTCCGCTCGTGCCGGATACGGCCAGACCATCCTGCAGCGCCGACCCTGGTCCGGCCTCCAGCAATAGAGCGGAGATCAGATCGCAGGTGATCCGGTTGTGGATGGACAGGCCTGAACCGTCCATGATCACCATCCCGGGTTGCCACAGTCCCATCTTCGTCAGCTCGCTGGCCACCGCCTCCGCGGCCGAGTCACGGTCCGATCCGAAGCCGGCGTGGTGTCCGATCTCCTTCAACACCATCTCGGCGATCGTGTTGTCCGAGAACTTGAGCATCCGGCCCACTATCTGGCTCATTGGCGGTGAGGCGACACTGCCCAGCAGCTCGGCCTTGTCCTGTACAGGCGCCACCCCGTTGACCGGGCTTCGCTTGATGACGAATCCCCGTGCTTCCAGCAGGTCATCGAACAGGGCGGCCGCCGCCACTGCCGGGTCGGGAGCACGGGTATTCTCCCGATGGCGGAGGTAGCTGGGATAGCGCGAGTAGCCGTGGTTCAGCATCAGTCCCGAAAGCGGGCCGGCCTGGTTCTCCCACAGGTAACCCCGCTTCCATACGGTGTGCTGATCCTGCTCACCGAACGTCTCGCTGGCGTACTCCCGCTCTCCATCTGGATAGCGAGACTCATCGGCCACTACCCGCCCGGTGATCGTGGTGATGCCTCGACTGGTCAGCTCGGCGGCCACCAAATTGGCCAGATCGGTTACGTTGGTGTAAGGCCGTGCGGTCGGCCAGCGGTTGATGTAATGGGGCGTCGACAGCACCGGATCCCCCCCACCTACCAGAAAGATGTCTCCATCCAGTTCACCGTCCGTGACCGCTGCATCCGAGGCTACGACCACCCTGGTGGTGTAGACCGCCTCGGGTCCGATCAGCTCCAGTGCCACTGCACCCGTGACTACCTTCATCAACGATGCCGGAACCATCAGTTGATCACCGTTGTGGATGTAGACCAGATCGTCCTCTCGGTGGGTGGTCACGCAGATCTGGGCGGAGCTTCCTGCCTTACGTACCACCCCGGAAACCTCCCGGGCCAGGTTCTGGTTGAGGAGGAGGTCGTCGGGGTCGTCTTCGGTCGGTTGCGGGTCGAGCAATCCCAGCACTCGCGCCAGGAAGGTGGCCATCTGGGCTCGGGTTACCCCTGCATTGGGGCAATAACGCAGGGGATCGACCGCGCACCCCTGGGTGACACCGGCGGCAGCCAGGGCGTCGATGTCCTTTGCTAGAGCGTGGCCGTCGATGTCGGTGAAACCTGCGGGCGGAGCCGGTGACCAGTCCTGGCCGAACGCCCTGCCTAGGAAGGTGGCCATCTGGGCTCGGGTTACTCCCGCATTGGGGCAGTAACGCAGCGGCTCCGCAGTACACCCCGCCGTCACCCCGAGATCGGCGAGACGCTCGACGTGGGCCACCCATGACCGATCCTGATCGACGTCCACAAAACGGGAAGGTTCGGCGGAGGCGGGATCGACCCCGTCGATGGCCCTCACCAGCCACACCGCCATCGTGCTCCTCAGCAACCGCTGGTTCGGACAGAATCCGCCCCCGGCACACTCCGTGAGGACGCCGAGCTCGGCCAGGGCCTCGATGGCCGGTTCATGCACTCCCCCCACGTCCGGGAAGGCGGAAGTTGCCGTTATCGCCTCGGGCGACGGTGAGGTGGCAATTGCCGAGCCTTCTCCGACGGTGGCGAGCAGCACTATGGCCAGCGCAACAGCCAGCAGTCTCGAGAAGCTTCGATGGCGTACTCGGGCATACATGGCTCTTCCGGCCGGTCCTGATCGGTCAAGCATCTACTCTCCCCTCCCTTCGGGGTACCCGCCTCTCCAACTCGGTGCGGACCAGGGGATCATCTCTATCCTCCAGCGCGTCCAGGCCGATCCCCAGGCGGCGGGCGCACCAGACTGCATGAGCGCGTACTAGCGGGTCGCGGTCCGCCAGTGCCCGATCCACCGCGGTCCGGACTCGAGTATCGGTCGGGTCCCCGACGTTGCCCAGGGCCACCAGCGCGTTCCGTCTCAGGTAGCGGGGCTGGCGGTGCGGTATGTACCAGCGCCCGAACTGGGCCAGCAACTGCTCGTCCGAGGCTTCGAGCATGTGGAGCAGTGACACCCACGGAGTGTGCCCCTGCCCGTTCTTTTCCTGCTTTCTTCTGGTATCCGGGCATGGCTTGCTGGGCGGCTTCACATCAGCCCTAAAACGGGCGCCGAGCCTGATGCGAATGCGGTTGGGCGGGCAGACGTCGGCGCATACGTCACAGCCGTAGATACGGTCACCCAGGGCCACCCGGTAGTCGGGATCGAACACCCCGGCCGCTTGGACTAGCCAGGCCAGGCAGCGGCGAGCATCCACGGTGCCCGGAGCGACGATGGCGCCGGTCGGGCATCCGTCCAGGCACCGGCGGCATGATCGACAACCGTCAGCTACTGGCTCCGGATCGGTCTTGCAAAGGACCGCGTCGGTGACCACTGCGCCGAGCACTACCAGGCTGCCGGCACCCGGCACCAGGATGTTGGAACTCTTGCCCCACCAGCCAATCCCGGCCCGGTGAGCAGCAGCCCGGTCCACCAGGTGGTTCGAGTCGGCCACCACCACTGCTCGATGACCGGCGGCACGCAGCACCTCGGCCACCGCTTCCAGCGCGGTCCGCAGGGCTCCGTAGTGATCGGAGCGAGCGTAGGAGGCCACCCGAGCGTAGGGCAGGCCATCGTCCGGCGGGGGCGGATCTCCCGCCCAGAAGTCGAGGGCACCCACCACCAGGCTCTCTGCGCCGGGCAGGAGCCGGTCCGGGTCGGTAGAGCGATCCGGGTTGCGATAGGTGAACTGCATCCCGGCGTGCAAGCCCGCCTGCTTCCGCTCGTGAAGCGTGCGCGCAGTGTCGGAGAACGGCTCGGCCCGACACACGCCCACTGCGGCCAGGCCGGCACGGCGTCCGGCTTCGATCAGAGTGCCAGAATCGACGGTCACGTAGTTGCGGTGTAGTTGCGGTCGAGCCTCTACCCGAGAGCGGACAGGGCGGCGTCGTAGTCGGGCTCGTCCACGATCTCGGGGACAAGCTGGGAGTGGAGGACGGTCCCATCGGCGCCGATGACCACCACGGCCCGAGCGCACAGTCCTCGGAGCGGCCCATCGACCAGGCCAACCCCGTAGTCGCCCAGGAACTCGGGGCTCCGGAACACCGAACCGGTGACCACATCCTCGATATCCTCGGCGTCGCAGAACCGGCCGGCGGCGAAGGGCAGATCGGCCGAGACGCATACCACCGTAGTGCCCGAGAGCGCCGCCGCCCGCTCGTTGAAAGTACGAACACTCTGCGCGCAGGTGGCCGTGTCGAGTGACGGGAAGATGTTCAGCACTACCTGTCCCCCGGCCAGATCCTCCGAAGTCACGCTTCCCAGATCCTTGCCCGTGAGGTCGAAACCAGGGGCGTTGCTGCCTACCGCGGGTAGGTCCCCGCTCGTGTTGAAGGGATTTCCATGGAGGGCGGTGGTGGCCATTTTGTTTCTTCTCCTTACGGATCGTCGCGTGCCGTCATGATGGAACTATAGGGTACGCACCTGTCACGATTCCGGTAGTTGACTTCTGAGAGGGCAGCCCACGCGACCGGCTCCCGGCTCCCGGCTCCCGGCGGTCAGGACTCGAGGTGGGGAGCCAGGTTGTATGCCGCGACCTGCGGGTAACCGTCGGAGTCGATGATCGCCTGGGTCAAGGAGGTGTTCCGCAAGGGACCGATCAGGCGCGCCTTTCCGAAGTCGAAGCCGAGGATGGATCCGACATAGGCCCGGATGGCGCCTCCGTGCGAGGTGGCCGCTACCCGTTCGCCCGGATGGATGGATTGGAGGCGGTTGAGAAATCCGGACACGCGGCGCTGGACATCGCCCCAGGTCTCGCCGGTGTGGCCCCGGCGGATGTCGTTGCCGTCGCCCGGGTATCCACCGAGCTTCCCGGCTGCCTCCAGGTCGTCCCACATCTGCCCCTCCCACTCCCCCAGGCTGATCTCCATGAGCTCGTCGACCGGAGCAGCTGGTTGGTCGAACACGATCTCGGCGGTTTCCAGCGCCCGACCGAGGGAGGAGGAGTACACGGTGTCCACGTCCGGGTCACCGATCCAATCCCTTAGTCGGCGGGCTTGGAGCCGACCTTTGGGGTGCAGACCGTCGTCCTGCTGGCCCTGGACACGGCGCTCCAGATTGGCGTAGGTGACTCCGTGCCGGATCAGGTCGACGACCACCGCTCCTTGTTTGCGCAGGTATCCGGCCCAGTCAGCCACCGTGCCCAGGTGGGCGGCGTCGTTGTAGCAACCCAGACTCAGGCCGTAGTCATGGAAGAACAGCTCGGTGAAGGCCGTGTTGGTCAGCAAACCGAGCCGGCGCCTTCCGGTCGGGAGCTCCAGTAGGTGCCATAGCAGAGCGCCGATCAGTCCCCCGTGACTGACTACCAGAGCAGACTCTCCGTCGTCGAGCCGGGCGACTATGTCCTCGAGCGCCGTGGCCCCTCGTTCGGCAACATGCCTGGGTGTTTCGCCGGTCACCCCCATCCGCAGGTCGAAGTCGTGGTTGAGGCGCTCCAGCTCCTCGGCGTAGCGGGTCTCGACCTCCCGTGCGTCGATGCCCTCCCACTGGCCTATGTCACCTTCCTTCCAGATCGGTCTGGGCACGGGCTGGTGGCCCGCCTCCCGAGCTGTGTCGATGGCGCGCTCCAGGGTCGACGATTCGACGATGGCAAACCTCTGGCCTGCCAGCCGGGTACCTGCGAGGCGGGCCTGTACGCGACCCTTGGTGGTGAGGGGGCTCGATCCGGCGCCCTGAAAGATCTCGTTGGCATTGGCAATGGACTGGCCATGGCGCATCAGGACGACCCGCTTCATCTACTTCGTCCTACTCCTGGCCACCAGGCGGGGTTCCCATCACCGGTTCTGGCCGGGCCATCGGTCGGTGGGGCGAGCAGCAGGTTCAAATGAAGGCCGCGGCGAAGATCAGCGAGACGATCGTCATCACCTTGATCACGATGTTCATCGCCGGACCGGATGTGTCCTTGAAGGGATCACCTATGGTGTCACCGATGACCGCCGCCTTGTGCTGATCGGATCCCTTACCTCCGAAGGCTCCGGATTCGATCATCTTCTTGGCGTTGTCCCACGCACCCCCGGCGTTGGCCATGAAGATAGCCAGCAGGAAGCCGGTCACGAGGGCTCCCGCCAGCAGGCCCCCGAGTGCCTCCACGTCGATGAAGCCGACCACTAGGGGAAGGGCCACCGCCAGCGCGCCGGGGACGATCATCTCCCGCAAGGCCGATCCGGTGGCGATGTCGACCGCCTTGGCGTATTCGGGCCGGGCGTCGGGATCGCCCTTCAGCAACCCGGGAATCTCGCGGAACTGGCGCCTTACCTCCTCGATCATCCGGAAGGCAGCCCGGCCCACCGCATTGATGGTGAGGGAGGCGAACAGGAAGGGGAACATCCCTCCTAGGAACAGGCCGACCGTGGTGCCCACGTTGGTGATGTCGATCGAGTCGAGGCCCACCGCTTGGGTGAAGGCGGCGAACAGGGCCAGGGCGGTGACCGCCGCGGAGCCGATGGCGAACCCCTTGCCGAGCGCGGCTGTGGTGTTGCCCAGGGCGTCCAGCTCGTCGGTGGCCTCCCGGACGTCGGGGGGCAGGTGGGCCATCTCGGCGATCCCGCCCGCGTTGTCGGCGATCGGACCGTAGGCGTCGACCGCCACGGTGATCCCCAGGGTGGACAGGACCCCGATGGCGGCGATGGCCACTCCGTAGATGCCGCCACCGTCGCCGATAGCCCAGTCACCGGCTGCGTAGGCGCCGGCGATCCCGGCCGCCACTACGATCACCGAGAAGGCAGCGGACCGCATTCCTTCGGCGATCCCCGACAGCACCACCGTGGCAGGCCCGGTCTCCGACTGGCGGGCTATCTCCTTGACGGTCCGGTAGTGATCCGAAGTGAACACCTCCGAGAGCTTGCCCACCACGATCCCGACCAGCAGCCCGACCAGCACCGCCAGGGCGATCCCCAAGGGATTCTCCACCCCGGTGTCGCCGAAGATGACGAAGGTGAGGATCAGTGTGCCGATCACGGTGAGGACCACCGCCACGTTGTTTCCCCGGTGCAGAGCCTTGGCCAGATTGCTGCCTTTCACCCGCACGAAGAACGATCCGATGATGGCGGCCAGCATGCCGACTGCCGCGATGGCCAAAGGGAACACGATGGCTTCGATCAGGAAGGGGGCCGAGGCGAAGACGATGGCCGCGTAGGCGATCGGGGCCACGATGGAGCCCACGTAGGACTCGAACAGGTCGGCGCCCATCCCGGCCACGTCACCCACGTTGTCCCCCACGTTGTCGGCGATCACCGCCGGATTGCGGGGATCGTCCTCGGGAATCCCGGCCTCCACCTTTCCGACCAGATCGGCGCCCACATCGGCCGCCTTGGTGTAGATGCCACCACCCACCCGGGCGAACAGGGCGATCGACGAGCCGCCCAGCCCGATAGCGGCTATGATGTTGTACTGATCGGCATCGGCGATGTCGAGGACGCTTACGAACAGCAGGTAACCGATGGCCACCCCCAGCAGCCCCAGCCCGGCCACGCTGAACCCCATCACGGCACCGCCCCGGAAAGCCACCGGCAGCGCCTGCTTTACCCCGCCCTGTCGTGCCGCCTCGGCGGTGCGGGAGTTAGCGGAGGTAGCGATTCGCATACCCACGAATCCGGCCCCGGCCGAGAGCACCGCTCCGAAGATGTATGCGATGGATCCCCAAGGAGCGCCCCACGGGAGGACCACCGAGATCAGAATCGCCAGGACCACCACGAACACCGCCACCCAGGTGTACTCACGCCTCATGAAGGCGTTGGACCCCTCTCGGATAGCCGCGGAGAGTTCCCTCATACGTTCGTTCCCAGGGTCGGCGGCCAGCACCACCCGGGCGTAGTAGACGGCCAGGCCAAGAGCAGCCAGGCCGGCCAGCACGGCGATCAACAATACGGAGTCGGACGACATAGGTGAGACCTTCCTCAGAGCGGGCGGCCCTGAGTATATTGGTGCCTAGGGACTCCGATATCAGTCCCGTCCCGGACACCCCCCGGCCAGGCTGGCGGCGGGTGGCGTACATAGCCAGCTCACCAGCGGGGACTCCGCTCGGCCCCCGGTAGCCTCTCCTGCCGAACTGATTCCATGGCGACGGAGAGTCGTCTCGAACAAGGTCTGGATGGAGAACTTCCGCTGCTTCCGCACCAAGCAGACCGTTGACGCTGCCCGGGCAATGGCGGCTCCTGGCGTGGTGGGTTTGGCGGACTGGCGAACCTCGCCTGTTAGAGAATCGAGGCCACTGGATCGCAACCGACTAGGACGACAAGTCCGTCGCCGAGGAGCTGTGGCATCCCCTCGCAATCCCGCGACCATCGAGGTCTCCCCGATTCTGACGACCTCTCGGCCAGATCATCGTCGGCCGCCGCGCCCTGAGAAACACCAGTGCAAGTTCACCGACTGCGTCGCCCAGAGCTTCGTAGCACTCGCTAGACTTGTAGCAACGATGGAGGTACTTACGATGCTCTTACGTAGGATTAGCACCCGACGGGAGGTTACTCCCAAACCGGTCTCGCGCTACCAGGAAGAAACTATGACCTCCCAGGTACTTGAGGACGATGAGACTTGGGTAGAGTCGTGGGAGTCTAGCGCGGTGGGGGCCACCAAGAAGGCTGATGTCGAAACTGGCGAGGACCAGAAGGGCAGATAGATCGACCTCCTGCTGCTCACCAACGAATCGGACTATGCGCTGGACCGGGTGATTCACTGGCTTAGCTTGAACAGGCCAGGACTGAGGATCGAGCGGATCAACCGGGAACGCACCGCTAGGTTGGGCAACCTAGCGGCAATTCTGAACCAGCACGGTTGGAGCGTTCGGGGTGCGCCACCGAAGGTTGCCTGGCTGAGACAGCTGCTCCCGGATCGCGATCCTTACGGGCACCCTCCCGAGCCCGCTGAGATCGACGACATTCTGGTTCGCCGGCGACAGTGGTTAGCTTGGACTCTTCTCATGACCAGTCTCGGCACCCGCTGGCTGAACGATCCTATGTTGACCGAACGGGCGGAGTCGAAGGTGTTCCAGCTGGCAGCGGCTCGCCGCTGCGGGTTCGATGTACCTCGTACCCTCCTGACCTGCGATCGCGATGTCGCTAGAGACTTCGACTCCCAGCACGGACCCAGTGTCGTCAAGTCTATCACCACTGCCTTCTGGGAGTTCTCGGACCAGTCGTTCGTGTTTACGACTGACGCTGAGGAGGCACTTGCGGTCGATGTTGAAGCCTGGCTAGCGCAACCTGTGTTTGTCCAGGAGCGGATCGACGGTTCACATGATGTGCGGTTGTTCGTGATCGGCGACGAGGCTGTAGCGGCTTGCCGAGAGAGGGGATCGTTGGACTGGCGAAGTGATCCGGAAGGTGCCTGGACTCCCTGGACTCCGGATCCCGACATCGTAGGAGCAGCGCACCTCTTCATTAAGGAGTTCGGTCTCGACTACGGCGTCGTTCGACTTCATAGCCGGATCGAAATTACATCGTGGACCGGTTTTCCTGGAGTGCAATCCATCCGGGGAGTTCGGTTTTCTCGATGACGTATTGAGTCGTAGACCGTCACAACTGATCGGTCGATTACTCGCGACGCCTCGCCGAGAATGAGAGAAAACAAGGCTGAGTTTGAATCGGTGGATATCTGGACTCTGGGATCGTAGGCGAGTCCTTTATCTTCTCAAGGCAGCTACTTCGAAGTTTGTTGCACTCATCAGGCCAACACTGATCGTCGCTCTGCGCGCTAACTGGATGCTACACAAGGATCCTGAACGGATAGATGATGGCTATGAGGAGGAGTGGCGTACGAAACTACAAAGCTATGACCCGGAGAAGCGTGGGCTAACGCTAACCACCTTACTCGCAGTATTCGAATCGGATCAGAATCGAATGCGCGGTATCGAGGTCAAGGCACGTGGAGTACTACAGTGTGCTGGGCTCGTGTTCACAGGCAGCGCGGTCACCCTGACACTCGCTTTCCGAAATGGAACATCGCCCTCTCCGGCCACAATCTGGTTTCTGGGTTCCTCCGCTATCTATCTGGTCTGTGCGGTTTGGGCTGCTCTCTATGTCGATACGCCTAGTGTGCGGCGCTTCTTGAGCGTTGACGATGTTTTGCAGCCGGTCCGTGCCGGGGCGACCCTCGCAGTGATTACCAGACTGAATCGAGCGGCGAGTATCGCGAGAACCAACCTGACCGAATCGGCGATCTTCGATGTAGCACGGGCGCTGGTCACAGCCGCGGTGGCGCTGGTGCTGACGGTCCTTGCTATCTAGCGGGTTGGGTTAGCCGAGGTCCTTGCGTTCTGTTCGGCGGGCGTGGAGGATCGGCTCGGTCTACCCGGACGGATGTGTCCTGCCGCCATAGCTCGAAGAGCCGCACAAGCTGACCAACGGCACGCGCGTTGGTCATCATCATGTACAGCGACTGGGGCACCTGGTCAGCAGACGCCCGGCCGTCTTCTTTATAGAAGAAGTCGTCGTCAGCCTCGACCTCTTCTTCCCGAAGGTCAGCCAGGAACTCCAGGCCATCGATGTGGGCGGTAGCCTGCAGGAATCTCTCCACCGTGCCCGCAAGGTCGAACACGGCAACGAGTTCCGGATCGGATGCCGTTTTGGCGTTGACAAGCTGAGCCCTGTCCTGTTTGAGTGCTGATTGAAGGGAATGTAACTCGGGCAGGAGGCGAACCCCTTGCTTCTGGCTGCTAGAACGCTTAACGGGCCTGAAAGGCGGCCGGGTGGCTTGACGGGGGATGCAACCCGAGTCCGGTGGCGGGAATGCCAGGAGGGATCGACGGTCCCTTATGGCTGGGCCTGTGTCCGCCACTGTTCAATCCTCGAGTGAGCAACTTTCGCCGCGTTTCCGCCGGGAAGCTCGAGGACGACCCGACGTCGGATGTCGACTGCGACCTGCTCGAGTTCGGCGTAGCTTGCTCGGGGGAGCTTGTCTGCCAGGGTCCGCGGCGCTAGGCCAAGGTCACCCCCTAGGCGGCACCTGAGCGTTTCGAGAAATTCGGTAGCTTCGGCTCGGGTCGGAGCCTTCAGTTCTAGCCTCAGCTGGAACCTTCGCCACGCTGCCCGGTCGAGGAGCTCAGGGTGATTGGTCGCGCAGACAATCACAACGTGAGCAGGCAACCGATCGATCTGTAGTAGAAGTGTGGACACGACCCGCTTGATCTCGCCCGTCTCGTGGGCATCGGAGCGCTCCTTGGCGATCGAGTCGAACTCGTCGAAGAAGAGGACACAACGCCTGCTTCGTGCGAACTCGAACACCGCATCAAGCCGCGATGCGGTCTCGCCAAGGAAGCTTGACACGATGCCCTCGTACCGAACCACGTAGAACGGCAGCATGGTCTCTGTAGCAATCGCTTCCGCAAGGGTGGTCTTGCCATTGCCCGGTGGCCCCTTCAACAGAACACGATTACGAGGCTCAAGTCCGTAACTCCGCAGGAGATCGACTCGCCTGTGCTCTTCGATCAGTTCTTCTACGGCGTTACGGATGGCGGGCTTGAGTTGGGTTGACGCGAGGCGACGTTTGGGCACGAGGTCGAGTACTAACTCATCGACGCGTGAGGGGGCGTTGTCACGTGGCAAGAGATCCGAGGAGCCGACCGTGGTGATCAACTCCGAGAGCCGATCAGCAACCAGGTGGTGTTGCTTAGCGCGACGCCTCGGCAATGATTGCCTCGACGAGCGAGCGGAAGCGCTGTTTGTCACCGCGGCCCTCGGCCTCGACTAGGCCGATCACCAAGTCCGAACGAGCCACCGTGCGTGCCACCTCCTCCCCCGACTGCAGGTGACCCGGGCTTCTCCGCAATCACGGAGAGTTGGTACTGCGGTTGGGGTGTGTGCTGGTTCGTGTTCTATGGCGCTGGTCATCCTGAGGGCTGCCTTCCACATCTTCAAAGTCATCGATCTCCGTGAACCGCCCTCGTGGTGGAACCAGGTCCAATGCGCTCTCGACGATGGGACCACCCCTGGACATGGGACCCATCAAGAGGGGTGCATCGCTGATGAATACCGCCAGGTGGGGGCGCCGTCGGTTGGGTTAGCCGAGGTCCTTGCGTTCTGCTCGGTGGGCGTGGAGGATCGGCTCGGTGTACCCGGACCGTTGTGCCCTACCTTCGAAGATCAGATCGCAGGCTGCCAGGAAGGCGGGGCCGTCGAAGCTCGGGGCCATCGGTGTGTATGTATGGTCACCGGCGTTCTGGCGGTCCACTACTCGGGCCATCCGCTTCAAGGCAGCCATCACTTTCTCCTCGTCGACCACCCCGTGGTGAAGCCAGTTGGCCATGTGCTGGGAGGAGATCCGGCAAGTCGCCCGGTCCTCCATCAGGCCGACCTCGTTGACGTCGGGAACCTTGGAACAGCCGATACCTTGATCGATCCAGCGCACCACGTAGCCAAGGATCCCCTGGGCATTGTTGTGGAGCTCGGCTGCGATCTCGCTCGGACTCCAGTCGGGCCGTTCCGCTACCGGAATCTCTAGTAGGTCATCGATCGTACGGTGCGGGCGGTCCATCAGCTCGACTTGGCGCTCCGCAACGTCGACTTGGTGATAGAGGGTGGCGGCAGTCGGCGAGGGAACCCACGCGCAGGTGGCCCCGGCCAGAGGATGTCCGATCTTCTCCTCGAGCATCGCCGACATAAGGTCGGGTGCCGCCCACATACCCTTGCCTATCTGGGCCTTCCCTCGCAGGCCGCAAGCCAGGCCGGTATCGACGTTCCAATCCTCGTAAGCACCCAGCCAGCCCTGATGCTTCATGGCGGTCTTCGGAACCATGGGGCCTGCCTCCATGGAGGTATGGATCTCGTCACCAGTCCGATCGAGGAAACCGGTGTTGATGAAGACCAGCCTGGATCTGGCCGCCCGGATGCACTCCTTGAGATTGAGCGTGGTCCGGCGTTCCTCGTCCATCAGGCCGATCTTGATGGTATTGGGAGGTAGGTCGAGCACTTCCTCCACCCGACCGAAGGCATCCACCGCGAAGGCCACCTCCGCCGACCCGTGCATCTTGGGCTTGACCACATAGATAGAACCCGTCCGGCTATTCCGCTTCGAAGTGTTGCCTCGCAGGTCATGGCAGGCGATGAGCGCGGTGATCATGGCGTCGACCAGACCCTCGTACGCTTCGTTGCCATGGCGGTCGATGATCGCCGGCGTGGTCATCAGGTGTCCGACGTTGCGCACGAGGAGCAACGACCGCCCGGGGAGGGTGAAGGGATTCCCGTCCCTCCCGACATAGGGGCGGTCTTCCACCAGTCGACGGGTGAAGGTTCTCCCGCCCTTGGTCACGCGGGCGGTCAGGTCTCCCTTGATCAAACCGAGCAGATTGCGGTATCCCGCCACCTTGTCGGCGGCATCCACCGCCGCAACGGAATCCTCGAGGTCCACGATGGTGGTTACCGCGGCCTCCATCAGGATGTCGGCTACTCCCGCTGGGTCCTCCTTCCCCACGGGATGGCGCCGGTCGATCACCAGCTCGATGTGGAGACCATGGTTACGCAGCAGGATGGAAGAGGGCCTGGTTGGCGAGCCGGTATAGCCAACCAGCTGGCCGGGTCGGGCCAGGCTGGCGACCGGACCAGCTACTTGATGCACGGTCAGGCTTCCGCCGTCAACCGAATAGCCGGTGGCGTCGCCGTGTGTCCCTCCCGCTAGGGGGACGATATTGTCCAGAAAGCGGCTGCACCACGCCACCACCCGATCGCCCCGGTAGGGATCGTACGGACCGGAGGGTGGCCGGTCACCTAAAGCGTCCGTTCCGTAGAGGGCGTCGTAGAGGGATCCCCACCGGGCATTGGCGGCGTTCAGTGCATACCGGGCGTTCATAGCCGGAACGACCAGCTGGGGACCGGACACCGCTGCGATCTCGTTGTCCACTCCCTCGGTGTCGATGCTGAAGTCGGGGCGTTCCGGTTCTATGTAGCCGATCTCACCGAGAAACTCCCGGTAGGCGGCCCTATCGAACGACGTATCCCGGTTTCGGAGATGCCAAGCGTCAATCTGGTCCTGCAGGTCGGCCCGGCGTTGTAGCAGATCACGATTGCGGGGGCCGAAGTCATGTATCAGTTGGGCCAGACCCCGCCAGAAGGTATCGGCCCGGACCCCGCTGCCGGGCAGAGCTTCGCTGGTCAGAAAACGGTAGAGATCGCGCGGGACCGCCAACCCTTGTACGTTTACGGTATCCATCCGGGAGCGGATGATAGCGACCGCTCGAAGGCCAACGATCGGCTCAAGTCCGACGGCGGACCAGGTCTCTAGTTACCTCCTGGACGGACCGAACGCCGGTCAGAGCCATCGATCGCCGCATCCCCTCTTCGAAGAAGTCCAGCACCCAATCGACCCCCTGACGACCGCCGGACCCCAGCCCGTACAGGTAGGGACGTCCCACCATCACCGATCGGGCACCGAGAGCGAGAGCCTTGAGGATGTCGGCCCCTCGACGGACCCCTCCGTCGCAGATGATCTCCACCCGGTCACCGACTTCGTGGGCGATCGGTTCGATCAGGTCGATGGAACTAGGGGCACCTTCCAGCTGGCGTCCCCCGTGGTTGGACACGCAGATCGCCTCCACCCCCTGTTCTGCAGCCCGGCGGGCGTCCGCCACCGATTGGATGCCTTTGATGATGATCGGGCCTTTCCAGAGGGATCGAAACCAACCTATGTCGTCCCATGACAGGGTCGGATCGAACTGGTGGTTCACCAGGTCCGCCAGCTCCACAGCGGTCGACCCGTCCGCTTCATGCAACCCCACCACGTTGGCGAAGGTAATCGGGTCAGCTTTGAGAAAACGCCAGGTCCAGGCCGGTTTGCGCAGGCCTTCGATCAGCATGTCCGGACCGATCTTGGGCGGGAGGGTCATGCCGTTGCGGACGTCCCGCTCCCTCCGACCCGGTACCGCCAGGTCGACGGTTATGCAGAGAGCTTCGTATCCGGCGGCCTCCGCTCGCTGGATCATGTTCTCCACCAGGCTCCGGTCCTTCCACACGTACACCTGGAACCAGTTGCGGCCACCCGCCCCAGCTTCTGCTACCTCTTCGATCGAGCGGGTCCCGAGGGTGGATAGGGCATAAGGGATGTTCCGGGCGGCGGCGGCGCTCGCCACCGAGAGCTCTCCCGGCGGATCCACGATCCGGGTGAACCCGGTCGGTGCCAGAACCAGTGGGAACGGTATCGGGCGGCCGAGCAAGGTCGACGAAGTGTCGATCCGGCTCACGTCCCGCAACACGGACGGGCGGAACTCCCATCTATGAAAGTCCTGCTCGTTCCGAGCGTAGGTCACCTCGTCCTCGGCGGCCCCGTCCACGTAGTCGAAGACCCCCCGAGGCAGCCGTTTGCGAGCAATGGCCCGCAGGTCCCGGAGGTTGGCTGCCATCCTGATCCGCCGGAGATCAGGATCCCGTTCGAACGAGCGGAATCGCACCACCGAACGGACTGTTCTCATCATTCCCACAATCCCGATGCTAACCGGCCCGGGCACGACCGCTATCGGTGTGGATCAACCCCGATCGACATCGCCGCGTCACAGTTCAGCAACCCTGAAGGCCTAACCGACGTCAAGGGCAGGGGTTGGCCTTTGGGGGCTCAGTCGGAGGTCTGGTCGGGTTGCTTCTTCGTGTTGGACCGGCGCCGGAGCCACCAGGCAAGTACCACCAGTGGGGCGACGATCGGCAAGAAGGGCAGAATTAGGCCGACCAGCACGCCCAGGAAGCTGAACAAGGCGACGACGCCGTCCGCGCCGGCGCGCAGGGCGGAACTGAAGGTCAGGGAATCATCCTCCTCCACGAATACCGACAGCCAGTAACTGCCGCTGACGTCGTCCAGTGACCTACCGTCGTCTCTGATTGGGGTGGCCAGCACATCGAAACCTACTTCGAGGCCCCTGGTGGCAACTCTCCCCGCCAGGCGGCCGTCCACGATGGGCTCGGCCAGCGTGGCAACCAGCCACTCCCCGGGTTCGATCCGATCGAAGCCACCCTGCACGGTCATGAACCGGTTCCTGGTGTCGGAGCGGAGGCGGAGGGCGTCGGAGTGAACCTTCACAGAGGTGATCGGTGCCTCGCCGGTGTTCTCGATCTCTAGACAGAAGTAGACGGTGTCCTCTGGCCCCACCACGATGTCCTGGACGCCGAGGCAAGGGTCCTCCTCCGTGCTGGCGGCCCAGGCGGTGACCCTCATGCCGGTCAGCGGCTCCACTGCCGGAAGCTCGGCGATGCTCAGGGTGATGGTGGCCAGGCCGACCTGGTCCTGCAGGGTTCGGAGCTGGCCCCTCAGGGTCTCAAGATCGGTTTCTCGGTGGAGTAGCTCCCTCTCGAGAAGCGCAACATTGTCGAGATCGGTCGCCTCGTTCAAGAACCTGCGCAAGCGGTTCACGCTCGTCTCGGCGGTGAGGATCCTGCTCTCGAAGTTGACGATTCGGTCGGTCACGTCGTCAGCGGTGATCTGCTGATCCACCAGCTCACCGACGCCTGCCAGACGTTCCAGCGCCAGCGAGAAGTCTTCGGGAAGCACCTTGAAAGTTATCTCGGCATGGGCCTCCGGCCTGGTCCGGATCTGCTGGCCGAACACGATGCCGCCCAATCCCTGAACGATCGCCACCGCCTCCCGGGTGGCCGCCCCAACGTCGGCGGCATGGACGAGGATCCTGGCCCGGTAGATGACATCGCGTCCGTAGTCGCTGGGCGCGGCGGCGGTCGCTACGGCCAGCGGGCCGCCTTCCTCCGTTTCCTGGGCTGCGGATTCGGCCGAGGCGCTGGTGGCGGCTCCCTGCGCCATCGCCATGGTGGTGGTCACCGCCATGGCCATCGGATCCTCGACGAATATTTCCATCTCCTCGGAGGCGTCCATGGTGACCGAGCGCTGGGACACACCGGACAAGTCCTCTTCGGTGGTTGCTTCATCGTCACCGCCACAGGCACTTGCCAGTACCAGGAGCAGCGCCAGCACGCTTACCCGTAGCGAAGCCATCCCAATCCCCATCCTGTCGGTGCTGTAGCCGTTCGGCGGGATGCAAAACCCCTGCCCAATCTAGCAATGGTGGCCAGTAATCCAGTGAGATCCAAACTTGACCAGGGGGTCGGCGTGAGGGCCGGGTGCTCTGGTCCGGGCCGGTTGTGGGTCGTCGACGCCATCGTCGCGCCTCTCGTTTCGGAGGGATCCGGCACTATCTTGCGTTCTGGGACGGATCTGGCTACCAATAGTCCACCAACCTGGCAACGTCGCTATGTTACAGCATTTTCGGAGGTGTTAGAGATGTCATCGTCGTCGGTAGTAGGGTTCATAGACGCCGGACTTCTCCGAGCCGAGGGGGCGCGAGCTCTGGGCGAGAGTCCTCGCAACGTGCGGCTCGACGCCGAGGCGGTCGTGAACTGGTACAAGGAAACTGCCTACCGGGAGTCTGGAAGGTTCCTGCGTGTGTACTGGTACGACGCCCGGTTCGAATACGGCCATGACCATGCCGACGGGCAGCGGCGCTTCTTCACAGCTTTGGCCCAGACCCCTGGCATCCAGCTGCGACTCGGACGCATCGTCGAGAGCCGGCCGTGGTTCGAACCCGGGATCCGGGAGGCACTGAGGCGGACGGCCACCGGGATGGGACTGGATCCTGTCGCCTTGATGGAGGAGTTCGATCAGAACTGGTTCTTCCGCCCGGACCGGCGCCAGAAGGGAGTCGACACCCTGGTAGCCATGGATCTGGTGCGTCTGGCGGCGCGCGGGGTGTACGACACGGCCCTGCTCACTTCGGGAGACGGGGATCTGGTGGAACCGGTGCGTGCCGCCCAGGAACTCGGGGTCCGGCTGGTGATCGTCACTCCTGACCGGTACTGCGTGGCACGCGAGGTCACCGAGCTGGCTGACGAGATCATCGAGATCGACGAGGATGAACTGCTCCGGATGCTCCCCCGCCGGATGTCGTAGCCGCAGTCATCCATCCCGGAAGTGACCGGAAGGAGCTGGACCCGGCGAAGGCCGGAAAGGAGCGGCCATGGCGGGAATCGACCTCCGGCTACTCGTCGAGCGGTGGAGGCGGGACACCGGCTCGGACGGCCAGCTGACACACACCAGGACCTTGCCGGCTCGGCAGGCCCGGTTCGAAGATCTCGACCCTCCCCTACCGGAGAAGCTCGCTGCGCGCCTGGCGGGCCGGGGCGTCGCCAGCCTGTATCGCCATCAGGCCAGGGCGGTCCGGAACATCCGGGAGGGTCGCCATGTCGTCCTGGTATCCGGTACCGCCTCGGGCAAGACACTCTGCTACCAGATCCCCATAGCCGAGCGGATCCTGCAGGATCCCTCTAGTACCGCCCTGCTCGTCTATCCGACCAAAGCCCTGGCCCAGGATCAGCTTGGTTCCCTGCTGCGGCTACGGCTTCCGGGATTGGTGGCTTCCACCTACGACGGGGACCTAGAGAAGAGCCGGCGTAGCCGGGTGAGAAAGACCGCCAACGTCATCCTCACCAACCCCGACATGCTCCACTACGGGATCCTGCCTCACCACGGGTTGTGGTCGTCCTTCCTGTCCCGTCTCAAGTATGTCGTCATCGACGAGATGCACTACCTGCGGGGGATGTTCGGGAGCCATAGCGCCCACGTGTTCCGGAGGCTGCGCCGGCTGGCTGCCTACTACGGATCGGCACCTACCTTCCTGCTCACCTCGGCGACGATCGGCAACCCGGCCGAGCTGGCCACCAAGCTCACCGGGCTCGAAGCAACCCTCGTGGAGGGGGATGATTCCCCGACCGGCGAGCGGCTGGTAGTTCTGTGGAATCCACCGCTGGAGGACCCGGTGGGCGGCGCCCGGCGGTCCCCCCTGTACGAGACCACCCGGCTGTATGTGGATCTGGTGCGAGAGGGCGTCCATACCATCGTGTTCGGGCGGAGCCGCAAGACGACCGAGCTGATACATATCGAGGCAGCCCGGCGACTTGGTGATCTGAGCATGCTCATCTCTCCCTATCGAGCCGGCTATGCGGCCTCCGACCGTCGCCGGATCGAGCAGCAGCTCTTCTCCGGGGAACTGCTGGGGATCGCCGCTACCAACGCTCTCGAGCTGGGCATCGACGTGGGTGGCCTGGACGCCGCCCTGCTCTGTACCTTTCCCGGAACGGTTTCGTCCTTCCGACAGCAATCCGGGCGGGCCGGGAGATCCAGCCGGATGGCATTGGTGGTGCTGGTGGCGGGCGAGGATGCGCTCGACCAGTACTTCATGGCCCATCCGGGTGAGCTCTTCGCTCGCTCTCCCGAGTCGGCGGTGGTCAATCCGGAGAACCGGCGGATCCTCGACGCTCATCTGCAGTGCGCAGCTCATGAGCTGCCACTCGTCCTCGCTGATCGTGACTACTTCGGTGAGGAGCTCGAGGAGGCCGGCAGTCGACTGGTAGCCGAGGGGCGCCTCCGGCCGCAACAGGCCAAGCTCCTATGGAGAGGGCGTCGCTCACCGGCCTACCGGATCAGTCTCCGCTCATCGGACAGCCGCAGGTTCTCCATCTACGACGCTCGGAGCGGGAAGGGCATCGGCCACCTCGAGTGGGACCGGGCCTTCTCGGATGCACACGAAGGCGCGGTGTATCTCCACCATGGGAAGACCTTCGTGATCCAGAGCATGGATCTGGAGAGGCTCGAGATCGTAGCCCGGCCGGCCCGGGTCGGCTACTACACGGAGCCCTTCATCGATAAGGACCTGCGGATCATTCACGAGGACCGGAGCGACGTTACGGGCGATATGGCCTGCCATCTCGGTCGGGTGCGGGTGGCATCCCAGGTGGTGGGTTTCCGGCGGCGGTTCAGGAGGGGAGGGAGCAAGACCGGGAAGCTCGAGAATCTGGACGTGCCGGCAGTCGAGATCGAAACCCAGGCATTCTGGTTCACGC
This sequence comes from Acidimicrobiia bacterium, assembly GCA_965200835.1. GTDB lineage: Bacteria > Actinomycetota > Acidimicrobiia > Spongiisociales > Spongiisociaceae > JAPPFW01. The sequence continues at coordinate 1,232,979 of OZ241390.1, forward strand.
CCACGCAAGAGTTGCTGGAGAAGGCCCGGCTCGACCGGCGGAGCGCACCGGGAGCCCTCCATGCCGCCGAGCACACGATGATCGGCATGATGCCCCTGTTTGCCATCTGTGACCGGTCCGATGTGGGTGGCCTCTCCACCTATCGCCACCCTGACACCGGCGGGCCGGCCATTTTCATCCACGATGGCTACGACGGAGGTGCCGGCATCTCCCCGATCGCCTACCGGTCGGTCGGCAAGCTGGTGGCGGCCACGCTCGAAACCCTTCGCCGGTGCTCATGCGCCACCGGATGCCCGTCGTGTGTGCAATCACCCAAGTGTGGCAACTTCAACGAGCCGCTATCGAAGGGTGGCGCCGAGCGGCTTCTGGCGGCAGCTGTGGAGGAGTGAAACCCCCTACGTCGGACGCGTCCGTTTCAGCCCTGTCTCGCCTTCCGAACCCGTACCTGGAGGCTGGAACCGGCCAGAGTTATGAAGAAGAGGACCACCGGGATCACCGCCATCGTGGCGGAACCGGCGGTGTTGGCGTGGAAACTGATCACCAGACCGGCTACCACGCTGAACAGGCCGATGGCCGCACTGGTGAAGATCATGGCGGGCACCCTCCGGACCAGCAGCGCGGCCGCGGCCGGCGGTCCGACCAGCAAGCCGAGGGCCAGCAGGGTGCCGACCGTCCGGAAGGATCCGATGATGGCCAGCGTTATCAAAGTCAGCAGGACCCCGTGCGCTAATCCGGGCCGCAGACCTAGCAAGCGGGCCTTCTGTTTATTGAACGACAAAGTGAGGAAGGCTCGGTACAACAAGACGGAGGCCACCGCTACCACCGAGGTCACTCCGGCCAGCAGGAGGATGTCGCCCGAAGTAACCCCAAGGGTGTCTCCGAACAGGATGGCGGTCAGGCTGCCACTGTAGGAGGGCGTTCGGGAGATGAAGATGACCCCCATCCCGAGCATCCCCACGTACAGCAGGCCGATACCCGTATCCTCGGGAAATAGGGTCTGGCGGTTGACGAGGTTGATCCCGACGATCATCACGATGGCCGCCAGCACTGCTCCGATGAAGATGTTGAATCCGATCAGGATGGCCAGAGCGATTCCGGGGATTATCCCGTGGATCAGGGCCTCGCCCAGGAAGCTCATCCCCCGGATCACGACCCATGTTCCCACCAGCGATCCGGATACGGCAGCCAGAGCCCCCGCAATCAAGGCTCTCTGCTGGAAACCCAGCTGGAACGGTTCGGCAAGCCAGTCCACCACTGCCGGATACTAGGCCGGCGGTGGTGGACCGGCTTTAGGCAGATCCTCGGGCTGAGCGGCCTGGCGTACCGTCCGACGAGCGACTAGCTCGGGAACCAGTACGCCAGGGCAGGGACGCAACCTGCTAGCTGAGGGCATCTGCTATTCGCTGGGCGTTCGTGCGCAGCATTCCGATCAGGGTTTCGCCCGGAGATCCCGGTTCGCCAAGTGAGCCGGTGTAGAGCTCAACCACCACCACACCCGTCTCGTCGGCTATTGCCTGGGCTAGCACGGGGGACTGGATGGTCTCGGAGAAGACCGCCGGTACCCCTTGCTCGATGATGGTGGCCACCAGCGTCGCCATCTCCTCGGAGCTCGGCTCGGCCAGGGTGCTAACCCCTGGGATCACCGTGTCGACTACTTCGAAGCCGTAGCGCGCCGCGAAGTAGCCAAGGCTGTCGTGGTTGGTTACCAGCTTGCGAGCTTCAGGGGGGACAACCTCGAGGATTTCCGCGATCTCGGCGTCGAGGTCCTCCAACTGGGAGGCGTAGGCGGCGGCCCGCTCCGTCCAGTCGGTGTCCGGATCCAGGGCGGCCAGCTGCTCACCGATGAGCGTGGCGGCAAGAGCTACCCGCTGGGGGTCCTGCCAGAAGTGAGGGTCCTCACTTCCGTGGTCGTGGTCGTGGTCGTCTTCTTCGTGGGCTTCTTCGCCTTCGCCCTCGTGGTCGTGGTCGTGGTCGTCTTCTTCGTGGGCTTCTTCGCCTTCGCCCTCGTGGTCGTGGTCGTGGTCGTCTTCTTCGTGGGCTTCTTCGCCTTCGCCCTCGTGGTCGTGGTCGTCTTCTTCGTGGGCTTCTTCGCCTTCGCCCTCGTGGTCGTGGTCGTCTTCTTCGTGGGCTTCTTCGCCTTCGCCCTCGTGGTCGTGGTCATGTTCGTCCTCGTGGCCGTCGCCGCCACCGAACGGCAGCGGATCTAGGTATTCGCCCACCTCGAAAACGTTGGCGCCGTCCCCCCTGGCGGTGTCGAGTACATCGAGGAGTCCCTCTTCCAGGAGGAGACCATTGGCCACTACCAGGTCGGCTTCATGCAATAGCGCGGTCTGAGCTGAGGACGGCCGGTAGTCATGGGGATCGCCCCCGACGGGAATGAGAACCGACACATCCGCCTGATTGCCGACCACCTGGGAAACGATGTCCCCCAGGACGGAAGTGGTAGCCACGATCTTTAGCCGGCTCTCGCCCGGGCCGTCCGTCGGCTGCTCCTCCACCGCCACCGGATCGGAAGAACTGGTGGTCGTGCCGTCATCGGTGCCGCAGGCAGCAAACGGGAGCAGCAGGCCCAGTACGAACAACAGAACACGTAACCTTCCCAGCATGATGGCTGCTCCTTCTGCAACGAGTTGCAATAACGGATCGTTGCATCAGTATATCAGCCGGGCGGACGACCGCCGCCGGGTTGGGAAACACCGAGTAGAGCTACCGGTGTGAACTCGGCGGCGGCCGTTGCTTCGAGGGTGACCTCCCGGAGGCCGAGGATGGCCGTTCGCAACCTGGCGGTCACTACGGCCGTCCTCGGACCGTATCCGGGGTCATGGGGGCAGGCACAGCGCACCAGGACCGCACCGTTGGCCCGAACCATCTTCGCGGCTTCATGGTGGGGGATCCCGATGCTCCGAACGGGCGGAACGTGACCGGGGCCGCCGCCAGCGCTCCAGCTTCGGCGGCGGTGACCACCCTCGGCCCTGGCAACTACCACCTGGCCGATCCCGGCTAGGGCAACCACCAGGGTGAATCCGAACACCAGGATCCCCACCAACAACACGGTTACCGAACCCCGTTCCGTCCTCATCGGTGCCATGTCAGGCTTCGACCCGCATCGACGTGGTGGATTCCAGCGGCACCTGGAACCCGCCGAGGATGGGCAAGACCTCGTGAGTCACTACCACGGTCACCCGGGCCGGCTCTCCGACCACGGATGGGCGACGGACAGTAACTCGAGCACGCCCGCCGAGGTCCTCGGTGAGGACCTGGCGGGCGGCGTCGATGGCTTTGGACGTGTCGGGTACGGTGGCCGCTACCCGTGCGCCTTCACGGGATGCGGCGGCCACCTGGAGCGAGACCCTCGCGACCACCGTCACTTCGGCCAGCATCACAACCAGCAAGCAAACGATGGGGAGGAGGAGCGCGAACTCCACGGTGGCCGAACCGCGTTCTTCTCTCAGCCGACCAACCCGATGATGGAGCGGAGGACCGATCCGAAGAACCTGCCGAACAGGTTGGTCTTGTTTATCCACGTGAGGAGTAGTGAGGCCGTGCCGGCGGCGCACATCCCCACCAGGGTGTACTCGACGGTTGCCTGACCCTTCTCTCCGGCGACGGTACGGATAGCGCGGCGCACCAAGTGGGTGAGTCTCATTTTGGGTTTCCTTTCTGCCACTAGGGCATGACCACCGGCGTCCGGCCGGTACGGGGGGAAGTGACATCTTCAGAGGGATAGGTAGGGATCGAAGATCCGTGCCAGCGAGGGCAGGATCAGCGGACCGACCACCAGGATCAGGAGTCCGGGCAGCACCAATAGGCTGAGCGGAAGGACCATCTTCACCGGCAGGCGTCGGGCATGCTCCACCGCCCGGGCTCGGGTGGCTTCCCGGTTCTCGGTGGCCAGCGCGTTCAGCGCCAGTCCCAGAGGTGCCCCGGAGAGATGGGCGGCGCCAAGTTGGCGGAACAGCCGCCCAGCCACTCCGGAGGCGGTCAGCAGGGCGTTGGTGAGGCCATCCTGTACCGAGCGGCGGAGGATGATGTCCACCTCCTCGCCCAGGCTTGACCTCAGGCCCAGGCGAGCCAGCTGCAGGGCGGCCACCATCGACAGGCCACCAGAGAGGCCGATGACCATCGAGTGGATGAGGATCTCCACTTCCCGCTCGGCGTGCTCGCGAGCCAGACGTTGCAATCTGAGCGTCCGGCTGCGGCGCAGGGAGAGCCAGGCGAACGCGATGCTCACTCCAGCTACCGGGTTGGCCAGCCCGGTAGCCAGGCCGGCGGCAGCCACTGCTCGATTGGTGGGCGAGAGAAAACGAAGCACGGCGAACGCCACGATGGCTACCGAGACGAGGGTGAAGGGGCTCATCGCAGTCCCCTCCCTATCATCAGGATCGCCCCGGCACCCGACAGCAGCAGTACGGAACCGATAGCTACCAGGATGGGCCCGATGGTCCCCAGGGCCATCAGCTGGGCGAACATCCCGGTGGAGATGGCTACCGCCAGCCCTCCTATCGGGATGGCTAGGAGAACTACCACCGAGGCGCGAGCAGTGGCGCCGGCCGCCCTAGTCTCCCGGCGCAGATCTATGCGATCGGCCTGGATCCCGGCCAGGGTGGCGAAGGCCGAGGCGACCTGGCCTCCACTCTTGGCCCCGATCCGGATGGCGGCGGCCGCTAGGTGGCCGGTACCGGGCAGCGCTACCGCGGCCGCCCTAGCTACCTCGTCCATGGAGTATCCAGAGCGGGCCAGCCGAGCCATATAGGTCAGGTCGAGCTCGGGGGCCCTGACGGCTGCTTCCACCAGCGATTGGCGGAGGCTGCGACCGGCCTGTAGTTCGGCGCTGACCGCTTGCAGGTAGGCGACTTCCTGGTACGGATCGTTTCGCCGGGCGCGGCGGGCGATCACGATCAGGACACCCAGTCCGGCCAGGCTCATCCACCACGGCAGAAGAGTGGCTGCGCCGAGGGCCAGAGGCTCCCAGAAGCGCCGGGGCCGCAGAGCAACGCCTACTGCCACAAGTAGGATCGTCAGCACGGCAGCTCCCGGCACCCATCCTGGTCGACCTCGGCGATCACTTCCAGGTAACGGTGGCCATCCCGGCGGGTGAGATGCACGACCAGGTCCACACCCGAACGGAGCTGGCGCCGGATGGCCAGTTCCCCGACCACCTCGCCCGAGAGCGCCAGGGTCTCAAGACGCCAGAGAGCATCCTCGGGTCCGTTGGCATGGACGGTGGACAGGCTCCCATCGTGGCCGGTGTTCATGGCCGAGATCATGTCGAGAGCCTCCGGACCTCTCACCTCTCCCACGATGATGCGGTCGGGCCGGAGCCGGAGGGCCGTTCTGACCAGGTCGGAGAGGGTCACCTGGCCGGTTCCCTCGGCATTGGGAGGCCGCGCCTCGAGGCGCACTACGTGACCCGCAAACCGGAGCTCGGCGGTGTCCTCGATAGTCACGATCCGCTCACTGGTCGGTACGGTGGCCGCCATGGCGTTGAGCAGAGTGGTCTTGCCGGTTCCGGTACCGCCGCTGACCACGATGTTCTTGCGATCCAGGATGGCCTGCTCGAGCACATTGTGCTGGCCGGGAGACATGGAGCCCCAGGCGATGAAGGTCCCCAGATCGGGCGCCACGGCTGTGAAGCGGCGGATAGCCACTATCGGCCCCTCCACCGAGACCGGCGGGATCACGGCGTGGAGCCGGCTCCCATCCGGCAAGCGGGCACTGACCAGCGGGCTGGCCCGGTCGAGCCTCAGTCCTAGTGGTGCAATGGTGCGCTCGACCGCCGCCATGACCGCCTGATCATCGGCGAACACCACGTCGGTGGGCTCCAGGACTCCCCGGCGTTCCACCCACACCTCGTGCGGTCCGTTGACGAACACGTCCGACACTGCCGGATCGCGGAATAGTGGCTCGATCGGCCCCATCCCCACCAGGTTGTCCATCACCATGTCCACGATTTTGGGCGAGGAGAGCGGTGACGCGATCGAGAGGATGCGCCTGACCTCCGCCTCAGCGGATTCGCGGCTCAGTTCGATGTCGGACTCCAGCACCCGCCGAAGGACCCGGTCAACTACCGCCATGGCCATCTCCACACCCCGGCCCAGGAACGGAGCCATCGACCGGTCGGGGCTTTGCCGGCAACCAGCGCAGCCACTGCCGATCGGTTGGGTCCGTCGACCACCGGACCGGGCCCGGGATCGATCCGGCCTATTCCGGTACGCACCCAGATGCGCGGGCTCACCTTGGTGTCGACGCCCGGTATCAAGGGCGCCACCTCTACGAAGGGAAGGCCGGACAGCGGGAAGGGTGAACGGACCACCACGCACGGCCAAGAGTCCACCAGCGCCCCGACCACCGCCGTCGCCGATTCGGTATCCACGCCGCCGTGTGGGAGTACCGCCACGCCCGACCGGGAGGGAACCAGCTCCGCAAGGGTCGGGCCGTCCTCCACCAGCCGGGCCAGGGTACGATCGCCGAGCAACGGAATACCCTCGACGTCCAGGTCGATCACCAGGGCGGTGCGATGGGAGGAGGCCAGGGCGAAAGGCGCTACGATACCCAGCACGTCATCGTGCAAGGTGTTGATGGCTAGGGCTACCACTGGAGGGTTCCTTCTCCGGAGAACCCCGGCCGGGCCGTCTGAACTTGGTTAACGTTGGTTAGCATTGCAGCGGCCAAGGTATAGCCATCGGCGGCCGGTGTGAACCCCTGTTTTGACGAACTTAGGTGATGGGGATCGAGGCGGCTTTCGACCGACCGGCACGCCCGCCTCATCCATACAATGGGATCGTGACCTCTACCATCCCCTCCGGGTGCCGGGCAGCGGCTTTCTTCGATCTCGACAAGACGGTGATCGCTCGATCGTCCACACTGGCGTTCCTGAAACCACTCCGCGGTGCAGGGCTTGTCAAGCGCCGGACCATGGTGAGAGCGGCGGCGGCCCAGGTCATCTACCGGGTGGGCGGAGCCGACCAGCGCCAGCTCGACCGGGTGCGGGATCAGCTCATCAGCCTCACCAAGGGTTGGAAGGCGGATCGCATACGCCGGCTGGTCCAGGAGGCGGTGGACGAGGTCGCCTCCTTCCTCGTATACCGGGAGGCACTGGCCCTGATCGAGCAGCATCGCCGCCAGGGCCGGGAGATCGTGATCCTGTCAGCCTCGCCAGAGGAAGTAGTCGAGTCCCTCACCCGTTACCTGGGGGTCGATCATGTGGTGGCTACCCGGTCGGAGGTGGATGAGGAGGGTCGATACACCGGCCTGCTCTCCTTCTACGCCACCGGTGACGGGAAGGCGGAAGCTATCGATGGGCTGGCCAGGCGGTGGAATCTCGACCTGCACCAGTGCTATGCCTACTCGGACAGCAGCGGTGACCTCCCGATGCTGGAGATGGTGGGCCACCCGGTCACGGTCAATCCCGATCGGCACCTCAAGCAAACCGCCGCCGCCCGGGGATGGCCGGTGGTCCATTTCGACAGTCCGGTGACCTTGCGGTCTTCCGCTGAGCCCCCTGCTTGGCAGGACCCTGCTCTGTCAGGGGTTGCACTGGCGACTGTCATGGCGGGTGCGATCACTCTATGGGTGCTGCTGGCCCGGCGGCGAGCCGCATGACCGGCCAGCCGGTACCGTCGTGGATAGGATCAGCCGGATGAGCCCCGGAGGTCACCGCAAGCTGCGTCTTCAGGATGAGCAGTACCTCTGCCGACCGGGCCGATGAGCGGTACGCGACGCCGGATACTGTCCTTCCTCGGGATCCTCGCCCTGCTGATAGCAGCCTGGGAGGCCTACAAGTGGATGGGTTCGGTTACCGGCGGGGTGTGGCCGGGAACCGCCATCGACCTGCCGGTCCGCACCAATGAGCGATCCATGCCCCACACCTGGGATATCGTCATGGCCCTGTTCCGGCCGGCGCGCCGGGGAGGCGAGCTGCTGCTACTGGTGCTCCTGCGGGCCGCTCTGTTCACGTGGCGGTCGGCGCTGCTGGGCTTCTTGATCGGGAGTGCGGTCGGCTTCGGCCTCGGCGTGCTGTTCGTCCGTTCCTCCCTGGCGGAACGAGGCCTGATGCCCTATGTGGTGGCCTCCCAGACGGTTCCCATTCTCGCTATTGCCCCGATCCTGGTGGTCTGGGCCGGCCGTCTTAACGTCACCCGGTGGCTGGTCGTGGCGGTGGTGTCGGCCTACCTGGCCTTTTTCCCGGTGGCGATCAACACGTTGCGGGGCCTGCGGTCCCCCGAGGCGAACGCCGCCGAGCTGATGCGATCGTACGCCGCCGCACCCAATCAGGTGCTGTGGAAGCTCCAGGTGCCGGCCGCCCTGCCATATCTGTTTCCTGCGCTCAAGATCGCCGCCACCGCCTCGGTCATCGGAGCGATCGTCGGGGAGCTGCCCGCCAGCATGCCGGACGGGCTGGGTCGGGCCATACTGAACTTCGCCTCGGCCTTCTCGGCCGCTCCCGCCAAACTGTTCGCCTCGATCCTGGTGGCGGCATTGGTGGGGATTGGATTCGTGGGAGTCGTGGCGATCGGCGAGCGGATGGCCGTTCCGCCGGCCCGCCGGCTCGAGAGCGGGGCGGCCGCGGCTAGCACACGAGGTAGGCGCCGGCAGGAGGTAACGGCATGATCGCACTCGACCTGCGGGCGGTGGGCAAGACCTTCAATCAGGGTACGGATCAGGAAGTCGAAGCGGTCCGTGACGTGGACCTGCGGATCGAGCGGGGGGAGTTCGTCTCGGTGATCGGGCCCTCTGGATGCGGCAAGTCGACCCTGCTGCGCCTGATAGGGGACCTAACCCCGCCCTCGGCCGGGAGACTGGCGGTCAACGGCAAGTCACCCGAGCAGGCACGGCTCGATCGTGACTACGGGATGGTCTTTCAGACCTCCACACTGCTGGAGTGGCGCAAGGTCCAGGCCAACGTGGAGCTCCCACTCGAGGTCATGGGTATGGGGAAGGCGGAACGTTCCGACCGGTCGGCCGCCATGCTGGATCTGGTCCAGCTGGACCGGTTCGGCGACCACTATCCGTGGCAGCTGTCCGGGGGGATGCAGCAGCGGGTTTCGATCGCCCGGGCTCTGGCCTTCGAGCCGCCCATCCTGCTGATGGATGAGCCGTTCGGCGCCCTCGACGAGATGACTCGGGAGCACATGCAGGCGGAGCTACTCCGGATCAGGGCGGAGACCGGAACCACCGTGCTGTTCATCACCCATTCGATACCGGAGGCAGTGTTCCTCTCCAATCGAGTGGTCATCATGTCGGCCCGGCCTGGCACCATCACCCGAATGGTGGAGGTGGACCTTCCGGAACCTCGCACCTACCAGACCCGAGAGGATCATCGCTTCTTCTCCCTCCTGACCGAGGTCAGGTCGGCCATCCGCTCGGTGGAGGGCGAGTGAGCGGGCGATCCTCGATCCTGGCAAGGGTCAAACTCCGGCTGCCCGCCATCGGGTTGTTCGTGGGTGGCATCGCTGCTTGGGAAGCCCTGGTCAGGATTCTCAACATCAAGGGCTTCATCCTGCCCGCGCCGACGGCCATCGCCGCCACCTTCGGTACCGAGACATCCGCCCTGCTCGGCGCCGGGGTCGGAACCTTCTCGACCGCGCTGGGGGGGCTGGTGCTGGGTGCCACCATGGCCGTTGTCACCGCCCTGGCAGCTACCCGGTGGCGCTTCGTGAGGGACGGAGCCCTCCCGTTCGCTATCGCCGCCAACTCCACACCCATCATCGTGCTTGCCCCGATCGCCAACTCGTGGTTCGGGCTCCGCAACCCGGCCGGATCGATCTTCGTGGTAGCGATCCTGGTGTTCTTCCCAGTGATGATCAACCTGGTTCGGGGACTGCTCTCGGCCGGGGTCTCGCACCTCGAGCTCATGGAGTCGTATGCGGCGGGACGGATGACCACCCTATGGAAGATCAGGTTTCCCAACGCGGCGCCCTACCTGTTCTCCGCCCTGAAGGTGGCCGCCGCCCTCAGCCTGATCGGGGCGATAGTCAAGGAGTTCTTCGGAGGTTCCCAGGACCGGCTCGGCCAGTACATCACCACCAAGGCCGGCCTATTGCAGTTCGAGGAGGCCTGGGCCGCCATCGTGCTGGCCTCGGTGTTCGGAATCGCTCTCTACGGAATCGTGGTGCAGGTCGAGCGGCGCGCCATACCGTGGCATGTCTCGGTGCGGAGCTCCGGTTCAGCAAGTGGTGGATAGCACGACCCATCGCCCTAGCAGGGAGCGTGCGTAGCTTGCGGTGAGTCCGGGATCGACCGTACGTACGGCCGGGATCTTGGGTACTCCCTGAGACCACCGAAGTCATATCCCTGGTCGAGACGGAGCGGAGGGAAGGTGAGGATGAGTCGTTCCGTAGTTGTGGTGCTGTCGGCGCTGGCGTTGATGGTCGGGGCTTGCGCGGAGGAGGAAGAAGAGCTCACCCCGGTCAGCTTGCAGCTCGAGTGGGTGGTCCAGGCTGAGTTTGCTGGTTACTACGCGGCGGTGGATCAGGGTTTCTACGTCGGATGAGAGTCTGGATGTGACGATTCTGGAGGGTGCGGTTGAGATCGTTCCCCAGCAGGTGGTGGCAACTGGAGGCGCTGAGTTCGGTCTGGCGTGGGTTCCGAAGGCGCTGGTCTCCAACGAGGAGGGCGCCGGTTGGTCAACGTGGGCCAGGTGTTCCAGAGGTCTGCGACCTTGATGGTGTCTTGGGCCGACTCTGGGATCAGTTCCCCGAGCGATTGGGAAGGCAAGATCGTGGGGAACTGGGGTTTCGGCAACGAGTACGAGCTGACCGCGGCGATCGAGAAGTTCGGAGTGAACGTGGGTGAGCTGGTGGCTCAGAGCTTAGATATGGAGGCCCTGCTCAATCGGGAGATCGACGCTGCCCAGGCGATGATCTACAACGAGTATGCCCAGGTTCTGGAGGCCACCAACCCGGACACCGGCGAGCTGTACCAGCCTTCCGATTTCAATGTGATCGACTTCAACGATCCGTCGATCGCTACCGCGATGCTGCAGGGTGCCATCTGGGTGACGGAGGCTTACGCATCTGAGAACCCGGACACCGTCGAGGCGTTCTTGCGGGCGAGCTTCCGGGGTTGGATCTACTTTCGTGACAACCCGGACTCCTGCGTCGACATAGTGCTGGCCGCCGGTCCGGTACTGGGCCGCAGCCATCAGACGTGGCAGATGAACGAGATCAACGGCTTGATCTGGCCATCTCCCCACGGGATCGGGGTGATGGACGCGGGCTTGTGGCAGCAGACGGTGGAGGTGGCGACTAGCCAGAACGTCATCCAGGGGGTTCCGCCGCCTGGTTCCTATCGGACGGACTTTGCCGAGAGTGCGGTGGCGGCGCTCGAGGAGGACGGACTGGACACAGTCGGCAACAGCTGGCAGCGGGTCGAAGTGACGCTGAATCCGGGCGGTGAGTAGGACTGGATTCCAACCGGGATCGGAAACAGCCCCAGCCTCTCCCCTCGCTTTGCAGGTGGTGGTCAGCACGACCCATTCGTCCGAGCAGGGGGACGCAACGTGGCTGTGAATCCGGGATCGACCCCACCTACGGTTCGGATCTTGGGTACGCTCAGACCCCAGCGACGTCATTGCCCTTTTCGAGGCGGAAATGGAGGGAAGATGAGGATGAGTCGATCCGTAGTTGCGGTGCTGTCAGCGCTGGCACTGATCGTCGGGGCTTGCGCGGAGGAGGAAGAAGAGCTCACCCCGGTCAATTTGCAGCTCCAGTGGGTGGCCCAGGCACAGTTCGCCGGCTATTACGCGGCGGTGGATCAGGGTTTCTACGCGGATGAGGGTCTGGATGTGACGATCCTGGAGGGTGCGGTTGAGATCGTTCCCCAGCAGGTGGTGGCAACTGGAGGCGCCGAGTTCGGTCTGGCGTGGGTTCCCAAGGCGCTGGTCTCCAACGAGGAGGGCGCCGGGCTGGTCAACGTGGGCCAGGTGTTCCAAAGGTCGGGAACCCTGATGGTGTCCTGGGCCGATTCTGGGATCAGTTCCCCGAGCGATTGGGAAGGCAAGATCGTCGGGAACTGGGGTTTCGGCAACGAGTACGAGCTGACCGCCGCCATTGAGAAGTTCGGGGTGAACGTGGGTGAGCTGGTGGCTCAGAGCTTCGACATGGAAGCCTTGCTCAACCGGGAGATCGACGCCGCCGAAGCGATGATCTACAACGAATATGCCCAGGTTCTGGAGGCCACGAACCCGGACACCGGTGAGCTATATCAGCCCTCCGACCTGACCGTGATCGACTTCAACGATCCGTCGATCGCTACCGCCATGCTCCAGGATGCCATCTGGGTGACGGAGACTTACGCATCCGAGAACCCCGACACCGTCGAGGCGTTCCTGCGGGCGAGTTTCCGGGGTTGGATCCACTGTCGCGACAACCCGGACAGTTGCGTAGACATAGTGCTGGCCGCCGGACCGACCCTGGGCCGCAGCCACCAGACGTGGCAGATGAACGAGATAAACGGTCTCATCTGGCCGTCAGCCCACGGCATAGGCGTGATGGACGCGGGCTTGTGGCAGCAGACGGTGGACGTGGCGACTAGCCAGAACGTCATCCAGGGCGTTCCGCCGGCCGGTTCCTATCGGACCGACTTCGCCGAGAGTGCGGTAGCGGCGCTGCAGGAGGACGGGCTCGACACGGTCGGCAACAGCTGGCAGCGGGTCGAAGTGACGCTGAATCCGGGCGGCGAGTAGCTCTCGATTCCAACCGGGATCGGAACTCTTCCGATTCCTGAGACGGAAGGACGATCGGGGCTGGGGCTGGTGGTAGTCCCAGCCCCGATCCCTTTCTTGCTATAAGGTGGCGGTAGCGTCGCGGTGATATGAGACCAACCGATCGGAGGTAGAGATGGCCAACATGGTTCGGGCGGCCGTCGTCCAGGCAGCATGGACCGGCGACCTGGAGTCGATGGTCGAAAAAAGCGTTCGCTATGCCTACCAGGCGGCCGAGCGGGGCGCCAGGGTGATGTGCTTCCAGGAACTGTTCAACGGTCCTTATTTCTGCCAGGTCCAGGAAGACGAGCACAAGGACACGGCTGAGTCGGTACCCGACGGGCCCAGCACGCGCCGAATGATCGAGGTGGCGAGAGAGACCGAGATGGTGCTGGTGGTTCCGCTGTATGAGAAGGAGGACGACGGGTTCCTGTACAACACAGCGGCGGTCATCGACGCGGACGGGACCTATCTCGGGAAGTACCGCAAGACTCACATCCCCCAGATCAGCGGATTCTGGGAGAAATTCTACTTCCGGCCCGGCAACCTGGGCTATCCGGTGTTCGACACCGCGGTGGGCCGGATCGGGGTGTACATCTGCTACGACCGCCATTTCCCGGAGGGCTGGAGGGCCTTAGGTCTGGCGGGCGCCAAGATCGTGTTCAACCCCTCCGCCACCAGCCGCGGGCTGTCGATGTACTTGTGGAACCTGGAGCAACCCGCCTCGGCGGTGGCCAACGAGTACTTCATCGGCGCCATCAACCGGGTGGGCACGGAACCCTACGGGAGCAACGACTTCTACGGGTCTTCCTACTTCGTCGATCCCAGGGGACAGTTTGTGGGTGACCCGGCCTCGGACACCGATGAGGAATTGGTGGTCCGCGATCTCGACATGGACATGATCGAGCAGGTTCGCAAGCTATGGGCCTTCTACCGGGACCGGCGTCCCGACGCCTACGAATCCCTGGTTTCACCCTGAGGTAGCGGACGCGCGCCCGTAAGGCTCACACTTGACGGCGGGTTGGTGGTTGGTGCTCGTGCCTGGCCTGTCTCAGACCAGTCGTTCGACGCGGGGCATCAACTGCCCGTAGAACCGGTAGAGGGCGTCGGCTAGGACTTCGTAGCCCGCCTGTCGTTGCTCGGGAGGAGATCGGTATCCGCACGCCCCCTCCGGAACCCAAACGATCCGGTTCGTTTGATGCCTGGGATCGTTTATCCACTCTACTTCCGTTCCCAGACCCTCCTGGATCGCATCACGTTCAGCATGGAGGGCATCGAACAATTCATTGTTCCGGTCACCATCGGAGGAGTAGATTTGCAACTCGACCCGGCACGAGTTCACTAAGACATTGTAGGTAAACGAGAATGGTCCTCGGGTCCTTAGGCTCACCCAATTGCTAACGGTTCTGCTGGTAACCGAAGGGGACAGATTGCCCTTCTGGCGAACCACTCTGAAGAGACCAGTCCAGAACTCGTTCCGTTGCTTCTCCCTGATTTGGTCGGCGTCCGAGGATGGCTTCTGACCGGTGGCCGTCTCAGACTTCCATTCGTTGGGTCCGGCCACCAGACGGAAACGGTAGCCAGGGGGCGAGTCGCCTATCCGGCCAACCTCGATGGCGGCCAGGAATAGGCGGATTCCATCCCGGCCGTAGGCTTCCGAGTACCGGTTCCACTCATCCGCCACCGCGATGAATTCCTCGCGGTGGGACTCGGCCACCACGACCACCGCCCGACATTCGAGACCTACTGCATACGCCAGTGCCCGCGTCAGGTGGTCGTGATCTAGCTCGCCGTACTGGTTCTCGATGGCCCACTTTCGGCCATCACTGTCCTCAGCCAGGATGTCCAGACTGCGCCTGCCGCCCGGCACCTGCACCTCAGTACTGACCAGCGATAGCTGGCCGACCTCAATGTGTTCACCGAGCGCCTCGAGGTTGTCGGCCAGCCAGGGCGTGAATTCGCGGGCCTCGCCCGGCCACACCTCCCTGATGTCGACCAGTCTGAACTCGTTGGGTGAAGCCGACTTGTTCACATCGTTGCTCATATCAGCAATATACCGAGGCCCTGTGACACGATCGCACCGTGGGTCTTCGGTGACCGAAAACACGAGGGTCAGAACCGGTTTATCAGCGCCACAAAGTTATCCTGAGAAAAGAGACGACGAGGGAGATCACCTGTGGGAATCCATGCCGACCTGCTAGAGCGCCACCGAGCGGTGCTACCGCCTTGGGTCGGCCTCTATTACGACGAACCTATCTCGCTGGTGGACGGGGAGGGCCGCCACGTGGTAGACGCCGAGGGCAACCGCTACCTGGACTTCTTCGGGGGCATCCTGGTCACGATGCTGGGCTATCGGGTCCCACGAGTGGTCGAGGCAATCAAGGCTCAGGCGGACCGGATGTTGCACACGTCCACCCTCTACCTACTCGAGTCCCAGATCGATCTGGCCGAACAGGTAGCTGCCCTTTCGGGTATCCCCGACGCCAAGGTGTTCTTTACCAACTCGGGAACCGAGGCCAACGACACCGCGCTCATGTTGGCCACCCAGTACCGGAAGTCCAACCAGGTCCTGGCCATCAGAGGTAGCTACCACGGCAAGTCCCACAGTGCCATCGCGGTGACCGGTAACTCGGCCTGGTCCGGAACTACCTTCAGTCCCTTCCAGGTCACCTATGTCCATGGCGGCTACAAGGCGCGCTCCCCCTTCGGGCATCTGCCCGATGATCAGTTCATCAGCCAATGTGTCGGCGATCTTTCCGACCTGTTGAATATCGCTACCGCCGGGAATGTAGCAGCGATGATCGCCGAACCTATCCAGGGAGTGGGTGGATTCATCACACCGCCCGATGGCCTGTTCGGGGCTATGAAAGAGGTGCTGGACGAGCATGGAATCCTCTTCATCTCCGATGAGGTCCAGGCCGGTTGGGGCCGGACCGGCGAGAACTTCTGGGGATACCAGGCGCACGACATGGTCCCCGATCTGATGACCTTCGCCAAGGGTCTCGGCAACGGGATGACCATCGGAGGGGTAGTAGGCCGCGGGGAGATCATGGACGCCTACCCGGCCAATGCCATCTCGACCTTCGGGGGAAATCCGATGGCAACCACGGCCGGGCTGGCCACCCTGGAGGTGCTGATCGACGAGGACTTGCAGACGAACTCCTACAAGGTGGGAAGCCGGCTGAAGAGCGGTCTGGACTACCTGGCCGATGAGACGGCCGAGATCATGGAGGTGCGGGGCAAGGGCCTGATGCTGGCTATGGAGCTGGCTGACCCGGCTACCGGCCAGCCCGATACCGCGCTGACGGCCAGCCTCATGGAGGAGGCCAAGGCCGAGGGACTATTGGTCGGTAAGGGTGGGCTGTATGGGAACGTGCTGCGCATCGCCCCCCCACTGTCCTTGACCGAGGCCGAATGTGACGAAGGTCTGGCCATGCTGGGCGAGGCCGTCCGCCGTGCCAGCGATTCCTGAAGCACGACGCGAGCTATCCGGAGGAGAGGAGTAGTCATGGGTTCTGTGCTCGTAAAGAACGGGACTGTCATCACCGCTACCGAGACCATGGCGGCCGATGTGCTGATCCAGGACACAAAGGTGGTGGCCCTGGTATCCACCGACCACGCCGGCCTGGAACTGGTCGCTGATCGTACGGTCGACGCCTCTGGGAAGCTGGTCCTACCGGGCGGCATCGACGTGCATACCCACATGGAATTGCCGTTCGGGGGAACCTTTGCGGCCGACACGTTCGAGACCGGGAGCCGGGCCGCCGCCTGGGGAGGTACGACCACCATCGTCGACTTTGCCGTGCAGACCAAGGGTGAGTCGGCCATGGATGGGTTCGAGAAGTGGATGGCCAAAGCCGAAGGGGAATGCGCTATCGACTACGGGTTCCACATGATCACCGGCGACATCAACGAGCAGACCCTCAAGGAGATGGACATGCTGGTGGACGAGGGGGTCACCTCGTTCAAGATGTTCATGGCCTATCCCGGGGTGTTCTACTCGGACGACGGGGAGATCGTCATGGCCATGCAGAAGGCCGCCGAGAACGGGTCGATGATCGCCATGCATGCTGAGAACGGCATCGCCATAGACGTATTCGTGAACCAGGCCCTCAGCCGGGGTGAGACCGACCCCATCCACCACGGGCTGGTCCGCAAGTCGGTGTTGGAGGGGGAAGCGACCCACCGGGCGATCCGTCTGGCGGAGGTGACCGGCGCTCCGGTGTATTTCGTCCATCTGTCCGCCCTCGAGGCACTGGAGCAGGTGACCCTGGCCCGGGACGAAGGCCGGAACGTATTCGCCGAGACCTGTCCCCAGTACTTGTTGTTGGATCTAGACCACCTGGGCAACGGTTTCGAGGGCGCCAAATACGTATGCTCGCCACCGCTCCGCGACCGGGCGGCCGGACACCAGGAGAGGTTGTGGCGGGGACTCAAGACCGATGATTTGCAGGTGGTCTCGACCGACCATTGCCCGTTCTGTATGGGGGACCATCACACCTTCGGAACCCAGAAACAACTAGGTAGGGGTAACTTCGCCGCCATCCCCAACGGAATCCCCGGGGTCGAGAACCGGATGGAGCTGATCTTCGATGCCGGCGTAAGCGCCGGGCGGATCGGCCTGAACCGTTTCGTGGAGATCACTGCCACCGCTCCGGCCAAGATGTTCGGCCTGTTCCCTAAGAAGGGCACGATCGCGGTGGGGAGCGACGCCGATATCGTGGTTCTTGACCCGGACCGGACCCATTCCATATCGGTCGAGACTCACCACATGGATGTCGACTATTCGGCCTACGAAGGCAGGCAGGTCACCGGCAAGGTAGAGACGGTCATCTCGAAGGGCAAGGTGATCATCTCGGACGGTCGTTACCACGGTAGCAAGGGGGATGGGGACTACCTGCGGCGCGGTAACACCATGCTTCTGCGTTGACCAGAAGAGTCGATGCTGCCCGCTGCCGCACTGTCACAGGCGGGCGCTACCGTAAACTGAAGCATCTATTCGAAGAACGAGGCTGAAGGCGATGAAGACCATAACCCATTGGATCGACGGGAGGTCGTGGGAAGGAGAACCCGACCGGTCCGGTCCGGTTTTCAACCCGGCAACCGGGCAGCAGACGGCTCGGGTGGCCTTTGCTGGTGCTGGCGAGGTGGACCAGGCCGTCGGGGCGGCTCGGAAGGCCTTCGAGGACTGGCGTTCGGTGCCCCTCACGCGGCGCCAGAACATCATGTTTGCCTACCGGGAGCTGATCCGCCGGCATCGGATGGATCTGGCCCGCCTGCTGACCGCCGAGCATGGCAAGACCATCGACGACTCCTTGGGGGAGGTGCAGAGGGGCCTCGAGGTGGTGGAGTTCGCCTGCAATATCGCCCATCTGCTCAAGGGTGAGTTCTCGGAGCAAGTCAGCACGTCGGTCGACACCTACACGGTCCGCCAACCCCTGGGTGTGGCGGCTGGCATAACCCCGTTCAACTTTCCGGCGATGGTGCCGATGTGGATGTTCCCCATCGCCATCGCCTGCGGCAACACCTTCGTCCTAAAGCCGTCGGAGAAGGACCCGTCCCCATCGCTGCTGAACGCTGAGCTGCTGGCCGAGGCCGGACTCCCAGACGGGGTATTCAATGTGGTCCACGGTGACAAGGAGGCGGTGGATGCCATCCTTGCCCACCCCGACATTGCGGCGGTTTCGTTCGTCGGATCGACGCCGATTGCCCACTACATCTACGAGCAGGGCGCCCGCCACGGCAAGCGGGTGCAAGCCTTGGGTGGCGCCAAGAACCATATGATCGTGCTGCCGGATGCCGATATGGATTTGGCCGCCGACGCTGCGGTGTCGGCCGGTTACGGATCGGCGGGCGAGCGGTGCATGGCTATCTCGGTGGTAGTCACGGTGGGCGATGCAGCCGATCGGCTATTGCCCAAGGTCCGTGAACGGATATCCGAACTGAAAGTGGGTCCGGGGGATTCGGAGGGTGCCCAGATGGGTCCGCTGGTTACCGAGCAACATCGCGATAGGGTCGCCGGCTACGTGGACGCTGGCGAGGCAGCGGGAGCTCGGCTGGTCGAGGACGGCCGCCCCTTCACCATCGAAGGCCACGAGGAAGGGTTCTTCTTCGGCCCCACCCTGTTCGACCAGGTCACCCCCGAGATGTCGATCTACCGGGACGAGATCTTCGGCCCGGTGCTCTCGATGGTGCGAACCGGTACCTATCAGGAGGCCATCGATCTGATCAACACCAATCCGTACGGGAACGGCACGGCTGTGTTCACCAACGATGGCGGGGCGGCGCGCAAGTTCCAGGCAGAGATCGAAGTGGGAATGGTGGGTATCAACGTGCCGATACCGGTGCCCCTGTCCTTCTACTCGTTCGGGGGCTGGAAGAACTCGATCTTCGGCGGTCACTCCATCTACGGCCCCGACGGGGTGCACTTCTATACCAGGCCCAAGGTGTTGATCACCCGCTGGCCGGATCCCATCCACCGAGGGGTCGACCTCGGATTCCCTCAGCACGGCTAATTGGGCGGGCGGTAGGGCAACCAGGAGGAAGGACAGCCGATATGGACTTTGGCGTGGTATTGCAGACCGATCCACCGGCCTCCAAGGTGGTGTGGCTGACCCGGCTGGCCGAGGCGAGCGGGTTCACCCATGCCTGGACCTTTGACTCCCACGTTCTCTGGCAGGAACCGTTCGTCATCTACTCGCGGATGCTTGCCGAGACCAAACGGATAGTGGTCGGCCCGATGGTTACCAACCCGGGTACTCGGGATTGGACGGTGCTGGCCTCCCTGTTTGCCACCCTGAACGACATGTACGGGGACCGCACTATCTGCGGGATGGGACGGGGCGACTCGGCTCTTCGAGTCATCGGTCGCAAACCCCGCACCCTCGCCAAGATGGCCGAATCCATGAAGGTGATCAAGGGCCTGGTGGCCGGCGACGAGGTTGACTACCAGGGCACCCCCATCCAGATCCCCTGGGTCGAAAAGGGATGGGACCTACCGATGTGGGCGGCCGGTTACGGACCCATGGCGCTCGACACGATCGGGCGTCACGCCGATGGCTTCATCCTCCAGCTGGCCGATCCTCAAATCCTTGAGTGGACGGTGGCCGCCGTGCGTGCCTCGGCGGCGGACGCGGGCCGGGATCCCGACCGGATCGCGGTGTGTGTGGTGGCGCCCGCCTATGTGGGCGACGATATCGATCACCAGCGGGAACAGCTCCGGTGGTTTGGGGGCATGGTCGGCAATCACGTCCATGACCTGGTGAAGGGCTACGGTAGCGATGATCCCGAGATGGTTCCGGCAGTGCTGGCGGACTACATCGCCGCTCGCGAGGGCTACGACTATGCGCATCACGGGAAAGCCGGCAATCCCTCCACTAATTTCGTACCGGATGCCATCGTGGACCGCTTCTGCGTGCTCGGTACCGCCGAGGATCACGTGGCCAAACTTCAGGCGCTACGGGACCTGGGGATGGACCACTTCGGTGTCTACCTGATGCACGACAGTCAGGAGGACACCTTGAGAGCCTACGGGGAGTCGGTCATACCTGCGCTCACCGGGTAGGAGGGCAATCCCTCGGACCGCGTTTTGGCGCCTCTAGCGCCGCGCCTTCCCTTGTCGACGGTTCAGCTATAACCGGGGATGGCAGTGGGGCCGTCGCCCTCTGGCTGCCGATCACCCATGGCGGAGTAGTACTCAGGGTCGTTCACCTTACGTGACTCCCAGACGGTGGCCCCACCGGTGGTGTGGGACAGATGGGTCATGGGTGAGTGAGGAAGGGCTCCGTGCCAGTGGACCTGGCCGGGCGGAGCATAGACAAGATCACCCGTTGAGATCTCCACGGCCTCTCCTTCATCATTGCCGACCAACCCGGCACCGCTGGTTACGTGCAGCACCTGCCCCTCCGGGTGGTAATGCCAGTCTGTACGAGCACCAGGACCGAAACTCACCGCCAGGATGTTGAGCGATCCGTCGTGGCGGACCGGACCGAACTGCACCTCACCTGTGAAGTGCTCGGCCGGCGCTGCCTGCCATGCAATGTCTCCCGGCCTCC
Organism: Acidimicrobiia bacterium; assembly: GCA_965200835.1. Classification (GTDB taxonomy): domain Bacteria; phylum Actinomycetota; class Acidimicrobiia; order Spongiisociales; family Spongiisociaceae; genus JAPPFW01. The sequence goes on from OZ241390.1 coordinate 1,253,736, forward strand.
AGTGCTCCATCAGCGTCCTTTCCGTTCGAACGACAGCATGACTCTAGGAGAGTATCCCGATCTCGCGGTTGACACCGTCAGCTCGGAGCTTCCGAAATCAGGTGCCAGAGCCGTTCTACGTGCTCCTCCGTGGTGTTCACCTGGCCGATGGATACTCGGACGAAGGGCACATCTCCCATCCGGGAAGTTATCAGGAAGGAGTGACCGGATCGATTGATGGTGTCGGCCAGGGCCATGGTGGCCTGGTTGCCCGACCGGTGCCGGAAACAGACTAGTGCGAGGGTAACGGGCGCCACCAGCTCAAAACGGTCGTCCGCATCGATTCGATCCGCCAACCACTGCGCCCATTGCACATTGGCCCGGATCCGTTTACGGAGGCCCTCCGCTCCGTAATAGCGGAGGACGAACCACAGCTTGAGGGACCGGAACCGGCGACCGAGGGCCACGTGCCAGTCCCGGTAATCGATCACCTGGCCACTTTCCGAAGCCTCGTTCCTCAGGTATTCGGGCAGGATCGATAGGGCTCGGATCAGGGGTCCCCGGTCCGCCACGTAGAAGAGAGATCCGTCGAACGTCATCGGTGTCCACTTGTAAGGGTTGACCGTGTAGCTGTCCGCCAGCTCCAAGCCATCCTGATGGTGGCGGAACTCCTGGCACAACATTGCGTTACCGGCGTAGGCGGCATCTACGTGGTGCCACATCCCCGAGGCGCGGGCGAGGGCGCCCACTTCCCGAACCGGATCGACGGCGGTGGTGGCGGTGGTGCCGACGGTCGAGCACACGAAGGTCGGCACGAGTCCGGCAGCCCGATCCCGGAGGATCGAGTCGGAGAGCGCATCCATCCGGAGGGCATAGTTGCTGTCCACCTCCACCAGGCGGATATGGCCGTATCCGGCTATCCGGGCACCTTTCTCGATGGATAAGTGGGCTTGGGTGGAGGTGTAGGCCACGCAGCGTCCGATGTCTATACCCCTCCGTTGAGCTCGATCCCGGGCGACCACCAGCGCTACATGAGCAGCATCGGAAGCGGTCTGCTGGATGACCCCGCCTCCGGCTCCGGTGGTCTTCCATCCGTGCGGTAGTCCCAAGAGGTCGACCATCCAGTCGAGCACCACGGACTCCATCTCGGTACATACCGGGCTGGTAGCCCACAACATGCCCTGCTGATCGAGTCCGGCTGCCACCATCTCGCCGAGAATCCCCGGTCCGGAAGTGGTGCACGGGAAGTAGGCGAACCATCCGGGAGAGGTCCAGTTGGTGAGGCCCGGCACCACGATCCGATCCAGGTCGGCCGCGATGGTTTCGAAACTCTCCGGTTCCTCCGGCGCTCGCTCGGGCAGCATCTCCCGAACCCAGCCTGGCTCCACCCCGGATTGCACCGGGAGGTCTCCTACCCGCTCCATGTAATTGGCCAGCCAGTCCACCATGGCGTGGCCATGACGGCGGAACTCGTCGGGGTTCATCCCAGGAATGCGGCCCGCGCGGCCACTGTGGACCGGAGGGGGGAGCGGCTGGCTTGGATAAGTGTCGACATCGACTCTGAGCATACGACCGACTTTGCCCGGCCGCTGCCACTCCCTGACCACAGCTTGAACCGGGCTCACTGCCATCGTGAACCGGCTGCGAAGGAAGTAGGGTCCGGTCATCTGCCCGCCCCCACTTGGTTGGCCGGACTAAGGACGATCCGCAACCGTGTACCATGCCCGGCAGACCGATGACCAGCCAGCCACGCACCCTCTTCCAGAAAGTCTGGGACGCCCATGTTGCCCACGAGGCGCCGGGTGAACCCTCCCTCCTCTACATAGACCTGCATCTGGTCCACGAAGTCACCAGCCCCCAGGCCTTCGATGGTCTCCGGCTAGCCGGTCGGGGAGTGCGGAGGCCGGACCTGACCCTTGCCACCATCGACCATGGAGTCCCCACGGCCAATCGCAGCCTCGGCATCCGGGACCCGATGTCCAAGAAGCAGATCGATGCCCTGATCCGCAACTGTGAAGAGTACGGGATCACGCTCTACGGCCTCGATGACCCTCGCCAAGGAATCGTCCACATCATCGGCCCCGAGCAAGGTCTCACCCAGCCTGGGATGACCATCGTGTGCGGGGACTCCCATACCGCCACCCATGGAGCGTTCGGGGCGCTGGCGTTCGGGATCGGCACCTCGGAGGTGGAGCATGTGCTCGCCACCCAGACCCTTCCCCAGGCCAGACCGAAGGCGATGGCGGTGACAGTGGAGGGTGATCTGCCCCTCGGGGTGACGGCCAAGGACATCATCCTGGCCATCATCGCCCGGATCGGGGTGGCTGGCGGAACGGGCCACGTGATCGAGTACCGCGGCTCGGCCATCCGGTCCCTGTCGATGGCGGGCCGCATGACCATCTGCAACATGTCGATCGAAGGGGGCGCCCGGGCTGGGATGGTGGCTCCAGACGGCACCACCTACTCCTATCTGGAAAGGCGACCACACGCGCCGCAGGATTGGGAAGCGGCGCTGGACTACTGGCGCACCCTCCCCTCGGACCAGGGAGCGAGCTTCGACACCGAGGTCGAGATCGACGCCCAGTCCCTCGAACCGCATGTCTCCTGGGGTACAAACCCTGCCCAGACCGCTCCGGTCAGTGCTCGTGTTCCACACCCCGACGACTACGACGACCCTCTGGACCGGACAGGATGCTATCGAGCCTTGGAGTACATGGGTCTGGAAGCCGGTACCCCGATCACCGAGATCGGGCTCGACCGGGTATTCCTCGGTTCGTGTACCAATGCTCGGATCGAGGACCTACGGGCGGCGGCCTCGGTGGTCGAGGGCCATCAGGTGCACCGCCGGGTGCAGGCCATGGTCGTCCCGGGCTCGGGATTGGTGAAGCTCCAGGCCGAACAGGAAGGTCTCGACCGGGTATTCAAGGAGGCTGGCTTCGAGTGGCGTGACGCGGGATGCTCCATGTGCCTGGGCATGAACGACGACATCCTGGCCCCCGGCGAGCGTTGTGCCTCGACCTCGAATCGCAACTTCGAAGGCCGCCAGGGGCGGCGAGGCCGGACCCACCTGGTGAGCCCTGAGATGGCCGCGGCCGCGGCAGTGGCAGGACACATCGTGGACGTGAGAACCTGGGAGCCTCGATGAACCGGGTCAAGGTCATCACCGGAACCATGGCGCCGCTCCCCCGCAACAACGTGGATACCGACCAGATAATGCCCAAACAGTTTCTGAAGCGGGTGGAGCGGAGCGGCTACGGCCAGTTCCTCTTCCATGATTGGGCCCGAACCCCGGCCGGAGACCTTGACCCCGACTTCATACTCAACCGCCCCGAATACGCCGCCGCCCAGGTGCTGGTCAGCGGTCCCAACTTCGGCTCCGGTTCGTCCCGAGAGCATGCGCCGTGGGGTATCCAGGACTGGGGGTTCGAGGCGGTGATCGCTCCTTCGTTCGCCGACATCTTCTACAACAATTGCACCAAGATCGGTCTGCTCCCGATCCGACTGCCCGAGCAAGACGTCCACCATCTGATCGGACTGGCCAGCGATAACGCCGGGGCGTTGATGACCATCGACCTCGAGGCGCAGAGCCTGGCGGCCGATGGTCTGGAGACGGGCTTCGATATCGACCCGTTCACCAAGTACCGGCTGCTGGAAGGGCTCGACGACATCGGTTTGACCCTCCGCCATATCTCGGCCGTCGAAACCTTCGAGACAGCCCGGCCCGCCTTCCTGCCCAGTCTCGGCTGACCCTTCCTTTGGGCCGGACTTGTAGAGGCTCACCCGGCCGTTAGGCTCGAAGGCGTGCTAACGGTCATCTCATATCCACCCATTTCGATCTTCGAGGTCGGCCCGGTGCTCCTCTCGATGCATGGGGTGTTCGCGGCCATCGGCTTCCTGTCCGGTGCCTACTACACGAGTCGCAAATATCACGAGCGCGGCTTCGATGTCAACCGTTTCCAATCCGTCCTAACCTGGGCGCTCGTCGGTGCTCTCTTGGGGGCGCGCTGGCTGACTCTGCCCGCCTACTGGGTGGAGAACGGGTTCGACATCAGCGAGATGGTCAACATCGGCGGCAACTACTCGATTCTGGGCGGCTTCGCGGGTGGCATCGGCTTCGGGATCTGGCGGGTCAAACGGGTCGGATTGAGCACCTGGCCCACCCTCGACCTCGCCGCCTTTGGTCTGGCGATCGGTACCATCGTCGGCCGCATCGGCGATCTGGCTATCGTCGAGCATCTGGGCGGTTCCACCAGCTTCTTCCTCGGTTACGGGATCCGGCCTGGATATGACGTGGCGCCCCAGCATGACCGTCTGGAATGTGTGGTTGCCCAGGTCGGTGAGTTCTGCGGGATATACCACCATGCTGCCCTCTACGACATGGCTGGCGCGGCGGTCCTGCTGGGCTTCCTGTACTGGTTGCATTTCCGTTCCCGATTGGCGCTTCGCTATGGGCAGCTGTTCGCCGTCTGGGTCGCCTGGTACGGATTCCAGCGATTCCTAATCGACTTCACCCGCCTAGCTCTCGACATCAACGGCGACCGCACCCTGGGCGCGTTCACCTGGAGTCAGTGGAGCGGCCTGCTGGCCGGAGCGGCAGGCCTAGCCGGGCTGGTATGGCTGGGCAGGCGCAACCCGGTGGTGAGCCTGGAGAACGACCGAACCTACGGTGCCCTCACCGAGCCAGAGGTGGATTAGGCGCAAGCCCTCGAGGCGACACCCCTATCGGCGAGGGTGCCGCTGAAGCTCCCTTCGACCCCAGAGCGCGGTCGGGTTGTCAGGGGCGATACCGGTGGCTACGATCCGCCCGTGACTTCAAACCTGGTGTATTACCACTTCGTCTTTACCGGGCCCGGCGCCCGGGCCAGGCACTGCGAGTAGCACCAGAACTTCGTCGCAAGCACCAGAGACAAGGCCCGGAGCAGCCGCTCCGGGCGTTTTCGTGATCGGGCCCGGCTGCACCAAAGAGGAGCAAGGATGGAACGGAAAGCGATACGCAACGGTTCGGATATCGACACGATTGTGCATGTGGGCTCGACCAGGTTCGGCTACGACCCGTTCCCCGTGATTGCCGGCCCCAGGGCGGTGGAATCGGAGGAGCAGATCATGGTGGTGGCCACCGAAGTGGCCGAGGCAGGGGCGGCCGTGCTCCGGGGAGGGGTCTTCGAGTCCAGCACCTCGCCCTATGCCTTCCCCGGTCTGGGGGAGCCCGGCCTCAAATTGCTTAGCAAGGCCGGCGAGGAGGTCGGACTGCCCACCCTGACCAAGGCCCTAGAACCGAAAGACGTGGACATGGTGGCCGAGCATGTCGACATGATCTATGTCGATCCGGGATCGATGCAGAACTTCGAGCTGCTGCGGGTGATCGGACGATCCGGCAAGCCGGTGCTGCTGGAACGGGGCGGTTCGGCCACGGTCGACGAGTGGCTGTGGGCGGCCGAGTACTTGCTGGCGGAGGGCAATGACCAGGTGGTCCTGTGTGAAGCAGGGATCAGAACCTTCGAGCGGTCCACCCGAGCGACCCTGGACCTGAGCGCCATCCCGGTTCTCCAGGAGAAGAGCCCGTTGCCGGTGATCGTGGCGCCGTCGGCGGCGGTCGGATCACCAGGCCGGATCCAACCGCTGGCACTGGCAGCCCAGGGGGTAGGGGCCGATGGCCTGATGGTTGAGGTGCATCCGGATCCGAGCACCTCACGGACCAGCGTCTCACATCACATAACCATCCAAGCCTTCTCCCGGCTGATGGACGCTCTGGGGGTCAACCGGCTCCGCATGAACATCGATCAGATCGACCGCGACCTGGTACGCCTGCTGGCCAAGCGCCATCGGATGGCCATGCAGGTGGGACGGATCAAAGCAGAACGGGGGATGCCGGTGCAGATACCGGAGCGGGAGGAAGAGCTGCTCGCCCTCATCAAGGACGAGGCCGGCAACGCCGGTCTGGATCCCGACCAGGTCGCTCGTATCTTCGTGCTGATACTCCAGCAATCCCGGGATGCTCAACGCCGGAAGCGGGCCGAGAGCTGGTCGGCAGCATAGTTTTCCGTAGCTAACGGAAGGCACTTGTAACGAGACCCGAGGTTCTCGGCGCACACGATCGGAGCATTCGATAAGGTACTCCATAGTGCGACCGACCGGCGGGGGGAAGCCCGCGGACCTCCGCCAGAGAGGAGGAGATGTGGCCGGAAACAAGAGAAGACCTTCTTTGGAAGAGACTGTCGAGACCAAGGTCGACCGGCGGGACTTCCTAAAGAAGGCAGGTATGACCGTGGCTGCTGGAGGGTTACTAACCGCGGTGGCAGCCTGCGGGGACGACGACCCGGCTGCCGAAACGACTGCTGCGACCGCTGCCGCGGCTGCGGACGACACCACCACCACGGCTGCGGAGGCGGTCGAAGTAGTGATGACCCAGGGAGGCCCCGAGATCGAGTGGGAGATGGGAACCAGCTGGCCCCTGTCCCTCGACACGATATACGGAGGCGCCGAAGACTTTGCGGCGCGGGTTTCGGCCATGACCGGCGGCCGCTTCCGGATCACACCCAGAGCAGCTGGCGAGCTGGTCCCCGGACTGGAGGTTCTGCAGAACGTGCAGCAGAACGCCATCCCGGCCGGCCATACCGCCTCCTACTACTACATCGGCCTGAGTCCGGCCACGGCGTTCTCTACCGCCCTGCCCTTCGGGCTTACCTACCGGCAGCAGAACGCCTGGATGTACGAAGGTGGTGGCTTGCAGGTGATGCGGGACTTCTATGCCGACCGTTTCGGGGTGATCAACTTCCCGGCCGGCAATACAGGAGTCCAGATGGGAGGCTGGTTCAACAAGGAGATCAACTCCAAGGCCGACCTCGAGGGCTTGCGAATGCGCATCCCAGGTCTGGGCGGCAAGGTGATGGAGCGTCTTGGGGTAACGGTCCAGGTGTTACCTGGCGGTGAGATCTTCCAGGCTCTCCAAACCGGTGCGATCGACGCCACTGAGTGGGTAGGGCCCTACGACGACACCACCATGGGGTTCCACGATGTGTCGACCTACTACTACTACCCCGGTTGGTGGGAGCCAGGCCCGGAACTGGACGTGTTCATTCCGCTATCCGAGTGGAATGCCCTCCCCGAGGAATACCAGGCGATCGTCGAGTCGGCCGCATATGCAGCCAACAGCACGATGATGGCCCGCTACGACGCCAAGAATCCGGCCTCGCTGGCCACCATCCTCCAGTCGGACATCGAGCTGCGCCCGTTCCCCGAGGACGTGATGGAGGCGGCGGAGGTGGCTGCCTTCGAGCTGTACGACGAGACGGCCGCAGAGGACAGTGACTTTGCAGCCATCTTCCCGCAGTGGAAGGCCTTCCGTGACGGGATCACCCAGTGGCACGGTCTGGCGGAAACCCAGATGGTCGGCTGGACCGGACGGGGCACCACTATCTGACCGGGAACACTGAACGACCCGGCTCGACCCGAGAACGAGACCAACTACGAGGGGGGCGGAATGATCCGCCCCCCTCGTCTTCGCCTGTCGTCCTGAGCAGCGGGGGGCGGTTTGGTGAGGTACTCGGCCGATAGACGATGATGCTTCGGCCAGCCGTCGAGTGGGCAGGCCCTCGTCAGACGTTCACCACGCTCGGCAGCCAGGTGATGGTCGAAGGGAAGACCATCACCAGCACCAGAGCAACCCCCTGGAGGGCCATGAATGGCAGGGCGCCACGGTGTATGTCGACCGTTCTGACCTCGGAAGGTGCCACGCTCTGCAGGTAGAAGAGGGAGAAGCCCACCGGTGGGGAGATGAAGGCCATGTTCAGGTTGATGGCGATCATCACGGTGAACCAGACCAGCAGGGCCGGTAGCGTATCGAACGGAGTCAAGCCGGTCTCGTAGAGCAACTTGACCGCCGGCACGAAGATGGGCATGGCTATGAAGGTTATCTCGATGAACTCCAGGTTGATGCCCAGCAGGAAAACAGCGATGTTGGCGATGATTATGAACCCCCAGAATCCGCCCGGCAGGCCGGTAAGGATGTCCTGTGCCAAACGCTGCCCGCCCAGCTGATCGAACACCAGCTGGAAGAAGGTGGAGCAGAACAGGATCATGAGCACCAGTCCGGTGATGTTGGCGGTGGATCGGGCCGCTCCGGCGATCACTTGGCCTCGGAGGTTTCGGTTGGCGGCTGCCAGCAGGCTCGCGGCGACCGCCCCCACGGCTCCGGCCTCGGTAGGCGTAGCTATCCCGGTAAAGATGGTTCCCAGAACGGCCAGGATCAGCACGATGATCGGCACCACGGCAATCAACAGTTCCCTCGCCAGCCGCACACCCTGCAAGGTCCGCGCCTCCTCAGGAAGGGCAGGCGCTACACCCTCCTTCGTATAGGCCTTATACAGGCAATAGAAACCGTACAAGGCTGCCAGCATGACACCGGGGATCATGGCCCCGAGGAACAGGTCGCCTACCGAAACCCCCACCACCTGGGCAAGGAGGATGAGTACTAGGGAAGGCGGAAGTAGCTGGGCGAGCGTACCCGAGGCAGTTATCAGACCGGTGGCGAGGCGATGATCGTATCCGTAACGCACCATGGTGGGCAGGGAAAGCAGACCCATGACGATGACCGTGGCGGCTACCACACCGGTAGCGGCCGCCAGCATGGCACCCACCAGCACTACCGTCAGTCCCAGCCCGCCCTTGAGACGTCCCAGTGCCATGCCGATAGTGGTCAACATTCTCTCCGCCAGACCGGACTTCTCGAGGATCGCTCCCATGAATACGAAGAAAGGAACGGCAAGCAGAGTGAAGTTGTCGACCGCCTTGAACCAGCGGCTGAACAGGATGATCAGCCGGTTGAAGTCGAACTCTCCCAACAGGATGCCGATGGCGCCGAACACGATAGCGGTGCCAGCGAACGAGAAGGCCACCGGATAGCCGAACAGCAGCAGCACCAGGAAGATGGCGAACATGATGATGGCGAGCCATTCGACTCCCATTATTCGATCCTCATTGGAGCTTCTCGCTTGCTCATCCGCAGCATCCCTTCACGACCGGTCAGGAAGGCCAGCAGCCGGATCAGCTGTGCGGCGGCTTGCAGGGCCAGCAGGATGAAGGCGACCAGGATCATCGCCTTCAGGGGTGCTCTGGGCAGCCCGCCCGGATCGGGTGACTGTTCCCATAGCCTCCATGAATCACGCACTGGCTTCCACGAGACCCAGATGGCCAGCGCCGTGAATGGCACCAGGCTTATAAGGTGTCCAGCCAGATCGATGACCGCCTTGGCCCGCTCGGAACGTTCCGCATACCAGAAGTCCACCCGCACGTTGCCATCATGTCGGAGTAGATACGGAAACATCAGCAGGAAGATCAGTCCATACAGGTACCACTGAGCCTCGATCCAAGTGTTGTTGACCAGCTGTGCCTCGGTGTAGCGCCCGACATAGCGAAGAAAGACATTGAGGAACCCGACCGGGATGAGGACGAAGACGAGAGCGCGGGCTAGCCATCCGGCTGCTTCGGTCACCGCGTCGGCCGCTCCCACGGTAAGTTCGGCGCTCCGGTCCAGGACCCTGGTGACGGACCTACCGGCGTGCCCGATGCCTTCGCTCACCCGTGGGATCTCCTTTCAAATGCCGTAGTGAACAATACCCGATCCCCGATCCCACCGACCGGGTGCTGCGTTGGATTAGCGGAGCCATCCACTGGACAAGTCATGCCTGGGTGTTCTGCAAGACGACCAACATGAACACGGCGAACGACCCGAGGAGCACCAGACTCTGGGCCCTTCCCATGCGGCGCCGGGTAATGGCCATGATCATCACCAGCAACCCGATCAAAACCATTACCAGCTGCTCCGGTACGCGCCTCTCACCGATGGTGCCCGCACCGATCACCCCGACCGTGCCGACCACTAGCAGGGAGTTGAAGAGGTTGGAACCCAGGAGGTTGCCGATCAGCAGCTCGTTCGCCTTGCGCCGGGCGGCCGCACCGGCTGTCACCAGTTCCGGAAGGCTGGTGCCCAACGCGAAGATGGTCGCCCCGACGAACCCCCCGGCCAGCCCGTAATGCTCGGCTACGTACACCCCACCGTCGACCAGCAACCTTGCGCCGACCACAATGGCCACCAGGGAAGCCAGCGCCCGCAGCAGCTGGCGGGATGCTCGCTGGTCGCCCAGAACATCGTCCTCGCCCACCGGGTGGCTTACCTGATTGTCGGCAACGTCCCGGCGGGACCATCTCACGAGCAACCCGGAGACCACTGCCATCCCGGCCAGAAGCCCGATCCCCTCGGCGAAGTGCAGGTAATCGTCCCACACGACTAGGACCGCGGCCACCATTGCAAGCAGGGTCACCACTCCCTCACGACGGACGACCGGGACTCGGAAGACCACCGGGGAGATCACAACGCTGGCGCCCAGCACCAACGACAGGTTGGCGGCGTTCGAACCGATCACGTTCCCGACCGACGAGGCCAGCTCGCCCTGGCCGGCCGCCCAGCCACTTACCACCAGCTCGGGCACCGACGTACCGAAGCCGATCACCAATGCCCCGACCAGCACGGGGGAGACACCCCAAATGCGAGCCAGGCTGGCGGCTGCGTTTACGAATGGATCAGCCGCCACCCACAGCAGAGCGATACCGGCCACGATCAGGACGATCCCTATAAGGAGCATCCGGGCAGGTTAACGGCGAAGGCGCATTTCCCCGACAGGGACTCCGAGGATCGCGTGTGTCGGCGGTGTCTGGTCTCTACGCCGGAAAGGGGGCGGTCCGGTCCCAGAAGCCACAGCGGCGCATCTCATCATGGATAGCGTTCGCTTCGGCCGGATCGATCAGACCAGAGCCTGAGGCCTCGATCAGGATCTTGCGGGTCCGCAGATACGGATGATCCGGAGCTAGAGAGCGGAACACGCGTAAGGCGTCATTGTCATCTGTTGCGAATACCCATGCCCGGTTGAGAGCGATAGCCAGGCACGCCGCCTCCCCACCATGAAGCGGAAAGGCCAGACCCTGAGGGTCTTGCTTGGTCAATTGGGCGAAATGTCTCAGTTCGTGTTCATCCAGATCTACAACCGCTAGCTGATCTGTTCGGTGGTAGTGGTGGATCCTGGCGAGCCGTGTACTGAACGTCTTGGATCTTTCCCTCTCGGCCCTAGTGAGTCCTAGATCGACGGAACGTTTTCGTTGGTGGTGGATGCTCTTGACGAGTTCGCTCAGTGGGATGTCGCTATCCCGGTCGGCGGGATCGTAGACAATCCGTGGTACTTGGAGTTGCTCTCCGCAGAACTGTATTAGCAGGTCTAATCGCTCGGCCAGTAGAAAGTAGCGGAGCACGACTGTATCGATCACGGTGGGCCTAAAGATCGGGGACCCCCGTGATTTCATACTCTGTGAACTCTCTCATCAGATCGGCCAACTGGACGGGACCAGGGTCGTTGACCAGTTCCTCAACCTGGTCGATCAGGAGCCCGGTCAGCTCTAGGGCAGTCGGAATCGATATGTGATCTTCCCGTATGGCCCAGCGGAGTAAACGAATGAACCGGCGGGGAAACCGGGCCACGCCCAAGTCTTCGGGCCGTTGGGTCGGCTCGTTCTCGTGGATCTCGTAGCCCAGGTTCCGAGCGTATGCAACGGATGAGATCGACCGAAAGGATTGGTATTTCTGCTCGGTTAGGAACCTCCCCTGCCGCAACCTGACCAGCGAAGTGGCATAGGAGACGTTGAAGTAACGCTGCAGGTGGATCACGTCGGCGGGTTCGGTCACTCGCGATCCCATGCCGTACTCCTCCATGATCCGTTGAATGCCTTCGGTCGGCATCAGGAACTCACCTGCGAATCGGTCAGCGAACCGCTCCTGCGGAGTCTTGACAGACCCTGACAGCAGGTATTTGGTCGTCGGGCCGCTGTGGAAGAGGGCATGGGCGAGCTCGTGGGCGATGGTGAAACGTCGGCGTCCGAGGGTCATCCCCATATTGACGAGCAGCGAGAACCCCACCTCTGGGTGGTTGAAGAAAGCACCGGACAGCGACTTGTCGAGATCGGGACCGAGCGAGGCGCGGTAGACCGTCACGCCCAGGAGCGCGCACACGACGTCCAAGTCGGTGACAGGACCGAGGCCGATACGGAGATGGGCTCGGACTTCTTCGGCCTTGCGCCGGGCGTCTTCCGCTGATCCTGCTCCTCTGATTGCAGGAAACGGGCTGGCACTCGTAGTCCGAAGCTCTACGCCGAGGAGCTCGGCAAGTTGCCCGTACCGGTCGAGGAAGTTCAAGAAGTCCTGGATGCCGGACCGGGCCGTTGGAGCTAGGTCCGTACCTCCCCGTAACATCATCGCGGGTAGGTTGGGCTCGCGGGAGGGGTACCCGTCCAGGAGCTCTGCGATGCTCGTCCGGTAGAGCCGACCGAGAGCAGCAAGCTGCGGATCGCTGGGTACCCGGCGTCCGTTCTCCCAGTAGCTGATCATGGCCCTGGTCACCCCTAGCGCCGTGGCTACGTCCTGCTGCCGGTAGCCAATCTGATCTCGTGCTCGGGTCAATCCTTCAGCAAGCACCTTGCGCCCTCCCTTGTTACGCGTCTGAGCCTAGCCATCGATTATTCGCAACCACCAAGTTAGGCTATTCGCTAGAACTATGGACACAACGTAACTCGTCGGGAGGAGGGCCACAGTGAAATCGACAAACGACCTTATCGAGGAAATTCGCACGGAGGTTGCCGCACATGATGTTGCTCTGGCAAAGGCACGGGAACGCCGAGATGCGGTTCTCCGCGCTACGGGAACCTTGCCCGGAGCGTTGCGAACTTACAGGGTGGGGTCACTGGCTACCGGCTTCGTCAACCATCCTGTATTTGACGGTCACGGCGGAGTGATTCTTGACAGACGTCTCTACCGTGATCTTGGTCCAGATGGAAAGGGCCAGTTACCCCACGGAGTATTGGCGAGGATCCAGGATCACATCCGACCCCCTCTTCGCCCGTTAAAGGAAAAGTTCTTCTGGGGCGATGCAAGAGCACCTGTACTTCAGGATGAGAATCAAGCGTTCTTGTACAGCGGGCTGGCGAGAGCTGACTCGACTGATCAATCCTGCCCGGTGGCGGCGGCGTTCCTGGCGTCGCGCCAGGCTATCCACTCGTCTAGTCCGGACAGGTCAAAATCGGGAGCTACGGCATTCAGAGTTATTTGGTCCGCACCGGCCTCGACCCAGTCGTCAGCTCGATCGATGTCCGCCGTCTCGGTACCTACCGATCGTTCGACCTCCGATGGGTCCCGCCCTGCCGCTCGGCACCAGTCGTCCAGCACTCTGTTCTTATGTCGCATCACCCGAGGTTCGCCGAATCCGTGCCAGATGTCGGCATCACGGCCGGCGATGCGGAGGGTGTGTTTCTCTCCCAGTCCTCCTATCAGGATCGGGATAGGGCGGGTAGGGGGAGGATTGAGCCGACCCAGCCGTCGTTTGATGCGGTACATACCCCCGTCGAGGTCCCGTAAGCGTCCACCAAAGGTCCCGAACGGGTACTCGTACTCGGAGTAATCCCGCTCGGCCCAGCCGGCCCCCAGCCCGAGAATGAGACGACCCTCGCTGATGTGGTCCACGGTGCGGGCCATGTCGGCCAGCAGGTGGGGGTTCCGGTATGAGTAGCAGGTGACCAGCGAGCCGATCTCGACCCGTTCGGTTACCTCCGCCCAGGAAGCCAGCATGGTCCAGCACTCGAAGTGCTTGCCGTCCTTGGGACCGTAGAGGGGGTAGAAGTGATCCCAGTTGTAGACGATATCGACTCCTGCTTCCTCGGCCCGGACGGCGGCGTCCCTCATGTCCCGGTAGTCCCCATGCTGTGGGTGGACTTGGACAGCGATCCTTATGGGTCGCTTTATGGAACCCTCCTCTTTTCGACGCGCCCGCCGGGCTGACCAGCGAGCCATGCTATGGAAGCGGGACGCCCGACGGGCGTTCCCCGAACTCGGGTGGCATCGTCCGAGTTCGCTTCAGTTCCCAGAAACTCGGGGTGAGGGTGGCTTGCACCACTATGTCCCAGAGGCGCAGGGCCTCCTCGCCGGGAGGCACGCTGGTGATGACCGGTCCGAAGATGCCCACTCTCCCACCGCTTTGGTCGTCCATGGCGATGATCGGAGTCCCGACGTCTTGTCCTACCAGATCCAGGCCGGTATCCATCCGCTTCCTGATCTTGGCATCCCATGACTCGTCCCCGTAAGCGTCGGCGTGCGCCGTGCGCAAACCGCAACCTGAAAGCACCTCTTCCACGTCGAGGTCGAACAGCTGTCGATCGTGGTGGATCCTGGTTGCGAAGGCCCAATAGGCTTGGAAGACGCCCGGGTTCCCGTACTCGGTCCGTACCGACTCCATCACCCTCAGCACCCGATGGGTACGCCACGATGCCCGGTGATAGTCCGTGCCCGGAGTTGGCTTGTTCTTGAACAGTAGGCTGATCGGTTCCCAGCTAACCGTGAGATCCCTGGCCGGTGCTACTTCATCGACGACCCACCGGGCCGTCACCCAGCACCACGGTCAGACCGGATCGACCCAGAAGGAGATATGCACCTGGTTCCCTTTCCTCGTTCCAGCACGAGGCTAGCCGGTAGTACCAGCAATGGCAGCCAGGGCGGCCGGTGGTCTAGCCTGCCAGGGCCTCGGTGACCGCGGCCGTCTCCCGCCGGCGCATGTTCACCAGCGCCCGGAGCCGTTCGAGTTTCTGCCGGAGTGCCTTGGCGGCGGTCGGAAGCGGGTTGTCGGCGAAGAAGGCTTCGACCTCGGCTGCGACCTCCGGCTGGGAGAGGGCGGGCAGACCTTCCACCATCCTGCTGTGGGTCATAGGGGGCAGCTTGGCGATCATCCGCGGCCACTCCTCCTGCAGCCGACTCCAGGCATACTGGCCCGACCTGCGGTTGGTCAGCATGAGGGCGACTACCCAGGTGGTGTCCTGGCTGCGGATCGTGCCATTCTCGAAGAGCGCGAAGGTACGATCCACCGCGTCAGGGGAATCCACCGACGCCAGTGCCCTCAGGTATTTCATGGCCTCCTGGGGATTCTCCGCCTCCTTGTGACGCCCCAAGAAGGTGAGATGGGTGGAGGAATCGCCGTGAGAGGCGCAGACGTATAGGGCTGCCGATCCCACTTCCGGATCCACCGAAGCCGGGCTGGCCCCCATTTGATGGGAGATCCGGGCGGCTTCCTCCCGATACTCGGGGGCATTGGCGAGAGTTCCCATAGCGTTGATCATCCGTCCCCTCAGGCGGCCTACCAGGTCCGGCTCGCCGTCCTCGGCGATCCATCCGAGTCGGTCGGCCAGCGGACCGGCGAAGTCCGCCACCCACCTTTCGAAGCCGGGACGGGCTCCTTGGGTAACGAGGTGATGGCCGATGGCCGAAGCTCCTCCGAGCATGGCACCCCACACTGCCTGCTCGGTCTCGCCCCTGAAAGCCTCCACCATTTCCATGAACGAGGCCACCCGGGCCTGGCCCGATTCGACGAAGGCCCAGGTGTCGTCGATCAGGGTGAAGCGTTCCACCATATCGAGCTCGTCTAAATGGGCGACCAGCGATGTTCGGAGAGGCCCTTCGTAGGAGGTCCGGTAGAACCCGTGGCCACCCGAATTGGCAATCACCCAGTCGACCGGCCCGTCCAGCGGCAGGGACGCCGAGGGCCCGTCCAGCAGCAGCCCGGCCCGCAGGGACTTACCTCCGACGCTTCCTCTTATCACGACTGGGACTTGCCACTCGGTGCCATCGGACTCATCGGGGATCAGCAGGAAACGACGCTGCTCGACCTGCAGCCGACCCTCTCGCGCCTTCACCGTGACTTGCGGGTATCCGCCCTGGAGTATCCAGGTGTCCATGATCTGCCCGACCGGGGCTCCGGACGCATCGTCGAGGCTCTTCCAGAGGTCCTCGGTCTCCGTGTTGCCGTAGGCATGGGTGCGCAAATATTGATCCACACCTTGGCGAAACCGGCTCTCGCCGATGTACTGCTCCATCATCCAGAGCACGGCCGAACCTTTCCCGTAGGTGAGCGCATCGAACATGCCTTCGGCATCCTGAGGCGACCTAACCTCGAACTCCACCGGTCGGGTACCGGCCAACTCATCCACCTTCAGGGCCCATGGCCTTTCCACGGCCGCGAACTCCAGCCATCGCTTCCATTCGGGCCGATAGGCGTCGGTGGCTTTCATCTCCATGAAGGTGGCAAACGCCTCGTTCAACCAGATGCCGTTCCACCACTTCATTGTCACCAGATCCCCGAACCACATGTGGGCCAGCTCGTGGGCGATGACGTCCAGCACCCGCATTTTCTCCGAGGAGGTGGCGGTGGCCTCATCTACCAGTAGGGCCGCCTCCCGGTAGGTGATGCAACCCAGGTTCTCCATGGCCCCGAAGGCAAAGTCCGGAATGGCCACCATGTCGACCTTGTCGCCGGGATAGGGAATCCCGTAATAGGACTCCAGGTAGTCGAGGCAGAACTTGCTGCAATCGAGGGCGTAACCGGTCAGATGTTTCTTACCCCTAGGTGCCACGATCCGGAGCGGAACACCGTTCACCTCGACTGGTTCGGTGGCCTCGAAAGGACCTACCACGAAGGCCACCAGGTAGGTCGACATCTCGATCGTGTCGGCGAAGGTGACCGCCACTTTCCTATCTCCCGCAGGCTCCCTGGCTACTTCGGACCCGTTGGACACTGCCATCAGGTCCTCGGGGACGACCAGGGTGATACCGAAGGTGGCCTTGAAGTCGGGCTCGTCCCAGCAGGGGAAGGCTCGCCGGGCATCGGTTGCCTCGAACTGGGTGGTGGCAATCACCTGCTCATGTCCCTGCTGGTCGGTGAAGGTGGAGCGATAGAAGCCGTGCAGCTGGTCGTTGAGGATCCCGCTGAACCGCATTTGCAACTGCCAGTTGCCAGCGGCGATCCTCCTGGGGAGGCTGAGCGCAGCCCGCTGTGCTTCCTCGTCACAATCAACACCAGCCTCGATCCGGTCACCGTCATCGGCGATGAACCGGGCCTCGTGGATGTCCAGCTCGGCAGCATTGAGCATCACCCGGTCCACCGGTTCGGTCACCTCTACGGTCACATGAGCGATTCCCGAGAAGGTGGCCGCCTCGAGATCAGGCTCGAGGCGCAACCGGTAGTGACGCGGTACCACGGTGCGTGGCAAGCGGTAAGGATCGTCTTTCATCCTGACTCCATGCCTAGGGGTAGTTTCAGCCGGACGTTTCGATGGCCGGACCTCGGGGGCCTGCCTGGGTCGAGTTGTGGACGTGACAGCCCACCACTCGGAACAAGTCGCTGGAAGTGCAATGGTAGACCTGCACGGAAAAGTTAAACATATGCCGAAGATGTGGGTTGCCTTAACTTATTCCGGGAGAAACGTAAAGGCTGACCTGGGGAAATGCGGGTCCTGGCCGATTCTGGACCAAGCGGAAAAGATAAGAGGGACTGGTGATTGGGGTTGAGGTTAACTTTTTCGGGCCACCCTTCGACGTCGAGGTCGGTGGCCTGGGGTCGTGGAGGCTGTCCACTTCACTGGGGAGGAGATCCGGTGGTAATGCAGCTGTGGTAGAGGCTCAGCCAGCCTGAGAGGGTGGAGTGGGCGGCCAGCGGTTCATCAGATGGGTAGCGGCCGACTCGAAATAGGCCGCCATGGCGGAGCGGACCTCTTCGGGGATGTCGACCTCGGCCAGCGATGCCCGCATGTGGGTCACCCAGGCATCCCGCTCGGGGGTGCCGATCTCGAACGGGGCATGGCGCATCCGCAACCGGGGGTGTCCCCGTTCGGCGCTATAACGCGGCGGGCCGCCCCAGTACTGGGCGAGGAACCCAGCCAGCCTGGAACGGGACGGTCCGAGATCGTCGGGATAGAGCGGGCGCAGCACCGGGTCGCTGGCTACCCGGTCGTAGAAACGGGTTACCAGCTCATCGAAGAACGCCTGGCCGCCCACGGCCGCGTATACCGACTGGTTCACCCTCCGGATCGTAGCGGTCACGCCGAGAGTTGGTGGTGGGAGGGTCCGGGTCGGGGAGCCTCGACATCGGTGGCGTCCGAGGTTGTTCCCTGACCGGAGGCTTTGCAAGACTTACCGCGATCAACGAGATCCCTATCGGGAAAGGTAAGGGACTGACGTGCCGGTTGACCTGGCCGCCGCTCTGAGTGCGGCCGACCAGCTGCTCGAATATGAGAGAGACCTGCTCGGCTCGCTGGTATCACGTCCGAGCGTCCGGGGTGAGGTTTCCGATCTTCATGAGTTGGTGGCCGACGAGGTAGCCAGGTTGGGTATGCAAGTGGAGTTGGTCACTCCCCGCCTGGACGAGTTGAGGAACCACCCGGAGTGGTGCCCACCCCAGCCAGCGGTCGCCGAGCCGGAGAGGATGGTGAGCGTCCTGGGGACGTGGGGTGAGGGGCCCGGCATCCTCCTGTTCGCCCACCTCGACACCGAACCTCCCCAGCCCCGGAGCGAATGGAAGACTCATCCCTATCGAGCAACATCGGTCGGTAGTCGTATCCATGGCGTGGGTACCGCGGATGACAAGGCAGGGGTGGTGTCGGTGCTGGCCGCTGCCCGCGCTCTGCTTCCCCATCTGGATGGTGTGAGAGTCGTAGTCGGACTGGTGCATGGCAAGCTGGGCGGCGGGTTGGGAGCTCTGCCCACCCTTTTGAGAACCGGAGCGGTCGACACCTCTATCTACTGCCATCCGGCCGAGACCGGACTGGGAATGGCCCATTTCAAGATCGCCACCCGCGGCTTCTTCAGCTTCCGGATCGAGACAGCTGGCCGGCGACCCGAGCCGGTGGAGATTCGCACTCCCAACTCCGAGAACCCCCGCCAGGGGATCAACGCCTTCAGCCGCTTGCAAGCCGTATTGGCCGCGGTGGATCGGTGGGCCGGCCAGGACGGTTTGCTGTGTTCGGTCAACCGGGTCGCGGCTGGTGTCAACCCGATCGTGCTGCCGGAGAGAGCAGTGGCCGAGGGGAGCGTGTGGTTCCGGCACGGAACGGTGACGGATGTGTTCGGGAGCCTGGATCGAGCGGCCATGGGAGCGGGTGCTGAGTCCGTCCAGCTGCGCGGTTTGCGGTCCAACCCGGCCGAGATTCCCGCTGGCCATCCCCTGTCTGCCGCCACCGCTCGGGCAATCACAGCCGAGACCGGTAAGACCCCCGGCGTCTATCCGTCCCATGTTGCATCCGACATCCGATTCCCGATCCGGATCTCCGGAGCGGCCACGGTCGGGTTCGGCGCACTGGGCGGGAACTTCTACGGTCCCAACGAATGGGTCGATGCGGACGATCTGCATCGGGCAACCCGGGTGATCATCCGGATCGTCTCGGCCTGGGCTGCCGGGGCCCGGTCCGGAAACTCCTGGGACCGATAGACTCCCCGCCATGCTGACCAGGTTGGTTATCCGTAACTTCAAGCGTCTGGATGACGTCGAAATCGAGCTGGGTAACCCGGTGGTATTCATAGGCCCTAACGATTCCGGTAAGACGTCCGCTTTGCAAGCCCTCACGCTGTGGGATTTGGGCCTAAGAAGATGGGCCGAGAAACGGGGTGAAGCGGCCCCGCCGCAGCGCTCGGGAGTAGCCGTGAACCGGCGTGATCTGGTCGGGGTGCCCGTTCCCTCTGCTCGACATCTGTGGCGGGAGTTGATCGTGCGAAAAACCACCCGGGATGAGCGAGGTCAACGCACCGAAAATGTCCGGATAGAGGTGGTGGTGGACGGCAAGACCAAGCGGAAGACCTGGAAGTGTGGCCTGCAGTTCGACTATGCCAACGAGGAGAGCATCTATTGCCGACCACTGAGAACCGTTCCCGACGGTAGTGACCGCATGGCGGTACCGACAATGAGGCTGTGGCCGAAAGTGGCGATCCTCAACCCGATGTCGGGCTTGGTTTCCAATGAGACTCGACTGGAGCCGGGCGCGATCGATGTCCGGCTCGGGGAGGGCCGGACCGCCGAAGTACTGCGCAATCTCTGTCTGAGAGTGACAGAGCTACCGGATGGAGTAGTGCGATGGAAGGCCATGTCGGACAGTGTCAAGACACTGTTCGGAGTCGATCTCGATCAACCACGGGTGCTCCCGACTCGGGGCGAGGTCGAGGTGACCTATAGAACCCAGCCAGGTTCACGCCTTGATCTATCCTCAGCAGGGCGTGGCATGCAGCAAACCCTAATGCTCCTTGCTTTCATCAATCTGCATCCTGGCAGTGTTCTGTTGCTGGACGAACCGGATGCTCATCTGGAGATCCTGCGGCAACGTCAGATATATGAGCTGTTGGGGGAGGCAGCGGCTGACAACCGGACACAGGTGATCTGTGCATCCCATTCCGAAGTCATCCTGAACGAAGCAATGGAGCATGACACCGTGGTGTCGTTCGTCGGGTCACCCCATCGGATCGATGAGAAGGGCCAGACACTGAAGGCCCTTCGTGAAATAGGTTTCGAGGACTACCACCAAGCGGAGATAACCGGGTTTGTACTGTACCTCGAGGGGAGTATCGATCTGATGTTGCTGCGCTCCGTTGCCCAGGTTATCAGCCATGAGGCAGCGCACTTCTTGGAGCGCCCTTTCGTGCGTTATTGCGGCGGTCATATCAAGCGAGTTCGTTCCCACTTCTACGGGCTACAGGAGGCGAGGCCAGATCTGTTGGGATACGCACTGTTCGATCATGATGAACGGAGCCTGGATCCTCCTGGGCAACTTGTCGAGCACATGTGGCCCCGAAGAGAGATCGAGAACTACCTGCTCCCCACCGTGACCTTGCCGCGATATGCAGCCGGGGCCGGTAGAGCCTCAGTCTCAGGTCCACACTCGAGCGAGAAGGAGCCTGACCTCTTCGGAGAATCGGAGGCCATAAGATGGGCTGAGGTCGCCAACCGCACTATGGCGGACTTCGTCTCACCGGTGGCCTTGCGTGACCTCGATCATCGATACTGGTTGACCATCAAACTGAGTGATGAGCTCCTAGCGCCGGTACTAGAGGCTTGCTCAGCCGAGCTGGGACCTTCGATATTCCTGCGAAAGAAGAACTACTACGAGCTGGCTCGATGTCTTGAACCTTCAGAGGTACATAAAGACGTGGTCGAGGTACTCGATGCAATCGTTAGCCAGGCTAGCCGGGCAGCCACCCCTCGATAGTCCATGGAGTCCATCCGTCTCCAGGCGTGGATGGACGGCGTGCTTATCGCTCAAGCAATCGTCTGGCCAGCATCCAGATACATAGTGGCACCGGTAGCCATCCTCGACTCCTCGGAGGCGAGAAACACCGCAGCCCCCACGATGTCGTCGGGAACCCCGATGATGCCCAGCGGGATCATGGACAGCCGATATTCGCGGAACTCGGGATCGGCCAGATCGGACCGGTTCATATCGGTCTCGATCAACCCCGGGGCGATTGCATTGGCTCGGATCCGGTGGGGAGCCAGCTCGAAAGCCAGCTGCCGGGTGAGCATCCGCACCCCTCCTTTGGCCACGCAGTAATGGGTTAGATCCCGCCCGGCCAGGGTGTCTCCCGCCGAGGACATATTGATAATGACCCCACCGTCACCCTGGTGAACCATCTGATGGGCGGCCGCTTGGGAACACAGGAAGAACCCTTTGAGGTTGACCTCGAGAATCCGATCCCATTCCGGCTCCTCGATCTGAAGGAAAGGGGTCCGGATCAGGATGGCCGCGTTGTTGACCAGAATGTCGATGCGCCCGAACCGATCCACCGCTGCAGCCATCAAGCCTGCTACATCGGCGGACGAGGAAGTATCGGCTCGCACCGCAATCGCCTCCGATCCGGCCGCTTCGATCTCGGCAACCGCCGAGTTGGCTGCCTCCTCGTCACTCCGGTAGTTGACCACCACCTTGGCGCCTTCACGCCCGTAACCGAGTGCGATGGCTCGCCCGATGGAACGGGAGGATCCGGTGATTACCGCAACCTTGCCCTTTAGCCTCATGGTCCGTTTCCTATTCCAGCTCGAAGCCGGGCACCACGAAGCTGCCCCGATCGATGATCTGGGTGTCTCCGATCCATATGGAGTGGTTACGGGTCGGGATGTCGAAGTGGAAGTTCACCCGGTTGTTGCCTCCCAGCTTGCGGAAGAAGTTGGCGCCGAAGGCGATCAGCATATTGCCGTAATAGCTTTCGGTGTCCATAACTCCGCCGCCTTCCCAGAAGCGAAGGCCGAGAGCGTTCCAGTTGGCACGGTGCTCGTACCCCCAACCGATGTGGGACAGACCATAGGCTCGCTTGTCCTTGGGTAGTTCGAAGAAGTCCTTCAGGAGTCGAGCATCAGCACCACCTTCCATGGAGACGATGCTTCCCTCGCGTAGCTCGATCCGGATCGGCTCGTGGGCGTACTTGCCCATCGGCAACAGTGCGTCACCTCGGTCCACTACCAGAGTTCCTTCCGCCGAGTCTTCCAGCGGGGCTACTCCGCACTGACCCGACGGCCAGTGATCCCATCGTCCGGGCTCGTCGGTGTATCCGTATTGGCAGCCCAGCGGTCGACCCGTATAGCGGACGGTAAGGTCGGTTCCAGCTTCCGACCACACCCGCATGGTGTCGGACATCTCCATGTACTTGACGCTGGCCTCACCCCGTTCGCGAATGATGGGAATCGGGAACAGGCGACGCAGATGATCCTCGGGTTCCTCGATCATGAGGCTCCGGACACCCGACTCGAGAGCTTCGTTGTGGGCGTCGGAATAGATCCAGTGCGACCCCATGCTGGCGAGGAAGCCCACCACCATGTCGCATCCTTTCCAGGCGTCGATGATGGTGCGCGACTTCATCCAGGAGTCATCGGCGGGAACCATGATCTGGAAGAAGTCACCGCCCAACACCTTGACAGCTGCCATCAAGGCGGTGATGTAGGCCGGATTGCTCTGGGTGTTGGTGAAGGCCATGACCGTCTGGCCGGGGCCCACCTTGCACAACTCCATGTGGTCTCGAAACATCGGCACCAGATCGGCACCGGCAGCTGACGTGGTGGGGACTCTACGCAACGGCTTTCTCCTTTCGGGACAACAGACCGTACCGGATCAACCAGGGACCGCCGCCGGTCAGCACCACCCATGAGGACCGGGGACCCCTCGGGCAGGAATCTTGGGACTCAACCTTACCCGCGGTGACGGTCCCCCTAGCGGCGGCGCCACCAAGGCGTCCTGCGCCTCCGCCTTTCTCTCCCGGCTTGATCCTGCTGTTCCTTCTCGCGCTCCTCAGCAGAAGGACGGGGGTCCGTCCTGCGACCGCTGCCAGTTCGTTTCTTGGTACGGACTGCCGGTTTCTGTAGTCTCGGTCGCGGCGGATGAGCTCTCTTCGCCTGCTGGCTAGTAGGGCTGGAGCCCCGGGCGTACTGGATCAACCGATCCCTGCTGTCCCATGCCTTGTCAAGCAGGTCCACAACCCGCAAATGCAGCCGCTCCCTCTCTTTCGCGGTGACTCTGGCCATGGTTTCCTGGTTCTTGTGTAAGCCATTACCAGTAAGGTTGGCAGAGCCAGTCAATATGTCAGCACAGCTCCCGTCAGGGTTGTATACGGCCCACAACTTCAGGTGAGCGGTCGAGGCGCCTTGCTTCGAGCGCTCGGTCCGGTACCAGTTCAGCACCCTTACATCGTCCCGCTCGAGGAAGGTCAACGCCTTGGCGCGTTCGGCTTCCGTTGCCCTGGAGAAATACTGGCGCCTGGTATTGCCGATGAAGAGAGTGGTCTCGCGTCCCACAGTCCGGCCTTGGAGCCAGGCGATGCCCTTGATCGAAGCGTATCCGACGAAGATCTTGACCGGAGCCCGAGGATGATCCGTCAGGGAATGGTCAATGTCGTTTGCTGCGGATATGGGGACCTCCATTCGGAATTTGACGGTGCATCGGTCATGCGTACATAGCCTCATTCTCGTCGGCGTATTTTTCCGATACTACGTACCGCTTGACTTTCATCATAGCCGTGAGTTCCCTATTATCGTTAGAGAACACATCGGGTATGAGCACAATTTTCTTGATCCGTTCGAATCTGGCTAGGTTTCTGCACAACACAATAACCTCCGCCATGACGCCAGTCATTGACATCTTCGTCCTTGCAGAGTTCTTTATGGTTGCTGTGCTCGAGACCTCGCCTCTTTGCCCACTTCCCTAATTCATCGAAGTCAGGCACGATCAACGCCGATGGGAAGTGCTTGTTCTCTCCGACGACCACTGCGGTATCGATGAGGCTGCCGCTACCGAGCAACTGCTCAATTGGAGTTGGTACGACATACTTGCCAGCAGATGTTCTGATCAAGTCCTTCTTGCGGTCTGTGATCCACAAGTATCTTTCTTTGTCCAATCGGCCCACATCTCCTGTAGCGAACCAACCCTGCTGTATAGCTTTCGCGGTCTTATCCTCCACCTTGAAGTACCCCTGCATGACGTTCGGTCCCTTTACCAGGATCTCTCCATCCGGAGCAATTCGAACCTCGACATTTGGAATTGGCTTGCCCACACTTCCGAACCTTATGTTCTCCGAGGTATTGAGAGCGACAAGCGGTGGGGTCTCAGTAAGGCCATATCCCTCATATATGGGTAATCCAACCGTGTAGAAGAACTCGGCCAGCTCCGTGCCCAGGTGCGCCGCGCCGCAGACAAAGAATCGGATCCTACCTCCCAGGCGATCATGGAGGCGCTTGAATACGATTAGGTGAGCAATTCGATACTTGAGCCTGATCGAGGTTGGTATCTTCTCATCTCGTAGGAGAAACGTAACGGCCTGCTTCCCATATCCATAGCCCAGTTGATTATCTTCTGCCGCCGTTCTGGAGCCTTCCTGAGCGCAGACATGACTTGGCTGTGAACCTATTCAAAGAACCGTGGGACTCCTACCAAGGCTGCCGGCCGAACCTCGCGAATGTTGGTAGGTACTCTCGCAATAGACTCGGCATAGGCAATGGTCGTTCCAAACTTGAAGCATATATAGTCAGATATTCGCTGTGCGATATAACATAGTGGTAAGAAGGATAGTGAGGTGTCATTGGTATCCAGCAACAACTGAGAGTCACGAATATTGGTGGAGATATTCGCTTGGGTCAGCATCGCACCCTTAGGTGTGCCCGTTGTACCTGATGTATAGATTATGTTCGCCAGATCTTGAGGAGTCACTGACTCAATTGCCTCCGAGAACAGTTGGCGCTCCTCAGCTGATACTGGGGAATCGTCGATCAGCTCTGAGAGGGGTACAATACCCTTCCTTTTGACATCGACAAAGGACACAATGGTTTCTTTGGATGGCAATCTATGTCGAACGGCTAGGATTTTATCAACTTGGAAACCGTCAAAACAAAAAACCAAGCGAGCCTCAGAGTGATGTACGAGGTATTGGACTTGATCGGGCGGTAGATTCGGGTAGACAGGAACGTTGATGACTCCGGCTGTCATCATGGCAAAGTCGGATACTGCCCACTCTCAGCGATTCTCAGACAGCAAGGCACACTTATCACCCTTACGAATACCCAACTCCCGCATCGCAGAGTGCAGCTTGATTACGACGTCGCTCCAACTCCTTGGAGGAAATTGGTAGGTAACGTCCTGACTCCCTAGTGAGGATCGCCGCGGACTTTTCGTGTGCCATGGCCACACGAAAGAGTTCTGCAAGTGTACTAGGCATACTGGTTCCCCGATATACGAGCCCAAAAGGGTAGGCTAGCAGAGTCAGGCCCGGAGCCGGCTGCGATGCCGAGGGGTCCGATTCTCCCCTATAAGCCGAGGATGGTAGGGGGTGTGGATCTTCCGACGGGCCGCGCCTTAGGTTGGGGTGCGTAGCTGGGAAGTCAGGCCGCCGTCAACTACCAGGGTATGGCCGGTGATGAAGGAAGCATCGGGTCCGGCCAGGAAAGCGACTGCCGCAGCGATATCGGCGGGTTTACCTCGCCTGCGGAGGGCATGCAGTGACGACACTGACTCTGCGAACCCGGCGGGATCCTCCAGGGTCGCCAGGACGCGGTCCCAGGCGCCGGTGTCGATGAACCCGGGCGCGATGGCGTTCACCCGGATCCCGAGCGGCCCGAGCTCCAGGGCCAGCGTTCTGGTGAGCCCGATCAGCCCCGCTTTCGAGGCGGTGTAGGCGGCATAGTTCGGATAGGTATACCAGGCCATGACCGAGCTGATGTTGATGATGGATCCCTTCCCCGAACGCTGCATGACTCCTGAGGCGGCCTGGGCGGAAAGGGCAACACTTCGGAGATCTACGGCCAGGCATCGGTCCCATGCTTCCACCGTCATGTCCCCCAGTGGTTCGTTGTAGTCCAGGCCGGCATTGTTCACCAGCACGTGCAACGCCCCCCAGCGCTCGACGACCACCGACACGATCCTCTTGAACGCGTCCGGATCGCCTACATCCACCTGTAGGAACAGCGAGTCACCGCCGTCCCTCCGTATCCGGTCTGCCGCCTCCTGTCCGCCGGCGACATCGATGTCGACCACCGCCACCCGATAGCCGTCGCTAGCCAGCCGGAAGGCACAGCCTCGACCTATCCCGGAGGCGCCTCCGGTCACCACTGCTACTCGTCCGGTCATCTGATCCTCTCTCCTTTGGATCTGGGATCCAGCACGTCCCGCAGTCCGTCACCCAACAAGTTGGTGGCGAAGACCGTCAATGCCAGAGCCACGCCGGGGAAGAAGGCCATCCACCACGACAGCTCAATGAACTTGCGACCGTCCTGGATCATGGTTCCCCATTCGGGACTCGGGGGAGGAATGCCCAGGCCGAGAAAGCTGAGGGCCGCCCCGGCCAGGATGGCACCCGCTACGTGGATGGTCATCATGACCAGCACCGGAGGGATGACCCGGTGGATGATGTGGCGGAACATCACCCTCAGGTCCCCGGCGCCGACCGCGATGGCCGTGAGCACGAAGGGCGCCTCCCTGGCCTGGATTACCTGGCCTCGAGCCATCCGGACATAGAACGGGATCCCGGAGAGCCCCAGAGCCAGAGTGATGCTTCGCAAGCCCGAACCCAGCACCGCCACCACCGTCAGGGCCAGCAGGATGGGCGGGAACGCCAGCGCTACATCCACGAAACGGGTCACCACCATGTCGGTCCAGCGCCCGTAGTAGCCGATCACCATGCCCACCGTGGTTCCGATAACCGAGGAGATGAGCATGGGGACCACTCCCATGACCAGGGAGGGCCTCGCTCCATGAATCACGCGACTCAACACATCGCGGCCGAGCTGGTCGGTGCCCATCAAGTGCGACCAGCTGGGAGGCTGCAAGGCGCTGGAGGCGTCGGTTTGCATCGGTCCGTAAGGGGTGATCCAGCTTGCCAGCAGAGCAGCCGCCAGCACTACCAGGAACAGTACCCCGCCCACCACCACTGAGCGATGGGCAATCAGCCGTTGCCAGAGGTGGACGGAGGTGTGCTCCTTGGGAACCTGGGCCGGAGGTGTATCCAACACAGACACGTCAGGTCGCTCCGAGCTTGACACGAGGATCGAGGAACTTGTAAATGATGTCGACAGCCACGTTGATCACTACAAAAACCGATGCCAGGATCAGGATCGAGCCCTGCAGAACCGGGAGATCCCTCCGCAGGATGCTGTTCACCACCAGCTGACCCAAACCCTGGCGGGCAAAGAGCATCTCGATCACTACCGCCGCCCCCAACAAGTTCCCCACCTGCAGCCCGATCATGGTTATGACCGGTACGAGGGCGTTCCGGAGCCCGTGGCGCCAGGTGATCCTACGGTCGGATGCCCCCTTGGCTCGGGCGGTGGTGATGTAATCCTGTTCGAGCGCCTCGATCAGGCTGCTGCGTACCAGCCGGGCCAGCACCGCTGCTTCAGCCACCCCCAGAGCCAGGGCGGGCAGGACAAGACCGTTGAAGCCTCCCGAGCTGAGGGCGGAAAACCACCTCAGATTGACTGCGAACAGCAGGATCAGCATCAGACCCAGCCAGAACTGGGGGATCGATAGTCCCAGTACGGCGGTTCCCATGGCGGTGGTATCGATCCAGGTGTTGCGCCGTCGAGCAGCAATTACCCCCAGGGGCACACCGATCATCAGGGCGACGGTCATTCCAGCCGCTACCAGGATCAGCGTGGAGGGAATCTGTGCCCCCACCAGTCCTAGCACGGCACGTTCTGACCTGGTCGATCGACCCAGGTCACCCTGGAGTAGACGCCACAGGTAATCACCCAGCTGAACGACCAGCGGCCGGTTGAGACCCAGAGCTTCCCGCATCTCCAGCTGTTGCTCGGGGCTGAGCTTGGCACCACCGGCCATTACTGCAGACACCGCGTCGCCAGGTACCAGCTGCATCAGCAGGAAGATCAAGACCGCTGCTCCGATCAGGACCGGAACCGTGAAGGCAATCCGGCCGAAGACGTATCTCAGCACCACTAAACCCCGGTCGTCCGTCGTTCTCGGGAGATCGGGGTGGCTAAGAGGCTGATTCCGTGCTCCTCGAGCTCCGCCTGGACGGCATCGTATATCGACCGTCCTTTTGAGGCCGCTTCGTCCGCATCTCGATAGTCAAGGGTTGCACCCGGGCCGGAGCGAGAACACCACCCCCCGGCCCGGTCACGTCAAGTGATCGCTACTGGCTAAGCGATGCGCCCGCGAAGTACTTGTAGAACCCGGTCCCATCCACCGAGAACCCACTGAGGTCGTTGGTGAAGGCCGTGAAGAAGTGCAGCTCGATGATCGGCACTATGTAGGCCTGATCCATGATGTAACGCTGCACCTGCGAGAGTATCTCCGCCCGGATTCCGAGGTTGGTCTCCACCGAAGCCGCATCCAGCATTGTGTCCAGCTGCGGGTCATCGATGTGTCCGACGTTGATGTTGCCCGGACCGATCGAGGAGGAGTGGAAGTCCCTCCGCAAGGTAGCGGGCGATCCGAACACGTCACCCATCGAGGCCAGCTCGAAGATGGTCTCCCCGGTCTCCTGGAAATAGCCGCCACCCTCCAGAGTGATGACCTCGGCGTCGAATCCGATCCTTCGCAGCTGGTCTTGCAGCAGAGTCACCCAGGGATTCCAGCTGCGGTTCTCGATGATCCGAGCTCGCAGGGTCTCGCCGTTCTTGCTGCGGATCCCGCCGTCACCGAGGGTCCAGCCTGCTTCGTCCAATAGCTGGGCGGACAGATCTGGATCGTACGGGTAGTAGGTCTCCACTATCGGGTCATACTCGGCGAAGTCACTGGACAGGGGACCGTAGGCCCGAGGCGCCTTGCCGAAGAACACCAGCTTGACGATCTCTTCCTGATCCACCGCATGCAGGATGGCTTTGCGCACCCTGATGTCGGAGGTGGGCGAGATGGCCGGGCTGATGTAGTTGACTTGCGGCAGGCCGGGGAGCGAGAACCCTTCCACCGTAATGCCGTCCAGCTCTTCCAAGGGAGCGATGTTCTGGAAGGGAACCAGGTCGAGGAACTGGATCTCGCCGGTGGACAGGGCGGCGGTACGGGTCTGATCGTCGGGTATGAATCGGAAGATCAGCCGCTCGGCCCGAGCCGGTCCGGTGGTTCCGTAGAAGGAGAACTCTCCCCAGGTCCAGTCCGGGTTGCGGACCAGAGAGATGTGGCTTCCCTCCACCCATTCCTCGAAGATGAATGGTCCGGTCCCGATGGGCTGCTGGCCGGCGTCCTCACCGAGGGCAGCCACCGCGGCGGCGTTGGTGATGGCCGCTCCGGGGGCGGCCAGATCGATCAGGATGTCGGGCACTGGGGCCCCGAAGACCAGCTCGACCGTGTAGTCGTCTATGACCGCGCTGTCCTCATAGTTGGCCGCTATCAGAGCGGTCTGGGATCCAGACACATCGCCCTTCATCCGATCGAAGTGGGCCTTGACCGCTTGGGCATCGAACGGGTCACCGTTGTGGAATGACACGCCCTCACGCAGGTTGAAACGTACCCGCTGGGCATCTGGACTGAGGGTCCAGCTGGTTGCCAGACCGGGATGGATCTGCATGCCCTGGCCCAGAATCACCAGAGTTTCGTATATCTGGGCAACTACCGCCTGGTCGTTGACTGTGGTAGCGGCGAAGGCATCCAGTTGGGAGGGTTCCTGGTTGGTGCCGAACACGATGGTGCCGCCGCCCATCATCGCTTCGATCTGCATCTGGGCCTCTTCCGCGGCCATCTGCATCTCCTCGGCAGCCATCTCCGCGTCGTCGGCAGCCATCTGCGCTTCCTCGGCAGCCGCCTCCGCTTCGGCCAGAGCAGCTTGAGCGGCCTCGTCGCCTTCCATGGCTTCGGCGGCCATCTGCTGAGCGGCCTCGAGCTCGGCTTCGGCCTCGGCCAGGGCAGCTGCGGCCGCCTCTGCTTCGGCTTGGGCTGTTTCGGCCTCGGCCTGGGCGGCGGAAGCCCGTGCCTCGGCCTGGGCGGCCGCCTCGTCGGCCGCGGTCGTGTCCTCGCCCCCGCAGGCGGCTACCAGCATTGCCAGCACCACGAAAACGGCTAGCGAGGATCTACCGAGAAACCTGTTCATCATCTACTCCCGGGTTGTCGGCGGTAGGGGCCTATAGCTCCTCCCTTTGGCTGAAGATAGCACTCACTCCGCGGCCCTGGGCTGTCCGGGATCGGGCGAGGTCATGGGGTCGGCGCGAGCTCCTCTCGGGAGGTCTCGGATATGAAGTGACAGGCACCGCTCCGGCCAGACCCGAGATGGACCAGATCGGGAATCTGCTGGCGGCAGGGCATCCTCGCCTCCGAAAGGAAACAGCGAGGATGGAAGGCGCATCCGGAGGGTCGGGCTGCCAGGGTGGGGGGCGTGCCCGGGATCGGTGCCAGGGCACCCAACTCACCGTCGAGTCGGGGCAGACCGGTGAACAACCCGATGGTGTAGGGATGGCGGGGCCGCCGGAAGATCGCCTCCACAGTTCCGGTCTCCACGATCCGCCCGGCGTACATGACCGCTACCCGGTTGGCCATCTCGGCGATCACACCCAGATCGTGGGTGACCAGGAGCATGGCGGTCCCGGATTCGCGGCATAGAGCAGCCAGCACGTCCAGAACCTGGGCCTGGATGGTGACATCCAGTGCGGTGGTGGGCTCGTCCGCCAGCAGTACCGAGGGCCGGTTGGCGATGGCGATGGCGATCACCACCCGCTGCCTCATGCCACCCGACATTTCATGCGGATATTGGCGAGACCGTTCCTTCGGGCTGGGGATTCCCACCAGATCCAGCAGCTCGACAGCCCGCCGGCGGGCGGTGCGGCGGGAAGCACCGTGAACGCGGAGAGCTTCGGCTATTTGCTTGCCTACCCGCATCACCGGGTTGAGGGAGGTCATGGGATCTTGGAACACCATGGCGATCTCCTCGCCCCGGATCCGTTCCAGTTCCCGGTCTGGGAGGGCGAGCAGGTTCCGGTCCTGATATATGACCTCCCCGGAGGTGATCCGGGCGCTGGCGGGCAGCAGGCCCACCAGGGAAGAGATGGTGACGGTCTTGCCCGAGCCGGACTCGCCCACCACTCCCAGGATGTCTCCCGGACGGAGGTCGAGTCCTACCTCTTCGACCGCGGGCAGCAAGCCGGAGCGGGTCTCGAAGGAGACCGAGAGGTCACGCACCTGTAGGAGGGGAACGTCGGGGTCCGATCGGTGATCTATGGAGTGGCCGGAACGGGCCGTCATGTGCTGGATAGCTCGACGAGCAGTGCCCGTGCTTCGCTCTCCAGCACTCCGGCCGCATCCGGCTTGAAGGCCGTGGCCCACTCCGGTTCGTAACCTCCCCTAGCGAACTCCTCGGGAGTGGGAACGTAACCGGTCACGCCGTTGGTATAGCCAGCCATGTGCGTGTAGGTGAAGGGCGATCCCTCCCTGACCCGAGATCCGATTTCGGCGAACGGCTCGCCCGGAAACCCGATCAGGGCAACGTTGCCGATGCTTATTCCATGCAGGGTGGTGCTGATGCTGGTTCGGCCTCGGCACAGTCTCGCCCAGGCTGCCTTGATCAAAGCTCGCCGGGCCCGGTAGCGGGCGTCCAGAATCTCGGAGCCGGGGGCTCCGGCAGCCTGGAGCTTCAGGAACCGCTGCGTTAGCTCCGCAGCCTTCCCTTCCGCCAAATCGGGGGGGTCTGTCTCCCGGACCGGCATCTCGATGGCTCGCTCGACTGCCCGCACCGGAGGCTCGCGATCAGGCAAAGGATCGTCCACCCAAATGCCCAGGGGCGCCCCCGATTCGACGACCCGGTCGAACCGGCGCTGGGTGGGAAGGGTGCGCAGGCGGAGGAACACCTTGGCCGCCTCGGCCCCCAGGCGAGTGCCCATCCTCTCTGCAGCACCCAGGTCACCGGTTAGCGCCTCGGTGGTCATGATGTTGCCGGCACAGCCTTGCAGGTAGAGGCAGGTCGCTCCGACCAGGTTCTCCACCACCCGTTTGGTAACCCCTGGGAAATCAGGACTGATCAGCCGGTTCTGGTAAGCCAGCACGATGGGATGGGCGGCGTAGCAGACCACCGCCGCCAGCGGGTTCTCGCCCTCATCGTCGAACCGGATCACCATCACGGTGGGGTCGCGGAACCCTTTCGGATTCTGGCCCACCACCACCCGACCGTCGGGAGCCCGCAACCGGCGGTTTACCGCAATGGAACTCTGCCCCCAACCGGCCGCCATCCGTGCCGGACGGAGGCTTCCCATCGCCTGGTGGACCGCGCCCAGCGTCTGCGACCACACGGTCTCCCGGTAGCCCGCTACCAGTTCCTGGCCTGCTCGACCGGACCGGTCCCCCAAGAAGTTCGACCAGACCGGGCCGGCATGGGTGTGGGTGAAGGAAACGCGGACATTGGCGACCTCGATGCCTACCACGGCAGCTACCTCGGCCCGGATCCGGTCGGCGTCCTCCACCGTGATGATCATCAGGTCGTAGTCGAGAATGACGAACGTGCCGCCTGCCCCCTCGACCACCAGCGCGGTGACCCACAAGTCGAGGTGGACTCCCTCAGCCCGTTCATGCAATTGAGCGCCCCATCCGGCGTGCTCGATGCCAACCGGTGGGGTGATGTTCCCCCGTCCTACCCCTACTCTCATCCGGTGCCTCCCGATCCCCTTCCAAGGTTACCGGAGGGGAAGTTGCTCACTCCGGCGGCCAGTCCAGCTTCTTGGCGCACAGCCCACCGTCCACCTTGAGAGTTTCTCCGGTGACGAAGCCCGCCTCCGGAGAGAGTAGGAAACAGACGGCGGCGGCCACCTCGGACGTATCAGCAAATCGCTGCTGGGCATGGAGGGCGTCGGCTTCGGGCTTGGATAGCCTTCCCTGCTCGATGGCCGAGCGGGCGAGAGGAGTGTCGATATACCCGGGCGCCACCGCGTTGACCCGTACCCCCAGGTGGGCCCATTCGGTAGCCAGCGTGCGGGTCAGGGAACTGACGGCCGCCTTGGTGGCTGCATAAGGAGCCCGAAGGGGCCAGCCGAAGAACTCCGCCACAGACGAGAAGTTGACTATGGCTCCGCTCCCGTGGGCGATCATCCGTCTCCCCGCTTGCTGGCACCAGTAGAAGGTTCCCGACAGGTTGATGTCCAGCACCTTCTGCCAGTCCTGGGAATCGAAGTCCACGCTGGGGGCTGCCAGCTGGATCCCGGCGCAGTTGACCAGGGCTCTCACCGGCGGTCCCCATTCATCGATCTGCCCGGCAGCTAGTGCGACGGACTGGGGATCGGCCACGTCACAGACCACTTCCAGTATTCGGCGGTTGCCGAACTCCCTGGCGAGCGGTGCGGCATGCCCGGGGCGACGATCGACCGCGGCCACGCCGGCGGTCCGATCCCGGGCGAGCAGCATCCCGGCGACCTCGGACCCGATTCCCCCGGCGGACCCGGTGACGATCGTAACCGACTTCGGGGTGCGGATGATCATGTCGAGGGCTCTATTCGTCTCCGTCGGCCGCCTGCCATCGAGCCTCCGACCCCGGCGGGGCGTAGAACCAGAGGACGGTCAGCCCATCCGGCCCCGAGTGGGTCTGATGTGGCAGGTCGGAGGGCGCGAACAAGACCATTCCCGGTTCCAGCGGGTGAGCAGTGCCATCGATGTCGACCAAACCGCCCCCGGACAGGATCACCGACACCTCCTCGGCCTCATGAGAGTGGGGAACGGTCGAGAAGTTTGGGGGAAGGCAGGAGGTTCCCATCACGAGCTTGGAGGAGTTCCCTCGCGCCGGTGATGCCTTGACCGCCACTGCGCGACCCTCCGCCAACCTGCCGTCCCCGGCGCTCCCCTCGGCCAGCGCTCGTTCGATCTCCTCAGCCAGATCCGCAATCATCCAGCTTGGCGCTCCGGTCATCACATCACCTCGCGGTTGGGTCTTGTGGTTCGTCCGTGCAGCCTAGATGAGCCGACTGCCGGCTCGGACTAGGGCGGGTCCCATTGTCACCACACATTTATAAAGTTTCCCGCAGAAAGCCGGTTTACCACTATTTGAACCGGAACATTATATAATTAGGTCGTGATCCGAATTGGCGAGCTGCCCGAGTCCATGAGCTCTGATGAGTTCTGGGACCTGTTGGGAACATCCGAGCACGAGAGTCTGGAGTACAAACGAGGGGCTCCCGATGCCACCCTCGACGCGATCTGCGCGATGGCGATGACCGAGGGCGGTCTGATAGTGCTCGGCGTGGACAACCAACGGGAGATCTCCGGCTGCCCTCTGTCTCAGCACACCAGGGACCGCATCATGCGCTTCGCCGACGAGTGCAATGTGGAAGTACAGGTGCGGGCCATTGCCGTTGGCGAGACAGAGTGTACCGTCATAGCCGTTCCCGCCGTGACCGGACGTGTGATCACAACGCCGAACGGCCGCCTCTTGCGACGCGTCGGAAGCTTCAACCGCCCTCTGCGGGGAGACGATCACGCCCGGTTCGTCATGCAACGCCTAGGTAGCGTCGGCGAAGACGAACCTGCCGCGGACTTCGGGGCATCGTCCATCGACTTGCCCGCTCTGAACGACGGCCGTAAAGCGGACGGACGAGGGGCAGTGGAGCGGGACGGAGCTATACGCGCTCTGGTGGATCTGAATGTTGCGGTGCCGCAGGCGGCGCCGCTGGATACCAAGGTGCTCCGCGCTGCGGTGGTGTTGTTCGCCTCCGACCCCACCCAGTTCGTGCCCAGGGCCGCCGTGCAGCTGGTACGCCGCCTGGGAATAGGTCCTGGTCCCGGACCAGTGACCGTCCGCAAGGAGATAACCGGTCCACTGGTGACTGTGTTGGAGAGAAGCCTGGACTTCATCGAAGCCAATACCCGCAATATTCACGTACTCCCGGCAGAGTCCCTACGCCGCGGGAGCAGACCGGAGTATCCCCGGTCGGTGATGCGAGAGGCGGTTATGAACGCCCTGGCTCACCGGGACTACCACCTGATAGGCAGCACTATCGACATCACGATCTGGGACGACCGGGTCGAGATCCTTAGCCCGGGTTCGCTACCCGCCCATATCACCGTCGACAACATCGAGCAGGAGCATTACAGCCGTAACCCTCGCATGATGCGGGTGCTCAAGACGATGGGCTTGGTCGAGGAGTATGGCGAAGGCGTGGATCGGATGATCTCTGAGACTCAGGCCCACTGGATTCAGCCACCACAGTTCGTGGCCACCGACCAATCGGTAACTGTGATCGTGCGCAACACTCCTGTGATGCCCTTGGAGGACCAGGCGTGGCTGGAGGGACGGGGCCTGGCCAGGCTCCCTTCCGACGAGCAGCGGCTCTTGGTGGCGATGCGCGACGCTGGCTCAGCTTCCCGAAGAGAGCTCGAGCCCCTCAGTGACAACATCGACCGGCTCATCGCCACGACCTTGTCCAAGGGGTTATTGGTTGCGATCGGCAATCGCGGGGGACGGCGGTATGAACTGGACCCGGAGCACCATCTGCCTGGAGCCAGGAGTCGGGTGGCAGCAGATCGGCAGGAGGATCAGGTGCTGGCTGCGATCGACCGGGCTGGATCGGTGACCACCCGTCAGGTGGCGGGCATCCTGGGCGTGGAGATGGCAGCTGCGCGTCGCGTCCTGAGGCGCCTCAGGGATGCAGGGGTGGTGCGCACCGAGGGTCGCACCAGAGCCATGCGCTACCTGCGAGCCTGATCTGGACTGGAAGTCCCGACCCGAATCGAACCGCAGCCAAACGGCAAGAGGTGTACCGGAGCGACCTCGTATCGACAGGGCGCTCATTGTTACCACTCATTATAAAGTTTCCCGTATAATCCCGAGATTTGGCTATTCGGATAGAAATATTATGTAAGGGGGCCGCGATCCGGATCGGTGAATTGCCCGCCTGGTCGTGGGGCAGCAATGACAACGGACTCACTGACGGAAACTGCCCGGCGAACCCGCTCAGATCGAGTCCCCCCCCGGGGTGGCGGACCGCCAACCCGCTAGCCTCTCGAGCCATGACTGCGGATCGAGGCTCGGGGGCTCTGGTCGAGCTGGAGGACGTGGTCATGCATTATCCGGTCCGGGCCGAAGGTGCCTTGGGGCGCCGCCGGTGGTTGCGGGCGGTGGACGGGGTCAGCCTGTCTATCGCAGAAGGTGAAGCAGTGGGGCTGGTGGGCGAGTCGGGATGCGGGAAGTCCACCGTCGCCCAGCTGATCATGCGCCTCCTATCACCGACCAGCGGGCGGATCGTCTTCATGGGCACGGACATCACCCAGTTAGGTCGGCGGGAGATGCGTCCCATCCGCGCCGAGATGCAGATCGTCTTCCAGGATCCGTTCGCTTCCCTCAATCCCGGTATGCGAGTGGGTGACATCGTGGCGGAGCCCCTGCTGGTGCATGAAGGTCGCCGCCCTGAGCCCGCCAAAGTTGCTGGATTGCTGGAGATGGTCGGGCTGGATGCGGCCGATGCCAGGAAGTTCCCGCACGAGTTCTCGGGAGGCCAGCGGCAGCGGATCAGCATCGCCCGAGCCCTGGCGTTGCGTCCCAAGCTGTTGGTTCTGGACGAGCCGGTCTCGGCCCTCGATGTCTCCATCCAGGCACAGATAATCAACCTGTTGGGCGAACTGAAGCGCGACCTGGGGCTGGCGTACCTGTTCATCGCCCACGAC
Source organism: Acidimicrobiia bacterium (assembly GCA_965200835.1). Lineage (GTDB taxonomy): Bacteria > Actinomycetota > Acidimicrobiia > Spongiisociales > Spongiisociaceae > JAPPFW01. The sequence continues at coordinate 1,290,666 of OZ241390.1, forward strand.
CTGTCGGTGGTGAGGCACGTGTGCGAGCGGGTGGCCGTGATGTACATGGGGAGGATCGTCGAGCTGGGCAGCCGTGATGAGGTGCTCGCCCGGCCTTCCCACCCCTACACGCAGGCGCTGGTGTCGGCCGTGCCTGTCCCCGAGCCCGAGTCCCGCCACGATCGAAGCCGGATCCTGCTTTCGGGCGAGGTTCCCAGCCCTATCGATCCTCCGTCAGCCTGCCGGTTCCGGACCCGCTGCTGGAAGGCGCAGGAGCTGTGCGAGCAAGAGACTCCCAGGCTGGAGCAGGGGGCGGCCGGAGGTCGCCGGACTGCCTGCCACTTTCCCGAAACTCACTCCTCAGGCAAAGGAAGTCTGTCGTGATCCGGCTGGGCACCGACCACCTGGAAGTCGAGATCGACGAGCGCCGGGGGGCTGAGATCCGCCGCCTCGGCCGTCCGGGTGGGATCAACCGCCTGGCCTGGATCGACTCGGAGTGGCCCCTGCGGGCCAGCGCGGGAGGGGTCTACTACTCGGCCGATCTGGATTGGCTTTCCGAGCACCGCGGAGGGTGGCAGGAGATGTTCCCCAACGCCGGGGCCGGGTGTGTAGTCGCTGGGATTCCCCATCCTGTGCATGGAGAGGCATCCATGGCGCCCTGGCAGGTGATCGACCATCCCAGCCGGTATGAGGTAGTCCTGGGCTGTTATACCCACACCCCCCTCGTGGTGACCAGGCGAATGCGGTTGGATCCCCACCGGCCACGGCTGGAGTTAGAGGAGGAGATCCGCAACCTTTCGGAGTTGGCGGCACCGTATGCCTGGGGTCACCATCCTGCCTTTGCGGCCTCACCGGGTACTCGCCTAGAGCTGGAGGGTGCTCGTTACCAAGCCGAGCCCGGACTGGCCACCCCGGAGGCGGACCTGCGGCCCGACTCCCGTGGGAGGTGGCCGCAGGCTGAGAACCTTGACGGCTGCCCGGTCGACCTGGGGGTCATGCCCGACCATCCCGCCGAGCGGGTGGTCTACCTGACCGAGTTGGCGCAAGCCCGGGCCCATGTCCTGGGACCCGACACCGGGGATCGCCTTACGATGGAGTGGTGTCGCGACGCCTTCCCATACGCCTGGGTGTGGATCAACCACCATGCCAGCCGGTTTCCCTGGTTCGGGCGGCTGAGTGCGATGGCGATAGAACCGGTGAACGTATGGCCGGCCGACGGGCTGGCGGCGGCGCTGGAGAGGGGTCAGGCGCAGGTCCTGGCTGGTGGGGAGACGCGGCAAGCGTGGTTGGTAGTGTCGCTTGCGGACACTGGATAGGAACCGAACGATGAACTACCAGGTCGACATATATAGCGCGGGGTTGGATCATCCCGAGTGCGTAGCCGTGGCGCCTGACGGTCGGGTCTGGGCAGGGGGCGAGGCAGGGCAGATCTACGTGATCGATCCCGACACACGTCAACCGGAGGAGGTCTGCCGGCTAGATGCGATGGCGGCCGGCCTGGCCTTTGGAGGGGATGGCAACCTGTATGTGTGCAGCCAGGACAACACGGTGGTCCGAGTGTCACCCGCTGGTGTCTGGGAGGTGTTCTGTTCATCGGTGGATGGACGAGCATTACGAGCTCCGAACTTCCCTGTGTTCGGTCCGGACGGGGGCCTGTACGTATCCGGCTCGGGCGACTATCCGGGACCGACCGGCGAGATCTACCTGATCGACTCGGATGGCACCGCCCAGGTGTTCCACTCCGGTCCGTTCCACTACACCAACGGGCTAGCCATCGATAGCTCAGCTCAGTTTCTCTACATTGCCCAGACCGCCACCGATGATGTGGTCAGAGTCCCGCTGACTGAGCCGGAGGGTCCGATCGAACAGGTGTGCCCGCCGGGTGCTCTCCTACCCATGCCGGACGGATTGGCCTTCGATGCCAGAGGCAATCTGTACGTGACGTCCTTCGGAGCCAGCGCTCTGGAGCGCATCAGTCCCGGCGGCCAGATCGATCTGATCGCCCGCGACGAGCGGGGCCTGACGATCAATCGGGTAACCAACTGTGCCTTCGGCGGTCCGGACCTGGAGTTGCTCTATCTAGCAAATCTCGGAGGATGGCACATCTCGGTGCTGGAACCCGATATTCCGGGCCAACGTCTCCAGTATTAGAGGGGGGAGTTCATCTCTTACATAACAGTGACAACTATCAGCTAAACCCCCAGTCCGGCGCCGCTCCGGGGGAAGTTCTAGTCCGAGAAGTGGGGAGAACTCCAAAGCCGATCTGCAAGGATCATTCGACCGACCGGGAGCCAGTGTTCGGGTCCAGACGATGATGCCGTCTGGCATAGTCGGAAGAGATGTGGCCGTCCGCTAGGTCATCGAATACCGCTTGGGGGTCCCGTTCCCGCGGATCACCATAACCGCCCCCTCCACCGGTGAAGCAACGGACCGTATCGCCTTCTTGAAGCGGCATCCGGTTGGTCTTTAGGCGGCGGACCTCCTGGGTTGTTCCCGGGTTGATGATCACTTCCGGAGGGGCACCACCGCGGCCCCCGAGCAGGCCCCAGGCTGGGTTGCCCGATCGTTCGAACCACAGGCTCATCTCGGTGTCGGTAGTCATCCGGTATTCCCTGATGATCCCGCTACCCCCTCGCCATTTGCCCGCTCCGGCCGAATCCTGCCGGTAGCTGTAGTCGGTGATCCGGGCGGGGAACTTGGACTCGAACACCTCGATAGGCATGTCATGGAAGTTGCCCGACAGGGTCCAGATCATGCCGTCCTCACCATCCTGGCCTCGCGAAGCGCCCCATCCCCCCACGTGCGGCTCGTTGTCGAGGAACAACTCTCCCGTATGGGGATTGATACCCGTGAACTGGAAGATCATCCCGTCGCCGTAATGGGCGGCCGGTACCGTTTCGGGGAGCACCGGGGCGAGCGCTGAAGCGATCAGATCGATCATCAGGCCCAACGGAGTGAAGTAGAACTGGCAAGCCGCCGGAGATCGGGCATCCAGAATCGAACCCGGTCGGGTCCGCACCTCCAGAGGCCGGAAGGTGCCGCCGTTGACGGGCTGGTGCGAGTTGAACAGGTACTTGAAGGCCAGGCGGCAGGCCGACAGGGTCTGGACGGCTCCACAGTTGATCGGACCCTGACCGGGACCGTCCGTGTCTGTCAGGTCGAAGACCAGCCGCTCTCCCTCCACCGTGATCTTCACTCGGATACGGACCGGATCGGTGCCTACACCGTCGGAGTCGAGAAAGCCTTCGGCCGCGTAGACCCTGTCGGGAATTGCGCTGATGGCTTCCCGATCCAGGCTTTCGCTCTGGCTGAAGATCTCCTCGGCAGCCGCTTCCACGGTCGCCCGCCCGTAACGATCGAACAGGGCACCCAGCCGGCGTTCACCGATGGTGGCTACCGCGAACTGGGCCTTCATGTCACCGATGGCGGAGCGGGGAAATCGCACGTTGCTCTCGATTATCGACCAGATGTCCTCCAACGGTTGGCCGCCGTCCACCACCTTGGTGGGTGGCAACCGAACCCCTTCCTGGAAGATCTCGGTGGAGTCCATCGGCACTCCCGGGTCTTTCGCCCCGATATCTAGCCAGTGGGCTCGGGAAGCCGCGAATCCGGCCAGATCACCCTGGTAGAAGATGGGAGCGAGCACGGTGACATCATGCATATGGGTACCGGTGAGGTAGGCGTCGTTCATGATCCAGATGTCGCCCTCATGCCACACCGACCGCCCGAACATTTCCTCGGTGGCCAGGGTGCAGGCCTCCAGGTTGCCCAGGAACAGGGGCACTCCGGAGGATTGGCCCAGCACGCGGTGTCGGCTGTCGACCAGAGCAACCGCGCAGTCCTTCGACTCGTAGATGACCGGCGTGTAGGCGGAACGGATCAAGGCCGCGTTCATCTCCTCGGCCGCCATGATGAAGGCGTTGCGGAGGATCTCGATGGTGATGGGATCAGGCTTCATAACGGGGGAACCCGGATCGTCAGGCAGCCATATCCGTCGATGGTGGCCGATCCGCCCGGCGGAATGACTGTGGTAGCGGTCGGTTCCTCCACGATGGCGGGACCGGCAATCGAGCAAGCCGCCGGAAGAGCCCGGCGATCGAATCGGGCGGTCGGATACGAACCGGAGGTGAAGAGGACGGGTCCCGTACGGCTGGGCCGATCCGCCCCTCCCTCAGGCTGGTAGTTGTCCTGCAGTAGTGGTCGCCCGACGTCCCCGAGAGCGGTGAGCCGCAGGGTAACCGTTTCCATCGCGGCCTCGGGATTGGAGTGGCCGTATCGGGCAACGTAAGTTTCCTCGAAGCGTCGGCGCAGATCGGCCAAGCCGTGACCATCGGATAAGCGAGCGCCCTGGGGCAGCGTAACTGTGAGCGTGTGTTCCTGCCCCTGGTAGCGCATGTCGAGCCGCGGGATCAACGAAACGCGCTCCCGAGCTACTCCCTCCTGGACCAGGCTTCCGACTGCCTCGTTTCCCAACCGGGTGAAGCGTTCCCTCAGACCCGCCGTGTCCAGATCGGCCAGAGCCTGGAAGTACGGCTCGGTGAAGTCCTGGCGAACCGATGACTGCAACATTCCCCAGGCTGAGAAGCTGCCGGGGTCTGGCGGAACGATCACTTCGGAGATTCCCAGTTCCTGGGCAAGGGCCACCGCGTGCATGGGACCAGCACCTCCGAAGGCGACCAGGCTGAACTCCCTCGGTTCGATACCGCGCTCCACCGTGAGGGTACGGATGGCTTGGGACATCTTGGCATTGAGTACTTCGATGATGCCCAGGGCCAGGTCTTCTGCATCGAGGCCGAGATGGTGACCCAGTTCTTGCAGGGAACGCTCGGCAGCAGAGGTGTCGAGGGTGAGATTGCCACCCAGAAAGAACCCCGGATCGATCCGGCCAAGGAACAGGTTGGCGTCGGTGACGGTAGGTTGCGTGCCCCCTCGCCCGTAACAGGCGGGCCCGGGATGGGCACCCGCACTCTCCGGCCCAACCCGCAGGCCACCTGCCTCGAGGTAGGCGAGCGACCCGCCACCGGCCCCGATAGTGTGGATGTCGACTACCGGCATGAGTACCGGCAACCCCTCCAGCATGGCCGAAGGAGAACTGTCGGCCTGTCCATTGGTTATCAGGCTGACATCGAAGCTGGTTCCCCCCAGGTCGATGCAGATCAGGTTGGGTCTGGCCAGCACCTCCGAAAGGGCCACTCCTCCCGCCGCGCCGCCCACCGGGCCGGACAGCAGAGTCTGCAGGGGCCGCTCGGATGCGCTGGCCGCCGAGATGACCCCGCCGCTGGATTGCATCACCCGCAACGGCGCCGCAATAGCCCGTCGTTCCAGCCGCTGGGATAGATCGGCCATATAGCGGGAGACCGAGGGCGCGATGTAGGCGTCCATGACCGCCGAGGCGGTCCGTTCGTACTCCCGCCACTCGTTGGCTACTCGATGGGACAGCGAGATCGACACCCCGGGCAGCCGTTCGGTCAGGAAGCGGGCCGCGGCTAGCTCATGCTCGGGATTCAGATAGGAGAACAGGAAGGCTACGGCTACCGAGCTGACCCCTTCCGACCTGATGCGCTGGGCGGCCTCGGCCAGATCGTCCTGGTCGAGCGGGGCTAACTCGTTCCCGACGAAGTCGAGCCGCCCTCCGATGGAGATGATGTCGCGCCGGGGTAAGAGCGGAGCCGGTTTGCGGTAACGGATGTTGTACATGTCCAGGCGGTTTCCGCGGGCAATGTGATAGACGTCACCCGCCCCTCTGGTAGCCAGCAGGATCACCCGCTCTCCCCGTCTTTGCAGGAAGGCGTTGAGTCCCACCGTGGAGCCATGGACGAACGAACCGATCGCGGGCGCATTGTCGACTACCAGCTCGAGGGCGTCCAGCACTCCACCGGCGAGGTCGTCATGGCGGCTCGGTGCCTTGGCAGTCGTGTACTTTCCTCCCTCCGGGTCGTACACCACCACATCGGTAAACGTTCCACCTATGTCAGTGGCCACCTGCAGGTTCAAGTTCGTTTCCAACAGGCCACTCGGTGTTCATCTCCTACCTTCATCAGGTCCTGCGGTGTGGTGGCACATCGCTCCTCGGCGATCGGGCATCGCCCGTAGAGTGGGCAGCCGGGCGCGCGATCCAGGGCGGTGGGCTGTTCTCCGACTAGGTAGACATGATCGGTCTTGTGGGAAGGATCGGGACGGGGTGCCGCCCTCAGCAGCGCCTCGGTGTAGGGGTGTCGCGGTGAGGCAAAGACCTCGGCAGCCGGTCCCGACTCCACCACCTTGCCCAGATACATGACCGCCAGATCGTGGGCGATGTAGCGGACCACCGACAGATCATGGGAGATGAACAAGTAGGAGATGTTCCGCTCCTCCTGCAAGGACTGCAACAGGAGGAGTATCTGGGACTGGACCGACATGTCCAGCGAAGAGGTCGGTTCGTCCAGCACCACCAGGGCGGGGTTGGTAATCATGGCCCGGGCGATACCCACCCGCTGGGCCTGGCCTCCGGAGAGTTCGTGCGGGTAGCGGCGGGCGTGCTCGGGGCTGAGACCCACTCGTTCCAGCATCTCGGATACCGGCCCGGCGGCTTGGCGCATGTTGAGGTTCTGATGCAGCAGCAGAGGCTCGGCCACGGTCCGCCCCACCGTCTGCCAGGGCGATATTGAGTCGTAAGGATCCTGGAAGACGATCTGCATTCGAGCACGCCTCTCCTCGAGCGCGGCGCCTTCCAAGGCGGTGACGTCCACTTCCTCGAGCAACACCGTTCCGTGGGTGGGCTCCAGCAGCCGCAGGATCAGCCGGGCGAGGGTGGTCTTGCCCGATCCTGATTCCCCCACTACGGCCAGGGTCCGTCCGGGGGCGATAGCGATCGAGACATCGTCGACCGCTTTCAGATCGGCCTGGCGGAAGCCCCCGGTTCTGATCTTGAAGACCTTGGTGAGGTCCTCGACCACCAGGGTATGATCCCCGCCGGTCATCGCGCCGAGACCCTGAGGCCGATCGGATGATGACAGAACGCCCCCTGCCCCGCTCCTTCCACCAGCGGTGGTTCCTGCTCGAAGCAGCCCTGGTCCGCCCTGTGACAACGGGGAGCGAAGGCGCAGGCGGCCAGATCCTCGCCCGGATTGGGCACTCGTCCGGGGATCTCCCGAGGGGTCCCGCCCGAGTCGAGCGAAGTAGCGATGGATACCAGCTCGTTGGCGTAGGGATGCAGGGCTTGGCGGTAGATCTCGGTGGTAGTGCCGACGTTGATCACTCGCCCCGCGTACATCACGGCTACCCGATCACACACGTCTGCCACCACCCCCAGATCGTGGGTGATCAGCATCCCAGCCGCGTTCCGCTCCGTAATCAGATCACCCAGCAGCCGGAGTATCTCGGCCTGGATGGTGACATCGAGCCCGGTCGTGGGCTCGTCGGCGATGATCAGCTCCGGCTCGCCGGCCAGAGCGATGGCGATACACACCCGCTGGCACATGCCTCCCGACAGCTCGTGCGGGAAGGATCGATACACCCTCTCCGGATCGGTGATCCGCACCGCCCGCAGCAGGTCGAGAGCCTGGCGGCGGGCCTGTCGCCGGCCCAGGTCACGGAGGCGCCGGAGGGTGTCGGAGAGTTGATGGCCGACCCGGAATACTGGGTTGAGGCTGCCACCGGGGCGCTGTGGTACGAAACCGATCCTGCGACCGCGCGCTTGGCGGCGAGCTTTCGGGGGGATGAAGTCCTCACCGGCGAACGAACACGATCCGAAGGACACTGTTGCGGTGCTGGGGGCTAGATCGAGAATCGAGCGAGCGGTCATCGACTTGCCGGCCCCCGTCTCGCCCACCACCCCCAGGATCTCCCCGGACCTCACCTCCATGTCCACCCCGCGCAGAATGGGAAGGCCCTGGATTCCCAGCTCCAGGCCGACGACCTCCAGGAGGACACTCATCGTGACTTCCTCCTGGAGGGTTCGACGAGATCGGCGACCGACTCACCGATCAGGCTAAGTCCGAAGACGGTTATGGCGATCGCCATACCGGGGAACACCGAGATCCACCAGCGTCCACCCACCACCATTTCCGACACGCCTTCGTAGATCATCGCTCCCCACTCGGGTTCGGGAAGAGGTACGCCGAGGCCGATGAATCCGAGGGCGGCGGTCAGCATGATGGCCCATCCGCAGCTGATTGCCGCTTGGGTGGTAATGGTGCCGATCGTCCCTGGGGTGAGGTAGCGGAGCAGTATCTTAGCGCGGGAGTTACCTACCGCCCGACCGGCCTCCACGTAGGCATGTTCCCGCAGTGAACGAACCTCGGCCCGGACCAGCCTAACGAAGGTGGGTACCCCCACGATCCCCACCACCAGGATGACGTTGAACACCCCTTCACCCAGAGCAGACAGCACCGCGATGGCCAGCACGAAAGCCGGGAAGGCCTGGATGACGTCCAAGCAGCGCATGGTCACCGAGTCGACCCACCCGCCGACGTATCCCACGATCAACCCGATGGGGTGCCCGATGGCGATCGATAACACCACCGCCGAAACCGCGATAACCAGATCGTAGCGAGCGGCGTACAACACACGGGCAAAGATGTCGAAGCCCAGCTTGGCAGTCCCGAACCAGTGCTCCGAGGAAGGTGGCAGGAGTTGTCCGCCGAGGTCGATCGCCAGCGGATCGTGGCGGGCGATGAAGGGGGCAAAGATAGCTATACATACCATGAAACCGAAGATGATCAGTCCGGTGATCAGGCGGGCATCGTATCTGGTGCGGTTCAATTCAGCCTCACTCGTGGATCGATCACCGACTGGACCAGATCGACCAGTAGGAACACCACCATGTAGGTAACCGCCGAAAGCAGTACGAACCCCTGGATGGCGGGATAGTCGGTGGTCTGGAGAGAGTTCATAGCGTAGAGACCCACCCCCGGCCAGGAGAACACTCTCTCCACCAGCACGGCTCCGCCGATCATGTAGCCCGAGATCAATCCGGTCATCGTCACCGCGCCCGGTAGTGCGTTGCGGAGGACGTATTTTAGGTAGAGAGGAGCCCCTCGCAGCCCGGACGCTCTGCCGAACGCTATGTAGTCGGAGTTGAGCACCGACAGGGTGGCATTGCGGGTGAGCCGCAGGATAGGAGCGATCGCCGGGAAACCCATCGCCACCATCGGCAGGATGAGATGGGATACCGCGTTCCGGAAGGTGTCCCACTGGCCTCTCACCAGGGAGTCGAATACATAGAACCCGGTGGGGCCGTCCGGCGGGATTGCGGTGATGTCGAGGCGGCCCACCGGTCCGGGAAGCCATCCGAGGAATATGAAGAAGATCAGCAACAGGATCAGGGCCAGCCAGAAGTCGGGAATGGCGACTCCCAAAGTGGAGATGAAGCGGCAGAACTTGTCGATCAACTTGCCACGGCGCACCGCCGCCCACACCCCCAGGGGAAGCGAAACCACCAGGGCGAAGATCATGCCTGCTCCTACCATCTCGATCGTGGCGGGGAGCCGGGCCGTGATGTCCTCGGCCACCGAGAACCCGGTGCGGATCGACTCGCCCAGATAGCCCCGGATGAGCCCGCCGCTGCCAGATCCCCCCGTGCAGGTGTCGCCGAGCATGTAGACGCAATACTGCTGGTAGAGAGGCAGGTTCAGCCCGAGACGCACTCGGATGGCCTCCACCTGAGCTTCGGAGGCTTGGATCCCCGCGTACAGGCGGGCCGGGTCTCCCGGAAGGGCCCGGGAGACCAGAAAGGCCAGGATGGTGACCCCGATCAGAATCGGGATCAAGGCGATCACCCTCCGGATCACATACGAGAACATCAGACCACGCTAAGAGTCGGGTCCGGTGATCCCGATGGGGTGCGACGAGAGGGGCCTTTTGCCATAACCGTTGATAGCGTACACACCGTTGAGGTGCCGCGTTCCCGGTGCGCGGATCCTTGACATCCACATGCGAGCCTGTTCGTCGCGCCAGGTGTCGAGGCATCAGAGCGAAGAAGTCGTTGTCGCTGCTCTCCACCCGCACGGCGATCCGGTAGTCGACGATCGTCGCCCTATGGTGGGAGGGGTTGGTCGTTTGCGCGCTACGTAAAGGCTATCGGGTGCTCCTTGCGGATGATACAAGACGACTTAGGTTGCCGAGGCAAATACTCGTGCTGGTGTAGTCATTCGGGCAAGAAGTAGTAAAGAACAGATCTGGCTTGGCCAACTAGGAGCCTCCTTCGCTCAGCTCTGTATCTCATAAACGTAATCAGAATCTTAGGTGACCATCCCGACTGTGCGAGTTTTGTCGAAGCTGCTAACACAGTATTCGTACCGATAGGACCAACGTGGTGCGTTGAAGATCGCCGCTGGGACTCTCAACTTTCGAAGAGAGCCTAGGAGATACAATGCTCCAATACCTCCAGAGAAACTTCGTCTGATCCTGTTTGCTGGCCTCACCGGACCCTACTTGTGATGTCTATATCGTTCTGATTCTGATCTAAGGGGCTTCGATCTGTCAAGGCCGCCATCTTGGCTATTTCAAGGATCTCAACCAGGTGTTATCCCCCTAAATAGCCAAGCCGCCGGGTCGATATCGACCCGGCGGCTTGCTTGTTGCGTTCAGTTACGAACTAGGTGGTCAGGATGACTTGGTTACGTAGTAGTAACGGTTGATCTGGTCGGGTCGCCAGATGAACCCTTGGATGTCCTGGGAGGACGCCACGATGTGATGTGGCTCGGCTAGCCAGACGGCTGGTGCGTCGGCGAGCATGAGGGCCTGCACGTCGTGGTAGAGCTGGGTTCTCTCCGGCTCTGCCGGGCTCAGGAACTTGGCGGCGTTCAGCTTCTCGGTCACTTCGGGGTTCTCGTAGTTGCTCCGCATGGCGAACGCGTTCGGTTCCCAGAAGAGCTCCATGTGGTACTGGGGCTCGTTGACCCAAGAACCGGACCCGAAGTAGAACAGGAAGAAGTCCATCGGGTTGATCCGATTGCCTTCCTCGTCCTGGGCGAAGACGTTGTCCCGGAACTGTCCGGAGTCGAGCCTTACGATGTTGACATCGATCCCGATCTGGGCCAGGGAGGCCTGGACCACGATGGCAAGCTCCGGCGCGAAGGCCAGGGTGCCGTCTATGTATAGATCGGCGCTGAAGCCATCAGGATGACCGGAGGCAGCCAGCAGCTCCCGGGCCTTGTCCAGATCCTGGCTATAGAACGGAGCATCCGGGTTGAACGACGGGGTGGTCGACGGAATCGGCCCACCACCGCGGCTGGCCGCACCGAAGTACACGCCCTCGATCACGTCATCGTACGGATACGCATAGGCGATCGCCTGGCGGACGTTCAGGTCGTCGAACGGCGCCCGGGTCGGGTTCATGTACATGACCGCCTGGTTGTTACCACCCACCGTGGTGACCTTCACACCCTGATTCCGAAGATCTGGAATGGCGGTGACCGGTACTGCCTCGGCGAAGTCGATGTCGCCTGCTGTCAGGAGGGCCGCCTGCTGGGCTGCGTCGGGGATCACCCGCAGAATGATGCGCTCTGCCTGGGCCGGGCCCAAGAAGTAGTCGTCATTGCGCTTCAACACGATCTGCACGCCAGGTTCCAGCGACTCCAAGTAGTAGGGGCCGGTACCCACATCGTTGGTCTTCAGATAGTTGTGACCCCATGGATCGTCGGTAGTGCCCTTGGTCGACAGGACCTTCGAGTCATAGACCGTGACGCCTGCGTTGGAAAGCACATGCAGCGGAAAAGGAGTGGGCTTGTTGAAATCGAACCGGATGTGGTAACGATCGATAACCGTAATGGCATCATCGATGTCGCCCTCCGAACCGAAGTCGTACAGGCCGATCACCGCATGGTCGAACCAACCGCCGATGTCCAGGTAGGCCGCCCGGCGGAAGCTCCACTTCACGTCCTCGGCGGTCATCTCGTTGCCGCTGTGATGGAACTTGACGCCTTCACGGAGCTTGAAGGTCACCGAAGTGCAATCCTCGTTGAACTCCCAACTCTCGGCCAGCAAACCCTGGGGACGGGTGGAATCCGCCACCAACACCCCGTCGGCGTTCGGGACCAGATGGAAAGTAGTCAGCTGGTCATACATGTTGGCCACCATCTCCGATGCACGAGCCTCGAAGTTCCGCCGGGGATCGATAGTCGACACATCACCACTGATGGCCCGGACGATGGTCATACCAGCTACCGGATCGACACCCCTGGGCGGCGCCGCCTCGGACTCCGGAGCACAGCTGCCTTCCTCCCCCATCAGTTCCTCACCGGTGGTAGCAAGCGTTGTGGTCACCTGCTCCTCGGCCATGGTGGTCTCGGTCATGGCGGTGGTGGTGGTCTCCTCGGCCATAGGCTCTTCGTCGTCCATCATTGCCATGGCCGTGGTAGTAGTCGCCTCAGCGGCTGCGGCGGTGGTGGCGACAGGGTCCGGTTGGGCGGTGTCGTCGTCCCCGCCGCACGCGGCAGCTACCACCGCGAGCGCCAAGAGCATTGTTACCCACATACGGAATCTGGTCATCTCTACCTTCCTTCTGGAGCTCTCGATGAAATGGCCTGCATACCTGCCAACGAATAGAGCCCCCCGAGGCAGCCCAAAGCCATCAGATACGCAGCCGCGGGAAATGCTAGCACGGCGCTAATGCCCGGCTTCAAGGGGCCTATCTCGACCCGTCCGGGTCCACGGTCCCGGCGTACAATCTGGAGGTCCTCGACTTCACCTGGGAGGTAGTGAATGGCCGTAGTGGACGGGGTCTGCCCGTTGATGACGGATCCCGACAGTTGGGACAGCTGGATACAGGGCGGAGTCGATATTGCCGTGCCCACGGTGGCGAACTGGGAAGGCCCGGCTGAGACCCTTGGCCTACTGAGGCAATGGGCTCGGTGGCTGGAGTCCGACCCCCGGATCGAGGCGATCAGCGAGTCCGATGACTTCGACCGCTTCCCGATCGTTGGCAAGCTGGGTGTGGTGATCCACTTTCAGAACACCCTTCCTATGGGAGATGATCTGGCCAACTACCGGCGTTTTCATCGCCGAGGTCTGAGGATGGCTCAGCTTTGCTATAACCGGACCAACGCAGTGGGGGACGGATGCCTGGAACCGGGAGACGGCCCACTCACCTCGTTCGGGCGACAGGTGGTGGCCGAGATGAATCGTTTGGGGATGGTAGTGGACCTCTCACACACCGGGCGGCGTACCACTATGGATGCCATGCGGGTGACGGCGGCTCCCCCGGTGTTCTCGCACTCCAACCCGAAGGCTCTCTGTTCCAACCGTCGCAACATCGATGATGACCAGATCAGAGCGGTTGCCGACTTGGGTGGTCTGGTGGGGGTCAATGCCTATCCAGCCTTCGTCAGGCAAGGCGGCAAGGGGGCCACGGTGTCTGATCTGGTAGACCACATCGACTACCTGGTGGATCTGATCGGGCCTGAGCGAGTGGGGCTCGGGCTCGACTTCTGCAAGCTCAGTCCCGAAGTGCACGCCGAGTACATAGCGTCCGGCGAGTGGAGCATCGAGGACTATCCCGATGACTCGGGTACCTACCCGATCGGCCTGGAAACCCCCGTCCAGATTCCCAATATCGAACGGGAACTCGTCAAGCGGGGTTATCCATCTGACGCCATCGAGGCCATCCTCGGCCAGAACTGGATAGATCTCTACCGCAGGGTGTGGTCTACCTGACCTAACGGCCCAGAACGCGAAAACCCGCCGCCGGATCCCCGGGCTGCGGGCCCTCCCCCAACCGCCACCACCTGGGTCTTGAGCGCGTCCGGTCCAACCCCCAGAGGGTCGTGCCGGACAGATGATCCTGCCCCGATCCGTTCGGCCGTTACGGACCGGTGTGCTTGCGGCTGAAGACCAGTATGCCGGGTGGGTGTGACACGGGAACCCCTGGGCTCGGTATTGCCGTCTAATCCGCAGAAGGAGCTCTGGCAGGAGCACGCGGCATGGGCAATAATTGACCAGTCGTTGAAGACTAGACGTGATAGCAGAAAGGGATCGGACATGAGCAGAGCGGTACAGGTTTCTGGGGCAAGACTGAGAGTTGGAGTCGGGCTGGTGGTATTGATCGCGCTAGCTGTCGCCAGTTGGTGGCTGATGATGCAACCGGCGCAAGGGCAGGAGACTGGGGCGGAACACGAAGAGTCTGCCAGCACCGAGGAGCTGACAGAGCTGGAGGTGGAGGGCGTCGGATCCCGCAGTGTCAGTTATGACGGAGCTACCGCCCGGTTCACGGTAAGCGTGCTGCGTGACTCGGTCATCACCGCCGTTTCCGAGGGGAACAAGACCTTGACGGCCATTGCCGCCGAGGTAGAGAAGCGATGCACGGAGGACGAGCCGGAAGACGCCGACCATACCGCTGCTCCTACCTGTATCTCCCCGAGTGGATTGCAGACTGTGGGTATCCGTATCCACGAGGAGTTCGATTGGGCCGAGCAGGGCCGGGTCTCCAGAGGGTTCCGCTACGAGAACCAGCTGTCGATCGCCATCCGCGGGACGGGATTCGCCGGTGGGCTGGTAGACCTGGTCATCTCGAGCGGAGGAGACAATGTACGGTTCGACGCGATCACGTTTACCACCTCCGGCCGGGCGGAGTACCAACGGCTTGCCCTACTCGATGCCGTCGACGACGCCCGAGCGACTGCCCAGGCCATCGCCGATCACATGGAGTACGAGATCGCCCGCATCGTCCGAGTGGAACCGGCGACGGGGTTCGACGGCGAGATCTCACGCATAGAGACCATGGCGGCGGATGCGGAGTCGGTGCCCACGCCGGTGTTCGCCGGCACCGAGCTGATCACTTCCCGGGTGACGATGGTCTTCGAGCTCCGTCCAGCCGCCTAGCCAGCGGGCAGAACCCCGCCTACCTGTGAGCCGTCACCTGGCCGACCGCCGGGTGACGGCTCACGTCGGGAGCAGGGTGATTGAGCACGTCGGTCGCGGGGCGGTTGCGATGCGAGTATCAGCGGGCAGTCGGGTGCCTAGCCCGCGCTCAGGCTGTGGCAAGCCTCAGGGTCGCCTTCACCGCGGCCTAGGCGTCGACAACGGTCCCCGCCCCTCGTCGAGGGCAGCTGGCACCTCCGCCGTGCCGATGCCTAGGCCTGGGACTTCCTCCAGCAGGGCTGGGTTTCTGGCCCTACTAGTCGAGGCAGCCAGCTCGCGTATCGCCATGGCTGACACCGACAGGCCATTGGCCGCCACTAGCAGCCTGAGTCGATCGATCACCTCGTCCGGAACATCGGCAGGTACAGGTTCGGAAGGTTGCAAGATGCTAGCGATCGGCCAATAGAGCTATTTTACGGGACCCTTGCTCCCCCTAGCGGCCCTTCAAGGGTGTCTGGAGATGCTAAGTCATCGCACCCAGGATGGGGCATGTGCGGGTCGAGTCTCCGGAAGGTAGTCGCCTAGCAAGGCGGCCGTGTCCTGGGCTATCAGGGACTCTTCGTCAGTGGGTATCACGCAGATGTCTATGGGGCTGTCGCCGGTTGAGATGCGTCTCTCTCCTCCGCCCCGATTGCGTGACTGGTCGATGGTGAGGCCGATGGTCTCCAGACCCGCCAGGACCACCGACCTGAGCTCGGCGCTGTTCTCCCCGATCCCGCCCGAGAAGACCACCCCGTCGCAGGGCGTGACCTGGACCAGGAAGGCGCCCAGATAGCGGCGGACCCGGTGCGCAAAGGCTTCCATCGCCAGAAGGGCGGATCGATCGCCTTCCCGGGCATGGTGCGCAATCCGGCGGAAGTCCGGGGAGATGCCGCTCAGGCCCAAGAGGCCCCCCTCCCGTTCCAGACCTTGCCGGATCTCCGAGGCCGCCAGGCCCCTCTCCAGCAAGTGGAGGACTACCGCCGGATCGAGGTCACCGCTACGGGTGCCCATCACCAGCCCCTCCAGGGGGGTCATTCCCATCGAGGTGTCGATCGCCTTCCCCTCCCTGATGGCACAGGCCGATGCGCCGGCCCCCAGATGGAGGGTCACCAGGTTGGGTCTTGCCTTGTCGAGGAGCCGGGCAGCCCGCCCCGCCAGGTAACGATGGCTGATGCCGTGGAATCCGTAGCGACGCACTCCGAAGTCCCGTAGCCAGCGATCAGGAACCGCGTACCGGTAGGCAGCCGGGGGGAGGGTGGAGAAGAAGGCCGTGTCGAACACCGCCACCCCCACCGCCTCGGGAAGCAGCTCACGTACCGCCCGGATGCCCGCCAGGTTGGCAGGATTGTGCAGCGGCGCTAGGGCGGCCAGGTCATCGATGGCCTCGATGACCGACCGGTCGATAACCACCGACTCCGAGAACCTGTCGCCGCCGTGCACCACTCGGTGCCCTACCCCTATGATCTCATCCAGGTGGGTGACCGGCGGGGGGGAGCCGAAGCTGGTGAGCGCATCCACTACCCGAACCACGCCCTGGCGATAGCCGATCGGGCCCACCTCGACGGTGACCCGGTCGTCCCCAGCTCGGTGCCGGTGCCTAGCCCAGGCGCGGCCGACTCCTTCGATGAGGCCGCCGGCCAGGACCTCCAACCTCGCCCCGTACAGCCGGTACTTGATGGACGAGCTCCCGCCGTTGATCACCAGGATCCGCATAACATCCTCATCGGTGTGGCAACCGCGCTACTCCGTCCTATGTGAGCAGTCTGCCCGTGAGCGGGAACTAGAGGGGAACGAAACGACCGGAAGGGTCCTCGGGCCGCAGAGTGCTCAGACTCCGAGAGTTACGACCTTGGCCGCTTCCGCGAACACCCCGGCCAGCTGGGAAGGCAGCACACCGGCGACCAGCACGAACAGCACTGTGATACCCAAGGCGAGAGCCAGGGAACCGGTGAGCGGGCGGGCCAGCCGGACCGCGTCCGGACCGTCGGCGGGGAGGGGGTCCATCCACATCGTCTTGCCCACCCGGGCGTAGTAGAACAGCGCGATCACCGCATTGACCGCCGCCACCACCGCCAGCCCCGTGGTCCAGGGATCAGCCGGGCGCAGAATGGCTAGGAACATGGCGAACTTGGCATACCAGCCGGCCAGAGGCGGGATACCGGCCAGCGAGAAGAAGAAGATCGCCCCCAGCGTCGCTAGGCGGGGCGAGTAACGCCACATGCCTGCCCAGCCGTCCACCATGACCGTCCCGGTCCGCCGGGCCGCCGCGATCACGACTGCGAATGCGCCCAGGTTCATGAAGGCGTAGATGATCAAATAGACGATGGTGGCCGAGGCCGCCTCCTGGATGATCCCCGGGTCGTTGGTTACTGCCGCGGCGGCGAACGGCACCAGGATGAACCCGCCTTGAGCGATCGACGAGTAGGCGAGCATGCGGACTAGGTTGTCCTGCCGAAGCGCTACCACGTTGCCGAGCGTCATGGACAGGGCGGCCAGCACCCACAGGGCCGGCCCCCAGATCTCGGTCACCGACGGGAAGGCCTGATAGCAGAGCAGCAGCAGACCGACGAAGCCCGCCGTCTTGGAACCGACCGACAGGTAGGCGGTCACCGGAGTGGGCGCGCCCTCGTAGGTGTCAGGTGCCCAAAAGTGGAAAGGCACCGCGGTGATCTTGAAGCCGAACCCCACCAGGGTGAACAGCACCGCCAAGCGGAAGGCGCCGCTGTCCGCCAGTCCGGCCCCGGCGGCGCGGATGCCCTCGAAGGTCACCGAACCGGTGAGACCATAGAGGAACGACATCCCGTACAGGAGGATGGCGGTCGACAGGACTCCCAGAACGAAAAACTTTAGGGAAGCCTCGTTGGATCGGGCGTCCCCCTTGCGCCAGCCGGCGAGCAAGAAGAGAGGTCCGGTCACCAGCTCGAGGCCCACGAACACAGTGATCAGGTCGCGAGAGGACGCCATGACCAGCGAGCCCAGGATCGAGATCAGCATCAGCAGGTAGTACTCGCCCTGGTAGTAACGGTCGCTCTCGATGTAGGAGACCGAAATGAGCAGCACTAGGTATCCGCCGATGATGAACACCGCCTTGAGCACCAGGGCGAAGCCATCCACCACGTAGGCACCCCCCAGCATCGATCTGGTCTCCGGACCTCCCCCGAAGGCCAGCGTCACCAGTGGTATGGCCGCCAGGGCGAGGCCCAGCGTCCCGGCGAAAGCCGTCCAATATTTGCGGGAGCGGGGAACTACCACATCGAGGCCCAGCACGGCCAGGATCGTGGTGGCTACGACGATCTCGGGCGCCAGCGCGTGGTAGTCCAGTACCACCGGATCAGCCTCCGAAAGCCGTCCGCGCCAGGTTCACCACCGCGTCGGTGGTGGCGCCGAACACTAGCCGCGGGTATACGCCGATGGCCACGATGGCCACGATCAGCGGAGCCCAGGCCAGCCACTCGTAGGCACCCACATCGTGGAACTCGTGACCGGTCCATTCGTCCTTCGGCTCACCCAGGTTGACCCGCTGCAACATCCAAAGCATGTAACCGGCGGTGAGCACCGTGCCGATCGCCCCGATCACCATGTAGGTCTGGAACTGGGTCACGCTCAGTCCGGACAGGGGCTGGTAAGCGCCCACCAGGGACATGAACTCGCCCCAGAACCCGGCCAGGCCCGGCAACCCGAGCGAAGCCATGGCGGTGAAGGCCAGGATGCCACCCATCCAGGGCATCAGCTTCTGGTTGCCGCCCAGGCGAGAAATCTCACGGGTGTGGTAGCGATGGTGCAGCGATCCGGCCAAGAAGAACAGCAGCCCGGTGATCAGGCCGTGGGCCACCATGCCGATCAGGGAAGCGTTGAAACCGATATCGGTCATAGTGGCGATCCCGAGCATCACGAAACCCATGTGGCCGACCGACGAGAAGGCGATCAGTCGTTTCACGTCGGTCTGGGCGAGACAGGCCAGCGAGCCGTAGATGATTCCGATCACCGCTAGCAAACCGATGAACGGAGCCCACTGGCGGGCCATGTCGGGAAGGATCGGGATGGAGATCCGCAGGAAGGCGTAGGAGCCGAGCTTCAGGAGGATGGCGGCCAGCAGCACCGATCCCACTGTGGGGGCGGCAGTGTGGGCATCGGGCAGCCAGGTGTGGAAGGGCCACATGGGGACCTTCACGGCGAAGCCCAGGAACATGGCCCCGAAGACCAGGAAGGCGAAGGTGCCGCTGCCGAAGGCGTTGTCGGCGCCCAGGGCGATCAGCGCCGGGATGTCGAAGGTGTTCTCGCCCAGGTGGTCCCCCGATCGGAAGTAGAGGGCCAGGAAACCCAGCAGCATGAAGGCCGACCCGAACAGGGTGAAGAGGAAGAACTTGATGGCCGCGTAGAGGCGCATGGTCACCGTCCGGCCCAGCACCGGGATTCGCCTCTCGGCACTGTCGCCCCAGATGCCGATCATGAAGTACATGGGCAGCAGCACCAGCTCGAAGAAGATGAAGAAGAGCACTAGGTCGAGGGCGACGAAGGTTCCGTTCATGCCGGTGAGCAACAGCAACATCAGGGCCAGGAATCCCCGCACGTTGCGGGGATCCTCCCAATGGTCCCACGAATAAACCACGGCCAGGAAGGTGACCACTGCCGAGAGCACCAGCAGGGGCAGGCTGATGCCATCGATCCCGATGTGGTAGTTGGCTCCGATAGCGGGGATCCAGCTCTCGATGACCTCGAACTGGAAACCCCCCGACGCTCCGTAGTCGAAGGAGATCGCCACCAGCGCGGCCAGGACCCCGGTAGCTCCGGTTACCAGCAGGGCGATCCACTTCTGAGCCGTCTCGTTGGCCTTCGGAACGGCGAATAGCGCCAGCGCCCCCACAGCTGGCAGGAACACGATGAGGCTGAGCCCCGCGGAATCGAACCAGGTCATCTAGCTTCCCTTCCTCTGCTACCTAGGTGACGCTCACGAAGATGACTACCAGCAGTACCGCTCCGATCACGAAGGCGCCTGCATACTGCTGGACCTTGCCGGTCTGCGCCAATCGCAGCCGCCCGCCCGCACCCCGGGTGCCACCGGCGGCGGCATTGAGGACCAGATCGATGCCCTGCTGGTCCAGCCGGCGGTAGACCAGCTTGCCCAGCCAGCCGGTGACGAATCCTGCTCCGTTGACCACTGCGTCGATTACATAGCCGTTCACCCAGTCCACCCCTCGGGCTACCGGGCCCTTGAGCGGATTGACCAACCCCTTCATGTACAGATCGTCGACGTAGTACTTGCGGCGGAGGAGCGGATACAGCACCGGTATCTCCAGCCGGTCCCGGGCGGCCTGAGTGCTGGCCTCCGGTGAGAACAGCAGCCAGCCGACCAAGATACCTCCCAGAGCGGCTACGAGCCCATAGGCGGCCAGCTCCCAGTCGATACCGGAGGGGTGATAGTCCCCCATCGCCACCACGCGAGCGCCCACCCAGTCGGTGAAGTTCCGGATCGGACCCCACGAGACGCCGGGGATGTTGAAGACGCCGGCGACCACGCTGGGGATGGCCAGAGCCACCAGGGGACCGGTCATGATTCGGGGGGACTCGTGGGGATGTCCGTGACCTTTATAAGTGCCGAAGAAGGTGAGGGCCACCGCTCTGGTCATGTAGAAGGCGGTAACGAACGCCCCGGCGATCGCCACCCACATGAACCCCGTATAGCCCTCATGGCCCAGGGTGGCCAGGATCTCATCCTTCGACCAGAAGCCGGCCAGGGGGATTACCCCGGCCAGGGAGACCGATCCGATCACGAAGGTCCGGAAAGTCACCGGCATGTCTCGGCGCAGGCCGCCCATATCGCTCATGTTATTGGAGTGAACTGCGTGGATGACCGACCCGGCCCCGAGGAACAGCAAGGCCTTGAAGAAGGCATGGGTGAACAGGTGGAACAGGCCGGCCGTATACCCTCCGGCTGCCACCGCCGCCATCATGTAGCCCAGCTGGGAGACCGTTGAGTAGGCCAGCACCCGCTTCAGGTCGTCGGCCACCAGGGCCAGGAAACCGAGTACGAACAGGGTGATGACCGCGATCGGAACCATCCATTGGCGGGCATCGGTAGCCATCTCCTGGTAGAGCGGGAAGGTCCGGGCCATCAGGTAGATACCGGCGGTGACCATGGTGGCGGCGTGCATGAGGGCTGAGACGGGGGTGGGGCCGGCCATGGCGTCCGGTAGCCACACATGGAGGGGGAACTGGGCTGACTTGCCCATGGCGCCGAAGAACAGCAACAGGGCTCCGGCGACCGCTACGCCCCCCAGTACGGCACTGTGCTCGGCAGCCGCCACACTGAGGTCGGAGAAGCGGAAACTCCCCAGCGCCGGGCCGATCAGGATGGTTCCCAGAATGAGGCCGACATCGGCCACCTTATTGGTCAGGAAGGCCTTGACCGCCGCGTCGCTGTTCTCCTTGTGCTCCCAGTAGTGGCCGATCAGCAGGTAGCTGGCTAGGCCCACGCCTTCCCAGCCGATGATCAGCTGGATCAGGTTGGGCGCTCCCACCAGCACCAGCATCGATCCGGCGAACAGGGACAGCGATGCGAAGAACCACGGAACCCGCACGTCCCCCTTCATGTAGCCCACCGCGTACAGGAAGACCAGGAAGCCGACGAAGGCCACTACCCAATACATCATGATCGACAGCCCGTCCACCACGAATCCCAGCTCGAAGGACAGGCGTTGGCCGGCGAAGGTGCCGATCTCGCCGATGGTGAGGTTCACCTCCCGGTAGATGCCTTCCACCATGTTCTGGAAGAACAGGACCGATGCCCACACCAGGTTGATGCCCATGGCACCGACCGCCAGCTCGGCGCCCTGACCTCTCATGCGCTTGCCGAACGCCACGATCGCCAGGAAGGCCACGAAGGGGAGCACCAGCATCAGCCAGGCGGTCCCGGCGAAGAAACCACCCGGTGACAGTTCCTTGGCCCCTTCCGATCCGGCCGCCAGGATCAGGGGGGCGAGGCCCACCGAAGGCGTCACGTTGCCCTCACCATCTCATCAGATCCAGCTGGTCGATGTTGCTGGAGGCTCGGTTGCGGAACACCAGCAGGATGATGGCCAGCCCGATGCCTACCTCGGCGGCGGCGATGGTTATCACGAAGATGGCAAAGATCTGGCCATGAGCCCCGGCCGTGTTCCAGAAGGCCTCGAAGGCGACCAGGTTGATGTTCACCGCTGCCAGCATCAGCTCGACCGCCAGCAGGACGGTGACCGCGTTACGGCGCGACAACAAGCCGTACACCCCGATCGAGAACAGGATCCCTCCCAGCAGGAGGAACTGGGTCAGCACCATCGGGGGTCCCCGAACGTCATACCTGCTCCCGCTCTTCTTCCTCGGCCGGCGTCAAGTCCTTGCGGGCCAGGGTGATACCGCCTATCAGGGCGGCCAGCAGCACGAACCCCACCGCCTCGAAGGGGATCAAGTACTTGTTGATGAAGCCCTCTCCGAGGACAGCGGTGGGGGTGGGATTCCCCACCTCGGGCAGGGGTTCAGCGAAACCGCTCATCTGCTGGGAGGCCGCCAGGATCAACCAGATCGTGACTGCCAGGACCGCCAGCGAAGCCAGGGCGGCCGGCCACCGGAGGGCATGGCTCAGGTCGGTCTCCCGCCCGATCGGGGCCCGGGTGATCATGATGCCGAACAGGAACAGCACGATCACTGCCCCGATGTAGACCAGCACCAGCACCCACGCCACGAACTCGGCCGACAGCAGGATGAAGAGGCCGGCTGAGGCGGCCAGGGTGAGTACTAGGAAGAGGGCGGCGTGTACCACATTGCGGCTGGTCACCACCCGCACGGCGGCCACCACCATGGGGATGGCCATCGCCAGGAAGGCCCAGTTGAGCGGTTCGGCCAGCCAATCGGAGAGGGTCACTCCGCTCTTACCTCCTTGCTCGAGCGATGACCGGAAGCACCGGTCGCCGGGAGCCGGATCATGACTGGGCTCCGAGACCCTGGGGAACGGTCTCCATCCAATCCTGCAAGCGGTCCATGTCGTGCATCATCGGCCCCATGTCGTACTCTGAGTATTCGTACTCCGGGGTCCAGAACAGGGCGTCGAAGGGGCAAACCTCAACGCAGATCCCGCAGTACATGCACAGGGCGTAGTCGATATCGAACCGGTCGAGGGTGGCCCGGGCTCGCGGGCGCCCGCCGGGTCGGGTGGGTGGCTTGAGCTCCTTGTGCCCCTCGATGTAGATGCACCAGTCGGGGCAGGACCGGGCACACAGCATGCAGACCGTGCAGGCTTCCTGATCGAGGGCGATCACCCCTCTGGCCCGCGGCACCGGAGTCTCCTTGACCTTCGGGTAGTTGACCGTGGCTCGGAGGCCCACCTTGCCGCCGCTCAGATTGAAGGCCCACGTCCGGAGCATGGTCGTTAACGTGACCTTCAAGCCGGTCATCATTCCGAGCCGGGCCGACGGTAGGGCACGCAGGTCGGGAAGCTTCATCTACATCACCACCTTCAGGACAGCCGTAACCATGATGTTGAGGATCGAGATCGGGATCAGCCATTTCCAGGCCAGGGTTTGCAACTGGTCTTCCCGCAGGCGAGGCAGGGTCCAGCGGAGCCAGATCATCAGGAACACCAGCAGCCCCACCTTGGCGAACAGGATCAGCGGGGAGAGGAGGCTATCGGTGGGGATGCCCCAGAAGCCGTAGCCACCCAGGAAGAGGGTGACCGCGATGGCGGACATCGAGAACATGTTGGCGAACTCGGCGAGGAAGAAGAACAGGAAGCGGAACCCAGAGTATTCGGTTACGTAACCCATCACCAGCTCCGACTCGGCGATCGGCATGTCGAAGGGCAGCCGGGTCAGCTCGGCCAGGGTGGCGATCATGAAGATGGCCAGCCCCACGAACTGGGTGATCAGGAAGGGCCACCCCTGGGCGACTTGGGCCGAGACGATCCCCTGCATCGACATCGTGCCAGCCTGGATGACCACCCCCACGGTGGCCAGGACCAGGGGCAGCTCGTAGGCGATCAGCTGCCCGGCCGCGCGCAATCCTCCGATCATGGAGTACTTGTTGGCCGAGGACCAGCCGGCCATCAGCACCCCGATGGTGCTCACCGAGGAGATGGCCAGGGCGTAGAAGATACCCACATCGAGGTCCCGCACCATGCCGTTGCTGGAGGGGTGGAGCGGGATGATGACCAGCAGGGCCATAGTGCCGAGCAGCACCACGGCCGGCGCCCACTTGAAGACCGGCCGGTCGGCATCGGCGGGGACGATGTCCTCCTTCTGGATGAACTTGACGCCGTCGGCGATCAGCTGCGCCCAGCCATAGCGGCCGCCGGCGAAGTAGGGCCCCACCCGGCTCTGCATATGGGCTGAGAGCTTCATCTCCGCGTACCCGATTGCCATGCCGATGGCCGGAACCGCCGCTCCGGCTATCGCCAGCTTTATCCCCAATTCGGCCCAGAAGACCAGCGCCAGGCTCATCGGTCCACGTCTCCGAGCACGAAGTCGAGCGAACCCATGATTGCGATGAAGTCCGGTACCAGGGCGCCGTCCAGTATCCAGGGGAGGATCGACAGGTTGGAGAAGGAAGCCGAGCGGATCTTCAAGCGGTAAGGCCCGAGCCCTCCGAGCGAGATCAGGTGATAACCCATCTCCCCTTTCGGGTTCTCCGCCCGCACGTAGGTTTCGCCGGGTGGGACCTTGATGATGCGGGGAACCTTCGCCTGCAAGGGACCTGACGGGATCCCGTCGATCGCCTGGCGGATGATCCGGACCGACTGGCGGATCTCCTGGAGGCGGACCCACCACCGGTCCCAGCAGTCGCCGTTCTCGCCGATGGGGATGTCGAAGTCGAAGTTGTGGTAGGGCAGGTAATCGGCCGCCTTCCGCAAGTCGAAAGGACATCCGGATGCCCGCAGGTTGGGTCCCGATACTCCATAGGAGACCCCCACCTCCACGGGCATGATCCCCACGCCCTTGGTGCGGGCGAGGAACACCTCGTTACCGGCTACCAGATCCTCTATCTCGTCGCAGGTGGCGGCCACCTTGTCCATGGCGGCGCGGGTCTCGGCCAGAAAGCCCGCTGGGACATCCATGCCCGCCTTTTTGGTGGTGGGTCCGGCTGCATAGACGGGCTTGACCCCGCCGATGCGGTTGAAGTTGGGATGGAACCGGCCGCCGGTGACCGACTCCAGCAGGTCCAGCACCCGCTCCCGTTCCCGCAGGGCGAAGAACAGCGGGGTGGCCGCTCCCAGCTCCAGTGGGTAGGAAGCCATGAACACCAGATGGGAGGAGATCCGGGCCATCTCGGTGAGCACCAGCCTCACCCACTGAGCTCGGGCCGGTGCCTCCACCCCCATGAGGCGCTCGGCCGCCACGATGAAGGGCACCTCGTTGGCAAAGCCCGATACCCAGTCGATCCGGTTGATGATGGTGGTTATCTGCGGGTAGGTGCGTACCTCGGCCAGCTTCTCGTAACCTCGGTGCATATATCCGATGACCGGGCGCACGTTGGTGGCGCGCTCCCCGTCGATGGTGGCCACAAGCCGGAGAACCCCGTGCGTGGAGGGATGCTGGGGACCGATGTTGAGGGTCATCCCCTCGGTCTCCAGTTCCACCGAGACTGCTACCTCGGAGAGGTGGTGAGCCAGTGCTCGTTCCACTAGCTACCCGGATTTCCGGTCGAGGGTCCGTCACCGTTCTCGGGCATGTCCTCGACGTCCACCTTGCCGGGCCAGGGCTTTACCTCGCGGCTCAGCAACGGAAAGCTCTTCCGCAAGGGATGGCCCTCGAAGCCGTCGGGCAGGTAGAGCTTGATCAGATCGGGATGGCCCGTGAAGTCGATCCCGAACATCTCGGCCGCCTCCCGCTCGTGCCAGTTGGCACCCGGGTATACGTCGGTCAGGCTGGCGACCGACGGGCTGTCGTGATCGATGTCAGTCGAGATGATCACCAGGTTCCCGTCGGTAACGTCCGACACCGCACACAGTATCTCGAAGCGTTCTGTGACCGGAGACTCGTGCTCGTCGCCCACCGCCACGTCGTTGGACCAGTCGATGGCCGACAGCCATGAGAGGAAGTCGAGGCCCAGCTGGTCGCGGGCGACCTCCAGGGCGTGCTTCCAATCCGCCGGTGCCACCCTGACCTTGGCGGTTCCGTGGGCCACCTCGGCCTCGCCCCCCACAGCGGAGGCCACCGTGCCGGCAAACGTCTCCAGCGGGTCGGGCATCTCCGACGGGCCGGTGTCAGACGGGTTGGCGGTCACGCTGCTTCCACTTCTCGCGCACGTCCTCCCGGCCGATCTTCTCCTGCAGGAGAACGATCCCTTCCATCAGGGCCTCGGGGCGGGGCGGGCAGCCCGGCACGTACACGTCGACCGGAATGATCTGGTCGACGCCCTTGGTTACCGAGTAGGAGTCCCAGTAGGGGCCTCCGCAGTTGGAACAGGATCCCATCGATATCACGTACTTGGGGTCGGGCATCTGCTCGTAGAGCCGCTTGATGGCCGGGGCCATCTTGTCGGTAACGGTCCCGGCTACCACCATCAGGTCGGCTTGGCGGGGCGAAGCGGGCAGGGGGATGATGCCGAAGCGCATGAAGTCGTAACGAGGCCCGGAGGCGGCCATCAGCTCGATGGCGCAGCAGGCCAGCCCGAACTGGAACAGCCAGAGCGAATAGCGGCGAGACCAGTTCAGCAGCCAGGAGACCGGCTTGAGCCCACCGAACCGCTCGGCGACTAGGCCCACGGTGTTGCCTCTTCTTCGATGTTCACTCCCACTTGAGCACTCCCTTCCGCACCGCGTAGAGCAGCCCTTCGAGGAGGGTGAGGATGAACACGATGACCGCCACTACCCCGGCCATGCCGAGCTCCTCGGAGACGATCGCCCAGGGAAAGATGAACACCGCCTCCACATCGAACAGCACGAAGAGCAGTCCGAAGATGTAATAGCGGACGAAGGTTTGGTTCCATCCCTCGCCCACCGGATCGACGCCGCACTCGTAGGTGGTCATCTTCTCCTTGCTGGGGTTGGAGGGCCGGACGAGAAAGGTGAGTCCGAGCGTGAGCGCCACCAGTACCACGCCGAACGCGGCAAAAGCGGCCACCGATAGGTAGTCCTGGAAGTATTCGGTCACCTCAACTCCGCAGTCGGTACGCCACCCGGCCCCCCGCCGTCCGGTCAGTTCGGTCCCGGAGCGGGGGATCCAACGGCGCACATCCTTTAGTTGCCTGAACGCAGGCGATTATAGGTACCCGATGGGAATGGGATGAATTCCGACCGGCTACCGTCCGGGTCGTGAACCAGCCCGCCGGCCCCCTGATTCCCGACTACGCCGGCGGATCGCTCAACAACCTGGCTGCCGAGGTGGAGCAGCGCCTTGCCGGGTGGTCACCCGCGCCCGGACTCCACGCCCGGATCGCCCGCCGAATCCCCCCGGCCGACACCTATGTAGTGCTGCTGATCGACGGGCTCGGCGCGCGCCAGCTGGTCCATCCGTCCGCCCGGCCCCTGGTCGTCGCCCAGCGGGCCACTATCCACGCCCCGTTCCCGACCACCACCACGGTCGGCCTGGCCTCCTTCGCCACGGGGCTTCCGCCTTCCTGGCACGGCCTCCTCGGGCACTTCGTGATGCTGCCCGGCTACCCCCGCCCGGTCAACTCCCTCAGATGGGTGGACTCCGCGAGCGCATCCGTCGATCCATCACCCGGGTTCCTGCCGGACCCCAACCTGTGGGAGCGACTGCGGATGGGAGGGGTCGAGCCGATCACCGTGCAGCCGGCCGCCTTCGCCGACTCCGGCGCGACCGCGGTCATTTACCGGGGATGCCGGTTCGAGGGGGTGGCTACTACGGACGAGCTGGTACGAGCGGTGCTGGATCTGGCTCGGGTACCCGGGCGGCTGATTTTCGCCTACTACCCCAACGTCGATGTGGCGGCCCACATGGAGGGCCCGGCCAGCCCGGAGTACGCTCGAGCCTTGGCTGGCATATCGACGGCCTGGGACCGTATCGCAGCTCGCCTTCCCCGCCGGGTAACCCTGATCGGTACCGCCGACCATGGGGTAGTACCGATCAGCGGGCGGGGCAAGCACCGCGTGGCTAGCAAGAGGACACCGGGGCTGACCTTTTTCGGCGATCCGCGCTGCCTGTACGTGAAGGGGCCGATCGAGAAAGTCGAGGCCCTGAGCGCCCGCCTCCCGGCAACCTGGTGCCCGCGCCCGGTGCTCCGCCGGTGGTGGGGGCCGCCCCCCGAGCCAGGGTCGGTCTCGCAACCGGCGGCCTCGATCGAGCCGGACGGCGCCTTCCTGGCCGATCCCGGGCGGGTTCTTCTCCCCGGCCATATGGACAGCCGCCTAGTTGGATACCACGGTGGTCTGGATCCGGGCGAGGTTGAGATTCCGGTGCTGGTGGGTGTCTCGCCGGGCTGACCAGACGAACGAGAAGGGTTGGTCACCTCTTCTGGTAATGGGTTATCGAAGGTGCGACCAGCCAGGTCGGTCCGGCTACCGTATCCGGATAGCGGAAGGGACCCAACCTGAATTCATCGGATAGCTTCGATCTGGCGATCCTGCTTGTGCGAGCCTGGGTCGGGGTGGTGATGCTGTTGCACGGGGTCAATCACGCCCAGAAACTGGGTGGCACCGGTCGCTGGCTGGCACGGGCCGGCTTCCGGGCTCCCCGCTTCCATGCGTGGGTGCTGTCGCTGGTGGAGATTGGCGCCGGAGTCGGCCTGATCGTGGGCTTGCTGACCGCACCGGCTGCGGCCGCCACGGTGGGGGTGATGGTGGTGGCCTTCGTAACCCAGCACATGCGCAATGGTTTCTTCATCTTCAACAAGGGCCAGGGCTACGAATACGTCGGCACCCTGGCGGTAGTAGGTGCGGGCATCGCCCTTGTGGGAGCGGGAGAGTGGTCGATCGATGCCGCTCTCGGCCTCCAGCTCGAGGGATCCTGGTCAGGGGCCATCCTGATCGCCTCGGCCGGCCTGGCGCTCCTGCATGTGGCTGCTTACTGGAGACCGGGCAAGGGTCGATAAGCACCACCATCGGTCAACTCGAAGCCGGGGTGATTCCCTAGGACTTGCACCGGCATCAACAGGTAGAGGAAGTCGTCATGGCCCCCAGCTGCTCCCCCGACCCGCAGCCGAGCGACTGTCCGTTTCGGTTGATCCCTGATGGTGAGAGTCCTACCAAAGAGATGGCCGGGTGAGGAGGATCAACCAACCTCGCTGAGCAAATCGCAGAGTGGCTCGTAAACGACGCCGGTGCCGGACAGGCGCTCCAGGATGATCTCTAGGCCGCGGACCGTCTCGGTGCGGTTGCCTCCGCCGTCATGCATGAGCACGATCGAACCGTCGGTGATCTGTCCCAGGACCCGATCGGCGATCTGCTGACCATTGAGACCGGTCCAGTCGTGGGCGCTGACCGACCAGGTATACACCTTGAGCCCGTATTCGGCGGCCCAGGCCCGGGTGTTCTTGTTGGTTGCCGCATAGGGTGGCCGCAGGCAGGCGGTGGCGTGCTCGCCGAGGATTTCCTGGGTCCGCCCGATGGTGCGGTCGAATTCCGCCTTGGTCAGCTTGGCCAGGTTCTCGTGATTCCAGGTGTGGTTAGCCACCGTGTGCCCTTCGGCCACGATGCGCTGGACCAGGTCCGGAAACTTCTCCACCAGCTTGCCGAGCACGAAGAAGGTGGCTCGGGCGTTGTAGCGGCTGAGAAGATCCAGCACATCGGGTGTGTGGACACGGGTGGGTCCATCGTCGAAGGTCAGATACACGACGCTGCCAGGTCCGACCCGGGGCGCTCTCGGCTTGGTGCGGACGGGTGCCGGTTTGGTAGTGACGGGCACCGGTTCGGGTGCCTGCATCCACACGGTCAAGGCGTACGCGGCGGTCTCTTCCGCCGATGACACCACTCCCAAGCGCCAGGACCCATCCGCGGGTACGGTGATCTTCAGCCGTTGGGATTGGTCGCTCTCGGGGAGCACTACCTGATCTGCGATTTGGAGATCCAGCACGACTCCGGTCGGACTGGCCAGGGCCGCCACTAGCACCTGTCCCTCCGTTACTTCTACTACATAGGTCTGGCGGCTCCGCGGTCCGATCGATCCGGAGGCGATCGCGAGCACCTCCGCCCCATCAGGGATGTCGACCTCGGGACGATTGGGATCGGACAGCAGCAGATCGAGGGTGGGCGAACGGCTGGTTCGGGACTCCGGAGGACCCGATGCTGTCTGGTGACTGGTCCACACGATCGGAGTGAAAACCCAATCAGGTTGGCGCTCGGCCGCCACGTTGTCCGCGCTTGGTTGCAGGGTGGTGGTTGTGGAGACAGGCGCCTCGGGTACCGGTTGCGCCACTTCGCTCGCCGCGGCGGCTTCGTCGCCAACTGTTGGTGCGGTAGTGATGGCTACGTTCCCACTCTCATCCGAGGCTGGATCCGCTGCGTCACGAGCCTGCATCGGGGTGGCAGTGGTAGTCGGATCCTGCGTGGTGGTCACCGCTCGTTCCTCCCGCAACCCGGATCCGTCACCAGCTTCTGCCGGTTGCGCCACCGTGGGAGCTACGGGCAGTACCAGAGTCGTTCCGGCAGACTGGTGTGCAGCCGCCGAACACGCCGAAATGACTCCCGCCAGCAAGGCTGCCATCACTCCTGTGCTCCGGGACCGTCTCATCGAGCTCCTTCCACCTGGTCGGACTGGTGCGATAGGCGGGACCCGCGCCGTCATCGTCTACCGGTGCAGGTCTCCGTCATCCATCCACTAGTGACAGGCCGGTAATTCGATCTCCAGGATAGGAAGGGTTCCGTGCTGGCAGCAGGATTTCCCCGCTCGCAGAGGCCCTACGGCTCGATCAGGACCTTGCCGGTGGTTGCCCGACCTTCGAGGGCTCGATGGGCATCGGCCGCCTCCTCCAAGGCATATCGGTCCCCGATCCTTACCTCCAGACCGTCCGATATCCAGGCGAATAGGCGTTCCGACTTCGCCAGCAGGGCTTGGCGATCAGCTATATGGTCGAACAGGGTCGGGCGGGTGACGAACAGCGACCCGTTGGCGGTCAGGACCAGCGGATCGACCGGATCCACTGGTCCCGAGGCATTCCCGAAGGCCACCATCAGCCCGAAGCGCCGGAGCAATCCGAAACCGGCAGGCACCGTGGCCTTTCCTACCCCGTCGTAGATGACATCGAGTGGCCGGTTACCCCCGATCTCGCGTACCCGTTCCGTGAAATCCTCCCGCCGGTAGAGGATGACATGGTCGGCACCGGCGGCCCGCGAGAGGTCCGCCTTGGCGTCGGTACCGACGGTGGTGTACACGGTGGCTCCCAGTCGCTTGGCCATCTGGGTCAGCAACAGACCGACCCCGCCTGCGCCGGCGTGGATCAGGCAGGTCGACTCCTCCGTGAGGGGGTAGGTGGCGGTGGCCAGGTACAGGGCGGTGAGCCCCTGGAGCATGGCGGCGGCCGCGATGTCCAGCGGGATGTCCTCGGGTACCGGAACGAGCAGATCGGCGGGTATGGCGGCCCGTTCCGCATAGGTGCCCAGCCTCGAACAGAAGGCAACCCGGTCACCCACCGCCAGATCGGACACCGCGGACCCTATCGAGGCCACCGTACCTGCCCCCTCCAGGCCGGGGGTGCAAGGGAGATCGACCGGATACAGGCCGCTGCGGTGGTAGGTGTCGATGTAGTTGAGTCCAGCAGCCGCAATTTCCACGACCACCTCATTCGCCCCAGCCACCGGCTCATCCACCGTTTCGGTCACCATGACCTCGGGACCGCCTGCCTTCCTTACCACTACTGCCCGCATGGGCTTCTCCTATCCAGTCCGACTGACCCTCGCCCGTCAGGGCTCTTGCCCTCGGTAAGCGCGAGGCGTACACCTAGTTCATGTGGTTTGTGAACCTACTGCCGTCCTCTAGCCAGCGCTAGAGCAGAGCGCGGACTCCGGGCATCCGGCCTTACCGAACCCGGTTTGTGCGGCGGCCCGATGCACGCCTTGGGCTTGGCAAATCAACGATGTGATACCATGTACCACATGGGGAGGGTCGGGCTCAGGGAACTCAGGCACAACACAGCAGAGGTTGTAGCTAGAGCGGAGGCAGGCGAAACAGTGACCATCACCAACAGGGGCCGTCCGGTTGCCCGTATGACTCGAATCCCCACTTCGACCAGGCAGGAACTTATCCAGGCCGGTGTTTTGGTGCCCGCTACCGGCAACATCGATGACCTCCCCGAGCCGGTCGAAGTCCAGGGAGTTTCGGTATCAGAAGTCCTGCTTGCTATGCGTGAAGAGGACCGAGAGCGTTGATGGGCCATTACATCGACTCGTCCGCCCTCGTCAAGCTCGTGGCCCGGGAGCCTGAAAGCAACGCCCTCAGGGCATGGCTCAGGGATCAGCCAGCCCGTCAGTTCATCAGCGACTTGAGCAGTGTGGAGGTCACCAGGGCTTTAGCGGTAAAGGGGATTGACGACCGGAAGACAATGGACCAGGTGCTCAGCATGTTCGATTGCTTGAGACTTCGCCCGATGATCTTGGAGCAGGCACGGTTGCTCAGGCCAGCAGAGCTTCGGACCCTGGATGCCATACATCTCGCTTCCGCGATGAGTGTCGGTCCAGACTTGGAGGGGGTTGTCACATACGATCATCGTCTCATAGTCGCTGCCGCAAACAACGGTATACCTGTGAGTACGCCGTCGCCACATAGTCCGGGCTGAGCGGTTGCTTCGTCGGCCAGAGCCTGGAAGTTGTTCGATGTAATGCAGGGTGGTACCCATCGACGGGAATGGCTAGGGCTATAGGTCTGCGAGCTGTTCCTCTATGACTTCCTCGTCGTAGGGAGCGATGCCAGTCAGGCGGTTGCCCAGGTGGTCGAGCAGTGTGTAGTCGGAGGTGCTGCCCATTCCGTAGTGATCCCAGGCCGCCCGGGATTCGCTCCATAGCAAGGTGAAGGTGGTCCCCCGAGCGACGGCGAACTCCTGGGCGGACTCCAGTGTGCCGACCGCACCTACGCCGACGACGGTCAGGCGGTCCGAGTTCTTACGAGCGAACTGCTCGATGGCCGGCGCTTCGTGCCAGCACGTCTCTCAGAACGGTGACCAGAACCAGAACAGCAGGGGCTTGTCCCCCTTGACTACCGACCGCAGGCTGACCAGGGCACCGGTTGCGGTGTCGAACAGCTCGATGTCGGGTACGTCATCGGAGACCTGGAAGGCACCCGTGGTGGTAGTGGCGAGTGTGGTGGACACCTCCGCGACGGCTTCGGTGGTGGTGGTGGACTCGCTGGTGGTCGAGTCTGAAGTGGTTGTGGTAGGGGGGGTGTTGACAGGTGCATCATCAGAAATGGCCTCAGTAGTGGTGGGGAGGCTGTCCGCGGCGGGATTGGAGGCGGGTTCGTTGGTAGTGGCAGACGTATCATCGGTGGGTACTCCGGTGGTGGCAGTGGTGGGTCCCGGATCCGCCGGTTCGCTCAGGCCGGTAGTCGTCGTGATGTTCGCCGTGGTGGTCGGGGTTGGGGCTTCGCTCGCAGGTTCCTGCTGGGTGGAGGTGGGACTTGCGGTGGATGTCGGGGTGCTGACCTCGGCCACCGCCTCGACGGAGGTGGAGGTGGCTGGACCGTCGGGCGAGTCCGGTGACGATGAGACTTCTCCGGAGCCGCAAGCGGGCACTATCAGCCCGATGGCCAACACCGCACCTAGCCAGATGCGGACCAAGACCTTCGACTGGGATGCGGAACCCATCACCCTTCGACGCCGAGTATCACGGTGGTGGCTGGGCGGTCAGGCTCGCCTGTCCGGCCGGTTAGTAGCAGCACGCCGAAGCCGACCAGCCACAACCAGAAGACGCCGCCCACTATCCGATGCACAATGGTGGCGGAGTCTATCCAGATGAACTGCATGGCGATGGCGATCGAAGCCGACCAGGGAGCCAGGTGCCGCAGCACCCCACGTGATTGCCATTGAAAGCCGGCGATGGCCAGGACCGCCAGACCTGCCAGGGCGAATCCGATCTTGCCGGTCGACCATCGCAGATCCGAGGTCAAGTCCGCCAACCCGAGCAGCGGGGAGAGAGCCCCGAGAGGAACCACTTCGGGCGCTAGGGCGGCTAGCGCGATCGCCAGGGCTCCTGAGGCAGCGGTAAACGCCCCGGAGAGGGCCAGGCATATCCCCATCCCCAGGACCGGGAGTCTGGACAGAGGCCGGAAGAGCGGAGTTCTGGGCAGATACCACGCGGCGCCGAACAAGGTGATCCCGGAGACCAGGCGGGCGACGCCGGCCAACACGTACATCGACCGGTTCTCCGATATGGCGATCAGCGACCCGATCAGGGTGGTGCCATCCGCGCCAGCCGCCAGGCGACCGATCACCATCACGCCGTTGGCCACCGCGGTCAGCAACAACAACCGCCCCGCCATGACGGCAGACCGTTCCCGGGCTCCTCCGTTCAAGACCGCCCGGCGAACACGGGTGAGGCTCCCTCCAGACACTTGCACTTGATGAAGCTCCAGACACACGAGGTCTACGACGCAGAGAGTCACACGGGATTAGTCAGGAAGAGATCCCATCCAACTCGCTTGCTCGAAAACGGCAGGGTCGAGCGGGCGCCGCCGATCACCCTAATGGGCGGTCATGAAGAACCCAAGACCGGCGGCTCGCTCTCCAGCCTTGGCGCCACGGATCAGAACCCCCCCGGAGTGGGCTGGCGGAGGGTTGGGGGCGCGGTCCTCTTGTAGGATGAATGCGAAGGTCCCCCGCCGGGGGCATCCTCGAGCCATCATGCTGTGCGCCGTCGGCGCCACGCCCCGCGGACCATCAGAAGGTTCCGCAGACCGGCGGACGGCTGCCCGCCAAACGAAGCACGATCCGGAGCGATAACGTTGCAGACCTTGACCAGGATCTCTCGAAGCCGGCGGACCCTGGTGATCGTGATGGTCGCCGGCTGCCTGATCGCCACCGTGGGGTTCGGGGTGCGCTCGATCTTCGGGTTGTTCCTGGCTCCCATGACGATCGCCCATGACTGGAGCCGAGAGACCTTCGCCCTCGCCCTGGCGATCCAGAACCTCCTGTGGGGGATGGGACTGCCGGTGGCGGGCGCGCTAGCCGATCGGTACGGCGCCCGCTACGTGCTGGGTGCCGGATCGTTGATCTATGCGGCCGGCATCTGGGGGATGGCGGCTTCCGGTACCGGCCTAGCCCTGCAGCTGACCGCTGGCGTGTTAGTGGGCCTCGGGGTGGCCTTCACTGCCTTCTCGCTGGCACTGGCAGCCATGGCTCGGGCGGTGGGGCCGGAGCGACGTTCGCTGGCCCTCGGTCTGGGGACTGCTGCCAGTTCTTTGGGACAGGTGCTGTTCTCCCCGCTCGGCCAGTGGTTCATCTCGGCTTACGGCTGGCATACGGCGCTGCTGTTCCTGGCTTCGATCGTGCTGGTGATCATCCCACTGGCCTTCGCGTTGCCCAAGGGGCCGGTCCAGGTGGATACGACAGCAGAGGATCAGAGTCTCGGCGAGGCGCTGGTCGAGGCCCGGACCCATCGGGGCTACGTACTGCTGACCAGCGGATTCTTCGTGTGTGGATTCCATGTCGCCTTCATAACGGTCCACTTCCCGGCCTTCGTACAGGATCTTGGCCTGGCCCCCTCCATCGGGGCCTTGGGTATCGCCCTGATCGGTGCCTTCAATATCGTCGGATCGTTCAGTAGCGGAGCCTTCGGGCAGCGCTGGTCCAAGAAGAGGGGCCTGACCGGCATCTACACCTTAAGAGCGGTGATGATCACCCTGATGCTTGTGATGCCCAAGACGGAGGTGAACATTCTCGTGTTCGCAGCAGTCATGGGCCTGCTGTGGCTCTCCACGGTGCCGCTTACCACCGGGATCATTGGCCAGGTGTTCGGCGTGCGGTATCTGGCCACCCTATTCGGGGTGTTGTTTCTCTCTCACCAGCTGGGAAGCTTTCTGGGGGTTTGGCTGGGGGGTTACATATACGACCGGACGGGATCCTACGATCCAGTCTGGTGGTTGGGAGTCGGATTGGGAGTGGCGGCCGCGCTCATTCACCTCCCGATCGACGAACGTCCCCTTCCGCGGCTCCTCCGTAAGGCCCGCTACCCGGATTTACCGCCCGGTTCCTAGCCGGATGGTGATCGGGAGGTCGGGATGCCGCACGATCACCTAGTAGGTCGCCACGTCGTCCTACCCGACCCTCTCCGAGGGGGCGGAACATGTCACACCCCTCCGCCATACTGTCGCATAGCTGCAAACACCAACGATCCGTTACCGGCGTCGAGCGGATCAGGGCTGGGATCATCGATCGGAGCAGATCCGCGAGGCCTCGAGAGGCCGGAAGGCTCGCGCTCCGAATCAGGAGCACCTTTGGCGGTGGTGGCTGGGGGAGGGCCCGAGGGGGCAGCGCGCCGTGGCGGTTTTTCGCGTTCTCGTGGCTGCTTTCACTTGCGGGAGATCCATGGGAGGATCCGGACACCCCATGCGGGAGCACCCGAGGAGGGGTTCCGCGATGGATGATCCGGTGGTTGCTCTTCCCATCCGGTCCTTCCGGGACGCTTACCGGAGGCTGGCGGGCGCTCACGATCCGGACTTCCGCGCCTTGCTCGCTCGGGAACTGGCATCTCGTACGGCACGGGTGGTTCAAGCAACGGGACCGTCGCCATTGATCGTCTCATCGGCGCCCGAGGTGAAGACATGGGCGTCGAAACTCGGCCTCGTCACCCTGGACGATCCTCCCGGAGGCGGGCTAAACAGTGCTGCTGCTGAGGCGGTCCGCTTTGCCGGGGATCGTCCGTGGCTGATCCTGCACGCCGACCTTCCCTGCCTCGTGCCGGCCGAGGTGTCGAACGTCTTGGAGCTTGTCCGCAGCGGCCGTCATGTGGTGGCGTTCTCATACGATGGCGGGACTTCCGCGCTCGGTGGCTCGGGGGAGTTTCCGTTCTCATATGGGGTGGCCAGCTTCCAGCGCCATCTAAGTGCCGACCACTTTCCGGTGGTGGTGGGTTCGGTCGGATTCGCCCTCGACATCGACCGGCCGGGGGATCTGGTGGCAGCGGCTTCCGATCCGAGGGGTGCCTGGTTGATCGACCGGGGTCTGGCGCCGAAGGTGCACACCGGTGGCTCCCACTACTCTGGCCGGGTGCTCGTAGGCAAGGAGCAGAATTACTGAAATGGCAAGTGGATCGGGAACCGCCGCCCTCGTAACCGGCGGAGCGCGGGGTATCGGGCGGGGCATCGCCGAGCGCCTGGCCAGGCGCGGGGACACGGTGTTCATAGCTGACATTGCCGGTGAGGAGGAGGCCGCCTCCCAGCTACGCGATGAAGGCCTCGATGCCCGCCCGGTGCGGCTCGATGTCCGCGACGAGGTGGCGATCGAGGAGGCCGCGGAACGCGTGGACCGGGAGATGCCGCTGGCCACGATGGTGAACAACGCCGGGATCGGCTGGATACGCCCGCTGGTCGAGGTAACCGCCGAGGAGTTCGATCAGCTGATGGCAGTGAATCTGCGAGCGGTCTTCTTCGGGATCCAGGCAGCTGCCCGGGTGATGATCCGCCGCCGGGCTGGCTGCATCGTCAATACCGCTTCGACCTCGGCCTTCTCAGCCTCCACCACCCCGATGGTCCCCTACGACACCTCGAAGGGCGCGGTCCGGATGCTCACCATCGCCTCAGCTCGGGAGCTGGCTCCCTACGGGATAAGGGTGAACGCGGTAGCCCCGGGCACGGTGGACACCGATCTGGTGCGGTCCGTCCTCGGTGACGAACGGTCCCGGGCACAGGCCGGTACATTCATCCCCCTTGGCCGCCTCGGCCAACCGGCCGATATCGCGGCGGCGGTCGACTTCCTTTCCTCGGAATCCGCTTCCTACATCACCGGCCATGTGCTAGTCGTGGACGGGGGGTGGTTGACGTGAGCAGGCTCAGAATAGGAGTGACCCTCCCTCCCCATGGCCCGGAACATCCGGTAACCCTGCAGACGGCCGCCCAGCTGGCCGAGGAGATCGGGTTCGACTCGATATGGATGACGGACCACGTGGTGATGATTGAAGGCGCCACCTCGCCCTACCCCTTCGATGCCGGCGGGGTGATGCGTTGGGACATCGACCATCCCATGCTCGACGCCCTGGTCGGTCTTGCAGTGGCCGGGGCGGTTACCAACACCATCGATCTCGGCACCTGCGTGCTCATCGCCCCGATGCGTAACCCGGTGGTGCTCGCCAAGCAAGTGGCCACCCTGGATCTGCTCACCAACGGCAGGTTGACTCTGGGAGTGGGAGTCGGCTGGCTGGCCGAGGAGTTCGCGGTTCTCGATGCACCCTTCAAGGATCGTGGAAGGCGGCTCGACGAGTGGATCGAGATAATGCGGTCGTGCTGGACCGGGCAGCCGGATGCTCGCCGCTACCGGCACTACGAGATCCCACCCGGTGTGCGGTGCTATCCCACCCCGATCGGGGACGTTCCCATCCTGGCGGGCGGGATGTCGAAAGCCGCCCTCCGGAGGGCGGGAAGGCAGGCCGACGGCTGGATGGGATTCCAGTACACGGAGGAGCTCGACCCCGATGAGATCCGTAGCTGCATAGAGGTGATCCGCAACGAGAGTAAGAAGGCGGGACTTTCGCCTACGCGGAGACTTGCCATGCAGACCCCCGGGCCGACCGGGCCGCTGGCTGAACGCTTGGCCGAGCTCGTCTCGGCCGGGATCAGCGAAGTGGTTACCTCGGCCAACTGGAACAATCCCGGTGCTGTAAAGGCCTCCTATGAGCTACTTCGGGACTCGGCGCCGTAAGCTGTGACCCTTATTGGAAGGCGTTGCCGGTAGGGAGGAGAGAAAGCCACCCATGCTGTTTGGAGTAGGGGAGATCCTGATCATAGGTGTTGGCACTTTCTTGCTTGTCTTGAGCCTAGTGATTCTGGGGGTTCGGGTTATGGCCCGAACGCTATTCTCCTCGTCCGTGCCGACCGGCAGAAGGACAACACGGGGCACCCCGGGAAGGTGGCAGCGAAGATGACCTCGGACACAGCAGTTACCAGCAGCCAAGCACCGGAGCCGAAGGGCCCCTATCCTCACATTCGCATCGACGGGGATCTGGCGTGGATCACCGGGCAGATCGGTCGGGACCCTGGGACGGGTGGGTTTGTGGAAGGGGGCTTCGAGGGCGAGTTCCATCAGGCCATAACCAACCTCGAGAGCATCCTGGCCGAAGTTGGGGCGTCCCTCGCCAATGTGGTCCATACTTGCGTACAGTTCGTTGAGGAAGGTGATCTGGACGCCATGAACCGGATCTACGGTGAGCGTTTCCCGCTTCCCTACCCGGCCCGGACCAGCTTCGGAGTTGCCTTCCTATGGAAGGGTGCCAAAGTTCAGGTCGACGCCGTGGTCCGGCTACCACGCGGCTGATGCTCGGGGGCTGGCCAAACCGGTCCCTGCCCTGTCCGGGACTGCCCGCCGGAATGTCCTGATTACCGTAGGATCCAGATTTCCAGACCCAACTACGAGGATGGGGCGAAAGAATCGAACAAAGCCTGACTCAGAAGGATCTGCGGACCAGACCGAGGGGAAGCGGCGGTGGTTCGCCGGCATACCGGGCGCCTGGCTGTTCGGTTGGTTATGGAGCCCTGGCAACCCGGCTACCAGCCGGCGAAGGTGGGGAAGGCAAAATTACCGAGCCCATGACTTGGGATCCCGCCGGCCAAGTCGACGATCATGCCTTCGACTTCGGCCACGGTCTGGGCTTGGACGGGGGATTCGACGGAGGCTGACCGACCGCAGGTAGGGATGCCGAGGGGCCGGTCAGACACCGCCCTCAGGGCTTGGGAGTCAATAGCCGGCAGTGCTAGAGCGGGCCACCACTCCGGTCACGCCCGGGACTCGCTGCATGAATAGAGCTTCGACCCCGGCTGTGAGAGTCACGACCGACAGCGGGCACGTTCCGCAGGCACCCATCAGCTCCACCGACACCACCCCGGTAGCGTCCACATCCAACAGCACCAGATCCCCCCCGTCGGCATGGAGGGCCGGGCGAAGGAAGTCGACCGCTTCCTGCAGCGCGTCCATGTCGACTCCGGAGCCGCCCGCCGTTACCGGGTGACGCTCGGCTCTTCCCTCCATGTCTCAGAGGACCTCGATCCAGGTGCCGGCTCCGGCTTCCACCGCCAAGTCGTATACCAGGGAGGCGACCGCCGCATCGAGAGCTGGCATACCCATGTGGGTCATGATGGTTCTTTCCCGGCTGCTCTCTCGCCCGGGCTTTGCGCCGCGCAGGATCTCGGTGGATATGTCGGCATGGACATCCGCTCGTGTCAGGTCACCGGGCTTCAGGCCGCCCAACCGGCCCACCTCCTCGCCTTCGATCCAGGCCAGATCCCGCCCGTACCAGCCCACTACCCACTTGTCGAAGCGCGTGGCGCAGGTCCGGTCGACATCCCGGAACCCGGTGGCCGCGCACACGTGGGCACCGGCCGGGACCCAGGGTTCCATCAGGACCGGCTGGGCGGCGGTGGTGACGATGCAGATGATGTCGGCCTCGGCAACGGCCGTCTCCACATCGGGCGCAGCAACTACTTCGATACCCATCCGCCGCTCCACCTTCTTGGCAAAGTTGGCTAGCTGCTCCTGGCTTATATCGAAGGCGATCACCTCCTCGAGCGGGAAGGCCTCGTTCAGAACCAGCAGGTGGGTCCAGCCCTCGTTTCCGCACCCGATGATGGCCAGGCGGCGGGAGTCCGGGCGGGCCAGGAACTTGGCCCCCACCGTGGCATGGCCCCCGGTACGCAGGTTGGTGACCGCGGTACCGTCCACCAGGGCGAGCGGCATGCCAGTGTCGATGTCGCTCACCAGGTCGAGGGCGGAGATGGCGGGCAGACCACGGCGGGGGTTGAGCCGGTAGCTTCCCAGCCACTTGACGGCTGCTCTCCCAAGGGGTCGGATCATGGCAGGGAAAGCCTGCATGGCCCCGTGCCCGAAGGGGGGCTCAGGGCCGAGACGGTCATGAACGTACAGGTTGACCGGATTGGTCTGTTTGACCTCCCCTTCCCCGACCCACCGGAAGGTGTCCAGGCATCTCTCCAGGCAGGCAGCCGGGTCCAGGAGTTCCTCCACCTCCTCCCGGGAGACCACCAGTATCTCCCCGGGACGGGGAGTGTCGCGGGTCATAACTCGGCTTCGAGGGCCTGGATGGCCGACGCCTCGGCCCTGACCGTTGCCATCGCCTCCGGCGGGAGCGGCCCGTAAGGCTTGCGCGGCACCCCGGTCCGAGCGCCGCCCAGACCGGCGATGGCGTTCAGGTAGCCGTGCTCGTAGCTAAGCATCGACGGCATGTCGGGACGGCGGATGGCTGCCGAAAAACGCTGGAGGGCGGCGAATGCGCTCCGGACCCACGGATCGTGGTGGTTGCCCTTACGGCACTCCTCGATGAACCGGGTTCCGGTCCGCAGGCCCGCCCAGCTGAAGATTCCGGTCGCGCCTGCGGCCCCCAACATCGAGGCATGGAAGAAGGCCGGATCATTGCCGCTGAACACGTTCACCCGGTCGCCGATGGTCAGCAGGATCTCGTCGAAATGAGGCAGGGCAGTATTCGACTCCTTGATGGCCTTGATGTTGGCGATGTCGAGCAACCGTTCCCACATCCGGGCGGTGAGGTTCATGCCATTGAGGGGCGAGTAGTTGTAGAGCATGAGGGCCATGTCCCCGTCCAGAGCTTCGGCTACCTCCACGAAGAATCGCAGTGCCCAGTCACTGGTGACCGGCAAGGCATACGGAGCAGCCAGCATCGACCCGTCGGCGCCCGCCTGCTCGGCCACTCGCGCCCGCCGGATCGACTCGCGCTGGTAGGAGGCGGTGCTGCCGACCACCACCGCGATACCATCCCGATGGCCGGTCTCCACGGCCAGCTCGCAGACCGCATCGAACTCCCGCTCCGACACGCTGGTCATCTGCCCCATCGAGCCGAACACGATGCAACCCGGAGCACCGGAGGCCGCTACCAGCTCGATACTGCGGCGAACCCCGTCCCGGTCGATCTCCTGGGAGCTGTCGAGGCTCAACGGGATGAGAGGGAACAGACCCTCGAGGGGTTTTCGGGCGAAGTCAGGCATTTGTTTCGTTCCTTGTGATCAGATCGCGATAGAGGTCTTGGAGCACTCCGCACAGCCGGGGTAGCTCATCGAAGCTCACCGCCTCGCAGTGGTATCCGAGGCTTTCCATGGCGGCTCGCGCCTCTCCAGTGTAAGAGACGGTGCCGTCGGCTTCGATACTCTTGATGGCATCGAAGCGAGCGGCCGCCTCGTTGATGGCCACCGCTTCCCGGCGTGTCAGTCCTCTCGGCAGGTCGAGCTGGATCTTCCCTTCGGCGACCGTAACCGGGTATCCGCCGGGTAGCCCCATCGGTCCGGACATGTGGATCCTGGCCGGAGCGGATCCAGTCAATGCAAGCGCATTCTTGACCGCCGAGGCAGCGAACAGCGAGAACCAGTCGACCCGGCCCCACTCGATCCGCTCCGGCCACGATGACAGGATGGTGGCCAGGTCGTAATCGGCGGTTACCTCCTGGCCCCGGAGTCGGACCTCCAAGTGGTGGGGAACGAGCGACGCACCGTAGGCCATCAAGGCATGAGAACCGACCAGGCGCACCCTCACTGCCTCGGCGGCTTCTCCGGTCGCTTCGATCGCATAGCCGGCCACGGTGGCGGCCGATACCTCGACGTTGCCGGCGCCGGCTAACGGGCCGTGGCCGAACCGGGCCCAGATAGCCGGATTCACCACGTCGGGGAAGCAGGCGTTCACGATCGTGGTGTCGACACCCGCCCGCTCGGTGGCATGGACCAGCTGGGTGGCGGGCAGCAGATGCCAGGGAAGCCAGAGGCTGAACGTGGCCGCTCGGATCTCGGCCCGCAAACCTTCGTCGATGTCGGCGTTCATGAAAACGCGGGGTGACTGCATGGCGGCCGAATGGATAACCACATCCGGTCGCACGTCCGCCAGCAGCCGGGCGATCGCATCCCCATCCGCCAGATCCAGGGTGTGGTGCTCGTATCGCTTGTGGTGTCCCTGGACGATCGCGCCGAGCATGGCCAGGTTCACCCGGGAGGGCCCTGTCCAGGGGGTGCGCTTGACAGTAACGATCCGGTCGATCTCCGGGGTTCTGGCCAGGAACTCGAGGGCCCATCCGCCCAGCTCCCCTAAACCGGTGAGGAGTACCGTGCTCAAGCGGACAGCCTTGCCAGCAGGATCCGACCTACGGGCGACGACCGGTCGGATGCATGACCGACCGATGGAAGTTCTTCATGCCCTCCACCTTGAGCACCATCCTGGCGATCCTCCAACCCTGGTCCGTGCGGCGGAAGCGGCAGTGATACTGGCCCCACATCTCACCGGGCTCGTCGCCTCCATGATAGGTATGCCAGGCATAGATGTATGCGATGCCCATGACCGTATCGGCGCCGTCGGGGCGAAGCATGATGTTGGTTATGTAGTGGACCGATGACGAGAACAGGTTGCTCAGCCCGGGCCGGATGGCCGGCGCGATGGTATCCCGTCCCACGATGTTGGCCATCTCGGGCCCGTAGTCGATGACCGCGTCCTCTGTGAACAGCTGGGCCACCGCATCGGGCTCGTTCTGGTCGAAGTGCCACGCGTAGCCATGCAGCAGGTTGGTGATGTCCTCCCGGTCCTCATAGGGAAGGTTGAAAGTCATGCCGTTATCCTCTCACCCCGGAACCTGACGCTACCGGCTAGGCGCAGCCATCTCGCCTGGCCAGTTTGGAGAACGCAATGGCCGACGAGGCAGCCCTGCGCGACGATCTCTGGTCGAGAACGTACCAGGTGGGGGTGGTGGTACGCGACATAGACAAAGCTGCTCGTTTCTACGAGCGGCTGGGTATCGGTCCGTTCGTTGAGGGTCCGTCCGCCCACGCGCTCGAGCGCAAGATCTATGGCAAGGACATTAGGGACGCTCGGGTGAAGGGCCTGATCGCCCAGATGGGTTCGGTGGAGTTCGAGCTTCTGCAGCCGGTTTCGGGTGACACCATCCAGGCCGAGTTCCTCGAAAAGCACGGGGAGGGGGTCGTCCACCTGTGCGCCCACACCGACGACTTGGATCGGGATGTGGCGGATCTCACTGCCCTGGGCTACCAGGTGATCTCGTCGGCCATCCTCGCCGACGGAGGCAAGTTCGCCTATTTCGACACCCGCGAGGTGGGGGGGCTGATCCTGGAGCTGTTCCAGCCGGGTAGGGACTGGCAGTAGGCGGATCGGAAGGCTGCCCATGGGCGGCTACGATCATTCCGCAGTCGAATTGTCACGGAGGTTCCGGTAATGAGTACGTACGCGCGGGTCGAGATCGCCCAGCCCGAGCTGAAG
Source organism: Acidimicrobiia bacterium (assembly GCA_965200835.1). Taxonomy (GTDB): domain Bacteria; phylum Actinomycetota; class Acidimicrobiia; order Spongiisociales; family Spongiisociaceae; genus JAPPFW01. Next base: position 1,334,799 of record OZ241390.1, read on the forward strand.
GAGATGGCTGACGCCATCGACGATGCCCCCGGTGACCGCTTGGCCAAGAGCATGGCCAAGACCGACACGGAGGGCGAGCTCCGCTACCTCGAGCGCTACCGGGAGGTGGCGGCAGACGATCCTATCCAGCAGGGCTGGGACGCCAACGAGGCCGAGTTCCATGCCAAGACCAGGATCTTCTCCGTGCTGGCCGACGCCATGGAATACGAACTCGGCAAGGAGGCCGGCCGGACGGCGGTGGCCAATGCGCGCAAGCGGCAGGGTGACCAGATGGGCCAGGCGATGGCTGCCAAGACCCGTGAGAAGGGCGAACCGCTGAACCTCAACAACTTCTTCAAGGAGTTCTGGGGCTATTTTCAATGGTCGCCGAAGCTCGACACCGAGCGATATTTCGATGATCAGGGCAACATGGTCAAATACGTTCTGCGGCTCAATTGCCCGATCGGTGACTACCTGCGTGACAACGCACCTGATGTCGAGTACTCGTCCAACTTCTGCGATCTGGACGAGCACATCGCCCACGCCTACAACCCGAACATTCGTTACTCCCGCAAGCGGTGGGTCCCGGCCGGTTACCAGTTCAGCGAGCTGATCTGGGAGCTCGACACCGACGGTGTAATCAACTGAGACCGGCTGCGACCGGTTCCTCCAGGGAGCAATAGATGCGCGCTCTGACCATGTATGAGGGGGGAAGGTTCGAGCTGGAGGACATCCCGCCACCGGTACCCCCTCCAGGTTGGGCGCTGGTGCGATCCATCGCCTCAGCGGCTGGCCTGTTCCAGGCCCAGATGGCCGCCGGGATGCTCGACACCGACGGCTTCCCGCGCATCCTGGGCCATGAGATCGTCGGTGAGGTCGTGGAGGTCTCGTCGGATGCTGCGCCGTCGAAGGGCTCGCTGGTGGTGGCGGACGCGGTGGTGGGATGCGCTGTGTGTGAGTGGTGCATCCGGGGCGAGGAGAGCATCTGTCCCTGGATGCGGCATCTGGGCATCAACCTCGATGGCGGGTTTGCCGATTACGTGGCGATTCCCGAGTCGAATATTTTCCGCATCGCTCCCGGTACGCCGGTCAGCGAGGCGGTCATGCTGGGATCCGCCCTTCCGGCCTCGGTACATGCGGTGAGGCGGTCCCCGGTGCAGGGCGGATCTCGAGTGATCGTCACGGGCGTAGGCAGCATCGGGCTGACCCTGTGCCAGGTGGCCCGGGCCATGGGCGCTACTACCGTGGTGGCGGTGGACGTATCGGACGATCGGTTGGAAGCGGCCCGGCCGTGGACCGACGGTGCGGTCAACGTTGCGGGCCTGGCGCTGGATGAGGCAGTGGGGATGGTGCGGGAGGCGACCGGTTCGGCCCATGGTGCGGACGTTGCCTTCGAGGCCGCCGGACGGGTGTCGAGTGTGGACCTCGCCATCCGGGCCATCCGCCGAGGCGGGACTGCCCTGTTGATGGGCATCTGCGACGGACCCACCTCGCTGTCCTTCGACCATTACCTGGCCGACTTCATGATCAGGGAGGTCTCGCTGGTAACCACCTTCGGTTTCACTCGGCAGGACTTCGTGGTCGGCAATGCCCTCCACGCTGCTGGCAAGCTAGACCTGAGCGCGCTAACCGGCGCCACGGTACCCCTGGATCGAGTACCCGAGGAGCTGGCACGGATAGCCGCCGAAGGAACGGACGGTAAGCGACTGGTAGTGGACGTAGCGATCAGCTAGCTACTATTGGAGGACATCGGCCTCCAAATTGCCCTGGCCAGCTAAGCGATGTCCTTCGTCAAGAGGCTATCCAAAACAACGGTAGACAAACCGCGGACATTCTGCATATCTCTGCCATAGTGCTATAGCTGAGAACGGTTAACGAGTTTGCGTCTAGAATCTTCAGCGAAACGGGCACTTTCCGGAAAATCTCTACTCAAACCTGACACCCTGCTGTAAACCATTTCAGGACAGAAATCGATCATCTTAGATGGATCATCTATGGGACCCCATTCGATAGTGTCTTGATCAGTGGTTATGCGCATGAGATCCCATTGCCATGGTCCTTGCTGGTCCCATTGCTTGAATATGCCCCGACCCGCAAAGTCCATAAGATCCAAGACACCTTCTGTTCTATCCATGAAATGTAGATACACACGGTATTTCTCGCATACTGAAGCGTCTTCTATACGGCGGGCGTAATCTTCCGGGTACATATCAATCTGTTGAAGCCTGTTGATGTCTGCATATGCCGCATCAGATAGCAACCAAACAGTCGTAGGGATATTGCGGATGGATCCGGTCCACACGATTTCATGTTCGTCGACTTTTGCGGAAGGTTTAGTCAACCCTTCAGCATTCCACATGGGCGGTGTAGACGGTTGTGGGTTGTTCTGTTCTATGTTAACTCCCCATTGAGTAGGTGGGCGTATTTTCTCTGTGATGTTGATGATGCCTGATGTTCCGTCAACAAAACGGACTCTTATAGCGTCTTGGTCATGGGCGGTTATTTCGGCAATTCTGGTGTTGTACAGTTTGGTCACAGGACGTTCTCACAATGTGTTGACCTTATGACTGATTGTAGCATACGGAAAATCAGGAAAAAGCTAGGATGAATATGGGTTGCTCTATTTTGATCTTGTGGTCGCGGCGTGGCTTCTGGGCCACTGTTGAGAATCTCCATGATGGAGCGGGATTCTGTGGTGACCTCATGCGCAACCTGCGACCTCCACCGGCCGTCCCGGCTCCAGGTCGGGACCTGGCAGACTCGATCCTTCCCCCTGGATCCGCCCACGTCAACGCAGATTCCATGTCGGGCGCGGTTGACCACCGGGGCCTTACCCGAGGTAGGCGGCCTGTGTGCGGCCGGGGGACCGAGGACTCGGTGCTGAACCCCGCCTATTGAGCCAACCAGCCTCCATCGACCGGCACGAATGCTCCGGTCATGAAGCTGGATGCATCGGAGGTGAGGAACTCGACCACCGAGGCGATCTCATCGGGATGGGCTGGCCGTCCCAAGGGGGTCCGTCCTAGGAGCCTGGCTCGGCGTTCGGGGTGGGCGAGGCTATCGGCACTCATGGGTGTGTCCGTCACCCCGGGTCCTACCACGTTGACCCTGATTCCATGGCGGGCGAAGTCGACTGCCAATGCCTGCCCGAGCAGGAGAACCCCGCCCTTGGATGAGGCGTAGGCAGCGGTGCCTGGTAGTACCACCTTCGAGTTGATCGACCCGATCAGCACGATGGCCCCGCCGTGGCCTTGGGCGGTCATGACCCGGGCGGCTTGGCGGGCCGTCAAGAAGCTACCGGTGAGGTTCACGTCCACGATCCGGCGGAAGTCGGACAGATCGAAGTCGAGCGAATCCCCACCCATCTCGATCCCCGCGCAGGTCACGGCGATGTCGAGATCCCCGAAGCGGTCGACGACGGCAGCGAAGACTGCTGCGCAGCCGTCCTCATCGGTAACGTCGGCCGCCAGGGCGATAGACCCTTCTATCCCGGCGGACACTTCCTCCGCTCGCGCACCGTCGATGTCCACGCAGGCCACCCGGTCGCCTCGGAGGGCTAGGCGACGGGCCACCGCCGCCCCGATCCCCGACCCGGCGCCGGTGACCAGTGCTACCGCCACGATGACCGCCCGTCCCCCGGTCGGGCGTTGGGTGCAGCGACTGTCCGGTTGAGAACCGGGCGGTAGTGGAAGCCCCGCCCTCTGCCCGTTTCAGAACTCGGCTCAAGGCGCCCTTCTTCAGCGAGGACCTTCAGGTGTTTAGTGGCGGTTGCCATCGAGACTCCTGTCATCTGGCGATACTCGGTCGAGGAGATTCTGCCGCGTTCGCGTGCCCACGCCAGCGCAGATTCCGGCGATGCGATACTCACCGGTAGCCCGAGAGATGCTCTCGCGGCTTTGCTGAGAGTCCATGCCGGTGGCGTGTCCGGCAGTGTCCGCATTGGGGTGAGCAGGCTTGTATCGTCTGGGGACCTGAGTGTATAGGACGCCACCCTGTTCAGCGCGGCTTCAGCACTTGCTGGCCCTCGCTGCAGAAGGGGCCCACAGGAGTGGCCGGTCAGGAAAAGTGACTTCCCTTGCGCGGCCCGCCAGACAAGCAAGGCAGCATCCACATCATCGCGTCCGGTGATGGGGGACAGATCTGCAAAGAGCCTGAACCAGTTCTCGTTCACCGGTCGGCCTAGGAGAGTGATCCGTACTGCGGGGTCGGCCAGGGTTTCGACGATGGGGGGCAGGCTGCCGATGCGGATCATGTCAGCAAACAGGTGATCGATACCGACTCCTTCCCGTTCGACGAGGCCAGTCTGACGCATGGCATCCATCAGAGTCCGGTAACGCGGAACGGAGGGATGAGTGATGATGTTGTCCTCGCGGACACCACCGATGAGGCCGCCGGGGGAGGTCACGTAAAAGTGATTGCCGATGTGCTCAACGACGGTAGGGCCATGAATGCTCCAGTCTCGGTGGCAGCAGGCGTTCAGGATCGCCTCCCGTAGCGACCGGTTCGGGATGGCGCGCACCCGGTGGACTTGGAACCCGATTGTGACCTCTCGAACCGGATTGTTGCGCTTGGCCTCAGACTCCACTTCGAGTATCTCTTCGATCATAGATCGCCCGCCTTTATCAATCCGGATCGTGGACGGCCCTCCGGGAACATGCCGATGCATATAGTCGATGGAGGGTCGTTCACGGGCTGCGAGCATGATCTCCCCTGCGATGTTCAGATGCACGCCGTCCCCTGCGATCAGTCCGAGCCTCCCGAATAAGTCGAGTCGGGGGAGTTCTGCTTTTCTGGGGTCGTGCTCGGCGATCTGGTCTCTCAGTGACTTCTCGGCCGCGGCAGTGACATTCGTTATTGGTGTTCCCGAAGGCTGGTACGAGGGGTCAGCAGCCAATCCAAAGAACAGTCCAGTTACGAGTTCGGTTAGCGTGGCTGGTACGCACCTGGCATCAACGCGGTGCAGGTACTTGTTACGGTATGGCACCGGCTCGACAGCCTGCGACACCTCGATGGCCAACAGAATGTGTTCACCGATCGCGACACGGTCGATGTCTACAGTCAGCTTTTGATTGGTCAAGTCGTAGATCCGGCTCCGGAGCCAGTGCGGGTCGGTCTTTGCGCCGATAATCTGCGCGGTCCGGTCGTCAACGCCGACGATCAGTACTCCACCTCCTGGCGAGTTGGCCATACATGCCGCCGCCTTGGCCAACTGCTTCGCAGCCTCCTCGTTGTGCTCGATACCCGGCAGGATCTCCCCACTAGGTGACCGTCTCCCTGCCTCCTCCTTGATATCGACCGTGGCCGACTCCAGCGCTGCTATCGACTTCACCTCGCCGCTGCCTAGTTTTTCCAGTACGCGCTCAGCCTCTTGTCGGCGCTGTGCTGATACCACAAAAGAAAACGAACCCACCCGCGCGCTCCTTGCTAGGGTTTTCTGGTGTTGTTGATCCTAGCGTGGGGGTGGGTGTGGTCTTTGCTAGGGTTTTCTGGTGTTGTTGATCCTAGCGTGGGGGTGGGTGTGGTCTTTGCTAGGGTTTTCTGGTGTTGTTGATCCTAGCGTGGGGGTGGGTGTGGTCTTTGCTAGGGTTTTCTGGTGTTGTTGATCCTAGCGTGGGGGTGGGTGTGGTCTTTGCTAGGGTTTTCTGGTGTTGTTGATCCTAGCGTGGGGGTGGGTGTGGTCTTTGCTAGGGTTTTCTGGTGTTGTTGATCCTAGCGTGGGGGTGGGTGTGGTCTTTGCTAGGGTTTTCTGGTGTTGTTGATCCTAGCGTGGGGGTGGGTGTGGTCTTTGCTAGGGTTTTCTGGTGTTGTTGATCCTAGCGTGGGGGTGGGTGTGGTCTTTGCTAGGGTTTTCTGGTGTTGTTGATCCTAGCGTGGGGGTGGGTGTGGTCTTTGCTAGGGTTTTCTGGTGTTGTTGATCCTAGCCTGGGGCGTGCCCGGTAACCACAAGCACCCAAGCATCCTCAGTAGACTGCGAAACTAACGGGGCCGCGATCCAGGCCTACGGATATCCGACGAGGGAGATTTACATGGATCGCCCAATTCTTTACAGCCTCAACACCGATGCCCGGACTCCGACCTGACAGGAGTGCTGTCGCGTGCGGGACTACCTGCACGCTGAGTCCGTCGAGTTCGACGACCGCAATATCCGTCAGAGCGAGGACGCCCGCCAAGGGCTGCAGTCCCTGACCGGCAACCTGATCGTCCCGGTTCTGATGTACGGTGATGACCGGGTAACCGGCTTCGATCCGGACGGGCTGGCCCAGATCGCCAGTTCCTACCACGCAGCAAACGCGGCTGGCGTGAGGTAAACCGTCGTGACCGATCAACCTCCCGGTAACTCTCTGAAAGCCGATCAGGGTGCCCGGGTTTCCGAACCCGGCGACACGGTTCACGAGGGGATCAGCCGCCTCATCATGCGGATCAGGGAGGAGCTGGACTACAACGACGCCAAGGGCCAGAGTGCCTACCGGCTCGGCATGCACGATGGTCTGCGTTTCGCCGAGGACGCCCTAGCCGATCTGCTGGAACGTCACGGCTACCACTCCGAGGCCCGACCCACCCCACTGGACGCGTGAAGGACCAATCCACCAACGGAGCGGGGGCCGGGACCCGGCCGGTGGTACGGCTGCGTGACATCCACAAGTCGTTCGGATCCAACCACGTGCTGAGGGGGATCGACCTGACCGTCGGTCAAGGGCAGCATGTGGTCATCTTCGGGCCATCGGGGTCGGGCAAGTCCACCCTCCTCCGTACGGCCAACCTGCTCGAACATCCAGACTCCGGGTCGGTCTGGTTCGGCGGCAAGGAGTACGGGCCCGGTTTGGAGGGCGAGGACCACCCTCGGGGTAAGCCTCGCCTTCTACGTCAGCAGATCGGTATGGTCTTCCAGCAGTTCAACCTGTTTCCCCATGTCACCGCCCTCGACAACGTGGCTCTCGCTCTGCGAAGGGTCAAGAGGATAAAGCGATCTGACGCGGAGATGCGCGCGGCGGTCTACCTCGACAAGGTGGGACTGCTCGACAAGCTGGGTGCCTACCCCAGCCAACTCTCGGGGGGCCAGCAGCAGCGGGTGGCGATCGCCCGATCCCTGGTGATGGAACCCAAGGTGATGCTGTTCGACGAACCCACCTCAGCGCTGGATCCCGAGTTGGTGGGCGAGGTGCTGGGCGTGATGCGCAGCCTGGCCGAGTCGGGAATGACCATGGTGGTGGTTACCCACGAGATGGGCTTCGCACGCGAAGCCGGAGACGTGAATATCTTCATGGACGAGGGAGTCGTGGTCGAGCAGGGTGGTAGGGAGATCTTCCAGGAAGCGCGAGAACCGCGTACACAGGCATTCCTGAAGGCGATCCTGTGATCTCGTCCGTGCTCGCGCCGATCCTGGCCCAAGCCCGATTCCGCCCCGAGTTCATCTGGGACAACCGGGATGTCTTCTTCGGGGGAGTGCGGCTAACCCTGTACATCGCCGTGGTTGCTTTCGCGCTCGCCACCGTGCTGGGCCTGGCGGTAGCGCTGCTTCGCATGTCCAAGTCGCGGATCATCACCCCGATAATGGCCGCCTACATAAACGTTTTTCGGGCGATACCCCTGCTGGTGTTCGTCCTGTTCGTCTATTACGGAATCGCCATCCAGTTCGATCTGGCCATCGCGGCGATCCAAGCCGGAATCCTGGCTCTCACTCTCCAATACTCCGCCTGGCTGGGGGAGATCTTCCGGAGCGGTATCCAGGCCATTCCGGACGGGCAGCGCCAGGCCGCCCTGTCGGTGGGCATGAGCCGGCCCCAAGTGTTCTTCCGAGTCGTACTCCCCCAGGCGACCCGCATCGTTATCCCTCCGATGGGGAACATGTTCATCGGTATGATCAAGGACTCGTCGCTGGTCTACATTATCGGCGTGCCGGAACTGTTACGGGTCAGCAACTTGCTGGCCAACAGCACCTTCCGCTACTTCGAGGTGTATCTGGCGACGGTCATCATGTATCTGATCCTGACGACCGCCGTGTACTTCGGAGTCAAGTACCTCGAGAAGCGCTACGCGCTCGTGGACGTACTCACCTCCAAGGTACGCTCCCCCTTCGCCCGCCGGCGGAGTACTCAGCTCGTTCGGCTCCAGGAACAGGTGGCTGCAAACCGGGAACGCGAATCGTCCCGGTCTTCATACGGTGTCTAGTATCAGGCTTCGAATCGACTTGGAAGAGCGGCCGGGCAGGATGGCCAGCCGACTCCAGGCGAGTTGGTCGGTAGAGCAGGTCTTCGAATAGGAAAGTGAACGAGATATGAGAAGGCATATCAAGTGGATGGTTCTGGTTGTCGCGCTAGGTCTGCTAGCCACAGCCTGCGCGGCCGAGGAAGAGGGTGGCGAAGCGGACGGTGGAGCAACCGCCGCGGCCCAGGCGGTAGTGGACGGCAACCTCCTCGACGCGATCAAGGATCGCGGCACCCTCAAGGTAGGCATGGTGCTCCAGTTCGAGCCCCAGATGTACCGGGATGCCAACGGTAACCCGGCCGGTTACGACGTCGACCTGATGCACATGCTGGCTGAGGACCTCGGCGTGGAACTGGAGATCAACGATCTCGAGTTCGAGGCCATGATCCCCGGCCTTATAGCGAACCAGTTCGATCTGGTTTCGGTGGGGCTCGTGGGTAGGCCGGCCCGTCTCGAGCAGCTCTGGTTCACCTGCCCCTACGTGCCTTACCGCCAGGTGGTGGTGGTCAACAACGACTCGGGAATCATGTCGATCGACGAGTTGAACAGCAGCGACGTGACTATGACCGCCCTCACCGGTTCGACGGCGGCCAACTTGACCGAGACGCGGTTCCCCAACGCCGAGCTCGTCCAGCTGGACCAGGCCCCGGCGTTCCTCGAGGTGGCTTCCGGCCGTGCCGACGCCATCGTGGTCGAGGAGTACTTGGCACTCCCGTTCGTGGCCGAGAACCCGAGTACCAGCGTGCTGAATCCGAGCGCTCCGTTCGTTGCCGAAGAGTACGGTGCCTGGGCGCTGCCCCGCGGTGAGGTCGTCTGGCTGGAATACCTCAACGGCTGGCTGGCCTATTACATCTCCCGAGGGACCCTCGACGAGGTGTACGAGCGGCACATTGGCCCGACCGAAGGGCTGCCCGCCTGTAACTAGGCAACAGCTCCGCCCGTCCGCATCGACAGTAGAATCCGGCGCTTCCCATGGAAGCGCCGGATTCTTTACGTATAGAGGGATAACCTGGGAACATGGCTGATGTACCAGAACAATTGGAACCGCTGTCCGACCTGATCGATTACTTCGACCACGTCGCCCTGGGAGTACACGACCTCGGGTCGGTGGCCAGGCTCTTCGAGACGTTGGGAGGAACCTTCATCACCGGCGCCGACAATCTGAGACAAGGATTCCGTTGGATCCAATATCGGCTGCCGGGCGGCGCCAAGGTCGAAGCCCTCGCTCCTATCTCTGAGGACAGTTTCATGGCGCGCTTCCTGCAGACGCGGGGCGAAGGGATTCACCATCTGACCTTCCGAGTGTCGTCGGTGACCGAAGCAGCAGAGCGGGCCACGAAAGCCGGACTGAAGGTGGTCGGCCTATACCTCGACCCGAACTGGAGCGAATGCTTCATCCATCCAGCCAGTGGCCACGGAACGGTGATCCAGCTAGCCCAGTGGCCCTACGACGCCACCGAGCCGTCGACCACCCTCGAGGAGTTGTTGGCTGGCCGCGGCCCGATCGAGGAATAAGCTGCCCATACCCCCACTGATGCAAAGAGTTGAGGCATCAAACCCAGAAACCTCGCCGCTTCAGCCCAACAGGTACGGCTGCCGCATAGCGGGGTTCGGCAGGCGAAACAGTTACCCCCCGTGGTACGCCCTACATGGACGCGGCAGCTTCGAATCCGGCGTCCAGGTCAGCCAAGATGTCCTCGATCGACTCGATGCCGACTGACAGGCGCACCAGGTTCGGCTCGACCCCGGTGTCGGCCTGCTCCTCGGGGGTCAGCTGGCTGTGGGTAGTGCTGGCCGGGTGGATCGCCAGGCTGCGCACATCGCCGATGTTCGCCACATGGCTGTGCAGCTGCAGGCTCTCCACGAATTTCTGGCCTGCCTCGAGCCCGCCGGTGATTCCGAACGCCAGCACCGAACCGGCGCCGCGGGGCAGATACTTGCGGGATAGCTCGTTGTAGGGGCTGGACTCCAAGCCTGCGTATAGCACCCATTCCACCTGCGAGTGGCCTTCCAGGTAGCGGGCTACCGCTTCGGCGTTGGCCACATGGCGCTCCATCCGCAGCGACAGGGTCTCGATCCCCTGCAGGAAGAGAAAGGCGTTGATAGGTGATACCGCTGGGCCGATGTCGCGCAGCAGCTGCACCCGAGCCTTGATGATGTATGACCCCGCTCCGAGGGCTGGCCAGTAGGGCAGGCCGTGGTAGCTGGGATCGGGCTCGGTGAACATCGCATGGCGTCCGGAAGCGCCGAAGTCGAAGGTGCCGCCGTCCACGATGAGACCGCCGATCGAGGTGCCGTGTCCACCGATGAACTTCGTGGCCGAGTGCACCACGATGTCTGCGCCGTGTTCCAGGGGCCGGCAGAGGTACGGCGAGGGCACGGTGTTGTCCACCATTAGCGGCACGTTCACCGAATGGGCAACCTCGGCCACCGCCTCGAAATCCAGGATGTCGTTCTTGGGGTTGCCGATCGACTCGCCGTAGAACGCCCGAGTGTTGTGACGCGCCGCAGCCCGCCAGCTGTCGGGATCATCCGGATCGGCCACGAAGGTCACCTCGATGCCCATCTTGGGCAGCGTGTAGTGGAACAGGTTGTAAGTGCCGCCGTAGAGTGACGGGCTGGCCACGATGTGGTCGCCCGCCTCCGCCAGGTTCAGGATGGCCAGGGTCTCGGCGGCCTGGCCCGAGGCCAGCGCCAAGGTGCCGGGTAACCCGACCGCGGTGCGCACTCCTCCCTCTAGCGCATTGATGCGCTCCTCCAGCACATGCTGGGTGGGGTTCATGATGCGGGTGTAGATGTTCCCCATCTCCGCCAGGCCGAACAGGTTCTGCGCGTGCTCGGAGCTGTCGAACGTGTAGGAGGTGGTCTGATAGATGGGCATCGCGCGGGCGTTGGTGTCGCTGTCAGGCGACTGGCCCGCGTGGATCATTCGGGTCTCGAAACCCCAGTCCTGGATGCTGGTTGCGTCGGTCATGTGGGTGCTCCTTTGAGTGGCCGCTGCGCCCCTTGTGCTTATACCGCAGGGCGTGGTTGAGGTAGCGCAAACCACCGTCCTGCACGAATCGATGTGAGGGCGAACGAGTTGACTCTACCGGTACGGCCCCCAAACCAGACTGATCTGGTCAGACGAAGCATCCATGCGACCCGTGCCAATGGGACGGTCATCCAGCAAGCCCAGTGGCCTACGATGCCTCCGAGCCGACCACCGTAAAGGCGTTATCGGTTGGCCGCGGTCCAATCGAGTAAGCGATCCACGGGCGTCGGTGTTGACCGAGCTAACGACTTCCTATTCACCGCTGGTGTGGACGAAGAGGTCAACCGAGGCCCGGGTACGACCCCCGAGCCTCGGCGCTGGTTGGACCGATGCGCCTCGGTGACCCGAAGCGACTCGCAGCCTGTACTGACAATATCGCCACCGTATGGCCCCGTGTCCACTACGGCCGGACCGGACAAGCCACTTGCCGAAGCCAGACCGCTGGGACGTCTTGAACTCCTTCAACGAATGCAGGCCAAGCGGATCGCCGATGAAGAAGACGCCCGCCGTTCGCTTGGGTCAGGAACCGCGTAGCTGGTCGGTGGCCTGGTTATCGAGGCGGTAATCGTCGGGCATCCTTACCAGCTGGTCCTCCCGACCTAGGTATTCGATCGCCACCCCGTAGTCCTCTCTCGCTCCTTGCAGCGAGACGTAGCCTTCGATCACATCTTGGAGGACGGCCTGTGGGTCACGCTCCAGTGGGTTTCCATAGCCCCCGCCGCCGGGGAGGTTGAGTTGAACTCGGTTGGTGGGGTCTAGAACCAAGAGCCGCTTGGGTTGGGCCTCCTGGCTTCCGTCGATCATCAGTTCTCCGGCTGCACCGGACTGTCCACCCACCAATCCGTCGGGAGGGTAAGCGATGCGGTCGACCATGGCCGACACCGTCCATGGTTGGTCGGTCCGGCAGCCCATCTCGGTCCACTGGCCCAACCCCCCACGGAACCTGCCGGGGCCTCCGGAGTCGGTTCTCAGTTCCCGCCGGTGCTGGACCATGGTCGTTAGTGTCTCGACGGACTCGGCAGCCACTCCGGCCACTCCGCTGGGGAACCCGGTGGTCGACAGGCCGTCCTTGGTGGGACGTGCTCCGGCTCCCCCGCATTGGAAGAGGCTGAAGGTGAATAGATCGTCCCCGGCTGAGGCTCTTCCCCTCCAGATCGAAATCCAGATCGGATCGGAGCCGGGAGCCATCAACCGATCCGGAATGGACTCCGCCAGTGCACCGAACACCACCCCGGGCAGGAAGTGGCCGATTATGTGGCGGGACGCCACCGGCGCAGGCTCGAGACAGTTGAGGATCGACCCTGGTGGGGCTGACACATGCACAGGGCGAAAGGCTCCATCGTTGTGGGGAACATCGGGACTGATGGCCGCTTTCATAGCGAACGACGCATAGGCATGGGTGTAGTTGAACACCACGTTGATCCCGCGCTCACTCTGGGGCGAGGAACCGGCGAAGTCGATGTATATGTCCTCGTCCTCGACCCTCACGGACGCCCTGATGACGATCGGTTCCTCGAAACCATCACTCCAGGTCTCGTGTTGATGCACACCGTTGGGGATGCGGCGGATGGCGCTTCGCATAGCCTCTTCTGACCGGCTGATGATCTCGGACGAAAGCGGGTCGATGGTGTCGAGGTCGAACTCGTCCATGAATCCGAGCAGGGCTCGGGCTCCTACGTCGTTGCAGGAGGTCTGCGCATAAAGGTCTCCGACCGTTTCATCCGGGGTCCGGACGTTGGCCCGCACGATCGAGATCAGATCGCCGTTGATGCTTCCTCGGTCGTAGAGCTTCATGATCGGGATCCGGAGCCCTTCCTCATAAACCTCACGGGCCTCGGCCGAAAGGATTCGCCCTCCAATATCGGCTGCATGGCAGGTGTTGGCGAAATACGCCACCTCGACACCGTTCTTGAAGACCGGGGTGAGGACCGTTATATCGTTGATCTGGCCAGCGGTCATCCAGGGGTCGTTGGTGATCAGCACATCGCCGGGTTCAAGCGAGCCCGGTGGATATTCGTTCAGGAAATGGCGCACACCGGTGGCCATAGCGTTGATATGACCGGGAGTGCCGGTTACAGACTGTGCCATCATCCAGCCGTTGGTGTCGAACAGGCCGCACGCCAGGTCCTGGGTCTCCCGAACGATGGTGCTGAAGGCGGTGCGTTGCAATGCCACCTGCTGCTCGTTCACAACCGATAGCACCCTGGCCCATAACACCTCGATGAGTACCGGGTCCAGCACGGAGCGGGAGGCCGTCATTGTCCGGATTCCTTTCCGAGAGACACCACGATATTCAGGTGGTTGTCCACCCTCACGCGCCCGCCTGGGCCGATGATGGCGGTGGACTCGCGCTCCTCGATGATGGCCGGCCCGCATAGGGTTGCGCCGGGACCCAGCCGGTAACGGTCGTAAACGGGCGTGGCAACGAATCCTCCCCGGGAGGGGAAGTAGGCCATCCGTTCCCCTTTGCGGGCAGCACTAGCATCGCCGGCGAGCTCATGGACACCCGAATCGATCGGTTGCGGACGTAACCCTCGACTCACGACTCTCCAAGTGAGGGCCTCCAACTCCACCGGTGGACCTTGCCGTCCGTAGAGGCTGCGGTATACGCGGTCGAATTCGTCGAAGATGACCTGCCGATGCCCGGAGGTCAGGGGACCGGCCGGGATAGGCACGCTGATCTGGTGGCCCTGGCCGACGTATCGAATATCAGCCGTCCTGGTGTGGGTGATCTCATCGGGCTGGGCGCCTGACCCGGCCAGCAGCTCGGTGCCGTCGCGCTCCATGTCCTCGAAGATGGCGGTCACCTCCGCCCAGTCGAGCTCGTCGAGCCTCCCGTAGTGGGAGCGAACGAAGTCGAACGCCAGCGGAGCCACCAGCAGACCCATGGCGCTGGTGACACCGGCCCCGAACGGGAGGATCAGCTCACTGCTGCCCAACAACTCGGCCACTCGATAGCCATGCACCGGACCGGCACCGCCGAAGGCCACCACTGGCAGGGATCTCGGGTTCTTCCCCCGTTCCACCACATGGACGCGGGCCGCGTTGGCCATGGCCTCGTTGACGACCTGGTGAACTCCCCAGGCCGCTTCGGGTGCCGACATCCCAAGGGGAAGGCCGATGGTCTCCATAAGCGCTTCTTCGGCGGCGGAGGTGTCTAGCTTCATGGCCCCACCGAGGAAGTAATCAGGGTCGAGATATCCGAGGATCAGGTCAGCGTCGGTGACCGTGGGGGATGTGCCGCCTCGCCGGTAACACACCGGTCCGGGATTGGCGCCCGCCGAGTCGGGGCCTACCTTCAGAAGGCCCATGGCATCGACTCGAGCAATCGAGCCACCCCCCGCGCCGATTTCGATCATCTCGATCACCGGGACCCTTACCGGCAGCCCGGAGCCCTTCTTGAACCGGTAGCGGCGATCCACTTCGAAATCATGGGTAACCAGGGGTTCGCCATCGTCCACCACGCTCAGCTTGGCGGTCGTTCCCCCCATGTCGAAGGAGAGCAGGGAGCTCCGACCCATTTCGGTACCTACGGAGGCAGCCGCGAGCGCGCCGGCGGCCGGGCCCGACTCGAGCAAGCGGATGGGGAACTGCACGCAAGTATCGAGCGTCGCCAGGCCGCCGCTGGAGAGCATTATGAATAGCTGGCCGCCGAACCCGAGCTGGCTCAGCCTGGTCCGGAGCCGGAATAGGTAGCGCTCGACCAGCGGCTGGACGTAGACATTGGCCGTGGTAGTGGAGGCCCGTTCGAACTCTCCGATCTCGGGGACCACCTCGGAGGACAGTGACACTCGCAAACCGGGCGCGGCCCTCTGGACGGCGGCGCGGGCCCGCTGCTCGGTCTCGGGGTTGGTGAAGGAATGCAGGAAGCAGATCGCCACGGCTTCGACCCCGGCGGCCTCCAACTCACGAGCTAGGCGCTCGAGAAGCGCTTCGTCGAGCTCCATCCCATGGGTTCCATCCGCCAGGGTCCGCTCAGGCACCGCAAAGCGCAGGTAGCGGGGAACCAGAGGCTTGGGGTGTTCCAGGTTCAGGTCGTACAGCTCGTAACGATGCTCACGTCCGATCTCGATCGAGTCCCGGAAGCCGGCCGTCGTCAGCAGGGCGGTTCGGGCTCCCTTGCGCTCGATGATGGCGTTGGTAACCAGGGTCGTGCCATGAACAAGGTGGCGTACAGAGGTGGCCGAGTGACCCGAGCGCTCCAGGGTGCGACCCAGGACGTCCTCGACCCCCTGGGAAGGATCACGGGTGGTCAAAACCTTACCGATTTCGATTTCCCCCCCAGGCCCGGTCAGCATCAGATCGGTGAACGTTCCGCCGATATCGACACCCACCCGCAGGGCGCGAATATCGGTAACCGATTCGTCAGCTGCTCCAACCATTTCCCAAGCCTCTTGCGATCAAGTCCGACGGCCGCCAGGATACGCGTTCCGACGGAAGGGTGCGAGAAGGCCCCGATTGTCACCTTCCTGCTACTGGCTCGAGCCGGACTGCTGTTAGTCGATGTGAGGCACGAACCCACAATTCTTAACGGTAAACACCGTGTAGATATCACTAGTAGATCGCAACTAACTATATTAGGGCCTGATACTTGATGGCTTACTGGTAGACATCGTGCGCTCTGTGAACCTAGTCCGGCCAAGTCATCTGGACACTGTCGGTAGTCGAGGTGCCGTACCGAGGGTACGGTCCCCTACCGTAGGAGATGAACAGCCCGAGGCGACTACGAGTGGAGAGGATCGTTGTGGCCACTGCTGACCAAGTCAAGGCCCTCATCAAGAGTCATGCAGCAGGTGACGACCGCCGTTTTTTCACAGTTGCTCTGCAGTTGGCAGCAGGGGAGGCTCGTGCAGGTCACGCGGTATACGCCCAGGAGCTCAAGAATCTGATTGACGAGACCAAGGGCCGACGAGCAACCGGTGCAAGCGTAGTTCCCGTCACCACCCCCCGTGGAGAGCTCTCGTCCCTACTGGATGTCAGTTATCCGGACTATCGGCTTTCGGATATTGCCCTCGCACCTGATACAAACAGGCTGCTCAAGCAGGTCATAAACGAGCAGGTCAATCGTGACCGGCTTTACGCGAGCGGGTTCCAGCCGGTCCGACGCCTACTGCTGCTCGGTCCCACCGGTACTGGCAAGACGACGACAGCCGCCGTGCTCGCGGGTGAACTGTCGCTGCCGTTGTTCACTGTCAGGCTCGACGGACTGATCAACAGGTTTATGGGAGAGACGGCCTCCAAGCTGAGGCTGATCTTCGAGGCCATGGTCAACACCACCGGCCTCTACTTGTTCGACGAAGTGGACGCCCTTGCAGGTTCTCGGCAAGCGGGCAACGATGTTGGCGAGATCAGACGGGTGCTCAACTCATTCCTACAGTTCCTTGAGCAGGACAGATCGCGGAGCATGCTCGTTGCAACCTCGAATTTGCCTGATTTGCTCGACAGTGCCTTGTACCGCCGATTCGACATCTCCGTGGGCTACCAGATGCCGACGGCCGCTGTAGCCAACAAGGTAATCAGGCACCGCCTAGCCGCTCTGGACCTTGGAGGAATCAACTGGCAAAGAATTGGGCCTGCCACCAAGGGACTCAGTCATGCTGAGGTCACTGCAGCAGCGGAAGTCGCCGCAAAGAGTGCCATCCTGACCGACGAGAAGCTGACGACAGAGGGTCTCATCCACTCGCTCAAGTTGAGGCGGTCCTCTGATCCATCGAAGGCGTAATGGTGGAGCGCAACCGTCCGCACATTCTTGTGAATCGACTTGTAGAGCCAGAGCCGTATATGCCAAGGCCGGGCGGACCCATTGGTGCGTCTCCCCCAACTCCTGCCGATCCCGCGGCCCATTCGATACACCTTCGTGAGGCGTTGGAAACGGCCACCAGCCAAGCGACCATCCGACGGACGGCGGCGGCGTCAGTAGAAGGTGCACTTGACGGCATCTACGTCGAGTTTGAATCGGCCCCGGGCATCCAACTAGCCCTCGTCTCGCTAGACCCACAGGTGGGGAAAAGCCCCCCGGAGCTGAGAGCTGTGACCGAGCGGAGGGAAGGCGAAAAAACTGTCCAACGAGCAACTGTGTTCATCCCGGACGGTTCGGCTGGTTACTTTCTCAAGCGCTTCGAGCAATACGTTACGGACCAGACCCACGCAGGCAATCGGAAGAACGGCAACCTCGTCGATCGAATCGCTGATATCCGACTCGCCACCCTCCAAGCTCTCTGGACTGACCCAAGATCACACTTTCCCGAACCCGACGAGCGGGTTTGGTGGGAGGTGTGGTTACGTCGCCGCGAGGGAGAATCCGACCGGCTTGCATCCTTCGCTGCGGGGATCGGTGCTCGAATCGGGCCGCACCGTCTGGTGTTCGACGACCGGCTCATCGTTCTTGTCTCTGCCACAGCCACTCAACTCGGTGCGGCTCTCGATGTTCTCGACGATATCGCCGAATTACGGCGCCCAGCCGAGGCCCTCCACACGCTGGTCCGCCTCAAAGCCTCTTACCAGGCAGACCTTGTGGCCGACCTCGTGAACCGAGTCGATCGCCCTCCTTTTGGATCACCAAGGACATGTAATCTCGATACCGGTGTCGGTGCTAGCCATCCGTTGATCCAAATGGCGCTTGACCCTTCAGATGTCTACACCATAAGCCCTGTGTGGAAGGAAGATAGCTGTGGCCACGGGACAATGATGGCTGGGTTAGTGTTGTACCCGGACCTAGGCACCGCCCTGCTTACCAATCATCGGATCTCGCTTGTGACACAGCTCGAGTCGGTGAAGATCTTGCCCTATAGCGGTACGAACGAAGACCGACTATATGGTGCAATCATTGCACAGGCAACTTCTCTCGTCGAGATCAAAGAGCCGATAGTACAGCGGACCTTTGTCCTGGCTGTCACTGCCCCGGGAGATGGTCCAGAGGAGCAGTCAGCGCTTGGGCAACCTACGACCTGGTCATCGACTATCGATGCGCTCGCGGCCGGCCGTCAAGTCACCGAGACGACTGACGGCCTCGTCTACCTCGATAGTGCCGACGAACGCTACCCGCGTCTCTTCGTGATCAGTACTGGCAACGTTCGTCCGCCGTATGACATCGGACACATAGACCGAAGCGATACCGAACCGGCTGAAGATCCCGCGCAGGCGTGGAACGCGCTGGTCGTCGGTGCCTACACCGAACTACGCGACTACACCGACGAGGCTCCGTTTAGCGGTTGGAAGCCGCTCGCTCCACCTGGTGAGCTATCTCCGTTCAGTCGTACATCGGTGTCATACAAGCGCCAGTGGAGACATGCACCCGATATCGTGCTCGAAGGCGGTAACGCAGCGGTTTCCCCGGCAGCCGATACTGTCGACACCCCGCCACATCTCCAGATCCTGACCACACGCTCGCCATCGCTGGGTGGACGACTACTTACAACCACGAGCGGAACCAGTGCAGCGACCGCGATGGCCGGTAACCTTATTGCTCAGATCCGGTACCGATATCCCAGCCTTTGGCCCGAGACGGTTCGCGCTCTCGTTGTCCACTCCGCTCGCTGGACACCCGCCATGAATACAGAGGGCAACAAGGGTGACCATCGCAATGCGGTGCGCAGATACGGTTGGGGAGTTCCTGACGTCAACCGCGCCCTACGTAGTGCGGATGATTCGGTCACACTCATCTCTCAGCAGACTATCCGTCCCTACCTTGAAGGCAAGATGCGTGAGATGCATCTTCATGACCTGCCGTGGCCGACGGACGAGCTCCAAAATCTCGGAGAGGCTCGGGTCGAGCTGCGCGTCGCCCTCTCCTATTTCATCGAACCTAACGCAGCTCGGCGAGGCTGGGCTCAACGGTTCCGGTACGCATCTCACGGTCTTCGCTTCGAAGTTCGGCGGCCGACAGAGGACCGTGAGGCCTTCCGTAAGCGGCTAAACAAGCTCGCGCTTGCGGAGGATGAGCGACGACCGGAATCTGCGGCCGATACTGGCGAGTGGGATCTCGGACGGGAACGAGTCCGAGGTTCGCTCCATGTTGACCATTGGCACGGGACGGCTGCAGACCTAGCCGCCAGAGGCTGCATCGCTGTGTACCCCGTGACTGGCTGGTGGAAGGAACAACCCAAGCGGGACCGGAGCGAAAGCGGCGCGCGATATAGCCTTGTCGTCTCGATCGAGACTTCGGAGATCGAAGCGGACATCTGGACACCGGTCGCGGTTCAGGCCGGAATCCCGATCACGGTGTGACCTAATTCCGGCTGCCGACGGTCGACAAGTAGGTTCTCAGGGGTTGGCCGTTCAGAACACGGTGGGGTCGGATTCGAAGGTCCGCTGGCAGCCAGCAGCGCAGAAGTAGGCCTTGTTGCCGTTGGGCTGATCGGTGACGAAGCGGGCCGTTGAGATGTCCACTGACATGCCGCATATTGGGTCGACGGCCTGGGGTGGTATCTCCACGTCCACTACCTGAGCACCGGCTCCTGCTGCCTTGAATGCCACTAGCTCAGCTATTACCGAGACGGCTATTTCTTCATGGGTGGTGGATCCGAGATCCAATCCTGCCGGGGCGTGTATACGAGTGAGTGCCCGGTCGCTCACTCCTTGTTCCCTTAGCCAGGTAGTCACCGACGACGACCTCTTGCGCGAGGCCACCAGACCCACGTAGGCCGCCGGGGTGGCGAGCGCCGCCTCCAGGGCGGGTTCGTCGAAGTGGCCCTGAGTTGCCACCACCACGTAGGACCGGTCGCCGACCCCGGTGATTTGCTCGATGTCGGAGGCGATCTCTGGCCGCCACCCGAGCACTTCGGCGATCCGCTGCAAGGTTCTGGTCATCGGCGAATCGCCCACCACGAGGAGGTGGGGAGAGGGAAGGATCGGCTCCACGAACACCTCCATGGAACCCTCGCTGTCGCAGGCCATCGCCACGTCGGTCACTCCCGGCCGGTGGTCGCTCTCCCCCAGCATCAACACCCGTGAGGCACCATCCCCCAGGGCAGCCAAGCCGTGGCGGACCACGGTCGGAGATGCACAGGCTCCTCCCAGCCATCCCTCCACCCGGCCATCGGGATGGATGATCGCCTTGGAGCCTCCCTTACCCGACGACGGCCCCTTCGACCAGATGACAGTTGCCAGCGCAAAGGCATGTCCATCCTGCTGCAGCTGGGCCGCCCGCCGGATGATGCTCACGGACGGGCTGGGTTCAGGGGCTTACCTCTACCCCGGCCAGCGCGCCCCACACTCGATGCGGCAGCACCGGCATGTCGATGTTGGACACACCTCTCGACCAGAGAGCGTCGATCACCGCGTTGGTGAAGGCGGCGGGGGAACCGACCGTGGCCGACTCGCCTACCCCTTTGGCCCCGATCGGATGATGAGGGGACGGGGTTACGGTCTCGCCCAGCTTGTAGCGGGGGGTCTCCCAGGCGGTGGGTATCAGGTAGTCCATCAGGTTGGCTCCGATGCAGTTACCGTCCTCATCGAAGGTGATCCACTGCATGTTGGCCTTGGCGAACCCTTCGGTCAGGCCACCGGTGATCTGGCCGTCCACGATCATCGGGTTGATCCGCACCCCGCAGTCGTCCACCGCTGCCATGTCCAGCACCTGCCAGGTACCGTCCCCGGTGTCAACCTCCACCACCACGATGTAGGTGCCGAACGGGTAGGTCATGTTGGGTGGGTCGTAGTAGGTGACCCCCTCCAGTCCCGCCTCCATACCCTCGGGGTGGTTGGTGTAGGCGGCGAAGGCCACATCCTGGATCGAGACGCTCTGGTCGGTGCCCCTAACCGTGAACTTACCGGGCTCCCATTCGAGATCCTCCTCAGCAGCCTCGAGCAGGTGGGCGGCCAGTTTCTGGCCCTTGGCTCGTAGCTTGCGGGAGACCATGGCGGTAGCCGCTCCCCCCACCGGGGTCGAGCGGGACGCGTAAGTCCCCAAACCGTAAGGCGTGTTGTCGGTGTCGCCGTACTGCACCTTGATATCCGAGTACGGGATGCCGAGCTCCTCGGCCACGATCTGGGCGAAGGTGGTCTCGTGCCCCTGGCCCTGGGTCTGGACTCCCAGCTTGAGAATGGCCTTGCCGGTCGGATGGACTCGGAGCTCCGCCGAATCAAACATCTTGAGACCCAAAATGTCGTACTCGCGGGAGTTGCCAGCGCCTACCACTTCAGTGAAGGAAGCCACCCCGATACCGATCAGCTTGGTGGTGTCGGGATCGGCGTTCTGCTCCGCCTGGCGAGCCCGCCAGCCGTCGTAGTCGATCATCTCCTTCGCTAGGTCGAGCGCCCCGTGGTAGTCGCCGGAGTCGTAGACGAAGCCGGTGGGTGACAGGTAGGGGAACTGATCCGCCTTGATGAAGTTGTGAGCCCGGAAGTCGGCCGGATCCATGCCGACCTCGTGGGCGGCATTATCGACCAGACGCTCTATCAAGTAGGAGGCCTCAGTCACCCGGAAGGAGCACCGGTAAGCCACACCCCCGGGAGCCTTGTTCGTGTAGGCACCCTTGGCCGATACATGGGCAGCCGGGAAGTCGTAGCTGCCGGTGCAGATATGGAATAGGCCGGCCTTGAACTTGGTCGGCTGAGCATCCGAGAAGAAGGCACCCTGGTCGGAGAGGATATCGGCCCGCATAGCGGTTATCCGTTTTTCCCCGTCCAGCGCCAGTTCGGCATGCATGTGGAAGTCGCGTGCGAACCCGGTGGAGATCAGATTCTCGGTGCGGCTCTCGATCCACTTGACCGGCTTGCCGATCAGCAGCGAGGCGGCGGTAGCCACCACGTAACCTGGATAGACCGGCACCTTGTTCCCGAAGCCTCCACCGATGTCACAGGTGACGATCCGGATCTTCTCCTCAGGAAGCCCCGCAACCAGCGCGAACACTGTCCGGATGGCATGGGGGGCCTGGCTGGTCATATAGATGGTGCACTGCCCGGTGATGGAGTTGACATCTGCCACCACCCCGCAGGTCTCCAGCGGCGCCGGATGGGAGCGCGGGTAGTGGGTATCGAGGCTCACTACCCGGTCGGCGGCCGCGAAAGCGGCATCGGTGGTGTCCTGGTCGCCCGCCGCCCAGGTGTAGGCGACGTTGTCGGCCTGGTCCTCCTTGTCGTCCCTTATCAGCGTTTCGGTGGCCAGTGACTGCTGGGGCGTGGTAATGGCCTCGAGCTCCTCGTAGTCGACGTCGATCAAAGGGAGCGCATCTCGAGCGATATAGGGATCGGTGGCGATGACCGCCGCTACTTCCTGTCCCTGGAATCGCACCTTATCGGTAGCCAAAACCGCCTGGGTGTCCCCTGACAGGGTGGGCATCCAAGCCAGCCCATGCGCGGCCAGGGCCTCGCCGGTGACCACCGCCAGTACCCCGTCGAGGGCCATGGCATCGGAGGAGTCGATGGAGACGATCCTGGCATGGGCTACGGGGGATCGGAGGATGGCCATATGGAGCATGCCGGGCAGGGTGAGATCGTCGAGATAGTTGCCTGCGCCGCGGATGAAACGGTCGTCCTCCTTGCGAAGGACGGAGTGACCGACGCCGCCCACCTCGGGACTGGTACGTGGCTCGTGAACGGTGGTCATGTCAGCTCCCCTCTCCCCCGGCGGCCTGGATAGCGGCCACGATGTTCATGTATCCCGTACACCGGCAGATATTGCCTGAAATCGCCCAACGCACCTCGTCATCGGTGGGATCAGGATTGCTCTCTAGGAGGGCGGCGCCCACCAGCATCATGCCCGGAGTGCAGAAGCCGCATTGGAGTCCGTGGTGCTCCTTGAAGGCCTGCTGCACCGGGTGCAGGTTCCCGTTCTGAGCCAGACCCTCCACGGTCGTTATCTCATGACCGTCGGCTTGCACCGCGAACATCGTGCATGACTTGACCGGAGTGCCATCTTGGAGCACTGTGCAGGCCCCGCATGAGGTCGTGTCGCATCCTATGTGGGTACCGGTCAGACCGAGGTCGGTGCGGATGAAGTCGACCAGCAAGCGCCGGGGCTCAACCTCCCTCGTCTCACCGGTCCCATTGACGGTGATGTTGATCTGCATCAGCCCTCCCCTCTTGCCTGTGCCAGTGCCTGGGCGAATCCTCGCCGGGTGTACTCGGCGACCACCGCCCGCTTGTACTCGGCTGGACCTCTCACGTTGCTGTCGGGTTCGCAGATCCGAGCCGCTACAGCTGCCGCCTCGGCGAACAGCTCAGCTCCGGGGGCCTGGCCGACCATCATCGACTCGGCCTCGGTTACTTTCAGGTTGTGGCTGTGAACCGCCGTGAGTCCCAGACCGGCCTCGGCGATGTTGCCCGTGCTGTCAAGTACCAGATGGGTAGCCACCCCTACCGTGGCGTAGTCACCGATCTTGCGCTCCAGCTTGAGGTACGCGCCGCCTGCCGGGCCGCCGTACTTCGGCACCCTCACCTCGGTGACCAGCTCCCCAGGATCCAGGGAGTTGGTGAAGAAGTCGACGACGAAGTCAGCGATCGGGATCACCCTCTCGCCCGAGGAGGATCGAGCTACGACCGAAGCACCTACCGCCAGCATGACCGAGTTCCAATCCCCTTCCGGATCGCAGTGAGCGACCGATCCACAAAGGGTGCCCCGGTTGCGTACCAGCGGGTCCGAGATCCACGGGGCGGCGGACGACATAGTGTGATTGGTGTCTGTCACCAGGTCGGAAGCGGCTAGGTCGGCGTGCCTGGCGAGGGCACCTACCGCCAGATGACCGTTGGCTTCCCTGATGTATGACAGCTCCGATACGCGATTGATGTCAACCAGGTGGCCGGGTGAGGCGAGCCGGAGTTTCATCATGGGGATAAGACTCTGACCTCCGGCGAGGACCCGACCTTCGTCTCCAAGCTCGCCGAGGGTAGCCAGGACCTCGTCGAGCGTATCGGGAGCCGAATAGTCGAATGCGGATGGGTACACCTACCTGACCTCCTGCGTTCGCTACCCTTCTTATAGCATCGACCGGGGACACCCGTCGGGTTTCGCTGGCTATTCCTCGAAGGAGTCAGGTTTCCTGAGCTAAAGGGAGGTAGGCAGGAAAGCCCTCACAGCGACTGGTCTAGGTGGAGTGGCCATGGAGGTTGTGAGCTTTTTGGTAGCGGTGCGCCCGATCACTCTGTGCTGCTCAGCCGATAAGGCGCCTCAACTCGGGCAATACTTCCTTGCCCAGCAGTTCGATCGTCCTTTCAGGCTCGGTGCTAGCCACCTGGATGGACACGTAATCCGCCCCGATCTCCTCCACCAAGGGTCTATAGGTCTCTATCAGGGCCTCGACCCCGTCGACGATCGTGTACTTCCCAAGGACCTCCTGGCGGTCGAGATCATCGGCCCTTACCCGGAGAGTCATCGGATCGACAGCCTGAAGGCGGCCCGGGGCCCTGAGTCCCCGCATCGAGGCCAGCGCCTCCCACGCCTCGTCCTCGTCGCTTGCCAGCACGCACCAGCGGGTTGCCATGATGGTGAGCGGGGCGTTAGGCCGCTCGGCAGACGCAGCGCGAAACGGACCGATGATGCGTTCCAGCGTGTCAGCGGGACTCTTCACGCTGGTGATCAGCCCGTCGGCATGACCACCCGCAAACGCCGCGGACTTGGGACCCCCTGCCGCCATCCAGATCGGAACCGTCGACACCGGTGGGCTGTACAACCGGGCCTTGTCCGCCGTGTAGAAGTCGCCCGCAAAGTCGACTTTCTCCCCGTCGAGCAGGCGATGCATGATCTCCAAGGCCTCGGTCATCCGGCCGATCCGCTCCTTGTAGGCGGGGAACGCGAAACCCATCGGGCCCTCGTTGATGTTCTCCCCCGTACCTACGCCTAGCGAGAATCGCCCGTCGCTCAGACGATCGGTCGTGGCGGCCATCTGGGCCACCAGTGCTGGGTGATAGTGGAACAGCGGGCAGGTGACGCTGGTGGCGAGCTCGACCGACTCGGTCCTGGCCGCGACTGCCCCCAACCAAGCCCAGACGAATCCGGATGCCGACTCGTCGTCGACCCAGGGATGGAAATGGTCCGAGCCGAACACCGCGTCGAAGCCGGCCTCCTCGGCCAGGACGGCCTGGCGGACGAGACGCTCAGG
This sequence comes from Acidimicrobiia bacterium, assembly GCA_965200835.1. Taxonomy (GTDB): domain Bacteria; phylum Actinomycetota; class Acidimicrobiia; order Spongiisociales; family Spongiisociaceae; genus JAPPFW01. The sequence goes on from OZ241390.1 coordinate 1,360,056, forward strand.
CTGATAGGACTCGTGGCTGCACAACCATCCGAACTTCATGGGTGGTCCCTCCTTCGCTTTACGGGCCGACTTTACCGGGGTGCGGTGACGATCCGACCGGCAACTATGCCTTGCGCGCCTCCCGATAACGATGCCGAGTTCCATCGGCAAGGGCTGCCACGGGCAGGTCGAGGCGGTCCGTAGACTCCGGACATGGTTGACTACCGCACAGCATCGGATCTCTATACGGTCGATATGGAGTCGCCACGCCGGGTTCTAGCGGTGGGGGCACACCCCGACGACGCCGAGTTCGGAGCGGGAGCCACTCTGGCCAAGTGGGCGGCGGGCGGCGCCTCCATCACCCTCGTGGTGGTTACCGATGGTTCCAAGGGCTCCTGGGACCCATCCGCTTCTCCTGCTGAATTGGCGGCTACCCGGGCTTGGGAGCAGCGCCGTGCCGCCTCCACCCTCGGGATTGGGGAGACGTTCAACCTCGGATATGTGGATGGTGAGTTGGAGTATTCGATGACCTTGAGAGCCGAGGTGTGCTCGTGGATCCGCCGGGTCCGGCCCGATGTGTTGCTCTCCCACGATCCATGGCTTCGTTACATGCTGCATCCCGATCATCGGGCAACCGGCTGGGCGGTTGTGGACGGGGTGGTTGCTGCCCGTGACCATCTCTTCTTCCCCGAGCAGCTGGTCGACGGGTTGGAGCATCACCGGCCTGCTGCCCTCTTGCTGTGGGCGGCCGACCGGCCCGATCACCGAGAGGATGTAGAGGGTTTTGTGGACCATAAGGTCGATGCCCTCCTAGCTCACTCCAGCCAGGCGACCACCACGATGGATGGCGCCGGCAGCACGGTCGAGGCCACCAAAGCATTCCGGGCGGAGATACATGCCAGAGCACGAGAGGCAGGACTGGCAGCCGGCCTGGCGCGGGCGGAGGAGTTCAAGAGGATTACCCCCTGATGGGGCGGGTGGCCAACCTGCTCGGCCGGTTGCGGTCGGCCGATCCGGCTGGCATGGGGCTAATCCTGGAAGCGGCAGATAGAGCACTCGAGGCGGTGTGCCCGGCTCGGCTGGTCCGCTCCGCCCTGGCCGGGTCCGAGGGAGGATTGCTGGTACGGGGTCATCGGGTCCAAGCCGAGCGGGTCTTCGTGCTGGCATTCGGCAAGGCTGCTCTCGGAATGAGTAGAGGCGCCGATCGAGCCATCGGCCATCTCATATCTGGCGGCTTGGTCGTGACTGATGAGCTGGGAGCTTCCCCCAAGTGGTCGGACACGATCGTCGGAGGTCATCCGACTCCGACCTCCGCGAGCGTACGCGCAGGTAGGGCGGCAATCGAGCTGGTCGAGAGTCTGCGGAAGACCGACCTGCTGCTGGCGCTGGTCTCGGGGGGTGGGTCGGCACTGCTGGAAGTGCCGGCAGGAGGACTGGACCTTGAGGACCTGCGTGATCTGAACGACCGCCTCCTCCGATCGGGCGCCCCGATCGAGATCATCAACGGGGTCCGCCAGGCGGTCTCGCTGGTGAAGGCGGGCCGCCTGGCCCGGCGATGCTCGGGTCGGGTGGCCACCCTCATCATCTCCGATGTGGGTGAGGTCCCGGAGGTGGTCGCCTCCGGTCCTACTGTGACCGGTCCGCACCGAAGGGTCGACCTGGTGGAGGTGTTCGATCAGTACTCGATCCGAGGCCGGGCAGCCGAGCGAGCACTGGCTGTGACTGGCGATCGGGTGGCTACCGGGGACCGGCCACGATCCGACCTATCACTCATGCTGGCCAGCGGAGCAACCGCTGGGAAGGCCGCAGCCCGTTACCTGTCCTGGGCTGGGTTGGAGGTGCGGCTCAGCAACGAACCACTGGTGGGAAACGCGGGAGAGGCCGCCAGGAGTGCGCTAGCGGCCACCCCGGACGGAAGCGCCAGGGTGCTGGTCGGGGAGACCACGGTGGAAGTCACTGGTAACGGGAGAGGTGGCCGGAACCAGCATGCGGCAGTAGCGGCTGGCATCGAGATCGCCGGAACCCCGTACCGTTTCCTGGCCATTGGCACCGATGGGGTAGACGGGCCGACCGATGCGGCGGGCGGGGCCGTCGATGGTTTGACTGTGTCCGACCCCCATCTTGCGCGGATGCATCTGGACGCCTTCGATTCCTATCCATACCTGGAGCGGGTCGGGGCGTTGCTGAGAACCGGCAGGACCGGAACCAACGTGGCCGATCTTTGGATAGTGGACAAGTCAGGTTGAGGAGACCGGCGGGGGTTACCGCCACTCTATCCTTGGGAGTATGAGTGACCCTGTAGCTGTGCTCACCGGCGCTACCGGGTGGTTGGGTACCGCGCTTGCCAGGCGTCTGTTCGCTAGGGGCTACCGCATCGGGGCCACCTACCTGATCCCAGACCGCGCGGACGCCTTCGAGAAGCGTTTCCCCTACCGGGAGGACCGGCTGATTCTCCGGCGGGTCAATGCGGTGGAGCCTGACCAGTTAGCCCGGTTCATAAAGACCGTCGTCGCCCGATTCGGAAGGATCGATGCGGTTGGAGCACTGGTGGGAGGCTGGGCAGGAGGCACAGACATAGCACAGACCGATGATCTGCGGTTCGACCACATGATCGATGTAAACCTTCGGTCGGCCTTCTATACCCTCCGGGCAGCCATCCCCTACCTGGAGGCAGGCGGCGGAGGTCGGATCTTTCTGGTGGGAAGTCGGGCATCGGTGGATACCCCGGCAGGCCAGGCCGCCTACAACATCGCCAAGGCCGGGGTGGTGGCTCTGGCCAAGACGGCGGCTCTGGAACTCGAGGACTCGGACATAACGGTCAATGCCATTCTTCCGTCGGTGATCGACACCCCGGGTACCAGGGCAGCACTTCCCTATGCGGACTATGTCACTTGGCCTACGCCCGACGAGATTGCGGCGGTGGCCGAATACCTGCTGGCCGGTGAGTCCGGGGTGGTTTCGGGGGCCGCGGTTCCTGTCTACGGCAAGTCCTGACCAGCGCCCGGCTCGAGCCTGGCTGTTCCGGGCAATCTCAAGGTCCGGGACAATGGGCGCTTTGTACGTAGCGCATCAGCTGGGCTCACCTGGGAGGACACGCCCGGTCCGCCCACCTCATGGGAGACGGACCAAGCGCTCCTATCGCAGCCCCGACCAGATTTGAACTGGCGTTTCCGCCTTGAGAGGGCGGCGTCCTAGGCCCCTAGACGACGGGGCCACTGCGTGTGGTCATACTAACGACCGCTCGGGAGAGAGGACTCGAACCCCTACTAACAGGGCCAGAACCTGTCGTGCTGCCGATTACACCACTCCCGACAGTGCTGGTCACGATACCAGAGAATCGATGTAGCGGGAAAGTGGGGAGCCCGCGTCGAACGGCCTCCAGCCCGCGGCCCCGGCTACTTCCCGTCGAAGCCCCGATCAGGTATACATGAGATCCGACGGGGAGCAAGTCGGGTAGGCAATCAGAGGTACGTTTCGGATGGCAACCAAGACCGTGCCGATAACAGGCAGCGTCCTGCAGTGGGCCCGTGAAGAGGCTTTCCTCACAGAGGCCGATCTCGCCGAGCGCCTGGGACTTCCGGTGAGAGACGTCGAGGAGTGGGAAGCCGGAGAGTCGTACCCGACCAGAGGCCAGTTCACGAAGTTGGGTAAGGTGCTGAAGCGACCATCAGCAGTGTTCTTCCTACCTACTCCCCCGATAGCGGCGGGTATGCCAACGGCCCTTCGAAGAGCGCCCGGTCTCGGTGGGCACCGACTGGGACCCGAAGAAGCACAACAGATCAGACGGGCGCGTCGGATCCAGAAGATCACGTCCTGGGCTCTTCGAGACGTAGGAGAGGAACCTGTTGCCCTGCGTCGATACGGCGTGCGGGACGACCACATTGGGCCCGCCGATGAGGAGCGGGCGGGTTCCGGAGTTACTGTGGCCGATCAGCTGGCATGGCCCAGTCCCTACCAAGCGTTCCGAGCATGGCGGAGCCTCCTCGAGCGTAGAGGCCTGCTCGTGCTTCAGCTCACTATGGGGAAGGGCAAGATCCGCGGATTCGGAGTGTGGGACGACTACACACCCCTGGTAGCGGTGAATACAGCATACGATCCAACGGCACGTATCTTTACTCTCTTTCATGAGGTTGCCCACCTCCTCACCCGTACCGACGCGGCGTGCCGGAGTTTCGTGAAGCCAGACCGGCATGACCGAGATGCTGAGAGATGGTGCGAGCGCTTTGCGGCTTGCTTTCTCCTACCGGAGGAAGGGCTTAGAAAAGTAGCTAGCGATAAGCGCTATGGCCTTACCGTGTCATCTCCTACTTCTCATCCTCAAAAGGCGCGCTTGATTGCCAATCGGTTCTCTGTCAGCACGAGGGCAACGGCTATCCGTTTGCAGGAGATTGGTCTAGTAAATTCGGATCTCTACACCACGGTCGAATTGCAACTGGCAGATCGAGATTGGAATACCGCTACCGGGGGGGATGGAGGAGGTCGGACAGCTGTCGAAAAGCGGATCGGCCAGCTCGGCTCACGGGTAGTTGGAATCCTACTATCCGCAGCCGACCGGGGTCGGATGAACACCCGTGACCTCACTGACTACCTTGAGCTCAAGACAGGCGAAGTTATGGATCTGAAGAAGCTCCTACCCAGGCCTGGCTGACCGATCCCGAGGATGCAATTGGCCCTACCCTTACTGGAGTCCCAGGTCTGGTTGCTTGACTCATCAGCTCTGATCGCCGTCTAAGTCAATCATCCCTATCAACGAGCAATGGGAGGCGTTTAAGTACTTGGAGCAAATGGCCACTCAGGCAGAGATAGCCATGCCAAGGAGAGTTATAAATGAGATGATCACCATCGCTCATCCTGACTTACCAGGTGCGTGGGCTGGCGGGATTCGGGGAAAGTTGCAATTCACCCTTGATGTAGAAGACTCTTACATGAAGCACGTCATGAAGATAGCAGGTGACGTCGTGGATCCAAACAAGGGGGAGGAGGATGCTGACCCTTATGTAGTAGCTATGGCATACGAATTGAGTGACAAGGGTCATCGGGTCTGCGTTGTGACAAATGATACGGTCGACCGTGATAATCTCATAGCGGTGTCCACCGCTTGCGAGAGGCTTAGTCTCGAATGGTGCGGGATTCGAGACTTCCTAACCCACCTTGGGATACCTCTACTCAAGGAGTGAGGATGAATCTCTTTCCTTTTTCGTTTGTTGACCGCTTGGGCTAACCGTCAGCCGTCCTCGCTCCTGGCCCCGGAGAGAGTCTCAGGTATGGATCTCGATGCGGTCTCCATCCACTAGTGGGAAGGCGCGGCCTATCCGCCGGTCCGGATAGCCGGGGCGGATAAGGCGGGCGAACTTGAGATCGCGGGCGAAGTCCTTGTGGATCAGGGCGGCCACATCCAACAGGGTCTGGCCGCGCCTGATGGTGTAGGGCCGGTCGTCCTTCTTCTTGGCGGCCGACTCCGTATACACGCGGACGACCCCCAGGGCATCGAACAGCCACCGCCCCAGATGATCCGTCTCCTGGTTGGCGACGGACACAGCGAGCACCGGCAGGTCCAGTCCCAACAACTCTTGCAAGACCTCCGCCTCGCCCGGCACGTCGTCGATCAGCTCCGCCTGTGCGGCCACCAGCACGGTCGGAAGGAACTTGGCGAAGGGATCCTCGGGATCCGATGATGGTGCCATCTCTCCTGGCCAGGTTCCGGTCAGGTATACCCGCCGACTCTCCAGCACGCGCACCAGCTCGTCCACAGCGGTCACGCAGTCGGCCAGTGACAGATCGACCACCAGCAAAGCCCCATCCGCTGGCTGCAATGCATTGCCGATCCACGGCAGGGGAGTTTCGTTGGCCACCGGCGGAAGATCGATCAGCTGGATTCCGACGTCATCCACCGGTGCCATCCCAGGTTGTGGGTATTGCGTGGTGAAGGGATAGGGGCCGATCGGTGCCCCGGATCCAGTAAGAGCATCGTGAAGGGAGGACTTGCCGCTGTTGGGTGGGCCGAGCAGGGCGATCTGGCCCGCCCCTTCCGGGCGAAAGGTATACAGGGGGCCACCTCGAGTTCCCCCTTTCTTCGGCCCCGCCAGCTCGTCCGTCAGTTCCTTGATCCTGGTCTTGATGCCGGCCTGCAGGTGTTCGGTGCCCTTGTGCTTGGGGATGGTTCGCAGCATCGCCCGGAGGGCTACCAACCGCTCGCGAGGTTCCCGTGCGGACTTGTACTCGGCTTCCGCCTGCTTGTACGCCGGGGTCACGTTGGTGGGCATGGCTCTAATAATGCCTTGCCAGCCCATCGAATGGCACCTCCAATCCAAGTCTGCTTGTCGCTGACCGGTCCGCGCTGACCGGTGCGCTTCAGGATCTGGCATGCCTATGCTCTCGCCCATGTTCGAGGAGCTGTCCGAGGATGTCTTCCGCCGCAACTATCCGTTCCTCAGCTCGAACGTGGGGGTAGTGGTCGGGGAGGACGGGGTATTGCTGGTAGATACCCGGGAGAGCCATGAATCCGCCGCCGAGCTGGTCGACGAGCTCCGGACCCTCACCCCCCGGCCGGTTCGCTGGGTAGTCAATACCCACTGGCACTGGGATCATGTGTTCGGCAACTATGCCTTCCATCGGGCGGCGATCCTGGGACACCACAGATGCCGCCGCGCCCTGGAGGGGAGTCCCGCTCAGCACCGCCAAGACGCCCGCCGATGGATGCCTGCGGAGCGCTTCGAGGAGATCGACCGGGTGGTGATAGTGCCGCCGCAGCAGACGTTCGAGGCACTGTCATCCGTCGACGTGGGCGGCCGGATCGTGGAGTTGAGCTACCACGGACGCGGTCACACCGATGCCGACATCCTGGTCCATTGCGGTGGGGTCACGTTCATGGGAGACCTGGTGGAAGGTGGGCTACCGCCGCAGATGGGCGACTCCTACCCGTTCGACTGGCCTGCCACCCTGGCCGCAGCCCGCCGCGCCATCGGACAGGTGGTAGTTCCGGGCCATGGCAGGTTGCTGGAACTTGCCGAGGTCGATGATCAGCGCCTTCGTCTAGAGCGAGTGGCACGGATCCTCCGAGAGGTGTTGTACGAGGGCCGTTCCACCGAGGAGGCGATCCGCAACGGGCCGATTCCGGAGATCGGCATGCGCAAGGCTCTCAGGCGGGCTCGTCAGGCGCGAGGATCATGAACAGAGACCTCGATGAGGTCGGGTAGGTCTGCCTGACTGGCAGGTATGCGAGAAGGCCGGATAGAAGGGCCTCCTTCACTCGGAGACGACACCGCAAACCCTCTGGGCTTCGCGCTGTCCGAACTACAATGACCATGCGTATCCGCGAGTGGATCGAGAAACCTGTGAGCACCGATTCCTTCCGTTTCCTGCCCGGTGGAAGCATTGTTATGGGAACTCTCCCCGATGGCTCCAAAAGGGTCATCGCCGCTGGTGCCGGCTCGCGAGTATGGGACGAAAGCGGTCGGGAATACATCGATTGTCTGGTCGGTTCCGGTTCCCTGATTCTCGGTCACGCCCCTCCCGAAGTGGTCGAGGCAGTGACGCGGCAGGTTCGGCGGGGAAGCAACTTCTATGCAACCACCCGGCCTGCTCTGGACTTGGCGGAGCGGTTGGTCCATCACGTACCCAGCGCCGAGATGGTCCAGTTCTGCGGGTCGGGCAGCGAAGCCACCTTCTACGCCATGCGATTGGCCAGGGCGGTCACTGGCAAGTCCAGAGTGCTCAAGTTCGAGGGGGCTTTCCATGGAGGAAACGACTACGCCCTGATGAGTTGGATCCCCGGCCAGGCGGGCGATTATCCAGAAGCTGTGCCTGACAGCATTGGAATACCACCGTCTATGGTCGGTGAGGTGCTCGTAGCACCGTTCAACGATCTGGATACCACCACCCGCATCGTGGAGGAGGCTTCCGATAGCCTGGCAGCCATCATCGTCGAGCCCCTTCAGCGGGTGATTTCCCCCGCTGCGGGGTTCTTGTCAGGGGTCAGGGAACTCTGCGATCGGCATGGGATCGTTCTCATATTCGACGAGATGGTGACCGGCTTCAGGTTCGGACTGGGTGGGGCTCAGCAACATTATGGTGTAAAGCCGGACCTGACCTGTCTGGGCAAGATAATCGGCGGCGGATATCCGCTGGCAGCCGTAACGGGGCCGAGTTCCATGATGAGGCTCGCTTCTCATGACCGCCCTTTTCCGCATAGGGCCTTTATGTCAGGCACCTTGAACGGTAACCCGGTAGCAGCTGCCGCAGGGCTCAAGACCATCGACATACTGGAGCGACCGGGCACCTACCAGCGACTCTTCGAGATCGGTGATCGGATGCGGTCGGGTCTGGAGGACTTGTTCTCGGCCGCAGGCCTGGAAGCCCAGGTGGTCGGGGAAGGACCGCTTTTTCAACCCTTCCTGACCGCTACGCCGGTCGTCGACCATCGCAGCGCGTTGACTTCCGATGCTGCCACCGTACGTGCTCTGGCGGCCGGGGTGCTCAATCTGGGTGTCTTCACGACCGGAGAAAAGGGATACCTGACCCTTGCCCACGACGACGATGACATCCAGACCGTGCTCAAAGTGTGGGAACGTTCGTTGCATCAGCTATCTGCATAACTCACTGCGCCAGCCTTCGTTCCGTCGAAGAAGGACCGGACGATGCTCGGAGGCCGATCAGTGACGGATAGGCCTGAGCGGGCGTAACCTAGGGGGCATCAGTTAGACAGGTAAACGATGAGCACCTCTTGGAACTGGCCCGGATCTCGCTGGTGGCGGGTAGATCTGCACTGCCACTCGCCGGCGTCCCACGACTTCCAGTCTGAGGGCTCCCCGTCGTCTACCGACTGGATCGGATGGGTGGAAGCTGCCCGTGACGCCGGTCTCGATGCGGTGGCGATCACCGATCACAACACAGCCGCAGCTGTCGATCCTCTAAGAGAAGCCGCCACCCAGGTTGACAATGCTCCGGTGCTGTTTCCAGGCGTGGGGCTCACGGCTGCGGACGGCTTTCATCTCTTGTTGTTGATGGATCCGGCCCGAGAAGGGCAACACGTTCAAGACTTGCTGTCAGCCATGCAGGTCCCCGTCGAAACTAGGGGCACCCAGGAAGGCCGATCGCCGCTCAGCGCCGAGGAGATCCTGGGTAGATGCGACGACCAGGTGCTGGTTGTCGGAGCGCATGTGAATAGGGCGGGTGGCCTCCTCCAGCTCCCCGGGCAGCAGAGGATCGAGGTGCTTGGTCACCCTCAACTAGCCGCGGTTGAAGTAAACCCGTCTTATGAAGTCGACCGGAGCTGGCTCGATGGAGGCCGCTCCGAGATCGGTCGCTCGATACCGATCGTCCACGGCTCCGATAGCCACCATTTCGGTGAGCATGGCCGGCGTCACACCTGGATAAAGATGACCCGGCCTGATCTGGATGGCCTCCGACTGGCAATGCTCGACGGTACCGAATCGCTCCGGGTGTTCCCCGAAGGCTCCTCAGCCGATCCCAACCGGAAGCACGCTCCTCAGGCCATAGAGAGCATCGAGGTCAGGACGGCCAGATACATGGGCCGATCCGACCCGATCACGGTACGACTCAATCCATGGTTGAACGTGATCATCGGAGGCCGGGGCACCGGCAAATCCACACTGGTGGACTTCTGCCGGAAGGCACTACGCCGTGATGGGGAGTTGGACACGGTCGAGCGTAGTGAGGAAGGTTCCCTGCGAACGCTGTTCGACCGTCGTATGCAGGTCCCTTCCCAACGATATCTGGACGGCCTTCTCACCAAGGACACCAGGATCGAGGTGGTCTATCGAAAGGACAGAACCCGGTTCGTCCTTGGCTGGAGTCAGGATGGTTCGGCACGCCCGATCGCCCTCCTCGATGGAGATAGCCGTCATCCGGAAGAAGGGGACATTCGGGAGAGATTCCCGATGAGGATCTATAGCCAGAAGCAGTTGTTCGCGATAGCCCAGAACCCTAAGGCCCTCCTTACGGTGATCGATGACAGCGAAGAGGTAAGTGGTGGAGTCCTGCTGCGTCGCATGGAGGAGCTGTCCCACCGCTACCTGGCCCTACGGGCCGAAGCGCGTTCGGAAAAGTTGAAGGCCGCAGACATCGCCAACCGCAAGGCTGCCCTGGCCGACGTTCGTAGGAAACTCGACGTTCTGGAAGAGGGCGGGCAGGCCCGAGCACTGAACGACTACCGGAGGAGACGCCAACGTAATAACACCTGGACTGCCATACTCCGTCACGCGCAATCTGGACTAGATGCAGCGAGCGAGAGCATTCAAGAGATCCTCGTGGCAGACCTGGACAGGAGGGGCGACTACATCCCTGACGACCATTACCTGACCAGCCTACATGCTTCACTAACCGACAATATCGATAGCACACGATCGGATTTAGAGAGGATTGTCCAGGAAGCTAGGAGGCGTATCCAGGGAATCCTATCGAGCTATGATGCTGAGCAGTGGCAAGCCCGTCTCGATGCCAGTCATCGCGAGGTGGAGCGAGTAAAGGCTGAGCTGGCGGCAGAGGGCATAACCGATCCTGCCGACTACTCACAGCTACTTGCACAGGAAGCACGACTTCGCTTAGAGATAGATTCCCTTACGGCCTCGGCTGCCCGAGCTAAGCGGATAGATAGTGAAGCCGATGAAGTCCTTGCCAATTACCGCAAGGTACGGGAAGAACTGAGTACCAAACGATGTCACTTTGCTGGTCATGTATCCAACGAGACATTTCAGGTTGAGATTCTACCGTTAGAGGACACAGGCGATCTTGCCGATCAACTAGGTGAAGCGGTCGGAAGCGAGTTCTTCGAGAAGGATCGGGAGGCTCTCGCCAGAGATATATCGGGTAAGGCCAGCCCGTGGGAGTGGGAACGGTTGGATGACTTTATCGGTGATGCTGCGGTGATCCGAGAAGGAGGCCAGGTCGCGAGAGGATTCAAGGATGGCCGCTTCGCCAAGAGGCTGCAAGGGATGGAACCGGAACGATCCGACCGTCTGGGCCTCTATGTGCCGGAGGATGAGGTAAGTGTAAGTTTCCGAGATGATGACACGGCCGACTGGCGCCCTTTGGAGCACGGCTCACCGGGACAGCAGACGGCTGCGCTATTGGCCTTTGTGTTGGGGCACGGAACGGAGCCGATCGTACTCGACCAACCTGAGGATGACCTGGACAATACCCTCATCTACGATCTGCTTGTGACGACCCTTCGGCGCACCAAGCAGACCCGCCAGGTCATGGTAGTTACCCACAATCCCAATATCGTGGTTCATGGGGATGCGGAGCTGGTGATCTCGCTGGAGTCGCATAAGGGTCAGAGTAGGATGGATGTGGTGGGTGGGCTGCAGGAGAGCAGGGTCCGTGCCGAGATTTGTCGAGTAATGGAAGGGGGCAGAGAAGCTTTCGAAAGGCGCTACCGCCGGATTATGCCACGGGATGGGTGAGTGTCGTGGTGACCACGAACGACTTGGAGCGAATGATCCTCCTCGGAGAAGATTCGTACTTAGAACTGAAGGACGTGCTGCTCAGCGGTTCAAGGATCATCGGGCCACGGCGGAAGAAGATGGCCGACATCGTGGCGGGAATGGCGAACAGCAGGGGTGGAACCATCGTGCTAGGGGTCGATGATAAGACGCGAGATGTCATCGGTATTCTCATCGAGAGCCTGGATGCAGTAGTGGGATGGATCACCGAGATCTGTCTGGACTCACTTCAGCCGCCTATAAACGCATCGATCCGTCGCCTCGAACTACCTGGATCGTCAGGATGTGTGGTTCCAGTCATACTGGTTGATGTGCCAAGGAGTCTGTTCCTTCACGAAAGCCCTGGGGGGTTCTACGACAGGGTAGGTAGTTCGAATCGGCGCCTTACGCCGGATGTACTGGCTCGGCTCCTTCATGAGCGTAGCCAGACACGGTTCATCCGATTTGACGAGTCGGCCGTGCCTGGAAGTAGGCCGGAAGATCTCGATTCCCAGCTAACGGCCCGATTCTTGAGGAAGAAGGGTGAGAATATGAGTCCGGAGATCATCCACAGGCTCAGACTCATTGTTCGGGACGAACCGGAAGCTTCATACCTAACAGTCACCGGGGCTCTCATGTGTACCCGGTCGCCAGAGAGGTGGCTACCGCACGCATATATTCAAGCCGTCCGTTATAGCGGTGAACGCAGAGACATCAACTACCAGCTGGATGCTAGAGACCTGACCGGTCCCCTCGACCAACAGGTCACGGAAGGCCTGCGATTCGTCCGTAGGAACGCCGTGGTTCGTGCCACGAAGGGCACGGTCCGCATCGAACGGCCTCAATACAGTGAGCGGGCCGTGTTCGAAGCTCTGGTCAACGCGGTGGCGCATCGGGACTACTCGATGGCCGGTGCTCGGATCCGGCTCCACATGTTCGACAACCGGATCGAGCTCTACGTACCTGGTGCGCTGGCCAACACGCTCACGGTCGACAGTATGGCCGATCGGCAATACTGCCGGAACGAGCTCATCGTTTCGCTGCTGGCCCGCTGCCCGATAGCGGAAGGCGACTTTGCCCGGCAGTACATGATGGAACGACGGGGTGACGGGGTCCGATCATTCTGGAAGAGAGCTATGACCTGTCCGGACGGTATCCCGAGTACTCACTGATCGATGACAGCGAGCTCCGGCTGGTCATCTGGGCAGCCGAGTGAGCTAAAGGGTCCGGGACCGAGGGCTACCGGAAGTTCTCGTGAACTCGAGAGGCGGTGGGGCCTCGCTGACCCTGATACTTGGAGCCGGCCTCGAGCGACCCGTAGGGATGGTCCGCCGGGGTCGTTAGCTGGTAGAAGCTGACCTGGCCGATCAGCATCTGGGGATAGATGGCGATCGGGAGATTGGCAACATTGGCCAGCTCCAAGGTGAGGTAGCCATCGAAACCTGGATCCACGAACCCGGCGGTCGAGTGGATGAGGAGCCCGATCCTCCCCAAGCTGGACTTGCCTTCCAAGCGGGCCACGATGTCGTCGGCTAGGCGGATCCGCTCGTAGGTGGCCCCCAGCACGAACTCGCCCGGATGCAGGATGAACCTTCCATCGGGCTCCACCACCATCTCCTTGGTGAGGTCGGGCTGGTAGGTCCTGGGGTCGATAAGCGGGTATCGATGGTTCTCGAACACCCGGAACACCCGGTCGACCCGCAGGTCCACCGAGGAGGGCTGCACATGGGCTTCCTCGTATGGGTCGATCCTGATGCGACCGGTCTCCGCCGCTGCTTTGATGTCCCGGTCCGAAAGGATCACCCGCTCGCCTGTCTACGCGTCTATCGTTAGTTGGTGGAATATGTGACGTGTTTGGAGCTGAACCGAGCGCGTCCGGATCGTCAGGGGAAGGGAGCGGGTGAGGGGAATCGAACCCCCGTTCTCAGCTTGGGAAGCTGATGTTCTACCACTGAACTACACCCGCCGGATAACTCCGCGATGCTAGCCGCGCCCGAGAGGGGGTGCGTCAGCAGCGCTCCATGGATTGCGCTCTATCCGACCAGGCCGACGATCCCCCACACGCTGATCACGATCCCCACCGCCAGAAGGAAGCGAGCCCTACCGGGCCGGTATGGCCCTTCGACACCTTTCGGTCGCTGGCCACGGGCTTGCTTCCACATGGCCAAGCCGTTCCCAGCCACCATCGCCAGACCGATGGCCACCATCATCTGCGCCAGCAGCGTGTCCAGACCGAAGATGTCCACCACGCCGGGTACCGTACCACCGGCCTCACCAAGCTGAGTGATCCTACACTGACGGTCATGGCTTCCCAAGGGTCACGCAAAGCCGTCCTTGCTGCGCTGGCTGCCAACTCCTGCATCGCGGTGGCCAAGTTCGTGGCTGCCGCCATCACCGGATCAGCGGCGATGCTCGCGGAGGGCATCCATTCGGTGGCTGACTCCAGCAATCAGGGGATCCTGTTGTGGGGAATGGCGGTCTCCCGCAAGCAGGGAGGCTCCGACCATCCCTTCGGACGGGGCAAGGAGGTCTACTTCTGGAGCTTCGTGGTGGCGGTCATGTTGTTTGTGGGTGGAGCGGTCTTCTCCATCCATCACGGCATCGACACACTGCGCAATCCCCATGCCATTGGCAACTTCGCCCTATCGGTGACGGTTCTCTCGGGTGCGCTGCTGTTCGAGTTCGTCTCACTGGTGGTGGCGATGCGGGAATTCAACTCCAAGCAGGGATCCCGATCTATGTGGCGCTCGATCCGGGAGACCAAGGATGCCGTCCTGCTGGTGATCCTCTTCGAGGACAGTGCCGCGGTAGCCGGGTTACTGGTGGCGCTGGGGGGCGTGATCGCTTCCGAGGTGACCGGTGATCCCAGATGGGATGCCATGGCCTCGATCGTGATCGGGGTTCTGCTCGCCGGGGTGGCCTTCTTCCTAGCCTTCGAGATCAAGGGTCTGCTGATAGGCGAGGCTGCCAGCCGTCGTGACCGGGCCACCATCAACGCTCGGGTACTGGCCCACAGCAACGTGGCGCAAGTGGGTCGCCTGCTCACTATGCACATGGGACCCGACGAGATCCTGGTCAATCTGGATGTCGAGCTGGTAGCCGACCTGTCAGGCGAGGAAGTCCATCAGACGATCGAAGACGTGGAGCAGGCTTTCCGCAGCTCTCTCCCGGCCGCCAAGAACATCTTCATCGAGACGAAGGGCGAGGAGTGACCGGAGCATCGGCGCCTGCCTCGTCCGCCAACCTCGGTCCCGGTTTCGACACCCTGGCGCTGGCCCTCGATCTGAGGTGTGAAGTCAGAGCGGAGCCAGCCGCCCGCTGGTCGATCGACCACCGCGGCCCGGAGGTCTATCAAGGCGACGCCGCTGATGATGCGATCCTGGCCGCGGCCAGGAAGGTAAGTGGCCGGCCGTTGCGAATCGAGGTCTCCAACCACATACCGCTCTGCCGAGGTCTGGGATCTAGCGCGGCCGCCTTCGCCGCCGGCACCCTCGCCGCCCTGCGGGCCAACGGGCAGGACCCGAGCCGCGATGAGATCTTCCGTTACGTCAAGGAGCTGGAAGGCCATCCTGACAACGCCGCTGCCGCAGTGTACGGAGGACTGGTAGCGGTCGTCCAAGGTTCGGTCATCCAACTCCCCCTGTCATCGGACCTTGTCCCGATGGTAGCTGTTCCGCGCTTCAAGCTCAGGACCCGCGACTCTCGCAAGGTCATACCTCAGACAGTTCCCGTAGATGTGGCGGTTCGCACCATCGGCCGGGTCGCCGCGCTTATGGAAGGACTCCGTACCGGGTCGGCCCGTACGCTGCGGCTAGCCGGTGGTGATGAAATCCACCAATCGCCCCGCACCGCTCAGAATCCGCATGCCGACCGCCTGATATCAGCCGCTCTGGAGACAGGAGCCTTTCATGCCTGCCTGTCTGGAGCCGGGCCATCCGTCCTATGCCTGGTCCACCGCGAGGCCCGTGAAACGGTGATCCGTTCCCTAGGAGCCATGATCGGGCTAGGGGGCAATGTGACGACCCTGGAGCCCGATACCTCCGGCGCCCGCTAGGCGCCGAACCTACTTCTTCTTGTGGCGGTTCGCCTTGATCCTCTTGCGGTACTTGTGCTTGCTCATTTTCTTGCGACGCTTCTTTATCAAAGAACCCATGTACATCCTTGTTTCGGCCGTAGCCCGACTCTACAGGACGCCTGAGGCAGTTAGGCCCTGAGTGCTGCAAATACTCCCGCAAGGGGTGGATTTATGGCGGGGCAAGCGGGCCTAAGTGAGCGGATCGGGTTTCCACCGGCGGATCCGTAGGCTGTTGGCCACTACTGAGACGCTGGATAGGGCCATGGCGGCGGATGCCACCATTGGATCCAGCAGGCCCATCACTGCCAGTGGGATGGCGGCGACGTTGTAAGCGAAGGCCCACCAGAGGTTTTGCCGGATTCCTTGCAGGGTCCGCCGGGCTAGGTCGATGGCGGTCACGGCGAGGGTCGGGCTGCCGGACATGAGGGTCACATCCGCCGTCTCTATCGCCAGGTCGCTACCGGTGCCGGTTCCCATGCCCACGGTGGCCGCGGCTAGGGCGGGGGCGTCGTTGACCCCGTCACCCACGAACGCCGTCCGCTGCCCTCCCTCTTCCCACAAGGTGATGAGGGCCGCCTTGTCCGCGGGTAGCAACCGGGTGTGCCGCTCTGCGATGCCCACCTGCTCACCGACCGCTTGCGCCGGGCTCTCATGGTCCCCGGTGAGCATGGAGAGCGCAAGGTCTCGCTGCTCCAGTCCGGCCACCGCGGCGGCCGCTTCCGGACGAGGTGCGTCGCTTGCCATCAGGATCCCGCGCACCTCCCCATCCCAGGCGCCCGCGAAGGCGGTGGCTCCGTCGCTAGCCGCTGCAGCCAGTTCTTGTTCCCATCGTCGACCTACGCGGATGCCCTGCTGTTCCATCAGCTCGGGGGTGCCCACCGTGACCAGCGTGCCCTCCACAGTTCCCGCAGCGCCCTTGCCCGGGAAGATGACGACTCCCTCTGCCGCAGCAGGCATCACGCCGAGCCGGCGGGCCCCCCGCTCGACAGCTTGGCCGATAGGATGGCCGGTGCCACCCTCTACCCCGGCTACTCGGGTTAGGAAGCGTCGATCATCGGTCTCGTAGCCGGCGAGGGTCATCCGGCCGGTGGTCAGGGTTCCGGTCTTGTCGAACGCCACCCGTTGCAGCTTCTCCATCCGCTCGAAGACCTCCGCCGAGCGGAATATCACACCCAGTTCCGCCCCACGACCGGCTCCCACCGCGATGGCGGTGGGGGTGGCCAGACCGAGCGCGCATGGGCAGGCGATGATCAGAACTGCCACCGCATTGCGGAGGGCAGTTGTCAGGTCGCCGGTTGCCAGGGCCCATCCCACCAACGTACCAACCGCCACGATCACGACAGCCGGAACGAATATCCCGGACACCCGGTCGGCCAGGCGCTGGATGGGCGCCTTGGAAGCTCTGGCAGCCTCGACGATGCGGACCACGCCGGCCAGCACGGTGTCATCCCCGATGTGGGTCACCTCCACGATGAGGCGGCCGGTCTGGTTGATCGTGCCCCCCACTACTCGATCTCCAGCCTGACGAGAAACCGGCACCGGCTCGCCGGTGATCATCGACTCGTCCACCTCGCCTACACCTTCGACGACCACCCCGTCCACCGGCACCCGAGCACCGGGCACTATCTCTACCTGGTCGCCGAGGACCACCTCGTCGATCGCTACCGTTGTCCAGGTGCCTCCCCGTCGCACCCGCGCCTCCTGGGCTCCGAGTTCGAGCAGCTTGGAGATGGCCCGAGACGCTCTCCGCTTAGCCCGCGCCTCTAGGTAGCGGCCCAGCAGCACGAACATGATGATGGCGGCGGCGGTCTCGAAGAAGAGAGGTTCTCCGGCTTGTAACGCCCATAACGAGTAGAGCCACGCCGCCAGAGTGCCCAAGCTGATCAGGGTGTCCATGCTCATCCCGCCATGGCGGAGCCGTTTCCAGGCCACCTGGTGGAAGCTGCGTCCTGCCCACACTACGGTGGCGGTCGACAGCGCAGCCTGGATCCAGACACTCCACGTCGAGTCGGGAAGGGTCATGCCCAGGCCGATGGTCGGTACGGCTAGGACGGCCGCCACCACGAACCTCCGCAGGCCTGCCCGTCGCTCGTCCAGGTCGGCGTCCTCGAGTTCCTTCCGGGTCGCATCCGGGCGTAGAGGGGACAGTCCGTAGCCGATCTCCTCGACGGCGCCGGTGAGTATCTCGACCGAGTTCTCCGCCGACAGCTTCACCCGTGCGCGGTTGGCCGCAAGATCTACCGCGGCCTCATGTACCCCCGGTTGGCCTGCCAGCACCTGCTCGATCCGGGCTGCGCACGAGCCACACGTCATCCCTGACACTTTGAACAACACATCCCGCGTGCCGTCTTCGAGGGGTGTCCGGGGCGTCTTCACGTCTGGCTCAACGTCCATGGGGGGTAACTCCGAGGTTCATCAGTTTTCAGAGGGCGTGCCAAGGCACGCTGCTCCCGTCAGCCTATCGAACCTCGAGAACGTGCCAGCGTCCTACTCGGATCGGGCCTGGCCGCCCGCTATGGTAGACCTGTCAGGAGAGGGGGGAGATCTTGTAGCCCGCTTCCGTCACAGCGGCAACGATGCTGTCGACCGACGCTGCCGGGGTGAGGGTCACCCGAGCTCGACCTGCGGCGAGATCCACCTTCGCGGTATCCACTCCCTCTTGGCCCACCAGGATGCCTTCGACCCGCGCGACGCAGCTACCGCAGGTCATTCCCGACACCTCGAAGAGGGTCTCATGGTCGCCAATCCGGTCGGGGCTTCGCTTCTTGAGCCATCTCATGCAGGTCTCCGAAGTTGGTAGACGTTAGGTGGGATGCGGGGTTCTTCCCGGCTATCCGTGCCCGATCATTCTTGCCGGGGCACCAAAAAACCATTATATACGGAACAAAACTGGTCCGTCCGGCGTTGTAATGGGTTAGTAACCGAAAGGGGTGCTCGTGGTTGACACTCTCGGGGGCTCTAAACTGCGCGGACGGTCACGCCCAGCCCGGTCGTACACACCGGGACGGGTGTGCAAGATGGGCAGTTGCTCCACGAAGATTTCCATCTACAACCGCAAGGAGTACTGCAACATGCATGCTCCTGTGAACTTCCCCAGGGTACGAGGCCACATTATCGCCGGGAACAGAGCCCGCTAGCTCCAGGTCCCAGCGATACGGCATTTGGCGTAGGAACGGCGGTCGATCCGCCCTCCGTTCATCCCATCCGACGATTGTGCGGGAGGGGTGCGCGCCAAAAGCGGCCCTCGTACCTATGGGTCCGTCGGTGGCTTAGCCTCCGATGCCCAACTTCTTCAGGAAGGCGTCGTTGCGGGGCTCCCTGCCCAGGAAGTCCCGCAACAGGACGTAAGCGTCCTTGGTTCCGCCGGGTTCCAGCACCAGTCGGCGGCAATCCATCCCGACTTCAGGCGATAGCACGCCCTCCTCGGCGAACCGGCTGAACATGTCCTGCCCGAACACTTCGGCCCACAGGTATCCGTAGTAGCCCGCGTCGTAGCCCCCCAGCAGGTGACCGAACGAGGCCAGCATGAACGTGCCTTCGTGATGGGGCAGGAGGCCCACCTCGGCTCTGCGGCGAAGGACAGCCTCGTGATCCAAGGGCTTCAGAGTGGTATGCAGATCCATGTCGATCTGACCGAGCATCATCTGGCGCAGGTTGAACAGGGCGACGTTGAGCCTTCTGGCCTCCGCCAGGCGGCCTACGAGGTCTTCAGGGATCGGCTCTCCCGTTTCGTGATGGCGGGAGCAAGTCCGCAGAACCTCTGGGTTCCAGCACCAGTTCTCCATGATCTGGGAGGGTGCTTCCACGAAGTCCCACTCGGTTCGGGCACCGCTGAACCTGGCCATATCAGCCGTTGAGAGAGACATATGAAGGATGTGGCCGAACTCGTGGAACAGGGTCACCACCTCGTCGTGCAGCAGCAGTGCCGACTGGTCTCCGTCCGGTCGGGTGAGATTGGCGAGGATGGTGCTCACGGGGCGGTACGACGCGCCGTCGAGATCGGCACCGCTCGGCACCAGCGGAATGGCACAGGCGTGACCGAACTTGCCTTCCCGAGGGTGGAGATCCATGTGGAAGTGGGCCACCAGCTCACCGGAGGCGGAGTCGGTCATCCGGTAGGTCTGGACATCCTCGTGCCAGACCGGAGCCTCGATCCGCTCGTAGGTCAGTCCGAACACCGCTTGGGTGATGTCGAATAGACCGGCAACTACCTGCTCGAGGGGAAAATAGGCTGCAACCTCGGTCGGATCCACCCCGTAGTCCTGCTTCATCTGCTGGGTGTGGCAGTAGGCCCGGTCCCAGGGTTGGAGGGGTAGGTCATGACCCTCGGCGACCAGCACGTTCCCCATCGCCACCGCTTCCTTCCGACCGGCCTCGGTCAGGGGGCCGGATAGTGAGGCATAGAAGTCAGCTACGGCCTCGGGTCGCTTGGCCATCTTGGTCTGCATACTGTGATGCGCCCAGGACGGAAGGCCGAATATCGTGGCTAACTGCGACCTGATCCGCAGAGCCTCCTCGAGTATGGGGGCGTTGGCGTCACGGGCCCGATTGCCGAACTTGAAGGCCAGCGCCTCTCGGAGATCACGGCGGGGGGAGTTCTCCATGAAGGGGATGAAGTCCGGGTAGGCCATCGTGATGCGGTAAGTGCCCTCGGCCGAACCCGGCGCGAGGCGGGCCACGTAGGAGTCTGGCAAGCCTTCGAGATCGTCAGCGCTGACCTCTAAACCGTCGTCGTACTCGACGAGATTGGCCGCAAAGGCTACCCGCAGTTCCACCAAGCGGGCTCTCAGCTCCTGTACACGGGTACGGAGGTCCTCCTCCAGCTCGTGGCCTGCCATTCTGAAGTCTCGCATGCCGTGGTGGAGCGCCCGAGCGGGTTCTCCGGTGAGCTGCTCAGCCTCCTCGGTGGTGGAGTAGCCAGCTATCACCTCGTAGAGGTCACGGCGCGAGATGAGATCCAGACCCCACTTCTCGAGACGCTCCTCCGCCGCTCGGGCGGCCTTCCGGATCGCATCGTCGGTCGAGACCCGACCCAGGAATGGTCCCTTACCGAAGGCGATGGCCGCCCGGCGGCCAGTCTCCTCGAGGGGAGCAACGGTGTTGTCGAAGGTCCGGGTGCCATCGACGGCCAGCAGGCTATCGATAAGCGATTCGCCCTCGGCGATGGCATCGTCCACGACGCCGGCCACCGACTCGGGTGTGACGGAGGTGAAGTCATACAGCATCCGCGGGAATCTAACCGTATCTCTAGGCATTGCCACCTCGGGCGGTCCTGGCTGAAGGTGAGGAGATAGAAATTGCCCATCTCTCGCTCCATCCGAGCCGTTCGGCGGAGCAGCATTACCGAGTCGAGAGGTGGGTGACCGGTAGCATCGGTGGTCCCGACCGAAGGGACTTTTGGTGAGTGTTCGCCGGGTATTGCTTGTGCTGACGGTAGTTGTGTGGAGTGTTATCGGGGTTATTCCGGTAGGTGTGTATGGGCAGGACGCCGGTGATGTGGACCCTGGAGGTGTGGATCAGGACTCTGGCGACCAGGATCCTGGCACCTTGGATCAGGAAGAGGCCGATCAGGGTTCCGAAGGAGTGGATCAGGAAGAGGCCGATCAGGCCACTGAAGACGTGGATGAGGACCCGGTAGACGAAGAGCCGGCTGCTCCCCTTTGTGATGCGGACTCGGTGAGTATGTTCACCGACGTCGAGGCGGATGACTACGCAGCGGACTACATCCTCTGTATGCGAGCGCTAGGACTATCGGTCGGCACCGGCGAAGGCGCTTACGGACCTGACCGAGAGATGACCCGGCGGCATGCAGCCGCCTTCCTGGTGGGACTGTGGCGCAACGTGCTGGGCAATGTCTGTCCCGAGTCGGGCTTCGATGGAGGGTGGACCAGTATGGACTGCCTCACAGGATTGGGAGTCCTGGCTGACAGCGATGGGTTCGCCGAGGAACCCCACACTCGGATAACGCCGTCCGAGTTGTCGCTGCTCATGTATCGCATCTATGGCCTGGTCAGCGACGGCTGCATCGAGGTCGCCGGCGAAGGTGACGAGCTAGAACGAGGGTTGGCCTGCCTGCACAGCCTGCGGGTCATTCCTTCCGTGGCCGAGGGGTCTAGCGAAGGACCGGTGACCAGAGCTCAGGCCGCCGTCTATCTGATCGGGCTTTGGCACAACCTGGCAGGTTTGGGACTCCCTCCGCATCCCCCAGAAGTGCGGGACTGTACTCCGGATCTGGCCGCTGGTTCAGCCCTATTGGCGGCGGATCCCGTGAAGGGGGCGGTGGAGCTGTCCGCCCTGGTCTTCCCCTGTGCGGATCGGGTGGGGTTGGCCCCGGTCGGGGATCTCATGGCGGCCGGGTCGCTGGTAGCGGCCGGCTTGGACGGTCCTCTGTTGCTGGTGGGCGACGACGGTTTGACAGCGGCGGCGATTGCCGAGTTGGATAGTTTGGCACCGGATGGGTTGATGGTGGCCGGTCTGGATCCTGACGAGCTTGCGGCTCTGGAGGATCGCGAGGCGGAGTGGGTGGATGTCGACCCCGATGCCGCGCTGGACATCCCGCCTCCGGCACCGTCCGAGGTGGTGTGGGTGGTGTCGTCCGATGGTCCGGTGGCGCCTGTGGCGATGGTGGCTGCTGGCTTGGACGTGGCTTTGGTGGTGGCTGAGGGGGATTTGCGGGCCCTAGGGCCTGAGGTTCGAGAGGTGATCGCCGAGGCGGAGCAGGTGGAGCTGGTCTCGGATCTGGGCGGCGACGCCGGTTGGCAGCTGGAGACGATCCGGGCCGGCGAGGAGATCCCCGGTGGTGGGTTGCTGATGTTCGACGGGGAAGTCGATCGGCGGCTGATTGCTCTATATGGACATCCCGCTACCGGCTTGCTGGGAGTTCTGGGCGAGCAGAGCGCCAGAGCCGGGGTGGATCGGCTGGATCGGATAGCGACCGGCTATGACGCGGATGGGGCCACCATCCTCCCCACCTTCGAAATCATCGCTACGGTGGCCTCAGCCGGGGCCGGTCCGGACGGTGACTACTCGGCGCTTACCCGCAAGGATCTGATCCGGCCCTGGATCGAGACAGCGGCCGAGCATGGGGTGTATGTGGTCCTGGACCTCCAGCCGGGCCGTACCGACTTCTTGACCCAGGCCAAGCTCTACGAGGAGTTCCTCAGGTTGCCCCACGTCGGGTTGGCCTTGGATCCGGAATGGCGGCTCAAACCCGACGAGGTCCATCTGGTGCAGATCGGATCGGTCGACGCGGCCGAGGTCAACCTGGTGGTCGACTGGCTGGCCGCCCTGGTACGGGAGGAGGCCCTTCCCCAGAAGCTGCTGATAGTCCACCAATTCCGCCATGACATGATCACAAACCGGGATCTGATCGAAACACCCTCGGAGTTGGCGGTGGTGATCCAGATGGACGGGCAAGGAAGCCTCAATTCCAAGTACACCACTTGGAACGTCCTCACCAAGGACACCGAAGAGTTAGGCTTCCGCTGGGGCTGGAAGAACTTCTACGACGAGGATTCCCCTACCGCCACGCCGGAGCAGGTTTTGAGGCGTAAGCCCACGCCCGTGTTCGTCTCTTTCCAGTAGAGGCTCACCTAACTCAACTGCGGGGTGAGGGTGGGCTACCTACCTCGAGTAGGTAGGCGCGCTACCCCGAGCTCATATCGTCGTACGTATCCCAAGCGGGGTCGTGATCGGTGAACACCTCGTACACCGCCGGCCGCCATCGTTTCTCCAGTTCGGACACGGTTTCCGCCACTTTCGGGGTCGCGTAGGCGTATATGACAGTGAATGTGTCGAAGATCTGATGCCCGAAGATCACTCCCTCATTCCGAAGTAGCGAAGCTAGATCTGCCTCCACTTCGCGAACCAGTGGGTCTTTGGGACCCGACGTTTCAATACTTACCGTGACTACGTCCACCATTTCGAGGAAGTGAAGGCGTTTCATGGCCTGGTTGTAGAACACCTGGGACTCGCCCAGCTCGGGATCGTCCCTCGGCGCCATTTCCCAATGCTTGCCCGTGGCGGTAGCCACTAGCAGCTCGACCTCCTCGGCCAGTTCAGCGAACGGGAAACCCCACGGCACGGAGTGCGGTACCGCGTCTACCGCACCGATCCAGAACTCGGTACCGTCCTCCCCCAACAGATCGTCCAGCAGCCGGAACGCTATCTGAAGCTGCAAAGTCTGGTCCACCAGGCTGAAGTCGGGATGTCCGATGGTTACATCCAGCGCCTCGCTGGCGGGATCCGGCACGACATGAACGGTCACGTCGAGTGGGTCGATCCCGATGTCTCCGACCGTGATCGGAGCAGGTTCCACCGCTATACGAGCAGGGTGGAACTCCCATCTCCGATCGGCGTCCGGACCTGCCTTATACCATCTCTCGGTTATGTAACGAAGGCCTGGATCGGCAGCGGCGCTGAGACACAGGGCGAATATAGCCGATCGGCCCGGGGCTAGATGCCACTCCAGCATCGGATCTATCGCCTGGGTCAGGTCGGTCAGTTCCTCGGTCCCTGCTCCATAACGGCTCTCTGCTAACTCACGCTCGAGACGAGCCCTCAATCGGGGCCACGCCTTCCAGAAAGAGTTGATTGCCTCGGTAGTCATGCGCGGCGCCTCCCGTAGTGCCGCATCGCGTTCAATCAGGGGCCCGAACATGGACAGGCGCAATCGAGCGGATGAGATCGAATAGCTCCTCAGCGATTCCCGGAGTAGCGAGGATGAAGTCGGTAGACGTTACCGTGGCTGGCTGGGTTACCAGGTCAGCAGACAAACCGCCCGCCTCCTGCACCAGCAACAGGCCGGCAGCCACATCCCAGGGCAGCAGGCCGTACTCCCAGAACCCGTCGAACCGACCGCAGGCTACCCAGGCGAAGTCGAGGGCGGCCGACCCGAGGCGGCGGACATCTCTCGCCCGCAGCATGACCTCTCCCATCGCCGCCGTGTAGCCAAGGGCGTGAATGTTGCGGTCGTAGGGGAAGCCTGTGGCGATGATGCATTCTCCCAGGCTGGTCCGGCCGGAGACCTGGATCGGTTCTTCCCCCAGAAAGGCACCTTCCCCCTTGGCGGCGCTGAACACCTCGCCGCGCATCACGTCGAGCACCGCTCCCGCTACCGGCACGGAACCGTCCCACAAGCCCACCGACACCGAAACATGAGGGATGGCGTGGACGAAATTGACCGTGCCGTCCAGCGGATCGATGATCCACCGTCGTCCTTCCGGTTCGGTCTTACCACCCTCCTCCTCCGAGAGGATGGCGTCATCAGGGCGCAGCACGGCGAGCACCTCGAGGATGGCCCTCTCGGCCGCTCGATCTACCTCGGTGACCGGATTCACCGCCCCCTTCATCTCCGGCGTCACCGGCCGGCCGAAAGCCCGGAGGATCGCCGCTGCTCCGGCGTGGGCGGCCTCGATGGCCACCTGGCGGTCGCTACGGGCTGGGATTGGTCGAGTCGATAAAGCCATGGCGTTTCAGGTGGGTTGACGATTCGGGCCTGGGTTTGGCGGACGGTCCCGCTGGTTGGGAAAGTCTCCTCGGTGCCCAGGGGGGATTGTTCGCCGCCATCCTAAGACCAGAACCCCCCATTTCTGGGGAATGTGCACGGATCCCGCGCCGGACGGCCCCACGTCATAACATGCCGGGATGGATCGAGTGAGAGGATTGCTGCGGCTGGTGTCGGCCGTTGGGGGCGGCATCCTGCTCGCGTTCGGATACCCGCCTTTCGAATTGACCACGCTGTCCTGGCTAGGCCTCTTCGGTCTTGTCTGGCTGGTGGCTACCGCCCCTAGCCGCCGGTCGGCTCTCTGGTCGGGCTACCTGTTCGGCCTGGGCTACTTCGGGGTAATCCTGTCGTGGCTGATCCAAGTGGAGCTGATCGCTTACTACCCGCTGGTGATGGTCCAGGCTGTGGCAGTGCTCGTGATGGCGGCGGGTGTCTACCGGTTCCGTGACGCTCCGGCCTGGACCTTCGTGGTGGCTGCCGCCGGAGTGGGGGCACTGACCGAGTTTCTGCGGGTGCGTTGGCCGGTGGGGGGCTTCCCGTGGGGATCGATCGGGGTGACGGTAGGGGCCACCCCCCTACGACCGTCCGCCCAGTGGTTCGGCGCTACCGGCTGGGGTGTGATTCTCACCGCCATGGCGGCCATGGCCGTGCTCGTGGTGCTGAGGCGGCTCTCCTGGAAGGTCCTGGGCGGTGGGGTGATCGTGCTCGGGGTGATCGGGTTGGCGGCCAACCTCTGGCCCGCGGTTCCGGACGGTGAGCCGATTTCGGTCGCCATCGTGCAGGGGAACTCTCCCTGTCCGGGGACCCATTGTGAAGGCGAGCGACGGATGATCTACCAGAGCCATCTGGACCTCACCCGGGGCTTGCCCACCGGTCCCGACCTGGTGGTGTGGCCCGAGAGCTCAACCGGTCGGCAGTCCGACCCGCTGCGGAATCCCGAGGTGCAGGCGGCCATCGCGGAGGAGGCAGTGAGGTTGGAGGCGATGATCATGGTCGGGGGAGACCTGGATGCTGGCCCTGACCACTTCGAGAACGTGAACGCCGTGTTCGGGTCGGACGGGAAGATCGTCGGGGTCTACTGGAAGCGACATCCGGTTCCGTTCGGTGAATACGTACCGCTGCGTCCCGTATTCGCCCGGGTGCCTGCCCTCGACCGGGTCCCTCGTGACATGATCAGGGGGACCGAGCCGGCGCTGTTCGACCTCGACGGGGTGCCCTTCGGCACAGTGATCAGTTACGAGGGCGCCTACGCCCGGTACGAACGCCAGGCGGTGCGGTCGGGGGCGACGTTCATAGTGCTGGCCACCAACGAGGCCTCGTTTGGCGAGAGCCCGGCCAGCGATCAGTTCATCGCTATCAGCCGCATGCGTGCTGCCGAGCTCGGAGTGGACATCGTGCACGCCGCGGTGACCGGCCGCTCGGCCTTCGTCCATGCCGATGGCCGGATAGAAGGCCTGACCGACCTGTTCGAGACCACCACCGTAGACGGAACGTTGAGGGTCCGGTCGGCGGGTCAAACCCTGTATGTCAGATGGGGCGACTGGCTCCAGATTGCGGCCATGATCGCCTTCCTGATCCTGCTGGTCAGGTCTTGGTTCGCCGACCGGCCTCGAGCAGGGGAAGCATCGGTCTGATCGACCTGCCGAAGCCGGTACTCCCCATCACAACCCACAACCACACAAGGAATTCTCTGGGCCTACAATGAAGTTGTCAGCGTTCCGGAGGATGTGACATGCGCCTTCGCCGAGAGGCATGCGGCTATCTTCTTGGCGCGTTTGTGGCAGGATGCGTTGGGCAACTCCTGTGCCGATGACTCCTTGGGCGATGGGACGTCCGCCGCCATGGAGTGCTTGACCGGACTCGGAATCAGGAGCTACGGCGCGGCCGATCGACCGCACCAGAGGATAACTGCGTCGCAGCTTTTCCAGTCGTTAAGCGATCTCTACTCTGCAGGTGGAAGTATCTGCGGAACCACCCTAGATGAACCGGACAATGGCGTGCAGTGCCTGTCCAGTATGCGGGTGATCCCACGGCAGGCCGAGGTAGCAGTCGATGGAAGGGTCAGTAGAGCTCAGGCATCCGTATACATGATCGGTTTGTGGCACAACATGGCGGGCCGGGGACTTCCTCCATTACCTCCGGTCAGGTCTGGAGTCGAAGGGACCGATGGCACCGACAGGGTCGCGATCACCCGGCGAACCATTGAAGACGAGAGCCATGACAATGATGGCGAGGATGAGGACAGTGACGACACCGACAACGATGGCATCGTCACTACTCCGTTGACTTCTAATGATGGTACGGATTCGGATGGGGTTGTGACTACTCCGTTGACTTCTAATGATGGTACGGATTCGGATGGGGTTGTGACTACTCCGTTGACTTCTAATGATGGTACGGATTCGGATGGGGTTGTGACTACTCCGCTCGATAGCAGCGATGACTCGGACAGCAGTGACGATAACAGCGACTAAAGGTCTGCCGCCCTGCCATGCCATCAGGTCAGAAGGTCGCCTATCCTAAGGATCCCACACTAAAGGCTTTGCCTGATCTGCTCGATCAGGAGTGGGTCTGGCAGGCGTATAGACGCCGGTTCGGAGTTCGTGACCCCTTCGCTCACATAACTCTCCGCCAGGTAAACCACAGCTTGGGTCGGCGTGCCTTGGTTACCTATGATGTCGAGTGGCTGACCGATGCCCATCAGCCCTTAGAGCGGGTAACCTTGTCGTCCCAACCCGGTCGACCGGTCGAACTCTTCAGATATCCTCACGATCCTTACCTACCCGGGCTTCCCCATGCCGCAGACCCCGAGACGGCTCATCGTCTGATAGGTAGGCACGTACTCACCTTCCCAGCCCGCCGGACAGTTGTGGAGATGATCCGTTACCGCCCCGCCGATCGCGCCGTGCTTCGCCATCGAGTAGGCCGTGTGACGTTCTATGTGCGCGTGATGCGACCAGTGGCGCTACCCCCCTTGTTCGGTGCCGCCGGGCTCCTTCAACGCTCGGGCTTTGTCACGCCCCGAATCGCAGGGCGATGGGACGAGGGAGCCACCGTATGGCTGTCAGCCATTCCGGGCAGGAACCTGCGCCGTTTGCTACGACGGGGTCGCCAACCCCCGGATCCCGAAACGGTTCTGTCCGGCCTGGAGAGCCTCTGGCAGTTACCCGGCCCGCCGGTTGGAACCCGTTTGTTCAATCTCCGGGGGCGCTACTTACGGGCTAAACGACTCGTCGAGTTCGTATTGTCGGAGGAGGAGATGTCGAGACGAGCCTTGGAGCGCGCCACCAGGCTGCTAGATCCGTTTGTCAGTCGTTGGCGACCGACCGGTGTCGCCCACAATGATTTCTACGACGACCAGATGATCGTGCTCGAGGATGGGAGGATTGCGCTAGTCGACTTCGAAGAAGCAGGGGCCGGTGACCCGATGCTGGATGTCGGTAACTTCCTGGCACATCTGAACTGGCGTTCGTCCTTCGGGGGCAAGAGCCGGGACCATGGAAGTGAGCGGTATCGTGAAGCCTTCCGCGCAGCGGCCCTGGAACGATTTGGCTGGAACCAAACGGAACTCGATCTCCGCGGAGCTGTGTGCCTGTTCAGGATTTGCACCAATCCGATCCGCCGGCCCCGGCCTGGCTGGAGTGAACGGCTGGAAGATGGTCTGGTATTGGTAAACGAAGTCCTCCATTAGGCTCGACGATCAGTACGGTACGTCACCGGGGTTTCATGTGACCTCGCGGCCGTCTCTCCGATCTTGCTTCGTTCCGGCCTTTGCCCGCCGGCTTTCACCTCGGGGCTCCCGGATCTGCCTAGATCCGTCCCTCGACGGCCTGAGCGAACCTGACGTAGGGCAACAGTTAACACCTACAGAGCGCTACCATCCCGGCGGGTCTGTCAGGAAAGGTGCGGGGTATGAAATCGGGTCGCGGTGTGCGCGTGTGGATAAGGCTGATGATTGCAGCCCTTGGTGCAATGTTCTTGCTGGATGAGTTCGGGGTGTGGGAATTCGCCGGTGAGCTGGTGTGGCCGGTCTTCCTCATCGGGGTCGGAGCCGCCATGGTGATACAGCGACGCTCAGGCCGCTGGCTGGGCGGGCTCTTGGGTCTGTTGGGTGTGATGTTCCTGCTCGACGCCTTGGAGGTCATCGACTTCGGGATAGGGGATATCTGGAGATTCTGGCCGGTCATCCTGGTTCTGGTGGGAGCACGGCTGATATTCGGACGCAATAGAAGGAGGAGGCGCTCCTCGCGCAAGTCCCGCAGTGACGAACAGCTCACTGATCTTCGTTCTGGCGAGCTGGATATGACTACCTGCTTCGGGCAAGCGGAGCAGCGGGTCACTAGCCGGAACTTCAGCGGTGGCAACGCGACTGTTCTATTCGGGTCCGGCAACATCGATCTGCGTCAAGCCACCTTGGCTGAGGATGGTGCCAGCATGGATGTGTCCGTTGTGCTCGGCAGCTCTCAGATCTGGGTGCCGGAGAGCTGGTCAGTGGAGATACAGCTCACGAGTTTGCTTGGGAGTGTGGACGATAAGCGAGTCCACAAGGGATCCGGCCGAGCGGATATCACCATAAACGGCTTTTGCCTGCTGGGATCGGTCGAGGTGTTCAGCGTTCCGCAGGAGCCCACCAGCGGGACAGCAGGTCGTTGAAGGTTCCCGTAGGTAGTAGTACTTCGGCTCCCCCCGAGGTCCGGTGTTCCCTAACCGGGATGCTCAACTGGGCAATCTGCGACGGATCCAGAGTGCGGTAACGCCATGCCCACTCGACTGCTTCGGCGATGGACCACCCTCCGTCGACCCGGAACGTGTGGGCGAGCCTCTGGAAGGAAGAGAGCAGCTCGGGGAGAGACAGCTGTTGCAGCCGTCCGGCGAGTTTGAGCAGTATCTCACGTTGATGTCGCTGGCGGCTGAAGTCCGATGACCAGGCCCACGTCCACTCTCCATCCACCAGCTGCTGAGCATTACGGGAGCGGGCATACGCCAGGGCGGTAGCGCCATCCGTGTAGCAGGCAGGTTCGGGGATATTCAAACCGGCGTTGCGGTCGCGGGTCGGGTATTCGAAGCAGACTTCCACCCCGCCCAGACCGTCGACAAGGTCCACGAAACCATCGAAGTTGACCCTCACGTAGTGATCCACCGAGATGCCCGTGTATTCCTCGATGGCGAGAGCCAGAAGCTCGGACCCGGTCGCATAGCCCGGGCATCCGCCCAAGTTCGCGTTGACCCGGCGATAGTCATCCGAGCAGAAGTTGTACAGATAGAGGTCACGAGGGATCGACACCAGGGCAGGTGCTGATCCACCCTCGGGGAATAGTGCCAGGATGATGGTGTCAGCCAGGTTCCCGCTTGCATCAGCACCCACCAGCATCACGGCGTCGAACATGTCGTCCGGCAGCAGGGGGCTGCTGGCGCCAGGAACCAGCCCCGGGTCGGGAGGGGGATTGGCGAGCGAAGGCTCCTCCGATCCGAGTTGGGTTTCCTCCTCCGGAACCTCCGTCCCACCGCTCTCGACAAGCGAATCGGGGGTGGCGGTTTCTTGATTGGAGTCGGGCGTTTCCGAACGCTCCAGTCCCTCGAGCACCCGACGGCTGTCGTCGATCTCGGCGGGGGTCCGCTCCTCCAGTTCCGCTCTAGCCTGAGCCGGGTCGTGAGGAGACTCGTTGGCAAAGAACCGGAACAGCCCTACCCCTCCGACTAGAACGATCAGAACCACGAAACCTCCGATCCAGAGGAGGCGCCGGATGAGGCGGGCTCTCCTCCGGCGGTCCTCCTCCTCACTGAAGAGGCCGTAGTGGTTCTTTATCAAGATGGATCAGGGAGCATCGACCAGAATGCCACTCGACCGGTTCCCGAGAAAACCGCTCCCCTCGGCGGGGCAGCGGCCGGGTGCCGAAGGAACCGGGTGATTCGTACACACCTGAAACACTTCCAAGACTCGTTCCGTTTCGGGCACCAGAGTAAAGCTACCCGCCTTCTGGCGGGACGAGAGGTTCTTTGGAGCGTGACACAAGGAGGCTCAGGGTAACCGAGCCAGACCTTCGATCCACGCATCGAACAGGCGGTTGGAGTCGGATGCCAGACCCTGACGAGCCTCTTTCCATCCCGGTGACATACGCCTCGGGGCTGACGCCTGCCCTTCCCACCATCTCTCGAGCGCCGTGGCGGCCCCACCGCATTGCCTGGGAGTGCCGGGCCTCCGGGTGGAACTGGACTGCCAAGGCTGTGCCCAGCGAGAATGCTTGAGGGAATCGTTCCGAGCGAGCCAGCAACACGCTTCCAGGAGGGAGGTCGAAGGTGTCCTGGTGCATCTCGAACACCTGCCCGCTGGCCACCTGCGAGATCACGGGATGGCGCTTCCCGGTATCGGTGAGCTCCACGGGGACCGCCCCCACCTCCGGTCGGTCGGCCTGGTAGGCGCGACCGCCGAGAGCCGCCGCCAGCATCTGGGACCCGAGGCAGATTCCGAGCACCGGAACGTCCCGCTCGACGAGTCGGCGTGCGAGAGCCATCTCGTCGATCAGGCACGGGTACTCCTCCGTGTCGTAAGCGCCCATCCTCCCGCCCATGATGACTAGGACATCGACCTCATCCACCGGGGGGAGGAGATCACCCTCGGTCGGGTTGATCTCCTCCCACTCAATCTGGTGATGCTCCATCCGCTCAGCCAGCCTGCTCAACGGCTCACGGGAATGCTTGATCACTACTACCTTCCCCACGGTGCTCCAGCCTACTGGGACGAGGACCCGGCGGACGCCAAGCGCTTGGCCGGGTGGGCAGTTGGCATGACGCTACTGAGCAACATCAGTAGCAGGGCAGGGTGCCTAAGGCTTTCTTCAGACCGGTCGTATCGGTGAAGCGCAGTGAGATCCAGTCACTTGAGCCCGAGTTTCTCCATCTGAAAAGCAAGAGGCCCGGATTGTCAGCGATAGTCTTGGCGAGAGTGCGTCTCTCGGATTGTGTGACAGGATAGAGTTTGTCATCATCCCAGTCCTGCCAGTACTCAGCAATGAGGTCGGCAGTGCCAGCCCGATAGTTCACCCACACATTACCTCGATAGTCACTGGAGATGTAGCCATTTTGAAATATGATGTATGAGGAAAACTCGTCGCCATAGCAACGAAAATAGACCCACGCTATGAGGTCGTCAGAATCTGTCACATCTGACCGCAACAAGTAGCCTGTGACCAGTGTATCATCCCACTCGTTTCTTGCACTATAGTGATTCCAGTTTCCGAAGTCCATCTTGGGCTGAGTGTGGGGACCTACTTCTACTATGAATGAATCCCCTTCACGACCGATTAGTCGTTACTCGTGTGCGCCTATCGCTAGGACCAAAACGCCACCCATCGTCTACTTCATACATAACATGTGCTGCTTCCCATCGATCATACCCACCGTCGCTGTCGTACATAGGTCGAGTGCTGCGGTCAAGTCCGTGGCAGTAGCCACGGTCGGGCAAATCACAGGCAGACGGGCGCTGGCTGATGGTGTATATCTCCACACCCTCGAACAATATATTCCTGTCGGACCACCAGTACTCACCAGTACCTCTTACTCTCGCACCCAATGCCCGGTAATAGGTTCAATCACCAACTTTGTTAGGAATAATCACTAGTTGTACGCCATCCCCTGAGATTGGTTCGAGTCGATAACGTTTGGTCGTACCTAGCTGGTGTATCTCAACCTGTGATGTCGGTATCCAGCCAGCGGCATACCTGTTTATGGCAAGGGTACCGACGTATGGAACAGGAGCGGACTCGCTACTCGATGGTGATCCCATCACGTCCATCGGGTTGTCGTACTCATAGACCTCACCATCAACGATCGTCTCTCCGCTATACGAGTGGGGCCAGCACAAGGCATGACCCATCTCGTGAGCAAGCAAGGTCGGGTTGACATAGGCATCGCCGTTCACCATTACGTAGCGCCGATTGTCGGGAAAACTGCGTTGAGAGTAGAGGCCACAGGTTGCCCGTCTTATAATGCCCTCCGACGGCACTGGAACACCTACCACGATCACCACCCCGTCAATTTTGCTCCACCTTTTCAAGTCCTTCGCCAACACCTTATCTTTACACGTGCGGTAATAGTCCTTTGAAGAGCCAACCGTGACGGCTCCCCCTGGACGGAACACCGGCCGGTAGTTTCCATCGGACAGCCAGTCGAAATACTCCACCACCTGGCTGGCGAACTTGGTGGCATAGTTAGATGGGTTGTGCTTGTTGTCGGGGTGGTCCGAGTACCGGTTGCCACTCAGAGGTGTGTTGCAGAGCCACACCTCGAACACGTCGCCGTCCGGCCCGGGCAGCGTGTAGTCGCGTGCGAAGGAGGCGTGGGCGATCAGCCCGAGCGGGTCTTCGTGGGTGATCTCGTCGTCGGTCTCGGTCCAGGGCTCCAGCTCGATGGCTCCTCTGGGGCGGAGGTCGGAGTGGTCCAAGGCACGGATGATGAAGGTGGCCATGTGCTGGCGCTGGACTTTGCCTTCTGGGTCGTAGCTACCGTCGCTCCTCCCGGCGGTGACCCCGAGCTCGAATACAGCGCCGATGGCATGGCCTTCCTCCGCTGACACGTCGCTCAGATCAGGGAACGAGTCGTTCTGGGGTACCACTGATCCATCGGGACGGCTCAAGGTCACCTCGCCGGTCTGGCGATCGACTGTCACATCGATGTCAGAACCGGATCCGGTCAGGAGATCGAGCATCCTTACGAGATGGACCGCCATCTCGTCCCGCCTTACGGCGGCATTGAGCGAGAACTTCTGGCGGTTACGTCCCTCCATGATTCCGAGCGTGGACACCGTCCCGATCGCTTCCACCGTCGAGTCGCCGAGCTCATCGAGGTCTTCGAAGCTCGGCTGCGCGGTCGGAAGGTCCACTCCCGCGGCCTCGACAGCTCTGGCCATGAACAGAGCCATCTGCCAGCGGGTAACGCTCCGGGTAGGGGAGAACCGGCTCCCATCCCCGGTGCCGCTGGTGATTCCGTAGTACACGATGCAACCGATGGTGGCCGCATGAGCATGGTCAGCGTCGATGTCCCGAAACCGGTTAGCAGTTTCCTTGGACACCGCCTCCGGATCGGGACACGCGGGGTTGCCTGTGCCTTGGAAAGCACCATCTGCCTGGCCGACAACGGCGTCGGCAGGAGCCACGGGCAGCACGGACGACAGGGCAACAAGGACCAAGACCGCTGTCGATGCCTTCCAGCACCATCTCGATGCCAGCCCCTTTCTCCGGCTGCTTGCGGGGTCCAGCTTCTCCAGCGAATTAGGGATGAACGACATTACGCGGACTCACGAGACCTCCAAGACATAGTGTCACTGTGCCACTAATCTAGTCAGCCTGACTATAACCTGCCAAGTGCTGTGTCGAGACCCCCCTGAGACACTTTCGGTTCATTAGCAAAGTCCTGGGCAGGCACCGGTCTGCCTTCCAGTCCCACCAGGGCACTGTCTGTGACCTCCGCACGACAGCTTGTAGTCGAGCAACCTGCGGGCTTCGCGCGGTTCGTGCTCGGACGATCCCTTCGCCGGCACACGGCTACGTTGGGTGGGTAACGTTGGCCAACTCCAACCGAGGAAGCCCACATGACACCTGAACAGATACTTGCCGAACCTCCCCGGGTGCTGACTCAGGAGCAACGGGAGTCCTACTTCGAGAGAGGCTACGTAACCGTCGAGTCACTCATTCCCAGCGACGGTATCGAGCGGCTAAAGGAGATCACGGCCGGGTTCGTGGAGCGGAGCCGGACAGTCACACGCTCCGACGACGACTTCGATGTTGCGGAGGGTCACGGCCCCGATGAACCAAAGATACGGCGCATCAAGATGCCCGACCGCCAGCACCCCGGTTATTGGAAGTTCGCCACCGGCATCATCGCCGATGTGGCCGCCGACCTGGTCGGTCCCGACGTGGTTTTCCATCATTCCAAGCTCAACTTCAAATGGGACGCCGGCACCGACGAGGTCAAGTGGCACCAGGACATCCAGTTCTATCCGCACACCAACTACAGCCCTTTGACTATCGGTACCTATCTAGAAGATACGGACATCGACGCCGGGCCGCTCATGGTGGTGGCCGGCAGCAACAACGGCCCGCTGTACGATCAGTATGACCAAGGGGGCAACTGGGCGGGCTGCCTCTCCCCAGAGGATGGGGACCGGGTCGACCTGGATCGTGTCGAGTATCTGACGGGGCCGGCGGGATCCATCACGGTCCACAACTGTCGCACCGTCCATGGTTCCCCACCTACCGCCAAGGCCAGCGGGCGTCCTTTGCTGCTCAACGCCTACGCCTCAGCCGATGCCTTCCCCTACACCCCTCACCCCCAACCCACCCACAACACCGGAAAGGTCATCCGAGGACAAGCGGCCCGGTGGGCACACCACGATCCCCGGCCGTGTCTGATCCCACCCGACTGGTCTGGCGGATACGAGTCGATCTTCGCCGCTCAGGACGAGGACGAGTCGGAAGGCGAGTGATCGCCATCAAGCCATGCGTTCCGGTTGAGTGGTCCCCTCGGATGAAGCGGGGTTGTCAGAGGACGGGCTCGGGCTGGTAACCGGCTGCCTTCGGGTGCTGGCTGACCACGGTGGCTACCTCGCTGGCCATGGCGTCCACTTGGGTCCCTGCCCGCCCCGCTACCAACCGAGTCTCTGCCACCGCTCGGATTTCCTCCACCGACAGCGGGAACGACGGATCGGATCCGAGGATCTGCCACAGGTCGTAACGGTCGCCTGAGCGACGGGCGGCGGCGGCCTTCAGCGTGTGGGTTCGGATGATCCGATGGGCCTGCTCACGACCGAGACCTGCCCCGACGGCGGCAGTCAGGATCCGGGTGGTGGTGAGGAAAGGAAGCTCAGCCTCTAACTCCGCCTCGATCCTCCCCGGGAAAGCACCGAAGTCGTCGAGAACATCGAGGGTTGCTTCCAGCAGGCCGTCACAGGCGAAGAAGGCGTCGGGGATCATCACCCGCCGCACCACCGAGTCGCTCACATCCCCCTCGCTCCACTGGTGGCCGGCCAGGCCGGTCGCCATGGTGAGGTAGCCGCTCAGGATCACCGCCACCCCGTTGATCCGCTCGCAGGTTCGCATGTTCATCTTGTGCGGCATGGCCGACGAACCGATCTGGCCGGCCTGGAAACCTTCGGTGACCAGGTCGTGCCCGGCCATGAGGCGCAGGGTGGTGGCCAGGCTGGAGGGCCCGGCCGACAGGTGGACCAGGGCACCCACTACTTCCAGGTCGAGAGATCGGGGGTAGACCTGGCCCACCGAGGTCATCACCCGTCCGAACCCGAGATGCTCGGCTACTCGTTGCTCCAACCGGAGCACTTTGTCCGCATCCCCGTCGAAGAGGTCTACCAGATCCTGCTGCGTTCCCACCGGACCTTTGAGGCCCCGTAGGGGATAGTCGGCGAGCAGACCTTCGATCCGCCGGTAGGCGGTGAGTGTCTCCTCGGCGACGTTGGCGAAACGTTTCCCCAGAGTGGTCGGCTGAGCCGCAACGTTGTGGGTGCGCCCGACGATCACGGTATCCCGATGCTCGACCGCCCGGCCGGCTAGGCGGGCCAGTACCGCCACGGTCTTGTCCCGCAGGATCTGGAGGGATCGGCGGATGATCAGCTGCTCGACGTTCTCCGTCAGGTCGCGGGAAGTTAGACCTTTGTGGATGTGTTCGTGGCCTGCCAGAGCACAGAACTCCTGGATGCGGGCCGCTACGTCGTGGCGAGTCACCTCTTCGCGGGCACGGATCGATCGGAGATCGACGTGGTGAATTACGGCCCGGTAGGCCTTCACCGCCTCGTCCGGCACCGGGATTCCCAGTTCGACCTGAGCTTGCAGGACCGCCAGCCAGAGCCAACGCTCCACGACGATCCTCCCCTCGGGTGACCACAGCTCCAGCAAGGGTCGCCCGGCGTAACGAGAGGCCAGTATGTTGGGTATCTCGGGCCGGTCGGAGCCTGCTGGGGAGGTTCTCGCCATCTGAAGTGATGGTACCGGTGCTCTGCCAAAGCCCGTTACGAACCTCGGTGGCGATACCTCAGTCCGCGGAGCTGGGCGGGTTCCAGTCCAGTCCGGCCAGGCGAGCCAGGGCCAGGATCAGGGATTGGGTGCCTTTCCTGCCCAGGCCCTGGGCCTGGAGTGACACATATAGCTCGTGGGCGAGGGCCAGGCCGGGCACCGGCAGCTGCATGGCTGCCGCTTCCCGCTGGGCTATTCCCATGTCCTTCACGAAGTGATCCACGAAGAAGCCGGGCTCGAAGTCACCGCCCAGGATCCTGGGGCCGTAGTTCGACAGGGACCATGATCCGGCGGCGCCACCGCTAACCGACTCCATCACCGTGTCGAGGTCGAGACCGGCCTGGCGACCGTACAGCAAAGCCTCGGACACACCGATCATCCCGGTGGCGATCAGAATCTGGTTGACTGCCTTGGTGTGCTGTCCGGCCCCCGGCCCGCCCTGGCGGACGATCGTCTTGCCCATCGTCTCGAAGACTGGCCGGGCCCGCTCGACCGCCTCGACCGCGCCTCCGATCATGATCGACAGGGTGCCGTTGCGAGCACCGATGTCCCCCCCACTTACCGGCGCATCGATAGCAGCCACGCCGCCGCCAGACGCCCGCTCGGCGATCTCTATGGCCAGAGCCGGCTCGGAGGTGGTCATGTCGACCACTACATCACCGGCGGTGGCCCCGGCTAGTAGCCCCTCGGGACCCAGGAACACCTGGCGTACGTCCTCAGGGAACCCGACGATCGCGCAGGAGATGTCGGAGGCGGCCGCCACGGCAGCGGGTGTGTCCGCCCAGGTAGCCCCCCGGTCGATCAGCTGCTGAGCCTTCGACCTCGTGCGGGTGGTGACAGTCACCGGAAACCCCGCTTCCAGGACATGGCCGCACATGGAGGCTCCCATGACCCCGGTACCGACCCATCCGATCCGGGGTTTGGATGTCATGACGTCCCCCTTCTGATCACCAACTTCCCGAGCTGGCCACCTACCTTCATCCGGGCGAGGGCCTCAGGAAGCTCCTCGAACTGGTAGGCACTGTCGACCAGCACCGGAACCTCACCGCTGGCCACCCAGGCGCTGACCTGCGCAAAGTCCTCATGGTCGAACATGGTCGAACCGATGATCTCGAGGTGGCGGAAGAACAAGCGGGGCATCACGATCTCCACCTTCGCCCCGCTGGTAGAGCCGCAGGTAACCACCCGCCCCCCCGGTGTCAGCGAGCGCATCGACTGATCCCAGGTGACGGGTCCCACGTTCTCGAACACCACATCCGCTCCCTGGCCAGCGGCCGCCAGCAGTTCTTTGGAGAACCGGGAATCGGATGCGAACCCGGCTGCCGCTCCCAGCTCGACGGCTCGGGCGATCTTTGCCTGACTGCGGGAGGTCACATAGACCTGGGCGCCCATCGCCAGGCCGATGAACAACCCGGCGGAACTGACGCCACCCCCCACTCCCACCACCAGCATGAGATCTCCCGGGTTGAGTCGGGCCCGCTTCAGCATCCGGTAGGCGGTCCCGTAGGCCAATCCGTAGGCGGCTGCCTCGTCCCAGCTGAGCTTGGGTGGCTTGGGCACGACATTGGACACCGGTACCACCACGTATTCGCCCATCGTGCCCCACGAGTGCTCGCCCAGTACACCGAGTTTCCCAGCGAATGGAATGTGGCCGGTGGTTGGCCCGTATCCGAGGCCCGGGTTGATGATCACCGCATCCCCGGCTGCCCATCCTTCGACTCCTTCGCCGAGTGTGTCGATGAGTCCCGCGCCGTCGCCTCCGGCGACGTGGGGGAAGTGCTTGGGTGCTGGCAGGCCCATCGACATCCACAGGTCGAGCCGGTTGAGCGCCGATGCGAGTAACCTAACCCGGACTTCACCCGGACCAGGCTCGGGCGTGTCGACTTCGGAGAGAGTGTAGGAGGAGGGTCCCTTGGTGCTGTTGAGAATCCATGCGCGCATGGGTCTAGCGTAACCCGCCAGGGGGACACAACGGACTAGAGGATGCCGGGGGGATCGAACAGCCGAGCTGGGCACAGGAAACAGCCCCAACCCGGAGGTTGGGGCCGTTGAGCCGGGGCTACTCACCCCGGCGGGGTACCTCCTTGAATTATTCCTGCCGGTTCTGGGCCTGTCAAGTAGCCTCTCCTCCGCCATGGGCAGGTGCGGGAGAATCGAGGAGGGAACATAAACAGCCCCAACCCGTGGCGGGTTGGGGCCGTCGGGCCGGGGCTACTCACCCCGGCGGGGCACCCCTGATAATTCCTTTTGCCTTAGGTCTGTCAAGTAGTCCGGCTCGCCATGTGCCATTCGCCGGTCACTCCCATCCGTGTTGAGCGTGCACGACCTGATCGTCGCGGCCTTGACTGATGGATCACCAGAAGGTCATCACCTACATCGACGGCTACAACCTTTACTACGGGCTGTTAGCTGCAGGACTGCGCTCATCCCGTTGGTTGGACATACGAAAGCTTGGGCGTTCTCAGCCAGGTCAAGACCTCGTGCTTACCCGGTATTTCACAACTCGGGTGAAGGGGAATCCTGCTATGGCCGACCGGCAATCCAGATACATCGACGCTCTCGTGTCCCTTGGAGAAGTGGAAGTCGACTCCGGTCACTTCCTATCGAAACCGGTCCAATGTTACGACCGTCAGAACGTTTGGCGGATGTCTGAGGAAAAGAAGACCGATGTGAATATAGCGATCCGGCTACTTGAAGACGCCAATGACGGAGCCTTCGACTCAGCCATTGTCGTCTCCGGTGACAGCGACATCGCTCCGGCGATCCAGTCGGTCCGGCGACGACACCCCTGGAAGACTGTGCGGGTGGCGTTTCCCCCGCGGCGCCATGCTTACGAGCTCCGTCAAGTCGCTACTGCTGCCTTCCGGATCCCCGATAGCAAAATCCGCGGCAGCGGTCTCCCCCGACATGTCTTGACCCGCGATGGGGTATCCCTCACTGCCCCACTAGGGTGGCTGCCCGATCCGTGATCATGGCTGGTTAGATGTGAAGGCCTAGTCTTGGGCTTCTACAGTTTGCCGGGCCCAGCCGAAGTGGTTGATGGGGCCTTCGCCTCTCCCCAGGCGCCACTCAGCAGCGCCTGATATGGCTCGTGCCGTCCAGTCCTTGGCTTCGGTGACTGCCTTCAATAGCTCAGCCCCGGTTGCCAGCCGGGCGGCGATGGAAGCTGACAAGGCGTCTCCGGTGCCATGCACGTTTGGCGACCGTACCCAGCGACCGGG
Organism: Acidimicrobiia bacterium; assembly: GCA_965200835.1. Taxonomy (GTDB): domain Bacteria; phylum Actinomycetota; class Acidimicrobiia; order Spongiisociales; family Spongiisociaceae; genus JAPPFW01. The sequence continues at coordinate 1,400,297 of OZ241390.1, forward strand.
AAGGACGTGGGTCTCCAGTCCGTCCGAGAGCACGTCGACCGGCTGGCGGCTGGGAGCGCGACCGCCGGTAACCAGAATCGAGGTGCCAGCAGCAACCGCCAGGTCACGGGCTACCTCCTCTTGCTCCCGCTGGGTGCGGATTGGAGGGCGGCCGGCCAGCAGAGCCGCTTCGCGCTGGTTGGGGGTGGCCAGGGCGGCCATCGGAAGCAGGACCTCCCGGTAGGACTCGACCGTTGCTCGATCAACCAGCACCTCGCCATGGCGGTTGACCAGCACCGGGTCCACTACCAGGTTGGGCAGCAGGCGCGCTTGGCTGGCCACCAGCCTGACGACCTCCGCCCGCCCGAGCAGCCCGGTCTTGGCAGCATGAGGCGGAAGGTCCGCTGTCAATGTCTCGATCTGGGCCTCGACCAGCTCGATTCCGACCGGTTGCGCTTGCTCAACGCCCAGGGTGTTCTGGGCGGTAACCGTGGTAATCACTGTGGTTGCGAAGACCCCATGAGCCGAGAGGGTCTTGAGATCGGCCTGGATGCCGGCCCCGGCCCCCGAGTCGCTGCCGCCGATCGTCATTACTACCCGCGGTGTGGCGGTCATGTCCTCCACGCGATCACTTCGTCCTGGGAGATGGTCCGCGTGGAGGAGGATCGTTGTACGAGGCCGATCCGATCGGTAACCACCGTGGTGTTGGTGCATCCGCCGGACTCGTAGGCCTGGTACGTGACCCTACCTCTATCCACTGGCACGTCCGAACCATCCAGGCTCACCGCTCGTGGCTCACTCCAACGCACTTCGATCGAAGGGTCATCGCACCTGCCGAACAGCTCGGACCACACCACCGGTGCTCGAAGGTGGTGGCCCCCGCAAAGTAGCTCTCTGATCACTAGATCCTCGCCGGTGTCGAGTCCTTCGACCCGGGCCGGCCAGCCACTCGGGCGCCCGATACTCGTGATGGGCACCCCGATGGTGAACCGGTAACGGGCGCCGGTAACCCACTCGAAATCCCTGGTGTTGGGGTCATCGGGAGTAGAAGCTAGGGGCGAGACGGTGCCGGGCAAGACCTCTCCGGCGTGGCCGTACCCGCCCCAGTTGATGGCTAGGTTTCGTGGATGGCGAGGATTCCACTGGATCCCGGTGTGAGCACCACCTTCGTGGTGTTCTGAGGACCAGAACGATGCCTGGATGGCGAAGAAGGCCAGACTTGCGGTGGCCGGTGGGGTGAGCACTTCGAGGATCACCGACACCTGAGCTAGTGTGACCTCCGGAACGTCCCACCAGATGTGGAAGGAGGAGGCACCGTTCGCCGAAGGCGGCAAGCCATGCTCCCTCACCCGGCCACCCCTTGGTCGGGCCGGCGCAGGCTCGGCCAAGGAACCCTTCCCAGGCTCGGCCGTCGGCGGATCCCCACTAGGAGATGGAGGAGCCTCCCTTACCTTCAGACGGGTCGCCAGTACCCGAGCTCGGCGCAAGAGATCGGGTCGGAAGCGCATGGCTGCAATGAGGTCCTCCGTGGGTGGTCGGGTATCGGCTCCGCTACGAGGTTCACGATGTTCTATGGAGCGCCTCGCGCAAAGCCTCGGTCTCCATCATCATCCAGCGCTTACTAGCTCCGGCCTCCGGAAGATACAGCTGGGTACCGTGTACAGCGCCGGGAAGGACATGTAGCTCGGTCGGGATTCCCGCAGTGGTCAGCCGCTGGGCGTAGTCGATGCACTCGTCCACGAAGAGGTCCAGCTCGCCCACGATTATGAAAGCCGGTGGCAGCCCAGCCATTACCTCGATCCGGGCGGGGGAGGCATAGGGAGAAACACGGTCGGTGCCCCTCGCCTCCCCTAACAGAGCTCCCCACCCGGCCAGGTTCGCCTTCCGATTCCAAAGCTTCGGATGGTGTACATAGTGGCTCGACCGGGTGGTGTTCCGATCGTCCAGCATCGGGCAGATGAGCTGCTGATAGATGATCTTCACTCCCCGATCTCTTGCCATGATGGCCAGAGCAGCGGCGAGACCTCCTCCAGCCGAAGCACCTCCCACCGCGATCCGATCCGGATCGATCCCGAGCTGATCGGCGTGGGAGGAAAACCAGGCCAGTCCGGCGAAGCAGTCTCCGATAGCAGCGGGATAGGGATGCTCGGGCGCTAGGCGATACTCGACCGAAGCCACTGTGCAACCTAGGTCCGAAGCCACCTGTTTGCACTTGGGATCGTCCTTGGCAGCTCGCCCCATCACCATCCCCCCACCATGCATCCAGTACAGGGCCGGCACTGGCGAGTCCAGTCCCGATGGGGTGTAAACCCTCACCATCACCTCCGGTGCTCCCTGCGGTCCGGCGACCAGATGATCCTCCACCTCCACTCCCGGAACTTCCGGCGCTCGGGCTGCTGCTGCGGCCTGGAGGCGGTCCGTAACCGCCCGGGCGGCCACGATGTCGGAGAGATCTAGTAGCGCCTCCGGTACCGTTTCCAGATAGGCCTTGTGTGCGTCGTCAAGACGATCGTCGAAGCCCATGACGCTCCTCTCCTCAAAGCCGGGCTGCTGTCCAGTGAAGGGTGGGTCAGCTGTTCCCTCGAGTGCCGACCCTCCTTGTGGCGAGCCGACGTCCCTTCAGCCGGACCCGTGGAGCGCTTCCCGTAACGCTTCGTTCTCTACAGCTACCCACCGCTGACTCACCGAGGCGGTCGGTACCAGCATGTGGGTGCCTGTATGGCGCCGGGGAAGACATGCAGCTCGGTCGGCACTCCCGCCGTTGTCAGCCGCTGGGCATAGTCGATGCACTCATCCACGAACAGGTCCAGCTCACCCACGATGATGAAGGCGGGCGCCAGCCCGGCCAAGTCCTCCGCTCTGGCCGGGGCGGCATAGGGGGACACTCCGTCTGTACCAAGCGCGTCCCCGAGCAGAGCTCTCCACCCGGCCAGGTTCGCCGTGCGGTTCCATGTCTTGGGATGATGCACGTAGTGGCTGGATCGCGTGATATTCCGATCGTCGAGCATCGGAAAGATCAGCTGCTGGTAGATGAGGTCCACTCCTCGATCTCTGGCCACGATAGCCAGAGCAGCAGCAAGACCGCCCCCCGCTGAGGCGCCACCGATAGCGATGCGATCCGGGTCCACTCCCAGGTCCGCCGCATTGGATGCGAACCAGGCCAGTCCGGCGAAGCAGTCCTCGATCGGAGCCGGGTGGGGATGTTCAGGAGCTAGGCGGTATTCCACCGATGCCACCACGCAACCCATGTCCGCCGCCACTCCCTTGCACTTGAGGTCGTCCATGGCAACGTTGCCCAGGACCATTCCCCCACCGTGGATCCAGTACAGGCCGGGCGCCGCCGAGTCGAGGCCCTCCGGGGTGTACACCCGTACCATCACCTCCGGGTCACCTGGAGGGCCGGGAACCAGATGATCCTCCATGTCCACTCCGGGGAATCTCCGGAGCCTGCTCCATCATGGCGGCCATGAAGCCTTCGATCATGGTGCGTGCCCTGGGTATGTCCGTGAGGTCCAGTAGCTCGGCGGGCATCTTCTCCAAAACCGCCTTATGTGCGCCGTCGAGACGATCGTCGAAATCCAACATCCGCTCCCTTCCCGGATCGGCCTCCGAGCATTCTCGGGTCCCCCCGACAATACCCCTAGCAAGTCGGTGGTGGGATCCGACGGCTCTGGGCCTGGCAGTTAGTTGCACGGTCGATTCGGGCCTGGCTACACGCATCAATGCCGTGATAGATGATCGTTACTCCGCCCGGCGTAATGCTCGCCTCTCCGGCCCTGGGGTGAGCCAACGGGTCAGCCCGGCACCCGTGTCTTAGCGGCACCGAGAGCCGTTAGGACGAAGTCGATATCCGCTGGTGTGTGGTCGGCGTTGACCTGCAAGCGAATTTCCTCGTCACCTCTCGGCACGACTGGATATGCGAGGCCGGTGACCAGCACACCAGCGTCGAACAACCTCGATACGAGTCGGCGAGTCTTCTCCGTATCACGGAGCATGAGCGCCACGATCGGATGCTCGCCGGGAAGAACCTCATGGCCCAGACCCACGAAACCGGTCTCAAGCCTCCGGGTGAGGTGACGGAGCCGGTTCACCCGTTTCTGACCCTCGGGACTCTGGAGGATGGTGAGGGCGGCCAGCGCGGCGCTTGCCTCAGCAGCGGTGATCGGATTCGAATACACGTACAACGGGGCGGTCTCCCGGAAGAAGCGGATCACCGGGGAACGTGAGACTACATACCCACCATTGACCCCGAGAGCCTTGCCCAGCGTTCCGATCAGCAGGTCTGATGGTCCGCTCCCGGTATATTCCTCGGTTCCTCGGCCGGTTGGCCCGAAGGCCCCCACCCCATGGGAGTCGTCCACGACCAATACCACGTTCTCGGGGAAGTGAGGGTCATGATGACGGACAATTTCGGTTATCTCATCCAGCGGGGCATGGTCGCCGCGCATCGAGAAGATCCCGTCGGTCACCACTACCGCTCGCTCTGCCCGCCCTCGTGCCCTGGTGAGCAGGCGGTTGAGGGCGGGCAGATCCAGGTGTGGGTACACCGCCTTGGTCTGGGGCCGGGCCAGGCGGACAGCGTTGATTATCGAGTTGTGGTTGAGTTCGTCCGAGATCACCACGGTGCCATGATCGATGATCGAGACCAGGGCACTCACCACCGCCGCGTATGCGGAGGAGAAAATCATCCCCTCCTCCCTGCGATGGAATGCAGCCAGGGCCGCTTCCAACTCGACGTGGGGGGTATAGGTTCCTGCGATGAAGCGAACCGCGCCCGGTCCGGTTCCCATTGTCCGGGCGGCTGCTTCCTCGGCCTCGATGACCTTGGGGTGGAGACTCAATCCCAGATAGGAGTTGGAGTTCATCCGGATGAAGGTTCGACTTCCGTGGCCCTCCAGGAGAAATCGCGGACCACGGGATCCCTCGGGAGGGAGAATCCCCCGGATGATGATCTCCTGCCCTTTGGCGGTTCCCTGCTGGTGGAGGGACGCCGACCTGCCGCTCGAGTTGATCAATCAGACGTTCCAGCGGCACTCTGCTCCTTTAGCTAGTCCTGGCTGCGCTCCGGTAGGTAATTGCAAACTGCCTGGCCGAGCGTTTGGCCTGCCCCGCTACGGTAGCCAGGTCAGGCCCGGGTCCTCACGGTCCGCCGGAAAACCTGTTGGGTCAGCTATACGTAGCGTTAACACTGGCCATCAACTAACATCTCTCCTAATGGAGTGGGCTTTCAGAGCTTCACTCCCATCTATCGAGTGAGGGTGGTACTCGTAGGCCATGAGTGGGTCACAGGTAGTGATGATGGGAGATAGGGGACGGATCGTCGTCCAGCGTCCTCACGGCCTTGTCCTGATGACGCAGCAACAGCTTCGTGATCGAGTGCGTGACGAACTGGCCGGCTTGGATCTGGTGACTGAGCTACTGGCAGATCGGCGGCGAGCATCCAAGCAAGAAGACATGTCCTGAGATCGGTGCTGGATGCATCGGCGATTCTGGCCTTTCTCCAGGGTGAGGAAGGGTCCGAAGTCGCTGAGGCGGCCCTCGGTGGGGATTCCTGTTGTGGTGCGGCCAACTGGTCGGAGGTCGCCCAAAAGATGCTTTCGGCGCGACGTGACTGGGAGATGGTGCGGTTGTTGCTGGACAGTTACGGTTTGCGGGTAGAGGTAGTGACGGCTTCCGACGCTGAGTGGGCGGCTCGCCGGTGGAGACCCGGCGAAGGCCTTGCCCCGGCTGATCGACTGTGTCTGGCTCTCGGTGATCGACTAGGGGTGAGCGTGCTCACCGCCGACAAGTAATGGGGTGACACTGCTCCGGTAAGTCAGATCAGGTGAGTGGATACTCGGTCTCTTTCTAATCCGCCGTGCCCTTGAGGTAATCCGTATAACTAGGGTCAGGATGCACCGTAAGGCAGGTAACTGCGAATGGATCGGCTGATTCTTCTCATCAGCTGAGTATCAGACGGCCACCAAGGAGGGCGGATGTCAGCCGGCTCGCCACGGAACATTATGCGGGTCGGCCCGGAAGGTTACGAGGAGCAGCAGGATTGGTTGCCCACCGAGGAACCCGTCGAGTTCCGGGTGGGAGGAGTGCCTATCGCGGTCTTGATGCGCACTCCCGGTCACGACGAGGAGCTTGCTAGAGGATTCGCGCTCACCGAAGGGATAATCCTCCGCCCCGATGAGCTGGCGGAGGTACGAGGCTTTCCGGGAGTCAGTGGGGAAGGACGATACGAGCTAGTTCTAAGGAGCGGGATTCAGATTGATCCCGAGCAGTTCCGGCGCAACCTTTATTCCACCTCATCGTGCGGTGTTTGTGGCAAGGCGTCGATCGATGCGGTGCGAGTGGCCTCGCCGCCGCTTACCGAGGGACCGGTTGTTCCCGCCAGGTTGCTGATGGAGCTGATGGGCTCGATGCGTGCAGCGCAGGCGGGGTTCGATCAGACCGGTGGCCTGCATGCTGCGGCGGCCTTCACGCCCTCCGGAGACTTGATAGCGCTACGGGAGGACGTAGGCCGTCACAACGCCATGGACAAACTAGTGGGGTATCTGTCCGGTATCAGTTGGCCACTGGACGACCGGATTGTCACGGTGTCGGGCCGGGTTTCGTTCGAGCTGGTGCAGAAAGCAGCGGTAGCGGGAATGACCGTGCTGGCGGGGGTATCGGCTGCCTCGTCCCTAGCCGCTGACCTAGCCGACGAGCTCGGCATGACCGTGGCCGGATTCGTCCGTACTGGCGGGTTCAACCTATACACGCACCCCTACCGCATCGTCGAATAGCACCGGGCACCGCGCCTGTAGTGGGTAGGTTCCTAACCGTGTTCGGTATCGCCAGCCAGCAGCTGGAGGATGTGGGGTAGCAACGGCGTCAGCACATCCATCCCTTCCCTCACAGCCTTGGGGCTACCGGGGAGGTTTATCACCAGGCAGGATCCGATCACCCCGGCCACCCCACGGGAGAGGGCCGCCATCGGGGTATGGCGGAGTCCCTCCGCCCTGATGAGCTCTGCTAGGCCGGGGGCAGGACGATCGATTAGCGCGGTGGTCGCCTCCGGTGTCACATCCCGGGGTCCGAAGCCGGTACCTCCGGTCGTGATCAGCAGGCTGCGGTCTGGGGCAAGTTCCGAAAGCAGGCCACTTATGGTGGGCTGTTCATCCGGCACCACATGGCGGTCTACCTCGAACCCCATGTCCACCAGCCGGGTGACGAGCAGATCTCCCGATGTGTCTGCTCGGGTCCCCTGGGTGACCCCATCGCTCACGGTGACTGCGGCTGCGTAATTCATCTCCATGTCCGCATCGTAACGCCAGCAGGAAACAGCCGATACCGGCAGCCGGATCACTACCCTTCCGGCGTGTCCTGGATATTGCTCACCAACGATGATGGGGTGGATAGTCCCGCCCTCCTTCCGTTTCTCAGCTCCCTCACCCGGCTCGGCGAGGTCCGCACCGTGGTACCTGAGGGCCAACGAAGCTGGATCGGCAAGGCTTTGACCCGCTTTGAAACCATCGAGGTGAACGAGGTGGAGCGCTCGGGTCAAACTCTGGTAACGGTGTCGGGGACCCCGGCCGATGCGGTTCAGGTAGGAGCGGCCTACTTCGGAACCAAGCCGGACCTAGTGGTTGCGGGCATCAACCTCGGTTATAACCACGGAGCCGGTTACATCATTTCGTCCGGTACCGTGGGGGCCTGCTTCGAAGGCTGGGAGCTCGGCATACCCGCCGTCGGGTTTTCGGCCGGCTCCCCTGGCCCATGGGGTGATTGGTTCAAGCGAATGCACACCGAGGAAGCCTTGCTGGTGTGGGGAACGTTGTCGGACCTCTGTACAGAGATCCTCACAGACATCCGCGAGGTGGGCCTGCCCGGCGATGTGGTTTCGGTGAATGTGCCCTGGGGAGCAGATGCATCCACCCCCCGCCGCGTGGTGCCTGCGGCCCGAGTGACCTACGGGCGGATCGTCCAGCAACGTCCGGACGGAGACTTCAACTTCCACTACAGGGAACAGTTCGGCGAGGTACCCGAGCACAGCGACGTGGGAACCAACCGTGCTGGGCGGATCGCCATCACCCCGCTGTACGCTCCGAACTCCCCCCAGGTGAGTGGGGCGGCCAGGCGAAGGCTCGAAGGCAAGCCGTAGGCCGCCTGGGACGTTCAGCGAGGATAGCGGACAGGACTGAACGATGAACTCGGCAATAGGTTGCACTTCGACCATGTTGTCTTCGGGAGACCGCTAGGATCCCCTCCCCTTACCGGTCCCCTGGCTACGAACGGATCACCATGTCGACCTTCTCCGGCTGTCTTCCCCAGCTTGATTCTCGTTCGGAATACGTGGACTACTTGGAGGAAGCCGCAGGTGGGACGGGCAACGAGCCGTCAGGACCGGATGCGAAGCGGACACGGATCAAGACCTACATGCTGGAGACTGCCCGTGATGGAGGGCACAGGGTTCCGGAGATCCACGATCTCTTCTCGGACCCTATCCATCTCCATCGGCTGGACGACGCCCTTTGGCGGGTTGAGCATCGCGGATCTAACGGTGGCGAGGTAGTTGGGCTCATCGAACAGCTAAACGATCGGCATCCGGTGTTTTATGCCAGGTTACCTGCCGAAGATAGCGACAAGTGGGTTCGCAAGAACATAGACCCTAATCCCTGGCTAGACCGGCTCTGGCTATCGTCAACGATTCTGTTCGAGCTCTGGAGGTATGTACAAGACAGTACTCCCACCCACCGGTATGTAAGGCTTGGGTTTGAACACGAAGCATCATACGAGGCAGTGTCTAATGCTGGTGTATTTGACGACCATGACGAGATGCTATCTGCCGAGGACCGGGGTACAGCTATCAAATGGAAGGAGCGGCGCCGTTCCATAGTCACCCTGACAGAACAACTGGGCCTACTCAACACCAAGTTGCAGCCGCTTATAGAACAATACGACCCGCTCCACTCGCTCGTCCAGTTACAGATTCCTGTGGCTGATTATGGCGGGCACCGTTTCTACTACGATGGGCGCGCGACCAACTGGAGCGACTCCTTCGTTGAACACCGTGCAACTGTCGGGATGGTGGTACACTTTTACCGGACGGCCACCGAGATTGCCGAAAATCGACTGTGGATGAATGCGATCCCAGCCCGTGAGGACGGATTCACTTTACAAGGTGCACCGGTGACCATCCGCTTTGGTAACCAACTGAGCCGGGAGACTTTCGACCGCTTCGTTGATCTTGCTATCAAGGGACGAACGAGCCGGTTCCGGATCGGCGGTTACATAACCCGCCGTCGGACCAACCAAGGTACATGTAGCAGCAATCGACCGCCATCTATGGCAACCGTTTCTTCTTGAAGCTACTAGTAGGCATCTGGTCGGAATGCTACCCCGAGGGGCCTGTGGGAACACTGTCCACCGTCTCGTTACCAATGTCCAGCGCCATCTTGATCCCAACGTGGAAGTATGGATAGGAGACGAGAGATACTCAAGACTAGTAGAGAACTGTGGGTTTAGCCAGTGACAGAGGATAGCACCCTCCTATCGACCAAGTGTTTCAGCTCAATAGTTTTCTAGGGCTTGCAAGAGCTGCCCAAAGAGAGTAGTACTCGGCCAGTCCTACGTGACGCTGGCTATAGCCTTTCATCGGTAGGACGCCGACTTGTAGTTTCCTTCGCTAAGCCGGTAACCGATGCTCTCGGAAAGCTCACGGGATCCCCTGATAGATCTACGTGTCGTCCGGATCTTTGGCTGACACATTCGAGTTACTCTGTGGAGCCCATTGTAGAGCTCAAAGGGCATGGGTTCTCACCTGCCTCATCCAATCGGAGACAGGAGATTAAGATGCTGGTATCTGCCCGAGACCTAGCTACTTCCCTTGGGGAGTCCATTGAACACGTGGGTCATGTCATATGGAACGGTCACCTCCGACGCTGAGGATATGGCGGACACACTGAAGCAGCTGGCTGCTGAAGTGGAAGGTGAGGGTGTGTCAGTTGCACCTACAGGTGTCATCGGACTATCGATCGGAGACGAGGGGGTGTTGATGTCCAGTCCAGCGCCTATGGACTTACCAGCACCCGCCGCAGACGCTCTTGTGTCCCCCGCGATTGTGCTCCATCGAGATGGAGACAATGACCTACAACCGATCTACTTCGTCCCTTGGATTCCAGGCATCCACGACAGTCAAGACCAAACTCTCCAGAAAGATGGGCTTCAAGAGCTGACGGCCAGAGTCCTTACGCATGCATTAGGCTATATTGGGCGACGTTCGTCCACCGACTGAACTCCAGATCACCGGAGCACAACTCCTCAACGAGGTTACGTTCGGCGTATTCCAACACTGGCGAGATCAGGATAAGAAACAACTCACGAGAGCAGCGAGGGACATTGTTATGAGGTCACTCAATTCAAGTGTAGAGAGCTCTCACTTTGGTGGCGACGGTCTCACGCTCAACTTGCCTGATGACACGACAAGAGATCATGTAATCACATTGGTGGAGAAAGCCGAACCCGCAAATCCAGATGACAACCTGGAAGGAGCTCTAAAGAATCCAACTCTCTTCTAACCCGACAACAGGGAGGCACAGACCTAAGCCTTCAGCCTCTGCTGATGTTGGGGAGGTCAGGAGATCAGCCCGAGGAGTAAACGTTCATGTAAAGGATCGGTTCTGAACGGGCTGTTAAGGATACGGGCTCTTCGGCCAGTGTTCTTGCCTGGTCCACGAGAGGGGTCCTTGAGCCCCATCGCCCGTTGGACGAACGACTATTTCCGCCGGCTTTGGAGACGGCCGTCACCATCTCTCTACTTGCTCAGGTGGCAACGTCCCGCTGGGCGAATCGGTTGGTGGCCAGCCACCAACCGGCTAGCGCACCGGCTAGTAGCAGCAGGTAAGTGGGTTGGAAACCTTTGGCGAGCGGTGGACTGTCTCCGAAGTACCAGTAGAAGGGTGAGATCGCTCGGATAACTTCGAGTGATGGGCTGAGAGCGCCCAGACCGTTCAGCAGGAAGGTGCCCACCGCCACCACCGCCGCGATCCGGACGGCCGGATACGAGGAGCCTCCCATACCCCAGATTGCTATCGCCAGCCCACCGAAGAACAGACCGAGTAGTCCCAGACCAGCACCGGCGGCCAGGATCCGACCCGCTCCCAGTCCGGTTTCCCAGGCGGCGTCGCCCACCAGCGCGGCCACACTCAGGATCGCTACCACCAGAAAAGTCGAGCAAACGATCCCGGTCGCCTTGGCAGTGATCATCCGGCGCCGGGAAGTCGGTGTGGCGAGCAGCAGATCGAGCACTCCGGTGCTCTCCTCCTTGACCAGCGCCGTGGACACTCCCCGAACCACGAATATGACCAGCAGGATCGGTCCGATGGCTTGGTAGGTGCGGGAGGAGATAAAACCCGCTGGCGTGACGATCGCCGCCGGGTCGCTCATGCCGAACATGGCGAACACTTCGCGGGGCAAAGAGGTGATGAGACCGGTCAAGGCCTCGGCGTCCGCAGCCAGGGCCGGCCAGGCGGAAAACATGGCCAGGGTGAGCAATCCCAGGCCACCACCCCATCCCCAGACCGAGCGCCGCCGATCCCAGATCGTCTTGCCCAACAACCCGGTGAGCAACCACGCGGCCCGCGCTTTGGGCTTGCGACTTCGGGGGCGCCGAGTTAGCACCGTACTGGGGACGATGGCCTGCTCGGTGCCGAGGTCACGGCGGCGGAACAGGGCGTTGGCCCCGACGATCAATACCGCCATCGTGATCGCCAACCATGCTTGCCCGGCCCCGAAACCTTCAGCCAGCGGGTTGGGGTCCTGGTACCACGTGAATGGGCTGGCGGCCGCCACGCCCTGTAGAGCAGGGTAGAGGTCGGCGAACCCGGTAACGAACCATGCCAGCAGTGCAAGTCCGCCGGCCACCCCACCCGCGATCACGCTGCGACCTGTGAGGGCCCCCACGAGGAGGGTCACGGCTCCGAACAGCATCGCCAGCAACCACAGAGCGAGACCCGACGCCAGCACGCCTGCCACCGGTAGCTTCAGCCCGAATATCGGATCGATGACCAGGAGGGTTGCGCTCAGGACTCCCATCAGCACCAGTACCGCAAGGCCGACACCAGCCGTCTTCTCCAGGAAAACCCGGGTTCGGGAGATGGGTGTGGACAGCAGCATGTCCATCAGGCCGTCCCGCTCCTCACCTGTGATCTCGGCGGAGAGGGCTCCGATGATGAACAGGAGAACCAAGAGCGGTGCCAGCAGCGAGTAGAGATAGGAGGAGAGGAAGCCGGTGGCCGTTAGGAAGGTGGCCGAGTCGATGCCGAACGCCGACAGCATCTCGGGTGGCATGGTCTCCATGAAGCCTGTGAACGCTTCCGAGTCCCGGATGACCGGAAACATGACACCCAGCCAGCATGCCAGTGCCACCAGTCCAAGGCTGTATCCCAGTATGGCCCGGCGACGGTCGAGGAGGCTCTTGTTCAATATGACTGGCACGATGGCTCAGCTCGCCGGGGTGCGGTCAGGATCGCCGTAATACGACAGGAACACGTCGTCCAGGTCAGCCTCCTCGGAGGTGACGGCGATGACATCCAGTGCTCCGGCGGCTGCGATCACCGCCTGCTGGGAACCCGCGATGCTTAGTTGCAGCAGGGTTCCGCCCTCGGCTGCATCTAACACCGTGGTTCCTTCGATTGCCTCGAACAGAGCTGTGTCTATTGGGGAACCGAACTTGATAGACAGGTGGGACTGCACCTTCGATCTGAATCCGGAAACCGTGTCCAAATCGATGAGTCGGCCCTGGCGTACTATTCCCACCCGATCCGCCACCCGTTCGACCTCCGGCAAGTAATGGGATGACAGGAACACCGTCCGGCCCTCCGCCCGGACCTCCCCGAGGAGGGCGGCGAATTCCTGCTGCATCAGGGGATCCAGCCCACCGGTGGGTTCATCGAGGATCAACAATTCCGGCTCGTGCATGAAGGCGTTAACGACCCCGACCTTCTGGCGGTTGCCTTTCGAGTGCTGCTTGATCGGCCGGTCCAGATCGAGGTCGAATCGTTCGGCCAGCGCCTCGGTGGTGGCAGCAGTTTCGATGCCCCTCAACCTGCTGAAGTAGGTGAGGAACTCTCGGCCGGTCATCGACGGGTACAGGGCCAGGTCACCAGGCAAGTATCCGACCCGGCTCCGGATGGCCATCGAGTCACGATCCAGATCCAGGCCGAATATGGAGCCCGAACCCCGGGAAGGGCGTAGGAGACCGAGCAGCAGCCGGATGGTGGTGGTCTTGCCTGCTCCATTCGGGCCGATGAAGCCGAAGACTTCTCCGACCCGAACCTCCAGATCCAGATCGACTATTCCTGCCGTGGACCCGTAGTACTTGGTGAGGCCCAAGGTCTCAATGGCTGTCGACACGATGCACCCTGCCTTCCGTCCGGTGTGACGCTTGCATTACTTGGGCCGGTTGGCCTCCATGAACTCTAGGACCCGTCTCCAGGCATCGGACGAGTCATCGGCGTACTCGCGATAGTGGCGGTCGAAGAAGGAGTGCGGGGCACCGTCGTACACGACGATCTCATGGGCAGTTCCAGCTTCCTCCAGAGCTACCCTGAACTGCTCGACTTGCTCCAGCGGGATGCTGGGGTCGTCCCCGCCCATCAACGCCAGGATCGGGCAGGCCATGCCGGCTACCCGGTCGATAGCACCGCTGGTTTCCTCGGGTCGACGGGGCTTGCCGTAGAACCCGATGGCGCCGGCGAGGCCGAGACCATTGGCAGCCTGGTGCCATGAATTGGAGCCACCGAAGCAGAACCCGACGGTGAACACCGCCCGGTCGGGGCGACCTGCTCGCAGGTGGGACACCGCGGCGGTCACGTCATCACGGACACCGGCAAAGGTGGTCTGGTAAACGTGTGGCCAGAAGTCCCATTCGGAGGGCCGTTCCTCGATTCCGGCGGTCCGTCCGAAGTAGTCGATGGCGATCGCGTCGTAGCCGGCCTGGGCGAACCGCAAGGCCAGGTCCTGATAGAAACGGTAGAGGCCACGGACATCGGGGAGCACCACCACGGCCGCTTCCGATGGGGTGGAACCGATGGCTTCGAAGGCCGCCAGGATGTTGCCGTCCCGGGCAGTGAGGGTGAGGCTTCGCCCCCTGGCTTCCCGGTCGCCTGCCGGTACCGGAGGTTCGGAGTCGTGGCTGAAACACATGGTATGAGCTCCCTACTGTTCCCAACCAGGATATCCGCCGGGAGTGGCCCCCAGGCAGCCGTCTCGGGCAGGATCTGCAACTACCTGGGCCACCGGGGAGGCAATCGATGGCGGCCAGCGCACGTGCCGAAGTGACATTCCTAGGTCCTCCGACGAACTAACCTGTTCCCTATGACCCGAATACGCAACTCCCTCGCCCTAGCCCGATCCTCGTGGGAAGTACTGAAAGCCGACAAGGAGTTGTTACTCCTACCCGTGATTTCGGGTATCGCCTCCCTGATAGTGGGTGCCTCGTTCGTCATCCCCCTCTTCGTGGCCGGTGACTCCAGCACAGGAAGCCTGTTCGCCCTGCTGGTGATGTACTTCGTGCTCGCCTACATAACGATCTTCTTCAATGCCGCCCTGATCAGTGCGGCCAACGAGCGCCTCGAGGGCGGGGATCCGACCATCGGAAGCGCGATCCGGGGGGCCGCTCGCCGGGCGGGGAGGATGGTTCCCTGGGCGCTGCTCTCAGCTGTGGTGTCGTTGGTCATCCGTGCCATCGAGGAGCGAGTAGAGTTCCTCGGGCGGATAATCCTGGCCATGGTTGGAATGGCTTGGACCGTGGTTACCTTCCTCGTTCTGCCGATCATCGTGATCGAAGGCGCCGGGACAAGTAAGGCACTCAAGAAGTCGAGCTCCCTGGTGAGGCAGACCTGGGGCGAGAACCTCGGCGGGCACCTGGGACTGGGTCTCGTTGGCTTCGTGTTGGCAATACCGGCCATTGCGTTAGTAATGGTTGGAGTCTCTTCTGACAGTGCAGCCGGCGGCATCCTCCTTGGTTTGGGTGTCCTGTGGGGAATCGTGGTGGCGGTAGTGATAGCCGCTCTAACGGCCGTCTACCAGACAGCCCTGTATCGATATGCCGTTTCGGGTCAGGTCCCGTCCGCCCAATTCGATCACACCGCGATGCAGGCTGCCTTCCACGAGCGCCGATTCGGTCGGCGCCGGTAGGACCAAACGTCGGAGTACCCGAGATCTGAACACGGGATAGCTGGCGGTTTGTGCCCCACCCCTGAGAGCTTCCAGGGAGTCCGGTAGATCGTTCTTCATTGAGCGGCTCGTCGTGTCTTCTTGTGCAGCCATTGGAACTTCGGCCGGTTTGTCAACCCAACTCGGCCGGCGGCCCAGGCCGAAAAAGTCTCTCTGCAACCCCTACTTAGGGAGGATGGCTAGCCTCGTAGAGGTGGGACGTGTCAGCAACTCGTTTGCGCTGGCCCGATCGTCTTGGGAGGTACTCAAGGCGGACCGGGAGCTGTTCCTCCTGCCCGTGATTTCGGTCAGCTCATCGCTGGCGGTGGTTGCCTTTTTCTTCAGCCCTGTCTGGAGAGGTAGGACCTTCGACGAAGCCGTAGGCAGGGACGGCCTGATCGTCATGTATCTAGTGCTGGCCTACATCACCGTCTTCTTCAACGCAGCACTTATCAGCGCTGCCAACGAGCGCCTCGAAGGTGGGGATCCGACTGTTCTGAGTGCGATCGGGGGAGCGGCGCGCTGCGCAGGAAGGGTTCTCCACTGGGCTCTGATCTCGGCGGTGGTGTCGATCATCCTGCGCACCATCGAGGAGCGGGTACCGTTCCTCGCCCGGCTCATCGTGGCCGCAGCTGGTATGGCATGGTCTGTGATCACCTTCCTGGTGTTGCCAGTGATCGTGATCGAGGAAGAAGGACCGGCAAGGGCACTCAACAGATCGGGGAGCCTGGTAAGCGGTACCTGGGGCGAGAACCTAGGCGGACACATCGGGCTGGGCGTCCTCGGCTTTCTGTGGAGCATCCCAGCCTACATTTTCTTCATCGCTGGGGCCTTCGGGTGGGAAACGGATGTGGGGAAGGTCGTGGTCGGCATGGGCGCGCTGTGGGCGCTAGGAGTCATAGTCGTATTCACCGCGCTCTCCGCGGTCTACCAGACAGCCCTATACCACTATGCAGTCGATGGCCAGATCCCCTCGAGAGACTTCGACAGGAACGTGATGCAATCCGCCTTCCGTCCGCGACGCCGGTTCAAATGGCGGCGGTAGCACCTTCCTAAGCAGGTTCCTCACAATCTGGACCGGAGCGGCTCGCGCATCGTGAGTCCTCGGGCAACGACGATCCCCGGCGTCCCGGATCGCCGTAGATCAGCTTACGGAGCTCCGGCTAGGAATACCGCTCTAGAGGGTCGGCTGCCTGTGGATCGCCCACTAGTAGGTCGGGAAGTCGATAGGGAGGCGGGGAAGGGGTAGAAGGCATTGGTCAGGACGGATATCTGCGCCGGGCCGCCCTCACCCTTGCCTTGGCCGCCTCGACTTCCCGGTTCTTGGGCGGGGCGCGAGTTACCAGAGAGTTGACCAGTTCTCGGGTTCCGGCCGCGATCTGATCCACTGCCTGGTCGAAGACCTCCTGGTTGACTCGGGATGGTCGGCTGGTTCCCGCGACCTTCCGCACGTACTGGAGAGCGGCCGCGTAGACCTCATCGTCGGTGGCGGGAGGCTCGTAGTTGTTCAGCGGTCGGATGTTACGGCACATGGCAAGCCACAGGCTACCGGGCCGCCGAATTCTCCTGGGCGGTCCGGTATGGAATGACCTCATGACCCTCGGGACGAGCGATGATCAGAAGGTGCTCCTGCTCGGATGACTCGATGGTGTCGACAATCGTCTCGGCCGACAGAGAAACCTTCACATCCTGCCGGTCCCACACCTGGACGGCTATGCCGGTTCTCTCCTCCACCGCTTCGGCCACCGCGCCGCTGTCCGATCCGACCAGCACCACGGATCGAACGGCGAGGCGAGAAACTTCGGCCGGCATGTCGGCCAGGTCCGCCCGGCGGATAGCCCGATGGTAGGCGGCTGCCACCCCCACGGTTATGGCCAGAGCGAGTGGCCATCGGATGTTGAACAGCGTGCCGGAGCCGAGACTGCTTGCCAGGATGCCTTCGAGGAACCGGTAGGTGAGGAAGAACAGGCTTCCCAATGCCAGCACGCCGCCACCACCGAACACGCACACCAGGTAGGTGCGCCTGGTAGGTGACAGCAGCTCCGAGTCGGGGTCGGCTCGACGCCAGCTTTGGGCCGACTTCCAGTAACGCCACCACAGTGGGGCCGCTATCAGCAGCACGGTCACTGCCGCCATTAGACCGGACCTACCCGAATACGCCGCCGGCTCCGTGCCCGGCCTACCACTGAGGTGGATGATTCGGTGGTCCCCAGGCAGCAAGGTGTCGATGGAAGAAGCTATGACAGCCGCTAGGCCGCCCACCGTTGCGACCAGTCCAACCCCGGCGACCGTATATTCGGGGAGCCTGTCCACCTCCGAGCGGCTGGTCGGCGTGGCCGCCTCGAGTACCGCGCGGTGGTAACGCCATAGCAGGCCACCTATCACTATCAACCCGATAGCAAGTGGGGTGTCATCGAAGTGGAGCCAGGCGGGGACATCGGGATCGTCGACGAACCACTCGAGAACCGGGTGGACGAGGCTCCACGCCCCGGTAAGCATCGTGAGCAGGGTTCCCACCACCCCGAAGAGCAGAACATACCCGCGCCAAACAGGCGTCCGTTCCTGCTGGCGGGCGAGGAACCACCAATAGCGAAGCCACACTGCTGCCCAGATCACAAGTCCGACCAACGAGCTCCAGACCCCGTCGTGACCTAGCTCGGTAACCACAGAGCCGGCCACGCTCACATACACCCTACCGATGAGTGCTTGGAGCAAAGCCACTCCGAAGCCGGCGCCGGTAGCCAGTCCTATCAAGCTACCGAGAAGTACTCCATACCGCAGGAGACCAGCACGGTCTCGCCTACCCGCCAGGTGGTGATGGGTGTACCAGATGCCACCCCAAACGAAGGCGACCGCCGCTGGCGTAAGCCGGAAGTCGCCGCGCGTGAGGCTTTCCCCCCAGATGTAGCCACCAACAGCCGCGGTTACCAGGCTGATCGTTTCCGCAACGATCAGGTAAACGTCCCAACCCTGGTCGATCCAGCCGGAACGGTCTAGGGCTCTGCGCACCCGGCGGGTTACGAGAAGAAGTCCGGGCCCACCGACGATCACGCAGGCGAGCATCAGGGCGGTGTATCCCGGTCCGGCCACGAGGTTGGGATCAGCCAGTGTGACGAGACCCGTGATCCCGGTCCCGACCAGGATCATCAGAGCCAGCAGGAAGCCGTAGCGGAAGAAGCTCCGTAATACGCCTCCCGCACCCGCCCCCGAACCGCGAGCCAGGCGGGACACGACGACTATGAGGATCACTATGACCAGCAGGGAGAAGAACACCTCAAGCATCCGGGTTTTGAGCAGGTGGAGTTGGAGGGGCAATGTCTGGCTTGTCTAGGCCCGGACAGTCATACCAAGGCCACATGGCTTCTGTGATGCGCCAGCTGTCACCGGACTGCTGCAAGCTGAAGTAGGCGTAGAACCCACGGTCACCATAGGAGTCGAAGATCCCCGAGGGCTGCTCGGCGGCCAGTACTGTCACCTCCGCTTCCGATCCCTCGACCGACGCCTCGGTCACCTCGATACGGTAGGCATCGCGAGATGGGTAGAACTCGAAGCTCCGGCACTTCTCCCGCAGGCTGTCCGAAAGATACGAGCTAGCGTCGGTGCGCCTGCCTTCGATCGACGCCTGTAGATAGAGCTGGACGATCCCCTCCGGGGTGCCCGGATCCGGCGGGGGCGGCTTGTAGAACGTGAGAACGAAGGCAACGACCACCAACACGAGCAGAGCGATCCCAGACCACAAGAGGATCTTGGTGTCGGAAGCTAAAGACTTCGAATCCGATTCGGACTGCTCGGGCTGGGTGCCCTGTGTTAGATCATCCACCGGCGGGAAGTCTAATCGGATGACCAACCAGATCTCCGCCCGCGAGCAAAGTCGCTCTCCCCACCAGGACTATGCCCCCTCTAACAGACCAATAGGGCTAGGTCGCAATTGCCTGGTTTGGTGATCCCCGGTTACCAGAGTGGGTCCCTCGATCCGTGCTTGCGCTGGGTTCACCCTGTTCCCCGGAGAGCGTCGACCAGCCAGGTAGGTGTCTCATCGAAGTCCCGGGGAAGTACGATCCTTCCGGCCAGACGACCAGGAACCCTCGAAACTTGACGCCGAGTCTGTTGATGTCGGGTCTGAGGCCCGCCGTTCCGTGTCTAGGTATTGGAGCGGACACAGCGGTATTGTCATAGTCATGACCAGCACTTACGAACGAATACTGCGGCTGCGCGCCATCCGTCACTTCGAGGACCGTCCTGTCGATCCTGATGACCTCGACCGAGTATTGGAGGCGGCTCGCTGGACGGGAAGCTCCAAGAACCGTCAGAACTGGTCGGTGGTGGTTGTCGACGACCCGGCCCAGATCGAGCGGCTGGCCGGGTGCGGCAATTTCACCAAGCCGATGCTGGCGGCGCCGGTAGCCCTGGCGCTGGTGGAGGAACCCGCCACCTACGAGTTCGACACGGGCCGTATGGCCCAGAACATCATGCTGGCTGCGGATGCGCTCGGCCTGGCCACCTGCCCTGTGACCATGCATAACGATCCGGAGGCGGCGCGTGTGCTGGAACTGCCGGACGGGTGGCGCTGCCGCTACGCCATCGCGCTCGGATATAGAGGGCCGACTTCCCGACCGGCCCGCTTCGGGGGCCGCAAGCCGCTCGATCGGATCGTTCACCGCAATACCTTCGGCCAGTGAGCACTTCAGCGCGGGACCTGGCGGATCAGTACTGGGAATATCGCCTCGACCACCGTCACTTTGCCAACCTCTCTCGCGGGGACCTTTCGCGCCTCGAGCAGTGGGACGACCTCTCGAAAGACGGAATCGAAGCCTCACGCCAAGTTTTCCTGCAGTTTGCCGCTCAGGCATCCTCGCAGAGTGGTTCCGCAACGGGCGCTGATCGGACCCTGGCTGAGACCCTTTCGGCTGTTGCCTTCATGGACGCCACAGTGGGGGTGTGGTGGCCGCAGCTTCGAGCCCCCAGCCGCCAGTCCGGTTTGCTCAGCATTCTTGTCCCCGGCCTCCATCTGCAACCGCTGGCGAACGCTGACCACGGCCGCCGCTACTTGGAGAAGCTGCGCAAGTTCCGGACGATGGTCGACCAGCTGGCGGACCAGCTCGTCGAGGGGGCGGCCACGGGAATAGTTCCGATCGTTTTGCATGCCCGCCAGGGGATCGACCAGCTGGACCAGGTGCTGGCCCGTCCTGCCTCGGAGAATCCGCTGACCGCCCAGGACCCTCCCAGCGAGCTCAGTACTACCGAAGCAACCAGGTGGCTTAACCAGCTGGTCGAGACGATCGATTCACACTTCCGTCCTGCTCTCGCCTCGTACCGAGATGTCTTGCAGAGGGTCACCCTCCCGGCCGCGCGTAGCGCGGACCGCCCCGGACTCTGCTATCTGCCGGACGGTGATCAGGTATACCGCGATATGATCAAGGGTCATACCACCCTGGACCTCGACCCCGAGGCCGTCCACGAACTGGGTCTTGACAGGGTGGAGATGCTCGAAGACGAGTACCGGAGCATCGCCGGACCGCTCCTCGGCACTCGAGATGTGGCGGAGATATACCGCAGCCTGCGGGACGACCCCGAGCTCAAATACGCCGAATCCAAAGACCTGGTGGCCGATGCGGTCCGTTGCCTCGCGGCGGCCGGAGCAGCCATGAACGGCTGGTTCGGTCAGCTACCCAAGGCCCCCTGCGTGGCCGCCCCTATAGATCTGGGGGCCATGGCCTATTACTACGCACCCACCGCTGACGGCAGTCGACCGGGACAGTTCTTCTTCAACGTGGCCGACCCGACCGCCTGGGCCAGGTTCCAGATTCCCGCCATTACCTATCACGAGGGCATACCGGGCCACCACCTTCAGATCGCGCTGGCGGTCGAGAACACCCGCATCCACGACCTTCATCGGCACTGCTACCTCCCTGCCTTTGGGGAGGGATGGGGCCTTTACAGCGAGCGCCTATCCGACGAGATGGGCTTGTATACCGATGATTGGGAGCGGGTAGGGATGCTCACCGCCGACTCACTACGAGCCGGGAGGCTGGTGGTGGACACCGGGATTCACGCCAGAGGCTGGTCGCGTAGCAAAGCGATCCGGTTCATGGCCGACCATTCGCCCATGTCGATACACGAGATCACCGAGGAGATCGATCGTTACATCGCCTGTCCGGGCCAGGCTCTCTCGTACATGATCGGACGTATCGAGATCGAGTCACTACGGGCTGAAGCTGAGCAGCGGTTGGGCAGCCGGTTCGACATCAGGAGCTTCCACGGAACGGTGCTCGGTAACGGCGCGGTGCCGCTGCGATCCCTTCGCCGGCGGGTCACCGAGTGGCTGGATCGAGAGAACAGCACCAACCCCTAGCGCGGGCCGGTGGGGCTTGCTACGCGTCGATCGTGTCGAAGTCGGTTGTGCCTAACGGGCGGCCATAGCCTGCTCGAAGACCACCTTCTTGAGCACGTCGATGGCCGTCAATCGTCCGATGGGACCGGTGGAGTAGCAAGCGTTGACGATGCGGCCGGAGGGGTCGAGCAACCAGCCAGTGGCGTGGAGAAACGTATGCTTGCCCCGATGAACGAACGCCCCGGTCGTCTCGCTGACCGCCAGGGGGTCGAGGCCGGCCAGCGGCTTCACGTAGTGCAGGCGCAGTCCGGCAGACAGCTCGGTGGCTCTCTCGACGCGGTCGGCCGAGGCTGACACCACCCTCACACCGAGGTTGCGCAGCAGGTTGGCGCTGAGATCGAAGTCAACCAACTGGTGACGGCAATAGGGTCACCAGTGGCCTCGGTAGAACAGCACCGCACCCCACGAACCCTCGACGAACTCGTTGACCGTGACGCGGTTGCCATCGAGGTCACGGGCGGCGATGGTCGGAAGACGGTCGCCGTTCGAGAGCATCAGGTCCTCCTCCACTCGCTCTCACCTTTTCGTAAGCCAAGGTTACCGGCTCCCTCACTCCGGATACGCTCCAGATCCGCCGGATCTTGCCGGGCTCGACTCCATGCGGGTCGATCCGGGCTGTCACGGGGGCCTTGGAGCATCCGTTAGCATCGTTCCGCTATGAGTCGATTCCTGGCCGCCGCGCGCTCTCTGTTGCCCGAGATAACGGAGGTCCGCCGACATCTTCACCGGCATCCGGAGCGAGGCCTGCACCTTCCACTGACCCGGCAAATCGTGCTCGACGCCCTAGAGGATCTGCCGCTGGAGATCGATCTGCATAAGACTTCCAGCGGGATCGCCGCTGTGCTGAGAGGTAGCCGGCCCGGGCCGGTCATCATCCTGCGGGGTGACATGGATGCCTTGCCGGTGCAAGAGGCTACCGGGCTTCCGTTCGCCAGCGAGCATCCGGGGATGATGCATGCCTGCGGCCATGACCTGCATACCGCGATGCTGGTAGGGGCGGCTCGGATCCTTTCCTCGGTCCGGGACGAACTAGGCGGCGCGGTGATCTTCATGTTCCAGCCCGGTGAGGAAGGCTTCTTCGGCGCCCGTCGCATGCTGGCGGAAGGAGTGCTGGACACAGCCGGGCAGCGTCCCACCGGGGCATACGCGATGCATGTGGCCACCAGGTTCCCCTCCGGCCACATCCTTCATCGCCCCGGCCCTCAGATGGCCGCTTCGGATGAGATGCACATCACAGTTCGGGGCAAGGGCGGGCATGCCTCGGCCCCCTTCCTGTCCTACGATCCGATCCCGGTGGTGGCCGAGATCGTGCTGGCGACCCATACCGCCGTTACGCGCCGGATCGATGTCTTCCATCCGGGGGTCATCACCTTCGGCATGATCGAGGCTGGGACCGCCCACAACGTGATTCCCGAGACGGCCCGCCTGATCGGCACTCTACGATCACTCTCCGACGGGACCCGGGCCGAGATCCACAATGTCGTGAGGAGGGTTGCCGCCAACATCGCGGCCGCCCACGGGATGGAAGCCGAGGTCGAGATCGAACTCGGCTATCCGGTCACCGTCAACGACCCCGCCTACACGGCCTTCGTCGACACGATCGCGCGGCGCACCTTGGGAGATGGTCTGGTCAGGACCCTCGAGTATCCGTCGATGGGCGGTGAGGACTGGACCTACGTGCTCCGTGAGGTTCCCGGAACCATGTCCTACCTGGGGGCCTGCCTGCCGAGCATGGTTCCGGAAGAGGCTCCCGGCAATCACTCCAACAAGGTGATCTTCGAAGAAGCTGCGATGGTCCAGGGAATGGCGATGCATGCATCGGTCGCGATGGCGCACTGCCGGGGGGACTCGCCGGCGGGGTAGCCAACCAGTTCCACCGCCGGCCTGACCCCTCTTCGCCACTTCCAATGCCTGGCCGACTCAACTGCCTGATGAGGGGCGGCGAGACCCGAGGTGGTGCAGGCCCGGTACCGGAACGCGAGTTCACCCTATTCGTGGGAAGCCGTACCCTAACCGCTGATGACCTCCGACACCGTTCTCGACCAGGCGCGCCAGCCCGAACGCAAGGTTCTGGGCCGGGGCGTCGAGCTGATCCTCCGCCAGGTGCGCCGGGCACCCAAGGAGTTCGCAATGGGGTTTGCCTTTACCTGCCTCCACTCGGTGGGCACGATCCTCGCGTCCTACATCATCGGTTGGGCGGTCGACTCGGTGCTGGTTCCGGCTGCCAGGCGTGGGGACACGACGACCGCCGCTCTGGTCGGGGTAGCGCTGGCAGTCGTGGGGGTCGGGTTTATCAAAGGGCTGGGCGTCAGCCTGCGGAGATACGGTGCCTTCCGAGCCCAGTACCGGTTGGAGCAGCGGGACAGGATGGCCGTCACCGATCGCTACCTGGAGCTACCTATCGAGTGGCACCGTCGCCATCCCACCGGCCAGCTGCTGTCCAACGTCAGCGCCGATGTCGAATCCGCTTCCCAGATCGCCGCCCCCCTTCCCCTGGCTTTCGGGGTGGTGGTGATGCTCGCCATCACCGCGGTGCTATTGCTGATGACCGACCCGTTCCTGGCGCTGGTCGGGTTTCTCATCATGCCGGCCATCATGCTCAACAATCTCATATTCCAGCGGAAAATGAGGATTGCCGCCGCCGAAGCCCACCGCATCAGGGCGGAGGTGACCGAGCTGGCACACGAGTCGTTCGACGCGGCCCTGGTGGTCAAGACCCTGGGTAGGGAGGCCAGCGAGGCAGAACGCTTCGGCAAGCTGTCTGACGACTTCCGGCACAGCATGGTGAAACTGGGGAAGCTCCGGGCGGTGTTCGATCCGGTCATGGAGGCGTTGCCCAGCATCGGGGTCCTGGCTGTGGCCGGGGTCGGTGCCTGGCGGGTGGAACAGGGCTTGATGACGGCCGGCACCCTGGTGACCTTCGCCTATCTGTTCCGCCTCATTGCCCTACCGATGAGGGTGTTCGGCTGGCTCCTCGGCCAGATACCCTTCGCCGTGGTGGGGCTCGACCGGATAGAGGCAGTGCTGAAGGCGGATCAGCGGGTTACCTACGGTGCTGCCCAAACTCTCCATCGGGGCGCCGCCCGCTCCGAGGTCATCGACACTTCCTACCTTCACCCTGAAACCGAGATTGCCGATCTGAACGGCGCGGCCACGGACCTGAAGCCATCGCCGACCTCTGACCCTCCTGGCCAGGACGGTGATCGCCGGGGGGTGGAGGACATCTCATTCGAAGTCCGGCCGGGCCATACCGTGGCACTGGTAGGACCTACCGGTTCGGGCAAGTCGACCGTGGCCCAGATGATGGTCCGCCTCTTCGACCCGGACTCGGGCACGATCCGCCTGGACGGCACCCAGCTTCCCGACCTCTCACGGCTCGTCCTGTCGAGCTCCGCTGCCCTCGTCTTCCAGGAAGCGTTCTTGTTCAGTGACACGATCGAGAACAACATCACCCTGGAAGGCGACTATCCGCAGCACGAGGTCGAGGCGGCCGCTCGGACCGCCCAGGCTCACCAGTTCATCAGCGAGTTGCCCGACGGTTACGGGACCCTGATCGGCGAGCGGGGCGCCAATCTTTCAGGTGGGCAGCGCCAGCGGATCGCCTTGGCTCGAGCCCTGGTACGCAAGCCTCGCCTGCTGGTGCTCGACGATGCTACTTCGGCCGTCGATCCGGCTGTCGAGAAGGCCATCTTCGAAGGGTTGGTCGCCAGCCGTGAGGCAACGCTCATGCTGGTTGCTTATCGCAAGGCTTCGATCATGCTGGCCGACGAGGTGATCTTCATCGAGGAGGGTCGGGTCACGGGGCGGGGTACCCACGATCAGCTGTTCGGAACCGTACCTGCCTACGCCGAGCTGATCGAAGCCTACGAAGGAACGGCGGAGTGACCACGCAGACCCGAACGGGGAACGAGGCTGATCGGACGCAGGTCAAGGCCTGGCAGACCATCAGGCGCGGCTCAGCCCTGTCCCCCGAGCTTCGGCCCGGTCTGATCATCACGCTCATTCTGGCCGTCGGCGCTACGGCCGGTCGGGTGATCATCCCGATAGCCATCCAGCAAGTACTCGACGGGGGCCTCACCGAGGCAGGAGTGGAGATGGGCTTCGTCGGCCGGATGATGGTCCTGGCCCTGCTGGCAGTGGCGATCACCGCCATCGCCACCGGCTTCATGCATCTGCGCCTGGCGATAGTTACCGAGTCGGCTCTAGCAGGAATCCGCACGAGAGCATTCCGCCATATCCACGATCTGTCGATGCTGCATCAGGCCTCCGAGCAGCGGGGCGTCCTAGTGGCCCGGGTGACCTCCGATGTCGATCAGGTGAGCCGGTTCATGATGTGGGCCGGTCCGATGATCATCGTCAACGGCGGGCAGGCTCTGATGGCCATGGTGGTGATGGGAATCTATTCCTGGAAGCTGTTCCTGGCCGTGCTGGCGGGGTTGCCCCTGATACTGGGGGCGATTCGCTTCTTCCAGAGGAGATTGGTCGATGCCTATCTGGTGGTGAGGGAGAAGGTGGGCCAGATGCTGGGCACGCTGGCCGAAGTCGTGGTCGGTGCACCGGTGATCCGGGCCTACGGCATCGAGGATCGGATGCGGACCAACCTGGACCGGGTCATCGAAGGCCACCGTACGGCGGCGTCCCGGGCCGGTGGGATCACCTCGAGTTTCTCCGGCGTGAGCGAGCTGCTGACCTCGTTCATCACCGCGGCCGTGCTGGTGACCGGAGCCGTCATGATCGCCGGCGAGGACGTCTCGGTCGGCACCGTCGTGGCGTACCTCTTCCTGATCCAGCTGTTCGTCTTGCCGATCCAACTGTTCGGGGAGGCGATTAACGAGGCTCAGACCGCCGTGGCCGGCTGGCGACGGGTGCTCGATGTGCTCGACACCCCTCCGGATGTGGCCGATCCGGGCGAGGACGGCAAGGATCTTCCGGAGGGCTCGTTCGGCATCCGCTTCGAGGACGTTTCCTTCCGATATCCCCTGCCCGGCGAGCGGGCCAGCCAGGCCACCGGCACCAAGGCGCTCGATAGGGTCACTGTGGATATAGCTGCGGACTGGCATGTGGCAGTAGTGGGTGAAACCGGTTCGGGGAAGACCACTTTTGCCAAGTTGGCCACCCGCCTCATGGATCCCACCAGCGGCCGGGCGATGCTCGGTGATCTGGACGTGTCGGGGATCCGGTTCGCCTCACTGCGGGATCGGGTGGTGATGGTTCCCCAGGAAGGGACCCTGTTCCGGGGATCCATTCTCGAGAACGTAAGCATGGGGAAACCGGGCGCCACCGCCCAAGAGGTCGAGGGAGTATTCGTAACTCTTGGCCTGCAGAACTGGCTCGCTGAGCTAGGACAGGGGTTGGACACCCAGGTGGGCGAACGGGGCTCCTCGCTGTCGGTCGGTGAGCGCCAGCTGGTGACCCTGGCCCGGGCCGCTATCGCCGATCCCGACCTGCTGGTGCTGGACGAGGCGACCTCAGCAGTGGATCCGGCGACGGAGGTCCGCATTTCACGCGCCCTCGATCAGCTGACCGCAGGACGTACGGTGGTGACCATCGCCCATCGGCTGTCCACCGCCGAGCGGGCCGATCGGGTGCTGGTGTTCGAGTCGGGAAGGATCGTCCAGGACGGTCGCCACCGGCAGCTGATCGCCGAAGGAGGTGTCTACGGCCGGCTGCACGAGGCCTGGGTGAGAGGAAGCACCCAGCGAACCGCGATAGGTAGCTCGTAACCCAGTACCGATCGGGCGGATCGGGCCGATCAGTCGCCGATCAGTCGGTGCCGGCCAGCCGGAGACGAATCTGATCGAAGGTGACCGCGCCTACCAGCAGAACGCCCTGAGCGACTTCGATCCAGAACGAGTCCACGTTCAGCTGGATGAGGCCGTTCTGCAGCACCCCGACCACGAATACCGCCAGCACCGTGCCCACGATGGTGCCCCGCCCACCCGACAGGCTGGCGCCGCCCAGGATCACGGCGGTCAGCACCGCCAGCTCGAATCCCACCCCGGCCTGGGTCGAAGCCCCACCTATCTGTGACAGCCGGATCAGGCCGGCCAGCGCCACCGCCAGGGCGGAGAGCATGAAGCCTATGAAGATCAGCAGTCGGACCCTGATCCCCGCCAGGCGGGCCGCCTCCGGGCTGGCGCCGATGGCATACATGGAACGCCCATACACGGTGAAGCGCATGATGATGTAGAAGAGGATCACGACCAAAGCGAACAGGTAGACCGACAGCGGAATGTCGAACAGCGGGCGGACCACCCCGAGCCGGTTGAACCCGTTGATCCGGATGGTCTGGCCGTCACCTATCACCTTGGTGAGACCTCGAAGGATGGCCAGGGTGCCGAGGGTGGTGATGATCGAGTTGAGGCCCACCACGGTGACCAGCGACCCGTTGATCCCACCAATCAGGAGGGTGGCCACCAGCGCAATCAGAAAGGCGCCCATCAAGGTCAGCCCGAGCCCGAACGGAGTGGTGGTGGCATCGGTAGCGGTAGCGGCCACCGCCATCGACATGCCTATGAAACCCGCCGCCGAGCCCACCGACAGATCCACCTGGCCCGCTACTAGCAGCAGGGTGGCAGGGCAGGCGATGATCCCGATTACCGCCACATTCTGGAGGACGTTGACCAGGTTGGCATAGTTGAAGAAGAACTCGGATTGGATCGAGAAGAACACGAACTCGACCATCAGCACGGCTAGCAAAGCCGTAGTCTCCGGCAGGTTCACCCGGCTCCGCAGCCGGCTGACTGCTAGCAGGTCGCTCTTCCGGTCTGCCTTCAGGTCGGCCGACTCGGATCCGCCCTCCGATCCGGAGGTGTTGTCCCTAGCTGTTGTTTCGTTCAATGTCTAGCCTCCCGAGGCTTCGAGCAAGCGGCTCATGGTGATGCCGTCGCCTGACAATTCGGTCACCGGATTTCCCTTAGCGATAACGAGACACCTGTCAGCCACCTGAACGGCCTCCTCGTAGTCAGATGTAACCACCAGCACTGCTATCCCGGACTCGGCCAGTTCCCGCAACACCTGGTAGATATCCTGGCGAGCGCCCACGTCCACTCCCCTGGTCGGCTCCACCAGCACCATCACCTGGGAGCGGCGTTCCAACCAGCGGGCCAGCAATACCTTCTGCTGGTTGCCCCCCGAGAGCGTCCTCATGAGCTGGCGCGGGTCGTTCCGGGATCGGATCGAGAGGCGGTCGCGCCAGCGCCGATAGGCACCGGCCTCGACCCGGCCGGTTATCCACTGCCGCAGCCTGGCCAGCTTGGGCCAGGAGGCAACGGCCGTATTCTCGGCCACCGACCGCACCATCAACGCGCCGCCCTTCTTCCGCTCGGCGGGCAGGAATCCGATCCCCGCCTCCACCGCTCCGACCGGAGTGGTGAACGCAGCCTTCTGCCCGTTGACCTCAAGCCGCCCGGAGTCGAGGCCCCGCAACCCAAAGGCGGTCTCGGCCAGCTCCATGGCTCCCGAACCGAGTTTGCCGTAGACGGCTACCACCTCGCCCGGCCTGACCTCCAAGGCAACATCCTCGAAATTCCCTTCCGAACCTGCTCCGGTCCACCGCAGCGCGGGCCGGTTACCCAGCTGGTGGGTGATCGGGTCGGGGCGTCCGTAGGTGTCGCTCTTGCGGCCGATCATGGCTTCGATCATCGTCTTGCGATCGGTCTCCGCCACCTCCGCCACCAGCGCGGTGCTCCCATCACGCAACACCCGAACACGGTCGGCGATCAGGCCCACCTCGTCCAGCCGGTGCGTTATGTAGACGATCGCTACGCCTTGGGACCGGAGCCTGCGGATGAACCCGAACAGCACTTGGGCCTCGTGATGGGACAGGGCGGCGGTCGGCTCGTCCAGGATCAACAAGCGGGCTGAGCTGGAGAGCGCCCGGGCGATCTCCACCAGCTGTCGCTCGCCGATCCGGAGCGATCCGACCGGGACGCCCGGATCTATGTCGATCTCCAGCTCGTTCAGAATGTCCACCGCCCGCCGGCGCATGGCACCCCACCTGACCAGGCCGGCCTTGCTGGGCAACCGTCCCAGCGAGATGTTCTCCGCCACGCTCAAGGGTGGGGCGTCCTGGAACTCCTGGGAGATGATGGCCACGCCCAACGCTCTGGCCTGGCGCGGTGTCAGGCTCTGGTAGGTGGCTCCGTCGACATTCAGTTCTCCGGAGTCCGCCTGGTAGTCGCCGGCCATGATCTTGACCAGGGTGGATTTGCCCGCCCCGTTCTCGCCCAGTAGCGCCAGCACCGAGCCGGCGGTGGCGTCGAGGTCCACGCCATGGAGGACCTCGACGCCACCGAAAGACTTCCTGATCTGGCGGGCCTCGAACGAGAAGGCCGTCTCAGTCAGTGCTGCGACCTATCTATCAGCAGTCGGACGTGTCATACACCTCGTCGATATTGGCGCGGGTGATGACCTGGTGGTCGGTGAACAGCTGGCCTGCGATGGCATTTCCGGCTACCGCGTTCAGGATCGCCGGTACCAGGATCGTGCCGTACCTCTCTGGGAAGTAGGCCACCGAAGCGACGTAGTTGTCGTTGTTCTTGATCTCGCACCAGATGCTGGGATCGGTTCCCTGTCCGGAGTAGTAGAGGTCGTCCTGGCGGCCGAGAGTGTTGGCGGCACCGATGGCACCGAGGATCCCGTCCTCGTTGATGGCCACCACCACGATCCGGTCACCCGGCACGGCGGTCAGCAGGTTGGTCATTTGTTCGAGGGCCGGGTCGGTCCGGTCTGCACCGTCCAGCACCCGCTCGTTGACTATCGGGCAGTGCTCCTGGAACCCTTCCCGGTAGCCGCCCATCCGGTCACGGTTGGCCGCGCCGGCGGCGGTGGACTCCAGAGATACGTAGGCCGTGTAGTCGCAGTCGAAGTTCTCCTTCATGAAGGCACCCATCGCGCTACCGCCGAGCTGGCCGGCCAGACGGTTGTTAGCACCCATGAAAGCGGTCTGGCAGGGCGGCTGAATGATGTCGATAGCAATGACCGGTACGTGACCGTGTGCTGCGCAGATCTCGGGAGAGGACTCCTGGAAGACCTGGAAGTTGAGCACTCCTTGCACGCCACGCACCTCGAAGTCCTGGGCACAGGCTAGGGCCTTGGCAGCGTCGATCTCCGAGTCGCAGAAGATGAGGTTCACACCTAGGCGCTGCGCCTCCTCCTTGATTCCGTCGGATACCAGCTTGACGAACGGCACCGCATCCCCCAAGGAGATGTAACCGACGGTGATCTCTTCTGGCGGGGCCGTGACCTCGACCTCGACCGTTTCGACCACGGTCTCCACCACCGTCACGGTCTCGGTCACTACCGAGGTGACGACTACTGTCTCAGGCGTCGCCTCGTCCGACCCGCAGGCGGTAGCCACCAGGCCCAGCACTGCCAGCAACAGCCAAAGGGCTCGACGGCGACCGCCCTTCTTGCAGCTTTCGATACTTGTCATTCGACCTTCCTCCCTCCCTGCTGGAAACGTTTTCCAAAGGTAACGGTTCCTATTGGTCTGGTCAATTAACCCTCGTCCGGTCGAGACAGGTGGCGTTGCGTATTCACGGGCCGGGGAGGACCGATCCTCCCCGGGTGAGGTCGACCGGTTCGGGATAACGGGGGCTGCCGATCGGTTGGCCGGGAGCAGGCGGCTCCAGGAAGGTGATGCTCTCGTAGAAGTCGTCCAGCGCGATGAACCTTCCATTGCCCTCCGCCCACCGCCTCATCCTGGTGTTGCAGCTGTGTCTCCATGAGATGATTTCGATGCCCCAACCCCGGTCGTGCATGCGCTGGAGGTCAGCATGGAAGCCCACCCCATCCTGAAAGCCGGCCCCGTCGCCTGTCAGCACCACCGCGATACCGGGGGTCCCGTTGTAGTCGAGGGCGTCCCGCAGCATCTCGGCCTGCAACGCGGAGTCGACTCCCTGCTCACGACCTTGGATGGCACCGCGCTCTAACAAGTGGACCGAGACCCCTTCGTTCTCGATCCGGTTCCAAACATGACGTAACTCGGGCGGAATCGAGCCGACCGCCACCGCTCGTTCGATCGGGCGGCCAGCGCTCGCCAGTTCCAGCATGTGGCGGAAGTAGATCCGCATCCGGTAACGGGCGTCCGGCCCCTACCTCTCGGCCGCAACCTCCTGCGCACTGATGAAGATGTTGGAGTTGTCCCAGTAAATGAATACCTTGTCCATCGTGATCCCCTCCGGTCAGACTGTTAAGGAGCCCGCGATCTCCTCGATCCGGGCCGCCGCGATGAGCCTAAGCCTGTCGGATGGTGTCCACCAGCCGCCACATACCAGTACTGGGGTTGGACCCAGGCTTTGAACCATTAAGGCGGTGCATCTTGTCGAGATCCTTCGCTCGTTTCCTTGCAACTTCGACATTCTTCATGAGAGTGTCTAAGGCCTCTTCCTTGACTCTCTTAGCCTTCTTACCCTCCATGAGACCGAGATCCCTTGCCTGTTTCTGAACTTTGTGCCGGTCGATAAACGCGGTCTGTTCTCTAATATGCAACACCAGCCATATCTCAAAACACGGGTTTGAGAGGGCTATCTTGACCCCCTTTGGCCTTGCCTTGGCGATGGCCTGATGAAGATATCGATTCTCTTCCACATCAAAACACACCATATCTCGTCATAGTCCGGGCTGGCACGGGGTTGTCTCCCCCCAACTAGATCGTCGCAGGCGTGTCTACCAGACTGCTGGGTACTTGACCGGATGTACTAAGCCTGAGCCGGAATAGTGCCACGGTGCCGACGCCCTTGCTCTTCGAGATATCCCGGCTCTATTACCTGTCCCTCGGTATGAACACGGATGACACGTCGGGGTCTCGCGGGTTGGATCGTTGTTTAGGGAACCTGGAACGCTGGCGGCTCATTCGTCGATCGAGGCCAAAGCCTGCCGTATTCTCGTGTCACTCAACACCGGCACCGCCCCATAACGGCCCTGGAAATAGCGGCCGGCGATGTCCTCATCTCGTCGTGGACTAAAGTCATGCAACGGATAGAGCCTGGTGTCCCCGTCGATATACTTCTCGGTAAACCAAATCTGATCCCGGCCCAAGGACCAGGTACTGGAGCCATCCAGAATAGTTCCATCATGGGAGTTGAAGATGAGCTGGGCACTTCTTTTGTTAGTTTGGGGATTCTGAAACATCGAGATGATGCGCTCAACGAGATGCGGATGCAGGCCAGCGTCAAGATCATCCACAAGAAGGACGTTGCCATGGTCAAGCGTATCGAGTATCGGCCCAATCAGACTTATCCAGGCCATTGTTCCTTGTGATTCATCCGCTGCACGTAGAAGTACATCACCATGATCACTAGTATGTCTCAGAGCAAGTTCGCTCTCCTTATCGTCTAGGCGTCGGGTCTCAATACTACTGATTTCCAAATCTGCCGCTTTCAACATCTGGGTTACTCTGGTGCCTTGTTCTTTTGCCACTTCGGCCGTGTAAACAGCTCGATGGTCTCGGCTACCGGAGTCAGCCAACACCAAGTTGGTCGCGAACCAATCAGTAAGAGGAGCGAGCGGTTCATTATTGGTTGCGTCCGCGATGGACAACAATAGGGAATTGTCTCTGAGTAGGTTCTCGATGGTGCGGTGCCTAACCCGGAACGGTGAACCGAAAACGACTTGGCGGCCCTCCCGTTCGAAGACCCGAGCCTGGCGACCACGGGGCCAGTGGTAGGCCCACTCTTCGCGCACCCGCTCATCGTCGACTTCGAAGCCGTAGATCCACCGAACCCCACCCAACAAGAGGTCGACCTCGAAACGCGTCGGGCGTACTCGGCCGTCCGGATCGAGCAGGAAGGGGCGGCGGACGATTGGCGTAATGCGGGTGCCCTTATGGAACGAGGTTGTGACTAGCTCCCGCATATCGTCCATAGCCCGTAGGATCATGGTCTTGCCAGAGGCATTGGCACCGAATATCCCGGCAGCGGGTAGCACTCGTACCGGCTTGGTCATCCCAGCAGGAATCAGTGATCGCGCTACCTTCTTGCTGGAGAGCCGTGTCCCGAGCAGCGATAGATGCACTTCATCCCGGTACGAGCGGGTGTTCTCGGCAGTGAAGGACAGCAGAGCGTCCTTGTAACCCGATTCTTCGCTTGGAGTGGCCATAGCCACATTATTGTGGACTTCTCATGCTGAAGGCAACTAAACCGACCGGTTGGGGAAGGTGAGAGCTAGCTACCGGGAGTGATCCGCCTATTTGGCTCCCATCCTGATGCCGCCGTCCATGCGGATGGTCTCGCCGTTCATGTAATGATGGGTCACCAGGAACATCACCATGTCGGCGTACTCCTCCGGCTGTCCAAGCCGCTTGGGGTGGAGCACCTGCTTGGCCAGCGACGCCTTGGCCGGTTCTGGCAACCCGGCCAGAAGGGGGGTGTCGATGATGCCGGGAGCGATGGTGCTGACCCGTATCCCCAGCACTGACAGGTCCCGGGCTACGGGCAGTGTCATGCCCACGATTGCGCCTTTCGAGGCCGAGTAGGCAACCTGGCCGATTTGCCCGTCGTAGGCGGCCACCGAGGAGGTGTTGATGATGGCGCCCCGGTCGTTGTTCTCATCCGGCTCGTTGGCCATCATCGCCGAGGCGGCCACCCGGATGGTGTTGAAGGTTCCTATGAGGTTGATGTCGATGACCGTGCGGAACAGGCCCAGGGAATGGGGGGTCCCATCGCGAGCCAGGGTCCGGCAGGGTGGCCCGATGCCTGCGCAGTTCACGACCACCCGGATCTCACCCATCCCAGCAGCCATGTCCACCCCGGCGATCATGTCCTCCTCGCTGGTCACGTCACAGTGAGCGAACCGTCCGCCAAGTTCATCGGCCAGCTCTTGGCCCAGCTGGTCGTTGATGTCGAGAATCGCCACCTTCATACCGGCTGCTGCCAGCTTGCGGGATGTGGCTGCGCCGAGTCCTGACGCACCGCCGGTCACTATCCCTACCGCTCCCTCGAGGTTCATGCCTGCCTCACCTTTTCCTTTCCTGGTTCTCCCGACTCCTCCCAGCCTCGGCCGAGGATCGGATGCCGGGTTCTGAAGAGTTGATGCCATCATGATGCCCGCACTCCGAGCACCGTCGAAGGGTATGCCGCATGTCGAGACGAGGCATCAAGCCCGACCAGGGTAACCGGATCCGATCCGCCCGCAGCCGGGCTGGCCGGATCAAGGGTCCGGGCCAGGAGCGAACCGTCATCTACACCGACGGTGCCTGTTCCGGCAATCCTGGTCCCGGTGGGTGGGCCTGGGTGATTCCCAACGGCAAGTATCGCAGCGGGGCGAAAGGCCATACCACCAACCAGCGCATGGAGCTAATGGCTGCTCTCGATGCGGCGCGGTCGGTGGAGGGCACCTTGGAGATCGTCAGCGATTCGACCTATGTGGTGAACTGCTTCCGGGATGGCTGGTGGAAGGGCTGGCTATCTCGCGGGTGGACCAACACCAAGAAACAGCCGGTCGCCAACCGTGACCTGTGGGAGCCACTGGTGGAGATCTTCCGGACCGGACGGTTGACCTTCCGCTGGGTGAAGGGCCACGCCGGCAACCAGTGGAACGACCTGGCCGACCGCTTGGCGGTGGAGGCCTCCCTCAGCCAACAAGGGGTCGAGGGCAGCGGTTCGCCGCCGAGGCGCGCCCCCATTCCGAGTCAAGACCAACCTGGCCCGAAGGGAGGTGCTTTGCTCGACTCCTCCGGGAACGAACTTCCTCCGGATCGCACAGTGGTGTATGCGGAGGGAACCAGCCCGCCCGGGTCCGAACAAGGCGGATGGGCATGGATGGCGCCGGGCCGCCGCTATCGGAGCGGGGCAGCGAAACGGGCCACCAACCCGCGCATGGAACTGACAGCGTCCCTCGACGCAGTCCGGGATCTCGACGGTGCGCTGTTAGTAGTGACCGAGTCCAAGTACGTGGTGAACTGCTTCCAGAACCGCTGGTGGAAGGGTTGGCTTTCTCGCGGATGGGTCAATTCCAGGAGCAAGCCGGTAGCCAACCGTGACCTGTGGGAACCGTTGATCGAAATGTATCGCACCAGACGGATCGCATTCCGCCCCCCAGGTCCGAGTGATGAGGAGTGGACTAGCCAAGTCAAGTGGCTGGCAGGCGAATCATCCCGCACCCAGTACGGCACGGAGGGTCAGCTAGACCGGACCTAGCCCCCCGAAGAACGCGAAAAACGCGGCGAATCACCCCCCGCCAAGGGCCCTCCCCCGGCCGCCACCACCAAGGTTCGAAGCGCGCCCCACCCTTCCCCGGAGGGTTGGCTTCGAACAGATTATCCCAACCACGGTCCGTTCGACGTCGGCAACGGACCGCCGGTGCATACGGTTACATAGCATTATCCATTGGGGGTGTGACAGATCAACCCCCTAGCGGATAGTTGCCTGTCGGTTCCTCCCGGGTCAGACAGCCCTGGCGATGGCCATCTCCCTGCGAAACTTTTTCCAGTCTGAGAAGCTGGTGGACCACAGAATGTCGGTAATGATCGAGATCACGCCGGTCACCACCAGCAGTGTGGTGGCCCAGCCGGGCACGCCGGCGCTCGACGCTACCGGGAGAAAGGCGAAAGGCACGATCTTGGAAACGATGGCCCCCGAGGCATGCATCCAGGCCCTCGCCTTCGGCCCGACCGTCAGGTAGGTGGCATAGTCGGTCTTCACCCCCGGCTGGGGTCGACCCTTGGTGCCGATGAACCAGTGGGTGAACCGGATGCCCACCAGTCGGCCCACCACCAGATGTCCCAACCCGTGGGTGGCCACGAGTACTGCACCCGACCCGGCGAGCAGCAGCAAACCGTTCCATGGGTCCGGCGTTCTGTACGCCAGCATCGCTAGGACGACGCCGGCGGCGGTTCCTAACACGGCAGCGAACGTACCAAACCCGATGGGAAATGTGAGCAGAGCCCACCGCTCGAAGGCTTGGCGGTCGATGGTGGCGATCCGGTCGGCGAACTCCGTCACCAGCCTAGGTGTCCGCTTGACGGCAGTCACGGCCTTCCAGAAACCTGTTCCTGCCAGGCCTGCCGACTCATCGGCAGCGAGCTGTGTTTCGGCCGCCTTGAGGATCCGCTCGATCTCTTCCCGTTCCATGGTCCCTCTCTCGGACTGCCTGCCCGTCATCCTATTCTCTGGCGGAGTCAACCGATCGGAGAGTCGTGCTTACCTTCCAGGATCTGAACTGGCTAGCCATCATCGTGGCGGCCCTCGTCTTCTTCGGGCTAGCAGCCATCTGGTATCAGCCGGCGGTCATGGGCAAGAAGTGGATGGAGGCAGCCGGTGTCGAGCCGCCCGCCGACGGGCCCAACCCGCTGGTGTTCGTAGGAACCTTCGTCTCCTACTTCGTGATGGCCCTGGTGCTCGCCATGATCGCCCGCGGGATCGGAGCATCCTCGTTCGGCGAGGGGGCGGTCCTGGGGCTGTCAACCGGTATCGCCTTCGTGTTCCTGCAAGCAAGGATCAACGCCGAGTACGAAGGCCGATCCAAGCTCATAGTGCTGACGAACGGAGGCACCGCGACCGA
This sequence comes from Acidimicrobiia bacterium, assembly GCA_965200835.1. GTDB lineage: Bacteria > Actinomycetota > Acidimicrobiia > Spongiisociales > Spongiisociaceae > JAPPFW01. Next base: position 1,437,357 of record OZ241390.1, read on the forward strand.
TAATGCCACGTAAGAGCTCTTCTCGGCAGAAGGGCATCCATCACATCGAGTAACGACTCAAAGTCAGCCAGGTTCATTTGACCTTCGTCCTCGGAGTCATCGTCATTGACACTGGAACCGCTAAAGAAGGTGGTCGGGGGTAGCTGACGGGTATCGCCAGCCACCAAGGCGCTCTTGCCTCGCAGCAACGCCGAGATAGCATCGCAGGGAAGTATCTGGCTAGCCTCGTCAAATACCACTAGGTCAAACAACTGCTTGGGAGGAAGAATTTCCACGACATCCAGGGGAGACATTGTCCAGCAGGGCTTGATCGCGGTCAACACAGCCGATGAATCTCTGAACAACATCCGTAATGGCACGTGCCGACTTTTCTTATTTGCCTCCTTGTAAATGTATGAGGCTTGTTCAGGATAGTCGTTGAGCACAGTTATAGCATGTTCAGCGACTCTTCGGGAGATACGATGTGTTGCCAGCTGGAGGTGTTGAGTATCAGACTTCTGAAAGGTGGCAACGTGATCAAGACGTTGATCACTATCAAATGTAGAGAGATGTGTATCCTGCGTCGAGGATCGCTCTTCACACCCCGTGTAACCACGCATGTAGGTAAGCATTCTCAAGTAGGCCGGGAGCCAATCTCCGAGTTTTAACCTGACGAAGGAGTCCACCGGCACCCGCCTCTGCTAGTTCTGCTTCCAAATTCGCCAACCGTGGTATACGCCACAGGGTATCGTCATTTCTTATCTCTTGGATCCAAGTATCGAGCTTGTTCAAGCTCTGCGGAACTAAGTTATCCCCACAAAACAATTGTTCTAGATCTTGAACGTGTGAGATCAACAGTTCATATGCTGAGATCAGGGCTGGTAAGTTGTCAGGTGTGTTGGGTGTTTGCCCACCCATCTCTTCCCAGAGTCTCATCTGTTCCACTGCTGAATTGACCAGGTTAGGGTACTCGGATGTATCAAGGTTGGCGCCCGGGACTAGTAGATCTCTTATCTCTCTTTTTGCTCTTCGATAGCGAGGATTGAAGAGTCGCTGAAACCAACCTGTGCCCTCCGAAAGGTCAGCTTGTAACTCACTGATATCTTTAGGGGACTGCCCAAATATTGATGGCGGCAAGACAGTAAGAGTTTCTTTGACTGATTGTATGACCGTAATCAAGGTGCCTATGTCCTGTAAGCTATGAGGGGGATTTATGTCCAGATGTGAACGCTCCAGTTGCACCAGAAGCTCCTCAAGCGTTAGAGCTAAAGTGTTGACTAACTCGCTAGCTTGTTGTGCATCACTGTCTGCATGAACTTGTGCATTTGTCCAAAGCGATGTCTGTGACCTAAAGGGTTTGGAGACTGCACGCCACTCTCTTAGAGTGTTCATTGTCCGGCCGACCACATCTTTGTGTAGCATCTTTATCTGACTATGAGTAAAGGTGGTAGTAGGTTCACCAAAGAACCCCAATTTCAACTTTGAACATTGATTCGAGAGTTGATGCTGGATGTCGTAGAATGACAGTCCCCAATCCGTTCTCTCTTGGTGTAGACTGGTCATGTACACCGAAAGCCTGTTTCGAGAAGACGTCAGTTTCTGCTGGATGGGGTCTAACCCCTTGAGAGGTAATATTTTTCCAATGTCATTTAAGGAGTACGGAGTAGCTGGGCTCGTTTCCTTCGTGAGCTAGCAGAGCTATGTAGATCCAATACATACTTCTCTAGGCCGGCTCCATAACGCGTTTGATCACAGCATCAATAGTGGCCCGTTTCTCAGCTACGAAGAGCACACTCTTCCCATTAGCCATCATTGTTGTGATCAAGTTAGTAATGGTCTGACTCTTGCCAGTACCTGGGGGTCCCTGGACTACAAAGGAGGTCCCCTGTAAAGCAGTGTTTATGACTCCATTCTGTGAGGAGTCAGCATCTAGTATCAAATATTCTGACGCGGGCGGAATATGACCTGGCCTAGATGGATGTACATCTTTAACTTTGGCGATTGCACGACGTGCTCCTTCATCTCCAGCAAGCGATGCTATAACATTATGAGCTGATAGTTGATCTATATTGTCTCGTAAATCGTTGACCATGGGTAGTTTACGATACATGAAGTGTCCGACTACGACACTGTCGTCTTTGATGGTAAAACTAGGCTCCGTCATGGTGGCATCAAGAATTCGCCCGAATGTGTGAGAGATTTCCCTAACTGCTAGACGTTCTAAGTCCCAATTGGGATCCATCACTTCGTTCGAGGACAATCGAATGCTGAATTCGTGAAAGAGGGTCGTCATCAGGGCTTCATTCAGAATCCAATCTCCTTCTGTTGTCAGTCGAAACTTGGTTTGGGCGGCATTGTTAGGTTGTAGCCGGATTGGCCTTAGTAAACAGGTGCTGCCGGAGTAGATGAGGATGCCTTGGTTGTCCAAGAAGCCATCCCTACGGCCAATAGAGTGTATTGATTCCACGCTCGTCGAAATTGATTCGTGCCTTACGATAGATCGTTCTGGCTCGTCTTAGTCCGTCGTGCAGCCGTTCCGGTAAGTTGTCGGTAACGGTAATAGTACCCTTCCGGTATAGTTGGCTAAGGCATACGGTCTTGCCAGTGAACAGTTTGATTCGCAGGTCGGGATCTATCTCTGTGAGGTCCATGGTGCCTGCTCTTAAGTGACGATAGAAGAGTAGGTTGTTACGTCCGGTCAGGTCAACCAATTGCTTAGTCCACTGATCAACTGCCTTGGCAACCGTTTTCCGCCGCTTCTGATTCAGGCCCATATCGGATGTATTCTATACCGCCGATGCGGGCCTTCGGCATGTTGGCTGTTCGCTAGCGCAACGTGGATTGGGCCGGGTGAAGGTGTGATGATGCGAGGTCAACGCACGAGCAGGAGTCGCAGGGATCGGGGTGTCCGGTTGTCGGGCAGGATTCGAAAGGATACGGTGAGAGCCCGGTGATCACGTTGAGGGCAGGGCTGAAACGTGTCAGACTGGGATGGAACCGGTGAGTTTCGGATCAGAGGCCCGTGCGCCCTGACGAAGCGGACAGGTCGACCGAGTGTTGTGGCGTGTGCTGCGAGTCGGGGTGTGCAGTCGGAGGCGTCGCCCTCCCCACCAGGCCCCTCTCTACCAGTCCGGTTCCAGTCGGAGGACGTACGACGGCTACCCCTAACGGAAAACCACCGACATATCCAACGTAAGTGTTGTCTCTACCAGGGTATCTACAACACACTGTGTTACACATACCCTGGTATAATCAAATATGCCACTCCAAGTACGGATCTACCTCTTCGTCGTCGGCGAGCCGGTCACGGGAGATCGTGGGTGAAGCGCGGCGAGATACAGCAGCGGCTGGCAATTACTAACCGCTGGTGGCGAGATCCTACCGGTTGGGTGAGGGACGATCCCGACCTCAGTGAGGCTGCTGATGCGCCGTTCCGCTCACCGTATAGGGCCGGTGTGCTGGACGAACTGACTCCTGGGGGGTTGTACGTCCTGCGTGGCCCGCGGAGGGTGGGCAAGTCAGTGGAGATGAAGAAGACCATCGAGAGGATGATCTCCGCTGGCCAGCCACCGCGCCAGATCGTCCACATGTCGGTGGACGGATGGAAGGCGGCCGACCTGGGTCGTCTGGTAGGCGCTGCTTCACAGTTGATACCAGGCGAGGAGCATCGCTACTGGTTCATCGACGAGATCACCGGAACCGCTGACGGCTGGCCGGCGCAAATCAAGTGGCTGCGCGACAACGATCGTCGATTTCGCGCTGATACCGTGGTCCTCACCGGTTCGTCGTCCTCCGGGCTACGGGAGTCGATCGGAATCCTGGCCGGGCGTCGCGGTCGGGCGATGGATCCGGACCGGGTGCTACTGCCTATGGGGTTCCGTTCATTCGTCGGGATGACGGCTCGCAGCAGCAGCAGCCTTCCGCACGACGTGGGACCTCACCGGATATCGAACCTCACGCCCCGGCGGTTGGCCAGGGCGGTCTATGCACTGGTTCCCTGGTTGCATACCTTGACCGATGCGTGGGAGATCTACTTGCAGGTAGGTGGGTTCCCCAGGGCGGTGGCGGATCATCTCACCTCTCTGGTAGTGGATCGAACCATCGAGGCAGAGTTGCTCAGGGTCATCAGCGGCGATGCCTTTCGGCGGGCCCAGATTTCCGATCTGCAGACCAACACTCTGCTGAGACACTTGACGGGCGGGTTGTGCTCGCCCTTCAACGTCGCTCATCTCGCTCGAGAAATAGGGGTTTCCCAACCCACTGCTCAACGGCGAATCGATGATCTTAGGGAAGCGTTTGTCGTATGGCCTGTACCTCGCGAGAGCGACGAGCTACCCAAACTCAGGGCTCAACCAAAGCTCTACCTGACGGATCCGATCTACACCAGGCTGGTAACTCAAAACAGGCTCGATCTCACTGTTTTGTCGGAACAGCAGCTTGGTATGAGCCTGATCCGTAGCCTCGAACGATCGCACCCTGGCAGTTATGTACAGTTCGATCGCGTTCTTCACTACCGGTCCAAGAACGGCGCCGAGATCGACTTCGTCGGCCGGGACTTCGGGGGCATCGCGATCGAGTCCAAGTATGTGGACGGAGGGTGGCGCTGGGGGACCGGCAAGACTATCGGGGCGTCCCGGTGGAGAGGCATTGTCGCTACCCGTACGGAGATCGACCTGGAGGGTCCCGAACTCGTTGCCGTACCTGCCGCCCTGCTGGCCTGGCTACTGGATTCTTGACCAGCCCCAGGCATCACATGTTGTGTCGATAGAGCAGAGCCACCAGGTCGCTGTCCGGTAGCAGGACATCTCTCGACCAGCTGCCGAACCCACCATGGGTGTTGACTGCTTCCACCCAGTGGTCGAGGTAGGCCCACTTGGAATCATCCCGCTCGGTGGGTGCGCCCTTCACCTCCAACACCAGGGTCCGCCCGGAGTTCAGCCGGATCAAGAAGTCGGGTATGTAAGTGCGCACCACTCCTCGATGGACATAGGACACCTCGAACCCGAGATGGTCGTTCTTGACCCAGGCTTCGACCTCAGGACTGGAGTCCAGTGATCGGGCCACGGTTGCCTCGAACTCCGAGTCATATACGCAGAAGTTGATGTGGCTCTTTCGGGCAGGTCCGTAGGGTTTGCCTGTAAACCAGGTAGCCATGTCCCCGGTGGAGCGGATGGGACGCTCCCGGTCGAACACCGGCTCTAGGCGTTCGGTCCCGGAGGCCTCGATGTGTCGCCACAGGTGGTTGATTATCCGGGTCATATTGAGGACCATCAAGGTCCGACGACGCTTGGGCGTCTGGTTCCACAGACCATCCATCCGGATAAGATCGGAGCGTAGAAACCGGTCCACCAGGTTGACCAGCTGGGCACACAAAAGCTCCCGACGACCCGGCCAGGCAGGCTGCATCTTGTCGTAGAACTGGGCGGCGATCAGGAATGCCTGCTGCTGGATCCGGCGCTTGGCCAACTCATCCAGAACCAGCTGTTCCAGCTCGGCTTCGTCCATCCCGCCCTCCAGGGTGCGGGCTAGATCGGCCTCGGTCGGCGCACGAGAAGGGTCGAGGGTTAGGGGACGTAGTCCGCTCCAGTCGAGATCGAGGTGGGTGTGCAAGGTTCGTTCCACCCGGATCAGCACCGGAAAGCGGATCTCGAACCGTGACTTGTCAGGCACCGGGTGGATGGCGATCTTCGGTTCGGAGGAGCCGGAGCTGGACCGGTTGGTGATTCATGGGGTAGAAAGGTGAAAGGAACCCCGAAGATGTTGACGTATTCGGGCTCGAAGAAGCCCTGCTTGTTCACTTCGTAGGAGGTCCGCCGTAGGCCCCGGCCCACAACCTGCTCGCAGAGGAGTTGGCTGCTGAAGGCCCGCAGCCCCATGATGTGGGTGACCGTCTTGGCGTCCCACCCCTCCGACAGCATCATCACCGAGATCACGTGGCGGATCTGCTCGCCCGGTTTACCCACCCGACCCACCGTGTCCACCTGCTTACGCAGCCACTCTTGCCGCTGGGCGTCGTTGGTGAGCTTGGGAGTAGCTCCGCGGTCGTCAGCCGGGGTCAGCGCCACGGGCACCTCAGTGGCTTCTGCCTTCTTCAACACATTGGAGTCGATGTGGAGGGTGAGCTCCGGGTTACTCAGCTCGTCGAGAGCTAACAGGTTTTGGTCGAAGGCATGCTTGACTCGGGCGGCGGTCTCGGTCCGGTTGGCCACCGTGATCATGACCGGAGGCGTGGGATGCCCCTCCTCCTGCCATGATCGGGCTGTCTCCCACCAGTCGTATCACAGCAGCGTGTATGCCGTGGTCACCAGCTCTGGCAGCGGGTCGCCGGAGTCGGCCTTCCGGCTGAGGTCCTTCTTGACCGTGGGGTCGTTGTAGATGTGAAAGAGTCGGGAACGCTGGGTCTGGGCGTCGACAACGGGAGTGTCGTCCCTAACCACCACCCGCGGTGTCGTCACCAGACCCGACTCGATGGCATCGTTCAGCCCGAAGTCGCTGACGATCCATTTGAACAGGGCTTCCTCCTGATTCTTCTTCTTGCCCGAAGGCATGAACGGAGTGGCGGTGAAGTCGTAACAGCACCGGATGCCTCGGGCTCTATGGATACGGTCCAGCCCGGCCACCCATCTGGTGGCGTCGAGATCCCTCTTGAGGAAGTTTCCGGCTTTGGCGTCCGGAGGGAGCCGCCAGGCGTGATGGGCCTCGTCATTGATCACCACCAAGTCCCGGGCCCGGGACAGCTCGTTGCCCAGCACCTCTCGCACGTAGGCTTCGTCGCTCTTGGGGCCTCGCTTGTCCACCGAGCGTTTCTTGGCGATCCGCTCCTCGTCCTCCCACTGGAGGGTGTGCCAGTTGCGCACCAGCACCCGGCCCCTGCGGAGCCGGTCCCTGAGATTGGTGGGAACCAGGTCGAATTCGTCGTAGTAGTTCTCCCGCTGGTGAGGGTCGAGGACCGACAACCGGTTGCGCACGGTGAGGCCGGGTGCCACCACCAGGATATGGCGGGCGAACCGCTTGTCGGTGGGATAGGTGACCCGGTTGAGGACCTGCCAAGCGATCACTATGGCCATCACCACCGTCTTGCCGGTGCCGGTGGCCATCTTGGAGCACAGCCGGCGGAAGTCGCCCCCATCGGACGGAACCTTGATGCGTGATCTGGGCGCAGCGGGCGACTCGGCCAGCCAGATCAGGGTCTCGGCCGCCTCCAGCTGGCAGAAGAAGAGACGTAGATCATCGGCTCCCTCGCGGTCGGTCCAGTGGGTGAGCAGGCGGCGGGTGATGCCGCTCACCCCCGGGTATTCGGCTCTTCGCCAGGTCGCGACCGGGCGCCTGATCCGGTTCACCAACTCGATGGGCCGGAACTCGCCCGGATCGTTCAGGTCCTGCGCGCCTCCGGATGCTGCCAGATATCCGGCTGGCCGTCGGCCTTCCACGAACTCGAACGAACGCGCAACGCGGTCATATCGGTAATGGCTGGACGGCTCGTCATAGGGGGAGTTGAGAATCAGGCGTTCGATACCGCCCGAGTGGGAGAGGCCCGGCTGAGTGGCGTTGCCTATGGGTTTTGTGGGGCTCACTCTGGGGGGTCCAGAGAAACGAGGCAAAGGCTCTCCACCCCTCGATTGTCCACAACCTTGACTGCGGCCCGCCGGTGGTCCCCGGCTTCGAAAGGAAGCGAGACCGTACCGCGATAGGCCTCGATGTGGGTGAGGTCGATCTGGGCTCGTAGGCTCTTGGCCAGCTTGGTCCAGCCTCCCTTTTTCCCGTCCAGCGGGAAGAAGACCTGGCGAGGGAAGAGCTCCGGCCGTCGTAGTCGGGGTCGAGCAACCACACCGCGATCTTCTCCGGTCCTCCCGATGTGACCTTTCCTTGAACGGTGTCGAAGTAGTCGCCCAGCACCTTCACACGGAACCGACCTCCGCTGACCTGTTCTACGTCCAGTTCTGGCTGACCTACCAGGAAGAAGCTTTCGTTGCTCGAACGCTTCTTCTTGAGGTCGCCGGTGAGCAGATCGGCGTTCATCTGGGCTCGCAGCAGGGTCACACCCGGCCACCTCGTTTCGGCGATGTCCTTGGCCGCCTCGGGATCGAACTGGAAGGCGGCAAACACCAGTAGCTTGGGTCGGGGAATCAGCTCGCGAGCTGCTTCGAGAGCCCGCTCTACCTGGATCTGCTCCAGTGGCGCGTGCTGGGGACCGAAGGAAACAGCTACGCGGCGGCTAACACCACCGGCGGCGTCGGGGACGGTTTCGCCTTCGGCGTGCAGCCACGCCGACGGCAACGGTTCGAGACGGGCGAGGGTGATACGCCGACCACCCACCCCAAGGATGCCGGTTTGCAGGAACTCGTCACGCCATTCGGCTTGGCGAACGGTTTCGCCCTGACGAGCAATGGAGTTGTCCGGGCGATCTCTCTGGGTACTGGGTACTGGGTACTGGGTACTGGGTACTGGGTACTGGGTACTGGGTACTGGGTACTGGGTACTGGGTACTGGGTACTGGGTACTGGGTACTGGGTACTGGGTACTGGGTACTGGGTACTGGGTACTGGGTACTGGGTACTGGGTACTGGGTACTGGGTACGCGTTCGTGTGTTTGGCTTCTATAGCTTCGCTGAGTGGTAGGACGGTCGGTGCCGGAACAGCTTCGACCGTAAATGGTCCGGTCACCCGGTGCTTGCTTGAGTCACGGTTTGGTCGGTCATAGAGGGTAGTGACTTCAGGGGGGAGGTCGTAGGCGAGGATGGCTGCCGATACCTTCGGGACCGTCTTGTAGATGAATCCACCTCCTACTCCATTGAGGGGATCCGCTAGCCGATAGTAGTCGAAGGTGGCTGTCATCAAACGCTGGCGGGCCAGGGCAAGGGCAACGCGGGAAGTGTCACAGGTGATCCAGCGGCGTCCCCGCTTCTCAGCCACAAACGCGGTGGTACCACTCCCACAGGTTGGGTCGAACACTAAGTCGCCTGGATCGGTGGTCATCAACATGCAGCGGCGCGACGACGCTGGGAGCTGTTTCCACCACGTAACGCTTGCCGCTCGGGGACATTTGCCGGTACCAGATGTTGTGAGTCCTCCGTCCTGGCACCTCGTCCTAGTATTTTTTCCAACTTAGTAGGCTCCCGGGTCCGGCTGCATCCAGACGTTCCAACTCCGCCAGGCGATCCAGCCCTTTCATTGAGACGCGCCAATGCTCGCCAGGCGGACACGGCCAGTAATCACCGTCCCAAAAGTAACTCTCGGATCGTCCTTTGATGAATCCTGGCGAGAAAAGTTGCATCCGCCGATAATCCGAGCGCCCGCGGGAAGGAACCTATCCGGGTTACAACGCTCCTGGCTCGTTAGCTTCCTAGTGCTACCATCGGCCAGTTCTACTTGGGCATGCCAGCTAAAGAGATTGATCTTCTCTGGTCGTTTCAGAGTCTCATATGGCTGCAGAAACTTCACCTGATCTTTGTACTTGGCATACCAAAGCAGGTAGCTCGCAACATCGGGCAGGGTCTTAGCCGAACTACCACCGGTGGTCACGAAGCTAATGGTGGTGACCCGATTTGTGGCACCGAACACTTCGTCACACAACAGCCCCACCCGGTGTATGTTCTCATCGCCGATCTGCACGAAACAGCTGCCTGAGTCAGTGAGCAGCTCACGGGCTAGCACAAGTCGATCTCGCAGGTAGGAGAGGTAGGAGTGGATACCCAGTTCCCAGGTGTCCCGGAAGGCCTTGATCATCTCCGGTTCGGATGTGAGATGATCAGCTCTCCCGTCGGTGGCTTCCCTCCGGTCCACAAACGGCTGGAAGTTGGACCCGTACTTGATGCCGTAGGGCGGATCGATGTACACCATCTGGACCTGGCCGCCCATCCCTTCCTTCTCCAGCAAGCTGTTCATCACCAGCAAGGAGTCGCCGGCGATCAACAGGTTGGACCAGTTGTGGCGATGCCGGTAGAACTCGATCGCCTTGCGGAGGGGCGGGTTCTCCTCCTCGGACTCGAATAGTGACTCCTGGCCGGGTGGGCCGCCGTTGCGTTTGCGGACCGCCTCGATGATGGTGCGAGGGTCGATCCGCTCGTGAACGTGCAGGGAAACAGTCGGTACTTCGAAGGAGGTTCCTTCGGTCTTCCCTGCCCAGCTCAGTTCCGGATCGATATGCGGATCGTGGTGGTAGGTCTGGCTGCCCGCCGGATGGATCGGTCTCTACGCCAACCAAGCCGACCGGTGGGTTGTTGACCCGCTCCTCGCCAGGGTGGGTGTAGCTCTCGATAGGCTTCTTTTTCTTCGCCATGTGCCTTGTAACGATACTCCGGGCGAGTGACAGGTAGAGGGATGTAGTCTCCCAACATGGGACCCGGGAAGTCCGCTCCTCGCATGGCAGATGCTGAGAGAGCAGCGCGGGCGGTGGCGCGGGATCGCGTATCGGAGATTCGACTGTTCGGGTCGGTCGCGAATGGCAAGGCCACGCCGTACAGCGACATCGACCTGGTGGCCATCCACGACGACTTGGACTACTCGACCAGGCGTGAGAGATCAGCCGAGCTCGGGCAGCTCGGTACGGCCGTCGCCGGCCACAGCGTGTTCGTGTATGCCACCGACTGGCCTGAGTGGAGTCATCGCTCCACCAAGGTCTCGACGTCTCTGGAGTACACCATCAAACGTGATGCTGTCACGCTTTATCGCCGACGAGCCGGAGGGTGTCCGTTGGGGGAAGGAGATCGGTATGCCCGCCACCAACCTGGAAGAGGCCGTCAGCCGTCTCGACAACGCCCGCCGTGCCCTGTTCGGTGTCGGCAACCACATGACGATGAGCATCGCCGAGTTGAGAGCGCGGAAGGATCGTGATCCCCTTTACTACCAATTCGGAATGAGAGACCGGATGTGCGCCCTGTGCGCCAACGCTCAGATGGCCATCGAAACCAGCCTGAAGGCGCTCATCTGCCTCGAAGGGACCAGACCAGCTCGTACGACGTGACCTCGCTGTGCTACTGGAGGCCATCGGCAGGCCGGGGCGGGATCACCTACGGAGTCTGTTCGTTGAGATCACCCCCGACGATGCCTCGAAGTGGCGCGAAGCAGGTGCTTATGAGTACGCCGGCTGGCCACTGGACAGCCTGGTTACCCACGCTTACCATATGGCCAGGGCGAGCGTCGCCGTGTCTCTCTACGCAGCCGACCAACTGCCTGACAGTGACTCCTCCCGCCTGATCCACAAGATGGCGGCGGGGGTCGGCACCGGGCTCGACCGATGGGACCTCACCGCCGCTGACCCTTACGAAATGGTGGATCAGCCGCCCCCGCCTGAACCACTGGCATAGCCAGAAGGTATGCATTCCCGTCGAAACTATGTGAGGTCCTGACCTCGCTGGATCCGTTCAACGCCAGATCCACATGTTCCGGGCATCCTCTTCCAACTGGGTGGCGAGCCTGCGGGTCGACCCGCGATCGAACTCGTCATGCTGCTCTAAGTGTCGTTGCCCACAGTTAGAGCACAGGAACCGGCGGCGGTGCCACGCCAGGGTCAGGTCACGACCAAAAGACTGGCAGATCACGGGCGTTCGTGTCATGCCGGTCCCAGACGCGTCGTGTCTCGAACCCGCAATGCGGACACCGCGACCGGACAGTGGCCGACTTGACCGCCACTAACACACCGTCATCGGGTGTCAGCCAGCGTCCCCAGCACACATATCCCTTCCAAGCCCAATAGAACAGCGACATGGTCATCCATCGATGCTCCCCTGGAATCAGTTTCGGGTCAGACCGATCCAGCGAGGCAAGTGATCTCCAAATCAAGAACCGTGCCACCCCCTTCCCAGACACCGAGCGTCGGCTGTGTCTATTACGCAATAGGTCTGTTCTCGTAACGGTTGGGGGTTGACTATTACGGAAGCGTTCAGGTCCAGCTTTGTCTATAACGTTATCCGCCCCATTCCGTAACAGTCAGAGGGTCACCGTTACGGAAGTGTTCAGGTCCGGCTTCTTCGTCTATTACGTTATCGGCTTTATCCCATAACAATCGCTATCTTGACCAGAATGAATATTAGAAAGTATGAGGACACGAGTTACGGGGAGGTACGGAGGGTTCCCGGGAAGGGCTACTACGCCTTCTATCCCGCCACCCTGCCCCAACGTGTGGTACTGGTGCCCGACACGGTCACTCGCCTAGCGGATGCGGAAGCGGCCCTCGGACGATTGGCTGGGATTGGCCGGCAGCCATTGAATCCACATTTCCTGATGCATCACTTCCTCTTGCAAGAGGCACTGGCGTCAACCCGCATCGAAGGCATTCGAGCGAGCCTTCAAGAGGTACTGGAAGCCGAAGCGGATGGGGCCGAGCACACGTCCGACATCGAGGAAGTGCTCAACTACGTTGCCGCGATGGAGGAAGGCCTGGACCAGATTCCGACGCTCCCGTTCAGCCTCCGCTGGTGCGCGAAATGCATGCCATCCTCATGAAGGGCGTGCGCGGTAGGGAGTGGCGGCCGGGAGAGTTCCGGACCACCCAGAATTGGATAGGACCACCCGGGTCGACGATCGAGACGGCAATCTTCGTTCCGCCACCCCCGGATGAGCTGGATGTGCTCCTCTCCGACTGGGAGCGCTTTGTTCATGAGAACCGCTCCATTTCTGTCCTGGCGCAAAGCGGCCTGCTGCACTATCAGTTCGAGACCATCCACCCCTTTCTCGACGGCAACGGCCGGATGGGTCGACTGCTGGTCGTATTCCACCTCGTGCTTCGGGGACGCCTGCCCAAGCCTTTGCTATACCTGTCCGCCTACTTCGAGCGTCATCGCGACGAGTACTACGCCTTGCTGCAGGGGGTCCGCGAACGCGGTGATCTCGACGCCTGGCTCAGCTTCTATCTGAGCGGGGTGGAGACCCAGGCCAACAAGGCGCTGACTAAGGCAGAGCGCCTGGTCGATCTGCGCGAGACCTACCGGGCTCGGGTCATGAATGCGACCAGAAGTCAGGCCAACGCCCTCGTGGACGCCCTGTTCGCCAACCCATTCATCAACGCCCGGCGGGTCGAACGGCTACTAGGCGTCAAACGGCCGACCAGCCTCCGGATCCTGCAACAGCTGCAGAACCTCAAAATACTGGCCGAGTCCAGGCAAGGCGCCCGGCGGCAGCGTCGTTTCGTGGCCGCGGAGCTGTTTGGGATACTCGAAGAAGACGCCTAGCGCTGGCCGCTGTCCACCTGATGACGATCGGTATGCCGAGCACGAGGGCGAATTCTCGACGGGGTTGCTTGCGGGAGGGGAGCTGAGCTTCCCCTCCGAGTGGTGGAAGGTTGGTGTTGGAAGGGGGGAGTCTGGGCCGGGTAGGATTCGGACATGGTCACTTCCGAGAAGACAACACCCCGGATGGCGGATGCTGAGACAGCGGCTCGGGCCGTGGCGGTGGATACGGTATCGAGGGTTCTGCTGTTCGGATCCGTGGCCCGCGGCGATGCGGGACCGCACAGCGACATCGATCTGGTCGCTATACACGACGACCTCGACTACTCGACCAGACGAGAGCGGTCAACCGAGCTCGGACAGATGGGTAGCTCAGCCAGCGGCCATCGGGTCTTCGTGTATGTGACCGACTGGCCAGAGTGGGACCATCGCTCCACCAAAGTGTCGACTTCGATCGAGCACGCCATCACGGGCGGTGCTGTCACGTTGTACGACCGGGCACCGGCGCGTGTTCACTGGGGGAAGAGAATCGGTTTGCCCGCCACCAACAGGGAAGAAGCCGCGGGCCGTCTCGACAACGCCCGCCGTGGGCTCTTCGGCCTGACAAACAACCTGGCGCTGAGCCAGGTCGAGAAGGATGCCCTAGCGGATCGTGATCCTCTCGGCTACGAGTTCGGGATGAAGAGCCGGATGGTTGCCATATGCGGGGAGGCACACATGGCGACGGAAGCCAGCCTCAAGGCACTCATTCATCTGGGTGGTACCCGTCCCGGCCCGAACCCATGAGTTGGGCAAGCTGCTGGGGGCCATAGGCGTAGAGCACCGCGATCCCCTCCGGCGCCTGTTCGTTGAGGTCAGCCCCGACCAGGCCGCCGAGTGGCGTGAAGTGAGTGCTTACCAGTACGCCGACTGGTCTTTGGACAGGCTCGTACCTATGACTCATCACATGGCCCGGACGAGCATTGCCGTTTCTGGATATGCAGCCGAGCATTTCCCTGGGACGGTTGCTGCCAGACTGATCCACAAGGTAGCGGCGCTAGCCTCCCAGACTCTCGGAGGTTGGGATCTGACGGCAGAGGATCCGTACGAAATTGCTGGTCAGCCGCCTCCGCCCGAGCCCCGGTAGCAGTCGACTGCCTGGTGTAGGGCCATCGGTCCGGAGTTCAAGGAGAGCCGGTTCGTCCCGAGCAGCGGCGTGGCCGGTGATGTAGGCGAATAGGGTCAGGTCACCGGCCGAGAGAGTGGGCCCGGCGGGGATCGAACCCGCGACCTTCGGATTAAAAGTCCGCTGCTCTTCCAACTGAGCTACAGGCCCAACGCGAGCGTAGCGCGCATGAGACTTTCCGGATCGGAGGTCCGAGGTCGCGAAAATCACCGGCCGGTCGCCTGCCGCCCTTCGGGCCCTCCCCCACCACCGCCTGTCCTGGGTGGGGCGTGGGGCGGCACGCGCTGGCTTGGCCCCTCGGCTCCCGATCTTGTTCCCTTGGTTCGGTCGGGTGACGTCCGGTCCGACCGGTCAGGTGTCTGGTAACGCTCATCATGCAGTGGGGGTGTGACATATTCAACCTGTTCGACCGGGCGAGTTTTCGCGAGTTGACTGCCCTGACCGCTCGTAGGGGGTTGGGTGGCGATGCCGATGGGAGCCCAGGGGGATAGGCTCGTTAGGTGATCAGGTACGGGTACTCGGGCCTTCCGGCGGCCGGTCAGACCGACTCGGCTTTTCTCGATGGGCTTCTCGAGCGGGGCCATGAGGCATTCGAGCTGGGATTCACCAGGAACTTCCCGTGGAAGGCACGGCGCTGTGCCCGCTTCGGGCGGGAAGCTGCTCAGAGGGGTATCCGGCTGTCCGTCCATGCTCCTTACTTCGCGGTGCTCACCGTCGCCGACGAGGATCGAGCCAAGGCGTGCCGGGGTGCCCTGGAGCACACCATCAAACTGGGTGCCGAGCTGGGTGCCCGTATGGTGGTTGCCCACCTGGGATCCCGTCGAGGTGAGCAACCCGAGAAACTTGTGGACCGGATGCGGAGGCACCTGGAGTGGATCGGGACGAAGGTGGACGGGCTGGGGGTCCCGCTCGGGTTGGAGACCGCTGGAAAGATGAACCAGATGGGGAGCCTGGGTGACATCGCCCTGCTCGCCGCCGAGTTCCCCTTCGTACGGCCGGTAATCGATTGGGCTCACATCCACGCCATCAGCCAGGGTGGTCTCCTATCCGAAGAAGCCTTTACGGCCGTCCTCGGGTTTCTGAGGGATAACTTTCCTGCCTGGAAGATCGATCCCCTCCACACCCATTTCAGCGATGTCCTCTATGGCAAGCAGGGTGAGATCAGGCACATTCCCTACGGTGACGGGTCCTTGCGGGTGGCGCCGCTGGTCCGAGCGGCCACGGAGGCAGGGATGCGGATGACAGTGATCTCCGAATCCCGAGACGCCAGATCGCACGTCACCATCCACGATGACCTGCGGATGGCGCTGGCCGCCTCGACTCCCCGGGAGCGGACCGGGAGACCGGTAGCAAGCGGGAAGATCGACTTCCCGGTAGTGCCCCGAGCCAGGGAAGACACCGGCGGCTTCGCCGTCTCGGGATACGAGCGTCCGCTGCGGCTGTCCAACCTCGACAAGCCCTTCTTCCCGGAGGGTTACACCAAGGGTGATCTGATCTCCTACTACGCGTCGGTCGCATCCTTGCTCCTACCCCATCTGGAGGACCGGGCGATCGTGATGGCCCGGTTCCCCGACGGCGCGGACGGCCCTTCCTTCTACGAGAAGAACGCCCCCGGCCACCAGCCCGGATGGATGCCACTTGCCCCAATCCACTCGGATGGCAAAGGCGGCATCATCGACTTCGTGACCGCCGGCAATGTCGAGTCGCTGATGTGGTTGGCGAATATGGGTTGCATCGAGATCCATCCCTGGCTGTCCCGCCTGCAGCATCTCGACCGGGAGGACTTCGCCATATTCGACCTGGATCCCGCGGAGGGTGCTAGCTGGGAGCAGGTGGTGTCGGTCGCCCGGCTGCTCCACGTCGCACTGGAACGGCTGGGCTTGCGCGGCTATCCGAAGACCTCAGGATCGCGCGGCATCCACGTGTACGTACCCCTCGATCCGGTGCACGATTACCGCAGGGTGCGGAGGTTCGTGGGACAGGTCGGCCATCTGCTGGCCGCCGCCAACCCGGACGATGTCACGATGGACCGCTACATCCCCCGGCGCAGGGGCAAGGTATTCGTCGACTCGGGCCAGAACCGGCCAGGCGCGACCATCGCCTCGGTCTACTCGGTACGACCTCGACCGGGTGCCCCAGTGTCCACTCCCTTACTGTGGAGCGAGCTCGAACATGTCCGGGCCGGTGACTTCACCATCGCCACGGTGTGGGATCGGATCTCGCGGTACGGGGACCTCTTCGCCGGCGTGCTCGACGGCGGGCAGACGCTCGATCTGGCAGAGGAAGCGCTAGGGATCTAGCGGGTTGCCGGTCCGGCATAAGTCAGGGCCGTTGGGCAGCAAGTAGCGGGGATATCTGAGTGATCACTCCTAGAGTGGCAGCTATGACAGAGAGACCTCACACCTACCGGGTCGAGGAGCTGGCTGCAGAAGCGGGTGTCGGGGTCGACACCATCCGCTACTACCAGGGATTGGGGCTGCTGCCGCCCACCGGACGCCAGGGCCGGACGGCCGTATACGCCACCGAACACCTCACCCGGCTGCGGACTATCCGGGCCCTGGCCGACGATGGGTTCACCCTTGCCCAGATCAAGCGGCTGCTCGACGAGTCCGGGCACCCACTCCTCGAGTCGCTGGCCGGACCGCTGGTCGGCCTGACCAGGGCCGAGCTGGCCGACCGATCGGGCCTCGCCCTGCCCCTCATCGACCTGGCAGTTTCCGCGGGCCTGATCGAACGACTGGACAACATCGATGAGGAACGGTTCTCACCGGAGGCGGCGCCGATGCTGGCCGCCGGACGGTCCCTCCTGGAAGCCGGGTTCCCGCTCGACCGCCTAGCGGCCCTGGCCGCCCGCCATGCCACCGGAGTCGAGAACATCATCGACGAGGCCATCGAGCTGTTCAAGCAACACGTCCGGCCGGCCGGGTCGGATCGTCCCGAAGACTTGGCCAAACTGTTCCGGACTCTCGTTACGCATGTGACCCGGCTGGTGGCGCAACACTTCCATCACACTGTGGTGACCCGGGTCAAGGAGCGGCTGGAAGGATCCGATGATCTGGCGCTGGTCGAGGCCTTGGAGAGCACCGACCGCCAGCAGCTAGTCATAACGGCTGAATGGAGATGACCGTCCGGCGGCAGCTCGGGCGCCGGATCGCCCGGGCGGTGGCCCGAGCCGCCGTCTCGGGGCAACGGTCGGTGGTCAGCCTGGCGGCTCCGGCGGATGAGATCGACCCGCTGGGGGTGATCTCCCGGGCTGGAGCACCCTTCGCCTACCTGGAGATGCCCGACCGCGGGTTCTCGATCGCAGCGCTGGGGGAGACTTTGAGTCTTGAACCGGGGGCTGGCTCGGACCGGTTCGCCGACGCCTCGGCCGGGATGCGGGCACTAGTGACCCGGACCCACCAGCTGGCGATCGAAGGGGCCGATCGCGCCCCGGTGCTGGTAGGTGGGTTCGCCTTCGATGATCACGGCGGATGGCCGGGATTTCCACCTGCCCGGCTGGTCCTCCCCCGCTTGGCCCATGTCAGGCGAGGCGACCTTGGGACCGCATGGGTCGCCACCGCCGAAGTGGGCAGGGCTGACGATCCGGTGGCGGTAGCCGCGCAGCTCATCGACCGGATCAGCCGGGCCCGGCAGTGGCATCTCCAGCCGGTGAGGCCCGAAGTGATCGAGGGTCCACCGGACGCCGAGCCGAACTTGGAAGATGATCGGTCCTTCCTGGAAACGGCTGAGGAAGCGGTCCGAGTGATCAGGCAAGGAGAGCTGCGCAAGGTCGTGGTCGCCCGCCGGTTGGATCTGGGCCACCGTCCCCAACTGGGGCCTTTTCTCGCCACCCTTCGTGAAATACATCGGGGCTGCGCCATCTTCGCCTTCGGCGCCGGTCAGTCCACGGTGTTCTCCGGGGCCAGCCCCGAGCTCCTGGCCCGGGCCGAAGGCATCCAGGTGTCAACCCTGGCCCTGGCCGGCACTGTGCCAAGGGGCGACAACCCGCTAGCGGATGAACTGCTTGCCCGGCAGCTGCTGAACGATCCCAAAGAGGTCGAGGAGCACCGCTACGTGCTGTCGGACATAGTCCGGAGGCTTAAGCGTGAGGGCTTCGCAGTCGGCCCGCCGGCGCGGACCGAGGTGATGAAGCTCCCGGGTGTGCAGCATCTGGCCACCCGGATAGCGGCGGTCGCTCCGGTGGGAACCGGCGTGCTCGACGTGGTGGGCGCCCTGCACCCCACCCCGGCCGTGGCTGGCCTGCCGAGGGAGCGGGCGATGCAATGGATCGCGGACCGCGAGGATCTGGAGCGCGGCTGGTACGCCGGGGCGGTCGGGTATTGCGATCTGTCCGGCAACGGTGAGTTCCATGTGGCCATCCGATCCTGCCTCATCGAGGATGAGTGCACCGGGCTATTCGCCGGCGCGGGCATCGTGCGGGACTCCTCGTCGGAACGGGAGCTGACAGAAACCGAACTGAAACTCGGTGCGCTCCGACCGTCGGTGTACGGGATGAACGACCATCGCTGGCGAACCTATGCCACCGCCGACACCCTGCTGGCCTCGCTGCGGGCGGGTGGTGTGGCCGGGGTGGTCCTCTCGCCCGGCTCCCGCTCAACCCCACTGGCCCTGGCCGCCGGGGCTGGGGGACTGCCCATTTGGACGGTGCTGGATGAGCGTTCGGCCGGATTCGTAGCGCTCGGTGTCGGCAAGGCAAGTGGCCGACCGGCGGCCCTGATCTGCACCTCGGGCTCGGCAGCCGCCAACTACCTGCCGGCGGTGGTGGAGGCCGACCGCGCTCGGGTACCGATGGTGCTCCTCACGGCGGACCGTCCCCCCGGCCACCTGGACCGGGATGCTCCCCAAACCATCGACCAGGTTGGCCTGTATGGATCGCATGTGCGGGAGGAGCTCGACCTACCCGTTGCCCACCGGTGTCATCCGAAAGATGTCATGGAGGGAACCTTCCGACTGCTGGAAGCTGCGCGGGCTCCCCACGCCGGTCCCGTGCACATCAACGTTCCGTTTGCCCGGCCGCTGGAGCCGTCACCAGGAAGCCGGGCCGGGACCGCGGTTACGCCTCCCGGCTCCACTTCGGAACCGACCCTGCGCGATACCTCGGTAGCGACCCTGGAACGGTTCATGGCACGAGCCGAGCGGGGCCTGATGATCGTGGGTCCTGGTGCCTTCGACCCTTCCGAGAAGGCCGCCATCGCTGAGCTCTCGGATCGGGCTGGTTGGCCGCTGGTGGCCGACGGGATGTCAGGGATGCGCTCGGCCGAGTGCGCCCATCTGATCACCACCGGAGATCTGCTGCTCCGCAATCCGGGGTTCGCATCCCGCCACCTTCCCGATGCCGTCCTGCGCATCGGGGGCACCCCGACCGGGACGGCCACCCAGAACTGGCTGGCGACCCTCGATGCTCCGGTAGCGATCCTCGATCCCGACTATCGCTGGTCGGCGCCCGGACCCGAGGTGATATTGCGCGACCCGATCGCCCCGCTGCTGGCGGCCGTCTCGCCGGCCCGGTCGGGAGGCAAGTGGCCCCAGGCGTGGAAGGCGGCCGAGGCGCGGGCACGACAGGTACGCCAACAGGAACGTGCCCACCACCCCGATACGGAGTTAGCGGTTGCGGCGGCGGTGCTCGAGTCCGAAAGAGTGGTGTGGGTGGCTTCGAGCATGCCGGTACGCCATGTCGACGCCATGATGGAGCCGGGCTGTGATGTCCTGGTGCTAGGGAACCGGGGAGCGTGTGGGATAGACGGAACCATCGCATCCGCCTGCGGTGCCGCCCGGGCCCTCGGACAGCGGGTGACCGTGCTGGTGGGCGACGTCGCCTTGCTGCACGATGCCGGATCTCTGGCCACCGCCCGGCAGGTCGACGCCGACCTGTCGATCGTGGTGCTCGACAACGGCGGCGGGGCCATCTTCGAAGCGCTGCCCTACCTCCGATCCCTGCGTGAGGCGGGCGATTCCGAGGCCTACCGGCAGGGGCGAGAGCTGTTCGTCACCCCCCATGATCAGGATCTGGTAGCGGTAGCGGCTGGATTCGGCGCAGGGGCCGAGCTGGTGGCTCCCGGTGGGCTGGGTCGGGCGCTGGCGGCCAGTCACGAACGACCCGGTGTTCAAGTCATGGTGGTTCCGAGCGATCCGGATGCCATGTTCGCCGCCTACCATCGCTTGGCCGAAGGGTAGGCGTCGGCTGCGGCCCCCCGGATCCGGCGTCAGCCCTTGAAGCCAGCGATCAGGTCCGCCTTCAGGTTGGACAGCTCCGGGCTGAGCGACACGTGGTAGGTGTGCGGATTCACCAGCCTGCGCACCCCCGGATCTAGTCGGGCCAGGTCGGCCAGCCTCCGGGTCCGGGCCGTCTCGATGTCCCCCGCACCCGAACCGGTCCTCCGGCCCCGATCGAGCATCGCTACCCGCAAGGACTCCACTTCCGAGACCTCGTACGCGCTGAGGGTCCGCCCGACGTCCGGATGGGTGGGATGGATCAGGTGGATAGGGCGGCGAGCCGGGTCGTGGCGGTCGAGGGTGACCAGATCGGCGGTCGCCGTACCCCGACTGTCGTACACCCGCCACAGCCGCTTTCGGCCCGGGTTCGGCACCTTGGCAGGAGTTTCGGAGATCTTGATCGCCGGTTTCCATTCACCATCGACGCCCTCGAGGGCCACCAGCTTGAACACCCCGTTGAGGCTGGGATGGCCGTGGGAGGTGGCCAGCCGGGTACCGACCCCGTAAACGAGCCGGTCGAGAAGATGGCCGGCCTCCACACCGTAACGGGCTGCCTCCTCGACTATCTGGTTGCGGATCTGCCAGATTGTCAGCTCGTCCAGATCGGAGGACAGGACGATCGACACCTCGCCGAAGCCGGCTCGGGCCAGCATATCCGCCGACCGGATGGCCAGATGAGCCAGATCCCCGGAGTCGAGCCGGACTCCCACCGGGCGATAGTCGCGGCGGCGCAGTTCCTCGAACACGGTGATGGCGTTGGGAATGCCGGAGCCCAGGGTGTCGATAGTGTCGACCAGGAGCAAGCAGTCGTCGGGGTACACCTCGGCGTAAGCCCGGAAGGCCTCCAGCTCGCTGCCGGAGTCGGCCATGAATACCTGCACCATCGAATGGGCGTGGGTTCCCTTGGACGGGAATCCGAGGGAATGCGAAGCGGCGAAGTTGGACGAGCCCGATGCCCCGCCGATCAGCGAGGATCGGGTAGCCACGTTGGCCGCCGAACCCGGTGCCCGCCGCATACCGAACTCCATGACGGATGCTCCGCCGGCTGCCTCGACCACCCGTGAGGTCTTGGTAGCGATCAGGGTGGCGTAGTTGAGACGGTTGAGGAGGGGTGTCTCCAGGAGCTGGGCCACCGCCAGCGGGGCCTCCACGGTGAGAATCGGGGTGTTGGGATGGATCACCCGACCTTCTGGTACGGCACACATCGACACGCTATCGAACCCGTCCGAGCCGCACAGCCAGTCGATGAAAGAGTCATCGAACAGGCGCCCACCGGTACTGGTCCTGACCCGGCGCAGGGCGGCCCTCTCGTCGGCACCGAACCACGTGTGGCCCATCCAGTCCAGCAACGGTCCCAGCCCGGCCGCGATGCAGTAGCCCGCCTGGTGGCTTCCGTAGTCCGGATAGGAGCGGAAGAGGTAGTCGAACTGGGCCCTCTGCTCGGCCAGCCCGTAGCGGTGGTAGAGCTGGGCCATCGTGAGCTGGTAGCGGTCGGTGAAGAGGATGCCCTCGGAGAACACGACGTAGACGTTACCCGGCCGACCTGGCTCGAGCTTTCGGATCGCTCGTCCGGAGGAGAGCCGGCATCCCGGTTCCTTGGGATGTTGAGGTCGAGGAAGCGCAGCCTGTTGCAGGAGCGTCGATCAGGATGTGGCTAACTCTCTACTTGCCCGCCTCCCAGCCAACTCCGCTCAGGGCCGAAGTTGGCACACCGTGCCAAGTCTTTGTACGGATATGCAAAGATAGATGAACAGTCAAACCTTTGTCACGTATCGAGCGGTTCGTTTCTGGCCCAGCATCCGGAGCTTCCCCTCGTCGCGCATCCTTCTGAGCAGCTGGCTGGCTCGTCGGGGTTCGATCTGGCACAGGTCGGCCGCCTCCCGGCGGGTGATGGAACCATGGCGCTCAGCAAAGGTGAGGACCATCTCCTCCTGTTGGAGGATGTCGAATCCTCGCGCCCACACGTATTGGTCAGCTATGCCCAAACGCCGATAGAGGGGTACGGCCAGGCGGTATGTCCGGCCCTTGCCATGGCCTCTGGCCTCGAGCAGCCCTCGATCGGCTAGGCGATTCAGCGTGCTGCGCGCCTCGTGCGTGTCCATCTGGAACAGTGCGGCGGCCCGCGAGGTCGAGATGCGTCGCTCGATCCTGACTTCGTGAAGCGTCAGCAGATCCTCCACAGAGAATCTCTGGCCGTCACGGCGTGCCTCTGCCAAGTACCCGGCCAGCTCCCGATCCGCGGGGCCGAACCGGACTCGTGCCACGACCGAGGCGGGCGTACTCCAGCTGTAGTCGGGTGCAGGCCTGCCCAGAGCTAGCTGGCCGGCGAAAGCTCGGTTGATCCCCCGTCCCGTTCGTTCCACGAGGCCCGCCCGTTTGAAGACATCCGCGAGTGCCGGGTTGCGAGGCCTGGGTGGGGTTCTTAGCAAGTTCGAGACCGTTATCCCCTCCGGAAGGCCGCCCGGGTTCGAAACAACCAGGGCATCCTGGTTCATTTCGACCAAAGTGGGATGGCTCGTGGCGTAATCCCGATGGACCAGAGCGTTGGCGATCAGCTCGCGGATCGTCACGTCCGCGAAGCGGGGCAGTGCCACTCGCTGCAGACCGAGGTCGATCTCCTCAGCCGGGTTGCGCGCCTGGACACGATCTACCAGTTCCAGAAATGCCCGTAGCAGCGGGGCGGAGCTCGTCGCGTAGGAGCGGACCTCCAGACCGTCGAGTTCCTGAAACGAGACTTCGTAGGCGGGCAGGTAGCGCGAGATCGCCTGCCTCGATCCGAAAACGAGCAACGCTCCGACCGTCAGGTTGCCAGCCGCACTCGATAGGTTCAGGGCTTTGACCAGTTCTTCGTTGGAGAGCTCCAAGAGGGCTTGGTCGCCATCTGTTCGTGCTACCTCATGGAAGCGATCGAACTCCGCCGGCGAGAGATCGTCGAAGGTCAGCGCCGGTATGGGGACACGCGAATAGTCCTGCGCTCCGACACTGGCAGCCCGAGCCATGACCTCGTGGGGGCGCATCGGCAAACACTGGGGCTGGCCCTGGGCGTCGATCGCTCGGCGAACGTACCGACCGGTGGTGGTAGCCACGACCTGGCTGGCAGCACCCACCGTGATCACAATTACGCTCCGCCCGTCGATCTGATGAACCGAGCAATCGGTCAGCAGGGCAGGGTCGGTCCTGCTCGCAACCAGGGCCTCGATTCGGCGCGGGTGAGTGGTCTCGCCATGCCGGGGAGGCGCTCCGAGGACGGTGCCATCGTTGTCGACGCCTACCAGCACGGTGCCGCCGCTGCCGTTGGCCAGGCAGGCAAGCGCTTCGATCAGTCTGTTGTCATCGATCGACCCGCGCTTGAACTCGACCGTGTAGGTCTCACCCTTCTTGAGGAGATCCTGTATCAGCCGTTTCTCCATACCAGGTAGAGTAGCCAAAGTTTTGACCATTTAATTAACTTTGCGTTTTTATCCAAAGTTTTGGCTCTCGTGTTCAAACCCGTTCGGCCACCGAAGGACAGGGACCGGCCTATCCGTCGGTCGTCCTGGTCCGGTGGTTGGCAAGCTACCCGCTAATCTGGTCGCTATGAGTGGATACGACCGCCGGACCGCGCTGGTAGTGGTGGATGTCCAGAACGACTTTGCCGACCCTTCAGGCATCCTGTATGTGCGGGGAGGGGATAGCGAGGTAGTCCCGGCGGTGAATCGGGAGGTCGCCCGAGCAATAGCAGCCGGGGCGAGCGTCTTCTATACCCAGGACTGGCACCCTGAGCGCACTCCCCACTTCGCCATCGATGGGGGGATCTGGCCCGTCCACTGCGTGGCCGGCACCGGCGGAGCCGCCTTCCACCCGGACCTGCGGGTCGAAGGCCCGAGCGTCCGCAAAGGCACCAACGGCGAGGACGGCTACTCCGGATTCACCATGCGGGATCCGGTCTCCGGCGAGACGATCCCCACCCCGCTCGCTTCGATGATCCGGGAGGCTGGCTGCACCCGAGTGGTAGTGGTCGGCCTAGCGCTCGACTACTGCGTCAAGGACACCGCCCTCGATGCCGCGCAAGAGGGCTTCGACACCCTCCTCCTGCTGGACGCTACCGCAGCCGTGAACCTGGCGCCGGACGATGGCGACAGGGCGATCGCCGAACTACAACAGGCTGGTGTAGTCGTCACCTAACGCCCGGATAGCTTCACATAGGACCGGATCGTCTTGTCGATCGACGGCGTGACAAGGTGGTTCGCTCACCCTCGAGTGAGCAGCTGTACCTCTTTGCTCACCTATACAGGGACGGAACCAGGATCGGGGCCGGTCACCGCCGGTAGTCCCGACGATGCCCAGTCGGACCATGATCCGGGGTATAGGATCGCTTCGGGGTAGCCGGCCAGCTGGAGGGCCAGGATGTTGTGACAGGCGGTCACGCCGCTCCCGCACGAGCTGACCACCGGCCTATCGGGGCTGATCCCGAGACTTCTGAAGTGGACCGCTAGCTCCTGCGATGACTTGAAGAGACTGTTGGGGTTCAGGTTGCCGCCGGTGGGGGCTGAGATGGCAGTGGGTATGTGCCCGGGCTGCGCATCGATCGGCTCCACCTCGCCCCGGTAGCGTTCGGGCGGGCGGGCGTCCAGCACTTGGACCCTGCCCAGCCGGGATTGAAGTGAATCACGGTCCATAGTTGCTGCATAGTCATGGCCGGGCTCGAAGTTGGTGGGCGGCAGATCAGGACTGGTTCGAGTGGTCGGCCTGCCCGCTCTGGTCCACTCCTGGTAACCGCCATCGAGGACGCTGACCCGGGCGTGACCCACGCTGCGAAGCATCCACCAGAGCCGGGCCGCCAGGGCGCCGGAGTCCTGGTCATACACCACTACCTGATGCCGGTTTCCTATCCCGAAGCGGCCGAGCATGGTCCCGAATGAACGGACCTCGGGCAGCGGATGGCGGCCCGGTCCCGAGGGCGCCGCCAATTCATCATCCAGGTCCATGAAGACAGCACCCGGTAGGTGGCCCTGCTCGTAGCGCCGACGACCCTCACCGGGCTGTCCCAGGTACCAGCGGGTGTCGACGATCCGCAGGTCGGGATCGTCCAGGTGTTCCTCCAGCCAAGTGCAGGAGGCGAGCGGCCCGTTCATCCCGACGACCCGCTCTGACTGTCCGACGGGGGTAAGTGGCCGCCGCCCGCCGGCCCGGCCGGGGACAGGGCGAAGGCCATCCGCATGATCACATACCAGGCTACGGCCAGAACTTCGACCGGAACCGGTAGATGGGCGTGGACATGGATCCGCCTGGTGGTCCACATCCGCAACTCGGTGGTTGCCTGGCCGGGCGGGCCGATCGTCCAGCGGCCCTTGAAACCCGACCTGTTGACCAGCTGGTAGGAGTAACGGTTACCGGACAACTCCCACCGCCGCCCCCACGGATCGAGTCGCTCACCGCCCAGCAGGGGTTGGTCATCCTCCAACACCTGTAGCCCGTCCACCCCGTCCGGGAGGATCAGCAGCCTCCGGCCACCGGCCAGATCAACGCGGGCCGTGCGGCGGCGGGCCGGAACCGCCTGGGCGGCCGGCTGCCCATCGGCCGAACGGAAGATCCACACTGCACCGCGCCGGTAGATCGTCATGACCTCGGGAGCGTCCGGCATGGCCGAGCTAGCCGTCATCGGTTGCGGTCCTATCGCCTGCTCTTTGCCTCCGGGCCCGGGCGGCGGCTCCGGCGATATCGCGGGCAGTGCTTTCGATTGCCTCCACCAGCGATCCGAGGACTCGCTTGGTGCTGGCCCGGATCTCCGGGTCGCTCACCGTAGCGGCCAGCGCTTGGCCCAGACCATGGGTAGCGGCGGTGAACTCGGCCCAGGCTTGGCGGAGCTCGCTGCTTCGCTCCTGATCCTCCTGATCGTTGAAACCGGAGCGGAGCAGATCGCCCAACTCCGCAAAGCCGGTGCTCACCTGCTCCCAGGAGGCGCCGGTGTCCTGATCGTCCCTAAAATCGCCCATATGAATCTCCACCTGCTCGATGCGACCTACGAGCTCTTCCGAGCCTACTTCGGTTTCCCCCGCAGGAAGTCACCTGACGGCATGGAGGTGGGTGCGGTGTACGGGATCATCGACACCACCCTCCGGCTGCTGAGACAGGACGGGGTCACCCACCTGGCGGCGGCCACCGATGCGGTGATCGAGTCGTTCCGCAATGAGCTGTTCGACGGTTACAAGACCGGTGCCGGGGTTCCGCCGGATCTGATGGGCCAGTTCAGGCTGGCGGAGGAAGCGCTCGAGACGATCGGGTTAACGGTGTGGGCGATGCGTTACTTCGAGGCGGACGATGCTATCGCCACCGCCGCGCTTCGCTGGGTCGAGGACGTGGACCGGGTGGTGATCGTCAGCCCGGACAAGGACATGATGCAGTGCGTGATCGGTGACCGGGTTGTCACTTACGCCGTCCGGACTCGGCAGCAGTTCGACGAGGAAGGAGTCTTCGCAAAGTTCGGAGTGCTCCCCAGATCGATACCCGACTATCTGGCGCTGGTGGGTGACTCCGCCGACGGGATACCGGGTATCGCAGCCTGGGGCGCCAAGTCCTCCTCCACTCTCCTGGCCCGCTACGGCCGCATCGAGCGGATTCCTCCGTGGCCGAGTTACTGGGATGTCAAAGTGAGAGGTGCCGCCCGCCTGTCCGCCAACCTCGAGTCGTCCCGCAACGAAGCTTACCTGTATCGCACCCTCGCCACGTTACGGCGGGACGTGCCGCTGGACGAGACGCTGGAGGATCTCGAATGGCGGGGCGCCGACCGGGACCGGTTCACCATGCTCTGTGACAGGCTCGGCTTCGGAGCCATCCGGCGCCGCCCGCATCGCTGGTCCGGCTAGGATACGCACCCGCCAAATCTGATCGGCAGCCCGCAACGCCCGAGCCCCCACCGGGGCTGGCTCCGGGGTGCGGCGAGCGGGTAGTCCGGAACCCGGTTTGCCTTGACGTTCCGTCCCGTTTGTGGTGTACTTGTGGCTACACAACGCGCTCATCCAGAGCGGTGGAGGGACAGGCCCTGTGAAGCCGCGGCAACCGACATGATCGGTGCCAATGCCTGATCGATGAGTCAGCCGAGGCGGATTTCCGCTCGCGGCGCTCGAGGAGCGCGTAGCAAGCGAGAGGAGACTGCCATATGGATTCCCTGCACACCCCCACCTTCCAGCCCGGCGCGTACATGCGCTGTCCCGGCTCCCGGGTGGCCTGCCCGGGCGGAACCTCCCACCGCCCCTAGACAACGCCACCACCCGGGAGCAACTGCCGGCCTGCCGGCCGGCGGCGTTCGATCGAATCCTCCCCGGACCGGTGCTGTGTGCTCGAGACCGCCACCGGCCTGGCTTACCGGCACCGGTCGGGGAGCGGAGATCGATCAGCAATGGACCAAGACCTACAGAACGAACAGGAACACGAAGGAGAACCCCAAAATGAGCAAAGGCGAGATCAACGGAGTCGACACTGCGCACCTGCTGTTTGCGCGGAGCGTGGTCGGCGAGACCCCGGCCGCCGGCGACTACACCTGGAGAGCCAGCAACGAGTGGATCCATGGAACCCACAGCAAGACGGCTATCACCGGCTACTTCGGACTCGGCGAGGAGCGCAACCACAAGGGAGCCTACGAGTTCGAGGCTGATCATCCCCTGGAGTTCAACGCCGCCGACAACGCGGCCACCCCGGTGGAGATCGTGCTGGCCGGGCTGGCGAGCTGCCTGACCGCCGGGGTGGCGGCGGTGGCCGAGAACCGCGAGATCAAACTGCGATCCGTCAAGGCAACCCTCGAAGCCGATATGAACATCGGCGGCATCCTGGGGTCGGATCCCGATGTCCGCAACGGGTTCACCGATGTGCGGGTCAACTACGAGATCGACGCCGACGACACCAGCGCTGCCGATGTGGAAGCCCTGGTTGCCCAGTCCCAGAAGATCTCGGCTGTCTTCGACATCATCACCAACCCCACCAACATAACGGTCGGGGTCAGCTCTTAGGGCAACCCCAGGTGCGTACCACCACAGTCGTCATAGGGGCCGGGCACAACGGTCTGGCCGTCAGCCATCTGCTCTCCCAGCGCTCGATCGACCATGTGGTCCTCGAGCGCGGGGAGGTAGCCAACACCTGGCGTACCGAGCGCTGGGACTCCCTCCGCTTGCTCACCCCGAACTGGAAGACCAGGCTGCCCGGCCTTGCCTACGACGGCGATGATCCCGATGGTTTCATGACCATGCCGGAGCTGATCGACTTCCTCGAGCGGTACGCCATGCTCGTCGATCCCCCTCTCCATACGCTCACCACCGTCACGTCGGTGCGGCGGCACGGGCCGGAGTACCAGGTGATCACTGACCGGGGCGTCTGGTATTGCCGCTCCGTCGTGCTGGCCACGGGTGGGTTCAACCTGCCCAAGGTGCCTCCCATCGCGGCAGCCCTTCCCAGCACGGTGGAGTCGATCACCCCTATGGACTACCGGCGACCCTCCGACCTGCGCGAGGGTGGTGTCCTGGTGGTGGGCGTGTCCGCCACCGGCGTGCAGTTAGCCGATGAGATCCACCGTTCCGGGCGACCGGTAACAGTGTCCGTTGGTGAGCACGTGCGCATGCCGCGGGTCTACCGCGGGATGGACATCCTCTACTGGATGGATATGACCGGCCTGGCCAGTGAGCGCTACGACGAGGTGGACGACATCGTTCGGGCCCGCCGGGTGCCCTCACCCCAGCTGGTGGGAACCCCCGACCGGATCGATCTGGATCTCAATGCCCTCACCGACCAGGGGGTGCGGATGGTGGGCCGTCTGGCTGGTATCAGGGACGGGAAGGCCCAGCTATCGGGATCCCTCCACAACAAGTGCAACCGGTCCGACCTCAAGATGGGCCGCCTGCTCACCACGATCGACGAATGGATAACCGAAAACGGTCTCGACGCGCATTACGACCCTCCCCATCGCTTCGAACGCACCCGCCTGGAGAAGTCGCCCCCGCTGGGGATCGACCTGCGCAGCGGTGAGATCCGCACCGTATTGTGGGCCACCGGTTACCGGCCGGACTACTCGTGGTTGCACGTTCCGGTGTTGAACTACAAGGGTGAGCTACGGCATGACGGAGGAGTGGTGACCGAAGCACCCGGGATGTACCGAATCGGGCTCAACTTCCTGCGCAGGCGCAAGTCGAGCTTCATCCATGGCGCCGAGGACGACGCCCGCGAGCTGGTGGACCACCTCGCTTCCTTCGTAGCCGCCCGGGTTCCGGTAGCGGTCGGTTAACGGCCGGCGAGCCATCGCCGCCACTACGCCGGAGGACGGGCGCGGACCGTAGAGAGGGAGACAGTAGGGTTTCCGCACCGCGCGGTTGGGTGTCGCCGGAGGGTGGCGCGTGCATCACCCAGGCGGTCATCTTCTCAGCTCTGGGGGTCCACCTCCGTCGGCGAGGCGAGCCGTAGCTTCAGGTATCCCAGCACCCCAGCCACGATCGATCCCGCGAAGATGCCGATCTTGGCCAGATCGCCGAGGACCGGGTCGGTGAATGCCAGCTCGGTGATGAAAATGGCAACGGTGAATCCCACTCCGGCGAGTAGCCCGATCCCGGTCAGGTGAGCCCACCCGACCCCCTTGGGCAGTCGACCCCATCCAAGCTTGACGACCACCCACGCGAACCCGGTCACCCCCAGGCCCTTGCCGATCACCAGGCCCAGTGCTACACCGAGAGCAACCGGGGTAGTGAGCGCATCCACTATGTCGACGCCGGTGAACGTCACGCCGGCGTTGGCCAGCGCGAAGATCGGAATGATTACGAAGGCGCTCCAGTCATGGAGCTTGTGTTCGACTCGGGTCAGAGGGGGGATCGACTCGCGGGCCACCTCGGAGACCCTCCCGGCGAACTCTGCTCGAGCTTCGTACTCGATTACCTCCTCGAAGTGGGCCTCGGTAGGTCCGGGCGCATAGGTTCCGGCCGAGTCAGCCGGATGGGTATCGTACACGTCGATTATCTGGCGGGTGGCGCGTCCGAACTCTGCGCCGTCATACAGGGGACGGGCCGGGGTCAGGAAACCGAGCAACACTCCGGCAATGGTGGGATGGACCCCGGACTCCAGGAAGGCATACCAGGCGATCACCCCCATCGGCACGTAGAACACGTAGGACCGTATGTGAACCCTCGATGCCACGCCGATGGCCACCAGTACTGCCCCGCCCAGGAGCAGGTAACCGAAGTTGAGATCGGACGTGTAGAAGATGGCGATGACGGCGATGGCACCGACGTCGTCGGCGATGGCCACCGCCAGCAGGAACAGCCGTACCCCCACCGGTGCCCGAGATCCCACCAGGGCGAGGATTCCGAGCGAGAACGCGATGTCGGTCGCCATGGGGACTCCCCAGCCGCGCAGAGCCACCTGGTTGTCGAGGTTGAAAGCCACGTAGATCAGGGCCGGCAGCACCATGCCTCCCAGTGCGGCCACCACGGGGAGCACCGCCTTGCGGGGGTCCCTCAGCTCCCCCAGCACCATCTCGCGCTTTATCTCCAGGCCGACTACTAGGAAGAAGATCG
Organism: Acidimicrobiia bacterium; assembly: GCA_965200835.1. Classification (GTDB taxonomy): domain Bacteria; phylum Actinomycetota; class Acidimicrobiia; order Spongiisociales; family Spongiisociaceae; genus JAPPFW01. The sequence continues at coordinate 1,468,412 of OZ241390.1, forward strand.
TCATCAGGCCATCGTTGACCAGGTGCTGCAAGCTCTCGTGCAGGTGGATCGGGCCGAGTGACAGGTCCAGATAGGCGTGCTTCCAGAAGTTCTGGTAAGAGTCGCCGAACGCGGGAAGATTCGCCCAGAGCATGGCGATCACCGCCGCCACTACCAGCACGATGCCCGACGCAGCGGATCGATGCATCAGGTGCAAGGCCGGTCGGACGAACTTCCGGGGGATGAACCGGTCGGAGGCGACCCAGTTCTTCTTTACAGGAGACACGGGCTTGCCAGGATAGCAGCCAGGGTGGCCAGTGACCGGCCGGCAGCCAAGTGCTCGAAGTCTGATATTATCCATCTGGCCGTGGAGTAGGAGACGTAACCTGGTCAAGAGCCGTGCGTTACGCATCCTGCTCATGGGAGTGGGACTCCTGTTCGTGGGGATCGGGCTGGTGGGAGCTGTTCTCCCGCTGATTCCGACCACCGGGCCGATCCTGCTGGCTGCCTTCCTCTTCTCACTCTCCTCTGAGCGGTTCGATCACTGGTTGTTGAACCACCGGGTGTTCGGTTCGATCGTGCGGGACTGGCGGGCAGGTCACGGGTTTACGGTGAGGCTCAAAGCAATCGCCGTCATCGCGATCGCGATATCGTTCACCATTACCGTCTGTTTCGCTATGAGCACGTTGGTTGTCCGAGTGCTGCTGATCGGTCTGGCCATCGGCCTGATCGTCTACATTCTTCGACTGCCCACCAAGCCCGCCGATACCGCCGCCCAGGTAGTTGATCAGTAGCGGCTTGCGCGGGTCATAACAGTACGGCCCAGGGGTCGGTCGACCCGACCCCCTTCCCCAGCCTCTCAGAAGTGGGAGATGGCCTCGATGACGTTGAGTCGGGACGCTCGGCGGGCCGGGTAGACCGCGAAGAGGATGCCCATCAGCCCCGTGGCCACTAGCCAGAACACCAGGCTGCCCAGCACCCCGGATATGGACAGGGAACTAGGCAACCATGGGATTACGAACTGCGACAGCCCGAGGTCGGACAGTGCCCTGGTCAGCGCCCAGCCGAAGAAGATGCCGAGGCCGATGCCCATCAGGGCGCCGAACACAGAGACCACCGATGCCTCGATCCGCACCATCCATCTGGTTAGGCGCCGGTCGAGGCCCACTGCCCGGAGGAGACCGATCTCGCGGGTGCGTTCGAACACCGACAGCGCCATGGTGTTGGTCACACCCAACATGCCGATGACGACCGCCAGGGCCAGTAGAGCCAGGACGAAGGTCAGCAAGCCGTTGAGCTGGCTTTCCGTTTCGTTCTGCAGGTCCTCGAACGTGCGAACCGATACGTTCGGAAAGTCCGCCAGGACCGGTTCGATGGCCGTTTTGAGCTGTTCGGCGCTTACCCCCGTGACCGCTTTCACATCGACCTGGGAGATCTGATCCATCTCGAAAGCGGACAGCCAGTCCTCCGCGGGAATTGCGGCGATGCCGGCCCAGGCTCGGCCATCGACCAAACCGACCAGCGTGAACGGCCGTTCACCCGTCTGCTCGAACTCGACCACCAGGCGATCACCCAGCTCGAACCCGTTGCTGGCGGCCATGCCGGTCTCCATGATCATCTCACCAGGTCCGGGACGGAGCTTTCCGGTGAAAGTCTCGGGTGGGATGTAGTCAGCCAGGTTGGCCTCGGCGCCGGTGATGAAGGTCCCGAGTGCTGTCTCGCCCGTGGCGGTACCGTGGGCGGACGGGCTCTCGGGGCTTGCGGCGCGGATCATTCCCCAGCCCACCCGGACTCGGGTCAGGTCCTCGACCTCGGCCACCCCGGCTACCCGCTCTGCCACCTCGGGCGCGAAACCGGCGGTCGGGTCGGTGAACTGCTGAGCCAGAGCCACGATCACTTCGGCGTCCGCATCGTTGGCCAGCACATCGTCGATGGTGCCGCGGATCGAACCGGTCAGGGTCGAAGCCAGGGCTACCAGGGTGATGCTGATCATCACCGCGGCAGCGGTAGCGGCGGTCCGGCGGGGTTTCCGCATGGCGTTCCGGCGAGCGAGCCGGCCCGGCACCCCCATCATCCGCTCGAACCCCAGACCTAGAAGTCCGGCTACCGGCCGGGCCGCCAGCGGGCTGAGCACGAAAATCCCGACGAAGATCACTGCCGCGCCCACGCCCACATAGACGATGGGACTCGGCGTCCCGCCGGTCTCGCCGTAGAGGCCGAAGAAGAGCGCTGCCAGACCCAGCGCTGTGATGGCGGTGCCGACCAGTGCCCGTCGCCATGTCCTACCCCGGACCGGACCCGTGGCATCCTCCCTCAGCGCGGCCATGACCGACACCTTGGAAGCCCGTCGAGCCGGGATCAGCGCGGCCACCAGAGTGATCGCCAGACCGGCCGCCAGCCCGACTATCACGGTTCGTGGTTGGATGGCGAGGGAGGCGGACGGCAGTTCGATCCCGGCTGCCGGCAAGCCCTGCTGCAAGGCCCAGGCGATGGCTACCCCGAAGCCGAGACCCAGCAGCGCGCCGATACCCCCGATGATCGCCGCCTCCAGGAGGACTACCCCCCAAACCTGCCGGGCGCCGGCGCCCAGGGCCCGTAGCAACGCCAGTTCCCTGGTGCGCTGGCTCACCACGATCCGGAAGGTGTTGTAGATCAGGAAGGAGCCGACGAACAGAGCCACCCAGCCGAACACCGATAGGAAGACCGTGAAGAAGGAGAGGGCGGACTGGATCTCCGCCGCTTCCGCCTCGGCGGCGTCTTGGCCGGATACGACCGAGGCGTTGTCGGGCAGCAATGCCTCGATGCGGGGGATCACCTCTTCCACCGAGGCTCCGGGGGTGACCTGTACCGACCCCCCGCTCAGCTTGCCGGGGCGTTGCAGGATCGTCTGGGTGGTGGGCAGATCGAAGAACAGCCAGCGGGTACCTCCGAAACTGTCATCGTCCCCGAACACCGCGACCCCACTCAGGGTGAACTCCAGCCGCCCCGCCAGGTCGGTGATGATCGTTACCGGTCCTCCGATCTCGAAGTTGCCCAGCTCGGCGGTTCCCCGATCGAGCGCCATCTGTGCGTCTCCGACCGGGTAGGTGCCCTCCACTATCGTGAACCCCTCGACCTCGCTGAGGCTGGCGGTTTCGCTCAGGCTGCTTATGAAGGTGGGCGGTCCTGGACCTGTCTGCAGGATCTCGCCCTGCTGGTCGAGGATGACGGCGCCCAAGCCGGCGATGCTCGGATAGGCCCCCTCCACACCCTCTACCTCTTCGATCAGTGCGAAGTCGGACTCGTCGAAATAGGTCCCTTCGCCCAGCGCGAAGTCGGACTCGGTGGTCACCACGATGTCGATCCCGGCGAAGGCATCGGCGAAGATCGAGTCGAAGGCCTTGCCGATGGTGTCGGTATAGACGTATACCCCGCTGATCAGGCCCACGCCGAGGATGATCGCCAGCGCGGTGAGGACTAGCCGGACCTTGTGGGTCCAGACGCCTTTGATGGAGACGCGGAGCATCTAACCCTCCAATTCCTTGATGCGGTTGAGCACGCGCTCGGTCGTCGGTTCCTCCATACCGTCCACCACCCGTCCATCGGCCAGGAAGACGATCCGGTCGGCGTAGCTGGCGGCCATCGCATCGTGGGTGACCATGACGATGGTCTGGCCGTGGTTCCGGACCGCCGCCTGTAGGAACTCGAGCAGATCGGCACTCGCCTTGGAGTCCAGATTGCCGGTGGGTTCGTCGGCAAAGACGATGTCCGGCCGGGCCACCATCGCCCGGGCCGCCGCCACCCGCTGCTGCTGGCCTCCTGAGAGCTCGGTGGGGCGATGACCGAGACGGTCGGAGAGGGCCAGGGTCTCGACCACCTCGGTGAACCAATCAGGGTCTGCCTTCCGACCGGCCAGGTCTAGCGGGAGGGTGACGTTCTCGCGGGCGGTGAGGGTGGGGACCAGGTTGAAGGCCTGAAATATGAAACCGATGCGGTCCCGCCGCAGCCTGGTGAGCTGCTTGTCGTTCAAGGTGGACAGGTCCTGGTCTCCGACGTATACGGTCCCGTCGGTTACATCGTCGAGTCCCGCCATGCAGTGCATAAGGGTGGACTTGCCGGAGCCGGACGGTCCCATCACGGCGGCAAACTTCCCGCGGTCGAAAGACACCGACAACCGGTCGAGGGCGGTCACCCTGGTGTCGCCCCATCCATAGACCTTGGTGATGTGCTCGGCCCGGGCCGCATGGTGGTTCATCTACGGATCCTTTCGCATGGTTGGCTGCCCCGACTCCCAGCCCGACACAGCCCTGTAACCCGTGACCGGCGGCGATGAGCAGCTGTCACGGTGGTCATCGAGATGTCTTCGGTCGGTCGAGCGACGCTGGCGATGACTCCGCAGACAAGCTGGGGAGTGTGAAGCGAGGGTAGCGAGGCTGGTTTACAACCGGTATGCGGCAGGAAGTGATGCATGAGGGTCGACCGCCGGAAGATCACGATGCGGGCCAGCTACAGGCTGGATCCGGTCCGGCGCCCGAATTGCTGGGGTTTCGCCTCTCCGACACTCTGGTGAGTCCAGGCCACTCCGAATGCCCCCAGGTCGCGAAAACCGATCCCGTCCGCCGCCCCTCCAGGGCCCCACCCCCGCCTCCACCCGGCCTGGAGTGGGACGGCGCGGGCACACAAGCGATGGCTGGGACGCCCGTCCCGGGTTTTCTCCCATGGCGTTCGGATGACGTCGAATCCGAACGATCAGGCTTTGGTAACGGTCATCGTATAACGATCTGCTGATATAACAACCCTCTTATAGGCATGGCTTTTGTATTGGAGCTTGTTTCTTTGGACCTTCCGCCGCCCGAGGTTGGGGATCTGGGCCCGGACGAAGGGACTGGGTGATGCTCCGAGGGCGGGCGGGTGGTCGAGGGTTGGTGGTCCGGCCGATTCGCTCACTCCTCGGCTGCCGAATGGTTCGGACGATCTCTTAGCCGCGGGCCGAATCGGTTTATCCTGGCTGTCATGCGGCTGGTGATTGCTCGTTGTTCTGTCGACTATCGAGGTCGCCTCACCGCCCATCTACCGCCCGCCACCCGGCTGATCATGGTTAAGGCCGACGGATGTGTCGCCATTCACGCCGATGGGGGCGCCTACAAACCGCTCAACTGGATGAATGCCCCCAACACGCTGGTAGAAGGCGAGGATGGTTGGGTAGTGACCAACCCGAAGGGGGAGGAGCTCGACATTCGTATCGAGCACATTCTCTCCGACCGATCCTTCGAGCTGGGGGTCGATCCCGGTCTCGAGAAGGATGGTGTGGAGGCCCACCTCCAGGAGCTGATCGCCGCCAAACCACAGGTTCTGGAAGAAGGCCTCGAGCTGATCCGCCGTGAGTACCCCACCGACATCGGACCGGTGGACCTCCTGTGCCGATCACCTGAGGGCGACACCGTGGCGGTGGAGATAAAGCGAAAAGGCGAGCTGGACGGTGTGGAGCAGATCACCCGCTACCTGGAGCGGCTCGGCAATGACTACCGGCTCCATCCGCTCCGGGGAATCCTGGCGGCGGTGACTATCTCTCCCCAGGCCAAGGTGCTGGCGGGTGCCCGCGGGATCAGCTGCGTCGAGGTCGACTACGACGACCTCCGGGGCATACCGGCCAACGAGCTCCGCCTCTTCTGAGGCCCCCGGAGTCCGCACCCGATGTTCCATGTGGTTCTCCACCGTCCCGAGATCCCGCCCAACACCGGGAACATCATCAGGTTGTGTGCCAACACGGGTGCCATCCTCCATCTGATCCATCCCTTGGGTTTCTCTATGGACAGCGCCAAGCTGCGCCGAGCCGGGCTCGACTACCGGGAGTACGCCGACGTCAGGCAACACCGCGACTTCGAAACGTTCCTCGAATCGGCCAGACCGGAGCGGATGTTCGCCCTCTCGGGATCAGGAAGCCGGTGGTATGCGGACCAGCGCTACCGAGACGGCGACACCTTCCTGTTCGGACCCGAGAGCGTGGGTCTCGATGCTCGACTGCTCGGGCATGGCGCGGTGACCTCGGTCCTGCGGATCCCGATGCTGCCCCAGCGCCGCAGTCTGAACCTGGCCAATGCGGTGGCCATCGTGCTGTTCGAAGCGTGGCGCCAGCTGGATTTCGAGGACGGGGTTTGACGATCGGGCTGGCAGTCGGAACCGGCCGGACCTATCGATCTGCCATCACCCTCAAGGCAACCGCTTCCGCCAGGGCACTGCGGGCCAGATCACCCAGGTGGACACTCTCGTCCGGTCCATGGATCCGGCTGGTCGGATCGGAAGCGCCGGTGAGCAACAGATCGGCCCGAGGGAAGGCTTCGGAGAGGGCCTGCACGAAGGGGATGGATCCGCCGACTCCCATCTCCACGCTGTCGCGGCCGTAGGCATAGCGAAACCGGTCCGGAAGGCGTCGTAACCCGGGCCGGTCGTATCGAGTGCTACGGGATGAGCGGCAGGGCCGGGGCGCAGGTCGACCGAAGCACCCCAGGGCACCGACGCTTCGAGGTGGCTGAGCAGGGACGCCAACGCCCGATCCGGATCGTCACCCGGTGCTAGGCGGACCGACACGTTGGCGCGTGCCACGGGGACCAGCTGGTTGATCGACTCACTTACTGGGGGAGCGTCAATCGCCAGGATGGAGAGAGCCGGTCCGAACCAGAGACGCTCGGTGACGGTGCCAACCCCAATCGTGTCTACTCCAGCCAGGACACCGGCCTGCGCGCGGGCCACTTGCTCGTCCAGCTCGATCGCCGGACGCCCTCCCTGCACCAGACCCGGTACTGCCACCCGGCCGGCATCGTCGTGGAGAGTGGCCAGCACCCGGACCAGAACCGACAGAGCATCCGGGAACACTCCGCCCCACGCACCCGAATGCACTCCGGACTCGAGGGTCCGGACCTCGATGGTGCAGCCGACCAGTCCCCTGAGGGAGGTGGTCAGCGTGGGGACACCCACACTCCAGTTACCGGCGTCGGCCACCACGATGGCATCGGCCGCCAGCAGATGACCGTACCGGGTTAGGAAAGCGTCGAGATGGAGCGAACCGATCTCCTCCTCACCTTCGAGAAACACCTTTACACCGATAGGAGGGCGACCATCGAAGGCGGCCAGGGCCCCGGTATGGATGGCCACGCCCGCCTTGTCGTCGGCGGTCCCCCGGCCGTAGAGGCGTCCTTCTTTCTCGACCGGCTGGAAGGGCGGGGTTGCCCACAGCTCTTCGGGACCCGGCGGCTGGACGTCGTAGTGGGCGTAGAGCAGGACGGTGGGCGCTCCGGGGGACGGTGGCGGTATCTCCCCGTACACCGCGGGATGGGCACCGTCCAGCTCGAGAAGGCGAACCCCGGCGAGTCCTGCCGACTCCAGTTGGGTGGCACACTTCCGGGCACAGCGACGGACCGGGGCCGGGTCGAACCTCTGCGCACTTACCGAGTCGATCCTCACCAGCTCTTCCAAATTGGCGCGCATGGTGGGCTGCAGGACAGTGATCGCGTCGGCCAGATCTCCGTACTCGTAGGTCTCCCGTGCGGGCATGGTTCGTCACTCCTCCTCTGAGCGGTGGTGGTCGAGGCTAGAGGGAAGTGGAACCGTCAAAGGGTCGGGCGTGAGAGGATCGGCCTGGATCCCCGAGGTGTTCTACCTGGGCACTGCGCGGTCACCTAGGCCATACTCGGAAGGGTCCTGGCCGGGACTCCGAACCACTCGTAGAAAGATGCCACCAGCTGGCTGGTTTCCCGGTCCAGGTCCCCGTCGAGTGGGATCCCCTTGTGGGGAGGATTGTCTACCATCGCCAATGCCGGGTCGGGAGTCCCCGGTCCGCCACGGACGACACCGGTGAATCGGGTCCGACCGCTCCGAAGGCGCCGACCGGCCGACCAGTAGGTCCAAGCTGTCGAGTGTGGTAAGAGGACCTCGTGGGCGAACCGGACTATGTCTCGGGCCCACTCGGTCATCAGATGCCATTCGTTGTAGCCGTAGGGTGGGTTGTGGCCGGCGGGGATTATCAGAGCCATCGAACCGGCCGGATGTATCACCGCACCGAACCCCGCGATTTCACCACCGGTCGCACTTGGACCCTGCCGGTGCATGAGAGCGGCACACTGATCGATGGGATCGGTCTCCCCGCCGGACCAGGCATCGAACCAATGCAGCCGCCCCGTCACCCCCTCTATCGAGTAGAAGTCTCCGAAGTGAACGTGCTCGGACGCGACGATGGCTACCTCCCAATAGGAAGCCTCCCCAAAGCTGATGCGGTCGATCAGCTCGGCGACTGCCGCACGAAGTGGGGTGCTAAGAGGATCACTCTCGGCGGTCAACATGACCCCGGTCCGGCTTTTGGCAGGCGTGGATATACCACCGCTCGGTGGTCTACGCGGTTCCTGTTGCCGGTGAACATTCGCCAGGGCTTGGCCGCCCCAGAGCCGATCGATAGGAACCGCGAACAGGTCATCGTCAAGCCGATAGGTCGTGTCACCTCCGTACATCAGAATCCCGCCGCGGAAGCGGTCCCCGAGCTGGTCACCCAGTTTGCGGAGACCCTTCCAAGCACCGGACCTCACCTTGGAAGATGCCTTGACCTCGATGCCTATAACTGCGTTCTGGTCCGGTCGCTCCACTACTAGATCGACCTCGTTACCCTGGCGATCCTTCCAGTATCCGATGTGGTTCGGCCCGTCCATCCAGGACAGCATGTTCCTGACTTCTCCCAGGACTAAGGTCTCCAGCAAGTGACCGTATTGCTTGAGGAACAGCGGTTCTCCCCCGAGGATCCTGTCCTCGGTCAAGCACAAGAGCCGGCCTCCCACACCGGAATCGACCATATAGAGCTTGGGGCGGCGGACCGGTCCCAGATCGTTAGTCTTCCAGCTCGGAAGCCGGTAGATCATGAAGAGAAACTCGAGAAGCCTCGTGTAGTTCTCGGCAGTTGATCGCTTGAGCCCAACTTCGCGAGCAGCACCCTGCATATTCAGGGTCTGGCCAGCCTTAGCTGCATACTTTCCCAACAGTCGCTGCAGGTGCTCATGCCCCCTAACCTCGTAGAGGTTCGACATTCCATAGTTGATGGTCTGGTCGACTTGATCGGTGAATCTCTGGTAGCGATCCGCATCATCCAGGCTCCTCAACATGAGCGGGAATCCTCCGGTGAGTACCCTCGCTATATACGACTCCCGGGTCGTGTTGGACGGACCGGACGAACCTAATCCTTCGAAGTCTCTGAAGGCTTCCTCGAGGAAGTTGTAGTCCGATCCCAGGATCTCGGCCTGGGTGAGAGGCAGTATGGGTACCTGGCTGTACGTGCCGACCAGTGCACTGAGATCGGAGTCGCTCGCTTCGACCGAGGCTGAACCGGTGAGCACGAACTGGCCGGGTGACCCATCCCGGTTCAATCGCGCCTTGATGTAGCTGAGCAAACCGGGAATCTTCGGATACTCATCGATGAGCACCGGCCGCTTGCCCGCCAGGTATGCCTGGGGGTCCGACTCCACCCGGTGCCTAATGTCGGGTTCGTCGAGATCCACGATGCCGACATCCCAGCGCTTGGCGATCTGTTGCAGCAGGGTGGACTTACCAACCGTTCGAGGCCCTTCGAGGATCACCACGGGCCAGGCCTCGATGTTCCGGTAGATCACTTCCAGGACATGTCTCGCGTAGAAGTTGGGCACTTAGTCCCCTTCCCTTGCGCCCGTCTAGCGTCAAGAAGGGTACTGGTCTTGGGTATTTTACCCAAACACACCGGATCTGCCCCAAAATACGAGGTCCGGGGAGGGGTTGCCCAGCTCGGATCCGTCAAAATCTGGGTGTCGCTGGCGGTCCCGATGATGGGGAGAGGAGGTGTCAGTCGATCGAGTGCCTGGAGAGGACCCGAGCGGGGTTCAGGCGAAGGATCCGGTCGATCTGCTCGTGTGTGACACCGCGCTCGATCAGCCGGGGAACGATGTTGACCATGAAGTGCTCGTAACCATGACCGCCGTAGGCGCCCAACTCGTGCTTGAAGCAGATGTCCTGCGCGGGGAGGATGTGATCCACCAGCCCATCCTCGATCAGCATGACGACCGCCGAGATCCGGACGTCATCAGAGGCCAGCCACCCCTGGCGAGCGCGGTAGTAGAGGTGTCGTCCGAAGGTATCGAGGCCGAGGTTGGCGCCCATCTCCGCCACCCGCCGGTAGCTGTCCAGCTCGGTGCGGAACCGATCGTCGAGATGGCTCTGTATCACTCTGGTCAGATCGGCCCCCGCTCCGGCAAGCACACCCAACACCTCGAAGGGCGAATCATCCCCGGCAGCCGAGTGGGTGATGATGGCGCATCCGGTCTCCCGCTGGGCCACCGCGGCTGCTTCCAGCACCTTTCGCTCATCAGGATGCATCGGGAAGGCGGTCACTCCGATCTCGCCGATCACTCCCGCTCTCAGGTCGGTTCCGTCCATTCCCTCGCGTATGTCACGGATCATCTCGGCCGCTATTTCATCCACCGACCGGGTTTCCATACCGGGAGGGTGGGTTGCCTGGACGTAGTATCCGCATCCGGCGATCACATTTACTCCCGCCTGCTCTTGCAGCCACGCCAGGGTGCGCACGTCCCGCCCCAAGCCGGGAGGAGTGGCATCGACGATCGTCCTACCTCCCGCCTCCCGGTAGCGCCGTAACTCACCGGCCATGACCTGCGGTTCGTCGATCAGCAGGTTGTCACGGGCTGCGAAGGGATTGGCTCGGATGCGGCCGAGGCGCTCGGGAGCCAGGGGAAGGAAGGCCAGTCCGGGATCGTCGGACGGGCTCCAGTTGCAGCGCAGGTTGACCATCAGGTGTTCGTGGGTCAACGTCACGCCCAGCTCCGAAGCCGGCACGGGGCCGCCGATCGTCTGGACCGAGGGTTCGTTCACCTCGCCGCGGTTCCCACACCTGGGCGGCCAAGGCATCGGAGAGCCTGGGTTACCAGGCCTGGGCGCCGGGGAGCTGTCGCTCTCTCGCTGTGGTTACGCCAGGGACGCAAAGGCGTCGAGTGCATGGCCGAATCGCTCCACCGTCTCCTCGATAACGGTGTCCGTATGGGCGTCCGATAGGAACAGATTGCCGAAGCCCGATATGCGCACCCCGGATCGGAGCACGTGAGGTAGGAAGGCCTGTCGCCGGGCCCGGTCGGTCAGGCAAACCTGGCGGTGATCGCGCACTGCTACCAGGTCCGTAAACATCAGGTTGAAGATGGCCGGCAATCCTTGAACCAGGCACTCGACCTCCCGATCCCCGCTCACCTGCCGCAGCCCTTCCATCAGGAGGGATCCACGACGCTCCAGACACTCATACAGCTCATCGCCATGCGCATCGAGATGGCGGAGGGTCGCACGGGCAGCGGCCATAGTGATCGGGCTGGCATTGAAGGTGCCGGCGTGCGTTACCGCGCCCGTACCGATCCCCTCCATCAGATCTCTGCGGCCTGCCACACAACCCACCGGGAAACCGGAGGCGAGGGCCTTGCCCAGGGTGGTTAGATCGGGCGTTACCCCGTACCGTCCCTGCGCTCCTCCGAGACCGGTCCGAAACCCGGTGATCACCTCGTCGAAGATGAGCACGATGCCGTATCGGTCGCACATCCGGCGCACGGCTGCCAGGTATCCGGGTTTTGGCTCCACCACGCCGCTGTTGGCCATCACCGGCTCCATGATCACCGCGGCGATCTCCTTACCGCACCCGGCCAGCAGGTCGGACAGCACCTGCGGATCGTTCCACGGCGCCACGATCAGACCGGTGGCCGCTTCGGAAGCCACACCAGCTGACCCGGCCACCGGCGGGATCCCGCGGCCGGGTTCCGGCTCCAACGGATCGCTGCCCACATTGAAGAGGACGCTGTCCGCCCACCCGTGGTAATGGCCTTCGAACTTCATTCAGGACCTTGTTGCGGCCGGTGGCGGCCCGAGCGATGCGGAGAGCCGCTTGGACGGCTTCCGTACCGGTCATGTTGAAGCGAACAACCTCTGCGGAGGGCACCATCCGGGTCACCAGCTCGGCAACCTCCACCTCCAAGCGATGCTGGCCACCGTACAGGATGCCCTTTCCGAGTTGTTCCTCCACCGCGGCCGTCACGAACGGCGGACGGTGACCCAACAGCATGGGTCCCTGCCCCATTACGTAGTCGATCAACCGGTTACCGTCCGCATCGTAGAGAAACGGGCCATCCCCCGACTCGAAGAAGATCGGATGTGGCTTCTCCCCCATGCGAACATTGCTATTTACGCCGCCCGGGATCGACTTGCGGGAGCGCTCGTGCAGCAAGCGAGACTCGTGGAAGACCAGCTTTCGTGTACCCACCGAATGCCTCCCATCCTGCAATCCGGTCAATGCTCTGGCGGCATCCTAAACGACCGCTTCAACCGGTCCTGGATGGAACCATCGACGGGTGCTCGCTCAGTGTGGTGACTTGTGGGTCCGCTGCTCTAGCCGCCGGGACGCGAGGGTGGCGGCCCGCTCCAGTGACTCCCTCACCCTGGGAAGCCGGGGACGGAGCTTCGACTCCTCGTCGACCACCGCGATAGAGGCAACGACTATATTGTTACCGTCCCGGATCGGCGCGGCTATGGATCCGACTCCTAGCCTGGCCTCCTCGTCATTCAGCGCGTGACCGCGCCGGCGGACCAGTCTCAGATGCCGGCGTAGCTGTTCAGCATTGGAGATGCTGTGGGTGGTCCGCTGCTCCATCTGCCACCCGTCCAGCAACTGGTCAAGCGAGAGTGGGTCGAGATGGGCCAGCAGCACTTTCCCGGTGGCCACGAGGTTGGCGGGTTGGCGCCAGCTCACGCTCAGGAAGAGACGGAGCATCTGGGGCGAGTCGACCCGTTCGATGATCACCACCTCGCGACCGTCCAGAACCCCGGCGGTCACTGTTGATCCGGTCATCTTCTGCAGCCAGTTCATAGCTGGTGCCAGGGCGGCATGCAGATCGAGGGCGGTGACCATCGTGCTACCCAGGTCGAAGGCCGCCAGGCCTAGCCGGTACCGCCCGGTGCCCGTATTCTTGATCAGCAGGTGCTCCTCGGTCAGCGTGGTGAGCAGGCGATGCACGGTGGACTTGGTGAGGCCGAGACAGCGGGACAGCTCCGAAACCCCGAGCTCGGGACGGTCGCGTGAGAACTCCTTCAGGACCCGAGCCGCATTGCGGACCGACGTCAGGCTGCGCCCGCTCATCCCGCGCCCTCGGGAGCTGCGACGCAGGTAGTGCGGGTGGATGCGTAGCAATGTCGTCTCCCGACGCGCACGAACCGTTCCGGACCGGTGCTCGGCCGGTCATCAGTTACGGGCAGGTTCGGCGCCGGGAGCTCTATTGGATCGACCGATCGCATGGTCTCACCAAACGAACTTCGATCTGTATGGAATCGAGAACGGGCGCCCGGGCAGGCAGGGAGTGGCTGGATGGCCGGCGATGGGATCGAGCGAATTCGCCAGTTCCCGCCCACTCTGAATACTGGGCGCGGGGCCGCACGGACCCAACGCCGGAAACGTTACCAACGCCTTCACGGGGAGTGAACATACCTAGGCACGGGGCGGGATGATAAACGTCTGTTCCGCCATACGGAACATGGTGTCCCGCTATACGGAACGGTCACCTGGACCGTGAGAGGGTCGGTAGGTCACCAACCTCCGGGCCCCGGGGGAGCGGCCGGCGGCTTGAGCTCGACCATCCGCTTCACCGACAGTCGGGCTTTCGCCTAGGCGGAACACGCCATGGTGTTGCTCCAGCGATAAGCCCACTTTGACCTGGCAGACCTCGCCAGACCGCTGGCGAGCGGACCATTCCGGGGCACTTACCGCTTGCGCCCGGGGGAGCTTACTCTCCTAGCGAGAAGGGGGTATCCCACCGGCGGTGGTCGCGTGTCCTCATCCCGGCGACGCTAGATAACGCGAAAACGCGCCAATGAGGTCCCCTAGGTGTAGGACCTCACAGATGCTATAAACTGGTAACGGATGATCTAGGGCTGGAGATCGGCCGATGAGGATAACCAACTTTGAGATCCGGAACTTCAGGGCCTTCGACCGGCTGTGCCTGACCGGCCTGAAGCAGGTAAATCTGATTGCGGGAAAGAACAACGTAGGCAAGACGGCTCTGCTTGAGGCCTTGTCGCAGTTCGCGGCACCTGATCAGCCTGATATCGGTCTTCGCTTGGATCAGTTCCGAGGCATTCAACAGATCAACCCAGAGGAGCTTCTGCTCTCTCTGTTCCATCGCTACGACGACTCGAAACCCATAGAACTCACTGCCACCGGCGACTGGGGCGGGAGGTGAACACAAACTGAGGATCGAGTCCAGTGCGACGTGGAGCAGCCGGGCGACCAGGGTCAGGGAAACCTCCCGCATCGTAATGCAGGACAATGGCCATATCAGGTCACCGTCGTTACACAGGATCGAGTCGCCTAAGGAAGTCGTTCTCAACTACTTCGACGGAATAGCGTCTTACGAGTCGAGTGCTTGGTTTATCACCCAGGTAGGGGAGTCAGGTCTAATCCAGGGGTCTGTTGAGCGTCGGCAGCAGCCCGTGAGGGGGCAGCCTAACAGTCACTATTTCTATGCACGCCATCAAGTTCCCCTTCATGAAGATGCCGAAAGGTACGGAAGGCTAGAGATACGAGGACGAGGAAGTGCGGTCCTCGATCTGCTGAAGCAGTTCGAGCCAGCCTTGGAAAGGTTAGTGATTATCCCTCTCAACGGTGTGCCGTCTGTCCACGCAGACGTAGGGCTGGGTCGGCTGATTCCGATGGGATTACTAGGGTCTGGCATCCAGCGTCTGTTTTCTTTTATTCTAGTGTTCCAAGAGGCTTCTGGAGGATTTGTCCTCATTGATGAGATTGAGAACGGTATTCACCACTCCAAGCTCGATGACCTCTGGGCCACCATTGCTAACTTGGCAATCGAGTTTGAAGTTCAGGTGTTCACAACCACCCACAGCTATGAGTGTGTGCAAGCCGCCCGCGACGTGTTCTCGAATAGAGATCAGGAGGCCCTTCTCTTGAGGCTCGACAGGATCAACGGAGAAGTAAAAGCCAAGCTCCTGGACACAGTCAAACTGGAGACAGCACTTGAGGCGAACCTAGAGATACGTTAAGTGGGTAGTTCCAGACCACGTCCCATTGATAAACCGAGACTCTGTTGGTTGAAGGCCGGGATGAGCTAGGTGCCTTCCGCTGGTTGTGCAAAAATGGATCTCTTAGACACTCAAATAATGAAATATGATGGAAGAGACAAATTACGAGACTATCTGGAGAGGCTACCGGAGTTAAGTGATTTTGAGAAAGTAGAGTCTATTGGTGTGGTGAGAGATGCTGATAATGATTCCAGAGCGGCATGTGAGAGCGTAAGGGACTCCCTAAAGAAGGCTCAATTGTGGCCGACAGACCAACAAGTTCCCATAGAGAATGAGGATCCTCGTGTATCAATCTTATTGGTCCCACCCACAGACTCACAAGGTTGTCTGGAGAGCTTACTCTGGCAGGCTGTAGAGAACAAACCGTTGGCGAAGTGTATCCATGACTACATCGACTGTGCCGAAATTCCAGTAGGAAACAGACGCTCCAAGGCTCTGGTACACGCTTACATAGCGGCTCAGCGGAAGCCCGGCCTGAAGATCGGCGAAGCAACGTGGGCTGGCTACTGGAAGCCCAAACATCCTGCTTTCGAACCTGTGAGGGACTTCCTGTCTGAGCCGGTCCGGAACGAGGTGGCACGCCTACTCGCGGGCGGAGAGGGTGGTTGGGTGCTCGTTGAGCTTTACTCCGCCCTCATCAGTGCACAGGATTATGTCCTCCACGCGGACTCCTACTCGACCGGGCCAGAAGACCGATGGTTCGATAGTGAAGGTCATTCCGGCCTCTAGAGGGGTGTCGTCCTCCGGCGAGATGAAAGGTTCCTCGTGCACGTCGAGGCCGATGCAGTGTCCGGTCCGGTGCCGGAACCAGTCCCCATAGCCGGCGTCGACGATTACCTGCCGGGTTGCCCGATGGACCTCCGACGCCTTGACGCCGGGCCGGACCGCATCGATCCCGGCTTGCTGAGCTGCCATCACCAACTCGTAGACGTGGCGGTATTCGTCGTCGGGATCACCGATCCGGACCGTCCGTCCGAAGTCGGAGCAGTAGCCCTGGAAGACCGCCCCGAAGTCGAAGGAAAGTCCCATCCCGGCTTTCACCTGCTGGTGGGAGAGCCGGACATTGGCGTCCCGGTCGTCGCCCGGTCCCATCGACCACACCGCCGTATCGAACGACCAGGTGCGTGAGCCCAGCCGGAGCAAGTGATAGTTGACCTCCTCGGCTAGCTCCAACTCGGTAACACCGGCCGAGATCCGGTCCTTGGTAGCGTCCATCGCCTGATCGGCGATCCGGCAGGCTCGCCGCAGCAAGGTCAACTCATCGGCACTCTTGATCCGCCTAAGCCGGTTGACGAGCTGGGTGGCATTTGCCAGACGGGGGCTCTCGAACTCTTCCAGCAGACGCATGGTGGCAGAAGCCCAAGTCCGCGCTCCCACCGCCAGGGTGCGGGGCCGGGCCAGCGAACCGGCCACCCGGGAGAACATGGCCCGACCGTCGTCCGTCTCGTTGACGCTGATCACCTCGCCCGGAACACCTTCCGGAAGGTCGAACTCGACATAGTTACGGGGCAGGATGAAGATCGGGTCGCGGCCCCTGGCGAGGAAGGCCCCCGCTACCCATCCGTGGGCATAGTTGACCTCACCAAAGGTCGGCACCCGTCGCTCGATCCCGGTCAGGTACTCGAGATCAGCCCCGATCGGGAGCCATACCAGGTCGACCCCCGCCTCCTCCAAAACAGCTTCGAGGGCAAGACGGCGGGCGCGGTGATCAAACGTAATAGTGCTCATAGCGTTGCCAGTCTAGGAGCGTCAAGAGCCACCCAAAGGCCTCGGGGCGAGTTACCAGGCCCGGCGTCTCTCCCGGTCACGAGGTGGCGGCCTTGACATCGTGTGCTGGTATCCACGCCAAGATGTCGCTGGGCCGCGATATTGTGGGACTCAAGTCGGTCGGATACGGGCAGCGGAAGTCGTTGTTCCAATTGGTCGACCGGTGCTCGGCAGTGGAGATACAGAGGATGGATAACTTGACGGATCGTTTCGTCGATCAACCTATCGTCAACTCCCCCTATGAGTACCCGGGCCGTCACTGGGAGCTGGACAATGCTGGACAGCCGACCCAGCAGATTGCCGAGCATCGGAGGCCGGCCGAGTTCATCACTCCGATACCCAAACCGAAGAAGCTCAAGGGGGCAGCCGCTAAGCAGGCTGCCATGGTGTTCGACGAGGGCAAGGGTCTTTCGACCGAAGACCAGCAGTACGAGCACGCCGCGATCATCAATGGGGTCCGTAAGGAAGTCGACCGGTGGCGGGAGATACCCGACTCCAACCGACGGAGGGTCACCCCGGAAACGGCCCTTCTTCTGCCAGGTCGAAGCAGTAGAAACCGCCATCTGGCTCACCGAAGTAGCTCCCCGCTGGGGAAAGGAGGGCCGGGATCTAATCAGCTACTTAGCGAGAGCTAACCACGAGGCCAACCCTGGCCTTGATCGGTTGGCTCTCAAGCTCGCCACAGCCGCCGGGAAGACAACCGTCATGGCGATGTTGGTGGCCTGGCAGACCATCAACGCGGTCCGTCGACCGCAGAGCCCGAAGTTCACCCGCGGCTTCCTGGTGGTCACCCCGGGTATCACAATCAAGGACCGCCTGCGTGTCCTACAGCCGAACGACCCGGATAGCTACTACCGGAGCCGCGAGCTGGTCCCGACCGACCTGCTCCCCGATCTGGACAGGGCAAAGATCGTCATCACCAACTACCACGCCTTCAAGCTTCGCCAGCGCTTGACCCTGGCCAAAGGCACCCGGGAACTGCTTCAGGGACGGGGTAAGGATCTGACGACCCTCGAGTCCGAGGGCCAGATGTTGCAGCGGGTCATGCCCGAGCTCCTGGGCTTGAAGCAGGTCATGGTTCTCAACGACGAAGCCCACCATTGCTATCGGGAGAAACCACCCGACGAGAACGAGGAACCGAAGTTCAAGGGAGACGACCTGAAAGAGGCGAAGAACAACCGGGAGGCCGCTTGGCTGTGGATATCAGGTATCGAAGCCGCTGCCAGCAAGCTGGACGTCAACCGGGTGGTCGACCTCTCCGCTACACCCTTCTTCCTGCGCGGGTCGGGTTATGCGGAAGGCACCTTGTTCCCTTGGACGATGAGCGACTTCTCCCTGATGGACGCCATCGAGAGCGGAATAGTCAAGCTCCCACGCGTGCCGGTGGCCGACAACATTCCTGGCGACGAAATGCCGAAGTTCCGGAACCTCTGGGTAAACATCGGCGCCAAAATGCCCAAGAAGGGTCTGGGTAAGGCCAAGAACCTCGACCCTCTCAGCATTCCCGGAGAGCTCCAGACCGCTCTGGAAGCTCTCTACGGACACTATGCCCGGACCTTCGCCGATTGGGAAGAGGCGGGAATCGACGTTCCGCCGTGTTTCATCGTGGTGTGCAACAACACTTCTACCTCCAAGCTGATATACAACTACATCTCGGGTTTCTATCGCCAGAAAGGGGATGGCCCGGCGAGGCTGGAGAACGGGCGCCTGGAACTGTTTCGCAACTTCGACGAGGTAGGCAACCCCTACCCCCGGCCCCGCACGCTGCTGATCGACAGCAAGCAGCTGGAGTCCGGCGATGCGCTCGACAAGAAGTTCCGCGAGATGGCCTCTGATGAGATCGAGCGCTTCAAGCGGGAGATAGTCGAACGCACTGGGGACCGCCGGCAGGCCGAGAACCTCAGTGATCAGGACCTTCTGCGGGAGGTCATGAACACGGTGGGCAAGACCGGCAGGCTGGGGGATTCGATCCGGTGCGTGGTCTCAGTCTCGATGCTGACGGAGGGCTGGGATACCAACACGGTCACACATGTCATGGGTGTGAGAGCCTTCGGAACCCAGCTGCTCTGCGAGCAGGTGATCGGACGGGCGCTACGCAGGCAATCTTACGACCTCAACGAGCAGGACCGCTTCGATGTCGAGTACGCGGATGTGCTCGGCATCCCCTTCGACTTCACCGCGAAGCCGGTAGTGGTAACTCCCAAGCCACCGCGGGAGACCGTACAGGTCAAGGCCGTGCGGCCCGAGAGAGACTATCTCGAGATCCGATTCCCCAGGGTGGCTGGATATCGGATCGAGCTACCGGAGGACCGTCTCTCCGCGGAGTTCAGCGACGACTCAACCCTGGAACTCACCCCACACCTGGTCGGTCCGTCAATCACATGGAACGAAGGCATCATTGGCGAGGGGGAGGATCTCCATCTGGAGCATTTGGCAGATAAACGCCTGGCGACGGTGGCATACCACCTGACGAAGCGGCAATTGGAGACGAGGTGGCGGGATGCGGGAGATCAACCGAGGCTCCATCTGTTCGGCCAGCTCAAGGGGATCACACGCCGATGGTTGGACGATCATCTCGTCTGTAGCGGAAACACCTACCCTGCACAGCTCCTCTATCTGGAGCTCGCGGAAAAGGCGTGTGAGCGGATCACGGCTGCAATCACCGCGGCCAGGATCGGCGACCGTCCGGTCAAAGCAATCCTTGGTCCTTACAACCCGGTGGGCTCCACGCGACACGTGTCGTTCAACACGTCCAAGCCCAACCGGTGGAAGACGGACTCCCGCCGTTGTCACATCAACTGGGTGGTTTGTGACAGCGATTGGGAAGCGGAGTTCTGCCGGGTGGCCGAGGCACACCCGCAGGTCCGCGCCTACGTCAAGAACCACGGTCTCGGTCTCGAAGTCCCGTATCGCTCCGGGTCCGCCTCGCGAACCTACCTACCTGACTTCATAGTGCTGGTGGACGATGGACATGGCGAAGATGACCTGCTGCACTTGGTAGTAGAGATCAAGGGCCTCCGAGGAGAGGACGCCAAGGTGAAGAAGACCACGATGGATACCTATTGGGTGCCGGGCGTGAACAGACTCGAATCCTTCGGACGGTGGGCCTTCGCCGAGTTCACGGACGTTTACCAGATAGAGGATGGGTTCGCCGGTAAGGATGTGCTGGACTGGTCCGAGCTGGTGGTACAGGCACCCCCGTTGTTCATCCAGGAGAAGCTTCACCCCAAGGTATTGGTGGATGACCTGATCCGCATGAGCAAGAGTGGAGCATCAGAGTCCGACGAGTCGGGCTTCCAGACAGACCTGTTCGCTGACTTCAACGGGCTGCCGAGCCCAGCTGCCCAGACCGAATTCTACCAGCACGACGCCAACTGGTCGAATCGGCTGATCCTCGGCGATAGTTTACAGGTGATGGCATCCCTGGCTGAGCGGGAGAAGCTTCGCGGCAAGGTCCAGTGTATCTACATTGACCCTCCATACGGGATCAAGTTCAATTCGAACTTCCAGTGGTCTACCACCAGTCGTGATGTGAAGGACGGCAATCGCAAACACATCACACGTGAGCCGGAACAAGTGAGAGCGTTCCGTGATACGTGGCGGGATGGTATTCATTCTTATCTGACCTATCTACGAGACCGGTTGGCTGTTGCACGGGACCTTCTTGCCGAGACCGGCTCCGTGTTTGTACAGATCGGTGATGAGAATGTCCATCTCGTCCGTAGCCTCATGGATGAGTTATTTGGGGAGGCCAACTTTGTCAGCCAGATAACTTCCAAAAAGACTACCGGATTTCCACAGACACAGTTACCTAATGTCTGTGACTATGTCGTTTGGTATGCGAAGTCCAAGCCATCCGTTAAAGCACATCTCCTTTGGAGAACAAAGAGCATTGGTGGAGAGGGTAGTAAAGCTTATAAGCCCGCCTCTTCATATAGGACTCTTGACAGCTACTGCATCAAAGAGACAAGACTTGTGACACTAGATAATCTGACTGCACAGGGCGAGTCCACTGGAGATCAACTAATCTCACTTCGCGGAAGGATTATTTCTCCTCCGCCGATGATGCATTGGAAAACAACAACCGAGGGGATCAGGCGCCTTAAACGAGCCGAACGAATAGCCGTGGGTAAGAAGGTCCCTGCATATGTCCGATTCATGGACGACTTTTCAGCGTTTCATATGGTCAATGTCTGGACCGATACTGTCGGACAGAACCAGTTTGGCGGTCCTAAGCGTTTCGTAGTTCAGACGGCCTTGCCGGTTGTCCGGCGCTGTATCCTAATGACAACAGATCCCGGCGATCTAGTGCTTGATCCTACGTGTGGATCAGGAACCACCGCATATGTGGCAGAGCAGTGCGGCCGCCGCTGGATCACCATTGACACCTCTCGGGTTGCCCTAGTCCTCGCTCGTACCCGACTGATGGGTGCCCGCTATCCCTACTACTTGCTGGCTGACAGCCCTGAAGGCCAGCGCAAGGAAGGTGAGCTCACCCGTACAGAACCGTCCAGGGCCCCGACCTATGGGAACATCCGTCAGGGTTTCGTATACAAGCGAGCTCATCGTATCACGCTCAAGTCCATCGCTCACAACGCTGAGATCGACGTCATCTGGGAGGAGTTCCAGGAGCGCCTCGATAGTCGGCGCGAACGGTTGAACGGACTCCTGGGTAAGAGCTGGGAAGAGTGGGAAGTACCCCGCAAGGCCGATGGTGGCTGGTCCGCGAAGGCGCAGAGGCTGCATGCAGCATGGTGGAAACAGCGCATCGCCCGCCAGAAGGAGATCGACAAGTCGATCCGTGCCAAGGCTGACTACGAGTACCGGTATGACCAGCCGTATGAGGACAGCAAGAAGGTGCGGGTTGCCGGACCGTTCACGGTCGAGAGTATTTCCCCTCACCGCGCCCTGACCTTCAACGAGGACGATGAGCTCATAGACCACGCGGCGGATGCCCGGCTGGGATACCAGAAGCGCGACTTCGACAAGATGATCCCGGACTACCTGCGGACGTCCGGGGTCCAGCAGGCGCAGAAGCGGGACCGGATCGTCTTCTCGGCGGTGCGGCCCTGGCCGGGTAATCGGGTTTGCGCGGAGGGCATCTACTACGAAGGTGGTGAGGACTCCGGGGTGAAGAGACGTGCGGCCATCGTCATCGGTGCTGAGTTCGGGACTGTGTCCCGTCCCGACCTGGTGGAAGCGGCCATCGAGGCCGCGGAGGGCGGCTTCGATGTGTTGGTGGCTTGTGCCTTCAGCTACGACGCTCATACCCAAGAGCTGCACAAGCTGGGCCGGGTCCGGATTCTGAAGGCCCGCATGAACGCCGATCTCCACATGGGCGGAGACCTGAAGAACACGGGCAAGGGCAACCTGTTCGTGATCTTTGGTGAGCCTGACATCGATATTCTGGAGGCGGACGGCGGACAGGTACAGGTGAGGATCAACGGGGTCGACGTGTTTCATCCCGCTACCGGTGAGATAAGAAGCGACAACGCGGACGGGATTGCGTGCTGGTTTATCGACACGGACTACAACGCGGAGAGTTTCTTCGTGCGCCACGCCTACTTCCTCGGTGCCAACGATCCCTACAAGGCACTGAAGGCGACGCTCAAGGCCGAGATCGACCTAGAGGCTTGGGAGTCACTCCGTAGCAGCGTCTCCCGGCCGTTCGATCCGCCGGCCTCTGGGCGGATCGCTGTCAAGGTGATCAACCACCTGGGAGACGAGGTTATGAAAGTGTTCCCTTGCCTAGCAGTGGGTATGGATAGTTATTAGTGGCCTATCAAGGGCCTCCATTACCCTCAACTTGAACCTCAAGCTTCAATGGGAAGCTTGAGAGGGTCTACAAGGGAGATAGTTGTTCTACGCACTCTGACAGTGGATTAACCTGCCGCCCGCCCCTAGGAGGTGCCAGCGGCCACGGGCGTGATGTCCGAGTTATGGACTGGCCAGCAGGTCGTTGAGCATTTTCTGTGCCGCATCTACCGAGAAGGAGATCGGCTTGTCCATTACTTGGTTGCCGTGGCGGTCCAGGAGCATGAATCTGGAGGTGTAGGGGCTGCCGTAATGCTGCCAGACGGCGTCGGTGTTATCCCATAGGTTCGTGAAGGTGAGACCGTGGGAGCGCACGAATGCCCGTGCCGGGTCGAGCGAACCCCAGCTGCTGGGGCTGAGCCCCAAAACGGTCACTTTCTCGGAGTTGTCTCGAGCGAACTGCTCGAGGTCGGGAGCATGTCCCCGACAGGTCGGTCACCAGTAGGCCCAGAACCACAGCATCACCGGCTGGTCACCGGTGAAGAAGGCCCCCAGGCTGGTGGTGTTCCCAGTTGCCATATCGGTCAGGAGTGCGGTTGGTAAGTCTTCGCTGAGTCCCGGCACCTGTGCCTCTCGTCCGAGCAAGGCCTTGTGGAGGAACGTGGCCATCTGAGCACGGGTTACCTTGGCATCCGGGCAGTATCTGAGAGGTTCGGTGCGGCAACCGGCCGTGATCTCGGCAGCGGCCAGCGCATCGATGTTCGAAGCGTGGGTGTTGCCCTGAGTGTCCGTGAACCCGGCGGTAGGAGCGCTCGCCAGGCTGAATGCTCGAACGAAGAAAGTGGCCATCTGAGCTCGGGAAACGTACTGCTGAGGACAGTAAACCAATGGCTCCGAGCCGCATCCGGCCGTGATCTCGGCAGCGGCCAAAGCTTCCGCATATGGCGACCACCACTCTGCGGAGTCCACGTCGGCAAACCGGGAGGTGTCGAGCTCAGCGGGCTGCCGGCCGAGGGCTCGGATCATCCACACGGCCATGACCCAGCGCTCAACCGGGTGTTCAGGGCAGAAGTGCCCCTCCTGGCACTCGGTACCGGCGAAGACATTCCGCTGGTCGAGAGCTTCGATGGCCGGCGCATGCGTGTCATCAGCACCGACATCGGCGAACCGATCGATGGCTCCGGCGTGGAGAGGGATCAGAGCGGCCACCAGTACTGCGGCCAGTAGTACTGACCAGCGGGTGCTCCTGGTCCGGCGTAGAAATGCTGTTGGGGGCTTTCTTGTGGCCATCGAGCCTTTCAGGGTGCTTCTCTGATTGTATCGGGGTGCGGGCGATTACCGGTACCGCTTCAAACAGCATCCCCCGGGTAAGCGGACGCCCTATAGATGTCGATACATGACATACGCATAGACTGCGGGCAGTCCCTCCTTATTGTCACAGAGGTCTGTTGCCATAGAGCTCTGTCATCATTCCCGAGCTACCGAGGTAGTTCTCAGCTCACCTCGTTCCGGCCTTGCGCTGTCCACCTGGGGGGGCTACGGACCGGATCCCGGTGGCAACCGGCGAAGCACCGCGGACGCCACGCTCCAGAACCCACGCTACGTCCGGTGAGATCGAGCAGCCGCGCTGGTTGGGTGCTGTCGCCCGGGTCGCGAAAACCTCCTGATCCAAGGGGCCAGGCAGCCGAGTCGGGCCGTGTGATGTTCCGCCATGCGGAACGCCACGGATCTGCGCCCGGCTATCAGTGTGTCGCTATAACAACCGGTATGCGACGAGTAAATACCGTTAACTACGGTGTCCCCCACGATGGCCGGCGATCTCCATCCCTCGAATGCCGGGTGAAGTCCGCGGACCAGGTATATGGTGCCGCCCCGTTTGGGCCGGTTCTGCCGCTGCCCAAGGCGCGAAATGGGGAGGATCGTGATGTACGTAGGTGTACCTGGACGGCCGCGAGGCCACATAGTCGACAACCGTAGTTGGGCTACCAGAGCCCTCGTCTACCTAGTAGCGGCCATGACACTGCTATCGGTGTTGTGGCCGCTACCCGCGTCTGCCACCTTGCCATCTCCGCCGGAGAGGCCAGCTCTGGACACATCGTTTGATGATCTGAGTTTGGACAATGGCGAGACCCACAACATCGATGTGGCCCATCATTTCAGTGGCGAAGATGTGTTCTACAAAGTCACGATCTCTACTACTCATCAGACTACGGGAGTGGTCAAGACGGGTTTGCTGAACGAGGTGGCCCGTAACAAGGTGACCGGTACCTGGGACGGGACGGTGCTGACCTTGACCGGCGGCCCGGCAGCAGCCCAGATCGTCGGCATCGAGATTTCCGCCATCAACACCGGCGGCTCGGTCAGCGACTCCTTCGACCTGTACCTCTCGATGCCATTACAGGAAGCGCCACTGGCTCTGGAAACCCCCTTCGAAGACTTGAGCTTGGACAACGGCCAGACAGTCACCATCGACATGGCTGATCACTTCACCGGTGACGATCTGACGTACGAAGTGACGGTTACCACCACCAATCAACGTACGGGAGAGGTGAAGACGGGTTTGCTGAACGAGGTGGCCCGTAACAAGGTGACCGGTACCTGGGACGGGACGGTGCTGACCTTGACCGGCGGCCCGGCAACTGCCCAGAAGGTCACCATCGAGATAACCGCCACCAGCCAGGCCTCCCCCGAAGGCGCTGCATCGGCGGCCGGTGCGACATCCACTGCCACCGATACTCCGGCAGCCGATAGCGGCGGCACCGCTGCTGGCAGCTTCGACTTCTTCTTGGCGATGGAAGCCTCAGACCCGCCCGGGCAGCCGCAGCAATTGGAAGCACACCTGGCTCCGTCGACCGACGACCCTTCCAAGACAGATGTCACGCTGCGGTGGCTTGCCCCGGAGGCCAACGGAGGAAGTCCGGTCAAGTACATCGTGGCGTACGGGGAGTGGAGCGAGTCGTCCGGCGATGGGACTCACACCACCCTTGACGTTGAGGAGGGTCTGTCACACACACTCACTGGTTTGACAGTTGGAACCATCTACTACTTCAAGGTCGCGGCCGTGAACGATGGGGGCACCGGGCCCTTGACGGACAACGTTTTCGTGCGGGTCCCGGCAGCACCGCCGGCAGCTCCCGCGAACCTGGCGACCAAGCTCATACCGGCGGTCTACTCGGACCCGGCCTCAGCCGGCACCATCGGCGTGCAGTGGGACTGCGATGTTGCCGTTTATCGTTACAAGGTCGAATACCGCGTTGGCGACACCGGCGACTGGGTATGGAACGAGGATCTGGATCGATACCGCTTCGACGGCGAGTCCGGCGCCTACTGTGTCTCAGTGAGGGCGACCACGATCGAACCGGAAGAGCCTGACACGACCCTCACCTTCAGGGTCACGCCTCAGTACCACACTTCTGGCACCGGAAACCTCTGGTGGGGCCCGGCGTCCACCTACTCGCTGGTCGTACCATCGGCACCGACCGCGCCCACCATCACCGGGGATCTCCTTAATCCCAACTTCGGCATTGAGCCAGACCCTGAGACGCCTTGGAATCAATCACACGTGCCTCTGCTGATTGTCTACTGGGAGCCGCCAACCGGTGGGCAACCCCCGGGCTCCGTCGAATACGTCCTCGAGTATCGCCTCATTCCGGAGTCGGGCCAGGCGGGAGCTTGGATCCCGACCGATCCTGTGCAAACCTCCGAGAAGCGTCTCAGGGTGGAGCTCGGCAAATCATACGAAGTCCGCATGCACGCCCGAAACGACATGTGGACCAGTGACCCGACAGCTCCGGTCACCTACGAGGTACCGACCGTCGCTGATATGGAGGCCGCCCAAGTTACGGGTGTTGTTGCCACACGACCCAGCTCCCCCTTGTCACAGATTCTGGACCTGTCCTGGGATTCCCTGCTGTCCGATGACGCGAACGTTCCCACCCTGCTGCTCGACTACGACATCGAGCAAGAGGAATGCGACGTCGAGGGGAAGAACTGCGAGGACGATGTCGTGAACTGGACATCGGTCACGACCAACAAGACGATCGGACCCCTGGAGTTTGGCCATTCGTACAACATACGCGTGCGGGCGACGCTCAACTCCCACAGTCTGTGGTCCGATCAGCAGTCGGTCGTGCTAGCGCCGTTCGGTGCCCCTGGGTCGGTGCAGTCGCTGATGTTGGACCTCGATGGTCAGGGCACGGTGGATGTTTCATGGCAGACCCCCGAGCACACCGGTCTCTCAGCCATCACGCATTACGAAGTGCAGTACTCGAAGTCCGAGACCTTCTCGTCGCCGAGTGTGGTGCGGTCGCATCAAAGCGACGGGACTCTGACGTCGGGATGCACCGCCGCTACTGAGACCGAACCTCACGAGTGTACGGTCACGTCGCTGGACGTCGGCGATACCTACTACTTCCGTGTCCGGGCCGTGAACGCCGAGGGCGGCTCGGTGTGGTCCACTTCGAGCATTCTGGTGCCGGTCCTTGCTCCTTATGAGCTGGAGGTGGATGAGGTCATCTCGGCTACCAGCGTGAAGTTGGGTTGGAAGCGTGTGGCGGGTGCCTCTGACGATTTCGCGATCAGGTATCGGGTGAAGCCGGATGGAGTGTGGACTACGACCACTCTGCTTTTCGTTCTGTGGCCGCATCAGACGGATGTCGAGTGGACGGTGTTGAACTTGACCGCTGGTGAGACATATCAGTTCGCGCTAGTGGCTCTGCAGAACGGGAAGCAGAGCGTTCCCGCCAGTGTGTTGAACAGTGATGGCACGGTTGGTAGTTCTCCGCTGGAGGTGACTTTGCCATCGACGGAGCCGTCTGCTCCTACCGGCCTCACTGCGACTGCTGCCGGTAGTGGTGAGGTGCGGCTGGTTTGGGATCAGGCGTCCGGAGCTACCCGTTATCGGGTATGGAACAAGCAAAAGACGGCTTACGACTGGACCCTGACCCATGTGGATGCGCCGAGTGAGGGCAATCCCGAGAGTTTGCTGGCCGGTCTCGAGAACAAGAAGGCGTACCATTTCAAGGTGCAGGCCAACAACGTCGGCGGCTGGTGGGGACCTGCGTCGGATGTAGTGGAGGCTACGCCGGTGGGGGCAGCGCCCGGTGCGGTTGTTGGGTATTCGTTGCGGTCGATCAATAGCAAGCCGGCGCCGACCAGTACCGGTGAGGTAGACGTGCTGTGGGGCTCGCCCTCCGTCGGTGATCCGGTCACGTCATACGAGGTGGAGTATTCGACGCAGTCGGATCTCAGTTCGTCGACGACGGTGTCTACTTCGGGTTCGTCCTACTACACCCAGAACGGGGCTAGCCATCTGCTGAAGGTTCCCGATCTGACGGTGGCTACCAAGTATTACTTCCGGCTGCGGGGAGTCAACGACGCTGGCAACGGGCCTTGGTCTGATAAGCGATCGATCACGGTAGATTCCAGTCGTCAGCCGACTTTGACCGCTTCTTTGAGTACGGATGGGTCGGGCACGGCCTCGTTGAGCTGGACCTTGCCTGATGGGGTGGATGCGTCTACCGATACTGGTTGGGTGATCGAGCAGAGCCGCTCTTGGATCATCGATAACTATCCGTATGCCGAGCTGCAGCGGACATGGCGTTGTGATCTGACGGCTGTCTCACCGGGTTGTGTGCGGGGGTCGTTTACTACCCCGGCAGATGATCCGCTGGTGGGAGACTCGCAATACGACTGGCGGGTGCGGGTGATCGACGCCGGCGGTTACGAGCGTGCCTGGTCGGACCGGGTGGGTTTTCGGTCCACGTACACCGCTCCGGTATCGGCTCCTTCCAAGCTGGAGGTCGACCAGGTTCTGTCGGCTACCAGCGTCAGGTTGGGTTGGGAGACCGCGTCGGGGGAGACCACTACCAAGTATCGGATCCGGTATCGGGTCAAGCCGGCTGAGGGTGGTGAGGAGACTGCCTGGTCGACCACCGACGTTACTTTGACTGCGGTTCCGTCCGACCGGAAGGTCCAGTCAACCCTTACGGGGCTGACGGCCGAGACAACCTATCAGATCGAAGTGCGAGCAGTTCACGCCACCCAGGGGTGGGTGAGTCCTCCGGCCACCGTCCTCAACACCGATGGCACCGACGGAGACTCCCCCCTCGAGGTAACCATGCCCGCGGCGGGCAATGCTCTAGGCAAGCCTGAAATATTGGGGGCGACGTCGACTCAGCCGACGATAGTGATAGTCACCTGGAGGACCACTGCGGATGCTGACAACTACCGGGTGTACTGGCGGGCGAAGCCCGCTGCTGGTGAGGATGGGGCGTGGTCCCGTACCAGGGTAAGTCACCTTCCGGGCGGCGGCCTCCGGAACTATCTGATTACGAATCTCGACTCGACCACCGTCTACGAGTTCAAGGTGCAAGCCAGCAACACCAATGGCTGGTGGGGACCCCACAGCGATGTCCTGGAGGGTTTCCCGGCGGGTCTGGTGCCGAGCGTGCCTCGCTCGTTGGATCTGGAAGCGGCGAGTCCAGGCAAGGTGAACGTCTCATGGATGACTCCCACCCAAAATGCCGACACGATCTCGGCCTATACGGTGGAGTACTCCTCCAATGCCGATTACAGCAGTTCCACGACGGTGTCTTCCACGGATACGTCGGCTTCTTACACCCAGACCGGTGACGATCATCTGATGGTGCTCTCGACCCTGACGATCGGTACCGAATATCACTTCCGGGTACGGGGAACCAACGATGTAGGTAACGGTCAATGGTCCGATTGGGAGTCCTTCACCCTTCCGGTCTTTGCGCCTTATGACTTCGACGTGTCCAACGTCTTGTCGACCAGCATCGAGTTCCGGTGGAAGCGGGTAGAGGGTGCGGCCACGGGCTTCCGGATCGACTATCGCGTGAAGCCGGATCCGGGGGAAGATCAGGCCTGGACGGAGCAAGACGTGATATACATTGGCGATCCAACCACTAGTTACAACACCACACTTTTCGGGTTGACGGCCGGTGAAACGTACGAGTTCGTGCTGGTCGCTCGGAAGAACGGGAAGGTCAGCGCTCCGGCTGCGGTGTTGAACAGTGACGGTACGGCTGGGACTTCTCCGCTGGAGGTGACGTTGCCGTCTTCCGATGCTGCTGCGGCTCCGACCGGTCTGTCTGCGGCCGCTGCTGGCAGTGGTGAAGTGCGGCTGACTTGGGATTCAGGTGACCGGAGCGACTCGCTATCGAGCGCTCAGCAGGGAGAAGGGGGGTGCCATATGGGATGTGACTTATATGGATACGCCGGCGTCGGGTAACCCCGAGATTCTGCTTACCGGTCTCAGGAACGACGCGGTTCACCAGTTCAAGGTGCAGGCCAACAACGTCGGCGGCTGGTGGGGACCGGAGTCGTCGGTGGTCGAGGCCACCCCGGTCGGCGTAATACCGGGCGCGGTGAGCTTGGTTGTGGTGCGGTCGGTGAATAGCGAGCCGGCGCCCACCAATACCGGTGAGGTGGAGGTGGGGTGGGCGACGCCCTCCGATTTCGGAGACGGGGTCACGTCCTACGACGTGGACTACTCGACGGCGTCCGATTTCAGCACGTCGACGACGGTGTCTACTTGGGGTTCGTCGTCCTATATCCAGAATGGAGCCAGCCACTTTTTGAAGGTTCCGTCCCTCGTAGTGGGTACCACGTACTACTTCCGGGTGCGGGCGGTCAACGCCGCTGGTAATGCTCCATGGTCGACGTTGACACCATCGGTGACGGTGGCGACCAGTCGCAAGCCGACCCTGACCGCCTCGCTAACCCCCGACGTGTCGGGTACCGCTTCGTTGAGCTGGACCTTGCCTGATGGGGTGGATGACTCGACCGACACTGGTTGGGTGATCGAGCAGAGCCGGAGCTGGACCAGTGGGGGCTTCCCATATATGGAGCTGCACCGGACATGGCGCTGTGACCTGACGGTGGCCACGCCGACTTGTTCGCGGGGGTCGTTCACTACCCCGGCTGATGATCCGCTGCTGGGCAGCTCGTGGTTCACCTGGCGGGTGAGGGTGATCGACGCCAACGGTGACGAGCGTGCCTGGTCGAACGACACCGACAATCTGGAAACCGACTCGGTGTTGGCTCCGTCCTCGCTCACGGTCGAGGCAATGCTGTCGACTACGTCCCTCATCCTTGGTTGGGAGACCGCGTCGGGAAAGACCACCACCAAGTACCGGATCCGGTACCGGGTCAAGCCGGCTACGGATGAGGATACGGCCTGGTCGTCGAGGGCGGTCGACCTGTCCGCCGTGCCGTCCAACCGGAAGGTGCAATCGACCATCACCGGGTTGACGACCGCCGAGCGCTATCAGTTCGAAGTACGGGCAGCCCACGCCACGAAGGGATATGTGAGCCATGCGGCTACCGTGCTCAACCTGGATGGCACCACGGGTGAGTCCCCGCTGGATGTGACCATGCTGGCGGTGGTAACCGGTCCGAGCGGGTTGTCTGCTACCTCTCCGGTGGCCAAAGTCGTGGATCTCACCTGGAACCCGTCGGTGAACACCACCAAATACCGGGTCTCCTGGAGGAAGAAGCCGCTGGACGGCACCAACCCGGCCTGGGCCCGCTTTGAGGTGGACGCCCCAGTGACCGATGACGACCCCTCCGCCCATTTCTTCTCCCTGGATGACAAATTCATCTACGAATTCAAGGTGCAGGCCAACAACGTCAGCGGCTGGTGGGGACCGTATAGCAACACGGTCGAAATTACCCCGTCGGGAGACGGCGCTCAGGGCGATTCAGTCGGCATCGATGATCCGGAAGGTACCGATGATCGGCCTGCGGATGATGGGTCGTCCAAGCCTGACGATCCGACCGAGGATGATGGTTCGTCAGGACCGGATGACCCGCCCGCCGAGGATGATCCACCTGCGGAAGGTGATCCACCGGCCGAGGATGATCCGCCGGTTGAGGGCGATCCTCCAGTGGATGATGGGCCGTCCGGGTTCGACTACGAGATGGCTCACGGTGAGACGGTGACTATCGATCTGGCCACTGACATGGGCAGCGGCCAGGATTGGTCGGCGACCATCGAGACCTGGAATCTGAACTATGCGACTTGCCGGAGCGGTGCTCTCAACGAGCCGGCTCGCAACAAGCTGACCGGCAGCTTCGGGGACAATACGCTCACTCTGGTGGCCGGAACGTCCGGAGCCCACATCCTGTTGCTGTATGTGACCGGGCTCATAGACGAGGAAACTGCTACCCGCATGTACAAGATCACGGTGGGCGAAGTCGACGAGAACACCGTCGACCCGGAGACTGCCTGCGCCGACTGAAGCTGAGAAAGGGCCAGGTCCCCCAAGTCGAGGCCCCCCCAAATCGTCCGTCCCCACCAAACGGTGTGGGGACGGACGATCCGCGTCACGGGCCCTCGGGATCGATGGGGAGCCGACTGCTTGCCGAATTCCAGGGTGTCGCTCGGCTCCACCGCTCGACTTCCCGTCTGTTGAATACAGCTAAGGAGCGGCGCGTGAGACCTACCGGTTCAGAGGTGTGACAGCACCACCCGTCCGTGCGTCACCACCACCACGGGTGATCGCAGGGTGGATAGTGACCGCATCGGGTTCTCCTCCACCAGGATCAGGTCGGCCACCGATCCGGGGTCCGGCTGGGAGGAGCTACCGAAGCCGTTGAGCTGGCGTCCGCCTACCGAGGCGGCGTGCAGCACTGCCCTCCGGCTCATCCCCGCCCGCTCCAGCATCTCCAGCTCCCGATGGAATCGGACGCCGATAGGGTTCAGGTCAGCGCCCACCGCGACGGGAACCCCGGCCTCGAGGCAGCTATGCAGTGCGGCGGCGTGGACCGGCACCAGCTGGCGGGCCCGGTTGGCGGCATGCTCGGGCCAACCCTCGGCCTCGATGTACTCCCGATCGTGGGTGACTCCGATGGTGGGAACCAGCCAAGTCCGGTTGCGGGCCATCACCTCGGCAGCTCGCTCGTCCAGCTGGTAGCCGTGCTCGATCGACCGCCCTCCCAGCTCGGAGAAGGTGATGGCCGGCTCGGTTCCCCCGCAATGGGCCGCCACCGGGATTCCCCGCTGGTTGGCTACCTCCATCAGGGTGGCCAGCTCCGCCGGGGTGAACTGGCCTTCGTCAGCAGCTTCGTGGGGGCTGTACAGGCCGCCGGTCAACATGATCTTGATCCACTGCGCTCCCCGCTCCACCTGCCGGCGAACCGCTCGGGCCATGGCATCGGGGCCGTCCACGATCAGCTCGGCCTTCATCTGGGTGTAGACCCTCGGGAAGGCGGTGCCATGCCCGCCGGTGGTGCGGATCCCCCGACCCGCCCCCACTACGCGCGGGCCGGGAGTGGTACCGGCGGCATAGGCCCTTCCCCAGGCCAGGTCCAGATCGTCCGCCTCGTCGACGCAGCGGACTCCGGTGACGCCCATCTTCATGGCCTGGTGGAAGTTCTCACCAGCCCGGATGGTTCGCTCCGGTCCCGACTCGAAGTATCCGCGGGCGTCGGGGTCGTACATGAGCCCGCCGGCATGGGCGTGGCAGTCCCACAGGCCGAACATGGCGGTGAGCCCGGATGCATCCAGCGTCCGGGCCTGGCGGCCGTCGTCCGCCACTATCGCGCCCCCGGCCACCAGAAAATCCCGCCTGTCAAGCGCACCGGTGGCGGTGTCGAGCCACCGAGCCCCCCGGAACCGCCAGGCGGGGGAGGACTCGGGAGGGTAGGCCGGGTCGCTCACCGGGTGGTGTACCCGTCGATCAGGTCGTTGGCCGCCAGGTCGGGATCCCGGTCCGCCGGATCTCCATAACCTCCACCACCGCCGGTGGCGACCTGGAGGCGAGCACCTTTGGGGGCTGGTCGCTGGTTGGCCTTCAGCAAGGGGACCGTCTCCCCGCCCTCGGTCAGGGTCACCTCGGTCACCGCTCCGGGCCCGCCGCCGAACAGCCCCCAGGCGGGAGTTCTGGTGCGCTCGAACCAGGTGGAAACGGTGATGTCATCGGCCAGCACCTCGTAGTCCCGTAGCACCCCCAGGCCTCCGCGCCACTTTCCGCGCCCGCCCGAGTCCGGCCAGACCGCGTACTTGTTCACCCGGATCGGGTAGCGGGATTCCATCACTTCTACCGGGATGTTCTTGAGGTCGCCGCCTCCATAGTTGATCAGCCCGTTGGCCCCGTCGCCCCCCCGGTAGGCACCCCATCCGACCGCGGTGGCCTCGCCCACCACCCACTCCTCTCGAGTGAGCGGGTCGGGACCGCTGAACAGCACGTTCATCGGGTCGGCGGCCTGGCCAGCCACCACCCGACCGGGCACGGCGGGCGCCAGGGCTCGGATGAACAGGTCGATCATCAACCCGAGATGCGGGTAGTAGTACTGGCATGCGGCCGGTTCCCGAGCGTCGAACACCGACGCTTCCGGCGCCTCGATGGTGAGGTTCCGGAAGTTGCCCGACGTGACCGGCACGTCGGGGTTGATGAGCAGTTTGAAGGCCAGGCGGGCGGCGGCGATGGTCTGGGCGAACCCGCAGTTCATGCAACCAGGGGTCTGCGGGGCCGACCCTCCTAGATCGAGATGTACCTCGTCCCCGCTGACGGTCACGGTCACCTGCACGTACACCGGATCGCCTCCCGGGCCCCAACTGTCCATCTCCCCCTCGGTCCGGTAGACCCCATCGGGGATGGCGGCCACCGCCTCTCGGTCCAGCTGCTCGCACTGGTCGAAGATGGCTAGCGCGGCCTCGTTGACCGTCTCGAGCCCGAACCGATCGAGCATATCCCCGAAGCGCCGCTCGCCGGTCCGGCAGGCGGCGATCTGGGCGTGCATGTCGCCCCACACCGAGCGGGGCAGCCGGCTGTTGCGGGTGAGGAAGTCCAGGATTCCCTGCTCGGGTTTGCCCTCCCGGTACAGGTGGACCGGGGCGATCCGGTAGCCCTCCTGGTAGATGGTGGTCGAGTCCATGGCCTGGCCGGGATCCTTGGCGCCGATGTCCAGCCAGTGGGCCTTGGTGGCGCCGAAGCCCACCAGCTCGTCCCGGTGGAAGATGGGTGACAGCACGTTCACGTCGTTGAGGTGGCTCCCCACCATGTAGCTGTCGTTCACGGCGTACACATCACCGGGCCGGCAGATGTCCGGGCCACCAAAGTGGTCGATGGTCGACTGGATGGCCGCTTCCAGGCTTCCCAGAAAGATGGGCAGGCCGGGTGCCTGGCCCAGCAGATCGCCCTGCGACCCGAACAACCCCACCGAGCAGTCCTTCATCTCGTAGATGATCGGGGTGTAGGCCGATCGGGCCAGGTTGTTGTTCATCTGGGAGGCGATCGAGATGAAGGCGTTACGGATCACCTCGACGGTTACGGGGTCGATACTCATGAATCAGCTCCTATCGCCGGTCCCGGGAGGTGGGGGTAGGCCTATGGATACAGGTTGGTCGATCGCTTTCCAGCACCGGACCAGATGGCCTCGGACCGCCGGACGCAGCGGCTGGGGTTCCGCACAGCGGTCCTCCGAGAACGGGCACCGGGGGATGAGCCGGCATCCGGAGGCGCTCACCTGGTCGCTGCTTATCTCGCCCGCCAGCCGTACCGGTGTCCCGATCCGTTCCGGCTCCTCCAGCGAGGCCGCTTCCAGCAGCCCTCGGGTGTAGGGATGGCGGGCCTGCTCGTACACCTGATCCCTGGTGCCGATCTCGACGAACTGGCCGAGGTACATCACCGCTACCCGATGGGCCATGGCATACACCACCCGCAGGTCATGGGCTACTAGGAGGTAGGCGAGGTGTTCGGTTTGTTGCAGGGTGATCAGCAGGTTGACGATCTGGCCCCTGATCGAGACATCGAGCGACGAGGTAGGCTCGTCCAGAAACAGGAGCCGCGGTTCGACCAGCAATGACCGGGCCACGCTCAGGCGCTGCAGCTGCCCGCCGCTCACCTGCGACGGCAAGCGATCGCCGATCTCGACGGGCAGCCCGATGTTGCTGATCGCCTGGTCGATAGCGCGATCCTGCCGGCTTCGGGTCCGCCCGCCCCCGAACCCGGCGAACTCTCGGAGGCTGGAACGGATGGTGGCCCGCGGGTCGAACGCTGCCAGCGGATCCTGGAAGACCATCTGGATGTGGCCCCGCATGCTTCGGAACCGTTTTTCAGGAAGCTCGAGGATGCTCTCTCCGAGCAGCGACACCTGGCCTTCGGTGGCCTCGGTCAGTTTGAGGAGTACCCGTCCCACGGTGGATTTTCCGGATCCTGACTCGCCGACGATGGCGAAGGTCTCGCCGGGCCACACTTCGAATGACACCCCGTCCACCGCCCGGGCCACATGCTGGCGCAGCTTGGCGTCCCTGGTTACGTAGTCCTTGACCAGGTCTCGCACCTCGAGGAGGGGAGCCGTCACGTCCTCAAGCCTTTACGCATGCCACCTCCCGATCTCCCATTGACCGCAGGGGCGGGACCTCCTGGCGGCATTCGGGGCCGGCTTGCGGGCAGCGGTTGGTGAACGGACACTCCTCGAGGGGTTCCAGCAGGGTCGGCACGGCTCCCGGTATGGCGTACATCCGCCCGTCCTCCACGCTGGTGAACGCTCTGAGCAGGGCTTCCGTGTAGGGGTTGGCGGGCCCGCTGGTGACCGAGGCGGTCGGCCCGCTCTCCATCACCCGGCCGCCGTACATGACCGCGATCTGCTCGCAGGTCTGGCGAGCGACTGCTATGTCGTGGGTGATAAGCAGCAGCGAGGCGTCCCGGCGGGACACCTGTTCCACCACCAGCTCCAGCACCTGCTGCTGGAGGGTGGCGTCGAGCCCGGTGGTGGGTTCGTCGGCGATCAGCAGGTCGGGCCGGCACGAGAGAGCCATAGCGAGGGCGGCCCGCTGAGCCATGCCCCCCGAGTACTGGTGTACGTAGTCGCCCGCCCGCCGGGAGGCCTCGGGAATGCCCATCTGATCCAGCAGGTCGATAGCCCGTTGCTTGCTCTCGCGGCGCCCGGCACCGGTGTGGACCCGGATCACCTCGGCGATCTGGCCTCCGACGGTCAGGACCGGGTTGAGGGAGGCCCGGGGATTCTGGAACATGATGGCTATGCGGCGGCCGCGCAGGTCCCTCATCCTCCGTTCTCCGATTCCGACCAGCTCCTCCCCGTCCAGCCGGATCGATCCGCCCATGACTTGCGCTCCCTCGGGCAGCAGTCCGATCACGGCTGCGGCGGTCAGGCTCTTGCCCGACCCCGACTCGCCCACCAGTGAAAGGCGGGTTGCTCGCGGCACCCGCAGGTTCACTCCCTGTAGGGGGAGGGATCGGTCCTCGCCGTCCACCCGGAAGCCGACGATCAGGTCCTGGATGTCGAGCAGAGGAGGGGACATGCTACGTCTCCGACCTTCGGCCGGGAGTCGGTGATGCGTTTCCCATCATTTGCCGTGCCTGATCTCGTCGGACACCAGGTTGAGGGTCAGCACGGTGGCCAGGATGGCCAGGCCGGGGAACAGCGCTATCCACCACTGGCCGTAGATCGTGTAGTCGGCGCCTCCCTTCACCATGGCTCCCCACTCGGGGGTGGGGAGCTTGACGCCCAATCCGACGAAGCTGAGGGCTGCCAGGATCTGGATGGCCCAGGCCACGTTCACGGAGAATTGGGCGAATACCACCTCCGACACGTTGGGCAGGATGTGCCGCCGGAGGATCGAGGCCTGGTTCTTCCCTGCGCATCGGGCGGCCAGCACGAAGTCGGAATCCACCAGGGGCTTCACTGCGCTGCGGGTGAGACGCAGGTAGACGGGGACATTGACCAGAGCGATTATTAGGACCAGGATGGGGATGCTCGGTCCCAGCGCGGCCACTATTCCCAGTGCTAGCAGCAGGGTGGGGAAGGCCTGTAACGACTCGGATATCCGTAGCAGGAGAGCGTCGAAGATGCCGCCCCGGTAGGCGCCGAGCGCACCCAGCGGCATTCCCACCAGGATGGCGAGAGCCGCCGCGCTGACCCCGACTCCGAGGTCCAGCCGGGCGGCGTGGACCACTCGGGCGAAGATGTCCATGCCGTACTGATCGGTCCCGAACCAGAACTCGGCCGACGGCGGAGCCAGGACATCGCCCACTCCCAGCTCCAGCGGATCCCTGACCATCAACGGGCCGAGCAGGGCGATCAGGACGATGACCGCCAGCGCCAGGTAGGCCGGTTTGCCGACCAGCTTCCGGGCTGCTTGCCGGAGCCGGGAACCCTTCGCAGCGGTCGAGGACCTTGCCAGCCGAGCGGTCATGTCCGGGTCCTGGGATCGATCACGAAGTGCAGGAGGTCCATGATCAGGTAGACGACCAGGTAGGAGAGGGCGCTGAGTAGGACCGCTGCCAGGACCGGAGCGAAATCGGAGGCGTTTATCGAGTCGATGGCGTACTTGCCGATGCCCGGCCAGGCGAATACGAACTCGACCAGGACGGTGCCGCCCAGCAGGTAGCCG
The DNA here is from genome assembly GCA_965200835.1 of Acidimicrobiia bacterium. Lineage (GTDB taxonomy): Bacteria > Actinomycetota > Acidimicrobiia > Spongiisociales > Spongiisociaceae > JAPPFW01. The sequence continues at coordinate 1,506,420 of OZ241390.1, forward strand.
TACATGATGGCCACCATGGTCGACACGGGCAACAGCACGTTGGGCAGGGCGTGGCGCAGCACGATCGACCTTTCCGGCACGCCCAGCGCCCGCGCCGAGCGGATGTGATGGGAGGCCATGGTCTCCCGCATGAAGCCACGGGTGACTCTCAGCAGGGGCGCGCCCACCACCAGGGCCAGGGTCAGGGCCGGGAGGATCAGCTGCACGGCCGCCGCTCTGAACGCCTCCCAGTCGCTGGCCAGCAGCGCGTCGAGCGTGTAGAGGCCGGTGGTGTGGGACGGGACATCCCCGAGCGTCCGCCCGATGGGCGCCGGCGCCCACCCCAGGGTCCCGAAGAAGATGAGCAGCAGGATCAGTCCCAGCCAGAACTCGGGAATAGACACCCCCAAGCTCGAGATGGCATTGGCCAGCCGGTCGGAGATGGAACGCCTGCGCAGGGCGGAGATGATCCCGAAGGGGACCGACCAGGCGATCGCCAGGACCAGCGCTGTGCTGCCCAGTTCGATGGTGGCCGGCCAGCGGGCGCCGATGTCGACCGTCACCGGATTCCGCGTGCGCCAGCTGTCGCCCAGATCGCCGGACATCAGCTGGCGCAGGTAGTGGAAATACTGTTCGTGGATCGGTTGGTCCAGGCCGAGCCGCTCGATGACGGCCGCCACCGTCGACTCGTCGGCCTGGACCCCCACGATCATGTAGGCCGGGTTACCGGGCAGCACCCTGGTCACTACGAAAGCGACCAGCGTCACGCCGAACAGCGCCACCAGCATGTAGGCCAGCCGGCGGGCTACGTAGACGGCGAGATGCATGACCCTCCCCGGTCAGGTTTTCAGTGCTTTTGTTCTTGGTCTCCGCTCCTCTATCAGCCGGCCGGACGTAGGTCGGCGAAGCGAGGAATGGCGTTGGGATACAGGACGAATCCGTCTACGTGCTCGCGCATGGCGAACTTGAAGTCCGGTTGTGCCAGGAACACCCACGGGGCGTCATCGGAGATGATCCGCTGCGCCTCCTCGAAGAGCGCTCGCCGGGCGTCGGCGTCCTGCTCGGCCCATCCGGCCGTGATGATCTCGTCCACCCGAGCGTTGGAGTAGTCGGCGTAGTTCCCGAACACTCCCGACTCCAGGGTCAGCGACAGCTGGTAGTTGGGGTCGTCGATCCAGGCCAGCAGTTCGTCCACGAACATCTGCAGCTGCTTGCCCGTCTTGCGCTCGGCGAACACGGCCGAAGCCAGCTGCTCGATCTCGACGTTCATGCCGATGTCACGCAGCGCGGCCTGCACCCGCACCGCGATCAGCTGGTGCTCCGCCTTGGCGGCGTCGATCGACAGGGTGACGGTTTCACCGTCATAGCTGCTCGAGCTGAGCAGCTCCTGGGCCCGGGCGGTGTCCTGGGTGAACCCGACCTGATCGCCCAGCGAGACGGCCGAACCGTTGGGGATGGCCCCGTAGAGCCGGCGGGCGTCGCCCTTGTACACGTTCTCGAGGATGTCGTCGTAGTCGACTCCATAGGAAACCGCGTGACGGACAGTCACATCGTCGAAGGGGGCGATGGAGTTGCCCATCCCTACGTAGGACATGTTCTTGGAAGGCGCCTTAACGACCTTCACGCCGTCGGCCCCGTCCAGGGCGTTGAACTCCTCGGTTCCCAGACCGACCGCCAGGTCGATGACCCCGGCTTGGAGCAGCTGGACCCGCTCGGCGGGCGACGGGATGATCTTCCACACCACCTTGTCATAGGCGGGACGGCCGCCCCAGAAGTTGTCCCGGGCCTCGAACACGACTTCCTGGTCGGCTATCCGGCTGACCAGGCGGTAGGGACCGCTCGGGTTGTCGGCATTACGTGACATGTACTCGGTCGCCCACGGATCATCCTCGGTGGCGTGCTCCGCCACGAGGGCGGGATCGACCGCGGCCGAACTCGACATGTAGAAGGACTGCATGACCATCGGGCTCGGCTGGTCGGACACCAGCTCGAGGGTGTACTCGTCGAGCACGGTAGGGGGCTTCGTGACGAAGGCGATGTTGGTGAGCAACCAGGCACCACCACCCGGCGTGTTGAGATTGCGGTCGATCATGAACCGGACGGTCTCCGCGTTGATCGGAGTGCCGTCGTCGAAGGTCATCCCTTCCCGGACCTTGATCGTGTAGGTGAGACCGTCCTCGTGCGCCTCCCACGAATCGAAGTAGCGGGGAAGGAGGTTGTCGGCGTCACCCACCATCGCACCGCCCTGCTCGACGATGGGATGGATCACCGGGACGTCATAGACCATGAGCAGCGCCTCATGGCTACGGATGAAGTTGGCGCAGCACGGATCGAGGGTCTCGATGTCGCCGGGGACGCCGATGGTCAGGACCGACTCCTCCATCGGTTCCTCCTCCATTGGCTCGTCCATCGACTCGTCGGGCTCCTCCATCTCGGTGGCCATGGTGGTGGTCGCCTCAGCGGGCGCCGCCGTGGTGGCGGTGGTGGTTTCCGCGGCGGGCTCATCTGAGCCACAGGCGGAGACGACTAGCGCCAGCACGGCGAACACGCCCAGCAGCCGGGCCAGCCGCGCGGTTCTCGCTTTGATCATGTGCTTACCTCCTAGTTGGTAATGGTTGGGTTGATCCGACCCATCCAGGGCCGGGGATGGTTTGGCATTGCCAGGGCCAAGTTCCGGGGGCCGGTAGGCAGGGCCTGTCCGTTCATCTAGCGCGCTGCCCTGGCCAGCATCTCGGCGTACAGGAGCGGGGTGACGAGCGGGTCGAGCACCCGGACCGGTACCCGTGACCGGATGCTGTCCAACAGGCCCGACCACAAGGTGCAGGCAAAGAACAGGACCTCGGCATCGTGGTCACGCCAGGCCCGTTCCGCGGCTTCCAGGGCCGAACCCCGCGCCGAGGCGGCCATGTCCGCCCGCACCACCGCCCGCAGCTGGTCCGGATCCTCGACCAGCAGCCGGGTCACCTCGTCGGGTGGAGCGTGCCCGCTGGGGGCGGCGAACACCCCGGCGAAGTTGGGAGCCCCGTACCGGTGGATCAGGCGGCGCACCCAGTTGGAGTTCTGCGGGAGGTTCTCCCCCTCCCCGCTCTCTATGCGGGGGCAGACCACGCCCAGACGCCCGAACGCCCGACCTATGGCAACCCCCGCCTCCATGGGCCCGGTCACCGGCATCTCGACCAGATCCTTGGCGTCCTCCAACCCGGGGTCGGCCGCGCAGGCGATCACCGCCGCGTCGAAACCGTCCCGCTCGGCCTGCTCGACCTGGGCCAGCATCTGGTTGAGGAACAGGGATTGGGCGGGTAGGAAGGCGGTCTCGGGCACCCCCGTTCCGGCCAGCGAGCGGACCTCCACCTTGGTGTCCGGTGAGGCGGCCGGGGCGAGCGCCGCCTCGATCATCGGGTTGTACACGTCGACGCCCATCGGGTTGACGATCAGGATTCGCATAGCTGCCGGTCTCCTCTCCTCAGTAAGGGTTGTTCCTAGGCCGATTCTGGGTGATAGTAGATGGTGGGGCTAAGGCCTCTCTCCGGGGGCACGCCACGATCACTCCCGGCCCAGCACCAGATGACCGTGCTGGGAGACCCTGGCATTCCAACCGGGCGGTACCAGGGCGGTACACGCCTCCTCCAGCAGGATGGCCGGCCCGCCGATCTCGATCTCACTGGGGAGGTCCGAACGGTGGTAGACGGCGGTCTGGTGCCATCCTCCCGCAAACCAGGTTCTCTCGGTTGCCGCTGGTGGAGGAAGCTCGCCGGGAGGGATGATCGGGAGCCGGGGTCGGGTCATGCTCCCATAGGCGGCCATGCGCAGGTTGACGAACTCGACCGCCTCGCCTGGATTGCTGTGGCCGTACCGGATGTTGTGGGCCTCGGCGAACTGGTCGGGGATTCCGTCGATCAATCGTTCCATCCCGTGGCGGGTGTCGAGCGGGAGGGTGACCGTGTACTCCTGGCCCGAATAGCGGAGATCGGCGGACGGTTCCAGGGTGATCGCCTGATCGTCGAAGCCATCCTCCTTCACCATCAGCCGGGCTCGCTCCTCGAGCTCTGCCAAGGCGGCTTCCAGCGCTTCCTCGGTGAGGTCCGCCACCCGGACGTAGAAACTCTGGACGGCGTCGTGGCGGGTGTCGGTCTGGAGCATGCCGTAGGCGGACAGGACGCCCGGATTGGCGGGCACCACTACCGTCGCCAGGTCCAGCTCATCGGCCAGCGAGGTGGCATGGAGAGGGCCGGCGCCCCCGAACGCCACCAGGATGAAGTCACGGGGGTCGATGCCGCGCATCACGGTGATCTCCCGGATGGCGTTGGCCATCGTGGCATCGGCTACCGCGATCATTCCGGCCGCCATCTCCAGCGAGTCCATCCCCAGCGAGCCGGCCACTCCGGAGAGGGCTTGGCGGGCGGCCTGCTGGTCGAGGGGGATACCGCCTGCCAGCCGGGCGATCCGCGGCAGGCGTCCGAGATAGAGGTTGGCGTCGCTGATGGTGGGCTCCTCGCCTCCCGCTCCGTAGCAGGCCGGACCGGGTACCGCGCCGGCCGAGCGCGGTCCCACCCGAAGCCCTCCGCCCGCGGTGTGGCCGACGCTCCCGCCCCCCGCGCCGATGGTGTGGATGGCCACGGTGGGCGCCAGGACCGGGTGGCGTTGCAGCTCCGACTCGAGCTCCACATCAGCCCGTCCGTCGACCACCAGGCTCATGTCGAAGGAGGTACCTCCCATGTCCACGCAGATCAGCCGGCTGGCCGCCTCCTCCTCGACCAGGTGATCGGCCACCGCCAGGCAGGCTACGGTCCCCCCGACCGGACCGGAGAACAGGGTCTGGATCGGCTTGCGGCGAGCAGATGAGGCACTCATCACCCCGCCGTTGGATTGCATGACCCGAAGCGATCCCCGCATGCCCCGCTCGGCGGTCCGCTGCTCGATCTCCGCCAGGTAGCTCTCGACGATCGGGGCCACGTAAGCGGCGATGGCCGTGGTGCTGGTCCGCTCGTACTCGCGCCACTCCGGAGCGATCTCCGAGGAGCACACCACCGACAGGGACCGATCGGCCTCCCTGAGCAGGTCGGCCACCTGCCGCTCGTGGGCGGGGTTGGCATAAGAATGGAGGAAGCAGATGGCCACCGCTTCGTAGTCGCCCGCCAGGCGGGCAGCGAGCTCCCGGATGGCCTGCTCATCGACGGGGACCAGCACCGTACCGTCGGGGGCCATCCGCTCGTCGACCTCGTAGATCGACCGGCGAGGCACGAGGGGGGTGGGTGGCCGGTACCGCACGTTGTACATGTCCGGCCGGTTGGCCCGGCCCAGTTCGTAGACATCCCGGAAGCCTCGGGTGGTGAGGAGGGCTACTCGGGCGCCCCGGCGCTCCAGGAAAGCGTTCAGCCCGGCAGTGGTGCCATTGGTCACCGAATCGAGCCGCCGGAAGTCGACCTCGAGCTGGTCGAGAGCGGCCAGGACCCCCTCGTGCAGCCGCTGGGGGGTGGTCAGCACCTTGGCGGTGCGGGTGCGGCCTTGGTCGTCGATCACGACCGCATCGGTGAAGGTCCCTCCGATATCGACCGCAACCCTCATCGACTACTCCCTGTCCGTTGGCTGTTCACTGAGGACGGATCCGACCGGCAGCTGCTGATCGGTCGAGGCGACCCGCCCGGTGGTGGAAACGTTACCCGCCGCGTTAGGTGGTAGGCAATACGACCGTCTCCGGACGGCCCAGCACCTGGGAGACTCGATCCGGTCAGGCCGGCCCTTGCGGGGGTTGCTCAGTTGCCTAGGGTTATCCCGGCCGGGGAGGGCGTCCCACTCTCCAGCCGCGGATCCGAGACCCGAGGACCGGTCGCTCGATCACCAGCTCCAGCACCACGGCCACGATCAGGACTGCTCCGGTGGCCAGGGTCAACACATGGAAAGGAGTTCCGCCCAGGCTCAGACCGCTGCTGATGAAGCGCAGGGTCAGAGCGCCGACGGCTATTCCCATCACCGATCCTTTGCCACCCAGCAGGCTCACCCCGCCGATCAAGGCGGCCGTGGCGGCGGGGAGCAGCAGCTGTTCGAAGGCGGCCGGCCCCGCGCTCCCCGACTTTATGGAGGTCAGGGCTCCGGCCAGGGCGGCGGTCGATCCGGAGAGCGCGAAAACCAGCACTAGGGGACGGACCAACGGGACGCCCGCCGCGGCCGCTTCCTGCCGCCCGCCTCCGATGGCGAATATCTCGCGACCGAACCTGGTGTAGACCAGAAATAGGCCTACCAGCACGAACACCAGGATGGTCACCAGGCTGAAGGGCGAGAAGATCCACAGCTGATGCCTGACCGCGTCCGCGATGTCGAGGTCCTTCATCACCACGGTGTTCTCCCCCGAGATCATGAAGGCCAGGCCGCGCAGCGCGATGAGGGTGCCGAGGGTGAACACCAGCGAATGGATCCTCAGGCGATGGACCAGGTATCCCTGAGCGGCACCGAACCCCAGACCCAGACCGGTGGCCACTACCACTGCTGGGACCAGGCCGATATCCTCGACGATCGAGACGGCTACGATCCCGGCCACCGCCGCTACCGATCCCACCGACAGGTCGAGCTCGCCGGCGATGATGGTCAGCCCGATGGCCAGAGCCGCCAGCCCGAGCCAGGCAAATCCTTCGAAGATGGTGAAGACGTTGTTGGGAGTGGCAAAGCGGCGGTCGGCCACCGCAAACACCACGAACACGAGGACGAACAAGCCCCCGCGGGCCCAGGCGGCCGACTCGACCCGGTTCGCCAGTTTCCTCACGCCAGCCGTCTCCGATGGCGGATGAGGGTGAAGGCGCTCACGCTGATCAGGATGGCGAGACCGACGAAGAACAGCCTCACCCCGTATGGGAAACCGCGCAGCACCATCAGGTTCTGCAGGGCGGCGATGAACACCGCACCGAGGGCAGTCCGGATGGCGGATCCCTCCCCTCCCTGGATGGCCGCCCCTCCCACCAGGATGGCGGCGATGGCGTCGATGTCCATCCCATCGAAGTGGTCGAGCCGGCCCTGGCTGAACTGGGCGGCCGTGAATACTCCTGCCAGGGCGGCTCCCAGCGAGGAAGCCACGAACACGTACACCGCCATCCGCCCGGGCCGCAACCCGGCGGTGGTAGCGGCTTGGCGGTTGGCCCCCACCAGGGTTACCTCTCGCCCGAGTCGGGTCCGGGTGAGCACCACCGCGGTTACGGCCGTGATGAGGAGGAAGGCCCAGGTCTGGTTGGGTATCTCCAGGGGGCGGGACGTGCCGATCCATTCGGCCGCGTCGGTCCCGGTCCGGACCGTCTTGTTGTCGGTGAGCCAGGCCATCGTCCCGAAGATGACGGCTCCCACCGCCAGGGTGACCACGATCGGGTTGCCACCCAGGGCCACTGCTCCACCCTGCAACCCGCCAACCGCCGCCGCCAGCAGCACGACCGCCAGCACCGCCGTCCAGACCGGCCACCCCCACCCCAGGAAGGCGGCGAAGGAGATGGCCGACATGGCGGCGGTCTGCGAGACCGACAGGGAGAAGAAGCTTCCGGCGATCGTGATCAGAGTCATGGTCACCGCGATGATCCCGATCAGGGCCGAGGCCCGCACGATGCTCTGGAAGTTCCGGTAGGTGACGAACTCCGGCGTGGTGATCCAACCGACCACCCCGAGCAATAGCAGCACGCCGATCACGACCATCGGGACGACCCACGAAGCGGACCTGGCCTGGTCCTTTCGGATGGGGGTCTCGGGTTGGCTCATCGCTCGGCCTGAGGATGGGTGATCTCATGGGTGAGGAGCCGCGAGCCGGTCTCGCCCCGCGGGCGCACGCTCACCAGGGCGCCTCGGAAGAAGGCCACCACCCGGTCGGCGATTCCCAAGATCTCCTGGCTGTCGGACGAGGCGATCACGATGGCCAGGCCCTCGTCGGCCAGGCTGCTCAGGTGGCGGTAGATCTCGGCCCGGGCGCCGACATCTACCCCTCGGGTGGGTTCGTCCACCAGCAGCACGCGGGGCTGGCAGCCCGTCCACTTGCCGACGGCCACTTTCTGCTGGTTCCCACCGCTCAGCGTGCCTGCCTGGGAGCCGAGCCTGGCCTGGTCGATGGTGAAGGTAGTGGCGATCCGGTCGCTCATGGCCCGCTCGGCGGCCCTCCTTAGCCATCCACTGCGGGACACCAGGCGGAGGCTGGGGGAGGTGAGGTTCTCGGTGACGGTCCGCTGGAGGAAGATCCCGTCCCGCTTGCGGTCGGCAGAGCTGTATCCGATCCCGGTCCGGATGGCAGCCACCGGCGAGTCGGGCGGAACGGGCCGGCCCCCCACCGCCACGTTCCCGGATCGGCGGGGTAGGTGACCAGCGATCCCTCGGAGGGTGTCGCTGGCGCCGCTCCCCAGCTGCCCGGCCAGGCCGACGATCTCGCCCGCCCGGACCTCGATGGTGACCGGAGCAACCAGCCCTCCGGCCAGGAAATCCTGCGTTTCCAGCACCACCTCGCCGGGGGAGCGATCCCCCCGCTCGGGAAAGAGGGCGGCCAGGCTTCCTCCGAGCATCAGCGAGATCAACCCGTCGAGGGTGATGTCAGCGGTGGAGATCGGCGGATTGGATCGCCCATCCCGGAACACGGTGACCCGGTCAGCCAGCTCGAAGACCTCGTCGAGGCGATGGGTGACGTAGATGATCGAGCGTCCCTGGCTTTTCAGGGCGTGTACAACTGCCTTGACCCGCCTGATCTCCCGCTCCGCCAGTGCCGCAGTGGGCTCGTCGAAGATGAGCACCCTAGCGTCCCTGGCCAGGAGGCGGGCAACCTCCACCAGCTGCCGCTCCGCCACGCCCAGCCGCTCGACCCGGCTCAGCGGATCTACCTCGGCGAGGCCGACCTGAACCAGAAACGGTCTGGCGGCTCGGGCTTGCTTGCCCGGCGCGGCCAACCATCCCCGCCTGGTATCCCCCAGGAAGATGTTGTCGGCGACCGACAGGGTCGGCACCAGAGACAGCTCCTGCTGGACGACCGCGATGCGGGCCTGCTCCGACCCGGTAGTGCCGCTGAAGGCCACTTTCTTGCCGGCCAGGCTGATGCTCCCCTCATCGGGGTGATGCATGCCGGCCAGGATCTTGACCAGGGTGCTCTTGCCCGCCCCGTTCTCGCCCACCAGGGCCATCACTTCACCGGAGCGCACCTCGAAGTCGACTCGGTCGAGCGCCCTGATCGAACCGAAGGACTTGGAGAGGGATTGCAGGGACAGGAGGGGAGCACCGGCCACGGTCATGGCGAGCTTCCCGGCCAGCCCGCCCTGTGCAGGACTTCGGCGGCCGCTCGATGGGAGGTCCGGGCTGCTTCCGCCGGAGGTAAGCCGGTCTGGTGGTCGGAGAGGACCTCCACCGCCATCAAGGGCCTAGCCCCGGTGGCAGCCAGAGCCCTCAACAGCCCTTCGAGGTCGAAGGTGCCGTCGCCGGGCAGCCGTCGATGGCGGGTGGTGTCAAGCACTACGTCTTCCAGGGGAGGTCCGGCGTCGTTGAGCGCCACCGCCAGGATCGAGGCCGGGTCGACCCTCGCCAGCTGGTCGAGGTCGGACGGACCCCGGAAGTAATGCCAGACATCGAGATCGATCCCGGCGTTCTCCCGGCCGGCCCCCTCGATGATCTGGCGGGCGGTGTCGAGATCGGGTATGGAAGTCCACGGCATGAACTCTATGGCCGCCTTGACCCCCAAGGGGGCCAATCGGTCGCACACTGCTCCGAAGCGGTCAGCCATCACGCTGATCGGAAGCCCGGGTGGGAATCTCACGTCGCCTACGTTGACGTGATGCGGGCGGAACACCTCTGCCATGTGGAACAGCGCCTCCGCGATGGCTCGGGGAACGGACGACTCCTCATCGTCGTGCATCCAATCGAACATGAACTCGATCTCCGCGACCCTGATCCCGTGCCGGTCGAGGATGTCCAGTAGCTCCTCGTCGGTCGTGCCCGCGGCCCGCATTCCCGTATAGTCCGCTTCGCCCATCCCGATCCCTGAATATCCGGACCTAGCTGCTGCCTCCACCCTGGTCTCGAATGGCCAGGGCGAGACCGTCCCATAACCGGCGCCGACCGGGGAGCCGGAGATCGTGAAGTGACTGGCCACCAGGTCGAAGGCGGGTGTGGACTCGGGGCGGGACATCCGGCTCTTACCGAGGTCGGGCGGTCCTACCCAACCTGGGGTGGGAAGGTCTACCCACCGCAAGGGTCGGTGGCGGGTTCAGTCCAGCCAATCCTCGCCTGCCAGCCAGGCCTCCATCCCAGGCCGCCGCCCAGCCTCGATGAACTCGAGTCGGGTGCCGTACAGCTCGTCCGGCCCGGTGTAGGTGGCCAGAATGCGGTCGTCCGGCATGAATTGGGTGGCTTCTTCCCTCAGCCCGATGGTCTTCAGGCGGGCGATGAGTGTCTCAGGGTCCGGTTCCCAGAGTCCGAGGTGGTGTAGACCTTCCTGACCGCGTCCGTAGAGGCCGTCGTTGTCCTGGGATTCGAGCAATTCGAGGTAGGGCGGACCCTCGACGGACCAGGTGATACGAAGGTCGAGCTGTTCCACCCGCGAGAGCTGCTCGAACCGGTCCACATGAGCGATGGCCGGATCCTTGAAGGTCAGCCCCAGGACCTCCGAGAACCGGGCGATCCCCTCGTCCAAGTCAGGTACCAGTACTCCCACATGGAAAAGGTTGGTGGCTGTCATCGTCCGTTACCCATCTGGCCCTCCTGGAGCCTCGTCTTCGCCGCAAAAGGCTGGCTGCTTGTCACTCTCCGGTCCGTTGATGGCCGGGGCGGGAGGCAATCGGGATGTCTCCCGCCCCGGCATCCTTAGCTGCTCTTTAGTAGACGCAGAGTTGCTCGACGCTGAAGCCTTCGACCGTGACAGTCTCGATCTCGTTGCTTCCGGGCGTGTAGGCCGGGCTACGCACCGGTGGGTTGGGAATGAAGTTGTTGAGGGTGGCCAGGCTCCCGTTGGTCAGGTACTCGTGGAGGGTATTGATGCTGAACACCCCCTCGAGCCGGGCGGCCTGCAGGCCGGTGGCGAACTCGGTACCGTCGATCAGATGGTCGAGGTTGCCGTGGCAGGTTCCGCCCACCACCATCACGTCCTCGCCCGGGTGGTAACCCTCTTCCTCCAAGGCCTGAATGACCCCTTCGGCTAGGGCCGAGTTGTGCGCGTATACCAGATCGATTCCGGCGTTGCGATGGGCCGCGATCAGCTGCTTGGTTCCGTCGTACCCTTCGGCGGGCCCGAACCCGACATCCACCTCTCCCAGGACGCTGATGTTGGAACGGGCCAGGATCGGAAGGGCGGCTCCCGAACGGTCGATGCCTGCCTGATAGCCGGCCACGAATCCGATGACGATGGCATGTCCGCCAGCGCCGTGAATCGGGACTCCGTTGGCCACCATGTAATCGCGTGCTTCGATGAGCAGGTTGGCGGCTACCTCACCGTTGAGCTTGTCGTTGACTCCGGCATACCCCACCACGTACTGCTCCGATCCCGGGAAGGGGAGCTGGTTGGTCTGGATGACCGGAACTCCGGTCTCCGACAGTGCTCGCAGGGACGCAACCCCGGCCTCGTTGTCGGACGGCCACCAGGCATAGGCCACCACGTCCTCATCGGCTGCGCCCAGCTGCTGCTGGACCTGGGTGTCCTGCTCAGCCTGGTCGAAGTTGTTCTCGACGATGATCAGGTTGTAGCCCAGTTCGGTTGCTGTCTCCTGGGCACCGCGGCCCCATTCGGCGATGTACGTGTTGGTAGTAGTTGGTATGAAGGCGACGATCGTCCCTCCAGCAGTTTCCTCGTCCTCCGCAGCACAGCTGGAAGCCACGAGAGCCATCGCCGTCAATACGACGAACAGGGCAAGCACTCTCTTTTTCTTCATTCGAATCGATCCCTTCCCTCCGATATGGAGCCGATCAACTGCTAGCACTATACCGATCGGATATGGCCCCCAGATTGGAGAATCGAGCAGTCGCCTCTCACTACGGAGGAGTTAGGGGAGCGATTGCTGGAGAGATATCGGGGACGTTGGGAAGCGGCTTCGAGAGTGGGTGGCTGGTTCCTGCGCTGGGGGCAGTCGACACCACATCAATCCCCAGTTAGCACAGGGCCTGGTTGGGGAGCTTCAGTCGGCCGCGGTCGACCGGAGTGCCGCCCGTAGATACTCGGCAACGGCTGACATGTCATGGTCACCGAAGCCCGCCTCGATGGCTCTGGCTAGCTCCGACCGGTTCAGATCAGCCTGCGGCAGGGAAGCACCCACCGAGTTCGCCAGATCGATTGCCAGGTCGAGGTCCTTGCGGGCCAGCACCATACGAAAGGCCACCGGTACCTCGCCCGGTTTGAGGAAGGCTTCCTGGCGATAGTGGACGAAGGGGGCCGCGATGGCGCTACCGGCGAATACTTCGTAGGCGACCTCCCGCTCTATACCGGCGGCCTCGGCCAGCACCAGCGCCTCGGACACCGACTGCCCGAGGCCGTAGACGATCGTGTTTACGGCCAGCTTCATGGTGGCTCCCGAGCCGACCGGGCCCATATGGATGATTCGTGAACTCATGGCCTCGAGTACCGGTCGAACTGCTTCCAGATCAGCCTCCCGGCCTCCTGCCATGATCGCCAGCTTTCCCGCGGTGGCCGTGGCGGTGCTTCCTGAGACTGGAGCATCGATGAACCGCCCGCCCGCAGCCTCGATGGACGAAGCCACCTGGCGAGCCGCGTCCGGGCCGACGGTGCTCATGTCGATACACACCGTCCCTTTCCGCAATGACTCGCAAATAGCGCCGGGACCGGTGTAGAGGTCGGCCAACACCCGGCCGTCGGCCACCATGGTGATCAACACATCGACCTTTCCGGCCAGCTCCGCTCCGCTGCGCGCTATGGATGCTCCGGTCTCGGCGGCCAGAGACTCTGCTTTGGAGACGGTCCGGTTCCAGACCGTCAACGGGAAACCGGCCCGAGCGATGCTGGTGGCCATGGGATACCCCATGAGGCCGAGCCCGATGAAACCCACCCGCACACCTCGAGGTCGGGCGGTCATTCGAGGGTGCGCTCGATGGTTTCGACGATGCGAGCGGGGGAGGGAATGGTGGCATCCTCCAGAATGTCGGCGGAGGGGAGGGGGATGTGATCGGTGGTGATCCGGACGATCGGCTGGTCCAGCTCGTAGAAGGCTTCCTCGGCGATGATGGACACCACTTCCGCGCCCCAGCCGCACAGCCGAGGGTTCTCCTCCACCGTGTAGACCCGGCCCGTTCCGGCCACGCTGCTCAGGATCGTCTGCGTGTCCAGGGGGACCAGGCTGCGAAGGTCTACCACTGTGACTTCGATTCCCCGGCTGGCCAGCTCGTCCGCGGCCGCCAGGGCTTTGGGCACCATGGCCGCCAGGGCGAGGATGGTGGCATCCGGTCCGGAGCGGACCACCCTTGCCTTGCCCAGCTCTCCCACCAGCTCCCCAGCGGGTACCGGTCCCCGGCTGGCGAACAGGCCCTTGTGCTCGAAGAAGATCACCGGATCGGGATCGCGGATCGAAGCGGCCATCAACTCCACCACATCTCTGGGGGTTGAGGGCGCTACCACCTTGAGGCCCGGTACTGACATGGCCCAGTTCTCGAGGCTCTGGGAGTGCTGGGCGCCGAAGCGAACCCCGCCCCCGTTGGCGGTCCGGATCACCAGCGGCAGGCTTACCTGCCCGTCGGTCATGTAGCGCGTCTTGGCGATCTGGTTGGCGACCAGATCCCAGCAGGTGGCCAGGAAGTCCGAGAACATGATCTCCGCCACCGGCCGCAGGCCGTTCATGGCTGCTCCCATGACTGCCCCGATGATCGCTTCCTCCGAAATCGGGGTGTCTCGGACCCGCCTGGGCCCGAACCGTTCCAGGAGGCCGGGGGTGGTCTTGAACACCCCACCGGCCGCCGCGACATCCTCGCCGATCATAAAGACGGAACTGTCCCGCTCCATCTCCTGGGCAAGTGCATACGCTACGGCCTCCCGGTAGCTGATCAGTTCCGCCACTGTGACCCCCCATCCGCCCATACTTCGGTCGAGATCGACTCCAGGGAGGGAAGAGGCCCCGCTTTCGCCTCCTCCACTGCTACTCGCATGGCCGACTCGGCCGACGCCTCTATGCCGTCCAGCCGATCATTACGCACTCCTTCGCTCTCCAGCCTCCCGCGGTACATGGGGATCGGATCCCGAGACTTCCAGCTCGCTACCTCCTCATCCGGCCGGTAGGTACCCGGATCGGCCCGGGAGTGGCCTCCGTGCCGGTAGGTGAGGGCTTCGATCAGGCTGGGCCCCTTGCCGGACCGAGCTCGGTCGATGGATGCGGTAGCGACCCGATGCACCTCGTCGGCGTCGTTGCCGTCCACCAGGACCGGTTCGAGACCATAGGCCGAGGCCCGATCCGCCGCGGGACGGGCCACCGCGGTCACCGATCCGATGGGCGTGTACTCCATGTACTGGTTGTTCTCGCACACGAACACCACCGGAAGATCCCAGATGGCAGCCAGGTTGAGCGCCTCGTGGAAGGCGCCGATGTTGGTGGCGCCATCCCCGAAGAAGCAGACCGACACCTGCCCGGTGCCCCGCTCCACCGCCGCCCAGGCCGCCCCGGCAGCAATCGGGAGATGGGCTCCGACGATGGCGTAAGAACCCATCGCGCCAGCCGGCGCCCAGGTGAGGTGCATGGACCCTCCCTTGCCGCCGCACACTCCGTTGGCCCGACCGAGGAGCTCTGCCATCAGGGGACCGGCCGGGGTTCCTCGCAGCAGGGTGTGGATGTGACCGCGGTACGTACAGAAGGTCAGGTCGTCGGGCCGCATGGCGGCCGCGAAACCGGCGGCGATGGCCTCCTGCCCGGTGGCCAGGTGGGATGTGCCCTTGACCAGTCCCTCGAGGAACATCTGATATGCGTATTGCTCGAAGAGACGTGCGTCGAGCATCATCCGGTATATCCCTAGGCGGGTATCCAAGTTCCCAACCATATCCATCTCTCGCTCTCGCCTATCAATACTCATTGGCCACCATCAGTTTCTCGGCGGGAAACAGGGTCACCACCTTGGGGCCGTCAGCCGTGCAGACCACCTGTTCCTCGATGCGGGCCGCGGAGCGACCGTCCGCCGCGGGGCAGAAGGTCTCCAAAGCGAAGAACATACCTTCCTTGAGTTCCACCGGGTGGTCGATCGAGTTGAGGCGGCTGATCACCGGCCGCTCGTGGACCGCCAGGCCGACCCCGTGCCCAAATTGCAGCCCGAAGGCCTCCATCTCATCGGGGAAGCCAAACTCCTCCGCCTCCGGCCAGACCCGGGCGATCTCCTCGGTCGAGGTCCCCGGCCTCACCAGGGCGATGGCGGCGTCGATCCACTCCCGGGCTTTCCGGTAGGCGTCCCGCTGCATCTGGGTGGCTCGACCGACCACGAAGGTGCGGTAGTAACAGGTCCGGTAGCCGTTGTGGGCTTGGATGATGTCGAAGTAGGCGGTGTCACCGGGCCGGATGAGGCGGTCCGAGAATACGTGGGGATGGGGGCTGCACCGCTCGCCCGCTATGGAATTGATGGCCTCTACGTGTTCGGAGCCCATCTCGTACAGGCGCTTGTTGGCCAGGGCGACGATGTCCGATTCCCTCACCCCCGGCTTCAGGGCTTCGAATATGTCCTGGTAGACCCCGTCCACCATGGCGGATGCCTGGGTGAGCAGGGCTATCTCATCCGGGCTCTTGATCTCGCGGGCTTCCAGCATGGTCTGCTGGCCGTTACGGACCTCGATCCCGGCCCTGGTCAGCTCGAGGAACATCTCGGTCTCGGCCATGTCGATCCCCACCGGCAGGCCGGCCACGCCTTCGTCATGCAGGACATCTCTGATCTCCCGGACCGCTCGGGCCACCAGACCGGTATTCGGACCGATGGAGCCCGCCAGCCCGGTGTTGCCTCCCACCGATTGCTCCGGCACCAGCCAGGGTGCCTGGAGCTTGTGGACCCGGGCGGCCGAACCGAAGTCCCAGATCCACGGCTCCCCGGTGCGGGTCAGCAGCGCCCAGCGTTCCATCTTGTTGAAGGCCCAGTAGCCGATGTGGGTAGCGGTCAGGTAGCGGATGTTGGCGGTGTCGAACACCAGCAGCGCTCCCAGCTCGGAGGCTCGGAGAGCCTGGCGAGCACGGGACAACCGGTACCTGCGCAGGCGGTCGAAGTCGATCCGCTGCTCCCAGTCCACCGCCATGACTCCGGGCGCGGGGGTGGTAGCCACCGGGAACTCGGGTGCTCTCTCGGTCACTTGCATGCAAAGCTCTTTCGAGTCGATGGGCCGGTAATGCTAACTGTGCCCTCCACCGGGGACTGTCCGCGTCTCGGCAGCCCATGGATCGATGAGGGTCTTGATACGGACCGGCCGGCCTTCCACCATCGGTTGGAGGCCTTCGCTGACCAAAAGATCGAGTGGCAGCGCAATCGGGGCTACATCCGACCAGCCCTCGGATCGGGAAGCTACCAGCTGGGCCGCGTCGGCGAAGTCGGCCTCGAAGACCAGGGCGCTGGTGCCCACCAACCGGACCTCGCGCAAGGTCAACGAACGCAGGTCGATCGGTACGGGTTCGGTTCCCATGCCGATTGCTACCACCCGGCCCCGCGGTTCTACCAGGTCCACAGCCGCCGACTGCACCGGCGCCACCCCCGTCACCTCATATAACACCGATACCGGATCGTCGAGTACATCTCCTAACTGCTGCAGGAGCGGTCGTTCCCGATCGACGGTGATGGTGCGCCACGCTCCCAGGGCCTCGGCGACCTCGAGCCTTCCTCGATCGAGGTCGACCGCTACTACTTGCAAACCCGATCGCCCGGCCGCATAGACGAGGAAGGCACCCACCCCACCAACCCCGATCACGACTACCAGGTCGCCGCGGTCCGGTTTGCCCTGCCGGAGCGAGTGAACGGCGATGGACATCGGTTGCACTAGCGCGGCTCGATCGTCATCGAGGCCCAGTCTCCCCACGTCCAGGCAGATCCCAGCGGGTACCGCCACGTATTGGGCCAATCCACCGTGACGTTGCAAACCGAGCGTGAAGTAACGATCGCAGAAGTTGGTCAACCCGCTGCGGCAGGCACGGCAGGATCCGCACGACACACCGGCGCCGCTGGCTACCAGGGTCCCGTCGGCAAAGCCTTCCACCCCAGGACCACGATCCACCACCCGCCCCCCGAACTCATGGCCGGGAACCATCGGACCACCATGGCCGGACCACCGGTGGCGCTGATCGATAGGGAACATGATGGGTCCGTGATCCCACTCCGAGGCGTCGGTCCCGCAGATGCCCGCCGCGTGCACCTCCAAGAGGAGCTCTCCCGGCCCCGGGGCAGGTAGCTCGATCTCCTCGATCCTCAGGTCCCGCGTACCGTGGTAGACGGCGGCCCGCATCATCGCTCGCTGCCTAAGGCGGTCATTGGACGGCTTCGTTCCCCGATTTGGATTTAGAAGAAAACTTGCTCTCCTCCGGTGAGATTGAGACTCGCTCCGGTGGTGAACTTGGCGTCGTCGGAAGCCAGGAAGGCAGCCATCGCACCGATATCGTCGGCGGTCCCCAGCCTCTTCATCGGAATGGTGGCGATGTGCTCGGCCAGGAGGTCCTTGCGTTCACGGCCGACCATCTCCGCCGCCATGCCGAATCCGGTTCTGGTCATGTTGGTGAACATGGTGCCCGGGCAGATGGCGTTCACCGTAATGTTGAAGGGAGCCAGCTCCAGCGCCATGACTTGGGTGAGGCCTACCACGGCGAACTTGGAGACCGAGTAGATCCCCCAGCCCGGCCAAGCGACCTTCCCGGTCTGAGAGGCCGTGTTGATGATCCGGCCCCACTCGTTCTGTTTCATGATGCGTGCCGCGGCCCGTGAGCAGTTGATCACGCCCCGGACGTTCACCGCAAACACATGGTCGATCACCTCGTCGGGCGTGTCGATCACCTCGGCGATGGGTTGAGCTACCCCGGCATTGTTGGCCAGGATGTCGATACGGCCGTACTCCTCCGCGACCGAGAGCATCACCTCATCGACGGCAGTGCTGTCGGTTACATCGAGATGAACAGCCTTGGCGTTGGCACCCGAGGGGGCGGCAGGAAGCGAAGCGGCTACCTCGGATGCGTCGAGTACGTCTGCGCAGATGACCGCGGCACCCTCGCTTGCCAGCCGCCGGGCGATGCCTTCTCCTAGTCCCCGCGAGGATCCCGTAACAATGGCCACCTTGTCGTAGAGCCGGCCCACTTGCCACCTCCTAGTTCTCATAGCTGGTGAGGTCTGTCTCCCCGACGGCACATACTACCGACCATCCCCGATGGCCGCGCTCTGGGCCGGACCGGCCAGGTGCAGGATTAGCCGGGTTCGGTCACCTAACGAAGGGTCTGGCCCAAACTGAGACCGGTTGTGGAGCTCGCCCTAGGGCTTCTGATAGACGGGTACGTAGTCGATCGTCATCTCTTGCGGTAGTTGGGTGTTCTGAGGACTGGGAGGATTCTGCGGTGGGTTGTCCCACTCATGGAGTTGGTTACCAAGTCTTAGGAAAAACTCCGTGTCGAAAGGTGCACTCACGCCTGAGCAAGGTTGGGTAGGGCCGTGCTGGCAGTAGTAGTCCCAGCGGTTCACCGTATACACCCGTGTTCCGTTTATGAAGAAGTCGAGCTTCCATTCGTCCCATTCCAGGGTGTAGAGATTGAAGCTATCTGCGGGGTTAGGGTCCAACTGAGTCTGGGTACCTCTTACCGTATGGGGATTACCCGTATGCACGGTGATCCGAGCCTGGTCACGGTAGAGGGACTCCCTGGGACCTTGAGATCGATGGTCTCTGCGTGTCACCGGTAGTATTCCCCAAGAGCCAGCTACGAAGACAATGCCAAGATAATACCTACTACTTCATAACGTAACGATCCTTTCAAACCGTCCTCCGCTCTCTGGATAACGAGGCTGCACGTTCCAACTACCATGCCAGATGAACACCCTACCCCCCCTTCCCCGAAAGTGGCCAAAAGACGCACACACCCGATCGAAGAACCAACTCTGCCTGCGATTCGCCGCGCTCCGAAAGTACTCCTACACGACCATCTAGACGGTGGGGCTCCGGCCTTCTACCATCGTGGAGCTGGCGGCGAGGAGCGGTTTCACGGGCCTGCCCACCTATGACCCTGACGATCTGGCTCGGCTGATCAGGGAGGGAGCCCGGCGCCGCAGCCTCGATCTCTATCTCGAGATGTTCCGATATACCGCCGGAGTGATGCAAACGCGGGAGGCTTTGTACCGGGTAGCGGCCGAGTGCGCGGAGGATCTGGCCGCTGACGGGATAGTTTATGCGGAGGTGCGATTCGCCCCCGAGCTCCACACCGCGGCCGGACTCACTCTCGACCAGGTACTGGAAGCGATCCTGGCCGGAAGCTCCGGCCGGGCGATCAGGATCGGTGTGCTGGTTACTGCCATGCGGACAGGTCGGGCCAGCCTGGAAGTGGCTCAGCTGGCGCTGCGATTTCGGGATCGCGGCGCGGTGGGATTCGACCTCGCCGGTGTCGAGGCGGGATACCCACCGTCACAGCACCTCGAAGCCTTCCGGTTGCTGGATGAGCGTGGCTTTCCGTTCACTGTCCACGCCGGGGAAGCATATGGATTGCCTTCGATCCGCCAAGCCCTTCATATGTGCGGTGCCAGGAGGATCGGCCATGGGATCCGGATCGTGGACGACATAGCAGAGGACGGCACCTTGGGTCCGCTCGCCGCCTATGTCCATGACCGGCGGGCGCCGCTCGAGATGTATCCCACTTCCAACGTCCACATCGGGCCGCTTCATCGGTGGCGGCTCATCCGGTCGGCTACCTGTTCGAACGTGGCTTTAGGGTCACCGTCAACACCGACAATCGGTTGATGAGTGACGTATCCTTGTCAGGAGAGCTGTCCAGATGTTGTGAAGCCTTCGGATGGACCTGGGGCGACCTGCGAAGGCTGGCCATCGACGCGCTGAGCAGTGCCTTCATTCCGGTCGATCAGCAGCAGGAGATCATGACCGGGGTCATAGACCCCTGGTATGCCTCGCGGGGAGGCTTCTAGCAGGACCAGGCCAGCACTCTGAGGGAGCGGCCGAGGGTCAATGAACTGCTCTGAGCTCCCGGGCCCTCGGGCGAGCGGCCCGTTCCCAGTATTCCGACAGCAACTGTTCGGCGGCCCCCGGGTTCATGTGGTAGCACTCCCGGTCACTGGGGAACTTCCCCGTCTGGGTGTCGGCTACCCAGTCTGCCATCGCTCGGACCGCCTGGGAGGACAGGTCTGCATACCGGCGTACGAACTTGGGGTAGTGACCAAAGTTGATTCCGAGCAGGTCGTGGAACACCAGTACTTGGCCATCGGTATGGGGGCCGGCCCCGATCCCGATGGTCGGAACGCTCACCTCTCGGGTTATCACTTTCGATAGCACCACCGGAATCCCCTCTAGGACTAGGGCGAATACCCCGGCCTCGTCCAGCGCCCGCGCATGGTCGATCAATCGGCGAGCCTCCCTGATCTCCCGGCCGACCACCTTGTAACCCCCCGCGGCGTGTACCGATTGGGGTGTCAACCCGATATGGCCCATCACGGGGATCTCGGCAGATCGGATCTTTCGGATCATCTCCACCCGTTCGGCACCCCCCTCGAGCTTGATCCCCTCGGCTCCTCCCTCACGCACCAGCCGGGCGGCGTTGCGGATGGTCTCTTCGGGGCTGACATGGAAGCTCATCCAGGGCATATCGGCGATCAGCAGGGCCTTGGGCCGCGACCGCGCCACCGCTGCGGCATGGTGGATCATGTCGTCGAGAGTCACCTCGTTGGTGGTCTCGTATCCGAGCACTACGTTCGCCACCGAGTCACCCACCAGGATGATGTCTACTCCGGCCTGCTCCGCGATCCGGCCACTCGGATAGTCGTAGGCGGTCACCATCGTGAGCCGGTCTCCACCCTTGCGGGCTCGGACGGTTGGCGCGGTTACTTTTCTGCGGACCGCGCCGTTTGGACCGTTGGACATTGCTGCTCCGTTTCTCCCCACCGCTGCTGGTTGGGGGATTCCTCCCGGCCGTGGCCGGAGAGCAAGGGTCGGTGTTGTGAGGTCCGGCGTGCGGTGGCTAGCCCGCCTACTGCTGCGCAGGTCGCGCGGCTCCGGCCGGGATGCGATCTAGCCTACCCGACGGCAAAATCTCGCGTCGGTCGGATCTGATCGGAGTATCACCAACCTCGGGCGATCCACTCGGGGAGTTCGGGCTTTTCCTCACCGATCGTGGTGGCCGTGGGTCCGTGACCCGGATATACCTCGGTAGCGTCGTCAAGCGTAAACAGACGTTCCTCGATGCTCCTGATGATGGTTTCGAAGTCACCGCCCTCGATCTGGGTGGCACCCGGGCCGCCCGGAAAGAGAGTGTCGCCCGAGAACAGAACTCCCGGGCTGAGAAAGCAGACCGATCCGGCAGTGTGGCCGGGCGTGTGCATGGTAAGCAGGCTGGTCTCGCCGAGTGGGAACACTTGACCGTCAGCCAGCGGAGTCGGGCGGGCCGTGGTGGTGCGGGCAGCCATCCGGTAGTCGGCCGGATGCAGCAGGAAGGGGATGTCCAACGCCTCCACCACCGGGACCACCGCCCGCAAGTGGTCGAAGTGACCATGGGTGGTCAGCAGGGCCTGCACGTCCACGCCGTCGGTCAGCTCGAGCACCCGGTCAGGCTCGGCGGCGGCATCGATGATCACTCCCTGCCCGGTCTGGGCGCAAGCCACCACGAAGGCATTGTTCTCGTACTCGCTCACCAGGGCTGCCCTGGTCAGGATGGTGCCGTTGTCGAATGTCCAGCTCATAGTGCTGTCACTGTAGTGATCGGTCCTGCTCTTCCCACACTTCCGGCCCGATCCCTGGAAACTGCGCTGGCGTGTCACACCCATGCGGCATATTGATAGGTGCCGATGGCACAAACATCGCCGCAGGCCGGCTGCAGCGATCATGGTCGGGCACTGATCTCGAATCCGCCGGTGTCCCGGGTGCAAGCCGGGACTCACCGTCGGACCGCGCCAGCCTGCCCGACTCCAGGTGGTGGAGGTGGGGGCGGGGCGGGCCCGCCGGGGGGCTGCGGGAGGCTCGAGTTTTCGCGACCTCGATGGTGCTGGAGGCCATGGCAGCCGCCTGCTGTTCTCAAAGTTGATACGTACACACTCAGATTTTATGGCATAATTGGATAGAGCTCACTGTTGAAACCAGTAAGCGATCCACAGCACCTGTGGGGAGGAGGCCTAGTTATGGATGCCAGCCGGTTTACTCAGAAGTCACAGCAGGCACTGGTGTCGGCTCGTGACCTGGCAGTCGGTGCCAACCACCAGAGTGTCGAGCCGGCGCACCTGCTCCTGTCGCTGCTCGGCCAACCCGACACCCTTACCCTCCCCCTGCTCACCCGGCTCGAGGCCAATCCAGCCCTGCTGCGCAAGGAAGCCGGCCGCCTGCTCGGCACGCTTCCCAAGGTCTTCGGAGACACCGAGGTCGGCTACTCGCGGGACGCCATCCGGCTGATGGGGGATGCCCAGGCCGAGATGGCATCGGCCGGAGACAGCTACACCTCCGTGGAGCATCTGTTGCTGGCCCTGGCGGCCTCCCGAACAAGCGCCGGAGATCTGCTCCGCTCCGCGGGGATCACCCGTGAAGCCATCGCCACCGTGCTGGAAGAGGTCCGGGGCGCACGGAAGGTAACCACCAGCGACCCGGAGTCGACCCAGCAGGGTGCTCTCGAACAGTTCGGACGAGACCTGGTTGCCCTAGCCGCTGAGGGCAAGCTCGATCCGGTGATCGGGCGGGATGAGGAGATCAGGCGGATGATCCAGGTGCTCAGCCGCCGCACCAAGAACAACCCGGTGCTCATCGGGGAGCCCGGGGTAGGCAAGACCGCCATAGCGGAAGGTCTCGCCCTCCGGGTGCTCGACGGTGACGTGCCGGAAGGTCTCAAGCAGAAGCGGATCGTGGCCCTCGATCTGAGTGCCATGGTGGCCGGCGCCAAATATCGCGGCGAGTTCGAAGAGCGTCTGAAGAACACGCTCGACGAGATAACCGCCGCCGATGGCACCATCATCACTTTCATCGATGAGATGCATACGGTGGTCGGGGCTGGCGCCGCCGAGGGTGCGATGGACGCATCCAACATGCTCAAGCCCCTCCTCGCCCGGGGGGAGCTGCGCATGATCGGCGCCACCACCCTCGACGAGTACCGTAAGTATGTAGAGAAGGATGCGGCCCTGGAACGCCGATTCCAGCCGGTGATGGTCGAGCCGCCGACCGTGGACGAGACGGTCGGCATCCTACGCGGGCTCAAGGAGCGCTACGAGGTCCATCATGGGGTGCGGATCACCGATGCTGCCCTGATTGCGGCATCGGTGTTGTCCGATCGTTACATCACCACCCGCCACCTGCCCGACAAGGCCATCGACCTGATGGACGAAGCGGCCTCGCATCTCCGTATCGAGATCGACTCGATGCCGGAGGAGATCGACACTCTGGCTCGCCGGGTGCGCCAGCTGGAGATCGAATCCAACGCGCTCGACAAGGAGTCGGATGCCGCATCCAAGGCCCGACTGGGGGCGGTTCGCCAGGAGATGGCCGAATTGTCGGAAGAACTCGACCGCCTCACGACCCACTGGCAGCACGAGAAAGACCAGATCGAGGCCATACGGACCACCAAGCAGCGAATCGAGGACGCCCGGGTGGAGTCGGATCGGGCCACCCGAGCGGGCGACCTCCAGCGGGCGGCCGAGCTCCAATACGGTGTCCTGCCCGGCCTGGACGGCGAGCTGACGTCCCGCGAGCAGGACCTCGCCGATCTGCAATCGGCCATGAGCATGCTGAGCGAGGAGGTGACCGAGGAGGACGTGGCGTCGGTGGTCAGCCGCTGGACCGGTATCCCGGTCTCTCGGCTGATGGAGAGCGAGATCTCCAAGCTGGTACACCTCGAGGATCACCTTCACGAGCGGGTGATCGGCCAGGATTCCGCCGTCGGGGCGGTGGCGGGTGCCATCCGCCGCAGCCGGGCCGGGTTGTCGGATCCCAACCGGCCGATCGGCTCCTTCCTGTTCCTCGGCCCTACCGGGGTGGGCAAGACCGAGCTGGGGAAGGCGCTGGCCGAGTTCATGTTCGACGACGAGCGGGCCGTCGTCCGCATCGACATGTCCGAATACATGGAGAGGCATTCGGTCAGCCGGCTGCTGGGAGCGCCTCCCGGCTACGTGGGCTACGACGAAGGCGGCCAGCTGACCGAGGCGGTAAGGCGCCGTCCCTACGCAGTCGTACTGCTCGATGAGGTCGAGAAGGCCCACCGGGATGTCTTCGGAGCCCTGCTCCAGGTGCTCGACGACGGCCGCCTCACCGACGGTCACGGGCGAACTGTGGACTTCACCAACGCGGTGCTGATCATGACCTCCAATCTGGGCTCCGAGCTGATAGATCCCGAGTTGCCCTATGAAGCGGTGAACAGCCGGGTGATGGGAGTGGTGAGGCGTCACTTCCGGCCGGAGTTCCTCAACCGGATTGACGACATAGTGGTCTTCTCCCGGCTGACGGAGGATGATTTGCTCCAGATCGTCGGGCTCCAGTTCGCCCGGCTCGTTGAGCGGATCGGCACCCAGAACATCACCCTGGAGCTGGAGGACAAGGCGGCCGAGTGGCTGGCTTCCGAGGGATACGATCCGGTCTACGGTGCCCGGCCTCTGAAGCGCCTGCTGCAGACCGCCCTGGTCGATCCGCTGGCGCTCGGGCTGCTCGAGGGTCGTTTCCGTCCCGGCGACCGGATTACAGTGTCGGCCGACCACGAGGGTCTCGTCCTCCCCAGCCTCCGCTGGTCGGAGACCGCCGGCTAGGCTTACACGGTAGGCGAGGATGGGGCGCCCGGATGGCTGGTTGCGAAGCCGCAACCCGTCCCGGCGCTCGCTCGCCTTGCTGTTGCTCGCACTTCTGTTGCTGGGCGCCACCTTCTGGGCTGCTGGCAGGACAGAGAGGCGAAGTGACATCGATTACCTGGTATGGGAGGTCTGCCGCCAGATCAGAGTGGAAGGTGTGACCATCGACCAGGCGAGCGGCATACTCCACGACGCCTCCCGTCATGGCAGTGAGCTGATGGAACGAGTCGAAGCCGAGTGCGGTGAAGACATAGCAGAGGTATTCAGCCGATGACCGCACGGTCGAGGTGCCGAGCCCACGCTACGTTGTCCGATCCGTTCCTACCTTTGCTGGCTAGGGTTGCCAGGTTAGCCGCGGGTCCTATTGGGCAAGGTTTCGGCTGCCGAGGTTGGGATGATGCTGGCAACGCTTGTCCATGAAGCAGAAGAGGGAGGCTAGTGGGCGGAGGTCCTAGCCTTCCCCGGATGATGTGTGACACTGGGAGATTCTCTTTAGGAGCTTCTCACCAGCCTATACGAAGCGATCGAGGGCTGTCTCTCAGTTGATCCCCGGTCGAATGGTATCTGAATCCATCGAAGGTGGATTCCCAACATGATGGTGTCGTTATCGACCCGTTCGCTCTGTTATTAACCCGAATACTACCCCGTATCTGTTGGACTAGGCACACAGCTAGTCGTCGCCCGTATTTGCCAGCGCCCTAATGCCTTGCAGGCGCGGTGTTCAAAAGGGATTATGCCGGGTTATATACAGTCGCGTATCCAGTCCAGATCCGCCTGATGATCCGTGAGACTGCCCGGTGTTTCGATGATTACGGGAGCCTCAGCCTCGCTTACCACTCGCATCATCTGCTCACCCGGGATATGGCCCTTACCCAGGTTGGCATGGCGGTCTCGGCGGGAGTCGAAGGGGTCCCGGGAGTCGTTCAGATGCACCAGATCTATCCGTCCGGTCGCTTCCATCACCCGCTCTACCAACCCGTCGAGCGTCTCGCCGCCCGCCCAGGCGTGGCAGGTGTCCAGACAGAAGCCGGGATCCAGATCGCCAACCACTTCCCAGAGACGGGCCAGATGATCGAGCCGGCGGGCTTGGGCCCAGTTCCCCGAAGCCGTATTCTCGATGAGGATCGGGATATCGGTATCCATGGCCAGGAGCGCTTTGCGCCAACGCGGGAATCCGGCCTCCACTCGCTCGCCCTTGGTCACATGCCCGCCGTGGACCACGACGGCCGTAGCGCCGATCTGTTCAGCGCCCTCGATGGTGTCGGCCAAGATTCTCCGGCTGGGAATGCGGATCCGGTTGTTCGGGTTTACCACATTCACCAAGTAGGGGGCATGCACGTAGATGTCGATCGGTGCGGCACGCAGCTGCTCGGCGTCCTGGCGCGGGATCGGCTTCTTCCAGGATTTGGGACTACCCAGGAAGACCTGGACGATCGGCACCTTCCTGGCTTCTGCCTCCGCCAAAGGATCTGTGTTCGGCACGTGGGCGCCAATGGCGATCATTCCGGAGGATCACCCGGCTCGGACGGTTGGTCGCGGGTCCCGGTTCCGTCCACCCCGTCGGAGGCGGATAGGGGTGTTTCTGGCTGGGGCTGCTCATCCTCTGTCCAGGGTGGCGGGTCGGGGGAAGGCAAGTGCACTTCCAACGCGGCGCTGAGAAGTTCGGCTACTTCTTCCACGCTGGTATCCCACTCGAGCGCCAGCATCGCTAACGACCCGTCCCCGGCCCACCGCGCACCCCAAGGTTGGGAGGGGAGCAGGTCGGGATCGGCGACTCGGATCAGGAGACTGGGCACAGTTCCGTATTCGTCCGACTCCTGGCCGGCGGTGACGGCCTGCACGTCCGGCCAAGGAACGAGGATCGGTCGAAACAGGGGAGCGCGTACCGATAGCTCCAGACCGTCGCCGCCGGCTCGTATGATCGGTCGACGGGATGCCGATCTGGTCAGTGTCCAGGCGATCAGGATGGCGCCGACGACCAGGAACACCAGCGCCCAGGTGAGGTGACGGGTCTCGTAGGCGGGTGGGTCCCGCTGTGGATAGATGAGCTCCAGGATGCGGGGTATCGGCATCCAATCGAACAGGATCCCGCCGCCGCCTATGACCATGACTGCCCCTAAGAGGCCCAAGAACCAGGCTCGGGCACCGGCCCGGCTCCGCACAACGAAGTGCTTCTCTTCCAGAGGGCCGTTCTCCGACCCGGCAGCCCCCTGTTCGGCGGGCGGGCTACTGGCCGGGGAAGCAGGAGGGACGGCAGTCTCCGGAACCGAGAGGATCACCGGGTCACCCTAGCAAGCACCCGACATACAGCACGTGAGAGGGAGGTGGGCCATGCCCGGAAGAGTGGGGTTGCACTAGCCTGTGATGGTGACACCACGACCTGACTTTCGAGCCCTGTTCGACAATTGGGCCAGATCCGACCTATCGCGCCGCGAGAAGCTGCGTATGGCCTCCGCCAACATGTGGCTGAAGCTGCGGCGGCGTTCCAGCTGTTGCGGCAACCACGGCGATCCTGGGTGTTGAGTGGGTATCGAGGAGCCCCGGGCGGGCACCGGCGATCACCATCACCACTGAAACCGGGGCGCGCCTGCACCTTCCTCCGAGGTCCGGTCTTGCTCCGGGATGGCGTGCGGGGCCGGGCCGTGGGCCACTCGGTTACCTTCCGAAGCGACGGTCGGCCGCCGCATAGTCCCGCAGGGCTCGGATGAAGTCCACTCTGCGGAAGGCTGGCCAGTACACGTCCACAAAGGCGTACTCCGCGTAGGCAGCCTGCCACAGCAGGAAACCCGACAGCCGGGACTCGCCGGAAGTCCGGATTATCAGATCTGCATCCGGTTGGTCGGGTTCATAGAGGTGGCGAGCGATGGCCTGAGCGCTCATCTGGTCAGCCATCTCATCGGCCGGTAGCCCACGGGCGGCGAGCCCCTCGACCAGGTCCCGGCAGGCGTCGACGATCTCCTGGCGACCTCCATAGCCCATGGCGATGGTGAGCTGGCGCGAACCCGACGCCATACCCTCGATTGACTGCTTGGCGCTGGAGACGAGGTGAGCCGGCAGCAGATCGAGGCTGCCGATCACGTTGAGCTGGTAGCCGAGTCCGGCCGTCCGGGCAGGGAGCCGTTCGAACATCTCAACCAAGGTGTCGAAGTAGGGCTCGATCTCCGCCGGCGGGCGATTCAAGTTCTCGGTGGACAGAACCCAGGCGGTTATCGATGGGATCGGTAGCTCGGCAGCCCAGCCCAGAAACTCCTCGAGCCGTCGCATCCCGCTCCGGTAACTGTCCGTGTAGGTGTGGAGCCGTTCGGCACGGGCATACCGGCGGTGCCCGTCCAGGATGATCCCGATGTGGCGGGGCAGGCGATGGAGATCCAGTCTTCGAATGAGCCGCCGCTCGTACAGACGGTAGAGGGGCAGGGTCAGTCCCGGTCTTGCCGCCACGCCCCCAATACCCTCCTCGTCAGTGCGGTATCCGTCCGATGGCCGGAGTCGCCGGAATACTAGCCGTCTCGGGCCGGGCGCCGTTTCCTATCCTGACGGGGCTGGGACAGGTCTCGTTAGGCTGGATCTGCCTGCCTAACGCCTACCTGGTAACTGATATGGCCGACCTGTCGAACTATGTGCATCTGGATGCGGTAGAGATCAGCGCCCTCATCCGGGTGGGGGAGCTTCACCCGCGAGAAGTGGTAGGCGCAGCCGTGGATCGTATCGAGCAGCTCGACGACCGGGTGAATGCGATCTCGTGGCGGTGCTTCGAACAAGCTCTGGAGCAGGCAGAACGGCCCTTGCCGGACTCGGCGGTGGCTGGAGTGCCCTTCCTTGTCAAGGGTCTGTCCCAGACTGTTGCCGGAGCGCCCCACACGCTGGCCTGCCGGATGCGTTCGGGTGTGACCGCGCCACACGATTCCACGCTGGTGGCCCGGTACCGGGCGGCCGGGTTGCTGGTACTCGGCCAGAGCACCACGCCCGAATTCGGCACCATTGCCGAAACGCACTCGTCACTGTATGGAACCACCCGCAATCCATGGAATCTGGAGCGTTCGCCGGGAGGTTCCAGCGGAGGTGCTGCGGCAGCCGTGGCGGCCCGCTTTGTGCCGGTCGCTCACGCCAGCGACGGCGGAGGGTCGATCCGCATTCCTTCCTCAGCGTGCGGGGTGGTCGGTCTCAAGCCCACCCGCGGTCGCACACCATGCGGGCCGGCGGTCGGCGAGGGATGGTTCGGTCTGGTGGTGGAGCATGCGGTGACTAGAACCGTCCGTGACAGTGCCGCGCTGCTCGATGTCTCCCACGGACCCGATCCGGGCGCCCCTTACTTTCCGCCACCCCCGGATCGACCCTACTTGCAGGAGGTGACCCGTCCTCCGGGCCGGTTGCGGATTGCCGTTTCGCCCGAGTCCATGATGTCGGATTCGATGCACCGGCACTGTGTCGAGGCAGTCGAGAGAACCGCCGCACTGCTCGAGGAACTGGGACACCAGGTCACCGTAGCGAGCCCGACCATCGACCGCGACAGCTTCGTCAGGGCCGTATCAATGATGATCGCCGCCGACACGGCAAGTTCGATCGAGGTGGCGGCCCTAGCGGCTGGCCGCCGGGTCTCCGCGGATGGCTACGAAGCCTTGTCCTGGCTCATCGGCCAGATCGGCCGCCGCCTAACCGCCCAGGATCTGGCCGACTCCCTCAGATACGTGCGGAACATCGGCCGGGTCGTCGCCCCCTTCTTCGACGAGTTCGACGTGTTCGTGGAACCCACCATCGCCTTGCCGCCCTGGAAGTCACGAGATCTGTTCCAGCCTCCTAAACGGTGGGAGCGGATGCTGGTGGCGTCGCTGCGGGGACGCTGGTTCGCTCTGCGGTTGGTGCGGGAGATCAGCGGACCTTCGTTCCGAGCAGTTCCCAACACCATGCTCTGGAATGCCACCGGCCAGCCGTCCATGTCCTTGCCCCTGCACTGGGCCGACGGTCTCCCGATCGGGGTCCAGTTCACCGCCAGGTACGCCGATGAGGCCCTCCTGTTCCGTCTGGCTGACCAGCTCGAGCAGGCCCGCCCATGGATACCGCGCCTACCGCCC
This sequence comes from Acidimicrobiia bacterium, assembly GCA_965200835.1. Lineage (GTDB taxonomy): Bacteria > Actinomycetota > Acidimicrobiia > Spongiisociales > Spongiisociaceae > JAPPFW01. The sequence continues at coordinate 1,536,353 of OZ241390.1, forward strand.
TTACTGGGTGGGTGATCGGCCTCCCCGGCTCGCCAGGCTAGGGGCGAAGGCTCGTGGGTGGGGGTTGTGGGGGTCCGCCGGCCAGTCACCACGGACGAGCTTGTAACTGCCCCTAGACCCAGCCTCGGCTCTCGAAGGTCGGTAGGCGGGGAGCTTCGCCACACATCGCTTCCACCTCGTCCGGATCGGTCGGGACTCCAGACGTAAGTATCTCGTAGCCGGTGCGGGTGATCAGCACGTCGTCCTCGATCCGGATCCCGATTCCTCGGAAGGCTTCCGGCACAGGATGGCTGACCGATCGGGCAGACCGCCGCTCCTGTCGCTCCAGTTCCCTGGCCTTCTCGGCACCCAGGACCATGCGGCGCTGGATCCGCTCGTCGAGGTCGTACTCGAGCATCGGTAGTTCTATCCGGTCCCGGTCCGGGTCCACGTAGATCCCCGGCTCCACGGTGAGCACCATGCCGGGTGCCAGGGGCCGGGGCCGGTCATCCAGGGCGTAGGCGCCGGCGTCGTGGACATCCATCCCCAACCAGTGGCCGATGCCGTGCATGAAGAACTCGCGGTAATGATGCATCCTCACCGCCTCCTCCGCCGGTCCGGGCAGTAGGCCAAGCTCCACCATTCCCTCGGTAAGGGTTCGGGTGGCTCTCTGGTGGAGCTCCTTTATGGTTGTTCCCGGATGGGCAAGTTCCAGCGCATCCCGCTGGGCTGCGAGCACCAGGTCGTAGATCTCCCGCTGAGGTCGGCTGAAGGTTCCCGAGGCCGGGAAGGTGCGGGTGATGTCTGCGGACAGATATCGAAACTCGGCCCCCGCATCGACCAGCACCAAGTCCCCGTCCCGGATCCGGCGATCGTTGTCGGTGTAGTGCAGGATGCAGGCGTTCTCGCCGGAGGCCACGATTGATGGATACCCGTCCCGGCGGGCACCCCCGGCTCGGAACACATACTCCAGGGCGGCCTGCACCTGGTACTCGTACTGGCCCGGCCGGGCAAAACGCATGGCTTCGCGGTGACCTTCGGCAGTGATCTGGCAGGCCGCCCTGAGCAACGACACCTCTTCGGGGGTCTTGTGCAGTCGTAACTCAGCCAGCAGCGGGGTAGCGTCCCGGATCTCAGTGGGAACCACCTTCCCGTACCGGTTCGCCAGGCCTCCCATTGCCTGGATGGTGCGCATGACCCGCCGATGGAACTTTCCACGGCGGAACGGCAGATAGATCGCCCGGCGACCCACCAGCCTGCGACGTAGCACCCCGTCCAGCTCGGCCAGCGGATAGGAAGCATCGGCTCCGAAACGTTCCCTGGCTCCCTCGACACCGGCCCGGCGGCCCGTCCAGATCTCTTGCTCCCGGTAGCGGGGCCGGACGAAGAGCACGTATTGCTCGCCATCCGCCGAGGGGTCGAGAAGCAGGAAGGCGTCCGGTTCGTCGAATCCGGTCAGGTAGAAGAAGTCGGAGTCCTGGCGGAACGGGTACTCGACGTCATCGTTGCGGACCACTTCGGAGGCCGCCGGAAGGAGGGCGATGCCGCCGCCGATCAGCGCGGCGAACCGCTCCCTGCGATCCGCAAACATGTCGCTCGAGCCACCAGTGCTATCCATGGTCACCGCAGGCTAGTTGTTCGGAGGGCCCGAGATTCAAGCCTGACCTCAAGAGGGGCCCGCTGGAGCGGACAGCTCGGTCGAAGGGGGTTGACCATCTCACAGCCCTGCTGCATACTGTCGAGTAGCCATAAGCACCAACGGTCCGCCTCCGGCCGAGCGGACCGCGGCTGGGAAATCCGCTGAGTCGGCCCGATCGGGTTTGTCGGGTCGCGCTCGCAACCTCGGAGGTGGTGGCCGGGGGAGGGCCCTTGCGGCTGGGAAGTCGGCGGGCGTTTTTCGCGTTCTCGCTGGTCGAGTGTTGCCGAGTTGCAACAGAACGAAAGGGACTTCCGGGGGTCACCGGCTGGGTCGAGGCGCGGAGATCCTGCATCCGGGTTCGGCTAAACGACCAACCCTCACGTAGATGGCCAGACACGGCTTGGGATCGCGTCCCCCAGATCTGGATCGTCGATCTGCCAGCTAGGACGATCCGGCCGATCGACCGAGACCTGACCTGAGGAGTTGGAGCTGGTGGCGGACTGAGGCAAAACCGGCCCCTCCGGTGGAGCCGCGTCGGCGGACGGATTCGGTCGGGGCCAGCAGGGCCAGATCCTCCGGGACGAATCGGGGGTCGATCGCCCCCAGGTCTTCGATCGTGGCCTCCGCCAGCGTCCGGCCTTCGGAGAGGAGGTGGGACAGCAAGACGCCCACCGCATGATGGGCTTCACGGAATGGTACGCGCCGCTCCACCAGAGCCTCGGCTAGGTCGAGGGCGGTCACTGAGGAGTCCGGTAGCGGGGGGTGGAAGTCCGCCTCATCGATCAGGGCGGTCATGGCTTCCAGCCCGCCGGCCAGGGCATCGTCGATCGCGAAAACCGCCGCCTTGTCCTCCTGCAGGTCCCGGTTGTAGGTCAGTGGGAGGCCTTTCTGCAGCGCCATCAATGCGGTCAGTTGGCCGATGGCAGTAGCCGCTTTCCCGCGGGTGAGCTCGGCGATGTCGGGATTCTTCTTGTGAGGCATGGCGGACGATCCGGTGGTGAGGGAATCGCTGAAAGTCACCCAGCCGAACTCGCTGCCCGCCCACAAGACGCATTCTTCGGCCAGCCTCGACAGGTGCACCAGCGCCTGGGTAGCGGCGAAGGCGTATTCCGCAACATGATCCCGGGCGGCCACCGCATCCATCGAGTTGGCGAACCGATCCTCCATCCCGAGTAGCTCCATCGAGCGGTCCGGGTCGATGCGTAGGCTGCTGCCGCCCAGCGCTCCGGCACCCAGAGGTGAGATGTCCATTCGCCTCCGGACCTCCCGGAAGCGTTCGATGTCCCGCCGCGCACTGAAAGCGTAGGCCAGCAAGTGATGAGCGAACGGGACCGCCTGGGCCTGTTGCATGTGGGTGTAGCCGGCCACCACCGTGTCGCCCACCGACTCGGCCGCCGCCATCATCGTGAGGGCGAACTTTCGAAGCTGCCCGATACGTTCGGTGGCCGAACGCCGCAGGTACAGGCGCAGATCCAGGGCTACCTGATCGTTGCGCGACCGTCCAGTGTGTAGCTTGCCCGCCACCTCTCCTACCAGCTCGCCGAGCCTTCGCTCGACCGCCGAATGCACATCCTCATCGGCATCCTCGAAGACGAACGTGTGCGCGCGGGCCTCCGCCAGAATCCGTTCCAGACCGTCGGTAAGTGCGGCGACCTCCCGGTGATCCAACAGTCCGGTATTCCCGAGCATGGCGACATGAGCCAGCGATCCGGTCACGTCGTCGCTCAGTAACCTGCGGTCGGAGTGGTCGACTGTGTACCGCCACAGGATGTCCGACGGACCGGATGTGAATCGGCCTCCCCACATCTGAGCCATGGTTAGGTTCCCGATCTCGCCGGCACCGAGCCCAGGTGCAATGCTCAGCCTTGCCCTAGGCCGGCTCGCATGCGAAGCCTCAGCGCATTCAGGCGGATGAATCCGGTGGCGTCGGCCTGGTCGTAGGTGCCACCCGCTTCGAAGGTCACCGTGTCCTGGTCGTAGAGGGTGTGGGTGTCGGAGCGCCGGCCGGTCACCATGGCGGTCCCCTTGTAGAGGCGTAACCGGGCCTCGCCGGTGACCCTCTCCTGGATGCTGTCCATGAAGCCCTGCAACGCTTCCCGCTCGGGAGAGAACCAGAACCCGTAATAGACCATCTCGGCGTATCTGGGCATCAGCTGGTCACGGAGATGGGCCAGCTCCCGGTCGAGGGTTATCGACTCGACCGCCCGGTGCGCGTGATGCAGCAGCGTGCCCCCCGGTGTCTCGTAGACTCCTCGGTTCTTCATTCCCACGAAACGGTTCTCCACCAGATCGACCCGCCCGATCCCATGTTCGCCGGCCATCCGGTTGCAATGGTCGAGCAGCGCGGCCGGGGTCATCTCCACCCCGTCGACGGCCACCGGGTTACCCCGCTCGAAGGAGATGACCACCTCCCGCGGCTCGTTGGGCGCGTCCTCCGGATCGGCCGTCAGCGTGTAGATACCTTTGGGTGGCCCGATCCACGGATCCTCCAGCACGCCGCCCTCATAGGAGATGTGGAGCAGGTTGGCGTCGGTGGAATATGGCTTCTCCGCCGTCACCGGCACCGGTATGTCGTGCTTGTCGGCGTAGGCGACCAGGTCGGCCCTGCCCTGCATGGTCCACTCCCGCCAGGGGGCGACCACCTGGATGTCGGGCTTCAGGGCGTAGGCCGACAGCTCGAAACGAACCTGGTCGTTGCCCTTGCCGGTCGCTCCGTGGGAGATGGCCTCTGCCCCGTAGGTCTCGGCCGCTCGCACCAGTCCCTTGGCGATCACCGGTCGGGCGAGTGACGTGCCGAGAAGGTAATAGTTCTCATATGTGGCGTTGGCCCGGATCGCTGGCCAGACATACTCGCCGGCGAACTCCTCCCGGAGGTCCTCGGCCACGGCCTCGACCGCGCCGGTGGCGTAGGCCTTGGCAACGGCTTCCTCCACCTCCTCGCCTTGGCCCACATCGGCCGTGTAGCAGACCACCTCCTGGCCACGTTCCTCGATCAGCCACTTGAGGATCACCGAGGTGTCCAGTCCTCCAGAGTACGCCAGCACTACCCGGCTCATCCGCTTGCTCCTATCTGTTCGATCCGGTCGGAGACCGCCCGGCCACAGGTTTGTTCGTCGGCGACGATCAGAATGGTGTCATCGCCGGCCACCGTACCCAGGATTCCGGGGAGTTCGGCCGCGTCGATGGCTGCTGCAACCACGTGGGCCGCTCCCGGTGGGGTTCCGATCACCACCAGGTTACCGCTGGTTCTGACCGATGTCGCGTAGGTGGTCAGTGCCGATGCCAAGGCTCCGGTGGGAGACTGGGATCGGGTATCCGCCTCACATGTGTAACGGAGGACACCCTCGGCGGACAGTGCCTTGACTGCTCCCACGGCCCGCAGGTCGCGGGAGACCGTGGCCTGGGTCACCCGGAACCCTCTGCCAGCGAGCAGTTCCACCAGGTCGGTCTGGCTGGAGACTTCTCGCTCCGAGAGGATGACCCGGAGTGCCAGACGGCGAGAAGCGGTGTTGTTCATCCTATTCGATTGTAGCTCAGATTTGCAGGAGCGGATTATGGATCGGTCCAAAGCAGAATCATTCCCCATACACCTGCTGCTAACAGACACACTTGGTAAACTAACACTATGACTAAACAGAAGCCCCAGCGGTCGGGCGCTCATCGTTTGACATCAACACCTACCCAAGTGTCCGTACTCAACGCCGGACCAACAAGCAAAGAGATGCCAGAGATAGTGGTAAAGACATATGGCTCCAATAAAGACCATCAACACAACTATGTTGAGGAGCGTCCCGATATCGATACAACTGACTGCGAACCTAAATACCGGATTCAAGCCACTATTCCGTACGGTCCTTGACGGAGTAGATACTGGTCCAGTAACACACTTGTAGCACATCATGTCATCGTTAGCTCTTTGCCCGACTATCACTAACCTCGAACAAGAGAGACATAGCTCGGTTACTCGGTTGCCTGCCTCTTTGAGTGCGCCATCGAAAGAAGTACCGCGAGGCAGTGGGGTGAACCCGTTGCCGGGTTGGGCTTCGCTCACAGCCGGGAACAGGATCCCGAAGCGAGTGCTGTTCTCGACCTCGATCTCCAGCACATAGACAGGGGGAGAGACGTCCTCTCCAAGCATGGCGGTGACTTCTGATACATACCGATAAGGGAAAGGCCACCATGCGTCCCTCTCAGCAAGAAGGTCTTCGGCCTCCGCCGGCCCCTCAAAGCCAGGTCCCAGGTAGCTTACGTGGTAGGCCGCTTCTTCTGTCCTGTGGTCGATCACTTTCTCCTCCCTGCTAGCCCCAGTAGGCCAAGAACGTTGGCCAACTGAGGGATGAATAGGTTCGACGGCCTTGGACTGCACTAGCACTGCGCTCCCTCACAACCGCACACCGCCCGCAATAGATGGATGACGAAAGGGCCAGCCCCCGGAGACGGAATAGCAGCGCCGCTTCGGCAGAGTTCCTCACTGGATGGGAGGGCAACGCCGTTCAGCGTGCAGAGGTCATGTCCACCCTCCACCAACTCGGCTTCGCCGAAGGGCTCTTCTGGTTGGTCGGAGTGATCGGTATCGAGGTCGAGAGCACGGCCGTACAAGACGGCCGCGCTCATAGAGGTTCCGTTGGTCACAAGCACTCGGCCCACTCGCAGAAGAGGCCGCCCGGCCAAGTCAGCAGCAAGAATCCGCCGATAACCAGGACCCAAACAGGATCGCGTAGGATATGTCCCAGTAGGTCCAGTTGTGGTGATCAGGCCTCCACTTCATGCCGCACCGCGCTGCGAAACCTTGCGGGCGACCCTGTAGGCCGCGTCCTCGCCCGCCCGCTCCACGTAGAACAGGAACACCGGCGTAGTCGGTCTCCAGGCCCTCGGGCTCGTTCCAGGAGTCCCACCGGCCTTCCCGAGCCTCCACGCTCAGGTGCTCCATCGCCTCATCAGCCAGAGCAGCGTCGGCCGAGGTGACGGCCTCATCCGAGAAGTGAGGGGCCTTGAAGTCCATGGTCTTCACCATGTCCCCGGCGCTTCCCTGCCTATCGGCAAAAGATGCTTGCATGACAGAGGTTGCCTTCCAGGGTGAGCGCCTGGCCCGACATCCGCCGGTTGCTGACCCGATACTCCGTGCCCAGGCCCACTCCATTTGCCTCGTGATGCCGGGCCCAGCCGAACCTGCGTAGAGCCAGCAGGACCCTCGTGGGAGAGGGGTGTCCGTCCGGCTTGGGGCGCTCGAGCAGGTAGGCCCGGATGAGAGCTTTCCAGTGGGATGACAGCAGATCCGGGGTGCCGAAGAGCTCGATCGCCGCTATCCAGGATCCGTGAGAGATCGCCAGCCCAACCTGTCCCGGAAGGGGGCCGAGCTCGGCCAGCTCAGTGATCGTACGAGTCCAGGAACGGTCACTTCGATAGGCCTGATGCAAGGCCTCGGCAGCGGCGGTGGGCGACTTGACCTCGTGGCGCGCGAGGGCGTTGTCGACCTCCGCCCAGACGGCCTTCTGATCGGATCGGCGGGAACCGCTCCGGCCCATGGACCGATGGACTCCGTCGGCCGTCCGGCGCCGGACGTTGCGGGGCGCGTGTGAAGCGCTGGGAGCGTACTTGCGCGGCCGGCCCCACCTGCCCCGCTCGAGGCAGGTGACGGGAATTTCGATCTCCGTGCCGGCATCCACCAGGACGGTCGCGTTGACCATCCGATTCTGCTTGCCACCGACGAAATGCTCCCCCTCGACCACGAGGATGGGCGTCGTGGTGGAGTTACGAGCCACCAACTTGGGGACCGCCGCGTTCCTCGCCTCACCTATCTCGATGCCTGACTCGGGCCCGGTGTTGATGTTGGGCAGTTGGTTGGCCGGAAGGTAAACGGGCATGAACGAGATGCCCCGCCTGGTGATGGGTAGTCCGACAGCTGCCTTGTCCAGTCCTTCGAGGGTCATGGGTTCCTCCTTCCCAAACGCTTCTAGTCAGTATGACTATAACAATTCGGGTTGTCAAGTTGTCAAGAACCCCTGTTAAGGTCTGGGTATGGCCTCACCCGAGTCGAGCACTTACGACCCCCGCGCATACCCAGCGGTAGCGGTCACGGTGGACATTGCGGTGTTCACGATCCTCGACGACTCGCTGCGCTTGCTGCTCGTGGAGAGGGGTGAGGAGCCGTTCAAGGAATCCTGGGCGCTGCCGGGGGGGTTCGTCCGACCGGATGAGGACTTGGATGCGGCTGCGGCGAGAGAACTCGAGGAGGAAACCGCTATCACTCCCGAGGACGCACACCTCGAACAGCTGGGTAGCTACGGCTCGCCAGAGCGCGATCCTCGGATGCGAGTGGTGACGGTCGCTTACTGGGCCATCTGTTCCCAACCGACCCAGCCGAAGGCCGGCACCGATGCCGCATACGCCGACTTGGTACCGGTAGCCAAGATCGAGAGAGGATCGTTCTCCCTGGTGGCGCCGCCTGCGGCTCCGCTGGACAGGATTGCTCCGGTGGCCGGCGGTGATGCCGCATACGCGGACCTGGTACCCATGGAGAAGATCGAGACCGGATCCCTCCCGCTGGCTTTCGACCATTTCCAGATCGTCGGCGATGCCTTGGAACGCTTGCGATCGAAACTGGAGTACACGGCGGTGGCGGCCAAGTTCTGCCCGCCCGAGTTCACCATCACCCAGCTGCGACGGGTATACGAAACGGTGTGGGACACGGAACTCGACCCCGGGAACTTCCAGCGGAACTTTCGCAGGAGCGGGTTGTTCGAGGAAAGAGTTCGGGCAGGGCGGCCGTCCCGAGGAAGCCACGGCGGCCGTCCCGCCTCGCTTTGGAAGGTGCGGCCCGGGTCGGGTTACCCCCGGCTGCCCATCGCCAGACGCGTCGGGTACAGAAAGTGACCATGGTCAGTCACTGTTGGGAAACGCTGGTCACCTATCCCGATCATTGACAACCGGGTAGACATCCCTGCCGAAGCTAGCCGGTGAGGGCGACCGAGCTACGAAGGCTGCTAACAACGGGTTACCAGGGCCGAGAGCGCCGCCTCGAGTGGGTTTACGATGTCACAGCAATGCTGTACAACGTCAGGTAGCTACATACACCGGCGGTCCGTTGTCGACGTCGAGCGGCTGCCGGAGGGATCATTCTGTCGAACGCGACCCCTTAGGGGTGGAAGGCACGCGCTTCGAGCCTCGGAGGTGAGTGGCGGGGGTGGGGCCCTAGCGGCTGGAGAACGGCGGCGAATCTTTCGCGTTCTGGTGGCTCCGCCCTCGACTGGCCGCCTTACCGTGCGCTGGTCCTCAGTGGCTGCTCAGTAGTTGTAATCTTCGCGCTTGTAGGGTCCGTCAACCGGCACTCCTATGTAGTCGGATTGATCCTTGGTGAGCTCCGTCAACTCCGCCCCAAGATGGTCGAGATGGAGACGAGCCACTTCCTCATCGAGGTACTTCGGTAGGCGGATCACCTCGTTTTCGTACTCGTCGGCGTTCTCGTGTAGATCCAGCTGGGCCAGGACCTGGTTGGTGAAGGATGTAGACATCACGAAGCTGGGATGTCCCGTGGCGCACCCCAGATTCAGGAGCCGACCCTCGGCCAGGACGAGGATCCCATGGCCATCAGGGAAGACGAACTCGTCGTACTGCGGCTTGATGTTCCGGCGCACCACACCCTCGGCCGCTTTGAGGCCGGCCATGTCGATCTCGTTGTCGAAGTGGCCGATGTTGCCGATGATGGCCTTGTTCTTCATGCGCGCCATATGCTCGATGGTTATCACGTCCCGATTGCCGGTGGCAGTGATGAAAATGTCGGCTGACTCCACCACGTTTTCGACCGTACTCACCTCGAAGCCGTCCATAGCCGCCTGCAGTGCGCAGATCGGATCGATTTCGGCCACCACCACCCGGCATCCCTGGCCTCTCAGGGCCTGCGCGCAACCTTTCCCCACCTCGCCGTAGCCAGCCACCAGGGCCACCTTGCCGCCCAGCATCACGTCGGTGGCTCGGTTGAGCCCATCCACCAGGCTGTGCCGGCAGCCGTACACGTTGTCGAACTTGGACTTGGTCACCGAGTCGTTCACGTTCATGGCGGGGAACTGGAGCAGGCCCATATCCTGCATCTCGTGGAGGCGGTGGACCCCGGTGGTGGTTTCCTCGCTCACTCCGCGGACCGAGTCGGCCATCCGCAGGTAAAACCCGCTGTCCGCCGCTATCCGGTCTCTGAGCAGGTCGAGGATCACTCCCCACTCCTCGGGCTCGCTGTTGGGGTCGAACGAAGGCACCGCGCCAAGGTTGCCGTACTCGGCGCCTTTGTGCACGAGTAGGGTGGCATCCCCGCCGTCGTCGACGATCAGGGTCGGACCGTCGAACCCTCTCCAGCTGAGCATTCGGTCGGTGCACCACCAGTACTCGTCCAGGGTTTCGCCCTTCCACGCGAACACCGGCACCCCACGCGGATCCTCGGGCGTGCCGCCGGTCTCGGGCCTCCCAACTACCACGGCCGCCGCCGCCTCGTCCTGGGTGGAGAAGATGTTGCAGGACGCCCAGCGCACCTCGGCGCCCAGGTCGATCAATGTTTCGATGAGCACTGCTGTCTGGACGGTCATATGCAGCGATCCCGAGATGCGCGCTCCCGACAAGGGTTTGGAGCGACCGTACCTCTCCCGCAACGCCATCAGGCCGGGCATCTCATGTTCGGCCAGTTCGATCTCGCGCCTCCCCCGCGCTGCCAAGCCCAGATCTCTTACCTTGTAATCGAAGGCCTCTCCCGGGGCGCTCTCCATCATTTCGTTCTCCTTGGGTTCATCCCGAAAAGGCGCGCTGCCGATCGAGACCTAGATGTCATTGGGTAACACACCTGCGTAAACTATCCGTTCGACGGCCTAACCCGGAGGTCGGTCAAGCCGATCTGGATGGCAGGCTCGACAGACGAGATCATACGAGTTCCGTGAGACATGGGTAAACGACCCGTCCACCGAGACATGAGCAGAATCGAAGGAGGAAACATGATAACGAAGCTCACCAGGATCTTTGCCCTCATGGCAGCCCTGGCGCTGGTCGCTGCGGCCTGCGGTGGTGAAGAGGCTGGACCACCCGAGACCGTGGTGGTCACGTCCATCGTTACCGAGACCGAGACGATTACCGAGACCGAAACGGTCACCTCGATCGTTACGGAGACGGTCACCGAGATCGTCGAGGTAGAGGTCGAGGCGGAGAATCCTCTGGCCGGAACCACGGTTACGGTGTTCGGACCGGAGAGTTCCGATGCAGAGGCGGGATCCCACCAGGCGGCGCTCGATATCTTCGCAGCCCAGAACGGCATGACCGTCCAGTACACCGGGGAGCGGAGCTTCTCGGATCTGATCAACGCTCAGGCGGCCGGCGGTAACCCGCCCGACATTGCGGTGTTCCCGCAGCCGGGTAAGATCGCCGACTTCGCTCGCGAGGGTTGGCTGCTGCCCATTCCCGATGATGTTCTCGAGACCATGAACGCCAACATCGGGGAAGCTTGGAATGCGTTCGGCAACGTCGACGGCGTGCAATACGCCATCCCGACCAAGGCTGATCTCAAGTCACTGGTGTGGTACCGGCCCGCTGCCTTCGCCGAGAACGGGTACGAGATCCCCACCACCTGGGATGACCTGAAAGCGCTCACCCACCAGATGATCGACGACGGTAATGTTCCGTGGTGCGTCGGGATCGAATCTGGCGGTGCCACCGGATGGACATTCACCGACTGGGTAGAGGATCTCACCCTCCGTTACCAGGGGGCCGAGTTCTATGACGAGTGGGTGGCCCATACCATCCCGTTCAACACGCCCGAGATGAACAGCATCTGGAACGAGATTCTCGAGCTCTGGAACACGCCGGGCGCGGTCTATGCAGAGGGCGGGACTATCTCCTCGACCTTCTTCGGTGACAACGGACGGCCGCTGGTCGAAGGTGATTGCATGATGCACCGCCAGGCCTCTTTCTTCTCGGCCTTCTTCCCGGATGGGACCGGCTTCGGGCCGGACGGAGTGGACGTGTTCTACTTCCCGTCGGTCATGGGAGATCGCCCCGTTCTCGGTGCTGGGACTCTGGTGGCTGCCTTCCGTGACGCCCCCGAGGTGTGGGCCGTTATGGAATATTACGCCACGGCGGAGTACGCCAACAACCGGCAGAGGTTCCAGAACCTGTCGAAGGGTGGTGGAGCGGTATTGAGCGGCTTCCTGTCGCCCAACCTCAACGCCGACCTGAACCTGTACCAGCCTCTGGAGCAGTCCTTCCTGGATATTCTCTTTACGGCTGAGGTGGTCCGTTTCGACGCATCCGACCTGATGCCGGCCGCGGTCGGCGCAGGCACCTTCTGGTCGGAAGCGACCAGCGCGGTGAACGGTGACAAGACGGTCGAGGAGGCGACCCAAGCCATCGAAAACTCCTGGCCCTGATCCGGTGATCTGAGAGTCACGTAAGTTACAGTGAGGGGTGGGATCTCCGTCGGGAGTCCCACCCCTCTCACTTTTGTAGGGTATGTCCCCATAACGAAGCGGACAGGTAGGAGAGCGAGCAGGTGCTAGAAGCGTTCAGGGTCGTGATCAACGTCCTGATGGCCGCGGGAGTCGGCGTGGGCATTGCTCTCTGGATACGTAGGGGCAGCCCATCGACCGTTCGCCGGGCACTGGCGTGGGTGGCCGGATTGGCACTGGGTGTTCTGTCGATCTGGGGGGTGTTCGCGATCGAGAAGCTGGAGACCACCGCTCGCGGGGTGGTCATCTCGATCGTGGCCAGCACGCTGCTATTCATCGCCGCCAACCAGCTGTTCGATCTGTCATCCGATCGTTGGGCACTGTTCACCACTTTGGTCGGAGCGGGCGGTGCCTTTACGATCTTTGCGCTGCTCTGGGGTAATCGAGTGGTCGACGATCCCGTCCTGCGCACCATCATCGCCACGCTGGTGGGTGGAGGAGCCGGTTACCTCTTAGGAACGGTGGAACATAGATGGGTCCGGCTGGGCATCGGGATCGGAACCGGGGCGGGCCTTGGGGCATTGGCGGCATCCGGGATGCGGCGAGTGATCCTGGTCTTCGAGCGCAAGCCGGAGCCGTTCGAGCTATGGCCCGTATTGCCCGACCTGGACTATGCGGCTCTGGCTGTTGCCACCTTGATAGGCGGGGCGATCGGGCTCCTGCTGTGGGTCGCAAGAGGTCGGCGGATTCCGCCGCTGCGCCCTGCCCTCTTCTGGGCCACGATCGGATTTGCCGCTGGCGGGTGGTTGCTACCGGTCCTCGGCACCGGGACGAAGACCGACGCTCTGATTGCGGCCATCGGAGTGGGTGTCGGGATCGGAGCCTTGCTGGGACTGAAGCCCATTCCCGACCGGGCGGGAAGGGGTAGTCTGGAGGCCTCCGCACGGGCCTACATCTTCCTGGTCCCGGCGCTCGGTTTCATCGGGGTCACGTTGATCATCCCCACCCTTCGTACCTTATTCCTCTCCTTCCACGACACCGGAGGGCGGGAGTACGTCGGGTTCGTCAACTATCAGGACGTCTTCGCCAGTCCCAACATCTTCGACGTGGAAGGTTGGGCGGGTATCTTCTCGAGCAACCTGTTCATCGTCGGGGCGGTAGTGGCCCTGTTCGGCCTGGTTGTTTCGATCCTGATGGGACGCCGCAGCGGCTACGCCATACGTTTCTCGCCCGGAACCGGCGGCGCTACCGCCCTGGGTGTGTTCCTGATCTCCTTCGCCGTCTTCGCGGCCCTGCGCGGCACCGTGTTCAACAATCTCTGGTGGGTTTTCACCGTTACGGTGGTGTCCACCTCGGCTGGGCTGGCCATTGCGGTGCTAGCCGACCGGGCTAGGTGGGAGTCGCTGGCCAAGTCGCTCATCTTCATGCCGATGGCTATCTCGTTCGTCGGCGCCGGTGTCATATGGCGCTTCATGTATCTGGCGAGGGATGTGTCCAAACCCCAGACCGGCGTACTCAACACACTCTGGGTGGGGATCGGCCAGCTCAGCCTGTCCCGCGGTCCCGGTTTCTACCTAGCCGTGGTGATATGTCTGGTGGTGGCGGCGTTGCTGATCTGGCTTGCCCAGCGGGCTTGGCGGGCGAACGAGCAGGCAGTCGGAGTTGGTGCGGCGGTGTGTTCCCTACCTGTCATCTGGTTCGCCTATGCACTGTGGCGCGGGATCGGGGGCTTCGAGGTTCGGGACAATGGGGATGTGGTCGCCTCGACCGTCCAGTTCGTTCAGAAGGCCCCATACAACAACGTCTGGCTGATGCTGGTATTGATCTGGATCCAGACCGGTTTCACCATGGTCATCTTCTCGGCAGCCATCAAGGCCGTACGGGCTGATTTGATCGAGGCAGCCAGGGTGGACGGTGCCTCCGAATCCCAGACTTTCTGGCAGGTCGTCATTCCCCAGATCTCGCCCACCATCGGGGTGGTCATCACCACCTTGATTGTATTGGTGATGAAGGTGTTCGATATCGTCAAGGTCATGACCAACGGTAACTTCGGTACACAGGTGATAGCCAACGAGATGTGGCAGCGTGCCTTCACCGAGTTCAACCTCGGTCTGGGCTCTGCGCTGGCGGTGATCCTCTTCATCGCCGTGCTACCCATCCTCTTCATCAACATCCGCCGGATGCAGAGGGCAGCCTCATGGTGACCCTGAGCGGCCCTACGGGCGGGCCGGGTCTCGGGAAGCGGACCTATGCCTTTCTCCGGTCGATACCGACTTGGGTGCTGTGGCTGCTGGTCGTGCTGTGGACGATTCCCAGCTTGGGATTGTTCGTCAATTCGTTCCGTACCAGAAACTCCCAGCGGGCCAGTGGCTGGTGGCACGTTCTGTTCGAGGACTTCTCCGAGAACCTGACCTTCGACAACTACGTGGACATACTGACCGCCGGCGCTCAGGGCGGCCTGTGGCAGGCACTGCTCAATTCTCTGGCTATCGCTCTGCCTGCCACCGTCATCCCGATCGCGCTGGCCGCCTTCGCTGCCTACGCGTTTGCCTGGGTGGACTTCAAGGGCCGCGAGTGGATGTTCATTGCCACCGTGTCGCTGATGGCCATCCCGGCCCAGATGTCCCTGATTCCCCTCCTCCAGCTGTATAGCGGCGGAGGGCATCTGACGCTTCCCCTGCTGGAGAAGACCCTGACCCTCTTCCCCGACCTCGACCTGGCGGGAAGGCACGTGTCCGTGTGGTTGACCCACACCGGTTTCGCCATGCCCTTCGCGATCTTCCTGCTGCACAATTACATCAGCGGGCTGCCCAAGGACATCTTCGAGTCGGCTGTGATCGATGGAGCCGACCACTTCAAGATCTTCTGGCGGTTGATCATACCGCTGTCGGTTCCGGTGCTGGCCGCCTTCGCGATCTTCCAGTTCCTGTGGACCTACAACGATTATCTGATCGCAGTAACGATGCTCGGTGGGGCAGGCCAGAACTTCCCCGCCACCGCCCGGATAGCGGCGCTGTCCGGAGAGTTCGGCCAGGCAGAACATCTGCTGACCGCCGGTGCTTTTCTATCGACCTTGCTACCCATCATCGTGTTCTTCGCTCTCCAGCGGTTCTTCGTGACTGGCATCCTGGCCGGCTCCGTCAAGGGATAAGAGTCCACCTACTGCAGCCCCGTACGGCTGTAAAGCTGGCCTGTGAAAGCGGAAGGCCCTAACTTGCTTCAGCTCGTATGGGGCTGGCCATCCTCACCGATAGAGATGGTCACGCAAGACCAAGGCAAGGTCAACGCCTTTGGTCATCGGATCGGCAACAGTCCGTCCCTCGTCTGGGCAAAGTCAGAGATAGTTGCGAAGCGTATTCTCATAACCGCTGACAACTCCTTTGTCATCATGCGGATGGATGTATCCATACTTACCCGGTTGTAGTTACGGGTCCACCTCAGGGACACCCCATGACCTCGATCAGATCTACCGGGCGGGCTTCCTCGATGGAGCGCTGGGCGGCTACTCCCATAGCCACGGCCAGGAGGCCGTCGTGGGCGCTGACCTGGGGATCGGTCCCTTCTCGGATGGCCCCTAGGAAGCCCAGGTGCTCCAGATAGGAGGCGCCGTGGTGGGCCCCTGAATAGACGATCCGGCGATCGGTTGCTCTCTCTACCCGTGGCGAGAACCACGGTCCGTCCCGCGGGCCGGTGAACACCAGGCCGGAAGGTAGGCGGGCCTCTACCTTGCCCCGGTCGCCGACCGCTACCAGCTCCTCCTGGTTCTCACCACCTTCGGCGAACATGCACAGATCGAGCATGGCCCGCACCCCATCCGGGTAGTCCACTATCACGTAGGCGTTGTCGAGAATGTCGGGTTGGCGCCCCCCGTAACGCTCTTCCAGGTGGTTCACCGCCTGGCTGCCGGAGGCGTAGATCCGGGTCGGGATGTCTCCAACTATGTGGTTCATCAGATCGAAGTGGTGGCAGCACTTTTCCACCAGGGTTCCGCCCGAGTTGACGTTGAAGCGATTCCAGTCGCCTACCTTCTTCAGGAAAGGAAAGCGATGCTCCCGGATCGCCAGCATCCTCAATCTGCCGACGGTCCCCTCCCGAACCTCGGTGATCAGGCGGGCGGTGGCGGGCATGTAGCGGTACTCCATTCCGACCCACAGGACCGGTTGGCGATCCCGCTGGACATCCACCACCCACCGGCAGTCCTCCACCCGCGTACAGAGGGGCTTTTCCACCAGGATGTGAAGATCGGTATCCAGCAAGTCTCTCAGCACATCTATGTGGGTCATGTTGGGGGTGGCTACCACTACCGCGTCGCACTGCCCGGAGGTGATCAGCTCCCGGTGATCCTCGAAAGCCACGAATGTCTCGCCCTCCAGCGCATCGGCCGCTGCTCGGCGGGAAGGCGGATGAGGATCTGCCACCGCGGTAACGGCTGCACCAGGAAGCGCCCGGATGTTGCCGATGTGTTCGACACCCATCATGCCGGTACCTATCACTCCGTACCGGATCGGCTGGCTCATTGGTAAGTCATCGACAAACACGACCCGCCCTCGATCGGCTGACCGGGCTACCAACGCTTTCGTACTCGCCAGGGTGGGATCATGGAATGTCGATTATACGAGCCGCCGGACTCCGCCTGAAGACCCGAGCAGGCATGGCTGGTTTGGCTTGGGTGGACGGGATGCTGTCGTGTCCAACGCTCCGTCCCGGGAAGGAAACTGGTGCTTCGTCTGGCAGCAGGTGATGATCTTCCGATAGATTCTCTCCGGAACCGTTTTCGGAGGCCCCGATGTTGGGGACCACCTAGCATTTTGAAGGTCGAAGTCGAAAGGGAGGAAAATGACTACAAGACACAGGCGAACCTTCTCGGTGTTCGCCGTCCTAGCACTGGTGGCCGGACTGCTGGCCTCGGCGCCCCTAGCAGCCGGTGCACAGGATGCCGGCGGTGAGTTCACGCTGACCATCCTGCACAACAACGACGGCGAGTCGAAGCTATTACCCGAGGAAGGCTCAGATCCCGGGGTAGCCCGCTTCATCGCCCTCATGAAACAGCTCCAAGCCGGCGCCTCCGGTGACGGAGTGGTGACCCTCACTTCGGGGGACAACTTCCTGGCTTCACAGGAGTTCGGGGTGTCCCTGGGGCGGGAAGGTCCCTTCTATGACTCGATCGCCCTGAGCGGTGTCTATGACGCCATGGCGCTCGGCAACCATGACTTCGACATGGGTCCGGAAGTGGCCGCCCGGTTCATCAGTGGCTTCTCCCCAGGTATTCCGTTCCTGTCGGCCAACCTGGACTTCTCTGCCGAGCCGAACCTGCAGGCGCTGGTCGACCAGGGACTGATCGGCGCCAGCACGGTGATCGAAACCGGTGGCGACCGGGTGGGGGTCATCGGTGCGGTCACGCCCATGCTGCCCAACATCTCGACCCCACGCAACGCAGTGGTGTCCGCGGTACTACCGGCGGTCCAGGCGGAGGCGGAGAGTCTGGCGGCTGACGGAGTCGACAAGATCATCCTGGTCAGCCATCTCCAGGCCGTGGCGGAGGAGATCGAACTCATCGCCAGCCTGACCGGCGTGGACGTCGTGATCGCCGGAGGGGGGGACGACCTCCTGAAGAACGAGGGTGACACGTGTATGCCGGACGAGATGGCGGTAGCGCCCTACCCGATAATGGTGGAGGATTCGTCCGGGGCCATGGTACCGGTGATAACCGCTCCGGGAGGGTATCGCTGCATAGGCGAGCTCAATGTCACCTTCGATGCGGATGGTACTGTCACCTCAGCTACAGGACGCTCCATCGGGGTCGGCTTCGACATCGAACCGGATCCTGACGTGCAGGCGAACGTCATCGAGCCGCTCACTGCCGCGGTCAGCGCCATCGACGCCGAGGTCATCGGCACGTCGGAGGTGGAACTCGACGGCCGCCGGTCGATGATCCGGACGGTGGAAACCAACCAGGGCAACTTGATGGCCGACGCCCAGCGCGCCGCCGCCACCAACCTCGCCGAGGAGTACGGTACCCCCGTACCCGATGTGGCCATCCAGAATGGCGGAGGTATCCGTAACGACTCGGTGATCCCGTCGGGTGATATCACCACCGGCACCACTTGGGACATGGCTCCGTTCCGGAACTTCGTGGTGGTGGGCGAGGTACCGCGCGACACCTTCCATGCACTGCTGGAGGTTGCGCTGGACCGCCTCCCAGGAGCCGGCGGACAGTTCCCGCAGGTTTCAGGATTCACCCTCACCCATGACCCGGATGCCTCCGCCCGGGAGATCGCCAGGGATGGCGACTGCTCCCTGGTCGGCAACCCCGGCGAGCGAGTGCGAGATGTGGTGCTCGACGACGGGACGGTCATCGTCGAGGATGGGATGGTGGTACCAGGCGATCCGGTGGTGCTGGCCATCGCGGACTTCCTGGCCAACGGCGGGGACTGCTACCCGCTGGCGGACATCACCTTCGCCAAGCTCAGCGTCACCTACCAGCAAGCCGTGGCCACATACATTTCCGAGGACCTGGGGGGAGTGATCTCCGCCATGGACTACCCGGCCGGGGGCGAGGGCAGGATCGTGGCTCTCGAAACCCGGACGGTCACCGTCGAGCCTGGGGACTACCTGTGGAAACTCGCCAGGATCCACCTCGGGGACGGGCACCGCTGGAAGGAGATCTATGACCTCAACGCGGGCGTAGTCCAAGCCGACGGCTGGAAACTGACCAACCCCGATCTGATCTATCCCGGATGGGTTCTGGAGCTGCCTGACATGTAGTGATCAGGCCCTTACACCGACCGATATCGCGTTTGTCCCGGCCGTCAAAGGGCCGGGACAAACGCGTCAGAACCCTTTAGAGGCGATCACCTCCCGATACCAATGGGCTGAGGCTTTGGGAGTGCGAGCCTGGGTTGCCCGATCCACGTGGATCAAGCCGAAGCGGCGTGCGTAACCGTGGCTCCACTCGAAGTTGTCCAGCAGTGTCCAGGCGAAGTACCCCTTCAGGGGGATGCCATTGGCAATGGTGTCGGCGGCTTCCAGCAGGTGGCGCTCCAGATACGACCGGCGATCCGTGTCCTCGATCCGCCCATCCTTGCTGGACCGATCGGGATAGGCCGCCCCGTTCTCGGTCACGTAGAGGTTCTCCACCCCGTGCCCGTCCACCATCCGGAGCATCCGCCCGAGCCCGCTAGGGGTCACCGGCCAGCCCATCCCGGTCACCTCGGCCGGAGGTTGGCGGATCGGGGGTGGGCGATCGCAGTCCCGCAATCCCGGGTGGCCGACCACTTCGGTCCGGTAGTAGTTGAGCCCGATTGCATCGATCGGTTGGCCGATGGTATCCAGGTCACCTTCGGAGATCACCGATCCCGGCCAGCGTGCCAGGTTCATCACATCCTCCGGATAACGGCGGCGAAACAGCGGTTCGAGGAACCAGCGGTTCATGAGGCCCTCTTCGAGCGCGGCAGCTTCGCGGTCCAGTGGGTGATCGGAGCGAGGAGTGCGCGGTTCCAGATTGAGGGCGATACCCACCTCGGCGCTCCGGTGCCCGGCTCGGAGGGCCTGGGTGGCTAGCCCGTGTCCCAGCAGCAGGTGGTGGGCGACATCCAGCTCCGTGCGGGATCCGACCAGACCGGGAGCATGCTGGCCGGTCCGGTGACCCAGATGTGCCACCACCCACGGCTCGTTGAGGGTCATCCAGTGGCGGACCCGGTCCCCGATCCGCTGCTCGACCGCCGCTGCATAGTCCGCAAAGGCATGGGCAGCATCCCGCACCCTCCATCCACCCGCCTCCTCCAGCCACTGGGGATGGTCCCAGTGGTAGAGGGTGACGAACGGCTCGATCCCGGCCTCGAGCAGGGCGTCCACCAGACGATCGTAAAAGTCCAGGCCTGCCTGATTGATGGATCCGCCGGCATCCGGCACGATCCTCGGCCAGGCCACCGAGAACCGGTAGGCGGACAGCCCGAGCCACTCCATCAGCCGGATGTCCTCGAGCCAGCGGTGGTAGTGATCGCAGGCCACGTCCCCGGTGTCGCCGGCCCTAACTCGACCGGGCAGGCGGCAGAAACGATCCCAGACGCTCTCGGACCGGCCATCGTCGGTGACCGCTCCCTCGATCTGGTAGGACGAGGTCGCTACTCCCCAGAGGAACCCGTCCGGGAAGGTTGTCACGGCGAGAGAACTGCTCCCTCCAAGCCGCCCAGGGTCAGCTCACCGCTGGCAGAGAGGGCCAGATCCCGGCTAGTCGCCACGAGGACTTCCCCACCGGCCGGCACCGCTACCGGATGGTCTCCGAAGTTGAGATAGATGGAAACCTCCTCGTCGCCGCTCCGGCGCCGGTAGGCGAACACTGTGTCGGGCAGGCCGTCGATTGCCTGGAAGTCACCGAGGCGGAGCGCCCGCGATCCCTTCCGCACCGCTAGCAGGCGGCGGGTCAGGTTTAGCATCGAGTTGGGATCCTCGAGCTGGGCGGCCACATTCCGGGTACCACTCGGGTCCAGGGAAGCTAGCCAGGGAGTGGCGCTAGTGAAGCCGTTGTGCTCGTCCGTCGTCCACTGCATCGGGGTCCGGCAACCGTCCCGACCCAGCCCGGGCTGGCGGCGTCCCCACGGGTCCTGCTGTTGCTCGGGGGGAATGTCGGCCTGGAGCATGCCCAGCTCGTCGCCGTAGTAGAGGGTGGGAGTGCCCCGCAGGGTGAGAAGCATCAGGGTGGCCATCCGGGTCCGGCGCTCCCCGTAACGGGTGGCGATCCGTACCTCATCGTGGTTGCCCAGCACGTAGTTGGGCCAAGCGCCCGGTGGTAGTACCTCTTCCTGGGACTCGACCACCTGGCGGGCCCAAGAGGCGATCCAATCTCCGTACAGCAACCCGAAGCAATAGGGCATATGGAGCTCGTTACCATCACCGTAATAGGCGGCCCACTCGGTGCCTTCCAGATGGATCTCGCCGATGGAGAAACGGGACCGTTCCCCCGAGAACTCGTCCAATACGGCTCTGACCTCCTGGAAGAGTCCATGGATGTCCGGATGGCCCCGGTCGTGGACATGCACTAGCCGGTCGTAGTCGCCCAGGTTCTTGTATCCGTGTTCCGGGCGCTCGAGCACCGGGTTGGATCGATACTCGGGATCCTTCATGGCGAAATGGCAGGCGTCGAGGCGGAATCCGTCCACCCCGCGCCTGAGCCAGAACCTGAGCGTTTCGAGCATCGCCTCCTTGGCTTCTTGGTTTCGCCAGTTCAGATCGGGCTGTTCGGCCAGGAAACTATGCAGGTAGTACTGGTCGGTACGGTCGTCGTACGTCCAGGCGGGTCCGCTGAAGACCGAGACCCAGTTGTTGGGCGGTGACCCGTCCGCGGCGGGGTCTTT
The DNA here is from genome assembly GCA_965200835.1 of Acidimicrobiia bacterium. Taxonomy (GTDB): domain Bacteria; phylum Actinomycetota; class Acidimicrobiia; order Spongiisociales; family Spongiisociaceae; genus JAPPFW01. The sequence continues at coordinate 1,557,739 of OZ241390.1, forward strand.
CCACACGTACCAGTCGCGCTTGGGGTTGTGGCGGGAGGATCGGGACTCGATGAACCAGGGATGCTGATCGGAGGAGTGATTGGGTACCCAGTCGACTATCACCTTCATGCCGAGACGGTGTGCCCGGGCTACCAGGGCATCGAAGTCGTCCAGGGTGCCGAACATGGGGTCCACATCCGTGTAATCGGCCACGTCATATCCGAAGTCAGCCATCGGAGACTTGTAGAAGGGTGAGATCCAGACGGCATCCACACCGAGGGTGCCGGCCAGGTAATCGAGCTTCGAAGTGATCCCGGCAAGATCTCCTATCCCGTCCCCATTGGAGTCCATGAAGCTGCGCGGATAGATCTGGTAGATCACAGCTTCGTGCCACCATTCGTATTTCATCCATCCCTCCGGAGAGCCCTTGATGACGCCCCGGATGTCACCTCTGACAGCGAGGAATCATCCGAGTCCAGATGAAACTGTAGCCCTTCAGAGGATCAGTTTGAGGTCGAGCCTGATCGACTCGCCCAACCGGCGTGTCGAGCGGATGCGAACCCGGGAAGCGTCCGCCAGTGTTCGCCAGGTTGCCCGGAAGAGGGGAGCGCCGGTTCCGCCGGCCAGGAGAGGGCCGTAATAGATGACCGCCCGGTCGATCAGGCCGGCCCGGAGCAGAGAGCCGAGCAGGCGGCTGCCCCCCTCGACCATCAGCTGATCGATTCCGAGTCCATTGAGGCGAGCCAGGCCGGCCCGGAGATCCACCCACTTTCCTGATCGATCCGGAACCACGATCACCTGCCCCGGTGCATCGAGCGGCGCGGGAGCCAGCACGATAGGGTCCCGCTGGAACAGTTGTGCGTCCACCGGTAGTGGTTGGCTTCCGGCCACTACCACCGGCGCCGGCTGGGTCCAATCCTGGCCGCCGATCCTCTCCAGCCGGACGGTCAGCCGGGGGTCGTCGGATCGCAACGTGCCGGCTCCCACCATCACGGCATCCACCTTGGCTCTGAGCCGGTGGGCGTCCTGGCGAGCTTCCGGCGAGCTGATCCACTGCGATGTGCCATCGGCGGCGGCCAGCTGCCCGTCGAGGGTCATGGCGGCTTTCATGATGACGGTGGGTCGCCTCATCAGGGCAGCGTACCCGGGGGCTTCCTGGGTTCCCGTCACCGCCAGGAAGGTCGGTCATGCGGTCCCCAGAACTCTATCCGTGGCTCGGGTGGGACCTCTTCCAGGACCTACTGACCGCGAGGCGCGCCTGCCTGTTGTGCCGGTAATCCCGACCGATGGGGGGCTCGACCTTATCCGCCCATGATGGATCGCTCGTGTTCCAGGAGAAAGCGCTTGCGATCGAGACCGCCCCCATAGCCGTGCAGACGCCCGCTGGCCGCCACCACCCGGTGGCAGGGCAACACGATCGAAATGGGGTTGGCACCCAGTGCCCGCCCCGTAGCCCGAGCCGCCTTGGGGTTACCCACCATGGTGGCCACCTCCCCGTACGTCCGGACCTCTCCCGGAGGGATGGTGGCGGTAGCTCGCAGCACCCGACCCTGGAAGGGAGTGATCAGGGATCGATCGAGGGCGGGCTCGGGCAACAACTGCCCCGAGAAGTAGGCTTCCAACCAGGAACGGGCTTCGCCGATCGCGGCCGGCGAGTGGTGGACTTCCGGTGAGGGTGAGACCTTGGAAGCTACCGACTCGAGGATTCGATTCAGGTCACCGTTGCCGAACGAGATGGCCAGCACCCCGCGCCGAGAGACCAGGACGGTCAGACTTCCGATCGGAGAGGCCACCTCACCGTATGCAACCCGAGCTTCGGATCCTTCGAGATCAGGCATCACAATCCCCTTCCTTACGGAATTCCGGTTGTTGAGCAGAGCTACCCGAGGGAAGCTACGAACTTCGCCACCGCCTCTTCGACCTCGTCGGAGCTGATGGTCAGCGGCGGAGCAAACCGGACCGTGTCGGCCGTTACGTTGTTGACCAGCAGTCCGTTGGTCAAGGCCTTCCGGGTTACCTCAGCCGCTCGATCATCCTCCAGCATCGCACCGATCAGGAGTCCGCGTCCCCGCACGTCGGCTACTTCCTTCACCTCCCTCAGCAGGGCCGTGAACTGTGCGCCCCGTTCTCGGCAGTTGGCCAGCAGGTCGCGGTTCTCGATCTCGTCGAGGACGGCCAGGGCGGCGGTGGTTATCACCGGCCCGCCTCCGAAGGTGGTGGCATGGTCGCCATAGTCGAAGGCGGCCGCTCGCTCGGTCGACAGGCAGGCGCCTATGGGTAGTCCGTTGGCCAGTGCTTTGGCGAGGGTGGCGATGTCGGGTTCGACTCCCAGCTGCTGCCAGGAGAACCACGAGCCGGTCCGGCCGATCCCTGCCTGAACATCGTCGAAGATCAGTAACACATCCAGCTCATTGCAAAGCGACCGAAGGTCCTGCAGGTATTGACGGCTCAGGGGGACCACCCCACCCTCACCCTGGGTGGTCTCGACCAGCACGCCGGCCGTCCTCGGGCTGATGGCGGCGATCATGGCGTCGATGTCGCCGGCGGGCACTTGGGGGAACCCGGATGGCAGGGGAGCGAATACGGATTGTTTGTGAGGCTGGCCGGTGGCAGCCAGGGCGGCCAGGGTCCGGCCGTGGAAGGAGTCGGCCAGCGAGATGACTTCGTAACAGTCCGGCCCGCGACGCTTCTGTCCCCAGCGGCGGGCCAGTTTGATAGCGGCCTCATTGGCAGTGGCCCCATCATTGGCGAAGAACACCCGGTCCAACCCGGACAGCTTCTTGAGCCGTTCTGCCAGACTCACTTGGGGCACCGTGTAATAGAGGTTGGAGACATGCACCAGCTTGGTCATCTGGCAGGCCACCGCGGCAGCTACCGCGGTATTGGCATGGCCCACCGAGGCCACCGCTATACCGGCCAGGCAGTCCAGATAGGCTTTGCCCTGGTCGTCGTATAGTCGGCAGCCCTCACCGCGCACGAAGGTGACCGGGGCTCTTCCGTAGGTCTGCAGGATGGCATTAGCCTCCCGCTGGGCGATAGTGGTCGACTCGATCATCCTGCTCCTCCGGGTGTGATCATGGTTCCTATTCCTTCAGGCGTGAACACCTCGAGTAGCACAGCATGCTGGATACGCCCGTCGAGTATGTGAGCCTGGGGCACGCCCCTGTCCAGAGCTTCTATACATGACCGGAGCTTGGGAACCATTCCCGCCGAGACGCTTCCCGTTGCTAAGAGGCTCCTCAGTTCGCTGGTGTCCATGCTATCGATGAGGCTGTCCTGATCGTTCAGATCCCGGAACAGACCTTCCACGTCGGTCAGGTATATGAGCTTTCTAGCTCCGAGCTCACCGGCCAGGGCGGCGGCTACCGAGTCGGCATTCAGGTTGTGTACCTCGCCATCCTGGCTCAGGGCGAGGGGCGCGACTACCGGAACCACACCCCGGTCGAGCAGGCCGCCGATGAGGTCCCGATCCACGCGCACGATCTCGCCCACGTATCCCAGCTCGGGTGACTTCTGCCGGGAGGTCAGCAGGCCACCATCGATACCCGTGAGTCCTACCGCTCCGGTCCCGTGGGACGAGAGCAGGCGCACTATGTCGGGATTGATTTCACCGGCCAGCGTCCTTTGCGCTACCCGAAGGGTGGCCCGATCCGTTACGCGCAGCCCGTCGACCCATTGCGCCTCCACACCTTCCCGAGCCATGGCCCTAGTGATGTGGGGACCGCCGCCGTGGACCACGATCGGACGTAGCCCAACCAGTCCCAGCAGGGTGATGTCGCCGGCGAAACTGGTCCTCAGCGCCTCGTCCACCATGGCGGAGCCCCCGTACTTCACCACCACCACAGACCCGGCGAACTGGCGGATGTAGGGCATGGCTTCGGTGAGTACCCGCGCCTTGGCCATGGTGGTGGCTATACGAGAGCGACGTACGGTGGGGGCGGTGTGGCCGGTGGTCATCGACGCTGGTCCTTCCGGTGGGACGCGGTCATGGCAACCATCCGGCGGCGGCCAGTCCGGCCGTCTCGGGAAACCCGAGGGCCAGGTTGGCACACTGGATGGCCTGGCCGGCCGCGCCTTTGATGAGGTTGTCGATGGCCACCGTGACGATGGCTCGCCCGCTGTGATCGTCCTCGACCGCATGGATAAATACCCGATTGGAACCGACTACCCAGCGGGTCTGGGGGGGCTGATGGATCACCTCCACGAACTGCGCCGCTGCATAGGCCTTGATTAGCAGGTCGGCGATCGGCGTGTCCCCGGCCAGGTCGGCGGAACAGGTCGAGAGGATTCCCCGCTGGATGGGTACCAGATGGGGGGTGAACTGCACAGTCACCGCGTTGCCCGTGGCGGCTTCCAATCCCATCTCGATCTCGGGTCGATGGCGATGGGTGGCGATCCCATAGGCGTTGACGCTCTCGGCCACTGCGCCGAACATCAGGTGCGGCTTCAGCCCGCGCCCCGCTCCGGTAACGCCCGACATGGAGTCCACCACGATCGGACCGTCGATTGCGCCGGCGGCCAGCAATGGTGCTAGGCCGAGCAATGCCGAGGTGGGGTAGCAGCCCGGAACGGCCACCCGGGAGGCACCGGGTAGGGCGTCGCCGAACAGCTCCGGTAGGCCGTATACCCAGGTGTCCATCTGATCGGGGAGAGGATGGGGACTGTCGTAGGCTGCCTCGTACCGCTCCGGATTGTCCATCCGATAGTCGCTGCCCAGATCGAACACGGCCGTCCCGGCTTCGGCGAGCCGGTGGCCGATCTCCCAGGAGGCACCGTGCGGGAGCGCCAGGAAGGCCACCTCGACCTGGGGCAACCGGTCGGGATCGATCGCTTCCAGCACGCGATCCCCGCTCCAAAGATGGGGATGGGCTTCGCCGAGGGCAGCACCGGCTCGGGTGTGGGCGCCCAGGTATGAAGCAACCAGCGATGGGTGCTCATCGACGAGGCGTACCAGTTCGCCTCCGGCATATCCGGAGGCACCAAATATGGCGGTGTTTAGCGTCATACGCGCATGATCATACAGGCCACTGCAGAGTTATGCAGAACCTAACCCGCCAGGTTAGATCCGGTTTACCGCGGCCATCACCGGCTCTCCGGCCAGCCCGCCCACTACCGACTGCGCGACATGGAGCCCGGCCTTGTGCTGTGCCTCCACGGTCGAGGCTCCCAGGTGAGGGGTCAGAACCACCTCGGGCAGCTCGATGAGGGGACCTCCCTGGAGAGGCTCCTCGGAGAACACGTCCAGGGCTGCCCCAGCCACCTGTCCATCCCGGATGGCTTCGGCCAGGGCTTCCTCATCGATGATCCCGCCCCGGGAGGCGTTGACGATCCTGATCCCCGGTTTGGCCTTGGCGAAGGCTTCCCTGTCCAGCAGGTTCTCGGTCTCCGGAGTGCGCGGCAGATGGAGAGACACGAAGTCCGAGGTGGCCAGCAATAAGTCGAGGTCCATGAGTTCGGCTCCAGCTTCGCGAGCCTGGTCGGCCGTGACATAAGGGTCACAGGCGACCACGCGCATCCCGAACGCGAGCGCTCGGTCGGTAACCAGCCGGCCGATCCGGCCCAGACCCACCAGTCCTAGGGTCTTGCCATCGAGCTCGACGCCCCGAAAGGCAGCCCGATCCCAGCGTCCCGACCGCATCGAAGCATCAGCCCGAGCGATGTTGCGTGCCTGGGAAAGGAGCAGCCCGAAAGCATGCTCGGCGGCCGAGACACTGTTGGCGAAGGGCGCGTTCACCACCAGCACGCCCCGCCGGGTGGCCGCCTCCAGGTCGATGTTGTCGACCCCCACGCCGGCCCGGCCGACCACTCGTAGGCGGGGTGCTGCATCCATGAGATCCCCATCCACCCGGGTACCGCTGCGGACGACAAGCGCTTCGGCGTTCGCCAGCAGTTCCATCAGGCGGGCTCGGCTCTCCCCGGCAGCCTCGACGACCTCACAGGTTCGCCGCAGATGCTCGGCGCAAGTCGATGCCAGTACCTCGGCTATCACAACTGTTGGACGGTCGCCCGGACTCATGGATCTCACCCCCGGTCAGCTAGCCAGATTTTGCCCAACCCTGCCCCGTCCGGCAACCCGTTGCGAGCCCAGCCGAGCGGGGCGACCACGCCTCCCGATTCACCACCATCCATTGATAGGCTGGCCCGATGCCGGCGTGCGAGAGCGGCCCGAGTCGAGAAGCTACGAGATCCACGACCTGCTCAGATTCGTGGCGAGCGGCACCAGCAGGATACCCCATTCCCGTGAGGATATCGCCCGAGACCGAGCTCATCGAGGAGCGCCGGTGCGAGGCATGGGAGACGATGTGGATGGCTTCGCACACGCCCGTGCTGGATGGGAGCGCGTGACCCGATCATCATTGCCTTCGATCTAGTTGGTCCGTTTGTGATAGGTGTGTTCTAACAAATGGCGGACACCCGAGTCGATGTCGCCTCGGTTCTCCTTTACGGACAACCGGTGGGTCACCTGGAGTCCGCCAAGGGCACTCATCGCTTTGAGCTGACCGAGGAGTACCGACAAACCCACCGACGGCCGGTCTTGGGACAGGTCTTTGAAGAGCGCCCTCATCACCAGTGGAGACAGGCGATGCGCATGCCCCAATGGTTCTCCAACCTGCTCCCCGAAAGCAAGCTGCGAGACCTCATCGCAGCGGAGCATGGGACAAGCTCGGCTAACGAGTTCCGGCTACTCATGCCTGTGGGATCCGACCTTCCTGGCGCTGTGGAGGTAATTCCCGAATCCCCACACTTCCATACTCGCGAGTCCAGGCTTGATAACGACAGTGATCCCATGATTCGCTTCTCGCTGGCGGGTGTGCAGTTGAAGTTGTCGATGATCTGGTCGGGACAGACCCTTGTGCTTCCCGGAGTGGGTGATTTGAGTGACCATCTGGTGAAACTACCACCTAGGGAGTTCGACGGCGTGACCGAGAAAGAGTTCGCGATGATGACCTGGGCCAAGCGAGCTGGTATAGAGATCCCCGAATGCGAGGTTGTATCATCTGACAATCTCGGTCCATTGCCGTCTGGGTTCCGGCTCTTGATAGGCATAAAGGTATATGTAGTCCAGCGGTTCGACCGTGCTCCTCCAGCATCGGATACGGACAGACGAATGCATATGGAAGACCTGAACTAGGTGCTTAACAACTGGCCCGATGGCTGGTCTAAGTACCAGGCAGCGAGCTTCGAACGCCTCGGCCGGATTATCGATACCCTCTGCGGGGAGGATGACTTCCTGGAGTACGTGCGGCGGTTGACCTTCTGCATTGCGATCGGCAACGAGGATGCTCACCTCAAGAACTGGACGATCATCTACCCGGATCGGATCCGGCCGCGTCTCTCTCCGGCATACGATCTGGTGTCCACCATTCAATACGAGGATCTGGATCGGGGTATGGCCCTCAAGCTGGGCCGGTCTCGCAGGGCCGAACGAGTAGATCTGGCGACCATGGAACGTCTCGCTAGAGGTACGGGAGTGGACTCAGCACGGGTTCGTTCTACCGTGCTGAAGACCCTCGAGAGGATACGGACCGCCTGGCAGTCGATCAACGCCGATCTGCCGATCACCAAGGGCTTTCGTAGCCGGTTGAGGAACTACCAGAAGACCGTACGACTGCTTCGGGGACATGTCATATGATCGCATCCGGTTATCAGGAGGGTCTGGTCGATCTCCGCGCCCAGCACGGTCAGCGGAATCAGACCGTGCTGGGTGAGCAGGGTGTGGCGGATCGTTTCGTGGTCTTCGACTTGGAAACTGACGGCATTAGAGGCGAGATCATCGAGATCGGCGCGGTGCTGTGCTCCGGTGATGAAGTGCTCGACACCTTCGACAGTCTGGTGAGACGGAAACTGCCCTTGGAGGGACAGACCACCGATCTCACCGGGTTGTCGGATGGTGATTTGGTCGGCGCTCCCGGGCTGGCAGATGTCCTGGCACGGTTCTTGGCATTCTCCGACGGCTTGCCACTGGTAGCCCACAACGGGTTCGGGTTCGACTTCCCCAAGCTTGACGAGGCGGCCCGGCGAGTAGGCTTGGAGATCCGGTCGCAGACCAGGCTCGACACTCTCGAGCTGGCCCACATAGTTCTGCCTCGCGCCGGAGACGGCATGATCCGCAACGTTGACGGAACTACCCCTCCCAAGGGGCGCCGTCTGGAGCAACTGGCCGACTGGTTCAGACTGGAGCATGGCACCCTCCACCGAGCGCTGAACGATGCTCTCCTCACGCATCGGATCATGATGAAGCTGCTCGAAGTGCTCAGCCAGGACGAGCCAGCCCGCCGGCTCCAACGCTGGATCCTGGCCAGGGGTAAGCACCCATGGGCTCGGTTCAGTACTGCTGAGCCCGGTGAGCCTCCCGATCTGGCAGAGGTAGTCCCGCTGCCGCGGACTATTACGCGGGCGCCGCCCACCGGAAAGTTCGACATCGGGGCCCTACAGCGAGCCTTCCAGTCGGGTGGCGCACTGATGGTCGATCGGGAACCGAGACCGCCCCAGGCGGACATGGCACTCACCATCTCGAAGGCACTTTCTGGGGGTGGGAGGCACCTGATCGAAGCGCCCACCGGCACCGGCAAGACCCTGGCCTATCTGGTTCCTGCCATTGAGTACGCCCGATCGTCAGGCCGGACAGTGGTGATATCCACCTTCACCCGGGTACTCCAGAACCAGATCCTGGCCACTCTGGAGGAACTGGGGCAGGAGATCGGACAGTTCAACTGGACGATCCTCAAAGGCCGCCACAACTACCTCCGCCTCGACTCGTTGGAAGCCGAGCTCGATGAGAAACCACCAGACCCATCCACCGCCCTGGCGCTGGCGATCATCTGCGGCTGGGTGGCCGAGACTCCCACCGGGGACTGGGGAGACCTACGAACGAGCGCTATCAACCGCCGTTTGCCCGCTCTGGCGCTGCTGCAATGGAAGCTCCGGGTAGAAGACTTCAGGGGACCGGCCTTCACGCCTCTCGACCAGCGTGACTTCTATCGGCGGGCAGTCGACGGGCTAAAGAACGCGCACATAGCCATCCTCAACCACTCCCTGCTGGTCTCTTCCGGGAAGTGGCGGATGTACGCCCAGCACGCCGTCCTCGACGAGGCCCACCAGCTGGAAGAGGCCGCCACCGCTGCGCTCTCGAAGGAGATCAGCAGGCGTGATCTCGACCAGATGTGCAAGGCGATCGATCATCCCTCCGGCTGGGGCACGATCCAGCGGCTCAAGCGGGCCATCCGTTGGCAGGCGCTCGACCAAGGGACCAGATCGAGGATCCGGTCCGCTCTGGACGACCTATCCGGTGCCACGACCAACGTGGCTGCCGAGATGGTGCGTTTCGGTAAGGTGATGACGGAGTACGTACGGGTGCAGACCGGCGCGCAGCGGGCCGAGGTCGAGCAGTACGAGATCTCGTATCACATCAGACCAGGTATCGACCCGGTGCGTTCTGCCTACCGGCCGGTGATCGAGCGGGCCATAGCCCTGCGGACGGCCCTCGAGCAGCAGGCTGACACCTTCAACCAGATCCACGTCCCTGCCGAGCTACATGGTCGCTACCGGCGGCAGAACCTGGAGGACGAGCTCAGGCGCTTGGGCCGGGAGGCTCGAAGGGCTGCCCGCCTCATTGACCAGACCGTGTGGGCAGAGGAGTCCGAGGTCTCGATCAACATCTGCGACCTACGGATGGAGGACGGTGACTGGTCATGGAAGCTCCGCCGAGTGCCGGCTTCTGTGTCACAGCAGTTGAGCGAGATCTGGCAATCGCTGGACACCGTGGTGCTCACGTCCGCCACGCTCAGCGTGTGTGGGGACTTCGGTTTCCTGATCCGTACTCTGGGCATCGAGTATGCCGAGACCACCGCCAGGCTCCCCAGCCCATTCGACCGCCTGCGCGATCACCATCTCATCATATACACCGACTACCTACCGGCTCCGCGAGGTGGATTGATCGATGAGTTCACCAAGGCCGAAGCCGCCGAGATTCCCCGCCTGTTCATCCTTACCGGCGGTCGAGGGATGGCCCTCATGACGGCCCGGTCCCGCTTGGTGCAGGTGCGCGACCACGCCCGCCCCTACCTAGAGGATCAGGGTCTGATATTGCTGGCACAGGAGGATGACTCCGCGGCCGCCCTGGTGGAGCGTATGAACGCGGAGACCAACACCTCGCTGGTGGCGCTCCGTTCCTTCTGGGAAGGAGTTGACATACCCGGCGAGGCTCTGAGCTTGCTGATTATTGAGAAGATCCCCTTCGATTCTCCTGGCGACCCGGTAGTCAGTATGCGCATGTCCCTGCTGGAGGAGCGAGGGCGAGATCCCTTCGCTGACGACCTGGTGCCTCGCGCCACGCTTCGGTTCGTCCAGGGGGTAGGTCGGTTGATCAGGACTAACGAGGACGTCGGGGTCACTGTGGTGCTGGACAGTCGTCTGCGCCGGCCCACTCCCTATCGCGACCGGATGCGAAACAGTCTGATCGGACCACCGAGATCAGCGGATGCGGACACGGCTATCGAGGCGTACGACCTCATTGCCTCCCAGCTGAGCATCGACCTCGATGCAACCCTGCGACGCCGGATCGGCTCCATTCCCGAGGCCGATCCCTGGCTCAGTTTCTTGTCCAGTGCGGGTGTACATCTAGCCGAGCATGACTTGGCAGATCCGGATCGAGTTCGGGCAGCTCTCGAGCAGTGCCGGGAGTGGTTGGGATTCGAGGGGTGGCGGCCGGGCCAGCTCGAGACCATGGTGAGCTTCATGGGTGGCCGGGATACTGTGGCCGTGTTGCCCACCGGATCGGGCAAGTCGCTGACCTTTCAGCTACCTGCGCTCATCTCCCCGGGGGTGACCCTGGTGGTCTCTCCGCTAATCGCCCTCATGAACGACCAGGTCGAGAATCTCAAGGCGCGTGGAATCAGCCAGGTAGCCGCTATCCATAGCGGGATCGCCCAGAGCGAGCAGCAGGAGATCCTCAGGAGCGCCCACCGAGGCCGATACAAACTCCTGTATGTAAGTCCCGAACGCCTCTGGAACCCGATGTTCACCGGTTGGCTGAGGGACATCGAGATTGCCAGGGTGGCGGTGGATGAGGCGAATTGCATCTCCCAGTGGGGTCATTCGTTCCGGCCCGAATATTCGGCCATCCCGGCGGCCTTGCGCCGAGCCCTTGGAGACAGCAGCAGGCCGGTGCTGGCGGTGACCGCCACTGCCACAGAGCAGGTAAGGCAGGAGGTGGAACACCTGCTCGCCCTGCAGATCTCGGGCCAGCCGATCACCGGTACACCCGACCGGCCCGAGATCCATTACTACGTCGAAGGCTGCAAGAACAAGAAGGATCGCAACGCCCGGGTAGTCCAGATTCTCGAGGCATTCCGGGGCCAGAGCGCCCTGGTCTACGTTCCCACCCGTAAAGATACAGTCCGTCTCACTGGTCTTATCCGTACGTGCGGCTTGACAGTCAGGCCGTATCACGGAGGCCTTCCCACGGAGGAGCGGCTGCATGTAGAAGATGCCTTCCGCCATGGGGAGATCGATGTGGTGGTTGCTACCAAGGCATTCGGAATGGGGATAGACAAGCCCGACATAGCGCTGATCGTCCACCTCGAGATGCCGGCCTCGATCGAGGAGTATGTCCAGGAGACTGGCCGGGTAGCCAGAGGAGCGACGGTTGGGATAGGCCCAGATACAGGTACGGCAGTGCTGCTGGTCACCCCGCGAGACTGCCGGATTCACAAGTTCTTTGTCGATAACTGCACGCCGGACCTCACCACGGTCCGGGAGCTGTGGAGGGCAATAACCACTGGAACCCGATACTTTCCAATCGATCGGTCATCGGACGCAACGTGGGCTAACGCCGGACGCTTTGACACATCCCTGGCAATGCATTACCTCGAGCAGGTCGGGGTAGTCCAGCGAGGGGAGGATACAGTATGGAAGGGTCGTATTACGGTGGTCAGCGATACCCGAGCGAATGTAGAGGCCCTTCAGTCCGACGACGCCGGCCTAGCCGGACGAGCGTTGGGCCTCTTAAGTGCAGCAGAAGCGCCGGGAAACGACTTCTATGAAGCCGAGAGGTGGGCGGACCATCTGGGACGCTCCATAACCAAGATCGGGGCCGACCTGCTGGAGCTGAACCGGCGAGGGATCATCGGATTTGCCGCCTTCGAGTATGCCCTGTCGGTCGAGCACTCGTCCCATGCCGAACCAGACTGGGCAGCGATCGAGACCGCCATGGAGCAACAGGTGGAGGCTGCCCGGGAACGATCCGAGCAGGCCAAGCGCTTCCGAAGCGACCGAGCCATCTGTCGCCGCCGGTTGATGCTCGAATACCTGGGAGCGCCGGTGCCTACCGGACCGTGTGATGGCTGTGACAGATGTAAAGACCTGCCGAGACCCTGGAGGGGAAGCGAGCTGACCCATGATGCCTTGGTTGACGCTATCCCGGCCCGACGGATCACGCTCCGCCTGATTTCGGACACCAGCCATAGACACCTCTCGGAGAACAAGCTGATCCGTGCCTTGCTTGGCGATGGCGGCGGTAAGTACCCGCTGCATGCGGAGGTGAGGAGCCACCCGTGCTATGGCCGATTGGAGATGCTGGGCACCGAGAGAGCGAGGGAGAGCCTCGAGAAGCTGGTAGCCGAAGGACTCATCTCCCGGCAGCGCAGGGAGTTCAACAGTACGTCCTACGAGACCCTGGTCGTGACCGATGAGGGAAGGGAGGAACTGGGTAGAATGGGGTGAGTGGCCTTCTTACTACCCGAGAACATTCCTAGCCGAAACGATGTTCCGAACCGTTTGAACCTGGTAGGGCGCGTGCTGCGGGACGCGCTGCCCGACGAAGTGATCGTCTGGCTGGAGCGCGATAGTACCGACGATCCGTATTTGCTCGTGCTCGATCCCAGCTGCGGAGTGTTGCTGCTGGATGTGCCCCGACGATTGCCCTACAAATCCAAGAGTAAGTGGAAGAAGCCACCGAAGGCAGAGGGCGTCCGCGAGACGGTCCGGCGGCGGATGTCCGAGTTAGGAGAGAAAGCTCCGGCCGCCGAGTTGGAGAACTTGGGTGTGGCCTGTGCGTTGGCCATACCGGACGTCTCGGCGACCGAGGCACGCTGGCGCGGGTGGAAGAAATCCGATCGAACGATCTTCGTAGAGGAGGACTTCGAGCCGGCAAAGTTACGGGAGGCCTTTCGGCGCGTACTGGGTGGTGATGACCGGGTTCTGGAGGCGCCCGAGGTCCAGAAGGTTCGAGCACTGGTCAACCCGGAGATCGTCATCGACCGGCCCGGGGGTGCAAGGTAGGTTGGCCTTCCGTCCACGAGCGCTTCCGCCTGGCGAGGTCCTCAGGGCGCTGGACCGAGAACAGGAGCGGGTTGCCGAGCACCTGGGATGGGGATACCGGCTGATCCGGGGAGTAGCCGGGAGCGGCAAGACCTTGGTACTGGTTCATCGCGCCAAATATGTCTCCAGGTTTTGGCCCGACTGGCGCGTTCTGATGCTCTGCCATAACAAGGCACTGTCGCTGGAACTGCGGAGCAGGGTAGGCAGCGAACGCATTGAGGTGACCACTCTCGATTCCCTAGCTTACAAGTTCGCTGCTGCACCCTTGAAGCGCTTTCGTAAAGACAACCAGTTGTTCCGGCTCCGACGGAAGTCGGCGCTTGATAATGTCAGAACGAGCGGTGATGATGTGCGGTTCGACGCGGTCTTTGTGGATGAGGCTCAGGACCTCGATAAGGACGGTCTGGACCTAGCCTGGGAGATGCTCAAGCCTAAGCGAAGGATGCTGAAACCTGGACACCACAATCCCGGTACCTTCGTGATGGCCGAAGATCCAGATCAGGATATCTTCCTCAGAAAGGGCCGCCGGGTTGATTGGAACCCGCCCGGATTGACCGCCCGTGGTCGCTCTACTGTTTTTCGTCGCAACTACCGTAATACCAGGCCAATCCTGAATCTTACTTGGGGACTGTTATCGGAACTGTCACCCCAACGTGAGGATGTGCTCGAGCCTGAAGTCGTAAGGGATGGAGCCGATCCGGCTGTTCTCGAGTGCGGTAGCCTTGAGAGCGAGGCGAATCTGATCGCCAGTCGGGTGAAGACACTATTGGATAGAGGCATGAACCCCGATAGTATCCTTGTTAACTTCGGGCCTTCGAATCCGAATATCAACCGTCTTTGTGGTGCTTTCCGTCGTTTAGACATCCCGTTTCTTTTCGTAAACCAGAACAGGAAGAACAGGAACCAAGTCGTTTCCGCCCACGGGGTAGTCCGGATCGCAAGCCTAAGGGTTCTCAAAGGGCTCGAGTTCAGCCAGGTCTTCATCGGAGGAACCAACGACATCTATATGCCTGATGGCCAGGACGACCTCGAGTCGAAGGCCCATTTGCTGTACGTGGCTATGACCCGAGCTCTGGACGACTTGACGATCACTTACTCGGGACAGAGCGAGATCAGCGAAGCGCTGAGGAAGGTGCACGCTCGACTATGACCAAGAGTCCGCAGCAGCTCGCGACGGATGGAGCTGCGGGTGGCAGCGGATCGGCTGCCGGCAAGCCGCGCTTGCTCTCCGGCGGCAATCCCCAGATCCCCAAGGGTGACGGGGACGGACCGGTCCAGGCTTACATAGCCGCGATGCCAGGCTGGAAACACGAGGCTGGCCGGTTACTCGACCACTTGATCGAGCAGGCAGTGCCCGGAGTGCGCAAGGCAGTCAGATGGAACACGCCGTTCTACGGAGTTGAGGGCAACGGCTGGTTCCTTGGCTACCACTGCTTCACGAAGTACATCAAGGTCACCTTCCTTAAGGGTGCGCAACTCGAACCGCTGCCTCCGGTTGCCTCCAAGCACGAGGAGGTGCGGTACTTTCACGTCCACGAAGGCGATCAGCTCGAAGACACACCCTTCAAGAATTGGGTCAAGCAGGCAGCAGCCTTGCCCGGATGGGACGGCTTCCGGTAAGGCACCGAGTAACTGACTAGGAAAACTCAACGGCCTGCCCAGAACTGGTCGTGGTGTCCCACCGGAGCCGCCAACCACATGCGGATCGACAGCTTCACCCTGGAACGGCGCTGTCCGCCGCCACTTGCTCGTGGCCTTCACTCCCCGAGTCCAGTGTGTAGGGAATGAGGATGTACCCGCCTTGAATCCGGTGGGGATGCCTGTGCACTGTCACATACACAGCCTCGCCAACTGGGACTTGGCGATCATGCCGGTCCGCCACGATCAGGCCGGCCCTTACACTCCCGGTGCCCTGTTCAGCTCCTCCGAGGAACCTGCAACTTCAGAGGAGTCCGCGCCCGCCGAGGATCTCGATCAGGGAGATGGAGGAGGTCCAGAAGGCCCGCTGCTGTAGTCCGTCAAGAGCCTCGGGGACCTGCCCAGCGAGGGTCCCGGTAGTCGACCGGGCTATCCACCATCTCCAGATGGAGCCCTTCGCCTTGGAATGCGTGCGCCCGGGCCACCTCCTCGTCGAGCTCCACTCCCAGACCCGGCGCGGAGGGCACGAGGGTATGACCGTCCTCGAGCCGTAGAGGGGTTTTCAGTAGCTGGGCGTGGAATCCGCCCCAGTCCTTGATGGCCTCGAGGATCAGGAAGTTGGGCGTGCAGGCCGCTAGCTGCAGATTGGCAGCCCCGACGATGGGCCCGCTGTAGCAGTGGGGTGCGATCTGGGCGCCATGCGCTTCCGCGATGGCAGCGATCTTCTTCCCTTCCAGCAGGCCGCCGCAGCGACCCAGGTCAGGTTGCAGGATGTCGGCTGCTCCCGCCGTCAGCAGGCGGGCGAACTCGACCTTGCCGATCAGCCGTTCGCCGGCGGCAATGGGGATCGAGGTGCGGCTACGGACCCTGGCCATACCGGCAACATCGTCAGGTGGCACCGGCTCCTCGAACCACAACGGGTCGAAGGGTTCCAGCCTGGTGGCCAGCCGGATCGCCCCGGCCGCCGTGAACTGGCCATGGGTTCCGAACAGAAGGTCGGCTCTGGTCCCGACGGCCTCGCGTATCGCCCAGCAGAACCGGACCGACAGATCGATCCGCTCCATGAGTGGCTGATAACCACCGATGGACGAGTAGGGACCGGCCGGATCGAACTTTATGGCCGTGAAACCTCGCTCGACGTACTCGGCGGCTCGGCTGGCGGAGAGCTCGGGATCGGTATAGACGTCGACCCGGTCTCCCGGTTCCGCATAGATGTAGGTGTAGGACCGCACCGCATCCCGGACCTGACCGCCCAACAGGGCATGTACCGGCTTGTCCAGCGCCTTGCCGATTATGTCCCAGCAGGCCATCTCCAATGCGCTGATCACGCCGGCCATGGAGACGTCGGGGCGAGCGGTGAATCCCCGTCCGTAGGCCCGGCGGAAGAAACGCTCGATCAGGAACGGATCCTCTCCTATGAGCAGCGCACCGGCGACCTCTTTCAGCATCGCCTCGACCGTGAACGGTCCGAAGGTGGCCCCGTAGTGCTCGCCGTAGCCCACGATCCCGTCGTCGGTAACGAGCTTTACGAAGATGAAGTAGCGGCCACCGAAGCCGGGCGGAGGGTTGGCCACCGCGAAGGTCTCCACATCGCAGATCTTCACGGGACCAGGTCCTCCGCCACAATGACCAGGTTCCTCAGGGCATCACCACGACGGGCTGAGTCGAGTGCTCGGTTGATGTGATCCAGCGGGTAGCGACCGCTGATCAAGGCGTCCAGCTCCCATCGGCCCTGGCGGTAGAGGGAGCTCAGCATCGGGATGTCCTCGGCCGGTCGGCACGAGCCCATCTTGGATCCGAGTATCCGCTGGTTGAGGCTCGCTACTGTTCCCACATCCAATCTGGCGGTCACCCCGGTGGGCGGCATGCCCACCAGTACCAGTGCTCCCATGCCGGCCAGCAGACCAAACCCGGTCTCCGCTGCCTTCACGGATGAGGTGGCCACGAACACGTAATCCGCCATCGCCCCGCCAGTGGCTTCCGAGACCGCGGCCTTGAGGTTGTCTGTGGCACCGAACCGTTCAGCGGCGACCAGCTTGGCGGGGTCCGGATCGATTGCGATCACGGTTGCAGCTTGGGCCAGACGAGCCGCCTGGAGTATGTTGAGGCCCACCCCGCCACAGCCCAATACCAACACGTGGGCGCCGGACGGTACCTCCGCGGTACGGAACACCGCTCCCGCGCCGGTCATGACCGAGCAGGCGAGCAGCGCCGCCACATCCAGGCCGATTCCGTGGTCGATCCTCACCACCTGCGACTGGTGGACGATGGCAGCGGATGCAAAGGCGCCTACTCTCAACCCCCTCTCCACCGGCTGGCCGGAGGTATCGCTCAGGTGGCTGCGCCCATCCGATGGAAAGGAACCCGAGCAGGCGATCTGATCTCCCCGGACACAGTGCCGGCAGGACTGGCAGTATCGCACCAGGCTGATCACCACGCGATCGCCGATGTCCAGTTCCTCGACGCCGGGTCCCAGCCCGTCGACCACCCCGGACGCCTCCTGGCCGAACACGGCCGGCCGGGGGAACTCCCACGCGCCATCGATGTAGGCAAGGTCACTACCGCAGACAGCCACCGCGGCAATCCGGACCCGGACCTCCCCGAACCCCGGGTCGGCCAGCCGGAGCTCTTCGAGATGCAGCACGGAGTCCGCTTCCCGCGCGACGGCGGCCTCGATGATGGCGCTGCTCATGAGGGCCAAATCTACCTTCCACGGGTCGGCCCTCCTGATCCTGCGGCCGGTGATCGAGACTCAGGCCGGACGGATCGAAGGGGTAGCCACATGTCACCCCGGTGCCGTATAACGTTGGATAGCTACATACACCCACCCGGTCGGTTACCGACGTCGGCGGACCGGGGATAGGATCATGACACTAAGCCGCCAGGCGGATCTAGCCGGGCGCGTCCCCAACCCAGGCGTTGAGTGGCGGGTGAGGGGCCCAAGGTTGGGGCGGTAATCTCGGCGTTTTTCGCGTTCTGGAAGGGCGGGATTGGGTCCAGTCGGTCGCGGACCAGCGTGGTCGATGGGCAGATCAGGGGGGTGTTAGTGGTCGGGCGGCCTCCAACAGGCCTTCGATCACGACGAATCCCTCCGGACGTAGTGGGTTCCTCGGCGCTCGCCTCGCCGTTCTAGGCGGCCGGTGTCCACCAGGTGGGCGAGCACCGCCAGTGCCTTGATCCGGTCCAGGCCCGTCTGGCGGCGCACCAGCGCGTTGGTGACCGGCCCCTTGCTCGCCAGATCCATGACGATGCTGTCGACTTCCTCATCGGAGATGGTCCGTCCGATGGGTAGGCCGGGACCAGCAGTGCTAGATGGTGACGGACCCTCCCGCCTCGGCCGTCCTGGCCCAGAAAGTGTCCTGAGATGGGGAAGGATGCGGTACTCCGCCCCACCTCGCTCACCCTGCTGGCGAACCAGTCCCCGATTTCTTAGCTTTTGGAGAGCCTGCCTGGCTAGACGGCTATCGACCCCCAGTATCTCTCTTGCCCGAGCATTGGTCAGCGTCTCGCCCTGGAACGCCGCTATCAGGAGCAACCTGTCCCGGTGCTGGAGTGGATGGTCGCGCTCGACTTCTCTGATCCAGACCCGCTCCTCCGGGCTGACCGGGCCAGTGAGTGGTAACACCACCCTCACGGACGATCCGTCTTCCGAGAACTCCGGTGGATCGCGCAGGTCGGATGCCAGTTCATCCTGGATGGCATCCACCCCCCGGCCGGCGTCCTCCGCCAGCCTGTACCTGCGAAGGGTCTTGATCACCCCGATATTGCGGGCCGCGTTCTGCTCACGGATGTTGCTGATAGTGACCGGCTCCGGTAACCCGCCGGGCGATCTCACCACCACCCGATCGGGGCGGATCTCCACCCGGACTGAAGCTCCCGCGGCTTCGTATGACCGGTGGGCCACTGCGTTGGCGATCGCTTCCCGCAGGGCGATCTCGGGTAGGCGGGGAAGTTCGTATCTAGTCATCCCTACCACCACGAGGTCGTAACCGAGTTCGTCCATCACCAGAGCGGCGGCTTCTCTAACCTGGGCCGGGAGCGGACCGGTCACCTCCACCCGTCGGTCCTCCACCGATCCTTCATCCCGATACCGGAAGATCTCGATGTAGGTCTTGCCCAGTATCTTGTGAGGCTCTCGCATGAGGTACAGGACTCCGGCCACCGTCAGCTTGACCGCTTCGCCGGTCCGTTCGACGAATCCGTGTTCTTCCAAGCGATCCGGGACTCCGGTGCCGCTCCATGACCAGGCGTCTGCCAGCTCGGCCAGCAGATCGGGATCGGCCTGCTCGAGGCTGGCGGCCGTGGTACTGGTCTCGAAACGGCGCAAGGCACGAGAAGTAACGAACCGTGCCAAGTCGGGGCCCATCAGCGCCTGGTTCGACGCACCGCGCCGAACCAGGAGGCGGCCGTCGCTAGTCTGGGCATAGCCCTCGATCCGGTTGGCGACGGCGATCACCATCACCGACCGGTTGTCGACCATCAACGTGTGGATCTCGTAGCGACCCGGATCGTGGATGTGGCCCAGCCAACCATGGAGCTCTGCTTCTCGGCGGCCACCTCTCGGAGCTCCCTTGACTCGACCCTGGCTGTCCACCCCGACCAGGATTACCCCACCACCGGTGTTGGAGAATGCGACGACGGACTCCGCGATGGCTTTGCGGGAGAATCCTTCCCTGAACTCCAAGTGGGCACCTTCCCCTTCGAACACCTCGGCGAACTCATCCATCGTGAGCGTGTCGGGGGCCGGGGATCGGTTCCTGGGATGGAATAGTGGATATGCCATTGTTGTCTCAGTATAACTTTTGCCTATACAAATATGCCATAATCTCGAGCGAGCACCAACCGCCGAGCGAAACTACCTGGATGGCAGGTCGGGGAGGGGAGCTCGGAACGTTCTAGTGGGCGGCAGCTTCACCCGGGTCAATAACTGGAGACCATGGTTTGACAAACTTCTCCATCCATAAGTTATGACCATTTAATTATGGCATTCCTAAGGCCTTACACTTGCGGCAGCTGCAATCTGTTCTTCTTTCCGAGGAAAGCGACCTATCAGAGTTGCTGTCTATCCGTAGTGTTGTATAACCTGTAATAGAATCCGCTGAGGCAGGAGCCGCACGGCCGTTACCGGAAATACAGCGCCACGGGAGCATTAGCATGGTTCAAGTTCCTCCTGTAGGCCGGATCGAAAGGATGCCGGAGGTGCCAAAGATCCCGCACCACCTACTCGTAGACATCTGTGCCACCGCGTTGCGGGCCGCGGGAGCTTCGGACCCCGACGCCACCCTGGTGGCCGACCACCTGGTCGAGAACGACCGGATCGGTCACCACTCGCACGGAGTGATCCGCCTGCGGGAGTATGTCGACGCGATCGACCGTGGTGAGCTGATTCCCGGCGCTCAGCCCCGCATCCTCTCGGAGTCGACCTCCACTGCCCAGGTCGACGGGGGTTGGACATTCGGACAGGTAGTGGCCGAGTTTGCTACCGATCTGGCCATCAGGAAGGCTCGGTCCTGCGGGATCAGTTCGGTGACGATGCGCCGCGTCAAGCACATCGGTCGCCTCGGTCGGTATGCCGAAAAGGTGGTGGAGAACGATCTGGTCTCGATCATCTTCACCTGCGGGGGCGGTCATGGGATCAATCAAGCACCGTTCGGCGGGGTCGAGCGAAGGCTGAACTCCAACCCGATCGCCATGTCCTTCCCGTCCGGCCTGGAAGGCCCCTATCTCCTAGACATGGCCACCTCGGTAGTGGCGGAGGGAAAGGTTCGCATGCACCGAGCCCGGGGAGCCCGGACCCCCGCCGGATGGATCGTCGACTCCCGAGGCAAGCCAACCACCGATCCCAACGACTTCTACGAGGGCGGTGCGATCCTCCCGCTTGGTGGCGACGAGGGCCACAAGGGATACGCCCTGGCCTTCATGGTCGACCTGTTCGGCGGGATTCTCTCGCGTGGTGGAGTTCCTGGTGACCCGACCGACTCGTTCAGCAACGACTCGATGATCATCGTGCTAGATCCCCAATGCTTCGTGCCGCTGGAGGAAGCCAAACGGCGCGCTTCGGTGATGACCGAACACATCAAGGGTGCCCGCCGGCGTGATCGAGCACGGGCCATCCTGTATCCGGGCGAGATCGAGGCGACCGCCCGAGCGGCCAGTGCCGGCAAACCGATAGAAGTGGTACCGGCAGTCTGGGAAGGAGTTCAGTCCGTCCTCGAACAATTCTCGATCCCCATCGACCGGTGGGAGTTGGCGGTGGAGGACAGTGCCGACTCGGCGGACTCGGCAACGCAGCCGACTACCAGAGGAGAGAAGCGGGGACGCCCAACCCGGGGAGGTCTCCGACTCTGGAAGAAGGATCGGATCGGAGGCACCGGCGCGCGTGGGGTTCTGGGATCCAGTAGCAGCAACGACAACAGTCCGAGCCAGTTCAAGGCCAACGCGCTCCATTCTTACGGACGGCGGAAGCAGGGGCTCAGCGCCGCGGCCACCGATCGCCACACCGTGGTGGTGACGGTCGACGGCCGTGGCGACCGCCGTGATCGTGACACTGCTTCGGCCGAGGTGGATGCCCTGGACCTGATACGGGCAGTCGGCACGGTCTGCGATCCGTTTCTCACCGCCACTGTGACGGTGCGCGGGTCGGACGGGACGGTTTCCCTCGACAGCTTCGGAAAATTCTGTACGTTCAGGGTGAGGAATTACGAGACCGGCGGTGACGCGAGGGTCGAGATAGGGGCTGGGAAGGTCCGGGAGCTGTTCCTATTCCTCGACCTGATCGCCATCTCCCATCCATTGGCGGGGTTGGATGGCTCGGCGGACGCTAGTTCGGTACCGGAGACATACGAGACGACCGGAGTCGGCTGGAGCAAGGCGAAACTGCAATTGGTCCGCGACGGCGATCGGGTGGTGGTCACGGGCCAGACCGACCAGCGCGGGATAAAACATGTCGAGACGGTCGATGTCCAGCTCAACTCATTGGCGCGGGTGACTCGGGTGGCAGGAGGTGACCTACCGGGACGCGGTTCCTTCAAGGTCATGCGGGGCTGGCTGCGCTTCGAGCACGACCGGTATGCGGCGCTCAAGCTCTACATAAGCGCTGACGAGGTCGACGGTGCCGCCGTCATCATCTTCCTCGACATGGAGCAGGTGCAGGACCTCCGTCGCCTTATCGTGGCTTGGCAGTCGCTCGCACAACGCGCCTAGACGACCTTAAGTCGGTGTCCTCAGCAGCCGGATCTTCGCAGGACCCGACCGGCAGTGGTGTCAGCCAACCGACCGGCTTCGATCGCGGGTCGGCCGTTGACGAAGACGTGCTGCACACCGGAAGCGAGCGAGCGAGGTGCTTCGAAGGTCGCTCGGTCCTCGATCTGGTCCGCCTCGAACATAACCAGATCAGCGGCTGCGTCCGGCCGGATGACTCCCCGATCCGCCAGACCGTAGCGAGCGGCGGGAGCTGAGCTCATCCGCCGGATAGCATCGGGCAGTTCCAGCCATTCTCTGCGACGCACCAGCTCCGCCAGCACCCGGGCATGGGCGCCGAACCCTCTCGGATGGGGCCGGCTTCCCCGGAACAGGCCGTCGGAGCCCACCATCCCCAGCGGGTGGGTCATCGCCCGTCTGAGCTTGGCCTCGTCGTGCCACCGGTAGACCATCAACACCCGTAGCCGGCACTCCACCAGCAGCGTGCAGACGGCCTCGGCCAGCGTCTCCCCGACCGTCCCGACCGCGTCGGTCAGCGGGCGCCCTTCCA
Organism: Acidimicrobiia bacterium; assembly: GCA_965200835.1. GTDB lineage: Bacteria > Actinomycetota > Acidimicrobiia > Spongiisociales > Spongiisociaceae > JAPPFW01. The sequence goes on from OZ241390.1 coordinate 1,580,426, forward strand.
GGTACCGGTAGGGTCCGGAGGGTAAGGAGGAGAAGAAGGCGTTCCGGGGTCTTGCCACGTAGGCCTCGAAGAACTCATCGATATGGGGAGCGACCCGCGCTCGAACCGACGGATCCTTCAGTAGCTCTACCACGGTGGCAGGAGGGCCGCGATCCACCCACTTCGGCAGGCAGAACGCCAGGTGGCTACTGGCAGCCATGTAGGGGTAGGCGTCGAAGGTCACGTCGAGCCCCTCCTCCCGGGCATCGGTCAACAGCCGGTACAGCTCGTCGGAGCCGAACAGGTGCGAGACGTGAACCGCCACCCCGGCTTCCCGCCCGACTCTGAGGGCTTCCTTGACGCCACCCGCCACATCGCCCCGGATGCCCCGTACGTGAGAGGTGTAGATCCCTCCATATTCGGCCACCACTCGGGCCACGGCGGTCAGCTCGTTGGTGGATGCGTGCCCCGATGGGAAGTAGTCGAGTCCCACCTGGATACCCGAGGCTCCCTCCTCCATACCCCGGCGGGTCAAGTCCTGCATGTGTTCGATCTCGGAGAGCCGAGCCGGACGGGGATCCCAGCCCACCGCCTCCGCCCGCACCGCATTGAAGCCCACCTGCGGCACCACGTTGATGCCGACCCGCCCGTCGAACATTGCCAGGTACTCGCTGTTATTGGACCACTCCCAGCCCGGTTCGGGCGCTCCGTTGAACACTTCTAGGTACTGGGTCATCTCAGCGAGGCGAGCAGGGGAAAGGGGAGCGTAGGCGAACCCGTCGGGTGATAGGAGGTCGGTGGTGACGCCCTGGCGGAGACGGGCTTCGGTGTCGACACCTCTCAACAACGAGAACTCCGAATGGGAGTGGACATCGATGAAGCCGGGGCAGATCACCGAGCCAGCCACATCGATGGTATGGCGGGCTGTCCGGTCCTCGAGTTGGCCTACTGCGACGATCCGATCCCCGGCCACGGCTACGTCGGCCCGCTGTCCCGGTCGGCCCGTTCCATCGATCACCGTGCCGCCGGTCAGTAACCAATCGAGCATGTCAACCCCCCTCTACACCGCCGATGGTCGCCAAGGTTAGATGTGCAGCAACGACGGATGAGCCTGACGGATTTGGTCCCCTTCTGCCGATCGACCCTCTCGCCCGGACCCTTTGCCACCCTGAGGCCACCTAGCGATCCGCAACTCTTTGAGGGCCATCCGGAACCTCGTATGACTAGATTGACTATCAGCTACTTGACGAGAAGGAGGGGGTTGGAATGGTTGCCACTGCGCTGGTTGGGGGAAGGGTGATCGACGGAACGGGGAGAGCCCCGATCCGCGATGCGGTGGTGCTCATGGACGGGGAGCGCATCGACTCGGTGTTCCGTCAGGGCGACATGGAGCTCCCATCGGGAGCCAGGGTGGTGGACATCAACGGTTCCACCGTCATTCCGGGCCTCATCGACTGCCATGTTCATGTGGGGGTGCTGGCTGACAACTCGTTCCTCCAGGTAGGGGACCCGGTTTCACTGGCCGACCAGTTCATGACCATGCTGGCTGAGCATGGGATAACCACCGTCCGGGACACCGGCAACTTCGATCCTGATGAAGTCTTCCGCACCTTCAAACGAGGCCGGGAGGGCTGGCCGCGTTTCTTCGGAGCGGGCACCATCCTCGACGGGCCGGCCGATCCTCCGGCGCCCTGGCGATGGCTGGCCCTCATCGACGACGAGGCCTCGGCCCGGGAGGAAACCGCCCGATTGGTGGAGGCGGGCATGGACTTCATCAAGGTGTATGTGTGGGCGCGGCTGCCGGTGTTGAGGGCCGTGGTTTCCGAGGCTCACCGCCATGGGGTCCCGGTCGCAGCTCACGTTGGGCACGTCGTCACGGTCGAGGAGGCCGTCAAGACCGGGGTCGACGCGCTCGAGCACGTACGGGTCGGGCGGGAACTGGTGGCCGAAGAGCACCGCGCCGATTTGGAGTCCCTCCCGGGCCGGATCCTGGACCCGCTGGTCGGCTTCCAGCCATGGCGTTACATCGATCCTGAGTCGGCCCTCGCCGATGGACTGATAGACCTCATGGCCGAGCGGGGCACCTTCATCACTCCTACTCTGACCCTGTCCCAGAGCATCCTGGCCGGCAACACCCCGTCCGGTAGCTGCCCATCCGGCCTCGACGAGGTACCCGAGGAGGTAACGGAGCAATGGCGCCAGTATGCCTACCCGTTCGACTACAGCGAGGCGGATTGGGAGGCGGCGCCGGTCGAGCTGCGCAATCAGATGGCGTTCATCGGGAGGGCGCAGCGGGGCGGCGTGAAGGTCACAGCCGGAACCGATCTCACCAACCCGTTCGTTGTCCCGGGTCACAGCATGCATGAGGAGCTTCGCCTGCTGGTGGAGGGTTGTGGCTTCACGCCGATGGAGGCGATCGTGGCAGGAACCGGGCGGGCCGCCGAGCTCCTAGGTCAGGCTGACCAGCTGGGTACCGTCGAGAAGCGCAAGTTGGCGGATCTGGTCGTCCTCGAAGCGGACCCGCTGGAGGACATCAGCAACACCCGGCGGATCAGTGCCGTCTACAAGGGAGGTCGCCGCATCGCCGCCTGAGCAGTGGTCGGCGCGGTTCCCAGGTCCGGCGGCAGCCCGGCTACCCGGGAAGGATCCGCAACCGGGTACCGGCTGCGTGAGCAGGGTCGACGTCGATACCGTCTCGGGACGAGCAGTAGGGGACCGCGTTGCTACGGAGGACCGAGGCAGTGGCGTGCAGATCACTGGATGAGACTGTGATACGGAAGCAGCCCGGCCCCCGGTCCCGAAGCTCAGCAGCCATCGGACCGTCCTCGACCGGATGATGCAACCCGAGTCGGAAAGACCCGATCCGGTAGTGGAGGCTGGTCGAGCCCGGCCATGATGGCTCGCGAGGGGACGCCCGCAGCCGGAAGGCGGTCTCGTATAGCCGCCTTGCTCCTTCGAGGTCGTCCACCACCAGGTCGATCCCGGCTACCCCCGTCACCCGGCATGGGTGGTTGCCAGGGGGATCCCAGGCGAGTAGCTGGTCTTCATCGGTGATCCAGTCGATCAGGTACGGCCAGGGCTTCCGCCAGGGGCTTCCTCCCGGAACCACCAGCCGCCAATTCAGCCGTCCCCCGCGGACATGTTCCCGGTGCATCTCGAAGGGACCTTCCGCAGTAATGCCCAACCCTTCGAGACCGTCTACCTCCTCATCCAGATGGGTTCCAGCCAGTACGAAACCCACCGGCCCGGTGTCCCTCCCGACGAAAGCCAGTAGTTCCTGCCCGAACGGTCCCCGGGCCTGGGCCGTGGCCGGGTCCTCCACGGTCAGTAGTTCCAGGTAGTCCAAGCCGAACCGGACGATGGCGTTGCGCGTGCCGAGGGACGGGTGGCGGCCTCCCTCCGACACCTCGAAACCCAGCCGCCGGAAGGTGGCCATACCGGATTCGAGGTCGGGAATCCCGATCACCGCATGGTCGAAACGCTCGATCACCGCTCAGCCCACCAGCTCGGGCAGGACCTCGTCCGTCACCCGGCGGAACTGTCCCGACTCGTCGTAGCCCACCAACCTGAGGGTGATGGTGGTGGCTCCGGCGTCCACGAAGTCCCGGATCAGCCGGGTGCACCTCCGGGGATCACCCACCGCTACCCAGCGGTCCAGGAACGCCTGGTCGTAGTCCACTCCGTAATAGTCCTTCAGATATGACGCAACCTCGTCCATGCCACGGCGCCGGTCGCCGGTCACATGGATGTTGTAGTACAGGCAGGCTTCGAACTCGTCGGGGAGGGGGCGGCCCTCCTCCAGGGCGTATTGCTGGATGGCCGCCAGGTTGGTTGCGAAGGTGTCTGGCGTGTTGGCGGTGGTCATCCATCCGTCACCCATCCGGGCCACCCGCCGGAGGGCACGTTCCGCGAGCTTCGGGAAGGCCGGGTTGGGGTTGGCGGTCACCCAGATCGGGAGCGGCTGCTGGACGGGTCGGGGCAGGACCGTCACATCCTCGAACCGGTTGAACTCACCCAGGTAGGAGGCGTTCGTCCGTTCGGAGACGAGCCGTAGGATCTCGATCGCCTCCTCCATCCGGCGACTTCGGGTGGAGGGATCGATGCCGAAGGCCGCGAACTCTTCCTCGAACTTGCCGCCCCCGGCCTCTCGCTGGCCCTGGCAAGCCACGAAGATCGACCTCCCTCCTGAGAGACGATCGAGGCTGAGCCACTGATAGGCCATCAGTAGGGCATCGCGCAAAGGCATGCTGGCCATGCAGCCGACACCGAGACCGACCCGCTCCGTGCAGACCGCCAGCGCTCCGAGCGCCACCAGCGCATCGAGACGTGGTTTGGCGAAGATCGAGTCACCCACCCAGACGGAGTCCCACACCTCGGCCCGGTCGGCCTCCACCGCCAGGTCGAGCATCTCGCCCACAGTGGACATTCCGAGCAGGACGCTGCGATTCGACAGTGTGAGCCCATACTTGGTCCGGACCATGAAACCTCCCTCCTCGGAACCGGAACCTAGCGACCCGGCGGTAGGTAGGAGGACGGGTGGATCGCATGACCAGTGGTCCGGCCGGCTGCGCTTATCCGGGTGATCATCGGCGGGTTACCACGGCCATGTGCTCGACCAGCCGATCGGCGGTCACCGTGCGAGCACGTTGCAGGTCGGCAGCGGCGCGGCCGTGCCAGTAGCCGGCTGATCGGGTAGCGGAGAGACCGTCCAAGCCGGCGGCCCAGAAGGCACCGATCATTCCGGCCAGCACATCCCCGGTCCCGATGGTAGCCAGCTCGTGACCTCCGGAGTTCACTACCCAACGTTCCTTTCCCATCACGAAGGTGGGGGATCCCTTCAGAAGGACGGTAATCCCGGCATCTTCCGACAGACGGATCGCCTCCGGATAGCAGGCTTCCCGGCCGGTCAGGCGGAAGAACTCGGCGGTGTGGGGGGTGATTACGGTCTCGCCCTTCCGCGTCAGATCCGAAGGCCCGCCCAGGGCGTTCAGGGCATCGGCATCCGCCACTACCGGACCGTTCCAAGTCTGGAGTAGCCCGCGGGCAAAGCCTTCCACATCAGCCGCGTTCCCGAGGCCCGGTCCGATGATCGTCACATCGAAACGGGCCGCCAGGTCGAGAACTTCGGGGAGGTCGGTTTCCGAGAACGAGCGGCGACCGCCTATCGCCCGGGTCATGATCTCCGGGGATCGGACCTTCTCCTCGACGGTCGGCGGGCAGGCGATCATCACCGCACCAGCCCCCGCCCGGAGCGCGGCTCGGGCAGTGAGGGTGGCGGCCCCGTCCAGACCGTCCGATCCTCCCACCACCAGCACCGAGCCGGCCGACCACTTGTGAACCGTGCGGTTGCGCGCCGGGAGCGGGGCGTCCTCCTCCTCACACAGCCACATTTCCGGCTCGACATCGGGTAGGCCGATGTCGGCTACGTGCACTTCTCCGCAGAAGTCGGGTCCCGCACCCGCTAGATGACCCACCCGGTAGCCGTGGAAGGTCACTGTTGCCGCGACTCTCGGTGTACCCGGGGCTGCCGCCCCGGTGGTGGCATCGAGTCCGGACGGCACATCTACCGCTAGCACCGTGGGCGCGTTCTGCCAGGCGGCGAGGTCGGGAAGCACCCCTCGGAAGCCGCCCCCGAACAACGCATCGATGACCAGGTCGGCTGGCCTGGGAGCATCCCAGTCCCGGATGGCCACCCCGGTGCGCCTGGCCAGGTCGTCCGCCCACCGGGCAGGTCCGGTCCTGGGCTGGGTCAGCGGATAGATATCGACCCATGCTCCCCGTTCCGCAAGGTACCTGGCGGCCACGTAGCCATCTCCGCCGTTGTTACCCGGACCGGCCAGCACTGCTATCCGGGATCCGTAGCCCGCCCCCAGTGACACAGCTCGTAACCCCACCGCCAGGCCGGCTCGTTCCAGCAAGGTTCGAGCATCCACCTGCGCCTTGGAATCCTGGCGGCGGGACTGGCCAGCGGTCAGGACAGGGCGCATAGGTCCTCGGCAGCGATCCGGCGGTGATTGGAGTGGGAGTTGGCCAGTTCCGCATTGATCGTGGGTTCTGTGTTGCGGAGCATGGTCCAGAATCTACTTGCTTGGTGTGACACTCTGACCCGCTCGTCTCTTTAGTGACAGAAGGCCCGGGCCTGGAACCGTCGGGTACCGACGCGTGGTTTAGGGAATGGTCGAGTAGGCAAAGGCGGGGTTGCTCCTGCGAGGACCGCTCACGCCGCCCGTCATAGGGGAGCGGCAGACCAACTACCGTCCCGTAGATGCGGGTGCTGCTGGTCACCAACGACTACCCCCCCGATCCGGGAGGCATCCAGCAGTATCTGTCCAACCTGGTGGCGCACTCTTCCTTCCGCTTCCGGATCCTGGCCGCCCACCATTCCGAGGCACCGTCCGATTCGCAAGTCGCCCGCGGCCCCCGGTCATACATGCTTCCGACCAGGAGCACTTACCGCTGGGTGATCGACCACCTTCGCGATTTCGATTCGCAAGTCATCCTGTTCGGCGCTCCCCACCCGCTGGCCCAGCTGGGACCGAGGATCTCCCGCACTACCGGCATCCCTTATGTGGTGATGGCCCATGGGGCGGAGGTGACGCTGCCCGCTGCGGCTCCCTTGCTTCGTCAAGTGCTCGGGTGGACCTTCCGGCGGGCGGCTCTGGTGCTGGCGGTGTCATCCTTCACCGCCACCAAGGTGACCCACCTGGGGGCGGCGCGGACGATGGTGCTGGGAGCGGGGGTCGATCTTTCCGCCTTCCAGCCCGCCGAGTCGCCCTGCGATCCGGCTGACGGCGAAGCGGTGGTGATCGGTTGCATCTCACGGTTCGTGCCCCGCAAGGGCCACTTGCGAGTGCTGGCAGCCGCCGAACGGCTGTCGAGCGAGGGTTGGCCGCTCGAGGTCCTGCTGGTGGGGAACGGGCGTCTCGAAGCCCGGATAAGAAGGCGCGCGGCCCGGGCATCCATCCCGGTGCGGGTGGAGTCCGGGGTGCCCTGGGCAGCTCTGCCCGACCTCTACCGCTCCTGCCATATATTCGTCATGCCCGCCCGCTCGAGGTGGCTAGGTCTGGAGGCCGAAGGCTTGGGAATCGTCTACCTGGAAGCCTCGGCCTCGGGCATTCCGGTGGTGGCAGGAACCTCCGGCGGTGCACCCGAGACGGTGGTGGAGGGCGTCACGGGATACGTGGCTGACTCGGTGGACGGGATCGTGGAGGCCCTGCGGCTCATTCTCCCCAGGCGCGCAGAGATGGGGACAGCGGCCCGACAGCAAGCTGTCGACCGGTATTCGTGGGAGGCGGTGGCTGGGCGTTTCGACTCGGCTCTGCAATCGGTGGCCATTGCCCGGTAAGGAATCGGCCCGCCAGGGCAGCGCGTCCAATACGATCGTCACTACCGGATGAGACGCCCCCCGATCCGCATACTCGACGCCATTGGAAGCTCGGCAGCGATGGGCCATGTCCACGGCTCTCACCATGCTGCCGAGATTCAGGCCTACGCCCACGAGCGGGTGGAACTGGTGGCCTCGGGCTTGTGGACCGGCGGTTCCCTCGATCGGGGTGATGTGCTGGATCTGGCCGAGTCGTGTCTTGCTGCCCACGCCCACCAGTCCCCGAGCCTATTCGAGGAGATGGAGGCCCTGGCGGCCGGGGCCGGGATCACGCTGGCCGAAGCAGTGGTAGTAGGAGGGTTCACCGACTTCGTCGACACAGTCCGAGCTGAGCTGGGTGGCCGGCATCCCGAGCGGCTGGTGGAGGACAACTGCACCGCCTTCATCGTCCCCGACCGGAGGGCCGCCGGCGGCGATGGTTTCCTGGGCCAGACCTGGGACATGCACGCCTCGGCCACCGACCATGTGATCATGCTGCGGACCAAACCGGACGGCTACCCGCGGGCTCTCGTGTTCACCACCACCGGTTGCCTGGGCCAGATTGGAATGAACGAGCTGGGGGTGTGTGTGGGCATCAACAACCTGACCGCGGCCGACGGCCGGGTAGGGGTCACCTGGCCGACTGTGGTTCGTCATGCTCTGCTGTGCGAGAGTGCCGCCCAAGCGGTGGAAGTGATCCTGGCGGCCGAGCTGGCAGGAGGCCACAACTACCTGGTGTTCGATACCGAGGGAAACGGTTTCAACATCGAGGCCATGCCGACGGCCCACGCGGTGACCTCGCTCGGTTCCGAGGCAATAGTGCACACCAACCACACTATCGCCGAGGCCACCTGTGCAGTCGAGGGTAGGAGGACTCCGGCCCACCGCGAGAGCTCTCAGCGGCGGCTGGCCGCGGCCACCGAACATCTCGACCGGCACGATCTGGCAGCCAATGACCTGATGGACCTCACCCGCTACCGGGTTTGCCAGGTCTCGACGCCGCCCCATCATATCGAGACGTCGGGTGCTGCCATCATGCGGCCCGGGACACGAGACTTCTGGGCAGTCTGGGGCTTGCCGAGCATGAACGACTACCGCCAGATCGAGTTTCTCTGAGCAACTCGACCACCGCGGCTAACCTCGAAACCCGGACCTCCCGGTAGCAGTCGCAAGGCGGGGGATCTGATGGATAGGGAAGGGATCGGCATGCCGCCAGAGGTGCCCGCAGTCGGGCTCTACGGCATCACCAAGCGCTTCGGTGAGGTAACCGCGGTGGACGAGGTCGACCTCGAGATAGCCGACGGTGAGTTCTTCGCCTTGCTGGGGCCCTCCGGCTGTGGCAAGACCACCACCCTGCGGCTCATAGCCGGTCTGGAGTTCCCCACCCTGGGCAGCTTGAGGATTTTCGGCGAGGAGGTCGGGACGCTGCCGCCCAACAAGCGGCCGGTCAACACTGTTTTCCAGAACTACGCACTCTTCCCGCATATGACCGTGGAGGAGAACGTCGGGTTCGGGTTACGGATGCAGCGCGTTTCCAAGGAGGTGATCGGGTCTCGGGTTAGGGATGCCATCGGGTTGGTCCACATGGGAGGCATGGAGGGGCGGCGTTCCAACCAGCTGTCGGGCGGGCAGCAACAGCGGGTTGCCCTTGCCCGGGCATTGGTTAACCGGCCCAAGGTTCTGCTGCTGGACGAGCCTCTGGGAGCACTGGATCTGAAGCTTCGCCAGGCCATGCAGACCGAGCTCAAGGGATTGCAACGAGAGGTGGGGATCACCTTCGTATTCGTAACGCATGACCAGGGGGAGGCGCTCACTATGAGTGACCGGATCGGGGTGATGGACGGGGGGCGCCTTCTCCAGGTGGGCACGCCTGAGGAGATCTATGCCCGGCCGGCCAACCGGTTCGTTGCCGACTTCATCGGCCATGCCAACCTGCTGGACGCCATGGTTATGGACGGGGAGCGGGTGACCCTGACCAACGGTATCCGGATACCGGCAGCCTCCGATATAGCCCCCGGCACCCGGGTAGCCGTCAGCCTCAGGCCCGAACAAGCCATCCTCAACCGCCGGGGCGAGGCTCCCCATAATCACACCTCGGTGGACGGCCGGATCGAACAGATCACCTATCTCGGAAACGCTCTGGTGTATCAGGTGGTGTTCGAGTGGATGAGCATCGATGTCCGGGCGGAGAACCGTGCTGGTATGGCACAGGCAAGTGTGGGTGATGAAGTAACCGTCTCATGGGAGCCGACCGCGGTCACGGTGGTCGAGGACTGAGACCGGTGACGACGACCACCGGGATCCCTCCTTTTTCCCATGCGGGAGTGGAATCGGCCGGGGCGGAAGGCAGAGAAGCTACCCCGGAGTTCGAGAAGGCGGCAGCCCGGGCGGACTCCCGGCGGGGGTTTCTGATGTCCCTGCCGGCCTATGTGTATCTGGCGCTGTTCTTCGCTGTCCCGTTCGGGATAGTCATCGTCTACTCGGTCGCCACCCGCAATCGGATCGGAGGGACCGACCTGACCGGTTGGAACCTGGAGTCCTATCGCCGGCTCGGTGAGCCCATCGTGCGCGACATCCTGTTCCGTTCCCTGTGGATTGCCCTGCTCACCACCGTGATCTGCCTGGTGGTGGCCTACCCATTCGCCTACTTCCTAACTACCCGTTCGCCCATGGTTCGCAACTTGATGCTGGTGTTCGTGATGATCCCGTTCTGGACCAACTTCCTGGTACGTAACTACGCCTGGAGGGTGATCCTGGGGGCGGAAGGGCCCCTAAACACGGTCAGTGAAGCGGTCGGTTTCGGACCTCAAGAGATCCTCTTCACGCAGGCGGCGGTGATCATCGGTCTGGTGTATGGATTTCTACCGTTCATGATGCTCCCCCTGTACGCGGCGATCGAGCGGATCGATGCCAGCCTGCTCGAGGCCAGCCGCGACTTATATGCTTCCGCCGTCCAGTCCTTCCGCAAGGTACTCCTGCCCCTGTCGATGCCCGGGGTGGTGGCCGGATCGATCCTGGTGTTCGTCCCAAGTCTCGGGGCCTACGTGACTCCCCAGATCCTCGGAGGCGGCAAGTCGACCATGCTGGGCTCCTACATAGTGGTCCAGTTCCTGACCGCCCGGAACTGGCCCCTTGGCGCTTCCCTGTCCTTCGTTCTCATGACGGTGATGCTGGTCGCCACCCTGATCTACTTCCGTACCGGGGGACGGAACCTGTGAGCGGGGCTACCCGACCTCGCGGCGCCAGCAGGTTGTTCCTGGCTGGTGAGGCATGGCTGGTGTACACCTTCTTCTACGCACCGATCGTGCTGCTGGTGGTCTTCTCGTTCAGCGACGACCGCAACGTGGGTCGATGGGGTGGTTTCACACTGTCGTGGTACGACGACTTCATCGGCCATACCCAGCTTCAGAACTCCCTCTGGGTGTCGATCCGGGTGGCGGTGCTGTCGACCCTCATCTCGGTGGCGCTAGGGACGATGTCTGCCCTGGCACTGGAGAGGTTCAGATTCCGCGGACGGCGGGTGTTCGATGCGCTTCTCTACCTACCCATCATCATTCCCGACGTCACCATGGCGGTGATGATGCTGCTCTTCTTCGCCGAAGGAATAAGGCTGGCTGAGGCCTTGATAGGTCTGGAACTTTCCAAAGGATTCGCAACCATCACTATCAGCCATATCGCGTTCAATATCAGCTTCGTGTCGGTGGTGGTGCGTGCCCGGCTGGCAGGTATGGATGAGAATCTGGAAGAGGCTGCCCTCGACCTGTACGCCACCCGCTGGCGGAGCTTCCGCTACGTCACCTTCCCCCAGATCGCGCCAGGTATTGCGGGCGGCGCCCTGCTGGCGCTGACCCTCTCGCTGGACGATGTGGTGGTTACCCAGTTCGCTTCCGGCCCCGGGTCGACCACCCTGCCCGTGTATGTCTTCGGGATGATCCGCCGTGGGGTCACCCCCCTCATCAACGCCGTGTCGGTGGTCATGCTGTCGGCGTCGGTCGTGCTGGTGATCCTGTCGCTCGTCTTCCAGAGACTCCGTTCGGGGGAACCGGCTCGGGGTTCGCCTGGCGAGTCCGGCCGCCGGACCATCCGAGAGCGGCTATTGGGGTAAGTCTTCCAGGCCTGGAGGACCCTTATATGTGCACGCTGGTAGGATCAGGCTCCCAATGTCGATGGTCGGTTCTTGGCTGCACAGGGGCCGATTCAATAGCTGAGTAGAGAGCGAGTAACTAATGAGGTCCATCACGACACGCCGGCTTCTAGCTTTATTGGTCGGCTTCGGTCTTCTAACGGCTGCCTGCGCTTCCGAAGACGGCGGGACTGCTGCGGCAGCGGACTGCGAGGTCGACCAGACGGACGGCGACCTGAACATCTTCAACTGGGCCGAGTACATCGATCCTGAGCTGGTCGATGCTTTCGCCACCCAATTTGGGGTAGAAGTGACGTTCGATGTGTATGACTCCAACGAGGCTATGCAGCCGATCATCTCGGCCGGGAACTCCGGATACGATCTGATCGTCCCGTCCGACTACATGGTGGCCATCCTGATCGCCGGGGAGGACATCCAGCTGCTCGACAAGGACGCCCTACCCAACCTGGTAAACGTCTCGGCGGACTTCGAGGACCTGATCTATGACCCGGCCGGGGACTACTCGGTTCCCTACCAGTGGGGCACCACCGGCCTGGCGGTCGACACAGCCGTGGTCGGTACCGACTTCCCCCGGTCATGGTCGATCGTGTTCGACCCGAGCTTCGCCGATGCTTACGCGGGCCGTATCTCGCTGCTGAACGATCCTAGGGAAACATTGGGAGCAGCGCTCAAGTACCTCGGCTATTCGCTGAACACCACCGACACCGGTGAACTGGAGGAGGCCAAGAACCTGGTGGCGGACACTCGCAACCGCCTGGCAGCCTTCGACACCGACCAGGCCGACGAGCTGTTGACCACCGGCGAGACCGTGATCGCCCACGGCTACTCGGGTGACATGTTCACCCAGTTCTTGGAGACCGAGGACCCCTCCCGTTACGTTTACTTCGTGCCGGAGGAGGGCGGTACCCGGTGGATCGACAACATGGCGATTCCCCATGATGCACCCAATCCCTGCACGGCTCATACCTTCATAAACTGGCTGCTCGATGGGTCGAACGGCGCTGCGCTGTCCAACTTCAACTACTACTCCACGCCTAACGAAGCGGCCCTCGATGGACTGGACGAGGATCTGCTGGACTTCGTCAACGATCCCGACGTGATCCCTGGCGGAGTAGGTTCGCTGGAGAGCATCCAGGACACTGGCGACTTCGAGATCAACTACACGGACGCCTTCATCGAGGCGGTCGGATGATCCGGCCAGCCACGAGAAGCCTCGGCTAACCCGCTACACCTGCTGGGAGAGGACGGCGAGGGAAATACCAGATCGCGAAAAACGCGCAACCACCTGCGCTCCGCTGGGTTCCCCTCCCCCGCCGCCTCCGTCCTAGGGTGAGCGCGAGCCGCCAGCCACTCTTCAGGTTGCCTTCGATTCGATGATCCCGGCTTGCGGCCCGCTCGACGTCGGTAACAGACGGCTGGTGAATCCAGCTAGCCAACAATATGCACCATCGGTGTGACAACATCAACCCCCTTGCTGGGGGGTGATCTCAACAATCGACAAACCTTGCTGCCAACTCTCTCGAAAGGAGAGATCAGCGCCGGAGGAGGTGGTAAGCGGCCTCCCCTACCTTGGATCGGCGTCCGGTTCTGAACTCCTTGCGATCGGCCCAGCCCATCACAGCCCTCGTGCCGCGAATACCGAGCCACCGCAGCGGTTCCGGTTCCCAGGGTCTCGACTCGATCCCCACCCAGGGCAGGTGGACCAGCTCGGAATCCGTTCCGGTGATCAGATCAGCCAGGGTACGGCCTGCCAGGTTGGAGGGGGCCACCCCTTCACCCACATACCCACCCGCCGTTCCGAAACCGCTCTCCCGGTCGAAGTGGACCGACGGTATCCAGTTGCGGGGAGCGCCGAGCACCCCGCCCCAGCGGTGGGTTATCTCTACTCCTTCCAGCACCGGGAAGATGTCGACCAGCACCCGCCGGATCAGGTCGTGGGACCGCCGATCTTTCTCGGTTGCCGGGCTGATTCGCGAACCGTATAGATACGGGATCGCCCGACCTCCGAAAGCTATCCGATCATCCGCGGTGCGTTGCCCGTAGATCACGGCATACCGATCATCCGCAAAGGTCGGGCGCCCTTCGAGTCCGATCTCGGCGAGCGTGTTCCGGTCGAGCGGCTCGGTGGCGATCATCAGCGAGTAGAGCGGGACTAGGGATCGGCGCTGTCCGGGCAGATCACGGGTGTACGCTTCGGTAGCTCGGATCACCACCTTCGCAGTCACCGTTCCTCTGGTGGTGGTCACCCCGCCCTGATCCAGCTCCACGGCGGCGGTTTGCTCGACGATGCGAACCTGACGTCGCTCGACCGCCTCCGCCAAGCCTCTGACCAGGCGGGCCGGATCCAGCGCGGCGCATGGCGCATAGAAGATGCCGCCATGCACCTTGGTGGGTCGGGCGTAGCCACGCACCTGATCGGGATCGAGCAAGCGGACCACTTCCTTGCCGATGCCGTTTGCGCGGTGGTGTTCGATCTCGGCCACCTGGCGCCGGGCCTGCGCCCGGTTCCGGGCGAAGCGGATCACCCCTCCCTTGGTGAACCCACATTCGATCGATTCGGTTGCCACCACCCGGCCGATCTCGTCCACCGAGTGGCGTACCTGTTCCATCAGGCGCCGGACTGCCTTGGGGGTCGAGTGGCGGGCGTAGGCGTCTACTCCGGCCACCAGCTCTCCGACACACCATCCCCCGTTACGGCCGGATGCTCCGAAACCGCAGATCTCGCGCTCGATCACCATGATGGACAGCAACGGGTCACGCTCGGCCAGGTAGTAGGCAGTCCACAGTCCGGTAAACCCGCCACCGACGATCGCTACATCCACCTCAGCATCGCCATCGAGGGGCGGCCGGGCATCCAATCCCTCCGGCAGGGTCGACATCCACAGCGACAGATTCGAGTAGTCCGGCACGGCCGGGAGTATATGATCGGGTGGTGAGCCAGCAGATCCGCTACTGCCACCTCGAATCCCGATGGGCCGATGCCTTGGAAGCGCTGGAGCTCAGGGCGTTTCCCAATGTCGATCCCTGCGATCTCTACTCGGCCCCGGAGCTGAGAGACCTGGCCGAGGCGTTCCCCGAAGGCAACTTCGTAGCCCTGGATGGCGACCAACCGATCGCGATGGGGTTGGGGGTGCGGGTCGACTTCGATCTCGACCAACCCCAGCACCGGATGAAAGATCTCCTGGCCCTTGGGGATAAGGCGGGACATGTTCCAGACGGGGAGTGGTACTACGGCACCGACATCTCGGTAGATCCTCACTACCGCCGCCAGGGGATCGGCAGCCGTCTCTACGACCTCCGCAAGGGTGTCTGTCGGGATCTGGGCCTGCGAGGCATCATCGCCGGAGGGGTAATCCCCGGATACGCCCAACACAAGGCCTCCATGTCGGCCGCCGACTATGTGGAGAAGGTGGCCGCCGGGGAACTCTACGATCCCACTCTCACCTTCCAGGTAAGGAACGGTTTCGAGGTACGGGGCGTGCTGGAGAACTATATGGACGACCCCACGGTCGACAGCTGGGCTTCCCTGATCGTCTGGCCAACCAGTTAGGACCGTTCAGGCCCTCGGGAGGGCGTTGGTGGTTCCAGGGCTTTCTGCACGACTGGGAACCGCAATAGTACGACGGCTCGCCTGAGCCCCGATGTTGTAGAAGGGTCCGGTGGTCCGCCCGCGGTGGTGGTTCGTATAAAGCACCTATAAGAGACCTATAGATTCTATAGAACGATGGGCGGCCCGGATGAGAAGACCGCCAGAACCTCCGTCGTACGGGAGACTACTAACCAACCTCGACCCAGATAGCGTTTTCCGAGTTTTGGACGGACGGATAGGCCCTACCCACGAGGTCAAAAGGTAGGTTAAGCAGTACCGGTTCTTTCCCGCCAACGAACAACTGACCAGGCTACTAGGAGCCTCACGACGGTAGGTGTGCCTCGGTGGATGACCTCGTGGCGACCTCCGTCACAGGCAGACTATGACGATGTGTGGTCAGGAGTCGGTGACATAACTGTCCTACGGTTGGTCGGACGGCTCCTGCCACTCTCGGGCGCCTTCCAGCAGGTGGATCACCTCACTATCAGGAGTCGGCCGGAAGTCGGCGTAGAAGAATCCGATCGCCATGAAGCGGCGCGGGGTGGAGACGGCCACGAACTCGTCGACGACTCCTTCGAACAGGCCGGCGGCATCCCGGGGCGCGACCGGGGTGGCCATGACTACCCGATCCGCACCCATCCGCCGGGCGATCGAGCAGGCGGCCAGGGCGGTCGATCCGGTGGCGATCCCGTCGTCGACGATCACGGCGGTCCGGCCGGGCAGATCGGCAGCCGGACGCCCGCGGCGGAACGCCCCCGCCTGGCGGGCCAGTTCAAGGCGCTCGCGTCGCTCCACATCGGCTATCTGGTGCTGGCTGATGCCGAGTTGCTGCACCAGATCGTCGGTCACGATCCGTACCCCGACTTCACCGATGGCACCCATGGCGAGTTCAGGCTGAAACGGGACCCCGAGTTTGCGAACCAGCAACACGTCCAGCGGAGCACGCAGGGCTCGCGCCACCTCGAACCCTACCGGTACACCGCCTCGCGGCAGACCCAGCACCACACAAGGCACATCTCTCAGATGATCGAGCCGGTCAGCGAGCTGGCGGCCTGCTCGGGCCCGGTTGATGAAGCGCAACTACCCTCCTCTCGGCCGACCGATTGTGCCAGAAGGCCTTGCTTGGGGCCGCTTGGATCAGGGCCGGACCGCCAGCACTTCAGCATGGAGGTAGGCCCAGAAGCCGTCGGGCCGGTCAGACCAGCGCCGGAACGCGGCTGATATCTCCTCCAGCTCGGATTGAGCGGCCAACCCGTTTCGGATGGCATGCTGAGCGAAGTCGCTGTCGATCACTCGCACCGCCCACATACCGCCCCAGATGGCGCGTTCCTCGGGATCAGCGTGGGTCGTGGTGCTGGTAGTGACCGTCGGATCGAGAAACTCGGCCTCGGTAACCCAGGACAGGAGGTAACGGCCGGCATCGGCCTCCCCTCCGTTGGCGGCGGTCACCTGATGGTAGAGGTCGAGCCACCGCCGGATGGCCGCCTCGTCGGGCGCATGCACCATGGTGCCGTAGTCGGCATCCCGCACCGCCAGCAACCCCCCCGGGCGGAGAACTCGCCGGGCTTCTCGCAGTGCTCTGATCGGATCCGCCAGATGCTGCAGAACCTGGTGGGCGAATACCACATCGAAGTAGCCATCTTCCCAGGGCAGGCGATAGGCAGAACCCACTCGGAACTGCGTGTTGGTGACACCCCGGCGGGCCATCCTGGCTCGAGCCGCTTCGACCATCTCGGGTGAGCTGTCCAGGCCGACCACCCTGGAGGCATGGTGGGCCAGTCCGGCGGTGATCGTCCCTTGCCCGCAGCCTACGTCCAGCAAGATGGCGTCTGGCCGCAGGTTGGGGAGAAGGAAGGCAGCACACTCGGCCGCCGTGCGACGGCGGTAGTAACCCATGATCGCCTGGTGGTATCCGTGGGTATATCGTTCCCCGGCCTGGTTCCCGGGAGCGCCAGACTTCGGTTGCGTCGCCGCCATCCTCCGCCTCCGTTTGATGAGTGGGTTCGGGTATCCTAGAGGTGAGCCGTCTGTAGTTCGGACGGTCAGGGGCCCGTAGCTCAAGTGGTCAGAGCAGCGGACTCATAATCCGTTGGTTGCAGGTTCGAGTCCTGCCGGGCCCACTGTCTCTGGGGGACGCTCATCGAGTGGAGGAATCTCCTACCTTCTCCTCGGGTGGATCACTAATTCCCACTACTTCACACGCAGCCCGTAAAGGCCCGGGAAGTCCTACCTTCATCACTACCGTTGATCCGGCGAGAGTTTCGGAAATACGGGGTGAGGCTATGGGCTCGGAGCTGACCGGACTGGCGCAGGAATGGATAAGGGGGGAAGTGCTTAGGCGCCACGCCGTGACTTTGGTGGTTGCCGTGGCGGGGGCCCTGCTGTGGCTTGCCAACGGAGGGCAGCTGGCACAGGCACAGACCACCCCGGCAATGGACCGTGCCGCCCTCGAAGCTCTCTACGACGCCACCGGGGGCACCAGCTGGACGACCAGCACCAACTGGAAAGACGCCACTAAGCCCCTCTCGGACTGGCATGGTGTCACGACCAACCAAGACGGCCGCGTCACCCAACTGGATCTGACTAGCAACAATCTGGCCGGATCTCTACCTGCGGCACTCGGTAACCTCACCGAGCTGAATCACTTGAGGCTCAGCCACAACAGCCTGAGCGGTTCGATTCCGGCCGAACTCGCCTATCTCCGCAACCTCTGGGTATTGGCTCTGAACAGCAACAGCCTGACAGGCGAGATCCCGTACGCATTCGGCAACATGACCTCACTTATCGGTCTGAATCTGGGCCACAATCAGCTGTCGGGTCGAGTGCCTGCCTCGTTTGGCAACACTATCGCACTCAATGAGCTCTATCTGGACAACAACAAGCTGGAACGTCGCTTTCCATGACAACCTGTTGAACTCGGATGGCCTGAACTCAGAGTTGGCAGGCTTGAATTTCAACGGCAACACTCCCGACAACAACGTACAGCCCTTGTGCGCTCCGAACACCCAGTCGTGGCAGGTCTTCATAGAGAACTTCGACCCCAGCCCGGGTCCGTACTGCCCGGCCAATACACCGGGTCATCCTGGTGATCCGGATATCAAGATCGTGGTTGAAGTTACCCCAGAGTCGGTACAGGAGGATGCGTCTGGTGTGGTGTCGGGCTCGATCGCCGTAACGCTGGTGGTCCCTACGCGGACGTCCGACACTTCGGTGGCTGTTTCGGAGCCTGGGAACTCGAGCCGCTATGTGGTATCGGGGTTGGGGTCGCCGCTGACGATCGCCGCCGGTCAGTATCGGGTGGAGGATGACTTCACCATCGACCCGACAGATAACCGCTTCGACGATGGTGATCTGACGGTCACGTTCACCGCGAATCCTGATGTGACCGGTTGGGCGAACGCCACGGACACGATGCACATAGTTGATGACGATGAGCCCTCCACAGCAATCATCGTCGAGGTCAGCCCGGAGTCGGTGCAGGAGGATGCGTCTGGTGCCGTGTCGGCATCGGTCACCGTGTCTCTTGACGACGCGGTTCGTTCGTCTGCGACTTCGGTGACGGTTTCGGTATCTTCAGATAACGATAGCCGTTATGCCTTTACCGGTTTGATGTCGCCGTTGACGATCCCTGCCGATGAGACATCGGTGTCAGATGACTTCACGATCACCCCGACCGATAACAACATCGACGATGGTGATCTGGCGGTCACGTTCACCGGTGATCCCGATGTCACCGGTTGGGCGAACGTCACGGATTCGTTGCTTATCGTAGATGATGACGAGCCTTCTACGGGTATCACGGTTCAGGTCACACCAGCCAACGTTCAGGAGGATGTGTCCGGTGCGGTATCCGCCTCGATCACCGTGTCTTTGGATGTCTCCGCGACGGGCGACTGACACTTCGGTGACGGTTTCGGTGTCTTCTGATGACGATAGTAGGTATGCGATTGCGGGTTTGGTATCGACGTTGACGATCCCTACGGGGGAGGTGTCGGTATCGGTTGAGTTCACCATCGATCCGACAGACAACAACGATGCCGATGGGAATGTGACCGTCACGTTCACCGGCGATCCTGATGTGACCGGTTGGCCCGATACTACCGACGCCATTGTCATCATCGATGATGATTCAGACTCTACGGGAGTCTTGTTCGAGGTCACGCCGGCGAGTATCCAGGAAGATGCGTCTGGCACGGTGACTGCTTCGGTCTCCGTGTCCCTCAACGGAGCGGCACGCTCGTCCGATACTTCGGTGGCTGTTTCGGTGTCTTCTGATGATCCGGGCCGGTATACGGTTGCGGGGTTGGATTCGCCCTTGACGATCGCCGCCGGTCAAACGACTGCGATGGTTTCGTTCACGATCGATCCGACCGACAACGACATCGACGATGGTGATCTGGTGGTCACGTTCACCGGCGATCCTGATGTGACCGGTTGGGCGAACGCTACGGATTCAGTAGAAATAATCGATGATGATTTGCCTGCTACCGGCATCATGGTTGTGGTCCTACCAGAGAGTGTAGATGAGGATGCGTCGGGAGCGGTGTCGGTGTCGATAACTGTATCGTTGGAGGGTTCGGCTGCAACGTCTGACACTTCGGTGGCTGTTCAGGTGTCTTCTGATGATCCGGGTCGGTATACGGTTGCGGGGTTGGATTCGCCCTTGACGATCGCCGCTGGTCAAACGACTGCGATGGTTTCGTTCACGATCGATCCGACCGACAACGACATCGATGATGGTGATCTCACTGTCACATTTACCGCCGATCCTGATGTATCCGGTTGGGCGGACGCGACGGATTCGATGAGTATCGTCGATGATGACGGGCCTGCTACTGGTATTGTCGTTGCCGTCATACCATCAAGTGTCCGTGAGAATGTGTCTGGGGCGGTGCCAGCGTCTATCACTGTGTCCTTGGATGGCTCCGCCGCGCTGGTCGATACTGCAGTAGCTGTCTCGGTGTCTTCTGATGACTCAGGCCGGTATACGGTTGCGGGAGTGGACTCTCGGTTGACTATTACTGCGGGTGAAACGTCTGTGACGGACGACTTCACGATCGATCCGATCGACAATGACATCGACGATGGTGACCTGATTGTGAGGTTTACAGCTGATCCTGAAGTGTCCGGATGAGATGATAGGTCAGATTCGTTGCTGATCATCGACGATGACGAACCTCCAAGGCCGCAACCGCGACCCCGGGCTACGACAACTACCGCCCCGCTGCAAAAGCCCTGTGAGCATACCTTCCCGGACGTCGCAGGCAATGTCCATGAGGAGGCGATCTGTGAGATCGCGGCAGAGGACATCACCAAGGGCTACGTCGATGGGCGTTATGGTCCTGATGATCCGGTTACTCGTGGTCAGATGGCAACGTTCCTCGTCCGCGCTTTTAGCTTGCAACCGCATCATGACAGCGTGAAGTTCCCGGATGTGCCCTCTGCAAACGTCCATTCCTCAAACATCTACGCAGTGATCGCGGCGGGTATCGCCAGGGGTTATGTCGATGGACGGTTTGGTCCTGATGATCCGGTTACTCGTGGTCAGATGGCAACGTTCCTCGCTCGGGCCCTGAACCTCGTCGAGAACTAGGGCACTCCCGCCGAGAAGTTGGGCTCGTTGGTCGCCGCTCGTCGGCCTGGGCGTCCGGCTTACGGGTCGATGGCGGGGCTTCGACCGAGCAGCGGCTGAATGACACCAGTGCCAAGGGGGAGTGGGTTGCCATCAGCTGACTGCTGGTAGGTGTGAATAGTATGGTGTGCCTTGATCGAAGAGCCAAGGTGGGGCGTGACTCATGACCGTTGACGGTACTGGCCGGCGGAGCCGTACGTTTGTAAGTGTTGGCGGCGCTGTGGTGGTGCTGTTGGCGACTGTGGTGCTGGTCGCGTTGATGGTTAGGCGGGTCAGTGCACAAACACAGGATACTCCTCGGCCGAATGTGTTGGTGATATTTCTCGATGACCTGGGTTCGGCTGATCTCGGTTTTAGGGGTGCCTCGGAAATCGAGACACCCAATATCGACGACGATTGGCTGAGGGTGGGGTAGTCTTCACGCAGGGGTTCGCGAGCGCAACGGTTTGTGCTCCCTCCCGGGCAGGACTTCTGACCTCACGGTACGCCTCCCACTTCGGGGTGGACCTCAACATCGATCACACGCCCGACGACCCGTACAACGGAATACCGTCCACGGAGAAGACCTTTGTAAAGTACCTCCAAGACAGCGGTTACCGCACGGGCGTCGTAGGTAAGTGGCATGTGGGATCAGGTCCGGGTCTAATGCCCCTCGATCGGGGCTTCGACTACTTCTATGGTATTCGTGGCGGTGGCGACAATTACTGGAATGCCAGCTTATGGGAGAATACCTCAGCGGTCGAACACGACGGTACGTATCTGACGTATCTCTTCTCAGACAAAGCCGCCGATTTCATCGCGGCAGAAAACGACGACCCGTTCTTTCTGTATCTTGCTTACAACGCTCCGCACGGACCACCTCATGCGCCGGAAGACCTGATCGAGAAGTACAGCCATATCGACAACGAGAAACGGCGTATCTACCTGGCGATGGTCGACGCGGTTGATCAGGGAGTCGGCCAGGTGATGACCGCCCTGGACGACTCGGGCAAACGAAGTGACACGCTGGTCTTCTTCCTCAGTGACCACGGTGGAGCGGACTCCACCACCGACTCTCTCGACCCCAGTAATGCGCCGTGGAGGGGTGGAAAGTCGTCGCTCTACGACGGGGGGACACGTGTTCCATTCGTAGGGTCATGGCCAGCACAGTGGCCGTCCGGCGTGACCTACGACGAACAGGTGATCAGCCTCGACATCGGTGCGACCGCGATGGCGCTGGCGGGTGTCGAGGCTGATGAAAACAGGCCATTACACGGAGTGAACCTCAACCCATACGTGTTGGGCACTGCTTCGGATGTACCGCACGAGGTGCTGTTCTGGCGCCGCTGGCGTGACAACTTCGACCAAATGATCTTTGCCGCTCGTACCAAGCAGGCGAAGATCTACAAGTTCGCCAGAGCCGACGACGTCGAGTACTACGACCTAATCAATGACCCCGGCGAGGAAACCGACCTGGCAAACAATGGGGACAGCCGTTCAGAGCGAAGTGAGGCGTCTGGTGAAGCTCTGGAACGAGTGGAACGCTCAGAACGAAGCGAGCTGGATCAAGCACGGTAATGCCTACAAGGAACTCCGAAGGATCCACGGCATCGAAGCGCTGAAGAAGTTACGGGAGGAGCGAGCCAGCTGGCCCAAGTATCAGTTCAGCCGTCCGGTCGCAACACCGCAGCCGGTTGTCACGCCCCGGCGGACCACTTATGTGCCGACGACCACTACTCCACCGGCGCCGGAACCATGTGTCAAGTTTCGTCGATGTATCGGACAGCGTCCACGAAGAGGCGATCTGTGAGATCACAGTCGCAGGCATAACGAGCGGCTATAGCGATCGGCATTACGGCCCGGATGATCTGGTCACTCGGGCTCAGATGGCGTCGTTCCTCGCTCGTGGGCTGGGTTTGCGGGCGCCTGCTGTTCCGGCGAGTTTCCCGGATGTAGCTCCTGGGGGTGTCCATGCCTCAGCTATAGCGGCCATAGCCCACGCAGGCATAACGAGTGGCTATAGCGATGGGCGTTACGGTCCGGATGATTTCGTCACTCGGGCTCAGATGGCATCACTTCTTGCTCGTGGGCTGGGTTTGCGGGCGCCTGCTGTTCCGGCGAGTTTCCCGGATGTGACTCCTGGGGGTGTCCATGCCTCGGCCATCGCAGCGGTCACACACGCAGGGATCGCCAGTGGCTACCGCGACGGACGCTACGGCGTGGATGACTTCGTGACTCGAGCCCAGATGGCGACGTTCCTCGCCCGCGCGCTGAACCTCCTCGAGTAGCCGATCACGACCGAGACCGGGAAGCTTGGATGACTGGTCGGCCGGCAGTCAGGATAGGAGCCACCCGGCCACCGGAGTCGACAACCCCAAGGTCATCCGCCTTGGAGCAATCCCGATCTCGTCTCGAAGGTCCTTGCTTGGCCCTCCGGTCCGACCGTTTGGGGGCGCCAGACAGTCGAGGAGGGCCGCTGGGCATCCGCCCCCACAATCCGGCTGCTTGTAGTTGAGTGCCGGTCCTAGATCCTCGGTTAAGGTCCTCCGGTACAGTGAGTAATAGACAGATCACAGCCGAAACAGCGTTGTCCGCGCTGGCCCCTTTCGCGTCGGGTCTGGCGGCCGACGGCTACGCGTTGGAGGTCACCGAATCCGGTTCCGGCGGTCTACGGGTCCAGATCGTGGCGGGACCCGACGCATGTGAGGAGTGCCTGATCCCCAAGGAGCTCTTCGCGGGCATGGTCACCACCCGGCTGGATGCGGAGGGCGTGGCGTTCTCGGATCTCACCTTGGTATATCCTGCCGATTGACGGCGCGCCGAGCGGCAATCGCGTCCGGCCAGGTGCGCCATCGAGTGGTTCAATTCCGAGCTGACCCGATCGTACGAACCCGATGATGAGGTGCCGAGGAGGCCCCAGGAAGTTGAGGCTGCCACCTCGAGTGCTACTTGGTGTTCATCTCGATGAGCACATGTTTGAGGACCTTGCCGGTGGCCCCGCGAGGCAGCCGATCGGCGAAAATCAACCGCTTGGGTTTCATGTGAGCGGCGAGGCGGGCACCGACCCAATCGGCGAGGTCAGCCAGAGTGGGGGCAGGGCCCCCAGGTCGGGGTACTACCACGGCGGTTACTGCCTCTCCCCATCGGTCGTCGGGGAGGCCGATCACGGCCACTTCAGCCACACTTGGGTGACGGGATAGGGCGTCTTCGATCTGGGGCGGGTAGATGTTGATCCCCCCGCTGATTACGAGTTCCTTGATGCGACCCGACAGGTGCAGGTACCCATCCGCATCGCGGTAGCCGAGGTCGCCGGTGGAGAGCCAGCCTTTACGGATTGCTCTGGCGGTGGCGTCGGGCTGTCTCCAGTAGCCGGACATCAGTTTGGGGGTACGGATCAGGAGCTCTCCAACCTCGCCCGGTTCCGCTTCCCGTCCTTCGGTCGTCCGGATCCCAACGTCCACTCCCACGATGGGACGACCACAGGACAGTACAAGTCGCTCCCTCCCAGCCATGCGATGATGCTCCCCCGGCCCTAGCGCGGTACACACCGCGGAAGCTTCGGTCAGCCCGTAGCCGTGGTAGAGGCCGCAGGGAAGCACATCCATCATCCTCTCCACCAGGCTGTGCTGGGTAGGGGCGGCACCGTAGAGCAACAGGCGCATGGAACGGAAGTGATGGGGATCGAACGAGGACGAGTCCAGGATCCGCTGAAGCTGGGTAGCCACCATGATGGTGGAGCTGACCCGCTTCCCGGAAATGGTCGAGATCGCCGCTCCCGGGTCGAAGGAAGGCAATACCACATGGGTCTGGCCGTCCACCAGCATGGTGATCACCCGCAGCCCGGCCGAAGCGTGATAGAGGGGGGTGGTCGAGAGGTACACATCCGTGTGGCGGAGCCGCTGGGAGACGGCGGTAACGAAGGCGTTGAAGGTGAGAGCGGCGTGTGAGAGGCAGACGCCCTTGGGATCGCCAGTGGTCCCGCTGGTATAGATCATGAGCGCCGTGTGTTCGGGACGGGCAGTTACCGGTGCGGGGTGTGAAGAGGAGAGCAAGCGCCGGTATTCGGGGCTTTCGTGCTCGATCAGCTCGATCGCACCCTCCGGGACCTCCGCCAGCTTTCCGCCGTAACCGGCGCCGATGATGGCAACGCGGGGATCGGCGTCGGCCAGCTGCCGGGCTACCTCGGATGGCGCCAGCCGGGTCGATATGGGAACCGCGGCCGCTCCCAGCCGGGAAGCACCAAGGTAGGCGTCGAAGAACGCCAATCCGGCAGGCGCTATCACCGCTACCCGATCACCCGGTCCGACACCCAACCGGGCCAGCAGACCGCCCACTTTCTCCACCCGTCGGGCTAGCTGGGAGTAGGTGAGCGACCGCCCTCCCACGATCCGGACGGCGACCCGGTCGGGATACAGACGGGCGGACCGATCCAGCAGATCGCTTATCAATGAAGACATGACTGACCGCAACGATAAGGCGTGCCTACCGATACAGCTATCCATCCGTATGGATGTGGGTGGCTATTGGTAAGCAAGTAATGGTCCTTTATGTAGTCATCCCCCTGTAACACGAAGGCTCGGCCTCAATACATCATCAACCCATGATGCCAGCGGACGGCCGGGGGCGAGGTTCCGTGCTGATCTCCCATAGTGTCCGGAGCCTACGTCCGTCCACACTTCGACCGGGTGACAGATCGGCGCCGCTGGATCGAGGGGAGTCGACGAGAAGATCCGCAGAGCCCAGGTAGTACCAGCCGAGAACCGTTGCCGGTCGGGTTCTGTGGCCCAGCTCGCTGGACAACGGATGGATAGGCCCTGTCCGTTCTTGAAGATGGTCCCCCAGCACTACCTGACTCCGGTGGCGGCCGGTCAGGCTGGGATGAGGTTTAGGGGTAGGGCGGCCGGGGAACGGAGGGAGTAACCGACCATCGGAGGAGGCCCGTCCACCCACTCCGCCCAGCGGACCCGGTCCATCAATCGGTTGATCACCACTTCCATCTCCATGAGGGCCAGCATCGATCCGGTGCAGTGATGTTTACCCGCGCCGAAGGGGAGGGTGTCGGCGCGTGGCGTGAACTGGCGGAAGGCGGTTCCCGCAAAGCGATGCAACCGGAACTCCTCAGGGTCTTCGAAAACGCTCTCGTCCCGTTTAGCCGAACCCAGAAGCACCATCACCTTGTCCCCGGTGGCCACCTCCATGCCTGCCAGTTCTGTGTTCACCTTGGCTTGTCGCACCAGAGCATGGGCAGGTGGTAGGTAGCGGAGAATCTCCGCGCAGGCTCTCCTCACCAATTCCCGGTTCGCCCTGATCTCCTCCCAGAGGTCCCGGTTGCTGAACAGCACCCACATCAGGTTGGACAGACCCCTAGAGGTGGTCTCGACCCCGGCGGCCAGGAGCAGGGAACAAGTGGAAGCGACTGCCTCGGTGGAAAGCCGCTGCCCGTCTATCTCGGCCTGGCAGAGGGTCGACAACAGGTCGTGGGTGGGTCTCTGCCGTTTCTCGGCGATCACGGGTGCCAGGTAGTCGCCAAGCGCTCGGCGGGCCTCGACCCCCTGCCGGGTGATCTCAGGGTCGTTGCGAATGTTGGTGACGCTTGCTTTGCCGATTGCGTCGTACCAGGGCCGGAAGCGGGCCACATCCGGGATTCCCATCATGGTGGCGGTTACTTCCATAGGTAGGGAGGTGTTGAGGTGCTGGTGCAGCTCCGCGGGGCGGTCCATGGGCAGGCGATCGAGTAGCCGAGCGGTGAGGTGCTCGGTGAGGTCGCGGAGTTCCCCGGTGAGTTTGCGCCGGTTGCGGATCCATCGGCTGAGGAGGCCCGCATGTTGCAGGTGTTCCCTCCCCTCCATATGCAGGATGACCCGCCCGTGGATGGCGGAGGAACCCGGACCGCCCATCAGGGGGGCGAAACGGCTCTCATCCTGTAGCACATCCGCTACTTCGGAGCGACGTGAGGCCACCCACCCTTCGATGCGGGGGCTCCAGAACACCGGAGCATGCTGGCGGACCCGCGCGTAGAAGGGAAAGGGGTCGGCTTCCCCTAGCAAGACCTGTGAGAACTCGGTTTGAAGTTCCGGGTGCCGGAGTCGGATATCTATATCCGTACTTATGAGTTGGTGGGTGCGAATCCGGTGCCGTTGCCGGGTCCGGAGAACTTTACTTCGTTGCAGAACGGAGTGGTGGATGGGACCGGTGCTCCTATCTTTGCGGCGGTTACTCAGAAGTACTACGAGACGCCGGTGAAGTATCTGTCGCTTACCGAGCACATCTACGCCGCTCTGCTGATGTTCATGTCCGGTGAACTGTGGGACAGCCTGCCGCCCAAGGCCCAGGATCTCATCGAGCAGTCCGCCTCCGCAGCAGCTGCCCATCAGCGGGCCGAGGCCTCCAAGCTGGACGCCGGATATCTGGAGGAGCTGCGGAACCAGGGCTGGGAGGTCAACGACGTCGACAAGGGCCTGTTCCGCACGGCCGTAGCCCCCATCTATGACGAGCGACCTGAGCTGGCCGAATGGGCCGACCGGATCCGGGCGGTGAGTCCGAGCGGGGCGATGGACGTTTCCCTGCTACCAGAGGTGACGATCAATATCGGGCATTCCGGTGCTCCGGATGGTTATGCCGATGTTGCGGCGGTGAGGTTCAAGGAGCTGGTCGAGGAGCGCTCTGGCGGTCGGATGACGGTGGAGGTGTTCCCGTCTTCGCAGATCGGTAGTGAGCGTGAGCTGGTCGAGGGGGCTCAGCTGGGTTCGATCGACGCAGGTGTGGTGTTCGCCGGGTTGCTGGAGAGTTTCGTGCCGGAGATGGGGGTGGTGAATCTGCCGTTCCTGTTCGATGGTCAGGATCATGTGGATGCGGTGTTCGACGGTCCGGTGGGTCGTGAGCTGCTGGGTCTGGCCGAGGGTGTGGGGATCAAGGCGCTGGCGATAGGCCAGTTCGGACTGGGGTCCATGATGAACAGCCAGCGCCCGATCGTCACCCCTGACGATGCGGCCGGTTTGAAGTTCCGGGTGCCGGAGTCGGATATCTATATCCGTACTTATGAGTTGGTGGGTGCGAATCCGGTGCCGTTGCCGGGTCCGGAGATCTTTACTTCGTTGCAGAACGGAGTGGTGGATGGGACCGGTGCTCCTATCTTTGCGGCGGTTACTCAGAAGTACTACGAGACGCCGGTGAAGTATCTGTCGCTCACCGAGCACATCTACGCCGCGCTCCTGATGTTCATGTCCGGTGAACTATGGGACGGTCTGGGACCGGCTGCTCAGCAGCTATTGCAACAGGCAGCCATCGAAGCAGCTGCCCATCAGCGGGCCGAGGCCTCCAAGCTGGACGCCGGGTATTTGGAGGAGCTGGGGAACCAGGGCTGGGAGGTCAACGACGTTGACAAGGGCCTGTTCCGCGCAGCCGTAGCCCCGATCTATGACGAGCGGCCTGAGCTGGCCGAATGGGCAGACCGCATCCGTGCGGCTGCTCCGTGAACTCAGCAGCTGATCTGATCGGCAGAGGCAGCCGGAGCATCATCGCGGTGCTCCGGCTGCTGCTAGCCGTATTGCTCGCGGGGCTGTCACTCCTGATGTTCGTTCAGGTGGTGATGCGCTACGTCTTCAACTCTTCGATCGTATGGTCCGAGGAGGTACCTCGCATCATGCTGATCTGGCTGGTGTTCGTGGGATTGGCGACCACCATGAAAGGGAAGCACCTGATCATCGACGTGGTCCGGGAACGCCGATGGATCACCATCCTGTCCATCGCTTTCAAATGGGCCATGCTGATCTTTTTCGTATGGTACGGGACGATACTGGCCACCAAAGTGTCGGCCCAGACCATGCCCATAACCAAGATCTCCCGATCGTGGCAGTACGCGGCGGCTCCGGTAGGGGCGGCCCTTGCGCTGCTGCTCGGGGTGGATGAGATCATCGACCTGTTCCGATCGTCCGGCCGCCGGTCCTAGGCGCCCACGACCGCCGGCTAGGTGTTCTGACCATGTTGCTGGTGGCGGTGTTCGGCACGCTCTTCCTGCTTCTGCTGTTGCGAGTGCCGATCTTCGTGGCGCTGGGTGGAGCGACCATTGTGGGGGTCCTGTTGCATCCCTCGGCCTCGCTCATAGACGTGGTGAGGAACTCAATCAACGGGATCGACTCGCTGGTGCTGTTCGCCGCGCCCCTGTTCGTGCTGGCGGGCAACCTGATCCTCGCCGGAGGGGTCTCCCGGCGTCTGATCGGCTGGGTCGATCTGCTGTTCGGTTTCAGCCGCTTGCGCCTGGCATATGTAAACGTGTTCGGATCGATGTTCTTCGGGGGGATCTCCGGTTCGGCCACCGCCGACTCGGCTGCCATCGGCTCGGTGCTGGTACCGGAGATGAAGAAAGGCGGATACCCCACTCCCTACGCAGCGGGCGTGACCGCTGCTTCCAGTTCCATCGGGATAATCGTCCCACCCAGTGTTCCCATGATCCTGGCAGGTGCCGCCACCAGCGTCTCGGTCACCAAGCTGTTCGTGGGGGGATACGGCCCAGGGATCCTGATCGCGAGTTCCCTGGCCTTGGTTGCTTGGATAAAGCGCCCCCGGTCGGGGATCAAGGCTGATCCCGAGCGCTTCAGCCTCAAACGCATGGGCCTCACCACCTACAAGGCCCTACCTGCCCTGGTGTTCCCGGTGGTGATCATGGGGGGAATCCTCACCGGAGGGTTCACCACCACCGAAGCCGCCGCTGTGGCGGTGGTCTACTCGCTGCTAGTGGCGGTGTTCATCTACCGGGAAATGGGGTGGAAGGCCTTCTTCAGCATCCTCAATGAGTCAGCTGAATTCGCGGCGGTGGTGTTCTCCATCGTGGCGACCGCGCAGGCGTTCGGACGTTTCCTTACCCTGGCGAAGGTCCCACAGCAGCTCACCGAATTCATGCTGGGCTTTTCCAGTACTCCGGTGGTGGTGATCCTGCTGATGATCGTGCTGCTGCTGATCGTTGGGACCTTCATGGAGACGGTACCCATCGTGTTGGTCCTCTATCCGATACTCGAGCCGATCGCCACCTCACCAGCGGTCGGTATGGATCCAATCCACTACGGGGTCACTTTCATGGGTGCCGTAGCGGTGGGGCTCCTAACCCCCCCTTACGGAGTGCTCCTCTTTGTCAACTCCAAGATCGCCGGGATTCCTTCCGCCGACCTGATCCGGGCGGTGCTGCCGTTCGTGGCGGCTCTGGTCATCGACGTGTTCATCATCGCCTTCTTCCCGCCCCTCAGCTTGGCGCCGGTGAACTTCTTCTTCGGTTAGCGACCCACGAAAGGCCCCCTCATGCCCAAGGACGACTTCCGCATCCTCTCCTTCGTAAACCACATCCCGGTTCACCCCAGGGTTGACGAGTTTCTGGCTGAGGCTGCCCGCCGCGGAGTGGATGCCGTTTGCTCCCAGGGCACCGGGATGGACTTCGGTCCCTACATGTTGGGAAGCGGGACCCAGTTCACCAGCGAGAACTTTCGGGAGAACATCCGGCCATACATGCGGTTCGCCCGCCGGCAGGGAGTGCCGTTTGTGTTCTCAGTCGGAATTGCGGGAGGACGCACCCAGCTGGACGAGTGCCTGGAGCGGGTGGATGAGATCACCTCGGAGGAGGACCTGCCGCTCCGGATAGCGGTGATCGACGGGGAGCTCGACCGGGAGATGCTGGCCGAAAGAATCCGGAACGGGGCACGGGCGCCTCGAGCGGTGCAGTCACCGCAGTTGTCGGAGATATTGACCCCCGAGGACGTGGAGTCCAGCGAGCACATCGTTGCGCAGATGGGTCCGGAGCCGATCATGGCCGCTCTGGATGCGGGTGTGGACGGGGTGATCACCGGCCGAGCCCTCGATGTGGGGATCTACATGGCGCCACCTCTCCAGGCCGGATTCCCCCGCGGATCGACCACCCATATGGCCAAAGTCCTCGAATGCGCCGGGCTGGCTCCGTATCCGGGCGACCCATCCGAGCCGATCTATGGGGTGCTGGAGCGGGACGCCATCAAGGTCTATCCCGTGTCGGACACTCAGGCGGCCACCGCGCGCTCGATAGCCAGTCACTCGATGTACGAACGGGACAACCCCTTCATGGAGAAGAATCCTGGTGGTTATCTCGATCTCACAGACGCTACCTACGAGGAGGTTCCGGGATCGGGCGTGCGCTCGCAGGGTGCCATCTGGGTGGATCAGCCGTACACGATCAAGCTGGAAGGAGCCCGACGGGAGGGATACCGCACCATCGCGGTGTTCGGCGTCAGGGAGCCTGCCTTTATCGATTGCCTGGACTGGTTCTTAGACAACATCCGCTCCACCATCGCCGCTTCCCCTCGATTCGGACACCTCGACGAAGGCAAGCACTACCGGATCACCTTCGACCAGTACGGCCGCAACGGGGTGCTCGGCGCGAACGAGCCTCTGCTCCATCGGACACCCCATGAGATCGGGCTGCTGGTGGATGTGATAGCCGAGACCCAGGAGCTGGCTGAGAACCTGGCATACTTCATCTGCATGGAGCTGTGGATCAAGCCCTATCCGAACCGGCAGACCTCCGCCGGCAATCTGGCTACCCGGTTCGCTCCACCCACCATCAACGTCGGTCCGGCCTACTCCTTCAATGTCTGGCACCTTCTGGAAGTGGCGGATCCCTTGGAGCTGTTCCCCTTTGAGGTAGTCGACTTCCCGAGAGGGCTCTAATGGCTCGCCTGCGCGATCTCGCCACGACCCTCCGTTCGAAGAACTGCGACCCCTTCAATACCACTTTCGACGTGTTCTTCGACTCACAGGATGCTTACCGTCGGGTGAAAGACTCCGGCCGGGTCACGCCGGGGGTTCCTGCGCCGCTATATGGGTTGGCCACCGAGGAGGTGTTAGGCATCTACTTTCTGGACAATGCTCTGGCGTTCAAGGTTACGATGGTCAAGGACATCGCCTCCTCCGATCCGGCCTGCAAGGACGTATTCGGAGCCCATCAACATCTGATGCTGGCCGACCTGGAGATCCCATGATGAAGCTTCTGGACCCCCGCGCCGAGGAATACCGCAGCCTGGAAGGCGCCGATGAGCTCAAACCGGTCGAGGCGGTGGAACTGAACGTAGGCATCCTAAACTCCCGCTGGGAGTCGATGACCCGGATCGCCGCGCTGGTGGATGAACGCCTGCGGCGTTTGTCCTTCATCCGAGACGTCCGGCACTGGAAGATCAAGCACTCCGAGCCAACCCCCCAGGACGTGCTAGATCAGGTCACCGGATACAGCCACTTCGCGGTTCTGGGGCTGGGCAACTGAGGTGCCTGCACAGCATGGAGTTGCCATGACGGAACAGAGTTGAGAAAGCGCGGGATCGGGACGGTGGTGCTGATCACCGAAGCCTTCGAGGAGCTGGCTCGAGCGACCCTCGCCAGCCGGGGGGTGCCGGATCTGCCGATGGTGATCCTTCCTCACCAGACCGAAGTGATGACCGCCGAGGAGTTACGTCCGGTGGTCGAGCGGGCGGTCGATAACCAGATCGTGCCCCTGATCGAGTCGGTTCGGAACCCGCTCTACTGAGCCTGATAAGGGAACACCGCTAGGTGAAGCTTCACTCCCGGGCGCTCGACTGTCCCGCCGATCAAGGCCTAGACGCTATCCAGGATTGGTTCCACCGGCACGACCTGTCCGATGGATTGCCGGTAATGCCTCCCACGCCCGAGCGGGTAGCCGCCATGGTGGCTGGTAGCGGTCGCCAGGCGGGCGAGGAGATCGGGATCATCGATCCCAAGCGGGGAGTGGCGACGGTCGAGAAGTTGGCGATCAACGCGGTCATGGCCGGTTGCCTTCCGGCCTACATGCCGGTGATCGTGGCTGCCCTGTCGGCCATGTGCGAGCCGATCTTCAACCTGCACGCCATCCAATCCACCACCAATCCCGCCACTCCGTTGGTGGTGGTCAACGGGCCGGTCCGTCGCCGGCTCTCGATGAACACCGACCGGAACCTGCTGGGACCCGGCAACCGGGCAAATGCCACCATCGGTCGGGCCTTGCGGCTGGCCATGCGCAACCTGGGTGGGGCCTACATCGGAGTTGATCAAGCCACCCACGGAAGCCCCGCCAAGTACACCCTCGTGGTGCCTGAGGATGAGGAGTCCAGCCCATGGGAGCCGTTGCACGTGCAGCTGGGGTACCGGCCGGACGACTCCACCGTTTCGGTAGCGGGATCGAGTCGGTGATCAACTCTACCGCGGTGTGGTGGACACCCGACTCCCTGGCCAAGATGCTGGCGAAGACCCTGCGCTCCACTGCCACCAGCCAGTTCTTCTCCCGGGGGACCTTGACCCTGCTGATGAGCCCGGCCCATGCCGGGGTGTTCGCTCGGGCCGGGTGGAGCAAGCAACAACTGCGCGACCACCTGTGGGAGTTGGGAAAGGTACCACTGTCCGACTATCCGCCCGAAGGGAACATCCCCCAGGGTGATTGGACCGTGGACGGCGACCGGGTGCTGATCTGCGAAAGTCCCGATGACCTGCGGATAGTGGTGGGCGGTGGCACCGAGGGTAACGCCTCCCACTCGGTGTTCTTCTCGGGGTTCTGCCTCTCCAAGGGGGTCACACGGAGGGTGGTTTGAGCGAGCTGCTGGAGTATCTCCGCGCCGAGGTCGAACCACGGGTCGAAGGTTGGGAAGACTCCGGTCATGCGCCGCTCGAGGCCCTGTGGGGGGTGGGGAACCGTTTCGATCTACTGGGGATGATGGTGCCCGCCGAGCGGGAGGGTGCTGCGAGACGGTGGACGGAGATCGTCGAGGTGGCCACCGACCTGGGGAGGGTGTACCGGCCTTTCGGTTTCCTGCTGACCAACGCCCTAATCGCTGGATATCTGGTTGATGTCACGGATGATCTCCAGTGGAAGAGGTTCGGGCTTCCGATTGTCGAGGGCCGCGCCGCCTCGGTCCTGGCCCTCAACGAGCCGGATACCGGCAATGATCTATCGGGTCTGTCGACCACCGCGGAGCCATGCGATGCCGGGTATCGATTGACCGGTGTCAAGACCTACATACCCAACGCCGATCAGGTCGACACCCTACTGGTCGCCGCCTGCCAGGAGCCCGGATCGGCCCCCGCCATCTTCGCGGTCGACCCGCGCTCGGACAGATGCCGGATCCGGCGCGCCTGGGTCCCACCATGGCGTTGCGGGGGGTCCACTTATGCAGGATCGAGCTGGCGGGGTGCGTGATACCGCCGGACCGCCGGATAGGAGAGATGGCCGGCTTGTGGCATCATCTGACCCGAAGCCGCTTGCTCACGTCCGGTCTGGCTCTCGGATGCGCCGCCGAGGCCCTGGAACTGGCGCTGGGAGACACCGCCCGCACCATACGATTCGGCCAACCTCTCGACCGGCGGGAGTCGGTCCGCCAGACCCTGGCCGACATGGCGGTCGGCGTGGAGACCGGTCGGGGGTATCTCGCTCACGCCGCCTCGCTGGTGGATGCAGGGGAGGAGGCAGCACGGGAGATTTCGATCGCCAAGGTCTATATCACAGACATGGCCATGGCGGTCACCACGTCGGCCGTCCAGCTCATGGGGGCTCGGGGGTACCTGACGTCGGGAAGAGTGGAGAGACTCATGCGAGAGGCCAAGCTCAACCAGATAGTGGATGGAGCGAACGAGATCCATCGGAACTCGATAGCCAGGAGCATGTCCATCCCGGCGGGCAGGGGAGCAGCATGATCAGCCACGTCTCCTCGGTGGCGGTCATCACCGGCGGCGCCAGCGGGATCGGATGGAAGACGGCCGAGCTGCTACTGGAACGCCGTCCGGACACGGCCTGCGCGCTGGTGGATCTGGATCCGGCCCGGTCCGAGGAGTTGGTAGAGAGCTTCGGCCCGGACCGGGTCAGGTTCGTGCCCTGTGACGTGTCGGATCCTTCAGAGGTGAACGCTGCGGCGCAGAGCATCGAGCGGTGGAACCGACCGATCCGGATGCTGGTCACCTGTGCCGGCATACAGATAGTGGGGGACAGTTTCGATCTGCCTGCCGAGCACTGGCAGAAGGTGCGGTCGGTCCATCTCGACGGTACTTTCTACTGGTGCCAAGCTGCCGGGCGGGCCATGCGTGACGCAGGGGGCGGATCGATAGTCACGGTCGGTTCGATCGCCCAGGACTTCGGTTTTCCCGGTAGCGCGGCCTACACCGCCTCCAAGGCAGGCATCGGGGGGTTGACCAGAGTTCTGGCGGTCGAGTGGGCGGCGGCCGGCATCAGGGTGAACTCGGTGATTCCTGGCATGGTGGAAACCCCTTTGTTCAAGCGGGCCGCGGCCCAAGGGATCGTGGACGCCGAGGCGGCGGCTTCCGAGCATGCTCTGGGACGGTTGGGGGCCACCCGGGAACTGGCGGACGTGATCGTGTTCCTTCTGTCGGAGCGGGCGAGTTTCATCACCGGCGAGCTAGTACATGCCGACGGGGGCTTTCGAGCCTTACGTATCGAGTAGAAGGAGCGGATTCGGACATGACGAAAGACAGGATCAACTGGGATCGGGTCAACGCTTATATGACGCGCAGCAAGACCCGGGCGGTGCTCAAGCCCTATGGGATACCGGACATCACCAATCCCTTCACCTCTGCTTACGCCGATGTGGACGTGGCCCCGCGCTGGCCGATTTCCGAGGAGGTAGCCATCTCGGTTGCCCTGACCGGGGGGTTCTTCATGACCCGCCACAACCCGGCCCAGCCGATCAAGGAAAGTGAGATAATGGAAGCTGGCCGGGCCTGCATGCGAGCCGGAGCCTCGGCGTTGCACATCCACGTCCGCAACGAGATGGAGTTCTCCATCCTGGATCTCGGCCGCTTCATAACCATCATCGAGCCGCTACGTGACGAGTTCGAAGACCTCTACGTGTCGGCCGGTGAAGTGGCCATCGGTCCCGACGACTGGAACGAGATGATCAAGATCTCCAACTCCGGCCTGATCACCGGATCACCGGTCAACACCACCGCCACCTTCTGCGGTGACACCCTGTTCGCCAAACCTCCGGCGGTGATGATCGAGAAGACCCGCATTCTCATGGAGGCCGGCGTGAAGCCCGAGATCGCTGTGTATACCGATGCCGACGTGGACAATGCCCGCCGTTATTTGATCGAGTCGGGCCTGGTGGACGAACCTCTCTACTGGGTGATCCTGCCTGCCCTACCGGGTGGTAGCCCTATGCACAACCCCCGCCAGATGATTCAGGGACTCACCCGGATAGTCGACTCGATCATGGACATAGATCCTGATTCGATCATTTCGGTCTGCGCAGCGGGCCGGCCGTCGGTTTATCTGGTCACGCTGGCCATGTTGATGGGGCTTCATGTACGCCTCGGTATGGAGGACACCGTCTGGCGCTATCCCAACCGCCGACGAGCTGATTTCCTCCAATCTGGAGTAGTTAGAAGCGGTGATCACCATTGCCGAGCAGCTTGGCCGCTACCCGATGTCGGGTGCCCGTTACCGGGAGCTGCTAGGGGTCACCTAGCCCAGGAGAATCATGGCAAGGGCCACGATTGCCAGGGCGAACCCCACGACCTGGGTGCGAGTGGTGCGTTCACCGGCCAGGATGACCTGGTACACCAAGGTGACGCCGTAGGTCATCTGGTAGAAGAGACCGGCAATCGCCAGGTTGGACTGGGCAGCCAGGGCGAAACATCCGAAACCGACCGACGCGATACAACCGACCAGCACCGCTGGACCGGTGCGGTCCTTCGGAAGTCGGATAGCTTCCTTACTCAGGACAACGACTAGAAACGTGACGAAGACGGCGATCGCCCGGGCTGAGAGGGCGGGCCACAGTCCCGAGGTGTTGGTGACCAGACCGAGCAGAGTGGCGCTTGTACCGAAGAGGACTCCGGCTTGGAGGCCGAACCTCAGGGCGGTCGAGTCCCACTCACCAGACGGATTCCTGATCCCGATCAACCAGATGGAGACCAGCCCCACGAGCATCCCGGAACTCACCACCCAAGAAGGGAGCCCCACGATCAGAGCATCGACGGCTATCGGGATGGCTGCTCCGGTTACCGCTGCCACCGGACCTACGATGCCTACTCCCTGGGAGGTGTAACCCCGGTAGAGCTGGATGAGCGCCAGGCTGCTGGTCAGGCCCGAGCAACCACCGAGCAGCAGATCGACGGGAGTGGGGTTGCCTCCCCAGATGACGGCGAGCACGACGACCCAAGCCATCATGGAGGTCTGGATCCAGAGTACGGTCGCCAGCAACTGGCCTCGCCTGCCTAGCTTGGCGCCCAGAAAATCGGCGTAGCCGATGGTTATTGGTGCCACCAGACCTATGAGGACGTTCAAGGTCTCCCTATCCCTCAGCTGCTCGTGGAAGTCCGGCTAGCAGGACGCCGGAGTCCATCACCCCACCCGGTGTTCTACTGAAAGGCGGCCAGACCGGTGAGGGCTTGACCGAGTATCAGGGTGTGGATCTCGTTGGTGCCTTCGTAGGTGGAGACCGACTCCAGGTTGTTCATGTGCCGGATCACCGGATATTCCAGGGTGATGCCGTTGGCGCCCAGCACCGACCGAGCCTCGCGAGCCACCTGCAAGGCGGCCCGCACGTTGTCGAACTTTCCCAGGGACACGTGGCGGGGATCCGCTACTCCCCGGTCCTTCATCCGCCCTATGTGTAAGGCGAGCAGCAGGCCGCGATTGACCGCCACCATCATGTCGACCAGCTTCCGCTGGGTCAGCTGGAAGGCCCCGATCGGCTTTCCGAACTGGTGGCGGGTAGTTGCGTATTCCAGAGCGGCCTCGTAACAGGTGCGAGCTGCTCCGATCGATCCCCAGACGATGCCGTAGCGCGCTTCGGTCAGGCACGAGAGAGGTCCTCGCATGGAGGTGGCTCCCGGCAGCACCGCCGATTCGGGTAGGCGAACGTCTTCGAGCACTAGCTCGGAGGTGTGGGAGGCTCTGAGGGAGAGCTTGCGGGTGATGTCCTGAGCGGTGAAGCCAGGTACGTCGGTCGGGACGATGAAGCCGCGTATGCCGCTCTCCGTCCTGGCCCAGATGATCGCCACGTCGGCCACCGAGCCGTTCGAGATCCAGGTCTTGACACCGTTGATGATCCAGTCGGAGCCGGAGCGCCGGGCGCTGGTGCGCATGGCGGCTGGATCCGATCCGGAGTCGGGTTCGGTAAGGCCGAAGCATCCCAGTACCTCGCCCGAGGCCATGGCGGGCAACCATCTCTGCTTCTGCTCCTCCGACCCATACTCCCGGATGGGGAACATGGCCAGAGAGCCCTGGACCGACACCATGCTGCGCAGCCCCGAGTCGCCCGCTTCCAGCTCGAGACAGGCCAGGCCATAATCAACCGCTGATGCACCGGGGCACCCGTACCCGTCCAGATGCATCCCCAGCACTCCCAGCTTGCCGAGTTCCGGGGCTAATTCGCGGGGGAGGATGCCTGCTTCGAACCATCCGGAAATGTGGGGAAGTACCTGGTCGGTCACCCACTGCCGGGCGGTGTCCCGCAGCAGCCGCTCCTCAGGGGTGAGCAGGTGATCGATACCCAGGAAGTCCTTCGGATCGGGAGCAAGGGGCTGAGTGGGGGAGGACATGGGCGGGCTCTTCCTCGGTACGGTAGGTTGGCCTTCTGATTCTGGCAGCCTACAGCCGATGACAGGTGTGGCCGCATCGGTGCCGGCGGAGGGACGGTGACCAGCCTGAATCCGGGAGGTACGCTCGGCAGCGAGGTGGGGTACCCGGTTGTGGCCGTCTGGCGCGAAGCTCGCCTAGACACCGGTGGGGATGGGAACTGAGTTGCCGAGCAACCATCCGTCATATAGCATGACCATATGTTATGGCATCAAGTGCTCCCCGCTCTAACGACCGGTGTTGTCCTCCTGGCCGCTGTACTCGGTGCTTGGTGGTCGGCGATCCGGATCATGCACTCCGCCATCGATAGCCGGGTGGCGGAGCCCATTCACAAAGCCGAGAGGCGCATCATCGAGAAGGTCGATGACAAGCTCAGCGACCACCGTGCCGAGTGGAAGCAGGACTTCAGAGAGTTCCGTGCCGAGTGGAAGCAGGACTTCGCGGACTTCCGGGACGAGATTCGAGACGGCATGCAGGAGATGCGAGAAGAGTCACGGCAGACGCGGAAGGACATGCACGAGATGCGGGCGGACATGCGCGACATGCGCAAAGACATGAGGAAGATACAAGCACTGGTCGTCGAGCACATAATCGACCACTAGAAGCCCCTGATCGCTTCTAGTCGAGGGAAGATCGCTGCCCTACCACGTACGCACAGAGAACAGTCCGCTCGTACATCCCACTCTCTTCGGCATCTTGACCATGTTGTTCAGGGCCTCGTGGTGGCGGGTGGATCCGCGGTCCCGGTAATCGAGGAACCATAGGCCAGGCCGATTTAACGACGAACGGTGCGGGGTGGCCAGCGGATTCTCGCTCTCGAGATCCGAGGACATCGTGGTCGCCTGGCGGAACCTGTGCTGTGGACCGACCGGCAGGTGTGCGCGGTCGGCGCGGACCGTGTAGCGTGCTGGGAGTGGTAGCAGCTGCGGTGGCCCGAGGAGGAATGATGGCCGAACCAACCAAGATCCTGCTGGACGAGTCGGAGCTTCCGACCCACTGGTACAACATCATCCCAGGCCTACCCTCTCCGCCACCGCCGGTGCTCCATCCCGGGACGCTCGAGCCGGTGGGCCCGGCGGACCTGGCGCCGCTGTTCCCGATGGACCTCATCCTCCAAGAGGTCTCTGCGGAGAGCTACATTGAGATTCCTGAGGAAGTCCGCGAGATATATCGCCTGTGGCGGCCTAGTCCCCTGTATCGGGCCCACCGCCTGGAGCGGGAACTCGATACGCCCGCCCGTATCTACTACAAGTACGAGGGGGTTAGCCCGGCCGGATCCCACAAGCCGAACACGGCGGTGGCACAGGCCTACTACAACGCCAAGGCCGGGATCCGCAAGCTGACCACCGAGACGGGCGCCGGCCAGTGGGGAAGTGCGCTGGCGCTGGCCTGCCAGATGTTCGGACTGGAGTGCGAGGTTTGGCAGGTGGCTGCCTCGTTCGACCAGAAGCCTTACCGGGGTTCGATGATGCGCACCTGGGGGGCCACCATCCACTCCAGTCCCTCCGAAGTGACCAACGCCGGCCGGGCCATCCTGGCACAGGATCCGGAAAGCCCGGGCAGCCTTGGCATCGCCATCTCCGAAGCGGTGGAGGTGGCGGCCACCAATGCCGATACCAACTACTCGCTCGGGTCGGTGCTCAACCATGTGCTGCTGCACCAGACCGTGATCGGTCAGGAAGCCGCCGCCCAGCTAGCCAAGGTAGGCGAGAGCCCGGACATCATCATCGGCTGCACCGGCGGCGGTTCCAACTTCTCGGGCCTGTCGTTCCCGTTCATCCGTGAGAAGCTGGCGGGCAACATCGATCCCATCATCAGGGCGGTAGAGCCGGCGGCCTGCCCCTCCCTCACCAAGGGTGAGTACCGCTATGACTTCGGCGACACCATCGGGATGACCCCCCTGATCAAGATGCACACGCTGGGCCACTCGTTCGTGCCCGACCCCATCCACGCCGGTGGGTTGCGCTACCACGGGATGTCTCCACTGGTGTCGCACCTCTGCGAGATCGGTCTGATGGAGGCGGAAGCCATCGGGCAGGTGGAGTGCTTCGAAGCCGCCATCCGGTTTGCCCGCACCGAAGGAATCATCCCGGCGCCCGAGCCCACTCACGCCATCGCCGCAGCTATCCGGGAGGCCGAGCAATGCCGGCAGTCGGGCGAGGACCGGGTGGTCCTCATCGCGCTGTGCGGCCACGGGCACTTCGACATGGCCGCCTATGACACCTTCCTGGCCGGGGATCTCTTCGATTACGAGTTCCCGTCCGAAGCGATCGGCGCCGCCCTGGAGAAGGTCCCGGTGGTGGCCTGAGCAATACCGCTGGCTTGAGTGGCGATCAAAACCCGATCAGCTAGATAGGGAGGGTGAGCTGGTCGTTACCCTCCCTC
Organism: Acidimicrobiia bacterium; assembly: GCA_965200835.1. Classification (GTDB taxonomy): domain Bacteria; phylum Actinomycetota; class Acidimicrobiia; order Spongiisociales; family Spongiisociaceae; genus JAPPFW01. Next base: position 1,621,087 of record OZ241390.1, read on the forward strand.
CGGGCCGCGTAGCGGTTGCGGCGGCGGTCCGGAGCCGGATGGCGATGAGCGGTGACCATCCGCCCGATCATGCCTCCGAGCCGCTTGCGCATGGCAGGTGATGCATAGGACCGCTGCCCGTAGGTGTGGCGGTAGTACCTGATCAGGTGGGGATAGTCCCTCTCCACATGATGGAAGTAGTGATCCTTGAGCGGCCCTCGCAGGTGCAGGTAGGAACCGGTGATGAAGCTCGCACCGGCCTCGGCCGCGCCCATCACCACTGCCTCGATCTGGTCCGGATGGTCGGAGATGCCGGGGAGGATGGGCGCCATCAGCACCCCGGAGGAGATTCCCTGATCGTTGAGACGCTTCACCGCGTCAAGGCGTTTGCGGGGATGGGGGGTACCGGGCTCGGTGCGGGACCACACATCGCTGTCGAGGGTTCCTACCGAGAAGTTCACCGTAACCTCCGCGTGGCGAGCGGCCTCGGAGAGCAGGTCCAGATCCCGTAGCACCAGCGGGGACTTGGTGAGGATGGAGAAGGGGTTACGGCGTTCCGCCAGCACCTCCACTATGCCTCGGGTGATCCGGTACTTCCCCTCGGCTGCCTGGTAGGGATCGGTGTTGGTTCCCATGGCTATCGGATGCCCCGCCCAGCGCGCCGGCGCCGTCTCATGGCGGACTACCTCGGGGGCGTTGATCTTGACCACGATCTTGGTGTCGAAATCGGCCGCGATGTCGAGGCCCAGGTAGTCGTGGGTCGGGCGGGCGAAGCAATAGGTGCAGGCGTGGCTGCAACCCCGGTAGGCGTTGATGGTGTGGGAGAAGGGTAGGACTCCCGGGTTCGGCACCCGGTTGATGATCGTACGTGACTCCACCACCAGGAACTCGAGGCCCCGGTAGGCACCGCGACCTACCCGGCGCTCGATCACCGAGTCGAAGAGTGCCGGTCGCTGGTCGGGTGCGTCAGTGGTCACCCAGCGGAATTGTCCCACCCACCCAACATAGTCGAACATATGTTCGTGTCACTCAGCTGGCGGATAGGCAAGCGCCCGTTCCGGGTAGGGTCAGGTTGTTTGCTACCGCCCGAGGACCGATGACCTCTGACATACCTGCCATCTCCTTCGCGCTCGGCAGCCTGGCTGACCGGGTCGAGCAGCGGCTCGCCTCCTGGGATGCCGAGGAGTTCGGCGCTCGGATATGGGCGAAGGATCACACGATCTGGTCCCCGGAGCCGGTGCCGGAGCTCACCGATCGGCTGGGCTGGCTCGAGTTGCCGGGCGAGACCGGGCAGGTCGGCCCGTACGAGGAGTTCGCGGCGGAGGTTCGCCACGAAGTAGATCGCGTCGTCCTGCTCGGTATGGGTGGATCCAGCCTGGCGCCCGAGGTCTACCAATCAGTGTTCGGCAACGCCACCGGGCATCCGCAGCTAATGGTGCTCGACAGCACCCATCCCCAGGCGGTCGAAGAGGTCGCAGCCAGGATCGATCCCTGCCGTACCCTCTTCGTGGTCGCTTCCAAGTCCGGCGGCACGATCGAGACCCTATCCCTCTATCGCTACTTCTGGCGGTCGGTGTCGTCGGTCACGGACCATCCCGGTAGCAGGTTCATCGCCATCACCGATCCAGGATCGGGGCTGGAGGCGCTAGCGAGGGAGAGAGGTTTCCGGCGAGTCTTCCGGTCCCCTCCCGAGGTGGGAGGTCGCTACTCGGCGCTCACTCCGTTCGGCCTCGTCCCCGCTGCGCTGATCGGTATGGACCTCGGTCGCATGCTCTCCTCCGCCGCTGCCATGGCCGTCGCGTGCGGTCCGGCAATACCGGCGTCGCGCAACCCGGCCCTTCGGCTCGCGGCGGCCCTGGGAGAAGCAACCAGGTCTGGCCGTGACAAGATCACTTACCTGTGCTCACCGGCGGTCGCCCCCTTCGGCGGATGGGTGGAGCAGCTGATCGCCGAGAGCACCGGCAAGAACGGGACCGGCATCGTGCCGGTGGTCGGGGAGACCCCTGGCTCACCCCACGTGTACGGCGACGATCGGCTGTTCGTGCGCATGGCGATGGTGGGGGAGGAAGACGAAGGACTGGACCTGGTAGAGGCTTTGGAAGCGGCCGGGCATCCGGCCATCCGTATCGTTCTGGGCGACCCGTACGATCTCGGTGCCGAGTTGTTCCGGAGCGAGCTGGCGGTTGCCGCAGCCGGATCGATCCTCGGTATCAACCCGTTCGATCAGCCCGACGTGCAGTTGGCCAAGGATCTGGCCGGCCGGGCCATGTTGGAAGGTGGCCTCGGCGGCGCCATCGACGAGGTGTCGACCGGCCGGCCAGGTGAGCTGGAGGCCCGGCTGGCGGTGTGGATCGGGCTGCTTCGCCCCGGTGACTACCTAGGCATCCAGGCTTTCCTTCCCATGGACGGCGCTGCTCACCCGCTCATCGAGCAGCTCGCCGGTCTGCTACGCGATCGATGCCGGGCGGCGGTCACGCTCGGATACGGGCCGAGGTTCCTCCACTCCACCGGACAGCTCCACAAGGGGGGTGCCCGCAACGGTCTGTTTCTGCAGCTGGTCGATCGACCCCCTCCCGACCTGGCAATACCCGAGGCTGGTTTCACCTTTGGTGAGCTGATCGAGGGCCAGGCGGCCGGGGACTACCTGGCCCTGGAGTCCCGGGGTCAGCGGATACTTCGAGTGCGGCTGGAGAGCGGCGTGGCCAGCGGGGTGGCGGATGTCGTCGACCGGATCGCCGCGATCTTCGAGACAGTGGAGCAGTAAGTGGAATCGCTGCCCATGGGGGGCACCAAGGCGGTGGACCGCCACCTCTTGGTGGTGTTCGGGGCTACCGGCGACCTGTACAACCTGAAGCTGGCGCCGGCCCTCTATCGCCTGGTCCGCCAGTACGGGCTGGGGGACCGATTCGTGATGCTGGGGGTGGCCCGCACCGAGCTGACGGATGCCGAGTTCAGGGCTTCTTCCCGGCGGGCAATTGCGAGCACCGGGCACGAACCGACTCTGTCGGAGGGACCGTGCGGGGATCCCGCCCAGTGGTGCGAGGAGGTCATGCACTACCACTGGATAGCTGATGGGCGGGCTGCCTCCTTCGAGGCTCTCCGGGTTCGCATAGAGCAGGTCGAGGCGACGCACGGCCTGTCCGGTAACCGGATCTTCTACCTGGCCCTGCCCCCGTCGGCCTTCGCGGAAACAGTCAGAGGGTTAGGAGCGTCGGGCCTGTCCAAGAGCTCGGGTTGGACCCGGCTGGTGGTGGAGAAGCCCTTCGGCTCCGATCTTGATTCGGCCATGGAGCTCAACCACAACCTCCACGAGAGCTTCGACGAGCGTCAGATCTACCGCATCGACCATTACCTGGGTAAGGCGACCGTGCAGAACCTGCTGGTGTTCCGGTTCGCCAACCCGCTGTTCGAATCGGTCTGGAACCGGGATCGCATCGACAATGTTCAGATAACCGTGGCGGAGCAGGTGGGAATCGGCGACCGGGCGAGCTATTACGACCGGGCGGGCGCCCTGCGCGACATGGTGCAGAACCACCTGACCCAAGTCCTGAGTCTGGTGGCGATGGAACCACCCGTCTCCTTCGACGCCGAGGCCATCCGTGACGAGAAGGTGAAGGTCCTCCAGTCGATCAGGTCCCTCGACCACGCTGATGTGGTGCTGGGCCAGTACCGGTGTGGCCGCACGGGTGGGAGGCATGTATTGGGATATCAGGAGGAGCCGGGAGTGGAGGCAGATAGCCTCACCGAAACTTACGCCGCCCTGACGATGTACATCGACAGCTGGCGCTGGCAGGGAGTGCCTTTCTACCTCCGAACCGGGAAGCGCATGGCCACCCGACTCACCCAGATAGCGGTTACCTTCCGCGAACCGCCGGTCCCCCTGTTCGAGACCTTCGAGCGGGGACGAGGACAAGGGGGCAATGTGTTGTACGTGAGGCTCCAGCCACACGAGGGCTTCGACCTGCTGTTCGATGTACAGGTACCGTCGGATCCTCCCCAGTTGGCCACCATGCCGCTGGCCTTCCAATACGAACAGGCTTTCGGGAACCTCCCCGATGCCTACGAGACGCTGCTGTACGACGTCATGATCGGTGATCGGACCCTATTCGTGCGTTCCGACGAGGTGGAACAGGCCTGGCGCCTATACACGCCTATCCTCGGAAGCGGGATCCGCCCGGCTCCTTACCAGGCCGGCTCGTGGGGTCCTGCGGAGGCCAGATTGTTGCTCGGTCGGGAGAACCGGAACTGGACCGTACGGCTACCTGACGATAGGTAAGTGGTTCCCTACGAGCTGCCCCAGGCACCTTCCAATCTGGTAAGCGATTCGCCTCCTAGCCATTTCCGGGACCGTTTAACTAACGTCTGTCCCGTCGGTGTCCTGGAGTGTCCATGAAGCGTCTGTTTATTGCCCTGCTGTTGCCAGTGGTCCTGATTGGGTGCGCAAGCGATGACAACCCGGAACCGGAACAGTTGGGAATGGAACAACCGGACCTGGCACAGCCGGACATGGAGCAGCCCGAGGTGGACGAGCCGGAGGTGCAGGCGGTTGCCTCGCTAGAGGGAAGCGAACCAGTCGAGGGCGAGGAGAGGGAGACGTCTACGCCGCAGTTCGAGCAGGGGCTGCTGCTCTTCACCGCCTGCATGCGGGAACAGGGGGTGGAAGTGCCCGACATCCCGGTCGATCCCGATGGTCGCCCGATCCTGTCCTCCGACCTGGTTCAGAGGATCGATACGGAGTCCCCGGAATTCGCGGCGGCCTTCGCCCGTTGCGTACCCTTCCTCACCGCCTCCTCGCCGGTGGCCCTCGGTGCCGATCCGGAGCTGCAAGCGGTGGTCATCGACGCTCTCCGGCGGTTTTCGGTCTGCATGCGTAACAACGGGGTGGAGAACTTCCCCGATCCGGCCCCGGGTTGGGATGGCAATGGCTCTCCCTATCCGGTCGCCGAGGCGTTCGACACCTCCGACCCCGAGGTGGACCTGGCACTCAAGGAGTGCTCCGGGCTGATCACCGCTCCGAGCGTGGGCTGATGCCCAGGCCCGCCTGGGTGGCGCTGTTCCTGGTGCTGGTTGCGGTGCTCACGGTGGGGAGTTTCGTAGCGGTGGACCGTCTGGCGGGCGATGAGGCAGACATCACGGTGGAAAAGCCGGAGCTCGGAGCTGCTGAGGTGGTCCGGACCGACCTACGCCGGATCGAGACGTTCCCGGCCGCCATCCGGTTCTCCGATGTCCGCACGGTTTTTGCCGCGGCAACCGGGACGGTTACCAGGGTTCCGGCCGAAGGTACCGAGCTAGCGAGAGGCGATCATCTCTTGGAAATCGACGGTCTGCCGGTGTTCGTCTTCTATGGGGAGCGACCCATGTGGCGCTCGCTGGGTTGGCAGCCGGACGGATCGGGTGTCGAGGGTCCCGATATCGAGCAGCTGGAACTGAACCTGGAGGCGCTCGGATTGCCCATACGGACCACCCCCGATGACACCTTCGACGGCGATACGGTCCGACTGATAAGAGACTGGCGAGCGGCGGCCGGTCTGCCCGAGGGCGACCGGGTGGAACTCGGACGGCTGGTGTACGTGCCGGGTGCGATCCGGGTGGGTCGCAGCCTGGTGAGCACCGGTGCGCTGGTATCGCCGGGCACTCCGCTCGTGGAGGTGTCGAGCACCAGGCAGGAGATCCGGATGGATCTGCCCATCGGATGGCGGGACCGCATCTCGGTGGGGGATCCGGTGATGGTCAGGCTTCCCGACGATCGGGGAGCTCCCGGCATCGTGCATGACCTGGGGAGGGTCGTTCCCGCCTCTCCCGAGGTCCGCGGGGGATCGGACATCGTGGAGGTCTCCATCCGGATGGAAGACCCCAGCCAGGGACCGCCTTTCCATGGATATCCGGTTGAAGTCGAGCTCGTCACCGACCAGGCGGTCGATGTCCTGGCGGTGCCCGTCAAAGCCCTACTGGCCCTGTCAGAAGGAGGGTACGCGGTAGAGGTCGAGCGGCACGGGCAGGTCGAGCTGGTCGGGGTCAAGACCGGAATGTTCGCCGGGGGGTTGGTCGAGGTGGAGGGTGACCTGAGAGCCGGCGAGCTGGTCCGGGTACCCAAGTAGCCGGTCATGCCAGCCGACTTGTCTGCCGCCGGCGGTCCGGATGCCCCGTCAGTAGAGCTGCATCGGGTTACCAAGACATATCCGGGACCTCCCCCGGTCACTGCCCTATCCGGAGTCACCCTCACGATCCGACCGGGGGAGCTGGTAGCGGTGGTGGGACCTTCCGGTTCGGGCAAGTCCACTCTGCTCAACCTGATGGGTGGGCTCGATCGGGCTACCTCCGGGTCGGTGAAGCTGGCCGGCCGGGAGATGACCGGACTCGACGATCGCTCCCTCTCCGGCCTGAGAGCGAACCTGATCGGTTTCGTGTTCCAGGAGTTCTTTCTCCTGCCGGGTACCCCGGCTCTTCTGAACGTCGCCGAGGGCCTCCGCTACCGGGGGATGCCGGGCCAGGTCCGGAGGGACCAGGCGGAGGCAGCCCTCCGGAGGGTGGGTCTGGGGCACCGGTTGCATCACCTACCGGATCAGCTGTCGGGCGGCGAGCGCCAGAGGGTGGCCATCGCCAGAGCCTTGGTGGGCAACCCGGCCGTGGTGTTCGCCGACGAGCCCACCGGAAACCTCGACAGCAGGACCAGCCGGGAAATAGGTGACCTGCTGGCTGAGCTCAATGACCAGGGAGCAACCATCGTCGCCATCACCCACGATGCCGAGATGGCTGCCCGCTTTCCTCGGCGGATAGTGATCCGGGACGGCTCGGTGGTGGTGGAGGAGCGGGATTGAGAAGCCGGCTGCGCGCAGCTGATGTCCTGGGGCTCAGCCTCAGCGGTCTCCGGTTCCGTCTGTGGCGGACGGTGCTGGCGGCGCTGGGGGTCGCCATCGGGATCGCCGCCATCGTGGCGGTGCTGGGTATTTCGGCCTCCGGCCGGGCGGCTCTGCTGGCTCAGCTGGACAGGTTGGGCACCAACCTCATCCGGGTCACTCCGTCCACGGGCGTGTTCGGAAACGCCGATGGTCTCCCCCCCGACTCGGTTGCCATGCTGGCCAGGGTCGGGCCGGTCGAGCGGGTGACCTCGACTGCTCTACTGGACATCGATGTGCTCGTCAACGACCTAGTCTCGCCCCTCGAGACGGGCGGTCTCTCGGTGCTGGCCGTACCCACCAACCTGGCGGGCGCACTCAACACGCCCATGCTGGCCGGCAGGTTTCTCGACGAGGCTTCCTCCAGCGTCACTACCGCGGTGCTCGGGCGGGTGGCGGCCGGGCGGCTGGGAATCGACGATGTGGGCCGGTCCCGCCGGGTTTATGTAGGTGGGGAGTGGTTCGAGGTGATCGGCATTTTGGGAAGGATGACCCTGCATCCTGATATCGAGCGGTCGGTGCTGATCGGCGAATCGGTCGCGCGCCAGCTCTTCTTGGAGGATCTGAAACCGACCGCCCTGTACGCCCGGATCGATCCGGACCATGTCGAGGCGGTTTTGCAGGTCATACCGGCCACCGTCAACCCCGAGAACCCGGACCGGGTGGCGGTCATCCGTCCCGCAGATGCGCTAGTGGCTCGGCGCCAAGCCGAACAGGCCCTCACCACCCTGCTGGTGAGTCTGGGGAGCGTGGCCTTGCTGGTGGGGGGTGTGGCGATCGCCAACGTGATGGTGATGTCGGTGCTGGAACGGCGGATGGAGATAGGAGTCCGCCGGGCGTTGGGCGCCACCAAGGGTCACATCAGGTGGCAGTTCATGGGAGAGGCTATGTTGCTGGCCACCGTCGGCGGATTGTTGGGAGTGGGGATCGGCGCCACCATCACGGTCGCCTTCGCAATCAGCCGCGATGTACCGCTGTCCGTTCCTCTGTCCGGGCTGGCGGGCAGCGTGGTGGTGGCGCTGGCGGTCGGTGCCCTGGCCGGCGTATTCCCAGCGGCCCGAGCCGCTCGCATACCGCCGGCCGAAGCGGTCCGGTCGGTGTAGCGCCGGGCGAGAACACTCAGCCTGGACATCCGGTACTATGAGCACCGACGGGGCGTTTAGCTCAGACGGGAGAGCGCTTCCCTTACAAGGAAGAGGTCGGCGGTTCGAGTCCGTCAACGCCCACCTGACCCGGCAGAAGGTGTGAGCGGCCTCGATCCTTAGCTCACGATGCCGACCACGACCGGACGTGGTCGATGCGCACTTCGATCATCGGTCCTGGGGGCGGCGCATCGGTGTAGGTCTGGTACTTGGCGACCAGCAGGGAGATACCCTTCCGGAAGTCGGGCCCCGATCCGATCACTTGGGCCGTCCCGTCCAGCCTCACCCACCACAGCCTGGTCCAGTCGTCGTCGTAGTGGTCCACGAGTACCGAGACCTGCGGGTTGGCTTCGATGTTGCGGAGGCGCTTCAGCCGGAAAGTGGTCTTCGGCTTGCGGTCCACCGCGGTGTACAGGAACCCCTGCTGGTAGGCGAACACGATCGGGACTTGATGGGGCCTCCCGGCCGTGTCCACTGTTCCCAGAACCGCCGACCTGGCATCACGCAGCCTCCGGGTGATCTTGTCATCCACCGCCATCCTATTTTGGCTGGTTTCTCCTCGGCAGAACAAACCTCGCCGACAATAGTGGGAGTGATCTAACTACATCTGGCTGCCGCAACAAATCTGCCGGATAGGGTGGTACCCTCGCGTGGCGTCTGCCTTTAGTAAGTGAAGACAATGCGACGAATTGGATGGCTTGTAGTTTCTGGGATTCTTGCTACGAGTGGTGTGGCGTTTGCACAAGGCGTTCCCCCAGAGGTGACTAGTCTCTCGCTTTCGGCGGGCGTCGATGAGATTGCCGTGGTGTGGAGCGTGGATGACAACGGTTCTGACTTGACGCAGCAGGCGGTGCGGTGGCGGGTTGGCACTGGTACGGAGTGTGGTACAACGGGCTGGACGCGGGTGAATTTGGCTGGCGATGCCGATCACACGTATACGAACGATGACGGCAGCCCTGGTGGTTCTCTGGATCCGGGTACGAGTTATCAGTCGGGGTTGGTGCGCGGAACCAGCACGGGCCGAGTGAGTGGGTATGTGACTCGGTGACGCTGGAGGAGGGGACGCCGGAGGTGACTGGTATCACGCTGTCGGGGGGTGTTGGTGAGATTGATGTGTCTTGGAGTGTGGATGACAAGGGCTATTCGTTGACGCAGCAGGCGGTGCGGTGGCGGGGTGGGACTGGTACGGAGTGTGGTGTTACGGGCTGGACGCGGGTGAATTTGGCTGGCGATGCCGATCACACGTATACGATCGATGGTGAGAGTCTTGGTGGTTCTCTGGATCCGGGTTCGAGTTATCAGGCGGGGTTGGTGCGCGGAACGCGCATGGGCCGAGTGAGTGGGTGTGTAAGTCGGTGACGCTGGAGGGACTGCCGGTGGTGACTGGTGTCACGCTGTCGGGGGGTGTTGGTGAGATTGGTGTGTCTTGGAGTGTGGATGACATGGGTTCTGACTTGACGCAGCAGGCGGTGCGGTGGCGGGTTGGGACTGGTACGGAGTGTGGTGTTACGGGCTGGACGCGGGTGAATTTGGCTGGTGGTGCCGATCCCACGTATATGATCGATGGTGAGAGTCTTGGTGGTTCTTTGGATCCGGGTTCGAGTTATCAGGTCGGGGTTGGTGTGCGGAACCGGCATGGGCCGAGTGAGTGGGTGTGTGAGTCGGCGACACTGGCGGAGCCGCCGCCCACGACCAGCCCAGGGGACACCGGAACCACTACTGCCGTGACCCAGCAGACGACGGGCCAGGTTGCTCCCCCCTTGAGGGACTACTTCACCGACGATGCTGGGAGCGTGCATGAAGTCAACATCAACCTGATCGCCCGGCGGGGGATCACGGTGGGATGTGACCCGGAGAGGCCTGTGTTCTGTCCGGATGGTGACGTGACCCGGGCTCAGATGGCCGTCTTTCTGGTACGGGCAATGGGAGCAACACCGACTGTGACCGGAACGGGTGGGTTCAGTGATGTAGCGTCCGATGCCTGGTATGCGGGGTTCGTGGCTCGACTCGCCCGCTCGGGTGTCACGGCAGGATTCGACGATGGGACGTTTGGGCCCGACGAGACGGTTACCCGTGCTCAGATGGCCACCTTCCTGGTCCGTACGGTCGAGCGTCTGAGCCTGGGCAATCCCAGCGCACTGCAGTTCTCTGACGTGAGCGCCGATCAACCCCATGCTGCCGCGATCGCAGGACTGGTGGAAGCCGGCGTGGCCCGAGGCTTCGCTGACCTGACCTACCGCCCGGACGATCCGGCAACCCGTGCTCAGATGGCAACCTTCCTAGCGATAGCCCTCGACCTGGCTTCCTAGGTGCCCCGAACACGATTCGCAAGGGCTGAGGTGTCGGACAAGCGCCATAGTCGGCCGGATCCTCCACAGGAACTACCCGAGCAATGCGAGCGGTGCGTTATCCTTGTCGCAAAGGATGGATATGGAAGTTAAGGATGGATATGGAAGTTGCAGTGGCCACGCGGACTGATTGGGGCAAGTCACCAATACTTGCCTCCTCGGCGTTGAGCGTCCCGGATTCGGCTATTCTGGGCCAAATGCCGTCTACCCTGAGGTGACAGTGGGTAACAGCTTCCTATGGAGGGGCCGTCTGGGGCCGATGCAGCTGCGCGTCTCCGACACGACCTTCATTCCAACGACCGTTTCTACCTTGGTAGCTCGAGAGATGCGGGTCGAGAAGGGCGACGTAGCGATCGACGTCGGATGCGGATCGGGCATCCTGGCGATAATCGCCGCCAAGCTGGGCGCGCGGCATGTCTACGCCGTCGACAAGAGTCCGGATGTCATCGAGGTGGGTCGAGCGAACGCGGAGGCGCATGAGGTGGGAGACCGGATCAGTTTCTTCCATGGTGACCTCTTCGAACCGCTACAAGAGGACCTCAAGGCGGATGTGATCATCGGCGACGTGTCCGGAATACCGGATGAGCTGGCCGATGAGAGCGGATGGTTCCCCACCAGGGGAGGGGGCGGGGCCCGTGGCAGCGAGCTGCCCATCCGGATGCTGGAGGAGGCCCGGCGGCGGCTAGCTGCTGGCGGCCGCCTGTTCCTGCCTACCGGTTCCCTCCAGGACGAGACTTCCATAATCGAGGCTGCCAAGCGGCTCTATGCCAGGGTCTGCAAGCTGGCCGAACGTCCTATACCCCTCCCAGGCCGGATCGCCTCGAGCCAGGTGCTGTCCGATTTGGCGGCCAAGGGGATCGTGCGGATCACTACCCGAGGGTCCCGATCCCTGTGGGAGGCGAGAGTCTGGGAGGTTTCCGGCGTCGCCTGAAGCAGACCTCTCCGGGCGTTTCGCCGGAAGCACCAGCTGATCGCCCACGATACCCACCGGATGGCGATCACCGTCGGCGAGGTATTGGCGAAAATCGACCGGTCCGCCCCGTTCCGGACCGCCGCCGAGTGGGACTCGGTAGGGCTGCAGCTGGGTGATCCCAACCGCTCGATTACCAGGGCGGCAGTCGTGCATGAGCTGACCGATTCGATGGTGCAGCAGGTACTTGCCAGGAAGGTCGAGCTGGTGTTGACCTACCATCCTTTGATATTCCGCCCGCTCCGCTCGGTCACCGCGGTCGCCGGTCCGGAGGGTCGTTGCTTCGCTCTCATCCGGGCGGAGGTGTCGGTGATCTCGGTTCACACCAATTGGGACGTTGCGGCGGGCGGAACCTCCGACTCGCTAGCCGAGGCCCTACGCGTGGAAGACACTGAGGGCTTCGCCGAGGTGGAAGCAGCTGGCGATGAGCCGGTGTGGATAGGTCGGCACGGCCACTTCGGCGGTTCGTCGATAGATCTGCTGCGAACTGTGGAAGCCGCCCTGGAGACCTGTCCCCGGGTGGCGGGCCTCGGTACGGGTAGGGTTCGACGAGTGGCGGTGCTTCCGGGCTCGGGCGGGGCCCATCTCGACGAAGCCCTCTCGGCCGGCGCGGAGGTATACGTCACGGGCGATCTGACTCACCACCAGGCACGGCGAGCGGTGGATCATCGGATGGCGGTGATCGACGCCGGACACGCTCCCAGCGAGCGGCCCGGACTCAGGGCCCTGCATTCCCTAGTAGCCGGAATCGTGCCCGGCGCCCTCGACCTGGCTCGAGTCGACAACAATCCATGGGAGGCGTGATGGAACCCATCGTCAGTTTTTCCGATCTCTTAGAGCTCCAGAAGGTGGATACCACAGTCGATCAGCTGGTTCGGGATCGCCGCTCCCTACCCGAGCTGGAGGAATACCAGCGCGCCCGCCAGGTTGCTCGGGAAGCTGCTCGAGCAGCGGAGGAAGCGACTACCCACCTCCGCAGTCTGGACCGCGACCTGGCCCGGGCGGAGGATGATCTCCAGATGACCGAGGAGAAGCTGGCCGCCCAGGAGCGCCGACTGTTCGCCGGCGGGATGAGCGCCCGGGAGACCGAGAACCTGCGGACCGAGGTGGCAAGCCTGCGGCGCAAGGTTTCGTCGCTGGAGGATGAGTTGCTAGAGATGCTGGACCAGCGCGAAGAGATGCAGGAGAAAGAGAAATCCCTTGGCGAGGGCGCTAGCTCGACCGCGGTGGAAGAACGCCGCCTGGCCGGCCGGATTACCAAGGCCAGAGGAGTCATCGATGTGTCCCTCGACCGCCATCGCCAGCGGCGTGAGGAGATAGTGACAATGGTGGTTCCACGATTGCTAGATCTGTACCAGCGCCTCCGTAAGCGGCGAGGCGGGGTGGTGGTCGGAAAAGTCTCCGACCGGGTGTGCGGAGCCTGTCACCTGCAAATGTCGGTTGCCGAATACGAGGACGTGTTGGAGGACCCCGTTCCCCAGTGCATCAACTGCGCCGCCATCCTGGTCACCTGAGCCGCTGCCTTCAATTCTTAGGCCCGCCCCAATCTAGGACCGCTGATAGATAGTGTTCGGACTACTAACAACCTGGACAACTCAGCACAGAGCCCTGGCCTTCGAAACTTGAGAGTACGAACCGTCGGACGATCTCCCTATCGACCTTCCGGACCACAGACCATGTTTCTCAAACACTCTCTTGCTCAGCCGAGTCTAAAGCCAATAGTCCCTCTTGATACGCCGAAGGCCATCGGATCTTGGCTGTGAGTCAGCCTCGTGACCTGGTTGGCAAACTAAACGGCTCTGTCGCGGCGGGCTCGGAGGACAAGGTGTGTAACTCGACGAGGCCGAATTCTTCGTCTGAGCTATCTGTCAACCTTCCCAAGGTTTCGACGAATTTCGGCGCCCGACTGCTTCTTTAGTGCGAGTGCCGACAAGGCTTCCATTACCACCCGATTGGCTGCCATCGAGGTGAGATCTGCGTGATCGAAGGGGGGTGATACCTCCACCACATCCATACCGGCTATATCGACGGCGCCTACTATCCGCCGTACCGCTCGCAGCAGCTCGCGGGTGCTCAGTCCCCCTGGCTCTGCTGTTCCCGTGCCGGGGGCGTGGGCGGGATCGAGCACATCTATGTCGACGCTGAGATAAACGGCATCGGCTCCGTCCAGCGCTTCGTCGATCGCCCGGTCCACTACCGCCTCCATCCCCTGCTCCTCGATCTCGGTTATGAAGTGGGAGCGGATTCCCTTCTGCCGCATCCAGGCGAGCGTCTTGGGTCCCGGCCAATAGCCTCGGAGACCTACCTGGACGAAGTTAGGTCCGGCGATCGCCCCGGAGTCCAGGAGCATTCGCATGGGCGATCCATGGCTGGCGATCGGGCCTCCTACTTCACCGGTGTCGGCGTGGGCGTCGAAGTGGACCATTCCGATCCTAAGCGGGTGGTTGACCTCGGACACTGCACTAGCGGCGGGCCAGGTAATTCCGTGATCCCCTCCCAAGACGATCGGTATGGCACCGGTTTCGGCCACGTCACGCACCTTGCGGTAGACCATGGCGTACTCACGCTCCAGCCACACCGCCTCGACGTTGGCATCTCCCGCGTCGATCACATCGATCACCTCGAAGACATCGACCTGGAGCTGGAGCGAGTAGAACCCTCCATAGTTGTTGTTGGCGGTGCGGATTGCCCGGGGTCCGAACCGCGCTCCGGGCCGGTAGGTGGTGCCGTCGTCCACCGGGGCACCGACAATGGCCGCATCGGGTGACCGAGCGGAGATTTGACTGACATCTTCGATCAACGGCACCTTGGCGAACGTGGTGCTTCCCATGTACGCAGGAAGATGAGAGTCGGGGTACTCCACGAAGTCAGGGTTGTCCCACCCGTTCATCCTTGCGTAGTCAGGCACGTTCTCCCCGCTCACAGCATCTCCAATCACCGCACCACACCTTCGTAGGGACGTTAGACCACGTACGGCCCGGTGGTGACCGCCGGGGAGGTTCCAGATGAGAGACCAGAGACCGCAATCCGTAGCTGTTGGTTCCGTCGGAGTACCCTTCTAACTCCTCGAGCGAGATCAGGTGTTCCAACTCCTCTCCCATCGTTATGGCCAGACCCGTAGGGCAAGCCTGATCGAGGTCACAGGCTGATGGTGTTCTGGCATGTTGGCGGAGCGGTGTTCCTGTTCCGGACGGTGTTCAAGGATCCCCGGGTCGATCTTCGCTTTCTGATCATCGGAGCATTGCTTCCCGACCTGGCCGATCTGATGATCGGTGCGGTGTGGCACTCCGATCTGTGGCTGACTAGCCGAGGCCTAGGTCACACGCTGCTGGTGGCCGCGGCGATGATGCTGGTCGGCATGGTGGTTACTCGACGGGGTGATACGGGTAGGAAGAGGGCGGTGGTCCTAGCGGTCGGGATGATGTTTCATTTGCTACTCGATGGGATGTGGACGATGCCCGACCTGTTGCTCTGGCCCCTGCCGGGTGGGCCACTGCCGACCTATCCGGATAGCGAATGGTCGGGCGCCCTATCGGGTGACACGATCTGGATGGTCCAGGAAGCGATCGGGCTGGTCTATCTGCTCCGGCTGAGCCAACGAGCAGGACTGGTTGACCCAGGGCGCCGCGCCCACCTCTGGCGGACGGGCACTATTTCTACCTGAGCCGGCAGAGAGAGTTTGCTCGTCCGACGGGACCGGTCCCCGCATCCGACCCGATCGAATCGAGATGGTTGGGTTCTGCCTATTGGCCCGCCGAGTCGGCCATGGCTGCCTGGTCCAACACCTCGGCGACCTGGGCCTGGACCTGGTTCTTCAAACCCTCCAGCTGGTAGAGGGCCAGGCCATCGGTGGAGATGGCAGGCATGATCTTGACGGTTATCTGCCCGGAGTGGATGCGCTTGGTCTTCGGTTTCCACACGGCCCGGCTTCCGACGATAGCGGTAGGAAGGATCGGGGCCTTGATATTGCTGGCGATGGTGAACGCCCCCTTCTTGAAGGGCAGCAGCACCCCGTCGCGGGATCGGGTACCTTCCGGGTAGATTATCAACGACCAGCCGTGCTCCATGGTCCGGCGCGCTCCCTCGTTGACTGCTTGATGGACGGCTCGGCCGGCTCCACGATCCACCTCTACCATTCCGATCTTCTTCATGGCTAGCCCGAAGATGGGGATCTTGAACAGCTCCTTCTTGGCGAGGAAACGGATCGGAAGCGGCAGAGCGGCAAAGTGGGCGAAGATATCGAACGCCGATTGGTGGTTGGACACCACCACATAGGTCTGGTCGGGATCGACGTTCTCGAGGCCCTCGATCACCAGCTTCACCCCAGCCATCCGGCACCACATCCGGCCCCATGCTCGGGCTATCCGATCGAGGGCGGGCGAAGTTGGCCGCACCAGGGATATACCTGCCACCACCAGAGCGGCTAACGCTGTCCAGGGCATCGCTACTGCAAAAGTAGCCCCGGATCTCAACTTTCCAAGAACGTCTCGCATGGCCCGAGGATAACAACCGGAAGGGCACCCGGTTCCCCATTACCCTTCACTCGAGGAAACAACGCGACGGCAGCGGTGGCACAGCGGCGAACCAGGTTTACCAACGATCAGGCGGTGAGGGTCTTTCTTGGAGCGCAGGGGACCGCCGACCATCCGGCCGGGTAGATGCCCGCCACTTCGCTCGAGTAGTGCGCCGGGTGCGTCTGCTTCAGATCGACTCGGTCAACGTGCTGGCGCGGGCGCATTACCTGCCCGTGTTTGCCCGAGCCTCGGCCCATACCGGAGGCGGTCGCTGGATCGCTGGCTCTACGGAGGCCACATGTTCGAGTACTGGTGTCATGCCCAGTCCTACGCTCCCGTTTCTCTCCATCCGTAATGAGACCCCGGATGCGGGAGATGATCGACCACCCATGGAAGCGGGTGACCGACTTGCTGGAGAACCAGCCAGGGTATGTCAAGTCGGTCCTGGCCGAGATTGGTGAGCGTGGCCCGCTTCCGGCCCGCCTGCTGTCCGATCCCGGGGAGAAGACCGGCCCGTGGTGGGGGTACGGGAAGGGAAAGGTGGCTCTGGCCTGGCTGTTCTTCAGTGGCCAGGTGGCCGTCGCCAGCCGGGCCAACTTCGAGCGCTGGTACGACTTACCCGAGCGGGTGATTCCTCCCGGGGTGCTGGCGGCTCCGGATCCTTCCCCGGACGAGGCCGATCGGCAGATGGTGCTCCAGGGTGCGCGGGCGCTGGGAATCGGTACCGCGGCAGATCTGGCTGACTACTTCCGCCTGAAGGTAAAGCGGGCAGTCCGGGCCATCGAGCAGCTGGTGGCTAGCGGCGAGCTGCGCCAAGTCGAAGTAGCCGGATGGCCACACCCCGCCTACGTGCGCCAGGACCTGGTCATCCCGCGGATCCGTCGCGGCACCGCCCTCCTGTGCCCGTTCGATCCGCTGGTGTGGGACCGGAAGCGTACCGCCCGGGTGTTCGGATTCGACTACCGCATCGAGATCTATACCCCTAGAGCGGATCGGGTCTACGGTTATTACGTGCTCGCGTTCTTGATGGACGGAAAGCTGGTGGGCCGGGTGGATGCCAGAGCAGACCGCCGGGCCGGAGTGCTGTGCATACCCGCTTCCCACGCCGAGCCGGGGGTAGACCTGGCGGCGACTGGCCGATCCCTGGCGAACGAGTTACAAGCTATGGCCGCATGGTTGGGACTCCAGGACATCGAGGTCAGGCCGCGCGGCAACCTGGCCGGCTCGGTCAGGGCGGCCCTGTGACCCCATTTCCCCCCGGCTCAGGACCCGATCCGGATCCGCCCGGACCGGAAGCCACCAAGCAGGAGTGGCGCCGGTGGGCCAGGATCAAGCGACCGAGGTGCGTGCCCGAGGCGGTGAGCGCGGCGGTGACGGCTGGCCTGGCTACCTGGCTGGCCGAACCCGGCACTCCGAGAGGTGTAGTGGTGCTCTACCTCCCCCTTCCCGACGAGGTGGATGTGACCCATCTCATGGTCGGTGCCGAGCGCCGGTTCGCGGTCACGCGGACTCCCTCGGAGGGCAGCCTGACCCTTCACCCGGCAGGAGCACCTCGTGAGCGGCACCGCTACGGCTTCGAACAACCGGTGGCCGGCGCGCCGCAGACCGATCCGGATGAGGTAGGGGTGGTGCTGGTACCGGGACTGGTGTTCGACCGCGCCGGAGGGAGGCTGGGTAGGGGAGGTGGCTACTACGATCGTTTCCTGTTGACCGTTCCTCGCGATGCGGCGCGGGTGGGTATCGTCCCCCAGGCACTGGTGGTCGAGGCGGTTCCTATGGATGCCCACGATGTGCCCATGACCCATCTGGCCGCCGAGTCAGGAGTCAGCGCCACTCCGCTCCAGCGAAAAAGGGATACTGACCGGGCCTATAGAGCCGTCGATCCCTAGCTACCATGGCCGCATGTCAGATTCCGGCTATTCGGTGCGTTTCCGCGAGTACGCCGAAGCCATCTGGGAGCTCGAGGAAGCTGGCATCCCGGTTCTCCAGGTTCGCATCGCCCGCTGGTTGGGAGTGAGCCCGGCCAGTGTCTCCGAGATGATCCGACGCATGCAGGCCGAGGGCCTGGTAACCATCGGCGACCAGGTCGCTCTTACCGAGGAAGGTCGCCATCTGGCCGCGGTAGTGGTCCGGCGGCATCGTCTCGCCGAGCGATTCCTATCGGAGGTGCTGAAGCTCCCCTGGGCCAAGGTTCACGAGGAGGCCGAGGTCTGGGAGACCATGATCTCTGATGACGTCGAGAAAGCCATGTGGGAGGTGATGGACGATCCCAAGACCTGCCCGCACGGCAACCCCATCCCGGGTGCCGGATACCAGCCGCCCGAGATGAAGCCGATGTCCGACATGCAAGCAGGGGAGCTGTTGCGCCTGGAGCGGATATCGGAGGAACTGGAGCTGGACGCTCGCATGATGCGCTTTCTCGACGAGAACGACATCCGGCCCGACTCACCCATCCGCATGGTCCAGAAGGACCCCTATGGTGCCTTGACCGTGGAGGTGTTCGGTCGCCAGGTGGGTATCGGCACCTTTGCCTCCGAGCGCCTCTTCGTCTCGGTCGAGTAGGGTCCTGCAGCGGATTCCCTAAGGTTGGCGCTCGACCGGAGCGGGAATCCCTTGGTAGAGGCAGTCGAACGGTGATGGTCTATGTCTTGTTTGGGCAAATGCCGGTTGCCGGTGTGAGCGGAGTCCATTGGAATGCCTGAGCGGCCGGACCTTCCCGAGCCGTTCGACCGGAGCCTGTCCCGGCGCATGGAAGGACAGGCTCGCCGGGAGTTCGAGGCAGCCGAGTCAGAAGCGGCCCTGCTGGCGGCCCGCCGGAGCCGCTTGGCCGACGTGGCATGGGCGGCTGCCCAAGCCGGGAGTCGCGTAACCATCCGGGTGGGACGCCGCCAGGTGACCGGAACCCCCACCTTCGCCCGCAACGACCTGATGAGCCTCGAGACCCCGAACGGCCGGGTCGACGTCTGTCTGCCCAACATCGACGCGTTGTCCGTCACTCCCACCCGCACCGAAGGCAAGCCGATCCGCCCCGAGGTAGATACGTTCGTGGCCCGAGCCGCCATGCTCCAGCTGACGACCGAACGGTTGGAGGTCGTCTGCCGCGGTGGGGAGGCTAGCTTCGAAGGCACGGTTGCCTACGTAGCTCGCGACCACCTAGCCCTAGCCACGTTCCGAGGCCAGATCCTGGTGGCGCTCGAAGCCGTTGCCTACTTCCTGCTCCGTCCCTAGGGGCACCGTCCCGCCTGTAGCTGCCGCCTAGCCCCCCTGGGCACCGATCGGGCCCGCTCCAGCGCTGGCCGCCCGGCTTCCTCCGGATGTCTCCGAAGCTTCTCTCCCGGCCCGCTTGAAGTTCTCCGTTCCAGCCCACCCGTGCTCCGATCCATCTGATTGCACTACCACAGTTGCACAAGGTTAGAGATCGAGAAAATAGACAACGCCTCTCAGGCAGATGGATCGCCGGTGTCTTATATATTCAGGGATGACCGATGGATAACCGAGGATTAGCAAGATGATGGAAGGACACGGACCGAGGTGGTAGATCTACCAGGTTCAGCAGCCCACAGCGGGAGGTCGTGGAGGAGAAGCCTCTTCAGCCGCCTGTCGTTCGGGCATGCCATGATGATCGCTGCCGGGCTTCTGGCATTCATGCTGAACGTGCTCATCCTGCGCAATCAGGGTGAGATGGTGGAGATATCGGTTGCGACCCAGCCGATCGCCTCGGGCAGCCGGCTTCGGGCGGAGGACATCGGATACCTGTTCGCCGACGCAGGAGGACCGCTGGCCGATCGGGTCCTGACGCGGGACACCATCGAAAGGTTCATCGGCCACGTCGTCGTCCATCGCATCGAATCGGGTGATCCCCTGATGGCCAATGATCTGAAGTCCCCGGCGGACTCCCACTCGGCGAGGGCGATGAGCATTCCGATCAGCGCCGATCATGCCGTCGGGGCCGCTCTGCACGCCGGTGATCGGATAGACGTGATCTCGGTGGACGACGGCGCGAGCTGGTTCGTGGCCACGGACATCGAAATACTCGCCGTAGCCGTCGATCGCAGCAGATCCTCGTCCGCTCGTCTCGGGATAACGGTGGCGGTGAGCGCGGAAGAAGCCCTGGCGATCACCGCTGCGCTCGATCGAGGGGCCGTGCATCTGGTGAGGTCGACCGGCGCTGCCCCGATAGATGTTGCCACTGCCCAGCAGGTGCCGCCTCTCCCGATGTGGGATGCCGGATCGTGATGGGACCGGAAGCAGTCATCGCCATCGCCGGGTCGCAGCGGGCCTGGGCGGCTGAGCTGGTCAGCTTCCTGACCGACTTCGGGGGCGCCCGCCTCAAAGGGACGGTCCTGACTGCCCGGGAGGCCCTGGAACCGGGTTACGAAGTGCTGATCATCGACGACATCACCAGCTATCTCAGTCCCCGTGTGGTCGAGAGGGTAAGGGAGATCGGCGGGAAGGTGGTGGGCATCTACGACCCGGAAGCGGGGGAGCGCGGTCGCGAACGGCTCAATGAGCTAGGTGTGGACGCGGTATTGCCGGCGAGCGCCGATCCCGAAGTGATTCTCGAGACCATCACCGCCCTCGGGCCGGGACGGCCGGAGCGGGTCCGAGCCCCCGCCTTCGGGTCCATCGAGGAGGCGCCGAGCGCCTCGATCACCGTGATCGCCGGAGGGGACCTGGCGGGTGACATCGCCATCGCGCTGGCGGGTGTCCTGCAGGCGAGCAAACGCTCGACCCTGCTGGTGGAAGCGGACACGGTGACGCCCATGCTGGCGCAGCGGCTGTCGATGCCGATCGTCCCGAACCTGCTCACCGCTCTCGATGCCCACGTCCAGCTGCGCGGAAGCATCCAGGACTCCTTCCTGGCAGGACCATACGGGATCACGCTCCTGACCGGAATTCCCGAGGCATCGGAATGGCGGACGGTGCGGGCGGACGAGGTAATGGATCTGGTGGGAGCAACCGCGGAGTGGTTCGACGAGGTGATCTTGAAAGTCTCTCCGTGGGTGGAGGACCTGTCCGGACTGGGCGGCCGCGAGGGGAGGTTAGAAGTGAATCGGTCGGTGGTAGGGCTGGCTACCGATCTGGTCTACGTAGCCGACCCCACCCCGACCGGACTGTCGAGGTTGCTGTCCTGGATCGCCGACGCACGCCCCGTGACCTCCGCTCGGATCCACATCGCCTTCGGAGGAGCTGCCACCACCTCCTTCCAGCGCGGGGAACTGAGCGATGAGCTGACCCGGTGCTTCCTGCCGTCCTCGATCACCTGGCTTCCACTCGACCAGGGTCGGGAGCGGGCGGTCTGGAACGGGACCGCCATTCCCAGGGGACCCTTCCTCAAGACTGTGGAGAGGCTGGGCGGCGCCATCCTGAACGGACACTCGGAGGGATCCTCGTGAGTGCCCGCGCCTACGACACCCTCCGCCGTCGGGCGGCGGAACGGATCGGCGAGCTCGACCTGGATCCCCTGAAGGACCGCGATGGGGTCCGCTCCGAGGTGAACCGGCTGGTAACTGCCTACCAGAAGCGTGCCTATGCCGGTAACGGGGTCCGGCCCTTCCGAGACCCGGCCGAGCTGTCCGCCCGACTGATCGACTCGCTGGTTGGCTACGGACCTCTGACCCCGATCATCGACCGCCATGACATTGAGGAGATCTTCATAGAGGGAGAAAGGATTACCTTCATCGACGCCACGGGGCGGCTCCAGGCTCTCGATACTCCCACCTCCGAGGAGGAGAACCGCCAGATCGTGGCGCGCATCCTGGCAGGGACCAACCGTCGGCTCGACACCTCCAATCCCATCGAGCAGGCTCGGGTGCTGGGTGGCCGGGCCCGCCTCACTGCCGTGATTCCCCCGGTTGCCGACCGCCTCTCTGTCACGATCCGCAAGTACACGGTCAAGAACTACGACATGGGTTTCCTGGTCGACCGGGAGGTGCTGTCGCCCCAGGCTGCCGCCTTCCTATGGGCCGCGGCCCAGGCGAACACCACCATCCTTTTCAGCGGACCACCCGGAGCGGGCAAGACCACCCTGATGAGCGCCTTCCTGCGCGATGTTCCGGCGGATCGGTGTGTCAGAGCCTGCGAAGAGGTGCGGGAGCTCGACATCCCGCTGATGCACGGAAGTTTCTACGAGGCCAGCCCGCCGACCCTGGAGGGTCTCCGCCGCTACACGTTGAGAGACCTGGTGAAGGTGGTACTGGCCCAGCGTCCCGACTTGATCTGCATCGGCGAGGTCCGGGGAGCGGAGGCGTTCGAGCTGACCCGGGCGGTGAACGCCGGATGCGGCTTCGCCTGCACCATCCATGCCGACTCGGCCCGCGGGGCACTGGTGGCCCTGGTCAATGCGGCATTGATGGCGGGCGAGAACGTGACCGAGGCCATCCTGACACGGGTTTTCAGATCCGCCATCGACTTCGTGGTCCATCTGCGGCGCGATCAGTCCAGTACCAGGAGCGGCGGGATCAGGAGGCGAGTGGTCGAGATCGTGGCGGTCGACCCGGCCCGGGCCACTCGGGAGTTCGGCACTGTCACGCTCTTCCACCGGGAGGACCTTGGGCGACCCCTGGTCTGGACCGGTTCCCTGCCTTCGGCAGGAATGGTCCGCCGCTTCCAATGGTCGCTTCCCGAAGGCGTGACCATCGAGGGGATCCTCTCCGGTGAGTGGCGGGCCGGATCGTGACCCTCCTGGCCTCCTTGCTGGCTGCGGTGGCCGCGTATGCAGCCGCCGGTCTCATGACCGGCAATCCCGTGCAATGGCCGTCCCGAAAGCCGCGGCCGAGGAGCGAGGTCTCCGATCGCCAGCTGTGGCTGATCCAGGCCGGAAGCCGGCTGACTACCGGACAGTTCATCGCCCGATCGGCCGGGCTGGGTTTGCTTGCCCTGATCCTGGGCACGATGGTTACCGGAACCTGGTGGCTGGCCATCATGCCGGCCGTCGGAGCTGCTCTCCTGATGCCTATCCATTACGGCAGGCGGCGCAACCAGCGGCTCCGGGAGCTCCGCCAAGCCTGGCCGGATGCCCTGCGCGACCTGCTGGCTTCGGTCGCAGCGGGTGCCACCCTGGTCATTGCCCTGCACGATCTGGCCGAGCGCGGTCCTCTTCCCCTTCGAGCGGTCTTCGGACGTTTCCGTTCGGTCGCCAGGATGGTCGGCGTGGTCCCGGCCCTCGAGATGGTCAAGGAGGAGCTGGGCGATCCCACCTCCGACCGGGTTCTCGAGGTGCTGGTGCTCGCCTACCAGCATGGCGGTGGACTGGTCACCGAGGTGTTGCGCGATCTGGCCGGGGAGATAACCGAAGACCTCAGGCTGGATGCCGAGATCCGGTCCTATGGTACGGAGCAGCGGATCGAGAGCAGGGTGGTGGTCGTCATCCCCTGGTTGCTGCTCCTCTTTCTGACCGCCACCGCGCAGCAGTACCGCATCTACTACCAGTCGGCCGACGGGCTGGTGGTGGTGGGAGTTGCCATCGTCTGGTCACTGGTGGGCTTGTGGCTGATGAAGCGCATCGGTCGGCCGGTCACCGAGAAACGGGTGCTGTCCCGGACCACAACAGGTGGCGAGCCGGGAGGAGCCGGATGAACAGCGGGCTGGCTATTGCGGCGGTGGCGGCATCGGTCATTTTCGCGGTGGCTGGATCCGCCCTTCTGGTTCACCCCCCACGCCGCTTGGGACCGAGGGTCCGCCCCTACCGCGCCGGGGCTCGAGTCGACCCGGGTGTGGGCCGTGGGTTTTCCGGCCCGCTGCCTACCGAGGTATTCGAGGACCGGGACGAGCACCCCTCCCGTATCTCCTCCCTTCCGGATGCCCTGGACCGCCTGCTCGCCTTCATGGACGAGGACCGGCTGGCTCTACGGATTCGCCAAGCAGGTCTGTACGCAGGAGTGGAGGAGGCGCAGCGGCCGCAGGTATACCGGATGGGCGCCCTGGGCCGGATGGTTCTGTTCGGATCGGGCTTGAGTGCCCTGGCCATATTCGTGGGTAGCGGGACCGGGCTGGTGCTGGTCTTCGGGCTGGTAGGGCTGCTGCTCGGAGGTTTCCTCGCCCGATCCCGGCTGAACGAAGCGGTTAAGCGACGCCGGGAGTCCATCCGGGCGGAGCTATACACCATCAACCAGCTCGTGGCTTTGTACACGAAGGTGGGTGGCGCGGCACGGGAGTCGCTCCAATACGTGGTGGACCGCGCCCGGGGAGTGGCGATCGATGAGCTGGCCGAGGTGCTGCTCCTCCACGAGCGGGGCTGGTCACTGAGGGAGGCGTTGGAGCGGGCCGAGAGGTTCACTCCCGAGCCCGAGGCGGCCCGCACTTACCGCTTGGTGGCGACCTCTCAGGAACAGGGCTCCGATCTCGCCGAGGCACTGCTCGCACTGTCCAGAGATCTGAGAGCGGAACGGCGTGACGAACTGCGACGCCTGGCTGCCAGACGGCGGATCCTGATGGTGATCCCGGTGGTGGTTGTCCTGGCGCCCATAACCATGCTGTTCATGGCTGCTCCGATTCCGTCGATCATCTTCGGATAGATGGGCGGAGACGATGCGCGCCAACTTCCTGAGGCCCCCGTACGTGATCCAAAAGACGAGTCCGTCACAGAAAGGAGAGCGGGTGTTAGACAAGATCGGAGGTAAGAGACACATGCGATTCGTGCGAAGGTGTTACTCACGTCTTCTGGAGGAATGCGGCGCGGCGGAGACTTCTACGATCCTGGCATGGATCGTGGTAGGTGTGCTGGTGGTGTTCGCCCTCCGGGCCGGACTGCAGGCCGCCGGTAATGATGTGATCGATTGGATCAGGGACCAGTTCGATCCGTGATCGTCGTGGTAGGCCACCGGCGTAACGGTCGGGTTGAGGACCGTAGCCGGTTGAAGTACACAGGAGCAGAGTCTTGAACGACTTCTACCGGTATCCGCCGGTTCTCGACTTGCCCGGGGTGGCCGACCTGCTCGGGTTGTCCATCGAGGAAACCCGTCGACTGAGCGGCGAGGGTTGGATCGACGGGGTGCAGGTGGATGGCCGTCTGCTGTTCCACCGTGACCGGATCATCGATTGGCTCCGGTCGCGGAGGGTGGTACCTCCCGACATCGAGAGCTGATGTCCCTGCGGGAGCGGTGGCCAAGGGATAAGCAGTGAGCAGGCGTCTACCACCAAGCAGGAGAACAAGTGTCCGGGTGGCGGTCGCTATCGGAGCCGTGAGGCCCGGGGCTTCCGTCACCCGGACACTTCCTTCTCCGATGGCTGGGTATTCCGTCACGGCAGCCCAGATGGAGCCAAGCGCCCATAAGGGTCTCCGATCCGACGGTCCGGAGGCCAAAGCCTCGGGCCTACCCTCGGGCGGTCTACACTCATAGAACATATGTTCGTATCTGAGAGAGGGAACTTGCCTTGCTGGTCCTGGGTGTGGATCCCGGATTGACCACCACCGGGTTCGGGGCCGTGGCACGGGAGGTGAACACGGTCCGGGCGGTGGTGGCCGGCGTGATCCGCACCGATAAGGATCTCCCGGCCGCGGTCCGGCTGGCGCGCCTGTACACCGACATGGTGGACCTGATCGAGGAAGTCACACCCGAGGTGGTGGCGATCGAGCAGGTGTTCGTGAACCGCAACCGGCTGACTGCTTCCCGGGTTGGCCAGGCTTCCGGGGTGGTGATGCTGGCGGCCTCCCTGGCCGGATTGGAGGTGTTCGAATACACCCCGTCGGCTGTGAAGGCGGTCGTTTCCGGCGATGGTTCGGCGTCGAAGCGACAGGTCCAGGTGATGGTGGCCCGACGCCTGGGTCTGGCCGCGGTGCCCTCGCCGGCCGACACCGCCGATGCCCTGGCAATCGCCCTCTGTCACCTGCAGAGCATGGGTAGTCTGGTCGGGCGGCTCGCCGCGGCTCACGGGAGGAAGGGATGATCGGTCGCCTCCGGGGTCGGCTAGCAGCCCTTACCGCCACGGGAGTGGTGGTGGAGGTGGGGGGAGTCGGGTACGAGGTGACCATGACACCGCGCGACCAGACGGCGCTTCCCCCGGTGGGCGAGGAAGTACTCCTGCACACCCATTTGGTGGTCCGCGAAGACCTCCTGGCCCTGTATGGGTTCGAGGCCGAACCGAGCCGGGACACTTTTCGGGTCCTGCTCGGAACGAGCGGGGTGGGTCCCGCGCTGGCGCTCTCCATCCTGGCCACCCTCCGCCCCGCCGAGGTTCGGATGGCGGTGGCCACCGAGGATGTTCCGGCGCTGGTGGTGGTACCGGGGATCGGTAAGCGAACCGCCGAGAAGCTGATTCTCGAGCTGCGGCCCAAACTGGGTGCCCTCACCACTCGGTCGGCCACGTCCGGGAGTCTGGCGCGGGCCCGCGAGGCCCTGGAGGCGCTGGGGTACTCTCCGCAGGAGATCCGGGGGGCGTTCGAGCAGATCTCCCCGGATGGTTCCGTGGAGGAATTGGTCCGGAGTGCCCTGCGAGTACTGGCCCGCCGGTGAGCTGACCGGAGGTGCGTGAGGACGGCCTGCTGGTGGCCCACTCGACCGGCGAGGACCAATCCAGCGAGGCCATGCTACGTCCCAGCTCGCTGGAGGAGTTCGTAGGTCAAGCCAAGTTGAAGCAGCGGCTGGCCATTTCCATGGAGGCTTCGGAGGTGATGGGTCGGCCGCTCGACCACTTGCTGCTATCGGGGCCACCAGGACTGGGAAAGACCACCCTGGCCAGGATCATCGCCACTGAGACCGGCGCGCAGCTGCGCTCGACCTCCGGGCCGGCAGTCGAGCGGCCCGGCGATCTGGCCGCCATCCTCTCGGGGCTGGAGTATGGGGACGTGCTGTTCATCGACGAGATCCACCGGCTGCCGAGGGTGGTGGAGGAGGTGCTGTACGCGGCCATGGAGGACTTCGCGATCGACATCGTGGTGGGCAAGGGCCCTACTGCCCAGTCACTCCGGCTGGGCCTGCCCAGGTTCACGCTGGTCGGCGCCACCACCCGGATCGGCACGGTTACCGCCCCCCTCCGGGACCGGTTCGGCATGGTCGACCGGCTCGACTACTACGAGGCCGATGAGCTGGAGCGGATCGTGGTGCGCTCGGCCTCCATAATCGGGATTCCGGTCACCGACGCCGGGGCCCGCCTGATCGCTACCCGCAGCCGGGGCACGCCCCGCATCGCCAACCGCCTGCTCACGAGGGTGAGCGAGTATGCCATCGCCCGGGCAGACGGCCGGGTCGACTCACGCACCGCTCGGGAGGGCCTGGCAATCTGGGAGGTCGACGACCTGGGTCTCGACAAGGTGGATCGGTTCATACTGGAGGCGATCGTCTCCCGGTTCGGCGGCGGACCGGTGGGTCTCACCACGCTGGCCATCGCGGTGGGCGAGGAGCCCGAGACCATAGAATCCGCCTACGAACCCTTCCTCGTCCAGCAAGGTCTGGTGCTCCGCACTCCCAGGGGTCGTATGGCCACCTCCCGCAGCTACCAGCACCTGGGAGTTCCCGAACCGGGATCAGCCCAAGGCTCGTTGCTGGGCTAGGTCTGCCGTCCGGGGAGGAGGTGCCTCGCCGGCGAGACTTCCCGCCCCTACCCGGGACTCAGGTGCGGGTCCGGGCGGCGTAGAACGGGCGTAGCTGTGCGGCGGCAGAAACCGGCACTCCGGCCACTTCGATGGTGAACGACCCCGAACCGATCCACTCCGGGGTCACCCCTTCGTCATTGAGCAAATACCCCATGGCCAGGCAGGCCCCGAAGGTGTGGCCGTACATTCCCGAAGTGGTGCGGCCGACCAGGGCGCCGTCCCGCAAGATGGGCTCGTCGTGGTAGAGGATGGCCTCCGGATCCTGGAGCCGGAACTGCACCAATCGTTTGGTCCGCACCGCCGTCGCCCGCTGTGCCAGCAGTGCCTCTCTGCCCGTAAAGTCCCCCGCCTTTTCCCAGGCGACCGCGAAGCCCAGTCCGGCCTCGAGGGGGGTGTCCTCATCCGTGATGTCATGGCCCCAGTGGCGATAGCCGGCCTCCAGGCGCAGGGAGTTCATGGTGTGATAGCCGGCCGGATGGATGCCGTGAGCCTGGCCGGCCTCCATGAGTACATCGAACAGTTCGACCGCCGAGTCTCGGGCGACGTACAGCTCCCACCCGAGCTCTCCTACATAGCTGACCCGCAGGGCGCGCACCGGGATCCCAGCCACCACCATCTGACGGGACCACCCGAACGGGAAAGCCTCGTTGTCCAGCGGAGTGCTGGTCAGGGAGCTGAGCAGCGCCCGGGAGCGGGGACCCATCACGCCGATGGTCGGTAGTTCCATGGTGATATCGGACAGGTCGGCGTCATGGCCCCTGAGAGCCTTGCGAACGGTGTGGAAGTCGCGGTTAGCCACCGCTGCACCGGTAACCACCAGGAACTCCTCTGACCCGGTGCGGGTGACCGTCAGGTCGGCCTCGATACCCCCACGCTGGTTGAGCCACTGGGTGTAGGTGACCTTGCCCACCGGGGTGTCGACCTCCGCGCCTCCGAGATGGTTCAGGACCATCAGCGCATCCGGTCCACGGACCATGAACTTGGCGAACGACGACTGATCGTAGAGGGCAACCCGGCGGCGGGTGGCCTCGCACTCGTATGCCGAGGCCGGATACCAGTTCTGCTTGCCGTACGAGTAGCGGTATTCCCGTTCCATGTCACCGATGGCGAACCAGTTGGGTCGCTCCCATCCTGCCACCTCCCCGAACACGGCTCCCAGATCGGACAGGCGGTCATGCAGTACGGATCGGTACACGTCGCGGGCCGATTCGAACTGCCGGAAGGGCCAGTGCATGGCATACAGGAGCCCGAGGCTTTCGGAGATCCGATCCTCGAGATAGGACTTCTCGCCCTGGAACGGGAAGGCCCGCCTGAGATCCACCGCGGCGAGGTCCATCGGGGGGTGGCGATCGGCGATCCAGTCGGCCAGCACCCAACCGGCTCCGCCCGCCGACTGGATACCCACCGAGTTGAAGCCGGCCGCCACGAACAGGCTGTCCACCTCGGGGGACTCGCCTAGGTAGTACACCCCGTCGGGTGTGAAAGCCTCGGGTCCGTTCAGGAAGAGCTGGATGCCCGCCTCGGCCAGAGCGGGGATGCGATGGATCGATCGTTCGAAGATCGGACCGATGTGATCCCAGTCCTCGGCCAGGGTCCCGAAGGAAAAGTCGCGTGGTACCTCGTAACGCCAGGTCTTGGCCCTCGGTTCGAAGAAACCCGCCATCAGCTTGCCGGTCTCTTCCTTGAAGTAGGTGTAGTTGGTGGGATCCCGCAAGGTGGGCATCCCAGGAGTCATTCCTTCCAGGGGTTCGGTGACCACGTAGAAGTGTTCGCACGGATGCAGCGGGACGTTCACTCCGGCGGCGGCGGCCAGCTGCCGGGTCCAGATCCCGCAGGCCAGCACCACCGTCTCGGCTTCCACCGGGCCCGCCTCGGTCTCCACACCCACCGCGGTCCCGTTCCTTACCAGGACCTGTTCGACGGCCACCCCCTCGCGAATCGTCACCCCTCGATCGCGGGCACCCTTCGCCAGGGCCATGGTGGTGTCGACCGGGCTGGTCTGACCGTCCTCGGGGATGAAAACTGTTCCCACCAGGTCATCGATCCGGAGCAACGGCCACATCTCCCGGGCCTGTTCGGGAGGGATGATCTCCATCTCCACCCCGGCCGTCCTGGCCATCGACATGCCGCGCAGGATCTCCTCCCACCGCTCAGGATCGGAAGCCACCGAGATCGATCCGGTGGTGCGATACCCGGTGGACTGGCCGGTCTCGTCCTCCAGTTCCTCGAACAGGCGGGTGGTATAGGTTGCCAGCCGGGTGAGGCTGTGGCTGGACTTGAGCTGGCTCACCAGGCCGGCCGCGTGCCAGGTGGTCCCTCCAGTCAGGGTGTTCTGCTCCAGCAGCAGTACATCGGTTATCCCCCGCCGTGCCAGGTGGTAGGCGATTGCACAGCCCACGATTCCCCCACCCACGACCACCACCTGCGCCCGGGACGGCAGCCCACCCCCAGCGTACCGTGCCTCGGGTAGCTCGATGTCGAGGGTTTCCGAAGGGACTGTCATACCCGCTGCCGAGAGTCGTCCATCAGCTGCTCAGCGCGGCCAGCACCGCCGGGTTGGTGATCTCGCCGTGGCGGGTATTGAGGCCGGGGCCTAGTTCAGCCCGCCGTGCCAGCGCTCCGTCGACTCCCACCTCGGCGATCAGGGACAGGTAGGGAAGGGTGACGTTGGCCAGGGCGTAGGTCGAGGTTCGGGGCACAGCGCCGGGAATGTTACCCACCGCGTAATGCACCACCTCGTCCAGCACAAAGGTGGGATCGGAGTGCCGGGTCTCGTGGGAGGTCTCGAAGCACCCGCCCTGGTCGATGGCCAGGTCCACCACCACCGAACCGGGCTTCATGTCCGCCACGTCCTCGGCGGTGAGCACGCGCGGCGCCTTGGCGCCCGGCAGCAGGACCGCGCCGATCACCAGATCCGCTTCCAGCACCGCCTGCCGGACGGCCGGGCGGTTGGCTACCAGGGTCCTGATCGCTCCCCGGTGGATGGCGTCGAGCTCGCGCAGCCGCGCCGGGTCCAGATCGAACACGGTCACGTCGGCGCCCAGGCCCACTGCCATCTGCACCGCATTCGAGCCGGCCATACCGGCCCCGATGATCACCACCTTGGCAGCTTCCACCCCGGGCACCCCGCCGAGCAGCACGCCCCGGCCCCCGCCCGACTTCTCGAGAAATCTGGCACCCACTTGGGCCGACATTCGGCCGGCTACCTCGGACATGGGCGCCAGCAGGGGAAGGGCACCATCCGGATAGCGAACCGTCTCGAAGGCCAGCGAGGTGGTGCGGGCCTGGCAGAGAGCTTCGGCTATGTGGGGGTAGGCAGCCAGATGCAGGAAGGTGAACAGGATCTGATCCTCAGCCAGGTGAGGTAGTTCCTCCGGTTGGGGCTCCTTGACCTTCACCACCATGTCACATTCCGACCAGACGCTGGTTGCCAGGTCCACCATGGTGGCTCCGGCATCGGCGTACTCCTCATCGGTGATATAAGAGCCACTGCCGGCTTCGGTCTGTACCAATACTGTGTGACCGGCGTCGGTGAGCGTCTTGACCCCGGCCGGGGTAAGCGCCGCCCGGCTCTCGTCAGCCTTGGTCTCGGTAACTACGCCGATTTTCAATTGCCACTCCCAGCCGCCGGCTGTCAGGTCATAGGGCTGCCGCGAGTCTATCAAGCACCCGTGACACTGCCTCGGCCATCTCATCGAATTCGGGGGGACCGGCGATGAGGGGAGGTGAGATCATGATCTTGGCGCCGCCCCGGTCATCGACCCTGAGATGCAAGCCCTCCTCCAGAGCTGCCTCGGGCAACACCTCCTTGACGGCCCGAGTGGTTTCCTCGGCAGAATAATCCCGGCCATCGGCCCGGCTGTGCCCGAGGGCTAGGGCGTAGAGGTAGCCCGTGCCGCGCAGGTCCATAACCGCATCGTGGGCTGACATCAGATCCAGCAGGCTGGTCCGGAGAGCCTCCTGGTTCCTGGCCACGTTCTCGACCACCCTCTCATCCCGCATGGCGGCCAGGTTGGCGATGGCGGTTGCCATCACCACCGGATGCCCTCCCCAGGTTGCCCCATGGATGAAGCCTCCGGCCGGCGAGTCGAGCACCTGATCCACCAGCGGGCGGCGCACCAGGAGACCTCCGATCGGCGCGTATCCTGAGGTGGCGCCCTTGGCGAAGGTGATCAAGTCGGGTGTGACTCCCAGCAGGTCGGATCCGAACCAGCGACCCACCCGTCCGAAAGCGGTGATCACCTCGTCAGCCAGCAGCAGTACTCCGTACTTGTCGCAGATACGCCGCAATTCCGGCCAGTAGCCATCGGGCGGTACCAGCGCGCCGCCGCCGTTCTGTACCGGTTCGCCGATGACCAGGCCCACCTGTTCCGGTCCCTGACGCAGGATCTCCTCCTCGACCAGCGCGGCACAGGCTGCGCCGTCGGTGTAGCCGAGGGTGTTGGGCACGTTGCTGAATCCGGGCAGCAAGGGGAGGAAAGGGGTGCGGATTCCGGGCAGGGCGGTGGCCGACAGGGCGCCCATGGTGGTGCCGTGGTAGGCATCGACCCTCGTGATCACCTTGGTGCGGCCCGGGTTGCCACGGGCGGTGTGATACTGGCGGGCAAACTTCAGGGCCGCTTCGATGGCTTCTGAACCGGAACTCACGAAGAACACCGCATCGAGGTCGGCCGGCGCCAGGCCGGCGATCGTGGTGGCTGCCTCGACGGCCGCCGGAGTGGTAGCCGACCAGCATGGCATGTAGGCGAGCTGCTCGGCCTGGTCGCCCATGGCCTTGGCGATGTCGGCCCGCCCGTGGCCGATCTGTACCACGAACAAGCCGGCCAGGGTATCCAGGTAGCGCTTACCGGTCCGGTCCCAGAGGTAGCAACCTTCCCCCCTGGTGAACGATGGGATCGCCCCTTGCCGCCAGCTTC
The DNA here is from genome assembly GCA_965200835.1 of Acidimicrobiia bacterium. Lineage (GTDB taxonomy): Bacteria > Actinomycetota > Acidimicrobiia > Spongiisociales > Spongiisociaceae > JAPPFW01. Next base: position 1,653,385 of record OZ241390.1, read on the forward strand.
GGGCGTCTGTGAAGTGAAGTAATAGGTGGTCGAGATCAGGATCGGTCATCATAAGGGGGCAATGTAGTCCTGAACCCCGCCGGAGTAAAGTGTTCCACAGGACTGACGCGGTAGGAGGGAATGGTCGACAATAGGTCCCAGTTGGATTCCCGGCATGGGGAGCGATGTGCCTTTCCTTTGAAGGAGAGGCACTCGACGAACTGAGGGGTGAGGGTCGAAGGCAGGCATAGGAGACCATGGCGTTCCATACAAAAACCCGTTCCATTGGGCTTCCGGCGGTGAATCTCGACAAGGCGCTACAACTGGCTGGCGAGTTTGGAGGACGAGGAGCTGGTGCGACGAATCGATAAGGGGACATGAAGTCGATACCCACGTCCTGCCGTATCTCGTGAACCACGGCTCCCTTCCGTTGAGCAGCGTAGGGAGGGCTGCTCCGACTTGGTGCCTCGCCGGGCAGCCTGATTTGGTGCTCATCGGTGAGTGATTTGATCCGGTCCGTCGGACCGTCCCACCTCGTCGACTTCCTCAGCGACGACGGGGGAGCAGGTCCGCGCTACCGGGCGCTGCAGGACGCGCTCACCAGGGCGATCGAGGCAGGTGAGCTCCGTGGCGGTGACATGCTTCCTTCCTCCCGGGTGCTGGCCGACCACTCGGGCCTGTCCCGCAACACCGTCAACCGGGCCTACCGCGAGCTGGTGGCGGAGGGCTTCGTCGAGGCGATCGAGCGGGTGGGCTACGTGGTCAACGACGGCCTCAGCCGTCGCCCCAGATCGCCGCTCGCCAGGCCTTCGGAGAGGGCGAACCCCCCGCCTGACTGGGATCGCTTGCTGGGCACTACCCACCCGGATGGGGAGGAAACGGCCAGGCCGGCGGGATGGCGGGAGTATCGCTATCCCTTCGTAGTGGGACCGGGACCCGAGAGCTTTCCGATCGGTGCCTGGACCCGTGCCATGCGAACCGCCCTGCGCGAGGAGCACCGAGGTCCCAGCCTGCACGACCTCGGTGATCGTGACGATCCCCTGCTGGTGGACCAGATCCGCCGAACCATCCTTCCGGCGAGGGGAATCGAAGCCCGAACCGATGAAATACTGGTCACCCTGGGTTCCCAGCATGGCATCCATCTGGTTGCCGATGCGTTGCTGGGATCCGGTGCCCGGGTGGGGGTCGAGGAGCCCGGCTATCCGGATGCCAGGAACATCTTCCTCGGGAGGGGTGCTGGACTGGTCTGCCTTCCCGTGGACGAGCGGGGAGTGATTCCACCTCCAGGGATGCCGGATCTCGACCTAGTGCTGGTCACGCCCGGGCGCCAGTTTCCCACCAACGTGACCATGACGATTGGACGCCGGCGGCGCCTCTTGTCCCTGGCCGGCCGGGATGGGGTAGTGATCCTGGAGGACGACTACGACTCGGAGTATTGCTACTCCCGCCAGCCTCCCCCCGCCCTCAAGGCGCTGGACACTGCCGGGCGGGTGGTGTACGTGGGCAGCTTCTCCAAGTTCCTGGCGCCCGGGCTGCGCCTCGGATTCGTGGTCGCCGACGCCCGCCTGATCAGCCATCTCCGCCGGATGCGGCGCCATGTGCTGAGGCACCCGCCCGGGATCATCCAGCGATCCACGGCCCTCATGATGGAGGCGGGAGACTACGGGAAGGTCATCAGGCGGCACCGGAGGGTTCTCAAGTCCAAGTGGAGCGCTCTGACGGAGGCGGTTGAGGACCTCTTTCCGTGGGAGGTGCCCCGAACCGATGGGGGCATGAGCATCTGGGTGCGCGGTCCGTCCCACCTCAATGGGGTCCACCTGGCTGAGCGGGCGCGTTCGGAGGGCATCGTGATCGAGCGGGGCGATGTCTGCTTCTACCGGACGCCGAGGCCGACCAACTACTTCCAGCTCGGGTTCGCGGCGATCGAACTCGAAGCTATCCGTCCCGGGATCGCCCGGCTTGCCTCACTGTTCTGAGGGTCATCCAGGGTCCGGGGTGGCGAGTGAGTGGTGGATCCCACCGGCTGGTCAGGCCAGTTCCCGAGGGCTGGTGGCGATGGGTGGGGATCTTGAGGTGGAGACGCTCCTGGCCGCCTACCGAGCGGGAGCCTTTCCGATGCCCGTGGCAGGATTCCCTTCCCTAGCCTGGTGGTCGCCGGATCCTCGCGGGGTGCTTCCCCTGGATAGGTTCCGGCTATCCCGATCGTTGCGTCGTTCGATACGACGATATGACACGACCGTCGACCAGTCGTTCCGGGCGGTGGTGGAGGGTTGCGCCGACCCCAGCCGACCCGACGGGTGGATCACGCCGGAGATAGCCGAGGCATATACCCGCCTGCACGAACATGGATGGGCGCGCTCGATCGAGGTCTGGCAGGACGGGGAGCTGGTGGGAGGTATGTACGGAGTGACGATTGGGGCGTTCTTCGCGGGGGAGTCGAAGTTTCACCGGGCCCGAGATGCTTCCAAGGTGGCGGTGGCCCGCATGGTCGAGATCCTCAGCCCTTTCGAGGAGGCGGTGTTCGACGTGCAGTGGGCCACCCCGCATCTGGTGTCGCTGGGAGTGGTGGCGATCCCGCGCCACGAGTACCTGCGGAGGGTCGCGAGCGCGGTCGATTCACCAGGTCCCTGGTAACCTTGGCAAGGCTGCCCAGGGCTGGCACAGCGACGGTTGCCACCAGTGTCGATCGATGACGGGAGGACTGCCATGACCGAACAAGCGTCCGCGTCGGACCATGGGGGCAGTCATGGCGGGGAGAACATCGATCTGGCGTTCGGTAAGGCGGTGATCAAGGGAGCTCTCATCGGGTTACCGCTCATGGTCGTCTTCGTCTGCGCGGCTGTCTGGTGGATGACCGACCAGAGCATCATGACATCCATCGTTACCGGGCTACTTCCCGGGATCCTGTTCGGCACCTTCGGTGGGGGGTTCATCGGTGTCCTCAGAGCGATGGACCACTGAGACCGTGATTCGAGGACGAGGTAGGCTCCTACGCTCGCCCGACTTGTCCAAGCGAGCTCACCGGTAGTGCTTGGCTCCTAGATCTGGCAGCTCTCACCGCCGTCCGGCTCGTGAAATCCCTGTTCTGTTAGTGCGTCTCTTAGTAACTTATCGACCGTTTCGGATAATTGCCACCCTCTGGCAATCGTCCGTATGGAGTCGCCGAGCTGCAGGAGAAGGGTGGGGAACGAGGTTACTCCGAAGGACCTGGCAACTCCGAAGTCCTGCCAGGCCGATCGCTGTGCTTCGGGGCTCAGCAGGTGCTTCACAAACGATGGCGGATCCACCTCGTATCCGGTGAGTAGCTGCGAGTACTCCTCAGGCTCGGTTATGTCGATCCCATCGGCAAAGAAGGCCTTCTGCAAGTCGGTGAAGAACCTCAATGCCGAGCCGGGATGCCGGTCCCGCATGGCCGCCACCGCGATGGCCGGAAGTTCGGAATCGAACCGCCACCCATCGCGCCGGTCGAGAGAGCTAGGATCGAACGGCTGCCCGCTGGCAGCGGCCACGTTGGTCCAATGGCTACTCAGATATCCGGCCAGCTGGTCGTCCAGCAGCTGCGAATACGGGCCGGGCCGGAGCCCCCCATTCACTACTCTCGTCGAACCAGGGGATCTCTCCTCGATCTGATGGAGCGTGGGCGCGAAACCCCAGCACCACGAACACATTACGTCACCTATATAGACCAACTCACCGGTCACTGGGATACTCGGGCTCATAGCAATGCGATCCGTTTGGAAGGTCAGAAGTGTTCGTCGTCGGAAACTACATCCGGCTTAGTAAGTGGAAGTTCGATGATCATTTCCGTGAACTCTCCCTCGGCCGTCTCCACTTGGATAGTACCACCATGTTCCCGAATTATATCGTTCGACAGAGCTAGTCCGAGACCGGTGCCCTCATAGGTGGGTTTGGTAGTGAAGAAGGGGTTGAACACCTTCTCCTTGATGTGGTCGGGCATGCCAGTGCCATTGTCATATATGGAGACGACTGCCTTGTCCGGATACCGGCGGGTGGTGAGCTTCACGATCGGCATAAATGGGTCCCCGACTTGACCGGCCTCCTCCAGAAGCTTACGTTTCTGGTCAGTAGCGTAGCAAGAGTTGCCGACCATATTCAGGAATGTCCTGCCGAGATCTTGTGGGATGGCTTCGATCTCACCCATTTCAGGATCCAGATCTCTCAACAGGTTCAACTGGAATTCGATGTCGGTTGCTCGAGCGCTGTGATAGGCGAGCAGGGCATGTTCATCTAACAGCAGGTTGAGCTCCACCGGACGCCACTCTCCGCCACCACGACCCATCATCAGCATGTCATGCACGATACGGTTGGCTCGCTCACAGTGCTTCATTACCCGTTCCAGATTGTCGTTCAGGTCCTGAATTATCTCCTCGATATATTCACGGTCATCCTCCGAAAAGAGATCCTCCGATTCCTCGAGGATCTCTTCCAGCTCTTCGATTAGTTCCTGGCTTGCCTCTGAGAAGTTCTTCACAAAGTTCAGCGGGTTACGGATCTCATGCGCAACTCCGGCGGTCACCTCACCAAGCGCCACGAGCTTTTCTCGCATGACGATCTGATCCTGTGCTCGGTGGAGCTCCTCCAAGACCTCTTCCAGCTGCGAGTTCTTATCCCCCAACTCCTCAGCCAGCTTTTCGACCAGGTTGAGCCGCTGTACCTCCAGAGCATGGCGTCGGAATATCTCCAAGGCAGCCGCCATGTCTGCGATCTCATCCCGGCCTTCGATTTCGACACCGCCTTCCAGATCACCTTCTGCCATGGTTTGCATTCGCTCGGAGAGCTTGCCGATCCGCCTCACCAGAACCCGTCCGACAAATCCCCAGCTAATGAGCAGAGCACCTATTATTCCGATACCACTGATAACTAGCAGCAATCTTCGGCCGGTCTGAAGAGCCTGGGAGGACGCCGTGTTTGCATGATCAGCTGCTATTTCAGACAACTCTACTAGGACCGTAACCCCGCTCAACAGTTGCCGAGCGAGCTCACCGTTCTGCTGTAATAGGGCTTGTTGTTCGGCTTCCAAGTTGTGCTTCTGCTTCAATAGATCGAAGCCGTCATCGTCGTTGGTACCCATCTCGAACAGTCGGCTGACTATCGGCTCCATCCGATAAGTAATAGATGGGTCACCGAGCGAGGCCATGCTTACCATCAGGTGCCCCTCTGCGGACTCGAAGCTTTCCTCAAGCGGCTCTATGAAGGCTGCATCAGAGACGTTGAACGCACTGGACAAGAGCTGGGTGGCGAATGTCGCTTCAGCGCGAAGTCTTGCTAGATGCCAGTAGTGGTCGAACTCGGTCTCGGAAAGATAGGAATCTCTATCGACCGGAGGTTGGCCAAGAATCTGATATCCGGTCAGAAGATAGAAGATTTGGTCGTCAATTTCCGGCACCATGATGTCATCCAGCCGCGTTCGTAGATCTATGATCTCCGTCCTTAGCCGAACCACGTTATCGTCTAGTTCGAAGAGTGCTGGGACAGTGTGATAGATAAAGTGTATATTCGCGAGTAAGGAGTTCAAGACCGTCTGTGCATTGGTACGAATCTGTTCAAAAACGGGATTGCCAGTAAACTGTCGCAGCAAGACCATCTGCTCCTCGAAGCCTCGCTTAGCGGCATCCATTTCCGCATCTACTGCTTGAAGTTCTTCCAGTGTTGTCGAGGTGACGAAGCGGGGAGCAATTGAAGCTAAGGTACTGCTGTACTCGGTTATCCGGAAGGCGGCGCCCAGCTCGGGAATACTCCCCTCGACCAAACGTTGCTGTGCATCACTCACCCGATTGAACGAAATCCATCCGACCAGACTGGCTGCCAAGGTGACCGCCAGGGCCCCGATGATCGCGGCATACATCTGGACTGAGATCCGGAAACGGAGTTGGGCTACCTGCTGCAGCCGATAGGGGAGTCTCATCTCTCGAGGAGAACCTCGGTGGGTCGGTATTGTCCATCAGGTCCGATGACGGTGAGGAATACTTGGTCCGACCCCTGGTTGTCCTCCTCACCGAAGGTCAGAGGGAATCCATCGATATCGGCTGTTCCACTTGCCAGCATGCTTTCGAGAAAACAGGCTCGGTCTAGTTCTCGCCCGCAAGTTTCTAGCCCGGTGACGGCTAGCCGGCCGGCCAGATAGCCTTCGAGTGATACGAAACCCGGCTCTTCGTCAGGTGCATAAGTGGACAAGGCATCGAGATAGCTCGACACGACCGGAACCGAGTCATCCATCGGGAAGGGAACGACCTGGGTCACGTAGACGCCCTCGCCGAACTCACCGAGCTCTTGAGCTAAGGCATTGCTACCGACGAAGGAGATGGTGATGAACACCGGATCGAAGCCCGTGTGCCTGGCCCAAGCGATAAGTGCGGCCACCGGCTCGTAAGCCCCGATGATGATCACGCCCTCCGGGTTGCCCGACTGCAAGTCCAACAGTCCGGCCTTTACCGCGGTGGTGTTACGAGGATAGAGTCCTACCGACACCGGCTCCATTTGCCGACGGTTCAGCGCGGCAAGAGCACCCTGATAGCCGGTCCGGCCGAATGAGTCGTCCTGGTACATGATACCGATCCGCTCGATATTGAGATCGGTGGTCATCCTGGCCACCATCTCCTCGGTTTCCTGAGCGTAGGATGCTCGGAGGTTGACGATGTTGGTCCACGCAGGATCTCTCAGAAAGGCGGCACCAGTGAATGGGGCGATGAAAGGTACATCTGCCTCGGCCGCTATGGGTGTAGCGGACCGCGAGGTCGGAGTCCCGACTTCACCGATGAGCGCAAACACCTGTTCCTGTTCGATCAGTTGGATGGTGTTGGCGATGGCGGCCTCGGGTTCGTACTTATCATCGAGCGTGACAAGTTCCAACGTCCGGCCATGCACCCCGCCCTGCCGGTTGACTTCGTGAAATGCTGCCTCGATGCCGAGCCGCATACCCTCGCCGAGTGCCTGGGCCGGACCCGAGAAGGCTGCCGACTGACCGAACACTACGGTTGAGTCTTGTATGCCTGGAACACCCGAAGCTGGTGTTTCTGAAGCACTATCCGTCGAACCTGCACCGGTAGGCTGGCTGTCCTCTTCCGATCCATGGTCAAGAGTAGTAAACGTAACCTGACCATCGGATGAACAGGCTGGTAACAATAGCATCGCGCATACAATTAGACCCGCGAGAGGCCTGACTCTCTTGCCTATCAGGACCTCCCTGTGACCAGGGTCAAACAGTTCCTATTGTCAGCTCGCTCATAGTAGGCCTTCTCGACCATATTCAATATCAGGTGGATACCGAGGCCACCGACCTCACGGCCTTCGATGGGCAACTGAGAGTCAGGTTTGGGGGCATCCGTTAACGGATCGAACTTTGCTCCGTCATCTATCAGCTCGATTACGACTTTCTCTTGGTCGGATCGAACGATCATGGAGAGCCAATCCAATCCGTTCCTCATCCCGTGGGTCAAGGCATTGAGTCCGAACTCCTCCAGAACGAGATTGACCAGATAAGTAAGCTGGAAGGACCAATCGTCTCGTTCGGAGACTTCCTCCACCTGTTCAGAAATACGTGCCAACATCCCGGTAATTGTCTCTGCACTTGCAGGGTATATGGTGATTGACATTAGCGTATCCATTTGGAGATCTCTATATTCGTGAGATTGCCAAGCACGTTATGTCATCCGACTGGGCAGTGTCGCCGGCGAACAAGTGAACCGCTTCGAAGATCAATTTGGTCGCATGTTTGGCATCGCTCGGTGGAGTACGGGCATATACTTCTTGCATTCGCTCAACGCCGAACTCTTCGTGGTCAGCGCTCATAGCTTCAGTAACCCCGTCTGTATATAGCATCAAGGTGTCCCCTGGCTGCAGGGCTACCTCGGCTTGTGGGAAGGAAAATCCTGGTGCTATACCCACAGCTATACCACCGATCGGCTCAAGCAAGGTCGAGCTGCCATCTCTGTGGATGATAAGGGGTGGGTTATGACCTCCGTTAGCGTATACAAATCGGCCCGTCTCCGGTTCATAGACCGCGTAGATCACCGTAACGAACATTGAAGTGTCGTTCTCTTCATATAGGAGATCATTGACTTCGGTCAACACTTCACTAGGATCGGGAAGTCCTATCGCAGTGCCCTTTAGAAGGGTACGGCTCGACATCATGAACAGCGAGGCGGGAATACCCTTGTCGGAGACATCAGCTATTGCCAGGCCTAGGTTGCCATTGTCGAGCATTATGATGTCGTAGAAGTCTCCTCCGACATTGCTAGCCGGCTCCATATTGGCGTATACATGATAGTCATCACTGCTGGGAAACTGAGTCGGCAGAATCGACTGCTGGATCTGACTAGCTACGCTAAGTTCATTCTGAAGGGCAACCAGCTCATCCCTTGATGCGAGGGCCGCACGCCACTCCATTAGGTGCCGGAGAGTACGCTCAATGGTATGACGCAGATCTTTGAAGTCTAGCGGTTTAGTAACAAAGTCGAATGCCCCCCGATTCATTGCCGTACGGATGTTTTTCATGTCGCCATAGGCTGAAACTATGACCGAACGAACATTTGGGTCAACTCTAGGAATCTGCTCTAGTAGGGTTAGACCATCCATGCGGGGCATATTGATGTCCGACAGAACCATGTCGATATCATCATGTGCCTTGAGCTCTTCCAGGGCTTCTATACCATTGTGAGCAAACACGAACTCATAGAGACCCTTGCGAATGCTGCGTCGCATCCTCTGTAGGATCAGAGGCTGGAGATCTGGCTCGTCATCAACGACGAGTATTTTGAACTTCGCCACTTTATACCACTAGTGTTTTCCCCTACAGCTGCTGGTATCGACTAAGTTAGTGTGCACTGTGGATGACAATGGTGCCGATGTTAGACAGCCACTATCCAGGTGGATTACTGCAAAGCGGAAACGGCAGATGCAGAGTCATCATAAAGGCTTATGATCTGGTCGAAGCCGCTGATGGTAAAGATTTCACGTACCGAACTGGACAGCGAGCAGACCGCAAACTGGGTGCTCTTCTGGCGAAGATCCTTGGCAATCAACAAAATGATCCGTAGGCCCGCACTGCTTATGTAGTTCAGGTCCTTGAAATCCAGGATCACCGCGCTGTCGTCGGAGCCGATAACTCCTTGCACGGACTCCAGGAATTGTGCCGCGTTGGATCCGTCGATACGACCCTCGGCCTTTACGACGAGCGCAGAGTTCTCGCGTTCAGTGCTGATTGGCATGTCGCTTCCTTTCAGCTGTAGATACGTGACAGTGGATAGGCACACCGACCCCACCGCGGATCGACACGAGATAGGTTCGTATCAGCCGGAAGCCAGGGACGGATGACCTGTGGGGAAGGATATGTGCTGAGGCAGTCCGTTCGCGTGCGGGTACAGGATGGGTGAGTGTAACCTCCTCGGATATCCGAAGGCGTCGGAGGGCAAGGTCCGATGCCGTGGACGGAGGACGCGCGACCAGGGTTGGCGATGCCTGTCATCGTAATGAGGATAGCCTTCCGCGACGCGATACGGCATCCTTTTCGATCGCATGCAGGCTACGTATGCCTGGTCGGGTGATGAACTCTCCCGACGTGGTGGTGATCGGTGGCGGCATCGCCGGGGTCTCCGCCGGGCACTTCCTGGCCGCTGCGGGATTGCAGGTCATGCTGGCCGAGCAGGAAGCTCACCTGGCGTACCACACCACGGGACGATCTGCAGCGATTCTCTACGCTAGCTATGGTACCACAGCACATCAAAAGCTAACCGCGGCTAGCTGGGACTTCTTCGAGCGTCCTCCCAGGGAGCTGGTCGAGGCGCCGCTAGTGACGCCCCGCGGGATGATCATCGTTGCCCGGCCCGATCAGATGGACCGGTTACGGGCGGAGCAGACAGACGGAGTCGGGCTGGAGCGGATCAGTCCGGACGAAGTGGAGGCTGCCGTACCGGTGATCAGGACCGAACAACTAGGCGGGGCACTACGGGAGCGTCAGGCCGCGGATCTGGATGTAGCCGCCCTTCACCAGGCGTTCGTCCGGGGGATGCGTCGCTCGGGAGCCACCATCCGCACCACCTCCCCGGTCAGAGGTCTCGACCGAAGGCGTGACATGTGGAGGGTGAAGGTACCGGGAGAGACGATTCATACCCCGATCGTGGTAAATGCGGCAGGGGCATGGTGTGATGTAGTGGCCGGGCTGGCCGGGATCGAACCGATCGGTCTCGTCCCGATGCGGCGTACCGCCTTCATGGTGCCGGGGTCATCTGAATGGTCCGGCTGGCCGGCGGTGGTTGACATCGATCAGGATTGGTATTTCCGGCCGGACGGGGAGCAGTTGCTGTGCTCGCCGGGTGAGGAGCGGCCCTCGCCGCCCTGTGATGCTCGGCCCGACGAGCTGGACATCGCGCTGGCAATCGAGCGGATCAACCGGGCAACCACCTTGAACATCCGCACGGTCCGTTCCTCGTGGACCGGCCTACGTTCTTTCGTTGCCGATCGGACGATGGTCATCGGGTTCGATCCGACTGCCGAAGGGTTCTTCTGGCTGGCCGGACAGGGCGGCACCGGCATCCAGACGGCCCCGGCGGCCGGCCGGTTGGCTGCTTCCCTCATCACCTGCGGACCACCCCCGGAGGACCAGATCGACCTTGGCGTCAGCGCAGCCGACTTTGCGCCCGAGAGGATCCGCTGACCAGCGGCGTCCCGGCTTTTTTATGAGCTCGATCTGCGCCGCTCCGGCGAGACCGACCCGTGACCCACGCACCTTCTGTGTCTGGCCGACCCGAGGCAGAGCAACGATGCAACATACGGCGAGCCTCCCGCTACTAACCTGTTCGTGGTAGGCCAAGGGGTGCCATGTTCGAAGTCATGCTGTTCTTTCACATCCTCGGTGCGGCTGCGTGGTTCGGAGCCAACCTGGTGCGGGCGTTCGTGGGTAGTCCCATGTCCACCGCCGACCCGGCCACGGCCGCGACCTGGCACCGCGCCACCGCGTCCATGGGTAGGGTCATCCACACGCCTGCCGCCATATTGGTGTTTATCACCGGGTTCGGGCTGGTCGGTTGGTCGGACGGCAATTACGGATTGGCCGCGCCTTTCGTGGTGGTGGGGATCATCGTGGTGGTCGTGGGTGCAGTGCTGGCCATGAGCGTGATTGGGCCCAACGCAGAGCGGATAGCTTCGGCCTACGAGGAGGGTGACCTGGACCTGGCCAGGACGGTTATCCGCCGCTCCAGCCTGGTGGGCTGGGTGGACACAGCGTTGGTGGCATTTACGACGCTGGTGATGGTGCTCCGCTGGGGCGCTTGAGGCCGCTGGACCGGGTCACCGCGCTGACCCGACCACCCGGCGAGGTCTAACCAGGACTGTTGTAAAGGGCCTCTAAGGCGATTCGCACCATGGTGTCGAAGGTACGTTCACGTTCGGCGGAGGAGCACTCCTCACCGGTGACCAGATGATCCGATACGGTAACGATGCTTAGCGCCTGAGCACGTTCCTCCGCGGCGATCGCATAGAGGCTGGCGGTCTCCATCTCTACCGCCAGGATCCCCATCCGCTGCCAGATCTCCAGAGAGGGCTGGTACTGGTTGTAGAAGAGGTCCGAAGAGTGGAGATTGCCGATGTGGGTCTTGACTCCCATCTCTACCGCGGAGTCGACCGCGGCTCGGAGCAGATCGAAGTTGGCCGTGGGGGCGTAGTCCCACCCGTTGTATCGGGTGCGATTCGTGCCCGAGTCGGTGCCGGCTCCGATGGCCAGGATGACCTCTCGCATCTTCACGTCCGGAGAGATTCCGCCGCAGCTACCCACCCGGACCAAGCGGCGCACCCCATAGAAACGGGTTAGCTCGGTGAGGTAGATCGACGCCGAGGGCATCCCCATACCGGTACCCATCGTGGAGACGGGCACCCCTCGGTAGGAGCCGGTGAAGCCCAACATGTTGCGGACCGCGGTCACCTCCTCGGCGCCGTCGAGGAAGGTCTCCGCGATATACCGGGCACGGAGCGGGTCGCCGGGGAGCAGGATGGAAGGTGCGAATGCCCCTTCGGATGCTGAGATATGAGGTGTCGGCACTGGTGTCATCTCCTGTCATCTCCCCTCTTTTCATCGAAGCCTACCAACGTAAGGTCGACGAGTATCATCGGAATAGCTTGCCGTAACGGACCGGGGCATCTTCGTCACGGGACTGCATCCCGCCATGTGGTACGTTGCGGGGACTGCGAATCGCTCGGAGGTACCGATGGCAATGGTGCAGTCGATTGCACGGGCCTTCCGGCTGCTCGATGCCATCTCGGTGTCCGAATCCGGAGTGACGGAGCTGGCCGCCCGCTTGGACATGCCCAAGAGCACGGTAGCTCGGATCGTCCGCGCCCTGGCCGAATTGGGGGCGGTGGAGCGAGCTTCCCCGGGCACCTACCGGATAGGTCCGCGAGTCGCCCGCCTTGGTACCGCGCACAGCAGAGTTGCCGACTTGCTGTTCCGTTCCCGACCCCACCTAGAGAGGCTGGCTCGGCTGGTGGGGGAGGATGCCGGGCTCTCGGTGCCCGACGGTAACAACGTGCGTTATATAGCGCAGGAGGATGCGGAGAACCATATTCAAGTCCGGGACTGGACAGGGACTCTCGCACCCATGCATGTTGTCCCCTCCGGGCTGGTCATACTTGCGCATTGGCCCCGGGAACGCTTCGACCGATACGTCGAGGGGGGTCTTCCGAGGTTCACCAGGTTCACCATGACTGATCCGAACCTCTTGCGGGAACGCCTGATCAAGATCCGCCGTAGCAGTTCGGCCTGGGTCAGGGAGGAGTTCGTGGAGGGGATCAACTCGGTTGCTTCTCCCGTCTACGACTCTCATGACCGGATCCTGGGCGCCATCCATGTACACGGGCCTTCGTACCGGTTCCCGGGCCGTTCGAGTGTGGACGACATATCCATCCAGGTGAAGCGGGTCGCCAAGCAGGTCTCGATGAGGGGGTAGCCGACCCCGATTCTGCCCTACCCAAGCCCAGGGTATCCGGGGCCCGACCGCGTCCCGCGCGATCGGTGCCGAGCAATATGACCGCAGGCGTAGCCATTAGATCGGTATGATGGTCACATCACAGGATCTGTCATTGGGAGTTAACCAGATGCTTAGAGATATCGATCGGGAACGCCTCGAAATAGCGGAGACTATCGGCGATAACACCCTGGTCACCCTCATGGACCGCAATGCCGAACGCTTTGGCAGCCTTCCTGCTCTCCGCTGGGCTGCTGACGATGGGCTGCGTACCCTGAGCTGGGCAGCCTACCGGCAGAGGGTCAGGGAAGTCAGTGCGGGCCTGCAGTCGCTCGGAGTCGAGGCTGGTGACTACGTCGGTCTCATGTCGACCAACCGCCCGGAGCATGTGATGGGTGATCTCGGCGCCCTCTATAGCGGAGCGGCCCCGGTGTCTTTTTACAAGGAGTTGGCGCCCCCCAGATCCGCTACATCGCCGATCACTGCTCAGTGAAGGTGGCGATAGTCGAGAGCGATTACCTCGATCGTTGGAAGGAGGTCAGAGGAAGCTTGCCCCGGCTCAGCCACTTGGTGGTCATGGATCTGGCTGAAGGCGGGGGAAGTTCGGGTGTCCTGTCCTGGGATGATCTGGTAGCGCGGGGCAAGTCCGCTCTCGAGGAAGACCCTGAGCTGGTCGATCGATCCTCAGCTGGAGTTACCCCGGATAATCTCGCCACGCTGGTCTATACGTCCGGCACGACCGGAATACCCAAAGGGGTGATGGTGAGCCAGCGGAACATCCTCTGGACTCTGGAAGCCCTCATCCGAACCCTCACGGCTATTCCGGACCACGCCCGGCTGATCTCCTACCTGCCCCTGGCGCACGTTGGCGAGCGTATGGCAAGCCACTATGCCTCCATCTACCTGGCCGGATGGATCCGGTTCGTACCCGACCTCTCCCAGGTGGCGGAAGCGGTCGGCCAGACCCGCCCGGAAGTTTTCTTTGCGGTCCCGCGGGTGTGGGAAAGGTTCCACGCTGGCCTGATGGCCAGGCTGGAGGAAACCCCCAACGCCCGAAGGCGAGCCCTGGCCCTCGGGGCGGTAAACCTCGCCACGGAGGTCAAGCGGAAGCAACAGGCGGGCGGCCATCCTGGGCTGGGCGAACGGCTGAAGATGGGTCTGTTCGACCGGCTGGTCTTTTCGAAGATCCGGCACGGGTTGGGACTGGATGACCTCAAACTGGCGATTTCAGCCGCTGCCCCCGTTTCACCCGACCTTCTGCTGTTCTTCCGGGGCATCGGCCTGCCGGTATATGAGCTCTATGGCCAGACCGAGTCGTCCGGTCCGGGAACCTCCAACTGGCCCGAGAACAACAAGATCGGAAGTGTCGGCCGGGCCATGGTAGGTGTCGAGGTCACCACCGCCGATGATGATGAGATCCTCATGCGAGGTGGGTTGGTCACTCAAGGATACTTCCGGGACCCGGAGGGTACTGCAGCCACCTTCGACGAGGATGGATGGGTACACACGGGGGATCTGGGGCGCATAGACGAGGATGGATATCTAACCATCATCGGTCGCAAGAAGGACATAATAATCACCGCGGGCGGAAAGAACGTCGCACCGGCCGGGTTGGAGAACATCATCAACCAGAACGGGCTGATTGCACAGTCGTGCGTCATCGGCGACCGCCGCAGATACCTCACGGTGCTGGTGTCTCTCGATCCCGAGGTGGCGCTCCCTTGGGCGGAGAGCCAGGGGCTGGCTCACGATGAGTTCGAGGCGGTGAGCAGCTCTCCTCAAATGATCGAGGAAGTTGGACGGATCGTCCAGGCTGCCAACCAGCAGGTGGCGAGGGTCGAGCAAGCCAAGAAGTGGATCGTGGCGACCGAAGTGTGGTCACCGGAGACCGGAGAACTGACGCCCTCCCTCAAGCTGAAGCGGCAGGTGGTGCTAGAGCGCTACTCGGAGCAGATCGAGGAGATGTACGCCGACTGACCGCAGTCCGGTGTGATGCCGTTCATGAGCCGTGCCCTGGCCGGAGGAGGCGTTTGGCCGTCCGGTCACCTCATCCGGGAGGGATGTGTCCTCACCGCAGATCGTAGTCACTAGGAGGCCACCCGGCGGGGCGCTGGACATGCTCAGTGCGGTGGCCGAGGTCTGGATCTGGCCGGAGAACCGGGCTATGCCACGGGCTGAGCTGCATCGCCGCACACCGCGTGCCGAGGGTCTCTATTGCATGCTCACCGATCCGATCGACTCCAGGCTGCTGGAGGCGGCGCCCCGTTTGCGGGCCATCAGCCAGATGGCGGTGGGCGTCGACAACGTGGACCTGGGGGCATGCACGGCTAGGTCGATCCCAGTGGGTCACACGCCCGATGTACTGACCGAGACCACCGCCGATGCGGCCTTCGGGTTGCTGATCGCCGCCGCCCGGCGCTTCAGGGAAGGCATGGCGGACGTGGTGGAGGGCCGTTGGGGGGAGTGGGACCCGATGGCCCTGGTGGGCTACGACCTACATGGCTCCACGCTAGGGATCGTCGGCCTGGGCAGGATCGGCCAAGCGGTAGCTCGCCGCGCAGCCGGCTTCGGGATGCGGGTGCTCTATACTAAGCGGTCCCGCGACCGGGCCGCCGAGGAGAGTCTGGGGGTGGGTTTCCGCCCCCTGGAGGCTCTGCTCGGGGAGTCCGATCATGTGGTGGTGCTTACCAGCCTCAACCGGGGCACCTATCGATTGATCGATCGGGTGGCACTGGCCAGGATGAAGCCCACCGCCACCCTGGTAAACGCCTCCCGGGGCCCGGTGGTCGACACCGATGCCCTGGTGGAAGCCCTTGCGCGGGGGACGATCGCGGCGGCCGGACTCGATGTCACCGATCCGGAGCCGATTCCCGCCGATCACCCGCTGGTAGCCCTACCCAACTGCTTCATCGTTCCCCACATCGGGAGCGCCACCGTTCGGACCCGAGTGCTGATGGCGGAGCGGGCGGCTGCGAATCTCGTTGCCGCCTTGAACGGAGAGCGGATGCCTCACTGCGTCAATCCGGAGGTGTACCGGGCCTGACCCGGGGCCGGGAGCGGCTTTGGAGTTGGTGGTCGCTGCTCCGTGGCCTCGTCCGATCCGGGCCAACGTCATCAGATCCGCGCGGGTGGTCACTCGCAGGGATGTTTCCGGTGGCCGCTGGATCACCCATCCATTGGTTACTACTGCAAACTCAGACGGTTAGGGCCGTGGGCCAGCATTTCAAAGTGGTTGACAGGAGCCAGATATCACAACTAGCGTAACGATTGACTACCCGTTCACCGACTTGGGGTCTTCCCGAGCGACATCCATCCCGGCCACTTTGTTGCTCGGATGGGAACCGGGGAGGCAGTGACCCAAGTAGATCGGTATCCTAACCGGTCGGTGGGTAAGAGATCCGACGGCGGTAGCCGAGGGAATTGTCCGACGGATAAGGGATGGAATGAGAGCCCAGATCGAAGACCCGATCCGCTGGAAGATCGACGGATGGGAACAGGTCTTCCCGGAAAACTTCAGGGAAATCGAAGCGGCGGCCAGGATATCGCAACTAGCAGATGTGTTGGGGGAGGCGATGGATCGGGCTGCCATGGAGGAAGGCCTGATCAATCAGGGTGACTACCAAGTCTTGGCGATGCTGCGGATAGCCGATCACAGGGGAGAGTCGATGACCGCGACCGAGGTGGCTCGCGAGCTGGACATGACGACCGCCACCATGGTGAATCGCGTGGACCGTCTCGAGAAGCTCGGTCATGTCGAGCGCGTTCCGCACCCGATCGATAGGAGAGCGGCCTACTTATCGATTACCGAGTCCGGCGTGGCCTGCGCGGAGCAAGTGGTCCGCCGCCGGACCATGGAGCGGAAACGCCGGCTGGCGGTGCTGACCGAAGACGAACGGGCCACTCTTACCGCACTGATGAGAAAGCTGGCCACCGCCTGGGCATAGCGGCTGTGCTTACCCGCGGGTCTTCCGCACGGATCAGACCGCTCTGTCGGTCACGATCACCAGCAGGCACCCTTTCCGGACTCGAACACCGATCTCGGACTCCCGCGCCACGTTGCTGATCCCAATCGAGGTCCCGGTGCTGACCCGTGCGTCTTCGAGTACCCATTTGCCCCCGGTCAGCGTGACACCGTGCGCCGGCCCGCCAACGGGGATCAAGCTGAACACCTGCCCTTCCCTCACCGGAATAGCGAGGTGGTCGGCGACCACATAGGCGGTCTCCCTCTCCAGGATCCACCGGACGTCCACCCCCCGCAGGATCGGACCGGTCATCACCATCACGTTGCCTAGGAGGTGATCCAGGTGCCCACCCCCACCTCCGATCACTACGACCTCATCGGCTCCTAGGCGGACGGCCGCGGCCAGAGCCAGCTCCAAGTCGGTGGCATCCTTGTCCGGTGGGTGGGCTTCGATCCGCGTTCCTCCATGGCGGAGAGTCTCGAGGGCCCGGGGAGATATCGAGTCCAGGTCACCCACCAGAAGGTCGATGGATCGTCCGCTCATGATGGCGTGCTCGGCACCCGAGTCGGCGCCGATCACCAGATCTGCCCGGCCGAGCGACCGGATCCGCTCCGGAGGAACCGGATCGCCGCCCGCGAACACGTGGGCCAAAGTCACCTCACCCTCCCGAGCCCAATATCGGTCGTGGCGATCGGGTGCGCTCGCCGGTCACTGATCCATGCGCTCATGTAAGTGAATTACGGCTCGAGGTTTGTGCCATCGTCAGGTCCAGAGGCGGCCGGTGAGAACACTGCCATCGAACCCGGTCCGAGCAGGACGGGCCGGGTGGTAGCCAAGGGTTGGAGGAACACCCGGTCGGTATTGCGCTCGAAGGCCGCGAACACGAAGGCAGAGCTATCGGGGGCCCAGAGGCTGTGACTCAGGTCGTACTGGCTCCAGAAGAGGAGATAGTTCTGCACGAACGTGGCGGCGGGGATGATGTCCTGGAACTGGGTGATCCGGCCCGACTCGTACACCTTGACCGTCATGGCCTGGTCTCCGACACCGAGAAGGAGGATCTTGCGGCTGTCAGGGCTCCACTGCCAGGCCATCGTGGCTGGCGCATCGATGGGTCGGGTCCGGCCGGTGGCCAGATCGACGATCGCCATCGAGGTTCCGGCCGACGGGTCCCTGATGGAGTAGGCAACCGTAAGGCCATCCGGGGACACCGCAAAGTTGAAGAAGCCGGTGCCCTGGGCAAGCGGGTCCGTCTCGCCCGTCTCCAGATGGTGGATGACCAGCTCGTCCCCCGCCCCGGCCTGGTCCGGAGAAGCTGGCCGGACGTACAGGATGGACTCACCGTCGGGTGTCCACACGGCCGCTTGGAAGGCGGAGGTGATCTGATCGAGCCTCCGGAGCAGCGAGGAAGCACCGGTCCCCGGGTCCAGCAACTCCAAGTGGTTACCACCCAGGTGGGTAATCATCCGATCTCCCTCCGGCGACCAGTGGAAGTAGTACGAGGGTGCGGAGTTGAGCGGAGTGACCAATCCGGTCTCGAGATCCAGGATTGCCAACGTCACCTGGCCGGCCTCTGATGCTCCCAGCAGGCCGATCGCTCCACCCTCAGGTCGCCATTGCAGGTAGAAGACGCCGAAGGGGGTTTCGTAGGTGGCCCGGTCGCCATCGGGCGAGCTCACCACCACCGAGAATCCTTCCCTGGTGGCGTGCGACCAGGCCAGCAGGCTGCCATCGGGTGACCAGGTGGGTTGATGCAGTTGCTCGCCAGGGGCCGTGAACTGGCTGACCTGTTCGGTGCCGGGGCCGAGAATGGTGATCGAGCCCCCGGATGGATCGCTTATCGCGACTTGTCCGGGCAGTCGATCGATCGGTCGGTCCGAGACGGCCAGGCTGGAGACGGGGATGCTGGTTCCCCCGGCCGGGGTAGGGAGGGCGCTCCCCGGTGTGGTGGTAGCCGACGGGGAGGTGGTGATGCTGGTGGTCGGCTGGGGAGCTGGCCGAGTGGTCGCGGTGCGGGCTGTCGAGGAGGTCCTCGAAGCAGCCGAGTCGGGGGTGCCCTCGAAAACGACCTCGTTGGGGGTCGAACACGACAGCCCCGCCACCGCCACCAACACCACCAGCAGGGCGGTGGGTCTACCTAGCCAGGTCCTGGTTGTCAGCACATCACCCTCCGGACGGTAACCCACCTACTGGACCCGCAGGTTCGCCGGGTGGGGTGGCTGTGGCACGAACAGCCACGGCTCTACGATTCTAGAATCCGACTACAAGAAACAGGCAGCCACCTGCCTACTGACATCAGAACGCTAGTAAACTAGAAGCTGCGTCGGTTTCCCAGGGGGTCGGTTCAACCATGTTCAAACAGCCGAAAACAAACAAAAAACGCTGAACGGCAAATGGTTCCGGACTGTTCTTGCTGCTTCTGCAGTAGCAGCAGCCGCAGTGCTAACGTTGCTGTCTGGGAAGGTATCTGCACAGACAAACCCGGAAATCTGGTTTTGGGCCTTCAGAAACTACTGTATCCGGTGAGCAAGGTGTTGTAGGTGTGACCGTCGGTTTCTGGTCCGGGTGGGCCAGCATCGACGTTAACATCGACGTTTACGGGCATTCCAGCGGCACGTCTTGCACAGACTGCTACCCGCAAGAGTGGTATACATTCACAGTTTACCGTGGGCTGCTGTTGGATGTTCGCACAAGAGGCGAAGACGCGCAAGGCAACAACCATCCCTGGTCGGCTAGGGTGCAGGGTGCTGCCACACCGCTGCCGACGACCGGTCTCTCAACCAGCGACATTGCTGATCATAGTGTCACGTTAAGCTGGACCACAGCTTGCCCATAACGATAATCTGCTAGGCGGCGACGATACAGAATACGAAGTCGGTTACAGTCTAGGCACCACCGACACCGAACCTGCCAACATTTTGGAATCACATCCGGTGCATCAACAAACATCACCGGCTTATACTCGGGATTCGAATACACGCTGTTTGTACGTTCGATCATACGAAACTCTGACAAAACGCAAACACTAGCACCCGGCGCATGGCAGACTACCACTATTACCACCACGGGAACGCAGCAGCCACCAGAAAAACCGGTCGTGACGCTTAGGGCAAGTATTGGACAGATCAGAGCGGATTGGGAAACTGTTGACAACGGAAACGCTATATCAGCTTATGATGTCGAATATCGGACGTCCGGTACAACCAGTTGGACCAGCTGGACACATTCGGACGTTTCTACAACAGCTACGATCACGTCGTTGACCAACGGCACCGCATATGATGTACGGGTTAGTGCCACAAATTCGGAAGGCACCAGCGACTGGTCGGACATAAAGTCAGCAACACCTGTTAGCAGTATCAGTCATCCAAGTTTCTGGTGGCTAAGCGGCAATACCAACGACCGTATCAACGCTACAATTGCTGGTTTCCCCACCGATGTGACCCACTTCATTTTAGGTTATCAACGTTCTGACAACACGGTCAGCGGTGAACATACCAGGAATCCTAAACGTCCCAGCGGCGGGTACACATTCCATAACTTCACTAAAGGTTGGCGTTGGGATGTGCGGTTGAAAAACTGTATCGATACACCTTGTGGTGATTGGTCTGGTTGGTCTGAGATAGCGTCCAGACCTGATGCGTCTACTAGTCCTACAACTTCGGATATTGAAGAAGGGAGCGTAACATTAGGGTGGACAAAACCGGCTGGTGATATGCCGGATGCGTCTTGGCAAACAGGTTTCAGCACAAACGTTGCTGACACAGAACCTGCAACTATCTTATCGTCTCGTACAACTGGGTCTTCGATGAGCGTGACCGGTTTGACCCGCGGCACGGAACATAAACTGTTCGTAAGAACTGTCATCTGACATTCTTCTGAGAATCGGATGTTGACTAACGCCGCAAGCAGCTGGCTGACAACCACTGTCACAACAGATGGAGAACCGCCTGTCACGCCTGGTGTTCCGCAGAGTCTTACAGCTGTGGCAGGTGATCAGCAGGTTACAGCATCTTTTGGTCCGCCATCCGACGATGGCGGCGCGCCGATAACACGGTATCGTCTGCAATACCGGCAAACCGAAGGCGGTAATTGGGCGGATGGTGGTATTAGCGGCACCGAAACCAGCAGCACCATCACCGGTCTGACCAACTGCACAGAGTATGAGTTTCGGGTTCGTGCAAGGAACTCCGTTGCTTGGGGGCCGTGGACTGCAACCCCGAACATAACCGCCACACCGGTGGGTGCACCATGCGAACCATCTTTGAGCCTGTCACCCGGTAACGCCCAGATTGTGGCAACTTGGACAGTACCTATTTCTGGTGACACCATTTCCGGTTGCAACGTACAGTACAAGCAATCTACAGCTACGGGTTGGACAGATCAGACACACACAGGAACAGGCACTTCTAGTACAATCAGTTCGTTGACCAACGACATCGCCTATGATGTGCGTGTCGGTGGGTTTACTACTACCGAAAGTGGTGTTTGGTCGGATGTGGCATCAGCAACACCTTCTTTGAACGTAACCCAGCCGGGTGTGCCACAGAATCTGGTGTTGACACCGGACAATGAACAGATCACCGCAGAATGGGATCTGCCAGCCAACGACGGTGGGGCAACTATCACAGACTATGACGTTGAATACCGTGAGTCGGGTGGCAGCTGGCAGGCATGGGCGCATGATGATGCTACACGTTCTGCTACGATCACTGGTTTAACGAATGACACAGAATATGATGTGCGTGTTCGCGCCGAGAATTCGGCAGGTGACGGCCCATGGTCGCCGCACGACTCGACGACACCTGTGGGGTCAACAACACCGGGTGACTCTAAGTACCTGACTCTGACACCTGGCAGCCAGCAGATAGCCACGTCGTGGAATGAGCCCACATACAACGGTGGTTCTCCCATCATCGACTATGACGTTGAATATCAGCAGACCGGTGACACCGAGTGGACGGATTGGCCGCATGACAGTGCGGTCCGTAACACTATTATCACTGGTTTATCGAACAGCACCGAATATGCGGTTCGTGTACGTGCCGAAAACGCGGTAGGTGACGGCCCGTGGTCGACCGTTGAATATGCTACAACACCGACAGAGCCGGGAACACCTGTGTTGGGTTTGTAAGCAGGTGACAGTCAGATCGAAGCGTCTTGGACCGCGGATGATAATGGCTATGAGATCACCCAATATGTGCTGCAATACAAAGACCAGTCGCAAGAAGAGTGGACTTCTGTTTCTTTAGAAAACGAAACGTTAGCTACCAGCTACACCATTGCAGACTTGACGAATGGTGTGGAGTATGGTGTACGGGTTGAAGCGGTTAACGTTGGTGGTAGCAGCGGATGGTCAACCACCGAAACTGCGACACCGTATGATACACCGGTAACCACAGTACCGGGTGTGTCCGTTGTGACACTGGCTGCAGGTGACGGGTCGGTTGATGTGTCATGGTCTGAACCGGCTGACAATGATGCTGCTATTGTCAGCTATGAGATTCGGTATCGTATGGTCGATGATGTTGACTGGAGTGATTGGCCGCATGATGGTCTGTCACGTACGGCAACTATTTCCGGTTTGGAGGATAATACGGACTATAAGGTTCAGGTGCGTGCGTCTAATGCGGCTGGGTTTGGTGAGTGGTCTAATGTGGTGCGTGTGAGAACAAACCCGCAACCAACGAGGCTGCCATCGCAGGGTAACACAGGCGGTGGTAGTGTTCCTGTCCGGCCAACACCTATGTCGGTGCCCTCGGATCGTGACTATTTCCTCGACGACACCGGCAACACCCATGGACATAACATCAACCTGATCGCACGAGAGGGAATCACAGCCGGATGCGACGAAATTCGACGCTTGTACTGTCCTGATGATAATGTGACACGGGTGCAGATGGCAGTGTTCCTAATACGGGCATTAGGAGAAAAACTCGACACAGAGATGCTAACCACCGGATCCTACGACTTGAACGTCAATGACCGGCATGCTGGTTTCGTCACCACACTTGTCCGCCTAGGAATCACGAAGGGGTTCGAAGACGGCACGTTCCGACCGGAAATGCCGGTCACCCGTGCGCAGATGGCTACATTCCTGGTACGGGCGTTAGCGTCTTTGTCACCGGCGGATCTTATAGGCTGCGTTTCTCAGATGTGAACGCCGATCAGTCGCACAGCTATGCTATAGCAGGGCTAGTAGCCGGCGGTGTTACCGCAGGATTCACAGACGGTACGTTCCGGCCTGACAGTCCGATCACCCGTGCACAGATGGCAACAATGCTAGTTCGGGCATTAAACCTTAACAGTTAGGAAGGTCGGCTGGTTGCATTGCGGCGATCAGAGATTGTGCTAATCGGCTATGCGGAGGATAAACGTTGGCCATAATCGTCTATGCATCGCACGTGAAGCCCCTGGATGGACAGGAAGACAGCAAGCAGAAACGGTAGGTGTCACAGGAGGCCGACCCACTGTACTCGCAGATCAGAGCACAGCGTGCTTCCGTAGCCGAGGTACAACAACCGTGCATGACCGTCGGCAGGCACTAGATCACTCGGCCGTACCGAGGTGGCTACTTCACTCAATCCTGATCTCCAGTCTCGCGCAGGCGGTCCGCAGAGCCGTCTCGACCTGCTGAACAGTCCGGGCTCTGGCGAACACAAACCCCAGGTAGGTCGACTCCTCGGGTAGCGGTCTCACTTCGCGGCCCATCAATCGGTTCACTTCGACATCGGTGATGTACGGGACTTCCAGAGCCTGGGCGATCCCGATCCCAGCGAACACTCCCCGAGTCGGGACCGGAATCATCGAGACACCGGCGGCACCAGGCGCCAGGCGGGTGCCCCGGACCCGTACCCCCAGCGCGTTGCGGAGCAGAAGTTCCTCCAGCGGGGTGTCCGCGAGTCCGAAGCGGAGGGAACGCCCGCATGAGCCCCCGATCGGCCGGGAAGCGATCTCCAGCAGATAGGGCTGGTCGCTGATGCGCAGTTCCGCATGGACAGGCCCTCGCACGATCCCCAAGGCCCGGGCCGCCAGGGCGGCAACCCCCTCGACCTCGGAAAGTACATCGGGAGCGAGGCGTGACGGGGTCACGTAAAGGGTCTCGGCGAAATACGGGCCCTCCAGCGGATCGGGTTTATCGAACACGGCCAGCGTGTCCCAATCTCCGCCAGTCATCATCCCCTCCACTGCTACCTCCGAACCGGGAAGGTAGCGTTCCACCAGGATCGGGGCGTCGGGGGCACCGTCGTGGTCAGATGCTATCCGGCGTACCCGCTCGACCGTCGCGTCCAGCTGGGCCAGGTCGTCCACCCGGATGACACCTGCCGAGCCTGACAGGGTGGTGGGTTTCACCACCACCGGGCTTCCGATCCAGCGGGCTGCCCGTCCCGGTTGATCCGCCTCCAGCACCGCGAACTCGGGTTGCGGAACGATCCCGGCCAGATGCCGCCGCAACGCGGCCTTGTTCCTGGTCGAGTCGGCGGTTTCCACCGGGTTGTGGACCAGCCCCCGAAGGTGGGCGGCTCGGGCCCCCACCCGGACGCCCCGATCATCGATCGGAAGGACTCCCTCGATGGGTAGGCGGGAGGCAGCGATACGCCGGGCCGACTCCTCCAGGTCGTCGAAGTCGATCGGAATCATGGAGGCGCCCATGTCCTCCACCAGTGAGTGGTGAGCTTCGGTTGCCACCGCAATCCTGATCCCCAAGCGATGGGCAGACTGCAACCAGTCCTCGATCCGGTATGCCTCCGACGGTATGACCAGCGCGACCACCGGTTGGTTCTCCATGGGTCAATCATGGCCGAACGGTCGGGGTACTGGATCCGGGCAGTTAGGATTGTGCATTATGAGTATGGACACCGTGATGAGCTTCAGTACCGAGGCACTCGACCGTATCGTGGAGATCCGGGACCAGGAACCGGACGACGATGAGTACGGCCTGCTCATCGAGATCACCGGTCTGCAGGGGACACAGTTCAGCTACTCGCTGTCCTTTGTCCCGCTCGGTGAGACCGGCACAACTGATCATGTGGAGCAGCACGGGGATCTCACGGTCATCATCCCCTCGGCCGATACTGACAACATGACCGGGGCCCGGCTCGCCATGTCGTCCGACCCGATGAGCCCCGGTTTGGCCATCGACAACCCCAACAGCCCTACGCCCGATATACCGGATGCCCCGACCGGAGACTTGACCGGTCCGCTGGCCGAGCGGGTAGCCCAGGTGCTGGACCAACAGGTGAATCCGGCCATCGCGGCACATGGGGGCCAGGCTCGCCTGGTGAGTGCGGAGAACGGGGTGGTCTATCTCCAGCTAGGCGGAGGCTGCCAGGGTTGCGGGATGGCTGCCATGACCCTGCGCCAGGGCATCGAGCGGATCCTGAGGGAGAGCATCCCCGAGATCGTCGAGATCGTCGACGTCACCGACCACCAGAGCGGCGAGAACCCCTACTACGCCGCCTCCAAGAAGGGCTGACCTTCGGCCTCCGAGAGTTACGTCGGAAACCGGGAAATGCAGGAGGTCTCAAACCTGTATTCGACAAGGGTCCCCGAGGTCGGTGACGAGTCGACGGGTGGAGGGGTCGAATCTGGATGCAACTTCACTCCCACGCTCCCCCAAGGCACTGGCTGGGCATGACACCTGCGGTCTACGACGAGTCGAGCTAATTACATACCTGTCACTATCGGGGCAGCGGCCTGAATCTAGTTGAATCTACCGACTCCAAGTTGACACAGCAGCGATAAGTTACACGTGTTGATAAGCCAATATGACATTAGTCGTATCCGGTCCATCGGCAGGCTCTCCCGCGAGGGATCACGCCATCCTCGGTTTTCCGCTTGACCTTTTACCTGCCGTTCACCCTCGGGGAGCGACTGATTAACGCCGGGCACGTAGCTTAGTCGGGAGCTTGGAAAGACGGGAGAATCGATGGCACATCGCAACAGATGGCGCGGCTCAACGCTGGTGCTGACGCTCGCCCTGACAGCTATAGCGTGCGGGGGGGACGGTGTCGGACCGGTGACGACGATCGCCACCCAGGCCATGTCCGAAGCAAGTGCCGATTCCTATGGTCCGATGTTTACCGCGGGTCCTAGTGTGTTGGGGTTGGATCCGGTGGATCCTTTGTCGGTGTCGGGTGACATTGCGGTTGCTGGTTCGTCGACGGTGTTTCCCTTGGCGGAGGCGATGGCGGCCCGGTTCGAGGATGAGGGGCATTCAGGTTTGATCACGATCGATTCGATCGGTTCAGGTGCTGGTTTCGAGCGTTTCTGTGTGGCTGGTGAGTCGGATGTCTCCAATGCCTCGCGGGCGATCAAGGAAACGGAGGTGGAGCAGTGCCGGGCGATCGGTCGGGATCCGATCGAGTTCCGGATCGGTACTGATGCCTTGGCGGTGACGGTTTCGCCCGGCAATACGTTCGTATCGGACTTGACGGTTGCGGAGTTGGTGGTGCTGTTCTCTACTGCGACTACTTGGCAGGATGTGCGGGCGGAGTTCCCGGCTAATCCGATCCAGCGGTTCATTCCGGGTACGGACTCGGGCACCTTCGATTACTTCGTGGAAGAAGTGTTCCACGAAGATGAGGGTCCGATCCTGGCGGCTGGCAATACTCAGTTGTCGGAGGATGACAACGTGCTGGTGCAGGGGATTTCCGGTGATGGGTGTGATCCGGAGAATGCGGCTACTACTTGTGCGGTGGGTTTCTTTGGGTTTGCATATTATTCAGAGAACAGCGAGCGGTTGAGCGTGGTAAAGGTGGAGGGCGTAGAGCCGACCACCGAGGCACTGGATGCCAATACCTATCCGTTGGCTCGTCCCATGTTCATGTACTCAACCGCGTCGATCATGGCCGAGAAGCCACAGGTGGGTCAGTTCCTGAGTTTCGTGTTGCAGTTCATCAACGAGGAGATCGGCGAAGTGGGATATTTCCCGGCCCCCGAACCGGTCCTCCAAGCCGCAGCCGAAGAGCTGCACATGGCAATCGGCTGAGAAAGTGCCGGCCTAATCCAACCGGCTCCTAAGGCAAAGGCATCGAGGCAGTCGTACGAGATAGAGAGGGAGAGGAAACCATAGTTACCCACGCAAGTAACCACGGCGGAGTGGCTACCAGGTCACTCCGTAAGAAACGGCGACCAGGGGAGGCGGTGATCCATGGTCTGCTCTTCATAGCGGCAGCCCTATCGATCCTCACCACCGTGGGTATCGTCTTCGAGCTGGGCAAGGAAGCCTGGCTCTTCTTCGGCTCCGAAGAGGCGTCGATGGCCGAGTTTCTCTCCTCCACCCAATGGCAGCCGGCCATCCTGGACTTCGGCATCTGGCCCCTGGTGCTGTCGACCCTGACCACCTCGATCATCGCCATGCTGGTCGCCCTACCCATCGGTCTGGCAACCGCTATATACCTGAGCGAATACGCCTCTGCCAGGGTTCGGGGAATCATAAAGCCGGTCTTAGAAGTGCTGGCCGGCATCCCCACCGTCGTCTACGGCTATTTCGCCCTCACCTTCATGACTCCGCTGCTCCGGTCGGTGTTCGGTGTGGATGTGGTGGAGATCTTCAATACCGCCTCGGCGGGGATTGTGGTGGGCATCCTGATCGTCCCGCTGGTCAGCTCGATGTCCGAAGATGCTCTGCATGCCGTGCCTCTCTCGCTTCGAGAGGCCTCCTACGGGGTAGGAGCTACCAAACTGGAGACTTCGCTGCGGATCGTCCTGCCGGCCGCCCTCTCGGGCATCACCGCGGCGTTCGTAGTGTCGATCTCGCGGGCGATCGGGGAGACCATGGTGGTGGCGATCGCAGCTGGTGCCGGGCCCAAGAATTTCACCTTTGGCGAGGACAGCCTGTTCGGATACATCCTCAACCCCTTCGTAGCCGGCGAGACGATGACCGGCCACATCGTCCGGATCAGCGGGGGAGATCTCAGTTACAACTCGATCGACTACAACTCCATCTTTGCCATCGGCCTGGCCCTGTTCGTCATCACCCTGACCCTGAACGTTTTAAGCCGCCGGTTCGTGGCGCGGTTCCGTGAGGTCTACGAATGAACCGGGGCGACCGAGATGAGCACGCCGGCACATCCAACCTGCTCATCACCTCCGAGCACATGAGGAAGCGGCAGCGGCGCGGGATCATCGTCAGGTTCGGTTTGCTGGCCGCACTGATGGTGGCGGTAGCAGCTCTCGTCACCCTGATAATCACGGTGCTCAACTCCTCATTCGGGCTAGTGGCCGTGGAGAACGAGCGGTCCCCATCTGAGCTGGTGGCCAGCTTGGGTTACCCGCCCGACACGGATCTGGAGTCCCTCAGCAAGCAGGAACTGGTGTTGTTGCTGGGCGGGGGGATCTCCCACAATCTGGGGCGACGCTTCGAGCGAGAGCAGCGGTTCTTCGCCGATCGGATGGCGTTCGAGGACCCCTACGTGCTCAACGATCTGTGCCGATCGAGCGAGCCACCTCCGGCGTGCTGGTTGCCGGCCCGAAGTCATGAAGACGTAGCGGCCCTCGTGGTGGAACGGGTGGTCGAACCCACCATCCTGGGAACGTGGTCCTTCCTGGACTCCACCTTCAACCGCTCTGAGATCGAGGCTGCCGTGGCCGCCAAGTATCCGGATGCCGAGCTGGACTACCGGTCGTGGATTTCCTGGGACTTCGTGGCCAGCCCCCAGTCCCCGGAGCCCGCTCTGGCAGGAATACGGACCGCACTGTTCGGCTCCCTCTGGGTGGTGCTCATCACCCTGCTGTTCTCCTCCCCCGTCGGGGTGGGGGCGGCCATCTACCTGGAGGAGTACGCCAAGGAGAACCGGCTCAACAGCATCATCCAGACCAACATCAACAATCTGGCGGGCGTCCCTTCGATCATCTACGGAATGCTCGGTCTGGCCATCTTCGTCCGCACCATGGAGATCATCACCAGCGGTTTCTTCCTAGGCGTGGGAGAGAGTGCCACCGCCAACGGACGCACGGTCCTGTCGGCCGGCCTCACCCTTGGCCTGTTGATCCTGCCGCTCATAATCATCAATGCTCAAGAAGCCATCCGAGCGGTACCAGGCTCGTTGAGGCAGGCCGGTATGGCGCTGGGTTCCACCAAATGGCAGACCGTGCGGGCCCACGTCCTGCCCAACGCATTGCCCGGAATCCTGACCGGCACAATTCTGGCGGTGGCCAGAGCACTGGGAGAGACGGCCCCGTTGGTGGTGGTGGGCGCCTCCACCTTCATCACGACCGATCCGTCCGGACCGTTCTCGAAGTTCACGGTGCTACCCATCCAGATCTACCAATGGACCAGCCGTCCGCAGGACGAGTTCCGTAACATCGCCGCCGCAGCGATCATCGTGCTGCTGGTCCTGTTGCTAACCCTCAACGCGGCGGCGGTGTTGCTCAGAAACCGATATTCTCAGAGGACAGGATGAAGCTCGACCAGGCGATAACAGCTGATAACGTGACAACCGACTTGACCGTTGCGACGGAAACCGAAGGTACGGCACCCGGATCGGGGCGCGTCGCAATGGAGACCGAGCGCATGAGCGCCTTCTACGGCAAGTTCCGGGCGGTCAAGGACGTGAGCCTGAGCTTCCAGGACCGGCTGATCACCGCCTTGATCGGGCCGTCGGGATGCGGCAAGAGCACTCTGCTCAGAGCCCTCAACCGCATGAACGATCTGGTTCCTGGTGCTCGGGTGGAGGGTGAAGTACGGTTTCACGGGCAGAACATCTACGACCAGTCGGTCGATCCGGTGGAGCTGCGCCGCCGGGTGGGAATGGTTTTCCAGAAGCCCAACCCCTTCCCCAAGAGCATCTATCAGAACGTGGCCTGGGGCGCCAGGATCAACGGCTGGAAAGACGACATGGATGAGCTGGTCGAGCACTCGCTTCGCCAGGCCGCTCTATGGGATGAAGTCAAGGACAAGTTGGACGACAGCGGCTACTCACTCTCGGGTGGCCAGCAGCAACGGCTTTGCATAGCTCGAGCTATAGCCGTGAAGCCGGAAATCATCCTGATGGACGAGCCCACCTCGGCTCTCGATCCGGTGGCCACTCTTCGTATCGAGGAGCTGATCCAGGAACTCAAGGTCGAGTACACGATCATCATCGTCACCCACAACATGCAACAGGCTGCTCGGGCGTCCGACTACACGGTGTTCCTGAACATGGACGAGGACCGGGCCGGTTACGTCGTCGAGGAGGGGAAGACCGGGGTCATGTTCACCAGGCCCGCCAAGTCCGAGACGGAGGACTACATAACTGGTCGGTTCGGATGACCGAATACCGCAGCCGATTCCACGCTGAGTTGAACCGGCTGGAAGTGTTGCTGCTCGACATGGCCGAGATCGCTGAGCAGCAGATCGTCAAGGCGGTGGACGCTCTGCTGACGGGAGATTCGGAGCTGGCGCATGAAGTAGTGGTGGAGGACAAGCGGATCGATCGCCTCTACTTCGATGTGGAGCGTCGCTGGCACGAGGTGATGGCCCGCCAGACACCTGTGGCATCCGATCTTCGCCTCATGTCCCTGGTGCTCCAGACGGGTCACAGCCTGGAGCGGATGGGTGACCAGGCGGCCAACATCGCCCGGATAGTGGAGATCACCGCCGGGCTGCCACGCAACGAAACCATCCTGCTGCATATCAGGGAGATGCGATCGATAGTCGTACCGATGCTCCAGACCGCCATGGAGGCCCTGATCAAGCGCGACTTGAACCTCGCTCTCCGCCTGCCCGAGATGGACGATCCGGCTGACTGGCTCAACCGGAACATGTGGAAGGAGGTGGCGGCCTGCGGTCCCAACCCTGATCTGCTGGAGTGGGCGGTGCGGATGATGCTGGTGTCGCGTGCACTCGAGCGGGTGGGTGACCGGGCGGTCGATATCGGCGAACAGGTCGCTTTCCTACTCACCGGGGAGTTCCGCGAGTTCCCCGAAGGATGGGTGCTCGCCTCGGCGGGTTGACGACCTTGGCTTCGATACTGGTGGTCGAGGACGAGGAAACCCTGGCCGAATCCCTCCGTTACAACCTGGCCAGGGAGGGCTATCAGGTGACCTTGGTGGCGAATGGCCGGCTGGCGCTCGAGTCCTACCGCAGGCGGGACTTCGATCTGGTGGTCCTCGACCTCATGTTGCCCGGTCTGGGTGGCCTGGACGTGCTCCGCCGGATTCGGGGCTCCTCCGAAACACCGGTGGTGGTGGTTACGGCCAAGGACGCCGAGGCCGATGTGGTGGCCGGGCTGGAGCTGGGCGCCGATGACTATATGACCAAGCCGTTTTCGATGCGGGAGCTGATATCCCGCATCCGGGGCATCCTGCGTCGGGCCAACCGGATACCGCGCAGGGAGACGCTGGTGTACGAGGGTGGTCCGGTCGTACTGGATGTGGACCGTCACGAGGTGCGGGTCAACGGGGAGCTGGTGGACTTCCGGCCCAAGGAGTTCGAGCTGCTCGAGGCGCTGCTGGCACGCAAGGGTCGCCTGGTTGCTCGCCATGTCCTGCTCGAGGAGATCTGGGGGGCAACGTTCTATGGGGATCCCAAGACTTTGGATGTACATATCCGTCGTCTTCGCGAGAAGGTCGAACCGACACCCAAATCACCGCGATGGATAGTCACGGTCCGAGGCTTGGGGTACAAGTTCGTTGACTACGAGTGAAAGTGGGCCGGTAGGGGATCGGACTAGTGGCCTCGAAGATATGGGCAGGATGGACTTGGAAGTATGCCGGGCTGCTAATAGTCGGGTTGGGTGCCTGGCTAGTTCCCCAGGTGCCTCTGCCCTGGTCCTGGCTAGCAGGGATGGCTACGGGCGCCGGGGCCGGATCGATCGTGTGGCTGGATCGGCGACATCATCGGCGAAAGCTGGAATACCAGCGGCGTATCCATCAGCTCGAGGCGGACCGGTCCGGGCTCCGTGCTCGGGAGGAGATGCACGACGCGCTGCTGGCTTCCTTGCCGGTCGGAGTATTGGCGGTGCGGTCGGGTCGTCCGGTATACGCGAACCAAACGGCGGCCGAGTTTCTCGGTAGGCGGATCACCCAACCGGGAGCACCGATCCCCAACCCGGTCCGGCGGGTGATCGAGGAGGCGACGGACGGTCGATCCTCGACTAGCCGGTTGACCCGTGGGCTTCCTCGCCGGGTCATCGAGGTGAGCGGACACCCGGCTGGCAGTGACGGGGTCGCAATGCTCCACCTGCTCGACATTACTGAGCGGGTCCAAGCCGACCGGATACGCCAGGACTTCGTGGTGGCCGCCTCACACGAGCTGAAGACCCCGGTAGCCGCCATCCAAGCCGCCGCCGAGACCGTACTGGTAGCGCTCGAGACAGATCCCGAGGCGGTGCTCGACTTCACCGGCAGGATCTATGACAACGCGGTCCGTATGTCGAGAATCGTCACCGACCTGCTCGACCTGTCCCGCCTCGAGTCGACCACCCCTCGTGTGGAACCGTTCGACCTGGCCGAAGTGCTGACCAGCGAGGTCCACCGGTTCAGCTCTGCGCGTCCTCCCATCGCCTTCGAGGCAGTTCCCACGCCGATGGTTGGCAATCCGTCCGACCTCGCACTGGCCTTCCGTAACCTGCTGGACAATGCGGTTCGTCACACCGCGAAGGACGGTCGGGTGACGGCATCGGTTGGTATCTCGGATGGTGTAGCGATCGTGACGGTGGCCGACACCGGTTCCGGTATTCCTGCAGCGGAGCTGCCCAGGATATTCGAGCGGTTCTACCGGGTCGACGAGGCGCGTTCGCGAGCCACCGGCGGCACCGGATTGGGTCTGGCGATCGTAAAACATGTAGCCGAGCTGCACGGAGGGCGCGTAGAAGTGGAAAGCCGCCTAGGCGAAGGATCCACCTTCCGGATCCAGGTGCCCTTAGTCGCACCTCCTTCCGGCGAAGCCGTGCTAACAAACCGTAGGGCTGTCTTGGATGAAGCGTGAAGGCCAGGAACCTTGGAAGGTGAGGTCAAGAGCCCAAGTCTGAATTCCATCGACGCACCACCAGGCACTCGAACGTCGGTCACAGGTCCGAATTCCCCGATACCGATCCTTCTGACGAGAACCCCCGGGATGAACTCCCGGAGCGGGACCTGGACACGGGCTGGCAGGTACCACTCGAGCCTCAGCCTCCGAGTCCGCCATCAGGTCCAGTGCCAGGACCTCCCGACAATGGAACCGGAATATTCCAGGCGAGCGACCCAGGACCACTTAACCCTCGAATCCGAAGTCCTGACCAGCCACCGGGAACGCTGGCGCCATCAAATTTGGGGTCCTCCATTTGATGGGTCGCCTCTGTAAACACACGCACGCTAGGCGTTCACCTCCGATGATTTAGGGTGGAATTCTATACTAGACTACTTAGCCGTTGAGTGTCCTGGGTTATATGACCTATAGATGAGCCTCGTTGATGTCTGCCATCTTCATAATATGCTTCTATAAGCCGACCTTAAGGTCCTTATTACCCTGAGCAGGAACAAATATACGTATAGCGTATCTTGTCTTCTTGTAAATGTGGTGGCTCCCCTTTATCCGAGCAAGCTGCCAGCCGTGGTCCTTCAGTAAGCGGTACATCCACTGCCCGCCTATTGTCTTCATTCAGTTGATTCGACAAACATCTGGTTACTCAATCTTCTGACAATTCGGTTGGTCGTATAGTGGCTAGAAAAACTGCTACATGGATGAGGGCAGCCGCGTGTTCACGGGTACCTTGATCCATTAGTCCGTGCATGTAACGGTTCCGGAGGTTTGGGCCGAGTGGGTTTGTGAGAAGAGTAGTGAGGTACCTGAGCCAGTCTTGGTCTAACCGGTCTTGTAGCTGATCAAGTAGTGTGTATAGGGACCGCTGCCACGCCCGAAAGGGGTGCTTGGCAGTCAGGCGTTCCAACCACGTTGGTTGTCCTGTCCTGTATACAATGTCACGAATGGTACATTCAATTCGTGGCAAGAGTACCATAACACACTCGTCATATCGGCCTTGTGTGAAGTGTTCAACGCCAGCAGCTATTCGTTCCGCTGTATTTTTGTTGATAAAGGGAGTTGAGAAATACGCTTGAAGTTCAGCCTTGGCAGGAGTCCCGTGAGTGACCCGGATGTATTCAAGGGCTTCGACTACAGTCGCACTGGCGATACCAATCGCACCGTCTCATGTCCTGAGAGATCTAGCTGATCATAGTCCTTCTAGGTACTGGGGGAAAAGATTGTCTCGTTCCTCGGACCGATTATTTGTGTGTTAAACAGGCGCCTGAATGGAAACTGCTGTGCCTGCTGCTGGACGATTAAGGGCGTGGAGGTCTAGGAAGTTTAGAACAGGCCAGACGGCGACTACGTAGCTTGCCAGAGGGGGAGAGGCTGATCACTGCCGTCAAACCATCCGGTGCGTGTACTCGGCTGCTCAGATGATGATCGTATAGGGCGGGCAGCGCGGTACGGACCATCGGTCCGCCAGTAAAGGAGATGTTGACCCTCTCAGGCGAGGATTCTATACAGCGATCTCGATTACCCTGGCTTCGCCTTGGAGTAAACCACCACTCACATCGACTGAGAGGCATCCCTCGATCGCTTCGTACAGGTTGGTGAGCAGCTCCTCAAAAGAATCTCCCTGCGTCACGCATCCAGGAACCGCTGGGACCTCAGCCCAGTATCCTCCCTCTTCTGCTTCATGGACAAGAACTGCCAGCTTCATCCTGACCTCCGGTGCCCGACGCGTCCTTCCGGCCCAACCGTTAGAACTTGAAGGGCACTCTAGCCCTCGGACCCCGGCAAGTGATCAGCCATCGCGTCTTGCCAACCGCCAAGCTTCGATAGCCCATAGACGGACCATCCCCCATGTTCGGATGGGTGAGGGCGAGTTGCTGCTCGTTGTTCAGCAGGTCGCCGCTGCTCGGACTGCTTTGGCTACTTCGTCGACTACTTCGGGTTTGAACACTGACGGGATTATGTAGCTGCCGGTCAGTTGCTCGGGCTTGACCACCGATGCTATGGCTCGGGCAGCTGCCACCTTCATCGGCTCGGTGATCGAGCTGGCCCGGGCGTCGAGGGTTCCTCGGAAGACGCCGGGGAAGGCCAGCACGTTGTTGATCTGGTTGGGGAAGTCCGAGCGGCCGGTTGCCACCACCGGTGCGTAATCTCGGGCTGCTTGGGGATCGAACTCCGGATCGGGGTTGGCCAGGCCGAACACGATCGGGTCAGGTGCCATGCGGGTGATCTCCCTGGCCTCGAACAGGTCGGGTCCGCTGAGTCCGATGAATATATCGGTGCCTTCCAGAGCATCCAGGATCTGCCCGGAGATTCCCTCCCGGTTGGTGTTCTCCTGCATCCACTGCTTCGACTGGTCGGCAAAGGTCCGCTGGGGACTGATGATCCCGCCCCGGTCGAGGGCGACTACATCGGCCACTCCACCCGCCTTCAGGAGCTTGGCGGTGGCCACTCCGGCCGCGCCTGCCCCACTCAAGGCCACCCGGACGTCGACCATGCGTTTGTTCACCACCTTCAGGGCGTTGGTGAGAGCAGCCAGCACCACGATGGCGGTGCCGTGCTGATCATCGTGGAACACCGGGATGTCGAGCGACTCCCGCAGGCGGGCTTCGATATCGAAGCAGCGGGGAGCGGAGATGTCCTCCAGGTTGATCCCTCCGAATCCAGGGGCGAGCAGCTCCACCGCTCGCACGATCTCGTCCGGATCGTTCGAGTCGAGGCAGATAGGCCAGGCGTTCACATCAGCGAAGCGCTTGAACAGGGCTGCCTTGCCTTCCATCACCGGAAGAGCTGCGATGGGACCGATGTTCCCGAGGCCGAGCACCGCGCTCCCGTCGGTGACGATGGCCACCGAGTTGCCCTTGACGGTCAGGTTGCGAGCGTCTTCCGGTCGCTTGGCGAGGGCCAGGCTCACCCGGGCCACACCCGGGGTGTACGCCATGGACAGCTGGTCCCGGTTGCGAAGCCGGACCCGGTTGCGAACCTCGAGCTTGCCTCCCAAGTGATACAGGAACGTCCGGTCCGACACGTGGTGGACGGTCACCCCCTCGACCGCGCTGACCGCCTCGGTGATGACGATCGAGTGCTCGTCGTCCCGGGTGTTGGCGCTGATATCGACTACCAGACGGGTTTGGTCCGACTCCACGAAGTCCAGTGCGGTCACCACCCCACCAGCCTCACCGATCGCCGTGGTGATGCGGCCGATCGCCCGCTCGTCCTCCGGCGGTACGTAGAGGCGCAGGGTCACCGAGTATCCGGCGCTTGCCAAAGTCATATCGAGTCTTTCTGACGGTGCGGCGTCACGAAAGGTTACCTGCCCCGCCGACAGGGAGGATCACCAACGGTTCGGCGGGGCATAGTTGCTAGGGCTCGCTCAGGCTCGCCGGGAGGATTAGCTCGGGGAAGGCACCTATCCCGGGAGCCGAGTTCGTATTAGGGGAGGACCACCACCCGGGTTCCGAGCGGCGCCCACTCGTAGAGCTGTTCCGCCTTGTCGTCCCGCTGGCGCACACAGCCCGACGACCGGAACTGTCCCAGCTCGTCCTCGGTCTGGATAGGGGTGCCGTTGCGGGTGCGCGGGATCGAGTGGAATCCGGTGGAGGCTTTGCCAGGGGGTTGCAGGAAGCGCACCATGTGCTCCATGGTCAGCCCGCCCCGGAGCGCCCGGGCGAACGGGGACTTGGAGAACACCTTGTAACGACCCGGTGGAGGCCAGGTCGCCCGGCCGCTAACCGGATAGGAGTCGAACAGCGTCCCGTCAGCGTTCACCAACCAGATGTGCTGGTCGCCCCGCCCATAGATGATGTGCTGCTCACCGACCAGACCCACGTCCGGATACACCTCGGCCGGTTGCAATGCGGTATTCTCCGGAATGTCGGCCAGGTTCATTGCCCTGGCCAGGAAGGTGGCCATCTGTGCCCTCGTTACCAGATCGTCCGGGCAATAACGGGCCGAATCTGAGCCACACCCGGCAGTGATATTGGCCGCTGCCAGGGAGTTGATGCTGGCTTCATGGGTGTTCCCTGCGATGTCGGTGAAACCCATCGGTACGGACGGAGCCAGGTCGAATGCTCGGGTGATGAAGCTCGCCATCTGACCCCTGGTAACCGGTTCTTCTGGACAGAAGAAGTGGAGGGGCGGGGCAGTGGAGCACCCGGAGGTCACACCCTTCAGGGCCAGGGTCTCTATATCGGGCGCCCACCAGACGGAACCGTTCACATCCGCAAACGCCAGCCCGGGGGAAGGAGCCGTTTCGCTGGTGGTGGGAGCGGGGTCGACGCTGTCCAGTGACCGGGCCAGCC
Source organism: Acidimicrobiia bacterium (assembly GCA_965200835.1). Lineage (GTDB taxonomy): Bacteria > Actinomycetota > Acidimicrobiia > Spongiisociales > Spongiisociaceae > JAPPFW01. Next base: position 1,690,544 of record OZ241390.1, read on the forward strand.
ACACGCCCATCACCCAGCGTGGCAATGGTTGGTCGGGGCAGAACTGGCTGAGACCACAACCGGTGCCGTCCAGGATGCCGACTCTCTCCAATGCGGCTATGGACTGGGTATGGACCGTCTTGGTGGCATCCTCGTAGAGAAGGGGAGTGTCCGCGGCGGCAGCAGGTGGCGCTGCCAGCATGCCCACGACAGCTACGAGGGCAAAGGTTGCTGCCAGAAGCCGGCGAGTTCGACTGGATAAAGCGGGCGGGTACGACACGTAGAACCTCCTATTTTTGGCGATGCCGCCCCTACCCAGAGCAGGCAAGGTAGCACTACTCACCCGGATGCGCGGTATTACAGTTATGTAGTTCAGGAGTAAGTCCGGAGGTGCCCGTCGAGCCGTTCCCTACCTCCCAGGCCGGCCGGTGGGGAAGGAAGGGACTGGCCCAGGTTGGAGCAGTTTTCCGGATCGCTCGAATCTGTCACACCCCCGTGGCATGTTGTTCGATACCAATCACCCGACGGTTCGAGTTCCGACGTCGACCCGGCCGTCCGAGGATCATCGGAGCAGGAACCGTGCAACCGGTCGCGGCATTCCAAACGCGACCTTTTCTCCAGGAACGGTGGTGGCGGGGGAGGGCCCGAACGGGCAAGATCGGGCCCTCGAAGAGCGGCGAAAACTCCTGCCGTCGGTGATTAGTAGCTGGTAACTGCTGGAGACCACGCGACAACCGGGGGTTGAGGATGGTAAGAACGGGGATGGCGTAGAAGGCGACTCGGCACGCCTACTGGCGTCCTTCCGCTTTTGACTGGGCGTTCCACGGTCCGTATGGGACAGCTGGTTGCACCACGGGTGGCTGCCGGTAACGTGAGGCAGGTGCCCCGGATGGTGACCAATTCCGAGCTAGCCGCGCTCTTCGACGAGTTGGCCCTGCTGGCGCGGATCGCCGACGGTAGCCCGCAGTCTTTCCGGGCTAGGGCTTACGAGGCGGTGGCCCGGACCTTAGAAGGGTTGCCGCAGGATGTGGCCGGGATGACCCAGGCCGAGCTCAGGCGGATCCCCGGTGTGGGAAAGTCGACCGCCGCCCGGATTCACGAGTACCTGCGGACCGGAACCATCACCCAGCTGGAGAAGCTGAGGGCCAACTACCCGCCCGAGTACCAGGAGTTGGTACGGATACCTGGTCTGGGGCCCAAGCGGGCTGCCACCATGCGGAGATTGCTGGGGGTGGATTCGGTAGCCAGCCTGGTGGCCGCCCTGGAGGCAGAGTCCATCCGGGAGCTGCCGGGATTCGGTCCCAAGACCGAGCAGAATCTGCGGCGGGCCATCACCCGGCTGGGCTGGTCGGGGAAGGAGCGAAGGACCCCGATCCTCACGGCCATGAGAGAGGCAAACAGACTGGTGGGCGAGCTCCAGGCCCTCCCGGGAGTCGAGCGGGCCGCCTACTGCGGGAGCCTGCGACGTTTCTGCGAGACCGTGGCGGATCTAGACCTTCTAGTAGCGACGGATGATTCGGCCCCGGTGGCGGAGCGGCTGGCCGGTATGGGTTGGGTACGGCAGGTCCTGGGATCCGGACAGACCAAGACCTCGGTCATCACCCATTCAGGCTTGCAGGTCGACGTCCGGATGGTTCCCGAGCGGCAATGGGGTGCGGCCCTGCTCTACTTCACCGGTTCCAAGGAGCACAACATCCGGCTGAGGCGGCTGGCGATCGAGCGGGATTGGGTGCTGAGCGAGTACGCGCTGTACCACTCGGAGAGTGGCGCGGTCGTGGCTCAGGAAACCGAGCAGGACATCTACCAGGCATTGGGGTTGCCCTGGATCCCGCCCACCATCAGGGAGGATCGAGGCGAGATCGAGGCTGCCCAGTCGGGTTCGCTGCCCGACCTGGTGGCCGACGGGGACCTGCGGGGTGATCTGCATGTTCATACTGATCTGTCGGGCGATGGGGATCACTCCCTCGAGGCGATGGTGGAGACGGCCGCGGGGCTCGGCCTCGAGTACTTGGCGATCACCGACCACGCCGAGAACCTGGCGATCAACGGGGTGGGTCGGAGGGAGATGCTGGCTCAGCGGCGGCGGATGGCCATCCTCCAGGATCGGTACCCGACCCTGCGCCTACTGCACGGCGTCGAGCTCAACATCGGCCGGGACGGCTCGCTGGACTACGACTACGACTTCCTGATGGGATACGACTGGTGCGTCGCTTCGGTCCACAGCCACTTCGACCTGCCGGTCCAGCAGCAGACAGCACGCCTATTGCGGGCCATGGAGCATCCGGCGGTGGATGTGATCGGCCATCCACTGGGACGCCGGATCGGTCGCCGACCGGGCATCGAGGTGGACGTGGCGAACGTGCTGGACGCCGCCGAGTCGACCGGGACCGCCCTCGAGATCAACTCCCACCTGGATCGCCTCGACGCACCGGTGGAGGTCCTGCTGCGAGCGAGAGGCCGGTCCGTCTACTTCGTCATCTCCACCGATGCTCACCGGACCAGCGAACTGGAACAGTCCCGATGGGGTATCCCCCAGGCTCAGCGGGGCTGGGTCGAGCGACGGATGGTGGCTAATACGTGGCCGATCAGGCGCTTTCTCGACTGGCGCCGCCGCCGTCGCCCTGGATGACCCTGAGGCCGCCGACGACGACACCCGAGGGGTCGGACGACACCGCGTCGGCCATCAGCTGGGCGATCAGCTTGAGGCACAGCTCGGGTGACTCCATCATGGGAATGTGGCCCACCCCCACCAGCGGCCGGTAGGTCCAGTCGGGGCGGACGGAAGCGAGCCGTTCGGCCGCTGCCAGCGGTACCACCGTGTCCACGGTTCCGTGGATGAGCAAGGTCGGGGCGGCGATCCGGCGTGCCATTCGGTCGAAGCGGGAGTAGGGGAGGAGGTTGAGGATGATGGATCGGTAGGCGCTCAGGTGCGAGCTGTAGGCCCAGGGCATCAGGTTGCGTTCGATGGTCACCTGCGTGTGAACCTGCCGTACCGGTTTCGAGACACGATCCGGATGCATGGTCAGCATGTCTATCCCGGCCTCGGTGCGTTGCTGGGAGGTTCCCTGGCGGTGAAGCCATCTCAGTAGGGCCTGGTTCAGACCCGGAATCAGGTAGATCATCATGAACGTTGCCCAGATCGGATGGATGCCATGCACCGAGGGCGCAGGCGCCGGCGGGGCGATGAGCACTAGGCGGTCGACCAGCTCTGGACAGTGCCCGGCCAGCAGCATGGAGGCCGTGGCGCCCATCGAATTGCCGATCACCAGAGCAGGGTCGTCCGAGTGACGTTCGATCAGCTCCGCCAGTAGCTCTGCCTGGGCGTTGACGGTGACGCGCCGGCCGGCCGGGGGAGTGCGTCCGAAGCCGGGAAGCTCGGGTGCCACCACGTGACCGTAGGTCGTGAGACCACTGGCGATCTCGGTCCAGTTGACGGCCGATCCGCTCAGCCCGTGCACCAGCAGGACCAACCGGCCCGAACCGCCGTAGTCGATGCCGTGTAGGGGACCGTGCAAGTCGATAGTGAAGCGATCCATGACGCCAGGTTAACGTTCGGGCCAACGTATACGCCTGCTCGGAGCAGAAAGTTACCCCGATCGGTGACATCACCGCTGGGTCGCGAGGACTTCCGACCATTCCACTCCAGCTGGATGGGCCCGCGGGTACTCCGTCGGCGCGTTGACGGTTCTGATTCATCCGGTGTGGATTATCGCTGGGATATCGAGTACCAGGGCTCTTGGGCGACGATCAGGGGTCTTAACGGTATGTCTGACCTTGTCGGGGGCTGATGGCAACCACCACGAGGTCGATCGGTTGATGCAACCCTGACCGACGGGGCGGGCGTGTGCCCCCGAGCGTGGGCGGAATGAATTGGCCTACTCGAAGCGGCTGCTCCCCTGGGCCGCGAGCAGGGCGGGTCCGCTTGACCCCGGCCAGAAATCCAGTGGGCTCGTCAAAGGCAAAGCCGGGCAGCACGTCCTCGCCGGACAGTGAATGGAGGGTTCTCCCAGCAGCTCCGGTTCGGGTAGAGGTATACCGGAAGATTATAAATGGCAAAGTCTTCTTCGTTGCGCCATACCTGAGCCTGGTAGGCTGGCTCCAACGTTCATTCACACGGCGGAGGAACTGGGAGGTGAACATGAACGTGAGGTCAGTTGCGAACACGTCGCTGCGGTGGCTGCTGGCCATTGCGGCAGTGACGGCAGTAGTGGTGGGAGTCTGGTGGTTCTCGGCCGGGCAAGTGGGCGCCCAGGAGAACGCTGAGGATGGTTCTGGCAGTGATGCTGCGGTTATGGATGCTGAGGTCATGACTGCTGCGCTGTCGATTTCAACTCATGCCAGCGCCATGTTCATGGACAATTCTATGGAGACCGACTTTCGCTGGGTGCCGGATAGTGCCGGCCAGGCCGTGGCGGATTTTTCCGGAAGGCTGAGCTGGAGCGACATCTGGTTACGCTGCGCGGAAAGGGCTATGACGACCGGGTTGATCGCATCGAGACCCTGGTGAACCGGCTGGTATCCAACTCGGATGTAATCATGGCCGGCCGGCCCGCGCTGCGTCTAGCTTGGTTACAGTCTCTTCAGCTCAGGAGTGACATGGTCACTCAGGGATTCGGATTGATTCAGGCTGCCAACAGCAACGCGGACCGCAGTTTCTACGACCTGATCAACGACCAGGTCCGGTTGAGTTTCAGACGCACCGACCTCGAGTTGAGCTCGATAGACGACGCGCGGCGGCAAGCGCATCTGGACCTGATGTCGGAGAGCGCGGTTTCAACGGGATTCCTGGTGTACCAGGGAGCTGGTATGAGCGATCCCCGGCTCGTGGGCATAGTGGAGGGTGCCTACATCACGGCATCAAATCGTCTCCGCCACAGCGCCGAATATCTGCAGCAGAACCATGGGCGCTATCTGGACCCTGAGTTGATTTCACTGACCAATGCGCTGCTCGAGACGGGAGACAGTGTTTTTGCCGACACGCTGGACCTGAGGCGGCGTCTGATCTCCACTGAAAGGGCACTGCTCGTCGGACAACCGGCTAACTCTGCAACTGCTGCTGGCCGAAATACAGGCGTTAGTGACGGTACTGCAAGGCCAGACTCCGCAGCCGGTTCCAACACTTGAGGAATTGCTCAGCATTGCCGGCGTTTCCGATGACATAGTGTTGTTCGGACAATCGGCTGTCCTAACCGGACCTTCCGCCCGGTTAGGTCAAGGTATAATGGCCGGTATCGAAGCTGCATTCCAGGAAGCTAATGAAGACGGTGGCGTGCATGGCCGTCAACTGAACCTCGTTACACTAGATGACCGTTATGAAAGCAATGTGGCCTTTGCAAACACCATCAATCTGATCGGCTTTAACCAGGTATTTGGCCTAATTGGAGCGGTGGGAACGCCCACATCGATGGCCGCTTCTCCGTTGGCAGCAACGGAGGGCGTGCCCTTCATCGGGCCGTTTACCGGTGCCGATCTCTTGCGCGACAGCGAGCTGGACAACGTGGTCAACTACCGCGCCTCCTATTACCAGGAGACAGAGGAGATGGTTGAACGCCTCACCGAGGACTTGGGTGTCACTCGTGTGGCCGTGCTCTATCAGAATGATTCATACGGCGTGGACGGACTGGAAGGTGTGCGCCTTGCCTTGGCCCGCCGGAATCTGGAGCCGGTAGCGGCCGGGTATTACACGAGGAACACCAGCGCGGTGAGGAGGGCAGCAGTTCAAATTGCGGAGGCAAACCCCGAAGCGGTCATCCTCATGAGCGCCTACGCTCCAGCCGCCGCGGCCATCGAGATCCTGCGCGACGAACTACACCCGGATCCCGTATTCATGGCCGTGTCGTTCGTGGGTAGCAAAGCTCTGGCCGATGCCCTGGGTCGTAGCGGCTCCGGCGTGTACGTGACCCAGGTGACGCCTTTGCCCGATGACCGGGGCAGTCGAGTGGTTCGCAATTATCAGGCTGCGCTGTCGGCGTATGATCCCGACGCGGAACCCGGTTTCACATCCCTCGAGGGCTATCTGACCGGACGACTGGCCATCGCCGGTCTCGAGCTATGTGGCCGGGACCTCAGCCGCGAGTGTTTCCTCGATGCGCTGATGGATGCAGGATCTGTCGACATCGACGGTATGGCGCTCGAGTACGGCCCCGGCGACAATCAGGGGTATGATAGGGTGCGTCTCACTATGTTGGGATCTGATGGCAACTACCGCGAGGTCGATAGATTGCAGCCCTGACCAGCGGGACGGGTCGTTGTCGAGCGAGGGGCTGCTGCGCCGCTAGCTCCAACGCCTCGTCATCGTTTACGCCCCGCTGCCCTCCGAGGGCAGCGGGGCGTTTCGCGGGCCAGCCGGCCGATCTCGAGCGGCTGTTTCAGCTGCCGGATGGCAACCGGATCGTTCCGGCCGTCTCGGTCGCGGTGTCCGCAACACCCGGCCAGTCGCGCTGGCCGTCTACGGTCTGGGTGGCTGTCCTGGGCACCGTAGGAGCCCGCTCGAAGCAGCAAGTAATTACCCGATCAGGAAGTAAGGACCCCGATGACGACCATTGATTGCCATCTCCATCTCACGGAGTCGCCCGCCCAAGCACCGGTATGGTGGATGGAGGAGCTCTACCGTCCCTACGGGGGCGACTACGTATGGACCGACGGGGAGGCCATCGTCGGCATCCTGGATCGGGCCGGGGTCGACATCGGGATGGTGCAAGGTTCGGACATCCGGCGAACTACCTACCACCCGGACTTTCCGGACCAGCGCAACCTCTATGTACCGAACGACTACACCGCCGAACAGGTCGCTAAGTTTCCGGACCGCTTGATCGGGGTGGCCAACATCGATCCTCTACGGGACGTTAGGGCCGGGGTGATCGAGCAACGGCGGTGCGTGGAGGAACTCGGGTTCAGGTCGTCCAAGTACCTGCCGACCTACCAGAACTACTACATCGACGATCCCGCCATCGCCCCGATGCTGGAGAGCTGTCTCGAGCTGGGTATCGTGGCCCATGTAAACACCGGCTACTCGCCGACCATTACCGCCGCCCTGCGCTACGGGCACCCGGAACGGTTGGATCGGATCGGAATCCGTTACCGGGACCTGCGGGTGCTCGTCTACATCAACTTTCCCTATGTGGATGAAGGGCTGGCGGTGGTAGCTCGACATCCCAACTTCTATGCGGACATCGCCTACTTCATCGGGGCTGGGCCCGAGCAGTTGTTTCGAGCCCTGGACAAGCTCAGGGGGTTCGATGCCCTCGATCGGGTCGCATACGGGTCGGACAACAACGACAAGGATCGGACGGCCGGAGGGACTCAGCTGATCGGAACCCATCTGATGGCCCAGCTCGAGGCGGTGGCAGACCGACGGGGTCGTGAACCCTTCACCGCTGCGGAGATCGAGGGCATCGTCGGGGGTAACGCCAGGTCCCTCTATCTACTGGACTCGGACCATGCCGACCGTTGACGTATTGATGTACCTCACCGAATCGGCCGCCCAGGCACCGGTTTGGTGGATGGATGAGTTATACCGGCCGTACGGGGGGAAGTATGGCTGGACGGATGGCGCAGCCCTGGTGAAGCTCCTGGACCAGGCCGGTATCGAGGTGGGGCTGGCCCATGGATCGGACATCCGCCGGACCACCTATCATCCCCGATTTCCGGACCACCACGACGTGTATGTGCCCAATGACTATACGGCGGCCCAATGCCAGGCCCATCCGGGCCGGCTGTACGGGGTGGTGTGTGTGGATCCGCTGCGGGACGTCCTGTGGGCTACCGACGAAGTCGAGCGGTGCGTGCGTGACTTCGGGTTTCGCATGGTGAAGCTGCTGCCCACCTATCACCATCACGATCCGGCCGATCCGAGGCTTGCGCCCTTCTATCACAAATGCCTGGAGCTGGACGTCCCGATCCATACCCACACGGGATTCACCCCGATCATCAACGCTCCGATGCATCATGCCCGACCGGTGCTGTTGGACGAGCTGGGCATTCGTTACCGGGACCTCAAAGTCGTGGTCTATCTGGCCTTCCCCTATGTCGATGAGGGGATCGCGGTGGTGGCCCGGCACCCCAACTTCTATGCCGACCTCTCCTACTTCGCAGGCGGGGATCCCCATGACCTGTATGCCGTCGTGCAGAAACTGCGGAGTCTCGGCGCGTTGGACAGGGCGGTATACGGATCGGACAACAACGACAAGCACAAGGCCGGCCCCGGTGGCGTGGCGTCCGGCATCTTCCGGAGCCTCAACCGGGTGGCCGACCGGCTGGGAGGACCGGGGCTGTCCGCTTCGGAGCTGGCGGCTCTGATGGGTGGTACCGCTACCCGTCTGCTCGATTTGCCCGAGCTACCCGAGAGTGGTTCCGCAACGATGGCTGCCGCCACCGGCCAGGAAAGGACTGACCACGATGGATGAGCCGATTCGAGACTGCGACCTGCTGCTGACCGGAGGTTCGGTGGTGACCATCGATGACGATCGGCGGGTGATCGAACCCGGGGCAGTGGCGGTGGAGGGCAACCGGATCGTGGCGGTGGGAACACCTGGAGAGCTGGAGCACTACCGGGCGGCTCGCCGGATCGACTGCACCGGCCAGGCGGTGCTGCCCGGCCTGATCGACACCCACAACCACCTGTTCCAGGGTATGGCGAGGGGCCTGGGGGAGGGGATGCCGCTGTGGACCTGGCTGACCGACTTCATGTGGCCGTTCTCGATCTCCATCAACCTGGCGGAGGGTCGGATCGGAGCCAAGCTGGGGGCGGTGGAGGCCCTGAAGGCCGGTACCACCACCGTGGTGGACAACCACTACGCGCCCTCCGATCTGGAGACCACCCTGGCGGTGGCGGGGGCGATCGAGGAGGTTGGGCTCCGCGGGGCGGTGGCTCGCGGTATCACCGGCGAGGCCACCGAGATCGCCCGAAGGTACAACCTCGCCGGAGAGCTGTTCGGCTACACCAACGACGAGGAGATCGAGATCACCCGGGCGGCGATGGAGAGCTACCCGGCCGGAGGCCGGGTCACTGTGTGGCCGGCCCCGTTGAACATCATCTACAACGATCAGGATCTGGTGCGGAGGAGCGTTGCGCTGGCCCGGGAGGCGGGGGTCGGGTGGCACACCCACTGCTCCGAACGTCTCGAGGATCCGCCGACCTACCTGGATGAGTACGGTATCCGGCCGGTGGAGTGGCTCTATCGCGAGGGCCTGCTCGGCCCGGAGGCAACCATCGCGCACGGTATCTATCTCGACGATTCGGAGATAGATCACGTGGGGGAGACGGACACCGGTGTCGCCTACTGTCCGATCTCGCACCAGTACATCGCCCTGGGGGTGATGAGGCTGGCCGACTTGCGAGCGGTGGGGGCTCCGGTGGGTCTCGGCACAGACGGGCCGTGTTGCAACCATCGCCAGGACATGTTCGAAGTGATGAAACAGGCCATCCTGTTGCAGCGCGTTCACACGCTCGATCCCACCATCAGCAATGGCGAGGAGGCATTGGAGATGGCCACCCGGGAAGGGGCGCGCTATGCCGGGGTGGACGCCGGCGTGCTGGCTCCGGGGAAGCTGGCCGATCTCATCGTGGTGGACATGCAGCGCCCTCACCTCACTCCCCGTCATCGGACCGTTGGCGCCCTCACCTACAGCGCACGGGGATCGGACGTGGTGCATTCGGTCGTCGACGGGACCCTGGTCCTCGAGGACGGCCTATGCACGCAGGTGGACGAGGAGGAGGTGATGCGCGAGGCCCAGGCCCGAGCCGAGGAGCTGATCGACCGCGCGGGTCTTCATCACCTGCTGTCACCCTGGCGGTTCTCGTAGCCGGCGGGTGTCCGGTAGCCAAACCAGACCAGCGGTGCGGAGGCTAAGGCGGAAGCGAGGGGGCAATCAGCCTGCGGCGACTTCGAAGATCGTCGGTTCGGACACGTCGGCCTCCAGCGCCTGAATGGCGGTCTCCACCACCCGTCGCCGGTAGGTGAGCTCGTCGGCCGGCTCCAGGTCGGGGTTACCGAACGGGTGGGTGACCGCGGTCCCCGCCACGATCCGGAGCACCCCCAACGACTCAGCTAGGGGGACGAGGGCCGTGACCAGGGCGGCTGGTATTCCCTGGTTCTCGATCGCCTTGGCCAGCGTAGACCCGCTACGCGTTCCGGTTCCTCAGGTCGATCCGACGATCACCGCCTGCACGCCATCGGCCAGCAGGACCTTTGCCATCTCGGTGCCCATCCGGGTCATGTCCCGCAAGGATCCCATATTGCCGGTGGTGCTGAACAGGTGGTGGTAGAGGCTCAGGCGGCCTTCCGCCTCCAGCTCTCGGGCGGCATCGAGGGGAACCTGGCGGTCGGGATCGAAGTTGGCGAGCTCGGTGTCGATCCCTCCATGCACCGATTCGAACTCCCCCTCGGCAAACCCCCTCCGACCATCGAGGGGGTAGCGGGCCCAGTGGGTCGCCCATCCCGAAGGCAGCCGGTCGGGGTTGCCAAGCGGGACGATCCCCGCCTCTGACACCAGGGCCAGCCGGAATGGTCGACCGGCCGCCAAGGGGTCGGACGGCTCCGCCCGCTCATAGCGAGGTAGAGGCCACTCGGTCTCGAACCGAGCACCGCTCATCTTGGCGAGGAGCAGGTCGATCGCCCGCGTGGAGCCACGCTCCTCAGCGAAAACATTGCGCCGGAGGCCTCTGGTGATGAGTCCTTCCTCGCTCCTGTCGCCCAGCGGCTCTCCCCGGCCGAGCTTTGCAGCCAGGCGGCCCAGTTCCCGGAGGGCAGGACCCATTCCAGCGGCCGTCTCGGTGGTGGGGACTATCGGTACCCAAGCCCGGAACTCCTCGGTGCCGGGACTGTCCGGATGGAGAGCGGTAATCGCCGGAATCCCAAGACGTTCCCTGACAGCTCGGCAGACGGCTCCGCATCCCAGGCCGTAACGGCCCGAACCAAAGGCCGGACCGGCCACTACCACATCAGGCTGATGGGGGGCTACCAGGGCTATTACCTCGGCGACGGCCGCCTCCCCCTGCTCGACCAGATAGTTGTCGCCGCACATGACGGTTGCGACGATCCGGTCGTCCTCGCCTAGGGCCTGCGCCAGACCTCGGGCGGTGCCGGCCGCATGGGGCACGGACGTGGGTGGGGCGCCGGCCTGGTCCTCCCCGCCGAGACCGCCGAAGAACTGGTTGAGGTAGTGAACGATGCGCGCCATGGGCTGGTCAGTACTCCTCTCCCCTGATCATGGTGTGGCCGAATTGGTGGGTGCTGGCCAGCACAATGGCCAATGGAGCTTCGAACGCTCCCGTCGGATCACCGGCCATCAGGATGAAAGAGTCACCTCCGATCACCCGGTCCACCTGGTCGAACGTGATGGTCTCCTCATAGTTGCCGGTGCTAACTATGGCGTCGGCTTCCGGCACGAAGTGTACGAAGCCGGACTCGCCGGGATTGGCGGCCATCTCCATCGACAGCATGGTGGTCGGCACGCCTCGTCGCTCGAGGTTCCGGCAGATCATCATGGCATCCACCGCCGGGTGCCCGCCCCCCGCGTAGTTGATCAGAGCCCCTTCCGCCCCCATCATGATCGCCAGGCTGGCGGCGTGGGAGGCCAGGCGTTCCTTGGAAGCACGCGAGTCCCCGTTGGTGAACAGCACCACCCCGCGGAAGTCCAGGTCCTTGCCATGCCGGGAGTAGAGATCCTCGACGATGGCATGGTTCTGCACGGTATAGGTCAGCTCTCTCATGCAGGCGATGGCGTTCCATCCACACACCAGGGCCCCGTCCAGGAGCTCGTTGGGATGGATGGGGGTGGGTAGATGGGCCCCTCCTCCGATGGCGCCCGCTCCGGGCGCGATCTCGCCGTGCAGGTAAGGGATGGCTAGCTGGTAGAGGTATACGACCGCCGGCACGTCGTTGGCGCCTAAAGGGGACAGATCGTAGGTACGCCAGCGGTCCGGCTCCTTACCCAGAGTGGTCTCCGCCAGGTACTTGGCGGCCTTCAGCCCTGCCAGGCGGACTGCCTTGTTGTACTCGACCGCCTCGGGGGTGCCTTCGAACAGGTTGGTGGGTCGCCCGCTGCTCTCCAGCAGCTCTCGGGTAGGTTCGAAGGAGGTCACCACGTTGAACAGCTCGGAGAAGGGTGAGTACCGGGCCCCGGCCCCGGCCATGTCGACGATCGCCTCCCGCCAATAAGTGGGCTCCCCGGGTACCGGCAGGGCGGTTTCCACCACAGCCACACCTTTCAAGGCATGGGTCGTTCCCAAACCTACCAGCCGGGGTGTGGTGAGCAGGCCGGAGAAGTCGGCGCCCACCGGGTCGACCTTGATCCGGGGTTCCACCGCGTCGATCGCGTTGATGATCCGCACCGAGTCCCCGGGGCGGATGATGTCCACCGACACCGAGGAGAAAAAGGTCTCGTCCGCCAGCAGATCCTCGAGTTCGCCGAGGTCGACGGTCAATACCCCGTCCGTGTATCCGGTACGGTCGCCCGAGCGGACCGCGGTCACGTCGAACTGCCCGACGTCCAGAATCTGGCGTTGCGGATGTTCGAGGGTCACACCCATCCTGCTATCGGCCCGACCAGCGATCGACCCCCCGGAGGGCGGGACGGCTCATGCGGCTGCCGGCAGGCCCAGCATCTGGCGCGCCTGGGCAGGAGTGGCGACCGGGCGGTTCATCTCCTCGGCTATCCGGCGGATCCGGCTCACCAGCTGGGCGTTGCCGGTGGCCTTCTCACCCTTCCGGTAATAGATGTTGTCCTCGAGACCAACCCTTACATGGCCGCCCAGGACTATGCCCAGCACGTTCATGGGGATCTGGAAAGGTCCGGTGCCGATGACCGAGAATAGGGCTCCGCTGGGCAGCTCGTTGACCAGCGAAAAGAGGTTGGCCGGAGTGGGGAACGAGGCCGTCTGGGCTCCCAGGACGAACTGGACCATGTAAGGAGGAGTGACGTTGCCGTGGTAGATGAGGTCCCGCAGCACCCAGTACTGTCCCGGATCGTAGATCTCCAGCTCGGGCTTCATCCCCCGCTCCGCGATCAGGGCGGCATAGTGGTTCAGTTGCCCGTAGGTGGTCCCGCTGCATAGATCGTATTCGATAGGTCCGCGCGGATGGGGTAGATGGTCCGGCCGGGCCGGCATCACGAACTGGGCCACGAACGGACCGAGGTTCAGGGTGGCCACGTCGGGAGCCGGGTCGGCGAAGAGCGGACTGTAGCGTTCTTCGGTGGTCAGGGTGGGACCGCCACCCGTGCTGTTGTTGATGATCACATCCGGGCAACGTTCCCGGATCATCCGGTTCACCCGCCCATAGTCCTCCGGATTGCCGGTACATTGGCTCCAATCCTCGGGATCCCGGGCATGCACGTGAATCTGGGCGGCTCCGGCCTCGTAAGCCCGGCGGGCCTCCTCGGCCTGCTCCTGTGGGGTCTCGGGCAGGGCGGGATTGGATTCCTTGCCGTGGCCTCCACCGCTGATGGCGGCTGTGATTATGAGCGGCGGTAGGGCACTTCGAGCCGTCTTCCTCATCCAGACATATGGATCCCGAAAGTCCCAGGTCGCTTCGATATCAGCCAACGGACTCACCTTTCGCTAACGATCCATGGAACGGGATCTCGGCGCCTTTGGCAGATTCTAACTGCCGGCGTACTCGCTTGAATCGACGCTCCGATTCACCGCCTGACAGATGGCGCGGTCCATCGCAGACAGGGCGGCCACCGGCGCTTGTTAGGCTGCATGCATCAGGCGGAGAGCAAGTGCTGAAAGCTGCTCGATTCCCCGCCCGAGACGACGTAGGGAGGCCCCAAAGTGAGAATCAACCGGCAGCGACGAGTATGGGCGAGGAGTATGGCGGTCATTGCCGTGCTGGGCCTCGTGGCGGTGGCGTGCGGAGAGTCCGAGACCCCTGCCACCGAAGCGACTACCACCCAGGCCCCGGCCACGACGGAAGCGGCGCCCGAGACGACCGCCGCGCCCACTACCACCACCACCGAAGCCATGGTCGAGGAGACGGCGGCGCCGGCGGATCCCACCCCCATCCGGCTTCATTTCAACTGGCTGGTCGATCCCGGCTTCGGCGGCTATTACATCGCGCTCCACGAGGACTACTACGAGGAAGAAAACCTGGCGGTGGAGATCATCCACGGCGGTCCGAACGTGCCCAATCCGGTCCAAGTGCTGTCCGGCGGCACCGCCGATGTCGGCATAGCGTCTCCCCTGGTCATCGCCCAGGCCGTCCAGGAAGGGGCGGATTACGTGGTGGTGGCCACCCGCTTCCAGACCACTCCCTTCGGAATGAGCTCGTTGCCGGACAACCCCATCAACACGGCGGCCGACATCGTGGGCAAGAAGATCGGGGGTGGGGCGTTCGATGCGGTGTTCCTGGATGCGCTCCTGACCCTGAATGGCTTTGAGCCGGGCAGTTATGAGCTGGTGCCGATCGGGTTCGACCCGGCTCCCCTACCCGACGGCCAGGTCGACGGCATAGCCAACTACATGGTGAGCCACCCGGTGATCCTGACTTCCCGAGGGATCGACAACGTAGCGGTGTCCTACGCGGACATGGGAATGCCGCTCTACGGGGACATGATCTTCGTCAATCGTTCCTTCCTCAACGACCATCGGGAGGCGGTGGTCGGGTTCGTCAGGGCCACCGTGAAGGGATGGGAGAGATTCTTCGAAGATCCCGATATCGGTTTCGACCTGATGTTCGACCAGTACGGCGCGGCCGACAACTTCCTAGTGCGGGAGGAGCAGCTGCCGGTGCATAACGCTCAGGTGGAGCTGATGACCAACGACCTAACGGCCGAGAAAGGCCTCTTCTGGATGGATCTCGATCTGATCGGGGATGAGATGTACGACGTGCTCAGAGCGGCAGGAGTTACCGATCCGCCGCCGGTCGAGTCTCTCTTCGACATCAGCATCCTGGAGGATGCCTTCGGCGATTCCGGCCCCAGCCTGCTGGGGTAAGGAGGTAGGTCGCCCACTCCCTTGACGGCCGGATGAGTTGGTACCTGCCCTCGCCCCGAGGGCAGGTACCAACTCAGGGAAGGCGAAAGAGTCGGGCGGCGGTACCTCCCATCAGGTCGGCCATCTCCCGATCATCCAGCACCGGCTCGCCATCCCGTTCCACGGCGAGCCGGTTGGCATCGTGGTAAAGAGCCTGCGTATCGCCATTGTCCGACCCATACAGCACCCGCCCGAGGGCGCCGTAGCTCTTCAGCTTGGCGAGCGCCTGATAGACAGCCTGCGGTCCGTGTGACGCCCAGCCGGCCAGCTCGCAGTAGAAGTTCGGGTGTTTGGCCACCACGGCGATCGCCTCGTCCACCCACGGATGTCCTAGATGCGCCACGATCACCACCAGGTCGCGAAACTTCCGGCCGATCCGATCCAGCTGGATGGGCCGCTGGTACTCCATCGGGGCGTTGACGGTTCTGGTCCACCCGGTGTGGATCATCACCGGGATGCCGAGCTCCAGGCACTTGGCATAGAACGGGTCGATCCGGGGGTCGTCGGCCGCGTAGTGGTGGTAGGTGGGGATCAACTTGAGCAACCGGAAGTCGAGCTCGGTGACGCATCGCTCCAGCTCCCGGAGACCCTCCTGCGGATCACGGAGCGGATCGAGGCAGACAACCCCGTACAGCCGGCCCGGATGCCGGGCGCACTCCGCCGCGGTGTAGTCGTTCGGTGTGTAGACATGGTGGTCATGGGGGTGTCGGGGGTGGTAGGTGGTGCGGCGGATGTCGCCCCCCTGCACTAAGCCGATGTCGATGCCGGCCGCATCCAGCGTGGCGACGATGCTGTCGCCGTCCACCGATCCGGCCCACCCGTCGAATTGCTCGCGAAGCCACCACTCGGGAACCTGCTCGGGCATCAGGCCCAGGTGCAGGTGGCAGTCGACAGTGATCACGCCTTGGGATGGATCTTGTAGAGACGAGCGGCGGTGCCTCCCATGATCGCCGCCATCTCGTCATCGCTCAGGGGCTCGGTCCCGCGGCGGCGCGCTACCTCGTTGACCCCCCGGTAAAGATCGGGTACCGGTCCGAGCATTTCCCCGACCCGGGCTTTGTCACTGTTGTCGCTGCCGTATATGACCCGATCGAGAGCGGCGTAGGAGCGGAACTTCTGGAGGGCATCATGGAGCTGCTCCGAGGTGCCGCCGGCGAAGTAGCACATGTCGGCATGGAAGTTGGGATGTTTGGCGATCAGGGCGGTGGCCTGGTCGATCCACGGGTAGTTGACGAACACGATCACTTTGAGGTCGCGGTAACGCCTGCCCACCTCGTCGAGCAGGATCGGGTCGGCAAACCGAAGGTCGGTGTTGATGATCGGAGTCATGCCCGTGAAGAAGTGGACGGGAATGTCCAGCTCGAGGGCCTTCTCGTAGATCGGATCCAGGGCTCGATCGGCTGGTGAGTAATGCCCGTAGCTGGGCAGCAGCTTCAGGGCCCGGAAGTCGAGCTCGGTGATGCACCGTTCCAGCTCCATCACCGCCGCTCGCACGTCCCGCATCGGGTCCAGGCAGGCAACCCCCAGCAGGCGGTCGGGGAAGGCTCTCACCTGGCTGGCGGTGTAGTCGTTCGGGACGTATACCTCGTGCTGGTCCGGATATTGCGGATGGAAACTAGTGCGGCGGATGTCCCCACCCTGGACCAGGCCGAAGTCCGTCCCGTTGGCATCCAGCAGGTCCACGATCGCCTGGCCATCGATGGAGTAGTACTCGCCGCCGTAGGAACGCATCAGCTCGACCATCCACCACTCGGGTACCTGGTCCGGGGTTAGACCGAGGTGCAAGTGACAATCAACCGTGACCATGTCGGGAGCCTCCCATCCGCGTAGCGCCGCCCCAGGTTACCGACCCTGCCTACCCGGTTCGCCGATGCTCCACGAAGGGCAGATCCACTACTGTTGCCGACACTTCTGCTACTTCGTCCACCACCGGCCACTCGATCTCGACTCGGGTACCGGTCCGGTGCAGGCCGCGCTCGATGCGGCCGAACCCGATCAGCCGTGACCCGGTCGGGGACCAGGTCACGCTGGTAGCGAGACCGACCGGCCGGGATGCGGCAGTGACCGCCAGGGCGTCCTTGCGGACCCGGGGCGCTACGTTGGGATCGAGACCGGCCGCCAGCCGGGCTTCCAGTACCTGGCGCCACTCGATTTCCAGACCCACCAGGCGTAACGGCGGACCGCCCGACCGAGCCTCCCGTTCCAGTGCCTCCCTACCGACGAACGGTCCCTTCCCCAGATCGATCAGCCTGCCCAATCCGAGCTCATACGGGGATGACTCACGCCCGGCCAGCAGGTCGTAGTGAGCTACCCGCCGGTCGAGGCCGGCCGGGTTGTAGTCGGCTCCGATCAGGATGAGCCCGGCTTCCACCCGGGCCACGTCGACCGCATACTCACCGGCGAGTGCCAACCCCAAGTGGGCTCCGGCAGCCACCACCGCCTCCCACACTGCCACCGCTTCATCAGCGCCTACCCAGATCTCGTAGCCGAGCTCGCCGGTGAATCCGGTACGCAGCACGTCGACGGTGGCCCCGGCGATGCTGCTCCTGCGGAAGTGCGAGAAGGCCAGATCGAACCAGTCGGTTCCTCCCGTTGCTCGGCTCAGCACTTGGCGGGACTGGGGTCCCTGGAGAGCCAGGATTCCCCAATCACGGGTGACATCCCGGATCTCCACTTCCAGGTCGCCTGCATGGAGCGCCAGCCATCGGTCGACCGGCCCGGCAGAGAAAACGAACGAGTCGGGGTAGGTGCGCAGTACCAGACCGTCCCCCACCACCTTGCCCCACCGGTTGCACCACGGTGTGTAGATCATCCCTCCCACCCGAAGCCGGCTGATGTCGCGAACGGCGATCCGGTCGACCAGCCGGGCACTGTCACGGCCGGTTACCAGGGTCTTGTTGAGCGGTGACATGTCCGCGATGGCGGCGGTGCGGCGAAAACCTCGTACCTCCTCGTTCACGTCCGTATACACATCCACCACCTGTGACCTATCCCACGCATACCAGAAAGGTGTCCCGGTAGCCGCCGAGGTGGCGGCATGGAACGGAGTACCGTCGAAGCCGCTCATCTGACCCGCTCCCGGCCACGGTCCTCCAGCCATACCGCTCCCGCATAGGCAAGCACCGAAAAGGCGATGATCAACACAGCGGCCGCCCAGGCTCGGGGAATCTCCAGAGCGAAGAACGCCAGATTGAACAGCCAGCCCAGCCCGTCCACGCCGGTGAGGTATTCGCCGATCACCGCGGCTACCAGCGCCACGGCCGCGTTCAACCGGAAGGCGGTGAGGAAGTTGGGAATGGCCGAGGGCAGGGCGAGGTGCCGCAGCCGAGCCAGCTTCCCGGCGCCCAGGACGCTCAGGACATCCTCGGAACCGGGGGGCGTGGCCCGCATGCCCGAACTGGTCAGGACATAGGCGGGAAAGGTGGAGACCAGGGCGGCAACTGCCAGCACGGTGCCCTGGTTGTAGCCGAACATCCGGGCCATCAGCGGGATGGTGGCCACGATGGGAACCGAGTACATGATGATCAGCGCGGTGGCCAGGAAGGTCCTCAGCACGGGCGAGAGCCAGGTGAGGATGGCGACTCCCACCCCGGCCGCCGTTCCGATCATGAGTCCGGCGATCGCCGAATACAGGGTCAGGCCGCTGGCGGCCAGGAAGGTTCCCAGATCCGAAACGACCGCGTCCGCCACCGAGCGGGGACTCGGCACGATGAACTTGCTGACGCCGGCCCAGATCAACCCCTGCCAGGCCAGCAGGGCCGCTCCGACCGGCAACCCCCATCCCAGTAGCGACCCGAGCCGGGAGCCATCGCGCTCGGTGCCGACTGGGCCGCGGTGGATCGTCGAGGTGCCCATCACCCTCCGTACCTGGTCGTTACCAGCCGCTCCAATCCGGCCAGCACCGCAAAGGCGACCACTGCGAACAGGGCGGTCAGCGTGGCGGCCGCCCACAACAGTTCGGTCTGGAGCTGGCGCAGAGTGGTAACGATCAGGAGCCCGAGAGCGGGCGGATCAGATCCGAACCACTCCCCGAAGATGACCCCGAACATGGCAGCCGGCGCGCCCAGCTTGGCGGCATAGACGATCGAGGGCATGGCGGTGGGCAGCTCCAATCTCCATAGCCTGGCCCACTTACCGGCTCCCAGAGCGGAGAACACGTCATGATGGGCCACGCCGGCGGCTCGCAGCCCGGCACTGATGGACACGAAACCGGCGAAGAACACCGCCAGGGTGGCAAACAGCAGGGGGGTGAGCCGTTGAGCACCCGCGATGGCCACTACCAGCAGCGGTCCCAGGGCCACCCAGGGTACGGAGTTCACGATGGTGGCCAGCCTTCCGATCGGGCGATGCAACCCGGGGATCAGGTGCCCGAGAAGCGCCAGGGCGAACCCGATGACCAGGCCAGCCACCCAACCGGCCAGCGCGTCGCTCATGGTCGCTCTCGAAGCTCGGAAGAACACATCCCGGTGCTCGACCAACGCGGCCGTGATGCTGGAGAGGGGTGGCCAGCGATTGCCGAGCAGGTTTAGGCGGCCGCTGATCTCCCACGCCAGGCCGACCATTACCACCCCGCCCATCCCACCGGCGGCGGTTGCCCAGCTGCGCCGGGCTGAACTCTGGCCCATTCAGGAAACACTCCCGGAGGTGCGGTCCGCCTCGCCGGAATCGATCGCTTCGATCAGCTCGTCGGCCAGGGAATGGAACTCGTCGGAGGCCATCAGGCGCCGGTCACGGGGTCGCCCGAATGGCACATCACGCACGGCCTTGATGCTTCCTGGCCGTTCGGTGAGCACGATGATCCGGTCGGCCAGAAAGATCGCCTCGTCCACCGAATGGGTGACCAGCACCGAGGTGATCGCCTCTTCCGCCCAGATCGACTGGAGTTCCAGGTTCATCCGGCGTCTGGTGACCGCGTCCAGCGCGCCGAACGGTTCATCGAGCAGGAGGAGGTCGGGCCGGAGAACCAGCGCTCTGGCGATGGCTGCCCGCTGCCGCATCCCACCCGACAGCTGCTTGGGGCGAGCGCGCTCGAAGCCCGCCAGACCCACCAGATCGACCAGGCTGTCGATCCGCCGGGAATCAGGCCTGCTTCCCATCACCCGGAACGGCAGGGCGATGTTGTCCCAGGTGGTGAGCCAGGGCAGCAGGGCGTGCTCCTGGAACGCCACACCCAGCCGGTGAGCGGCCACCAGCTCGGAAGGTGAGGTGGCGTAGAGCTCCACGGTTCCCGAGGTGGGTGTCTCCAGCCCGGCAATCATCCGCAGGATGGTCGACTTCCCACATCCGGAAGGCCCGATGATGGCGACGAACTCGCCGTCGGCGATCGACAGGTCGATGTGTTCGATCGCCACCAGGTACTGGCCACGACCCATCGGGAAGTGCTTCGAGGCTCCGCTGATCGAGATGGCTTCAGCTCCCTCGGGCGGGTCCGGGACCGGTCTTGGTGGTGGCCGCTTCCGAGTCACTACTGCGCTCCGGGCCTCAAACCGGATCGAAGGCGTCGACGTTCTCCAAGGCATCCAGCACCGATAGATAGGCCAGGTCGCGCTTGCGGAGGATGTCTTCTTCGGCCCGATCGCCGTAGTCGTAGAGACCGGCGCCGGTCTTGGCCCCATAGTGGCCCTGCTCCACCGGGTTTATGAGATACGGCGGTACGTGGCTGCCCATACTGAGATGACCTTCGGCGATCAGATCCAGTCCATTGAAGTCGAGACTCTGGAAGATGCCCACGACGCCGAGGCGCACGCCCACGCTGGTCTTGATGGCCTGGTCGATCTCGAACAGGTCGGCGACGCCTTCGGTCATCAGCTCCTCGGCGGCGTCGGCCATGGCCATCATTACCCGGTTGGCGATGAACGCTTCGGTGAATCCTCTCATCACCAGGGGCCGCTTGCCGACCCGCTCGAGGAGCCGGGCGGTCCATCGCAACGAGTCGACCGACGTGGCAGGACCACCGGCCACTTCCACCAGCGGCACGATGTAGGGAGGGGCGAACCAGTGGGCACACACGACTCGATGCGGATGATCCATTTCGAGGACGTTGTAGAGGTCGAGTCCCGAGGTGTTGCTGGCCAGCACTACGTCAGGCCCAACCTCCCTCTCCAGGGCCGAGAAGACCGCCTGTTTGGCAGCCGGGTTCTCGCTCACGGCTTCGATGGCGAAGTCCGTAGCCGCCGCAGCTTCCGAGAGGTCGCCGGTACACGAGATTCTCCCAAGCACTGCCGGGATCTCGGTCTCCGACAGGCGACCGGCCAGCGCCAGGGTCTCCAGGTTGTGCCGGATCCGGCGCCGGGCGATAGCCAGCACGGAGCGATCGAGATCCACCAGGTGGACCTCCAGGCCTGCCTGTGCGAACACCTGGGCGATGGCGTGTCCCATCACGCCGGCACCTACCACCATGACCGTTCGTACGGCCCCTGGTTCCGGTCTAGCTGTCATGTGCTCCACGGAGGAGCAAGGCGCCATGGTTCCTTCAGATGTGCCAGACCGGCCCTGGCGACCAGGTCGTTAGCTCGACCGTTGGCTTCCTCGGCCACGGCGGACTCGTCCACCATGGTGCAACGCCCGTCCTCGAAGATGATCTTCCCAGCCACGATGGTGTGGGTCACATCAGCGGGACTGGTGGAGTAGACCACTGAAGCGACGGGGCGATGTAGGGGTATGTGATGCGGCGCCGACTGGTCGACGATCACGATATCGGCCAGCTTCCCCGGAGCGAGCACGCCGGCGTCGATGCCCATGTACTCGGCGCCGAACCGGGTGGCGAGCTCGATCGCCTCCTCGCCGTTGGACTCGGTGGGGTTCTGGGTGTGGACCCGCTGGAGGAGTACCGCTTGTTTCATGCAGGCGAACATGTCGAGACGGTGGCCGCTGCCACCATCGAGGCCGAGGCCCACCGTAGCTCCGGCTGCCCGTAGGTCCCGCAACCGCATCACGCCTAGTGCGATGTACTGATGGGACACGGGACAGTAGGCGATGCCGGTTCCGGTGCCGCCGACCTGTTCCACTTCTCGATCGTCGAGGAATATCCCATGCGCCAGCGTGGCGCGCGGTCCCAGGAGCCCCTGCTCCGCCATCCAATTGACCGGACGCTGACCGTACTCCTCGAGGTAGAAGACGGGGTCGTTGGCGGCTTCGGAGCAGTGGGAATGCCAGCCGGTTCCCATCTCCCGAGCCATAGCAACCGCTTCGATGACCAGCTGCTGGTCGAGGTAGATGATGTTGAGTGGCGCGGGCCACACACCTACCCGACTATCGGGTGGTCGAGCCGCGATGCACTCCCTGGTGATGGCCAGATCCTCACTATTGGAGTACTGGAACAGGTCATCCGCCAACCCATGCTTGACCGCCATCTCGGTCGGTTCGCCCGTCATGCCCCTGGCCACTGCCCCACGGAGACCGACCTCCTGGATGGCGTCCGCCACTGCCAGTGTCGACTCGAAATCTGTCGGTGCATAGTGGTTGTCGAGGAGGGTGGTGACTCCGGATCGGGCCGCCTCCACTGCACCGATCTGCGCGCCGATCCGAGCCTCGTCCTTGGAGATGGCGGTGGTGACCGGCCAGATGAAATCCGACAGCCACGGCCACAGCTCGAGGCCCTCACCGAGGCCGCGCAGCAGGTATTGGAAGAGGTGCTGGTGGGTGTCGATCAAACCGGGTAGCACGGCCTTGCCTTGGGTGTGAAGGACCCGCCGGGCACGGTATCCGGCCAGATCACTCGCCATCCCGACTTCGACGATGCGATCGCCCACGATCGCCACCGCACCCGGTTCCAGAACCCTGCGCCGGTCGTCAACCGTGATGACCGTGCCCCCGGTGATCAACAGGTCGCACGTACGTTCTCGAGAGATCAGACTTGCCTTCTTGTTGCGGTTCCCTCCAGCGGTCGCTGGATCGGTGTCAACCATACCCGTACGTAGGGAGCGACCGTGAGGTGCCGGTCCACGGCCCCTTCATCCGGACGCCGGGCGGAGTCGGGCGATCAGGGGCCGCGGACTACAGTCTGTTCAGGCACTTGCCCATCAGTGAAGGAGGCAAGTCCTCCCGACCTGGAGAGTCACCACTTCCATGCCGAAACCCGCCATCCTCCACTCGTCATACGCGCTCGCGCATGCGCCGGACCTGGTCCGGCACGGTTCCAAACCGTCCCGGGACATCCCGAACCAGCCCGATCTTCTGGCCGAGCTGGGCGCAGGGCTCCGCCCCTGGACGG
Organism: Acidimicrobiia bacterium; assembly: GCA_965200835.1. Classification (GTDB taxonomy): domain Bacteria; phylum Actinomycetota; class Acidimicrobiia; order Spongiisociales; family Spongiisociaceae; genus JAPPFW01. The sequence goes on from OZ241390.1 coordinate 1,713,712, forward strand.
AGGTGGTCGCGTATCCGCCCAACCAGGCGTTCGTGGGGAATCTCGCCCCGGAGGACCTCGCTTCCGTTCCCCGACCCTGGTACCGGAACCGCCTGAACCAGGCCTCGCCTGTGGGTCCCTTCGGTCGGATCATCAACCAGGCCTCCCTCTACGGACTGGTGAAGCTCTGTGACGACTTCGATCTGGTGACCATCGACCAGAAGCTGGCGGACCAGGCCACGCATCACCTGACGGACTTCGGTCACCGAACCGGGAAGATCGTGGGTGTTCCGCCATCGGAGTTGCGGGCGGTGATGGAGCGGGAGAGCGGCCTACCCCTCTACCACGAGGACCGTCTGGCGGGCTTCATACGTACAGCCCACCACCAGGATGCAACTCTGGCGGCCTCCGTCCTGCTGGAGAACCTCGCCTCGAAGGCAACCGCCGCGCTCGCGGTCTCGGACCTGCTGCGAAGGGGTGGATTCCCCGCCGAGCAAGTGGACTACCTGGTGAATTGCGGGGAGGAGGCGGTCGGGGACCGTTACCAGCGCGGGGGCGGAAGCCTGGCCAAAGCGGTGGGGGAGGTGATCGGGTGCGTGAACGCTACCGGTGCAGATCTCAAGGCTTTCTGCGCAGCACCGGTTCACGCGCTGATGATGGCGGGAGCGATGGTGGCCGCCGGTCTCTACCGCCATGTGGTGGTGTTGGGCGGTGGCTCCCTGGCCAAACTCGGCATGAAGTTCCGGGCTCACCTCCGGAATGGGGTCCCGGTGATGGAGGACTGCCTGGCTGCCCTGGCTTTCCTGGTCGGACCCTCCGATGGGCACGGGATGGAGCTGCGCCTGGACATGACCGGCAAGCATCCGATCGGAGCCGGGTCGTCACCCCGGGCGGTCTACGATGCGCTGGTGGTGGAGCCACTAACCAGGGCGGGCCTGGGCATCACGGACATCGATCGCTACGCGGTCGAGCTGCACAACCCAGAGATCACCGAACCGGGAGGGAGCGGGGATGTACCGAGGGCAAACTACCGTACTCTGGCGGCTATGGCGGTGCTGAGGCGCGAGATCGGGAGGGGCGACATGGACCGGTTCGTTGCCGAGCGGGGAATGCCAGGGTTCGCTCCCACCCAGGGGCATATCCCGGCCGGTGTCCCCTACCTGGGCCATGCCCAGGAGGCCATGCGCCGGGGACGCCTCGACCGGGCAATGGTGGTTGCGAAGGGAAGCCTGTTCCTCGGGAGGATGACGCAGCTGGTAGATGGCGTATCACTGGTTGTGGAGCGGCCTGCCGGGGCGGACCGAGCGACGAGAACACGGACGAAGGGATGATCGAGCATGGATCTGAAAGGAAAGAGGGTGGTGGCGATCGGCGAGCGGGAGGGGATCGGCGGACCGAGCCTCAAGCTGCTGGCCGAGTCAGCCGGCGCAAGGGTGGTATTCAGCGTCACTCAGTGCTTCGTCTGAACGGCGGGAGGCGCGATGGATCTGGAGGATCAGGCCAGCATGAACCGGCTGGCTGAGGACTCCGGCACCGACGACATGGTGGTGCTGCTGGGACAACCGGATGCCAACAGTGCCGGACTCTTCGCGGAGACGGTAACCAGAGGCGATCCGACCTGGGCAGGTCCGTTGGCCGGAGTCCCGTTGGGACTCCCCGTATATCACATATTGGAACCCGAGATAAAGGTACAGATCGACTCCGACCTATATGAGGACCACGTCGGCTTGCTGGAACTGTCGGCCGATGTGGACCAGATCATCGAGTGGGTGTCAGTTTGCCGGACGTGAGTCGATACGATGCCGATTGGTTGGGCATCTGATCCTGAACACTGAGGAGGTATATCGGCTGCCCGCGTCCTAGTGGGACTGTCCGACCTCGACTACCTCGAGATGCGGGGAATAGCACTCGACCCCACCCATGCAAGTCAACATCGGGACCCTTGAGGCCCGCGGAGTTACCGTCCGCCACGACTAGCCATCCGCTTCATGCGAAGCCAACTGATTGCAAGATCCCACTGCGGAGCTGACAGTCTTGACGGGAGAGTACGGCTAGAAAGCCACCGTCCTGCGGATTGCGGCAGCGATGTCGGTGGCTGACGGTCGGTAGGCATCCTCCAGTGGGGGACTGAAGGGTACCGGGATATCGAGACCTCCCAGGCGGGTGATCGGTGCGTCCAGATACTCGAACGCAGACTCGCCTAGGTCGGCCGCTATCTCGGCGCCGATCCCTGCGAGGCGGTTGGCGGCATGCACGACTACAACCCGGCCGGTCTTCTGTACCGAGGCCAGCATCGTGTCCCGGTCGAGCGGCTTGAGGGTCCGCAGGTCGATCACCTCGGTCGACAGTTCCGGGCTCACCTCCCGAGCGGCCAGCAGTGCCTGGCGGACCATCTCTCCGTAGGTGATGATGGTCACGTCGGTTCCCAGGCGGGCTATTCGGGCCTTGCCGAGCGGCTCGGCCTCGTCTCCGTCAGGAACCTCACCCCGTAGGCTCCGGTACAGCGGCTTGGATTCGAAGTAGATGACGGGGTTGTTGTCCCGGATGGCCGCGATCAGGAGACCTTTGGCGTCGGCAGGGGTGGCCGGGGCTACCACCTTCAGGCCAGGGGTGTGGACGAACCAGGCTTCCGGGTTCTGGCTATGGAAGGGCCCAGACCGAAGCCCCCCGTCGGCGGGGGCTCGGATGACCCACGGAACGGCCCCCTGCCAGCGATAGTGGGTGGTGGCAGCGTATTGGACGATGGAGTCGAAGGCGGTGGAGATGAAGTCGGCGAATTGCACTTCGATCACCGGCCGCAAGCCCATCAGGGCCATCCCAGTAGCCGCCCCGACGAAGGCGAGCTCCGTCATGGGGGTGTTGATCACCCGGTGGGGACCGAACTCGGCCTCGAAGCCACGGGTTACCTTGAATGCCCCTCCGAACTCGCCCCCGATGTCCTCCCCCATCAGGAACACTTCGGGGTCACGGTGCATCTCGGTGCGCAGGCCCTCGCTGATCGCCTCCAGATAGGTCATCGTCCGAACCTCGGGACCACTATGGGTGGGTGTCCCATCGGTTGGTCGGGATCCTCCGGTGGTCGCTTCGGCTTCCCGTTCCGGGGAGGTCATGATGCGTAGACCCCTTCGGTAATCGTGGCAGGATCGGGCCACTCGCTGCTCTCCGCGTGCCGGACCGCCTCGTCCACTTCTTGGCGGCACTCGGCTGCTATCCGATCCAGGTAGTCACGATCTACCAACTGCTCCTCCAGCAGGGTGTCCTCGAAGCGCATGAGCGGATCGCGCGCCTGCCAGGCAGCCAGCAGTGCAGGAGGAACGTAGTCGGCTCCGTCGTGGATGGCGTGACCCAGCATCCTCATAGTCTTGGCTTCGATCAGGGTGGGGCCACCACCCTCCCGCGCCCGCCGGGCGGCTCTACTGACTGCCTGGTAGACGGTCTCCACATCGTTGCCGTCGACGATCTTGGTGGCTACTCCGTGGGCGGTTCCCCGATCGGCGATGTTCTCGATAGCCATCTGCTGGTAGAGAGGGGTCGAGTAGGCGTACTGGTTGTTCTCGACCACCACTATGAAAGGAGCATTCCGGACCGCCGCCAGGTTGAGGGTCTCGTGGAACACACCCGTGCATGAGGAGCCGTCGCCGACGAAGGTCAGCGCCACCCGGGGTTCGTCCCGGTAGGTGAACGACAGGGCCGCCCCGAGGGCAACCGGCATGGATTGGGGGAGGTGGCTGATGAAGCCGATCAGGTTCAGGTCCAGGTCGCCGCAGCCGTGCAGGTTGGCGTCACGCCCTCCGGTGACGCCCGTCGCCCGGCCGAGCTGGTTGGCCATGATGCGACTGGGCGTCATGCCCCGGACCAGGTAACACCCCAGGTCACGATGCAAGGGCGCCGCCACATCCTCCGGCCGGAGAGCCGCGCCCGCCCCCACGCTGATGGCCTCGTGGCCCCGCTGGTTGAAGGTCGCTCCCAAGCCCCGCCCCTGTTTCCAGAGGGTCACCAGCTGGTCGTCCATCGTTCTGGTGAGGCGCATCCAGCGATGCAGCTCGAGGCGCAGATCCTCCGAGAGGGCGGTCATGAGCTCATTCTATTGGGGGTGCCGTCGAATCGAGAGTGTCGGTCAACTCCAGGAGCACTTGCAGCTCGAAGGCAAAGGCAATCCGATCTCTCGATAGGTGCTCGCTGCCGGGCTTCAGTAAACCTCGGCGGCCAGCTACCCGCAATGCGTTGGAGAATAGGCTCCGGGAGACAGACTCGGCGGAGATGCTATGGGGGGAGATGGACTGGGCGCCTCGTTCCAGGCAGTTCCTCACGAACGCGCCCCGGTTCCACCGCTGCTCCTCCGGAAGGTCGGCCAATCCTGCAGCCACCACCAGATAAGCCCCCAGGAACGACCGGAGCGCCCACGGGGCCCGATGGGGTCGGAGCTTTTGCAACACCTCCGAACCGTGCCCGGTGGAGAGCAGATTCTTCCAGTCGGGTTCTCGGTGGTCCATCTCCGTGGAAATCTCCTCGAGGAAGGTGTCGCGATCTGGGAAGAAGAACTCGCCTCCCAGCAGATCACGGATACTTACCGCCTGTTCCTGGAAGTCACGAAGAGAATCTTCCCCGGGTGGGAACCGGGATATGGCAGCGGCCAGGGCCAGCTCCGCAATGGCCTGGCTGAGGAAGAAGTGGACGATGGTGTTGCGGTAGTAGGCACCGGCTAGGCGCTGACCCGATTCCATGCGGTAGTGAGGCTCTGCCAACCCGGTTTCCGTTACTGCTAGATCGAGTTCCACCAGCTCCTGTAGGACATCCTCTAGACCCTCCCCGTGGCTCAGCCGGGCTAGTGATCGGGTGGAGGGGAGGCTCCGGGATTGGACGTGATCGGCCAGATCGGCCACCGTCGCCCTGAGTGTGCTGAGAGGGGTTGTTCCCTCCCGCTCGGACAGCAGCGCCACCGCGGCCAGCGAGGCGGGAGTCACCGGGGTGATCCGGTTGATGCGCCGGCAGAGGGAGATGGCCAGCCGCTGGAGGTCCTGCCGCCGGTCCATATCGGTAAGGTCCAAGTCGATGGCGGAACGCATCGAGAGAGGCTCTCCGAAGCGGATGTGAATGTCGCCGTAGCGCTTCTTCAGGGCACTGACACTTTTCACCAGCCATCCCAGGGTCTCCTTCTCCTTGGTAACGCCCCGCTGCTCGTCCGCAAACAGGCTCACTTCGAGCACATGGTCGTAGTTGATCGAAGTGGGTATCAGGTATAGGTCATCCCTCCTTCCGGCGGCCAGGGCATCAGCCGCGTATCCCAGCAGCCCGTAGCGGGGCGAGCGGATCTTGCCAGTCCGGCTGCGACCCCCCTCGATGTACCACTCGAGGGGACGGCGTTGCTCGACGAGCTGGGCGAGATAGGTCTGAAGGGCGAGCTTGTAGATGGGATTGTTGGTGAAGCTCCGTCTGATGAAGAAGACCCCGGCATGGCGGGAAAGGGTTCCGATGGGGAAGAAGTTCATGTTGATGCCACCGGCTGTGAAGTTGGGACCCAGGCCGTTCTGCCACATCAGGTAGTGCATCACCGGACGATCCAGGTTCGATCGATGACAGGGCAGGAACACTATGGGGTGGCGAGCGTTCAGCCGGGCGAGCGCGGCGAGTTCCTGTCGGTAATAGTGGACTCTCCCGTAGGCGCGCCGGTAGAGAAGCCAGCCCAGCTTGGCCGCCAGCGCCACCCAAGGGCGCGATGGGCGGGTAGCGATCTCCCTGAGATAGCGCTCGGCGGCGCGGCAAGCTTCCTCGACCGGCTGACCCTGTTTCTCGGCCAACCGAGCGAGCTTGCCCTGGAATTGTGGGTCGGCGAGTATCGTCTCCGGGATGTGACCGGCCTTCGCTGACCGGTTCCGCTTTGGCCGTTTGATTCGCAATCCTAAAGTTGGCTCCGGGACGATTCTAAAGAGCTCGATGGCCCGGCAAGGGAGTGGGAGGTGATCGATGCGGGTGCTGATCCAGAGGGTGGACCATGCTTCTGTGTCGGTCGACGGCGAGGTAGTCGGGAGGATTGGTAAGGGCATGCTGGCCCTGGTGGGGGTGGGTCGGGGTGATACCCGTGCTGATGTCCATGCCCTGGCTGCCAAGCTGGTGGGCCTGCGGATCTTTCCCGACCAGTCGGGTCGGTCCAACCTTTCGCTACTGGACGTGGGCGGAGCGATGCTGGTGGTCAGCCAGTTCACCCTGTTTGCGGAGGTTCGGCGGGGTCGGCGGCCCGGCTTCACCGGAGCGGCCCCTCCCGAGGTGGCTGCTCCCCTGGTCGAGGAGTTCGTCCGCTCAGTGGCGGCCCACGGTGTGGAGGTGGCCACCGGCCGGTTCGGGGCGATGATGCAGGTGGATCTGTCCAACCAGGGCCCGTTCACTCTTATGGTGGAGACTGCCGGCGGCCGGATCGTCTGACCACCTCCTGACTGGGTATGGTATAATGCGGTTATGGACGTGCTACCCAAGCTCTCCCGCCTCAGAACGGAATCGCTGTAGCCGGTTTTATCCTGGGAATCGTGTCGATCGTATTCTTTTGGATGATAGGTTTCCAGCTATTGTTCGCTGTTCCTGGTCTTGTCTTGTCGATTGTGGGTCTTAAGCGCTCTAGAGCCCGAGAAGGCAGGCATCGCGGCTTGGCCATCGCTGGTATTTGGCTTAGTAGCATATCTATAGTTGTCATGAGTTTATTTTCTCTGCTAATTCTCGGTTATAGTACCAGTGTAAGTTAGAAGTATGATCGCAGCTTCTCTACCTACCTGAGGACAGCACACCCGGGAAAGGATGGTCCTCCCACCAGCAAACCAATAGTGTCTGACTACCAGCCCGGGCCTGCTCAAAGGCTTCCGGCGGGTGTATGGTACAATGTATCTATCGTCATTGTCTGCCAAACTTGTCCCACGGACGAACGTTATGATCGTGACCATACTTTGTTCTAGGCATCGTGTCCGTTGTGCTCTTTGGATTGGGCTTCCTGCTAGTGTCTACCGCTCCCATTCTTGCCTTCTCGACTGTGGCCCTTAAGTCCTGTAGAACCCGAGAAACCAGGCATCATGGCCTGGCTATTGCTGGTATAGCTTAACGCTGTACCTGTGGTGATGTGTAGGTTATTATTGCTGGGAGTCCATCTCTCAACCGTTGGTGTTGGGTCAATACTCTAGGGCTGGTCCGGCTTCCTATTAGAAGACTGTATCAGGATCTAATACAAGATATTCAGATCCTCAATTCTTCTGTTCTTTAGGGCAACTGGTCATGTTAGTATTGTCCATAAGCTACACCACGAACATGGGGTTCGTCGGTGAAGCAGCAACCGTAACTCCGTCAGCTCATCATAGTCCCATCCCATAGCTCTTGACACTGCTCGGTCCCACAGCTGCCGGACTTCGCACTCGCCATCCCGGTATTGTGGAACGAGCGTGTCACGGGTTTTATGCCAGCAGTCAGCAAGCACGGAGCGAATCTCCGAATTGCGGATGTCAGGTATCGGTAAGGCGTTGATGACAGCAACTTCATACGAGGGAAACGCGAGCTTCCTGCCCGGGTTGCGCATGAGGAGCAAGCGGCCAATTGTCGAGTTGATGAACACTGCTAAGGCTTTGGCTTGCAGACGTGTGAGTCCTGTGATGGGCGACCACCCGTTGCCCACGTACAGGTCGTCCGATGCCATCGCTGTGAGCCGGCCCGTGCCGGTGTCCTGCCCTGCTGTAACGAGCAGGTAGCCAGCCTTCTCGAGAACACGAGGCGGCTGACCTCCGGGGGGGGGGGTAGCTGGACGCCTGTAAGAGTTCGGGGTGCTCGTTATGGTCAGGTGTGCTTCCGCACCTTTCCCTTCGACCAGACAACACGCGCCCGCCTCGCCGACAGTTGCCGCGGGTTAGGCACCCCCGCGCAACTGTTGGCCTGTCGAATGGCTAGACAGGTCAATCTCCTTGAGCGGTTGCAGTTGTGGGTCTGTTGTGTAACGGGCCGCCGCGTCCGCCAACACTGGCGATCGCCACACGGCAGCCGTCCAGTCACCCTCCACTATCCGATCGCGTGCCCAAAGTGAAACTTCGCCCCAGCTGTCTCCGAGGGTACCGAAACGTGTCTGTGCTAACTCTTCGAATAGTTGTCCGACCTCTTCGTTGTCGTGTGGAAACCGGTCTAGGCTGATGACTCGCGTCGGTGCAGGCCCACAGCGGCGTTTGAACACGAGAAGGCTCTCGTTGATAGAGGTGTGTTGGCTCAGGTTGATGTCACCTGGGCTATGACAAGTCAAGATCGTGTCAACGTGGAAGCGTTCTGCCAGTACCTTACGTTGTATTGCGCTTGAGTGGCTTGAGGTTACGATAGTAGGGCGGATCAGCGTCATAATCCCATCGACCCGGTCAACAATGTGGTCCGCTAATGCTACGAACAGCGGCCCGATAGTGTTGGCGTTGACGAAATCTTCAAGGTCTGGGTCGGTGCTGGTCAGCAGACCCTGAAGGCTATCGACACGTTTACGTAGCTGCTCTTGCGTATCCTTGCCGAACTTCTGGGCCATGTATCTCCGGTTGGTGAACGGCGGGTTCATGATGACGATGCGGGCCGCTTTGATGTCCTCGGCAGCGTCGTCCATCTCGGGCCCCTCCAGCGTCCGGCAATCTTGACTTTCGGCACCTATCACAACGCGAACGGCGGCCGCGCTGTCGTCGAACAGCCGGCCAGCGTTGATGATGTCCTGCCGTCCGAGCAGCTCGAGTGACCCTGCCGCCATGGACACGCTGGTTGCCTGATCGGTCGGGCCGTACTCCATCTGATGAAGTCCCATTCGCCGATACTTGACCTCGATGTTGCCTGCCATCAGTTGACTCGCGGCGAGCTGGAGGGACACCGGGTTTATGTCAAGACCCTTGATGGTTTCTTCAACGGCTATCTTCTGCAGTCTTCCGAGGTGTGTATTGTCAGCTCCATGGAACGCAGCGCGACGTTTCATCTCGGCCATCACCGCGGCGAGAAGCGTGCCGGATCCACACGCCGGGTCGACGGTCTTGTGGTTCCGCCACACACCCGGGTCCGACCAATCCAGCCGGTCGTGTGGGTCAAGGGCACTTAGGGTGAGCCGGGCGGCGAGATCTGCTGCAGTCGGTCTGGTGAAGAAGGCACCATCGGACGCCTGGTCGCCCATGACATTGTTGAATAGCTCACCGGCGTGATCGGTGCCCATGTCGGCATAAGTCTCGGCGATCCGCTCAGCCTCCCCAGCAAGATGACGAAGCGCCCGATGTAGCCCACCTAGAAGTCTGGTCGCTTCGGCAGCTTCGAGAGCTTCTATGGCTGGATCGATTACCGGACGGAAGTCTTGTCGGGCGATCGCGTTCCAGGATTGCTGGAATAGTCTTACCGGTTCGGTTGATGACTTGATGTCGTTCAACGAGTGAAGCTTCGCACGGCTTAACCATCGACCACTGTGGACACGCTGGTGAAGCATCGCTGCATTCATCCACAGCAAAGAAGCGATCGTCGATCCGTCAGCGCGTACCTTGCCCTTTTTGGATAGCGCGATGCGGTCCAGACCAAAGTGAGTATCCAAGGCGTCGGCAAGGCCTGACTCTGCGCGTAGGCAGTAGGCTGCTTCTCCCACAGCGCTCTCTAGAAGGTTCAGATCCCGCTTGATCATGTTGCCCGTCAAGCCCGACTTTTCCAACAGATTCATACGGATGTCTTCACCGAGCCGGTCTGATAGGCCTATGAGCCGTTCTTGAATGTATTGATCTTCCCGTCGCTCGCGTTCTCGCCGCCGCCGCTCGCGGTCCCTGTCGGACAGTCGCCGTCCCCGGAGCCCGTTTGCCATTTCACGGGCGCGTTTCTGGGTCTTCTCAGCGTTGACGCGTCCTAACGTTTCGTGTGCCTTCGGCTTGTACCGGACAACTGTGTCCTCACGGGTCTCGGTGCTGCCATCCTCCCGCCGGACGTGAGTGATAACGGCGGTGGGTTCGTCTGCCCGTGTCTCCCACAAGTCTTCGTTGTATCGTTCTGTGTTGTCGAAGTTGAGCAGCTGACGATTTTAACTGACAGCTGAGCGACGCCACATCCTCCGCGTCGTCTCTGCTGCCCGTGACGACGGCGTAACGTAACCTGTTTGTTTCCGGCACACCTATAGCTACAGCTGTTTTCAAGGGTTCATTGATCTGGGACTGGGCTGGAATGTGTATCTTGAGGAACTTAGACAGTTCTTCTTCGATGCGACTGTCATGTGCACGCAGAGCTTGCAAGATGTCTCCGAGTTCCTGCCAGCCCTCGTGGCGGTCGCTTATCGCGAGATGGCGCTCGGCGTCCACCCCGATCGGAATCAGGACCGGGACGATGATGTAGCCTACTTCCTTGCCGGGTGAGCGCCGCATCACTCGGCCGACAGCTTGTATCACATCTATCGGGGACTTCCTTGGCTCTAGGAAAGCTACCGCCGATGGAGAGGGCAAGTCGGTACCTTCACCGAATATGCCTACGTTCAGGATGCCGTGCGGCTCCGTGATGGCCGCTGCGGCTAGACGATCCATTGCTTGTTTCCTGGTAGTGGCAGAAGATGACGCGTCGAGATGTCGCAGCTTGTAGCTGGCTGGACCACGACGGTCAGGTATCTGCCGGGTGGCCCAGCCGCGTACGGCGTCCGCTTCCAGCACAGAAGCCATCACTTTGCTTCGCGCGATCGTGTTGAGGAAGCCGATGCAAGACTGTAGGTTCACCTTCTGGCCATCGGGGCCCAGTGCGCCTCCTGCCATGACCACAGCAAATGCCATCCCTTTCAGATAATCCCCCGTTGTAGGAAGCTTCTTCGCACCCTTGGCAGGTTTTGCATCGTCGGCTCGTGCCACTAGCCGATTGGCAATGTCGGACGCTTCCGGGTCGCTAATCGCCATTGCGATTATCCGATAATCCGACAGCCATCCGTTCTGTACAGCGTCCATCTAGGAACGCCTGTACAACTCAACCCCGAAGACAGATTGATCATCCATCTGTCGAACTACGTACTTAGTTCGATCCAGTCGGCGTGTGGTGTGGTCGCCAAAGACCCGTGGCGTGGCAGTCTGATAGATCCGGTAGGAGGCAGGAAACGCTGTGCTGTCGTGGCAGAGCGTGAAATCTCGGATTCGTTCATCCAGTTTAGTAGTGCGTTTCTTGTGTCTGATGTTTGCCGTGCGGTGTGCTTCATCACAGATCAGCACCTGGAAAGCATCAGCTGCGTCGGCCCGATGTATACCGTCAGCTATCTTCCGTGCGGATTGGTAGGTTCCGAATATCAGACTCAGCTGACTGGCTGTTTTTTCTCCCCGACGCTCTCTTATCCAATCAGCGATGTCAGCTGGATCGGTCGTGACCGTACATCCAGTGATTTCGTCCGCTTGGCGAATCCCCGGTCGAGGGTGGGGTCGTTGATGTTGTTCGTGATTCGCTCCTCACCAAGAGTCACAGTGGGGTCGGAACAGACGGCTAGAACACGAAGGCACTGCTGGGCGTGTCGCAGAAACTCACGCCGAGTTTGAGCGACTAGGGCAATCGATGGGCACAGCACTACTGACAACTGGCCGGAATAAGTGAGCCTCTACACGATACGGAGCTCGATTCGTGTCTAGCCTGTGCCGCAAGGCAAGATGATGCGGCCGCGGGCCTCGCCTCGTGGTATTCCGTCCTCGTCGATCTTCTGGTGTTCTCGCAGTTTCGTTACGGCATGTTCGATGGCTTCCCGCTGCATGCAGTCACGTGTCTGACGTGCATGAGGTACGTCGACACCGGCTGGCTGTTCGCAGTGGCGGCAATTCTCAGTGGCGTCCGCCGTAGCCAACACACGTTGTTCGTCTCTCAGCACGGTACTCACATCGATGGTCTTGACCTGTAGTCCCGACATCTTGATCTTGGCTAACGCAATACGGTGCAACGGAACATCGCCGTTTGTTACGAGCCATCGTTCCGCCCAGATCTCGTCGAGAGCCGTTGCAGACAGAAACTTGTTCAGCTCGTTGGCCGTTACAGGCGTTCCTCCGCCGTAATCGTCGATTTTGCGGGCCTTGGCCTGAATCGCTACCCACCGACCATCGCTACGCCGACGCGCGACTAGGTCGATTCCCACATCGATCGCAGGAGTACCGGCAGGCATCACCTGTTCACGGTCTGGCCAGTCGGGCCACCTCCAACACCCCGCCAGATCCCACTCTCGAACCTCGGGCGCAACCTGTTCGATCAGGTCCTCAAGCCAACGCCCGTCCGTTTTCTCAGAAGAAAGATGCTCCAGCCTTCCAAGAGCCGATTCGATGACCGATGAGGCGGGTTCCATAGTTACTCCTTAGGTTCTCATCGGTAACGGTGCACAACCCTATATTACGGTGTGTCTACATCTCTATGCAGACAACGAACAAGCTCTAACCGGCGCGCCGCCGAGGATGTTCGCAGGATTATAAGCGGCGGAGCCATAGGAGGTCGGGGATCCGGCCTACACCCAGGGCGTGTTGGAGTTACGACTTCCGAAGGTTCCTCCTGTACGGTATCGGTCGAGGCTGAACGGTTTCAACGCGTCCGGCTTGTGGCCATGCACGAGCATCTGAGCGGTTAGTTTGCCCACTCCGATCAGCTTGAAGCCGTGGTTGGAATCGGCGATCACCCAGGCGTTGTCGGCTAGGTGATCCAGCACCGGCATGTTGTCGGGTGTGAAGGCTCCTATCCCGCCGTTGCGGCGCTCCTTGAAGTAGGGCCGCAGGTTCTCTAGACGCTTGAGGAGCATTCCCAGGGCTGCGCAGTAGTAGTCGGCAAACCACTCATCTGCCTGGTACAGGTCGTTCAGGTGACCATACGGCTCTACCTCTGCTCGGGGTCCGATCTTGATAGGAATGGTTCCGCCCTGGAGACCTGGCGCACCTACCCGCTCGGCCGCATACCGCGTATACATATAGAAGCGGTCGCTGATCAGGCGGCCGTCCTCCCCGTACACAGGGGTGTCCATGAGCTCTACATGCAGCACTGGGGAGTCACGGTGGTCGGCCGTCCGGAAGTCCAACCCTTCGGGCAGCACCACCTCGCCTTCCAGGAGCCGCCAATAGGTCCACATGTCCATCCCTTCCTCGACCTGACCATCGGGATAACAAACGTCGAGGTGTGATGGTCCTCCCAGCCATTGCCAGTGGATGGGCGTCCAGGCTCCGGCTCCCACCACGACCTGCTCACACGAGATCGAGCCTTGGTCCGTGTCCACCGCAGTGACCGATCCGGACTGGTCACGCTGGTAGCCGGTGACTTCGGTTCCGTAGACACGCTCCACACCCCATTGGCGGCACTTCTGGTCGAGACCCCACAGCGCCATATGGGTGCCGGCGTATCCGGAACGAGGCTCGAGGAGCACCACCTCACAGCGCTCGGTCTTGAAGTCAGGCCAGAGCTTGGTGAGGGAGGCCCGCGCATCTGAGCCGGTGTAGACGTCGGATCGGTACCCGCTGGCGGCATGCGATGCCTGGAGCTCCAGATAGTCATCCACCTGGTTGGCCGCACCGACCGAGAGATAGCCCACCTGCTTGAAGCCGAAGTTCACCGGATCCGACTCCCACGCCTCGACACTCTCGCGCACCAGGGGATGCATGGGAGGGGTCATGTAGAAATTGCGGATACAGCCGCAGGCCAGACCGGTGGCGCCTGCGCCCGGTCCTTGCTTGTCGATCAGGACCACCTCGCTTCCCTGCCCCTTGCCCGATAGCTCCAGATACATAGCTAGGTGATAGGCGCTCGACAGTCCATGGATCCCGGCGCCCACCACCACGAACCGAGCACTCTGAGGAAGGGGCACCGCATCGAAGATGGGGATCGCCGGTGGGTTGACCGGCTGGCCATCGATGCCTCCAGGCAGCGGGCGATTGGCGAAGGGATACCACTGGTTGTGCTGGGAGGGGTTCGGGATGTTCATGATGAGGCTTCTTTCGTCGGTCTTTCGTAGTCGGCATGGGGGAGTGCCTAGTCAGTAACCAGCGTCCACCATGAGCTCTTCACCGGGCCGGTAGGTCACATGATGGCGGCTGGGGACCCGCAATTGCTGGCGATCCAGGCCTATGCCGGATGATCGGAGGGACTTGGTGGAGGGCAGGTTGCCCGGCCTCAGTAGTGGGTATGGACGCCCCCTTCGCTGACTCTGCGAGCCACGAAGTCTTCCAGTTCTTCACGGACGGCGGGGTCCATGGGCGGAGGTTCGTACGCCTCCAGAAACTCTCCAGCCAGGCTCCTGGTTCGCTCTGCAGGATCGGGGCTCCCCGCCTGCTCCCAGCTCTCGAAGTTACGCCAGTCGGACAGCAACGGAGTGTGGAAAGCGTCTCGGTAGCGGGCTTGGGTGTGGGCCGTCCCGAAGAAGTGACCGCCCGGGCCGACCTCGTTGATGGCCTCCACCGCCAGCGTGTCGGTATCCACGATCGGCGGGTCCAAGGCGGCCGAGATCATCTGGAGCAGCTCAGCATCCAGAACCATCTTCTCGAACGACGCACGCAGCCCGCCTTCCAGCCATCCGGCCGCATGCATCACTAGGTTGGCGCCACCCATGATCGCCCCCCACAGAGAGAACATGCTCTCGTAGGTGGCTTGGAGATCGACCGCATTGGAGGCGTTGGCGTTGGAAGAACGGTAGGGAAGCCCATATCGGCGGGCTAGTTGGCCTCCGATCAGGGTGGCCTGCCAATACTCGGGGGTTCCGAAGGCCGGCGAGCCCGACCTCATGTCCACGTTGGAGGTGAACCCGCCATATACGACGGGCGACCCACGCCGCACGGCCTGGGTCAGGACGATACCGGCCAGCGCTTCGGCGTTCTGCTGGACCAGAGCTCGGGCCACCGTGACCGGTGCCATGGCTCCCGCCAGGGTGAAGGGGGTGATGCCCACCGGCTGGTTGCGGGCCGACATTTCCAGGATTCCTTCGATCATGGGCGCGTCGAGCCGCAGCGGTGACGAGGTGTTGATGATCGTGTAGAGCGACGGCTGGGTGTCGAGGTCATCAGGGCCGATACGCCGAGCGATGCGAGCCATCTCGATCGTGTCGAGGGTCCGTTGCCGCCCGAGACTGTAGGTATGGATGGCCTTGTCGCTGAGGGTGAGCAGGTCGAGCGTGGCATGCAGATGGCGAGTGGATGGATGCAGGTCGGCCGGTTCCACCGGATATCCGCCGTGCAGGTGGACGCAATTGAGATGCTGGCTTAGGCGGACGAGTCGCCGGAAGTCCTTCCGGTTGCCGCTACGCCTCCCCTGGCCCAGGCCGGAGACGTTGGGGGGACTAGCGACGGCCGCGAACGACACCCACCTTTCGCCCATATGGATGTCGTGGGCGGGGTTGCGGGCATGCAAAGTGAACTGGCTGGGAGCATGGCCCACCAGCTCAAGCACCATCTCGGGATCGAACCTAACCCGCTCAGAGTTGGGATCCACCTCCGCTCCCTCCCTGCGGAGCACCGCCCTGGCCTCGGGGTGCAACATATCCATTCCGATGTCACGCAGCACTTCCAGGGAGGCTTCGTGGATGGCTTCGAGCTGGTCGTCCGAGATGGCCGGTACCGGTTGCCAGGGGAGTTGCGGCTGTCGGAAGGGCCGCTGGGGGTTCGCCGGTCCATGGTCTGCCAGACGGGCCCGGCGCCCGCGCCGCCGCCGGTGCGGGGTGGTCACTATGGGGAGCTGGATCCCACCATGGGTACGGGAAGCCCATGATCGGTAGCTACCCGTTTTGCCACCTCGGGAGCGAGGTTGTTCGGGAGCATCCGGAAGGCGGCTTCCTGCGGCCAGCCGAGGCAAGTCAACGATATAACGGTCGGAGCGCCGACACCCCCGGTTGGATCTCCTGAGGGGTACTTACGGTTGGCGGACATGGCCGAACTCCCGCGGGCCGATGAGGGGAGGCTAGCAGGGGTGGTACATCGGTCTATGAGTGTCGATCGGCCCCGTTCGATCCTGTCCATAGGCAGAGGGTTAGTCTGTAGCGGAGCTTGTTGCATGGCGACCCGGCCGGGTGCCCGATGCCGAGCCATTACGACCGGTAATCGAGATCAGCTGTGGGGACGGTTATGGAAATGAGAAAAGAGATCCGCACGTCGGGCGCCGCCGCGCCGGCCGGGCCGTATTCGCAGGGTATCCGGGTTGGCAACCTGGTTTTCACGGCCGGGATGGGCCCGCTCGACCCGGAGACCGGCAAGATTGCCGGTGACACCATCGAGGAGCAGACCGAGCTGACGCTCGACAACCTCAGCGCGGTACTGGAGGAGGCCGGTACCAGCCTCGAGCACGCGGTCAAGGCAACGGTGCATCTGGCCGACCTAGGGGACTTTGCGGCCTTCAACCGGGTCTACCAACAGCGCTTCGGAGATCCGAAGCCCGTCCGCACCACGGTCGGTAGCGAGCTGATGGGAATCATGGTGGAGATCGACCTAGTGGCGGTCGTTCCTGACTGATTCGGTGACCCCCATTGAGGCCGGTTTACCGCCGTCCGATGGAGGGGATCAGACGAAGTTGGGCGGCAGGAGGAGGGTCTGGAAGGCTTCGGCTGCCAGGCCGATATGGGCCGGACCGTCCACCATGGTGATTGCGGCATGTCCGGGTAGGAGGGCGTCGAACTCCAGGCGGGCCAGCCGATCCTTCCACCAGATACACCTGGTGCCCTGCGCAGTGACCGGGGGCCGGGATGGGGGTGACCAGCTTGCTACCGACCGTCACCGACCTGGCGGCTGTTATGCCGGCCAGGTCCTCCACGGCTCGGAAACGGTAGTGGTCGGGATAGAAACCACCGGCTTGGGCCAGAGCGAAACCGGTCCGGTCGGTATCCCCCTCCTGGATAGCCGCAATCGTTTCGGCACTGGCGATCACCCGGGCACCGGTGCGGTCCAGCAGCGATCCCGTACCCCCGCAATGGTCGATGTGGTAGTGGGTTATGGCCAGGTGGCTGATGTGTCCGGGGTCCAGCCCGTGCCCGCGCAGGTTGGTGAAGATGGCGTCGAGCCCTCCCCGGTCGTCCATGCCGCAGTCGACCAGGAGGATCGCTTCGCCGGCATCGACCGCATAGACATGAGAGTCACTGGAAGTGGAGAGCCCGAACCCGTTGAACGCGCCCCCGCCTACCAGGAACAGATCATCGGCTAGCTGCATGCCCGCCCTCCTCTAATCACATCGGGTTCCAACTCAGTCGAGCCGCGCGTAAGCGTGGAAGCCACCGTCCACGACGAGGGTGGCGCCCGTCATGTAAGAGGCGTCGTCCGACAGCAGAAAGCTCACCACTCCAGCTATCTCCTCCACCCCACCGGGGCGTCCTAGCGGCACGTTGGCGGTTATCCCGGCGGCTGCGGCCGGCTCCCCGAACATCGGGCCAGTGATCTCGGTGGCGATCGGGCCGGGGGCGATGGCATTGACCAGGATCCCGTACGGAGCGAGATCCACCGCCGCCGCTCGGGTGAGGGCGGCAATGCCTCCTTTCGAGGCCACGTAGGACGGGGTGCCCCGCTCCGCCATCAGGGAGTTCACCGAGGCCAGGTTGACGATCCTCCCGGCTCTTCCCGACTCGATCATGGATCGGGCCACCCGCCGGAGGGCCAGGAACGGGGCCGTTAGGTTCACAGCCATGGTCCGGTTCCAGATCTCGGTGGGGGTTTCGGTCAAGGAGTGGCCCAACGAGACGGCCGCGTTGTTGACCAGGCCATAGAACGGACCGAAGGTCTCCTCACCTCGGGTCACCGCCTCATCGAGCGCCCGCTCGTTGGACACGTCGACTTCCAGAGCCAGCAACGATCGGGCCAGCGCCGGGTCGGGGTCCGGCCAGGTTATGTCTAGCCCGACCACCGGCCTCCCATCCGCGATCAGACGAGCCACGATCCCTCGCCCGATTCCCAGGCCGGCGCCCGTTACCAGGACCGGACGGCTGGCGGGTTTCACGCCGGGAGGTGCGGATCCGTCCGGGCCCGGATCAGATCCAGCAGTTCACCGGGTTGCACCGATCGGGGCGCACCCTCCGGACCCTCCGGGAAGACCGACATCTCCCGATAACCGGATCCGCTGGCGATCAGGACCACGTCACCCTCAACCCGTTCACTCTGTAGCCAGCGCCGCATCCCGGTCATAGCCGCTCCGCCCGACGGCTCCACCAGCACTCCGCTCCTGGAGGCGAGCCAGCCGGCGCCCTCCAGGGCCTCCTCATCGGTGGTGCTCACCACCGCTCCTCCCGACGCCCGCACTGCCCTCAGCGCACGTATCCCATCCGGCGGTCGGGAGTGGGCCAGCCTCACCAGCAGACCGGCTGATCTTCCCCCCGGTTCGATGACCGGCAGGGTTTCCTGTCGATCCACTCCCCGCTGGAAGGCCACTTCCAGCGAGTTCCACAGGCGCGGAACTGCCGCGATCATCCTCGGCGAATGGCTGCTCATCCCGCGGCGGCGTAGCTCCTCGAAGCCCAGATGGATTCCCTGGGTGGTGCCTCCTCCTCCAGCGCTCAACACCACCGCCTCTGGTGCTCTGCCCAGCGCTTCGAAGATCTCGAAGGCGATCGTCTTGGTGGCTTCCGCCTGGTGGGCATTGAAGGTGAGTCCGGTGGTGGCGTGGTACAGCCCCAGCCGGCGAGCAAACTCCTCCACGGAGTCGATCAAATCGTCGATCGGCATGTCGACCGGGATGACGCCCGAGCCGTACAGCTCGAGTGGTCGGGTTCGATGAGCAGGCTGACGGCCGCTCATCATCACCAGGCTCCGCATTCCGAGCCGGGCCGCCACCGCGGCCTGGGACAGTCCGGTGCTCCCAGCCGAGACGATCAGGGAGGTGGTGAAGCCGCTCAGGCGGGCATGGTGGAGGGCGAGGGCCAGCTGGCGGTCCTTGTGTGAGCCGGTCTGGTTCTGGGTCTCGTCCTTCACCCACAGGCGGGCCGGAAGCCGTCCGCTCCGGACCCTGATCAGGGGCGTTCCGCCGACCTCGAGCTCGCCCTCTCCCTCGCCCAGCACCGGCAGCACACTCCGGTACCGCAGCAGGCCACGGGTCTCCCGATCGATCAAGGAGGACGATTCGGGGTATTCGAACCGGACGGTCACCCCACAGTCCGGACACAGGCGCACCGTGGAATCGACCTGCTGCCCGCACCGGCGGCACAGGGTCTGGAAGGAAGGAGCGGATCCGGCGGTGGTGTCACTCATCCCTTCACTCCTCCCACTGACAGCCCGGCCACTAGGCGCCGCTGGGCGAACAGGGCGAACACTGCGGCCGGAATCATGATCATCAATGCCATAGCAGCCATCGGTCCCCACAGCACTCCCTTGTCGGTTATGAAGGAAGCCACCGTGATCGACAGTACCTTGGCGTCCGACCGGGTGGTGCTGGTGGCCACTAGGAACTCGTTCCACGACAGGATGGCGGTCAGGATGGCCACCGAAGCGATGCCCGGCGCGGCCAGTGGCATGTGGACCCGGGTGAGACGCTGCCAGAGGCTGGCCCCGTCCACCACGGCCGCCTCGTCGAACTCGGGCGGGAGCTGGCGGAAAACGGTGTAGAGCAGCCAGGTGGCGAACGGGACCGTGATGCCGATGTGCCCGAGGATGATCGCCAGGGTGGTGTCGAGCTTGTCGAACAGCCGGACGCTCAGGAACCAGGGAATCAGGGTGGCCACCCTCGGATAGAACCTGATCAGCAGCAGCAGCCCGATGACGGTGGCGACCACTCGGGGCCGGATCCGTAGGTGGCTCAGCCCGAAACCGGCCAGGACGCCGATCACCACCGAGAGCACCGTGACCGAGCCAGCCACCTCCAGGCTGTTCAGGGCGGCCGAGAATGCATCGAAGTCCCCGATCGCCACCCGGAAGTTGTCGAGGGTCATCGACTGGGGGATAAGGCGAGGGGGGATGTCTAGGAAGTCGTGTGCCGGGCGGAGGCTGGTTATCGCTAGGAACAGCAGCGGTCCCACGCTCCAGGCCAGGGCCAGCAGGATGACCAAGCCCCGGACCGGCCCGCGCCAGCCCCGACCTAGGCGTCGGCTTATGAACTTCATCATGAGGTCGCCCGGCTCTGGGCCCGAACCAGTGCGATGGAAACCACCAAGGCCACCAGCATGAACAGCCAGGAGGCGGCCGAAGCTCGACCCAGATCGAAGGACTTCAGGCCCAGGTCATAGATGTAGTACGGCAGGGTGAAAGTGGAGTAGCCAGGCCCGCCCCGGGTCAGCGAGATGATCACATCGAGGCTGATGAGCGACTCCAGCGTCCTGAACAGGGTGATGATCAGCAGCACCGGCATCATGATGGGAATCTCCACCCGCCTGATCCGCTGCCAGGCGCTCGCTCCGTCGACCGCGGCGGAGTCCCTGATGTCCTGGGGGACAGCCGTCAGCGCCGCCGCGGCCAGCAGCAGCACGAACGGGGTCCACTCCCATATCTCGACGATGATCACCGCCGCCAGTGCCCACCACGGGTCTCCCAGCCAGATGGGACCATCCAGCCCCAGGGATCCCAGGATGAAGGCGTTCACCGGACCCGCCCGGGTGTTGAACATCAGCCTCCAGAGGACGCCCACCGACACCGGCGCAAGCACCATCGGAAGGACCAGACCGGTCCGTATCCAGCGAGCCCTGCGCAGGGGGAACACCAGGTAGGCCAGCCCTACCCCGAGAGCCAATTGAACCGGTACCGACACCGAAGTGATGATCAGGCTGTTGCGGACCGCTCGGCGGAAGATGGGATCGGCCAGGACCGCCCGGTAGTTCTCAGCGCCCACCCAGCCTTCCGCTACCTGGGAGGTGCGGAGCACCCAATCCTGGCCCGACAGCAGACCGGTCCACCCGATCAGCACCAGCTGGGTGATCACCACCAGAGCGGCCGGAACGAAGAACAGCCACAGCTGTGCGCTGTCCCTGATCAGATGCGCCCGTTTCCCAGTCAGCACTCCAGAGTCGGTGGCGGTGCGACCACTCATCTCATCCCCACCGGTCGCCGACTCCTACTCTCGCTGCTGTGCGGGGTCCGGCCGCCGGGGAAGTTGGGCGGCCGGACCCCAGTTCTGGAAGGTCATCGGGGGTGGTCGGTTAGCCGCCTTCGACCATTCCCAGTGCGGCAGCATCAGCGACCGCCGCGGGAGGCGGGTCGATGGGTGCCCACAGCTGTTCCCACTCGGCCACCACGTCGGCGGGCGAAAGGTTGCCGATGAGCATCTCACCCACCGCTCGGAAGGCGATGGTGAAGGCGTCGAAGTTCCACGGAAGGTTCTGCGCCTTGGCCAGGTTCTCCGCCTGGGTTGGGAAGTCGTGGCCGTGCTCCATCAGCAACTCCTCGTCGGTATAGGTGCTGAGGAAGGGTGAACCTATGCCGTACTCGACCATGTTGGCGGTCGAATACTCCGGGTTGATGTAGGCCTTGATCCACTCGTAGGTGGCCTCGGGATCGTCGGAGCTAGCCGCTATGGAGGCGTTCCAAAGGCTGAGCCAGGGGAAGCCCGGTCCCGGCAGGGAGCCGAGCGCCCACTTGCCGCCCACCTCGGGCGACTCGTTGGCGGCCGACCGGTTGAAGCTCGGCCAGCCGATCAATACCGCTGCCTTACCATCGTTGAACACGGCATTCGCCTCGTCGATGCTGAGGGACAGGGCGTCGGCCGGTGCATATTCCACCGACTTCTGCAGGACCTCCAGAGCGGCTATCGCCTTGGCGTCATCCACCCCGAAGCGGCCGGCGGAGTCGATCAGGAATCCGTCGTAAGCAGCTACCCAGATGGCCGGGGTCTGTTCGGTAGCCCCGTAGGCGAATACCAGCGGGCTGACATCGTCCGGGAGGGTGGGTGCGACCGCATCGAGAGCGGCGTAGAACTCGTCCCAGGTGTGCCAGTGGGCGCTGACTCCGGCCGCTTCGAACAGGTCCGTCCGATAGAAAAGGCCGTAGGCGTCCACCGCGTAGGGGATTCCTACCAGCTGCCCGTCTTCGTTGTAGCCGGCGCGGCCGGGTTCCAGCAGCTCGGATATGAAGCCTGGGAAGTCCTCTTCGAGCGGGTAGTCACCGATCGGCAGCAGATGGCCCATCTGATCGGCGATCCAGCTGGTGGCGGAAATCAGGTCGAACTGCCCGGTTCCGGTGGCTAGGTCCGTGATATAGGTCTGGGTCAGCACCTCGAACGGCTGGGCCACGATCTCCACCGCTACGCCGGTGTCTGCCTCGAAGGTCGGCTCGAGAGCCCTGGCCGCCGAGTCGTAAGTGCCCGACTGCATGTAGCTCACGGTGATCTCACGGTCCCCGGCCGGTGCCATGGTGGTCTCCGGCGCCATGGTCGTGGCCGCCATGGTCGTCTCGGCGGGCTCGTCATCGCCGCCGCACGCGGTCGCGAATAGGGCCAGCACCATCAGGCTGGCCAGTATCCTCAGGACTCTACGCATAGGTATCCTCCCTAATCAGGTCGATCGGCGTGGCCGGATCGGCCAGCTAGTACCTCGCAACCATCGAAAGGAGGCTAACACTCGAAGATACGGCCTGGCAGAGGAAGTATGAGGCTGTGCCCGCCCGGCTAGCGGGAGGAGAGTCGCCCCCGAGAAGTTGGTTCCACCTCTGGCATCGCCCTGCGGTATCGAGGCCTAACCCGAGCACCCTTCCCAAGGTGGTGAGGGCCTTTTCGGAACCACTGAAGACCGGATGCGGCTGTCCAAGTGATCAGGTTCGCGTGATGATCACGTTGCGGCCTAATACCCGGCGATCCCGGAGAGAGTCGATCGCATCGGGGAGTCCGTCCAACTCGAAGCGGTTGGCTAGCACGGGGGTCAACCGGCCCTGATCCGCTAGTCGGATGGCCAGCTCTAGATCGCTCTTGGAGCCGGCTGCGGAGGTGAGGATGCGGAGCTCGTTCCTGATCAGGGTGCCCGGATGGATGTCCAGGGGCTGGCTGGTATATCCGATCTGGACGAAGGACCCACCGGGAGCGAGGCATTGGAATCCTGCTCGCATGGTCTCGGCGGTTCCCACCGTCTCGAAGAACACTTCTGGCGCTCGACCCAGCAGGCGGCGGGCGTAACGGTCGAGAGTTTCGTAGGCGTCCGGATGGTCGATCAGCAACCCTTCCCGGGCGCCAAGCGAGACTGCTAACTCCAGCTTGTCAGACCGGTCTGCGACGGCAAGCACGGTGGCGCCGGCCAGGGCGGCCACCTGGGTGAGCATCAACCCGACCCCTCCGATTCCGTTCACCACCACCAGGTCTCCCATGCCGATGGCGGCCAGTCGGACCGCATGCACGGCGCTCATCCCGCTGCAGGCCAGCACCGCCCCCGCTTCGTAGGTCACAGTGTCCGGTAGGGAAACGAGGTTGGCCTCGGGCACCGCCAAGTATTCAGCGAAGCCTCCGTCGACCGTGAAGCCGATCATGCCCTTGGATCGGGCACACAGCCGGTCCCGCTCGGTACGGCAATAGCGGCAGGCTCCGCAGTTGAGCACGTTGTATATGGCTGCCCGTGGCCCGCCGGATCCCGATCGGAGGTCCGGATCGGTCACCACTCCGGCGACTTCGTGACCGAGAATCCGGTTCCTGCCGCCGGGGTCCAGCAATCCCTCCAGCAAGTGGAGCTCGGTGCCGCACACACCCGCCGCCTCGACCCTGACTAGAACCCAACCGTCCGGTACCGCGGGCAGCGGGCGCTCGACCAAACGGAGGGTGCCAGCCGTAAGTTCCACCGCTCGCATAATGTCCAGAGGAGGCCGATCATCGGCTGCTGTCACGGAGCAAGGGTAGTGGGCTTCGGCGGTCGGCTCGGACAGCTATCCAGTGGGCTGGCGTTTTCGTACCGGGGAATATCGCGTCTACGATCACCTGCACGGCGTGGGAACCAGGCGGGGAGGTCGTACTTGACGGTGTCTACCAGGGTCGACAAGCACTATCGAGCGGGTAGCTCGTCATTGTCGCTCGATCGCATCACTCAGGTGTTCGAGAAGAACGGTGATCCGCTGGTAGCGTTGCAGGACGTGTCGTTGGAGGTGCGTAAGGGGGAGTTCCTGACCTTGGTGGGACCCTCCGGATGCGGTAAGTCGACCCTCCTGAAGATCGTCGCCGGCCTGATGGCTCCCACTTCGGGAGTTGCCTATCTTGGAGGCACCCGGATCGTCGAGCCCCGCGAAGAGATCGGGCTGATGTTCCAGACCTCCACCCTCTTCCCCTGGCGGAACGTGATCCGGAACATATCCCTACCGCTCGAGATCAGAGGAAAGTACGAGAAGGGCGGGCAGGAGCGAGTGTCGGAGGTAGTCCACCTGGTTCGCCTCGAAGGCTTCGAGCAGCACTATCCAAGGGAGCTGTCCGGAGGTATGCAGCAGCGGGTGGCTCTGTGCCGGCTGCTGGTGTCGGACCCAGACCTGATGCTGCTGGATGAGCCGTTCGGTTCGCTCGATGAGTTCACCAGGGAGCATCTGAACACCGAGCTGGCCCGGATTACCGAACACGAGAACAAGACCACCGTGTTCGTCACCCACAACATCCGAGAAGCGGTCTTCCTATCGGACCGGGTGGCGGTGATGGGAACCACTCCGGGCCGGATACTGGATGTAGTAAGGGTTGATCTCCCGAGGCCGAGGGTTCCCGGATCGCGGCGGCTACCGGTTTTCAACGAGACCGTCGACCACATACGCGCGATTCTCGGGTTGTTCTAGGTAAAGGAGGCTTTCTGGATGGTTACCGAACAGCTTGCCGAACAACAGATTGCCGAAGCCAGTACCTCCAGCTTGGCCTCCCTGCGGGAAGCCCAGCGCGCCGGCCGGATCGTGCGCCAGGTTCTGGCAACCGGTTCGGTGGTGCTGGGGTTCTGCCTCATCTGGGAGTTCCTCAGCTGGCTTGACCCGAGTTTCTGGCCGGCCATCGTGCTCTCCCGACCCTCCGACATCTTCCCGGCGTTCTTCCAGGCGATTACCACTCCCTTCGTTCTGTGGCACTACTGGGTCACCTTCCAGGAAACCGCCATCGGTTTCGTACTCGGCGCTGGAGGTGGCTTCCTACTAGGAACCCTGGTGGCTCTGATGCCAGCCTTCCGACGGGCCTTCTATCCGGTGATCATCCTCTTCCAATCCACTCCCAGGGTGGCTCTGGCGCCGGTGTTCATCGCGTGGTTCGCCTTCGGTATCCTCCCCAAGATAGCGCTAGCGGCCACTATCTGTTTCTTCCCGGTTCTGATCAACACCATCATCGGGTTGACGCTGATCGACGAGAACTCCAGCCTGCTGATGCGATCGTTGCGCTCCACCCGATGGCAGACCTTCCGTCACTTACGACTGCCGAGCTCCTTCCCCACCGTCTTCGCCGGTCTGAAGGCAGCTCTCACATTTGCCCTTATCGGTGCCATCGTGGGGGAGCTGACGGCTACTAACGAGGGCGCCGGTCACCTAATCGAGGTCGCCGCTTTCCAGTTCCGCAGCGATGATGTATTCGCCTATCTGCTGATGCTTGCGCTGATCGGTTTGATGCTGTTCCTGGTGGCCGGGTGGCTGGAGAGGAAACTTATTTTCTGGCACACCGATATCGATCAGATCACTTAGATAGGATCGCGACAAGCAGTCTCGCCCGAGACAAGGAGGGAAGGACATGAAACCAAACACTCGCTGGTCACGACCGTGGTCAGCCATGCTGGTGCTGGCCGTCGTATTGGGGATGGTCGGAGCCGCATGTGCAGAGGACGAGGAAATGAGGGATGTGACCCTTGCCCTGTCTACGACCAGCTCGTTCGGATACGGCTTCTGGGCAGCGGTCGGCCTGGGCTATTACGAGGACGAGGGCCTCAACGTGACCCTGCAGGGCACCGGGGGATCGTCTGAGGTCGCCCAGATCCTGGCAGCCAACTCGGCTGAGGCAGGGATGGGAGTTCCCGGAGCGATGCTCCCGGCAATCGAGGCTGGCGCCGGGCTGTACCCTTTCTTCACCTACGCCTATGGCGAGGTCTTCGATGTGGTGGTACCCACCGGGTCCGACATAACCAGCATCGGAGGGTTGGATGGCAAGCGGATCGGGATCTCCGAGTTGGCCGGAGGCGAGGTGCCTCTCGTAAGGGCCCTGCTGGTGGAGGCCGGGCTGGATCCGGACATGGATGTGGAGATCATCGAGGTCGGAACCGATGCCCCGACCGTCAAGTCGGCCCTCGACAACGATCGGATCGATGCCTACTCGTCCGCCAAGTCGGACATCGCCTCGATGAACGCGGCCGGACTCGACACCACTTCGATCGCCCCGGCGTCGCTGAACACCCTTCCGGCGGAGGGACTGCTGGCGACCGAGGAAACCAAGGACGACCGGGATCTGCTGATCGGTCTGGGCCGGGCCACGGCCAAGGGCCAGCTGGTCGCCTACACCAACCTCGAAGGCACGATTTGTGTCCTGAAGGAGTACATCCCCGAGGAGTTCACCGACGACCAGGCGGGCCGGGACGGCCTAGCCGCGGTTATCGAGATCACTACGGCTCCTCAGGAGGGCGGCAACTACGTGTTCGGATTCCTGGATGCGGCCGGGTGGAACACCTATGTGAACATCTTCCTCCAGGGTGGGGTCATCACCGAGAACATCGATATGGGCGAGTACGTCATCGGCGACCTTCTCGAAGAGATGAACGACTTCGATCAGCAAGCCGTGGTCGAGGAAGCCAACGAGCTAAGTACCGACTGCTGATTGACACATGATCGGATCCTGA
Source organism: Acidimicrobiia bacterium (assembly GCA_965200835.1). GTDB lineage: Bacteria > Actinomycetota > Acidimicrobiia > Spongiisociales > Spongiisociaceae > JAPPFW01. Next base: position 1,740,311 of record OZ241390.1, read on the forward strand.
CCAACGCCTCTTTTCTGGCTGGCGGCGGCCGTCCCATCGGGGCGGTCGCCGTCGGCGGTCAGCGGATACGTGCCCTGGGTGATCTCGGTGAGGTCAGGAGAGAAATGGCACCCGGGGCGGAGATCGTCGATCTTGATGGCGGGGTAGTCCTTCCTGGACTGGCGGACAGCCATGTTCATGCGGTCAACTATGGCCGGTCGCGCCTGGGGGTTCCCTGCTGGCCCTCCGATGTCTCGTCGGTGGCGGACATCGTAGGTCTTGTGGCGGAGGCGCACCGGCAATTGCCGCCGGGGCGGTGGATCAAGGGGAGGGGTTACGACCCGGCTCGCCTGGCCGAGCAGCGAGCACCCACTGCCTCGGAACTCGACCTCGAAGACGGGCGCTGCGTAGTGCTGGACAGCTTCGACTTTCACCGCCGGGTGGCCAACCACCGGGCGCTGGCGGCGGCTGGAATAGGCCCGGATACCCCCGATCCACCGGATGGCGAGATCGTCAGGGATGAGCATGGCACACCCACCGGGGAGCTGCTCGACGGTGCCCGCAGCTTGCTGGATCCGGTCATCCCGCCGTGGTCCGAAGCCGAGGACGAGCGGGCCATCGAGCTGGCCACCGACTACTTCCTGTCGCACGGCTTCACCTACGTGACCAACGCCGCCCCCCTGACCATGCACCGGTGGGGAGAGGAGGTAGCCGCGTTCTTGCGGCTCTCCGAGCGGCGGGCTCTACGGCTGCGGTTCACCTCGATGATCCGGGCCGAGCTGCTCGAGTCGGTGGGGGATGCGGGCCTCCGCCCGGGGGTGGGTGACTCCTTCTTCCGGATCGGCGGAGCCAAGATGTTCGTGGATGGCGCGTTTGGGCCGCGCACTGCCCTGCTGTCGGAGCCCTACGCCGACGACTCCTCGACCTGTGGATCCCTGCATCTCGATCTGGCGGGGCTGGAGGCCAGGGTGAGCCAGGGGGCGGATCTTGGCTGGCAGATGTGTATCCACGCCATCGGCGACGCCGCGATAGCCAGCGTGGCCGGGGTGCTCCACGCTCACCCGGCGGCCGGGGGTGGCCGGTCGCACCGGATCGAACACTGCTGCCTCACCTCGAGCCACACCATCCACATGATGAGACGGGCTCGGATCATCCCGGTACCGCAGCTGGGGTTTCTCAGGTTTCGCGCCACCGATTTCCTGGCCGCCCTGGGCGAGCGCCGGGTGGCACAGCTCTACCCGCTACGCAGCTGGCTGAACGCGGGGCTCAAGCCGGTCCACAGCTCCGACACACCGGTGATAGCCGACGCTTCTCCGATGGCGGCGGTCGCCACTGCCACGGCTCGGGTCGACACCGAGGGGAACGTGTGGGGACCGGAAGAGGGGATCACCTTCGATGAGGCTGTGACGATGATGACCCGATGGGCGGCCGAAGCCGACGGTCTCAGCCACGAAAGGGGCCGGATCGCTCCCGGTTACCTGGCCGACTTCACTGTCTTCCCCCGGGACCCGCGTTCCCTTCCCCCGGACGAGCTGGCGAATTTGAAGCCCACCATGACTATCGTCGGCGGGCAGGTCGCCTGGCGGGACCGCTCAGCGGCCTGACCTTCCGGCCAATGATGATCGACTTGCACGCCCATTATCTTGCGCCGTCGGTGCTGGCGGTGGCGTCCCAAGGTCTGCTGCCGGTTGCCTACCAGCCGGAGTCGAGGGTGCTGGTTTTCCCATCCGGTCCGTCCCGGCCGGTTCCGCCGCTCCTGACCGACCTGGATTCACGGCGCGGCTGGATCGCGGATCGCAGGATCGATTTCCAGGTCCTCTCCCCGTGGATGGACATAGCCGGCGACGACCTAGGGGTGCGCGCGGCGGAGGCCTGGTGCCGAGCCCTGAACGATGCTTGCGCCACGGACATCGCCGGGGACGCCCGCTTCGGAGCGCTAGCCGCCCTACCGGTGGTCGATGGCGAGTCGGCGGCCCGGGAGCTCGACCGGTGCGTGCGGGAGCTGGGGTTCGCGGGAGGAGCCATCCCCACCCAGGTAGGAGGGACCGATCTCGACGCTGCCGGGCTGGACCCGTTGTGGGAGGCCGCTGAAGCTCTGGGCGTGCCACTCTTCGTCCATCCCTACCGGGTCATGGGAGCGGACCGCATGCGGGTCCACTTTCTCGGCAACGTGTGCGGCAACCCCTTCGAGACCACCCTGGCCGCGCTGCGACTCTACTTCGCCGGGACTTGCACCCGTTGGCCGAGGCTCAGGATCCTGCTGGCCCATGGTGGTGGGACCCTGCCCTATCTGGCGGGCCGGGCCGTCCACGCCTCCCACCACGCTCCCGGTTTCGAACGGGCGGTGGAGCATCCCGACGACATCCTGCAGTCGTTCTACTACGACACTCTCCTCCACGACCCGCGCGCCGTTGCCCATCTGATGCGAACGGTGGGGCCGGGTCGGATAGCAGCTGGCACCGACGCCCCGTTTCCCATGAGCCTCGATAGCCCGATTGCCCACGTCGAGCAGGCGGCCCGCACAGCGGGGCTGGGAAGGGAAGCCTGCCGGAGGATGCTGCGAGGAACCGCGGCTGAGCTGCTAACGCCACTCGGCTAGCAGGACCCGTACCGGATCTGGCGGTCAGCCTCCCTCATCCCAGTAAGTTCAGCCTGAACCGCTGCTCGGCCTCGATGATGGCGCCGGGGGTGTCCATCGAGAACCACGAACGTCCATCCTCACCCCATGATGACCACACCGACCGATGCACCGGTGTCCAGGGGATGGTGTCCAACATCCGCTGAAGGGATCCTCCAGAGCCGAGCTGGCGGTTCGCTTCGTCCAGGCAGGAGGAGGCATAGGCGGCGCAGGTCACCTGCGGCCGGCCGTCCACGCATATCACCGTCTCGTTCCGGGCCGCCCGCTCCGCCAGGTGGGCGAGGGTTTCCGGTCGTACCAGAGGTTGGTCGACCGCTACCACCACCAGCGGCGATCGAAAGACGGTCAGGGCGGTCTGCAAGCCGCTCAGCGGCCCCCTGGCAGGCCGGTGCAGGTCGGGGATGGTTTCGAGACCGACCAGGCCACCCCGGCGCCCTGCCACCACCACCTGGTCGAAGGAGACCATGGCATCGGCAACCCATTGCACCATCGGCCGTCCCTGGATCTCGAAAAGAGCCTTGTCAGTACCCATCCGGGTGGATGCTCCCCCGGCCAGGATGATCCCTATCACCTCACGCATCGTCGATGCACCGGCGGCACGGGAGGCGAAACCGTAGGTCCGCGGAAGCAGCGAGGCCGGCTACCAGGCTTGCCAGGGCGGTGGGTGGGGAGCCGTGCGGGCTCCCGGCGGTCATGCCGAACCGGACTTGGCCGGCTTCTTTTTCCTCTTGGTTTCCTTGCTAGCTGAGCCGTTGGAAGCGGTGGAGGACTTGGCGTCCCCCTTCTTGGTGCTGTCCTTGGCATTGGCATCCGCTTTGGGGCTGGATGGCTTGGGGCGAGGTCCGCGGGAGTCGTTGACATAGAATCCTGAGCCCTTGAACACCACCCCGGCGGGGAAGAGCACCTTGCGGAGCGTGACCTGCTGGCACTCGGGGCAGGTCTGGAGCGCCTCGGCCGAGAAACTTTGGAAGATCTCGAACCGGTGTCCGCACTCTCGGCACTCGTAAACGTAGGTGGGCATGGAATTTCTCCGGTGGGATCGAAACGGCCCGGCGGCGGGCGCGCCGATTTGACCATACCAGAGCTCGGATAGAATCACCCATCATGTTCAGCGGAATCGCGGTTCTGTGCCTCAGCGCCTACCTGGTGGGAAGCATCAATATGGCCTCGGTGGTGGCCGCGTCGCGGGGCGTCGACATCCGCAGGGTAGGCAGCGGCAATCCGGGTGCTTCCAATGTGGCTCGCAGCATCGGCCGGGGACCGACATCGGTAGTCGCGGCCGCCGATCTGTTGAAGGGATTCCTCCCAGCTCTGGCCGGGTTGCTGCTCTGGACCTCCGAGGAGGCTGCCCTGGTTGGGCTATGCGCGGTTGCCGGTCATTGCTATCCGGCCTTCCAGCGATTCCGGGGCGGGAAGGGGGTAGCCACCGCGGGGGGCGTGGCCTTGGCGCTTTCCCCTCCCTTGATGCTCGCCATGATGGCGGTGTTCGTGGTCGGATTGGCCGCAACCCGTATCTCAGCGGTCGGGTCGCTGGCGGCTGTCCTGGTCTCCTTGCCTGCCTCGTTGATGGTCGGCATGGAAGGATGGACGGCTGGCTGGTTCGGCGTCACCATGTTGCTCATCGTCCTCCGTCACCGGTCGAATCTGCTGAGGCTTCGGTCGGGTGCTGAATACCGGCTCATCCAGTGATGCGGATGATGCGGATGACGCGAGTCTCCATCTGACTCCATGACGGTCGAGGTTGCGGTCATCCCCGCGGCGGGACGGGGCACCCGGATGCGTCCGGCTACCAACGCGGTTCCCAAAGCGTTACTCACGGTGGTGGACCGCCCCAGCATCCAATGGGTGGTGGAGGAGGCGGTGAGGTCCGGGGTCACCGAGGTGATCGTGGTAGTCGATCCGGACACCGGCGGGATGATCGAGCGGCACTTTGCCGACTTGCCCGACACGCGGGGGGCCACCGTTCGGTCGGTCGTCCAGCCCGAGGCCAGAGGTCTGGGCGACGCGGTTCTGACCAGCCGGGTGGCGGTGGGGAAGCGGCCGTTCTTCGTGCTCACAGCCGACGATTTGATCCGGCCGGGAGACTCAATTCTCGACCAGCTGGCCGGGGCCTCAGGACCGGGGAGTTCGGTGATTTGCGTACGCCGCCTGCCCCTTGAGATACTGCCGTCCAAGGGTGTGATAGCGATCGGACCGCAGGTCGAGGAGAGGGTCATTCGGGTTGCGGGGGCCGTGGAGAAGCCGACGGTTGCTGCCGCGCCATCCCGCCTGTGCATCCAGGGCCGCTACCTGTTCAGCCCCGACGTGTTCGAGGAGCTGGAACGGGTCGAACCCGGGTACGGCGGGGAGGTGCAGCTGACCGACGCGATCGACGCCCTGGCTCGACGAGGCAGTTGCTTCGGCTACGTAACCGACACCCAGATCCTCGACATCGGCAATCCCATAGGCTTCCTGCGCGCCAACGCCGTCCTGGCGGCTGCCACTCCGGAATACGGTGATAGCTTGAGAGCGATCATGGCCGAACTGCTTGAGGAGTGAAGAGGAGTAGACATGCGCCCCCTTGCCGATGCCCAGAGAGATGTATTGAACTCGGTACGCCCGCTACCGGTTACCGACGTCCCGCTCGCCGAAGCCATGGGTCTCGGCCTGGCCAAGCCGGTCCGGGCTCCGCACGATGTTCCCCCATTCACCAACTCGGCCATGGACGGATATGCGGTCAAGGGGGAGGATGTCATTTCTGCGCCGGTGACGCTGCGGTTGCTCGAGGATGTGCCGGCCGGCCACGTGGCGCGAGGCGCGGTGACGCAGGGTGCCGCGATCAAGATCATGACCGGTGCCCCCATGCCCCCCGGGGCCGACACGGTCGTGAAGGTGGAGGACACCGAACCTCTGCCTGACGGAGTGAGGATCCTGGCAGCCACGGCCCTGGGTACGGCGGTCCGGCCTGCGGGCGGTGATCTGGTGACGGGTCAGCCTGTCTTCGAGGTGGGCGAGCGCCTGAGTCCCCTACACATTGCGGTGCTGGCCTCCCTGGGCGTAACCCCCTCGGTCCGGCGCCGCCCGAGAGTGGCGGTGCTCTCGACCGGCGACGAGGTTCTGCCGCCCGACACCCAGCGCCTCGGACCTGGCCAGATCCGGGACACCAACCGGCCACTCCTGATCGGATTGCTGGAGCTCCTAGGGGCACAGGTGGTGGATCTGGGCATCGTGGGCGACGATGCCGCCGCCCTCCGGCAAGCCCTGGCGCGGGGTGCCGAGGAGACCGACATGCTGCTCACCTCGGGCGGGGTGTCGAAAGGCGAGTACGACCTGGTCAAGGCCGTACTGGCCGAGTTGGGCACCGTCGACTTCTGGCAGGTTGCCATACAGCCGGCCAAGCCGTTCGCCTTCGGCCACGTCGACGGGACCCCGCTGCTGGGCCTTCCGGGCAATCCAGTTTCGGTGATGGTGGCCTTCGAGCAGTTTGCCCGCCCCGCGTTATTGCACATGATGGGTTGCCAGGCGGTCTTTCGCCCCACCGCCCAGGCGATCGCCGCCGAGCGATGGCGGACAGATCCCGCCAAAGTGGTCTTCACCAGGGTGATCGCCGAGACGCGGGACGGGGTGACACACGTGCGGAGCAGCGGAGCGCAGATGTCCAACGTGCTCTCCTCGATGGCTCGGGCGGACGCCTTTGCGGTGATACCGGTGGGCACCGGATACGTGGAGGTGGGAGATCCGGTGACGATCGAGCTTTTCCACGCGCTCGAAACCCGTTCGGTCCAGGACGTGCTCGGTGGGTGATGGCTTGACCCATATCGACGATCGGGGCAGGGCCCGGATGGTCGATGTCGGTGACAAGCCCATCACGGATCGGAGAGCTGCCGCTGAGGCACGACTGGTCGCATCCGAGGCCACCCTCGACCTGCTGTTCGACGGCCGGCTTCCCAAGGGTGACGCGATCGGCACTGCTCGCCTGGCGGGGATCATGGCCGCCAAGAAGACTTCCGAGCTGATACCGCTCTGCCATCCCTTACGCCTGGCCGATGTGACGGTCGACGTGGGGCGCCAAGCATCCGGCGCACACATCAGAACTACGGTTCGCACCTCGGACCGGACCGGTGCCGAGATGGAGGCGATGACCGCGGCCTCCATCGCTGCGCTCACCCTATACGACATGGTCAAGGCAGTGGAACGCGGAGTGTCTATCGAAGGCGTCCGTCTGTTGCGCAAGTCGGGCGGCCGGTCAGGATCGTGGTCGGCCAACTCAGGCTAAAGGTCACAACCGCCGCCATAGCGTAAGCCATCCTCGGCGTCTCCGGCAGGGCGCGATGGAGGAAATACTCGGGCCACGGCTGGTGGTGAATGGGCAAAGGTAAGCCGTTCGGGTCACCGAAATGCAGGTCAGCGAACCGCCGGTGACCTCGTTGGCGTGGCGATTGATCCGCTTGCAAGGCTGCGAAAGACCTTGAAATGGTCTCTGAACTGGATAGGCTGGCTAGGCAGGTCGCGAAAAGAGTGGTGAGTCCCGACGATGGCGTTAGCGGTCTTTCTGATACTCGCAGGTATCTGGGCGATCTTTCTCCTCCCGCCGCTGTGGGCAGAGAGGCGCAGGTCGCGTCCGTCCCCGCGCCCTCTGGTGAGGCCGTTAGCGGACGAACCGGCGGCGACCGTAACGCCCATAACCGGTTCTAACCCAGGTGGTCCGCCGCCCACCGTGACCATGGTGCAGCAACGCTTGGATCGGGATGTGGTTCTGGCCCGCCGCCGCCGGGTGGTGGCCGTTCTGGCGGGGAGCGCGATCGTCACTCTCCTAGTGGCCATCCTATGGGTGGGTGTGTGGTCTTTCGCTCTACATGTGGCGGTGGACGCTCTGCTGATCACCTACCTGGTGACCTTGCGGAACATCGTGAAAGCGCGGGAGGCGCCCACACCCCCGGTTGCCATGCCTAGTGCCGCTCGCGAGAGGCCTCGGGTATACCGGGTCGGATAATCGGATCGAGAGGGTGACTCGGCCCTGGTCGTTCTCTCCAAAAGCGGCACAGGATTTCGCTCCGGCTCACGGCCCGCCAACTCTAGCCCTACTACCGAAACTGATGGATTACACACCATGGGCGCGTGTGGTCGGAATCGTCCCGTACGCAAGGCGGTTTGTTGGTTTTCCCCACTCGTACGCACACGATCAGCGGTCTCAGCAATGGTGAGGTCTATCAGGAGAGGGTTCGTGCGCTCACCGGGTCGGTAACGGCCCCTGGGTCAGAAGTGGTGTCGCGACACCTACAGCACCAGCGCCGTCGCCGGGAGGCGGTAGTCCCGGAGGCGGTGATACGTGAGGCGGCAGAAGGTAGCTATCTGTGCTCTAGTTACCGACTCATCGGGGCGGAACATTCGGCCTGGCTTCCTAGTCGGCCTTCGACGCATAGGATCCGCACGTTCCCCCCGGGCATGTGCGGATCCAATGCAAGGTCCGTGGGCGCACTCCGCCCTAGGTCACTGTCTTGCTCGGAGGTCAGTCCTCGCCGTGTCCCTTGGGGCTGTCTAGCCTGACAGGCCGTGGCGAAACGAGTGGTGGATTCCGAAGATGGGCGATCGGCAGTCGTGCCTATACCCCTGGCATCCGGGTGATCCTGGGCGGCGTTAGATGTAATGGATCGCGTTGATCCGATCGAGCCGGTGACCGTACCCGATCTCAGCCCGATCGAGGCTGCCGCGCGCTCCGAGCTGGATCCCAAACACGCCGCTCGGGAGATCGCCATTGCCAACGGCCGCAGGATCATTCGTTGCTCCGCCAAGGCCATCCGGGCCGGGCACCGCGATGAGACGGTCGAGGCGGCCACCTTGCTGGAGGACGCCCGGATGCTGCTCGACCAGTCGACCGCCGCGCTGGCCGGTCAGCACGGCATCAACATCGGGATCCTCGACGATGCCGCCAAGGAGTACGCCGAGGCCTGCCTGTTTCTGGCACTGGCGAGCGGGGCCGAGCTTCCCACCGCTGCAGACCTGGGGATGACCATGGTCCCCTATCTGAACGGGCTGGGCGAGGCGGTAGGGGAGCTCCGGCGCCGCCTGCTCGACCGGCTCAGGCGGGAGGATCTGCCCGAGGCGGAGCGGTTGCTGGCGGTCATGGACGAGATAGTGGATCTGCTGGCATCGCTGGATTACCCGGACGCCGTGACCCGAGGCCTGAGGCGCACCACAGATGTGGCCCGCAGCCTGACCGAGCGAAGTCGGGCCGACCTCACGTCGACCCTGGTAGCCGACCGCCTACGCCGCGACCTCGAACGAGCAAGATGACGTAGCGAAACGTTTGGTTTCAGAGAAGTCATTGTAGGTACTGTGTGTAGTACAACAGGACTACACACACGGGTGAACAACCTAGGGAGACGACGTATGGCAGCTGTGAAAGGTACCGAACGCTGCGAAATCAGCTGTGCTTCGTCGAAGTTGTACGTGCCGACGGTGCTCGACGGGATTGCCTCAGTGTTTGACCTCTTCGGTGTTCACGCCCCAAGTACTACCCCCACACTTCCCACTCTTCGGCCAAGACCCAACCGGACGCAGTGACCCAGGCGTGGGCAGACCTCGGTAACAGGATGCGCAAAGTGATGGGCTATCCAGTAGCGGAGCCGAGCGATGGGAGGAAATGAGGGCAAGCCGGTAGTCCAGCGAGGCATTACACTATGCATCTCGGGGCTGTAGCTCAGTCAGGCAGAGCACCTCGTTCGCAACGAGGGGGCCAGGGGTTCAAATCCCCTCAGCTCCACCACCTTGCTTTGGGTCGGACGGTGGTGAACCGTTAGGGCGGGAGAGCGGTCGGCTAGCGTCCCTCAGCCACCAGGGCGGGGTTGTAGGGCTCGATCATGATGCACTCGCCCGGGCACTCTTCTGCCGACTCGATAACGTCTTCGATCAGGCTGTCGGGAACTCTGGCCACCCCCCTCGAACCTTCTGGTCCGTGACCGTTTCCCCCTCCATCGTCGAACACCATGGTCGAGCCGAAGTAGCGGGACTCTTCCTTGACCACCCACAGTCCGTCATCGCGACCTTCGAATACATCCGGTGCGATCTCTTCGCATATTCCATCGCCGGTGCATAGGTCCTGGTCGATCCAGACCATCATCTTGTAGTCGGCCATCTCCCTCGACTCCTTCGGCTCCTGGGTGCCCATTATGCCCTGCGGGCCATGCCGATACACAATCTACCGGTACCGGTAGCGTAAGGGCGGGATTCACTCGGGAGGCTAACAGGTGCGGATCGTCAGGATGGGTGACATCTTGCGCTCCCCGTACGCCCGCGCAGTCCTGGCTCGGATACCCGGTCTCCTGTCCGGGATCCTGCTGTTCGGGGTCGGGATCGGACTCAAGCTCCGGGCCGGTCTGGGGCTGTCGCCCTGGGACGCCTTCCACCAGGGCGTGGCCTCTCACCTCCCGCTCTCGATCGGAGCGGTAACCATCCTGGTGAGTGGCCTGGTCCTGCTGGCCTGGATCCCGCTGCGGCAACGCCCGGGCGCAGGGACCCTGCTCAATGCCATCCTGGTGGGCATCATCATCGACCTGACGTTGCGGGTGGTGGGCGAGAGCGAACTGTTGGTGGTGCGTTGGGCGTACCTGCTGGGGTCGATCGGGTTGATCGGTTTCGGATCCGGCCTCTACATCGGGGCCCGCCTCGGGCCTGGTCCGAGGGACGGGGTGATGATGGGCCTAGCCGCCAGGGGGTTGTCCATCCGCCTGGCCAGGTTCCTCATCGAGGGAACGGTGCTGGTGGCCGGATGGTTACTGGGAGGGGTGGTCGGCATCGGAACGGTGGTGTTCGCCGTCCTGATCGGGCCGTTGGTGCAGTTCTTCGTACGAAGGTTCGACCGGGGACCGATCAGGGTGCAGGGGCCGGGGACGACCCGGACCGCCCGGAGATCTGCTTAGACCTCGCGGGATCGAGCGGGGCGGGTCGCCGGAAGCCAGAAGGAGCTGGGCAGTGCCGGTAGCAGAAATCGAGGATCAGCAGGTGACCGCCTGGATGGTCGCCCACATCGAGGAAGCCGAGCCTCCCTTCACCTTCCAGCCCATTCCGGGTGGCAACTCCAACCTCACCTACCGGGTGAGAGACGGGGCAGGAACCAGCTTCGCGCTGCGAAGGCCGCCACTCAGCCAGGTCGTAGCCAGCGCCCATGACATGGTCAGGGAATACCGGGTGATCTCCGCGCTACAGGACACGGGTGTGCCGGTGCCGAAGTTGCTGGGCCTCTGCACCGACCCGGAAGTGAACGGCGTGCCCTTCTACGTAATGCGTTTCGTCGAAGGCGTGGTCCTCCATGATCGAGAGTCGGGCGCCTCGATACCGGAGGCCGAACGCAACGCGGTGGCGCGGTCGGTGGTCGAGGGTCTCGCGAGCCTGCACGCGCTGGAACCCCACGAGATAGGACTTGGAAGTCTGGGCCGCCCCGATGGTTACCTGAAGCGCCAGCTGTACGGCTGGTCGCGCCAGCTGGCGGGATCGAAGCGGCAGCTGGCGGCGCTGGAGGCGGCCCCAGTCCTGCTGGAGGCCCGGATTCCTCCGCAGGTACGAACTTGCGTGGTCCACGGTGACTACCGGCTGGGCAATCTGATCGTGGGCGGAGGGCAGGTCCGGGCAGTGGTGGATTGGGAACTCTGCACCCTGGGTGATCCGCTGGCCGACCTCGGGTATCTCGCCAACGACTGGATAGCTCCCGATGAACGGATGCTGTGGCGGTCCTCGGCCATCCAGAACGGTGGCTTCCCGAGCCGCCAGGAAATGGTGGACCGCTACGCCCGCCTCAGTGGTGCTGACGTGTCTGCGCTGGGCTATTACCAGGCTTTCCAGTGGTGGCGCCTGGCCGCCATTCTCGAAGGGGTTCTCACGCGCTATCTCGATGGATCGATGCCCAACCTGGCGGGGGTCGACCTGGGGGAGATGGGGCGTTCGGTGGAACGGCTGGCGAACCGGGCGGTTGAGCAGCTGGAGTCCTGATCGGCGAAGGGATCCAATCCGGTCCGGCCTACGCTCGCTAACCTGCTCCGGTGCTTCGTTTCAGGCTGTTCGGATTCCCGGTCGGGATCCACTTCACCTTCCTGCTGATCCTTCTGCTCGTCATCGACTCGGGGCTGAGCATCGCGGGAATCGCTCTCTGGGCCGCGGCAATTTTCGTCTCGGTCATCCTGCACGAGCTGGGACATGCGGCCACCGTCCGCCGACTGGGGGCCCAGGTGGAGGGGATCACCATCCATGCCCTGGGTGGCGCCACCATCTGGAGGGAGGGCAACCATCCGCTCCCCCCTTGGAAACACTTCGTCGTGGCGGCAGCCGGCTCAGGGGTAGGCCTGTTCGCCGGGATGGGCCTCTTTCTGTTCGCCAGGCTGGGAGGGATGGGGGAAGTCGGGGAATTGATCATCGAACTGCCCTGGCGGGTCCATCTGCGCGCCGCCGACTTCCATGGCGAATATCTAGTGTTCCTGGTAGGTGCCTTCGTGTGGGTCTCGGTGGTCTGGGGGCTGGTCAACTGGTTGCCGATCGGAGGGCTGGATGGATCCAAGATGCTGCGAGTGGTGCTGATCAGGGTGTTGGGTCCGAGCGGTGATCTCCACGCTCGCATCATTGGGTCGGTCGTAGGCGTTGGCGCGGCGATCTGGTTCTGGCAGAGAGGTTTGGTCCTAGCTGCCGTGTTGGTACTGGTGTTCGCCGGAACGGACCTCGTTTCCTACCGGCGCCCCGGCCGGAGGGCCTGACCGCCGTCCAGGGATCCGCCACCCGCCACCTGCACCCTTCATGATGAGCACTCCGCGAAGGTCTGGTTGGGCGGGAGTGCGCCGGCCCTGCGTTATCGTGAGGGACAGCTAGCCCCACTTCCCATTCGAAAGGCCTGCATTGCCACCCGAATCTGCAGATGTGACCGTTCCCACCGGCCCGCTTCCGGACCACACGGACGTGGCGGTCATCGGTGGGGGAGCCATCGGTCTGTGTGTCGCCTACGAGCTGATGCGGCTGGGTCGGCACGTGGTAGTGATCGACCGGGGTTCGGTAGCCGGTGGCAGCGCCGTGGGCAACGCCGGTTTCCTGGCGCCTAGCCATGTAGTGCCGATGGCGGCTCCGGGGGTCATGTCCGGAGTGATCAAGGGACTGATCCGCCGCACCGGTCCGGTCACCGCCCGGCCCACGCTCGATCCTGATTACCTCCAATGGATCCTGAGGTTCGTCCGCAGCTGTACACGGAGGGCCGCGGAGCGCGGGGCGGTGACGCTGGCTGCCCTCGGGTTCCTGAGCGCCGAGCTGACCGTGGAGTTGATAACCCGCGAGGGAATCGAGTGTGATTTCCGGCCGGACGGGCTGCTCCACGTCTACGGCGACGCCCGAGTCATGGCCGCTGCTCGGCATGAGGTGGCCGAGATGCAGCAACACGGGGTGAAGACCCAGTGGTTCGATGCCCACGAGATCCGGGAGATCGAACCCGCCCTCAACGACACCGTCATCGGAGGATTCCTCTGCGAGGACGACAGTGGTATGGATCCCGCCACCTTCATGTCCTCCCTCGCCTCTGTGCTTGCGAGGCGCGGAGTCAGGATGGTGGCCGGCACCGAGCTGCTCGGTTTCGAGACGTCGGGAACCGCGGCCGAGAGGCTGATCACCTCCCGAGGCGATCTCGGAGTGGATCAGGTGGTGGTGGCGGCCGGTGCCTGGACGCCCGGGGTGGCCAGGCTGATCGGCGAGTCGCTTCCGGTCCAGGCCGGCAAAGGCTACAGCATGACGGTGGCCAAGCCCAATCGAAGTCCCCAGCGGAACATCCTGGTGGGTGACCGATGGGTCGCGGTCAACCCGATGGGGGACCGGCTGCGGATGAGCGGCTGGCTGGAGCTGGGCCGGCTCGACACGGTGCCGTCCCTCGCTCGCCTGTCACAGGTTGAGGCCAACGTCCGGGCCAGGATCGACCTCGATCCGGAACTGACCGTGCTGGAACGCTGGGCAGGCGTCCGGCCCGTCACGCCGGACGGCATCCCGATCGTCGGTCCCGCCCGTCGCTGGAGCAACGTTACCCACGCAACCGGTCACGGCAAGATAGGGCTGTCCCTCGGGCCGGTCACCGGCCGGCTGGTGGCTCAGATGCTGTGCGGGCTGCCCACCGACCTCGACGTCGAACCTCTCTCACCGGCCCGTTTCGTACGCCGGCGGCGCCGTCCCGCTCGCTGACCGCGACGATCTCGCACGCCGGTTCGTCGCCGGTCAACGTTCTCGCAAGGTCCTCCTTCGACACCGGACCTGGACGGCCCCCTGCTGCCGGACCTCAGCGGCGATGGCAGTCGGATATATCCATATTCCATCAAGAGTGAGATAAAAGCTTGCTGATCTATGGTGCCATCATCTGTATCTAGTTATAGCGTGCTAACAGCTATTAAGCGTTAGCTACTTCTGCGAGGTGCACCATGCCAAGCCCAGTCGAAAAGGTCCTGATAATCGTCCTGCTGGTCGGTGTCGTAACGGTTCTGGCAGCTTCCCGGATCCTGTGGCCTGCGGAGGACGGGGACGGGTCGGCGGAAGCAACCGGCACGTCGGCCACCACCGCCGTCGCCGGCTCCGCCACGAGTCTGCTGCCGTCACCCTCCGACACCCGGTTCCGGATGCCTTATGCGGACCCTCCAGGCAGCCCGTCGGGGTTAGTGAGCGTCTCCGAGACCGTGCGTAACGGGGATCGGCTGGACGGGGATGCGGTCACCAGCCAGCCTGCTGATCCAGAGCCTGCCGTGGCTGGTACCAGCTCCCTCCCACCCCCGGCACCCGAGACGACCGTGTCTCCTATGACCACTACGACCACTTTGGTTTCGACTGTTGCGCCACCGACGACCGTGCCTCCTACGACCACCACGACCACTTTGGTTTCGACTGTTGCGCCACCGACGACCGTTGCTTCCGCCTCAGCGGTGATCACTGAGGATCCCGAGGAACCGATCCTGTGCGCGCCTGTTGAGGAACTGTGGGTGTGGGACGGCCACCCCGTCGAGGACCCGTGCAGCTTGGAAGGGGTAAAGCAGGCCATGCGATGGGCGTGGACCGGTACCGATGAACAGCGTCGCTCCGCCATCCGCAACGGCCACATTCTCGGCGAGGTATTTGCTGCCCTCGATGAGTACGGCCGCAAATACGAGGCCGGTCTGTTCCAGACTGACACAAGGGGGGATTGGACAGTGCTTACCAGCAACATCCGGTGGCACGGGTGACCCCACTACGACCGGGCGGTCATCGCCGTCGACTTCGCTTTCGACCATCCGGACCTCGACCGTACTTCTTGGGGTACCGACACCCTGGTACAGGTAGATCGGCAGTGGAAGGTCTCCTACGGGAGATCGTACTGCAGTCGTATCCGTTATCTCCTCGAGACGTTCACCGACGCGAGCTGTCCGCCCGATCCGGATCCTGGAGTGAACGAACTGGAGTTTCCCGACGAGATAGAGGACTTTTTACACATGCGCACTAACGACAAGAGAACCCCAATCCGGATACGGAAGCAGGCTACTGAGCCAGCCGCGTGGCTAGCCGTAGTAGGTCTGCTGATCCTGGCGATCTCATGGGCAACTGCTCCGGGTAGTGCCGACCCACCCGTGTCTTCCTGGAACCCCGGTGTCACCGTCACCACATGGGACTGGGAACGTCATTGGAACTACTGGATGAAGCACGTGTGCGCCGAGCAGGTGCATATTCCGGGAGAGGGTGAAGCAGAGTGCGTCAGATGGCAGGAGGTAGGTCCCACCTGGAAGCCATGCGGAGCGGAGATCAGCCCACCTGATCCAAGCCGGATCAACAGCTGCAACATCGGTCAAGCGGGCGGCCACGCTCCTCACGGCGATGGGAAGGAGGTGAAGTACACCTACCTGGGCCAGCACGAGGACCGGACCGGTCCCACCTATCCGGTGTGCGAGGGCGATCCGAGCCTTCCGGTCGACACCAGTCCGGGCAACTGCGGCACTTGGGTGACGGTGCCCCACGATCACTGTGAGGGCGACGACAATGCGCATCCGCCCGAAGACTGCCCGCCCACCACCGGAACGCCGACCACACAGGAGCCCCCACCGACCCCTGGACCGGCGCCCACCGTCGGGCCCACTACGACCGCGGTGCCGCAGCCGCTGGCTTGCGAGCAGCTCGAAGTCTACGAGGCTTTCCTGGACATGGTGTATGCCCTACCGGATCCGGATCTCGGATTGGAGCCGCCTGCCAACGGATATGTGAGGATCCCCATGAGGGCCGGTTACCCGCATGTCAACCAGGCCGGGTTCAACATGCGAGTAGACGGAGCTCAGGTGTATGTGAGGATGTGGACCAATCGGCTGTCCTGGTCGTTCACCGACCTGGGCACCCAGGACGGCATCGGGCTGGGCAACCGGACCTACCGCCGCTACGCATCCGATTACCGCAACGCCAGGTACCTGAGGTCGCCTTCGAGGGTGACCGTCGGTGGCGAGCCCGCGGTCTACCTCCGGTCGTCGGCGCGAAGCGGTTATCCGGATGGGTATCCCGTGACTCTGAGCGTCACGTGGAGAGGGGAGTGTCGCCAGCCCGGCGTGTCGGATTGGGGGTACCTGGGCCAGCGAGTCCGGCGCCACCCGCATCACTACATCGTGTGTGCCATCTGGAGCCGGCCCAGCTAGGCGGGCGGTCGGCGGATTTCAACACACTCGAGCGGCCCGGGTCAGTCCGGGCCGCTCAAGCATGCAGCCGATTATGGTTGCGGGACCATGGACCAGCTTCTCCGGCGGGCCCGCGCCTGGGTCCAGGCCGATCCCGATCCAGCCACCAGGGCGGAGTTGAGCGCGCTGATCGAGGCCCGAGCCACGGAGGAGCTGGCCGAGCGCATGGATGGCTCTCTCACGTTCGGGACCGCCGGTATCCGTGGGGCGGTGGGAGCCGGATCCAACCGCATGAACCGGGCTGCCGTGATCCGAACCACCCGAGGACTGGCCGACTACCTGCTGGAGCGTTACGGTGGCCCGCCGCCGGGACCGGTGGTCGTGGGACGGGATGCGCGCCTTTCCAGCGACTGCTTCATGCGGGACACCATGGCTGTGCTGGCCGCGGCGGGATTACGGGTGCGTTACTGGGCACCGCCGGTGCCCACCCCACTGGTCGCCTACGCGGTCCGGGCACTGGGGGCATGCGCCGGCGTGATGATCACCGCCTCGCACAATCCGCCCGAGGACAACGGGTACAAGGTATACGATGCCGGCGGGTCCCAGATCATCCCACCCGTCGACTCAGCTATCGCGGCAGCTATCGACCGGGTAGGTCCCGCCATCGAAGTACCCCGGATCGACGATCACTCTTCCGAGGCGCGAGCTCGGGTTTCCCCGATCGGCCCGCAAATGCTGGAGGAGTACCGGAGGACCGTCGCCAGTCTTCGACACTGGACCGACGCCCATCCCGGTCTGCGCATCGTCTACACACCTCTGCACGGGGTGGGCTGGCCCTACGTTCGCGAGGTGCTGGCCGAGGCTGGCCACCGGGATGTCCACCCGGTCCCCGAGCAGGAGGCGCCGGACGGGCACTTCCCGACCGTGAGGTTTCCGAACCCGGAGGAACCCGGCGCGCTGGATCTGTCACTCAGCCTGGCGAGACGGGTCGATGCCGATCTGGTTCTGGCCAACGACCCGGATGCCGACCGCCTAGGGGTGGCCCTGCCCGGTCCCCAGGGTTGGGTGTCGCTCACCGGCAACCAGATCGGGGTGCTGCTGGCCGACTACGTCCTAGCCCACTGGCCCGGTGACATCAGGCCGCTCATCGTCACCTCGATCGTCAGCTCGCCGATGGTCGGATCGGTGGCGGACGCCTATGGAGCACGCTTCGAGACCACCCTCACGGGCTTCAAATGGATAGCCACCGCGGCGCTCGATGTCGAGGTGTCAGGGGAGGCGACCTTCGCGTTCGGCTACGAGGAGGCAATCGGTTACGCGGTCGGCGGTGCCGTGCGTGACAAGGACGGGGTGTCGGCGGCGCTGATGATGGCCGATCTGGTTGCAGAGTGCCGACGCCAGGGCCAGAGCTTGCTGGATCGCCTGGCCGACCTCTACCGCCGCTACGGCCTATGGGTGTCCGTGCAGAGGAGCATCCGCCGGCCCGGTTCGGCCGGCCGGGCGGCCATGGCTCGGGCCATGCTGGATCTGGCGGAGGTCCCGCCAGGCGAACTCGGAGGGATACCGGTAATCCGGCTGGTCGACTACCGGAAGGGAGCGGAGGACCGGCCCCGATGGCTCGGCGCTGCTTCCCTGATCCGGCTGGACCTCGCTGACGGGACCCGGCTGCTGGTGCGACCCAGCGGCACCGAACCGAAACTCAAGATCTATGTGGATGCCCGGGCACCGGTGCCGGAAGGGGCCGACCTGTCGACGATCGAGGGGGACTTCAGCCGTCGGGCGGAGTCGCTGGCGACCGACCTGGTCGGAACACTGGGAATCGCTACCTGACCGAAGGGTCGAACTACGTTCCACTGGCTGGGCTCAGTGGGCTCGTACGGCGGCCGGCGGGTCCGGAAGGCAAGGTATCCTCCGGTTTCCAGTTGGCGCGCCAGGTTCAGTTCCGGTGCTGGGACGCTTGAGGAGGAACTAATGACGATAGTGGACGATCTACTGCGAGGGTCTACCGCCGGCCTCCATATCGGTGGGGAGTGGGCCGCCGGCGAGAGCGAGCTGGATGTGATCGATCCGGCCACCGAGCAGCTGCTGGCCACCGTTTCCACGGCCGGTCTGGAGCAGGGGATGTCGGCCGTGGACGCTGCGTGGGAAGCCGCGGCGGGCTGGGCAGCTACCGCGCCCCGGCAACGGAGCGACATCCTGCGCCGGGCGTACGAGATCATGATGGAGCGTCGGGAACAGCTCGCCGAGCTGATCATTCTGGAGAACGGCAAGACCTACACCGATGCGATCGGCGAGGTGGGCTACGGAGCCGAGTTCTTCCGTTGGTTCTCCGAGGAAGCAGTGCGCATCATGGGGGAGTTCCGGACGGCTCCCCGGGGTGACAAGCGGATCGTGGTGATCCCAGAACCGGTCGGGATTTCCCTGATGGTGACCCCGTGGAACTTCCCGTCGGCCATGGCCACCCGCAAGCTGGGTCCCGCCCTGGCGGCCGGATGCACCGCCATCCTCAAGCCCGCTTCCGATACTCCCCTCTCCGCCCTGGCGGTGGCAGACATCCTCACCGAAGCGGGCCTTCCACCCGGCGTGGTGAACGTGGTGACCGCCCGCGGTTCGTCCGGGGTGGTGGATGCCATCCTCGATGATCCGAGGGTCAGGAAGCTGTCCTTCACCGGCTCCACCGAAGTCGGGCAGTTGCTGATGGCCAAGGCGGGTAGCCGGATAATGCGGACCAGCATGGAGCTGGGCGGCAACGCTCCGTTCGTGGTGTTCGACGACGCCGACATAGAGGCGGCGGTGACCGGTGCGATGCTGGCCAAGATGCGCAATGCGGGAGAGACCTGCGTGGCGGCCAACCGTTTCTACGTGCAGGCTCCCATCGCCGAGAAGTTCACCTCCCGGCTCACCGAGGCGATGTCCACCCTGAGGATGGGTCCCGGAATCGACCGGTCCAACCAGGTCGGCCCGATGATCAATGCCCAGGCCATCGAGAAGATCGACTACCTGGTGGGCAGTGCGGTCGACGACGAGGCCACCGTGCTCACGGGCGGACGGTCACCGAATCGGCCCGGATACTTCTACGAACCGACCGTTCTCTCCGGCGTCGCGCCGGATTCCACCATTCTGGGTCACGAGATCTTCGGACCGGTAGCGCCGGTGGTCCCGTTCGACACCGAGGAGGAGGTGATCGGGGCCGCCAACGACACCGAGCACGGCCTGATCTCCTACGTGTATACCGGCGATGTCAACCGGGCCTTCCGCATGGCCGAGGCCATCGAATCGGGCATGGTGGCGCTCAACCGGGGCATCATCTCGGATGAGGCGGCTCCCTTCGGGGGCGTGAAGCAGTCCGGGGTGGGACGCGAAGGCAGCCACCATGGAATGGACGAGTTCCTAGAGCTGAAGTACGTGGCCTGGTAGTCCTAGCCCGGAAGCGAACCCAACTGGTCCGCGGTCGGCTCCGCTCAGCAGAACCAGGGCTCGGTGAGCCGAGGCCTCCCTTCGGTCGCACCCTGAGGTAGCTGCTCGGCCGGTCCGGGATCCTCGCCGGTGGCCTGCAGGGTGGCTCGCCACATCCTGGCGAAGGTGTCGGCGGGCGGATCGCCCGTGCCCTCCTCGGCGAGCCGGGCGAGTTCGACCGACAGCTCGTCCACCGCCGGATCCGGCGACTGCCACAGGTAGGTGACCGCGGCGGGGTCGTACTCGCCGCGATGGGGCAGGAAGTCGGGATGATCGGCTAGCAACGAGCCCTCGGGAACCAGTAGGCGGATGCTCAGCTGAACCGGATCGGTGAGGCCGACCAGGTCATGAGTCATCACGAACCTGAATATGTCCGCCACGTCCTGCTGCGAGGTCCAGGGTGTGAAGGGGAGCCAGGTGGGGTGGAGGTCGAAACCGGCGCGGCGGGCCATGTGAAGCACTGATGCCGCCTCGCGGGCCGTATGTCCCTTGTCGAGGATGGACAGGATCCGGTCGTTGAGGGTCTCGAAGGCCGAGACTACGAACAGGCACCCCGTTCCGGAGAGGGTGGGCAGGTCGTTTCCGTACTGGATGAGGTGCTCGACCTTGATGGTGGCGTCGTAGGTGAGCTCCGGCCACCGCCGGTTCATCTTAGTCACGATCCGCAAGGCGTGCTTGGGCCCGTTGAAGAAGTCGGCGTCGCCGAAGGTGACATGCCCGGCGCCGGCGTCGGCCAGCTGCTCGATGTCCGCCAGGACTGTGTCGACCGGCACGATCCGGAATCGCCCCCCGTACACCACGGGCAGCGGGCAGTGACGGCACTGATGCCGGCACCCGTGGCTGGCCTCGACCGCGCCCACCAGCGTCGAGTGTCCATCCGACCGGAGGCGGGCGTAGTTGCCGAGGGTTGGCAGGGTGGAGCGATCGGGTAATAGGAACCGGGATCGGCCTCTGAAAGTGGTGGTTCCGGTCGAGCACGCACCGTTTTCGACCGAGGTGACCCAGTCCAGCAGCTGCTGCTCGTACTCCCCGGCGATCGCCCGGGTGAACGGCCCTCCAGTTTCGACCAACGCCGCCGCGTACAGCCCATAGACCGCCAGGGGAAGGTCCGCCCGGCGCGCTGCCACCCGTCGGGCAGCGGCGGTGGCCATCCGCAGGGCCGTGTGCATGGGGGTACTGAATGCCATCGCCTCGGCCCAGGCGACGATCGTATCGTCCCACGGCTCGACCGCCAGATCGAGGGTCCTCACCTCGTGACCATGCTGGCGGAGCAGCGCGGCAGGGGAGGCCAGGTGGACCGGCTGCCGGCCTAGCTCGTAGGTGGATATCAGCGCGACTCGCATCGGAGCAGGTGGGGACGCATGGGCCCTTCATCCTATGCCGACCTCTCCGGTAGCTACGCTCGGTGGTCGATGCCCACGCGATTCCCTCGTCTCCTGCTGTTCCAT
Source organism: Acidimicrobiia bacterium (assembly GCA_965200835.1). Classification (GTDB taxonomy): domain Bacteria; phylum Actinomycetota; class Acidimicrobiia; order Spongiisociales; family Spongiisociaceae; genus JAPPFW01. The sequence continues at coordinate 1,761,439 of OZ241390.1, forward strand.
GCAGGTGTGGTGCTGGCGCTGGGTGCCCTGCTGGGTGGATGCCGTCAGGCGGCCGAGCCGGCACCCCTCGCCCCCGACACTTCCTCGACTGTGGTTAGCGACGGTTCCGGCCTAACCCAGGCAACTATTCCGCCGACCACCGACGCCGAGGCTGCCGAGGTGGCCACCACTCGAGCCGAGGTTGCCGAGCCGGTCACTACCGCTTCCTCCACTACGACCACCCTCCCTCCCTGGTCAATACCTGACCACCAGGTGGCTCAGGTAGTGGAGCTGACGGCGGTCACGGAGGCCATCCGGGAGCGGAGGTTCCTGGAGCGGCCGGTCTTCGATGCCGTCGGTGCGGACGAGCTGGCCGAGCGCTATCCCACCGGTCTGGCTGGCCCGTCACTGGAAGAGTTGGAGCATCAACTGGCCCTCTTCGAGCGGCTCGGGATGGTCGGTGCTGATGCCTTCCCAGCTGATGACCTCCTAGCCGTCCTACGAGCCCTTCCCTCCGATCCGTTCTATGACTGGGAGCGGGGGACCATCGTGATCCCGGGTGATGGTGAGCCGCTGGATGAGTACCAGCAGTGGGTACTGGTGGGGCAGCTGGTCCATGCCATGACCCACCAGCACCATCCTCTGATTCTCGACAGCCTCCCTCACCCCCTCCCGCACGATGATCGGACCGCCGCGGTGGCCGCGCTGCTGGAAGGGGAAGCGGTGCTCGTGCAGTCCCTCTATCTGGACTCCTTGCCCGCCGCACAGAGGATGGAGGTGGCCCAAGAGGCAGGGGATCGTGCCCGGCCTTCCCTCGATCGGGTACCGCCGATCCTGGTTGATCTGGCCCGGTTTCCGCGGCTCGCCGGGTCGATGCTGGCGACTGAGCTCTACGAGCTGGGAGGCATGGCCGCCCTCGACCAGGCTCTGGATCATCCGCCCGAAACCACCGAGCAGCTACTCCACCTGGATCGGTACCGTCGGCAGGACCAGGGGGTCGAGGTAGAGCCGGTGAGTGTGTCGGTGGATGGTTACCTGGTGGTGGAACACGGAACGTGGGGAGAGCGTCGCTGGCGCGCCCTGCTGGAACGGCACAGCGGAGCGTTTCCCGCCGCCCAAGCCGGGGAGGGATGGGGTGGGGACCATTACGCACTCCTCGTCGGACCGTCGACCGGAGGGCTGGTGTTCGTAGCCCGTTACGTGGCCGACTCGTTTGTCGACGAGTCCGAGATGGTTTCGGCTATCAGGGAGCTGGTCACCTCAGGCATGGGACTGGAAAACCCCGCGGTGGTTGATACGGTCACCGAGTGGGCGGAGGGCGCCAGCTACGCCTTGATCGCCTGGGAGGTCGGGGAGATCGTGATGGTGCTGGCCTCCGATCCCGATGTTGGCCGCAGTGTGGCGTCCCAGCTCGGAGTGGCGCGGTGAGCAAGGGACGGCTGGTGTTGTGCGGCACGCCGATCGGTCATCTGGGTGACGCTCCGCCCCGCCTGGCAGCCGTGCTGGCGGAGGCAGGGGCAATCTTCGCGGAGGACACGAGGCGGGCCCGGGTCTTGCTCGGTCATCTCGGTGTCCGGACCGTTCCCGAGTCCTGGTTTGCGGGCAACGAGACTCGCAGGATGGCCCGCCTGGTCCGAATGCTGGAAGAAGGATCGACGGTCGCTCTGCTGTCCGATGCGGGCATGCCCACCGTTTGCGATCCGGGCCGGGCCGCGGTCCAAGCGGCACACCGGCTCGGCGCCCGGGTGTCGGTGATACCAGGTCCCAGCGCGGTAGTGGCGGCTCTCGCCGTATCCGGTTTCGAAGCCGATCGCTTTGTCTTCGAGGGGTTCCTTCCCCGGAAGGGAAAGGACCGTGCCAAGCGCCTGGAGGCCTTGGTGGCCGAGGACCGCACCATGGTGCTGTTCTCGGCTACCGCCCGAGTTCCAGCCGATCTCGCGGCTCTGGCGGATGCCTTGGGAGGGCCGCGGAGGATCATGGTCGCCCGCGAGCTGACCAAGGCATACGAAGAGGTGTGGTCGGGAACCCTGGAGGAGGCGGCCGGCGAATGGAGTCGCCGGGACCCCCGAGGAGAGTTCACCCTGGTGATCGAAGGCAGCCCCGGCTCGATAGCCCCGATCGACCAGGCGGTGAGCGAAGTGATGGCTCGCAAGGCAAAAGGCGAAGCCATGTCAGCCGCAGTCCGATCGGTGGCTGACGGGCTGGGGTTGGGTCGCCGTTCCCTATACGAGGCGACCCTGCAGAAACTGCGGACCTAGCAAGCCAACACTCCCAGGTCGCGAAAATCGCCCGCCCCGCCGACCGCCCGTCGGGCCCTCCCCCTCCACCACCTGGCCGGGTTCGGAGACGCGGCCAGCCACGGTGTGACCGGCTGCCGGCTCCGAGAAACGATGATCCCTCGAGCGGTCGGAAGACGTCCGGTCCGGCCGCTCAGGTGTCTGGTAACACCCATCATGCAAGGCAGGTGTGACAGGTTCTAGCCCTTTGTGCCGGCAACTTTTCGCGTACTCGGGTGGCAGGCCCGGCCTGCGAGGGTCACTACTCTCGACACATGGGTCGATGGGTGGACACGCATTGCCATCTCCAGCTCGACCAGCGGGATCCTGATCGCTTGCTGGGACGGGCGGCTGCCGTATGGCACGTGGTAGTCCCGGGTGTGGACCTGGAGTCCAGCCAGAAGGCCCGCGCGCTAGCCCGGCGTTTCCGGGGACGGGTGAGCTTTACCGCCGGTCTCCATCCCCACGATGCTGCCCGCTGGGACTCCCAGCGCGCCGGCCTCCTACCCTTGATGCGCGAGGCAGCGGCCATCGGCGAGACGGGGCTGGACTTCTACCGGAACCTGGCTCCTCGGGCCGCCCAGCTGGAGAGTTTTACCGCCCACCACCAGCTCGCCCAGGAATTGGGCAAACCGCTGGTGGTCCACTGCCGCGACGCTTTCCGCCAGATCCACGAAATCCTCGAGCGGGAAGGATCCGGTCCCTGGGTGGTGATGCATTGCTGGACCGGAGGGCCCAGGTGGTCCAAGAGGTTCACCGACCTCGGGGTGACCTTCTCGTTCGCGGGACCGGTTACCTTCGAGACGGCAGATACGGTCCGGCGGGGCGCGGCAGTCGTCCCACCCGACCGAGTGGTGGTCGAGACCGACACCCCTTACCTGGCGCCGGTGCCTCACCGGGGAGAGCTGAACGAGCCGGCCCACGTTGCTCTGGTAGGAGCTGCCCTGGGGCAAGTGTGGGGTATGGAGCCGGACGAGGTGGCCAGGATCACGAGCGAGCGGGCCATGGCAGTGTTCGGACTTTGACCCAGACTCGCTCGGAGATAAAAAGCCTGTTGGCACGTCACGGCATAGTGCCCCGCAGGCGGCTGGGCCAGCACTTCCTGGCCGACCCCAACATCATCGCCCGGATCGTTGCCCTGGCTGGCGACCCGGCGGGTGTCCGGGCCCTGGAGATCGGCGTCGGAACCGGGACCCTCACCCGTGCGCTGGCCGAAGCGGGTTTCCCGGTTACCGGCTACGAGATCGACCCCCGTCTCCGGCCGGTGATAGCCGAGACTCTGGATGGTCTCGACGCCCAGGTCAGATTCGAGGACGCGGCCGATCTGGATCTCTCCATCCTGGAGCAAGGTGCCCGATGGGTCATGGTTTCCAACCTCCCATACGGCGTCGGCACTCCGATTCTTCTGGATCTGCTGAGAGGAGCCCCCCGGCTGCAACGGTTCGTCGTGATGGTGCAGCGCGAGGTGGCGGAACGCCTCACGGCTCCACCGGGATCCAGGATCTACGGTCTGCCGAGTGTGATCGTCGGGCTCCACGGCGGAGCTCGCCTGGCGTTCGGGGTCGGCCGCCAAGTGTTCCTCCCGAGACCAAACGTGGATTCGGCCGTGGTAGTGATCGAGCGTAGCGCGCCTCCCGATGACCGGCGCGAGCTGGCGGTCCGCCTAGCAGCGGCCGGTTTCGGGCAGCGCCGCAAGATGCTCCGATCGTCCCTCAGATCGGCTATCCCCGACGGGGCCGATGCTCGACTCGAGCAGGCCGGCATCGATCCCTCCCTGAGGGCTGAGGACCTGAGCGCCGACCGGTTCCTCGCCCTGGCGGATGTGATGAGCCGCCCACGTTGATGGATGCTCGGACGGCCCAGGCTCCCGCCAAGGTCAACCTCTCCCTCGCGGTTCGGGCCAGGGACCGGTCGGGCCTCCACCCGGTGCGCGGGCTCACCCAGACGATCGCATGGCACGACTTGCTGACCATGCGGGAGTCGAGGACGGACCAGTTGGCTGTGCATGGTGCCGATCTCCCGACCGATGAACGGAACCTGGTATGGAAGGCGGTGAACTCTCTCCGGCAAGCTTCCGGGGACCGTAGCCCGGTCAGCATGACCCTCTGGAAACGCACTCCGGTGGCTGCCGGTCTGGCGGGGGGAAGCGCTGACGCAGCCGCAGCTCTGGTGCTCTACGGTGACCTCATCGGCGCGGATCGGAGCCTACTGGATGACGCGGCCGCCCGGATCGGCGCCGATGTCAGGTTCTGCCTGCACGGTGGACTTCGCTGGATTGGGGGGTACGGCGAGCGGCTGGGGAAGCGGATCGGTGGGATGCCCGGTCTGGTCCTAGTGGTGGTGGTCCCCCCCTTCCTGCTGGAGACCCCCCGCGTCTACGAGACCTGGGACCGGTTGGGCGGACCGGCCGGACCACGGGTGTCGGGTCGCGATCTCCCACCCCCCGTCCGCCCCTACGGGCCCCTCTTCAACGATCTGTTTCCCGCCGCTGTGTCGCTGGAGCCGGTCCTCGACGACTGGCGTGCCGAGTTGCAGGACCGATGGGACCGCCCAGTTTTTCTGTCAGGAAGCGGCCCGGCGCTGTTCGGCTTCTTCGCCGACGAGGCAGAAGCGACCGAAGCTCTGCAGTTGGTGCCCGCCGAGGCCCGGGCGGCCTTCTCAGCTCTTCCGGCCGCACATGGTGCCCGAATCTCCGAGAGATCCACCTGACACAGGACGATCGATGCCGAGGCCACGGTGTTCGCGCCTTGGGCGGATCGATCATTCGTTATCTAGACTTCCTCCCCCACCGCGTGGTGGATATGGTGGGGGGTGGTGTAATTGGCAGCACAGCGGGTTTTGGTCCCGCCGGTACGGGTTCGACTCCTGTCCCCCCAGCGAACGAAGGAGTGATGCCATGGGCGTGAAGGCGGTCGTGCTCGGGGCGGGCGACGGCAAGCGGATGAAGTCGGTTCTCTCTAAGGTCATCCACGCGGTGGCCGGGCGTCCGATGATCGAGTGGGTACTCGACGCGGTGGCCTGCCTCCAACCCACCCAGACGGTGGTGGTGGTCAAGCCCGACGCCGATCAGGTCAGGGCGGTCCTCCCGCCGGACGCCACTCCGGTGGTGCAGTCTGCCCAGCTCGGCACTGCCCATGCCCTGCAGGTGGCCCTCCGTTCCATCGAACCACAAGCGGGTGATCACGTCCTGGTCGTGCCGGCCGACACACCGCTGATCACCGGCGAAACCCTTGAGCGGATGGCCGCCCTCCACCGCCGCACGGGTTCTGCCGTCACCTGCTTGACCACCGAAATGGATGACCCCACCGGTTATGGCCGGATCGTGCGAGATGGGTGGGATCGGGTGCAGCGGATCGTCGAGCACGCTGACACCACCACCCAGGAACGGGCTATCAAGGAGATCAACGGCGGGATCTACTTGTTCGATGGAGAGTACATCCTCGAGGCCATCGAAAATGTGGAGAGTGACAATGCGCAGGGGGAGTACTACCTGACCGACGTGTTCGCCATTCTGGGGGCCGACGGTCACGGGATTTCCGCCTGCCGCACCGATGCAGATGAGCTATCGGGGGTCAACACCCAGGACCAGCTGGCTAGAGCAGCCGCCCTGATGCGCGCCAGGATCAACCACGCCTGGATGCGAGGCGGGGTATGGATGCAGGATCCGTCCCGGGTGTACATCGATGCTTCCGTCTCGCTCGAGGCAGGGGTCCGGCTCCATCCCGGTGTCCACCTCCAAGGGACTACCTCGGTGGGAGCCGGTGCCGAGATCGGTCCCGACGCCCACATAGCTGACAGCCGGGTCGGTGAAGGATCCAGAGTCTGGTATTCGGTGGTTCGAGGTGCGAGGGTCGGCGACCACGTCGAGGTCGGTCCCTACGCCTCGCTGCGACCCGGTGCTGAGTTCCACCAGGGCGCCAAGGCGGGTACCTTCGTAGAAGTGAAGAACTCGGTGGTGGCTAGGGGGACGAAAGTCCCCCATCTTGCCTATGTGGGGGACGCGGAGCTGGGCGAGGAGGCCAACATCGGCGCCGGCTCGATCACCGCCAACTACGACGGGTTTCGCAAGCACCGGACCCGGGTGGGCCACCGCGCGCAGGTCGGGTCGAACGTGGTGCTGGTAGCACCCGTCGAGGTGGGGGACGACGCCTACGTCGGGGCCGGATCGGTCATCACCAGGAACGTAAAGGAGGGCGCCTTGGGGATCGAGCGGGCCGCCCAACGGGAGATTCCCGGATACACCAGCCGCCGCCGGGCCCGATACGAGGGCCGCTGACCAATGGGGTTCACGGACCGCAAGCGTTTCATGCTGTTCACCGGGTCGGCCAATCCGGAGCTGGCGGATGCGGTCGCCCGAGAGCTCGAAGTCCCGCTGGGACGGGTCGAGATGTTGCGGTTTGCCAACACCGAGGTATATGCCCGGCCCCTGGAGTCGGTGCGCGGGGCCGACTGTTTCGTCATGCAGAGTCATGCACCAGAGATCAATTTCCACATCATGGAGCAGCTCATCCTCATCGAGGCACTCAGGAGAGCGTCGGCGCACCGCATCACAGCGGTGGTGCCTTTCTTCGGTTATGCGAGAGCGGACAAGAAAGTGCTGCCTCGCGAGCCGATCTCGGCGCGGTTGATCTGTGATCTCTTCCAAGCGGCCGGGGCTGACCGGATCGTTTCGATCGATCTTCATACCGGCCAGATACAGGGCTTCTCCCGCAAGCCGATCGACCATCTGACCGCCCTTCCCATCGTCACCGAGTATTTGAGAGATCGACTGGAGGGCCCCACCACCGTCGTTTCCCCGGACGCGGGAGGGGTGAAGAGAGCCGAGAAGTATGCCCGCTACCTGGGTGCCTACGTGGCGTTCGTACACAAGCGACGAGCCGCCCACGAGCCCAACCGATCCAAGGCCCTCACCGTGGTCGGAGCAGTCCGGGGCCGGAACGCAGTGATCGTGGACGACATGATCGATACGGGAGGCACGGTGGTCAATGCCGCCCGGCTTCTACGACAGAAGAAGGTGAGGAGCCTCTACGTGGCGGTCACCCACCCAATCCTGTCGGACCCTGCACTGGATCGGCTCAAGAATGCTCCCATCGACGAGGTGGTAGTCACCGACACCCTCCCGATCAGCCAGGATGTCATGAAACTCGACAAGCTGACCCGGCTCTCGATCGCTCCGGTGCTGGCGGAGGCCCTGCAGGCCATCTACATGGACAACTCGGTCTCGGCCATCTTCCTGGGCGACAACAACTGACCCGTGGAGAGTCTGGCATTCAGGGTCCGCACCGGTGGGACCGCCACCGCGGTCGATATCACCGATCGGGTGGCGGCCTTCGTCCGTGACAAGGGTGACGGGCTGGTGTCGGTGTTCGTTCCCCATACCACCGCAGGGGTGGCGATCTTCGAGACCGGTTCAGGATCCGATCTCGACCTGATGCAACACCTCGACCAGCTCTTTCCCAGGGACTCCCGATGGCGTCATCGCCATGGCGCGCCGGGTCATGGCGCCGACCATGTGGTTCCCGCGTTCGTGTCCCCGAGCATCGTCATTCCGGTCCTCGACGGGGTGATGGCTCTGGGGATCTGGCAGTCGGTGGTGCTGGTGGATCCGAACCGCGACAACCACCATCGATCGGTGCGGGTGAGCTTCATCCCGGGTTAGCAGTCCCCGGTCGGCAGATCACACCTGACCACACCGAACGGCAGGCTATGCCCGCTCGTGGCTGGCATCTCCGGGAAGCTTGGATCCAGCGGTTCGAGTGTCCTGGCTGCCGGTCAGCGTCCGGCTTCGGCGCGCAGTCGAGCCTCCAAGGCCTCGATGCGGGCCTCGGCTGCCCGGAGGGCCGCTTCCGCCTTCCGACGAGCCGCTGCTTGTTCCTGGTTGCTGAGCAGGTCCTGGCCGGTCTCTGGGTCGTGGAAACGCAGGTTGCCGTCCTCATGCCATAGCAGCAGGCCCAGAGCCTCGCTCCGGAACACGCCGGGACTCCCGTCGTCAACGGTCCGGATCCGTTCGTAGCCGCCGGATCGGGACAGCCTGGCACCCAGCAGGTGCTGGGGGAGCCACCGACCGTCATGGTCGTAGATCCAGTACTCCTGCACGCCCATCCAGTGGTAGATCTCTTGCTTTACTCCCCGGTCCCTCTTATGAGTCTTAGGAGAAAGAACTTCCAGCACGAAGGCCGGCGCAGGTTCCTCCCACACCTTGTAGGAGGGCCGGTCCAGGCGGTTTTCGGTGCCGAAAGCGACGAACACATCGGGACCCACCGCGGCACGGCGGTCGCCATGGCGATAGTTGATGAATACGTCGCCTAGGACGCAGACACCCCGAGGATGCCCGAAGTGTTCCTGCAGGGCGTCGAGCGCGTACTTCACCGCGGCGGCGTGGGGTTGGCTCTCTATGGGCTCATTCCCGTCCGCGCTGGGGTAGCCATCGGAGTCGTAGGCAACCGGCTCGACCAGCGGTACCCGCGGCACGATGTCCGGATCTGGCGGACCGACCGGCATGAGATACTCTTCCGGACCGGCCTCCGGTCGGGCCAGCAACCAACTCTGAGACCATTGCGACATCCTTCTTATCCTATGCCCAACGGCGATCAAACCTGCTCGATCCGAGGCAGGAAGAGTTCCTCGCCGGGGTAGATCAGGTTCGGATCGCCGGATCGGATCCGGTCACGGTTGAGCTCGATGACCTCCCGCCAGATCGGTCGGATCTCAGCTGCCGACGGCGCCCGGTCGGTCTGGCCCCTGAGGTGGTTGGCGGATATCGACCACAGGTTGTCCCCGGATCTGACGGTGTAGCTGATGGTGTCCGGCGATCCACCGCATCCCTCCGCCAGCGAGGCCGGCTGGGACTGCTCGGGGAGGGAGGTAGCTGGTTCCCCGTTCGCCCCCGCGCCGGGACCGGCGAAAGCCGGATCCACGACCACGGGCATCGGAACCACCACGCCGATCCCGCTCGGCACGACCGGACAGTTTCGCTCCGAGTCGACCATCACCACCGCCACCGGCTGCGCGCCGGCCACCCGATGGGGAATGGGAGGTGCTTGCGTGGCGCCGGCAGGGCTGGTCATGGTGAGGCTGCCCAGCGCTAGGACCAGGGCGGCCGACCGGCGAGCCAGTCGCCGTATTGGGGGGATGGTCATCCACTCGACGGCTCTGATGGCTCCGGGTAACCGGGTCGCATAAGCTATCACCGACAGCACGGAGGACAGGGCCAGCCATCCGACGCAGGTGATGGCCAGCAACCAGACCACCCCGTAGATGGCTTGATCAGGCGGAACGTTCAGCAGATCGCGGGGTGCTGGCAGCCAATCCTGGGTGCGCATTCGGAGAAGCATGAGGGTTCCGCCTCCCAGCCCTCCGACTAGGACCACCACGGACGAGAGCGTTTTGAGTAGTTACATGCGACCGATATATCATTAGTATCGTAAGCGGTCAAGCCCTTGCTTCCGGGAATATCCCAGTTCGTGAAAGAAAGCGCTTGCGGCTCCACGGTTCCGCGTCTAACGTGATCGCCTGTCGGGTAGCAGTGTCTCGTCTTCCGGTACCGCCTTGTGAATTGTTTCACAAGCGCCGGAATAGCCTTGCCGCTCCCGATGTGCGGATCTCGAAGTCGTTCCGCGGCCTATATACGAGCGGGAGGGTTTGCCCACCGCGAGCCGAGTTACTTGAGGTACTTGCTGTGTTGACAATGATCAGAACCGATTGGCGAGAGATGGCAGCCTGCCGGGATTCCGAGCCCAGACTGTTCTTTCCGATCGGAACTACCGGGCTTGCTGTCGACCAGATCGAGGAAGCCAAGGGCATATGTGAATCCTGCCTGGTAACGGAGGACTGCCTACAGTACGCGCTCCAGACCAACCAGGAAGCGGGAGTATGGGGCGGCTACGCCGAGGACGAGCGTCGCAGGCTGCGGAAGCGTTGGTTGGCCGAACGTCGGCGGGCGGCCAGCTGATCGATCCAGCGGATCGGTCGTCCGACCGGTAGCCCGCCTGATTTTCATCCGGTGCCGGATGCCTGCTGAGGGCTGCCCCGAAGCTATCTGAGGACCGAGCTCCGGAAGCCCGGATCGATCGGCCTCTCCGAGGTCACACTCAGACTCCTGGTAGCTCAGGTCTGCCCGCAGGGGTCGGCGGCGTCATCGCCGTAGTCTTGCGACAGTGCGGTTTTTCAACACGGCCGGTCCGATCGTCGAGGAGCAGCATTATCACGTGCCGCCGCTGACCCGGCTCGACCTGGCGGAGTTGCTGAGGTTGATCGATCAGCGTCGCTACTTTTTCTTGCACGCGCCCCGCCAGACGGGTAAGACCACCACGCTGGTTGCTTTGCAGGAACTGTTGAACGCCAGCGGTCAGTATCGATGTGCCTACCTCGACGTCCACGCCGCACGAGCTGCGCGCGAGGATGTGGCGGCGGCTATGCAAGGGATCCTCAGCTGGTTGGAGCAGGAAGCGACCGTCACCCTAGACGATCGGTTCGTCTATGACTGCTGGCCGGAGATGCTGGCTCGCTATGGCCCGCATGGTGCGCTCGGTGGTGTCCTCGCGGACTGGGCGGCGGCCGATCCCATCCCGCTGGTCCTGCTGATCGACAGATCGACTCCCTGGTGGGTGACACGCTCCTGTCCGTGCTCGGGCAGCTGCGTACCGGATACCGGCAGCGGCCCGGCCGTTTCCCTCAGAGCGTGGTGCTGTGCGGGGTTCGGAACGTGCGTGACTACCGTATCCACGCCGCGTCGGAGCCCGGGCCGGTGTATGGAGGTAGTGCCTTCAGCGTCAAGGCGAAGTCGCTGCGCCTGGGTGACCTCCGCCAGACGGAAGTACGGGAGCTGCTGGCCCAGCATACGGAGGAGACCGGTCAATCCTTCGAGGAGGAGACACAAGCGGAGATCTGGCGCCTGTCACAAGGCCAACCATGGCTGGTGAACGCGCTGGCCTGGGAGGCCTGTTTCGAGCAGGCAGGGGTGACGGACCAGAGTCGATCCGTGACGGTGGAAGCTGTGACCGACGCCCGGGAGCGTTTGATCCTGCGTCGTGACACGCACCTCGACCAACTTGGGGCGGTGCTGGCTGAAGATCGGGTAAGGAGGGTGATTGAGCCTCTGCTGTCCGGGGAGGCCGGCGACGAGTTGTTCCGGGCCGACGATCTGTGTTACGTGCGCGATCTGGGGCTGGTGGCGCAGACCAAGCCGGTGCGGGTAGCCAACCCGATCTACCGGGAGGTGATTCCCCGCGAGCTCACCAGCGTGACCGAGGAGCTGCTGGCCCAAGACCGTGGCCGGTACATCGGTGAGGACGGGCGGCTCCTGACGGACGACCTGATGAGGGAGTTCCAGGCCTACTTTCGGGAACACTCCGAGCACTGGTTGGAGCGATTCCAGTATCGGGAGGCAGGACCGCATCTGCTGCTGCACGCCTTCCTGCACCGGGTGGTCAACCGCGGTGGTCGCATCGAGCGTGAGTACGGAGTCGGTCGGCGCCGGATGGATCTGGCGATCCGGTGGCCGGTTTGTCCCAGCCGTCCGGGCGTCGGGGCGACGATAGAGCAGCGGGTGGTGGTGGAATGCAAGGTGGTACGCAAGGGTCGCGGGGTGGCCGCCACCCGGCGAGAGGGTCTTCGACAGACCGCTACTTACATGGACATCTGGAACGCCGATGAAGGTCACCTCGTGCTGTTCGATCAGACAGGCGGGAGGTCCTGGCAGGACAAGATCTATTGCCGGATTGACCCATCCGAGGGTCGGCCGATCACTGTCTGGGGGATGTGATCCACCCGCCTGGTCCGGGCGAGATTCCTAAGGAGTGGTAGACACCCGGATGTTTTGTGGGTTCAGCGTCCGAAGCCGACTGCCTGATCCTGGTCGTCCACCAGTTCCACGAAAGCTATGCGTTGGAGAGGGATACCGATCTCCCGACCCTTCGAGTTCTTGAACCACAGGAAGGCAACCTGGTCGCGGTAGGCGGTGTCGAGACGTTCGATCAGGTCGTTCCGACCGGCTACTTCGACCTCCACCTCGCGGGCTGCGTCTGCGATACCAATCCGGGCTTTCACCATGTGGCCCTACCCTACCTTGCGCACCGGTTGCGTTCTGGTTGCAGCGACCGATGCCTTGAGGGCTTCGAGGAGGTCGACCACCTTGGTCGGCTCGGGGGTGCTGGGAGCCACGATCTCCTCGCCCTCGATCTTCTGGCGAGCTAGCTCCTCGATCCTCTCCCGGAAGGTGTCGGTCCAGCGGGCCGGGTCGAACTCGGCGGTGAGGTTGTCGATCAGCATCTCCGCCAGGGCCACCTCGGCTTCCCGGACTTCCATCTCTCCATTCGCGGTCTCGAATGCAGCCGGCCGGACCTCGTCGGGCCAATACATCGTTTCGAGCATCAGCACATCGTCACGGGCCCGGAGGGCGGCCAGGTGGTGGCGGGATCGGATCGCCAACTTGGCTATCCCGACCCGGTTGGAATCGGCCAGCGCCTGGCGCAGGATCGAGTAGGCCTTCTGGCCGGTACCTTGGGGTTCCAGGTAGTAGGAGGATCGGAAGTAGATCGGGTCGATCTCGGATGCGTCCACGAACTCGATGACATCGACTATCCGGGGACCTCCCTCGTAACCAGCCGCCTCGATCTCCTGATCGGTGATCACCACGTAGCGGCCCTTGTCGAACTCGTAGCCGCGCACGATCTCCCCCGATGGCACCTCCTCGCCGTCCGCCTCGGCCACCTTGCGATAGCGAATCCGGCTGTGATCGGACTTGCGAAGCTGGCGGAACTTGGGGCGCCTGCTCGAGGTTGCCGTATAGAGTCGGACGGGGATGGTTACCAGGCCGAACGACACGGCACCGCTCCAGATGGGTCGCATGCTCGGCAGTGTAGACCTGATCGTCGTGGGTGCTCAAGGAATCCGGATGGCAGCCCGCCCAGGTTCGTGAGCCGGCTCGGTAGTGAGCCCGGCAAGTCCAAGGAGAGGCGCAGGAACCCCATGGGTGGGCTTCGGCCTGATCGGTGATGGGAGACCTTATATGTTGGACAATCGGCCCAGGAGTGCCTAACATGGGACAACCCACCAACGGCAGGATACCCACCTGCCAGCCGGCCGGGGCGCCGCGTTCTCTCCCCCTAGAACAGCGCCCCGGCCACCTCCAACCATTGCCCACTTTGTCGGGTGCTTACTTGACCCGAGGTTCCGATCGCCCGAGCTGGTAGCATCGGGCCGTTGCCCTCGTAGCTCAGGGGATAGAGCACCGGCCTCCGGAGCCGGGTGCGCAGGTTCGAATCCTGCCGAGGGCGCCCCCGCCCACTGTCGGCGAGTACCAGCGGGGATTCGCGCCGTCCCTGGATGGCTGGGTGGCCGAGGAAATCGGCCGGTACCGTCCGGCTAGCCTGGGGCCTCCCGATCCCACGAGGTCTCCCTTTGTCGCTGCGCGATGTACTTCCACAAACCTGGACCGAACGGGACGGGCGGGGGTCGATCGGTGGGGTGGATCTGGGCGCGATCGCCGAGCGGTTCGGCACGCCGGCTTATGTGTTCGATGAAGTCCACCTCGAGAAGCGCCTCGAGGAGTGGAGCACCGCGCTCGGTCCCGGTGTCACCCCCGTCTACGCGACCAAGGCATTCCTGTGTACCGCCCTGGCCGGGATGATCTCCCGGACCGGCTGGTGGGTGGATGTCGTGTCGGCGGGTGAGGCTGCGGTTGCCCGCTGCGGAGGGGTGTCACCCTCCAATACGCTCCTGCACGGCAACCTCAAGACCGACCCGGAGATCGAGCTGGCGGCCAACGGTGTGGTAGCGGTGACGGTGATCGACAGCTTGGGGGAGATAGACCGGCTGGCGGCGGCGGCCGGCAGGACAGGCCGGATCGTGGATGTCATGATCCGGCTGAACGAACCCGTGGACCTGGTGACCGACCGGAAGGTGCTGACCACGGGAGCCGACGCGAAGTTCGGCCTCGCTCCCGACTTGGTGGACCGGGCCATCGACCGGATCGCCAAGACGACCAACCTGCGCCTGAGGGGGGTCCATCTGCACGCCGGCAGTCACATCACCGACCCGGACCTCTTCGGGGTGATCCTCGAACGGCTGGCCACCGTCGTGGCCCGGCGACGCTCCGCCTTCGACACCAGTCCGGTGCTCCTGGATGTGGGAGGGGGACTGGCCGCTCCCTACCTCCGCACCGATCCAGTGGTCGCTCCGGCGGCGGTGGGCGACGCCATCCGGGAGACCCTCGTGAAGGGATCGATCGAACGCCGGATCGGCCCCGTGCAGGTGATGGTGGAGCCGGGCCGCGCCCTGGTGGCCAACGCCGGCGTCCTCCTGTACACCGTCGGGGTGCGCAAGCCCCTTCCGGGAGGGGGCGAGCTGCTGGCGCTCGACGGCGGCCTCACCGACAATCCCCGGCCGGCTCTCTACGGCTCGCGCTACGAGCTGCTGGCGGTTGACCGGCTCGATCAGACCTGTGATCACCAGTACCGCGTCTTCGGGCGGATGTGCGAGTCCGACCTGTTGCTCGACTCGGTCGGCCTGCCAGGTGCGATGTCCGAGGGGGATCTGGTGGTGATGCCCACCGCGGGTGCATACACATTCTCGATGTCCTCCCGCTACAACGCCTTCCCCAGACCCCCGGTGCTGTTTGTCAGGGATGGGCAGGTCAGGGAAGTAGTGCCTCGCGAGATCATTGAGGACCTGCTCCGAGGTCAGAGAACTCTGGATGAAGCCCGTCCCTGGTCGTGTAACGTATCCGGGATTCTCGGATGAGCATGAAGATCGGCGTCGGATTCCTGGGTGCGGGCACTGTCGGCAGTGCCCTGATCCGCCGTCTCGTCCTCGATGCGGACGCTATCTCCGCCAAGACCGGGCTCGAGTTGGCGGTGGAGGGCATCGCGGTGCGGGACATCGGCAAGCCCCGCGAGCCCCACATACCCATCCACCTGGTAACCGGGAGACCGGACGAGGTGGTCGACAATCCGGCGGTCCAGATCGTGATCGAGGTCATTGGAGGTCTGGAGCCGGCCGGCCGGCTGGTCATGCGAGCACTGCGCGCCGGCAAGGCGGTGGTCACCGCCAACAAGGAACTGATGGCCTCCCAGGGAACCCGGTTACTGGCCGCTGCCGAAACCTCCGGGGTTTCCCTGCTGTTCGAGGCCGCAGTAGGGGGCGGCATACCGATCATCCGCCCGCTGTCCGAATCGCTAGCCGGCGAGCGGATCACCTCGATCCTCGGGATCGTCAACGGCACCACCAACTACATCATCACCCGGATGGTGGAGGAAGGGATCGCCTATCAGGAGGTTCTGGCCGAAGCGCAGCGTCTCGGTTACGCAGAGGCGGACCCGGCAGCCGATGTCGAAGGAGCCGATGCCGCCTCCAAGGCCGCCATCCTGGCCAGCCTGGCCTTCGGTACCTGGGTGGATGGGAATCAGGTGTACCGGGAAGGGATCGACCGGCTCCGGATCGCCGATTTCGGCTACGCGCGTGACCTGGGGTACACGCCCAAGCTGCTGGCCATCGGCGAGGACACGGAGGAAGGTATCGCCGTGCGGGTCCACCCCACTCTGGTGCCTCTGGATCATCCGCTGGCTTCGGTGAGGGGAGCCACCAACGCGGTGTTGCTGTCGGGTCCGTCGATCGACGAGCTGATGTTCGTGGGCCCGGGCGCGGGTGGAGAGCCGACCGCCACTGCCGTGCTGGGTGATGTCATCGCCTGTGCCCGCGAGCTGCTGGCGGGCACCCAGGTGCGCTCGAGGATTCGCTTCGGCACCGGCCGGTTGCGGCCGATGGCCGATGTGACCACCAAATGGTTCCTGCGCCTGGTGGTGGTGGATCGACCCGGTGTGCTGGCTGCCATATCGGCGGTCTTCGGGCGGCATCAGGTCTCGATCAAGTCGGTGCGGCAGGAGGGGCGCGGTGATGAGGCCACCTTGCTGCTGGTGACTCACGAGTCGCCCGAGCGGGACTTGCAGGCTGCGGTCACCGATCTCGAAGTTCTGGATGTGGTGTCGGAGGTGTCCACAGTCCTGCGGGTTCGCAGCGACGATCCCTGATGCCTGTCCGGCTCGTTTCGACGCGCGGGCGAGCGGACCCGGTAGATGTTCCTACCGCCATACTGGACGGGCTGGCGCCGGACGGCGGCCTGTACGTACCGGAGTCATGGCCCCGGCTCGACCCTGATGCCATAGATCGGGAGTCCTCCTTCACGGCGGTGGTGAAGGGGGTCTTACGGGAGTTCACCTCCGATCTGATCGATGACATCCGGCTGGGCGGGATGGTCGATGAGGCCTTCTCGCCTTTCGGCCACCCTCACGTTGCCCCCCTGGTCGAGCTGGGGGAGGAACTCTTCCTCATGGAGCTGTTCTGGGGTCCCACCCTGGCCTTCAAGGATTTCGCTCTCCAGATGCTCGGGCGTCTGTTCGACTCCTGCCTGGAGCACCGGGGCGGTAACGCCATGATCCTGGGTGCCACGTCGGGGGATACCGGTTCGGCCGCCATGGAGGCCTTCCGGGATCGGGATCTGGTCGATGTGGTGATCCTGTTCCCCGACGGCCGGACGACCGAGGTGCAGCGGCGCCAGATGACCACCATCGACTCCCCCAACGTGACCGCGGTGGCCGTGGATGGCACCTTCGACGATTGCCAGGATCTGGTGAAAGCGGTGTTCGCCGATCGGGAGCTGCGGGATGGTCTGTCGCTGTCGACCGCCAACTCGATCAACTTCGGAAGGCTGATGACCCAGATCGCCTACTATTTCTGGGCCGGTGTCTCGGTGGGAGATCGGGTCTCGTTCTCGGTTCCCAGCGGCAACTTCGGGAATGTCTACTCCGCTTATGCCGCCACCAGGATGGGTCTGCCGGTCCGGAGCCTTATCGTGGGCAGCAATGCCAACCATGTGCTCGACGGGTTCTTCAGGAGCGCCAGGATCGAGTTGGGTGAAGTCGTCCGCACGATCAGTCCTTCGATGGACATCCAGGTGCCCTCCAACCTCGAGCGGTTGATGTTCGATCTCTACGGCCGGGACGGGCGACGCTTGGAGGAAGCCATCACGCGACTCCGTCGAGAAGGCTCCCTCGAGGTGCCACGGAGTGCCGAGACGGATGGGTTCGTGTCCAGATGGTACGACGATCGGGCCACCGCCGAGGTGATGGCCGATGTCTACCGGACCACGGGCAGGATCGTCGACCCTCACACAGCGGTGGGCATCGGCGCCGCTCGGGACTCGGGAGTTACCGGGCCGATCGTCTGCCTGGCCACTGCCCATCCCGCCAAGTTCCCGAAGGCCGTGGAAGGCGCCCTAGACGTCCCGCCCCCGGTACCTGGTGCCCTGCGAGATCTATACAGGCGGCCTGAGCGAGTTACCAGGATCGGCAATGACCTCACCGAGTTCCGGAAGCTGTTGCTGGCGGTCAGCCGCTTCTTCTGATCGCTCCTCCGGTTGGCTAAATCACCGGCCGGATCAGGCTTGCGCCCACCCATCGCTTCGGTTAATGTGGTCATTGCCCGCAGAGCCGCCGGGCAAGTTCACGCCATCCGTGTGACGATCCGATCTCCCCAGACTTTGATGTTCTGTAAGGAACCTGGGCAGATCTGCCAGATTCGTTGGTCCCGGCGGGCCTCTTGGAATCCCCATCATGGATCAGGTTCGGTTATGCACCGCCGGTTCCTCTGAGTGATTCCGGAGCACTATCGACGGTTCGACGAGCGTCGATAGCGCGGCTTCCCGCATCCCAACAGCCCTATGGAGGACCCGGATGGCTACCCGATCAGAGTTACAAGCCAAGAGCATCAAGAACTTGCGCAGCATCGCCCACGCAATCGGCGTCGAGACGGACGGAGTCCAGAAGGCGAAGCTGATCGATGCGATCATGGGGAGCGGTTCCTACGACCCATCCGGCGATACGCCTACGCTCAATCTGCCGAAGGTGGTGAACAAGGACGCCACCGCCAAGCCGCAGTCCGAGCCAAGCGGACCGCCCGCCCCCGCACCTGCTACCGGTGGGAAAGCGCCCGGATCGGGCGATGGGCAGGTTCAGCGTGGAACCGAGCCGAAGGCCACAGCCACGGCCAAGGCCAAGGCCAAAGCCAAGGCCAAAGCCAAGGCCAAGGATCGCGGGGGTTCCAAGCAGCAGCCGCGACCGAAGCCGGCGAGAGCTAAGCGCCCGGGTCCCGACTCGCGTGGAGGCCGTCACAAGGGTCGTCGGCGTGCCCCTGCCGCTTCTCAGGAACCTCCCGAGGTCCGTCAGGGAACTCTCGACATCCTGCCCGAGGGCTATGGCTTCCTCCGGTGTTCCGGTTACCTTCCGGGTGAGCGGGATGTCTACGTATCGGCAGGACAGATACGGAAGTTCGCCCTCCGGAAGGGAGACGTGATCAGCGGCCCCATCCGCTCGCCCCGGAGCCATGAGAAGTTCCCTGCCCTGACTCGGATCGAGCAGAACAACGACATGTCGGCCGAGGAGGCCCGGCGTCGTCCCAAGTTCGCCGACCTTACCCCCCTCTTTCCGGATGTCAGACTGCGTCTGGAAGTTCCCCGGCGGCCCCGCAATACGCTCACCCGTATCGTCGATCTGATCGCCCCCATCGGCAAGGGACAGCGCGGCCTGGTGGTGTCTCCTCCCAAAGCCGGGAAGACCACCGTTCTCAAGGAGATCGCCCAAGCTATCACCATCAACAATCCGGAGTGCCATCTGATGGTGGTGTTGGTTGACGAGCGTCCCGAAGAGGTGACCGACATGCAGCGCTCGGTCAAGGGCGAGGTGGTCTACTCGACCTTCGACCGACCGGCGGACGAGCACACCCAGGTCTCGGAGCTGGCTATCGAACGGGCCAAGCGCATGGTGGAGATGGGCAAGGACGTGGTGATCCTGCTCGACTCCATTACCCGGCTCGCCCGTGCCCACAACCTGGCCACCCCCGCTTCGGGTCGTATCCTGTCGGGTGGGGTCGACTCGACGGCGCTTTATCCGCCCAAGCGTTTCTTCGGCGCGGCGCGCAACATCGAGGAGGGAGGCAGCCTCACGATCATCGGTACCGCGCTGGTAGAGACCGGATCGAAGATGGACGAGGTGATCTTCGAAGAGTTCAAAGGCACCGGGAATATGGAGCTCCGGCTCGACCGGCGGCTGGCGGACAAGCGCGTATATCCGGCCATCGACATCGCTTCGTCCGGTACCCGCCGCGAGGAGCTGCTGTTCGATCCTGACGAGCTGGTCCAGGTATGGAAGCTGCGTCGGGTGCTCCTGGCCCTCGAGCCGGGTGCGGCGCTCGAGTTGCTCATCGACAGGTTGAGGACCTCCAAGTCCAATGGCCAATTCCTGGCCGAGGTGGCCAAGTCACGCAATTGAGCCGCCTGCTTGTCCTCGAGGAGTGGACGTCATCGGACGTGGCATAATCCTCCCAGCCTGGCCGTCTTACCTCCTCCGAGGCTGCCAGGTGCCTCCCAGGTTGTTACCGCCGTGATGAACAGGAGCATCGATGAAGAAAGACATACATCCTCAATATCGACCGGTCGTTTTCCAGGACGCATCCGCCAACTTTGCGTTCCTCACCCGATCGACCATCCGAACCAACGAGACCATCGTCTGGGAGGACGGTGAGACCTATCCGCTGGCCCGCGTGGAGATATCCAGCGCCAGCCACCCGTTCTTCACGGGCAAGCAGAAGCTGGTGGACACCGCCGGAAGGGTGGAGCGATTCGAGCGTCGTTACGGTCGGCTAGCCAGCGGACGTGGTGGCCGGAGCAGGCGTTCCTGAGGGTCGAGGGTCAGCCCCGGATGGGTGACAGCCTGAGCGTCCATCATCGGCCAGCACCGCCCGGTCCCTTACGCCGCTCCGGTCTGGTAGCGGGCGGCGTCTCTACCTACCCACCCTGATGTCCCGCTCTCCGGGCGCTACGGTCGGCGGCCAGGCCGTTATCGAGGGCGTGATGATGCGCGCTCCGTCGGCTTGGGCGGTTGCGATTCGCAATCCCGAGGGTGGGATCGAGGCGATATCCCATCAGCTTCCTCGCCTCACCTCTCGTTCCCGATGGGCCAGGATCCCGCTGGTCAGGGGGGTGCTGGTGCTGGGCGAGAGCCTGACGTTGGGTTTTCGGGCCCTCGCATGGTCGGGGCAACGGTCCGCAGGAGAGGACGAGACCCCGGTGAGCACCGGTCAGATGGCGACCTCGATGACGCTGGCGGCGGTTTTCTTCGTCGCTCTGTTCGTGTTGATTCCCCTCCTCACGGCCAGATGGGCCGGCCTCGAGGCCTCCTCGCTGCTGTTTCACCTGTTGGAGGCCGTCATCCGGATCGGCATGCTGGTCGGGTATATCTGGTTGATCGGCAGGTGGGATGAGATCGGCAGGGTGTTCGCCTATCACGGTGCGGAGCACATGACCATCCACGCCTATGAGGCAGGCAAGCCCCTCGACCTTGCTCACATCGGTTCCTACCGGCCGGAACATCCCAGGTGTGGCACCAGTTTCCTCCTGATAGTGATGCTGACCGCGATCGTGGTCTTCGGGCTGGTCGGATCTCTGCCCTGGTACTGGCTGATCGCTAGCCGGGTGATTCTCATCCCCGTAGTGGCGGGCATCTCGTACGAGATCCTGAAGCTAGGAGGGCGGAAGGTCGACAGTCTGGCGGGCCGGATACTGACAGCTCCGGGCCTGTGGCTCCAGCGTCTCACCACCCGGGTGCCCGACGAGTCGATGATAGAAGTGGCTGTGGTAGCCCTGCTCAGCGCGCTCACCGATGAGGAAGTGAGCGAGATCCAAAAGAGGGGTCCGATCGTGCCGGGAGCATCGATCGCCTACGGAGGATGATCCGGGTGAAGGCCGGGGGACTGTCCGGCCGTCTGGCCGCCATCGAGCAGACCTTCGAGGAAACCGAGCAGAGTCTCGCCGACCCGGAAGTCCTGGCGGATCCGGCTCGCTATGGAGAGCTGGGCCGTCGTTACGCCGAACTACGACCGCTGGTGATCTCCTACCGGGCGATGCGAGAGGCGGAGCAGGAAGCTCGTGAGGCGCTGGAGCTGGCCCATGCCGAGGAGGACGCGGAATTCGCCTCCGAGTTCCGCGAGCTTGCCGATGGCCGGCAGCAGGATGCCGACCGGCTCCGGGAAGAACTCAAGGCCGCCTTGGTACCGCGGGATCCTGATGACAGGAAGGATGTCATCGTCGAGATCAGAGGCGCGGCGGGAGGCGCCGAGGCCGCCCTCTGGGCAGGCGATCTGCTCCGGATGTATCGGCGGTACGCCGAGCTTCAGGGGTTCGTCTGGGAACCCCTCGACAGCTCCGGCGCCGATGGCGGTGGGTTCAGCTCCGTTACATTTGCAGTGAAGGGGAAGGGAGCCTTCGGCAGGCTCAAGCACGAGGCGGGAGTCCATCGGGTGCAACGGGTACCGAAGACCGAGTCGCAGGGGCGGGTACATACCTCCACCGCCACAGTGGCCGTTATGCCGGAAGCGGAGGAGGTCGAGGTGGAGATCGATCGCTCCGATCTCAGAACCGAGACCTTCCGTTCGTCGGGACCGGGAGGTCAATCGGTCAATACCACCGACTCGGCGGTCCGGATCACCCACCTACCCAGCGGGATGGTGGTTACTTGCCAGGACGAGAAGTCGCAGCTCCAGAACAAGGAGAAAGCCCTGCGGGTGTTGCGGGCCCGGCTCTACCAGGAGGAGATGGAGGCACGCGCCGAGGAGCAGGCCGCCGGGCGCCGCTCCCAGATCGGCAGCGGTGACCGTTCCGAGAAGATCCGCACCTACAACTTCCGGGAGAACCGGGTGACCGATCACCGGATCGGTCTCACCATCAAGCGGCTTCCCCAGATTCTGGAAGGGGGACTCGAGGTGTTCGTGACTGCTTTGGCAGATGCTGAGGCCGCGCGACGGCTGGAGGAGGGCGGATGATCGTATTCGTTCGCTTCCCCCCCGAGGCCGGCTTCGCCCCCGCCGCGATCGAGGAGGTGGTCCAGGGCTGTATCGGCCGGGCAGGATCGGTGATCGGCGCCTCCGACTCGGCCATCGATGTGGAGATAGCATACCAGCGCCGTCATCCTGATCCTGGCAGCCCTGGCCGCCGAGCTACGCGACCTAGGTCTGCCGCCTGATGCGGCCTTCGAGATCCCCTGCCGCGGCCAGCAGTTCAGCATCAACGACTTCTGAACCCCGGTTCTCGCTGATCCGATGAGCGACTCGCTGGACATGATCAACCGTTGCGGCCTGGTCCCTCATGAGGCGGACCGTCTCCTCAGGACCGTTACGAGGGCTAGCCGGGTCGAACTGTTGGGCGGACTGCGAGTGACCGAGTGTCAGGCGACCCGGTTCAGCCGGTTGGTGGAGCGGCGGCTGGCCGGGGAGCCGCTGCAGTACCTGGAAGGGTCTGTCCCGTTCGGCCCGATCGAGCTAGAGGTGGATCAGCGGGTGTTCATTCCGCGTCCCGAGACCGAGCAACTCTGGGAGCGGGCGATGGAGCTACTCCCCGCCGGGAGGGGCACGGTCGTCGATCTCGGGACCGGATCCGGGTGCCTCGCTCTGGCCATCAAGTATGCGCGCCCGGACATGCGAGTGGTCGCCACCGACATCTCGCCGCTTGCTCTGGCGGCGGCTCGCAGCAACGCCGCCCGGGCCGGCCTGGAGGTGGAGTTTAGGGAAGGTGACGGCCTGGCCGCTCTGGAATGTTCGTTGATTGGGGCCGTGGCCATGATCGTTACCAATCCACCCTACATTTCGGAGGCCGACTGGCCCGGTCTTCCCAGCGAGGTCCGCGATCATGAGCCGAGGACCGCGCTGGTCATGGGTGACGGCCTCGCCATGTACCGGCATCTGGCATCGGAGGGACGCCGGTGGTTGGCGCCCGCCGGGGTGCTGGTAGCGGAGATCGGAGAGACCCAGGGCGATCGGCTGTCCGTACTGTTCGGCGAGCAGGGTTGGGATTCGGAAGTCCACCGTGACTGGACCGGGCGCGACCGGTTTCTCGTCGCGTATCCCGGGCCATGAGTATCGAGGCCGCCCTCCAAGTACTCCGGCGGGGTGGGATCGTCGGAGTGCCAACCGATACGGTGTATGGGTTGGGGGTAGATCCGCACGAACCGGCGGCCGTCCAGGCTCTGTTCCGGCTGAAGGGTCGGGGTAGCAACCTTCCCATTGCGGTACTGGTGTCGTCGGTCGCCCAGGCCGAGAGCCTCGTCGAGTTTCCGCCGGGCGTGCGCGACCTGGTCGAGCCCCACTGGCCGGGTGCGTTTACCGCGGTCCTCGGCTGGAGGGTAGAGATGGCCGAGGGTGTGGGGGATCACCGGCGGGCCACCCTGGCGGTTCGCCTGCCGGACCACCAGATCCTGCGCGACCTGCTGGATCGCTCCGGCCCGCTGGCGGTCACCAGCGCCAACCAGAGCGGTTTCCCCCCGGTCCGTACGGCAAGCGAGGCCAGAGGGCTCTTCGGTGACCGGGTCGGACTCTATCTGGAAGGCCGTAGTGATGGAGGAACGGCCTCGACGGTGGTAGACTTAACTCGCCGTCCCCCACAGGTGCTCAGAGAAGGGCCTGTACGGTTCCCTTAGCGCACTCCAGGCCGAGCCATACCCTTCCGGGACGCCAAAGGCCGCGGTTCCGCTACCCTGCCGAGCCACAAAACCGAAAATGGGGGTCACCAGCATGACCGACATGCGACCGATCGAGGCAGTGGATCCGGCAGCCGCCGATCTTATCCGTTCGGACGTCCACCGCCAGAACACCCACATACACCTGATCGCATCGGAGAACTTCGCTTCCAGGGCGGTCATGGAGGCCTGCGGATCCGTCTACACCAACAAGTACGCGGAGGGCTATCCCGGAAGGCGTTACTACGAGGGCTGCCAGGTCGTGGACCAGCTCGAGAGCCTGGCCATCGAACGAGCCAAGGTGTTATTCGATGCCGAATATGTAAACGTGCAGCCCCATTCCGGTGCGCAAGCCAATATGGGCGTCTACTTCGCCCACCTCGAACCGGGCGACACCGTCTTGGGACTAAGCCTGGCTGAAGGTGGTCACCTGACTCATGGCTCACCGGTCAACTTCTCCGGCCGTCTCTACCGGTTCGTTGCCTACGGAGTCGATCGCCATACCGAGATGATCGATATGGACGAGGTACGGGCCAAGGCATTGGAACATCGTCCCAAGATCGTGCTGGCCGGGTATTCGGCCTACGCCCGCCATCTCGACTATGCGGCCTTCCGTTCCATCGCCGACGAGGTAGGCGCCCTCCTGATGGTGGACGCTGCCCACTTCATCGGTCTGGTAGCTGGCAGAGCGATGCCTGACCCCACTTCCGTCGCCGACATCGTTACCGCTACCACCCACAAGGCACTACGAGGGCCCCGGGGCGGCATGATCATGGCCAAGGAACAGTACGGGCCGGGTTTGAGAAAGGCTGTCTTCCCCGATATGCAGGGCGGCCCGATCATCAGCCAGATCGCCGGCAAGGCGGTGTGTTTCCAGGAGGCTTCCACAACCGAGTTCCAGGCTTACGCGGCCCAGATCGTCGCCAATGCCTCCGCGATGGCGGCGGCCTTCACCGAGCGAGGAGTTCGGGTCGTATCGGGAGGTACCGACAACCACCTGATGCTGCTCGACCTCCGTTCCATCGATGAGGATCTAACCGGCCGGGAGGCCTCGACCCTGCTCGACTCGATAGGGATAACCCTCAACCGCAACGCGATCCCCTTCGACCCGCGTTCCCCCTTCATTACCAGCGGTCTTAGGATCGGCACCCCGGGCATCACCACCTGCGGCATGAAGGAGGCGGAAGCAGCACAGGTGGCGGAGCTGATTACCGGAGCCCTGCGACACCGAGCCGTCTCCCATCAGGTGGAGGCTGTGCAGCGGGAGGTCGCCGCGCTGGCTGCCGACTTCCCACCGTATCCGGCCGACTTTCCCGGCCATGTCTGATGGCCCGGGCTACCTGGGCCGCAGCGCCGGTCTAGAGATTGTGAAAATAATCACAATCTTGTAGTGTCGAGCGTGATGTCGGATCACCCCATCCAGTCCGCCTATCCCCGTGACTCCGAAGCGCCCGGGCGGGTTCGGGCCGCCCATGACGGGGTGACCTCAGCGGTGTCCGACGGCTGGGTAGCAGGGGGTTCCTTCTTCGGGTCGATCATGGCCGGCACCCTGCTGGGGTGGTTGGCGGACCGGTGGCTGTCCACCGAGCCCTGGTTGGTAGTGGCCGGGATCGTGCTGGGATCGCTCAATGGCTTCTACCGGATGTGGGACCTGATGAGACAGCCGACCGGGAAGCAGGAGGTGCGGGTTGGCTGACATCGGTACCCCGGCCGGGCTGGAACGTTCGGAAGTGGAGGATTACATCGCCGAACGCCCCCCGGTGGAGCTGTTGCTGGCCCGTTCCATCGTACGCCGGATCGTGGTGGTGGGTCCGGTCATGCTGGCGCTCTTCGGTATCATCAGGGGCCTGGAAGGTTTGGTAGCCGCGGCCATCGCGGTAGCGGCAGTGACCGGCTACTACTTGTTGAGCGGTGCGCTGCTATCGCGGTTGGCGAGGGTGTCGCTTGGGGCCTATCATGCCGGTGCGCTCCTAGGGTTCATCGTTCGCCTCGGATTGATCGCCGGGACGATGTGGGGGATCATCTCCCTGTTCGAGGTAGATCGGATGGCACTGGGGCTGGCTCTGGTCGCCACCTACATCGCGTTGCTGGTGTGGGAAGTGGCGGCACTCGGAGGAACGAAGGGAAGGAGATCCGGATCGCGTGGGTGACTTGACGATTCTTGCGGTGACAGCTTGTGATGTCGAGGGCGCGGTCATCTGTGCCCCTACCAACGTCAACGAACTGTTCGAGTTCACTCGTCCATTGTTCTCAATCGGTGGATTCGACTTCACCCGGACGGTCTTCCTGATCTTTCTGGCCATGCTGATAGTGGTCGGCTTGCTGTATTTCGGTCTGCGGCGCCAGCAACTAGTTCCCTCCAAGTTCGAGCTGGTGATGGAGAGTCTGGTCGGGTTCGTCCGTGACGATGTTGCCAAGGGAGTGATCGGTCCGCACGGCACCAAGTACCTGCCCTATCTACTGTCGCTCTTCTTCTTCATACTGGTGGGCAACCTGTTCGAGGTAGCCCCTCTTATCAACTTTCCGATCACCTCCCGCATGGCGCTCCCCGGCTTCCTCGCCATCCTCACCTGGGTCATATTCGTGTTCGTCGGGTTCGCCAAGAACGGCTTCAAGCACTATCTGATCGATATGATCTGGCCCAAGTCGGTACCGATTGCCCTCCGATGGTTCGTGGGCATCATCGAGTTGGTGTCCACTCTGGTCCTCCGCCCCCTCACCTTGGCGGTACGGCTCTTTGCCAACATGGTGGCCGGTCACCTAATGCTCACCCTGCTGCTGGTATCCGGGGTGATATTCGTGTCGAGCGTGGGAGACATCGGCGCCAAAGCGGGCATCGGGGTGATCTGGTTCGCCTTCGGATTGGCGATCTTCGTCTTCGAGGTGGTGGTGGCGGTGCTACAGGCTTACATCTTCACCCTGCTATCGGCGGTGTATATACAGACATCGCTGGAACCGGCTCATTGAACGGGTAGAAGGAAGACGGCACGACCAATGGTCTTGGAAACACAACCAGAAAGGGAGAACTAAGGATGGACGCAGTTCTTGCGGTAACGCTGGGGGCCCTCTCCCTGGCTCAGGCGGGACTCAGCGGTGAGATAAGCGGGAGTCTCAACCTGGTGGGATACGGCCTGGCGGCGGTAGGCCCCGGTATCGGTGTCGGAATCGTGGTGGGCAATGCCATTACCGCAATGGTGCGCCAGCCGGAGATGGAAGGCACGGTCCGGACGACCATGTTCCTCGGCATCGCTTTTACCGAGGCTCTTGCGCTGATCGGCTTCGTGCTGTTCTTCATCGGCTGATGAAGGCGCCGGAATCTTGGACCATGATGGCTGCGGCACCTCCCCTGGTGCTGGCAGCCGAAGAAGAAAGCGGCGGCATCGACTTGCTGCTGCCCCACACGTCGGAGTTGATAGCGGGGGTGATCGCCTTCGCCATCATCTTCTACTTCATCTGGCGATGGGTGATCCCGACCCTCAATTCCACCCTGTCCAACCGGCAGGAAGCTGAGCGCTCGCGCCTCGAAGCGGCCGAGAAGACCCACCAGGAAGCCGAGGAGGTCGCCTCGCAGTACCGGGAGCAGCTCGCCGGAGCCCAGGGCGAGGCCGCTCGCATCGTGGAGGAGGCCCGCCAGGCAGCCGAGACTGTGAGGGCGGAGACGATCAGCCGGGCTCAGCAAGAGGCCGAGGAGATAGTCAATCGGGCGCGTGAGGAGGCAGCCGCCGAGTCCGGACGGGCTCTGGAAGCGGCTCGCCTGCAGGTGGCCCATCTTTCGATCGATCTTGCCGAGAAGGTGGTAGGCCGGAGCCTCGACCGCCAGGCGCAGCTGGGCCTGGTCGACAGCTATCTGGCAGAACTGGAGTCGGGTAAGTAGATGTCCGAGGAGACCATCCGGGGGTATGCCGCGGCCATCTTCGAGATGGCACAGGGCGAGGGGGTATTGGACCGGGTCGAGGACGAGCTGTTCAGGCTCGCCAGAGCCCTGGAAGGCTCGGATGAGCTGAAGGATTCACTCAGCGACCTTCGCCTGCCGATGCAACGGAAGCAGGCCGTGATCGACGATCTGCTCGCCGGCAGTGCTCACCGCCTTACCGTGGCCTTCACGAGCTTCGTGGTCGGTCTCGGCAGGGGCATCGATCTGGCGGCGATCGCCGACCAGCTGACCACCCGGGCGGCCGAGGCGCGTAATCGCTCGGTCGCGGAGGTCTCGAGTGCCATCCCGCTGGATCGGGCCACGATCGACCGCTTGGCTGGAGCCCTGGCGAACCGGATCGGTAATCAGGTGGAGGTCCGGGTGGTTCTGGACGAGTCGATCCTGGGAGGCCTAGTGGTGCGAGTGGGCGACACCGTGATCGACGGCTCGGTGCGCAAGCGCTTGGAGCAGCTGCGCGAGGCTGTGGCCGGATGATGGGTGCTGGTTCTCGTGCCGTTACGACTTCACAGACAGACCACTGATAAGCAACCTAGGAGACGCAGGAGAGGTATCGAATGGCTCAGTTGACGATTAGTCCCGATGGCATCACCGCCGCCCTTCGTAGGCATGTTGCGGACTGGTCACCGAGCCTGGAGCAGGAAACGGTCGGCTACGTCACTTCGATCGCCGACGGCGTCGCTCGGGTGTCGGGATTGCCGAACGCCGCTGCCTCGGAGCTACTCGAGTTCCCGGGTGGTCTGCTGGGCGTGACCCTCAACCTGGACGAGCACGACCTGGGGGTGGTGCTGATGGGTGAGGCGGCGCACATCGAGGAGGGTGATCCGGTCCACCAGACGGGCAGGGTGCTGTCGGTTCCGGTGGGCGACTTCCTGCTCGGTCGGGTCATAGACCCGGTGGGCCAGCCGCTCGACGGCAAGGGTGATATTCCTCAGAACCCGCGCCGGCTACTCGAGGTCCAGGCACCGTCAGTGGTGGAGCGCCAGCCGGTCCACGAGCCACTCGAGACGGGCATCAAGGCCATCGACTCGATGACTCCGATCGGGCGCGGCCAGCGCCAGCTCATCATCGGTGATCGCCAGACCGGCAAGACCGCCCTAGTGGTGGACACGATCATCAACCAGAAGCAGTTCCAGGGCACGCCCGACGAGGTCAAGTGCATCTACGTGGCCGTCGGCCAGAGGGCGTCCACGGTCGCTGAGGTAGTTGCCTCCCTCGAGGAAGCCGGTGCCATGGAGTACACGGTGGTGGTCACCGCGCCGGCCTCAGCCCCTCCTGCCATGCAGATGTACGCCCCGTACGCCGGATCGGCCATCGGACAGCACTGGATGTACAACGGGCAGCACGCCCTCGTGATCTTCGATGACCTCACCAAGCAGGCGGTGGCCTATCGGGAGATCTCCCTACTGCTCCGTCGGCCCCCCGGCCGGGAAGCCTTTCCCGGTGACGTGTTCTACCTGCACAGCCGGCTATTGGAGCGTTGTGCCAAGCTTTCGGACGAATTGGGCGGTGGCTCCCTCACGGGGTTGCCGCTGATCGAGACCAAGGCCAACGACGTATCGGCTTACATACCCACCAACGTCATCTCGATCACCGACGGCCAGATCTTCCTGGAGACCGACCTGTTCTTCGCCGGTATCCGCCCGGCGATCAATGCCGGTATCTCGGTTTCCCGAGTGGGCGGTAACGCCCAGACCAAGGCTATGAAGAAAGTGGCGGGCACGCTGCGCCTCAATCTCGCCCAGTACCGCGAGTTGGAGGCCTTCGCCGAGTTCGGATCCGAGCTCGATGCGGTTTCCCTGGCCCAGCTGGAGCGGGGACGCCGGGTGGTCGAGGTCTTGAAGCAGCCCCAGTACGAGCCGGTTCCGGCCGAGGAGCAGGTGCTGGTGATCTACGCCGTCTCGCAGGGTCATCTAGATACGGTGCCGGTAGCTGACATCCCGCGCGCCGAGCACGAGCTGCGGGACTTCATCCGGTTGAGGCATCCACACATTCTGGAAGGGATAAGGCGCACAGGCACCCTCCCCGAAGGAGAGACCATCGACGCCGCGATCGCCGCCTTCAAGGACACGTTCGGGGGAGGGGAGTAACCCTCCACAATGGCCAGCGCCGAACTACGAGCTATCAGGCGGCGGATTCGCAGCGTCGAATCCACCAAGAAGATCACCCGAGCGATGGAGCTGATCGCCGCCTCGCGCATCGTCAAGGCCCGGGAAAGGGTGAATGCCGCCCGCCCCTATGCCGAGAAGATGACCGACGTGATCAGGAACGTAGGTCGGGCGTCAGGGGACGTAGGCCATCCCCTTCTGGAACGGCGCACGGTTCAGACGATGGGAGTGCTGGTCGTCACTTCCGACCGGGGTCTGGCAGGAGCCTATAACTCGTCGGTGATGAGGATGGCGGAGGCGCGGGTGAACGATCTGCGGGACCAGGGTGTTCCGGTGTCCCTGTACGCGATCGGCAAGAAGGCCCAAACCTATTTCGCCTTCCGAAAGTACGAGATCGCGCACAGCTTTTTCGGCGTGACCGACCAGCCCACCTATGAGGACGCGCGGCGTATCGGCGCCGTGCTGATGGAGGATTACCAATCCGGTGAGGTGGATGCGGTGGAGGTTTTCTACACGGTCTACCGGTCGGCCCTCTCCTACATACCATCCCGGATAGAACTGTTGCCGGTCACCCCGCCAACCGACGCCGGGAGCGATGGAGACGCCAGCCGAGCGGTCTCATACGAGTACGAACCCGATCCAGGTCTGATCCTGGGGCGGTTACTACCCAGGTACGTGGAGTCCGCACTCTATGGCCAACTGCTGGAGAGCTCGGCTTGCGAGCATGCCAGCCGCCAAAGAGCCATGAAAGCAGCCACCGAAAACGCCGATGAGCTGATAAAGGTGTTGACCCGTACTGCCAATCAGGCCCGGCAGGCCGAGATCACCACAGAAATAGCCGAGATCGTGGGCGGCGCTCAGGCGATGTCCGCGGGTTGAAACTGGAGCACAAATGTCACAGACGATCAGCGTAGGACGGATCAGCAAGGTAGCGGGACCGGTGGTGGATGTGGAGTTCCCCCGGGATGGCATGCCGGAGATCCTGCACTCTCTCGAGATCGAGTTCGATGTGGAGGGCGAGCATAAGACGATCGTTGCCGAGGTCGCCCAGCATCTGGGCCGGAGCCGGGTCAGAGCGGTGGCTATGGCCTCCACCGACGGCCTGGTGAGGGGTGCGCCGGTGCGAAACACGGGGGCGCCTATCTCGGTACCCGTTGGTGATCAGACGCTCGGCCATATCTTCAACATGTGGGGCGACTCACTGGATGCTCCCGATATCGAATTCTCCGAGGACCGCTGGCCGATCCATCGCCAGGCTCCGCCGTTCGAGGATGTGGAGCCGACCAAGGATGTGTTCGAAACCGGGATCAAGGTGCTCGATCTTATTTGCCCCTATCTGAGAGGGGGCAAGGTCGGCCTCTTCGGTGGGGCCGGCGTGGGCAAGACCGTATTGATCCAGGAGATGATCAACCGGGTAGCTACCCAGCACGATGGCGTGTCGGTCTTTGCCGGAGTTGGTGAACGGACCAGGGAAGGTAACGACCTGTTCTTGGAAATGTCCGAGACCGGGGTCATCGAACAGGCTGCGCTGGTGTTCGGACAGATGGACGAGCCGCCCGGAGTTCGCCTGCGAGTAGCCCTCTCGGCTTTGACCATGGCCGAGTATTTCAGGGATGTGCAGCGCCAGGATGTGCTGCTGTTCATTGACAACATCTTCCGGTTCACGCAGGCCGGCTCCGAGGTCTCGGTGCTGTTGGAACGCATGCCTTCGGCGGTGGGCTACCAGCCGACCCTGGCGGGCGAGATGGGGTTCTTGCAGGAGCGGATCACCTCGCTTAAGGGTCGTTCCATCACCTCCATGCAGGCCGTGTATGTGCCGGCCGATGACATCACCGATCCGGCCCCCCATACGGCCTTCGCCCACCTGGACGCAACCACCGTACTGAGCCGGCCGCTTACCGCCCTGGGTATCTACCCGGCGGTGGATCCGCTCGACTCGAACAGCCGGGCGCTCGACCCGCAGATCGTGGGCCGGGAGCACTACGACGTGGCCACGGGTGTGCAACGGGTTCTGCAGCGGTACAAGGACCTCCAGGACATCATCGCCATCCTCGGTGTCGACGAGCTCTCCGAGGAGGACAAGTTGCTGGTGGCCCGGGCCCGGCGGATCCAGCGGTTCCTGTCCCAACCAATGTTCGTGGCTGAGCAGTTCACCGGCCAGGTGGGCATCTACACCTCGTTGGAGGAGACCATCACCTCGTTCAAGATGGTGCTCGACGGGGAGCTGGACCACCTGCCGGAGCAGGCCTTCTATATGGTTGGCGGTGCCGAGGATGCCATGCGCAAGGCACGTGAGATCCAAGGGGTGGCTGCCTAGTGGTTACTGCCACCACCATGATGCGGGTTGATGTGGTTTCCCCCGAGGCCGTACTTTGGTCGGGCGAGGCGGGGTTCGTGGTCGCCAGGACCTTGGATGGCGAGATAGGAATCCTCGCCCACCACGAACCACTCATGGCTGCCTTGGCAAGCGGGGCGGTCGAGATAGATACCGGCGAGGAGAGAGTACAGGTCCACGTTGGTGGGGGATTCCTGCAGATATTCGACAACAAAGTTACTGTGCTCGCGGATCAGGCCACTCTGTCAACGAGCTGATACACGAAACGTTGTCCCGTGCCGGGCCGATTCCTTCGGTATATCGAGCATCGACTCGCCCGTTCGGCAACTGATTGTCACCGCTCGCGTCCAGTCAGCCCAACGCCGGTTTCTGGGGGCTTTCCAGCACATCTTGGAACAGATAGGACGCGTGGTGATGGCTTGTCCTTCCAGCCATAGGGGTCTGTCAGCTTGTCTAGGTGGTGGAAGCACCGTAGGGAGCTGAAGATGACAGAGAGAGAAGCGATCGAGCTCTTGCGGAAGCTCACCGGTGATCCAAACGCGGTTTTCCGACCTGATCAACTCGAGGCCATCCTGTTCCTGGTCAGGGACCGGCGGCGCGTGCTGCTGGTACAGAGGACGGGATGGGGCAAGAGCGCCGTCTACTTCATCGCAACCCGACTGTTGAGGAACCAGGGGATGGGTCCCACGCTGCTGGTCTCCCCGCTCCTCGCCCTGATGCGCAATCAGATCGACGCCGCCAAGCGGATGGGGGTTGGTGCTTTCACCATCAACAGCTCCAACCCTGACGAGTGGAACGAAGTCGAGGACCGCATTGCGGCAGGTGAGGTGGACATCCTCCTCGTCTCGCCTGAACGTCTGGCGAACGAAAGTTTCCGGTCCAAGGTCGTTCCCATCATCGGCCGTAACAGCGGCCTCCTGGTTATCGACGAGGCGCATTGCATTTCCGACTGGGGTCACGACTTCCGGCCTGACTACCGGCGCGTGGTGAGGCTGATAGACCTCTTGCCACCGGGTGTGCCGGTTCTCGGCTGTACCGCAACTGCTAACGATCGGGTGGTCGCAGACGTGGAGGATCAGCTGGGGTCCGGTCTCGTATCTCTCCGCGGTCCCCTGGGTCGAGAAGGTTTACGGCTCAGTGTCCTTCCGATGCCATCTCAGTTCCAACGTATGGCGTGGCTGGCCGAGCACATCCCCAGGCTGCCAGGGACCGGGATCATCTACTGCCTGACGGTCCGAGACACAGCAATGCTGGCGTCGTGGTTGAGATCGAAAGGGATCGACGCCGTCGCCTATAGCGGTGCTACCCCCACCGAGGACCGGTCCAGGATCGAACATGAACTCCTAACGAACAAGCGGAAGGTAGTGGTAGCCACCTCCGCCCTCGGTATGGGATTCGACAAGCCCGACCTGGCTTTCGTTATCCACTATCAGGCACCGGGATCACCGATCGCCTACTATCAACAAGTAGGCCGGGCCGGTCGCCGACTGGATGAGTCGAGCGGGATCCTCCTATGTGGGTCAGAAGATCGCGACATCCAGGACTACTTCATAACCAGCGCTTTCCCTTCTAACGATGACGCCACCGACGTCGTGGCCCTCTTTCAGGACCGAGCGGAGCCGGTGTCACAGGTCGAGATCCTACGGGTGGTGAACGTTCGTGCGGGTCAACTGGGCAAGCTGATGAAGATGCTCGAGGTGGAGGGCGCAGTTGAGAAGGAGGGCAGCAAGTGGCTACGTACCCTTAGGCGTTGGTCCTATGACCTCGATCGGTTCGACGAGGTGACTTCCCAGCGGAGAACCGAGCAGGCTCAGATGCAGAAGTACATATATACCGAAGGCTGCCGAATGGAGATGTTGCGCCGCTACCTGGATGATCCCTCGGCGGAGCCGTGTGGGTTCTGCGACAACTGCCGCGGCGACAGCCTGGTATCAACCTTGATCTCCGGGGAAGACGCGGAGGCTGCTAGACATCTCCGGCGTGAAGAGCATGTGATCGAGCCACGTAAGCTGATTCCCGGACTTGGGAGGATCAAGCCTGATCACCTCCCTCAACGCGGCCGATCTCTGGCCGTCTGGGGAGATGACGGTTGGTCGCTCCTCATTCGCCGTGGGAAGCAGCATGAGGGACACTTCGATGATCAGCTGGTCGGTGCCTCGGCAAGGCTTATCCGGCGGGTGTGGGGCAAGGTAGATTCACCCGAGTGGATCACGTTCGTTCCGTCGTTCCGTGCTCCGATGCTGGTGGCGGACTTCGCTGACCGGCTTGCGGAGGCGCTAGGCATACCCTGTCACAGTGCGATAACCAAGATCCGGGCCCACAAGTCTCAGAAGCTCATGCAGAACAGCGAGCAGCAGTATGCCAATATCAAGGGCGTGTTCCGGATCGACGGGCCGATTCGCTCGGGTCCAGTGCTGCTGGTGGACGACATCGTTGATTCCCGCTGGACCATGACCGCTGTCAGCTGGTTACTGCTCGATGCCGGCTCCGGACCGGTATACCCATTCGCGCTGGCCGATGCCCAGGGTAGGTGGTGACATGAGGGACGAGGACGGGCTGGCGACCATTCTCCTGGTGGGCCACATTGCGAGGGACGGGGTAACGCCTCTTACGGCTTCCAAGTTCTGGGCTCTCTGTGAGCGGTTCGGTAGGCCGAGCACCCTGCTCGGAAGGACTATGGACGATCTGATCCGATCGGGTCTTCCAACGGATATCGCGGAGCAAGTGTGCCGTCTCCTCGGTAGAGCTACCTCGATGGCCTTCGAGCTGGAGCGCCTCGAACAGTCGGGTATCAGCACGTTGACTCCGTTCGATGAACACTATCCGGATCGCTTGAGGAACCAGCTCGGCACCAACGCACCGGCCGTGCTGCATGCTGCCGGGTCTCTCGAGTTGCTGGATGAGGCCGGGGTCGGTGTCGTTGGAAGCCGCAATGTCGGCCCGGATGGTCGTGAAGTGGCTCTCGACCTGGGCAGGCAGGCCAGGTCGCTGGGACTACCAGTGGTTTCCGGTGCAGCTCGTGGGGTCGACCAGCTGGCTATGGGAGCGGCGTTCGAAGCTGGTGGCTCGGTGATCGGTATCCCGGCGCACTCCCTCCTGCGTACTCTCAGAAGTTCCGATGTGCGTCGAGCTATCTACGATGGGCGTACCGTCTTCTTCACTCCCTACGCGCCTGACGCACCGTTCAGCGTCTGGCGGGCTATGGGTAGGAACAGGCTCATATACGCTCTCTCGAAAGTTACCGTGGTAGTAGCCGCTGACGACGGGACAGGAGGTTCGTGGGGAGGCGCGGTCGAATCGCTTAAGGGCAAGTTCGGCACCGTAGCGGTCTGGCGGGGAGACGGTGAGGGTCCCGGAAACGAACACTTGGAAAGCATGGGCGCACTGCGAATCGCCGCGGTCGAAGAACTCGACGAGCTAATCGAGACAGACCTTGGTGCTGACCGGCCCATCGGCTCCCTTCCCAACCAGGATCCGCTTCCCGGGCTTTGAAGTACTGGGACAGCCGTTTAAAGCCATAGGGCTTCTAATAGGGAGACCTCAGCCGATGGTCAATTCGAGCGATTTGAACCCGCGCAGGACGAAGCGGGGTGGCCGGACCGGTTCCTTAGCCAACTCGAGCTGGGGGCAGCGGGCGGAAAGCCGGGCCAGGGCTACTTCTACTTCAAGGCGGGCCAGCGGTGTGCCTAGGCAGTGGTGGATCCCACCGCCCCGCGGCGGGGATCTTGCTGGTCAGACTGAACCACTTGACCTGGTAAGTCTATAGCCTCCTTCTCGACACGATTGTATCTGAGTCGCTTATCCTTGGTGAATCCGATCCGGCCTTTGTGACCGGCTAGCTGTAGTCACTCCTCATCGGTTATAGTCTCATCATTCGGGATGCCATAGTGCTCAGCGAGGGTGATGAGACACAGACTGCCAGCGCGTAGGAGCTCCGGTACTTTCTTCCGACCGAGACTACGATCTATGAATAGTTTAGGTAGCCCGGCGGGATACGACACGTACTACATCTTCTAGCTCTTTGATCGGTACTCCGAACTCTTCTGCTGTCACAGGGAGGGATGCACCAGTCCAGAATCGTTCTAATACGTCATTGACCCGTGCTCCGCCCTGGCGGAAGAATGGAGACCCGAACGACCTTGTAGGGTTGACGATCACTTCAGCACAACGGTATGCAGGAACCTGAAGAAGAGTGGCGTAGTCATCGGCTCTGTACGTGATTGGCTGGAGATACTCACTGACAACATCGCCAAAGACATATTGACCGCTGTGGACAATAACCAAGGGATACCGTTCCCTCAGCTCAGGATGACGGTTTCTGTATCCATACAGTAACTCGGCGCCGTCTGTGTAGAGCTTTCTGGATGCTAAGGCATAGTCGATTCCCGGCCCGTCCTTTAACGTCCGTAATGCTGGCCGTATCCGTTGCATAGGTACCCCGGCGCCGACGTAACGCTCCGGTGGCCATTGGCGCGAAAGCGTGCTTACAGGAACATCAACTATGTGCGCCGCTTCGGTCACCGAGTAGATAGGAGTCTGGAACCTGAGACGATCTACCACCGGTAGCGACCTCCTCTCCTGCTGCACCGGAGGTTAGGTGCTGGGGTCATATACAGAAAGCACTTCACGTGAGGGTCCAGTGCGGGTCCGATCTGCCTGGGATCGATGCGCAACGGTCGAGGAGTGGGTGGGTACAGGTATGGTGGTGGCCGCTAGATTCGGAGAGGGTGAACCGGCTCATCCGCGGCTACGGATAGCGTTCGAGGTTCAGAAGGGAGCGCATGACCAGACCGGTGGGAATCGAGATCTTCTATTGGCTGGACAGCTGGTACGACGACCAGGCCTCGGCCTTCGGGAAGGCGGCCGAAGCCGGCTATGACGGGGTGGAGATCTCGCTGGTGGCCGGGTTCGACGTGGGTGTGGACCGGATGGCCCGCAGCGCCGGATCTCTTGGGTTGGACGTGCTCTGCAGTACCGGACTGAGCCCGACCATGGACATCTCCAGTCCCGATCCGGCCATCCGCCGGGCAGGCAGGGAGCACCTGAGGCGGTGCCTCGATCAGGCGGCCGAGCTGGGTAGCCCCATCCTCGGTGGGGTGACCTACGCCCCCTGGATGGGCTTTCCGGAGGGTGATCTGGACGGATACCGCCAGCGGTCGGCAGCCGGCCTGTACGAGGTGGCCGGCCATGCAGCCACACTGGGGATCGACATCTGCCTAGAGGTCCTCAATCGCTTCGAAACCTTTATGTTCAACACGGTCAGCGGTTGCCTCGACTTTGTGGACCTGGTGGATCATCCGTCGCTCAAGGTGGAGCTCGACACCTTCCACATGAACATGGAGGAGGACGATCTCGCAATGGCGGTCCGCTCCGCCGCCGGACGGATCGGCCACGTCCAGGTGGCATCCAACAACCGCCGGGCTCCCCAATACGGCCACATCGACTGGCCGTCGTTCCGCCAGGCTCTGGACGAGGTGGGCTACGACCGGTGGGTGGTGTTCGAGACCTTCCCCAACTCGAAGGTCGAGACCGGCCGGGCCACCTACGCCTGGCGGGACCTGACCGATGATCCGGATGGCGACGCCGCCGATGCCGCCCGCTTCATCAGGGAGCACCTGGCATGAGCGTCCGCACCCGGCGCTTCCTCAACCGTCCCGCCGATGCCGTGCAGGAGATGCTCGCGGGCTACACGGCTATCCACTCCGACCTGATTCGCCTGTCCGGTGGGCTGGTGGTCCGGACCACCCCCAAACCCAAGGGTCGGGTGGGGCTAGTGATCGGCAACGGGTCGGGACACGAACCGGCCATGATCGGATGGGTGGGGGAGGGTCTGTTCGATGTGAACATACCCGGCCCGATCTTCTCCTCCCCGGGTCCGGCAGCGATCCTCTCTGGTATCAGGGCTGCTGACCGGGGTGCCGGTGTGCTGCTGCTCGTGTCCAGCCACGCCGGAGACATCATGAACGCCGATCTGGCCATCGCCGACGCGGAGGACGAGGGGATCGACGATGTGGAGATGGCGGTGCTGTATGACGACGTGGCTTCGGCGCCCCGGGATCGGGTAACCGACCGCCGGGGAGGAGCTGGCCTCTTCTTCGTGTGGAAGACGGTCGGGGCGGCGGCTGAGGGGGGCGCCTCCTTGGCTGACTGTGCCCGGATCGCCCGCAAGACCAGGGACCGGACGGTCTCCCTGTCGGCAGCGGTCGGTACTGTGGCCCATCCGGTCAGCGGCCAGCCGCTCGGTGACCCGCATGACACCTCGGTGGCCATCGGGCTGGGGGTTCATGGTGAGGCGGGTGTGCGCCTGGGGGAGGACGTGTCGGCCGACGAGATCGCCGAGATCATGATCACCCGGCTGGTGGACGATGCCGGCCTAGGGGACGGTGACCAGGTGGGACTGCTGCTGAACAACGCCGGTTCGCTCACCGTCATGGAGCTGTCGGTCCTGTGCCGAGGGGCCATGGCGACCCTGGCCAGGCAGGGAATCGAGGTAGCCAGAAGCTGGGTCGGGGCCTACGCCACCACCCTCGATATGGCCGGTTTCTCCTTCGCTCTCTGTCGTATGGACAGGGAGCTGCTCGATCTGTACGACGCGCCGGCCAGGGGAGCCGCCTTCACGATGCTGGGGAACGGGTAGTTGCGGTGATCGACCGCCAGATCGCCGCCAGGCTGGTCATCTCCGCTGAGCGACGAATTGCCGACCATCAGGATGAACTATCCCGCCTCGATGCCGTAGCTGGAGATGGAGATCACGGGGTGAACATGGCCGCCGCGCTGGCCGAAGCCGTCCACCGCCTCGCCCGGATCGATAGCGACCACGCGGGCGACGTTTTCAGGACAACCGGCCAGGCGTTCCACGACACGGTGGGAGGTGCGGCCGGTGCCTTGTTCGGGTCCTTCTTCGGAGCGTTGGGCGCCAGGCTGTCCCGGTCCGAGGAGCCTGGAGTGCCCGAGTTGGTCGACGGGTTGCGGAAGGGGCTCGCGAGGGTGACCCGGGTGGGAAGGTCAGCAGTCGGACAGAAGACCATGGTGGATGCTCTGGCACCGGCCGTCGAGAGCGCCGAGGTGGCCTGCCGGGCTGGAGAGTCCCTTCCGGGAGTGGTTTCGGCCGCGGCCCGGGCCGCCCGGCGGGGTGCTCACGCCACGTCGGCCATGCGTCCCTCGGCCGGAAGGGCCCGGTACGCTGCCGACCGGAGTGTCGGGACGGAAGATCCGGGTGCTCGCACCGTGTCCCTCATACTGGCGGCCTGGGCAGATGAACTCGACCAAGGGGCAGGAACATGAACGAACGGCGCCTCAAGGTGGGATACGTCGGGGTGGCTTTCGGGAGCTACTACGCCGACGAGCACGATCAGTACGGGCGGGCCATCGGTGGCCTCCGCCGCCTGGCCGAGGAGCTGGACTTCGATCTGGTGGCGGTGGATTCGGGAATAGCCGACCTGGAGGACGCCCGCTCGGCAGCCGCCCGGTTGCGGTCGGAGGGCATCGACTTTCTCATGCTGCAAGCAGCCGCCTGCGCCTCCGGCGAGCTGCTGGAACCGCTGGCGATGGCCGCGCCCCGCCTGGGCCTATGGGCCACGCCGGAGCCGGTGCTGGAGGGCTCCATCCAGCTTCACTCCCTAGTCTCGATCAACCACTACGCCTCCATCATCCGACGCCATCTGCGGGAACGGGGAGTCCCTTTCAAGTGGTTCCTCGGCCACATCGATCAGCCCGACATGGATCGCCGTCTACGGGTGACCATCCGCGCCTTGCAGGGGATCAAGACTATGGCCTCGGCTCGGATCGGCTGGATCGGTGGGATCTCGCCCGGTTTCTACAACATGCAATTCGATGAGGCCAACCTGGAGGCCCGGTTCGGCACCACCGTGGGGCACCATACGATCACCGAAGTGGTCGACCGAGCCCGTTCCATCGATCAGGGGTCGACTGCCTCGGTGGTGCGATCGGCCACCGACATGGCTACCGAAGTGACCGCTCCCCACCTCGGGATGGATCGCAACGCCCGTATCTACCTGGCTCTCGGCCAGATCATCGAGCAGGAGGGGTACGACGCCCTGGCCGTGCAGTGCTGGCCGAGCTTCCAGGACGACTTTCACGTGGCGCCCTGCATGGCCTACAGCCTGCTCGGATCCGAGGACGGTCTGGCGGTGTCGTGCGAGGGGGACGTGCCTGGCGCGGTGTCGATGCTGCTGATGAACTCGATGTCGCCCATCCATGGATCCTCCACCCTGCTGGACCTGACCACCCTCGACTTCGAAGCGGACGCGGCGCTGCTCTGGCACTGCGGAGTATCCCCCCGGCACTTCGGGGGAGGAAACGGCATCCGGTGGGTCGATCACGTGACCCTGGGGCGCAAATCGGACGTGCGCTACGGGGTGTCGGGCGATCTGCGTTTTGCTCCCCAGATGACCACCGTCGCCTACGCGGGGGACGAGTTCCGCGAGATGTTCATCGCCACGGCCGAGGTGGTGGACACCCCCCACGCCGGGTTCGACGGCACTCGAGGCTGGTTTACCCGATTCCGCCTCAACGGGGAGCCGATCGCCCTGATCGACCTGGTGAACACGTCGGTGGTGCAGGGGCACGAGCATCACTTCGCGGTGGCCCAGGGTGACCTGTCCTCCGAGCTGGCGGAGGTGGCCGCCTGGCTCGGGATGCGGACGACCCGGCCCGTTCCCATGCGTGACTACCTCCAGATCGACGGTCTCAACGCATGACGACCGGGTCCGGGTAGCCGGGCAACCGACCCGCCGCCGTGCGCCTCTACGACGACCTGGCGTATCTGTGGCCGATCGTCAGTCCACCCGAGGATTACGCCGAGGAAGCAGAGCATTGGCGTCGGGCCATCCGGGACCACCTGGGCACCGGCCGCCATCGGATCCTGGAGTTGGGTGCCGGCGGTGGGCACAACCTCTCCCATCTCACAAGCGACTTTCGCGCGACGGCGGTGGACCTGTCCACTCGCATGATCGAGCACTCCCGCCGGCTCAACCCCAAGGTGGAACATCACGTGGGGGACATGCGGACGGTGCGGCTGGGCGCCAAGTTCGATGCGGTCCTGATCCACGACGCCGTCTCCTACATGCTGACCCCCGACGATGTGCGAGCCGCTTTCACCACCGCTTCGGTCCATCTGCGGTCCGGTGGCCTGCTACTGGTGGCACCCGATCTGGTGAGGGAGAACTTCGAGCCCCGGCAAGATGCTCAGCTGGCCCATCGGTACGGGTCCCCATCCGGATGGTATCGAGGTGAGGGTGGAGGAACTGATCACCGATCCGGACCCTTCCGACACGACCATCGAATCCCGGATCACTTACACGATCTGGGAGGATGGGGTATGGCGGACCGAGCGGGACGTTCACATATGCGGTCTCTTCTCGGTGGCCGAGTGGATCACGATGATGGAGGAGACTGCGTTCGAGACCGAGGTACTTCCCCTACCTGGTGACGGTGACGGGTGCGGGGAGCATCTGTTCGTCGGGTTGCTTGCGTGCTCATGACTGGTCCACCGCGAGGCCTGCACGCGGTGGCTAGCAGGCCACTATCAGCGTGTAGGTTTATTGTGCCGATGGCGGCCCAGAGTGACACCGGACGGGAGGTTTTCGATGGCAGTTTTTCCTGAGATCGACCATGCCCGGCGGATGGAGATGTTCGCCGACCGGCCAGGGCCGGCTCGAG
Organism: Acidimicrobiia bacterium; assembly: GCA_965200835.1. Lineage (GTDB taxonomy): Bacteria > Actinomycetota > Acidimicrobiia > Spongiisociales > Spongiisociaceae > JAPPFW01. Next base: position 1,803,306 of record OZ241390.1, read on the forward strand.
TGCTGATCGACACCGACACAGCCAACGAGATCGACGACCAGTTCGCCCTGGCCTGGGCGGTGCTGTCACCCGACCGGATCGAGATTGAGGCGATAGTCGCCGAACCTTACGGCCACCGGCACATGCGGGCACCCCTGCTGGCCGCTGTCGAAGCCCTGGGTAGGCGTCCCGACACGATACCCATCGATGACCGGTTCGAGAGCTGGGCCCGTTATCTGGTCGAGAGTGGGGTCGATGTAGCGACCATGGACCTGGTGGGACCGGCCGAGGGCATGGAGCAGTCCTACCACGAGATCGTCACCGTCCTCGACAAGCTCGGGGTGGCCAGTGAAGGTCTGGTGTTTCGGGGTTCGGAACGATACCTGCCGGCCGCCGATGTTCCGGTAGTGACCGAGGGTGCCCATCGCATCATCGAGGCGGCTCTATCCGATGACGAGCGGGTGCTCCACGTGCTGGCTATCGGGGCGGTCACGAATGTGGCCTCCGCCCTGCTGATGGCCCCCGAGATCGCCGGCCGGATGGTGGTCAACTGGACATCGGGCTACCCGAGCTGGACCGATTTCAGCAACCAGCCTTCCCTCAACCTGGTTCAGGATCCCCATGCATCGCGGCTGCTGTTCTCGTCGGGAGTCCCGCTCGTGTATCTGCCAGGATTCCACATCGGTGCCCAGCTGCGCCTCTCGCTTCCCGAGATGGAAGCCTGGTTCGAGGGGAAGGGCGAGATCGGTGACTATCTCTGCCATCTGTATAGGAACAACCCGATCTGGCTCCAGCGAGGTGTCGAGCCGTTTGCCGGCCAGTCCTGGGTTATCTGGGACCTCATCAACGTGGCCTGGCTGATCGACCGCAGCTGGGTTCCCACCCGAGTGACCGCCACCCCCCGGCTGGACGAGGAGTTGTACTGGAGGTCCGTTTCCGGGGCACCGATGATGCTCGAAGCAGTGGGTATCGACCGGGATGCGATCTTCCACGACCTGATCACCAAGCTCGACGAACAGGAGCGAATCCTGGCCGGACGAACCGTCGGCGACGCCGAGGCGAGCGGTGCCCGCTCATGACCGGACCCCCACCCGGCTCCCAACGGAACCGGAGTAGATCAGAAGCCCGGACCAGATCGCGAAAGTCCCGCCGAATCGACCCCAATTCCGGGCCCTCCCCCGCCACCACCCGTCCAGGGTTGAGAAACCGGTTGCATGCGCGCCCGGCCCGGCTGGTCGGGAAGGGCGGCAGACTCAATTTTGTTACCTTCGGTCGATCGGTCGGCACCATACCTTGGGACCGTGCAGGCGTCTGGCGATCCTCACTATGCAGCAAGGGTGTGACACATTCAACCCTCTCGTCGACCATGGAGGTAACGAGGTCATGAGGGCCGCGGTTCTGCATCCCGGGGGCGGTCTGGAGATCGTGGACCGGAAGGCTCCTTCACCGGGTCCGGGCCAGGTTCTGGTGGCGCCACACTCAGTAGGCATTTGCGGCTCCGACCTCCACTACTACAAGGACGGGCGCATCGGGGATTGGCGCATCCGGCAACCTCATGTCCTCGGGCACGAGTTCGCCGGGGTGGTGACCTCCCTGGGTCCCGAGGTCGAGGGGGTGGCGGTGGGGGACCGGATCGCCATCGAACCGATCATCCCCTGTGCTGCTTGCGACCCTTGCCGCCGGGACATCTACAACCTCTGTTCCAACCTCCGATTCACCGGATCACCGCACACGGACGGGGCCTTGCAGGAGCGGGTGGCGGTGCGGGCCGAGGCGGCTCACCCTCTCCCGGATGGAATGCCCTTTACCCTGGGTGCCCTGGTGGAGCCGACCTCGATAGCGGTCCATGCGGTGCGCCGGAGTGGGCTCCGGCCGGGTGACTCGGTGATGATCGTCGGGGCGGGACCCATCGGCCTGCTGATCCTGGCCGTTGCCCGAGCTTACGGCCCCGGCGCCGTCTATTGCACCGACCTGAACCAGGGCCGTCTCGAGTTGGCCGCCCACCTGGGCGCGACCGGCGCGTTGAACGTGGGTGGGCTCACACCCGGCGAGATCCTCGAGCGCACTGATCCGCTCGGATTCGACATCGCGTTCGAGGCGGTCGGGACCCCCGGAACGCTTGAGACCACCATGCGGCTGGCCCGGCCGGGAGGGCGGGTGGTGGCGGTGGGGGTCAACATCGCAGAGCGGATCCCCGTCAACCTGATGCTTGTCCAGTCGAAGGAGACCACCGTGATCCCCATATATCTCGGCCGCGACGCATTCCCCGAGGCGATCGACCTCCTGGCATCGGGCAGGGTGGACGGCGCACCCCTCATCAGCCATCGCTTCCCCCTCGAGCAGGCCGCCGAGGCTATGGATACCTCCCTGGATGCCGGGTCGGGCGCAGTGAAGGTCATGATCGAGCTCCCCGAGACCACAGGAAGGGGTACCGGCTGATGGCCCGGATGTACTTCGACGACGATGCCGACCTGCACCACATCGAAGGCCGTACCGTCTGCATCATCGGATACGGCAATCAGGGCCGCTCCCAGGCCCTGAACCTGCGGGACAGCGGGCTGGACGTGATCGTCGGCAGCCGCCGGGATACCTCCTACGAGACGGCCCGAACCGATGGCTTCGAGGTGTATCCGGTCCCCGAGGCCGCCGCCCGGGCCGACATCGTGTTCCTGCTGGTGCCCGATGAGGTGATGGCCGGGGTATTCGAGACCCAGGTGGCCCCCGGCCTGCGCTCGGGCGACCTGCTGGTGTTCGCCAGCGGCTACAACATCGCTTTCGACCTGATCACACCCCCGCTCGAGGTCGATGTCGTGCTGATCGCTCCCCGCATGATCGGCGCCGGGGTACGCGACACCTACCTGAGCGGTGACGGATTCCCGAGCCTGGTGGCCGTGCATCAGGCCGCCACCGGAGCGGCCTGGGGGCGGACCCTGGCCCTCTGCAAGGGGATCGGCTCCACCAGGATGGGGGTGATCGAATCCAGCTTCCTGGAAGAGGCCACCGTGGATCTGTTCGCCGAGCAGGTCGGATACCTCTACGCGGTGCGCCGCTATTGCGAGGTGCTGGTGGAAGCCGGTTGCAGTCCCGAAGTGGCCATGCTGGAGTTCTACGCCTCCGGGGAAGGTATCGAGACGGCCAAGGCCTATCGGGACATCGGTCTGTGGGATCAGATCACCCTGCATTCCCGCACCAGCCAGTACGGCCAGGAGGTCACGGCCCGTCTCTCCCCGGCGGAGGAGGAAGCCGAGCGAGCCCGGCTGCGGGCCATCATCGCCCGCATCCAGGACGGCTCGTTCGCCCGGGAGTGGTCCACCGAGCAGCAGGCCGGATTCCCCGAGTTCGACCGGATCAGGCGAGCCAATATGGACCATCCGATGCGGGCCGCCGAGCGGCATCTCTACCGGATCTTGGGCAGGATCACCCAATCGGAAAAGTCAGCCCCGGCATGATGTCCAGGCTGGTCGCGTATGATGGGTGCGCCCAGCATCTACAGATACCGGGAGCCGCCCGCTTGCGATGGCACACCCGCGGTTGCCAGGATCGGACTGCAAGGCAGATAGAACAAGAGGAGGAAATCTACAGATGAGATCGAAACTGAGGAACGGGTTCTCCGTCCGTCTGGCGGCAGTGCTATCCGTGGTCGCCCTGGTAGCGGCCGCGTGCGGTAGTGAAGCCACCCCGGAGACCGTGGTAGTCACCTCCATCGTCACCCAGACCGAGACGGTGGTGGTTACCTCGATCGTGACCGAGACAGAGACGGTCACCGAGATGGTGGAAGTCGAAGTAGAGGTTCCGGTGGAGATGGAACCCATGGGTCCCAGCGGAGCGGGTCTGCTGGACCTCGACGACTCCGTGCTGGCCGGTATGAGCTGGGACGAAGTCCTGGCCGCCGCCGAAGGTACCCGGGTCAACTGGTTCATGTGGGGCGGTAGCGCGGTCATCAACGCTTACATCAACGGCTGGGTCAAGGATCAGGCCCGTGAGCGCTACGGGATCGACCTCAACCAGGTACGGATCACCGACACCGTGAACGCGGTGGACACTGTCATCAGCGAGACCGAGGCCGGGGAGTTCGCCAGCGGATCGATAGACATGATCTGGATCAACGGCGAGAACTTCAAGACGATGAAGCAGGGAGGCCTGCTGTTCTGCGGCTACTGGGACATCATGCCCAGCATGGCCAACGTGGATCAGGACGCGGGGACCGTGGCCTACGACTTCGGCACCCCGGTCGACGAGTGCGAAGTTCCGTGGAACCAGGCCCAATCAGCCGTGTTCTACAACAGCGCGCTAGTACCCGAGCCTCCGGCCGACATGGATGCCCTGTTGGCGCAGGCTTGCGAGAACCCAGGGACCTTCACCTATCCGGCCCCGCCGGACTTCACCGGCAGCGTGTTCGTGCGCCACGTGTTCTACAACGAGGCCGACAAGATCCTCCCCGGTGGATATGCGGACATGGTCGGGATCCCCTTCAGCCAGGAGCTTTACGATCAGGTGGCGCCCGCAACCTGGGCAACCCTGAACGCGGTGGAGCCCTGCCTGTGGCGGAGCGGCGAGACCTACCCGGTGGACCAGCCCGCCCTCGAGCAGCTGTATGCCAACCAGGAGGTCAGCCACTTCCTGGCTTATGGCCCGGCAGCGGCCGGTTCCAAGGTCGACAGTGGTCTGTTCCCGGAGTCGACCCGCACCTACGGTCTCGACAGCGGCCAGATCGGTAACACCAACTTCGTGACCATCCCCTACAACTCGCCCAACAAGGCGGCGGCGCTGGTGGTGGCCGACCTGTTGCTGAGCGTCGACGCCCAGCTGGAGAAGGCATATCCGGAGGTCTGGGGCCAGATCAACGTGCTGAACGCCGCTGCCCAGTCCCACTTCGTCGACGTGCCGAGGCATCCGTCGGTGGTCGATCCGGCACTCGTGAAGTCCCTTCCCGAGCTCCTCGGTGACTGGGTACCCGCCATCGAAGAGGGTTGGAAAGCCAACGTAGCCGAGCAATAGAACCGGAGGGTTCCGGTTGGCGATGCTTCGGTGTCGCCAACCGGACACCCCATCCGTTCCCGATATCCACTACCTACCTAGTTAGACCGCCCAGCCGTCCGGAGTCCGGGAGCCCGTGAGTCCCAACACCCCCGCCAAAACATCCAGGCCGCTCCGCCTGCCTCGGAAGGCCCTGTCGGAAAAGGCCACCCGGAGGCTGACCATCGGAGGGCTGCTCGCCCCGGCGATCGTGGTGATCCTCCTGCTGTTCATGGGTGGTCTGGTGTCGGGCTTCCTGCGCAGTCTGGGCTACTTCCCCCTGATCGATCTCTACGACTTCAACCTGGATGCCTACACCACCATCTTCACCGACAACGGATTCATCCGAAGCTTCCTGCTGACGTTCCACATCGCCTTCACCTCCACGGTGATAGCCAGCATCCTGGCCGTGGCGTCGGCCACTCTGCTGCGGCCCGCCTTCCGCGGCAAGCGGTTCGTCCAGTTCATCTTCTCGCTCAACCTGACCATCCCTCATCTGGTCGGGGCTGTGGGAGTGCTTTACCTGTTCTCCGGCAGCGGGCTCATTTCCCGCCTCGCCACCGGCGCGGGTCTGATCGATACGCCCGCCGGTTTCCCGCCCATGGTCAACGACCCGTGGGCGATCGGCATCATCATCCAATACGTCTGGAAGGAGATCCCCTTCATAGGGGTGATCGTGCTGGCCATCCTGCTGTCGGTGGGCGAGGACTACGAGTCGGTGGCCCGCTCCCTGGGCGCCAATCGCTGGCAGGCCTTCCGCCATGTGACCTTGCCGCTCATCATGCCCGGGGTGGTCTCGGCCTCGGTGATCGTGTTCGCCTTCACGTTCGGGGCCTTCGAGATCCCCTGGCTGCTCGGCGCCACCTTCCCCAAAGCTTTGCCGGTGCTCGCCTTCGAGAGCTACACCGATGTCGATCTGGCGGCACGCCCCCAGGCGATGGCCATGGCGATGGTGATCGCGGTCATGAGCAGCATCATGATCTTTGCGTACATGAAGCTCTCCCGTCGGTACATCCGCAGTTAGGGCTCCGATGGGATTGGGCAGATGACCTCTCGCGCCACCGCCCCGGACACCAAGCGGGCCTTCCCTTGGCGGGTGACCGGCCGCTGGGTGGGGATCACCGCCCTGCTGGCCTTCCTGATAGCCCCGATCGTGCCGCTGTTCGTCTGGTCGATCAGCTTCCGCTGGTTCTATCCGGCCATCCTGCCCACCGAATATAGCTCTAGGGCTTGGCTGGAGGTGATCACCCCTCATAACGACGTGCTGGGGGTGGCCTGGAACACCGCTCTCATCGCCCTGGTGGTCACCGCTCTCTCCATCCTGCTGGGGGTACCGGCCGGGCGGGCCCTGGGCCTGTACGAGTTCCGGGGCAAGCGGTTGGTGGAGTGGCTGATCCTGGCTCCCATCATCGTTCCTGGCCTGGCGGTGGTGCTGGGTATCCATGTGTTGTTCATCCGGGCCGGCGTGCACAACAGCATCCCGGGGGTCATCCTGGTGCATCTGGTCCCCACCCTCCCGTACATGACGCTGGTCATGTCGGGCGTGTTCGCCAACTACGACACCGACTTCGAGCTCCAGGCCCGCTCGCTGGGAGCCGGGCGGCTGGCTACCCAGTGGTACGTGACCCTGCCCGCCATCTTTCCCGGTGTAGTGGTGGGGGCGCTGTTCGCCTTCATAATCTCGTGGAGCCAATACGTGCTGACGCTGCTGATCGGGGGTGGCAAGGTCCAGACACTGCCTCTACTGCTGTTCAGCTTCGTCCGTTCGGATCCGGCGATCGCCGGGGCGCTGAGCGTGGTGTTCATCCTGCCCGCCGTGCTGGTGCTGCTGCTGAGCTCTCGCTATCTGTCAGGTGACAACGCCGCCGTAGGAGGTATCGGCAACATATGACCCACGTCACACTCAGCGCCCTCACCAAGCGGTTCGACGAGAAGTCGCCCCCGGCGGTGGACCAGCTCGACCTGGAGATCGAATCCGGCAAGCTCACCGCCCTGCTCGGTCCTTCGGGATGCGGCAAGACCACCACCATGAAGATGATCGCCGGCCTGCTACCTCCCACCTCGGGCGACATCAGCTTCGACGGCCAGTCGATCCTGGGGGTGGCGCCGGAGGAGCGGGGGGTGGTGATGGTGTTCCAGAACTACCTGCTCTTCCCGTACATGAGCGTGGCCGACAACATCGGCTTCGGCCTCAAGATGCGCAAGGTCAACCGGCGGGAGATCCGCCAGCGAGTCACCGACATGCTGGACCTGGTCCAGCTACCCGGGTTCGAGGAACGCAAACCCAGGCAGCTGTCCGGCGGGCAACAGCAACGGATCGCCCTGGCCCGGGCGCTGATCGTGCAACCCAATGTGCTGCTGCTGGACGAGCCGCTCAGCAACCTCGACGCCCACCTCCGGGACGAGATGCGGGAGCTGATCCGCCGCATCCAGACCGAGATGGGGATCACCACGGTGTTCGTCACCCACGACCAGGAGGAGGCGGTGGTGCTGGCCGACAAGATCGCGCTGCTGTTCGACGGGCGACTCCAGCAGTTCGACGGACCGGATGCCTTTTTCGAGACCCCCAAGACGGTGGCGGTGGCCAAGTTCTTCGGCGGTACCAACTTCATTCGCGGCCGCTACGAGGGTGGGTACATGACCACCGGCATCGGCCGGTTCCGAGCCCCTCGCTCGTCCGTGTCGGAGGGAGAAGCGGTGCTGAGCATCCGGCCCGAGGCAGCGGACCTGGGGTCGGCCGGTGACAACAGCGTGGGCGGAACCATTCGCTCCCGCGTTTATGCCGGGAGATATGCCCGCTTCCGGGTAGCCATCGGGGAGACCGAGATCGAGGTCATAACCGATCCGGCCCAGGTCAAGCGATTCGACGATGGAGACGAGGTGGCGGTCCGGTTCGACCCCGCCAAGATCTGGGTGATCGCCGGGTCCGAAACGGACGGCCAGGACGGGGGTTGACCTCCGGCGCACCGTTGCCTGGACAGGAGTCGACCACCAGATGGGGCCTGATAGCGGCCGCCTGGTCGGTCTACGCGCTCTACTACCTCGGGAGGGTTAACTTCTCGGTGGCGGTGCCCAGCCTGGGCGACGAGGCGGGATTGGAACCCACCCAAATCGGCACTCTGGCGGCCGGTTTCTTCTGGGTTTACTCGCTGTCCGCGGTTCCGGTGGGGCGGCTGGCCGACCGGTACGGGGCCCGTTGGCTGGTCGGGCTGGGCCTGGTAGGGAGCGGGATCATGAACCTGCTGTTCATCCTCCTGTCCGGGCATTTCGCCGCCGCGCTAATCGTCTGGTCGGCCAACGGTGTGTTCCAGGCCATGGGATGGACCCCGTTGGCGGGTGGATTGGGACGCTGGGTCAGCCGGCGGAAGGCTGGAAGGGTCCTCGCCTCCTTCGGCTCCTGTTTCGTGGCGGGCACCGCTTTCACCTTCGCCCTCGGGGGGCTGATCGTGGAACGGGGCGGCGTGGCGCCTGTCTTCATCGCCCCCGCCGCGGTACTGGTTCCCATCGGCCTGCTCTGGTGGATGGTGGTACGGGATCCGGTCGGCGCCGGCGAGGCTGCCGAGCCGTCCCGGGGATCGCTGGTGCGGATCATCTGGCTGCTGCCACCGGCGGCCGCCATTGGATCGGCCTACGTTGCTCTGATCGTGTGGACCCCTTCCTTTTTTGTCGAGGTTCATGGCCTTTCGGTAGGACGTTCCGGGTTGCTGTCCGCGACGCTCCCGGCCCTGTCGATCCTGGCCACGATCGGGCTGGGACGCTGGTTCCGCTCGTCCGGTAGCGTGGAAGCTGCGCTGAAGGGAGGGATCGCTTTGACCGCTACGGCGGTGATGCTGGTTGGGGTGAGCCGGGCCCCCAACCTGATGTCGGGATTCGCCACCATCGCAGGGGCTACGGCGCTGGTTGGAGCCTCTTCCTCGCTGATCCTCGGCCTGTTCCCGAGGATGGTCGCGCCGGGCCAGGTGGCGCTGGCCAGTGGCATCTTCGCCATGGCCTTCAACCTGGGCGGAGGGGCCGGGGCACCGGTGGTCGGGCGGTTGATCGGCCGGGGATCCTGGGACCTCGTCTTCCTCTTCCTAGCCGGATGCGTGCTGGCCGGCGGGCTCTGGAGCGGTGCCTGGTACGCCCGATCCCGGCGCCTCCTCGCAGCCTCCGGGAGTTTCGGATGACCGGCCACACAGCGGTCATGGACCTGGGACCCGACGACTGGCTGGCCGCGCTCGGGATGGACCCCGCAGACGTTCCCCGAGCGGTGATCATGGAAGGCTCCTGGTGGCGCGAGCAGCGCACCGCTTGGAGGTTGAGCCTGCTGGACGACGTGAGGGAACTGCCCTTTCCCGACATGTTCCACGGCCGGTGGCAGGGTTCGCCGGTGGTCTACTCCTGCGTCTACGGTGCTGCGCGGGCGGTGGAGCTGGCCCACCTGTTCGGAGTGCTCGGAACGCCCCGGATGGTGATGATCGGCACTTGCGGAGCGCTCGATCCGGACCTGGCCACCGGTGACGTGGTGGTCCCATCCACCACGGTGGCCCGCGAGGGGGTCGCCCACCTGTATGGGGTATCCGATCGGGTCGAGGCCGACCGGCACCTGACCGAACGCGGACGGTCCGCCCTGAAGGCTCGAGGCATCCGGGCGGCGGACTCGCTCCATCTCACCTGGAGCTCGATCTTCGCTCAGAGCGGCGCCATGGTGGAGGAGTGGCGAGCGTCGGGATACGGTTCGGTGGACATGGAAGCGGCCACCCTGTATGCGGTCGCCCGGCACTTCGGCTTCGGAGCCACAAGCTTGCTAGCCGTCTGGGACCAACTCGATGCCGATCGCAGCTTCCTAGACCCGCTAACCGCAGACGAGCAGGCCAGGTTGGACGCCGCCAACGCCGCGGTCTTCGAAGCGGCTCTCGACATAACCGTGGGTCCCAGTGAGCATGAACCGTGTTCATAGCGATGATCAGCCCCCATTAATGCTCTGCTGTCTGGAGGGCGGGTGTAATAGTGAGGCCTTCGTCAGCTCCCAGCCTTGCACTCGCGATCACATTCCCACCAAGTAAACACATAGCGAGCACAGATGCTTGAGTTGTTGGAGAGGGTCAGGCTTATACTGCTCGCGTGCCTCAGATCCTGGCCGGGCCCTATCCGACGCTAAAGCCGACGCTAAAGCCGATGCTGAGTCGCTTCATGCGGTGACCATGGCCGACATAGCACTGCAAGACAGGAAGCGTCGTGTTCGAATAAGCGCTTTCCCCGCCTCCTATAGCGGGGTCCGCCATTTGCTAGGCGTCTGGCCAGGCCGGCCGAGGGCACAGATCAACGGACTCTGGGAAGCGATCCGCCGTCTCACGGGGACTCCGCAAGATCCAGTTAGCTGGACCGACCCGGACACCTGGATACCGAAAAGACTCTCCGGTTCCGACCGGGAGCTGGCCGCTGCGATATGGACCACAAGTGCGGGCACCGTCAATCCACGACATGCTCATGATCACTGGCGATTGTGCGAAACGTATGGACTGATAGAGGAAGCTCCTAATGGCAACTTCACTCTGACCGATCGCGGTAGCAGCTTCATCGCAGAAGAAGGTGGTGAGGTCGAGGTGTGGTTGGACGAACAAGAGGGCCTGCTCGAGTTGCTAACCCTGGTCGACACCCTCGGTCCAGCGCGGACAGGTGGCCTCTTGGAGGGCTGGGCCGAATATCTCGAACACCACTCATCATTCGCCAGTCCCTCCACTCGCCGAGAGAGCCTTTACTACCGGTTGCGTAACCTTCGCGGCCGAGCACTCGTCAGTCGCGAGGGCTACATGTACTCGATCACGGACGACGGTCTCGCACTCCTAGGGCGGGTTGGCGAGAACACAAGCTCAAGCGGACACGAGCAGCAGGAACTAGGGACTCTGGTCAAGCAACAGAAGGACTCGGTACTCCAGAGCCTGCGTGATCGCCTCCTGCAGATGGAACCTTACGCTTTCGAACATCTCGTAAAGCTCCTACTAGAGGCGATGGACTACCAGAACGTCGAGGTGACGAAGCCTTCAGGTGACGGCGGAGTGGACGTGGTGGCTGACATCCAGATCGGGATTTCCTCGGTACGGGAGGTCGTTCAGGCGAAGCGGCACCGGTATACCATCCAGCGCAAGGACCTCGATGCGCTGCGGGGTTCCCTCTACCGGTTCGGAGCCGTACGGGGCACGATCATCACTACGTCACGCTTCTCGAAGGGAACCGAGGAGGCTGCTTTCGACACCGGGGCCGCCCCCATAACTCTCATAGACGGAGACAATCTCATACGTCTGCTAGTCCAGTACGAGATCGGGGTCCGTAAGCGGCGTTTGGAAGTTCTGGAACTCGATCCCGAAGCATTCTCGAATCTGGAACAGGATGCTTAACACCCGAGGTCGAGAGATTGGAATGGCTATCGAGTCATGCAGATCTGACCTCGGCGCGGCATCAAGCCATAGCGAGGTTGTAAGGCTACAGTGAGCTGCGGGACCGCCTGCACGGGCTTCCCGAGTCTCGGAATGGGAGGAAGGTCTGGATGAGCCTCGCTCGACTGGTGATTACCTCGGTAGTGGTGATCGTGTTGTTGGCCGCCTGCGGCCAGGCGGATGAGACTTCGGACACGACTGTCGCTTCGGCCACTGCAACGTCGACCGCTACGGCGGTTACCGAGGCTGGGGAGGATCAGGGCCCTTCCGACTCGGAAACGCCATCCACGACGGTCGCCGCAACCACCCCGGACGAGTCCGACACAGCCACATCGGTGGCTCCGGTGGATTACGCGGTCATGCCCGAGTACGAGGTGGCCCACCGGCGGGTGGCTGACGGTCGTGAGGATCTGGTGATCGTGGTGGAGCCGGGAAGCTACACCGAGGTCGATCTCGAGAATCTCGTCTATGAGATCGTGGACCGCTACTCGCCGACCTCGGCCATCGTGGTGGATGATCCGTCCGTGGTGGAGTTGGCGACCCTGGAGAGCCGTACGGATGAGCAGCAGGCGACGCTCGACCGGCATACCTTCCTCCGCATCGAGAACGGGGTGGAGGTGACCTTCTATGGCCCCTATGACGCCCTACCGGGAATGACCGTCGGTTCCTAGCTAAGGAAGGCCGGGGAGCTCAACCCAGCATCAGAGTGGCTACCACTAGGAAACCGCCGAATCCGACCACGTCGGTTACCAGGGTCAGGAAGATGTTTGAGGCCAGCGCCGGGTCCAGCCCCAGCCGCCGCAGCAGCAGGGGGATGCCGGTTCCCGCCAGGGTCCCGATGGCCAGGTTGGCGACCGTGGCCGTTCCCATCGTAAGCCCGAAGAGCAGATTACCGCCGAACACTGTGCCCACCGCGGTCGCCAGCAGGCCGACCGGCACCGCGTTGATCAGCCCGATCGCCACCTGACGGGCCAGAACCCGCCCGGCCCGGCTGGGTGCTACCCCGTCGATGGCCATGGACCGGATGACCACGGCCAGGCTCTGGGCACCGGCGTTACCTCCGAGCAGCGCTACCACCGGCATCAGGGCAGCCAGGATCGGACCGATGTGGTCGATGACCTCCGTCTGGCGTTCGATTACCAGCGCTACCACCAGCGCCATGGCCAGATTGACGATCATCCATGGCAGCCGCATGGTCACCGCCCGGAGAACCGGGGTGAACACCGTCTCTTCGGGTCCCGCGCCCATGGCGGCGGCAAAGTCCTCCGAGGCCTCCGCCTGGACCGAGTCGACCACTGCCTCGTGAGCAACCATCCCGATCAGTTTCCCGGAATGGTCGACCACCGGCAGGCCGAACAGGCCGTAGCGCTGGGCCAGCTCCGCCACCTCCTCCCGGTCGGTCTCAGGCCGCACGGCCACCGGGCGATGGGCCATGGTCTCCTCCAGCCCCACACCGGGGCGGGCGAATACCAGATCCCGAAAGGAAACCACTCCCATCAGATGGCGCTGGTGGTCCACCACGTACACGTAGGAGAGGTCGCCGATCTGATCGTGGAGCTGGCGGAGCCGTTCGATGGCTTCACCGGCGGTGATCCCTATCTGGATGACCGCCACATCGGTAGTCATCAACCCACCCGCCGAGTCCGGGGCGTGCTGGAGGAGCGCCAGCAGCTCGTCGGCGATCCCCGGCTCCAGGCTGCCCAGCAGGGCGGTGCGGTCCCTCTGGTCGAGCTCTCCCACCAGGTCCACCGCCATGTCGGCATCCATGGCCGCCACCAATTCGGCCGCGCGTTCGGGCGGCAAGTCCTCGAGGAGCTCAGCCCCCAGCTCGGGCCGTATCTCGTCGAGAATCCCGGCGGCCGGACCGGCGTCCAGCTCGGCCAGCAGGTCAGAGGCGGCCTCGGCTCCTAGTTCCTCGAGGATGTCGGCGGCGTCGTGGGGATCGGCGGCGGCCAGAACCTCCCACTCCTCGATGTGGGTGTCCAGGAACTCCTCCACCGCCTCGGGCTGCACCTGCGCCCTGATGCGCAGGCGCTGGGCGAGTTGCCGAGGTCGTGGCAGCCTTCGAATCAATAGCGTTCCTTCATGCGATCCGGCTGGAGTCAGTGCTGAGCATCATGAGGGTAACAACGCATCGGACAGGTAGAACCAAACGCAGCCCGGCCGCTTTGCTGGAGTGGATGCTCGGACCGCTGGGATCGGGCTACTGCCCGACCTGGTGGATCAGCCCTCGAACGGCTTTATGGAGATGACCTTCATGGAGAACGTGCCGCCCGGTGCCTGGTAGGACACCTCGTCGCCCACCGATGCTCCGATGAGGGCGGTACCGAGCGGTCCCTCCGGGGTGGCGAGAAAGTAACCGGGAACCTTGTTCTCGAGAGTGGCGACGAAATACTCATCCTCGTCCCCGAACTCGTCCCGCAAGGTGACCAGCGAGCCGATCCGAACGGTCCCTTCGTCATCCTGCCCTTCCTCCGCCGCGTCCCCGACGACCGCATTGTCGAGCAGGTGCCGGAGCTTGCGGATCCGAGCCTCCATCAAACCCTGCTCGGTCTTGGCAGCGTCGTAGTCAGCGTTCTCCCGAATGTCGCCATGCGCCCGCGCCTCGGCTAGCCGGTTGGCCATGTGGAGCCGCCCCTCGGTGGTGAGCGAGTCGTACTCCTCCTGCAGTTTCCGATGAGCGCTGGGCGTAAGCCACGGGGTCGAGTTGGACATCGAACCGAGGATACCTTTGCCGAGGCGCTTTGTGTTGTTACCGGCAAAGACTGCGACCAGGTGAGGGGTATCCCTTCCAGTGGAGGCGTCGCAGCGGTCCTAGGGTGGGGGGCGGCCAGATGGCGGGGTAGGTTGTTGCGGGCCGGCGATCGGTTATCAGCCGCGGGTGGGGTAAGTGCTGGCCTGTGCCAGACTCCCCAGGGGCTGTGGCTAGGGCAGCATGAGGCACGAAGGGAGGTGAACTGTGGCAGAGGTAAGGCTGACGTCCTTCTCGCCGGGTGCTGGTTGAGCCTGCAAGCTTGGCTCAGCCGAGCTGGCGCAGGTCCTGCGTCCCTTCATCGATCACCCATCCACCTCCCATCCCGATCTGCTGGTGGGGATGGCCACCTCGGACGATGCCGGTGTGTTCGTCAACCGAAGCCACCGCGCCCTGGTGCAAACGGTCGACTTCTTTGCTCCTATCGTCGACGATCCCTATGCGTGGGGCAGGATCGCGGCCGCCAACGCGCTGTCGGATGTGTATGCCATGGGCGGGGAGCCGCTGACTGCCTTGCAGCTGGTGGGATGGCCGCGGGACCGGTTGCCGTTCGAGGTTCTGGGCCGGGTCATGACGGGCGGGGCCGATGTCATGGCCACCGCAGGTACCACCATCATGGGTGGTCACTCCATCGACAACTCGACACCCCTCTACGGGTTCTCCGTGACCGGTGTGGTAGACCCGTCCGTCATGACCGTGAACTCGGCGGCCCGGCCCGGGGATCGGATCGTGCTGACGAAGCCGCTGGGTACCGGCATAGTCGCTACTGCTATCAAACTCGGGCTGGCCGAGCAGAAGCTAGTGGATGAGGCGGTGCATCTCATGGCGTCTCTGAACGGTCCGGCCACCAGGGTGATGGTCGAGATGGGGATCCGCTGCGCTACCGATGTGACCGGGTACGGATTACTCGGCCATCTCGGCGAGGTGGTCGAGGCGTCCCAGGTATCAGCACGGCTCGAGTCCTCCTCGGTGCCGGTGCTGGCAGGGGTGGGCGAGCTGGTAGAAAAAGGGGTGTATCCGGGAGGAAGCACGCGCAACCTCGACGCTTTCGGGGGCACGGTCGGCAAGGGAGTGGGGGAGACCAGGCTGAAGATCCTGGCAGATGCCCAGACCAGCGGTGGCTTGCTGATGGCCGTGCCCGCCGAGGTGCTGGCGAGCTTGGTCGACCAGTTGTCGGTTGTAGCACCGGTAGCCTCGGTGATAGGAGAGTTCGTGGAAGCGAGTGGGAACCCCGGAATCGAGGTGACATGACAGAGCTGCATGACCGGTTACAGATGATCGCCTCCGCCCTGTCGATCGGTGGTCTGCAACGTCACATCTTCCTGTGTGCGCATCAGACCTATCCTCGCTGCTCCACCTTTGAGGAGGGGGTGGCGGCCTGGCGAAGGCTGAAGAACGCCACCAAGAAACACGGCATCGCCTCAGCACCACCCAAGTGGCAGGGAGATTTCTCCCAATCCCCGACCCTGGACCGTCCGGGCGGTGGAACGGTTCTCAGGTCGAAAGTCGACTGCCTGCGGATCTGCGAGCAGGGACCGGTGGCGGTGGTGTATCCCGACGGGGTCTGGTACCACTCGGTGTCCGGGGAGGTGCTCGATCGGATCGTCGACGAGCACCTGATCGGCGGTAGCCCGGTCGAGGAGTACGTGTTCGCGGTCGACGGGATGGGCTGTTGAGGGAGCCCGCCCAGTCACCATCCGCGGTCAGGTGGGGGACCGGTCCGGCCTAGCCTGGGGGATTAATGCGGCGTTCCAGGCTGATCATCTCACTCCTCCTGCTGTTCCTGATCGGGTCGGCCTGCGGGCCGCGGGCCGCAGAAACAACTACCTTCGACCTCCCCGCGGAGATCGTGCCTGATTGGGTCAATCCGGCCGATGTCGAATCGCTCTTCGGCGGGGCAGGATGCTGGATCGCCATCGGGGATGGTGTCCG
The DNA here is from genome assembly GCA_965200835.1 of Acidimicrobiia bacterium. Classification (GTDB taxonomy): domain Bacteria; phylum Actinomycetota; class Acidimicrobiia; order Spongiisociales; family Spongiisociaceae; genus JAPPFW01. The sequence continues at coordinate 1,819,401 of OZ241390.1, forward strand.
GATCCTGCAGGTGCTCGAAGAAACCATGGCGGCCGGGCTGTTGAGGGCCGGCGACATCCTGACCGAGGTCGATGGGGTTACCACCACCACTCGGGAGATGCTGTTTAGTGTCCTGGCCGGACGGCCACCCGGTGATGTGTTGGCAGTGGAAGGGATCCGGGCTGGGGCTCCCTTCTCGTTAGAGGTGGAGCTCTCCTCGCTGCCCGAGGATCCGGAGCGGGTCATCATGGGGATCATCCCGGAGACCCGGCTGCGAGCTGTGCAGCTGTCGGATCTGGGGGAGACAGGGCCATCCGATCCCCTGAGCCGTCCGGTGGTGCTGAACGGTGAGGTCTTCTCCCACTCGGTGCTGGCAGCAACTTGGGTGGGGCATCCGGACGTGCAGGCGGTCCGTGCGGTCCAGCTCGGATCGGAGCTTTACGCGGTTGTCGCGGGGGACGTTCCGGGCGTGGTCAGGTTGAGGGACGGGTATACGGTCCCGGTCGATCCCGAACCGGTGCCCTTCGAGAGCGCCGCCGGGACGGTCGATCTGGTGATCAGCGGTCTCGACACGATGCTGGCCTCGGTCGGTGATCAGGTGCTGGTCGGCGGGAGGGTGACCGGAGGGGAGTTCAGCACCTTCGCCATCCTGGCGGTCGACCCGACGGACGGGTCGGTGGCCTGGACCCGACCGTTGGGATTCTCCCGATCCGGCCTACTGTCGGTGGCGTTGGAGGGTTACCGGAGCCCGTCCGGCGAGCGGGCCGTGATCGCGCTGGTGGAGCAGGACCCCACCACCGGTGCCCGATCCGCAGTGCTGACCTACTACCTGCTGGACGAACGGGGCGAGGGGGTGATGGGTCCGCCTGGGATCGACCGGTTCATGCCGACTTCCGGAATCACAGGATGGTACGACGATCGCTCCCTCGTGTACGTGACCGAGCTGGCCGAGACGGGTGTAGGCCTGTGGGACCTGGAAACCGGCGATCATAGCCTGCTGTGGACCGTCCCGGCCAGCCACGCCACTGATCTGATCACCGTTACTCCGGTCGGTGACGGGCGCCATCTGATCATGGTGAGGCCGCAAGAAGTTTCCCTGGTCGATGTCTTCCAACCCGAGCCGGTACGCCCCATCGCCCGGGGCTGCTCCTACGGTCCGATCGATGGGGTTTCCGCAGAGCTGCCGGTCTCTGTTATGGGGGACTCGGCCATCGAAGTCACCACCCCCGCTCCGGTCGAGGAGCCTACCGAATTCGTGCTCACCATCCTGCACAGCGGCGCGGGGGAGTCCAGCCTGCTGCCCGATGAGGGATCGATCCCCGGAGTGGGCCGGTTCAGCGCGGTGCTGAAGGAGCTGCAAGCCGGAGCGCTCGGATCCGGTCTGGTGACCCTCGCCTCGGGTGGCAGCCTGCGAGCGTCTATCGAACTGCAGGTCTCTTCGGAGCGGGAGGGCCGTCTCTACGATTCGGTAGCCCTCAGTGGACTGTATGACGCACTGGTGCTCGGCAGTCGTGACTTCGATATGGGGCCCGACCTGGCAGCCCGGTTCATCGGGGGATTCACCCCTTCGGTTCCATTCCTGGCCGCCAATCTGGACGCAACCCAAGAGCCGGTCTTGCAAGCGCTGGCGGACCGCGGCCTGATCTCAGGGAGCACTGTGATCGAGACCGGTGGCCAGCAGATCGGGGTGATCGGAGTGGTCAGGCCCGCCCTCGGCAGCGTCTCCAGCCCTCGCTTCGCCAGGACCTCCGCCGTTCTACCGGCGGTTCTGGCGGAAGTAGCCGCCCTGGAGGGTCGGGGAGTCGACAAGATAATCCTGGTTACCCACCTCCAGGACCTTTTCGAGGCCATCAGGCTGGGGCGGAGCATCACCGGGGTGGATGTGATCGTGTCTGGTAATGCCGGACACCTGTTGAGAAACGAGGGAGACAGCTGCCTCCCGCAAGTCGAGCCGATCGCCGGTTACCCGATCTGGCTGGACGACGGGTTGGGGCGCCAGGTTCCCATGGTGGCCGCACCCAGCCGCTACCGGTGCGTCGGGCAGCTCGACGTGGTCTTCGACGCCGGCGGGAACGTAATAGCCGCCGAGGGCCGATCGGTCGGGGTGGGTTTCGACGTGATGCCCGACGCCGATGTCCAGGCCGGGGTGGTGGTTCCACTGGCGGTCGAGGTGGGCCTCCAACAGACCGAGGTCGTCGGCAGCACCGAGGTGGAGATCGATGGCCGGAGGTCGACGGTACGGACCAACGCCACCAACGCGGGGAACCTGCTGGCCGACGCCCTGCGCCACACGGCCGCCCGCCGTGCCGACGCCTACGGGATCCTCCCTCCCCAGGTGGCGATCGGGCACGGGGGCAGCATCCTGAACAACGCGACCATCCCGCCGGGGGAGATAACCACTACCACAACCTGGGGCATGGCGCCGATCGACAGTTTCGTGGCAGTGGGTGAGGTTCCGAGGGAGGCCTTCCACCTCCTGCTGGAACAAGCCCTCGACTTGGTGCCCGAGCCTGCCGATCACTTCCCGCAGATCTCGGGCTTCACCCTCACCTACGATCCGGCCGCGCCAGCCCGCGAAGTCGCCCGGAGCGGAGACTGTTCCCTGGTCGGAGATCCGGGAGGGCGGGTCCGGGAGGTGATCCTGGACGACGGCTCGGTGATCGTCCGCAACGGTGAAGTCCTGGCCGGCGATCCGGTGGTGCTGGCCACCCTCGACTACCTAGCCCTGGGAGGGTTGTGCTACCCGCTGGCGGAGCTCCCCTTCACCAATCTGGGCGTGACCTACCGCCAGGCCCTGGTTGAATTCATCTCGACGGATCTGGGCGGGGTGGTGACCGCCGCGGACTACCCGCAGAGCGCCGGCGACCGGATCATGGCCGCCAGCAGCCAGCAGTAACGTAACCCCTCCCTCGGAACCGAGCCTCAGACCGATTCGGGCACTGGCGTCCGGGTAGCCGGCTGGCCGTTCTCGTCGCCCTTCCCGGCTGCGGCGAGTGCATGGCGATGATCGTCCACGCTGATCGCCGCGAATCCCACCGGCTTCTCCCTGGTTACCGCCCCGGCTTCGACTCCGATGATCTCGGCAACCTCGTCACCCGAGATGGTCTTCTTCTCCTGGAGCCGCACGGCAACGTCGAACACCGCCATCTTGTAATCCTCGAGCATGGCATACACATCTTCGTACAGGACCTGGAGGCGCTGCTCGATCTGCGAGTTCATATTCTTTGCGATCTTGCCGGTGGGATCGGGAGGTTGATCGAGAGCGTGCTTGGGCATCCCGGCGCTGGAGGCGATGTTGTCCCCCATGCCCCACACCCCGATCATTCGGCTCTCGATGGCGGTGGCGTTTCGGAGGTCGCCACCCACGCCCATCGAATTGTCGCCCTCGAAGAACATCCGCTCTCCCGCGAGGCTGGCCAGTGACACCTTGATGTCCACCTCGAGTTCGGTCTTCCACTGGACGAACCGGTCCTCGAGAGCGATGTAGGAGACGAAGCCGCCCACGTCCCCCCGCCGCTCGATGGTGGCCACGTCGATGTTGGCGTGGGACTTCAGCAGGTGGGCAGCGACCGCGTGGCTGGCCTCGTGGATGGCAACGGCGAACTCCTCCCGTTCCACATACTCGAAGCCCTCCGCCGGTCCCATCTCCTTGAGGGTCTTGGCCCGCCAGACATCGCCCCATTCGATGGTGTCCCGGTCGTTACGCTTGGCCAGGATCAGCGCCTCGTTGACCAGATCCTTGATCTTGGCACCCGAGTAGTAGGGGGTCTTGGCGGCCAGCTCGTCGATCTGCCCGTCGGTCAGGTTGTGGTCGACCTTGGCCAGGTAACCCTCGAAGGTCCGCTTGCGGCCCTCCTTGGTCGGGTAGCCCACCTTGTAGATCCGGTCTATCCGGCCCGGCCGCAGCAGTGCCGGATCCAGCACGCTGGGGAGGTTGGTGGCCATCATGATGAAGATCCGGTACTTGGGAGGAGGCTTGGGCTTCATGCCCAGCATCTTGCGGATCCGATTGGTTATGCCGCGCGGCTTCTTGAGACCGGATATCTCGGTGAGCAGTGCCTGGAGGGTCCCCATCCCTCCACCACCCATGCCGCCGCCCATGATGACCCGGTCCGCCCGGCGCGGGCGGTGCGGTTCGTCGGGCTGGGATCCGGCCCGGACCGGTGTGGAGAGGTCATCTCCGACGATGTTCATGGCCGGCGGGCTGAGATACGAGAACCCGTTGCACCCGGAAGCGTCCGTCAGTGGATGAGAGGGTTGGGGCGGTCCACCGCCCTGGGCGAGGGCGCCCCTGCTTCCCAGGGCGTCGGCCTCGTCGAAGAAGACCACCACGCCACCATGCCGGAGGGCCAGCTTGCGCAGCTTGCGGAACAGTCCCTTCACCTTGAGGATGCCCACCCCGAAGAACATGTTGATGAAGGCGCCCGGTTCGACGAACACGAACGGCAGGCCCACCTCGCCCGCGGTTGCTTCGGCGATCAGCGTCTTGCCGGTTCCCGGCGGTCCCCACAGCAGGATCCCGCCGGGTATGTAGCCGCCCTTGGCTTCGATCTCATCCGGCTTCTCCAGGAAGCCCACGTTCTCCTGGACCAGCTCCAGCACGTGGTCCTGGCCCCACACGTCCGAGTAGCGAGTTTCGATCTCCTCCGGCATCACCGTGTCCACCCCACCTCGGGAGAGGAACCAGAACAGGGCGCCGAACTGGAGGATCAGGAAGAGCGGATAGAACAAGAACATGATGAACTGCTGCAGGTTTCGGGCCAGGATGCGCGGCAGCTGGATCAACGCTTCGATCGGGCTGCTGACATCCGCCACGAAGTAGTCCACCACTGCCCCGACGATCAGCAGGAATACCAGCACCCGGACGTAGCGTCCCAATCGGAACCGAGTCCATGGCTTGAAACGCCGGTGCGCCTGGCGTTCCATACCCCCGAAGAATCCCTCCGCCCAGAAGCGGTTGTACGCGCCCCGCTTCTCGGAGACGTAGTAGTGGATCTGGCGGAGAATCTCGAGAGGTAGGGCGATGATCAGTATCCGCCCGAAGGTCTCTCCCCAGGTTTCCCCGATGGCCTGGCTGAAGGTAGTGAACGGGCCGTTGACCTTGGCGCTCACCAGGATGGCTAGGAAGAACAGGATCAGCACGATGAACTTCATCCGGTCCCAGGTGGGTGAGCGGCGTCTGACGTCGGTCTTCATGCGAAATCCCTTCACCTTCTCGTATTGATTATCCATGAGTCGACCGCCTCCTCGATGGTCTCCCGATCCCGCATGAAGCAGTCCAGAGAGCATCCGATCGCCATGGAATACAGCTCCGTGACCTCCGGATTGTGTACGGCCCGTACGTACACCACTCCTTCCTCGGCGCCATCCCCCTGGGTGACCCCCAAGTAGCCGCGGATGCCGTCGAAATCACTCTCGAAGGACGGATCGCGGTCCAGGAACAGGATCTCCACGCCGAGGTCGGGGCTGTAGACGTTGTAGGCGGACGTGGCCATGATCCGGTTGGAGATGTCGTTCTTCTCATCCGGGTGGATCTGGCGGATAATCTGGGCACCTACCGGAAAGTCGGAGGCGGGTGCGTCGAGCGCGACGTTACCCAGGTCGCGGCCGGCCGCACCGTCGAACGCTACGTATGACAGGATGTTTCCTCCGCCTTCTGGCAGGAACGGAACGGGTCCCAGCTGGGCCAACTCGTCCGCCCGGTACAGGTGCCACTCCTTGGGCAGCTCGAACAGGGCTCGGTTGTCGGCATCCCGGTAGGTGATCCGGTCCGGGTTGCCGCCCGCACCACATGCCGCCAGGAACAGCGCCAGCAACACGGCGAGGAGCGGACCGGCCGACCGGCCATCCGTCCTTCCATCCCTGCACCGTCCTCCGGCAGAGGGGAGAGGCGCCGCGTTTTGGGCCGTGAGCGCGCTGGCCTCTTCCGGACCTGTCATGCCTTAGGAGCCTACCTTGCCAGGGCGCCTTAAACCTGACATCGCTTCAGGCTCTCGGCCCGATACCGAGTAGGCAACCCTAATCTGGGCCGGATAGGTCTACAGGTAAGGGTCCGATTTGGTCGCCAACATCTATCCGGTACTGGCCCATCATCCCTACGACTACATCGTCGGGTTCGGGATCGCCTTCGTGGGGATGGGGCTGATCACATGGGCGGAACGCCGGGCCCGAGGTCGCCACCGATCCTCCAAGCCCGAAACCCGCCCGGAGGAAGGTTCCTGATCATGACCCCTGGCATGACATCGGCGCCGCTCCGTGCTTGTCCGGTCAGTGAATAGTCCGTTCTCAGGCGTCTGGTTGGCGCCGCCCCATCCCGGCTAATATCGCGGTCGATGTCCGACCCGCGACTCTCGACGATCGGTGCCCTCCTGGGCGGCGCCCCGGAACACTTGGTGGAACGGTCAGCCGAAGCGCGCGCCGAGGCGCAGGGAGTGCCGGTGGAGCAGATTCTGGCCGCCTGGTCGGGTGGTGAGGAGATGGCAGTAGCGCCACCGGTCGCGGCCGTGACTCCAGACCCTCCGGCTGCTGTTCCAGAGCCGGAAGCTTCTCCCGGGCCCGCGCCTGCGCTTGCGCCACCCGAGCCGGCCTTCGAGGTACCGCTAGCCGCGGTCGAGCTGGTCGAGGAGGAGGAAGTCGAGCCGGTGGAGCCTGCCCCCCTCTCCGACCGCATCCGGCTGGGCGCCCGGGTAGGAGCTGGCATCGGGGCAGCCCTCGGGCTCCTCTCCCTGGTGGCCATGGCGCCGCTGGTTCTGGGCCGCCTATCCGAAACCACTGCTGCGGGTGGCCCGGCAGTAGAGGTCACTTGGACGGCAGTCGTAGCTACCGCCGCTCTCTGGGCGGTGATAGGGGCGATCGTTACTCTGGCGTCCCGTGGTGCCGGAAGGTTCCGGTCTCCGGCTTATGACACAGCCACCACCACGCTGGGATCGGTGCTGTCGGGGGGATTCCTGGGGATGGTGCTCGGCTTCGGGCAGGGAGGTCTCATATATGCCCTGGCGGAACCTTCCCTCTCCGGTACCAAGCTGATCGCGGTCAGCCCCCTCATGCTGCTGGGCGTGGTACTGGCCGACGCACTGCTGGGGGCAGCGGTGGGCGGAGCGAGCCAGGCTCTGGCACAGCCTGCTGCCCTGGTGGGTGACGAGGCCGAGCAGGCCGACACGGTCAAGCGGCGACTGTCGGATGCGATCTTGCTGCCCGTCGCCTCCCTAGTCATCATCCTGGTGATCGTCGTGGCGTTCGGTTCGTTGCTACTCCGTTACTCGAGCTACGCACCGCTCATCGCCATCCTGGTGTCGGCTGGTGCGCTCGGGTTCGCCGCCGCCATGGCATCCCGCCCGAACCTGCGGGTAACCAGGAACGAGGTGCTGGTAGCCGCGGCTGGGATAGGGGTGGTCCTGCTGATGATCGCGCTGGTAGCGGCGTCGACCTCAACGGGACATAGTGAGGAGGACGCACCGGCGGATCACGCCCTGGTGTCGAGCGCCCCGATCAACTGAGTCCCACCATCGGAACCGCGCCCGCTCTGGCCCACTGGCGGTAAGGATCATGCCCGAGCAGCAGACGGCCCCACCTACTATCCCCGACCGGCCACCGCCCGGCGTGCTTGCCTTCAACTCATGGGTGGCGGACCGGACCGGCCATTTGCCGCCCTACTCTGAGATCGGCGCGGTGGCCGGTAGGCAGGCCCGGGAGGAAGGCAGGTCGTTACTCGGACCTCTACGCCTGTCTCCCCGCGCCTCGGAGATCACGATCGAGGGTCGTGGCGGGCCGATCCGGCTCAGGGTTGTGCATCCCGAGGCCCGGGCCCCTAGGGGTATCTTCCTGCACATACATGGGGGCGGATGGGTATGGGGCGGCCCCCATCACCACGACCCGCAGATGACCGCCCTGGCCGACGCCACCGGCCTGGTCACTGTGTCCACCTCCTACCGGTTGGCGCCCGAGCATCCGTACCCGGCCGGTCCGGACGATTGCGAGACCGCTGCCCTATGGCTGCATCACAATGGGAAGGATCAGCTGGGCCAGCAGCTGCTGGCCATCGGTGGGGAGTCCGCGGGCGGCCATCTCACCGCGGTGACCTGCCTGCGTCTGAGGGACGATCATGGTCTCACCCCTTTCCGGGCGGCGCTGCTCAACTATGGCTGTTTCGACCTGCGCGGCACCCCTTCGGTGAGAGCCTTCGGAGACCAGCCACTGATCCTGAACGCCTCCTCCGTCGAGTGGTTCGTCGATCAGTTCGCCGGTGGTCGGAACCTGACCGACCCCGACATCTCACCCATCTGGGCGGACCTGGCCGGGCTGCCGACTGCCCTGTTCACGGTTGGCACGCTCGATCCCATGCTGGATGACACCTTGTTCATGGCTGCCCGGTGGAGAGCGGCGGGGAGTCCGGCCCGGCTCGACGTCTGGCCGGGTGCCATCCATGCCTTCGACCTGTTCGGCAACGCTTACGGGAGGGGTGCGCGCCGGCGCATGCACTACTTCCTGAACTCGGTTCTCGACCGGATAGGGTGAGCGGGTTCCGCCCAACCTGAAGGGCAGCGCCGGCGCTAGCATCCTCGCTGGCGATATGTGACGGGGGACAGGGGAGTTACTCGATATGGAACTGATGCCAGGAGTGGAGGCGCGCTCGGCCGCTACCAGCCGACTCCACACCCACTACTACCAAGCCGGATCGGACGACGGGATTCCGGTGGTGATGATCCACGGCAACCTCTCGACCGGGCGGTTCTTCGAGCATCTGTGGCAGGGTGCACCCGCCAAGTACCGGTTCATCGCCCCCGATATGCGGTGCTTCGGGCGATCGGAGTCGAAGCCGATCGATGCCACCCGAGGGCTGGGTGACTGGGCGGACGACACGAAGACGCTGCTCGATGCCCTGCGGATCGACTCGCCACCCCATCTGGTCGGCTGGTCCACCGGTGGGGCTGCCATCGCGTCCTATGCCATGCATCGTCCGGTGGCGTCGCTGACCTTCATCGATCCCGTGTCGCCCTTCGGCTACGGAGCAACCCGGCGGGACGGGACACCGTGCCACCCGGACTGGGCGGGCACCGGTGGCGGGACCGGCAATCCCGAGTTCGCCAAGCGGCTTGCCTCGGGCGACCGGTCGTCCGACGACGTCGTTTCGCCTCGCAACGTGATGAACGGCGCCTACTGGTCTACCGACTACCGGCTGCCTCCCGAGCGGGAGGAGATCCTGCTCGACGAGCTCCTGCTGTCCGTTACTGGCGAGGATGCGTATCCCGGAGATCTGGTGCCTTCGGAGAACTGGCCGGGCGTGGCGCCGGGCACCCGAGGAATCCTCAATGCCCTGTCTGGTAAGTACTGCCACTGGGCGGACCTCGTCGATCTGGCGGACAAGCCGCCGGTGCTTTGGACCTACGGTTCCAACGATGTCGTGGTGGCCGACGGCGCTCTCTGGGAGATGGGCACCCTTGGCCAGCTGGGTGTCATCCCGGGCTGGCCCGGCGAGGAGGTGTTCCCGCCGCAGCAGATGGTGAGCCAGACCCGGGACGTGCTGGAAAGCTACGGGAAGAACGGCGGGCGGGTCGAGATAGAGGTATTCGAAGGCTCGGGCCACGGTCCCCATATCGATGCCGCCGACCGCTGGGCACGGGTCTTCTTCGACTTCTTGGACTCGATCGACTGACGCCCCGCTACCTCTCGGGACGCCAGCCTCCAACCCGGCGCCGGTCCGGCACGGCGGACTGTTATCCCTGCGGTTATTGGATACGTGGGGTGACTTCGAAGCTGAACAGGTCGGATCGGCTGTAGTGGCCGGTCACGTCGAGGTCGAACTTCCCCCTGATGGTGTTGGAGATGTCGATGCTCGCCAACAGGATGGTTTCGGTCCCGTAGTGCGGACCGGCGAGCAGCTCACCGAACGGGTCCACGATGCAGCTTCCCCCGCGGGAAATCTCCCGGGCCGGGTCGTCGCCGAACACGGATGGATAGTCGTCCGGATAGTCGGTCCGGGTCGCGTACTGGTTGGCGGACAGCACGTAGCAGCGGCCTTCCACCGCAATGTGGCGCATAGAGGCTATCCAGCTGTCCCTGGTGTCCGCGGTGGGCGCGCACCAGATCTGGATGTTCTGCTGGTAGAGGGAGTAACGCAGCAAGGGCATGTAGTTCTCCCAGCACACCGCGGTCCCCAGGTTGCCATGTCTGGTCCGGTGAACTTTCAAGGTGGAACCATCTCCGAAGCCCCAGATCAGGCGCTCGGATCCGGTCGGCATCACCTTGCGGTGCTTCGCATACAGTCCCTCATCGGGCGAGAAGAACAGGATGGAGCAGTAGAGAGTGCTGCCACCTTGCTCGATCACGCCGATGACCAGGTCCATCGTCAGATCGGTCGATAGTCTGGCCAGCCGGTCGGTTTCCGGGCCGGGCACCGCAATGGCCGACTCCCAGTATCTGAGGTACAGGTCACGCCCGGCTTCGGTGCGAGACCCCACGACCGCGCCGAAGTCGAGCCCCCGCGGGTAGGCCGACAGGAAGGCCTCCGGAAAGACGGCCAGATCTGCCCCTTCCGACCGAGCCCTGACCGCCAGGTCGATCACCTTGGACAGGGTGGCATCCCGATCGAACCCGACCGGTGCGGCCTGGACGACCGCGGCCGTGAACCCGCTACTCGGGACCTGCTCGACCAAGGCTTGGCTCGATAGGATCAACCTGTGACATCGCCATCCAGGCTAGTAGTGCCGGTGGTGGCCGGTGATAAGGAGACCGTCGAGGAGGGGAATCGGATGGTGATCAGAAGGTTTGGCGAGGTAGAGGCGTATCAGCACGCCGATGACAGCTATTACTACCGGCCGCTGGTTGCCGGGAAGGAGCTCTTCACCTACGTCGCTCATGTGCCTGCCGGGGGATACCTGCCGCCCGATCCGGAGGAGGCCGAGCTGTTCGAGCTCTCCCTGTTCATGCTGGAGGGGGAGCTCGAGGGGATACTGGACGACCGGAGGGTGTTGCTCACCCGGGGTGATGCTCTGCACATTCCCAGGGGTGTGCCGTTCGGGGTGGAGAACCAGGGTGAACAGACCGTCACCTTCGTACTGAGCTTCGCTCCTCCGCCTCCCAACGTGGATCTCGAAACTATGAAGCAGTCCGCCCGAGATCGCGGTCGGGTGGTTATCGACGCCGAGGAGGTGGAGGGCGTGGTAGGTCCGGTCACCTTCCCAAGGTAGTCCGGATGAGGTTCCGCGAAGAGAACAGGTCCGTGAGGGTGGACGGCGCCACCCTGGCCGGGACCCTGACCCTCCCGACCGGTGACGGGCCATGGCCGGTGACGCTCCTGTTGGGGGGTACCTTCTGTGATCTTCGCGATGGAGATGTCGATCCCCGACTCTTTCCGGGAGTGCCCAAGCGGGGCATCTACGCCATGCTCGCCCATGGCTTGGCCGAGGTCGGGATCGCCTCCTACCGGTTCGATCGCCGGGGCGCCGGGGAGAGTTCCGGTGACCTGGGGGTCCAGCGGAGGCAGGAGGTGGCGGATGCCTGCGCCGTCTGGCGCTGGGTCAAGTCGATCCCTGAAGCAAGTGGTAAGGCGGCGATGCTGGGACACAGTGCCGGGGCATACGTCCTGTGCCGGGTGGCGCTCGAGGAAGGCCAGCCGGACGCAGCCGTGTTGCAGGGTGCCCTATATCGCTCGATTCCCGAGCTCCTCCGTTACAACTACAGCCTGGCGAGGGACTACCTGCGTAGAGGTGCGGAGCAGGCCGATTGGGTCAAGCGGCACGCACCCAAAGCCTACGAGGACGCCCTGATGATGGATGCCATCCTGTCCGCTATAGAGAGCGGTGACGCCACAGCCGAGGTCGAGATAGACGGGGTGGTCAGGGTGAGGGAACTGACCAGTCTCCAGTACGACCTGGATCTACCGCCCGAGGACCAGTTCCGGCATCTGGCCGCCCCCACCCTGGTCCTGCACGCTTCCGAGGATCTGAACGTCCCCGTGGAGGACGCCTTCGACACCTTCCGGGCGTTGCGGGCCGCCGGTAACTCGGATGTCGAGCTGAGGGTGATCCCGTGCGCCAACCACTCCTTCCAGCTGGACGCCGAGGACTACCAAACCCGCGTTCAGGAGAAAGTAACCATGCAGAACTTCGCTCGGCCTTTCCACCCCCTATATCCGGAGGTCGTGATCGACTACCTGGCCCGAACTCTCGCCTGAAGCTGACAACCTGACCTGCTGCTAGCTGGACTCGCCGTTCATGGGATCAGGCTCATCGGCCGGCTAGGTGACCAGCCCTCGATCCCGTAGCCACACCTCCCACCGATGGCGCACATGGGGAGACAGATAGAGCTCGTCCCAAACCTCAACATGGACATCGATGTCTATGAAGTGACGAGCGGTCCTCCAGGTCGGAGGAAATGGGCAAGCGCCACAACGGCCGGACTCGCGTGCTCATACCAGAAACGCACCTCGAAGAGGACTAGTCACCGTAGCCCTTATCCGCCACATCTATACAGTGCGAGTGGGTAGCTACCTCTACTGCCGGTGGGTGTGGTGGTGATGGGTTCGTGGGTGAGGTGATAGAGCCGACTCGGCAGTTGCCTCATCCCGATCGGCATCGGCGCTTGAAGCCATGGTCCTGGCGGGGTCGACATGCACGAATACCTCGGTCAGGAACTTCACTTTTTGTCGCAAGGTCTTGCCCACCTGCTCCCCGACCGTATGTCCTTCTGCTACCGAGAGGGTCGAATCCACCGCGATCGCAATGTCGGCGCGCAGGCGGTGGCCCATCCACCTAACCCGGCAGCTACCGACGGCGATTACCCCCTGAACTGTTACGGCGACCTGCTCGATCTCGTCGACCAGATCCGGTTGGACAGCGTCCATCAGCCGTCCGTAGATGTCCTTCACCGCCGACCACATGACCCGCAGGATCACAATGCCTACGATGATGCCCGCTATAGGGTCAGCCCGGTCGAAACCCAGCCAGGCTCCCACCGCACCGGCTGCTACTGCTAGCGAGGTGAACCCGTCCGCTCGAGCATGGTGCCCATCAGCAACCAGGGCAGCAGATCCGATCTCTTCACCCACTTTGATTCGATATACGGCTACCAGCTCATTGCCGATGAACCCTACGACTCCGGCGGCGAACAGGACGCCGAGGTAATCGAGTTGACGTGGATTGAAGAGCCGATCGACCGACTCCCAGAGCACTAGTAACGCCGATGTGAAGATCATCAGCACTATGAAGAGCCCGGCCAGATCCTCTGCTCGCTTGTAACCGTAGGTGTAGCGACGGGTAGCAGCTCTCCTTCCCAGCCGGAACGCGATAAAGAGGGGCACCGCGGTCAGTGCATCCGAGAAGTTGTGGATGGTATCGGCTATGAGGGCCACCGACCCGGTAAGCCACACTATCAATGCCTGGATCAGGGCAGTGATCATCAACACGGAGAACGAGATGATGAGCGCCCTGTTGCCACGCTTACTGCTCTCCAGCTCTCTGTCGATTGCCTCGGCATGATCATGGGAATGGGTCCCAAACAATTGGCTCAATCCATGCATGAACCCGGACCAGCGTGACCTGCCAGAGCCGTGGTCGTGGCTGTCGTGGTCATGGGAATGTCCGTGACCCTCTTCATGGGAGTGATGGTGGTCATGGCCATCCGCATGTGAATGCGAACCGTGGCCGGACGCCTCATCCCCCGGGGAGGGCGAGGCGTCGTTGCCCTTACGATCCGATGGCGCAGTTTCCACTATGGCTACCTATTCCTCTGGGCCGGGACACGGCTGACCCATTACTATATCCCGGCCAGGGATCGCCACCCCGGCAAGCCGGCTCATCACCGGGTGTCGGCGGTCGGGGGTCGCCTGAGACGCTTGGTCTCCGAGCGTCGGCGCTTCTGTTCCAGGCGCCTGCGCCGGGCGGCCGGTCCGGGAGTGCTAGCCCGCCGGGGCGGTGGGCCGGGAGCCAGAGCATCGTCGAGCAGCGCCCGCAGGCGCCGTCTGGCAACCTGGCGGTTCCTCCATTGGGACCGGTGATCGTCCACGACCAGTCGCACCGTGCCGTATCTTATCCTCGCTGCCAACCGCCGCTCGAGACGGGCCCTCTGGGAGTCCGTCAGGGCGTTGGAGGCTCTGATCGAGAAGGTGATCCCTACCCGGGTGTTGGAGCGGTTGGCGTGCTGGCCCCCGGGTCCCGAAGCCGGGCCGAAGTCCCAGCGTAGTTCGGAAGCCGGGATGCGGGGTCCGCGCTCCAGCTGTAGGTCTCGGTTCGTATTGGCGGGCATGGTGAGCGAAACTGATCCGATGAGTGCAAGGTCCCCCCGCCCCTGGATCCTGGCCGCCCGGCCTCGCACACTGTGGGCAGCGGTCGCTCCGGTGCTGGCGGGTTCCGGCCTGGCGGTTGGTGATGGGGTCTTCCGGGCCGACGCCATGGTAGTGGCTCTGGTCTGTGCTCTTGCCTTCCAGGTGGCCGCCAATCTGGCCAACGATGCCTCCGATGCCCACCGCGGGGCCGACCCGGAGAGCCGGATCGGCCCCACCCGGGTGGTGGCGGCCGGACTGCTGACTTCCCGGCAGGTATGGGGCGGGGTCTGGGCGATGCTGGCACTGGCAGGAGCGGGCGGCCTCTACCTGGCATCGATCACGAGCTGGATGGTGGTGGGAGTGGGGGCAGTGGCGATCCTGGCGACCGTCACCTATACGGGGGGCCCTTCTCCTTACGGCTACCGCGGTCTGGGAGAGGTGTCGGTGTTCGTATTCTTCGGCCTCGGTGCCACGGTCGGCAGCCGCTACGTCCACGACGGAACGGCATCACTGGAAGCCCTGTGCCTGGCTGTCCCGATCGGGCTGACGGCTTCGGCGATCCTGGTCGCCAACAACGTCCGGGACATCGAAACAGATGCCTCCGCCGGCAAGCGAACCCTGGCGGTCACCCTCGGCAGGGAGCGGGCCAGAGTCTTTTATACCGCCTTGCTGGTCGGAGCGTTCGCCCTGATCGCCGGGACCGCCATATCCGGGCTAGTTCCGGGATGGACCGCTCTCGGGCTGGTTGCCCTGCCGCTGGCGTTTCCCTTGGTGGCCACCATCCGCTCCAGAACCGACGGGCCGAGCCTGATCCGGGTGCTGGAGGGAACCGCGCGCCTGCATCTTCTGGTAGGTATCGGGCTGGGGATCGGGGCGGGGATCGGTTGACAGTCCCGGTCGGCACGGACATGTGCGGCCGGAGTCAGCCCAGCTATAGCTCTCCCAGGAAGTCGGCTATCCCGGCCGCCACCAGATCGGGTCGCTCCATCACCACCATGTGACCCTGGTCCTCCAGATATGAGATGCGGGCGTCCGGCAGCTGCTCTGCTAGACCGTCGAGCAGTGGACCCAACTTTCCCGGATTCCCGGACATCACCAGGCGGGCAGGGGCGGTCACCTCGGGGAGTCGTTCCCACAGCCCGATCCTGGTGCTGGCGGCGAACACCGCCGACTCCACCTTGGGCGGGCAGGCCAGCGCCACTCCGTCCGGATGGGGAACCAGGCCACCCTCCAGGTATCCGGCGAAGGCATCCTCATGCCAGCTCTGGAACAGCGGCTTGGAACGGTAGGTCGTGGCAGCTGCCCGGCGGGACGGGAAAGTAGGGCGGCGCTTGGCAGCCTTGACGGCTAGGGGAACGTCGCCCGATCGCCGAAAGGCGGGGGGAATGATCACCGGCTCGATCAGGAACATACCGGCTAGCAACCCGGGCTGGATCAGGTCGCACATGGCCATGGTTGCGCCCCCCATGGAGTGACCTATTCCCACCACCGGCTCCGAGGGAGACAGCCGGTCGATCAGATCCACCAGATCATGGCCGAAGGTCCACCAGTCGACCTCTGAATCGAATGGTGGGGCACTCCCATGCCCACGCGCATCCCAGGCCAGGGCGCGGGTCCCGACGCCCTGCTGCCGGAGCTCGGACACCACCGGTCTCCAGATCTCCTTGCAGAACCCGGTGGGATGACCCAGCAGCAGCAATGCTTCGGTGGAGCCCTCGTGCCACTCGAAGGCCGGCCCGGTTATCGCCCCCATGGCCGCTGCGCTAGGCGTCGGCGTGCCAGGGATCCACCGCCTCGGCATCGATCCCGTATCGATCGATGGCCGCCGCAACCGTTCCCGTACTTATCCTCCCCATCCGGGCCAGATCGGCCAGGACCGCCACCACTATGTGGGGACAGTCCACTTCGAAGAACCGGCGAAGTGACTCGCGGGTATCCGAACGGCCGAATCCGTCGGTACCTAGGGAGGTGTATTGCTGGGGTATCCAGCGGGAGACCTGGTCGGGAACCGCCCGCATGTAGTCGGTGACCGCCACCACGGGGCCATCCAGGCCGTCCAGCCGCTTGGTAACGATCGGACGACGGGGTGCCTGCTCGGGATGGAGGCGGTTCCACCGCTCGGTGGTAAGGGCATCGTCCTTGAGCGAACCGTAGGAGGTGACACTCCACAGCTCCGCGCCGACCTCGTAGCGCTCGGCCAGCTCGTCGGTGGCCCAGCGGGCGGCACTGTGGCTGGGTCCCGAGAACAGGATGGCCGCTCGGTGTTCGCAGTCGGCGGGCGCCTCGGCATACCGGTACATCCCTTCGACTATTCCTTGCCGGACCCCTTCGGGCATCGCCGGCTGCGGGTAGGTCTCGTTGTATATGGTGACATAGAACAGGACATCGTCCTGGTCTATACACATCCTCTTCAAACCGTGCTCGATGATCACCGCCAGCTCATAGGCGAAGGCCGGGTCGTAGCTCACCACGGCCGGGTTGGTCGCCGCCAGGATGTGACTGTGCCCGTCCTGGTGCTGGAGACCCTCTCCCGCCAGCGTGGTCCGACCAGCAGTCGCCCCCATCATGAACCCCCGAGCACGAGCATCGACCGCCTGCCAGATGAGATCCCCTACTCTCTGGAACCCGAACATGGAGTAGAAGGTGAAGAACGGGACGGTGGGCACGCCCCGGTCGGCGTAGGCCGTCCCAGCCGCGATGAAGCTGCACATGGATCCGGCTTCGGTGATGCCCTCCTCGAGGATCTGGCCGTCCTTGGCCTCCTTGTAGGACAGGAGCATGTCGGCGTCGATCGGCTTGTACTTCTGACCGCCCGCCGCGTAGATCTTCAGCTCGCGGAACAGGCCGTCCATCCCGAAGGTCCGGGCTTCGTCGGGAACGATCGGCACGAGCCGTTCCCCGAAGTTCTGATCCCTGGCCAGGCTGCGCAGCAGGCGAACGTAGGCCATGGTGGTGGAGGCGGCAAAGGTACCGGTTCCGGCGTGCAGCGCCTCGTAGACCGCCCGATCGGGGAGTAGGACCGGTCTCCTGATCCGCACGTGGCGGCTGGGCAGGGTGCCGTCCAACGCCTTGCGGCGGTCCATCATGTACTGGTACTCCGGCGAGTCGACCGCGAACCGGCAGTAGGGCAGTTCCTGGTCGTCGTCCAGCCGGTCGGCGGCGATGTCGTCCTGGAGGCTGAGGCGCACCCGCAGCTCGCGGAACTGGGAGTTGGACATCTTCTTGATCTGATGGGTGGCGTTGCGCCCTTCGATGTCCGGCCCCAGCGTCCATCCCTTGATGGTCTTGGCGAGGATGACCGTGGGAGCGCCCTTCTGCTCGGTAGCCGCCTTGTAGGCCGCGTACAGCTTCTTGTAGTCGTGCCCGCCTCGGGGAAGCTTCTCGAGGTGGCGGTCGGAGAGGTCGGCGACCATCCGCCGCAGCCGCGGGTCGGGACCGAAGAAGGCCTGGCGGATCTCCGAACCGGGAGCCACTTGCAGCCGTTGGTACTCGCCGTCCACCGTGCTGTTCATCCGGCGCACCAGCACCCCGTCCACGTCCCTGGCGAGCAGCTCGTCCCAACCCCAGCCCCAGATCACCTTGATGACGTTCCAGCCAGCTCCCCGGAACACCGCCTCCAGCTCCTGGATGATCTTGCCGTTGCCGCGGACCGGACCGTCGAGGCGCTGGAGATTGCAGTTGACCACCCATATGAGATTGTCCAGCTGCTCCCTGGCTGCCAGCGAGATGGACCCTAGGGTCTCGGGTTCGTCGCACTCGCCGTCACCCACGAAGCACCAGATCCGTGACTCGCTGGTGTCGTCCAAGCGCCGGTTGTGGAGGTAGCGGTTGAAACGTGCCTGGTAGATGGAGGAGATCGGCCCGAGGCCCATCGAGACGGTGGGGTACTCCCAAAAGTCCGGCATCAGTCGGGGATGCGGGTAGGAGGACAGCCCATGACCCGAGAGCTCGCGGCGGAAGTTGTCGAGATGGCTCTCGTCGAGACGGCGCTCCAGGAAGGCCCGGGCGTAGATACCGGGAGCGGCGTGGCCCTGGACGTATACATGGTCGCCGGGTGTGCCGTCGGCCTTGCCGCGAAAGAAGTGGTTGAAGCCGACCTCGTACTGGGCGGCCGAGGAGGCGAAGGTGGAGAGGTGCCCCCCGATGCCTTCGGCTGCCTTGTTGGCCTTGACCACCATCGCCGCCGCGTTCCACCTGATGAACCGGCGGATCCGTTTCTCCAGATACTCGTCGCCGGGGAACCACGCCTGATCCTCGGCCGGGATGGTGTTCACATATGGGGTGGACACGGTGGCGGGGTAGCCGACCTGTAGTTGCCGAGCCCGTTCCAGCATGGCCCGCATCAGGAAGATGGCGCGGGTCCTCCCGCGTTCGTCCACCACCGCCTCGAGCGAGTCGAGCCACTCCTGGGTTTCCTCCGGATCGATGTCAGGAAGCTGATGGAAGAACCCGTCGATCATCAAGGTGCCGACCCTCCTTGGGATAAGGGGCCTAACTCTATCCGCTCCGGGTGATGTATTGGCAGCCGGAGTACTGTTGCGGGAGTCTGACATGAGCAGCCGATGCGGGTAGCGTGAGCGGGTGAGTTTCTGGTGCTTGGACCCGTCGGTCAGCCATCTCAACCACGGTTCGTTCGGCGCCACCCCCGCTCCCGTTCTCGAAGTGCAGCAACGATGGCGGGACCAGCTGGAGTCGAACCCCACCAGGTTCATGCTTGAGCACTACCAACCGGCTCTCGATAGGGCGCGGCGCCGCGTGGCCGGGTTCGTTGGCGCAGAGCCGGGTGGTCTGGGGTTCGTGAACAACGCCACCTCCGGGGTCAACGCAGTGCTCCGTTCGCTGGAGGCCACCCTGCGACCCGGTGATGAAATCTTGATCACCGATCACGGTTACAACGCCTGCGACAACGCCGCCCTGGTCACCGCTGCTCGTACCGGAGCCCGGGTAGTCACTGCCACTTTCCCGTTCCCGATCGAGGGTCCCGACCAGGTGGTGGACGGCATTATGGCGGCGGTGACCGACCGCACTCGCCTGGTGCTGATCGACTGGGTCACTTCTCCCACCGCCCTCGTACTGCCGGTGGAGGACCTGGTCGCCGCCCTCGAGCCGGACGTGGAGGTGCTGGTCGACGCGGCCCATGCCCCCGGCATGATCGATCTCGATCTACAAGCCCTGGGCGCTTCATACGTGACCGCCAACTGTCACAAGTGGATGTGCGCACCCAAGGGCGCCGCCTTCCTATACGTACGGGAGGACCGGCGTTCGCTCGTCTACCCGGCCGTGATCAGCCACGGCTACAACGGCGGATGGCCCGCCGAGGGTGGACATATCCACGCCCAGTTCGACTGGACCGGAACGGACGATCCGAGTGGCTGGTTGACCGTGCCCGATGCGCTCGAGGCGGTGGACGGGCTGCAGCCGGATGGTTGGGAGGGGGTGCGCCGGAGCAACCGAGAGCTGTGTCTGGCCGCTAAGGACATCCTCCTCGACGCCCTGGGGGCGACGGCGCCCGCGCCGGACGGGATGCTCGGGTCGATGGCCGCGATACCCCTTCCCGACTCGTCCCGACGACCGGCCGGGAGCATCTTCGATCCCCTCATGGCAGCTCTGCGGTACCGGTGGTCCATAGAGGTCATGGTGTACACCTGGCCCGCCCCACCCCGCCGGTTGCTGCGGATATCGGCCCAGCAGTACAACCGGATCGACGAGTACCAGCGGCTGGCCAGAGCGGTCTCAACCGAGCTGCGAGCCTCGGGCTAGGCACCCCGACCCACCCCTCAGGACGAGGGCTAGCAGTCCGGGCCGAGTAGGGCAGCGAGCACGCCGGCTCAGGAGAAGGGGGCTACCGGGTGCCGGTGGGTTGGCGCGGTCAGTGACCCGCCAGCTTCAACACACCCCTGGCAAGTCTCGCAGCGGGCAGGAATCGTTTCGTCAGGGAACGTTCGCCCGACCAGGTCCAGCAGGCCTGTGGCAGCAAACTGCACGGCAGGCAAGGATTTAGCCGCCCCTCAGCCCGGGCCTTCTGATATGTTGGTAGTATGTCTAACTAGACTAGAGGAGGTTGACGATGGTTATATCAGTATATGAGGATGGAGACGAATCTTCGGCAGGTCCTACGTGTTAGCTAGCTCTGCCGTTGGCGACTGGTACTGTCTGCCTCAGACTGTTGCCGAGGTGGACCGCTACGCGCCATCCGGTAAGGAGCACCGATGGATAGTTGTTAGCCACATGCCAAATCACGCTGCATATCCGTGCATGTTGAGGACTACCAGAACTTTGTATAACGGGATTGATCATTCTCCGCATGCAGGTAGCTGCGGTGTACCGAAGTGCCGTATAGATGAACCTGGCCGTATAGTCTTTGACAAGATCACGGACATTGCCTCACGTCACCTCACCCGGCATCGTCTATCATGTAGCGAGCCGGATGATGCAGTGATCGAATACGTGATGATAGTCACGGCTGCCTACCATAGGAAACCAAGCCACACTCGTAAGGGTACGAGAAGGTGAACTTCCAAGCACTACTATGTGAGTACCAAGACGCGGTAGTAGGTAGTGCCATCCTTGGGGAGGTTCGGCACGCCTGTTCCTCACAGGTTCTCGAATACCCACCGAATGTGTACGCGCCGATCCACACGTGGGATGACGAAGCCGTAGAGGAGCTGGTACAAGACGTTGTGGTCGACCGCCTCTTGGGAGGAGGCCAGCTCGCCTATCTATTCGATGTAGCATCCAGCCTCTCGACCTGGCGTGCTCTCCTGACGCGTCAGGTGAAGATCACGTTGGCTCACCGCCGGGTGCGCATGGTGATTGACAATCTCTTGGACCGGGCTAAGTGCCACCTAGGACGCGCCGAAACGGTCGAGACAATTATCGGTCCACGCGGTAAGGTATACCGGCATCTCGGCACGGCCAATCCCTATAGACCCCTATCGGGCCAGGAGGTACGCCAGGTCGCGGAACAGGTTCGCCTCGTACCTCGCCATCCACCCGGCTTCGGTGATCGTACTCCCATGGTATACACGGGTGTCGGCCTTGAGGCTGTGATCGACATCGTGCTCCGCTCCGCGCCGGGAGGAATTGCCATCCCTGATCTCGGAAAGGTGATGGAGACGGCCTTCATGGATTGGGTTCCTAGCGTCCTCGAACAAGAAGAGACAGCGAAAGAAACAACCGCCGTAAGCCTCGAGCAAAGTAAGATTGTGGGGATCGAGACGATCGCGTCGAACTTCCTTTCAAGCCTATCGGCAGCTGAGGTTCGGATCCTAGAAGGTCAGCTAGTCGGGTTGCCCGACTTAGAAGTAGAGCGTAGTGTAGGCGAGAGCCCACTTGCCTTCATCAAACTCCGCCGTGTGATTATGGACCGACTGCAAACCGTTATGGAGGGTCTCGATATTATTAGCCAGGAGATGATGATAGACAGCCTTGCATTGTCGTTGGCGGCCGGTGGGAAGGTAGAGGATGGTTCCGACACCTGGTGGTTACAACATTGAAGTCTTATCGACGGGCTGATTATCCCTGGCGGGATGACTCGCCTACCGATGTAATGGAAGGTGATGTCCTCGTTGTGTCGGCGATGGATGGACAAGAGCCTGCGGACCGGCTGGTGATCGTGTTGGACACTGAACCGGAACAACAGTGCTTCCATGGTGTCTTGGTAACCAACGAGACTGCCCTAGCAGTAGCCACCGACGTCATCCTCGAACCGGACCACGCGGACCTTCCGTACCGTATTGCCGTCACCACTGCAGCCGCTGGCTGGCTCTGGTATAGGCAGGTCAGGCGACGCGTTGGGGTATTGACAGAGGAGGCACTAGGCGCGATAAGCGCGGGCCGTTACGGTGTCGAGGACGAGTTCCAGCGTTCCACTCGTGGCCTTCCCTTGCAGGATAGGAAACGAGACCTACGCTGGCCTACTCTCGAGGCCGAGTTCGACCATCTGCGATCTCTCGCTGAGGACTGTACCTCCGAGCGCTTGATGAAAGGGGTCGCGCCTCCTTATGCCGATCCACTTCTGTGCACCGGCTCAGGACGTGGTTTCCCTGACGAAGAACTGTCCGAACGTGCTAAGCATGCCTCGGGTGGGCTCTAGCCGGTCGCGTCAGGTTACGTCATCGAGTGTTGTCATGAGGGCTTGGAGGGTTCGATAACCACTCCAGCTCCCGGTCCTCGACCAGTACACCGTGCAGGGCGAACCAGGGGGCACTGTTGTTGAGTGCTATCAACCGGAAGAACTCAGTGGGGGCAGCAGGGAACCACAGGTGGTCGAGATACCTGGCTGGCTGGTGAACCCACTCGGGTACTTCGGTCCGGTCACGCTGGCATAGTTCTTCCACGTATCCGGCTACGAATGCATCCCAGCGTTCGTCCACGGGTGCCGGTTCGCTCCTGATCAGAGCGAACCGCTCGCTTGGTCTGGTGTCCAGCCACTGGAGACCAGACCAAGCGGAGCAGGTATCGGTATCTTTCCATGTCGGTGCGGCAGGAGTGCAGGTCAAGGGGTGTTAGCCAGATCCAGCCGCTTGACGGTGCGCCTCGTCACCGGTGGGGATCCACCCTCCTCGTGTTGTTGTAAGGCCACGGCGCTGTCTGATCTTCGTCGAGGAGTTACTGTCGCCGCCACGTTACCGGCTGAAGGGTCCGGCGCGTTCCGAGGGCGGCCGGTCGGTAACCTGCCAGGGTCGGGTGTTGGCGTGACCTGCGCCATGGGTCGGATAGCGAAGGACCGGGAGGAGTCAGTTTGGCGTTGCGGAGTTTCGGCGATGGTCTGCTGTTCGGGGAGCGTTACGGGACAAGCACGCCGAGGGTGGTGGCCCTGCACGGGTGGGGGAGGGATCGGCATGACTTCGCGCCTGTGCTGGCCGGCCTGGACGCTATCGCCCTCGACCTTCCCGGCTTCGGTGCTTCGCCGGTGCCTGATGCAGTCATCGGAGCCGCTGGGTATGCCGAGGTGGTTGCCCCGATCGTGGCCGGATTCGGAAGTTCCCAGGTGCTGGTCGGCCACTCCTTCGGCGGGCGGGTGGCTACCGTTCTGGCCGCCCAACGGCCCGAGCTGGTGGCCGGATTGGTCCTGGTCGCCTCCCCCTTGGTGCGGCTGTCGGATCGCCCTCCACGGAAGCCGCCAGTCGCCTTCCGGCTCGTGCGCTGGGCCAACCGGGTCGGGATCGTAAGTGACCAACGGCTGGAGCGGGAGAAGAAACGGCGAGGGTCGGCCGACTATCGGGCCGCCTCCGGAGTGATGCGTGACATCCTGGTCAAGGTGGTCAACGAGAGCTACGAGCAGGATCTGGTCCGGCTGGCCTGCCCGGTACGGATGGTTTGGGGCGCCGAGGATCGAGAGGTCCCGCCGGCCGTAGCCCGCCGCGCGGTCGATCTATTGCTCGAAGTCGGATCCGACGCTGAGCTGGAAGTGGTGCCGGGTTGCGGACACCACCTCGGCGGTGAGATCACCTACTCGGTGCGGGCAGCTATCGAGGGGCTGCTGTGAACGAGGGTCTGGTGGCCTGGATAGCGCTGGCACTGGTAACACTGGCCGTCGGCGTCGCGAGCGTCAAGTGGCTACGGGTAGCCCAGCGGGAGCACTATCTGGGCGGTTCCATCATCGCCATGCGGCCGGTCTGGCTTTCGAGCCGGATCTGGAATTGGGGGGAGATCGTCCTGTTGGTGGCGGCTCTGGCGGGTTGGGTCATCCGACCCGATCCGGTCTGGCTGCTGCTCGGCTCCAGCGCAGTCGTGGCGTTCCCGATCGGACTGGATGTGGCCGGTCGTACCTCCCCGTTGGTGTGGACCGCCCGTCTGAAGAGGGTGGCGGTGCTGACGGCCGTAGTCCTGATCGGGTCGGCCGGGTTCCTGGCCTGGATCGTCGCTCTGACGACCGGGCGGAAGATGATCGGGACGGCTGCCATGGCCGGGGTGGTTCTGTTTCCGATCATGGTGGACATCGCGCTCTGGCTGGCTGCTCCAATCGAGCGGCGCCTCTCGCAACAATTCGTCGACCGGGCAACCCTCGTGCTGTCCCAAGTGCGGCCGGTGGTTGTGGGAATCACCGGCAGCTACGGCAAGACCTCCACCAAGTGGTACGTGGCGCACCTGGCGCGGGAGACCCGCCGGGTGGTGGCGAGCCCGGCCAGTTTCAACAACCGGTTGGGTCTGGCGCGAGCGGTGAACGAGCATCTGACCGCCGATGCGGAAGTGTTCGTGGCCGAGATGGGCACCTACGCCCGCGGCGAGATCGCCGACCTATGCAGCTGGTTGCCTCCGTCGATCGCTGTGATTACCGCAATCGGCCCGGTCCATTTGCAACGCTTCAAGTCTGAGGAACGGATCGTCGAGGCCAAATCGGAGATCGTCGAGGGAGCGGATGCGGTGGTGCTGAACGTCGACCACCCCCTGCTGGCGGCATTGGCAGACCGCTTGGTCGATGAGCCCGCTCGACGAGTATGGCGATGCGGAACGTCCGAGATGGCCGCCGATGTCCGGGTCAGCGAAGTCGGGGAGGAGCTGACCATGACCGTACGGGGGGAGGAGATCGGAAGGATCCCGTCCGCGGGGATCTTCCCCCACAACCTGGCCTGTGCGCTGGCGGTTGCCATCGAGTTGGGGGTGGATATCGGGGACCTTCCCGAGCGGGCGGTCGGGATCACGCCTGCTGAGCACCGCCAGTCGATCAGCAAGTCGTCGAGAGGCTTCACGATCATCGACGACACTTTCAATTCCAATCCGGCCGGAGCTGCCCGGGCTCTGGAGGTGCTGGCCGGGGTCGGTGGGCCCGATGCGACCCGGGTGGTGGTCACCCCCGGAATGGTTGAGCTGGGCACCAGGCAACGCCGTGAGAATGCCCGCTTCGGTGCTGCGGCTGCCGCGGTGGGCGACGTGATCGTGGTGGTAGGCCGGACCAACCGGAAGGCGCTGGTCTCCGGTGCCGGGGAAGGAGAGGCGTCCGTGGTGCTCATGGACAACCGGGAGAAGGCGGTGGCCTGGGTACGTTCCCACCTCGGCTCCGGTGACGCGGTCCTGTACGAGAACGACCTGCCCGATCATTACCCCTAGGCGAGCCACCGGATGAGTGACTCCTTCACACACATTCCGACCGCCCGGAATCACTCCCCAAGCCGGTACACGACCCCGAGGTCGCGAAAACCGCCACTACTCACCCCTCCGACGGGCCCTCCCCCACCGCCGCCACCAGGTCGGATCGCCGCGTCCGGGCAACGGGAAACCTGAGCCGGTAGCCGACCGGTTTCCCGGATCTCCCGCCCGGTTTGCCTACCGAGGCTTGCTGGTCGCTCGCTTGGCAGGAGATGATCCTTGGATGAACACCGTCTCCGGAGCAACGGTGCCTTTGTGCATTCGGTATCACCCAATATGCCGGGTGGGTGTGACACTTCGGCGGGACCCGTCTGCGCCCCCTTACCCGGTTCGCTGAGCAAGGGCGGGCGGATATGAACGGCGAACACGGCGAGGCCGCCTAGCCTTTTGGGCAACAGCGTCACTCGAGGCTTGACGAATCCGAGGCGTGGGAGGTGACAGATGGCCCATCCGGCTGTGGTGTTCGGTGGCCCTTCCCCCGAACATGACATCAGCGTTCTGACCGGTCTACAAGCGGCCCGGCTGCTCGCCGAGGCCGGGCGGGATCCGATCGCGATCTACTGGTCGAAGGTGGGCCGCTGGTACCGGGTCGATCCGAGCGGCGAGGCTTCCGACTATGCCACCGGGCCACCCCCGAAGTCCCGTGAGCTGCGGTTCATCGCCGAGCCCCAGGTGGGGTGGAAGATCAAGCGCCGCCGCCTGGCGGTGGACGCCGTGCTGATCTGCTGTCATGGGGGTCCGGGGGAGGACGGAACCCTCCAGGGTGCGTTCGACATGGCGGGCATCCGCTACTCGGGTCCCTCGGCGGCCGCCTCGGCCATGGCCATGGACAAGTTGGCCTTCGGTGGCCTGATCCAAGCAGCCGGCCTGCCCGGGCTACCTCGGCGCCTGGTAGTGGCAGGCGAGGAACCGGACTTCCCTCCTCCCTACATCGTCAAACCCCGCTTCGGCGGCTCATCCATCGGTATCGAGGTGGTCGACGACTACGACACCGCCCTGGCCCTCCTCCGTTCTTCGCCCCACATGGATCGTGGTGCGGTGATCGAGCCTTACCTGGATGGGGGACGGGACCTGAACATCGCCATCCGCACCTACCCGGAGCTGCAGCTGTCGGCGATCGAGGCCCCGGTCAGCGAGCGGTTCTATGGGTACGAGGAGAAGTATCTGGCCGGGGGAGGGATCGAGGGCTCTGCCCGGCAGCTTCCTGCCATCCTTCCCGAGGAGCTCGAAGGCCGCATCCGATCGCTGGCCGCCATGGTCACCGAGCTGGCCGGGATCCGCTCGATTGCCCGTCTGGACTTCCTGGAGCGGGACGGGCAGCTATGGGTAAACGAGATCAACACGGTGCCCGGAAGCATGTCCCTCTACCTCTGGGTCGATCCGCCGATCAGCCGCCGGCAGATCGTGGTGGACCTGGTGAAAGAGGTGGAGCTCGCCAGGCCACGGGTGTTCTCGACTGCGGGGGCGGATGGGGTCGCCCTACGGAGCGCCGCCTCGATAGCGGCCAAACTGGGCTGACCCGTTACCTTCGAGCAGGTGGCCTAGAGGTTGACGATCGGGCAGGTGAGAGTTCGGGTGATGCCTCCGATCGCCTGGATCTTGGCAACTACCAGGCGGCCTAGCTGATCCACATCTCCGGCCTCGGCTCGCACGATCACGTCGTAGGGTCCGGTCACATCATCGGCTGATGTGATGCCTTCGATCCTGCCGACCTGGTCCGCCACCACCTTGGCTTTACCTACCTCGGTCTGGATTAGCACGTACGCCTCGACCACGGTGTTCCTCGTTCCTCCCGGGCTGACCCGCTGAGCTATACCGGTCCTAGACCCGTAATCTTTGCCTCGTTACCTACCGTCCGAGCCCATCCGAACCGAGTGGGCGAACCGGCGGCCGCGCTCCTCCTCGATGTCGAAGATGATGCGCTGACCCTGACGGAGGAGGCGGAAGACGCTGCCCGCCAGCGAACCGGCCCGCAGATACACCTCGCTCCGGTCCTCGTCGAGCACCACCACTCCGGCTCCGGTATTGGGATCGTAGAGCTTGACCACCCCTTGCATGGCCACCCACTCTACCCCGCTTCGCCCGCTCGAGAACCGCACCATGGCCCCGGAAGGAACCGGCGGACCGGCCTTCCCTTATCCTGGGCAGATGCAGGCACGAGCTGCGGGACTTGCGACTCAGAGACCGGAGCGAAGCCTCGCCTACCTGCATGGAATTGATGTGGAGCGGGTCAAATGGCTCGGTGGCAAGCGAGCCGCCGCGCTGCGGGCCAAGGGCATCCGGTCCGTTACCGATCTCCTGTTCCACACTCCGGCCAGGCATGTGGACCGATCCCAGCAGGCACCGCTCGACCAGGTGGAGCAAGGAGCCGAGTCGACAGTCGTCGGGCGGGTCCGCAATGTTTCGGTGAAACGACTCAGGAGAGGCCGGCGGAGGCTGGTGATCGTGGAAGCCAACATCGTCAACGACACCGGCTCCGTCACCGCAGTGTGGTTCAACCAGCAATACCAGGCCCGCCGGCTCGAATCGGGCGCCGAGGTGGCTATCTCGGGCAAGATCGAGCGCTACCGGGGCCGGTTGCAGATCTCCTCGCCGGCCCTGGACGTGCTGAGCAGGGGTAGCGAGAACCTGGCGGTGGGCAGAGTCGTCCCCGTCTATCGAGCGGTGGGGGAGGCGAAGCCCGCCGTGTTACGCCTCGGCATGCACAACGCCCTGAAACGGTCCCGGCCGATCGCCGATCCGCTTCCCGCCGCAATGCGAAGCCGTCTCCGTCTGGTCGACCGCGACCAGGCCATCTCATCGGTCCACTTTCCCGACTCGGTCGCCACGATCGCACCAGCCCGCCGACGCCTGGTGTTCGACGAGTTCTTCCGGCTCGAGGTGGCTCTGGCCATGACCAAGCGGAGAAAGATGGAGACCTCTGTGGGTATCAGCCATTCGCTGGATCCCGAGGACGATCTCGTAGGCCGGTTCGTCGCCGGCCTTCCCTACCGTCTGACCGGCGCGCAGGAGCGGGTGATCGACGAGATCCGCCACGACCTGGCTTCGCCCTGTCCCATGCACCGTCTCCTGCAGGGCGAGGTCGGCTCCGGCAAGACCGTGGTAGCGGTGGCCACCGTGCTGACCGGAGTGGCCGGGGGATACCAGGCGGCGGTGATGGCCCCTACCGAGGTCCTGGCGGAACAGCACTACGAGGACATCAGCGGCTTGCTGGCGGACGCCGGAATGGCGGCCCGTCCGGGGGGGAGAACCTCCCTGTTCGACGTCCCCACGGCTGGGATCGGCGATCAGGGACTGCGGGTGGGATTGCTCACCGGGAACCGGGCCGATTTGAACTCCGGGCGGCAGGGCGGTACCAGCCGGACCGCGCTGCTCCGCCAGGTCGCGGCCGGCGAGGTCGATGTCCTTATAGGCACCCATGCTCTCATCCAGGAAGGAATCCGTTTCCACCGGCTGGGGGTAGCGGTGGTGGACGAGCAGCACCGGTTCGGAGTCCACCAGCGGGTCAAGCTGAAGGACAAGGCGGAAGGCGTGGATCCGGATCTTCTCATCATGACCGCCACTCCCATCCCGAGAACCCTCTCGATGACCCTGTACGGGGACCTGGACGTCTCGCTGATCGACGAGATGCCTCCCGGGCGTTCGCCGGTCAGGACCTGGTCGGCTTCGATGAACGGGGAGGGGGTGGAGAAGGTCTGGGAGACCGTCCGGCGTGAGGTCGGCAAGGGACGGCAGGCCTTCGTGGTCTGCCCGCTGGTAGAGGGGTCCGAGAACGTGGAGGCGGCCTCCGCAGTGGCGGAACATAAGCGGCTCCGCAAGTTGCTGGCGGGCCTGCGTCTTGGTCTCCTGCATGGCCAGATGCGGCCGGCGGAGAAGAAGCGGGTGATGGAGACGTTCCGCCGAGGCGACCTCGATGTGCTGGTGGCCACCACCGTCATCGAGGTGGGGATAGATGTGCCGAACGCTACGGTGATGGTCATCACGGATGCCGATCGTTTTGGCCTCAGCCAGCTGCACCAGCTGCGCGGCCGGGTAGGACGGGGACCGAGCCCGTCGGAGTGCATATTGATGGCCGACCCGTCCACTGCCGACGGAGCGGAGCGGATCAAGGCGATGGTGAAGCTCTCCGACGGCTTCAAACTGGCGGAGGAGGACCTCCGCATCCGAGGTCACGGAACGGTGTTCGGTGCCCGGCAGTCGGGCTTCTCGGACCTGCGGATCGGGGACATCCTACGGGATCGACACGAGCTGGTGGCCGCCCGCCGGGAGGCCTTCCAGCTGGTCGACCAGGATCCGCAGCTCGAAGCACATCCCGAGATAATGGAAGAGGTTCGGGCGTTGCTAGGTCACCGGGTCGAGTGGTTGTTCAGATCATGACACTGCCCTAGCTATGCGGGTAATCGCCGGAGTGGCCCGGGGACGGCGCCTGAAAGGACCGCCGGGCCGGATCACCCGACCGATGACCGACCGGATGCGGGAGTCGATCTTCTCGGCGATTGCCTCCGAGCTTCCTGGCGCGAAGGTGCTCGATCTCTATGCCGGGACTGGTTCCCTGGGTCTCGAAGCCCTCAGCCGGGGGTCGTCGTCGGCGGTGTTCGTGGAGCGGGATCGCCGAGCATTGCAGGTCCTGAGGGCCAACCTGGAAGCGGTTGGCCTCGGTGGGATAGTGGTGGCATCCGATGTGGACCGGTTTCTCGAGACTCATGCCGGCCGCCGGGTTAAGGGCGTCCATCCGTCGCTGTTCGATCTGGTGTTCGTGGATCCGCCCTACCGGATACCGCCCGCCTCGGTCGAGCTGACACTACGGAAGGTGGTCCCCCAGGTCCGGTCCGGAGGCACCGTGGTGCTCCATCGACCAGGCGGGGAGCGGCCGCCCGCGATATCGGACTTGCCCGTCTCCCGTGAGCACGATTACCGGACTGCTCGAGTCTGGCGCTTGCGGGGGGCCCGGACAGGCGATGAAAGCAGTCCAGCACGCGGTTAGATTAGGAGCGGCGCAGAGCAGGAGAGAGAGTGATCACGGCGGTCTGTCCCGGCAGCTTCGATCCACCGACCAACGGACATATGGATGTCATCCGTCGCAGTGTCTCGCTGTTCGACCGGGTAGTGGTAGCGGTAATCCGTAACCTCTCCAAGACGCCCATGTTCACGTCGGCGGAACGGGTCGGGATGCTCCAAGACCTGTTCGCCGACGAGTCCAGGGTGGAAGTGTCGTCCTTCGATGGTCTGCTGGTGGACTTCGCCAGGGATCGGAAGGTCACCGTGATCGTCAAGGGTTTGCGAGCTGTATCGGATTTCGATTACGAGCTGCAGATGTCCCAGATGAACCATCGGCTATCGGGGATCGATACTGTATTCATACCTACCAGCCCCGAGCACGCCTACCTCTCCTCATCCCTGGTAAAAGAGGTAGGGAGCCTGGGAGGAACGGTGGAAGGTCTGGTACCGGGAGAGGTAGGCAGGTTGATGAGAGAACGGTGGTCGTTATGAACGGTGATCGAGGACATGTCGGCAGGGATGAAACACGCACCCAGGCGCCGCAGGTCGGTGAGGTTAACAACCTCGTATCGGAGATGATCATGGCCGTCTCCGAGGCAAAGATGATTCCGGCCTCGGGGAAGGTGATCGTCGACCGTGAGCAGATGCTCCAGACGCTGGAGATGCTGCAGGGGCGCCTACCCGATGAGATGAGAAGGGCCCGCTGGATGGTGAGGGAGCGGGAGACCTTCGTAGCCAGGACCAATGAGCGGGCTCGCGACCTAATGCAGCGCGCTCGCCAGAGAGCGGATGAGATGATCGCGGAGACCAACATCATCGCCGAGGCCACCGAGGAGGCCAATATCCTGGTGCGGAGGGCCGAGGACCAATCCCACCGGATCCGCTTGGAGGCTGAGGACTATGCAGAGGATCGTCTGGAGCGGCTGGAGTCCTTGATGGTCCGGCTCCTCGACCAGATCAGGACCATGCGCTCCGAGCTGCACCAGACCCGCGCGATAGAGGGCTAGCAGTCGGAGCGGGGCCAGGCAGCCGGCCTCGCCAGATCGCCGCCGTGGCACGACAACGGCCCTTTCTGGTTCAGGTGTCCGACCTGATCGGACGCCCCGGCGCTAACCGGCGGATCTCGCTGTCCGGTTCGGTCGAGATCGGTCTGGATCAGGTAGCGGATTGCGGCCCGGTCCAAGCCGATCTCCGTTTGGAGGAGACGGTCGGTAGCGTGCTGGTCCGGGGTGAGGCGCGTGCCTCTATGTCGCTCCACTGCAACCGATGTCTGGGCACGGTCCGCTTCGAGGCCGCGGCACCAGTAGTGCAAGCCTTTGGTGAAGAGGTCGACACGGACATCCTTCCGATCACCCACGATGGTCTGATCGACCTGTCCTCGGTGCTCCATGACGGGCTCTGCCTGTCGGTGCCGCTAGTGCCGCTATGCTCCGAGGCTTGCCGAGGCATTTGCCCCACGTGCGGGAGCGACTTGAACGTGGATCCGTGCGAGGGGCATTCCGAGGTGAGGAGTTCGCCGTTTGCCGCGCTGGAAGGCTGGGTGCAGGCGCCTCCCCAGGTCCGCGAACGCAGCGGGCCGATGGAACGTTCATGACCCGAGGGGGTACACGATGGCTGTACCGAAAAGAAAGATGTCGCGCTCGCGTACCCGCAGGCGGAAGGCCGAGGCGATGAAGATGCGCCAGATCCGCACCGTCACCTGCCCGAGGTGCGGGGCCCAGAAGCTGCCTCACCGAGCATGTACCGGTGAAGGGGGTTGCGGGACCTACCGGGGCCGATTCGTGGTGGAAGTTTTCGACTAGGACTCAACCCCCGTCTCCGGTAGTCAGGCGGTGATCGTTAGGTGAGGCCATCGCCCGGATAGCTCTCGACGTGATGGGTACGGACCATGGACCGGCCGAGATCGTGGCCGGGGCCGTGATGGCTGCCCAAGCTGGTCTGGACGTGGTGCTGGTTGGCCACCAGGAGTTGGTGGAGCCGGAACTGTTCACCGCCGGGTTCGACCTAGAGGTGGTGCACGCGCCCGAGGTCATCGACATGCATGACGATCCGGCCAGGACCGTACGCTACAAGTCGGACTCGTCGGTGCTGGCCGCCGCCCGCCTGGTCGCCTCCGGGGAGGCCGACGCCCTGGTGTCAGCCGGATCCACCGGTGCCGTCATGACCGCCGCCTCCATCGTCATCGGACGCATCAGAGGGGTGCTCCGCCCGGCCATCGCCACTCCGATTCCCCGTCCCGGCCGACCGGTCCTGCTGCTGGACGCGGGCGCCAATCTCGAGGTGCGACCGGTCCACCTGGTCCAGTTCGGGGTTATGGGCTCGCTGTTGGCCGAGATCGTCTACGGCATTCGACGTCCGCGGGTCGGGATTCTCAACATCGGCTCCGAAGCCGCCAAAGGCCGTGATCTGGAACGATCCGCTTTCCGGTTGCTGGCCGAATCACCGCTGAACTTCGTCGGCAACCTCGAAGGTGGGGACATCGGCCGGGAGGTAGCCGACGTGTTCGTGACCGATGGGTTCACCGGCAATGTGGCCCTCAAGAGCATGGAAGGTGCCGCCCGGCTGGTGGTTAGTTTGATGGATCGTGGTCTCCTCCCGCAGGGAGCGGACCCGCGCAGCCCGATCGCCGTCCCGATGCAGGAGATTCACCAATTGACCGATCCGGCCCGGTATGGAGGTGCTCACCTGGTCGGAATCTCCGCCGGGGTGGTCATATGCCATGGGGCATCCTCACGCATCGCGATCCACAACGCCATCCGCCTGGCCACTGACGGTGTCAAGGGAGGGCTAGTCGAAAGCCTGGAGCGCGGGATGGCCGACTCGTGACCCAACCTCCCAGCGACCTCGAGTCGGAGCTCGGCTATGTGTTCGATCGGAGCACCTGTCTGGAGCAGGCTCTTCGTCACCGCTCGTGGGTGGCCGAGACCGGGAAAGGGCCATCGAACGAGCGTCTGGAGTTCCTGGGCGACACCATCCTTCAGCTCGTGGTCACCGACTACATATTCGCCCACTATCCGGACCACGAGGAGGGAGATCTGGCCAAGCTCAGGTCCTCTGCGGTCAAGAAGGAGGTCCTGTACGAGGTTGCCGTACGCCTCGACCTAGGTGCCAGCCTGATGCTGGGAAAGGGGGAGGAGGCCACCGGCGGTCGTGACAAGCCTTCCATCCTGGCCGATGCGATGGAGGCGGTGCTCGGCGCCATCTACCTGGACGGTGGGCTGGATCCCGCTCGACGGGTGATTATGCGACTCTGGGAGAAGCGGATAAGGCAGTCTGCGGACCGTCCCGGTTGGGGTGACTATAAGAGCCGCCTGCAGGAGCTGCTGATCCAGACCGGCGCCCGACCCGAATACCGTCTGACCACGGCCGGTCCTGACCACCACAAGACCTTCACGGCGGTCGTATGGGTTGCGGGAACCGAGCGGGGAACGGGCA
Source organism: Acidimicrobiia bacterium (assembly GCA_965200835.1). Classification (GTDB taxonomy): domain Bacteria; phylum Actinomycetota; class Acidimicrobiia; order Spongiisociales; family Spongiisociaceae; genus JAPPFW01. Next base: position 1,853,164 of record OZ241390.1, read on the forward strand.
CGGGGCGTTCGAAGCGGGAGGCCCAGCAGGAGGCGGCCCGAGCCACCCTTGAGGCACTGGCGGACGACGGGACGGACTGAGGGGCGGAAGGGTTGCCGGAGCTCCCCGAAGTCGAGACGACCCGGCGCCTGCTGGAACCTCACGTCGCAGGCTGCCGGGTCCGATCAGTACGGGTCCTTCATCCCCGGATGGTGCGACGGCAGCCGGAGCCGGCCGACTTCGCCTCCCGCCTCACGGGACGAAAGGTGTACTCGCTCGGCCGCCGGGGGAAGTTCCTCCTGTTCGAGGTGGGCGACCGCTACACCTGGGTCACTCACCTCGGCATGTCGGGACGGCTGGCGCTCGCCCGATCGCACCAGGAGCTGGATCCCCACACTCGGGTGATCTTCGAGATCGCCGAGGGAGTGGAGGTGAGGATGGTGGACGTCCGCACCTTCGGCTTCACAACCATCCTTACGCCTGCGGAACTCGCTGACTCCACCCTGTCCCGGCTGGGACCGGATGCGCTCACCGCGCTTCCGGACGCCGGGTACTTGAGCCGGACCGCCGCCGGTCGCAGCGTTGCGATCAAGAACCTGCTGCTCGATCAGAGCTTCCTGGCCGGGCTGGGGAACATCTACGCCAACGAGGCCCTGTTCGAGGCGGGTGTCGACGGCGCTCGACCATCCGGTTCGCTGCAGAGGGATGAGATGGAAGCCATCCGCAGGGCCATCGAATCGGTCCTGGCGGCGGGTCTGGAACACGGAGGCACCTCCCTGGCCGATCTGGCCTATCTGCTCCCTGACGGGCGGGCGGGCCGTCATCTCGAGTACCTGGCGGTGTACGGGAGGGAGGATCGGCCTTGCCGCCGATGTGGATGCGCCATCAGGCGGAGCGTGCTCGGGAACCGGTCGACCTTTCATTGCCCGGTATGCCAGTTATGATCCCGGCGAGTATGTGCGGAGGTAGCCGTTGAGCCCCATCTGGTGGACGCTCCTGGCGATAGTGATACTCCTAGTGGTGGTGGCCGGATGGCTGGTGCGTTCCCGGCGGACATCGGCCGGGCCGGGGCTGGGAGCCGCCGCTCTTCGTGAGGGACTCACCGGAACCCGCCGACGACTCGGGGCCGGTCTGGAGTCGGTGTTCTCGCGGGCCGCCGTTTCGGACGAAACGTGGCAGGGACTGGCCGACGAGCTTATCGCCGCTGACCTCGGGGTGAAACCGAGTACCCAGATCGTGGAGGGGGTACGCAAGTCACGACCGCCCGGTCCTGACGAGGCGCGGGCGGCGATCAGGGGCGAGATGGTCCGGATCCTGTCGGAACGGGATCGCGGGCTCGATCTAGAGCGAGAACCCTCCATCCTCGTGGTGGTGGGGGTCAACGGAGTGGGCAAGACCACCACCGCCGCCAAGCTGGCCGCCCTTCTGGGCAGAGCCGGTCGGCGGCCGATTATCGCTGCTGCCGATACCTTCCGGCCTGCGGCGGACACCCAACTCATGGTGTGGGCCGAACGGGTAGGGGTCCAGGTGGTGTCCGGTCGGAGGGGGGGAGATCCCGCCGCGGTCGCCTACGACGCCCTCCAAGCTGCCAAGGCCAGGAACAACGACGTGCTGATCGTCGACACCGCCGGCCGTTTCCAGACCAGGCACAACCTCATGGAGGAGCTTGCCAAGATCATCAGGGTGCTGGGCAGGGACGGCGACCAGGTGTCGGAGGTCCTGCTGGTGCTCGATGCCACCACCGGGCAGAGTGCTCTTCCCCAGGCCCGCCGCTTCGCACAAGCCGGGGTCACCGGGATGGTCCTGACCAAGATGGACGGGACCGCCAAGGGCGGGGTGGTGCTGGCGATCGAGAACGAGTTGGACCTACCCGTCAAGTTCATGGGCGTCGGTGAGGGACTCGACGATCTGGTGGCCTTCGACCCCGACGAGTTCGTGGATGCCCTGCTCGGAACGCCATGAGCGAGGATGAGCTGGTCGCCTTGGCCCAGGGGGCGGCTCTCCGTTCCTACTCGCCCTACTCGGGTTTTCGGGTCGGCGCGGTGGTGGTCGGCGAGGATGGCGACACCCACACCGGCTCCAACGTGGAGAACGCCGCCTACGGATCAGCCATCTGCGCCGAAGCCACCGCTATCTCGGGTGCGGTGGCCCGAGGGCTGAGAAAGATCGCCGGGGTAGTGGTGGCTTGCATCGATGCGAAGACCGTCGACGGCGCGTACCCATGCGGAAACTGTCGCCAGCTGATGAACGAGTTCGACACCCGATGGGTGATGGTCACCGCCGGGGAGGACAGCGAGGTTCGCCGCCACCCGTTCGAGGAGCTCCATCCCTACGGGTTCTTCCTCTAGCAGGCTTCACCGGACCCCTCATAGGGTGGAGATCCGGGCCAGGTGGCTCAGGACGAGGCGATACAGGTCGGTGGCGACCGCGATCACCAATACTCCCGCCAACGCCAGAAACGCTTTGGCCACCGGCTTGTTCTCCCACCATCCCCGGGTGACCGGTAGGTAGTCGATCACGATGGCGAGCAGGATCGGGATCCACATGACGCCCAGCAGGTATAGGGCGAGGCCGGCCAGGCCGGATCGGGCATCGACCGTGGCGGCGGTCAATACCTTCCCCAGCTCGGGACCGACGCAGGGAAGCCAGGTCGCTCCGGCGAATGCTCCCACCAGCAATGCTCCCACCGTTCCTGCCCTGGCAGTGGCCTTCCAACCAGGCAGGGCCAGTCCGGCCAGCAAGGTGACCGTCCCGGCTACCCGCCCGTCGACCAGCGTGGGAATGCCCAGGAAGGGGAGCCAGGCGAACAGGACGGCTGCCATCCAGTAGACGACCAGGGCCGGAAGCCGGCGCCGATCGCCCAGGACACCGAGGACGGTCACGGCCAGGATCAGCAGCGAGTAGGAGCAGGGTTGGAGACCGGCCCTGATCGCCTCGCCGAGGATGCTCACATCTCTTCAGCCAGCAGGTAACCCACCACCTGGTCCAGTTCCTCATAGGCGCCCTCCCCTATGTGGTCGAACCGGATACGGCCCTGGCGGTCCAGCACGTAGGTGTGGGGCCAGTAGGCCGGCCTTCCCTGCCAGGCCCGGAAGGTCCGGCGTTCGGTGTCCAGCACCACCGGCCAGCTCACCCCCAGGTCGACCATCGCCTGCTCGATGGCAGCCACCTCCCGCTCGTAGGCGAACTCGGGAGAGTGAATGCCCACCATCTCCATCCCCTGGTCCCGGTACTTGGCGTAGAGATCCTGGTTGTATGGAATGCGGTTCCGACAGTTGTAGCAACCGAAGGTCCAGAACTCGACCACCACCACCGATCCCCGCAGCTCCTCGAGCGAGGTGACCTCCGAAGCCAGCCACCCATCGATGTCCACCAGCGGAGGGGTCTCCTCGGCCAGAACCGGCGGAGGCTCCATGACCGCTACCACTGAGGAAGGAGTGGTAGTGGCCGATAGGGTGGAGATGGAGTCCACCTCGGTCGTCACGGCTGCTGACGGTGATGCCGAAGGTTCGTCGGTAGCAGTGCCGCATCCGGTTGCGACGGCAGCCACTATCAGCAAGAAGGGAACTAGACGGCGGATATGACTCGGTTCTGAGTCGAGACCACTCACATCCCGAGCCTACCTAGCGGGGAGCCCACCGGCCACCGCGTTCAGAACCGCCGGGCGCGCCTCGTTCACACGGGTCACCGGGGATGGGAACCCAGGCGTCGAGGATCACAGGCCGTATCGCGTGGCCATAGCAGCGACTTCTTCGTCGTCTGCGGGGCCTTCCTCGGCGTGCGATTCGTCAAGGAAGGCACGGAGCGCTCGTTGACGTTTCTGTTCGGCTCCGAGGCTTGCGGTCGAATAGCCACTTGGGTCGAGGGCTCGCACTAATCTTCGAGAGCTTCCTGCGTCCCGGATAATCAACCGGATGTACCTGCGCAACCGCCTCAGATGCCAGTGGAGTGCTCAGCCTTGTTCGAGGGAGGCTAGGAGCTTCCTTGTTCGAGGGAGGCTAGGAGCTTCCGGTTGAGCTTTCCGGTGGTGGTCTTGGGCAGGTTGGGTACGTACTCCACGATTCTCGGATACTTGTAGGCCGCCAGCTGGGTCTTCACCTGGGTCTGCAGCTCGGCGGTCAGATCGTCGCTGGCCACACAACCTTCGGCCAGCACCACCACCGCCTTCACCACCTGGCCTCGGATTGGGTCGGGGGAGGGGATGACCGCCACCTCTGCGACCTGGGGGTGGCGCACCAGCGACTCCTCCACCTCCGCCGGGCCGATCCGGTATCCGGCGCTGGAGATCATGTCGTCGTCCCGTCCCAGGAACCGGATGTATCCATTCTCGTCCACCGTGCCCTGGTCGCCGGTCATGATCCAGCCGTTCCGGAACCGTCCCGCGGTGGCCGCCGGATTCCCCCAGTACTCGATCATCTGGGTGGGGTCACCGGGCCGGACCGCGATCTCCCCGATCCCGCCAGGGGTCACCTCCTGCCCCTCCTCGTCGAGCAGGTTGACGGTCCGGCCGGGATAGGGGAGGCCCATCCAGCCGGGTATGCCTGGCCAGAGGGCCTCGCAACCTCCTACCAGATGGTTGACCTCGGTGAGCCCGTAGAACTCGTTGATGACCGCCCCCAGGTCCCGCTCGCTCCATTTGTGAAGCTCGTCGGCCACCGACTCACCCCCGCTGGCGATCACTCTCAGATCGAGATCGAACCGGCTGGCCGGGTTGGGGACCTGGGCCATCATCCTGAGGGCGGTGGGGGTCAGGAAAGCGTGGGTGACGCCGTTGCGGGCCATCACATCGAAGGCTCGCTCGGCCGTGAACCGCTGCTGATCGGCGACCACCGGATGACCGAACACCAGCGCCGGAAGCAGTATGTCCAGCAGACCTCCCACCCAGGCCCAGTCGGAGGGGGTATAGAACACGGTCGACTCGTCGAACGCCACGTTGAAGAACAGCTTGAAGGTCAACAGGTAGCCCTCGATGATCCGGTGTCCATGCAGGGCTCCCTTGGGATGGCCGGTGCTGCCCGAGGTGTACAGGAGCATGGCCGGATCGAGTGCCGAGGTCTCCACGGGCTCGAACTCAGGTCGGAAGCTCGCTGCCTCGGCCAGCGACCTCTCCCCCGGACCGGCCTGCCCGAAGATCACCAGGCTCTCGAGGTCTGGGAGGTCGCGGGCCACCATCCGGATCCGATCGGCGTAGTCCTGGGCCACGACAACCGTGCCGGTACCGGAGTCCGAGAGTATGTGGCGGTAGGAGTCGGGACCGTACAGGCTGGACATGGGCAGCACGGTGGCCCCCAAGGCGTAGGCGGCCAGGTGCAGGGCAGCCACCTCGGCGCTCTGGGACATCACCAGCGACACCCGGTCGCCCCGGCCCACCCCCAGCGAGGCCAGAAAGTTGGCGTAACGCTTGGCCAGCCGGATCAGCTCCCAGTAGGACCAGACCTCCCGCCGACCATCAGGACGCTCGACGTACAGAGCGATGCGCCGCCGATCGGTGCTCCAGCGGTCGAAGACCTCCGATGCAATGTTCATCCTCTCGGGAATGTCCCACTCGAAGTTCTCGACCAGCCGCTCGTAGCTTCCGTAGGCCAGTAGGTCGGTATCGAACAACCTCATGGGCCGATCCTACAAGCGAGGACGAGGGGGCAAACCCAGATGGGTCGGCCGCCGGTCAGTTGGTATCTAGGAGGCGCACCGGAACCCGAGGTGGCCGGCGGAGGTGTCGATCGTCTGGGGCTGGCGGGCCGCCGGACGGTACCGGAAGCAGTACTGGATGGTGCAGAGATGGGAGCCACCTTTGATGGTCCGGGATGGATATGGGCCTCTCCTAGCTTTGGCTGAGGAACCTTTACGGCGTTTGCCACCACGACGCCGCGCCCTTGGAACCGCGCCCGGCCTGGGATGGTAGGGGCTGGAGGTCCACTCCCAGACGTTACCCGTCATGTCATGGAGGCCATACCCGTTGGGGGGGAAGGTGCCGACCGGACTGGTGCGTGTCCATCCGTCGAGTTGGGTGTTCTCCCAGGGGAACCGTCCCTGCCATGTGTTGGCTCTAGGTTCGCTCTCCTGAACATCCTGGTTGCCCCACTCGAAGTCCACTCCTTCCAGGCCGCCCCGAGCGGCGTATTCCCATTCGATCTCGGTGGGAAGTCTGGCCGCCTTCCAGCGGGCATAGGCCGCTGCATCTGAATAGGCCACGTGTACCACAGGGTGATCCTTCAAGCCTTCCAGGGACGACGCCGGACCGGTGGGATGCCGCCAGTCGGCGCCCGGGGTCCAGGTCCACCAGTTACCGAAGTCACCCAGGTCCACCGGTCCTGGAGTCATCCTGAACACCAGCGAACCGGGTACCAGGTCCTCGGGTCGGGCACCCGGGTAGAGGCGCGGATCGGGGCGCCGCTCGGCGAAGGTCACGTACCCGGTAGCTTCCACGAACTCGGCAAATCTTCGGTTGGTCACCGGGTAAGGATCGATCCGGAACGAGCCGACCCGGACCGTCCGGGTGGGTCCCTCTTCCGGGTAGTGATGGTCGGATCCCATCAGGAACTGACCAGCGGGGATCTGGATCCGGCGGTCTGGCATCGCGGTCATGAATCTATGAAACTACCTTCTGCCAGGCAAGGAGCCTTGGACAGGAAGGAATCGGGATGAGCAGGGTCGGTTTCATCGGCGTGGGAGTGATGGGCATGCCCATGGCTGCCAACCTCTTGAAGGGTGGCTACCAGGTGAGGGCCTTCGACCTCGACCAGGCCAGGCTGGAAGCCATCGGCCGGATGGGAGCCCAGATCGCCGACTCTCCGGGGCAGGCGACCGAAAGTGCTGCCTTCGTGATCACCATGCTGCCCACGGGTGAACATGTGGCAGAAGCGGTGTTCGGCCCCCGAGGGGTGGCCGCCTCGTTGGGCCGGAAGTCGCTGCTGATCGACATGAGTACCGGATTACCGGCCCACTTCGACGCCACTGCCCAGCGTCTGGCGGCTCGGGGGAGGAGGGTGATCGACGCTCCGGTCGGCCGGACCTCGAAGGAAGCCGAAGAAGGAACCCTGCTGATCATGGTGGGTGGTGATCCATCGGACGTGGAACGGGCCCAGCCGGTGCTCGCGTGTATGGGCGACCCGATCATCCACTGCGGGCCTCCCGGAACCGGGATCAGGACCAAGCTGGTCAACAACTACCTCTCCATCGTCTCCAACGTGGTGGTGGCCGAGACGCTGGCGCTGGCTGATGGCGCCGGTCTGGATCGGGACATCGTCATTGAGGTCCTGATGGGTACCACGGCCGGGCGAGGCCACCTGGCTACCACCTATCCTGCCAAGGTGCTGGCCGGTGATCTAGCTCCCGGTTTCATGATCGATCTGGCCCGCAAGGACCTGGACCTGGCTCTGCGGATGAGCCGCGACGCCGGTAGCTCCGCAGCTATGGGGGCGGCCGCCCTCCCGGTCTATGACTCGGCCCGCCACCAGGGGGCCGGCCGCCTGGACTGGACTGCGATCTACGACCTAGTACGCGGTCAAGCAGGTCTTTCATAGCCACCCGGGCGATGGCTGGCGATCACCCAGGTCGGAGACCAGTCTCTATCCGAAGTGGGTAGGTCCTGCTCGCCGGATGGAGATCCTGATGACCACTCGCCGCTCCTGGCCCATTGCTTGCCGGTATTCGGTCCAATCGGGATGCTCGCCCGAGATCTGGCGGTAGTAGTCGACGAGGGGCTGCATGGCGTCGGGAAGGGTCACGATCTCGGCGTCCCCATCGATCTGGATCCATGGGCCATAGAACCGGTCGGTGAACATGCAGAGGGAGGCCCTCGGGTTGCGGAGGAGGTTCTTCACCTTGTAGGCCGTCTCCCGGCTGGACACTACGAACAAGCCACCGGCATCGACTCCGGCGATGATCGGGGACATCTGGGGAGTCCCGTCCCGCCGGTAGGTCAGCAGGATGCCCCGGTTGTTGGCAGCTACGAAAGCCCTGGCCTCATCAGCGTTCATTCTCGACACCCGTCCCTTCGAATCTGGCACCGACCATCATGCCACCAGGTCAACGAGAAGTGCTGGTTCAACCGTTACCGGTGGTGCGAGTCGACCGGAGATCGGGGGCCTAGAGACGGCCAACCGCGAGCACATGATGGGCTCGGTAGGCACCAGCCGCTGCTCGACCGGGTCGACCGCTAGGGCGAGGCCCTCCAGTGTGTAGGCACCCAAGAGGGATGGGGCCTCGTTCTCGCCGAACACGACCAGGGTGGTAACCGTTTCGCCGTTCACCGACACCCGTGCCTCACCGTACTCCAGTTCGACCCGGCTACCGTCGGCTATCAGGAACTTGCGCCTTCCGGTCGCCTGCACCCCCAGCCCTTCCAGCAACCGCCTCGGCACGGTGGTGAAGGCAGCACCCGTGTCTACGATCGTGTCGATGTCCAAGCCCGGCCGGTCTGCTACGCCGTGAATCCGGATCGGCCAAGCGAACACACCCATCCTGTTGCCTCCTTCTAGCAGTGATCTAAGGTGAGCTTACATGCTTCTGTGAGGATTATCAGCGAATACTGAACAACCAGGACTATTTCAAGTGCCTAACCAACGAATGAGATCAAGTAGACGATCTGTATCATTGTTCGTGCGACAGCCCGTGGACCTCACCCACTCTCGCCATGGCTTGATCGCGTCCAGCCAGTCGGTGTCACAGGTTTTCCTGTTTCATTCACCATGGTGCCCCCAATCTACTCCCCTCCGGATGGAACAATCCCGCTACCGTCCAGGGACGGAGGGCCGGGCACTCCGGCATCGATTTGCTGTGGAGGTGATGATGCTCGACGACAGGACTATCGGACTCGCCCGGGGGGCCAACTTCGCCTCGCTGGCCACGGTCATGCCGGATGGTTCCCTCCAGGTTCATGTGATGTGGGTGGATGCCGACAATGATCACCTGCTGATCAACACCGAGGTTCATCGGCAAAAGTACAAGAACCTGGTGGACGATCCGAAGGTCACGCTGCTGATCGTCCATCGGGACAACCCCTGGTGTTACGTCGAGGTGAGGGGCGAGGCGGTCGAGATGGTCACCGGCCCGGTGGCGAGATCCCACATCGATGCGTTGGCCCACAAGTACATGGGTGTCGATACCTACCCGAGGCCCATCGTGTCCGAACGGGTGATCGTCAAGATCGCTCCCAGAAGGGTCGTTCACTTCCCGCCCAGCTGACGCTCCCTAGACATCTCGGGCGACCAGTCTGTCTGGTAGGCTAGAGGCGCAGGCGCGTTAAGCGGCGATAGGTGGCCAACCTCCACAGCCACTCGACCGGGCCGTACCGGAACCGATCCAACCAGGCGGTCGACCACCACAGCTGTGCCGCCCATACCGCGGCGATGAACACCGCCAGCATCGTCCGGGTCAGGTCCACATCGGCTAGCAGAGTCTGAAGTATCAATACGCCTAGCACGGTCTGGGCCAGGTAGTTGGTCAGTGCCATCCGCCCGATGGAACGCAACCGCTGGTGCAGGGCCGTCTCGGGTCGCCGGTTCCAGAGACAGATCAAAGCGAGGTAGCCGAGAGTTGCGGGGACGGTCCCCAGGGTGTTCGGGATCGTTCCGACCAGTGCAACCTCGGGGGAGAAGTCAGTGGCCGCCACCCACACCAGACCGATAGTCGCCAGCGGCAATCCGATCCCCAGGCCCACCATCGCCAGACGCCGGTAGAAAGCGGTCGTCCGGTCGCCGGTCATCACTCCCGTCCGATACAGACCGATGCCGATCAGCATCATCCCGAGGGCTCGTGACACGAAATCCACGATTATGAAGTCTGCTACCGAAATAGACATCTCCGTGCCCGGTGTCCAGAAGCCGCCGAGCAGACTCGGGTCGGCCATCACCATGTCCTGGGTCACGAGAGCCATCAGTGGTGACATCAGGATCGACGCTCCGCCCAGGGTGAACAGAATCGCAGGGCGGAGTTTGCGCAACAGGAGGACGATAGGTGACGCCAGTGCGTAGATCACCAGGATGTCCCCCACCCAAAGGGCGGTATGGAGGAGTCCAATGCCCAGCAGGAGCAGATTGCGCCACAAGCTCAGCAGCGAAGGCCGCCGCCCCTTGGCCGCCGCCCGGTCGCAGAACAGCAGGATGCCCGCCCCGAACAGCAGCGAGAACAGGCCCATGAACTTCTGATCGACGAATATCTCCCCGAAGCCACCTATCGCCCAGTCCAGCAAGGTCTCCGAACCACCGGCGGACAGGTTGAGGTACGGGACGATATCGAGACCGTAGGACACCGCGTTCATCACCAGGATTCCCAGCACGGCTACGCCCCGGATCAGGTCGAGGTAGGTGTTGCGGTCCTGCGGCCGGATAGGCCCCGCGCTGCCGGACAGTTCCGGGCCCGAGCTCATAGTGTCACCTCAAACCGGCAACCAACGATCAGATGTAGCCGTGGCGGTCGAGGCTCGCCAGAGGCGACTCCCCGGCCTGCATCTCTTCGCGGACCAGTTCCTCCGCCCCCACGATCTCCTCCGACCGGATGAGCACCCGCTCGGCGTCAGCGGCCGGGATGACCAGGATGCCGTCGAACTCGGCCAGGATCACGTCGCCCGGGTGGATCACGATGTCGCCGATCCTCACCGGGACCTGGGAGGCGACCATCTCCCAGCGCCCGATCGCGTTGAGGGGTGACAGATCACGATAGAAAACCTGCAGGCCGATCTCCCGCAGCCCTTCGATGTCCCGCAGGTTCCCATCAAGGATCACCCCCACGCAGCCATGTTTCTGGGCCGAGTTACCGGTGAGCTCTCCCAGATGGCCCACGTGGGTGTCGGGGTTGACCGACACCAGCACGTTGTCGGGTGACAGGTCCTGGAACATCTTCAGATACGAAGTGATTCGTTCGATGCCGGGCTCCCGCCCGATGCGCGGCTCGATAGGCGCCCCCTGGATGGTGTAGGCAACCCCGGCGATCCGGGTTTCCGGGAACAGGGGTCTCAGGTAGCTGGGGAGGACCTGCTCCGGCAACCCCATCCAATAGAGGGCATCACACACGGCGGGCACGTAGAGGCGGCGGTAGCGAGCGCATAGTTCGGCGGTGGGGATGCTCATGCGGATCCTTCCAGGTAGCGGACGGCGGCCAGGGTGTAGATCTCGGCGGCCTGGGCGACGCTCTCGGCGGCCATGAACTCGTTGGGACTGTGCGCCCGGGGCAGCATTCCGGGTCCGAAGGCGGCCACGCAGGGGATGCCGGCGGTCAGCTGGAAGTGAGGCGCATCGGTCGCACCGGGAAAGGCGTCCAGGCGAGGAGCCTGCCCCAGCACCTCGGCCGCGGCCGACTGCAGGATAGGGACGATCGGCTCGCCGGCGGCTATCTCGGTGGCAGGCACCATCAGCTCCCAGACCAGCTCGGCCCGGAGATCGGGATCCTCGGCCATCGCGGCGGTTAGGAACCGGCTGATATCGTCGATCAGCTGCTGTTCCTCCATGCCGGGCAGGGTGCGGATGTCGCAGGCGAACTCGGCGTTGCCCGGATAGACCCCATAGAACACTCCTGCCTCCGCCATGACCCCGACATTTACGGTGGGACCGGTGGGACAGAGCGGGTGTGGTTCATAGGTCAGGTATGCGCCGAGGTGGCGGTCCGCCCGGTCGATCAGCTGCGCCATCTTGACGGTGGCGTTTATGCCCTTGATCCGATCCGAGATCGAAGAGTGCATCTGGGTGCCGCCGATCTTCACCTTGAAGAGAGCCGCACCCCGGGACACCAGATGGAGGGACTCCCACTCGCGCTCGATCCCGCTCGGCTCCCCGATGATCGCCACGTCGGCGTCCAGCAGGCCCTGGTCGGCCAACCACTTGGATCCCAGAGTGGAACCGGCCTCCTCGTCAGCCGTGAAGACCGCTACCAGCTCCCCAGGGAACGATCCCACCGCATTCACTGCTCCCAGGGCATAGACGATCGCTGCCACCGCCGCTTTCATATCGCCCGATCCCAGCCCGACCAGGTCACCGTTCTGCAGGACCGGATCCCATGGATCGGTGTCCCAGGCTTCGAGGTCGCCGGCCGGTTTGGTGTCCACGTGCCCCGACAGCATCAGCTTCGGTCCGGGCTCGGAGCCCACGACCCTTACGATCAGGTTGGGTCGCTCAGGCAGGGCACCCACCCGATCCACCTCGGTCACGCCCAGGTCTGCCAACCGGTCGCAAACCAGATCCGCCACTGCGCGCTCGTCGCCGGGCGGGTTTGGGGATGGGACACGGATCAGCTCCCGCGCGAATTCCAGGATCTCATCGGTGCGCCGGGCCAGATAGGCGAGGGCCAGTTGCTCGGTGGTGGTTCCGGTCATGCGTTCACCAGTCTACGGTCACGGCAGGCTGCCGCCAGACGGCGCATACCCTCGGCGATGTCCCGGTCTTCCGCGGCCAGGGAGATACGCACGTAACCCTGGCCACCCGGTCCGAACACCGAGCCGGGAGCGACGCTCACCCCGTGGTCGTCCAGCAGATCCAGGGCGAACTGCAACATGGAACGACCTCCCGTCCTAACCCCCACCAGCATGTACATAGTGCCGGCGGGAGCGAAACAGGGAAGCTCCTCCCGGGCCGCCCACTCCAGGGCGACCAGACGGCGCCGGCGGTAGGCCTCCAGCATGGCTCGGATCGGCTCTCTCGGTCCGGTGAGAGCTGCTTCAGCCGCCTTCTGCGAAATGGTGCTCGGACACGACACCTGAGGTTCCTGTAACTTGCGTAACAGGTCAGCGACCGGAAGGGGCGCTACCGCGTAACCGACTCGCCAACCCGTCATCGCATAGACCTTGGAGAAGCTGTAGACGGTGATGACCCGGCCCACGGTGTCGAAGCGGGCGGCGGCGGTGTGCTGAGCATGCTCGTCGAGGATCAGCTCGTCGTAGACCTCGTCCGACATCAGCCACAGGTCGTGGCGGTCGCACAGCCCTACCAGCTCTTCCATCACGTGGGCTGGGAACACCGCTCCGGTCGGGTTGGAGGGGGTGTTGATGAACAGCACCGAGGTACGGTCGGTCACCCGTCGGGCGAGGCGCCGGGGATCGGGCAGGTAACCGTCCTCGGCATCCAGCGGGTAGAACACGGGATGCCCGCCCAGCATCCTTACCAGTGAGTCCATGTTGGGAAAGCCGGGAGTGGGGAGCAGTACTTCGTCACCGGGGTTCAGCAGCGCCAAGTAGCAGGAGAACAGGGCATTCATCCCTCCGGGAGTCACCACGATGCTGTCCGGGGAGGCTTCGAACCCGTCCACCCGGCGGATCTTGGCGGAGAGAAGTTCTCGCAGGCTGAGCAGCCCGCCGTTGGGCCCATAGCCGGTGTGTCCGGCCCGCGCAGCCTCGTGAGCAGCCGCAATGATGTGGTCGGGGGTGGTGAAGCTGGGTTCCCCCACCTCCAACCGGATGGCGTCCGGACGCTGGGCCGCCCGGTCGAACAGGACCCGGATCTCGGAGCGGGGGAAGGCGACTGCCGGTGCCGCCGGAGGCCTCACGAGCCGGATGCCTGCCGCTTCTGAGCCTTCTCCTCGAGATCGGGACGCTGGCCGGGATCGAAGTAACGCAGTGCCCAATCGACGCCCTGCCAGGTGATCAGCCGACCCTCGCGCGGCACCAGCTTCACCAGGTAGCGCTCCCAGCCCCACGAGGCCTTGAGCTGCTCCGGTCCGCTCGGGCCGGTGTAGCGAATGGCCATCTCGTCGGCGACGGGAACCCACTGCGACCCCTCACCCTGGGCCGGACCCTCGACGATCTCGGCGGTGCATTGCGCAAGCACCTTCCTGATCCGTGGATGGGCCAGCTCCTCGATACAGATGGCGCAGCGAGGGTTACGCGCCAGGTCCGCTACCCATTCGGATCGCTTGCGGCCCACCACGTAGAAGGCCTCGCCATCCCACTGGTACCAGAGCGGAACCACCATCGGCCATCCGTCGGCCTTGGTGAACGCCAGCTTCAGCAGCCAGGTGCTGTTGGGGCTTGCCAGGAACTCCTCCACGTGCGCCCAGGGCATGCCACCGGCGTCGGATCCCTCCTCATAGTAGGTGTCCTGTCTGAAATCGCTCATGGCGCTTCCCCTCTCGGCACGTCTGGTCAGCAGACCGTCTGGCGGACGGATCCGAGCGAATGCTGCCCGTTCCACCCTCCCCTCGCCAGAATGCTACCCAAACCCGACTGAACCCGCCGCGGGTGCCCGGAGCCGAGGAGTCCCATGCCGACACGCGAAGAGTCCACCACCAGAGTCGAGGAGATGCCCGGTCTCGACGTGATCGTCGAGCGGGATGTGCCTGCCGTGATGCGGGACGGCACGGTGCTCCGATCCGACGTCTATCGCCCCCGGACGGGTGCCGATCTGCCCGCCCTCCTGATCCGCAGCATCTACGACAAGCGGTCCGGAACGCCCACCTTCGGGAGCGCCCACCCGGCCTGGTTCGCCGCCCAGGGTTATGTGGTGGTCTCCCAGGATTGCCGGGGTCGCTACGCATCGGAGGGCGAGTTCTACCCCTACCTGCACGAGATGGAGGACGGCTACGACTCGGTCGAATGGGCGGCCCGGCTTCCCGGGGTGGATGGCCAGGTGGGGATGATGGGCTTCTCCTACGTAGGTGCCACCCAGCTGCTGGCCGCCGTCATGGCACCTCCCTCCCTTGCCTCGATCACGCCCGCCTTCACCGCCTCCCAGTACTACGATGGCTGGACCTACAACGGCGGCGCCTTCGCGCTGGCCTTCATAGGCTATTGGGCCACTCTGCTGGGGTTGGAGACCGCTCAGCGAGCCGGTGACCTCGCGGCCCATCTTGACCTGGGAGCTGGGCTCGCCAACGCCCCGTCCTGGTACTGGTCCCTGCCGGTTTCCGATTACCCGCCCTTGCAGGGACCGCACACCCGGTACTTCCAGGACTGGGTAGAGCACAGCACCTATGACGACTACTGGCGACGGTGGAGCATCGACGAGGACTACAGCCGCATCGAGGTTCCCGCCCTACACGTAGCAGGCTGGTACGACGTGTTCCTGACCGGGACCGTGAAGAACTATGTAGGGCTCACCGCGGCCGGACATGACGAGCGAACCCGCCGCAACCAGAAACTCCTGGTCGGGCCGTGGGCGCACATGCCCTGGACCCCCGTCAGCCGTCTGGGCTCGGATGGTCCGTCCACGATGGAGATTGACTCCTGGCTGGTGCGCTGGTTCGACCAGACTCTCAAAGGCCACGACACGGGGGTCCTGGACAGCCGGGTGACCGTCTTCACACTCGACGGCGGATGGAGAGACTTCGACTCGTGGCCTCCCAGCCGGGCGGTTCAGGAGGACTGGTTCATCCACTCGGGGGGATCAGCCAACTCCAAGTTCGGTGACGGGACGCTCGACCGCACGCCTCCCGGCGACGAGCCACCCGACCTCTACATCCACGAACCGGGGGTGCCGGTCCCTTCCATGGGCGGCCACTCCTGCTGCTTCGACTCGATCACTCCCATGGGACCGGCCGACCAGCACACCGCGGAGGTGTCCCGCATGATCCTGGTGTACACATCCGCTCCCTTGCCGGAGGACATCGAACTGGTCGGGGATGTAGAAGTGACCCTCTACGCCGTCACCACGGCGGTCGATACCGACTTCACGGCCCGACTGTGCGTGGTGGACGAGTCTGGAACCTCGGTCAACCTGCAGGAGGGGATCCTGCGGGCCCGCTATCGCAAGTCGCTGTCGGATCCAAAGCTGCTGACTCCCGGAGAGGTGTACGAGTTCAAGATCGACCTAGGACCGGTCGGGGCAAGGATCGGCGCCGGGTCACGGCTGAGGCTCGACCTAGCCAGTTCCGACTTCCCCCAGTGGGACCGCAACCTGAACACCGGTGCCCAGCCCCTAACCGACGGCCCTCTGGACTCGATACCCGCCACCCAGACGATCCTGCACAACCGTAACTACCCCACCCGCATCACCCTCCCAGTCCTGAGGAACTGAGTGCCCGGGGGTCGTCAGATGAGGATCGCCGACCAGCAGGTTACGTTTGTGTCCGTTGGCTACCAGAGTCGCACGATCGCAGAAGTAGTCGATCTGCTGGTCGAAGCGGGTGTCGACATCCTGGTCGATGTCAGGCTGAACGCTATCTCGCGCAAGAAGGGCTTCTCGAAGTCAGCGCTGGCTTCGGCCATGCGTAAAGCAGACATCGAATACCGTCACGAGTGAGCACTGGGAAACCCCAAGGAGAACCGGGATCCCTTCCGGAGAGGCGTTCCCGCCGCCCGCCAGAGATACTTGCAGCACCTAGCCAACGGCGCGGCCGCGGTCAATCAAGAGGTCGTGGAACTCGCTCGGTCTGCCCGTGTTGCCCTCCTCTGCTACGAGCACGACCATGACCAGTGTCATCGGTCCTGCATCATCGAAACCGCACGCCAGATGCACCCTGGAGTGGTGGACCTGGTGAAGGTCTAGGGAGGCAGCTCCAGCGTTCCGGGCGCGTTGCTCGGTTGGATCGAGCAGGTCGGTAACGTAGGAGGGAATGGAAGTTACCCCCGCTCCCGATGAGTTCCGCCGCCTGGCCAAGTCGTTTCCGGTCATTCCGGTGACCATGACGGTGCTGGCGGATCGGGAGACGGCGGTCAGTGCCTACGAGAAGCTGGTGGGTGACTCGCCGGGTTTCCTGCTCGAGTCACTCGAGGGTGGGGAGCGCTGGGCGCAATGGTCCTTCCTCGGCTGGGATCCGGTGTTCACTCTCACGAGCTACGACGGTGCCAGCCAGGTGGACGATCCTCGCCTCCAGCTTCCGGAAGGGGATCCCCTAGAGGTGTTGGAGCACCTGCTGGCTCGATACGCTTCCGGCCCGATGGAGGGGCTGCCACCACTGCATTCGGGTGCGGTCGGATACCTCTCCTACGACGCGGTTCGCTACGTGGAACATCTCCCCGACCGGCCGCCCGACGACCGGGGACTGCCTGAGATGATGTGGCAATTCGTCGGCAGCCTGGCTGCCCTCGACCGGTTCGGGCAAACTCTTACCCTGGTCCGGAACGTCTTTGTGGACCTCGAGACCGACCTCGACCAGGCCTACCGCCAAGCCGTCGAACACCTGCACCTCGCCGCTCGACGCTTGGGCAAGGAGCTTCGGTATCGGGCGGCGGGTCCCGTCCAGCGAGGATTGCAGGACCGGCCGGACATGAACTCCACCATGTCCCGGGAGGCATTCGAAAGTGCAGTTCGGATTGTCAAGGAGTACATCGCCGCGGGGGATGCCTATCAGGTAGTGCTCAGCCAGCGTATGGCGACCCCATTCGAGGGCGACTCGTTCAGCCTCTACCGGGCGCTCCGCCTGGTCAACCCGTCTCCGTTCCTCTTCTACCTCCATCACCCCGAGGTGACGGTGGCCGGCTCGTCACCCGAGCTCATGACCCGCGTGCGGGACGGTGTCGTCTACTCCCGTCCGATCGCCGGAACCCGTCCTCGAGGTACCACGGAGGAGGAGGACCAGGCCCTGGAACGGGAGATGCTGGCCGACCCGAAGGAGCGCGCCGAGCATGTGATGCTCATCGACCTGGCCCGCAACGACCTGGGCAGGGTGTGCAACTTCGGCACGGTGCAGGTCGACGATCTGATGGTGGTGGAGCGGTACTCGCATGTGATGCACATCGTGTCGGGGGTGTCCGGACGCCTCAGCCAGGGGGTAGGTCCCGTAGACGTAGTCAGGGCCGTGTTCCCGCATGGCACCGTGTCGGGCGCACCCAA
Organism: Acidimicrobiia bacterium; assembly: GCA_965200835.1. Taxonomy (GTDB): domain Bacteria; phylum Actinomycetota; class Acidimicrobiia; order Spongiisociales; family Spongiisociaceae; genus JAPPFW01. The sequence goes on from OZ241390.1 coordinate 1,870,839, forward strand.
GGTGCGGGCCATGGAGATCATCGACGAGCTGGAACCGGTGGCCCGAGGTCCCTATGCCGGGGCGGCCGGCTACCTGGACTTCAGCGGCAACGTGGACACAGCCATCTGCCTGCGCACAGCGGTGATCGCCGATGGGACCGCCTGGGTGCAGGCCGGGGCAGGGCTGGTGGCCGACTCCGATCCGGCCACCGAGTACGACGAGACCGAGGCCAAGGCTGCCGCCGCCTTAGCCGCCATCGCGGGGGCGGGGCGAGTATGAGCCGTTGGCCCGAGACCTTCGGCGGCCTGGCTGCCGAGCACGCTGCCGCCCACCGTAAGGGCGGATTCGCGGTAGGGGTGTCCAGCCTGACTTGGGCGGTCGGTCCCGACGCCGTCACCTACCTGCAGGGTGTGATCAGCCAGGACATCGCCTCGCTGGCGCCCGGGCGGGTGGCTCGTTCCTTCCTGCTGCAGCCGCGCGGCAAGCTGGAGGCCATACTCTGGGTGCTTAGGGACGAGCATCGGGTAGGGCTGGTCACCGATGCCGGCCGCATGAGCGAGACGATCCAGGCACTGTCCCGCTGGCGTCTGAGGGTCGATGTGGAGTTCGAGCCCGATCCCAGGCAGATGTTCGACGTGTGGGGACCCGCCTCCGCCGGCCTGGATACGGGCGACGGATGGCGGGACGCAGGTGGGATCCTGGCGGCGGAGGTAGCGAGATCTCCCTTGAGGCACCGGCTCGTGGCTGGAGTGGATCCGGGAGTGCTGCAATCGCAGGGTCTGCGCCCGCTCGGTCAACAGGTGGCCACGGCGTTGCGTATCGAGGTCGGTGAACCGAGGATGGGGGTGGACGTCGACGGCCGGACTATCCCCCAGGAGTCCGGCCTGGTTCCCGAGGCGGTCTCGTTCACCAAAGGGTGTTTCCTCGGCCAGGAGCTGGTGGCCCGGATCGACAGCCGGGGCCGGGTCAACCGGAACCTAAGGGGGGTTCGCATGCTGGAGCCGGTCCTGCCGCCGGTGGGAGCGCGGGTGTTCCATGCGGGCGGAAAGTTGGTCGGCGCCCTGACCTCGGTAGCACACAGCCCGGCGGTCGATGCCCCGGTCGGGCTGGCTCTGATCCGCCGCGAAGCTCCTCCTGGAACCGAGGTTACCGTCAGTTGGGGGACCAAGACGGTCCGGGCGGTCATCGAGCAACTTCCTCTGGTAGCGGGTGTGGCCGCTAACTGAGACCTGACCTGCCCGGCTAGGCCAGCCAGGCGGAACCATCTCCAAGTTCGCGAACCCGCCGGGTAGCCTTACATCGGAATGCTCGACCATATTCTGGCCTCCGTCCGGGAACGCCTAGCCCATCTGAAGGCACAAGAGACCCGAATCCGCGCGGCCGCGGAGCGCATGTCACCAGCACGTGACTTCGTGGCTGCACTGGCAGCGCCGGGGTTGTCCATCATCGCCGAGTTCAAGCGAGCTTCGCCCTCGAAAGGGGTCATCAACGTCGCCATGGACCCTTCGGAGCGGGCCGCGGCTTTCCAAGCCGGGGGCGCGGCGGCCATGTCCGTACTCACCGAGCCCGATCACTTCCAGGGAAGCCCAGCGGATCTCCAGGCGGCCCGAGCGGCGACCTCCCTGCCAGCGCTGCGGAAGGACTTCACGCTCGACCCTCTCCAGGTCTGGGAAGCACGGGCGATGGGTGCGGACGCGGTGTTGCTGATCGTGGCGATCCTCGACGACCCCATGCTGGCGACTTTGCTATCCACGTCCACCGCCGCCGGACTGGCCGCGGTGGTCGAAGTGCATAGCTCCGAGGAGGCTGCTCGAGCGGTGGCGGCCGGTGCCAACGTCGTCGGGGTCAACAACCGGGATCTCCGCACCTTCCACGTCGATCTGGCCACCGCCGAACGAGTCTCTGCCATCCTCGACGGAGTGGACATCCGGGTGGCCGAGAGCGGTGTCCAAGGTCCGGCAGATGCGGCCCGATTGCGGGAAGCCGGCTACGACGCTTTGCTGGTGGGGGAGTACCTGTCGCGTTCTTCTGACCCGGCCGAGGGGATCGCCGGGCTGCGCGGCAACCCATGACCTGGGTCAAGGTATGCGGAATGACCAAGGAGTCAGACCTGGAGGCGGCCGAGGCAGCCGGCGCCGATGCCGTCGGGCTCGTGTTGGTGGAGGATACGCCCCGCTTCCTAGAACTCGACCGAGCCGCCCGGCTGGCTGCCGCTACACCGGTGCCCGCCATCATCCTCACGCTCGATGCATCCCCCGAGAAGCTACTCCGCCTGCTGGAACGGGTAGGGGCAGCCGGGGTACAGCCCTACGGTCAACACGTTCCCGAGGCGACCCGAGCTGCGGCCGGGGCCGGGGCCTTGGTACTCCGGCCGATCCGGGTGCGGGGACCGGTCGAGCTCGGGTCGGTACCATCCGGCCAGATGGCCCTGCTGGACGCCTATTCTCCCCACAGCCTGGGCGGAACCGGCCACCGAGTCGACCCGCGATGGCTGCCGCCCCCCGGTAGCCCATACGTGCTGGCCGGAGGTCTCGATCCATCCAATGTGGCCGGCGCCGTGACCCGGTACCGTCCGTGGGGGGTGGACGCCTCGTCCGGGCTGGAGTCCGCACCGGGTGTCAAGGACCCCGCCCGGATCCATGATTTCGTAAGCAACGCCAAACAGGCCGGAGGAGGCCTATGACCGTACTATCCGGAAGCCGGAGGGGTAAGCGGCTGGATCGCCCCGACGAGCGAGGTCGCTTTGGCGACTACGGCGGGATGTTCGCTCCCGAGACCCTGATGCCTGCCCTAGCGGAGCTGGCCGAGGACTTCGCCGATGCCTGGGCCGATGCTGGTTTCTACCGCCGTTTTCGTGACCTCCTGGGTACCTACGCCGGCCGGCCCACCCCCTTGCATGGAGCAGATCGGCTCTCCCATGAGTTGGGGGCTCGGGTGCTGCTGAAGCGGGAGGACCTCGCACACACCGGTGCTCACAAGGTCAACAACGCGCTCGGCCAAGCGATGCTTGCCGGCCGCATCGGCAAGAAACGCCTGATTGCCGAGACGGGCGCCGGCCAGCACGGGGTTGCCTCCGCCACCGCGGCCGCATACACCGGGCTCGAGTGCCTGGTCTATATGGGGGAGAAGGACATCGAGCGCCAGATCCTCAACGTGCAACGCATGCAGATGCTGGGAGCCGAGGTAATCCCGGTGACTTCCGGGGCCGGTACTCTGAAGGACGCAGTCAACGAAGCGATGCGCGACTGGGTGAGAACAGTCGAGACGACCCATTACATCATTGGATCGGTCGTTGGACCGCACCCTTTCCCCTGGATGGTCCGGGAGTTCCAGAGGGTGATAGGGGACGAGAGTAGGGAGCAGATGGAGGGGTTGGTGCCCGACGTGATCGTGGCCTGCGTGGGGGGCGGTTCCAACGCGATCGGCATGTTCTACCCGTTTGCCGGACGTGATGATGTGGACCTGGTGGGTGTGGAAGCAGGTGGTCACGGCATCGCCACCGGCCGGCACGGCGCTTCGATCGGGGCCGGGTCCCCGGGCATCCTGCATGGTGCCCGCACCTACATGCTCCAGGACGACGAGGGTCAGGTTCTGGAAGCCCACTCCATCTCGGCAGGATTGGACTACCCCGGCGTAGGTCCTGAGCACGCCTACTTCGCCGACGCCGGGCTGGCCCGGTACGTATCGATCACCGACGAGGAGGCCTTGGGTGGGGTCGACCTGCTTGCCCGTACCGAGGGCATCATCCCCGCCCTGGAGTCGGCCCACGCCATTGCCTGGGTGGAAAAGGAAGCGAAGGCCTTGGCCGACCGCACGGTGCTGATCAACCTGTCCGGGCGAGGGGACAAGGATGTCGAGATGATCGCGGCCAAGGCTGGTTGAGGAGAGGGCATGAGCTGTAGACATCTGGACAGGCTGCTGGCCACCATCCGGGCAGAGGGACGCACGGCCTTCTTGCCATTCATGACCGCCGGATTGCCCACCCCCGACCAAACGGTCGATACCTTCGTGGCCATGGCAGAGGCAGGGGCCGACGCGTTCGAGGTCGGTATCCCCTATAGCGACCCGCTCATGGACGGACCGACCATCCAGCTAGCCAGTTCCCGCGCCATCGAGGCGGGCATGAATCTGGCCGGTGGGTTCGACATCCTCCGGCAGGTGGTGGAGGCGACCGGACGGCCGTCGCTCGCAATGACATATGCCAATCCGGTCTTCCGGGTGGGTCCCGACGAGTTCGCCCGCCGGGCCGCCGATTGCGGGGCTTCCGGGTTGATCGTGGCCGATCTGCCGCTCGAGGAGGCTTCGTCGGTGATGGAGGCGACCGATAGGGCAGGGATAGGTCTGGTGCTGTTCGCTGCTCCCACCACCGACGACGAACGGCTGCGTCGGATAGCCGAGCGAGCTCCGGTGTTCATCTACGGAGTAGCCGAGATGGGTGTCACCGGCGAGCGTGATGAGGAGTCCAACCACGCTCGCAACCTGGCTGCCCGCATCAGGTCGGTAACCGACGTTCCGCTGGTGATGGGGGTGGGGATCGGAACCCCCGAGCAGGCGGCCGCCCTGGCACCCCTCGTAGACGGGATAATCGTGGGCTCGGCCCTGGTGCGCCGTGCCCTAGTTTCGGATGACCCGATCACGGACATCGCCGAAGCCACCAGAGCCCTGGCCACGGCGATCCGGTCCGCTTCTCCGGCAGGTACGCCAGCGAGCTAACAGAACCGCAGCATTCGAACTGCTGCTGACTAACCCGCCACCGATCGGAAACCTACTGCGACCTGTTCACCAAGCACGGCTCGGTGGCTGTTGGGCCGGTGGTGTGGGAGAAGCCGAACCCTGAGCCGTTCAATCACCGCTACAAGCCGGTCAACGCATGGGAGGCCATCGTGGTCGGCAAGCGGCTAAGCACGCCACTCAACGGCGAGATGGTGCACAACGTGTTCGTCCACAAGTCGCCGTCCCCGCAAAGGCTCAATGGCTGTTCACGAGGGCGACCTGGCGCTCGTCCCAAGGCTGTCACACGACTGCCAGTGGCCCGAGCGCCAACATGTACTTCCTGAACTACCTCGCAGGAGAACTGCAGAGAGCCGATCGGCGCACGGCAGGTGTGCTTCGCGGCCGAGCACACCTGGATCGAATCCGACTGGCAAGCCGGAGCGTGGGGATTGCCTGTAGTCACACACGAAGGCCCCGGAATCTGTCACTAGGCCGCTGCGAAAGGTCGCAGCCGAACCATTGAAAGGGTCAGGCTGCGCCACTACCCGGTCGGCGCCTCAGACACCTGCCCGGAGTCGTCACTGTCCCAGCACTCGATACGGCCGTCGCCTGAGCTGATCGCACATGCATGCGCGGCCCCGGCGGAGACTTGGCTGTAGCCGCCGTCGGCGGCGATGAAAACCGCCGCGGTTGAAGCGGCTTCTTCTTCGTTGGTCGGCGCCTCAGATACCTTCCCGTAGTAGGGATAGCCCCAGTACTCGATGTGGCCGCTGGGAGAGGTGAGTGCACATGCATGCCCGCCGCCGGCGGAGATTTGGCTGTAACCGCCGCTGGTTGGAGCTCCTGATGTCTGCCCGTGGTCGTCGTCGCCCCAGCATTCGATGTACCCGTCTGAGGTGAGCGTACACGCATGCAACGAACCGGCGGAGATTTGGCTGTAACCGCCGTCGGTCGGCGCCCCACGCACCTGCCCTTAGTAGTCGTCGCCCCAGCACTCGATGTAGCCGCCGTCTGAGGTGATCGCACACCCATGTCCGTACCCGGCGGAGATTTGGCTGTAGCCGCCGTCGGTCGGCGCCTCTGACACCTGTCCGTACTCGTCGTCGCCCCGGCACTCGATGTAGCCGCCGTCGGAGGTGATCGCACCGCATGCCAGTCCCCGGCGGAGATTTGGATGTAACCGCCGTGGGCGGCGATAGGAGTCTCCACGGTTGAAGCGGCTTCTTCTTCGGATGTGTCCGTGGCTCCGGGTTGTTCCTCTGGCGCTTCGGGTTCTTGCTCTTCCATGGCTTCGGGTTGTTTCTCTGGCATGTCGGCAGCCTCGGACATGGGTTCTTGCTCTGCGGTGTCGGTGGCCGCGGGGGGTTCGGGTTCGGCGCCGCAGCCGATTAGGGCAACAACAGCAAGCGCCACAACCGGCAATAGCCAACGGACTGTAGGTAGATCAACCGAGATCATGCTTAGTCTCCTGACTACTGGCCCAGCGCGTCTTCTGGGTGGGGGTTGTTGTGGTCGGTGGTGGTGTCATGCTATGAGGATGCCTCGGACTATGTAGTTGGGTGCCCAGGTCAGTAGGGTGTCGACGGTTTCTCGGTATTCGGGTATTTGCCCGGTGTTGTAGAGGTCAGGTGGTGCGGTCGAGGGCTTGGTGGGCGTTTTGGAGGTTGTCTGCCTGGTAGATCTGGTATAGCTGCTGGAGGTGGGTGTTCTGGGCGGGGATAAGATGATCAGCGCGTTTCATTAGTTGGTCTCGGGATCGGAACAGGTTCGGTGGAACGCTGGGGGCTGGTCTGTGTCTTCTCAGCGTTGCAGTACGCGGCGTACTGCGGTGAGGCCTTGGATGAACCAGCGGACGACGTGCAAACCGGTCCAGCACATGAATAGCATCGGGGCAATGCTGGTTGATGGCTGCCTGATAGGAGGATGACCCGTCGGTGACAACCTTCTCTACCTACCGGTGCCAATCGGTGCCTTGTTCGGTAAAGAACTTGGTCAACGACGTTCTCGCCCGTCCCGAAGTCATGGTCAGGATCTTGGGGGTGTCGCCGTTCACGGGCCACAGTCATGTAACGATGCCACCGACGGATCGACGTCTCCTCCACCAGCAACAGCCGACACGGCCGGCTGCGGTGCTCCTCCTCCGATGAGGACATACACGACCGGTTCCATCTGCTGAAGAAATCGAACGGGCAGTCTCAGTCACAACCTGTTCAAATCGCGTGCCTATGAGCGCTGCTACAAGGACAGGAACCGTGGCTGTTGGCACGACGCGGGCGTCGCTATTGGTGGTCCCATCCGTCAGCTACGTATTGACTCCTATAGGAGGATGGCTCTGACTTGAGGGTCGGGGGTTCTCTCTGAGGTATCCGAGGTCTCGTCCGAGAGAGCGTGAACCAAGGAGTCGGCCTGGTTGCGCAGGGTTTGCATCATCCCGTCTAGAGAAGTTCTGGGCTTGTTACACACCGTTGCCCAGTCGGGATCGGTGGGCGAAAGATGGAAGTCCGTACCTACTAGCTTTGCCAGAGGGCCAAAGGGATAGCCGTGAGCACTGACCATCGCGGTCACGACCGCCGAGCTCATCGGGGGCGGCGGCTCCCCGTCGAGCAAGTAACGCTGGCCGGCCAGCCATAGGTAGGAAGCCCTGGTCAGGATGTGGCGTCCTTTCTCCCGCAGAGCTGAGATGCGTTCCTCTTGGCGCTGACGAACTGCCTCAACTTCCCGGTTTTGGTGGTTCTCCAGGGCTGACAGGAAGGTGCCGATGGCGTCACTCCGGAGGTCCGGGTTCTGGTTCTGGTGTCCGAGCGAGCCTCTAAGGTCCGCCAGGGACTCAATGGTCGTCAGCCCCTCGTCCCTATCCCGATACCAGGCGACTCGGGCAGGCGTTCGCCCGACCGTCTCTACCCGGGCGATACCGAAAGCCTTCGGGCTTGGTTGGGTGAACTCATTCAGGAGTTGAACGAATACGCGGTCCCCGAAGGTCATCAATCGCACACTATCGGGGTACTGATCGGCGGTCTCTGGGCGAAAGGTCACCGTTACCCCATCGAGTACGTATCCCCCCTCGATCTGGCCATGAGGTCGGAAACGGTCACCGAGCGTCGAGGACCCGGTGAAGAAGTCCTCCAGCTCCCCGGGAGTTACCGGTGGTGGCGGCCCCACCGCCACGTCGGGTGTCACCAGGTGCTCGTCGAAGTCGATACCGTCGCTGTTAGCTTGGTCGATCTCCGATTGGATCCTGCCGATCTCCTGCTCCAGCTGGGTCTTCCATTCCCCAGCTGCCATCAGCGCGAGTTTCCCCACCGTCTGGCCCACTTGATGGAGGATCGGCTGAAGGGGGCCGACCACTCCCTTGAACCAGTCGATCCGTTCCATCAACCGCCGATAGACCTCGGCCTCGATCGTCCCTTCCAGGAAGTAGCTCCAGATCCACACCGTATCGAACACCTGGCCGATCCGGTCCACCCGGCCGATCCGCTGCTCTAGGCGCATCGGATTCCACGGCACGTCGTAGTTGATCTCCACCCCGCAGGTCTGGAGGTTGAGCCCTTCCGCCATAGCGTCGGTGCCCAGCAGGATGCGGATGTTGCCCTGCTGGGACGAGAACTCTCGCTTGATCTCCTCCTTGCCGGCGTCCTCCCACTCCGAACCGTTCCATCGTTCGCCCGCCCGACCCGAGTAGCAGGCGATCCGGTGCCCGTACACGTCGAGCAGCCGATCCCGCAGGTAGTCCATCGTGTCCGTGTACTGGGTGAAGATCACCACCCGGTCACGCTGAGACATTGCCAGGTTCAGGTCCTTCACCAGCCGGTCGAACTTGGTGTCGGTTCCCAGGCTCCGGACATCTTCCAGAAACCCTTCCACGTAATCGATCTCGTCGACCTGCAACGCCCGGACCGAAGCGCTGCCCTCCTCCATGACATCGTCGAGGTCGAGCTGTAGCTCTTCCTCCTCCAGGTCCTCGTCCGCCAGCCACGCCTCGACACCCTGGCTCCGGAGGAACCGGAGTCGCCGCTCCAAGCTTCGCTCCAGAGCATGGAAGGAGCTGGTGAGCCGCCTCCGGTAGACGGTCATAACGAAGCCCAGGCCCTTCCGTTCCCCTTCGTACTTCCGGTAGAACTCGGATATGTACTCCTCGACCCGGTCGTAGAGGGCACTTTCGTCAGGCGCCATCTTCACCCAGCGGGGCTCGGGCTGCCGCTTGGCCAATCTGGCAGGAAGCAGACCTTTCTGCTGGTACTCCCGCAGCGTCTTGCGAGTGTGTCGTCGCATCCGCCTGCGTAAGGGGGTCAGATGCTCGACCATCGCCCGGAATGCCGCCCGCTCCCGGGGGTTTCTGATCCGGCGGATAGCTGCACCGGGGCTCGGTCGGTCCAGCAGGCCCGAGAGCCGGTCCCAGGCAGCCCAACCGATCCGCTCCTCGATCGGTCCGGCGACCTGCCGCCATACAGGACCGCCATAGTGCAGCTCGTCCCGCGCCATGGAGGCGACCAGCTCCCAGTTGGCAGCCCGCCAATCGTGGCGTGCTGTCCGTAGTGCATAGAAGTAACGGACGAAATAGCCACCCGACGCGCCCCATCGGCCGGGCAGGCCCAGCTGGATGAGCAGATCCCACACTTCCACCGGGTCAACCTGCATGGGAGTGGCGGTCAGCAGCAGCAACCCACCGGTCTTCGCCCCTAGGCCTTCCAAACCTTCCGCGCCCTCCAGCAGCTCGAGCAGCCGGTTGGGCCGCCGGGCGGGCTGGTTGAAGCCCTTTCGCCGGGCGTGATGGGCTTCGTCAACCACCACCAGGTCCCAGTCCGGCCCGGCTAGGAAGTCGGTGCGGCGGTCCTTCCGCTTGGCCAGCTGGCTCGACACCAGCAGTAGCGGCCCGGCTGGCGCCGAACCACGACCGTCGTAGATCGGCGCCCGGAGATGGAACTTCTCCCACAGTTCCCCCTGCCACTGGGGGAGGACCGACTTGGGGGCCAGGATCAGGCAACGTTCCACGACCCCGGCGAGCAGCAAATCCCGCAGGGCCAGTCCCACCTCGATGGTCTTGCCCAGGCCTACCTCGTCGGCCAGCAGAAACCGGTCGGGAAAGCCGGCCACGATGTCATCGGCCACCCTGCTCTGATGGGGCCAGGGCTGGATGTTGGCGGTGGTGCGCCCCAGATGTTCACCCACTTCCAGCAGGTGAGGAAGGTCCCGTAGCCAGGTCGCGATCACCGCTTCGCTGTCCCGCTCCCCGCCTGTCAACTCTCCCGGATCCCCCCGCGGAGCCTCTTGGGGCAGATAGTCGAGCAGGCGCTGCCGGGCCGCTTCGGGGATCGATATGGTGATCCAGTCTGGATTCTGGTTGTCCCACAGGCGTTGGAAGTCGTCCTCTAGGCGGACCACCTGGGACGCCGGCCATGTTCCTGCCCAGCTGGGACTCACCGAGAGCTGCTCAAAATTGTCAATCCAGGCTGCCTCGGTCTCGTTGTTACTTCCCGACCAGCCGATCCGGTCACCTTGGGAATCGGTAGCGATCCCGTTCTTGAGGTGAAAGTATCCGTCGGCTTGCCAAGCCGGGAGGGGGAGGCCGGTCAGGCGGTTGCGCGGGAGGCCGACCTTGATGTCCAGGGTCCCGGTTGAAACCATCCACGCCAGGGCTTCCAGACGCCGGAGTTGGATCTTGTCCTGCGGTCCACTGAGAAGTCGAACCAACCGTCCGGAGGTGACCTGGGTGAGATCAGCCCCCTTGGCCACCGCTTCGATGTCGTCGGCTCGAAGCTGGGCACCCACCAACAGGCGCATCGTCCCACCGTTGGCAATGAAGCCGGCGAGACCGCGGGCCGCTAGCGCCAGACCATCTGCGGTGAAGTAGCCAGCGCTGCGATCCACCCGCTTGGCCAACGACAGGACCGGTATGTAGAAGCGGTTTAGTGGGTCGTCGGAGGTCGAATAGCTGGGCTCGAGATTCGTCAGATGGCGGAACCGGCCGGCCACTGTTCCTACGCGCCGAATCCCAGTTCGCCCTGTGACTCGACGAGTGGCTGCCAGTCTTCAGGTATCTCCACCTGGGGAAAGAAGTGAGTGGCGAGCACATCCAGCATGGCCGCTTCCGGCCGGATGAACTTGCCTTTCTGTTTGGTGCGAGGAATGGCATTGATCAGGGCTTGGATCAGATCCGCCAGCTGCGCATCACTGCCGAGACGGGTGCGTTTGAGAAAGCCCTCGGCACCTGTGATTCCGTCCTCCTGCTGAGCGTTCATCAGAGCGTGGGCGGCGTCGATCAGCGTCTCGAAAGTGGCTTGTTCGGAATCGGCCAGCCCGGGACGTCGGCGGTCCTTGGGCTCCTGGAGGATCACCCAGCTGGCCTTCTTGATCACGATCCGCCTCTTTCGCAGGTCGCCATCGAGGTCGAGGCCAACCGAGAACGCCAGCTTGCGGGCCTCGTCGTAGGGGAACTTCTCCGCCCGGAAGGTGTCCCAAGCCAGCAGGTACCACTCGGTCACCGGGTCGAACCGGATCGGACGGCCCAGCGCCATACCTTGGAGGCGCAGACCGGCGACCTCCTTCCGGGCCAAGTCGAGGGCCTGTTCAGGCCGCAGCGGGATGGGCTCGCCCGATGTGGGGTCCGCTTCGGAGGTATGGACCGGCCACTGCCGCGAGATGATCGACAGCACCGGTCCGAACGTGGCCACGTACAGGTCGACACCTTCGATGCCCGCCGCCCGATACTCCTCAGCCTTAGTGCGTGCGACGCGCCGGACCTCCGGTTTCAGCTCGTCCCACCAGGCGGCCTTGGACTCGGCAGGCCGCTTGCGGCAGGTGAGCAGAATGGTGGAAGCCGAAGCTGCCTTCTTGGCCTGGTGGAGGGAATGCTCCGATTCGGTATGGACCGGCCATGACGAGAGAATCTCGAACCCACCCTCGATGAGGGAGCGTCCCAGCGCGTCCCAGGCTTCCACCTTCTTGTGATTGAACATGACGGTGAGTACGCCGTCTTCCCTGAGCACCCGATGGCACTCGGCGAAGATGTTGGTCATCTTGGCCTCGTAATCCCGGCGGGCAAGTTTCTTGGCGTTCTTCTTGTCGAACTGGGCGAAGCGGGCTGGGTTCGTGACTGCTTCTGAATCCTTGTCGGTCAGCTCCGTTTCGAAGAGGTGCGGGTAGAGATGCCCGGCGGTGCGTTTCAACCACACGTAGAAGAAGTCGGAAAGCTCGGCATACTGGACGTTGTCGTAGTAGGGCGGGTCCATCACCACCGCATGAACGCTGCCGTCCTCAAGAGGTAGGTCGGCCGCGTCACCCTGATGGATGTCGATCAGGTCGGCAGCTCGCTCGGGATGGGTGGGGAACATGATGTCGCGAGACGGATCAAGCAGCTTTGCAATGCCCCCATACGCGTTGACTACCTGATCTACCGCCCAGGGAAGAATGTTGTACGGCTCAGCGAATGACCACTTGAAGGAAAAGTCATGACGGGCAAAGGTATGTGCTGCCACTCCCCGAGTTGGATGCCAGATCACGCTGGTTGAGTTATAATCTGTGACCTTATCGATAGCCATAGCTAGGAAGGCGTCAATCGCTTCAGCTCTTTCAGTAGGTAATTCACTGTGTAGCTCTTCCCTTAATGTACTAGGCTCCTCAATGGCAGTACCCAAATATAGGAGCTGCCGAGGAGAAAAAAACTTGGACCATGAAGACATCCCATAGTACAGAGGCCTTCGGTCGGAAGTAGTCTTAGGAAATCCTTCATCGGGTAGGTAGGTGCTAAACCGTTGCATACGAAAGCACTCGGCGAGATAAAGGTGAACTACTTCTAACGCGGAATTGTCTTCCTCGTCCGCACTTCGGAACTCAAGTGTTCGCCCTGATTTATACGCAATCGCATATATCTGAGCACCCATGCGGCCAGCTTGAGCCTCGCCCTTAATGTAGGTGGAGTCAATTATATCGCCAGTCCAAGGCGATCGGCCTTTCCCTCTCTTGATGGTTCCCGTACTAGGGTCAAAATCAATTTCGTTACCCTGAGCGATTTCAAATCGGCACTCTTCAGTATTACTATCGGCCACTAGCCTTGCAGCAATCCTCCTTCTGGGCTTCTTGATGAGCCACCAGTTGGGGCTAAGTGGTACGGGCTTACGGGTTTCGGGACAGGCAACCGTCCTGGCGAATAGGTACGTCCTTATGGACTCGTCTGGCCTACTCGGATAAAACTGTGTCATACGTTCCCACACCCGATTCGCCCATACCTTGCCCCATTTGGCTATATCGTCGGTGAGGTCGGAGCCGAATCGAGACGGCAGTGTTAGGGTCCCCTCGAGAAGGAAAGAGGCCACCGAGTTGAGCTCGTTGGCCTTTGTGGACAACCCGAAGCGCACCGATTCGAAGGGGATGGACCCTCCTCCGGCGGTGGGGTCGAGAACCGTCGGCATCTCGGTTCCCCAACGATGGGCCGTCAGGCGACGCAGGGTGAGAATCTGGTCGGCGTCGGGACCGACAGGGAAGGCTCGCGCACCCTCATAGGGATTCGGTATGCGAATGCCCTTTTCCAACGCCTTCCGGATCTTCGCACGCGCAGCCACCGGATCGCCGCGTATACCGAGCAGATTGATGAACCACTCGCGGTAGTCTTTCTCGGTTGGGAAGGTCCGGAGCAGGTCATCGGGCCAGTCCTCCGACCAGGCGGGCAGCACCGATCCGAGCACCGCCGCTCGGGAGGCGATCAAGGGTCGGCGCGCCCACCAGACATGCAGGAAGTAAAGAGGCGGTAGGGCTGAGGAAGCGCCTCTCTCTCGTTGACTTTCCACGCTTAGCTCACCGATCGGGAGCCAGTCCTCGATGAGCGCTCGGGGCCGGTTCATCGATCGCTCACCAGGTCGCGAAAGGCCCGCTGCGCTCGATGTCCATGTCGCGCATCGGTGGTCTTGGCGAACCAATAGAAGGCTTCGTCATCGGCCAATTCGCGTACGGCTGTCGACACATCCTCGATCCGGCGCACCTTCCGGAGTGGTTTGGTGGTCAGCAGCACCAGCCCAAGCCGGACCCCCTGAACTTCTGGCAGAGCGAACGGCTTGCGTCTGGTTCGCTTGAGGTCAGTGGGGCGATAACCCGATGCCTTCAAACCTTCCAGCAGGTGGTCCGTGACGGCCAGAAGGTTGGTACCCCAGGACCGCACGACCTTCCGATCTAGGTGGCCGGTGATCTCCTGGGTCAGCTCCACCCCGAACCCGCGATCGCCATCCGGGAACACTCTTAGTTCGAAGGCGCTCCGGGAAGGCTTCACGGCGACTTCTCCCCGGGAAGGGCGACCACCGAGACGTGACCGGGACTGATGTTGGTGAAGGTGTCCCGGATGCTCCTCATCTCGGAGCCGGATACTTGAACCGTCCTCGGGAAGCTGACTCGCACCACGATCCGGCCCGAACTGGCATTGGCATCCTTGGCTACCCTCAGGAGGGCCTGGTTGATCTGCCGGTAGCGCTTCCACGAACCATCGAACTCGATCCTGATCTGGTCATCGTCCGGGAGTTCGAAGGTCCCATTCACCTTGAGACGGACGGATGCTTTGGGTAGCTGGGGGATGGCGAGCGCCATCGCTTCCAGGTCTCGAACGAACTCGCGGTCCGTGCCGCCTACCCTCACTTCGAGTCCGGAGAGTCCATTGATCTGCTGGTCCTGGGCGAGGTCGGCCACCCGCTGGAATGCCTGCGAAGGCAGCCCTTCGCCCTCCAGCGAGCCCTGTTGGGAAGCCATTGCACCTGCACACGCGCAGGCATCCTGGGGATGGCGGCACACCGGACAGCTAGCACCCTTCGCCGCCCCCGTGACATCGCCGGTTGCCGGATCCTCGGGCTGCCCGCAGATCGGTACGCCCTCGGCTGCCTCGGGCAGGATCAGTTCGATCTGATCGTGCAGCCGGACTAGCGGTGAGGTGGGTGACTCCTTGCTGTACGCGCACTGCTGGGCCGGGTCGAAGTAGAGCCACTGCTGGGACTTGATTCCAAGCTTGATCGCCTCGGACAGCAGGTTGATGTCCAGCAGGATGGGTAGACCTACCCGGGAGGCGAACTCCTTCTGGAGCTGCCGGGAAGTGATCCGCTGGGCATTGGCCGGCCAAGCCTTCTGGCGAAGGTAGGCTGGCGGCGGGGCGCGATCATCGGCCGTCCGCACCTTTCCCAACTCGCGCAGGGCGCGCAAGGCGACCCGGGTCTGATCCTTGTCGACGTTGCCCTGATCCTGGGCAGGTAGGGGGTAGTGGCTTAGTCGGTGGTTCCCGGCGCTGGCGTCGGGATAGTAGAGATGCCGGTAGAGGCGGGTGATCGCCACCCGCACGTTGAGCCGGGCCGCCTGCTCCCGACTCTTGAGCCGCTGCTGCTGGTCCTTCGAATACTGGCTGAACCGCTGGGCATCACCGACGATCCGGCGGATGGCCAGATGACGCCGGGCTTCCTCGACGGCATGGTCGACCGCTGCCTCGTCGTCCGCCACCAGGAACACCAGGTGGTTGCGATAGGTGCGGAACCCGTGCGCCGTACCCACCCTTTCGTACAGAAGCTCCACCTGCGGGGGGGGGGGTGTCGATGCAGCTGAGACGCCTACCGCGTCGTAGTGGAGGACTACCAACCGGGGCCGCTCGAAAGCGTCCTCCACATCGGACGGCTCCGCCGGGAAGAACACCGGGGACAGCGCGCCTTTCTTCCAGATGGTCCGGATGCGGCGGTCGAGCTCGCTCTTGGCCTTAGCCTTGCCCACCTGCTGGATCTCATCGTTGATCACCGCCGCCAGGGAGGGCTCGGTGGAGAAGAAGTAGCGGATTCCGTCGGAGTGCAGGTAGAAGGCTCGTTCCAGTAGTGAGTCGGTCTATTTCTCGATCACGCCTAGATCGTCGCCTGGCGTGTAGACCGCCAGCTTGGCCTTGGCCGGGTAGATCCCGGCTGCGATTGCCTGCACGAGGGAGTGGAGGAAGACGGTGGTAGCCATCCTCGTTGCCAGAGGCGACTCGCCTTTGGCGATCAGCCGGTGGTCCACCAGGGCGGCCCGAGCCTTGGCACCGGCCATTGGGTTGGCTATGTCGGCCTCGATCACCTGTTTGAAAACTGCTCGGTTCAACCGGCTGGTGAGGTCGTTGGCAATCTCTTCGTCGGCTAGATCGATGTGGTGGGGGTGGATCAGCCAGGTGTCGGCTGGCCGCTCGGTCCAGAGGCCGCGCACTACCCGAGCCAGCATCCGGAGCGCGCCGCGGGTTTTCTGGAAGTTGGGGATGGTGGACACCTTCTCGTTCAGGCCCAGCAGAAGCTCGGGATGGAACGGATAGCAGTCTGCCAGGTCGGTTGCGTAGCCCGCCTGTCCAGCGTAGGCGGGAAGATCCCGTCCGGCCTCGATCTGGGTGCTTATCGCTTGGTAGTAGGCGTTGGCCGTCTCTCGGGCAACCACCGGGTCGACCTCCTGGAAGAGACGGCGGCGAACGATGGCGGCGATCTCGTTCTCCCCGGTGGGGCTGATGACATGTTCGACCCGGGACGACACCGCCATCGACTCCTTGAAAGCCTGGACCTGCTCGAGGACGGTCTCGGTTTGGTCGGCAAAGGCGTCGGCGCTGCTGGCCAGCGAATACACCACCACCAGGTTGTCGGTCTGGGTGGCATGTTCGAGCAGGGCCATTAGGAAGGCGGTGGTCTGGTCGGCCAGGGTGCTGTTCGCTACCGGGACCCCGGCGGCCACCTCCAGATAACGGGCCAGCTCGTCGATCAGGACGATCACCGGGCCGCCCTCGAAGACTTGGGCCAGCGAGGCGGTTCCCGGTGCGATGCGGTCCGTGTCGGATCCGGCTACCTGCTGGTAGGTGCCGAGCTGGGAGGCGATCTCACCCCAGAGCGTGCGGGTAGTCGTGCCTCCTCGGCCGTTTCCTCCCGCCGGATGGAAGTCGGTACCGATCGCAACCGCCGTCCTAACCGGTCGGTCGGGGAGCAAAGCCGGGTCGACATAATCCTTGACCCCGATGGGTCGGGCCTGGTGGGCTGCCAGGTGGTAGAGAGCGATGAGCGAGTGGGTCTTGCCGCCCCCAAAGGCGGTTTCCAACCGGATGACCGGCGCGGAGGGGCGTCCGGCGATACGTCCGAACGCCTCTGCCAGGAGGGACTTGAGGCCGGCAGTGGGGAAGGTGTTGGCAAAGAACGCCGTCGGATCCTGGTAGACATCCTCCGCGTCTCCCCGGACCACCGCCCCCAGGTTGGCGGCGAACAACTCGCCCCGAAGCTCCCCGGACAGCACGTCAGCCCTGGGACGGGTGCCCTCGAAAATGGTTTGCACGCTGGCCCTCCGCAGGCGGGGAAGTGTTACAACCCTAGCGGATCGAGACCCAAGGTTCCTGGTCTGATACGTCGACGGCTTCGTATCCTTCCGTACCGACCGAGGGACCAAGGATGGCAAGAATCCGAGACGGTGCGTCAGTGTCGTTGAACGACGCATGGACCGTGCCTGGTGGGATGAAGGCGGTATCTCCGGGCCCGAGCGTTCTCTTCTCGCCGTCCACCCACTGTTCGATCAGGCCTTCGAGCACGTAGATGAGCTCCTCCTGGCTTGGGTGTATATGGAAGCTGTGACAGCCACCAGGGTCAAAAGTCACCTCGACGCCCACGAGAGTTTTCGCGCCTGTACTTGTCGGCTGGCTGAACCAAGCCAGTGATCCCCCTGGAATCTGGCCGCGCATCATTTCGCTAGAGCTGGTAAAGCTAGCCATCCGCTTGCACCTCCCCTAAGCCCTCGCTCGAAGCGTACCTTGAGGGTTCCGTGCTTCCGTGGTCTGGGTAACCGGGCGGTGTGTGGTGAATCTCAGGGTGATGGACTGCTGATAACAGGTGATATCAGCGTTGTAATGCTGCTACTTGTCTCAGACATCTGCTATCGTGACGAACACATGTTCGAATACCTGACAGATACGGCGGGCGACTTGATGGTCGAGCCGGACCCGGCTTCCACTACGGGTGGTGCCGAGTCGGTGCTTGGTGCCTATATGAGCGGCTATCAGAAGCGTCGCCAACGTGCGTATGACCGGGCCCGTCGGATGGTGGGGGACCGCCGGTTTGGGCATGGTGAGGTGGAGGACGCCAAGCTGGAAGCTGCCATGGTGCAGGCTGAAGCACAGATCAGCCGAGCCCGTGGGGAACAACTGGTGTGGATCCGGAACTTCCTGGCAACCCAGGGTGTGCTCACATCCGGGTATCGGGATCCGGTGGATTTCGTAGTGGCCCGAGCCGACGTACGACGCCAGACGGCGAAGGATCTGGTTTATCTGGCGAAGCGGTTGACCGACCACCAGATCGCACACATCAGAGCCGGGGTCGTGTCTTTCGGGCGGGTGTTGAAGAAACCCGCCTAGCCGAAGCAGGCGCCAGCCAAGGGGCGATAGCCCGCAGCCGCGACTTGGACCTCGACCAAGTGGAGAAGCTGGCACAGCGACGGCGGCGTGTCACCCGACATGATGAGCGGGACATCTTCGAGAGCCAATATGTGGCTTTCCAGCCTTCTTTGGACGGAACCCATATTCGGATGTCAGGCCGTCTGGGACCTTTGGAGGGGGAGGTCTGCCGCAAAGCGTTGAACCAGCGAGGCGAAGACATGTACCCGGCCGGTGAAGCCCGACCCGAGGCGGGTCTACGCAGAGCCCTGGCGCTCACCACCATGTGTCAGGACGAATTGGACCAGCTGCCACCTGTGGGAACCGGAAGCGGAGATCATGATCACGGCCGTCGTCGTGAGCCGCTGCTGATGGTGGTAGCCGACCAGACCCTGGCCGAAGAGTCCGGCTATGAGCAGGGAGCCTCCGTTTTCGCTGGTGGGCGGGTAGGACCCGACACCATCGACCTCATCCGATGCTCAGGCCGGGTAGAGCGCATCACCGTAAACGGCCAGCACATAACCACCCACCGAACCAAGTCGACCATCCGGCCGGCTATGGGTCGGGCGGTGCTAGCCCGCGACGGGGGCTGCACCATTGCCGGATGTAACTCCACCTACCGTCTCGAGGTCCACCACATCCTGGAAGCCTCCAGAGGCGGCGACCACACACCCGACAATCTCACCACCCTCTGCTGGTGGCACCACCACGTAGCCATCCACCGGCAAGGCATGAAAATCGACCCCCTATCACCACCCCACAGACGGCGACTCACCCACCCCAGACACAACCGCCGTCACCAACCCCCACCGGTCCACTCAAACCCAGAAGGAACCTTCGGGATCAGCATCCCACCACACCTCCGGGCTCCCCCCTAGCCTCCAACACTGCCCGACCCGAAGTTGTCAAGCCGCGCCCGGCACCCCGCGACCTGCTCGTGCTACGTCAGTCGCCTTGACGCCAAGACCCCACCGTTTGGCCCAGCCTGTACGCCGTGCCGGAGGATGCTCCTTCGTCCTTCTCTATCGGAACCATGTAATGAGGCCTTCCGAACACCCCGTTCTACTGCGTAGCTGACGACCCAATACAGAATCAGGATCGGCAACGCTACCGCCGCGATGTACACAACCAACCCCAGCACTTCCGATCCAATCACAATACGCCCCTCTAGTCGTTGAGTTACCTCAGAGCCTAGTTGCTACCCGACATCTGCATCACGGAAACGAAGGCTTCCGGCGGGACATCCACGCTGCCGATCGCTTTCATGCGCCTCTTGCCCACCTTCTGGCGTTGCAGCAACTTCCGTTTGCGGGTCACGTCCCCTCCATACAGCTTGGCGGTGACATCCTTGCGGTAGGCCTTGACGGTCTCACGGGCGATGATACGGCCACCCAAGGCGGCTTGGATCGGCACGTCGAACTGTCTCCTAGGTATCAGCTCCCGCAACCGAGCGGTCATCCTCCTACCGTACGTATAAGCCGCCTCTCGATGGATGATGGCGCTGAAAGCATCCACAGGCTCGTTCTGGAGTAGGATGTCCACCTTTACCAGGTCGGCTTCCTGATAGCCATCAGTCTCATAGTCCAGGCTGGCGTAGCCTCGGGTGCGGCTCTTCAGCTGGTCGTAGAAATCGGTTACCACCTCGGCCAGAGGCATGCGGTAACGCAGCTCCACCCGCTCGGGGGATAGGTAGTCGAGGCTCTGCAGCCTGCCTCGCCGGTCCTGGCAGAGCTCCATCAGCCGCCCGATATAACGGGAGGGCGACACAATGCTCATCAGCAGCATTGGTTCGCTGATTCCGGCTATGTCACCCGCAGGAGGTACCCGGCTGGGATTGTCGACCGTAAGCTCCTCGCCCACTTTGGTACTTATCCGGTATTCGACCGACGGCTTGGTGGCAACTATCTCGAGCTCGAACTCTCGCTCCAGGCGCTGGATGATGATCTCCATGTGCAGCAACCCCAGGAAACCACACCGATAACCGAAGCCCAGGGCACCGGAGGTCTCGGGGACGTAGCTGAAGCTGGAGTCGTTGAGCCGCAACCGGTCGAGGGCGTCCCGCAAGTCGGGATAGGTGTCGCCATCGATAGGATACAGGCCGCAGAACACCATCGGCTTGGGTTCCCGGTATCCCGCCAGCGGGGTCGGGGCTGGGTAGCGGGCATCGGTTACCGTTTCGCCGGCCCGCGCTTCGGCAGTGTTCTTGACTCCGGCTATCAGGTAACCCACCTCGCCCGGGCCCAGCTGATCCACTTGGGTGGCTGAAGGAGTTCGGACCCCCACCTCGTGTACTCCGTAGGTGCCGCCGGTTTGCATCAGCCGTACCTGGGATCTGGATCGCAGCGACCCTGCCATGACCCGTACTGAGCTGACCACTCCCCGATAGCTGTCGAAATGGGAGTCGAAGATCAACGCTGCCAGCTCGGACTGGTGATCGTTCCGCGGGGCGGGGACCTGCTGGATGACGGCATCCAGCAGCTCGGATACACCCTCACCGGTCTTGGCCGAGATCCGTAACACGTCGGAGGCGGGAATCCCGAGGACCTGTTCGATCTCATCGGCCACCCGGTCGGGATCAGCTGCCGGGAGGTCCAACTTGTTCAGAGCAGCCACGATGGTCAGGTCATGTTCCAATGCCATGGAGTAGTTGGCCAAGGTCTGGGCTTCGATGCCTTGGGCGGCATCCACCAGCAGGATGACACCCTCGCAGGCGGCCAGGGATCGGGAAACTTCGTAGCCGAAGTCCACATGTCCCGGAGTGTCGATCAGGTTGATCCACCACTGCCCGTAGGCGAGGCGCACGCTCTGTAGTTTGATGGTGATACCTCGCTCCCGCTCGAGTTCCATCGAATCGAGGTATTGGGCGCGCATATGGCGCGACTCCACCGCCCCGCACAGTTCCAGGAAACGATCGGCGAGGGTGGACTTGCCATGGTCGATGTGGGCGATGATGGCGATGTTGCGTATCCGAGAAGGATCCATGATCTTGAAACCTAGGTGAGCCCGGTGCCCTACTGCCAGCACGGACAGCCGTGTTCCCAGCGGTGAGAGGGCCGGTCGCGATGCTAGGACCGCTGGCTCGGTTGCCGGAGGTTTACCACCCAGAACGAAGAGACCCTGGGGCGGCAGTTCGGCTTCATGAACCCGCCTGCCCCAGGTGCCGTGCCTGACGATGAGACTATGACCTGACCATCATCGGCGGCCAGAACGCGAAAACCGGTCCGGTCACCTTCCGCCCCCCTCTTGGGATCCCACCCCCGACCGCCGCCGCCGTGGTTGGGAGCGCGGGCCTTCAGGCCCTGGAGGGCCGGCTCCCGAGTGATCCCGGTCACGGCCTGCTCGACGTCGTAACAGACCGTTGGTGTTTGCAGTCAACCATCACGATACATCTTGGGTGTGACAGATTGTGGGTCGGTTCCCTGGCCCATCCGAGCCGCTGACCGCTCGACGGCGATCGGGGTCCCGGACCTTGGGCACCATAGGACGTGACTCTGCGCTCTGGCAGCAGGATCCCGTCCGGCAAGGGCGCTCTTTAGGGGTAGAATCGGGGTGCTTGGCCGGGATGGCGGAATTGGTAGACGCGCCGGACTCAAAATCCGGTGCCCGCGAGGGCGTATGGGTTCGAGTCCCATTCCCGGTACCGGGGGTTGCCGTATAGCTGATCGGTAGTGAGGGGAAGGTCCTAAGAGGTTGAACTTCGAACACTCGCCGCGGGTGGCCGAACTGTTGGACCGGCTCACCGATTTTATGGACAGCTGTGTCTATCCGGCCGAGTCCACATACGCCGACCAGATGGCTGCCTCGGGCGATCCCCATCACCATCCCCAGATCCTCGAGGATCTGAAGACGGAGGCACGGGCGAGGGGCCTTTGGAACTTGTTCCTGCCGGACCCTGAGTTGGGGGCTGGCCTATCGGTGGTGGAATACGCGCCGCTGGCGGAAGTGACCGGCCGCAGCCCCGACCTGGCGCCTGAGGCCCTCAACTGCTCCGCCCCCGACACCGGCAACATGGAGACGCTCCACAGGTTCGGCACGACCGAACAGAAACGCCGCTGGCTCACCCCCTTGCTGGCCGGGGAGATCCGCTCGTGCATCTCTATGACCGAGCCGGAGGTGGCTTCGTCGGATCCTCGTAACATCCGGACCACCATCCGCCAGCACCAGGATCAGTTCGTGATCCGGGGGCGCAAGTGGTTCTCCACCGGAGCGGCCAGCCCACGATGCCGGGTGGCGCTGGTGATGGGTGTCACCGACCCCGACGGCCATCCCTATCGGCGCCAGAGCATCGTCCTGGTTCCTCTGGACACTCCGGGCGTGACCGTCGAGCAGGACTCGTCCATCTTCGGCTATCACGAGCGGGGCGGTCACGCCACCATCCACTTCGACGATGTCCGGGTACCGGTGTCCAACCTAATAGGGGAGCGAGGGAAGGGCTTTGCGGTCGCCCAGGCCCGACTGGGAGCAGGACGGATCCACCACTGCATGCGGGCAATCGGGATGGCCGAGTGGGCCTTCGACATGATGTGCTCCCGAGCCAAAGCCCGGGAGACCTTCGGATCGACCCTGGCCGGCCATGGAGTGGTGCAGGACTGGATAGCAGACTCCCGGATCCTCATCGAACAGGCTCGACTCCTAGTGCTCAAGACCGCCTGGCTGATCGACACAGTCGGGATCAAGTCGGCCCGGATCGAGATATCCGCCATCAAGGTGGCGGTTCCCAGGATGGCCAAGACGGTGCTGGACCGAGCCATCCAGCTGTTCGGAGCGGCCGGAGTGTCGGACAGCTTCCCGCTGGCTCTCCGGTACGCCCAGGTGCGGGCCTTGCAGATCGTCGACGGGCCGGACGAGGTTCACATCCGGTCGGTCGCGAGGCGTGAGCTGGCCCGCTACCAACCCGGCCACGTCCCGCCTCCCTATCCTCACTGAGCGGAGGCGATCTCCCCGCCCATCACAGGCGGGGCTACGATTCCCTCCATGCCCACCCTGGCCTTGCTCGACGGCCATAGCCTGGCCTATCGCGCCTTCTACGCTCTCCCTCGCGATCTGGCCACCAGCTCCGGTCAGATAACCAACGCGGTCTTCGGCTTCACGTCGATGGTCATCAAGCTGCTGGCCGACCACGCTCCGGAAGGGATGGTGGTGGCCTGGGATGTGGGCCGGACCACCTTCCGCACCGAGGAATACCCTGAGTACAAGGCGAAACGCCCTTCGGCGCCCGACCGTTTCCGCCAGCAGTTGCCCCTCATCCGTGAGGTTCTGGATGCGCTGCAGATCACCCAGGTCGAGCGCCCCGGTTACGAGGCGGATGACGTGATCGCCAGCCTGGTACGACAGTGCCGGGACAGCTGGCGAGTCCTGGTAGTGACGGGGGACCGGGACAGTTTCCAGCTGGTGGCACCCGGCGTGCAGGTGGTATACACGAGGCGGGGAATCAGCGACACTGTGCTGGTCGATCCAGCTTGGGTGGAGAAGAAGTACGGAGTCCGCCCCGATCAGTACATCGAATACGCCGCTCTGCGGGGGGACACTTCCGACAACCTGCCCGGCGTTCCAGGAGTAGGCCCCAAGACGGCCACCCGGCTGGTCGCCAGGTTCGGGGACCTGGAAGGGGTCTTCGAGGATCTGGGCCGCCACACTCCCCGCCTGCGCCAGAACCTGGCCGCCCACCGGGAACAGGTGTTCCGCAACCGATCCCTCATGGCCCTGGTCGACGATCTCGATCTGGGGGTGGAGAGCAATCGGATGCTCATCCCGCCCACCGATCGGGAGGTCACCAAAGAGGTCTTCGATCGCCTGGAGTTCGCCACCCTGTGGACCCGCCTGATGGAGACGGTGGAGGAGGTGCCGGCATCACCGGGTGCATCGATCAAGGCCCGGATCCGGGAACTGAACACCCCTCGCCAGATCACCCGATTGGCCGCTCACCCGAGCCTGGTGATCGTGCCGGTTCATGATCAGGGCAAGCTCAGCGGGCTGGCCATCTCCTCCGACCGCTTCGGGGACGGTGGGGAAGAAGGAGCGAACGGGAGTCCGGGAGCGGACGTGTCATTCGTCCCCGCTTCCCACCTCCATCACTTGCGGGATGCGCTGGCCGACCCCGAGGTCCGGCTATCCGCCTACGACGCCAAGCCACTGTTCCTGGAACTGTCCCGCCTCGGGTACGAAGCGAGCGGCCTGGTGTTCGACCCCATCCTGGCCGGCTACATCATCGACCCCGCCGCCCGCGCCAGCACGCTCGAGGACCTGGCATCCAGTTATCTGAGAGTCGACCTCATCGGGGAGACCGATGATGAAGACGATGCGCAAGGGATGCTGGACTTCGGATCCGGCCCTGACCTGGAGGAGGCCGGCCGCCGGGTAGTAGCGGTCGGCCGCCTGCGCTCCGTGATGGAGGCCGAGCTGGAGGAACGGGGACAGGTCTCCCTGTTCCGTGACCTGGAGCTGCCCCTCGTGCCCATCCTGGCGGGCATGGAGAGGGCCGGAATCGGGGTCGACCGGAGATATCTGGAGGGAATCGGCGAGCAGCTGAGGGGGGAACTGGCCGGCTTGGAGACCGAGATTCACGAAATGGCCGGGGGAGCGTTCAACATCAATTCCACGTTGCAGCTTCGCCGAGTGCTGTTCGGCACGCTGGGGCTACCGGTTTTCAAGAAGACCCCGAAGGGTGCCCCGAGCACCGATGCCTCGGTCCTCGCCAAACTAGAGCAAGCGCATCCGATCGTGGCTCGGCTGCTCAGGTACCGGGAGATCGAGAAACTGCGCAGCACCTATGTGGACGGATACCTGCCGCTGGTGGGGCCGGATGGTCGTATCCATGCCCGCTTCAACCAGACGGGGGCCGCTACTGGACGACTGTCCTCCGATCGGCCCAACCTCCAGAACATCCCGGTTCGTTCGGAAACCGGGCGCACTCTCCGCCGGGCCTTCGTGTCCGCGCCGGGTTCCGACTTCATCGTGGCCGACTATTCCCAGATCGAGCTGCGGATTCTTGCCCACCTCTCGAAGGACCCCGGCCTGCTGGAGGCCTTCGGCGCCGGTGACGACATCCACACCGCCACGGCCGCCCGGGTCTTCGGGGTGGCCGACGACGAGGTCACGCCCGACCTGCGCCGCCGAGCCAAGGCGATCAACTTCGGGCTCCTGTACGGGATGGAGGCCTTCGGTCTGGCCGATCGCCTCAAGATCAGCCGTGAGGAAGCACGGGAACACATGGACACTTACTTCCACCAGTTCCCCTTGGTACGCTCCTACCTGCGTTCGGTGGTGCTCGAGGCCCGCCGGAATGGCTACACCACCACCCTGTTCGGACGCCGCCGCTACCTTCCCGAGCTGTCGTCCGACAACTACCGAATCCGCCAGATGGGCGAGCGAATGGCCCTCAATGCCCCCGTCCAGGGCTCGGCGGCCGATGTCATCAAGGTGGCCATGATCGAGCTGGACAGCCGGCTCCCCCCAGGCGCCGAGTTGCTCCTGCAGGTCCACGACGAGCTGGTGCTGGAAGTGGACCGAGAGGTTACGGACCGCACTATCGGTCTGGTCAGATCGGTGATGGAGGGGGTCACCGAGCTCGACGCGCCGCTTACCGTCGACATCGCTACCGGACCGGACCTGGCCTCGGTCAAGGGATGAGGTGGCCCATCGTCCCGCGAACGTGTCTCATGCGATCGAGACGCAGCAGGAGCACCGAGGGGTGATAACTTTCCTGTTGCGGTGACGCGCGCTAAGCTAAGAGTCACATTCCCCTGCCCGGAGGTTTCCACCTACCTATGTATCGAACTGTAACCGTTGCGGAACCGGCCCGAGTCGGCCTTGCAAGATTCCTCGCCACCGGAATCCCTCCCCTTCATAAGACAGAGTATTAGATGACCTCCAGCAGTGGCCCAGGCCGAGACGCCCAAAAGGGCCGTGGCCGCAAAGGCCAGGCGAGAGCCTCTCGATCGGGTACTGGCCCGGTGATAGCGCCGGGAGAAGTGAATTCGGAGTCCGACGCCCCTTCCACTACGGGGCCACCGGCTATCAAAGCCCGAAGCGTCAGCTCGTTGCCCGACGATCTCGGCCCCGAAGACTTCGAAGCGGCCATCGCCGAGACGGTTCTCGAATTCAAAGAAGGCGACATCATCGAGGGATCGGTGGTGAACATCACCCAGGACGAGGTCTTGGTGGACATCGGCTACAAGTCCGAGGGTGTGGTGCCTCTGAAAGAGCTGTCCATCCGCAAGAATGTGGCGCCCGGAGAGATCGTCTCCCTCGGGGACCAGATCGAAGTGCTGGTGCTCGAGAAGGAGGACGAGCAGGGTCGGCTGATCCTGTCCAAGAAGCGAGCCCTTTACGAACGGGTGTGGGGACAGATCGAAGCGATCCGCGAGCAGGGGGGCACGGTCAGGGGGACCGTTATCGAAGTCGTCAAGGGTGGCTTGATAGTCGACATAGGCCTCCGAGGGTTTCTCCCGGCCTCGTTGGTCGACCTGCGCCGGGTCCGTGATCTGGATCCTTTCGTGGGGGAGGGCATCGAGGCCAAGGTGATAGAGCTGGACCGGAACCGTAACAACGTGGTTCTCTCGCGGCGGGCCTATCTGGAAGAAGCCCAGGCCGAGCAGCGGAATGCCTTCCTCAACGCGCTCACCGAGGGCGAGGTCCGCACGGGAATAGTGTCCTCGGTGGTCAACTTCGGTGCATTCGTCGACCTCGGCGGGATGGACGGGCTGGTCCATGTATCCGAGCTGAGCTGGCAGCACGTGACCCACCCCTCCGAGGTGGTCAAGGTCGGTCAGAAGGTGGACATAAAGGTCCTCGACATCGACCGCAATCGGGAACGCATCTCGCTGTCCATCAAGCAGACCACCCCCGATCCTTGGCAGACGTTCAACAACGAACACAAGGTCGGGTCGATACTGGAGGGTGCGGTGATCAAGACCGTGCCTTTCGGAGCCTTCGTAGCGGTCGACAACGGAGTCGAAGGGCTGGTACACGTGTCGGAGATCGCCATGCATCGGGTGGAGTCACCTGAGCTGGAACTGTCCATCGGGCAGAAGGTCAGGGTGAAGCTGACCGAGATGGACGAGGGGCGCCGGCGGGTGAGTTTCTCTATCAAGCAGGCCCTACCCGAGTTCAGCGCGCGGCCGGCCACCCAGCGGCCACCGCGCCGCCGCCGTCCCGCCGTATCCGAGTTCGAACGGACGGATCGGAGCGAGGAGCGGCGCAGTTTCGATGTCGACGCTTCCCTCGAGGCGATCCTGCAGGAACTCAAGGAACGGGGTATCGGCCGGCGCTGACACCGGACGTAGATGGGGGAGTCCCGGAGAGCGGCCACCGGCCGCACAGGCGAGAGAGGTTATGGGCCGTTGCGGGTGGTCGTGCGCGGTGGCATCGGTTCGGGCAAGTCGGAAGTAGGCCGGATGCTGGCCGAGCGCGGGTTCGCAGTCCTCGACGCCGATCGGGTGGGTCATGAAGTGTTGCGGGCGGGTCATCCGGTAGCGACCCAGGTGGCCGAGCGCTGGCCGGAGGCGGTGATCGATGGAACGGTCGACCGTCGCCTGCTGGGGCGCATAGTCTTCGAAGATCCTGCCCAGCTGGCAGACCTGGAAGAGCTGACCCATCCCGCTATTCGCCGATCGATCGAGCGCTGGGCAGCGGGGGTGGGTGACCAACCGGCGGCGGTCGAGTTGCCCCTGATCATCGATTTGGTGGATGACCGTTGGGTGAGGGTGACGGTGGATGCCCCCATCCGGCTGCGGAGAGCCCGGCTGAAGCAGCGGTCCATGTCGGAGGACGACATCGATGCCCGGATGGCGGTCCAGCCGGACCGTGACCAGTGGTGCGCCGGCGCTGATCTGGTGCTGGACAACCGCGGCTCGCGCCAGTCACTCGCCTCGGAAGTGGATCGGCTCGTCGAACACTTGCGTCCTGAGTAGGTCTGCCGTGGCCGAATTTAGGGTCCATTCCGAGTTCCGGCCTGCCGGGGATCAGCCGGAGGCCATCGCCGCCCTAGCCAAAGGGGTGGAGCAGGGCGTCGACTTCCAGACCCTGCTCGGTATCACCGGCTCCGGGAAGTCGGCCACCATCGCCTGGACCATAGAACGTATCCAGCGCCCGACCCTGGTGATAGCTCCCAACAAGGCTCTGGCCGCCCAGCTGGCGTCCGAGTTCCGACAGTTCTTTCCCGAGAACCGGGTCGAGTATTTCGTCTCCTACTACGACTACTACCAGCCGGAGGCCTACATACCGCAGACCGACACCTACATCGAGAAGGACGCCACGATCAACGACGAGATCGACCGGCTTCGTCACGCTGCTACCTCTTCCCTGCTGTTCCGGGACGATGTGGTGATCGTGGCCAGCGTGTCCTGCATCTACGGCTTGGGAAGTCCTGAGGAGTATGCCGGACAGGTTCTGCGGCTGATCCGGGGAGTGGAGTTCCCGCTCTACGAGGCTATCCGCCGGCTGGTCGACATCCAGTACGAGCGCAACGAGGTGAACCTGATCCGGGGACGGTTCCGGGTGCGAGGGGACACTTTGGAAGTGTTCCCCGCCTATGAGGAGACGGTGGCCAGGGTGGAATACTTCGGGGACGAAGTGGAGCGCATCGTGCGGATGAACCCCGTGACCGGGGAGATCATCGACGAGATGAAGGAACTGTGGGTGTATCCGGCCAGCCACTACGCCACCACCAAGGAGCGGATGGAGCGTGCGATGGGCGGAATCGAGGCGGAGCTGGGCGAGCGCCTGGCCGAGCTCGAGCACCAGGGCAAGCTGCTAGAAGCTCAACGCCTCCGGATGCGGACCGCCTACGACTTGGAGATGATGCGGGAGGTGGGTTTCTGTTCGGGGATCGAGAACTACAGCCGCCACATCGACGGTCGGGCGCCCGGCGAAGCTCCCTACACCCTGCTCGACTACTTTCCGGACGACTTCGTGACCGTGATCGATGAGAGCCACGTTGCGATCCCCCAGCTCCACGGGCAGTACGAGGGTGACCGGAGCCGCAAGGACGTGCTGGTGGAGCATGGTTTCCGGCTCCCCTCGGCGATCGACAACCGCCCGCTCCGGTTCGACGAGTGGCTGGACAAGACCGGCCAGGTGGTGTTCATGTCCGCCACTCCCAGTCCGTTCGAGCGCCGTCACTCGGCCAACATCGTGGAACAGATCGTCCGGCCCACCGGGCTGGTCGACCCGGAGGTGATGGTGCGCCCAGCCCGGGGGCAGGTCGATGACCTGATGGAGGAGATCCGTTCCCAGGTGGTGGTCGATGAACGGGTGCTGGTTACCACCCTCACCAAGAAGATGTCGGAGGATCTCACCGACTATCTCCTCGAGATGGGTGTCAGGGCGCGCTATCTCCATTCCGAGATCGACACTCTGGAGAGGATCGAGCTGTTGCGGGATCTCCGCCTGGGGGAGTACGACGTGCTGGTCGGCATCAACCTGCTGCGGGAGGGTCTGGACCTGCCGGAGGTTTCGTTGGTAGCCATTCTCGATGCCGACAAGGAAGGGTTCCTGCGGTCGGAGACCAGCCTCATCCAGATCATCGGACGGGCGGCCCGCAACGTATCGGGCCGGGTCATCATGTATGCGGACGAGGTCACCCGTTCGATGCGGGTGGCCATCGACGAGACCAACCGACGCCGGAACCTGCAGCTCGAGTACAACGAAAGACATGGGATCGATCCCCAGACCATCCGCAAGAAGGTCTCCGACATCCTGGAGCTGGTTTCCTCCGGGACGGCCTCCCGGCGTCCCACGCGAGGTGCCGATATGGAGATCAAGGCCCCCGTCGAGCTGGCCAGCGAAGACCTCGGTCGGCTGATCCAGAGCCTCGAGGACGAGATGCGTGAGGCAGCCAAGGAACTCCGGTTCGAATACGCCGCTCGCCTCAGGGACGAGGTCGCCGAACTGCGTAAGGAGATGCGAGAGTTGAGCGAGGTGGTCGGATGAGCGTATCCGGCGTCTCAGAGACTACTTAAACCGGTGTCCTCGGGCGTGTTGAGGAGACCGGTCTAGCTCGCCTTTCGGAGCACCGCTCCGTGCTACGTGAGCCGAATGGCGGCGGTCAGGTACTTCCGGGCCTTTTCGGTCAAGCGTTTCCAACCATACGTGTCGAGGACGTGCCGCATCAGCTGGTCGTGGGTGGTGTTGGGATGCCTGTCCAGCCTGTGCAGCATCAGGTTCGCCACCTCGTTGAGCGGCACCTCGTACAGATCCCGGTCACCTATCGTGCGGACCACCACCGCCTGGCTATCGGGTAGGCGAAAGATCCGTTGCGCCTGGTCGCTGAGTTCGGAATCGCTCAACTCGTCGATCCGGATCTTGCCCTGTTTCTCGAGTTGCTTGACCCCGGCGTCCAGCTTTTGCTTCGTCTGTTTGGTCACCCGGACCGACCCGGCGCCTCTTACATAGAGCTTGTAGGCGCGCTCGGTGGTGAGCGGACCTTCCGTCTCGATGATCTGCCGGAGGCCCGGAAGGGTTCCGAAGAAGTGAGTGGCGCTCGGGTGCGGGAGGCCGGTCTCGTCCCAGCTGACATACGGTTGGATCGAGGGCAGTGGTGTTCCTGTTCCTCGCTCCCGCCCAGCCGTCATCGAAGGAATCCTGCTCACTGGTAACCGGGTGGATTCGGAGCGGATCACGGGGCTGAGCGGAGGTTCGCCCCGGAGGACCCTGGCCACATCGCGTGCCACGCTCTCCTGCGTCCGGATCTGGGCTTCGCGGGCCCATCCGCCGATGTGCGGGGTGAGGACCACCCGGTCGAGCCCGATCAGGGGACTATCCGGGTCCAGAGGTTCCTTCTCGAAGACATCCAACCCGGCACCGGCGATTTCACCATGACGAAGGGCCGATACCAGAGCCGTCTCGTCGACGACCGGCCCCCGGGAGGTGTTGATCAGATAGGCGTGAGGGCACATCATCATGAGCTGGTCAGCGCCGATCAGGTGGCGGGTTTCTGCGGTGAGCGGGACGTGGATCGAGATGAAGTCACTGCGCTCCAGGAGAGCGCCCAGATCGGTGGGCGTTACCCCGGCCTGCTCGATAGTCTCCGGGTCCAGGTAAGGGTCGTAGGCCTGCACCACCATTCCGAACCCGAGAGCCCGCACGGCTAAGCGTCGCCCGATGGCTCCGAAACCGATGATGCCGAGCGTCTTGCCGTCCATCTCGCAACCCATGAACTGTGACGGTGGACTCCGGGTCCCGGCGAGGAGCGCATGGTGGCCGGCCACCACGTTGCGGGCCAGGCACAGCATCAACGCCATGGCATGATCGGCTACTGCGGTTGCCTGAGCCCCAGCGGCGTTCACCACCGTCATCCCGCATTCGGCAGCGGTGTCCACATCCACCTGATCCATGCCGATTCCGATCCGTCCAATCACCTTCAGACGGACGCACCTCAGCAGCACCTCCTGGTTGAGCACCACGGGGGAGAGTTGGTACAGAACCGCATCCGCAGTCCGGATGGCCGGCAGTAGATCGTTCTGGTCGGAGATCGGTACCGTCCGGATCGTGCCCACCGAGTCAAGCTCGCGGCGCGACGTCGAGGTCAGCTCCACCTGATCCAGAAGCACGATGTCGTGGTCCATAACCTGAGCGAGTCTACCGACCACGATGAGCAACGACACATGAGCCCCCGGTACGCGGTCACTGGCGAAGCGAAGTCGAGAGACGGGGTACAATAGGGTCAGGCTTCCCTTGGATTCTCTGTTTGGAGGTTTATATGTCAGAGAAAATGTCTGCCCGTCCTGCCCAGGTCCTGGTGACGCTGGTGGTGGCAGTGGTAGCGGTTGTGGCGACGTTGCTGGCTGTCAGGGGAATGGACGAAGAGCCGCCGGTGCCTACCAAGCAGGAGCCGGGTAGTTTTACTAAGCATTTCGTTCAGGGGCTTATCGATCGGCATGATCGGGATGGACGTCAGGCTACGATCGATTACGTCAATTCGGGTGCGGCGGTGGATGATGAGTGGTATGGCTTTATCATCGATACCGAGAGTGGGCTTCTGGTGGGCCATGCCACTCTTCCGCATCGGGTTGGCGATGATATGACCCTGCCGGTGTTGGACCGTACTGGGTATAACTACGGTGCTGACCTGATGGCTGCTGATGAGGAGGGTCGGTGGGTCGATTATGTGTTCTTCAACGCGGATGCGAATGGGAGGTATCAAGCACAGCTGGGTGATAGAGCACGACGGGCTTATTTTCGGGTCGGGCTGGTATGAGACGACCTACGAGCCGCCTCCGACCAAGGCGGAGCCGGGTGCGTACACGAAGGCGTTCGTGGATGAGGCGGTCTGGCGGCATGTGCGGGATGGGCTTGATGCGACTATCGATTATTACAACTCGACTGAGAGTGTGGATGATGAGTGGTATGTGTTCATTTTCGATGAGGACGGGATCATTCTTTCCCATGCGACGGTTCCTGAGAATGTGGGTATGAGCTTGCTGGGGCCGTTGGGGACGGACTCGACGGGTCGGGAGTTCGGGTCTGAGTTGATGGCGGCTACCGAGACGGGTCGCTGGGTGGACTATGTCTATCGGAATCCGACCACCGGTGCGGAAGGCACTAAGCATTCCTGGGTCGTCAAGTATGACGGCTATTGGTTCGGGTCAGGCTGGTACGAGGAGGGGCCCAGCTAGGGAGCGGGACCAGGAGTACATCTAACCGGAGGTTGCCGGGCTATTTGCCTCAGCCCGGCAACCCCCTCCTATGAAGGCGAGAGGCGTCCTTGCCGGTCCTTATAGATGCGGCCGCCTTTGATCACCGCCACGATCCGGTCGGGCTCGGCCAGCGCTCCGATCTCGTCCAGCGGCTGGCCATCAACCAGGATCAGATCAGCTTCCTTACCCTCTTCGACGGTACCTATCCGGTCCTCCATGTAGAACAGCTCGGCGTTCCCCGTCGTGGCCGTGGCGATGGCTTCGGCCGGGCTCATGAACTTGGCCTTGTTAGGTAGCTCCCGGCCTCGCCGGTCCTGCAGGGGACCGACGATGTCGGATCCCGAACCCACCTTGACTCCGGTCTCGCCCATGATCTCGATGCTCCGGCTCACCTGGGATTCCACGGCTTGGAGCTTGGTGAGCTGCGAGGGGGTTAGTCCAGCTCGTTCGGGATCGTCCAGCAGGTCGTATTTGACGGCCAGGGTGACCACCGCAAAAGCATCCGAAGCCACGATCTTCTCTGCCGCATCCTCGTCCAGGATGCTGGCGTGCTCGATGGAGCGGATACCGGCCGATATGGCCCGGCGGATAGCGTCCGAGGTGTGGCAGTGAGCAAGCACGTAGGTGTGCCAGTCGGCGGCCGCTTCCACGGCTGCTCGCAGCTCGTTGTAGCTGAACTGGAGGCTGTCGAAGGGATCGGTGGGCGATAGCACCCCCCCGGAACTGAAGACCTTGATCTGGGTGGCGCCCTTGCGGAGCTGCTCCCGGGCGGCCCGGCGGACTTCGTCGACCCCGTCCACTATCTCGGGTGTGGCCGACAGTCCGGGAATGCTGCCCCGGGGGTGCTCGATGTGATGGGCAGGTCGCAGGTCACCGTGGCCGCCCGTCTGGGAGAGCACCGACCCCGACGGGAGGATGCGGGGACCGTCGATCACACCCTGGCTCACCAAGCGGGCCCAGTGGGGATCCAGCCCGCCGGCGTCCCGTACCGTGGTGAAACCCTCCTGCAAGGTGTTCTCGATGATGCGCCGGACCGTGAACACGTAGTCGATCCACGGCAGGTCACCGATGCCGCCTGCCGGGGACACCAGGCCCATATGCACATGGGCGTCGGTGAGTCCAGGCATCAGGGTCAATCCGGTGGCATCGATCACTTGTGAGGGTGAGCTTCCCGCGCCCCGGCCGATGGCCGCTATCCGCGAACCCGAAATCGCGACATCCACCCCCGGTCGGGGGTCAGCACCGGTGCAATCCAGCAGCTCGGCGTTGCGGATCACTAGGTCGGTCATGGGTCGCCTCCTCCTCGTGCCAGGCGCGCCGGAGCGGGATGGTGGACTTCGCCACCTCGGGCTGCTCTGGGTGCTGGGGCGTATAATACGGGGAATGTCGAGGGCCGCCCGCTTCCGTTCCACCCTTCGACCGGGGCCAGCATGAGCCTCCGGTTCGGCCTGATCGGCACCGGAGGGGGAGGCCACCTGTGCGCCGGAGCGCTGGCCAACCGTCCGGGCGGGGCTCGGCTGGTATCGGTCTGTTCCCGCAACCGCGCCAAGGCCACCGAGTTCGCCTCCCAATACGCAGTGGGAGAAGTCTTCACCGACTGGCGTGCCCTGATCCGATCAGACCTCGACGCGGTCTGCCTGGCGTCCCCCACCGGTGACCATGCCCGCATGGCGATCGGCGCCGCCGCCCAGGGATTGCACGTATTGACCGAGAAGCCCATCGCCACCACGGTCGAGGACGCTGACCGGATGATCGAGGCATGTGACCGCGCGGGCATGACGCTGGGTTGTATCTACATGTATCGCTTCCTGGACATTGCGCTGCACATGAAGCAGGCGGGAACGGGCGGCTTGATCGGCCAGCCCATCATGGCGGAGTGTGTGGGGCTCTTCTACCGTGATCAGCCCTACTACGACTCCGGTGAGTGGCGCGGCAAGTGGGAGACCGAAGGCGGTGGTTCCCTGCTTACCCAAACCAGCCACACCCTGGACCTGCTGCTTTGGATGCTGGGAGATGTGGAGACAGTGACCGGCTTCTACAGTACTTCACCCCTGCACGATATCGAGGTCGAGGACATCACTCTGGGCGTGTTGCGCTTCGTCAATGGCACGCTAGCCACAGTGGTAAGCACCACCGCTGCGGTGAATCCTCAGCCTCGCCGCCTGACCATCTGGGGAACCGAAGGGACCGTGGGGCTAGTCGGCGATGATCTGGCCACCTGGGAGGTGCCAGGAGGTCCATCCCGGGAAATAGCCAAGCTGATGGACGCCGGGCCGGTAGATCGCGGTGACACTCTGGCCATGGCCGGTTACGCCGACTCCACCTTGCACTACTACCAGATGGAGGATTTCGTGGCGGCGGTTGCCGAGGGCCGCCCCCCGCTAGTAGACGGTTGGGAGGGTAGGCGGACCACTGCGGTCATGGAAGCCCTATACGAGTCCGCCCGGACCGGCAGGGCTATCCAACCTAGCTGCTCCATCGCCGGTCGTTAACGCCCGCGCGGCACTCCGCCCAGGGCTACTGCCAACCAGAGTTCCCCTGGCCCCAGGCCACCGTTATCGTCCTTCAGGGAACGAAGTTCCTGGCTGCTGATACAGGGGATCACCGACTCGCCAGTGTCCGGATCGCGATCACAGACGACCAACTCTTCGGGCTTCAAGCGGTTCACCAAGGTGGGGGAGTGGGTGGTGATCAGGATCTGTGACCTCTCCGAGGCGGCGCGGAGGCGTTCTACCAGGATGTCGACCGCCCACGGATGGAGTCCGTGATCGATTTCTTCGATTGCGGTGAAGGTTGGAGGATCCGGTTCGTGGAGAGCGGTCAACAGTGCCAGCATTCGCACCGTGCCAGATGATGCGTCCTCAAGGGAGATGGGTACCCGTACACCTCTCTCCCACAGCGTGACTGTGACCCGCTTGCCAGACCTGCCATAGGATGTGAAGCTGATCGACTCGAAACCGGGCAGGCAAAGTTGCATCTCCGAGACCAGGCTCTCGAAAGACTCAGGATCCACCTTGGATATGTCATACAGCACAGAGGCGAGGTTGCTGGCGTCACTAGCCAGGCGCGGCTGGACTAATCGGGAGGGCCGTCCCACGGCCGACATGTCTGGTTCCAGCACGCGCATCGAGGATAAGAAGTCCGCTAGCTGCCGAATAGCCGTCGCTCCGCCTTCATCATCGGCGAGTCGCGGTAGGGTCGCCAGGGCAGTGGTCTGGTCAGTTGCTAGACGCCAGCTGCTATCAGTGCCAATGGCGGCCTTGGTGTCCTTGACTTCGATCTTCCTCCGCCGACCTTTTCCGGGTGCTCCCTTGAAGAGAAACGATTCACTCCGCCAGAGCAAACCGGAACCGTACTGCCTGAACTTCAACCCATAATCATCCGGAGCACGGGACGTTGAATGCTCGGTCAACAAGCCCGAGACTTTGAGCACGACGTTTCGTTTCCTATCCAACCCTTGACGCTTGATGAACGGGAAGCCGTCCCATTCGTCGATCGCACCGGCCAGGTCGAAACGGACTGTCCATGCCAGGAAGCGGAGCACGTTCAACACGTTTGTCTTGCCGGCGCCATTGGGACCAACCAGCACGGTCAGGGGACCCAAGGGAATGTCTACCTTCGACAGTGAGCGAAACTCGGTGGCCTGTAGTTTGGTGAGGCGTGGGCGGAGCATCAAAACTCTCCCTTCGGATCCCTCTAGCTTCTATCGAGGCTAACGGCTAGTGACAGCGGGTTAGCTACACGCAGATCCGTCGGCTCCATTTCGCGCGCTCTTCTGAGCATCACTACTTACTGCCCGCGGCGGGGATGAAGATTCCTGGTCCTACTGGGTCGTCGGGGTCCAGCACTAGCTGGTTGAAGCCGGTCAGATAGGCCGAACCGGTGATGGTGGGGATGATCGCCTTCTTGCCTGAGATCTCCGTCTCGGCCTGGACGGTGCCGGTGAACTTGGTGTTGATGACGCTCTCGTGGACGAACTGGTCTCCCACCCGCAGTTCTCCACGGGTGAAGTGCCAGGCCATGCGGGCGCAGCTGCCGGTGCCACATGGTGAGCGGTCGAATCCCAGGCCGGTCGAGGTGGCCAGATTCTGGCCGTCGGCGCCCGGAGTGGAGGGCGGTCCTACATACAGAAGCTGGTCTACCTCTGCAGGTGTCCCGGGTGGCCAATTCCTCCGCTCCGCCAGTTGCCGGTT
This sequence comes from Acidimicrobiia bacterium, assembly GCA_965200835.1. GTDB lineage: Bacteria > Actinomycetota > Acidimicrobiia > Spongiisociales > Spongiisociaceae > JAPPFW01. Next base: position 1,907,730 of record OZ241390.1, read on the forward strand.
TACTTCCATCCGGATGCGGTGACTGAGAGCTACTAGGGCGGGAACCGACTCCACCTCGATCGCCATACCGGTCTGCTCCACGGGCACCAGAGCGAACCATATTCCCCCGAAGCCCAGGTCGATCCCGATCGTCCGTCCGTCGACCGTCACCTCCAATCCGGTGGTGGCTATCCATGAGGGCACCCCCTGGAAGGTGACCGATTGCACTCTGGTTCCGTCCACTCGAGCTTCGGCGATCACCAAGCCGCTCAAGGTCTCCACCACCACCCGGGTCAGCGGTTCACGAGCCACTACCCGGCCGGTTTCCACCAGGGTGGTGACCATGCCGATCAGAGCGTGCCCGCACATGGTGAGGGATCCGAGCGCCGAGAGGATCAGGATGGACAGGTCGGCCTCCGGGTGAAGGGGGGATAGCGGAATCACCGCATGCCAGGCCGCATGGCCGCGTGGCTCACCCACCAGCATCGGGGCCAGATCGGGGTGGTGGGCCAGTAGGTCGGCCTCCTTGTCACGCAGGGTGGCACCGGCCAGCTCCGGGAAGCCATCTACCACCACCCGGGTCGGTTCTCCGGCGGTGTGCGAGTCGATCACCTGCAAGCTTCTGGCAAAGGTCATAGGGTGAAAATGAGGGTTGGGAGCATTCCTGCTAGATTCTGGTTCCGTCCCCAGTAAATCGTGCAAAGGGTAAACGAACCATGGGAAAGATCACCTATGCCACCATGTCGGCCGATGATCCGGTGCTTCATGAAGCTTACGAGGAGGGCCTAGCCGCCGCCTCCCAGCAGATCGGGAAGACCCATCCACTGCTGATCGACGGCGAACGGCGCCACACTGACGAAACCTACACGGAACGCTCTCCCATCGACTCACAGCTGATTGTGGGGATCTACTCGCAGGCTTCCAATGACGACGTGGACGATGCCGTGGCGGTAGCTCGCGCCTTCCAGCCGGAGTGGGAGGCGACTCCCTGGCAGGAGAGGATGGCGATCGTGCGGCGGGCGGCCGGCATCGTGGAGGATGAGACCCCGATCCTGGCCGGATACCTCACACTGGAGATCGGCAAGAACCGGCTCGAAGCCCTAGGTGATGTCTCCGAGGCGGCCGCCTTCGCCAGCTACTACTGCGACCGGCTGGACGAGGCCGGAGGCTTGGAGAGCGCCATGGGCCAGTACGGGGTGGCCGACACCAACCACTCGGTCCTGCGGCCTTGGGGGGTGTGGGCGATCATCTCCCCGTTCAACTTCCCGATGGCCCTGGTCACCAGCCCCACTTCGGCAGCGCTCCTGGCCGGCAACACGGTGGTGTTGAAGCCATCCAACACCGGGGCACTCGGTGCCTTGCTGCTGGCCGAGATCTTCGAGCGGGCCGGGCTGCCCTCCGGCGCCCTGCAGGTAGTGACCGGGGGTGACGAGGCGGGCGACCGGCTGGCTCATCATCAGCACGTGGATGGGGTCACCTTCACCGGCTCCTACGACGTGGGGATGTACCTCTACCGGACCGTGGCCGCCAGCCGCCCCAAGCCGGTGGTGTGCGAGATGGGAGGGAAGAACCCTGCCGTGGTGACCGCGAGCGCGGACCTCGATCTGGCCGCAGAAGGAGTCATGCGGGCCGCATTCGGGCTCTCGGGCCAGAAGTGCTCGGCCAACTCCCGGGTGTACGTCGAGCGGCCCGCCTACCGGGACTTCCTGGACCTGCTGACCGAGAAGACCGACGGGATCCAGCTGGGTGACCCTCGTGAGCGGGACTCCTTCCTGGGGCCGGTGATCGACCAGGAAGCGGTCGACCGGTTCCGCTCCGCGGTGCAGGCGGTCGAGGATGCCGGCGGCGACGTCCTGTCTGGGGGCGAGGTGGTGACCGATGGCGATCTCGGGCGGGGCAACTTCGTGCAACCTACCGTGGTGACGGCCCCGGAGGATGCGTGGATCTGGGAGAAGGAGCTATTCCTCCCCTTCGTGGCCGTGACCGCGGTGGACTCCCTGGAGGAGGGGATCGACAAGGCGAACGACAGCGTGTTCGGCCTCACTGCCGGGGTGTTCGCCGGCACGGATGAGGAGGTAGACCTGTTCTTCCAGCGGATTCAGGCCGGGGTGGTCTATGCCAACCGGCGGGCCGGGTCGACCACGGGGGCCTGGCCCGACATTCAGCCCTTCGGAGGTTGGAAGGGTTCCGGTACCTCGGGCGCTGGGAGCGGTGGTCCCTGGTACCTGCGCCAGTACCTCCGGGAGCAGGCTCGCACCCGCATCAGGGAGTAATTCGGGCGGTACCTACCGGCAGGCAGGACCTAGATCTGGTCCAGACTTCGCTGGGCGAACTCCCGGTCCAGCGAGAAGGGTGAGTCCTGCCGGAGTCCCACCATCAGATCGGCCAGGAGACGCCCTCCGGCCGGGGAGCACATGATGCCATGGCCCGAATACCCGCTGTTGATCCAGAGTCCGGGGAGGGGGGCCGGGCCGATCAGGGGGCGGTGATCGGGTGACATGGTGTACTGGCCCGAGTGGACGATCCAGGAGAACTCGCCGCCTCTCCAAGCCTCGGCCCAGAAGGGGCTGATCCGGGCGGCCGCTTCCGGCTGCGAGGGATCCAGCACCCGAAACGCCATCCCGGAGTCGGGCGTGACGTCCTCCACCGGTTCGATACCCGGTCCCCGGGGAGCTGCATCCAGCACGTAGGCTCCCGCCAGGGCGGGACACCAGTGAACCCCCGTGTCGTCGTCGATCGTCATAGCGGCCTGGCGTGGCACCCGGGCCAGGGTGGGAATCACGACCTTGTGACGGGGCTTCACCTCCAGCGGGAGGTCGACCTCCCGCAAGGATGCTAGCCCGGCGGAGAACGGACCGGCTGCGATCACCAGCTGATCGGCCTGGATGGTGCCTAGCTCGGTACCTACCTCGAAACCCGAGGTAGTTCGGCTGAGCGAGACCACCCGGCAGGAAGTGTAGAGGGAGGCTTGGGATGCCCGCAGCAGGCCCAGCGTGAGCGCCCGTGGATCCACGAACCCATCACCCGCCCGGTAGCGGGCTTGGATCACGGCAGGGCTTAGGTAGGGGAACCGCCGCCGGGCCTCATCACCGTCCAGGAGTTCGATGTCGGTCTGGCCCCAGGAATGCTGGCGGGCTACCAACCGGCGCTGCTGCTCGACCCGGTGCTCGGAGGTGGTCGCCCACAGGTATCCCGGCTGGCGAACAGCCAGCGGTCCGGCCTCCTGGCCGGTGATCTCCTCGAAGTTCAGGAACAGGTCGGCTGACTCCCTGGCCAGCTCGGTCTCCTCCTGGTTGTCGAACTGCAGGCGGAAGGCGCCGGTCGCTACCGGGGTGGTCAGAGAAGCCGGAACCGGTCGAGCCTCTAGGACGATGGGGGACAGCCCGGCCCGGGCGGTCCAGAAGGCGGTGGCTGCCCCGGCCACTCCGGCGCCGATGATCACCAGCTCGGCTCCGGTGGGGAAGTTGCTATCGGCCCTGCGCACCATGGCCCCCAAGCTAGTCACCGGCACGATGGAGGGACAAGGCAACCGGAGCGTAGGATGGGGCCGACTCTGGGAGGACTATTGGTTGCCAAGGACAGCGAGCGGACTTCCAGCCTGACCCTTACCCACTGGGGCGCCTACGAGGTGGAGACGGCGGGTGACTCGATCCGGGCGGTCCGGCCCTTCCGGGACGATCCCGACCCGTCCCCGATCGGGTTTTCCATGGTGGAGGTCGACCGGTGCCGGGTCCGCCAGCCATCGGTCAGGGAGAGCTGGCTCTCGGGAGGGCCGGGAACGGCGCCCGAGCGGAGGGGCGAGGAACGTTTCGTCAAGGTCGAGTGGGAAACGGCCCTGGACCTGGTGGCGGCCGAGCTCGATCAGGTAAGGACTGAGTACGGCAACCAGGCCATCTACGCCGGATCGTACGGCTGGGCCAGCGCGGGCCGCTTCCATCACGCCCAGAGCCACCTGCACCGGTTCATGAACTCGATCGGTGGCTATACCCGCTCGGTGAACACCTACAGCCTGGCGGCCGCTGAGGTGATCCTCCCGCACGTGGTGGGTATGAGCTGGTGGCGGATGGAGAACGCCCACACCTCCTGGGATGTGGTGGCTGAAACGACCCAGCAGGTGGTGGGCTTCGGCGGGATTCCCCTCAAGAACAGCCAGGTCGACTACGGAGGAGTAGGTCGGCACCGGCTGCGCGGCTGGCTGCGTCGGTGGGGGGACGCGGGGGTCCGGCTGGTGAACATCTCTCCCATCGCCACCGACGTGGCCGACTGGCTGGATCCGGTCTGGGTGCCAATCCGGCCGGGTACCGACACGGCTCTGATGCTCGCCCTCATCCACACCTTGATCGCCGACGACTCGGTCGACCGCACCTTTGTCGATCTGTACTGCACCGGGTGGGAGCAACTGGCATCGTATGTGACCGGTTCGGAGGACGGGGTGGTGAAGGACGCTGAGTGGGCCGCCCCGATCACCACTATCAGTGCCGCCCGGATCCGTTCCCTGGCCCGGTCGCTGGTCGAGCAGCGCTCGCTCATCAATGTCAGCTGGTCGCTGCAACGTTCCCACCACGGGGAGCAGGTGATCTGGGCGGCCATCGCCCTAGCGGCGGCGGTGGGACAGATCGGCCTGCCGGGCGGCGGCTTCGGCATCGGCTACGGGGCGGTGGCATCGGTGGGGAACGGCTTCGAGAGATCGTGGTTGCCCCGGGTGAAGCCCGGCAGGCCGGTCATCGACTCGTTCATTCCGGTGGCCCGCATCGCCGACCTTCTGTTGCATCCTGGCGAGAAGTTCACCTACAACGGTGGGGTGTATGACTATCCCGACATCCGGCTGGTCTACTGGGCGGGAGGCAACCCGTTCCACCACCATCAGGACCTCAACCGGCTGCGGCGAGCCTGGCAGCGTCCCGCCACGGTGGTGGTCCATGAGCCTTTCTGGACCGCCACCGCCAAACGGGCGGATGTGGTGCTGCCCTCGACCACCCCGCTGGAGCGCGACGACATCGGCGGGAAGCCCAATGACAGCCATGTGTTCGCCATGCGCCGGGCCATCGATCCGATCGGGGCCGCGAAGGACGACTACGAGATATTCAGCCGGCTGGCCACCAGGTTGGGGGTGGCAGACCGCTTCACCCAAGGCCGCGACGTCGATCAGTGGCTGAGGTTCCTCTATGGCCAGCTACGGCAGAGAGAACCATATTGCCCGAGCTTCGAGGAGTTTTGGGAGGCCGGGTTCATCGACCGGGCGGTGATCGCCGGAGAACCCAAGCGGGTTTTGCTGGACGCTTTCCGGGAGGACCCGGAGCAACATCCGCTGGCTACCCCGTCGGGACGAATCGAGCTGTATTCGGAACGGATCGCCGGCTTCGGATATGCCGATTGTCCTCCCCATCCGGCCTGGATGGAGCCCCGGGAGTGGTTGGGCCGGGCGGACGAGCTCGACCTCCATCTGGTCTCCAACCAGCCCTCGACCCGGTTGCACAGCCAGTGGGATCACGGGTCGACCAGCCGCCGAGCCAAGGTGAAGGGGCTGGAAGCCATCCGTATCCATCCCGAGGACGCCGCCCGGCGAGGGATCGGCACGGGAGACGTCGTGAGGGTCTTCAACTCCCGAGGGTCGTGCCTGGCCGGGGTGGTGATCACGGATCGGATCCGTCGAGGGGTGGTGCAACTATCCACCGGCGCCTGGTATGCGCCCGGATCGGGTCCGGATCTGGAAGGAACCTGCCTGCACGGCAACCCGAACACCCTGACCTCCGACGAGGGTACGTCGAGCCTCGCCCTCGGCCCGGCCGCCCACACCTGCCTGGTGCGGGTCGAGAGGTGGACCGGTGAGGTCCCCCGGCACACGGCTTTCGATCCTCCGGAGATAGCCACCCTCGACGGGTCTTAGGTAAGGGCAGGCCTTTGTTCGTCTCGACCAGGGAGCGCCGCTTGTGGCTGCTGGTGGCCACTGTGGTCGTGGCCATCTACTCGACGCTGGGCCTGACCGGGACGATTGCCGAGCGGCTGGAGGGCCAGGAGGCTCGGCTCGATGTGTTCCTGTTTCTCCTAGTGCTGGGCCTAGTGGCCCTCACCGTGTTGGTGCATGGTCTGGGTGTCCGGCTCGGGAAGGTGGAGATCGTGGCCATCTTGGGTCTGGTCGCGGTCTTCCTGATGCTGTTCCTGAGGACCACTATTGCTGAGAGGACCCATCTGGTCGAGTACGGGGTGCTGGCAGTGCTCGTCCATGGGGCATTGCAGGAGGGGGTGAAGCAAGGACGCCGTGTTCCGCTACCTGCTTTGCTGGCCTTCCTGTTCACCGCCCTGGTGGGAACGGTCGACGAATACGTCCAGCTGTTCCTGCCCTTTCGGGTGTTCGATCCGGTGGACATCCTGTTCAATACCCTGGCAGCGGCCTGTTGTATAGGTACCGCTCGAATCCTGGCGTGGGCACGATACCGGTCAGGCCGGGTGCGTCTACAATGACGGTCTCAGAGGTGGGTGGGGACTGCCTTCCAGAAGGGTGCCGCCACGCGAACAGGAGGATATGCACTGATGAGCAGCCGGGTAGCGGTCGATGTCGGAGGAACCTTTACGGACATAGTGCGCCTCGATGGCGATGGCACGCTGCGTTTCGAGAAGGTCCCAACCACTCCGGATGAACCAACCCGCGGAGTGATCGACTCCCTCCACCGGGCAGAGGTGCCGATGGACGGCACCAGCATGTTCACCCATGGCACCACCCTCGGCTTGAATGCCCTCCTCACCAGAAGCGGAGCCCGCACGGCGGTCATCGCCACTCGCGGTTTTCGGGACGTGTATCTGCTGGGTCGTACCGCCCGTGAGGGCAACTACAACATCCTGTATCGCAAGCCTCCCGGGCTCCTAGAGCGATACGACACATACGAGGTCCCCGAGAGGATGCTGTTCGACGGGACGGTTCACCAGGAATTCGATGCTGACGAGGCCCGGCGGGTAGCGGAACTGATCAGGGACCGCGGTTACCAGGCGGTGGCGATTGGCTTCCTCCATGCCTACGCCAATCCCACCCACGAGGTTGCTATGCGGGAGATTCTGAATGAGGTCATACCCGATATAGAGGTCTCGATCTCCTCCGACCTATCCCGGGAGTACCGAGAGTACGAGCGAACCAGTACCGCCGTGCTGGATGCCTATATAAAGCCGATCGTCCGGACCTATCTGTACGATCTGGAGAACGAGCTGATGTCCAACGGTTTCAGCGGCCGGTTCCTGATGATGCGCTCCGGGGGAGGCTCAATGACGGCCGCCGCCGCCCGCGAGCAGCCGGTGAACCTGATCCTTTCCGGGCCTGCCGGCGGGGTGATCGGCGCGGCGGGATTCGCCTCTATGGTCGGTGACCCCAACCTGATAACGGTGGATATGGGTGGCACCAGCCTCGATGCCTCTCTGATCGTGGATGGGCGCCCGGTATTGCATCACGCGGCCGAGTTCCAGGGTCTCCCGATCAACATCTCGTCCCTCTACATCCATACGATTGGCGCCGGGGGTGGATCCATCGCCTGGATCGACGAAGCGGGGGGCCTGCAAGTTGGACCGCAGAGCGCCGGAGCCGATCCCGGGCCGGCATCCTACGGGGCCGGGGGCATCGATCCAACGTTTACCGATGCCGCCCTGGTCATGGGCTATCTGGGTAAGGAAACCCCGCTGGGAGGCACCCTCGCGCTGTCGGAGGAGCTGGCACGCCAGGCGCTCACTCCGCTGGCCGACCGGATGGAGATGTCGGTGGAGAGATTCGCGCGGGGGGTGGTCCAGATCTCTACCACCAAGATCGTGGGAGCGGTTCGTGCCATAACGGTAGAGCTGGGACGGGATCCCAAGGACTTCGCTCTGCTGGCCTTCGGAGGAGCAGGGGGCATCGTAGGAGTGGACGTGGCCCGGGATCTCGGTATGGCCAGGGTGATCATCCCACCCGGACAGGGTGCCTTTTCTGCCTTGGGCATGCTGATGACCGATGTGCAGAGGGACTTCTCCCGCACCTCGGTGATGCCCTTGCAGGCGCTCAATACCGAGCATCTGGACACTGCCTTCGCCGATATGTCGGTCGAGGCGGCCGAGATCCTGGAGGAGGAAGGCTTTCCCCCTGAGCGGCAGGTAACTTCGCGGGCAGTGGACCTCCGATACACCGGGCAGGAACACTCGGTGTCCATCGGCCTTCCGGATGGGGTAGTCGAAGACCCGATCGACTATCTCGCTACCAAGTTCGAGGACGAGCACAGGCAGCACTATGGCCACACAATGGATGATCCGGTGGAGATAACCACCTTCCGTCTGGGCGCGGTCGGGACGGTGGACAAGCCGGATCTGCCGCTCCTTCCCGCCCGGGACAAGGGCTCGGCTCAGCCCTTCTCGATCCGGCCCATGCTGTCCGGCACGGGTAGTACCTGGGTGGACACCAGCGTCTACCTGCGAGACGACTTGCGCGCGGGGGACGAGATAGCCGGGCCGGCCATCATCGTCGAGCACACGGCTACCACGGTGTTCCATACTGGTGACTGGTTGAGAGTAGGTGAGCACGGCGAGCTAGTGATCACCCTGGGAGGTGCATCATGATCGATGCGATTACCACTGAGATAATCCGCCACGGCTTGGTCTCGGCTTGCGACGAGATGGCTCGCAACCTGTGCCGGACCTCCTACAACACGGTGGTCTATGAGATCCATGACTACGGAATAGGGCTCCACGATGAGAACGGCGACATCGTGGCCGACACTCCGGGCATTGCGGTGTTCACCAGAGGAAACGACTACGGCATCAAGCGTTCCATCGAGTTTCTCGGCAAGGACGAGATGAAGCCGGGCGATGTGTTCTTCAACAACTATCCCTACTGGTCGTCCGCCCACACTCTCGATCCGCTGATCTTCGCTCCCATCCATGTCGAAGACCGGCTGATCGGATTCGCCTCCTGCCGGGTGCATGTGCTGGACCTGAAGCAGAAGGATCCCGGATACGTGCTGGACTCGACCGACATGTATCAGGAAGGCATCTTCTTCCCGGTGGTGAGGCTCTACCGCCAGGGCGAGATCCAGCAGGACATCTTCAACATCGTCCGGTTCAACAGCCGGCTTCCCAGCCACACCATCGGCGACATGCAGGCCCAGGTCTCGGCAGTGATAACCGGAGTAAGACGTGCTAAGGAGATCGCCGACAAGTTCGGAACCGACACCCTGGTCGAAGCCATGCAGGCCATCAACGATCACGGGGAACGGCTGGCGCTGGCCGCCCTCAGGCGGATGCCGAAGGGCACTTGGAGCGCGGTCGACTACGTGGATCACGATGGGGTGGACCTCGACAAGCCGGTCAAGATGGCGGTGACCATCACGGTGACTGACGATGAGATGATCGTCGACTGGACCGACAGCAGCGATGACGTCCGGGGACCGATCAACCTGCCCCGGGGGATGACCGAGGCCTTCAACTGCCTGATCTTCAAGGCGCTCACCACCCCGGACTGGCCAGTGACGGCGGGTAACTTCCGGCCCCTACGGATCATCACCAAGGAAGGTTCGGTGATGCATGCCGTGCCTCCCATGCCTACCTTCACGCTGTGGACCGGGCTCCTGGGCGGTGAAGTGATGCTGAAGGCCCTCTCCCAGGGCATGCCCGATCGGGTGCCGGCCTGCTCGGGTGGGGATGTGTGCTCGGTCATGGCGCTGGGGATGAATCCGAGAACCAATGCGCCCTGGCTGGAGGCCACCAACGACGCGGTGGGCTTCGGCGCCCATGCCGGAGGGGACGGCGAGGACGGGATCATGCACATCACCGAGCCGGGGTGTCGCAACAACCCGGTGGAAGTGCTGGAGGTGAAGGGCCCCATGCTCATCGAGAGTTATGGCTATCGCACCGACACCGGCGGTCTCGGCCAGCATCGGGGCGGAGTGGGCGTCAGCCGGGTGTACAAGTTCCAGGCCCCCACCACTGCCATCGCCATCCTCTACAAGACCACCCCGCCCTGGGGGTTCAACGGTGGGGGAATGGCGGACCCCAACCACATCCTGATCGATCCCGGCACCGACCGGGAGGTCCGGCAGGGGGGAAGCTACAACCTGCTCGAGGCCGGGCAGGGACTGGCCAACAACACCGGCGGCGGGGGCGGATGGGGCGATCCGCTCGAGCGAGACCCGGCGGCAGTGGCCCGGGATGTGCGCAACGGGTTCGTGTCACTGGTTGCCGCCGAGCGAGACTATGGGGTTTCGGTAGATCCCGACAGCTTCGAGGTCGATGAGGAGGTAACCGCAGCTTTGCGATCGGGGTCGTAACTATCCGCTTCCCCTCCTAGGAGCCGACCACCTTCCCGGACTGGATCACGGTCCGACCGCCGTCCCACAATGCTTGCGGCTGGTCGAAGGGATTGCCTTCCAAGATCACCAGGTCGGCGATAGCGCCCACCCGGATAGAACCCAGATCCGGGCGGCCGATTATCTCTGCGTTCACCGATGTAGCGGAGCGCAGCACGTCTGCTACTTCGTCGACCTGGCAGCGGGTGCGGAACTCGAATAGCTGGTCGTCCTCGAGGTCTCCCATCAGGTCGGTCCCAAGCCCGATCCGGATGCCTGCCTGGCGGGCTATAGCGATGGAATCCAGGCCGCGGTGTAGCACCTCCCGGTTCTTTTCTTGGGACACCTTCGGCAGCCCCAGCTGATCTCCCCGCCGGTCCATCGAGTCATAACACCCCAGGGTGGGCACCAGATAGGCACCGACCTCAGCCATGAGGGCAGCCGACTCCTCGTCCAACAAGTTCCCATGCTCGATAGTACGAACACCATTGCGAACCGAGTGGAGGATGGCCTCGGGCGAGTAGGCGTGGGCAGCTACATAGGAACCCCGGGCCGTGGCCTCGTAACACACCGCCGCCACTTCATCCGCCGAGTATTGAGGATTGCGGAGCGGATCGGTGGGCGAGAACACCCCACCGGACGTGAAAAGCTTGATGACATGCGCTCCGGTCCGGAATCGCTCCCGGGCGGCGGCTCTCAGTGGGTCGACCCCATCCACCACCTCGCACAGGTGACTACATAGCAACCCCCCGCTCAGATGGCCGGGCCGCATGTCACCATGGCCCCCGGTCTGGCTCAAGCCGGGACCGCTGAACAGGTAGCGTGGTCCGGGTATCAGACCTTCGTCGAGCGACATCCGCAACCCTATATCCCCGCCGGCCACGTCCCTTACCGTGGTGAATCCCCGACCGAGAGCGGCTTGGAGACGCTTGGCCGCCTTAGCCGCCACGTAGCTCAACGGAAGCCCTTCCAATTCCCGGGAGTCGAGACTCACCCCATAGGCATGGAAGTGCAGGTCCAGGAAGCCGGGTGTAACCAGACACCCTTCGGCTTCGATCACCTCGGCCCCGCCGGGCGGAGGACCACCCACGCCGACGATCTTCCCGCCCTCCACATGGACCGGATGAGAGGTCGGCTCGGCAGTGACCCCATCGAACACCAGGCCACCCATGATGGACAGCCGGTGCGGGCTCATCAACGCCTCTTCTTGCCGGCGCTCAGGGCTACCGCCAGCACGATGATCACCCCGGTGGTGAGTTCCCGGTAGAACGGGTTGGCGTTGAGGATGTTGAAGCCGTTGTTGATCAAGGCCAGCAGCATCACTCCGGCCACCGACCTCCACACTGCCCCCTCGCCGCCATAGATGCTGGTTCCTCCCAGGATGACCGCCGCGATGGCTTGCAATTCCAGCCCGAGGCCGGCTTGGGCCGATCCGGTAGCCACCCTCGAGACCGTAATGGCACCGGCGATGCCTGCCGCCAGGCCGCTCAAAGCAAAGGTAAGTACCTGGATGCGGAGATTGCGGACCCCCGACAGGATGGCCGCGTTCACGTTGCCGCCCACTGCATAGATGTGTCGTCCCGGCACGGTCCGCGTCAGAAGTGCAGAAAACCCGATGAAGGCGGCTATGAGGATGAAGACCGCATAGTTGATCTGCCAGATGCGACCCCTGCCCAGCGCCGAAAACGTCTCGTTGTTGGTGAGAGAGATCAAGGACCCACCGGTGATCAAAACTGCCAAGCCCCGGTAGACGAGGCTGGTGGCCAGGGTCGCCAGAAAGGAATGGACTCGCAGGCCGGTCACCACTAGGCCGTTGATCAATCCCAGGCCCAGACCGACCACGGGCGCGGCCACCAATCCCAACACCTCGTCGACGTGCAAACCGATCCAGGAAGCCGAGACCGCCGCCACCGCGAACATGGCACCGGTCGAAAGATCGAACCCGCCAGCAATGATCACCAGCGTGCCGGCCATAGCCACTATCGCCAAGGGCGTGTTCTGGTTGAGAATGTTCAACAGGTTCCGGGGGGAGAAAAAGGCGTCACTGGAGAACGACAGGGTGATGAACAGCAACACCAGCAATATCACCACCCCGTAGCGGCGGATAAAGTCGGTTATCGGTACCCAGTTGAACCCGCTCTTCGGGTCTCCCTCGGCCCCATCACCCGGATCGGCCGACGAGGCCCAAAACGGCAACGGCAGGCTCATGCGATCCTCTTTGCCTGGTCGACCGCGCTGAAAAGGCGATCCAGCACCTCGTTCATAGTCCACTCATCGGCATCGGCGCCTCCGATCAAGCGGCCTTCCGACATGAGCAATACACGATGGGATAGATGCATGACCTCCTCCAACTCCGACGAAACCAGGATGACCGCCGCGCCTTGAGCGGCTATGTCGAGGATCGCGTCATATATGGCTCGCTTGGCCCCGATGTCGACGCCTCGAGTGGGTTCGTCCAACAGGATCACCTTCGGTGTTTCCAGCGTCCACTTGGCGAACAGGACCTTCTGCTGGTTGCCACCCGAGAAGCCCTCGATATCACCTTCAGGATCGGGAGGTACCACCTTCAGTTTGCTGGTAGCTGCCGCAGCCGCCTTAGATTCGGCCTGGCGATGGATCCAGCGTGTCCGCGTGGCAAACCGTCCCAGACGAGGCAGGCTCACGTTCTCTCGCACTTTCTGCACCATGACCAGGCCGAGGTTCCTCCGATCCTCCGGCAGCATCACTATCCCGGCTTCTATGGCGGTCTGGGGTGTCAAAGGCCCCAATACCTCGCCCTCCAGCACCAGTTCACCACGGTGTAAGGGTTCGGCTCCGAACAGCATCCTGAGCAGGTCGGTCCGCCCGCTGCCCACCAGACCGGCCACTCCGACGATCTCGCCGGCCCTCACCTCGAAGGTAATGGACCGGGGAACCCGGCCGGTCGCTTCCCTGACCTCCAACACCACCGGCTGCGTCGGATCCAGGGGAGGGCGGGGCGGAAAGGTTGCCTCGAGGGTCCTGCCCAGCATTCCCTCGATCAGCGTTGGCTTGGTCTCCACCGAAGTAGGGCCTGATCTGGTGATGGCACCATCGCGCATGATGGTTACCTGGTCAGCCACTTCCAGCACATCTTCCAGAAAGTGGCTCACGTAGATGAGAGTTCGCCCTTCCCGCTTCAGTCCGGCGATCACTTCGTGGAGACGGTCGGTTTCGTCCTTGGTCAGCGACGAAGTCGGTTCGTCCATGATGATCAACCGGGCGTTGCGGGCCAGGGCCCGCAGGATCTCCACCTTCTGCTGATCGGCCAGGCGGAGGGAGCCTACGTTCACATCCGGGGGGATGCCGAAACCTACCTCCGCCTCCAGTGCTTCATATCGATCTTGCTCGGAACCGGTGATCACGCCGAAGCGGGACCACTCGATTCCGAGAAAGACATTCTCTGCGACGGAGCGAGCAGGCACCAGCGAGAGTTCCTGCTGGATGGTTGCGATACCGGCCGCCAGTGCGAGGGGAGGATCCCACTTGTGGATCAGCTCTCCATCGATGAACAGATCGCCGCGGTCCTGGGTGTAGAGACCTCCGATGATCTTGCCGAGGGTGGATTTGCCTGCTCCGTTCTCACCGACCAGAGCATGGATCTCACCGGCTCTGATCTCCAACGAGACCCGGTCCAGGGCCTGGGTAGCCCCGAATCGTTTGGAGATGTTGGAGAGAGTCGCCGAAGCACCCTCCACAGCTGGAGTCACATGGCGCTCCACCTGCCCGTGCCGCAGTCGCTAAAGAGTCGGGATCAACCGGCCCATTCAGCCTGCCAGTCCGGATTTGCATCCAGTTCCTTGGCGGTTACCACCGGGACTCCCAAGTCGTTCACCACGTTGAGGTCGTGAACGTCCTCGTAGGGCTCGCCACGCAGCGCCTTGATAACCGAGCTGGCTCCCAGATAACCCTCGGTTTCGGGGAAGTTCGAGGAGCTGGCATCCCAGATACCGGCCCGGATTCCTTCGATGGCGATGGCCGAAGCGCCGCCACCTGAGATCCACATCGGCTCGATGTCGACCCCGGCATCCTCCAGCGCCACCAGCGCCCCGGTCACGTGCTGATCGGCGTTGGACAGCAACACCTCGAACTCGGGATGAGCCTGCAGCAGGTCCTGCATGGTGGTTAGGGATGCGTCCTGGGAGTACTGGCCCTCACCAACCGCCAGGATCTCGATGTTGTCATGCTGGTTGAGCACTCCCTCGAATCCCTGGAGCCGCAGATTGTCGAAGGGGAACTGGAGCTGGCCCATGATGATGATCACCCGGCAAGGATCGATGTCTACACAGAAGTCGACCACCAGATTGGCCGCCGCCTGAGCACCAACCGTGACGGAACCGGCGACGGTGATCATTCCCTCCAGCTGTGGTTCGATGGTCTCCAGGTCGGGACCGATCGGGAACAAAGCAGTGGCGGTGGGGCCGGAAGCCAGGGCCTGTTCAGCGGCGGGCGCGATCCCTACCGGATCGTTGGGAACTATCACATAGCCGTCGAAGCGACCCGATGCCACCACATCCTCGATCTGGTTGAACTGGTGCTCCGCGTTGAACTCCCCGTCGAACATCTCGGTCTCGACGTTGCCGGCCTCCGCAGCCGCTCTTTGCACGCCTTCATAGATGCTCTGGTTGTAGCTGTTCTGGCTCGACGAAGCGAAGAAGGCGACCCGTAGGGGTGCCGCCTCGGCTTCGGTGGTCGCGGGTGCCGCAGTAGTGGCGGGCGCAGCGGTAGTAGTCGTCTCCGCTTCTTCACCACCACAAGCAGAGACTATGAGTATGAACACCAGGAATAGAAGTGACGATCCTCTTCGCATCGGTTGGTCCTCCTTTGGATCAGGTCCGCGGCGACCGCCCCCTCGATCAAAGGGGGGACTCCGCTATGGATCCAACGATTATAGAGATCAGGGAGGGTGGTCGGGGAGTGGTCAGGAAGCTAGGTCGAGGGCGGTTGCTAGGAAGGTGGCCATCTGTGCCCTAGTCACGTGATCGTGGGGACAGAACAGCGGTTCTGTGCTGTGGCATCTGCGGTGATGCCCGCGTGGGCGATGGCTTCGATGTTGGCTTCATGGACGCTGCCGTCATCGTCGACAAAGCGGCCACCCACCGTGAGCGTCACCGAAGCAATATCCGACCAGGCACCTCGGTCGGCCGAGTTGATCGCCCTCACCCTCACCTCATATAGGGTGCCGACCACCAGCGGATCACCACCATAGCGGTCGACCGACAGGGAACGCCTCGTGGCAGAAGTTGTCGAAGCCTGGTTCCAGCCCGCCGAATCGCTCGGACGCCAAGCCACCACATAGCCCGAGATTGCTGCACCGCCGGTGCTGGTCGGCGCGTCCCAAGACACAGTGATCTCACCTGCTCCCGCCACCAAAGTCACCCCACCAGGCGCCCCCGGCACACTGGCGGAAACCCCACCACCACCTCCGGTGAAGCCTCCGCCTCCCCCTCCGGTCGAGGGTGGTGGCGCAGGCGCCCTGGGCCTCGCGCTCTTGGTATTGGACCAGTTGCCGCTTCCGGCGGAGTTGGTGGCCCGAACCTGGACCTCATAGGTACTGCCGTTGCGCAAGCCGGTGATGATCGTGGTGCGCTGCGTACCGATGTGATCCCAATCGTCCCAACCCGAAGCTCCCGACTCGCGATATCGCACGTCATAGTCGGAGATGTCAGCTCCGTCACTCGCAGGACTCGACCACGACGCCGTTATCCGCCCATTGCCCGCCGACAGCGACACCACCGGTCTCCCCGGCGCGGTAGCCGACGGGTTCGGCGTCGCCGACGCCACAGGTGACCACGCGCCGTTGCCAACCGAGTTCTTGGCCCGGACCTGAACGTCATAGCCACTGCCGTTGGTCAAGCCGGTGAGTGTCGCCGTGAGGCCCGGCACATCGCCTGCACAGATGCCATAAGAACTGTCCGGCTGCGCGGAAAGCTTGCATCGCACGTCATAACCGGAGATGGGTTGACCCCCGTTGGTCGCCGGCACTCCCCACACCGCGACGATTTGGGTATCACCAGCGGTCAACGCCAGATCGATCGGCGCACCCGGCACCGTCCCCGACGGGATCGGTGTGGCTGACACGGTGGCTGACCAGTCACCGTCACCTAACGAGTTGGTCGCCCGCACCTCGACGTCATATGAACTGCCGTTAGTCACCCCCTCACCCGCAGATACCGACGGCACACCCGGCGCACCCGGCACACCCGGAGCTATGCCGCCCGGCGTGGCCGACTTCGCCTGCGACCAGGGGCTGTCGCCGTAGGAGTTTCGGGCCTGCACCCGCACCTCATAAGTCGTGTGGTTCGCCAGACCGGTGAGCTCATAGCTGGTGTCGGGAGGCGGCGGGCCCATCAAGATGGCCTGCGTAATCCACGCTACGGGGGGATCGGCCTGCACCCGGTAGTCGACCTTGTAGCGGGTGATCTCAGAACCGTGGTTCGCGGGCACGGTCCAGGACACGTCGATCTTCGCGTCACCGGCGACCAGGGTCACCACCGGTGCCGACGGCGCGCCGACCGCCGCTATCGCACACCCTGACCAGTCGCCCCAGCCGTGGGAGTTGCGCGCCCGAACCTGATACTCATAAGACGTGCCGTTCGTCAGACCGGTGACCGTCTCGGTCAACACGCCGGCTGCGAGGTTCCGCCGCACCCAATCGGCGGGGTTCGACGGCGCGCACGTCGAGGCCTCGCCCGAGGCCAACGCCCGATACCTGCTACGCAACAGATTCACCGTAGAGCCGTTGTCGTTGGGCGCAGGCCACGTCGCGGTGAACTGACTGTCGCCCGGCGTCAAGGTCACGACCGGACGGCCGGGCATCGGCAGCGGCGTCGCTGCCTGCCAATCCGACCACAAACCCCAACCGATTGCGTTACGAGCCCGCAACGCCACCTCGTAGGGCGTGCTATTCGTCAGCCCGTCGATCGTGTAACTCCGCAACCACGACCCCAGATTGCGGCGGGTATCGGAAGTCTCCCCGGCAACCCGGAACTTCACCCGCTGCAACGTCACCGGCGAACCACCATCGTTCACCGTCCACGAAACCGAAATCGACCCGTTACCCGGCGTCAGAGCGAATACAGGCACCCCTGGCTCCGTGGCCGTACCCGGGGTTCCCTCGACGATCGCTGAGTAGTCGCTGTCGCCCTCGGCGTTCGTGGCGTGTACCCGAACCTCATAGGTCGTGTCGTTTGTGAGGTTCTGGATCACATAGGACGTGTTCGCGCCCTGATCTGGTACGTCGGTCCAGGTTGGGGCTGGGGTTGTTTTCTCCCGGTACTCGATGTCATAGTCGGTGATCGCGCTACCGCCGTCGTCGGCTACTGACCACGTGGCTGTGAGCTGCTGGTCGCCTGCTGTCACGCTCAGCGACGGTGCGTCGGGAACGGTCACCGGGGTTTCGGACTCCGTAGCGGTCCAGTCACCGTCGCCTACTGAGTTCGTGGCTCGCACCTGCACGTCGTACGAAGTGCCGTTCGTGAGACCGGTGATGGTGTACTCGGTGGGTAGCGAGATCGTCTCGCCGCCGTTGTCCACCGACCACGACGCCGTGAGCTGTCCATCCGCTGCCGCGAGGCTGAGCGTCGGTTTGCCCGGTTTCGTCGTCGTCGGCGTCGCCGTCACGGTGTCCGAGGGTGCCCCGATGCCATGCGTGTTCTCCGCTCGGACGAAGACTTCGTAGGTCGTGCCGTTGGTCAGGCTGCTGAGCGTCACCGTCGTCACCGGGGGCGTGCCGGTGACGGACGTTGTGACCCAGCTCCCGCCGGTCGGCCGATATACCACGACGTACTCGGTGATGGTGCCCCCGTTGTCGCTCGTCGGCGCCGTCCAGTTCGCGACAATGTGCAGGTTGCCCGCGGTCAGCGTCAGGCCGGTCGGCGCCAGCGGCACGCCCGCCCTGACCTGACGCGTCGATGACCAGGGGCTCTCGCCGCGGCCGCTCTGGGCGCGCACTCGAATCTCGTACAACGTCCCGTTGGTCAGACCGGAGACGTCCCGGGTCAATGCCGTCTCCAGCGTCGACGAATCGCTCGGATCGTCGTTAACGTCAGTCGTGTCCGGGGTCCACGGATTCCAGTACGAGGAAGTGGAAGAGCGGTGATCCACGTCGTAGTCGATGACTGCGTCCCCGTTGTTGCTCGTCGGGGCTGCCCAGGTCACCGTGGCCTGTCCATCGCCTGGCGTGGGGAGATTTATCACTGGCGCGACCGGCGCGCCGGCGATCTGGGAGACTACCTCCGACCATCTGCTGTCGCCCTGGCTGTTCGTCGCCTTGACGCGCACCTCATACTCGGTCGGCGGCGTCAAACCGGTGATCGTCCGGGTCACATCCGTGTTCGTCGTGGTATGCGGGATCCACTCCGCCGTCTCGGTAGTCGGATCGCGGTACACCAGTGTGTAACCCGTGATCGTGTCGCCATTGTCGGTTGGCGCGGTCCACGTCGCCGTGATCTGCGTGCCGCCGGGCGTCAGGGACACAACCGGCGCGTGCGGCGCTCCCGCCGTGAACGAGATCGGATCCGACCAGGCTCCAGCGCCTCTCGAGTTCTAGGCGCGCACTTGAAATTCGTAAGTGTGGCCAGGCATCAACACGCTGATGAAGGCCTGAGTCGCGACCGAATCGTGCGCATGATCGGTCCACCCACTCGGCGGATCGGTGAGCTCACGATACTGCACGTCGTATCCAGTGACGTCAGCTCCGTTGCCGTCTGGGACAGTCCAACGGATCTGCGCAAAGGTCGCGCCTGGCCACAAGGATTCGAACACTGGTGCTTGCGGAGCGCCGGTGACTGCGGAGGCCTCGTTCGACCAGTCGCTGGTGCCGACGGAATTGACGGCGCGGACGCGGAAGGTATACGTAACGCCCGCATTTGCATTGGTTTGCGTGTAGGACAGGACCGTGCCAATGTTGGATGGCGCCGACCATGCGCCGCTGCCTTCCTTGTGCGAATACTCGTATCGCGTGATGTCCGCACCGTTGTTGTTCGGTGCAGCCCAGTTCACCACGATTGGCCAGTTGCCCCCACTCTGTGCGCCTGCCGTGGCGCGGATGACGGGCGCATCCGGCTTGGTCGCCGTGCTCACCTCATCGCTCGCCGTCGTACCCTGCGGGTTAGTCGCGCGAATCTCAAATTTGTACGCCAGGCCGCTCGTCAGGCCCGTCACCAGATGGGAGCGTGTGCCCGGCTTGGTCGAGATTGAATCCCAGTCCACCACCTTCGGCGGCGTGGCCGAATCGGTGTACTTCAACTCCCAATTCGTGATCGTGCGGTCGTCCACCGGCAGCGTCCAGGTCAGCATCACCGTCGTCCCGGTGATGCTGACCACCGTCAGCACCGGCTTGCCGGGTGCCGCTGCCGATGTGGTGAACAGCTTGACGGTGTACTCATCGTCGTCCTCGGCGCAGTTGTTCGTGTCGTCGTCGTTCGCGAAGGGCGAGGGGGTCCACGGGATCTTGTACCAGTCGAGATTATCGGCCTCCCAGTGGCCTTCCAGAGCTTCCTCGGTCGTGGTCGACGATTCGATGACTCTGAGCTTCGCCGTGTTCTCCAGGTCGCCGGTGCCGTGGGGGCAACCTCTCATCGCTCAGTTCCAGCACCACGTTGTTGCCCCACCAGAACAGCTGCGAGACGGTGTAGGTCGTACCGCTGTGCGTGAACGTCGCCGGATCGATGCAGCCAGCGTTCCCCTGCTTGTAACCCGCCTGGCCGCCGGCAAAGCCGGCTGCCGTCAGCGTCGCCGACCAGTGCTCTGTCTCCCCCGAGGACGGCGGCGCTGTCGGGGTTGCCGAATCCGTGCCCGTCGCCGCGCCGACGGCGGTGCCGGCTACGGCGCGCACCTTGAACGTGTACGTCGTGCCGTTCGTTAGACTCGTCAGTGTGAAACTGCGCTTGGTGCCGCCGCCGGGTATCTCGACCCAGTCGTCCGTCGTGTCGCTGCTGTCCGACTTTACGTCGTACTCCCAGCGCGTGATGGTCTCGTCGTGCGGGGCGGACCAGTTCAGCGTGGCTTCCGTGTTGGCGCCCAGCGCGTTGAAGCCGGTCGGCGCGGCCAGCGGGTCTGCCACCGTCACGGTGTAGGTCGCCAGGGCGGTTGTGCCGGAGCCATCGTAGAGGTTGATGGTGGTCTCGCCCTTGGCGCAGCCCAGCAGCGTGATCGCATCGTCGTTGCGCTTGCCGGTGATCGACTCGTTCGCCGTGCCCGGACATGAGCCGTCGAGGGATACCGTTCCGCCGCCGGAGGCGTTGGCGGCCACGATGCGAACGCCGGCGCCGCTGGTTGGCAGGTTCGTGCCCACCGTTACGCCATCCGGCGCACCCGCAGTCGTCAAGGTAAACGTGTCGGGTATGTCGGCGCTGCTCAATTGCAACACCGCGCGGGATGGGATGATCACCGACTTCCAGAACGACCACTCGCCGTTATCATGCGTCCGCGCGCGCACCCGCACCTCATACTCCGTGCCCGGGACCCTTCTGGCGGCGGCCAGTACCACCTCGTCATCAAGCCCCTGCGGGTTGGGGGCGCCAGGATTGTTTGCGCCTCGCGTCACCTGCGTTGGATTACCTGTAGCGCCCACCTCTCGATACTGCACGTGATAAATCTGGACCTCGCCGGTGGTCGCGATGTCTTCGGGCTTCTCGGCAGACACTTCGAGGCGGTTCCAGTGCGCCGTCACCGTGAAGTTCTGCGGCGGCGACGAGGTGCCCCTGGCGGCGCTCTCGATGCTGGGCCACCAGTCGGTATTGAAGCCGGTCTTGTTGCCCGCCTGCAACTGGATGTTGTAAGTGACACCGTTTTTCAGCACAACATCCCGACGCGCCGAGTCCTTGCCGAGCCGATAGAAATGGCTCTCGTCGCCGTCAAAGTAGATGTCGTCCTTGATCCAAGGCGAGTTGGGCGGCGACGCCAGCCGATAGCGCAACCGGTAACGCTCCACCGTCGCGGTGCCGCCCTTGGTCAGACTGGTATCGCTGATGCTGTCGGGCCACTCCAGCCGGATCTCGGCGTCCAGGTTGCTACTCGCGGTGTATTGGGTATTGGCGGTGAACCGCCCCGGCAGCGTCTCCGTGTCGGTGACCTGCGTGATGGTCGCCGTGAACGACTGCCCGTCGTAGCCCCCGCCTCTTGCACTGTGGGTGACCGTCACGTCGGCCGTGCGGTCGGCGCCGTAGGCGCCGCGCACCATCGCCGACTGGGGCGTGCTCCAGTTCGACGGCGTGAAGACCAGCGACGGTGTCTCCACCGTGGCGCCTTCGGTGGCTCTTATTTCGACCGTGACGGGTGCATAGGGTTGTGTTTTGAGGGAGATGGTGTAGGCATTGGAGCTGCCCTGGCCGGTGATGAGACTGCCCTCATCGATCGTGATGTCCGCCGGGTTGCCGGTGCCCCCGACCAGCGTCAGGTTGTGGACTAGATTGCCGGAGGTCAGCGGCGGGTTGACCACGGCCATCACCGAGTCCGTGTAGTTGCCGTTGCCCTTGGCGTTGGCCGCGCGGACCCGCACTTCCCACTCCTCGCCGTTGGCCGGGTTGACGGCGCCCACCGGAGTGATTTCGTAGGTTGTGGATGTCAGCCCGGTCTGGCTGTTCCAACTGCTAGCTCCGACCTCGCGGAAGCGCAGCTCGTAGGAGGTGATGTCCAACCCACCGTCGTTCGCCGGCTCCGTCCACGATGCGGTGATTTTCTGATTCGCCGGCGCCAGCGTCAGGTTGCGCGGCTTCGACGGGACTATCGAGTCGGAAGCCGGACTGGCTTCCACGCTCTCCGAGAAGGAGCCGCTGCCGTTGGTGTTGGTGGCACCGACGCGCACTACGTAGGCCGTGTCGTTCGTCAGACCGGTGATCGTCGCTGTCGTTCCCGTGCCGGTATGCGTCCATTGCGACCAGTCATTGGTGGTCTTCACGCGGTATTGGATGTTGTAACCGGTGATGGCGGAGCCGTTGCCCGAAGGCACGGTCCACGACAGGTCGAGCTTGACGTTGCCCGGGGTGACCGTCAGCACCGGCGCGTCCGGTCTCAGACCGCCGGACGTCTCCTCCTGCGTGTCCGACCAGTCGCTCCAGCCCACCGCGTTCTGCGCGCGAACCTGGACTTCGTAGGTCGTGCCGTCGGTCAGGCCGGTGATGGTGTGCGGCGAGGCGGTAACGCTGGTGGCCGTCGTCGGCCACGTGCCGCCATCCGCGCGGTGGCGCACCTCGTAGCCGGTGATACCGAGCCCACCGAGCGCCACTTCGTAGGTACTGCCGCTGGTGAAGGGACTGTCGACGCTGTCGGTTTCGTAACGGTTAGTGTTCCCGCCCATCCACTTCAAGCGGTACCAGGTGGTATCGACTCGCAGCCGCAGGCGACTGTATTCGCCGTGCACGTCCGTGGATAGCACTGGCTGGGTGCTGCCAGGGTTGATCAAGATCGCGTTGTGAGATGGGGAGTGGGTGACGGCAACCAGAGTGTAGGTCGTGCCGTCATAGGTGAAGTCATCGTCCAGCACGCTGCCAAACGAGGCAGACCAACCGGTCCAGCCGGCTAGCTCTCCCGCCGTCAGCGACGTCGACCAGATTGGGCCCAGGGCATCGTTCTTCGGAGTGCCGTCGGTCGCCACGGTCCAGTCGGCCTCGAGGCTTGTGCTTGAGGCCTTCGACAGTGTCAGCGCCGGTTTGGCGGGCACGTCGAGGGTGATTACCGCGGCGGCGGCCCAGACGCCGTCGTGGTCAGGGTTCGAGGCGCGCACCTCCACGACGTAGCCGGTGCCGTCGGCGAGGCCGGTGATCGTGTAGCTCCGCTCGGCGGGCGGCCGGTCCTCGATCGTCGTCCACGAGATCGTGTCCGTCAGGCGGTACCGAATGTCGTAGTTGTCGATGGCGACACCCCCCGTGTTGTTTGCGGGTTCGGACCAGTTGACCGTGATCTCACGGATGCCTCCGACCGCGGAGATAGGGGGTCCGACTGGCTGTCCCGCAGTCGGGGTCACTGTGGCCGACGCCGTCCAGTTTCCTGAGCAGCGACTGTTGATGGCGCGCACCTGCACCTCGTACTCCGTGCCGACGACGACGGTATCGCCCCGGATTGTGGCGAGCGTCGCCGTGCCCCGGTGCGGCCAGTCGATCCAGGCCGCCGCCGGAGAAGCGCCGTTCTCGCGGTAGCGCACATCGTAATCCACGACCTCGGCGCCTTCGGACTCGGCCGCGGTCCAGCTCACGAAGATCCGCGGACCCTCTGCAGTGGGGCCGACCTCGACATCAGGCCCCCCGGCACCGTCGGCAACCAGACGACGACGGACTCGACAGTGGACCAGGCGCCGTCGCCGGCCGAGTTCTCGGCGCGCACCTGGACGTCGTACTTCGAGCCATTGGTCAGCCCTTTGATCGTGAACGTCGTCGCCGTGCCGTCGTAGTTGGCATCTGTGTAGCTCGACGCTGAGGACAGCTTGTACTGCACGTCGTAGTCCGTGATCGTGCCGGACGGCGCGGTCCAGCTCACCTCGATCTCGGTGCTGTTCGACGTCAGCGTGACGCTCGTAGGCGCATCAGGCACCGACTGCGCCAGGGGCGTCCTCCGCCAGGAGGGCCAGCGCCACCAAGGCCAACACCGCCAGCGCCGCAGCAGCCCTCGCTGCCTTGCGAGCCCCGCCTGCCGCGAGCGCCCGGCGCTGCAGGCGCTGCCCGGCTGCACCCTCGGCGCAAACCAGCGATCGGGCACTGTCCGCCACGCGGCCGCTGCGCTGTCGGTCGGCGTGCCTCATGCGGGGGGGGGGCTCGCAGAGTCGAGGAAGCATCGGGACCGCACCGCCTCGGTCACGACTGCCTCACTAGCCACGGCGTGCCTCACGGCTACCTCGCTCGTCATCGCTACCTCCGGGACTCTTCGAGCGATAGAAACGGGCCACCCAGACCGCGGTTGAAGCCGCAGACGGCCAAACCCCTACTAAGCCTACCCATCCCAACCCTAACCCGGCAACCATTTGGTCAGGTCTTCGAGCGTGTAACTTAAGGGCGCGGCTGGGAGATTGCGGCGGGTGTCGGTGGTCTCGCCGGCGATCCTGAGCTTCATGCGGTGCTGGGTGATCGCCTCGCCATGGTCATTCACCGTCCAGCTCAACGTGATCGACTCGTTGCCCGCCACCAGAGCGAGAACGGGCACGTCCGGTATCCCCGTCTGGGCTTGGGAGGGCTCGGGAAGAGTCGAAGTGATCAGCGCAGCGAGCAACGCCAGGATTGCCGCTTGTCGAAGGCCTTTGCTCGCAGTGAGATGGCTCCACCTGTCCCCAACCCGCATGATGACTTCTTCTCCCCTTGGCTATTTGCCTTCCGATCCTGTAGGGGAGGGGGAGTCAACTCTCTGGCGCTGATTGGATGAGGCTACTTTGGGCAGCCAACGGCAATCAGCTCACGGCAACCGTGTCTGCGTGGTAGCTCCTATCCAGATCTGCAGGGGTCTTGGCACAACGCCGAAACGTTCCTCTGTATGGGTCACCGTCCGACTCGAGGGCCTCCCCATTACAAGGGGAGGCCCTCATATCCTTCGTTCATACCCTCCGCGAGATGCCGGTCAGGAGGCCAGTTCTAGGGCGGTTGCTAGGAAGGTGGCCATCTGTGCCCGGGTTACCGGCTCATCGGGGCGGAAGGTTCCGTCCGGGTAGCCGCTGGTGACAACGCCGGCTACCAGTCCAGCGATGGCCGTGGCATGGGTGTGGTCGGCGGTTATGTCGCTGAACGGCAACAGGACGGGGTTCGCCGGGTTCAGGCGTTCTATAGCAGCCACCAAGAAAGTCGCCATCTGTCCCCGGGTGACCGGCTCATCAGGCCGGAACGTCCCATCTTCACGCTGACGGCGGGACCGGAAGACATCGCCGTTGAGGCAAGGTGGTGGTAGTCGATTCGGCCCGTGTCTGCTGGCTAACACACGACTATCATCACCAGGGTGTCACGTGATGACTAAGAGATGCACAGCGCTGCCCGCCGACTACGAGACTGCCACATCCGAACAGGTCGTCAAATCCCTGGGCCGTTTCCGACGGGGATTACTTACAATCGTAACCATACCAGCTGTTTGTGTCACTCTTGTTCAGAGTTACGCCGTTTCATAAGGCGTATTCGGGGATTTTTGGTAGGGCTCTTTCATGATGTTCTCTGGCGTGTCTGGAATAGGATCAGGCATGGCGTTCTAAATTGGACGGCCCAGCGGCCTTTTTGTGGCTATTTTCCTTTATCAGCTTTCATGTGGGCAGCTTTTTGCTTCCGGCAACTGACGGTTCGGTACACCATTGCCGCCGTAGCACAGCTAACGGTTCTAAGATACTCGTCGGATAGCCCAACACGTCACTTAGCATATCGCTGTCTAACTGTTGTCTAGTTTCGTCTTTAGAAGCTAGATATGCAGTTTTGAACGTTTCATCACGATATAGATCGAACAGTGCGCCTGCTTCCTGGATTTGATCGGATGTCATAGCACGAAGGTCTATCACTGGTATCTTACCCATAGTAGTAATCGTCAGATTAGCCCTACCCGGTGCTTGTTGACAACCCGAGACCCACCATCTGCTTATCAGTCCGAGCGTAGTGTTCAGCCAAACTGCCAACGTCTTTTCCCATAGCAGCCGTTCTTCTTCATCTTCGGTGATGGGTTGGAAGGATGGCCACTGACTTCCGCCGATAGTGGGTTTAGGTGTAAGACATTAAGGTCAGGAATGTCAGCAGTGTCGGACAGTTGACCTGCAGTTTCTACTGTTATATTTGCGGTTGGGTAGTGGTTGGAAAGCTGGGTTGAGAAAACTGTGTTGAACGCCTTTTTATCACGACGCATATCGGTCATGATATACTATACAGATAGTTGATGTCAAGTGTCATTGCGTTCGGGCTGCCCTATAACCAGTCTGATCACGTCAACTATGTTGCGTATCCGCGGGCACCTGCAGTCAAGTCAGTGTACCGTAGTCGTCTTCCTTCAAGACTACATATGATGGACTGCATCTGGTCGATGGTATCCAAAGGGCGGAAATTGTGACGACCAGTGAACTCATTCACATAACGCTGCAAATGTTTAGAACTCATACGATGATAAGTGCCATGATATCCACGCTTTAACATCGACCAGAACGATTCAACCCCATGGTGTGTGTGACATATCCGGATGATTGGGGTTACGATCGTATCGACACACAATCCTGTCAACCCAAGTATATAATCCCCTAAACGAAAGTAGTGGTTGCCAGCCCACCGTCGGTCTCATCCACAACCTCGTCGTAGAGTTGACGTTCGACAGTCATAGTCGTATCAAGGAGATCGACATAAGCATGGTTACTGTCCTCATGGGGGAGTGCGACAAGACCGAGACCACCGTATAGAACAACGATAACCGTGCCTAACAGAAGCTTGTGCTTATGCCTCCAGGGTGGAGGGGTGCGGCATCGCGCGATCGTCCCCCGTGCGGCTTCTCAGGTCCGACATCTGAACGAGTCCGAACTGCTTGATATGAAACCCGCCATCGGCTGGCGTTACCCACTATGAGCATTCGAGATGCTAGCGGCCCTAGGCTCCGGGCAGGCACGAACTACGAACCGACCCTGCCAGGGGAGCCGAGCGTTGGTCATGTGTCGGAGTGTCTCGCCTCGAGTCGCTTGAGGACATCGTTCCAGACCTCGGGATTCACCAGATGAGGGGGCCGTTGCCCACCGAGCACCATCACCGCTTGGGTCACCGCCCCTTCGAACATGCGAGCCCTTGCCTCCCTGCTAGCGGAGGCGATATGGGGAGTTACCATTACGTTGGGGTGGTGGAGGAGAGGATGGTCGGGGGGCAGGGGCTCCGGGTCGGTCACGTCGAGCCCGGCGCCGAATAGCTGCCCGCCATCCAGGGCTGCCAGCAGGGCCTCCTGGTCGACCAGCCCTCCGCGGGCGGCATTGACGAAGATCGCCCCGGGCTTCATGGTCGCGAAAGCCTCCGAGTCGAACAACCGAGCGTTCTGGGCCGACATCGGAATATGAACGGACAAGGCATCGCTACGGGCTAGCAGGCCGGGTAAGGTCCCCGCCCGCTCCACGTGCGGCGGGAACGCCTGGGCGGATAGGTAGGGGTCGTAGGCGATCACCTCCATGCCGAGCGCCGCGCCGAAAGTGGCCATCCGGCGGGCAATCCTTCCGAAGCCCACCAGACCCAGCGTCTTGCCGTCCAGCTCGATCGCCTGGTGCGAACGGAAGTAGCCGCCAGTGGCGTTCCGCAGGCGGCTCATCGAAGGGACCACGCTCTTGGCGATGCCCAATAGCAGGGCGAGGGAATGTTCAGCGGTGGAAACGGTCGGTCCGTCGGGCACGTTGCAAACGGCAACTCCACGGCGTGCAGCCGCCCCGAAGTCGATCGTGTCGCACCCGATCCCGCTGCGGCAGACGGCTACCAGGTCGGGAGCTAGGTCGAATAGGTGGTCGTCGTAGGGGAGGCGGGCGGCGATGGCGGCCCGGGCGGTCTCGATGCCCTCATGGATGTTGCCGGAGTGGCCCCGGCCCAGGATCTCGACCGAGGCCGGAACCAGGGGCATGAGAGCAGGTAACACCGGGCGTTCGAACCAGATCGGCTCGGCGATAATCGACCTCCTTAGCGCTCGCTTGCCGGATGGTAGCGAGCGGACCGTAGGGGGGTGGCGGTGTGGCCGCTGCTCAGAAGATGGCCCGCCACTTGTTGCGGCGGATGATCACCACCAGCGGGATCAGTGCCAGCACCCCAGCGGTGATCAGGAAGAGCACCCTCGGGCCCATGGCCCCGTATAGCGGGGCAGCCACAAAGGCACCTCCGGCCGCCATGGTCAGCCCATAGGCTTCGATAAGTCCCTGGGCTTCCGACGCCTGCCCGGGTGGCGCGACCTTGGCGACCGCCGCCTGGCCGGGCAGGGTCACGAACGCCCAGAGCGCGGAGTGGAGGGCGCCTACCACCAGCAGGGGGGGTATGCCGCCTACTAGTCCATAGGCTGCTACCAGCGGGAGCCCGAGAGTCGCACCGGCCAGAGCGAGACCGATCGGGTTCACGCGGTCCGCCAGTCGACCGCCGACGGGGGTGAGCACCACCGTGGGCAGCGCGATGACCAGGAAACCGAAGCCTACGAGGACCGGTCCGGCGTCGAGGTCGGTCATGTAGCGCGCCCAGATGGCATCTATAACCCCGATGTAGATCCAGTTGGACGCCGCCAGCAGCAAGCCCGAGGCGAATCCGGGGATAGCCATCAGGCGGCGCCGGGACAGCCGGGAGCCGGTCGATCGCTGGTATTCGGCGGGTTTGATCATGGGCAGCAGGCAGAGCACCACGATTGCCACTGCCGCCGGAACCGCAAAAGGGAGCGTCTCGTTGACCTCGTTCAGCAAACCCCCCAGCGGCGGGCCGAGCAGGATGCCGGAGATCATGGCCACCAGCACTCGACTCAGGGCTCGTCCCTGGCGTCCCGGATTCCAGCTCATAATGATCCGTCGCGCCGCGCCGATCGAAGCACCTTCGGCGACTCCCATCAGGGCTCTGGCAGCTACCCATTCCCAGAGGGCGGTAGCAAAGATCATCCACATCAGCGAAGCCACCAGCAGAGCGCAACCGGCCGCGATCAGGCGGACTTCCCAGCCCCGGTCGGCCAGTGGGGCCAGCCAGAGGTTGCCGAACAGGGTCATGGCGAACGGGATGCCCGCCAGCAGCCCCAGCGACCAGGTCGGGAACCCATGTCGGTCCTGGATCTCGGCCAGTAGGGAGAAGATCACCCCTATGCCGGTAGCCAGCACCGCTACATAGACGAGCAGTACGGCAGAACCGAGCCGATGGGAGGAAGGGGACACTGCGAGGATGCTACCCACTACCTACCGGTAGCAATCCGGCGGAGTCAGGGGCACGGGCCGGGGTCGACCGCGGTGTCCGGGTCGACCGAGGCGAGGAAGGACTCCACCTCGGCCGCCGCGTTGGCGTAGGTCACGTCCTCCAGCCGGGCAGTGGCGTAGATCAGCCCGGTCATCTGGTCGTCGGCATTCAGGACCGGCCCGCCCGAGTAGCCGGGACCGGCCGCCGCTCGTACTCGCACGTTGGCGCGGCGGATCTCGTTCGGTTCGCCGTAAAGGTCACGCCCGGTGGCGGTGATCAGCTCGGCATCGGTGTAGTGAAGCTCGGTTCTCATCGCCTGCTGCCGGAGGCGGATCAGGCGCCCGCTCTCGGCCGGCACCGGATCGGCCAGCCCGAGGATCGGTCGCTGCCCGGTGGGTGCGGACAGCAGGGCCAGGTCACTCCGGGGATCGATCCCGACCACGGTGACCGGGTGCTGCTCCCGGTTCTCGAAGGTGGCGACCACCTCGCCTTCGGTGGATCCGACCACGTTGTGGGCCACCGTCAGCAGCCGGTCCTCCGCGATCACCACCGCACTTCCCACCATGGTCCGCCCGCAGACATGGCCCCGCAGCTGGGCCACCGAATCGAACGGATCGACCGATCCGGCCGACGCTCCGCAAGCCAGCGCGACCATCACCAGCGCCGCGGCTACGAAGAGCTTGCTCGATACCCGACGAAACCTGGATCGGGAAATGGTACGAGCATCGGGCCGTGGTGGACCGGAGTCCTGCACCGATCTCCTAGAGTTCAGGGGGTGGACTCCCTGGAGACATCTCTCGATCCGACGCCGAGGGTGGAGTTCGCCATGGTGGCCGATGCGGTCCATGCGGTGGGCGGCAAGCTCTACGTGCTCGGCGGCGGTTGGGACATGCTGTGGGTGGGGTCCTTCCCGATCCGTCACCCCTCCCTCGGCATCGGGATCCGGATCCGGGTTCCCTGGTCACATATCGACGAGTTCTCTCTGTCCGTGGATCTGGTCGACGAGGACGGCAAGAGCCTCTTCGGAGGAAAGCGGTTCACCCAGAAGATCAAGGTGACCCGCCGCCTGGGGCGTCCGGCCGGGAGCGACACCGGCATCACCAGGGCCTTCACCTTCAACAACCTGCTGTTCATCCGGCCGGGTGGATACGCATTCACCATCTTCGTGGAGTCGACCGAAGTGGCCCGCATCCGGTTCCGGGTAGAGAAAAGGCTGGGACGCCCCAGCCGCCAACCACCCGGTGAAGAGTCACCGGGCAGCGGCTGAGGCAAGCCCTAGCCTGGAAGCACAGGAAGGCTCGGCCCCAAGATCGGCGGCAGCGGACTCAGACCCGGACTTGGAGTCACGATTGGATCCGGATCCGGGGTGGTCGGACTGGGATTCGGAGCCGGAGATGGACCTGGACTCGGTGGCGTGACCACGGGTAACCTCACGGGCAGCCTCGGAATCGGGCTGAAGCTGGGCGGCTGGGCTGGAGTATCCACTGCTTCTCCACCGGTGGCATGGGGGGCCGGCAGCGACCCAACCGTCTCGAAGCACAACAGCTGCGCGAATGCTGACGACGTGCGCAGGGTCCTTTCCGCCCAAGGTGAACGAGGTGCCTACTAGGCCCGGAATCTTGTGCCAGACCGTTGGTGACTCATCCTCTGGATGGAAGGAGATTTGATACCCCTCATATAGTGGGGGCGCCTTCCGCAGCATCCCAACGTATCATGACCGTCGTCCCTGCCCGTACGGGTGGCAGGATCGGCCCGATCGGAAGGTTTGGCAGAACTGGTGGTAGGAGCGGAAAGCCAGGGCGATAATTCAAGTCGGGCTCGTCTACTACTGTGTCGACCACCTCCACGTTCTCCGGTGCGTCTACTAGCAGCATGGTGTAGGCGTATTGGATAGGCGTGGGTGCCCACCGGTAGGTTCCGAAAGGATCGCCTCCGAGGTCTCTCCATCCTTGGATGCCGATCTGGTATTCCGTGGCGTTTTGTAGACCGGTTATTGTGGTGCTGGGCTCGTCAACCCAGTACTCGTTCGATGTACCGCCAGTGCCATATTGCACTTTCCATCGATCATTACGGTGTCCGGCGGTCCAGGACACTGTGAGTTCTGTGTCACCGGTCGTCAACTCGACATCGCTAACGGGGGTCGGAGCGTCGTAATCCGTCCGAGCCGGGAGTCTTGCTGCCTGTCCTCCCCAGCCGTTACTGCCGACTCCCCGCACCTCTACTTCGTAAAAGATGCCACTAAATGCAGGGAACAGTCCGTAAAGGCCGTAACCGCCAAACCGGTCGACCTCAGCGGCCACCTCCCATGCTGACCATGCCGTCCTCCTCGCACCCCAGCCTGCGCGATACCGGATCTCGTAGTATGGCGCGTCGGTAATCGGGTCCCAGGAGATGATCAGCCAGTCTTCGCCCCAATATCCGCAGCACCCATTGTCGCGGAAATAACCGAGGTTGGTAGGCGGGTCCAGAGGATGAGGATCGATCGCCTTCGAGCTGATCGTGACCGTCACCCAATCGTTTGCGGCGAGATCCAGACCGTCGTCATCCTGCTCATACTGTCCAGAGGTACCTGAGTTCTCTTCAAAACCACCCTCCTCATAAGTTGTGGTGGTTGTATCTTTGGTGATCTCTATCTTGAGTTCATTGATAAGTGCTAGGCCGATGTCAGGGTCAGTTGTCACATGAAGTCGATCTTGGCCGCTTGTGGGTTTCGATTCATAGAAGTTGTTGATCTTATAGTCCACTCCCTTATAAGAAAATGTCTCGTCCACCAAACCTCTTTGATTAGGAAGAAGATGGCCATGGTTCGTACCCACCTGCTTGACATTCATCGTCGTATCGAGAAGCGTAACGTACTCGTGGTTCGGGTCTGTGTGGGCGTGTGACGCGAGAGCAAGACCACCTGACAACACCATGACAACCAAGAAAACGGAAAGCCTACGTTTGATGACCATACCTCCAAGTGGGACTGTCCCCAGTGGCTAGCGACAGACTGCTGAAGCTGCTCGCTAGGCAGTGCAGTCCGGCCCAACGCTGGCAGCGTTTCGGGTTGCAACCGAATGAAACTCCGCATACTCCCTGCCACGGTAGCAGTCCCTGTCTCCCTGGCAAGGGGATTCTGCAATGTTGTTCGTTGGCAAGCTAATCGCAGCGGACGGAATAACCGTTCGCCTCCCCTCACTCCATCCAGCAAACTTTTGGCTAGTCAACGGCGGATAAGGGAATAAGCCATGTGATACTGAACTCCGGCGGTGGGGAGGGTCATGGCGCCCGATTCCCAGTCACGGTGGATCCAGGTGTGATCGGGATGGAAGTAGGGCCCCCGGGATCGTTCGTCTCCGACCAGCTCTCCGGCCAGATAGTTGAGGAAGTACAGGTTGGTGCCGGGACAGGCAACCGTCGAGTGGAAACCGCGCGGAACCAGGGCGGTGTCGCCGTCCTCGCACACTAGGACCTCGTCGTAGTCCAGGTCCTCGCGCCAGTTGCGGTGCAGCGCAAACCCCTGGGAGGGCTGCAGGCGGAAGTAGTACACCTCCTCGAGGTAGGGCGATCCGGCGTAGCCGTCGTGGCAATGGGGCGCCCATCCCGACCAGGTTCCCCGAGGAGCGTAGCCTTCATAGAGGATGAGGCGTTCAGCCGGTAGTGGAGCCGCCAGGATGTGGCAGATCTGTCGGTAGGAAGCACCGCCACCCCGCAGCTCGACCCGCATCTCGGAGGGCTCGAACAGGCGAATCGGCAGTCCACCCTCGGCCGGTGCTCCCCCGATGGTGAAGCTGAAGCTCGCCGAGGTGGAGATCCGGATCGACCGGCCGGGTGGTACATAGAGGACCTTAGGCATCTCCTCGAATACTCCGTCCCGCGCCAGTGATAGTTCGTCGGTCCCGGCCCTGACCGACCCATGCCCATCCAGCGGCACGATCGCCACCTCCCGACCACCCGTATCCTCCGTGAAGGTCTGGCCGGCTCGTAGATCCACCACGCGGAAGTCGAGATAGGTCCATCCGGCACTCCGGGGGGTGACCTCGGTGGTGACCCGCTGGCCCTTTCGGGGCTTGATCAACGAGTTCACGGGTTGCGGCCTGCCCTGACTATCTTGAGGCTCCGGGAGGTGTCGGGAGGCCCCTGGCCGGTCATGACCCGGCTGGTCTGTCCGGTATGCCCGGGAGGGGGCCGATCACCACCTGGTTGAAATCCACCGCGGCGCCGGTCATCATGCCGGAGTCCTCCGAGGCTAGGAAGGCGACCGCTCGGGCCACCTCGGGTGTCTTGAGCAACCGGCCGAAGGGTTGGGACGCCTCCGCCTTCTCCAGCCAGTCCGGGTCGCCGCCGTGGAACCGCATGCGGATCGAGTGCTCCGCCGGGCTGTCCATCCAGCCGATGTTCAGCGCGTTCACCCGGATGCGATCCCAGATCAGCGAGTTGGCCACATTGCGGGTGAGCGTCACCAGTGCACCCTTGGTGGTGGAGTAAATGGTCAGGTAGGGCGGGCCGCCGTGGGCGGCGATCGAGGCTATGTTGACGATCGATCCGGCGATTCCCTCCCGCCGCATGATGGCCACCGCACCCTGGATCAGGAGGAAAGGCGCCCGGACGTTCACCGCCATCAGGTGATCGAACAGCTCCACGCTGGTGTCCTCCAAAGTCCCCCGGTGCGAATCCCCCGCCGCATTGACCAGGATGTCGAGCCGGCTGAAGGTCCGGTCAGCCATCTCGATGAGCCGGGGTGCCGACTCGGGATCGGCCAGATCGCCGACCACCAACGCCGTCTCGCATCCGGCGGCGGCCATCCGATCCTGCACCGCCCGGCCGCGGTCCCGGTTCCGTCCGGTCACCACCAGGCCCGACAAACCCTCGTCGACGAGCTGTTGAGCGATGGCTTCACCCAGCCCCTGGGTGCTGCCCGTTACCAGCGCTACCTTGCCACTGAATCTTCCCATGGTTGCCTCCCGTTCAGACTCCTACCCGCTGGTGCTTGCGCTCGGCTTCCCAAGCTGCTCGGGCCACTCTCACCTGAGCCCGGTCGCTGACTTCCGGCACGCCTACTTCCCACCATGCGCCCCCCTCGGTCCAGGTGTATTGATCGATGTCCATCACGATGGCGTAGCTGCGGTCGGATGCCTTGGCCCGGCGCCAGGCGGCGGGCAGATCTTCCAGCTTCTCGACCTTTTCGGCCCGGGTGCCCATCGCCTCGATGTGGCGCACGAAGTCGACCCGGAAGTAGTCGGCGTGGCGGCTGGTACGTAACAGGTTGTTGAACTCGGCCCCGCCGGTGTGTACCTGGAGGCGGTTGATGACCGCAAACCCGCCGTTGTCCATGATCATGAAGATCACCTTGTGGCCGGTCATGACCGTGGAGTAGATGTCCGAGTTCATCATGAGGTACGAGCCGTCGCCCACCCAGGCGATCACATCGGTTTCGGGCCGGGCCAGCTTTGCTCCCCAGGCGCCGGCGATCTCGTACCCCATGGTCGAATATCCGTACTCTGAGTCGAAGCTGCCGGTCGACTTAGAACGCCAACCCATGGTCAGCTCGCCGGGCAGGCCACCGGCGGCCGACAGGCAGTAGTCGTCCTGGTCGCACAGGTCGTTGACCAGCTGGATCACCTGGGCATAGGCGGGCCGGCCCTTGGTTTCGGTCCGCTTCCAGGAGTCGAGATACCCGTGCCAGGTGGCGATGTGGTCCTGGGCGGCGGCCAGCCAGGAGCTGGGTGCCCGGTAGTTCCCCAGCAACCCGTCGAGCGCCTCGACTGCCACCCGGGCGTCGCCAACCACGGGTAGGGCCAGCTGCTTGTGGGCATCCCAGCGAGCGGTGTTGATGGCCACGAAGCGAAGGTCCGGGTTCTTGAACAAAGCCCAGGATCCGGTGGTGAAGTCTTGGAGCCGGGTACCGACTGCGATCACCACATCGGCATCCTCGGCCACCGAGTTGGCGGCTGCCGAGCCGGTCACGCCGATGGGCCCGGCATAGTTGGGATGATCGGACACGAGGGTGGCCTTGCCGGCCACCGTCTCCACCACCGGAATCCGGCGGCGCTCGGCGAAGTCGGTGAGGGTGGGTACCGCTCCCGAGTAGTGGACGCCGCCCCCGGCGATGATCATGGGTCGGCGGGCGCCGGCCACGGCCGCCGCTGCTCGGGCCAGGTCCCGCGGATCGGGGGCAGGACGGCGGATGTAGTGGACTTGCCTGTGGAAGAACCGGGCCGGATAGTCGTAGGCCTCGGCCTGGATGTCCTGGGGGAGGGCGATGAAGGCCGGACCCCGGCTGGCCGGGTCGAGCATCACGGCCAGGGCTTGGGGGAGGGAACGGACGACCTGCTCGGGTCGGGTTATGCGATCCCAGTAGCGGCTGACCGGCTTGAAGGTGTCGCAAACGGTCACGGTCGGATCCCCGAACACCTCCACCTGCTGGAGGACCGGATCGACGATCCGGTGCTGGAAGGTATCCCCGGAGAGGATGAGGAGGGGGAGCCGGTTGGCGTGAGCCACCGCCGCGGCGGTGACCATGTTGGTGCATCCCGGGCCGATCGAGGAAGTGGCGATCATGATCCGGCGGGTCCGCATGGCCTTGGCGTAGGCGACCGCCGCCAGGGCCATCGACTGCTCGTTGTGTCCCCGCCAGGTGGGGAGCTGGTCCTGGACTGGTTCCAGGGCTTCTGCCAGGCAGGTGACGTTCCCATGACCGAAGATTCCGAAGGCCCCTGCGAAGACCGGTACCTCCTGGCCGTCCACGATGGTGTACTGGTTCAGCAGCCATCGGACGATGGCCTGGGCGGTGGTCAGGCGGATGGTTTCCATCTCATCTCCTTTAGGTGTCAGCCTCTGTCTGCTCGACCGGTCAGTTAGGGTCGATCCGGAGGGACCGGACCGTCTCCCATCCCTCCGAGCTCCACGAGCGAATCATGGCATCGGCCACTTCCGCGTTGGTGAGGGCAGAGGCGAAGCCCGGTTCGTGGGGACGCTCGGCGGTTACCGAGTCCAGGTATTCGTAGGCTTCCAGGATCTTCATGTCCTCGAAGCCGATCGAGTTGCCCCCGCCAGGGACCAGGTTGCGTTGCCGGTAGAAGGTATCGCCCCCCAGTATCTCCATGAAACCATCGTTGGTCTGCTCCTCGGGCAGATAGAGGCGTAGCTGGTTGAGCTTCTCGTGATCCCACGAGATGGCGCCCTTGGACCCGTTCAGCTCGAAGGCCATCTGGCTCTGCGGTCCGAAGATGGAGCGGTCGGCTTCCAGCGTTCCCCGAGCGCCGTTGGCGAACCGGACCAGCGCTCCCACATAGTCCTCATTGGTGACCTTGCCGGTCGGGTCATCGGGCGAGCCCCGGTCGTAGTGGGTGCCCGTTCCCGGCTGGGGGAGCGGGCGTTCCTTGACGAAGGTCTCCCTGGTGGCGACCACCCGCCGGATGGGCCCGAAGAGGAACTGGGCCATATCGATCGCATGGGACATGATGTCGCTCAGGGCGCCATGTCCGGCCTCGGCCTGCAGGAAACGCCAGCTCAGCAACCCGAGGCGGTCCCGTCCGTACATGCTGAAGAACCGGCCCCGGTAGTGGGTGGGAGTCCCGATCCGGCCGGTCTCGATCAGGGACTTGGCGTACTGGACCAGGGGCGCCCACCGGTAGTTGTATCCGCAGCCACTGGTGACCCCGGCTTGGCGAGCGGCGAACTCGATCCGGGCGGTGGCCTCCACGCTGATCCCCACCGGCTTCTCGCAGAAGATGTGCTTGCCGGCTGCGGCGGCTGCCTCCGCTATCTCCTGGTGCATGGCGTTCGGAGCGGTGATATCGATGATGTCCAGATCGGGACGCTCCGCCAGTTCCCGCCAATCGGAGGTTCCCGCTTCGTAGCCGAAGTCCGTCACGGCCTGGTGGACCCGGGCCGGGACGGTGTCGGCCACCGCCGCCAGGATCGGTTGGAAGGGTGCGTCGGGAAAGTAGGTGGGAATGGCGCGGTAGGAGCGGGAGTGAGCCTGGCCCATCCATCCGAATCCGACCAGTCCGATACGTAGCGGACGCCTGACCGGCCCTCTCATGGCCTGGGTGCCCGGCCTGGGAGATTGGGACCAGCCGGAAGGGGTGGGCGGATCCAGGTGGGTTGCATCTCAACCACCCGCAAAGGGAACCTCCGGCACACCTGTGACCCCCGGATCGATGGCGAACAGGTCACCCGCTCGGGACTCGCCTGATACTGTTGCGTGGCTTCCTCCCCCGCCGATCGAGGTGACGTACAGCGTTCCGAGATCGGGGCCACCGAAGGCGGTCATGGTGGGTTTGGTGACCGGCAGGTCGATCCGGCGGTCCAGCCGGCCGTCCGGAGTGAAGCGGAGCACCGCTCCTCCATGTACCGCGGCTACCCAGTAGCACCCATCGGCATCGAGGCAGGCCCCGTCCGGCCGTCCCGGAAGGTCCGTGAAGTCGGCGAATACCCGCTCGTTGCGGGGTGTGCCGGTGTCCAGGTCGTAGTCGCAACACCACACCTTGCCTTCGAGGGAGTCGGCAAAGTACATCCGGCCCCGCTGGGGGTCGAAGGCCAGCGCATTGGGAACGCCGATCCGGCGGCGGGTGACGGTGAAGGTGCCGTCCCCCTCGATGCAGTACAGCTGCCCGGTGAAGCGTCCGTCAGCGGCTCGCTGGTACATGGACCCCACCCAGTATCGCCCGGCGGGATCGGTACGGCCATCATTCATCCGGTTGGCCGTATTGGGCGCCTCCAGTTCCAGCCAGGGGGTAGCTGAGCCGGTCGCCCAGTCGAACCAGACCACCTGGTGCTCGGCAGCTACCAGCAGGCGGCCGGGTCGGTCGGTGAGTACGAACGAGCCAGGACGTCCGGGCACTTCCCTCGACTCATCCCCCCCGGTGGCCGGATCGTACCGGTGTATGAGGCGGCCATCGATGTCAGCCCAATACAGCACTTGCTCCGCGGTACTCCACACGGGACACTCCCCGAGCAGGGCACGCGCTTGGACTGCTACCTCGACCGCGCTCACAGCCACCGAGGATACCGGATCGAGCCTCGGCCGGGTCGGGGGTGGCCCGGTCCCTCCCCAGGCGGGATCCGCCGGTAGGCACCCTGTGCGGTGCCGGAGAAGTAGCGGGAGGCGTAGACTTGGAGCGTGGCCGACCCGCCTTTCCTGGAGCGTATTGCTGGAGCCCCGATCACCTGGGGGGTCGATCCGTCTCCCGGCTGGGGGTTCGTGCTAGATCGAGATCGGGTGCTGGACGAGATGCAACAGGTGGGATTGCGCGCCACCGAGCTCGGTCCGGAGGGTTTCCTGCCGGTCGATCCCATCCAGCTGGAACCACTCCTGGAGTCGCGCCACCTGGAGTTGGTGGGAGGTTTCGTACCGGTCCGTCTCTACCAGGAGGCACGGTTGCCGGCTGAGCTGGCCTACGCCGAGCGGGCGGCCGCCACCCTGGCCGGCGCCGGTGCCGGGACGTTCGTGCTCGGTCCGGCTTCGGTCCACGACGGGTACGACACGCCGGTGGAGCTCACCGAGGACGAGTGGTCGGTCTTCGAGCGGACCCTGGGTAGGGTCACCGAGATCTGCCAGGAACAGGGCCTGGTCACCGCGCTGCATTCCCACTGGGGAATGGCGGTGGACCGTCCCGAGCAGATCGAGCGGGTCCTGGAGAGGTGCGAGGTCGACCTGTGCCTCGACACCGGACACGTGGCCCTGAGCGGCGGGGATCCTCTGGAGATAGCCACCCTGGCCGGTGACCGGGTGGCCCATGTCCATCTCAAGGACGTGGACGAGCGGATGGCTGAGCAGGTCAGGGCGGGGGAGCTGCCTTTCCGTCAGGCAGTCATCGAGGGACTCTTCAAGCCGTTGGGAGAGGGTTTCGTGGATATAGCCGGCTTGATCCGCTACTTGGAAGGCGACCAGTACCGGGGCTGGTATGTGCTGGAGCAGGATGTCTCCCTGGATGGCCCGCCCCCGCCCGGTAGCGGCCCGGTCGACAATGCCCGCACCAGCGTGAAGTACCTCCAGAGTCTGGGGTTGTAGGCAGGACCGAGTTTCTGAGCCACTCAGGCGGCACGATATCTCGGCTAGGGCATAGACAACTTCACGCGCATCGACCTACCGAGCTTCGAAGATTATCTCGGCCTGATTACGGAGGTGCCGCTGCTGTAGCAGGTCCCCTGTCGGCTGCTTCGCGGAGTCAACATCAGGCGCTAGCGGGGGCAGCGTCCCGGGTTGGCGGCGGTGGTTGGATCTACCGAGTCGAGGAAGGAATCGATCTCGGCGGAGGTGACTGCATAGGCCACATCATCGAACCGGGCGGTGGCGTATACCAGGCCGATCATCTCGTCCTGCTGGTTGAGTATTGGTCCCCCTGAGTATCCGGCGCCGACTGTCGCCCGCACGCGCACGTTCGATCGCCGAACCGAGCTTTGGGCGTCGTAGATATCCGTTCCCACCGCCGTCACCAGCTCCGCCTGGGTGAAGGGAACTTCCGCCCGCTCGCTCTCGCCGCGTAGCCGGACGATCCTCCCTTCCTCCCCTGGTTGGGAATCCGCCATGAGAATGGCGGGCCCTTCCAGGTTGGGGGATGCCAGCAGGGCCAGATCTCGGTGGATGTCCATCCCGACCAGGGTCGCCGCGTGCCGGACACCATCCTCGAGTGTGACGGACAGCCCACCTTCGGATCCGGCCACGTTATGGGCGACCGTTACCAGCAGGCCACGGTCGATCACTACCGCCGTTCCTACCATGTCCTTTCCGCATACCTGGCCTGCCACGCGGGCCACCGAGTCGTAAGGATCGGCGTTCTGGTTTGCCGATAGGGCACAGGCTCCGACCACCACAGCCAGAGCCGCCAGCAACCTGGGTCGGCGGAAAGTCGGAGACCAGGCGGTCATCCGATCTCCGCGGTTGCTACCGGCCTCCTCTCCCTGATCGACTTCCAGGCTGCCAGACCGATCACCAGCGATGCCCGGCCGTCGTGGCCATTCACCGGTGATGGCTTTCCGTTTCGCACCGCCTCGACGAAATCACGCCATTGGGCCAGATAACTTGCTTCGTACCGCACGCTGAACGGGTGGGGGAGGGGTGATAACCGGCCGCCCCGCTGGTCGTAGATGACGGTCTCGGTAACAGGCGGGTTTGAGGACCAGGCAACCCCTCCGGACCCGAACGCCTCCACTCTTTGGTCATATCCGTACACGGCTTGCCGGCTGTTGTCGATGGTCGTGATGACCCGGTTCTCGTGGGTGAGAACTACGACGGCCGTGTCGAGATCCCCCGCCTCGCCAATGGCGGGATCCACCAGCACATCTCCCTTGGCATACACCTCGGTGACCTCGCTTCCCGTCACGAACCGGGCCATATCGAAGTCATGGATCGTCATGTCCAGGAAGATGCCCCCTGACACGTCTATGTAAGAAATCGGTGGGGGTGCCGGGTCACGGGAGCTGATCCGGACCAGGTGAAGCTCGCCCACCGCGGCGGACCCCACTGCCTCTCGTACCCCGTGATGGGAGGGATCGAAACGGCGATTGAACCCGATTTGCAGGTAGGCGCCGCTGGCCGCGATCGCTTCCAGCCCTCGGTCGACTTCCTCTAGGTCGAGGGAGAGGGGCTTCTCACAGAAGATCGCTTTGCTGGCCGAGGCGGCGTCGACCAACAAGTCGATGTGGGTGTCGGTGCTGCTGCAGATGGCTACTGCCCCGATGGACGGATCCTCGAATATGGCATCCGGTGAGGGCGCTACTGAGAGACCGAGCTCCGATCCCACCGCGTGGGCGACTTCGGTACTTGCGTCGTAAACCGCGGCTACCTGGATTCCGGCAACCCGATGATGGAGCAACCGGGCGTGCATCGAGCCGATCCGGCCCGTTCCGAGGATTGCTATACGGAGATCGTCCATGATTGCCCCTTCGTTCCTTCTCTTCGGTGGCCGGTCGAGCAGATCCATCCTCTGACAGAGGTCACCGGCCCAGCGGAAGGGTATTACCGCTTCTGGGCCTCGAGCAGGTGCTCGATCTCGGCGAGGGTGGGCATGTCGTCGGCACACATCAGTCGAGAGGCCACGATGGCACCCGCTGCGTTGCCGTGACGGGCGCTCTCCGCAACGGTCATGCCCGACAGGAGCCCGAAACAGAATGCTCCCCCGAATGCGTCCCCGGCGCCCAGCCCGCACACCACCTTCACCGGGAACGGGGGGATCAGGGTCCGCTCTCCCTCGGCCG
Organism: Acidimicrobiia bacterium; assembly: GCA_965200835.1. Taxonomy (GTDB): domain Bacteria; phylum Actinomycetota; class Acidimicrobiia; order Spongiisociales; family Spongiisociaceae; genus JAPPFW01. Next base: position 1,949,023 of record OZ241390.1, read on the forward strand.
TAGCCATCAGTACCCCGTCACCTCCTAGCTTGATCAGCGCGGCTCGGGATCCCCACGCCAGGATCCGATCGGCGGCCCGCTCTGGATCAGCGGTACCTACCGCGATCCGGCACTCCTCCCGGTTGCCGATGATGATGGTTGCCCACTCCAGGATCCCACCGATCTCCCTGGCGGCCTCTCTTTCGGAGCTCCAGAACATCGGTCGCCAGTCCAGATCCAGGATGACGTCCCGCCGGTGGGCGCGGTGTCGTAACACCTCTCGGGTGGTGGAGCGGCTCGGCTCGTCGGAGAGGCGCGAAGCCGGGATCCACAGGATCGGTGCCGTCGAAAGTGCCTCCAGGTCCAGGTCCTCCACCCTCAGGTCCATGTCAGGGGCGCGGGGCTCCCGATAGAAGAAGATGGCCGGATCCTCTGGGGGGTTGAGCTCGGCGAACGCCAGCGGGGTCTTGAGGGTGGCATCGACTCCCACGAAGCGGGTATCGACGCCGAAGGTGTGCTCGAGAGCATGGCGGACATAGTCGCCGAACCGGTCGTCACCGACCCTGGTGACCACCGCGGACCGGACGCCCAGCCGGGCGGCCGCTACCGCCACATTGGTGGCCGTCCCCCCGATCGACTTGCGGAAGGTGGCTACCGATCTGATCGGCTGCCCCACCTGCTCGGCGTACAAGTCGACACTGACCCTTCCCACCGTGATCAGCTCCAGCTGGTCCGGGGGACCGCCCGGGAGAAGCTCCCCGGGCGGTCCCACCGAAACGGTTGGGGTCATTACCAAGCGGGTCTAGCCGCCCTCGGCCACCGCTTTGCTGAGCTCGTGTTGCAGTGTGGCCAGGTCGGCACCACCGGCCATCAGCTGGGTGAGCTCGCTCTGGGTGAGCTCCTCCTTGGCGTAGTCGCCCAGTGACTGGCCCCGGTTGAGGATCATGAAACGATCGCCCACCGGGTAGGCGTGGTGGGGGTTGTGGGTGATGAAAATCACCCCCAGACCCCGGTTCCGGGCCTCCACGATGTAGCGAAGCACCACTCCGGACTGCTTCACACCGAGGGCCGACGTGGGCTCATCGAGGATCAGCACCTTGGCGCCGAAGTACGCCGCCCGGGCGATGGCCACCGACTGCCGCTCACCGCCGGAGAGGGTGCCCACCGGTTGCTCGGTGTCCCGGATGTCGATGCCCATCTTGGCCAGCTCGGCCTTGGCGATGGAGGCCGCCTTCTCCCGGTCGATGATCTTGAGGGGCCCCCACTTGGTGGGCTCGGCACCCAGGAAGAAGTTGCGCCACACAGACATGAGCGGGACCACTGCCAGGTCCTGGTACACGGTGGCGATACCGCGGGCCAATGCGTCCCGGGGCGAATCGAAGTCCACTTCGTCGCCCTCCACGAACAACCGGCCCTCGCTCTGCTTGTGGGCGCCGGCCAGGATCTTGATGAAGGTCGACTTGCCGGCTCCGTTGTCGCCCAGCACGCAGGTCACCTCGCCTGCCCTTACCGATGTGGTGATGTTCCGCAGGGCGATGATGTTTCCGTAGAACTTTGAGATTCCCTCGATCTCGAGAAGTGCAGGTTCGCTCATTTGGATTTCTCCGCCTTTCCGCGGACATAGTTGTTGACCATGACCGCCAGCAGCAGGATCACGCCGACGAACAGGAACCTCCAGTCGGAGTTCCAACCGGCGAACGGGATTCCCTGGAAGGACATGGCCATTATCAATGCGCCGATCGCTGCGCCGGCCGCCGAGCCGTAACCGCCCGTCAGCAGGTTACCGCCCACCACCGCCGCGATGATGTAGAAGAACTCCTGGCCGTCCCCGACGTTTGCCTGTACCGAGTTGAGACGGAAGGCGATCAGAGTGCCGACCAGCCAGGCTGCTCCTGACACGACCATGAACAGCTGGGTCTTCGTGCGGGCTGCCGGTACACCCACCTGGCGGGAGGCGTTCTTGCTGCCTCCCACTGCGAATGTCCAGCTCCCGAACTTGGTGCGCATCAGCAGCCAGGTGGCGAAGGCTGCGAAGGCGAAGAAGTACAGGATCGAGACCCGATAGGTGATCAGGGCTCGTGATGCTTCCAGCTCGGCAGCGGTGGCCCACAGGAGTTTGATCGCGATGGCTACTACTACCAGCAGCACGCCGGCTATCGACAGGGAAGTTCCCAGCCGGTCAGCCTTGGCATCGGCTTGCCTCCGCTGGTCGAACAGCAGCTGCACCATACCGACGATCAGCAGGATGACGGCGGCGGCCATTATCCAGGCGAAGAACTCGGCGCGGTACTTCCTCGACACGGCTTCGGCCTGGATGATGAACCCGACCACTGCCACCGAAATCCCTGCCAGCGCCGTTAGGGCGAACTGGACGGTGGGTGTCTCGGCCGCGCGGCGGGCCGCATTGAGGAGCATGAGGGTCCCGATTATCACCAGTCCACCGAACAGGATTGCTCTCAGCCCCTGGACGGTGAGCAGCAGCCCGAGCACGGTGGTGTCCGATGAATCGAGGACGACGCCGAGTATCGCTCCCAAAGCGATCAGGGCTAGCCCGATCCCCGCTCGCCGTCCCACCTCACGGCTGATCGCAAACCCGCCTCTTTGTGCCGAGCTGGGTTGGAAGCGCCAGGACGAGTATCCATAGATCGCCACCAGTGCTCCAACGATCATCACGATGGACCAGAGCCAATTGGCTTGTACTCCATCGGTAGCAGTCAGGGTGACGATGCCGACTACCGCAGCTGCCACGCCGACCAGCGTTACCACGATCATCCCGGTCGGGCTGGACCCTCCCTGGTCACCTCGTCTAACCAGGCTCAGCTCCATCATTCCGAGCACCAGGGCTCCCAGACCAAGCAGGGCCAATACCCCGAATACCATGTCCCGGCCACCCAGGAAGGAGTCCCATAGGTGGTCGTTCCGGATCCAGACTCCCCCGAAGATGTTCGACCAGAAGCCGTAGTCAGGGGCATCGTCCAATCCTTCGACGATCACCTTGTCGACGAACAGCTTGGAGAAGCCCAGCTTGGCCCCTCTCAGCACGAAGAAGGTACCTAGGGTGACGATGAAACTGGGTAACCCGGTTCTCTCAACCAGCGTTCCGTTCACCCACCCGATTCCCAAGGCGAACAGGAAGGTGATGGGAATCGCCACCGTGAGCGGAAGTCCCAGTCCACCGAGCTCGCCCGTGTCCTTCACCAGTAGGACCACCAGCATCCCGGTAGCTCCGGTCATGGCTCCTGACGAGAGGTCGAACTCGCCACCGATCATGAGCAGGGCTACCGCAATGGCCATGATGCCGAGCGAGGTGGCGACGTCCAGGTAATTGTTGGTTCCGGCGGTGGTACCGAACACATCGCTGACCGACCAGAAGAACAGCCAGATAGCGCCGGTACCTACCAGCGCTCCGATCTCGGGGCGGGTCAGTAACCGCTGGACAGGGCCCCGATACGCCAGGCGTTCATCGGTAGCCACGGTGGTCACCTTTCAGATAGAGGTCCATACGAGCCGTCCTCCTTTCCTAAGCCGACAGAACCGGCATTTTAGGGGATGCCTCATCCCCGCCGCCGCCCTGATACGGCTGATTTCTTGGTCACCGTTCTGGTTGCTCGGTAACTCGCTCGGGATAGGAAGAAGGGGCCCGGTAGCGAGCCCCTTCTTGACGTTTCTGGTTAGGTGATCCGGTTCCTAGCGCGTCCCCTGATCGACGAGCGCCTTCACCTGTTGGACATTGTCGGTGGTGACGAAACCGGGTCCGGTCAGGACCGGGAGCCCACCACCCACGGTGTTCAGGTTCGTGGCGTTCAGGTAGAGGAACACGATGGTCAGGTATCCCTGCAGGTACTGCTGCTGATCGACGGTGAAGTCGATATCGCCGGCTTCGATAGCCGCGATCAGGTCGCCTGAGATGTCGAAACCACCGATGTAGAGGTCACGTCCGGCGGCAGTTCCGGCCTCGACCGCCCGGACGGCCACGTTCGGACCCACACCGAGCACGGCATCGATATCGGCGTCTGCCTGGAGAGCCGCGGCGATGGTGTTGATCTGGGTCTCAGGCTCTGCGTCGAGACCGATGAACTGGGTCACTACCTCACCGTTGAAGGTGGCTTCCAGCCCCTGGCAGCGCTCCTCGAGACCGATGTTGCCCTGCTCCTGCTGGGCACAGAGCACCTTGCCGGCGCCGAGATCGTTGAAGAACTCTCCGGCACCCTCTCCGGCCACGACCTCGGTCTGACCCACATGGGTCACCGCACCCAGCTCCTTGAACTGGTTGGAGCCCGAGTTGAGCGTTATGACGGGGATCCCGGCGGCTACCGCAGCCTGGACCTCCGGGCCGAGTGCTTCGGGGTTGGCCAGCGAAACACCGATGCCGTTGGAGCCCGAGGCGACCGCGGCCTGCATGTCCTGGACCTGCTTCTCGGGATCGTTGCTGGAAGGACTCCAGACCATCTCCACCCCGAGGGCATCGGCGGCGTCCTGAGCGCCCTTCTTCACGACGGACCAGAACACGCCATCGTCCGAGTGGGTGACCATGTGGAAGGTCAGATCCATGCCCTGCGTGGGCGTGACGGCCACCGTGGTCGGTTCTTCGGCGGCGGCTTGGGTGGTCGTGGCCTCGGCGTCGGCGGCCGGTTCGGGGGTGGAATCGTCACCTCCGCAGGCCGCGAACACCAGCATCAGGGCAGCGGCTAGCGCTGCCAAACGGAATCTCTTCATAGGACCTCCTCCCATGATGGCACTCAGTTACGGTGCAAGATCGAATTGCCTGTTCGTCCCGTCCGGCCCACTGATGGATTGGCCCGGGCGGGAAGTGAGAAATTATACCGGCCGATCGAAATCTATGTCCGGCCGAGCGGTGCCGACTTTGGCAGGCGCGCCGTCTCGGTAGTCCCTAGCCCCGCTGGTGGATCGTGCCATCAGGGTCGATGCGGGTGGGCAAGCCGTCGGCCAGTTGTCCATAGCCGCGATCCACCACGATCAGCGGGCAGTGATGCTCCGGGTACAGCTCGGCCGCTACCAGCACCCCGACCACCAGGATCGGGTCGACCTCTTGCAGGATTAAACCGGCGGGTCCGGTTCCGGCTCGTAGCGACTCGGCGATGATTGCGGAACCGCCCGAGGATCCCCGGCCGTGGGGGAGGATGAGGATCCGTCCCGAGGTGGATTGGCCGGCCTGGGGATGGTGGCGGTCGATAACTGTGCCGGTGGCTGGATCGATACCTCCCCACCAGCTCAGCGGTTCATCCAGCAGCATCCCGGGTCCTCGGGCCGATCCCGCCACGATCGGGGTGCCTTTCACCAACAATCTCACCAGGGTGGCTGCTCTCTGACTACCCGGCCGGCCACCCCCGACTCGACACAGTCGGAGGTGGAGCCGAACACCACGTCCAACCCCAGGTTGCCCGGGGCGTAGTAGGCCCACTTGGCCGAGTCGGTCATGGCGGCGCCGGTGCGGTCCCGGATGATGGGAGTGACGTAGGTGCAGGTGTCGGTGACGAACACCACCCCGAGCGCTTCGAGTTCCTCCACATCCGGCGCCGATTGCAGGACGTGGCGGCCGGTGTTGACGTACAGAGTGACCCGCTCGTGTGTGGATCGCCCGTCGAGCAGGCGCCGAAGGCGGTGGATCTGGGCGGCCGAGTAATGGGGGGTGCCCAGGTTGACCGTGGCCAGGGGGGCCGCCGGATCGCCCGACAGGCTCCGGTAGGAGGAGTCTAGAGCTCCGGGGGTCACCTCGATGACCCGGGGGCTCCGGCCGCCGGTAGCCTGGGCGAGGGTAGGGGCTTCCGGGGTGACTCCCACCACGTGGATCATCCCGACGCTCCCCGAGGAGGCAGCCGCGGCGCCCAGCACCTTCATCTGATCCTCGGTAACGGCGCCCAGCCCGGTGATGACCGGAACTTCGGTTCCCGCTTCGGATCCGATGAGAAACCCCAGCACCGCAAAGAACTGTTCCTCGGCCTTGGCCCGCTCGCAAATGGCGGAAACGTCGAAGCACACGGTGGCTTGCCGGTTCCTGTCCAGGTAGAGGCCGAACTCGGGTGCCCGACCGGCGATGGCCGCAGCTATGTCCACAAAGTCACCGAACCGGGGGGTGCGAGCCCCGAGGACCGAGTTGGCGAACACGATGGCGTTGGACTCACCCCAGGCCACCCGATCTCCAAAACCGGGCCGCTCCGGCAGCTGGTAGGGAGCGCAGGTCCAGGTGGCCTGCCCGCCCATGTCGACGTACGCCTGCATGGTCTGGCGGGCGGCCCGCCGGGTCCGGTCGTCCTCGGCCACTAGGTCGGGGTGCAGCAGGTCCAGAGAGGCGACGTTGAGGGTGGTCGGCACCCGCACCCGGCCGCCCAGGTCGCGGAGGCGGCTGGCGTAGTCGAGACTGGACCGTCCCAGATACAGAGTGCCGTCGATGTGGGCGCTGGAGATGTCGATCATCCGGCGGGCATCAGTGGCTCGGGCCAGCCCGACCAGCAGGCGCATGGCCATGGCCAGGGCCGGGCCTCCCTCGCCGTCCAAGCCTGCTCTGTCCCTGTCGCTCAGCACCAAGGTGGTCATCAGACGATCGCCCCCTCCGGGACTATCTCGCCGGTCAGGAACCGGCGGGCGTCGAAACGGGACAGATCGAAGGTAGGGGTCGATGCCATGACCAGCTGGGCGAGATGTTCCCCCACGACCGGACCCTGCTGGAATCCGTGTCCGCTGAAGCCGGTGGCGTAGTGGAGTCGCTCGATTCCCTCGGCGGTGCCGACCATGGCATTGTGATCGGGGCTCATCCCGTAATACCCCCACCACCCGTGCGTGGTTTCCGAATCTAGTAGGGCGGGGGCGCGGTTGAGGACGATCGGGGCCAGCTCCTCGAGGGTCTGTTCCCGGCCACCCATGGCCAGACCTTCGGCCTCCCTCAGAAAGTGGAATCCGGTGGCGAAGTCGATCACCAGCGGAAACTGCGAGGGAAAAGGATCGGGGCCTCTGGTCAGCCACATGTGGCGCTTCTCCCGCCGCACGGGCAGCTCGATCCCGAGCGGCTCAGCCAGTCCGGGACTCCACACTCCCGCCGCCAACACCACTTCGCCGGTCGCCAGGACCCCGTCCGTGGTCTTGACCCCCTCGATTCGACTTCCCACGACCATGATTTCGATCACCTCGCAGCCCTGCACGATCACTGCGCCGTGGCGAGCAGCCGCTCGGGCGTACCCGTAGGCGACCGCCTCCGGAGTGCAGAAACCGTCCAGGGGGCAGAAGGTGGCTCCGGCCAGGTCGTGGGTGCGGACTCCCGGCACCATCTCCCGAACGGCTTCGGTGTCCAGGAACTCGGTCGGCACGCCCAGGGACCGTTGCAGCTCGACCGCCCGCCGGAAGGGGCCGACCTCGTTGTCCTTCAGTAAGAACAGGTAGCCCCATTGCCGCAGGCCGATGCTGGTGCCGAACTCGGCCTCGAAGCCGACGAGCCGGCGGATGTTCTCCAGTCCCATCCGGATGTTGAGATCGTCGAAGAACTGGGCCCTGAATCCCCCCGCTGCCTTGCTGGTGGAGCCCGATCCGATGGTGTCCCGCTCGATCAAGGTCACGTCGAACCCCGCCGAAGCCAGGTGGTAGGCGGTGCTGGCACCCATCACCCCACCGCCGATGATGGCTACCGCGGTGGAAGCGGGAAGGTCTGCCACTCTTTGCTCCTGACCTAGCTACGGCCCGGCAAACTCGGCATAGGCGGGTCGGGCCGTTAGCAGTTGGGGATTGCGAGAACGATAGATGCTCTTCTGATGACTGGTGGCGGCGGACCGCTTGGAGGGACGGGGTAATCTCCGGCCGATGTCTCTTGCGCCCGAGTTTCTCGAACAGTACGACGAGCCCTTCGGCTTCCTGGACTTTGCCGCCATCGGAGCGATGTCCATCCCGGCCAGAGCAGGTCTGACGGAGATGGCGGTCGGAATGTCCGGAGAGTACGGGAAGATCGTTCCCCTGGTCATGGCCCAACTGGAAGTCACCTCAGACCTGCTGGCTGACCGGCTGGGCACCACTGCCGAGCGGGTCGCCATCCTGCCCAGCACCTCGGCCGGTCTGTTCGCAGTCGCCTTCGGCCTCGGCGGCGGTTCGGTGGTCGTTCCCAGGGCCGAGTTCGCCGCCAACCTCTATCCGTGGGTCCGGGCGGGCGACGCTGGCCGGATCCGTCCGAGGATCATCGACGCGCCCGGGGGTCGGCTGACCGCTGACCTGATCGCCGGGGCGGTGGACGCCTCGACTGTGGCGGTGTCGGTGAGCCAGGTCGACTATCACACCGGCTTCCGGTGCGACCTCGCGGCCATTCGTGACGCCACCGGCGACGCCCTGCTGGTGGTGGATGCCGTCCAGGGTCTGGGAGCGATGGACATCACTATGGAACATGCCGATGTTCTGGTCGCGGGGAGCCACAAATGGTTGCGAGCAGGGGGAGGGGCAGCCGTGATGGCGGTGTCCGACCGGGCCCTCGAACGGCTGCCACCTACCTTGGGTGGCTGGCTGGGAGTCCAGGATCCGTTCGACACCGGGTCGGCCCTACCTCATCCGGCACTCGACAACGCTCGGCGGTTCACGATGGGTAGCCCGGCCTTCACCGCAGTGGGCGCACTGCGCGGGTCCCTGGAGGCACTCCGGTTGGCGCCGATGGCCGAAGTGGCAGCGGTGACGATTGCCCGATCCAGGGCAGTCGAGGAGCAGGCCCGCCGAGCGGGCGCGGAGATAGTGACCTCCCGGCTGGACGACTCGGAGCGGAGCGGCATCATCAGTTTCCGGCCGGCTGGCGAGTCCTCGGTCGAGGTATACCGGCGCCTTACCGCAGCCGGTTTCGTGCTGACCGAGCGACACGGGTGCATCAGGGTGGCCGCCCATGCCAGCACACACGTCGATGCTCCCTCGGCGCTGGGCGAGGTTCTGAGGGCAGGCCACTGAGCGGCTGAGGGGGCTTGCAACTCGGCCGGATTGCGCTGCTTCGGCCTCATCGTCCTGAAGCACGAGGGTGAGGTTTCGGTTAGTTACCATCCGTCCCCGGGGGTATGGGGAAGTTCGGCCAGCTCCTCGAGGTGGGCAATCCGGTCCGCCGCGGACCTAATGTCATCTCCGACCGTCACGGTCGCCACTTCGGGTACGGAGTCGGGGAAGGGTGCCTGTCTCTCTGCACTGCTCACCCAGATCGCTCTGCGCAAGCCGGCTCTCCGGATAGCTGTCGCCCAACCTTGGAGGACCGTTCGTGCATCGGGCGCGAACTCCCGCGCCCGCCCGTCATCGGCCGCTTCGGTCACCAGGATGGCGCAGAAACAGTTGAGGGCGGCCGCCTCTACGTGTGAGTGATCGGAGACATCGCCACACGCTACCTTCACGCCTCTCGCCCTGAGCGCGGCGGCGCTTGCCTCCCGAGAGATGAAGGCCCGTACTTCCGCCGCCGTCGGCAGCAGGGTGGTGATCACCGCTTCGCCCACCGCGGTATCGGCGCCTATTACGATCACCGGCATCCGGACAAGTTATCACGGCGTGGCGGCTCGGTGAACTGAGCACCGATCGAGCGAGGTTCTGCTTGGCTCGGCACGCGACCTGGTATGATCGGAGAAGACCAGCGGCAGTGTGGTGATCACCACAGGTCAGCGGGTCAGCGGAGAGTTTTGGAGCATCATATGACTACCACGGTTGACATCGATCTTGGCGCGTACAAGCTCGGTTGGAGCGATCCGGAGGACGATTACGTCTTCAAGCCGGAGAAGGGCCTCTCGGAGGAGATCATCCGCGAGATGTCGTTCCTGAAGGGCGAACCCCAGTGGATGCTGAACTTCCGCCTCAAGGCGTATAAGCGTTTTCTCCGGAGACCGATACCCACCTGGGGTGGTGGTGGGCTGCTCGACGAGATCGACTTCGATGACATCTACTACTACGTCAAGCCGGCCGAGGAGCAGGCGAAAGACTGGGACATGGTGCCCGAGTCCATCAAGGACACCTACGAGCGGCTGGGCATCCCTGAGGCGGAGCGCAAGTTCCTGGCCGGGGTGACCGCCCAGTACGAATCGGAGGTCGTCTACCACCGCAACCGGGAGGATCTGGAAAGCCTCGGAGTCCTGTTCATGGATATGGATTCGGCGGTCCGGGACCATCCCGAGCTGGTGCGGGAGCACTTCGGCACCGTCATCCCGCCCAACGACAACAAGTTCGCGGCGCTCAACTCGGCCGTCTGGTCGGGCGGGTCCTTCATCTACGTACCTCCCGGTGTCCATGTCGACCAGCCCTTGCAGGCGTACTTCCGGATCAATTCCGAGAATATGGGCCAGTTCGAGCGGACGCTGATAATCGTCGACGAGGGTGCGTTCTGCCACTACGTCGAGGGTTGCAGCGCGCCGGTATACACCACCGACTCGCTTCACTCCGCGGTGGTCGAGATCGTGGTCAAGCGGGGAGGCAGGTGCCGCTACACCACCATCCAGAACTGGTCCAACAACGTGTACAACCTGGTCACCAAGCGGGCAGCCGCCTACGCGGACGCCACCATGGAATGGGTGGACGGCAACCTGGGGTCCAAGCTAACCATGAAATACCCGGCGGTGTGGTTGATGGAGCCGGGGGCCCACGGCGAGGTGCTGTCGATCGCGTTCGCCGGCTCGGGCCAGCATCAGGACACCGGTGCCAAGATGGTGCATGCCGCTCCCAACACCACCTCGACCATCCTTTCCAAGTCCATCACCAAGGGCGGCGGCCGGGCCGGTTATCGCGGGTTGGTACGGGTGGAGCCGGGTGCCGAGTCCGCCAAGTCCTTCGTGCGGTGCGACGCTCTGATCCTCGACGAGGACAGCAGATCGGACACCTATCCCTATATGGAGATCGAGGAGGCCGACACCGAGATCGGTCACGAGGCCACCGTGTCCAAGGTGGGCGAGGAGCAGCTCTTCTACCTGATGAGCCGCGGCCTAACCGAGGACGAAGCCACCTCGATGGTGGTGGCCGGTTTCATCGAGCCGATCGTCAAGGAACTCCCGATGGAGTATGCGGTGGAGATGAACCGGCTCATCGAGCTGAACATGGCAGAGGCGGGCGCAGTCGGATAACCGACCTCCCCCTCCGAAGTGAGGGGGAGCAGAACCTAGATTTCCAGCAGGTATCTAAGACCCACCGAGAAGGACGGATGCCGGAGCTTGGAGAGCGCCCTCCGCTCGATCTGGCGGACGTGCTCGCGGGTTAGCCCCATCTTGGCTCCGATCGCGGTGAGGGTGTTCGCTTCCTTCCCGCCCAACCCGTACCGGGCGACTATCACGGCCCGCTCGTTCAAGTCCAGGACGTTCAGGGCTTGGTCGATCTGGAGTCGACGCATGGAGATGGCGGCTTGGACGAACGGGTCGGGTGCTTTGGCGTCCTCCACGAAGTCGCCGAGCACCGCGTCCCCATCCTGGCCGACCGGGCGATCGAGGGAGGTGGTGCTGGTAGGGGCGTCGAGGGCGAGGTGGACCCGGTCGATGTCCAGCCCGCTGGTCTCGGCTATCTCGTTGCGGGTCGGACGCCGACCCATCTCCTCGTTGAGGGTGCGGGCGGTCTCCTTGACGGTCCTTACGATGTCCACCATATGTACCGGCAAGCGGATGGTGCGGGCCTGGTTACCGAGGCCCCGAGTGATTGCCTGGCGGATCCACCAGGTGGCGTAGGTCGAGAACTTGAAACCCTTGCGCCAGTCGTATTTCTCGACGGCCCTGATCAGACCGAGGTTTCCTTCCTGAATGAGGTCCAGTAGGTCGAGCCCTCGCCCTGAATAGCGTTTGGCGATCGAGATGACCAGTCGCAGGTTGGAGCTGACGAAGATCTTCTTGGCCTCCTCACCCTCCCTGACCAGCCTCGTGAGTCGCCGGACCTTGGCAGGCGGAAGATGGTTGGTGGTGTCGAGTTCGAGCTCGGCTTCCAGGCCCAGCTCCATGGTGCGGGCCAGATGGATCTCTTCCTCGGCCGTTAGCAGGGAGTGGACCGATACCCCCTCGAGGTACATTCCCACCGCATCGGTCGAGGCCACCGCCTCCCGAGCTACCACTTCACGCCCCTACTCCTCATCTACTCCTCAGCGTCCGCTTAAAGCTAGGCAACGTATCATCCCAAGCCGGATTTGGCAATATGGCCGGCGATTCGAGGGCAGCAATCCGGCCGGCCTCCGCAGTCCGAGCGGTCCAAGTCCGGTGCCGCGGAGGATCGCTACGATTCCTATTCCATGCCCATAGCCACCCATCGCCAGCGGAGCGTAGTCCCGGTCCGGAGCCGGGGCGGTCTGCTCAGGATGGGCCAGGCGGCCGCCACCATCCTGGCGGGGATCTTGCTGGCGGCCTGCATGGCCCAGGGGGTGGTGGTGGTCGGGGAGGCACCGGTCCCGCCTCCCGGCGCCACTGGCATGGTCGCGATCCAGATTCTCGATGACCGGGGAGACCCGCTGATCGGGGCCCAGGCCACGGCTAGCGAAATTCTCATGACCAGTGACGAGGCAGGCCAGGTGCGGTTCCGCTGGGCGGGGGAGCCGATCACGGTCACGGTGCGGTCGGAAGGGTTCTTTCCTGCGGCCGTCGCGGTGGAGGAACACCAGGAGGAACCGCTCGAGCTGGTGCTGCGGCCGGCTGTCCTCCGGGGATCGGTGGTCGACAGGGACCAATTCGGGGTGGCGGCGGCCCAGGTGTCCTTGGGGGATGCCGTGGCGGTCACCGACCAGTCGGGCCGGTTCGAGATCAGCCGGGCGTCGGCCGGCACTATCACGGTCACCCGACCGGGGTGGCAGGACACCGAGTTCTTCTGGGACGGCCTGACGCTGATGACCGAGATCGAGCTGGAGCCACGGTTCGTCCGGGGCCTGCACATCGGCCAATTCGTCTACATCGATCCCCAGCAGTGGCAGGACCTGCTCCAAGTAGCCGATGACACGGTAGTGAACGCCTTCGTGATCGATGCCAAGGACGAGTCCGGCCGGGTTTTCTATCCCAGCGAGGTTCCCCTGGCCAACCAGGTGGGGGCGGTGGATCCGCTCATCGATCTGGACCGGGTGGTCGCCGACATGGACCGCCACCAACTCTATAAGATCGCCCGGATCGTGACGTTCCAGGACCCGATCGCCGCCCGCGGCCAGGTGGACCTAGCGATCTATGACACGACCACCGGCGGGCCATATAACAAAAACGACCAGTACTTCCTAGACCCCACCGATCCCTATGCCCGGGCCTACGCGCTGCACTTGGCGGAGGAGGTATGCGCCGCCGGCTTCGACGAGATCCAGTTCGACTACGTGCGCTTCCCCGATGGTTTCCCCCACGAGACGACCCGCTTCGACGGAGGTTCGTCGGAGGAGGTGCGGGTGGAGACGATTACCGGGTTCCTTCGGGAAGCGGCCGATCGACTGCATCCCCTCGGATGTGTGACTGGCGCTGACATCTTCGGGTTCATCACCACCGTGCGCGGGGATGGGGGGATCGGCCAAGAGTACGGCGCGCTGACCGAGGTGGTGGATGTGCTCTCGCCGATGGTCTATCCGAGCCACTATTCGAGAGGATGGTTCGGGTTCGACAAACCCAACGATCATCCGGGTGAGGTGGTGGCCGGCGCACTGGAGGATGCCCTGGATCTGGGGCGGCGGCAAGGATCGGCCATCGTGCGCCCCTGGTTGCAGGACTTCTACTACAACCCCGCCCAGGTACGGGAGGGAATCCGAGCAGCCGAGGCGAGCGGAGCTTCCGGGTGGATGCTGTGGAACGCCCGGAGCCGTTTCCAGCTGGAGGCGCTCGACGCCGAGCCCGCCGCGGCGGGCGGAACTGGTTCCACCGGATGAGCGACCAGGACTTCGACCGCCTCCAAGGGGCGCTGGTCGGTTGCCGGCGATGCCCGAGACTGGTGGCCTGGCGGGAGGAGGTGGCGACCACCAAGCGGGCCGCCTATCGCGACGAGGAGTACTGGGCTCGTCCGGTTCCGATGCTCGGGCGTCCCGATGCCCGCCTGCTGATCATCGGGCTAGCGCCCGGTGCGCACGGGTCCAACCGGACCGGGCGGATGTTCACCGGGGATCGCTCGGGTGAGTGGCTCTTTCGCGCACTCCATCGAGCGGGTTACGCCAACCGCCCGGAGGCCGTTAGACGGAACGACGGATTCGAGCTCCACGATGCTGCCATCACCGCCATCGTCAGGTGCGTCCCGCCCCGTAACCGCCCGACGCCCGCCGAGCGCCACACCTGCTCCAGGTGGATCGACCGGGAGCTGGATCTGTGCCGGAGAAAGCGGGTGATCGTGGCCCTGGGCGGGATGGCCTTCGACCAGACGCTGCGGTTGGGTCTGCGGCGGGGTTGGGAGGTGCCCCGGCCTCGACCACGCTTCGGCCACGGTGTGGAAGTGCATCTCGGTCCGGATGCGCCGGTTCTTCTCGGCTGCTACCACCCATCCCAGCAGAACACCTTCACGGGAAGGCTGACGGAGGAGATGCTGGACGACGTGTTCTCCAGGACGAAGGAGCTGATCGGCCAGGGGTGAGGAGCCCGGGGACCACAGCCGCTCGAACGATCCGGCGACGCAGCCGTTTTCGCACTTACGTACCTGGTTCGATACGATCACCGTTCCTATACCATCCACCCCGCTGTCCTGTGGAGGAGTCGGGCCAATGCCCGGACTGATGCCGTCCCCAACCACATCCCGGATCGACCATGCCCCGGCGTGGATCGATGCACCACGCCGCCACGGGCGGGAGGCGTTATCCCTCTCCCGCATGCCCGAACACTCGGCAGAGGATTGGAAGTACGTGGAGCTTGACTTCGTCCTCGAAGAGTTCCAGCCGGCCGGCGCCCCGTCGTCGGGGCTGGGAAGGGACGAGTATCTCGAGATGATGGACAACCCGAGCGGCCAGATGTCGATGATCGACGGCACGGTGGTAGCCACCGAGGGTGATGAGGCGGAGGTGGCCGGTGTAGCGGACCTGCGGCCGGAGGTGATCGTCCCCCGGTACCGAACCCTGGTGTCCCCCGAGCTGGATATCTTCAGCGCGGCCAATCATGCGTTTTCGCCTCCCGGAGGAGCGGTCGTGCTGCCTGCCGGCCGGGCGGTGCGCTCGCCGGTGGTGATCGATGTGCAAGCGGTCGCTAGCGAGACGGCCAGTTATCCCCACCTCACCATCATCGGAGAGGCGGGTTCCGAAGGACGGGTGGTGGTGGTTTACAGGTCCGCACCCGGAGCCCGGCTGCTGGCCGCGCCGGTGATGGAGGTGTTCGCCGGTGACGGGGCGCACCTGGCGGTCACCGTGGTGCAGCACATGGGAGGTAACGCCCGATTGGTAGCTCATCATCACTACACGGCTGGCCGCGATGCCACGGTGCGGATCGATGAGATAGGTCTGGGAGGCCGCTATGCCCGCCAGCGGCTGGAGATCTCGCTGGCCGGCCAGGGATCGTCCACCCGGATGGGCGGTATCTATTTCGGGGATCAACGCCAGGTGCTCGACTACCGCATCTACGTGAACCACCAGGGCCCGCGCACCTCATCCGACATCTTTCTCAAGGGGGCGGTGGCCGGGAGGGCAGAAGCGGTGTGGACCGGGCTGATGCGCATAGAGAACTCGGCAGCTGGGACCTCCGCCTTCGAGACCAATCGAAATCTGGTGCTCTCGGACCGGGCAAAGGTGCACTCGGTTCCCAACCTGGAGATCCTGACCGACGACCTGCAATGCGGTCACGGCTCTTCCTCGGGACCGCTGGACGAGGAGCAGCTCTACTACCTGATGTCCCGCGGTCTTCCCAAAGACACGGCCGAGCGGCTGCTGATGCGTGGTTTCTTCGACGAGATCCTCTCCAAGCTGTCCGTCTCGCGCCTGGCCGATCCCTCCAGGACGGCGGTGGCTGCCAAGTTCGCGGCCGCCCAGCGAAGACGGGCCGGGTCCTGATGGATTGGATCACAGTGGGCCAGGCCGCCTCCTTCCCCCAGGGCGGCACCAGAATCGAGGCAGGCGGGTATCGGTTGGCCCTCTTCCGGATCGGGAACGACTTCTACGCCATCGGCGACCGGTGCAGCCATGCCGAGGCTTCACTGGCCGAGGGTGAGCTGTTCGACTACGACGTGGAGTGTCCTAGACATGGGTCGGAGTTCGACGTGCGGACCGGTCGGCCGGGTTCCCTGCCCGCGACCCGCCCGGTTCCTACCTATACCGTGCGGGTCGACGAGGGGGTAGTAATGGTGCGGGTAGATCCGGGGGCGGAGGAGACATGACCGGCGCCGCCTTGCAAGTGGAAGGTCTGCGGGCCTCGATCGGCGAGCTCGACATCCTCCATGGTGTGGATCTGCTGGTCCCCTTCGGTGAGGTCCACGCCATCATGGGTCCCAACGGTTCCGGGAAGTCGACCCTCTGTCATGCGCTGGCCGGCAAGCCCGGCTACCGGGTGTCAGGTGCGGTGGCGGTCGACGGTGTGCCGATCGAGGATCTGGCGGTGGACGAGCGGGCCAGGGCGGGTCTCCTGCAAGGTTTCCAGTATCCGGTGGAGATACCAGGTCTGGAACTGTCGACCTTCATGGAAGAGGCGTCCGCGGCCATGGGAAGGTTCTCCGATCGGGCCACCGCTCGCATCGGCGAGGAAGCCCGGAGGTTCGCGATTGAGCCCTTCCTAGCCCGAGCGGTCAACGGTGATCTGTCAGGCGGCGAGAAGAAGCGCTCGGAGATCTTCCAGATGGCGGTGCTCGAGCCCAAGGTGATGGTGCTGGACGAGATCGACTCGGGTCTGGACATCGACACGGTCCGCCAGGTGGCGGAGGCGGTGGCGGAAATGCGCGGCGCGGATCTGGCGGTCCTGATGATCACCCACTACAGCCGCATCCTCGACTATGTCGAACCCGACCGGATCCACGTCATGATCGGAGGGCGGATCGTGGACTCGGGCGGCCCCGAGCTGGCGGCCGAGCTCGAGGCGGGCGGCTACGCCGCCGTACGCACCCGCCTCGGTCTGGAGAGATCAGCACCTTCCCGGCGCACCCCCAAAGTAAGCGACCTGTTCACGGACACGCCTTTCGACCTCTGAGAGGCAACTCTCATCAGCCTCTCAGGTTCTTTTCAGCCCCTCCACAGGCTGGTGTTCCAAGCTCCTTTTAGCATTAGCGCATGGAAGGAGAAAGTATGCGCAAGCTAGTCATTCCGCTGGCTGCCGCCCTGGTGTTGGCGGTAGCGGCCGGTGCACTGGCATTCACAGGTACGAAGGAGAGCGGAACCGAGGGCTCCAAGTCCGAGCACGATGGGTGGGCCGAGCGCAAGCAACATGCTCTGTCGTCGGCGCTAGCCGCCCTAGTGGAGGATGGCACCATCACCCAGGAGCAATCTGACGCCATCGTGTCCTCGCTCGAGGCACTGCACGCCGAGAGGCTCGAGGAGCGCAAGGCGATGTGGGAACAGCTCGAGGCGTTCTGGGAGGACGGCGTGCTTACGTCCGACGAGATCGACCAGCTTCCTCATGCCGATCGCCTGAAGGATCCGGAGGGGCCTCTGGCGGATGCTCTCGAGGATGGTGAGCTCACCAAGGAAGAGCTGCGAGGAATCGGCGGTAACGGCAAGGGATTCGGTCACTGGAAGCGGCACGGCCATCGTCATGGTCGAGGCTGGTTCAAGGGATGGAGTAAGGAGTCGCCCGCCACGGGAGTCGTCTGGTCCTCCGCCTGAAACCCATGCCGGCCGGTTGCTGACCGGTCTGGCCTACCGAGACGGGTCCCGGTTGCCTCCGCCGGGACCCGTTTCCGCGTCTCTGGGTGTCGCTACTCCTGCAGCTCGAATCCCACTTCCGCTCCACCCTCGGGAGAGTTGGCGGCGAACACCTGCCCGCCGTTGGCGCTCACCAGGTGATCGACTATGGCTAACCCCAGTCCCGATCCGGGGGTGGAGCGGGCCTGGTGGGAGCGGTAGAAACGCCCGAAGATGTGAGGCAGGTCCGCCGCCGGAATGCCCGGTCCGTCGTCCCGCACCATCACTCTCCGCCCGTCCACCACGATCTCGACCTGCGAAGTGGCCCACTTGGTGGCGTTGTCCACCAGGTTGCCGAGGGCTCGCTCTAGCTGCAATTCCCGAGCCGTGACCTTGGCTCCGTCACCCATGACCGCGATGTTCTCGAAACCCATCTGGCGGTAGCGGCCGGCTACCTGGCTCGCCAGCCCGAACAGGTCGACCTCGGTGGGCTCCTCTGAGCCGTGACGGATGTCGGAGGCCAGATCGACCAGCTCGTTGGACAGATCTCCCAAGCGATTCGACTCGGCCAGGGCGGCGTCGATCAGGTCGGCCCGCTGGGTTTCGGCCAACCGGCCACCTTGCCGCCGCAGTATCTCGAGGTTGGTCCGCAAGGCGGTGATGGGGGTACGAAACTCATGCCCCGCATCGGAGACCAGGCGCTGCTGCTGCTGGCGGGAGGCGGTCAGTGAGGCCAGCATCGACGAGAAGGCACCCGCCAGGCGTCCGATCTCCCCGGGGGAGGATTCATCGAGCCTCCCGGCGGCGTCCAGCCGCTCGGTAGTGGCGATCCGCTCGGCGGCGTGGGTGAGGTCGGTGATGGGCCGAACGGCCCGCGACGCCAGGAGCCAGCCGGTGAAGGCCACCAGCAACACCCCGACGGCCCCGATCCTCACCAGCCCGCGGGCCAGAGCCGCCAAGTTGGCATCCACCCGTGACTGGTCGGTGGCGATCTGGAAGGCCACCGGATAGCCCAAGCCATAGGAGGCCTTGAGCGATCCGAGGGTGATCATCCGGTAGGAGGCGTCGCCGATCATCACATCGCGTACCACTTCCTTCAGTTCCCCCTCGAGGACCGACAGGTCGTCCGCCTCGATCGGAGGTATCACCTCCTCCGGTCCGATCCGGAACACGGGCGAACCGCCGGTGCCGAACGCCTGGACTACCGCGTCGAACTCCACCACCCTCGGCAGCAGCCTTCGCAGCTGGCCCCGATCTTCGGTCAGCAGCGATCCGGTCCAGCGTTCCAGGATCTCGGCTCGTTCCCTCAGGTCGGCATCGACCGCTCCCCGCAGCTGCCGCTCGGCGGACAGGATGGCGGCCACCGTTATCAACCCGATGGCCAGCGCTGCCACCAGGCCCACGCTCAGCGCCCATCGCCACCGCAGGCTCATGGTTCGCGCGCCACGTAGCCGACTCCTCTCACGGTGTGGATGAGCCGTGGCTCCCCGGAGGCCTCCAACTTTCGGCGCAAGTATCCGATGTACACCTCGAGGGGATTGGAGCTGGTCTCGAAGTCATATCCCCAGATCCGATCCATGATCAGATAGCGGGGGAGCACGGCCCGCGCGTTGCCCAGCAGGAGCTCCAGCAGATCGAACTCGGTCTTGGTGAGGTGGACCTCGCGGGAACCCCGGAACACCCGCCGAGCAGCCGGATCGAGGGACAGGTCCGCCAGGCGTAACCGTTGTCCCTGCCCGGCCAGGCTGCCCCGGCGCAACAGTGCCCGGATCCGGGCCAGCAGCTCGTCCAGGGCGAACGGCTTGGTCAGGTAGTCGTCCGCGCCCGCGTCCAGGCCGGCCACCCTGCTCCTCACCTCGTGGCGGGCGGTCAGCATCAGGATGGGCGTGGAGTCGCCGCTCGCTCGGATCCGCCTGGCCACTTCGAGCCCATCGATGCCGGGCAGCATGACGTCGAGGATGATGGTATCCAGGTCGTTGGCGGCCGCCCGCTCGGGGGCAGCCAAGCCATCGGAGACCGAAGTAATCCCGAATCCTTCGAGTTCCAGGGCGCGTTCCAGTGACTCCCGGACGCCTCGATCGTCCTCGACCAATAGAAGTTTCCCAGCAGTCATTCCAAGTTGCGCTCCCTGCTGCGGTGTCTCCTTCCGGGTCCACCTGTTCCACCTACCTGCCTGGCGGTGGGGGTCGTGAGGCGATGGCTGCCACAGTACCGCTTCCACCGCCCTAGAGGGCCCTCCGCCCTCCAAGGTCGAGATGAAGGTCGATCAGGCCGCTGCGGCCCCAGGCCTGGAGGGAAGTAAAATCCCCGCGGCGCGGATGGGAGCGGAGACATGGTGGAATACCGGGTCGAGCAGGACTCGATGGGTGAGGTGCAAGTCCCGGCCGGGGCGTTGTACGGGGCCTCCACCCAGCGGGCGGTGGAGAACTTTCCGATCTCCAACCTGCGCTTCGGTCGCCGGTTCATCTGGGCACTCGGTCTTATCAAGGGTGCGGCGGCGGTCGCTTCGGGGAGGGACGGCTCTGTACCAGCCGAGGTTGCCTCCGCCATCCGCCGAGCAGCCACCGAGGTGATGGACGGGCAGCTCGACGACCAGTTCGTGCTCGATGTCTTCCAGACCGGATCCGGCACCTCCACCAACACCAACGCCAACGAAGTGATCGCCAACCGGGCCACCCAGCTGCTCGGAGGAGCGATCGGGGATCGCCTTGTCCATCCCAACGATCACGTCAACTACGGCCAGTCGTCCAACGACGTGATCCCCACCGCTATCCATGTGGCGGCGGTGGCCTCTCTCCGCACCGACCTGCTACCCGCCCTGGACGGTCTGGCCGACTCGCTGGAAGCCCGGGCCGTCGCCTTCGCCGAGGTGGTCAAGTCGGGCCGTACCCATCTGATGGACGCCACGCCGGTGACGCTGGGTCAGGAGTTCTCGGGGTACGCGACCCAGGTCAGGAAAGGGAAAGCCAGACTGGAGGCGGCGCTTCCCGACCTGTATGAGCTGGCCTTGGGCGGCACCGCAGTGGGCACCGGTATCAACGCTCCGCCCGGTTACGCGGCGGCGGTGATCAGCCTGATGTCGGACTGGAGCGGCTATCCCTTCCGGGAGGCGGACGACCACTTCGAGGCCCAGGCAGCCAAGGATGCGGTGGTGATGGGTTCGGGCGCCCTCAGGACGGTGGCCGTGTCGCTGTTCAAGATCGCCAACGATCTCCGCTGGCTGTCATCAGGACCCCGCACCGGGCTGGCGGAGATCAAGCTGCCGGCCCTCCAGCCGGGGTCCTCGATAATGCCCGGCAAGGTCAATCCGGTCATCCCCGAGATGGTCATGCAGGTGGCGGCTCAGGTGATCGGTAACGATGCCGCCATCGCCTGGGGAGGCGCCAACGGGAATCTCGAGCTGAACGTCATGATGCCCATGATGGCGCACAACTTCTTGGAGGCCATCGACCTGCTGGCGTCTGCTTCGACCACCTTCCAGGAGAAGTGCATAGAGGGGATCGTGGCGGATGCCGACCGGGCGAGGGAGCTGGCGGAGGCCAACCTGATCGTGGTGACGGCGCTCAACCCCCGCATCGGCTACGACCGGGGTGCAGAAGTAGCCAAGGAAGCCTTCGCCACTGGCCGCACCATCCGGGAAGTCGTGCTGGAGCGGGGCCTGCTGGATGCTGAGGAGCTCGACGGCGCGCTGGACCTCAAGCGGATGACGGAGGGCGGCCTCCTCTAGGTCGGCTCCGGGCGGGACCGGGCAAAGTACCCGACCATGGGGCGCTCAGGCGGGGCTCACTCCTCCGGCTGGTAGTTACGGAGGGCTTCCTCGAGGGTGGTCCACGGCAGGTCGGCGCACTTTATGCGCACCGGGAACTTGCGGACGCCCTGCAACGCTTCGAGATCCCCCAGCACCGCGCCCGGCCGTTCCGGATCGATACCGGGGTCGCCGGCGCCGTCGATGCTCATCATTCCCTTGAACCGGCCGGTGATCCGGTGCACCTGTTCGATCGACCTGGTTTTGACCGCATCGCCCATCATCGACCCGGAAGCTTGGGAGATGGAGCATCCTTGTCCGGTCACTCCTATCTCGACGATCACGCCCTGGTCGATCAGCAGCTCCACGTGGACGTCGTCGCCGCACAGAGGGTTGTTACCGTCGGCGGACGCGCTGGGATCCGGGAGCCTGCGACGGTTGCGGGGACTCCGGTAATGGTCGAGGATCACCTCGCGGTACAGCTCTTCCAAGGCCATGGATGGCTACCACGATAGACCTGTCGTGTCGCCGGACGAAAACAATCAGGAGCGGGTGGCAACCGGGTCAGGGAAGCCCGAACAGGCGACGGGCCACCCCGAGCGCTTCGACCAAGGCGTCCACGTCCTCCTCGGTGTTGTAGATGTAGAAGGAGGCCCGCGCGGTGGCGGCCAGCCCCAGGTGCCGCATCAGCGGTTTGGCGCAGTGGTGGCCAGCCCGCACCGCCACCCCCTGCTCATCGAGGATGGTGGCCACGTCGTGGGCATGGATCCCCTCGAGGTGGAAGCTCACCGCTCCTCCCCGATCCTCGGTGTCCACCGGTCCCTGGATCGACAGGTTCGGGATCTTCGTCAGGCGGTCGAGAGCGTAGGCGGTGAGCTGGCGGTCGTGCTCCGCCACCCGGCCCATCCCGATCGCCGACAGGTAGTCGATGGCGGCACCGAGGCCGATGGCTTCCACGAATGGGGGGGTGCCGGCTTCGAACTTGTGGGGAACCGGCGCCCAGGTGGATTCGAACCTCCGCACATCGCTGATCATCTCGCCCCCACCCTCGGCCGGTTCCATCCTCTCCAAGAACTCCCGGCGTCCCCAGAGGACCCCTATCCCGGTGGGTGCCAGCATCTTGTGGCCGGAGAAGGCCAGCAGGTCGGCCCCCAGTGCCTGGACATCCACCGGGGCGTGCGGCACCAGCTGCGCGCCGTCGACCATCATCACGGCGCCCACCTCCCGAGCCAGGGCGGCGATCTCGACGACGGGGGGCATGGTGCCCAGCACGTTCGACATGCCGGACAGGGCCACGATCTTGACCCGCTCGTCGAAGTGGTCCCGGGCAGCCGAAGGATCGATCCGGAACTCGTCGGTCACCTCCAGGTAAGCCAGCTCAGCCCCGGTGTGGCGGGCGATGATCTGCCAGGGGACGATGTTGGCGTGGTGCTCCAGCACGCTGGTCAGCACCCGGTCGCCCGGCTTGAGCGTGTTGAGCCCCCATCCATAGGCGAACATGTTCATGCCAGCCGTGGCGCTCCGGGTGAAGATCACCTCCTCCTCCGATCGGGCCCCCAGGAAGCGGGCCACCTTCCGCCGGGCCACCTCGTAGGCATCGGTGGTCTCCTGCGACAGGGTGTAGGCGCCCCGATGCACGTTGGCGTACGAGTGTCGGTAGATCCGTTGCAGGGCGTCGAGCACCTGGACCGGTTTCTGCGAGCTGGCGGCCGAATCGAGGAAGACGATCCGGCGTCCGTTGATCTTCCTCTCCAGCACTGGGAAGTCAGCCCGGATGGAGGAAGCATCGATCATGATGCCGCCGCTCGGAACGCCTCGTAGCCTTCGGTCTCCAACCGGCGGGCCAGCTCCGGCCCACCGGAAGCCACGATCCGCCCGCCGACCAGGACATGCACGAAGTCCGGAGTGACGTGGTCGAGCAGTCGCTGGTAGTGGGTGATGATCAGAAACCCGCGTTCCGGTCCGGCCAGCCGGTTCACTCCCTCGGCCACGATCCGCAGGGCGTCGATATCGAGGCCGGAGTCGGTCTCGTCCATGATGGCCAGATCGGGTTCCAGCACGGCCATCTGGACCACCTCGTTGCGCTTGCGCTCGCCGCCCGAGAAGCCCTGGTTGACGTACCGATCGGCAAAGCTGGACTCCATCCCGAGGGCCGACATGGCGTCCATCACCCGCAGGCGCAGCTCCAGCACCGTGTAGTCGATTCCGGTGCGGTTGCTGAGCGCGGTGCGGAGGAAGTTGACCACCGACACGCCCGGTATCTCCTCCGGATACTGGAAGGCCAGGAACATGCCCATTCGAGCCCGGGAGGGCGGGTCGGCCTCGGTGATGTTCTCACCCTTGAAGTGGACGTCTCCGGAGGTGACCGCGTAGGCGGGATGTCCCATCAGCGCTTTGGCCAGGGTCGACTTTCCGGATCCGTTGGGACCCATGATGGCGTGGATCTCACCCGGATGAGTGGTCAGATCTACCCCTCTCAGGATGTCCTGATCATCCACTGTCACATGGAGGTTCTCGATCGCGAGGAGCGGAACGGGTGGTACCAAGGGTCGGCCTCCGGCTCAGAGGGGGAATTTCCCCTCAAGGATACTTGCTGGGCTGCCATGGTGGTAAACCGGTAACGAGCGGCCCGCCGGCTGGCCCAGCCCCTGCGGGTATAGGGTTTTCCGGAACCTCGGGGAAGGTGCCGCCCGTCCTAACGTCATGACCGGTGAGATAGAGAGGCTGGGAGGAAAGATGAAGTCAAGACTCAGCGTATGCATGCTGGTGCTTCTGCTGTTGGTCGGTGCCTGCCGGACTGACGAAGAGACCACCACAACCACCGATACCGAGGCACCGGTGGGTCTGTTCGCCTCGGCCCTGGTGGAGTTCGATTCCTGCGAGTCCTTCCTGGCAGGCATCAAGGCCGAGGCTCTGGAGAGGGTCGGTCCGTGGGGTCTGCTGGGTGATGGTCCGGTCTTCCCGGCTGACGCTGTCATGGAGATGCAGGAAGCGGAGATGGCCATGGACGATGGGGCCGGGGCGGAGTCCGGGCCGACCGGTGCGACACCGGGTGTCGACTACTCGACCACCAACGTCCAGGAGATGGGAGTCGATGAGCCCGACATCGTGAAGACCGACGGCCGGCGGATCCTGGCGCTCAACTCGGGCGTGTTGAACTACATCGACCTGACTTCGGGGCAACCCCAAGTGGTCTCCACACTTGAGCTGCCGACCTGGCAAGGTTGGGAGCTCTGGGACCACCAGCTGTTCCTGCGCGGTGACACGGCACTCGTGCTGGCATCCGGATCCTCGGAGGACGGGCGGTCGGCCTCCGTGGTCATCGAGATAGACGTGTCCGACCCAGCTGACTTACCGGTGAGGAACACTCTGGCAACGGACGGTTACCTGGTCTCCGCCCGGTTGGTCGGGGACCGGGTGGCGCTGGTGGTCACCTCTGCTCCTCCGATCATCCGGCATTTCGTATTCCCCGGTTCGGCTTCGGACTCGGCCGAGGCTCGGGCCCTGGCTGCCAACCGAGAGATCGTCGAGACGTCCTCCCTCGAGGATTGGCTGCCCCAGTACGAGCTGACCGCCACCGGCGGCGCTTCGACCACCGGGTCGCTGGTCGATTGCTCATCCGGCTACCTGCCGCAGGAGTTCTCCGGCTTCGAGACCCTCTCGGTAGTCACCTTCGACTTGGCCGGAGGCATCGGCGTGGAGGAGGTAGCCACCATCATGTCGGGGGGCGACACGGTCTACTCATCCACCGAACAACTGTACGTGGCCAGCCACCGCTGGATCGATTGGGACCCGGTGGAAGCAGACGAGCTGGAAGGTATGCAGACCCACATCCACCGGTTCGACATCAGCGCTCCGGGCGGGCCGGTCTACGAGGCGAGCGGTTCGGTGAATGGTTTCCTGCTCAACCAGTTCGCTATGTCCGAATACGACGGCTACCTGAGGGTGGCTTCCACCAATCTGCCCGACTGGTGGTGGAGGGAGGGAACCAGCGAGAGCCGGGT
This sequence comes from Acidimicrobiia bacterium, assembly GCA_965200835.1. Taxonomy (GTDB): domain Bacteria; phylum Actinomycetota; class Acidimicrobiia; order Spongiisociales; family Spongiisociaceae; genus JAPPFW01. The sequence continues at coordinate 1,974,416 of OZ241390.1, forward strand.
GGATGTGCTGGAGCGGGATGGCCGGGACCTGCGGGTGGTGGGTTCGGTCGGGGGCCTCGGGAGGGGCGAGCGGATCTTCGCGGTCCGCTTCCTGGGTGAGGTCGGTTACGTGGTGACCTTCCGCCAGGTGGACCCGCTCTACACCATCGACCTGTCCGAGCCCTCTTCCCCCAGGGTGATGGGCGAACTCAAGATTCTCGGATATTCCGCCTATCTCCACCCGATCGCGGACGGACTGTTGCTGGGAATAGGCCAGGACGCCGACGAGGAGGGTTGGATCACCGGAACCCAGGTCTCCCTGTTCGATGTCTCCGACCTGGCCAACCCGGTCAGGACGCACCAGCTGACCTTCCCCCAGGTGTCCGGTAGCGAGGTGGAGTACGACCACCATGCCTTCCTCTACTGGCCACCGGAAGACCTGGCAGTGCTGCCGGTCGGCTGGTGGGGGTCTGACGAAGAGGACGATGAGTGGAGAAGCAACAGCACGGCCTGGGTGCTGGAAGTGGGCCACGATGGTATTGCTGAGAGAGGGAGGATCCAGCACCCGGCTCCAGATCCGGAAGGGGATGAGGACTACTTCCTGTTTGTCGAGACAGCCGATATTCGTCGCTCCCTGGTGATAGGTGACACTCTGTTCACCCTCTCGGAGGCCGGCCTGAAGGGATCGGATATCGGGACGCTGCGGGAGACCTCCTGGACACCGCTGGAGGGTGCTTTCCATCGGATGGAGTGGTACCGCTGAGCAGACCCATCCTTCATACCAGCCGCCATCACGGTGGCCATGATCGACCTCGCTAGAGTCCGATCATGTCAATGTTGGCGCTAACCGTGGGTCTCGTCGGTGCTGTCATAGTGATGGTGGCGGTGTGGAGCGTGGTCAAGCGGTGGGTCAGCCGGCACCCACCGGACCGCTCTCCCGTATACGTGACCAACGATGCGGTGAAGTTCGCGGTTGGCGCACTGGATCCCGAAATACTCGGCCGCCTGCGCCCGGCCGGAGTCCGCCGGATACTCGAGTGGTCCATCCACTACCTCCAGGGCTTGGCCGTTCCAGCGGCCCGGCGGAGGGGTCTGCGGGTTGTGGCCGGCGGGGAGGGGAACGCCATCGAATACATCGAGGGTCAGCTGGCGAAGCGAGGCCATTCCTACTCGCCGGATGACATAGCGGCGGTGCTGGCATGTGAAGCCGGATACCTGGCTACCATGGGCGCGCTGGGCGAACCCGTACGGGAAGAGGGGCCGGTATGAGGGCACGTTGCGGTCGTTGCGGAACCGGATTCGAGGTGATGAGGCCTGGTCGCTATGCGTGCCCGGCCTGTGGTGTGACTAACGAAGTCAGGGGCGGTGGTGGTGCTGCCCAGCCCGGTCCCGGTGCCGGTCCGATGGGACCAGGCGAGGCGGGCCCGATGGGACCCCAACCTCCTCCACCCCCTCCGCCCCCCGAACGTCCGTCCCGCCGGGCTCGCTGTGCCGACAAACGGTGCGGGTTCAGCTTCATCGTGGGCGACATCGCGGTGGCCACCTGCCCGATGTGCGGAACCGAGGTGAGAACTGGCCTGAGAGGCAAGCGGGGAGGTCGGGGCCGGTGACTGGTCCCGAAGCACCGCGAGTAGGGGCATGGCTCGGCTGAGGCGTCTGGAGAGCAGCCGGTTCGTCGGGGCTCGTGACACTATGACCGTCTACGACTGTGAGGACCCAGCCCAGTTCGCGGCACTGGAAGAGCGGGTCGACGGGGAGGATCTGGTAGGCCGGAAGCTGATCCAGACCTACGGTCCTGACACCCTGGCCGAGGCCCGCAACCGGGGGTTCCGCCCGGCCTGAGCGGGGTCCGGTGCCTCCGACCTTCGTCCCCACGTTCCCCTGGATTCACTGCCGAGGTTGGGTCCCGGGTGGTTACAGGACTCCCAGCAAGAACCACAGTCCCACTCCCAGAAGGATGACCAGGGCGGTGACCAGTGACCCGATGATCAGGAAGCGGGTGGGCATAGGTGGACGAGGATAATTGCTCCAATACTCCAAGGATGCCCTCGTGATCCAACCCACCGAGTCGGCACCCCGTGCCTGGTATCCACGGCAGCCCTGGGCACCCGGCGGCTAATCCGGAGAAGGTCCCCATCCCACTAGGCTGGATGATCGGTACATCCTGATGAGGAGGCGTGTGGTTCCGTGTATGACGTGATAGTCGTCGGCGGAGGTCCCGGTGGTTACGGGGCTGCGCTGTACGCCCGCAACTTCGGCCTCTCGGTGGCACTGGTGGAGGAGGGCAAGGTGGGTGGAACCTGCCTGCTCAGGGGCTGCATTCCGGCCAAGAGCTGGCTCCAGGCCGCCGAGGTGTACTCGACCGTCCGCTCCGCCCGCCAGTTCGGGGTGATCACCGGCGACGCCCGATTCGACTGGCCCCTAGCCCTGAAACGTAAGGATCGGATCGTCAACGGTCTGGTAAGAGGGTTGTCCGGCCTGCTGAGATATCGCAAGGTCGACGTGGTGAGAGGACGGGGGAGGCTGGCCGGCGCCGGCCGAGTGGAGGTCGAGGAGCCTGGTGGATTCAGGCTCTTGGAGGGCCGCAGCGTGGTCCTCGCCACCGGATCCGTCCCGGTCGAGCTACCCGGATTCCCCTTCGACGGCAAGCGAATCGTCAGCTCCGATCATGCCCTCGACTGGCCCGAACGTCCCCGGCGGGTGGGGATCGTCGGGGGAGGCATAGTGGGCTGCGAGTTCGCCAGCCTGCTGGCCGATGTGGGTAGCAAGGTGGTGGTCTTCGAGCTGCTCGACCAGCTCCTCCCCGGATTCGACCCGGGCGCCGCCCGCGAGCTCCAGAAACAGCTCCAGCGCCGGAAGGTGACCTTCGTGCTGGGAGCGGGGGCCGAGTTGCGGAACTCCGGGGGCGGGATGGTGCTCGGTGCGACCGGCGGGTCGGAGGGCTTCGAGGTCGACACCGTGCTGGTGGCGGTCGGGCGAAGGCCGCTGACGGAAGATCTCGGTCTGGGAGCGGCAGGCATCGAGACCGATCGGGGATTCGTAGTGACCGACCTGGCGACCATGCAGACCTCCCTACCCGGGGTATTTGCATTGGGGGACATCGTGGCCGGCACCCCCGGCCTTGCCCATGGTGCATTCGCGGAAGCCATCGCGGCCATCACCTTCATAGCAACCGGCAAGACCAGCCCGGTCGACTATCGGGCACTCCCCAACGTGGTCTACACCAAGCCCGAGGTAGCGACCGTGGGCCTGACCGAGGAACGATGTGCCGCCGAGGGGCTGGCGGTGGAGAGTCACGACCACTCGTTCCTGGGCTTGGGCCGAGCCAGGATCGTCGGCAAGAACAAGGGCTTCGTCAAGATCCTCAACGAGGTGGGGGGTCCGATCGTCGGGGCCACGGTCGTCGGCCCCCATGCCGGAGAGCTGATCCACGAGCTCATGTACATGGTGGGGTGGGAAGCCCTACCCGAGGAGGCCGCCGCCTTCGTCCATGCCCACCCCACCCTGAGCGAGGCAACCGGCGAGGCCCTGATGACGGCAGCCGGTCGTCCCCTTCACTGAGATGCAGCACGTCCCGTCAGAACCCAGGGAGAAGTGAGAAATGCCAACCGCCGTCTCGATGCCGCAGCTAGGTGAGACCGTCACCGAGGGTACCGTTCTCCGCTGGATGAAACAGGTGGGTGACCGGATCGCTCAGGACGAACCGCTGGTCGAGATCTCCACCGACAAGGTCGACACGGAGGTGCCCTCACCGGCAGCCGGAGTGATCAGCAGCATCCTGGTGGGGGAGGGCGAGACCATCACGGTAGGAACTGCCATGGCGGTTATCGGTGGCGACGCTGGGGACCTCGGTGAGGAGACCCAGGTGCTCTCGCCTTCCGAGCTGTCCTCGCTGGCGGAGACCTCTCCCGGGCAGGAGGTTGGCCCACCCCCGGTACCCGAGCCGGCTGAGTGGCGACCTAGCCGGTCGAGAGCGCCCCGTCCGCGGCGCCGAGGCGCCGGCCAGTTCCTCTCCCCGGTGGTGCGTAGGCTGGCTCGGGAGCACGACCTCGACCCCACCGAGATCGAGGGAACCGGCCGGGACGGTCGAGTAACCCGCAACGACGTGCTGGCCCACCTCGACCGGATCCAAGCTGCCCGGGCTGCGCAACCCTCTGCTCCGCCGGTGACCCCTCCCGCTCCGGAACCGCGGGATTCCGAGCCCCTGATATCCGAACCGCCCCCTCCTCCGGCGCCCGAACCATCCCCTCCTCCAACTCTGGAACCGGCCCCTCCTGCGGCCCCCGAACCGCCGCCGCCGGTATCCGAGCCGCGCCCGGCAGCCGCGGCTGGTCCCGAGGAGGAGAGCCGCAAGCTGAGCCGGCTCAGGGTCCGGATCGCCGGCAACATGATGAAGTCCCTGCAGAGCGCCGCTCACGTCTGGACCTCGATGGAAGTGGACTACGAGGCGGTGGAACGGGTGCGAAGGGCGCGCCGGCAAGAATTCAAGCGAGCCGAAGGGTTCTCCCTCACGTACCTTCCCTTTATCGCCAGAGCCACGATGGAAGCCCTCCGAGCCTTCCCGGTGGTCAACAGCTCGTTCGATCAGGAGAACCGGACCGCCACCTACCACCCGAACATCGACCTCGGCATCGCCATCGACCTCAACCAGGAGGGCCTGATGGTGGCCACCATCAAGAATGCCGACGACTACAGCATGTCCGCCCTGGCCCGCCGGATCCGGGATGTCGCTCAGCGTGCCCGCGAGGGGCGGGTTGGACCCGATGACGTGACGGGTAGCACCTTCACGATCACCAATCCCGGTCCCTACGGCTCGTTCATGTCCGCCCCGATCATCAACGTTCCCAACGTGGCGATCCTGTCCACCGACACCGTCACCAAGCGGGCCAGGGTGGTGACCACCGCCGATGGGCAGGATGTCATTGCGATCCGACCTGTCGGCTATCTCGGCTTGTCGTGGGACCATCGCGCGTTCGACGGCTCCACCGCCGTGCTATTCCTGAGAAGCATCAGGGACAACCTGGAGAACTGGGATTGGGATCAGCAGCTGCCTTGAGGCAGATCCTCCCGGATGCCCAGTCGGGACCTGACCGGCCGTTCTCGGGGGTCGCCAGTCCGGACCTGATCCGTACCCGGTGGCTGGGCCGCCTGCCCTACGAGGAGGCTTGGGATCTGCAGAGGGCCTTCTGGGAGGGTCGTCACCAGGGAAGGGCTACCTCCGACTACCTGCTGTTGGTGGAGCATCCGCATGTATACACCCTGGGCCGTAATGCCGACACCTCTAATCTGCTGGTCTCCGAAGAGCGCCTAGCGGCGGTCGGTGCCCAGCGGTTCGACGTGGACCGGGGCGGTGACATCACCTATCACGGCCCGGGACAGCTGGTCGGATATCCGATCGTGGAGCTGGCGGACAGCCGCCGCATCATCCCCTATGTGCGGGCGGTCGAGGAGGTGCTCATCCGTACCCTGGCCGATTTCGGGGTGCCCGCTCGCCGCGACCCGGGCTACACAGGTGTCTGGACAGACCAGGGCAAGGTGGCCGCTATCGGGATCCGGGTGGCCCGCCAGGTCACCATGCACGGCTTCGCGCTCAACGTGAACCCCGACATGTCCTACTTCACCTACATGAACCCCTGCGGGATCACGGACCGCCCGGTCACCTCCCTCGTGGAGCTGCTCGACCGGCCCGTCTCGATCGAGGAGGCGATCGAAACACTGGTGCCCCGGTTCGAAGAGGTGTTCGGGTACGGCATGAACGAGATCCAGCTGGGAGCGTTCGCCAGGGGACAGGGCAGGCCTCGGGCTTTCGAGGTGGACCGCTTACTGGCTGAGGGCTGCTTCTCCCCGTCCCGCCGGTCGGAGGTGCCGGTGCTGATCGGCGGCCGGTTGCCCGGGGAACCTCCCAAACCCCCATGGATGAAGGTGACCGCTCGCCTCGGCGGCGACTACCGGCGGCTGGGCCGGCTGATGCGGGAACTCGATCTTCACACCGTCTGCGAAGAAGCCGGATGCCCCAACATTTACGAATGTTGGGGCCAGGGAACCGCCACCATGATGATCCTCGGCGACACCTGTACCCGAGCCTGTGGCTTCTGCAACGTGAACACCGGCCGCCCACAGGGCCTCGACTACCTGGAGCCCTTCCGGGTGGCGGAAGCCGTGGCCGCCATGGGGCTACGCCACGCGGTCATCACCTCGGTCAATCGAGACGATCTGGACGACGGAGGTTCCACCGTCTTTGCCCAGACCGTGGAGGAGGTCCGCAGGCAAGTGCCCGATTGCGATGTGGAGGTGCTGATCCCGGACTTCAAAGGGGTGCGGGCTGATCTGGAAAGGGTGCTGGCAGCCGGACCGGTGGTGCTCAACCACAACACCGAAACGGTACTCCGGTTGCAGCGTGAGGTCCGTACCTCAGCGAGCTACGGCCGGTCCCTCGCTCTGCTGGCCAGGGCCAAGTGGTACAACCCGGCCGGGGCTGTCAAGTCGGGTCTGATCGTGGGCATGGGTGAGACACGGGAGGAAGTTCTGGGAGCCCTGGCCGATCTGCGGGCGGTGGGGGTGGATATCGTGACGATCGGCCAGTACCTGCGTCCCACGGCGCGCCACCGCCCGGTCCACCGCTTCGTGCATCCTGACGAATTCGATGAGTACGGGCAGTACGGGCATCGTATCGGCCTGGCCCATGTCGAGTCCGGACCGCTGGTCCGTTCGTCGTATCACGCCCGCGACTCGCTCGACGCAGCCGACCAGATCCACCGTGGAGTGTCTACCAAGGTCGGGGTCTGACGGAATCAGACCTCCACCCCCCAACACAGGGCTTGATGGGCCCGCCAACACCCCATACAATTCAGGTCATGGAGATTTTTGCCAACCCCAATCTGCTGATAATCCTTGCGGTACAAGCGGTCGTGCTGTTCTATCTGCGCCGCTACGCCGACCGGCGCATCCATACCGCAACCGTGGCGCTCCGCGAGGAGATAGCGGCCAATCGCCGCGAGATGGATGGAAAGTGCGAGGTCCTGAACCAGCGCCTCAAGGAGCTGGAGGCCGAGATGCTGGAAAAGCTCGACGACGCCAACCACCGCTTGGACCGGGTCATCGAGCAGACTGGCATCCTGGATGATTCCCGTACGCCTACCGAGTGCCTGAGGTCCGTCGGCAAGTCCACCAGATTCCGACGCAGCGACCATCGCTAAGCAGCCGAGGCCAGGGGGATGTTTCACTTTCCGAGTAGCCCGTTGACCTGTCGCATTCGGGAGAGTTAGGCAGCGCTTCCGGCATCCGGGTACCCTTCCGACCCTAACCGATTCGAAGGCGAGGAGACGTGGCCGAGCGCACCATCGAGAACCTGCTGCAAGAGGACCGGACATTCCCGCCGTCCCCCGATTTCACCTCCCAGGCCAACGCCCAGCCCGGCCTGCACGAGGAAGCTGCGGCCGATCGGGTTGCCTACTGGGAAGCTCAGGCTCGAAACCGGATCACCTGGTTCAAGGAACCGACCGTCCTGCTAGACGACTCCAATCCCCCGTTCTTCAAGTGGTTCACCGATGGGGAACTCAACGTGAGTTACAACTGCCTCGACCGCCATATCGAAGGGGGTTGGGGTGACAAGGTGGCCTTCTACTGGGAGGGTGAACCGGGGGACGAGCGAGTGCTCACCTACCAGGATCTCTACGACGAGGTGTGCCGGTTCGCCAACGGGCTTCGCTCCATCGGGGTGAAGAAGGGCGATCGGATCGCCCTGTACATGGGCATGGTGCCCGAGCTGGCCATCGCCATGCTGGCCTGCGCCCGCATCGGCGCCGCCCACAGCGTCATCTTCGGGGGCTTCTCGTCCGATGCCATCTATGACCGGGTGGAGGACGCCGGAGCCGAGATACTCATCACCTGCGACGGGGCATGGCGGCGTGGCAAAGTCATCGACCTCAAGGTAGCGGCCGATCGCGCCATGGACCGCACCGACCTCATCCGCCACTGCATCGTGCTGCGCCGCACCGAGAACGACGTAACCATGCGCCCGGAGCGGGACATCTGGTGGCATGACCTGGTGACCGGCCAGCCCGCCGAATGTCCTCCCGTGGTGATGAACGCTGAGGACCTGCTCTACATCCTCTACACCTCCGGCACCACCGGCAAGCCCAAGGGCATCATGCACACCAGCGGTGGCTACCTGGTGGGTGCCGCTACCACCCATAGCTACGTGTTCGACATCAAGCCGGATGAGGACATCTGGTGGTGCGGAGCCGATATCGGCTGGGTCACCGGACACACCTACATCGTCTATGGCCCGCTCACCAACCGAGCCACCTCCGTCATGTACGAGGGGACGCCCGACTTTCCCGACAAGGACCGGCTCTGGTCGCTGGCGGCCAAATACGGAGTCACCCAGCTCTATACCGCACCCACCGCCATCCGGACGTTCATGAAATGGGGCGCGCAATACCCGCAACGCCATGATCTGTCGTCGCTCAGGGTGTTGGGCACCGTCGGTGAGCCCATCAACCCGGAAGCATGGATGTGGTACCACGAGCACATCGGTGGGGGAGAAGCGCCGATCGTCGACACCTGGTGGCAGACCGAGACCGGGTCGATCATGATCTCTCCACTGCCGGGTATCACCACCACCAAGCCGGGGAGCGCTACCAGGCCGATGCCGGGCATCGTGGCCGACGTGGTGGACGAGCATGGTGTGTCAGTGCCGAAGGGAGGTGGCGGCTATCTGGTGATCCGCAATTCCTGGCCCTCCATGCTCCGCTCCATCTGGGGCGACGACCAGCGATATATCGACACTTACTGGTCCCGCTTCGATGGCCTCTATTTCCCGGGGGACGGAGCGAAGCTGGACGAGGACGGTTACCTATGGCTGCTAGGACGGGTGGACGACGTCATGCTGGTGTCGGGTCACAACATCTCGACCATGGAGGTGGAGTCGGCGCTGGTGTCCCATCCGTCGGTGGCCGAAGCGGCCGTGGTGGGTCGGAGCGATCCGATCACCGGGCAAGCCATCGCCGCCTTCGTAAGCCTCAGAGGAGGGTACGAGGGCGACAGTGAACTGATGAAGACCTTGCGTGACCATGTGGCTACGTCGATCGGGCCGATTGCCAAGCCCAAGAGCATCGTGTTCACGCCGGATGTTCCCAAGACCAGATCGGGCAAGATCATGCGGCGGCTGCTGAGGGACATATCGGAGCAACGGCAGCTGGGAGACGTGACCACTCTGGCCAATGCCGACATAGTGGCCGACATCGCCGAGATGGCCGCGGCTGCGGCAACAGACGAGGACTGACCGGCCAGGAGCCGGGCGGAATCCCGTCCGGTCAGGTTGCGAAGCAATACTCCATCCGGGAGGAAGCACCATGCTATTGAAGGACAAACGCCTGCTGATCACCGGGGTGCTGACCCATGGTTCCATCGCCTGGTATACCGCCAAAGTTGCTCAGGAGCAGGGTGCCGAGATCGTCCTGACCGGGTTCGGCAGAGGGATACGTCTGACCGAGCGTTCCGCCCGGCGTCTGCCGGATCCCCCCGATGTACTGGAGCTGGACATCAACGACCAGACCCAGATGGATCGGTTGGTCGCTGAACTATCGGCCCGCTGGGGAAGCCTCGACGGAGCGGTCCATGCCATCGCCTATGCGCCGGCGGATGCCCTGGGCGGGAACTTCTTAACCACCCCCTCGGAGAGCGCGGCGCTCGCTTTCACCACGTCGGCCTTTTCGTACAAGACCCTCGGTGCGGGTCTGCTGCCGCTGTTCCAGGAAGCTGGGGGAGGATCGCTGGTCACGCTTGACTTCGACAACAGCACCCAGGCGTGGCCGGTCTACGACTGGATGGGCGTCTGCAAGGCGGCGCTGGCGTCGGTCACCCGCTACCTGGCCCGGGACCTGGGACCCCACAACGTCCGGGCCAACGCGGTCTCGGCCGGTCCCCTCTCGACCGTGGCCGCCAAGGGAATAGCCGGTTTCTCCCGCTTCCAAGATGTCTGGGACAAGCGAGCACCCCTCACCTGGGACACCACCGACCCGACCCCGGTAGCCAACATGATCTGCGTGCTCCTGTCCGATTTCGCCACCAAGGTGACCGGGGAGGTAGTCCACGTAGACGGCGGCTTCCACGCCCTGGCAACCGCCGACGTCGCTCCATAAGGAAGAAACTGGTACGGATCGGCGGATGGGCACGAGCGGCTCCGGCAATCCGTCAAAGAGAGCTTCGACTACGTCCGGGTCTCATGAGTCTAGAGAGTGCAAGCTGAGCGGTTGGGAGAACAGGCCCCCTGCCTCTTGCTAGCTGCTGCGCCGTTTGACATCCGCAGCCGGTGCATTCACCTCCGGCCGATCGGACACTGCAGCCAATCACGATGACGTCTTGGAAGAGGCCTACCGGTCGTAGCCACGCCGGTGTTCATCGACACTTCAGTCCACTATGCCTGTACGGTCCGGCACATCGGCCTGCAACGGCGCGCTGATGGTGGCGATTACCCCTTCCACCCGCTGGGTGCTCTTTCCGACTAGCCGGGCGACGCCCTTCGCGCCTATCACTGCGACCGCTCCGCTCTCGAAGAGGAGAGTGATCCCATTCCGTGTGTGGTCCAGTACCAAGCGCAGGCCGATCCCCCGGTCGGGATCGGCGGTGGCGGAGATGCCTCCCTTGAACACCCATCGCATGGCGGCGCGTTCATCGAGATCCGCGTAGAGGTCCGCCAGGCTCCCATGTATTCCCCTGCCCTCGTCCCGGATGGTGACGGTCAGATAGTCTTCCAACAGGTGGACCCTGCACCTACCGCCATCCTTCCCGGAGTGGAACAAGGTGTTGTCCGCCAGCTCCCGGATCATGTTCATCAGGCGGCGAGGTTCGGCCACAAGCGGTGCTACCAGCGTCCGTATCTCGACGATCATCCGGCCGATACTGGTGCGGTCGAAGGCCGAGCCGTACAGCCGGGTCATCAGGGCAGTGGAACCCGGTAAGCCCGCACTATCACTTCCAAGATCACTTGCAAGGCGTTGATCGCTTCCGGGGGGGCTAGCGGCCGGTCCTCCTCATCGGTAGTGTGACCCTGCCAGTACCGGCTCTCGTACTTGACACCCGCCGTGAAGGCGAAGTGCGGTACGAACCCGTCCGCGATCGGGGCGGCGGTGGCGAGCACCCGGCAAGGGAAGTCGGTGACCGGTTCGCAAATCAGGGTGGTCGGCGTATCCCATTCCCATCCCAATCCACCAGGGCGGATCAGTTCATCCAGCCACCGGGCTGCGCAGGCTTGCGCGGCTGATCGGGAAGAGTAGGCGACCGTTTCCATCCTGGCCGGCAGGATAGTGAAACGATCAGGATCGCCTGCTGTGCCGGTAGTCAGGGCCGGATAATCACTAGCGAACCTCCGTGAACAAGGTCCTCCGGAAGGTCCGGATCAGCGGATTCCGGTGAAGAGGTCGTTCTCCCGGAAAGGAACGGGGACTCGCGAGTAGAGCCTCTGGAAGGCCTCGGTTCCGATGGTCCGGGGCAGGTCCTCGGTAGGGGCCTGGAGCATGAACCAGTCCTCGGGAATCTGGGAGCGGTGGGCTCGCAGGGCCTCCACCTTCAGATCCACCCATTCCCGGACATCGACGATGGTGCTGATGTCCTCGTCGGGCGTACCCCATCCGGCGGCCTCAGCGGCCTCCTCTTCGGTGATCAGACCGGCCTTCAGGCGGGCGGCGATCATGGCAGCCGCCCTCGACCTGGCCCACGTGCTCATGTAGAGCTTGGTCACCTTCCAGGGCGATTCTCCGTTCTGAGGAGGAAAGCGGCTGGTGTCGTCCGAACCGAAGTAAGCGGCCATACCGATCCGATGTACTTGGATATGGTCGGGATGGCCGTAGCTCCCGAAGGGATCGTAGATGGTCAGCACCTCCGGCTGGTATTGGCGGATCCGGCTGACCAGCCGGGCGGTCGCCTCCATGAAGTCTGCCTTCCAGAAGCAATCGGGATGCTGGTTGGGCTCCGTTCCCATCATCCCCGAGTCGCGAAACCCCAGGAAGTGGTGGTTGGGAACACCGAGGATGGCCAGGGCCTTGGCGACCTCCTCGGCGCGGATCTTCACCAGGTCGGGGCGCAGCTCCTCGGGGTTGTCGTAGTTGTGGACCTCCCCTTCGGCCCCATCGGTGGCTGTAACTACCACCACCTGCTCGCCCAACCGCGAGTACCTGGCCAGCACTCCTCCGGTGGAGGTGACCTCGTCGTCGGGATGGGCGTGGAAGGCGAGCAGTCCGGGCATCGAGTCTCCGGGTCGGAAGGGTGTTCGGTGGTTGCCAGGATAGATGGAATCGAGCCCCATCTAATCGGCCGGAACGAGCGGGTGGGGGTAGCGAGGAAGAGCCTGGGAGTAAAGAGGCTGCCCTAACCTCCTATGTAGCTCATCTCTACCTTGGGAAGGTCTACAGTCGCCTCCGAACGGATCTCGGAGTAGCGATCCCGCCTGACCTCCCAGACACGGCGGACGGCCTGGACGACTTCCTCCTCGCCTGCCCCGGCCCGCAACAGGGACCGGAGATCGGTTCCGCTCATGGCGAACAGGCACGTGTAGAGCATCCCTTCGGCCGAGACACGAGCGCGGGTGCAGGTCCCGCAGAAAGGTTGGGTGACCGAGGCGATGAAACCGATCTCCCCCTGGCCGTCCCGGTACTGCCAACGTCTTGCCACCTCCCCCCGGTAGTTCGGCGCCAGCGGGCGGATCGGGAACACGGCGTCGATCCGGCGGATCAGCTCTCGGGCCGGAACGACCTCGTCCATGCACCAGCCGTTGGTGGCGCCCACATCCATGTATTCGATGAACCGGAGGATGTGGCCGGTGCCCCGGAAGTAGCGGGCCATGTCGACCACGCCCTGGTCGTTCACCCCTCGCTTGACCACCGCGTTGATCTTCACTGGCAGGTTCACGGCGGCGGCTGCTTCGATCCCGTCCAGCACCGCATCCACCGGGAAACCCACGTCGTTCATCGCCTGGAACACCCGGTCGTTGAGGGAGTCGAGTGACACGGTGATCCTGGCCAGGCCAGCCGAGGCCAACGCCTGCGCTTTGCGTACCAGCAGCGAGGCGTTAGTGGTGAGGGTGATCTCGCAACCGGTTTCCGACACCAGCATGGCCACTAGTTTCTCGATGCCCTTCCGGAGCAGCGGCTCCCCACCGGTGAGGCGAATCTTCTGTACCCCAAGCTGTTCGAAGGCCCGGGCCAGGGTGGTGAGTTCCTCGAACGTGAGCAGTAGATCCCTCTTCAGAAACACATAGTCGCGGTTGAATATCTCGGCCGGCATGCAGTAGCGGCACCGAAAGTTGCACCGATCGGTGACGGACAGGCGCAGGTCCCGGAGGAAGCGACGGCGGGTATCGGCCACTGCTGAATCCATATGGCACAGACTACCGGCCTGGTGGATTACCGGGGTCAGTCATGACATCCACTGATATCTTTAGCTACCTAGTCTGCACCAGTACTCACAGATACAAACAACTGTATAGTTGCTTTGATGGTTCCGATGGGACAGGAGAGGAAGCGGCAATCGGTCGGGCTGCACCGGCTCGTAACCGAAGGTGGCCCAGAGCGAGGCGCGGCAGCAATCGAGGTGCTGATGGCCATGGGTGTAGCCCTCCTGATGACCCTCTTCCTAGTGAACGCCCTGCTGATGCTCTACGCGCGATCGGTATTGCAACATGCGGCCGACACCGGAGCGCGGACCGGAGCCCGAACGGCCGGCACCGAGATCGCCTGCGAGACCTGGGCAGAGGAGGCTATCGCCGGTCTGGCGAGTCTCTACGCGGACAGTGCCTCCGTCGAGTGTGCGAGGGACGCCCTGGATACGACGGCCACCGTGACCGCCACCCTGCGGCCGCTGTTTGCTGACCTGGGGCCTGATTGGGAGGTCACAGTTCGGGCTACCAGCGTGACGGAGCCGGTTCCTTGATCGGCGGCAAGGGCGGCGGTGCTGGCAGGTCGGGAGACGAGCAGGGCTCGGGTGCAATCGAGCTGGTCCTCTCCGCAGCCTTCCTGCTGTTCCCCACTGCCGCGCTGCTGCTGAGCCTCCCCTTCCTGTTCGAGGCCGCCGCGATGGGTGACGCCGCTGCCCGGGAGGCGGTTCGAGCTTGTGCAACCGCATTCGATCCGTCCTCGGGACAGCAGAACGCTGAGCGGATCGTGGAGCGGATACTGGACGAACGGGGTCTGCCACGCCGGAACACTCAGCTCGAGATCGACTGTGGGGATGCCTGGGAACCGGGTGGGGTGGTCACCGCCCGGGTCTCCTTCGAGACCAACATGATCAATGTGCCCGTCATGGGGGGCATCGGCACAGTGACCATCGACCGAACCTATCAAGAGCAGATAGAGCCCTACCGGAGTAGGTCGTGACGCTCCGGGCCGACCGATCCGGTGGGCGTAGGGGAGAGCGGGGCGCGGTCATCCTGTGGAGTCTCGGCCTGTTGTTGCTGCTGTTCTTCGCGGGGGCGGTGGCGCTCGATCTGTGGCGGGTGGTCGCCCATCACGGGACGCTCACCGGCCTGGCCGACAAGGCGGCGGTGGCAGGTGCCGCCGACATCGACGTGAACGCCCTGAACCGCAACGTTCTCAGGCTCGTTCCGCTCCGGGCCGGAACAAGCAGCGGAAGACTTTGCCCGGTCACAGCCAGATTGGGACACCGGCGCGATGAACGTGATCGCCTCCGCCAATCAGTCCCGGATCTCGGTCGAAGTAACCGGAGCCGTAGAACTCACCCTGCTCCAGATGTTCGTACCAACCCAGGAACTAGAGGTAACGGTAAGCAGCCAGGCTTCCCCCGTGCTGTTTGAGTAGCTGCTCCGAGGCGGGACTCCCCCCTCGGGCCTGGTGGTCGGTGAGGCTCCTGAGTAAACGTACTCAACAGCTGCACCAGCTGGCTAAACTTCCTCGTCATGGGAGTATTCCAGCGCCCGCAGGTCGGTACCCTGATCGAGCGATTGTCCGAACCTCCAAATTGGCTGATCGCAGTCTTCGGCCCGCGCCAGACGGGCAAGACAGAGGCGATTCGCCAGGCTCTGGCCTCTGTGGATCATCAGAACCTCTACATACCGGTAGACGAACCTGAATCTCTGGCGGTGCCGTTTGGGCCATCGATGGACGGGGTCGACGAGCTGGTATCACGCCCGCTCGTGCGGGACGTGCGGTGGCTGGTGGAAGTCTGGGAGGGTTGCCGTCGCCGAGCTTGGCGCTCACGGCGGGGTTTCGTGCTCGTCCTTGACGAGATCCAGCGGATCGACGGGTGGTCGGTCGCGGTCAAGGGACTGTGGGACGCTGACCGTGCCGCGGGTTGCCCTCTCCATGTGGTCATTCTCGGTTCGGCGCCTCTGCTGATGCAGGCCGGTTTGAATGAGAGCCTCGCGGGGCGTTTCGAACCGGTTCCTTTCACCCACTGGTCCTTTGCTGAGATGGCCGAGGCCTTCGGCTTCGATCTCGATCAGTACATCTACTTCGGCGGCTATCCGGGAGCGGCCTCGCTTACCCATGACAATCAGCGGTGGACCACCTACGTGCGAAACGCCTTGGTCGAACCCATCATCGAACGTGACGTTCTTTCCATGACCCGAGTCGACAAACCCTCCCTGCTGAAGCAACTGTTCGATATGGGTGCCCTGTATTCGGGCCAGGTGTTGTCCTACAACAAGATGGTCGGCCAGCTTCAGGATGCTGGCAACACCACAACCCTTACTCGGTACCTGAAGCTGCTCTCGGACGCTGGTCTACTTACGGGACTTTCGAAGTACATGAGCCGTCCAGTGTCGGCCAAGGCTTCTACACCGAAACTGAACGTTCTCAACACGGCGATCATGGCGGTTGCTTCGGGGTACTCATTCGAGGAGCTACGCAGGGACCGTACGTTTTGGGGTCGCTTGGTGGAGAGCGCGGTAGGCGCGCATCTCCTCAACACGGCGTCGCCGGTCACCGAGGTGAAGTACTGGAGATGGCGGTCCCACGAAGTGGATTTCGTCCTACAACGAGGCCCGAGGGTAGTGGGAATCGAAGTGAAGAGCGGCAGGGTTCCGATGGTGCCGCCAGGCCTTCGCGAGTTCGAGCGGCGGTGCCAGCCCTCCAGGACTCTGATCGTCGGGTCGGGGACCGTACCCCTTCAAGAGTTTCTGTCACATCCGGCAGATCACTGGTTTATGGATCAGTGAGCATGATCGTCCCTCGTACTTGTACCGAACTCGTACTCAACGGTGACCGTGGCTCATCTCATGGGGAGAGCAAGCCATTACGTGACTTCCGGTCGACACCTGCGTATGTATTGCTTGGTGATCCCGGAGCAGGCAAGACAACCGAGTTCAAACGGGAGTGTACAGCTCTAGGGGACATGGCAGAGTATGTCACGGCTCGAGATTTCCTGGTTCTGGATATCGACTCTTGTCCAGAATTGCACCGCAAGACCCTCTTCATCGATGGTCTCGATGAGATCCGTGCCGGAGGGGATACACCGAGGGGGCCAATCGACGAGATACGCAGGAGGCTTGATCACCTCAGACCACCCGCGTTCAGGATCTCCTGCCGCGAGGCGGACTGGCTAGGCAAAAACGATCGCCGGGCCCTGGACTTTGTCTTGGCCGAAGGGCAAGTCACCATCATTCGCCTCGACCCGCTCAATAAAGAGTCGATCGCCCAGATGGCTAGCTCTTCGATCTCTGGCAGTTGGAAAGAGTTCGTCAATGAAGCACACCGCCGTGGCATCTGGCATCTATTGGAGAACCCTCTGACGCTGAACCTTCTGGTACAGGCGATCGATCGAGGTAACGGATGGCCACGAACTCAACGTAACACCTTCGAAGTAGCCTGTGAGGCGTTGGCACGTGAAGTGAACGACGAACATCTAGTTGAGCGCGAATTCGAGTCGTTCGAAATACTCATGGACGCCGCTGGTTATCTGTGCACTATACAGTTACTTGCCGGAATTGAGGGATATTCTCTCTCCCCCAGAGAGAGCAGTCGCTCGTTTGTACCGCTACCTCAAGGGGATCAGGCTTTCTCACAGGACACCCTCACACAGTCTCTGGCCACTAGGTTGTTCAGTGCCATGGGTGAACTAGCCTTCGTTCCTTATCATCGCCGTGTGGCGGAGTACCTGGGGGGCCGTTATCTTGCGAAGCTAATCGCCGAGGGTCTTCCTAGCCGAAGGGTGACGGCGCTCATGACCAGCCCGAGCGATGGGCGGGTGGTGACCCAACTACGGGGCCTCTCTGCCTGGGTAGCCTCCTACTCCTCTGAGGCACGCCGGCTGATGATCGATGCTGATCCGGTCGGTGTTGGCCTCTACGGTGACATCGCTAGTTTCACCGATGATGACCAGAAGTACCTACTCAGATCCCTGGCCAGCACCCAGGGAACCTTGTTCGGCCACGGATGGAGGGATGGTAGAAGTCCTGGGTATCGGGGCGATACTGCCTGGGCCTTCAGGTCCCTCGCGTCAAAGGAGATGGTTCCCGTCATCAAGAACCTGATAACACGTGAAGTGCCCGAGGAGTCCCCCGATCAGATCGTTGAGTTCGTATTGGCGGTACTGGCCAATGCGGATCGTGATACGAAGACACTTAGAAGATTGGTTCCGGCACTGGAGTACATACTCCATGACCCGGATCGATCCTACACTGTCAGGGAGGCCGCTCTTCGGGCCTATCTACGGATCATCCAGCCAGATCATCCAGCAGAAGGGCTGCTTCCCGTGTTAGAAGCTGTCCATACTGGCACGCTACCCGATCCAGATGACCAGATCGCAGGCATCTTACTGGACCATCTCTATCCCACCGTTGTCACTCCTACCGACGTGTGGCGATATGCGGGACCCCGGAACAGCCCCAACTTCGTGGGCCGCTTCTGGAAGTTCTGGGAGGTCACGATCCCTGATGAATCTACACTCCAGGAACTGGTCAATTTGCTGGACACCCTGCAGGAGGACACTTCAACGATTCGAGTGAGGCTGGAATCCTCCAATCTCATAGACAACATTCCAGGCCAAATATTAGCTCGTTACCTCATGGAGGTAGGCGAGACCCCAGAACCACGTCAAGTCTACGGCTGGCTCTGTGTAACCCTACCTCCAATCCAGTCAGGCGGTTGGACGGAGGCAGATCGTCAACTTCGGAGTTGGCTGGAGGACCATCCTGAACTACTGAAGGTACTCTTCCTAGAAGCGTTACGAGCAGAAATTGGACAGGGTATAGGCTATCTGTGGAACGATAGGTTCCGAACGGTGACACGTGCTAGCGAGCTTCCTAGTGACTTCGCCCTGTGGTGTCTTGACCAAGCCGTCCGCCTGTATAAAACTGAATCCACGACTTCTCATCAGTTGCTAAAGGCCTGTATCTATGCTCAGAAGAACCCAGAGATCAGCAAGGGACTAACAACACGATTAATACATGAAAGACTCCGAGGAAACAATGATTTTTTGGAACTATTCGAAGCTACCAATAGCCGGTATCGCTCTAATAACTCCATAGATAGCAAAAGATACCTAAGTAAGCTTGAGCAATCCCGTGCTCGCCAAAGAAGAGATGAGGAAAGGGAACAAAGGGAGTGGGAAAACTATCTACGATCACACGATACTGATCTACAAGACAATATACTGGCTTCCCGCTTTCTAGCTGCTCTTGCTCAGGTTTACTTGGGTAAAGGCCACCTTGGGATGGAAATAGATGACGATCGTTGTCCATCCGACAGCCGCCTTCAGCGTTTCATCGGGGGCGATCCAAAGCTAGCCGAGAAGGTTATTGTGGCCCTCAAAGGGTCCTTATGGCGTGATGATATTCCCAACGTAGATCAAATTATTTCGGCATACCATCAATCACAATTACCATGGCTCGTATATCCTATTCTGGCAAGTATGTATCTGATCGCGCATAGTCAAGAAGACATAGATAGAGTAGATTCTTCTCGTAAGGAGCAAGCTCTAACTATCTACTATCATTTCGATAGTGGCATTGTACCACGAATAAGGAAGTGTCATGACACCTGGCTCAACCAGGATCTACACGGAACTGTACATGTCATGTACCGTTGTGTACGAGCTGCTATTGTCAACGGTAAGGACTATATATCAGCTATCTATGAGTTGGATCGTATTGAAGGCTCGGAAAAACTATTACACGATATCCGGCTTAGGTTGCTTGCGGCCTTCCCAACCCGGATCCCAGCGAAGCAACTCCTCCTTTTTGATCATATAGTCAGGCAAGTACTATCAGGACCCACAACGTCACAACTCCAGGAGCTGAGTGTCAGAAAACTGTCTATGAAGAGTTTGAGTGCAGCCAAGAGGGTTAGGTGGTTAGCAATAAACGCGCTCCTGTCCGGGAGTGCACATACAGAACAGTTGATTGCCTTTACAAGTGGTAATGAACGACGCATCCGACACTTAGCTGATTCTCTGACGTATGTATTGGGGAGTCGTGAGCAGTCAATCTCATCAGACCGGCTGGAAACCGGACTGCTTGCCGAGCTAATTGCTACCGTGGGCAAATTTTACAGTCCGCTGGCCCCTAGCGGACTGGTCACGTTAGACGCTGATGCGTCTGTAGTTTATACGTCTGATGTCATCGAGTCGTTCATCAGGCAACTCGCGTTGAGAGCAAGTGGCCAGGCTAAGCGAGAGCTAGTAAGGCTTCTGGAGGATCCTGGGCTAACTCACTGGCATGGTCATTTGACTAAGGCGCAAGAGTCCCAACGTTCTGTCTATCGTGATACCTCCTATAGCCATCCGTCTGTGGAGGAGGTACGACAAACTCTCAACGGTTGTGTGCCAGCGAACAGCGTCGGATTTGGCTGCACTTCTCTACGAAATACTTCATAGTATTGCGGAGGACATAGGAGGAGACAGTAGCAATCTGTGGCGCCAATTCTGGAATGAGGACCAGTATGGCTGTCCTACCGAAGGTAAGGTAGAGAACTCCTGCCGTGATGTACTACTGAGCATTCTGAAGCAGAGGCTGCCATCGAAGATGGACTCTACACCTGAGGCTAGTTATGTCTCGTCCAAGCGGGCCGATATACGAGTGGCCTACGGAGGCGTCAACGTGCCTATCGAGATCAAGAAGAACTCCCACCCTTCCCTGTGGTACTCCATTAAGACCCAGCTGATCAATCAGTACACGACCGATCCGGCAACCTCGGGGTACGGAATATACCTTGTGCTCTGGTTTGGAGAGGACGAGACCACGTTCCCACCAAGTGGCAGTCGACCAATCACCCCTGACGAGCTAGCCAAGGCCATCGAGGATACTCTGACAGGAGACGAAGCACAGAAGATCTTGGTCAGTGTGATCGATGTCACGAAACCGTGATAGGATCGAACAGCTGATGTGATAACTTGTAGGACGTCGTGTGAGAGTAGCTTATTGTGAGTCGGGGCCCTCCGTCTCCGGCCCGTTCCCGTTGATCTGTGGATCTTCTTCGCCCGTGGCTTGTTGATCTGTCTTGGTGTTTGGTCGAATCGTGAACAGGGGATAGATCAGTATCGCTCCTAGTAGAAGCACTATGGCAACTGCAATGGCCGGTAACCACGTTTCGAAATTGCTGAACTGCCAAGCGGTTACCACTAGGCTGGTTAGGAGGATCAGCGTCGCTCCTAACAACAGCGGCCACCATTTGAATGGATGATGTTTCACGTTGCCTCCTCCACTATGACGGTGCCTACGCCGACCCGGATTTCGAAGCGGAGCATGGGCATCGTGCCTGATGGAGAGTTCACGGCCGAAAGGTCGAGGTTGGTGCCTTTCGTTGCCTCCCCGAACAGGATCACACTTCCTCGATGCACCTCCACATCTACCGCGACGTCCATCGGCGGCAGGGCGATCCAGACTTGCCCGCTGCCCACCTCGATCTCTACCTCCCGATAGGTATTCCAGTCGGATATTTGTGTCAGATCCAGCCAGAGGGAGCCGGTCTCCAACGAATACTGGGATCGAAGACCTTCCGGATCGCCGATGACGTACTGTGAGTGGCGGGTGAAGTCGAGGACGAAGAGTTCCTCCTCCACACGATCCTGATCCACCCACCATGAATAGCTATGGCTCGTGAAGCCTGTTTTGAACCAATCCCATTCTGCCACCGGCGACAGAACGAGCACCGGTATCAGGAGCACGCCAAGGAAGGCGAGACTCGTGGAGCGCCCAAACCAGGCACCGGCGACTAGGCCGAGACCGACGGCGCCTACTAGCAGCGCCACGTAGTGGTGGAGGGCGGGGTGGAAACCCGGTAGCAGGAGGTCGAACAGTCCGAGCAGGCCCATGGCCAGCAGACCCACTCCGAAGGTAACCCGTCCTAGGAACGATCGCTCGCGGGGAGGTGCAGGCGTCGGTTCGGCAGGCGGGGCAGCTGTTTCACCGGAGGAACTGCTAATGGAGGTCGTTAGTGCGGTTGCAGGCTGATCGTCCGATCCCGCGCCGGGTGCGTCCTGATCGGACGATGGACTCTCCGCCGGAGCCGCCGTACGATCGGATGGATCTGGCACGGATGGCGGCCCGGACTCAGGCTGGGATTCCGGTTTCGAGAAACTCAGATCACCGCGATAGAGCAGGATCCCTATTCCGATCAGGACGGCAGCCAGGGTTACTTGCTGGCTCATGAAGTTGATCTGGGAGGAGAGCACGAGGGCGGCTATACCAAGGAGTAACACTCCGAGCCAGCGCCGGGCTGCTCCCGGACTGGACGGGATGGGCACGATGGCCTCGGTCTCTCCCTCCGCGGGTATCAGGAGCCAGCCGGCCAGATAGAGCAGGAACCCTAGCCCGCCCACGGTCACGAGCAGTACCAGAGCGATTCTCACGATCCAGACCGGAATGCCGAGGCGCTGGGCCACACCGATGGCTACGCCGGCCAGCCACCGACCCTCACGGAGTCGGCGGAATGAATTGTCGTTGTTGTTCATGACCCTTATTGTCACCCAAGGTCAGCGGAGCGCATATGGGGAATTGCCCTGGTCTATCCCTGACGGTCCCGGAGTCTTGGGGGGAGAAATCCCGATTGTTCAGGCCCACCCGTGGTGACAGAATGCCAAGCATGAAGCTCAGGCAGCCATCCCTTCTGGCTCGGATAGGGTCCCCGATCTCGAGACGGCAGGAAGGCCGGGTAATCGCAGGCGTCGCGGGCGGGATCGCCGATCGCCTGGGTTTGACCGACCTGTACGTCCGGGCGGCCTTCGTAACCCTCACCTTCATCTGGGAAATCGGAATCGTCCTGTACCTGGTGGGTTGGGCAGTACTCGCCAGAACAGCGGACTCCTCGTCGGAAGTTCACCCTGCCAGTAGTGAACAGCGGTTGGCCCTAGCTCTCATCTTCGTGAGTTCCCTGGTCTTGCTCCAGGGTCTCGGCTTCTGGGTCGGCGATCGGTTCTGGCCGTGGGCAGCTTTGATCTTCGGGATCGCATTTCTGCTGGATCGGCGTGATATCGATCCCCGATCGGCCATCCTGGCTCTGTTCGATCCCGGCAGCGGCCGGTTCCGCAGCCGGGCGGTGATCGGGGTTCTCCTGCTGGTGGCCGGACTGCTACTCCTCGTCCTGACCTCTGCGCCCGACATCGGCAGGGTTCTGCTGGCGGTGCTGGTGACCGGGGTAGGGATGGCAGTACTACTGGGGCCCTGGGTATGGCGGCTGGTATCCGAACTCACGGCCGAGCAAGGGGAGAGGATCCGTCAGGAGGAACGGGCCGAGATGGCGGCCCATCTGCACGATTAGGTGCTCCAGACCCTGGCGATCATCCAGCGGACGCACGACCCCCGCCGGGTGGTGACCCTCGCCCGGGTCCAGGAGCGCGAGCTGCGGCGCTGGCTGTACGACACGGAGCCGGCCGAGGGGAGTGATCTGCTCTCGTCCTCTCTCCAAGCTGAGGCGGACCGGATCGAGCAGGCATTCGACATCAAGGTGGAGCTGGTTACGGTGGGCAACTGGCAAGTGGACGAGCGGGGCCGTGCCATGGCGGCGGCGGTAGGCGAAGCGCTCACCAACGCGGCCCGGCACTCCGGTGTCGATCTCGTTTCGGTCTACGCCGAGGCCACTGACCGGATGGTGGATGTCTGGATCTCGGACCTCGGGGTGGGCTTCGACGCCCGGGAGGTTCCCGATGATCGCCATGGGATCGCCGAGTCGATCGTCGGGCGCCTCGAGCGCCAGGGTGGGCAGGCGAGCATCATCTCGAATCTGGGCGAAGGCACCGAAGTCCACCTGCAGCTTGAATTGGAGTCCTGATGATTCGAGTCTTTCTGGTGGACGACCATCCCCTGTTCACTTCGGGCGTGAAAGCGGAGTTGGAAGTGCGTGACGACATGACCCTGGTCGGCGTCGCCGGCGATGTCGACGAGGCGATCGATCTGTTGCGGCGTAATCCACCCGATGTGGTGCTGGTCGACGTGCATATGCCGGGAGGCGGGGGTCTGGCCGTGGTCCAGAACGTGCGGCAAGCGAGGGAGGACGTGAAGTTCCTGGCCCTGTCGGTGTCGGATGCGGCCGAGGATGTGATAGCCATGATCCGGGCGGGCGCCCGGGGCTACATCACCAAGTCCATCGGCGCGGACGAGCTAGCCAGCGCCATCAGGAGGGTGCACACCGGTGATGCGGTCTTCTCTCCCCGGCTGGCCGGCTTCGTGCTCGATGCGTTCGGGACGGCTATTCCGACCGAGGCCGATCCCGAACTGGATCTGCTCACGCCCCGGGAGAAGGAGGTCCTCCGCCAGATCGCCCGTGGCTATCCGTACAAGCATGTCGCTAGGCGGCTCCATATCAGCGTCAAGACAGTCGAAACTCACGTCTCGGCTGTGTTGAGGAAGCTCCAGCTCCCCAACCGGTACGAACTGGCGAACTGGGCCAGCCGCCGCCGCCTCGTGTGAAGCGGTGCAGGGCTCGTTGGGTCAGGCGCCGAGCAGCAGGAGCAGTCCTACCAGGGTGTAGATGAGCATGGCCGCCAGCATCGGGTACTGGGATCGTACCGCTAGCTGTTGCGGGTAGCGTTCGACCGCCCGGTCATGGGCCACGATCACCGCCAAGACATGCCCTATTGCGATTGCGGCCGTCTGAATCCAAGCGACCGCCGCGACAGATAGCAGCGTGTAGTCGATCGGGTAATCCGAGGTTCCGAACAGATCCCAACCCTGGCCGAACGGGTCGGATATCAGCCGGATGAGGTTCTGGCCTTCGATCACTAGATACGTGAAGTAGTGGGCGACGGTATAGGCCGCCATGATCGGGACGAGCGACGGCACGAATACGTCGCCGAGTTCCCACTCCTCCTCCCCGGTCATCCTGGCCATCAGGGCTATAGCCATCCGGTAGATGAACATCACGACTCCGACGGCGAATATCAGCCCGGCAGTGTTGTAGGCGGTCAGCGCCCATCCCGATCGGTTGGAAACAACCTCCAGCCACAGGGAGCTACGGGCCAGCCCATCGAAGGTGGTCGACCCGAGCACCACCAGGATGAAGGCCGCGGTACCTGGGACGGTCTTCAGGTGGGCCAAGCCGGCCAGGGGCGGGCGCAACCTCCAGGTTCCGGCATCGTCCCGGTGGAGGGGCGCCATGGCGGCGAGAGTCGAGAACAGTACCCCGAATCCATCGGCTTCCCTGGCCCAGCCTCTGCCTCGAACGGCCACGCCGGCCAGCATGATCAGGGTGTACATAACCAGGTAGATACCGATAGTCCGGGGGAGGGCGCCCTGATGGAACGCCAGCTCCAGCCCTAGGAACGTGAGGATGGTTGCCACCGCCCACCATCGGGTGCCTGCTCCTTGCTCGGTGGGGGACATGGGAGTGCCGGTGGCTCTGGATCGGAGGAAGGCTCCAATCCAGGAGAGGGATCGGAAAGGGTCCAAGGCGGCCCACACATCGCCGACGACTGCTGAGACCAGCTGGATGCCGACCCAGAAGGCTATGAACAACGCATAGGGAGCGATGTTGGAGCTCACCTCGGGGCTGCCTCCCAGCGCGGCGTAAATCAGGATCCCGAACAGCAGCAGGCCGATCAGCCGGGTGACCGCAAGGAGCAGTCGCGCTGCTGCTGGAAGGCCTTTCCGAAGGGCGACCCCCCTTGCGGCCCGGCTCAAGCGGGGCTTGGTCCAGAAGCGACCGAGGATGGCGAAGGAAGCGAGTAGGGCGAACGAGGCGGCCCAGGCGAAATGCCAGAAGGGAATGGGAAGGTCGGTGCGGCCGCCGATTCCGTGAGCGGCCGCGGGCTGCGCAGAGGCGACCGCAGCCGCTGATACGACCAGGATGGCGATCACCCTGGCGAGGATCAGGACACCTCGAGGCGCAGGAGGAGGGTGTGCGGACCTTCGAGCTCCACCTCGAAGACGCCGGGGATTGAGGCTTCGAAGGTCAACTCGCCGACCCCATCCACCAGATGGATGAACAGGTCGTAGCCATGCACGTGAACCTCATCCGTGCTGTCACCAGTCACGCGTAGGGTGACTGTATCGCCTAGGCCGACCTGCTCACGCCGGGCGCCCCCTTCGAGCTTCCCGTCGGTGATTACGAGCTCGATGACCGGACCATCAGTCTGGTCTGGAGCACTGTTCTCCTCCGGATCTTCCGTGTGGCTGGTCTCTTTCCCTGTTTCGTCCGTGTGGCTGGTCTCTTTCCCTGTTTCGTCCGTGGCCGGAGTGGTGGTGGACACAGTGGAGGGCGAAGTGGTGGTCGCATCGGATGGCGGCGGCGGGACCGTGGTTGCCATCGCATCCTCCTCGTGTTCGTGTTCGTGGGCGTGTTCGTGATCGTGGGCGGGCTGGGATCCGCTGTCCTCCTGAACCGGTTCCTCCGGGTTGGCGAGCTGCTCAGGCTCGAGCGGCGCGGTGCCGCCGCCGTGCCACTCCGGATTGTTCGCATCCCGGATGGCAATCGCCACGGGTGGATCGGAAGAGCGATCCAGGGACACAATGAGCGGCTCCGATGTGCGCAGATGGTCATGGAGATGGGGCAGCGGGAACCGGAAGTCACCGTCTGGCGCCGGCACCACTCTCAGGGTCTCTCCGTCGTCGGTCCGCAGGACGAACCACTCGACCGACGTCAGATCACCCTCGACCTCGACCACTATTCCTCGGACCTCATCGGGATCGGAGTCCGCCTGGCCGCCGCAACTCGCGAGGATCATCACCAGCCCGAGGGTGGCCAGCAGGATGTTTCTCATCGTGCCTTCCGAAGCTCCCGTTCCAAGGCCTCCCACTGTTGCTCGTAGGCGTACCACCGGAACCAGACCACCACGATGACCCCCCACAGGATGGCACCACCACCCAGCTTCATGACCAATCCTGCCAGGGTCTGATCAGTGATGGCATCGATACCCCAGAGCCGGTGCGGCGCCACCTCGGCATAGAACCGGTAGAGCGGCTCCCGGCCGAAGGTGAGGAAGGAGGCTGGAACGGTGGGGAGTAGCGAATGGGCGAACAGGTAGAGCATGCGAACCGGCGGAGAGAGCTGCTTAACCTCCGGGATCGGGCTGAGGACCGGAAGCCACATGACGGCCGAGGCACCGATCAGCAACGCATGGATAGCGAAGTGGTAGAGCGAGGAGGTGACCATCAGGTCGACTATCTGGGGCCAGTGGATGCCCACCAGGATGCCGTTGAAGATGAAGAAGGCCGCCAGCGGTCTGGTCAATGGCTGGATAGCCGGCAGCAGCCGTGGATTGGCAAAGACCCGCCTCAGTAGCCAGTCGGGAGTGCCGATGATGAGCAGGGGAGTGGCTACCAGTGCCAGCACCATATGTTCGACCATGTGGAACAGGAACAGCTGCTGCTCGGCGATGTCGTGGAAGGGCCAGTCCGATACCGCCCACAAGGACACTAACCCCAGGGCGTAGAGCGACACCTGGCGTCGGGTGACCAGCGGTCCCTCGATGTCGAGGTAGGGTCCGATCCGCCGGATGGCATAGGCATAACCGAATCCCAGTAGGAAGACGACTGCCCACACGTCGGGATGGGGGTGCCAGGCGGGGATCATTTCCACCATCCTGTTGACCGGTAGAGGGACACACTCAAGCTACTAGCCGACACTGTCATATTCTCACATCTTCTACTGAATATCGGAGGAGGCAACCGGAGCCCGCCTTCCTATCCGTGACCACCCCTCAGAACAGGATGACCGCTCCGAGAGCTGCCAGCGTGATCAGGTACAGAGCGCCGGCCAGCACCGCCCCGGCGGAGAAGAAACGGGAGAGGAGTCGCTTCTCGAACCGCAGGTGCATGAACATGGCAACCACTAGGTAGAACTTCAGGGCGCTGAGGATCAGCAGGGCAGGAACGGTGAGGCCCTGGCCGATGGCATCGACCCCTTCCTCCAGATAGAAGAGTGCCACCTCGGCCGCCGTGAGCACCGCCAGCACGATGGCGATGGTTACGTATTGCTTAGGTTGGGGATGGTGGTGTTCGCCGCCTGCCATATGCCTAATTCCCTATTGCTATTGGATCAAATAGACGAGCACGAAGATCACGATCCAGATGATATCGACGAAGTGCCAGTACAAGCCGACCAGCTCGACGTTCAAACCCTCGGCCTCGGATAGCTCACCCACCCTGACCGACTTGAAGGCCAGCACCAGCAGCATCAGCACTCCGATCACCACGTGAGCACCATGAAAGCCGGTCAGCATATAGAAGGCGCTGGCGGCTGGGTTCACGTTCAGCTTCAGCCCGTGGAGGATGAACTCGGCGAACTCGAAGAACTGGCCCGATACGAACACGATTCCCAGGATGGCGGTGGCGAACAGCCAGGTGCGCGCCTGCTCCTGGTCGTGGCGGGCCAGGGCCGAGTGGGCCAGCACCATAGTGAGGGAGCTCATGAGGAGCACGAAGGAGCTGATCGAGGTGAAGGGGATGTCGTATAGCTCCACCGGATACAGCGCACCCGGGCCGAAATCCCGGCCCTTGAACAGCAAGTAGTTGTTGATGAGTGCCCCGAAGAACAGGAACTCCGAGGACAGGAACACCCACATCCCCAGCTTGCGGTTGTCGATGCCGGTCACCTGATGGTGGACCGGGGCGCTGCCTCCGTGAGATAGATCGCTCATAGGCGATCACTCTGGTCCGAGGCGGCGATCGAAGGCTCATCCGGGTCGTCGTCATGGTCCCCGTGGTCCTCGTCGTGGATTTCCTCCAGCGGTTCCGATCCCCAGGCCACGAACGCCGCGGTGGTCAGGATGGCGCCGGCCACCAGGAGGGGTATTCCCCAGGGCCGGGTGTGATACATGATCCCGTAGGCGACCACCATGATGCCCAGACCCACCAAGAATGGGAAGTAGGACGGCGCCGGAAGGTGGATCTCGTGGTCGGGATGGGCGTTGCTGTAGATGAGATCGCCCACCGCCCGGTCGGCATTCTCCTTGCGAAGGGCTCTACCCTCCTCGTCCTCGTCGTACTTCTTATGCCAGAAGTCGTCCAACCTGGTGACTACCGGCTCGTGTACGAAGTTGTACTCGGGGCTGGGTGACGGGATGGTCCACTCCAGGGTCCGGGCATCCCACGGATCGTCGGGCGCTACCCGCCCCCGCCGCTTGGAATATGACCAGTTGATCATGAACAGCAGGATCGATGCCGCAATGACGAACGCCCCGACGGTGGCCACCATATTCCACACCCCCAGGCCGGCCTCCTCCGGGTAGACCCAAGTTCGCCTGACCATGCCCTGCAGTCCCAGCCAGTGCATCGGACCGAAAGTCAGGTTCATACCGATGAACATCAGCCAGAAGTGCCACTTGCCTAGAGCCTCGTTGTACATGCGCCCGAACACCTTGGGGAACCAGTAGTAGATCCCGGCGAACAGTCCGAAGATCGCCCCGCCGAACAGCACATAGTGGAAGTGGGCCACGATGTAGTAGGTGTCGGTCTGCTGCCAGTCGGAGGGGACCACTGCATGGGTGACCCCGGACAGGCCACCGATCACGAACAGTGCCACGAACCCGAGCGAGAAGAGCATGGGCGTGGTCAGCCGTACCCGACCACCCCAGACCGTCCCCAGCCAGTTGAAGATCTTGATGCCGGTGGGGATGGCAATGGTCATGGTGGACAGGCCGAACGCCGCCTGGGCGACTGTGGGGATGCCGGACGAGAACATGTGGTGGGCCCACACCCCGAAGCCCAGGAAGGCAATGGCCGCCCCGGCGAACACCACCGCCGGGTAGCCGAACAGGGGCTTCTTGGAAAAGACCGGCAGGACCTCCGAGACGATACCCATGGCGGGCAGGATCAGGATGTACACCTCGGGATGCCCGAACAGCCAGAACAGATGCTGCCAGAGGATGGGGTCCCCGCCCGCCTCGGGCACGAAGAACAGGGTTCCGAACTGGCGGTCGAAGGTGAGCATGAACAGGGCGATGGCGATGATCGGGAGCGAGAACAGCAGCAGCAGTGCCACGACCAGCGTCATCCACACGAACACCGGCATGCGTAGCAATCTCATTCCCGGCGCCCTCATGTTGAGGATGGTGACTATGAAGTTGACGGCCGAGATGAGCGAGGCCACCCCGAGCATCTGCAATCCGAGGGCGGCGTAGTCGATGGAGGTGCCGGGCGAGTAAGTGGCGCCGCTGTTGGGCGCGTAGATGAACCAACCGCTGTTGGGGATCGAACCCAGCATGCTGGGGTCGGTGGCTCCGCCGGGCAGGTTGCCGCCTATCGGGGCGGGCGAGGTGGCGAACAGCAGCGACGAGTAGATGAACAACCCGCCGAACAGGAAGATCCAGTAGCTCACCGCGTTCATGCGCGGGAAGGCCACGTCCCGCGCCCCGATCATGAGCGGCAGCAGGTAGTTGAAGAAGGCTGCCGAGATCGGCATCACGAACAGGAAGATCATCGTGATGGCGTGGGTGGTGAACAGGCCGTTGTACTCGGCAGCGCTCAGGAAGGCGCCATCCGGTCCGGCCAGCTGGATCCGGAGCAGCAGGGCTTCGACGCCTCCGGCGATGAAGAAGGCGAAGGCTGTGTAGCCGTACAGGAGCCCGATCTTCTTGTGATCGGCGGTGGTGATCCACGACCACAAGCCTGTAGTGAGCTGGGGGCGTCGGAAGACGGTGGTAGCGGGCCGCTTGATGGTGTCGGATGTCAAGTCGATGGCCATCGAGCCCTCCTATGGTCCGTCATTCCAGCATCGACAGGTAGGCGACCAGGGCCTCGATCTCGTCGGCTGTCAGTCCCTGGTCGGGCATGAACGATCCCGGCTTCCACGTGGGCGGATCAGCCAGCCATAGTCGCAAACCCGCTTCCCAATCTGCTTGGGTTGGGTTCAACCCGGCCGGGAGCGTGGCGCCGGCGAAGACATTCCGGCTGGCGAAGTGGGTCAGGTCCGGTCCTGGGATGGTCAGGGTTTCCGGGTCGGGGTTGTTCACCCCATCGATGATGTGGCACCCGATGCAGGCTCCGGCCATGAACACTTCCCTACCCTGCTCGGCCTGCGATCCGGGCTCGGGTGTGGTGGCGGGCAGGAGCTGGTTGCTCACCCAATCGTCGAAATCCGCTCCAGTCATCGCTATAACCCTGGCCCGCATCCGGGCATGGCTGAGACCGCAGAACTCAGCGCAGTGTCCCCAATACTCCCCGGGATCCTCGGCGTACAAGCGCTGCTCGGTCTCCTGGCCGGGCACCAGGTAGCGCTTGCCGGCCAGTTTCGGGATCCAGAAGTTGTGTAACACATCGTCGGAGGTCATCTTGGCGCAGATCTCGGTGTCCTCCGGTATCACCATCACGTTGGCGGTCACCACTCCCGAGTCGGGATACCGGTATTCGAACCACCACTGGTGGCCGATCACCTCGATCTCCATGGCGCCTCGGGGACACTCGGCCAGGTCGAACAGGGTGACCACCGTCGGCACGGCTATGCCGGCCAGGATCAGGGTGGGGATGACGGTCCACAGCAGCTCCAGCCGGGTGTTGCCCGCCACCTGCTTCGGCTCCGGTCGCTCCCGACCCTTGCGTTCCCTGAACAGGAAGACGGCCACCAGCAGGGCACCCTGGACCAGCACGAAGATGGCCACCGCCATCCAGAACACCGGCCAGAAGAGGGAGTTGATCTGCTCGGCGATCGGCCCCTGGGAGTCGAACGAGTTGAGAGGTTGCTCGACCCGGCTGCAGCTGGCCAGGAGCAGGAGGGATACGACAGCTACCGGCGCACGCTTGGACGGCCACCATCGAAGCCGCTGGCGTCGGTTCATCTTCCCCTCTCTGATCGGGCGGGCGGTTCGCGCGGGGTGCCCGCATTTTACCGGACGCAATGTTACGGCTTCATCGCACTAGCGGACAATCCGCCAGTAGGGTTCAACCGGGCGCTGGGTCATGGATCACTCGCTCGAGGGCTTCTGCTAGTTCCATACGGCCGATCACTCCTTCGAACCGATCTACCACCACCCCGGAGTGATCCACCACGAACACCCAGGGCTCGCTGGGCAGACCCCACTCGACCACCGCCTCGGCCAGAAGCAGGGCCTCGCGGGAGGGTGCATCCAGGTTCTCGTACACCTCTACGTGTATCCAGTTGACCTCCGGATACTGGTCGATCAGCGACTTGGCCACCTCCAGTGACGGCCCGCAGGTCCCACTTACGCAGAAGGCAGGGGTGGCGAACACGATAACCGAAGGGCGGCCGGATCCGACGGCATCGCCGACGGTCATCCGGTAGAAGCGCGGATCCGGGTCCGGGTCGCTGGTGATCGTCTCGATCGGGCCGTCGGCCTCGGTCTTGGAGGGCGAGGCGGGTGCCGGCTCGCCCACCTGTACAGCGGATCCGTCGGGGTTTACAGCAAAGGGCGCCCCGCGCACCAGGCGATCATCGACGGTTCGGACCGCCGGTGTCCAGGTGCCCGGATAGTCGAAATCCACTTTCGCCACCCACAGGCCGCGTATTTCGGGAATGGCCCATACGAAGCGAGCTTCGGTCTCCTGGCTGGGTGCCCCGTCGGGACTGAAGAAGGTCAGGCTGACCGGCCGGTCGGTGACGAGGGAACGATTGTCGCCGTCCACGGCAGACACGAGCACCCGCTGGGGGCCGACCGCCAAGTCGGATGAAACCACCAGTACTAGGGCGTCGTCGGGTAGTGCGTGGTCCGCGCTCCCTCCCCCTCCGCAGGAGGCTATCCAGACGATTAGGCCCAGAAGGGCCGCGACCTGCCAAGGCCATCGGCTGCCCTGGCGGCCCCGGGAGGATTCCTGAGGTCGGTGCTGGTGGGGATGGTGGCTTGCGAAGTGGGCGGGTGTTGTGGTGGGGTCATCCATCGGGGGAGGTACCGGGGACGGCTCCCTTGCCGCGTTCATCGATGAGCGTGCGCAGTAGGTCGGGCCGGTCGGAGATGATGCCGTCCACGCCCATGTCGAGCAGCCGCTCCATCTCCCTCCGGTCGTTGATGGTCCACACGATCACCGGCACCCCCATGGCGTGGGCCACCCTGACCGATCGGGGGGTCACGATCTTGATGGTGTGCTTGACCGGAACCTGGAACGAGTCGGCGGTTACCCGGACCGGGATACCCAGGCGGGACGCCGCTGCGAAGCGCAGCACTTCGCCGGGGCCCGCTGACATGGCCACCGGGCTATCGGTGAGGGAACGGAAGATCCGGAGCCGAGCGCTGCTGAACGATCCCACGATCACCCGATCCCAGAGATCCAGCCGCCGGATCATCCCGACCAGGGTCTCCTCCATCCCGTCACTCTTGAGGTCGAGCGAGAACACCTGGTCCGGATAGGTTGTGACGAGCTCTTCGAGGGTCGGTATCCGGACGCCTCGCCCCCGGTGCGGATATTCGCCGTCGATCCGGAAGCGGTAACCGGCGTCTAGCTCGGCCAGCTGGTCCCACCGGTAGTCGGACACCGGGCCGCTGCCGTCGGTGGTGCGGTCGAGGGTGTCGTCATGAAAGGCCACCAGCACGCCGTCCCGGCTGATCTGCAGGTCGGTTTCCAGGTGCTGGTAGCCGAGATCGACTGCCCCCTGGAAGGCCGTCATGGTGTTCTCCGGCCAGAGCAGCATCGAACCCCGGTGGGCCATGGCGATCGGATGCTCGAGCCGGAGCGCAGGGTGGAAGGTCACGTGCCCAGATTAGCGCTGGCCCCTCCTCCGATTGCCGGACTGCCCGTTGAGGATGGGTAGCGGCTTGCCGTCAGTTACTTACGACGACCGAGCCATTCTTGATGACCTTCCAGATCAGCCCGGCGTCGGGCCGGTAGCTCAGGTAGGTGGGGTTGGGCGCGTCCAGGATCACCAGATCGGCTCTCGCTCCATGCCCGATCCAGCCGCGATCGGGCAATCCGAGGGCTGCGGCGCCACCCAGGGTGGCCGACCAGATTGCCTGGTCGGGTGTCAGCCCCATCTCCAGAACCGATAGCGAAATGGCCAGCGGAAGCGACTCGACCAGGACCGGAACCGGACTGCAGTCGGACCCCAGCGCCACCGTCACTCCTGCCCTGATCAGATCCCGCAGCCCGGTCCGGTAACCATGCTCGGCGAGGGTCTTGATGGGAGTCACCACCACGGAGATCCCCAGTCGGGCCATTTCCTGGGCCTTGTACCGGTCCACATTGCCACAGTGATCGATGACCGTGACCTTTGACTCCAGCGCCAGCCGGTAGGGATCACCGGATCGCAGGTCCTCACAGTGGAGGCGGGTTTTGGTGCCTAATCCCACGCTGGCGGCCAGGAGGCGGCGGCTGTCGTCGAAGCCCATCGACTCCTCACCGTAGGCAACCCGGACTGCGTAACGGAGGCGGGCCACCTCGGGGAGGATCTCGCGTTCCAGGTGAGCCAAGTCCTGCGCCCAGTCCGTATCCGAGGCCGAAGTGCGGGAAATGTCGAAGGTGGCCACGAGGTCCAGGGGATGGTTCTGGCTAACCGTGCCCGCTAGGTCCAGCAGGTCCAGCTCGTGCTGCCTATGGTCGCTGTATCCGGAAGACGCCTCGGCAGTGGTAGTTCCCGCCTCGAGCATCCGGTGCATGCGCTCGTCGATGAGATTGGCCAGCTGCTGGGAGGTCAACCTCCTGGTCATACGATGGGTATGGGCGGGGCCGCCAGCCCGAGCAGCCGCCTCCCTGGGCGACAATCCGGCCGCCCGAAGGGCATATTCCTCGTGGTGATCCCCACCGAAGAGCATGTGGGTGTGAGCATCGACGAGGCCGGGTATCACCGATCGGCCGCCGCAGTCCAGCCTAGGAAGGGAAGCCAGACGCTGAGGCATCCGTTCAGCCGGGCCCGCCCAGATGATGCGATCCCCGCGAACCGCCACGATCGCGTCCGTCACCAGGCCGATGGTGCCCGGGAACCGGGGATCGTTGGTAGCCAGCGTGCCGATATTGTCGAGCACCATGTCCCCTACCGGAGTCGTTCGCTCGCTGACCATCTCGGCCGCCATCTCGATGCACCGGTCACAGATCGCCGAGGTAGGTGACCCCACCACCAGGGCCTGGGCGTCATCCTCACGGGTTCCACAGAAGGTACAGATCATCCGTCATCCGTAGGATGCCACATCGAGTCGCACGGAGACAGTAATCCGTCGGTGTCATCCGGACCCAGGCATCACCACTCGATCGCCGAGAGGCAATGAGTTGATGAGGGACCCGACCGCCTACTGAAGACCCGCTTCGGTAATGAAGCGGCTGGGCAACTGATGGTGAACGCCGGCCCCATCTGTCGATGGTGGTCGCGGGCCAGGACACCAGGAGCGAGCGGGCGGCGCGGGTCATCGCTACGTAGAAGCTGCGTCTCTCATCGTCAATCAGCTTGGGGTCACTTGAGGATCTGTGGTCAGGGAATGCGCCTTCGCGAGCGTCGATCACCGCGACCGCGCGGAACTTGTGAACTCTTGCCTTGTGCGCAGTGAGTAAACGGATGCCAGGATCCGACGGACGGGCATGTTGAACGCGGTCCAGATGCCGCAAGAACCCCCATAAACTGCGGACGGCTCCAGGCGCGCGATTCGCGTAAGCCTCCCACTGGCCCTCCAGGACGAGTGCGCTGCGAGCACAACCGATTTCACTTGCTTCCGCGGCGAGGTCGCTGATCACCTCACCGAGTTCGCGACCGTCGCCTACCTCTTGGATGAAGTCGGCCATCCTGTTGAGCGAAGAGATGTCGCTCTTTCGCAGCGCCTCATCCAGCGGAAGTCCCTCGGTTCCGCCTAGCCCCAGGGCCCGTAGCTCATCATCCAAGCGACGCCTGGCCGGGCGGTTGGTGCTCTTCTCGACCAAAGCCAAGGCATCGATGAAGATCCGAACCTCCGGCTCAGGCAGAAGTGTTCTACGATCTGACCGGACGACAGCTGGGATCTGGCAGGCTCGTGGGCGGTCAACCACTGGTTGGAGCATCCAACCTGCGCGCGCAATAACTGCTATGTCCTCATGTGCTAAAGATGGATCCTCACCGACGATGAGCGTTGCTGGCTTCAGCCCTTCAAAGCAATCCCTCACCCAGTCGACCACACCGGATGCTTGTCCTGAAGGATTGTCAAATCGCTGCACACGGGCTTCTCCGGGAGGTGCCCCTGGTCCCGCAACAAACTCGGGAATCGGTGCAACCATTTGCTCCGCCAACTTGTGTGCTGCAGTAAGCACTGCTGTCGCACGTCGGAAGTCGTGATCAAGTACCAACGGAGAGCTTGCTGGATCCTTTCCGGCCAGTTGCTGAGCCTTCTCGAACCCACTTCCCCTAAGATGGGTGATTGACAGGCCACTGTCTGCTGTCAAGAATAGTGCTACCTGTTCACCCACGAGGTCAGTAAGGAGGGCAGCCTGAATCGGCGTCAGATACTGAGCATCGTCAACGAGTACATGCTTGAACAGCCTGTGGAAGTGCCTCGTAACCCAGGGGTTGATACGAAGGAGTTTACGTAAAGTACACAGCAAGCCCGGAAGGTCGATAATGTCCTGTGCAGACAGGGCATCAACATAGGTATCATGGATCATCTCTAGCGCTAGACCGAAGAATTCAATCCCGGAACAGCAATCGAAGGATGGTTCCAAATGCAGCGTACGATGATCATCGAGAGCTTGGAGCACCTCTCGTAATGTTGAACTAATGTCATCTTTCTGTACATCTGTCACGTGCAGAGGAAGCACGAAGTCCGCAACAAACCGAATCCTGTCCGCCATTTCTGAATGGACAACGACATTGTGGTACCCACCGAGTGCTTGACCATGTCTTCGGAGCCACTCGAGAGCAAAGCCGTGCAGCGTATTAACATCAAGCCTCCAGACCTGTTTAGGCACTGCAGCTTCCGCTCGTTTTAGGATCTGTTGTGAGGCCTCCACCCGGTGGGTCACGAACAACACTCGAAAGGGGGTACTCGCCGAGGTATCCAGGATCGTTTGAAGCCTCCGGACGAGTACCTCTGTCTTTCCACTCCCTGCCGGTCCGACCAGTAGAGCCTTGATCGCATCGTGCTCTACCGCTTTCCATTGATCGGGTGTGAGCATCTTGGGAATCGAGGGCATCAGTCTCCCTTCTTGCCGGAAGTGCCCGACTCTGGCAGGTCGAGTACCTCGCGGATCCGCTGCGCCAGCCCGACAACCGCAACGGGAGGAGACAGGCCTGCTTTGATCGCTTTCCTCGCGACCAGTTCCGGAGCCCAGGACTTGTTCCTAACCAGAAACCGGAGGTGATTGAAGCCGTTCGTAACACCGTAGCCGGAGTCTCGTGCAACGGCTTCGATCTGATCCTGGTAGCCCGCATCGACCAGCAGAGCTTCCATCTGCTTCGGTCCGCTTCGTACGACCTGTGGTGAGTTCCAGGAGAGTTTCTCACCGCTCTTCGGGTCGACAAGGTAAGTCAGGGCGTTGGCACCTGACGAGTCACTGTCGGTGAAGAGCAGCCAAGGTATCGCCAAGTCATCAAGAGCCTCAACAACCTTGCTCATCTTCTCAGACTGATTCATTCCCTCGGTATCGACGAAGGTGATTCCCAAGCCACCGGGGATGTGAGGGCAAGCACGGGCGGAGCAGGACCGGAAGTGTGTTCCGCTCCGTGGTGCCGTCACCGAATAGCACCAATCGCGAGAAGAACACCTCACCCAGCGGCCGCTCGACAAACCTTCGGAACTGGGCGACCTTCTTCGCGGTCACCGGTGGAAGCGATCGAGCATGTATCCGTCCATCCTCCTGTCGGAGGAGACGCACTGTGCACGGGTCCACCTCGGATACCAGTTGCGGCGAGTGGGTTGAAACTATGCACTGACCGGGCAGGTCCTCGATCAGATGGCGCAATGCCACAATCGCCTGCGGATGCAGGTGTGCCTCGGGTTCCTCAAGCATCGTGAGCATGTGGGGGCGCGAGCCGAGATCTGCCCCGACTCCCACCGAGCACAATGTCTTGAAGACGAGCAACGCCGCGAGGCTGCGGCTCCCCATCCCATGGAATCGCATAGGAAGAGGCGGGGTACCAGTGGGCTTGAGTACCAACTGGACCGTACTGGCGATCTCGTCGAGTCGTTGAGGTAGCGGCTGTAGCTCGACCCGGCCGATGGTTGATTGTGCCTCCATCAGACCCTTCAGGTCTAGCTCCAACTGGTGCAGCACGGCGCTCGACCGGCGCAGATCGGCGGCGAGTTCGGCTAGCGCCAACTCCAACTCGTCCCGGGTATGTTGGCCGGTCTGGCCATCGCCGAGTTCATCGGGAATCCCCAAGTTGATAAGGATCCTTTCCCAGTTGCTAGTCCGATCACCAAGTTCTGCTACCAGATCTCGTGAAGCATGCAGCAACTGTGCATCCACTGCCTGGAGTACTCGAGGGTCGGCTGCTGGTGAAGGAGTCTCTTCCCAATCAGCTGATTCAAGGTGCAGGAAGCGCCGATCAGTGATCAGGAAGTGGCTCTCCTCACTGGATCGGAGAATGGTACGAATGCCCACAGTTTCGGTTTCCGTTCCCGGATCTTGCTGAATGTTCTGCAGCTTCCAACCGAGCTCGTCATCGAACGAGTTTGCTCCGCGTGGCTGTAGGAACACGTCGATGTGAGCGTCAGCCGAGACGGTACCGTCCTCGTCGCGCTGCAGGTCATCCAATGTCGGGCGCCGACGTCCCAAGGCAGTCTCGATCCCCAGCAACACCGATGACTTTCCAGAGTTGTTCTCACCTACCAGATAGGTCGTCGAGCGATCGAGCTCGATGTCGAGACTGTCGAGACACCTGAATCGCGTCAACCGCACTCGTGCCACGACGACGTCTGCTGTTGGGATACTGCTCAATTATGCTCCCTCTCCAACGCTCCATCGTTGGATTGGCCTCCACCAGCTACACCGCCATCGGCTGCCCACGCGCAAACGCGGGTCCAGAACATCTGTAGACAACTACAGATGTAACCTCATTTTACCTAATGCTGAGTTGCAAGGGAGAGGCAGAGTGAACGAAGGCCAGGACCAGGGTTCGGTCGCCGGAGCTCGGTCTCCGCGAACTGCCGAGTTCACATACCAGCTTCCTGATGACCTGATTGCTCAGTCTCCGCTGGAGCCGCGTGACTCGGCTCGGTTGCTCCGGGCTTCGGACCTGACGGACTGGAGCGTGCGGGACCTTCCGATGCTCCTTCGTCCGGGGGATCTGGTGGTGGTCAACGAGACCCGGGTTCGGGCTGCTCGGCTGGTCGGGCACCGGGATCCGACCGGGGGCAGAGTGGAGGTGTTGCTGCTCCACCGGGTGCGTGACCGCTGGCAGGCCCTGCTGCGACCCTCGCGGCGCATTCGGGCGGGAGCGCTGATCCGGATCGGTCCGCTGGCGGCTCGGGTCGAGACCGATCCGGAGGCGGGCATGGTGGAGCTGACCCTGGAGTCAGTGGACGGAGTCTCGGGCGATGAGGTGGAGCACGCCATCGCTCGGGTGGGGAAGCTTCCTCTCCCTCCCTACATCCATCGGGATCTAGAGGATCCGGAGCGCTACCAGACGGTGTTCGGGCAGCGGGTCGGCTCCGCGGCGGCTCCGACTGCCGGTCTTCACCTGACGGGGCGTACCCTGCGGGATCTGGAAAGTCGAGGGATCAGGCTGGCTCGGATCGAGTTGCAGATCGGAGTGGACACCTTCCGTCCTATCACGGCTCGGCACGTGGGCGACCATCGGATGCACTCGGAGTGGATCGACGTTCCGAGCTCGACGGTGGAACGGGTTCTGGAGACCAGAGCGAGGGGTGGCCGGGTGGTGGCAGTCGGTACCACCGTCGTGCGGGCGCTCGAGACAGCCTGTGCAGAGGGCCCGATGATGCCCTATAGAGGTCCCACTCGCCTCTACATCACTCCCGGCTACCGTTTCGGCGCGGTGGACTTATTGATGACCAACTTCCACACGCCGTCCTCCTCGCTGCTGGTGCTCGTGGCGGCGCTGGTCGGCAGCAGCTGGCGAAGCATCTACGAGACGGCGGTGGCTCGCCGCTACCGATTCCTGTCCTTCGGGGATGCCATGCTCCTCGAACGATCCGCGCTGCCGGGCTGAGCTACGTGAGCCGCGTTTCCGCCATCAGCTTCCGGTGCCTGGCGACGGATGGGCAGGCTCGCCGAGGTCGCCTGGACACTCCCCACGGCCCGGTGGAGACCCCTGCTTTCATGCCGGTCGGCACCAGGGCGACCGTCCGAGGTCTGGACTCGCACGACCTGAAGCGGGTAGGGAGCAAGATGGTCCTGGCCAATACCTATCACCTCATGCTGCGGCCCGGTACCGATCCCATTGCCCGGCTGGGTGGCCTGCATCGGTTCATGGGATGGGACGGCCCCATCCTCACCGACTCGGGCGGCTACCAGGCCTTCTCGCTCGGCGCGTCCATCACGGAGCAGGAGTGCCGGTTCCGTTCCGTCTATGACGGGTCACCGGTGGTGCTCAGTCCCGAGGACGCCGTGCGCATCCAGGAAGCGCTAGGGCCGGACATCGCCATGGTGCTGGATGTCTGCCTCGGACTTCCGGCGCCCCGAACCCAGGTGGTCGAGGCGATGGAACGCACCCTGCGCTGGGCGGAGCGTTCCCTGGCCATTCATGGGCGGACCGACCAGGCCCTGTTCGGCATCGTGCAGGGAGGCGCCGATCCCGAGTTGCGGTTGGAGAGTGCTCGCCGGACCGCCGAGCTGGGGATGGCCGGCTACGGGATTGGTGGCCTATCGGTGGGCGAGGAACCGTCGGTGCGCAACCTGGCGCTGGAGGGTGCGGTGGCCGGGCTCCCCGTCGATACTCCCCGGTACTTCATGGGCCTCGGTGATCCGGAAGGTCTCCTGGATGCCATAGCCCGCGGGGTGGACCTGTTCGATTGCGTATGGCCTACCCGGCTGGCCCGGCATGGCAAGGTCATAACCGGGCGAGGCGACTACAACATCCGGCTGGCACGACTGGCGGAGGACGACGGCCCGCTGGATCCCGAGTGTCCCTGCCGGACCTGCCGGACCTACCCGCGCGCCTATCTCCGCCACTTGGCGGTCACCGGGGAGCTGTCGCTGCCGCGACTGCTGTCCATCCACAACCTGTCGGCCATCCATCACATGCTGGAAGAAGCGCGCGGGGCGATCACGGACGGAACCTTCGCCGACTTCCATCGACGGTTCATCACCCGTAGACAAGGGCAGGAATCTCACCGGAAGGTCCCCGATAAGTGCGTGGCGCCATAGATAACAGTGCGATCCGGGCGGCTAGCATCGGGCCTCACGCCCGTACTGGCGTGGTCAGTTGGTAACAGATAGGCCGTGGTAGGCCCGACGAAAAGAGGTGAGGCATCGTGCCGGTGTCCTTGATTGCCCAGGCTGCGGAGGGAGGGGGCAACTCCCTCACCGGTCTTTTATTGCCCCTATTGATTCTTGGGGGTCTCATGTACTTCCTGATCATCCGCCCCCAGCGCAAGCGAACGCAGCGCCAGCGCCAGCTGTCGTCGTCGCTCCAGGTGGGAGATCAGGTGCGGACCATCGGCGGGCTACTCGGCGTGGTAGTCGGGATGGGCGAGGACTCGGTTGTCCTGGGAGTCGAGGACGGCCGTATTCGGGTGCAGCGCACGGCCATCGCCGGTCGGGTCGGTCCCGATAACCCTTCCGATTCGGGGTAACCGCGCAGCGTGTTCCGCAGGTGGATAACGGTCGTCATACTGGTGGGCCTGGCCTGGGGCGGGCTGGTGGCGGTGCTATCGGCTGGTTGGTCTCCCCGGTTGGGCCTCGATCTGCTGGGCGGGACATCGGTGATCCTCAAAGCCCCCGACGGGACCGACGGCGAAGTGGTGGAGAGAGCGGTCGAAGTGATGCGTCGCAGGATCGAGGACTTCGGTAGCGTTCAGGAGCCGGAGATTTCGATCACCGGTGGGACCTCCATCCTGGTCCAGCTCCCGGGCGTGACCGACCAGGATCGGGCACTGGACGCAGTGGGCAGGACCGGACTTCTCTCCTTCCGGCCGGTCGTTTCCTGCACGTCGCTGGGTCCGTCCTATTCCTGCTTGCCCAGCGACCGATCGCCCGTACAGCTGTTAGCCGATGAGGCCGGCGAGGGATTCACCTATCCACCCGGCGTCGATCAGGAGACTGGCCTGACGATCGAGGACGACGTGACCCTGCCCCGCTCCTACCTGCCCGAGTACGACGATGCCGGGAATGTGGTCTCGATCTACGAGGTAGCAGCAGCCGATCTGGTCTCCTATCACGGCGACCTGTGCCAACCTGGGTTCCAGGACTGTTCCCGGCTCCCGGTGGGCGATCCGGCTCTCCTGACCGGTGCCGAAGTGGACTCGGCTCTGGTGCTCTACGGGCAGCAGGTGGACAGTGACTGGACTGTGCAGCTGAACCTCACACCCGAGGGGGCCGGTAAGTTCGCGGCTGTCACCGGGCTGCTCGCCCAATACCCGCAAGGGAGTCCCAACCGCCGTCTGGCCATCGTGCTGGACGGCGCGGTCATGTCGGCGCCGGAGATCTCCATCGGAGTGGGACCGGACGGGATCACCGGGGGGACCGCCATCATCACCTTGGGCAGTGCCCAGGATGCCCGCCAGGAGGCCGAGGATCTGACCACAGTGCTCCGTTACGGATCCCTACCGGTCGGTTTCGAACGCTCCTCGGTCCAGAAAGTGTCGGCTACCTTGGGGGAGGACTCCCTAAGGGCCGGATTGGTGGCGGGCGTCGGTGGCCTGATACTGGTGGTGCTGTTCCTGCTGGTCTATTACCGCGCTATGGGTTTGATAACCCTGGTGGGTCTTACGGTGTTCGGCAGCCTGCTGCTCGTGATATTCGGTGTCCTCGGTGCCTGGCAGGGGCTGACGCTGACCCTGGCGGGGGTAGCAGGCATCATCGTGTCGGTCGGTATCACCGCCGACTCTTATATCGTCCTCTTCGAGCGCACCAAGGAAGAAGTACGTAACGGCCGCACCATCGTCGACGCGGCCAACGAGGCCTATCGCAGGGCTTTCCGAACCATCCTGACGGCCGACTTCGTGTCCTTTATCGGCGCCTTGCTGCTGTGGACGCTGGCGATCGGGCCCGTCAAAGGTTTTGCCCAGGCC
Organism: Acidimicrobiia bacterium; assembly: GCA_965200835.1. GTDB lineage: Bacteria > Actinomycetota > Acidimicrobiia > Spongiisociales > Spongiisociaceae > JAPPFW01. The sequence goes on from OZ241390.1 coordinate 2,016,809, forward strand.
CTGGGAATCGCCACCATCCTGGATGTGATCGTATTCCGGTTCTTCACCCGCAATGCCTCAGCGATCATGGCAAGGAGCCGCTTAGGTAGGGGAGGCCGCTTCAGCATGTGGGCGGCCGCCCGCGGCTCTGCGACAGCAGGTCGTTCCTGATGAGCCTGATAACGCGCCTGTATCGGGGGGAGACGTCCTTCGGATTCGTGGGAGGGGCGTGGAGATGGTTCATCGTGTCGGGGGTAGCCCTTGCCCTGTGTCTGGGGAGTCTGGCCATCCGGAACCTCAACCTCAGCCTCGACTTCACCGGGGGAACGTCGATAACCGCGCCCAATCCGGCCGGGGCAGACATCAGCGAGGTCCGGGCAGCCCTCGGCTCACCGGGAGGTACCGCCCTGATACAGCTGATCGATGACGGAGCAGCGGTCCGGGTGCGGACCGAAGCCATCGACCTGGAGACCGAACGGGAACTGGTCCGCGCGCTGGTATCGGTTACCGGAACGGAAATAGATCTGACCGATGTGGAGTCGGTAGGACCGACCTTCGGTGCCCAGATTGCGGGGCGGGCCCTTCAGGCCCTAGGTGTGTTTCTCGCGGTGGTGGTGGTGTTCATCAGCATCCGCTTCGAGTGGAAGATGGCCCTCGGCGCCATTGCGGCCCTACTCCATGATCTGATCCTGACCGCCGGTGCGTACTCCCTGCTCGGCTTCGAAGTGACCCCGGCGACCGTCGTAGCCGTCCTTACCATCCTCGGCTACTCGCTCTATGACACGGTGGTGGTCTATGACAAGATCCGGGAGAACATTTCGGAGGATCGGGATAGGAGTACCTATTCAGCGCTGGTGGACCGTTCGATGAACCAGGTTCTCATGCGTTCCATCAACACCTCCCTGACCAGCTTGCTTCCCGTGGGTGCCTTGCTGTTCATAGGGTCCGCGCTGCTCGGTGCCGGGACCCTTCGGGAGTTCGCTCTGGCCTTGTTCGTCGGGATCGGTGCCGGGACCTACTCCTCGATCTTCATCGCCGCGCCGATTCTGGCGTTGTGGAAGGAGCGGGAGACGGAGTGGTCGCGCCGGCGTTACCGGGTCGAGAGAAAGGCATCCCGGCAGACAGGTCGAGGTCCTGTCCCGGGATCGCTCAGCTCGCGCGGGCAGCGGGCTGCGAGCCGAAGGAGGCAGTCATGAATCTGGTGGATCCGGCACACCTTGGCTCTCTGGTGCGGGATGTGCCGGGCTTCCCGACCCCTGAGGTCGTGTTCAAAGACATCACACCGTTGCTGGCCGACCCGTCAGCTCTGCGGGCTGCTATCGAGTCGATCGCAGCGCCCTTTCGGGCGGCCGAGGTGACCACGGTGGCTGGTATCGAAGCCCGGGGGTTCGTGCTCGCCCCCGCCGTGGCGCTGGAGTTGGGGACCGGCTTCGTGCCCCTCCGCAAGCCGGGAAAGCTCCCCTACACCACCCTCCGGGAGGATTACGCGCTGGAGTACGGGACCGATTCGTTGGAGATACACACCGACGCGGCCGGTCCCGGGGACAGGGTTCTGCTGGTCGACGACGTGATCGCCACCGGCGGAACCGCTGGCGCAGCAGTCCGGCTCCTGAGGAGTCTCGGGGCGGAGGTCATGTCGGTGGCGGTGCTGATCGAACTGACCTTTCTGAACGGGAGGGAGGCACTCGACGGCGTTGATCTGCACGCCGTCCTGACCTATGGCTGAGGTCGAGGTAGTCCGCCGGCATCTCGACGCCGCTCGGGCTGAACTCGAACCGATCCTGGCCGCCATGCGGCGGCACTTCCCGGACGGGTCCGAGAACATAGTGGTCGATGCGTATGACGTGGCCCAGCGGACTCACGCTGGGCAGTTCCGGCTCTCCGGCGATCCGTTCATCACCCATCCGATCGCCGTGGCGTACATCCTCGCCGAATACGGGTTGGACCCCGAGACCATCGCGGCGGCCTTGCTGCATGACACCGTCGAGGACACCGATCTAACCCTCGAAGAGGTCGAGCAGATGTTCGGGTCCAACGTGGCCCGGATAACCGATGGGGTTACCAAACTCGACCGGGTGAAGTTCGACCTCTCCCGGGAGGAGGCCCAGGCGGCCACTATCCGCAAGATGGTGGTGTCCATGGCCCAAGACGTGCGGGTACTGATCATCAAGCTGGTCGATCGGTTGCACAATCTGCAGACGATCCACCCGTTACCGGTCGAACGCCAGCGGGTCAAGGCCCGGGAGAGCCTGGAGATCTACGCGCCTCTCGCCCACCGGATGGGGTTCCAGGAAATCAAGCACGAGATGGAGAACCTTTCCTTCGCCATCCTCTACCCGTCCCGATACCAGGAGATCGAGGACCTGATCCAGCAGCGGGCTCCCGAACGGGAAGTGGTGATCGAGAAGGTCACGGCTGAGATCGAAGCGATCATGGCCGGAGTGGGCGTTCCCGCGGTACTCGAAGGGCGTCCGAAGCACCACTACTCGATCTACCGCAAGATGGTGGACAGCCGCCTGTCCTTCGAGGAGCTGCACGACCTCATCGGTGTCCGGATCAAGGTCGACGAGGTCAAGGATTGCTATTCGGCACTCGGATTGGTCCATTCCCGCTGGACGCCCGTGCAGGGAAGGTTCAAGGACTACATCGCGGTGCCGAAGTTCAACCTCTACCAGAGCCTCCACACCACGGTCATCGGACCCGACGGCAAGCCGTTGGAGATCCAGATACGAACCCACGAGATGCACGACAGGGCTGAGTTCGGGATCGCCGCCCACTGGCGATACAAAGAGGGGGCCTCGAGTACCGACGTAGCGTGGATGTCCGATATCCGCCGGCTCCACGACGATTACGACGAGCCGACCGAGTTCCTCGCCAATCTGAAGCTCGATCTGTACGAGGACCTGGTATTCGCGGTGACGCCCAGGGGCGACGTGCGAACCCTGCCCCGAGGTGCCACCCCGGTGGACTTCGCCTATTCGATACATACGGAGGTCGGCCATCGCTGCACTGGCGCCCGAGTCAACGGGCGGCTGGTTCCGCTCTCGACCGAGCTGGTGTCCGGGGACATAGTGGAGATCATCACCACCAAGTCGGACGAATCGGGGCCGACCCGCGACTGGCTCGGGTTCGTGCGCACCTCCCGTGCCAGAAGCAAGATCAAGCAGTGGTTCAGCCGGGCACGGCGGGAAACCTCCCTCCAGATCGGGAGGGAGAAGGTAGCTGACCTGATGAGGCGGGAGCGGGTGCGCCTGCCCAGCAATGATCGGGGAGAGATTCTGAGCGAGACCGCGCTGGCCCTCGGATACCGGGATACGGAAGCTCTGCAGTTCGCGGTCGGGGAGGGGAAGGTCTCGCCCCAGACGGTGATCAACCGGGTCAAGCGCCTCCTGACCGCACCGGTAGTGGGTGAGGACATCGAGCTCGCCGACACCATAAGGCGAAGGGCCGACCGCCCGGCGGGTGAGGGCGTGATCGTCGAGGGATTCGACGACGTATGGGTCCGGATCGCCCGCTGCTGTATACCGGTTCCGGGGGATGAGCTGGTGGGTTTCGTGACGGTCGGAAGGGGGGTGTCGGTTCACCGGGCCGACTGCTCCAACATCACCCGCCTGGGGGATCGTGCCGACCGGATGATCGAAGCCACCTGGGCGCCCGGGCAGGTCTCGAGTTTCAGCGTCTGGCTACAGGTGGAGGCGCTGGATCGGCCCAACCTGCTCCGTGACGTGACGTCCGTGATCTCCGATGCAGGGGGCAACATCGTAGGTGCTTCATCGCGCACCGACCGTGATCGGGTAGCCGTGCTGCGCTACGAGGTCGAGTTATCCGATCCCGGCCAGCTGAACCGGCTGCTGGCGGGCATGCGGAGGGTCGACAATGTATATGAGGCTTATCGGCTCGGTCTGCGCTGACCGTCCGGAGCATGTCCGGTGGCGGCAAAGACTGGGCCGCCGAAACACCCAGAGCAACCCATATAGTCGGAGCGATGACCTCCTTTTACTTTTGGAGACATCGGCCAGCACCGCCTGCCGCCTCGGGTTGATCGGGCTCACAGGAAACGGCCAAACCCCCTATTCCGGCCAGCGTGCGCACGAAGCCTCAACTAGTCTCGCCGCACGGGAGTTGGGAGGCGGTCGTGTCTATGCCTCGGCAGCTGGCCATTTTGGGGGTCCTCGTCACGTGGGTGTTGGTCGTGGCGCCGGTGGCGGTCGCCGGCGTCGAACGCACGGCCGATGATGACCCTGTCGAGTTGTCCGATGAGCTACAGGCTCATGTCAACCGTGTGTTGAAGCGCCCGGCTGCCACACCGGTTACCGAGGCTGATCTGGCCGGTTTGACTTCGTTGAACATGTCCGGCGACGAGGATCTGGATGACTTGAGCGGTCTGGAGCATGCTACGGGGCTGGTGTGGCTGTGGCTGTCGGAGACCAGCGTGTCTGACCTCGCGCCAATCAGCGGGTTGACCAGCTTGGAAGGGTTGTCCTTCAGCGACACCTCGGTTACCAGTATCGAATCGTTGAGCGGCTTGTCGAGTCTGTGGCATCTGGTGTTCGACAACGTCGACGTGTCAGACCTAGGTCCCTTAGGTGAACTGGATGAGCTAATCGAGGTATGGGTAAGGCGCTCCGGCGGCGGGGCGCCGATCACCGACCTGTCGCCTTTGATAGGGCTCGAGGCGTTCGAGTACGTGGACCTTAGAGGCTCGACGGTGTCGAAGATGATGGTGAATCAGATCGCCACTCTTAGTGCTGCCGGAGTGAGCGTTTGGCATGACTTCGTTCCACCGGACACCCACGGTGACACCGCCGCAGACGCCACCAGCGTGGCTGCGCCATCGGAGACCGACGGCGTATTGATACCGGGTGATGTGGACTATCTCTCGGTCACCCTGGCTCAGAAGGGCGAGTTGACCGCCTCTACCACTGGTGACACGGACACGTCAGGGGTGCTGGAAGATGCTGACGGCAATGCTCTGGTGTCAGACGACGACACGGGTGAGGGCGACAACTTTTCTTTGGTCCGTTAACGTGGCCGCCGGTACCTACTACGTGAAGGTCGCAGGAGCGGAAGCTTCCACCAAGGGCGAATACACGTTGGCGGTGGGATTCACGCCGGACAATCATGGCGACTCTGCGGCAAACGCGACCAGCGTGGCTACGCCGTCAGAGACCGAAGGGGTGTTGATCACCAACGACGTCGATTACTTCTCACTGACCATCGCGCAGACGGGAGTGTTGAGCGTCTCGACATCTGGTGATACGGATACGTCGGGGGTGTTGGAGGACGCTGACGGCAATTCCCTGGTGTTTGATGATGACGGTGGAGACCAGGATAACTTCGCATTCGTACGAACGGTAAGCGCCGGTACCTACTACGTGAAGGTCACCGGAGCTACTACAGAAACCAAAGGTGCTTACTCGTTGAGGGTCGGCTTTGTCGAGGACTCCCATGGTGACACTGCTGCCGAGGCCACGACTGTCGCGGCGCCGTCCAACACGGCCGCCAAGCTCACCGTCGGTGATGTGGACTACTTCACCTTCACGCTGGATACGGCTGGCGACCTTACTGTGGCCACGACTGGGGACGCGGATACGTCCGGAGGGCTGGAGGCTCCCGCCGGCACCACTCTGGTCACTGATGACGACTCGGGCACACGCGATAACTTCTCCATAGAGCGATGGGTGGCTGCGGGGACCTATTTCGTGAAGGTGAGCGGAAGTGAGGCCTCCTCGACCGGTGACTACTCCCTGCAGGTGGGATTCACCACGGACACTCACCGTGACACAGCTGCTACTGCGACGACCTTGGCAGTGCCGTCCAGTACCACCGGTGAACTCTCCACCGGCGATGTGGACTATTTCAAACTCACCGTAGCCGCGACGACCGTGGTGAAGATCTCCAGCAGTGGCAGCACCGATACGGTGGGTGAGCTGGAGGACTCGAACGGCAACCTGCTGGCCATCGACAACAACACCGGCGACGGCGATAACTTCTCGTTGGCGCACTCGGTGGCCGCCGGTACCTATTTCGTGAAGGTGACTGGTGCTGCGTCTTCGACGGTCGGCGCTTATACGCTGGCCGTCAGTGTCTCGGCTGCTACTCATGTCGCGGTGTCTTCCCAGACTGCGGGTGAGCTGGCGGCGGGTGAGGAGGATTATTTCTCGTTGACGGTGGATACGCCGGGTGATCTGACGGTTGCGACGACCGGTGGGACCGATACGACCGGGGTATTGGAGGATTCGAATGGCCAGGTGTTGGTCTCCGACGAGGGCTCAGGCGCCGGTGACAACTTCTCGCTAACCCATAGAGTCACTGCCGGAACGTATTACGTCAGAGTGGCGGGAGCCGATGCGACCACCGCCGGTAGTTATACGTTGAAGGTCAGCCTCTTCCCGGTGAGTGACGTTCTGGTCACTGCGATGCCGATGATGGTTGCATCGACCACCGGTGACTACTTCGTGCTGTATCTGAAGCACACCGATGATCTTGAACTTCCGATCAGGATGATTCGAGGCGAGCCCGACGAGACGACGATCTCTGATGTCCTCGAGCCGCTGCCCGTCAACAGATACCGGATCGAGAAGTTCAGGGTAGCGAGCCCGGGCGACATCGACGGTGACGGCATCGATGACATCACCGAACTCGACGATCTTGGGAATAAGGATCCCCTGAACGCAGGCAAGATCGAACTCAAAGGCGCGAGTAGTATCGATCATCACGGTCAGGTGATGATCCCTGATCGAGAGACGTTTATGGAGCTCTCCTACCAGGGAACCAATACTGTGGTGGACCCGTATGTCATCAACCTTGAGTACATCAAGTTCTTTCTAGTGGACGTTGATACGGACAACCCATCGGCCTACTTCATGAACACTAACAACTACAAACGGCATCCTCCTTTCTGGCATGCTCAGGAGTTGGGCACCAAGCACCCGTCGGCCAACGCCATGAAGGGCGATCTTGTCTTTCATCCGAACGTGATAGCTCCTGATGGCAGGTTGGGTGTGTATCGCTTTGGATTCCAGGATGTTGACAATTACTCCTTCGAGGAGATCTCACTGGCTTACGAGTTGCTGGCTTCGGCTATGCCCTTCCTTGAGAACAATCTGGCGTATTATCCGTTACACCCTCTCGCTAAGGAGCTGTATGACAAGCCTGAGGAGCGAGCAAAGTACGATACTTCCAGAGTCAATGTAATACTGAACAAAGATGTGATACCGGATGTGTCTTTTGTGGCGTTGAATCAGCAGTCAGGGTTTGGTCTGTTACGGAAGTTGGACCGGGATGAGCGTCCGAATCCTCGCGATATTGTGATCTATGAGTCGTTGCCCAATGATCTTCCGCGGGTGGCGGGGATCATCACTACAGTGCAGCAGACGCCGTTGTCGCATGTGAATTTGAGAGCGATCCAGAATGCGGTGCCGAACGCTTTCATCCGCGACGCGTTGGACGACGATCATGAGGTGGAGAGCCTGATCGGCAGTCATGTGTTCTATGAGGTGACTGCCACCAGTTATACGATCCGAGCGGCCACGTCGGCCGAGGTCAATGCCCACTACGAGTCGTTGCGCCCAGCTGAGACCCAGACTTTGGAACGGGACATGACCGAGACGACCATCAAGTCGTTGAGCGACATCGGGTTCGACGACTGGGATGCATTCGGGGTGAAGGCTGCCAACATGGCCGAGCTGTCGAAGTTGGGGTTTCCGACCGGTACGGTGCCGGTGGGTTATGCGATCCCCTTCCATTTCTACGATGCTTTCATGACTGCCAACGATCTTCATGATGAAGTTACGGAGATGCTTGAGGATGAGGACTTCCGGACTGAGGATGAGGACTTCCGGACTGATTTCGCCGAGCAGGAGAAGCAGCTGAAGGCGCTGCGCAAGAGGATCGACCGGGGTACCACACCGGAGACGATCAAGACCGCCCTTGAGGCGTTGCATGCCAATTACCCAGTAGGTACGTCGCTGCGATACCGGTCGAGCACCAATAACGAGGACCTGCCGGGGTTCAGTGGTGCGGGCTTGTATGACTCCAAGACGCAGGATCCTGATGAGACCGAAGAGGACGGGATCGACAAGTCGATCAAGGATGTCTGGAAGAGCCTCTGGAACTATCGAGCGTTCCTGGAGCGTGAGTTCCATCGGGTGGCGCACACGTCGGCAGCGATGGGGGTGCTGGTGCATCCGAACTTCTCGGACGAGAAGTCCAACGGGGTAGCGGTGAGCTATGACGTCGTCAACGACAACGCCGCGTCCTACTACATCAATACCCAGCTCGGTGAGGACCTGGTTACCAACCCCGAAGCGAGCAGCATTCCCGAAGAGCTGCTACTCAAGCCCGACGGCACCTACAAGATATTGGCCAGGTCGAACCAAATACCGCCCGACAAGCTACTACTCACCGATGCCCAGTTGACCCAGCTGGCCGGCAACCTCACCACCATCCACAACAAGTTCAAACAGCTCTATGAAGTGGCAGCGGGCGAGAAGTTTGCCATCGAGATCGAGTTCAAGATCACCAAGGACAACGTCTTGGCGATCAAACAAGCCCGCCCGTGGGTATTCCGGGGTAGTTTCGGTGACCAGGGTTCGACCCGCGACACCACCTCCAGTGTGGACGTGCCATCCACCACAGCAGGTGAGCTCACCGCGGGCGACATCGACTATTTTACGATCACCTTAGAAAACGATGGGGACCTAACCGTCACCACAACCGGTACCACCGATACCTCCGGGGTGCTCGAGGACAGCGACGGTAATGTGCTGGTCACAGACGCCGACTCCGGCGAGAGCAGCAGCTTCTCGATTACCCGTCAGGTCTCAGCGGGCACCTACTACATCAAGGTAACCGGTGCCGAAGCCACCACCACGGGTGACTACTCCTTGGCGGTGAGCTTCACCGTCGACCACCATGGTGATACGGCTGCTGAGGCGACAAACGTCGAGCTGCCTTCGCAGACCGCTGGAACGCTCGGCACCAACGACGTGGACTACTTCTCAGTGACTGTCGATGCGGTCGGCAAGCTGCAAGTCTCGACCACCGGTGGTACCGACACGGTCGGCATACTGGAGGACGCCGACGGGAACCAGCTGGCCACGGATGACGGTTCCGGGGAGGGCGACAACTTCTCGCTGACCCATACCGTGACCGCGGGCACCTATTACGCGAAAGTGACCGGAGCCGAAACGGACACGGAAGGTGATTACTCGTTGCACGTCTCGCTGACGTCCGACGTAGAGATCTCAGATGCCTTGCAGGCCGAGGTGAATGAAGAACTCGGCCGAGCGGAGAACACAGTCATTACGTTGGCTGACCTGGTTGGCTTGACCCGGCTCATCGCCAACAACAACACCACGCTGAGCGACCTGAGCGGTCTCGAAGAAGCGGTCAATCTGATCCGCTTGGAGCTGTCACACACGGGGGTCTCCGATCTCACCACGCTCAGCGGCCTTACGAAACTGGAGGCACTTCGTTTCAACAACACCTCGGTAGACAGCCTCCAAACCCTCAGCGGTCTCACCAACCTCGAGGAACTGTGGTTCAACAACAGCGATGTGTCAGATATCAGCACTCTTGCGAACTTGAGCGAGCTCCGCGAGGTCCGGATGCATCGCCGGAACAGCGGCACCGCGATAGCTGATATTGCAGCGTTGGTTGGGCTCTCCAACCTCGAGGTCGTGGAGATGCGGGGCATCGCGCTCGATACGGCCATGCAAGGCCACATCGCAACGTTGAAAGCCAACGGTGTCGATGTCCGTCACGATGATCCGCCCCCCGAAGATTCCCCGCCTGCCGATCCGCCCCCTGAGGATCCCCCGCCCGATGATCCTCCGCTGGAGGTGGAGTTGTCGGATGCGTTGCGTGCTGAGGTGAACGAGGAGCTCGGGCGGCCCGCCGACACGGTGGTCACGGACGTTGATCTCGCTAGTTTGACCCAGCCTGATGGCCAACAACAACGATGCCGTAAGTGATCTGAGCGGGCTCGAACACGCCACCAACCTGACCCGTCTGGAGCTGTCGCGCACCAGCGTGGCGGACCTCTCTGCATTGACCGGATTGACCAGCTTGGAGGTGTTGAAGTTGAACAACTCCTCTATAGACAGCCTCCAAACCCTAAGCAGTCTCACCAACTTGGAGATGCTGTGGTTCAACAACACCGATGTCGATGACATCAGCACTCTGTCCAGCTTGACGGCGCTGCGGGAAGTCCGTATGCACCGCCGCCAGAGCGGCGCTCAAATCACCGACATCTCAGCCTTGTTGGACCTGGCTGATCTGGAGTTCGTGGAGATGCGGGGCATCACCATCGACGCCACCTTGCAAGCCCACATCGACACCCTCAAGTCCAACCGAGTAGACGTCCGCCACGACTAGCTGTCCCGGGGATTCAAGCCAAGTTCGCGCCATCCGGTCCGCAACAGCTGAACCAGCTTCCACTGGGAGACGCCCGACAGTCACAGGGCGGCGGTAGATTGCCCCTGACCGCGATACGAGACGACCGGAGGTGCTCGCGTGGCCAGTCCACGGATCAGTGTTGAGCCAGAAGTTCTGGCGTGGGCGCGCAGGAGTGCCGGTTTCGACGTTGACTTGGCGGCAGGGAAGATCGGAGTCTCGCGAACCATTCTGGAGAGATGGGAGTCCGGAAGCCTGTCGCCGACCTGGTCCAGCTGCGAAAGGCAGCCAAGACGTATGGCCGGCCCCTGGCGGTCCTGCTTCTGAAGAGACCGCCCAACGAGCGGGGTTTCGATGCCCTTCGGGACTTTCGTACCACGGGAACCCGGCCCGCTCGACCGAGCCCTGAACTGCTGTCCGAGCTCAGGCGGGCGCTGGGTCAGCGCGAGGTGTTGCTCGAACTCCTCGAGGTCAGCCCTGACTCGCTTGCGCCCCCTAGTCGGCTGCCGGAATTGGGCGGCGGTGTGGATGTCGAAACGGTGGGCGAGAGGCTACGAGAGTTCGTTGGGGTGCAGCTCGAGGCCCAGAAGCGCACCAGGGATCAGGGGACGGCGCTGAATCTCTGGATCACGGCTGTCGAGGCTCGGGGCATCCTGGTAGTGCAGACTCGTGGGATCGGCCCGGCTGAGATGCACGGTTTCTCGATCAGCGACTGGCCGTTCCCGGTGATCGCTCTCAACGGGTCGGATCAGCCCCGGCGGCGGCTCTTCACGCTCCTCCATGAACTGGCCCACCTTGCGCTGAATCTCGGTGGTAACTGTGACCTCCGGGAGCAACGACGCCGGAGCAGCCGCGACCATGCCGATGTAGAACATCGCTGTAATGCGCTGGCAGCGAGCACCCTGCTTCCGAGAGATGCCCTCCTTGGCGATGCCCCCGTTGGAGCTCAGGACACCTGGCCGCTCCATGTCCTCAGGACACTGTCAACGAAATACTCGGTTTCGTCGGAGGCAATTCTTCTGCGTCTTGTAGGCCTCGGACGCGCCTCCTGGGAGACCTACTGGATTCGGAAGCCGGAATTGGACCAGGCATACGAAGAGGCACGTGAACAGCAGCGGCAGCGCCTTCAGAAGTCTCAGGGGGGCCCGTCGTATTACAGGGTCAAGGCACGGGATCTGGGACACCGGTATGCGCGTAGTGTGTTTGACGCATACCAAAGCAACCGTATCAGTTCGCTCGATGTAGCTAGCTACCTGGGGATTCGTTATAGCCAACTCGCCCAACTTGAGAAGGTTGTCCGTTGAGCCCGGTCACTTATTCGCTCGATACCAGTGCTCTCATGGACGGCTGGATCCGCCACTACCCCGTCCGGCACTTCCCATCACTCTGGGATCGAGTAGATTCGTTGATTTGCGCAGGCAGATTTCTTGTGTCTGAAGAGGTCTTTCTTGAGGTAAGCCAACATGATGACACATTGAAAGATTGGCTAAACGAACGGCGAAGCGAGGTCGTTGTTCCAACGACAAATGAAGTAGCGGACGCCATGGGGAGCATACTGGATATTCATGAAAGACTGGTGATGTCAGGTCGTGGCCGTGATAGGGCTGATCCATTCGTGATAGCGGTGGGACTTCTCAAGAGTGCCACCGTTGTTACCGGGGAGAAGGGTGGCACCCAGAACCGTCCAAAGATTCCCTTCGTATGTGATGACTTGGGGATTCCCTGCTTCGGGCTGATCGACCTGATCAGACAAGAGGACTGGGTCTTCTCCTGAGCCGCTCCTGGTCCCTAGCTCCGTGCGTTGCGACTGGAGTGCCGATCGTACCGAATAGGGTTACCCACGGTCGGCGGGTAGCGTTGCTGCCGGAGATCGGCACACACCGAAGCCGGTCGGAACTAAGCCGTACCGAGAGACCCTAACCTGCCCGAACATGCTCATCGAACAGCGCGAACTCTGGATGGCGGCTACCAACACGTATGTGGTGGCCCCCGAGCCCCACGGACCGGCGGTCGTGGTAGATGCTCCGCCCGACGTGGATGGGCTCCTCTCGATGCTGAGTCGACACGGACTGACTCCGGTGGCGCTGCTCGTGACGCATGGGCACGTCGACCATGCCGGGGGTGCCGGCGTGTTCGTGGCCCGCACCGCGGTAACCGCTTACGTACATCCTGACGACGACTTCCTTACCTACCATCCGGCCGAGCAACTCCGGATGTTGTTCGGGCTGGTGCCGCCGGGTGACTACCAGCCGCCGGACAGTTTCGAGCCTCTCCATGATGGCCTTGATCTCCAGCTGGCCGGTCTGGGATTCGAAGTGCTGGCCACGCCAGGTCACACCCCCGGGCACTGCTGTTTCTACCTACCGGACGAGGGGATCCTGTTCTCGGGTGACCAGCTGTTCGCCGGTTCCATCGGACGTACCGATCTGCCGGGCGGCGACTACCAAACGCTGATGGACAGCATGGACCGGAAGGTCCTGCCCCTTGACGATGAGGTCGAGGTGCTACCCGGTCACGGCCCGCGGACCACCGTGGGCCGGGAACGCCGCGCCAACCCCTTCCTAGCCGGCCGATCATGAGGTTCCGCGCCCCGAAGGGCACCGACGACCTCCTGCCTCCTGACTCGAGCCGCTGGCGGACCACCCTCAGGCTGTGGGATGTCCTGGCCGAGCGCTACGGATACGACTACGTGGCCACTCCGATCTTCGAAGCCACCGAGCTCTTTGCCAGAGGAGTGGGCGAGGCCACCGAGGTAGTCGAGAAGCAGATGTACAACTTCCGGGACAAGCGAGGGCGCCGGCTCACCCTGCGGCCGGAGATCACTGCCGGCGTAGTGAGGGCGTACATCCAGGGTGGCCGCTCCGGGGAGTTCAAAGGGGCCTACTCCGGGCCGGCTTTCCGGTACGAGCGGCCCCAGGAAGGGCGGCGGCGCCAGTTCTGGCAGCTGGGCCTGGAGTACCTCGGCACTTCCCACGTGGAGGCCGACTTGGAGGTCATCGAGCTTGGATATCAGTACCTGCTGGAGTGTGGGTTGGACGATGTGGTGGTCCAGGTCAACTCCATCGGTGATCCCCAGGACCGAATCGCCTATCATGCCGTGCTGGCGAGCTGGCTGGAGGAGCGGGCTGATCGGCTGTCCGGGGATGCCAGGAGGCGGATCCGGTCCAACCCACTCCGGGTGCTGGACTCCAAGGTCGATCGTCAGGTCACGGCTAAGGCCCCCATACCCGTGGATCATCTGGGCAAGGAGGCAGCTGTACACCACGAGCGGCTGATCGAAGGGTTGGATCAGCGCGGCATCGCCTACCAGCACGCACCCCGGCTGGTGCGCGGTCTCGACTACTACAACCGCACGGTGTTCGAATACATACCACCTTCCTATCGAGCCGCTCAGAACGCAGTGGGCGGCGGCGGGCGTTACGACGGTCTTGCGCGGCTGCTGGGCGGACGGGACATTCCTGGGGTGGGGTTGGCCCTCGGACTCGACCGTATCCTGATGGCAGCCGCTACCCAACCCAGCTCCCCGGTGCTCGATGTGTTTCTGGTGGTGGCCGATCAGGAACGCCGCAGCCTGGCCCACACGTTTGCTCGCGACCTCCGCTCGGCGGGTGTCCGCTGTGACTTGGTGGCCGGACGCCGGTCGGTCAAGGCCCAGTTTCGGGCTGCCAACCGACGCGGAGCCGCCGCCGTGGCGGTCATCGGCCAGGAATGGGACGACGGTCTGGTGACGGTCAAGGATCTGAGTTCGGGCCGTGAGCAGACCATGCCGCCCAGCGAGGTGGCGGCGTGGTCGCTGGGCAATTCCATAGGAGGGTAAGGATGACCATGTACCGCTCGCATCACGCCGCTGAACTTTCTCTCGACCGGACGGATGCGCCGGTCAAGCTGGCCGGCTGGGTGGCCAGGGTGAGGGACCTGGGGGGTATCTCCTTCTTCGACCTCCGGGACGCTTCTGGGGTGGTCCAGGTGGTGGTCGATCCGGCCTCGGTGCCCGCCGCCCGCGGGCTGCGGATGGAGTTCTGCGTGAGCGTGGAGGGAACGGTTCGACCTCGGCCCGAAGGAACCGAGAACCCCGATCTCCCTACCGGTCACCTCGAGGTCGAAGCAGACCGCCTACGGGTGTTGAGCCGATCAGCTCCCCTCCCGTTCATGATCGACGACCGGTCCGACGCCGAGGAGCGGATCAGGCTCCGCCACCGCTACCTGGATCTCCGCCGTCCCCGGATGGCCGCCAACCTGCGAGCCCGGTCCTCGGCTATTGGAGCCATTCGGGAGAGCTTGGACGGGCTCGGTTTCCTGGATGTGGAGACCCCTACCATGGTCAACTCCACCCCCGAAGGGGCTCGAGACTTCCTGGTACCCAGCCGCCTCCGTCAGGGTCACTTCTACGCCCTACCCCAAAGCCCGCAGCTCTTCAAGCAGCTGCTCATGGTGGCTGGCATCGAGCGTTACTACCAGATTGCCCGTTGCTACCGCGACGAGGACACCCGGGCGGACCGCCAGCTGGAGTTCACCCAGCTCGACCTCGAGGGTTCGTTCTGGGGTCGGGATGATGTGCTGGCCACCATCGAGCAGGTGGTTGTGGCGATCGTGGCCCGCCTGCGCGGAGTGGAGATCGACCTGCCTCTGCCCCGCATCACCTACCAGGAGGCCATGGCTCGTTACGGGACCGACAAGCCCGATCTGCGCTTCGGCATGGAGATCGTCGAACTGTCGGATGTGTTTGCCGGTACCAGATTCCGTGGATTCGCCGGAGTGCTCGGCAGGGGTGGGGTGGTGCGTGGCATCAATGCCGGGCTCCTCGATGCCTCCCGGGCCCGGCTCGACCGGCTGGTGGAGCAGGCCCGGAGTCTGGGGGCGGCTGGCCTGGTGTGGGCCGTGGTACAACCCGGCGGCAAGCTCCGGTCTCCGGTAGCAAAGTTCATGAGCGAAGCCGAGGAGCAACAGGTGGCAGAGCGTCTGGAGGCCTCGGCAGGTGATGTCCTGCTGCTGGTGGCGGACTCGCCCCCGATCGCCTCGAAAGTGCTGGGATCGATCCGACTCGATCTTGGCCAACCGGAAGATCACGAGTCCCTGCACTTCTTGTGGGTGGTGGACTTCCCGGTCTTCGAGCGCACCGACCAGGGTGAGTTGGTTCCCTCCCACCATCCCTTCACCGCCCCCGTTTCGGTGGAGGAGATGCGGGATCGGCCTGACGAGGCGGTGGCCCAGGCCTACGATCTGGTGCTCAACGGCTCGGAGCTGGGCTCGGGTTCAGTGCGGATCCATGATCCGGAGGTCCAGCGGACCGTGTTCGAGATACTCGGGGTCTCCGATGAGGAAGCAGAGTCCCGGTTTGGATGGTTCCTGGAGGCACTCCGGTACGGGACCCCGCCCCACGCAGGCTTCGCCGTGGGGATCGATCGCCTGGTCGCAATCCTCCAGAACGAGGCAAGCATCCGGGAGGTGATCCCATTCCCCAAGACGCAGAGCGGGGCTGATCCGCTCACCACCGCCCCCACCCGAGTAGCCGGATCCCAGCTGGCGGAACTCGGCATCGAGCTGGCCCCCGAGACCAAAGCGGCTCTCCGGGGACGGGAAGGCCCCTCGGAGCAGGGCCGACCCGATTTCACCTAACCCAGGACATGAGGGCTTCCGATACTGGCTCGGGCGGTGATGACGGCTTAGTGGCTGGGTGATGATTTCGGGCCAGACTGACTTCTTCGCCGCCGGCCGAAGGGAACGGCGACGGAAGGCTGCACCCCTGGCCGACCGCATGCGTCCCCGGTCGCTCGACGAGGTGGTCGGACAGCCTGACCTGCTGGTGGAAGGGTCCGCTTTCCGGACGATGGTGGAGACCGGTCGTCTGGTATCGATCATCCTGTTCGGCCCTCCAGGAACCGGCAAGACCACCCTGGCCAGGCTGGTGGCATCGGAAACCCGAGCCACTTTCGAGCAGCTCACCGCCGCCGCCCATGGCGTCCGGGACGTGCGGAAGGTATTGGAGGCAGCCCGGCGCCGCCTGGGAACCGACGGTGAACGGACGGTTCTGTTCCTCGACGAGATCCATCGCTTCAACAAAGCCCAGCAGGATGCCTTGCTACCGGCGGTCGAGAACGGAACGGTGATCCTGGTAGGCGCCACCACGGAGAACCCCTTCTTCGAGGTCAACTCGCCTCTGATCAGCCGCTGCTCCCTCTTCCGGTTGGAGCCGATCGAGACTCCCGAGCTGGTCCGGCTGCTCGAACGAGCTCTTATGGATGGCGAAAGGGGACTGGGCGGCCTGGGTATGACCATCGACCGGGAAGCGGCTACCGCTCTGGCGGAACAGGCCGGGGGAGATGCCAGGTTGGTGCTCAATGTGCTGGAAGTAACCGCGATAGTGGCGGAAGGCCGAGGACGGTCGACTATCGGATTCGGAGAGGTAGAGGAGGCTCTCCAGCGACGGATCATCCGGTACGACAAGAAGGGCGATCGGCACTACGACGTCATCTCGGCCTTCATCAAGTCGATGCGGGGCTCCGATCCCGATGCGGCGCTTTACTGGCTCCACACCATGCTGGCCGCCGGTGAAGACCCCGAGTTCATCGCCCGCCGGATGGTGATCTTTGCCTCCGAGGACATTGGCCTAGCCGATCCCCATGCCCTCGGCCAAGCCGTGGCTGCCGCCCACGCATTGTCTTTCGTCGGGTTGCCAGAGGCGGCCTACCACCTGTCGCATGCGGCCCTATACCTGGCCACCGCCCCCAAGTCGGACTCGGTCAAGAAGGCGATGGGAGCAGCTCGGCGGGTTGTGCAGGACACTCCAGGAGCTACTGTTCCGCCCCACCTCCGCTCGACCGGTGGACGCCTGGTCTCCGAGCGGGTTGATGGACGCCGCAGTAGCTACCGGGATCCTCACCAGGGGCCGGACCACCTGATCGACCAGCAATACCTCCCCGACGATGTTCCCGACCTTCCGATCTATAGACCCACCAGGCAAGGAAGGGAGGCCGAGATAGCGGACCGGCTACAGGAGTGGGACAACTGGCTCGGCCGTCCCCGAAGCGACCGATAGGCTCAGGTCCAGCCGCCGTTGTCGAACTCACCTCGGGCAGCACCCCGCTGGGGAGGTCAAGCCTGCCTGTCAGGCGAGCACGTGGACCGGCGTTCCGATCGGAGCCCATCCGTAGAGCTGTTCGGCCTTGTCGTTCCGCTGCCGGACACACCCGGCTGACCGGAACTGTCCGAGCTCTTCCACGGTTTGCAACGGGGTGCCGTCGGGATACAACGGGATGGAGTGAAATCCGACTGCGCCCCGTCCGGGCGGCTTATGGAACCGGACCATATGTTCCACAGTTATTCCCCCGTAGTAGGCCCAGGCACGGGGGGGACTTCGAGTACACCTCGTATTGGCCGGGCGGAGGCCAGATGGCCTTACCGCTCACGGGGTAGGAATCGAACAGCGTTCCGTCGGGCTCGACCAGCCAGATGTGTTGGTCACTCCGCCCGTAGATGATGTGCTTCACACCGGTCAGCCCGACATCGGGGAACGCGATCTGAGCAGACCTCTGGCCGGAACCATCGGTGTTCGGGGTATCGATGAGGCTCAGGGCTCTGGCCAGGAACGTAGCCATCTGTCCCCTGGTTACGAGTCGGTCCGGGCAATAACGAACCGGATTGGTGGTACACCCGGCAGTTATTCCGGCCGCGACCAATGCGTTGATACTCTCCTCGTGGGGGTTGCCCGCCACGTCGGACAGCCCGACCGGCCCGGATGGATCGAGGGCGAAGGTCTCGGTGAGAATGCTCGCCACCTGGGCCCGGGTTACTGACTCGTCGGGGCAGTATCGCGCTGGGATGGGGGAGCAGACCGCACGTATGGCCGATCCGGGTGGATGTTCCGCAGGTCGTGTCCAACGATCCGGACTGGCTTCGCCGGTAGTCATACCGGTGAGCGGCAGGACATGGCTGGCCTCCGACACCTCCAGGGATCTCACCAACCACGTGGCCAATACCGAAGGGGTCAAGGGTTCGTTTGGGCAGAACCGGTCGAGGGCACAGTCAGTGTCGCTGAGAACACCGGCTGCTGCGAGCGTTGCGATAGCCGGGCCATGGACGCTATCGGTAGGGTCCTCGTAGACGTCCGGGCTGTTGGTTCCAGCAGCTGGAACTGCCAGCACTCCCACCAGCGTTGCGATGACACACCCGACCGCGAGTAGTCGACGGCGGGATCGTTCGAATGTGCCCAGCGGGGAAGTGATGGTAATGAACCTCCTGATCAAGATGCTCATCAGCTGAACGGACCGAGAAATCTAGCATCCGTTCATCCGGCTAGGCAAAGGGGTATGGCTGCCACACCACCGGATCGTTGTTGCTGCTGATGGGCCTCCGCTGGGCACCAGCCACCTTCAACCGAAGTCGACCACTACTGTGCGACGGAGGTTCTGGCTGGCTGATACGGCCACGGTAACTGCCCCTCCGCGCGGCCAGAGCGGGCAAACTCACGCCGGATGGCCGGGAGCGGGCGATTCTGGACAGGAGGATGGTGACGAGACGATCAAGGGGTGCTCTGGTGCTTGCTGTTCTTGTGGTGACGGTTGGGTGTCTGTGGTTGGCCTCGGAAGTGTGGGTGGCCCCGGTTGAGGCGTGGGTGCTTGATGGGGAGTCGCACGGCAACCGGACCGAGGTCTCGCGTGGCTCTCGCGCAGGTGTCGTGGCAGGTCACACCGATGCCTGTTCCATAAGTGATAGTGACGACAGGCACGAAGTCGTGATTGACGGTGCAGGCCGTTTGAGCCAGGACTGGTGGTTCACGTCTGATGGTGGTGTGATGAGAGCTCACTGTCTCAAATCGGTGCGGCACTGGCTAGATCCTCGGTGGTCGAGTGTCCGTGCCGGGGGACCCACGGCTGCCACCGCTTTGGCAGCTGGTCGCTGCAGCAGTATGTTCGAGCAGGTCTTCGTCGACGAGATCACGACGACTTACCCTGGCACGCGGTTCACTGCTGCCGTGCATGATCACCGGACAGGGTGTTCCTACAGCCTCAACCCGGACCTTGCACTCACCACCGCCAGCGTCATCAAAGCGCAGGTTCTGGCCGGGGTCTTACTCGCCGCCCAGGAGGAGGGTCGTCGGTTGACCACGTCTGAAGCGGCGGACATCGTGCTGATGATGCACTACAGCCATAACACCCCGCCCACTTCGAGACTGTATGTGGACCTAGGGGGTGCGCCGGCTATGGAAGCTCTCGACGAACGGTTCGGGATTGTCGGCACGAGCCACACAGCCCGGTATGGTGCGACGGTTTCCACCGCTGAGGATCGCACGGTGTTGATTGAGCAGCTTCTGATCGGTGGTGGACCTCTGGACGTTGGATCAGTCCGGATGGCGTGGAGTGTCATGTCGAAGGTGAGTGATATACAGAGTTGGGGACTAACGGCCGGCCTTCCGGCTGGCTATCAGGCGGCACTCAAGAATGGCTTCTACCCTTCCCGAGGGGTTGGATGGCGATTGGGCACCACGGGTGTGGTGCGAGATCCCGACGGTGGCGCCTACGCAGTGACGGTCATGACCGATCAGAACCGGGACGAGTTCGCAGGAATCGCTCTTGTGGAAGCGATCACTCGCCATATCAATGCAGCTCTCGCCGCTGGATCGCCTGCAAGCCGTCCGGTGGATGAGGTCGCTTGCATCCGGTCCCGTCCGGGATGGTCATGGCCTTCGGCTGCAGCAGCACTGGGCGAGGTGGACAGCCAGCTCCTACGGAGATTGAACGGAGGCGAGGCAGCTCCGCTAGCCGGACAACGAATCTGCCGGCCCTAGTTGTATCCCAGGGACCGGCGTTGGAAGGTTTGTGTTGTTGGTAACAAAGTGTTATGTAATGTTTGCTACTGGTCAGTGTCACGTCTCTCGTGATCTGCTGTCAAGTATGCAGGTCACGTTATACACGGGTGCGCTGATGACGCTGAGATTCCACAGCCGCGGCTGGGAGGCGATCTGTCTCAGTGGCTTGGACCTGGGAGGGCCCCGTCCTAGCTGAGCCTGTTGAGAAAGTATGCTTCCGAGTTGGGAGTTGCAGGTTCTTAACCGCTTGATATACGATTCTTGGAAGCTCGCTCGGTTTTGGAGGCTTTGCGATTATGTTTCCCCCCCACCCCTCTTGATGCTTTTAGGTTTCGGCGGCTGTTGGTGGCTGCTGTTGCAGTTGTGGTGGTTGTGGGGTTGCTGCCCCCCGGTACGGCGGTAGTTGCCCAGTCCGACGGTGGGGATACCGGCGACTACGTTGGGTTCGAGGACGTAGGCGAGGGTACGTTGGCGCCTTGGGTCAATGCCCTTGCGGCTGAGGGGATAGTTGAGGGCACCGAATGTGGGGAGGGGCGGTTCTGTCCTGACGATCCTATCCTGCGTTCAACGATGGCCGTGTGGGTTGTGCGGGCCCTCGGTGAGGAGCCTTCCGAGGCATCTAATCCGTTTGCGGACCTGGACAACGAAAAGTGGTGGGCACCCTTTGTGGTACGTCTTGCCGAGTTGGGTGTCACGTCGGGTTGTTCAGCTTAACCCCGCAACTATTGCCCTGATGATGCTGTGACGCGAGCTCAGATGGCCACCTTCCTGACCCGTGCATTCGAGCTTGAGCCGGCTACTGCTTCTGCCGGGTTCGAAGACGTCGAAGCTGGCGACAGCCACGCAGCCAGCATCGAGACCCTGGCCGCCTCCGGTATAACAGCAGGCTGCCAAGCCGAACCCCTCAGGTTCTGCCCCAACCAGGACGTAACCCGCGCACAGATGGCCACCTTCCTAGCACGAGCCCTCAACCTCGAACCCATACCGAAACCCGAAGCCGAGCCGAACACAGACCTTGGTTAAACAGTACATACTTACACTTCTATAGCCATATCAGACTACGACGGGCGGGCCCCATTTGTGTGCAATTGCCGATGATCAGACGATTGAGTGCTGGGGTAACAACTCGTACGGTCAAACCGATGTACCGGACGGACAATATGCTCAGGTGACTGCTGGTGTATCGCACTCGTGCGCGATCACGGTTGATCAGACAATCTCCTGTTGGGGCTCTAATTGGTCAGGAGAGACGGACGCTCCCGACGGTCAATACATCCAGATCGCCACTGCTATAGGAGTCTCTTGTGCTATCGGTACCGACCGGACAGTTACCTGTTGGGGTAACAACTATTACGGTCAAGCTGATGCGCCGAACGGGAAGTACACCGACGTCACCACTGGTGGAAACCATTCGTGTGCAATCGCTGTTGACCAAACGATTGCGTGCTGGGGTAACAATTCCCACGGTCAAACCGATACACCGGATGGTAGGTTTACTCAGATCGCTGTTCGTCGACACCATTCGTGTGCTATCGCTACCGACAAGTCCGTTACCTGTTGGGGTAACAACTCGGACGGTCAAACCGATGCACCCGACGGTGAGTACACTCAGATCAGCATCGGAGGTCAATCCTCGTGTGGATTGTCTACCGACCGGACTATCACCTGTTGGGGAGCGGGGAGCATTAAAACACCCCGGACGGTGAGTACACTCAGATAAATGTTCGACCCCAATATGTCACTGCCTGTGCGATCGGCGGTAAACCAGACTATCACCTGCTGGGGCTGGGGCAGCGCGACATTTGGCACCCCGGACGGCAGATACCTTGACGTAGCCACCCAAGGAGACGGTACATGCGCGATAACACTTGAAGGTGCCATTACGTGCTGGGGGTTTGGTGATTTTGGTCAAGATCGCGCTCCCGAAGGTAAGTACATTGATGTGTCTGCCGGTCATTATCACTCGTGTGCTATCGGTACCGACAGGACCATCACCTGCTGGGGTAGGTACACGAGCCATCAAACTGATGATTATGAGTACAGTCAAGCTCCTGAGGGTGAGTACACTCAAGTTAGTGCTGGGAATCAACATACATGTGCCTTAGCAACTGATCAGACGATTTCGTGCTGGGGTTATCGTTTTTTTCAATGGATGGATTCGTTTGATCGCGAGGGTGAATACGAGCAGATCGGCGTCGGGAGATAATCACTTGTGTGCTTTAGCTTCGGATCGTACTATTACCTGTTGGGGCGACAATTGGCAAGGTGAAGCTAACGCGCCAGACGGCGAGTACAACCAGGTCACTGGCGGATTCGTCCACTCTTGTGCTATAGCTACCGATCAGTCTATCGTATGCTGGGGCCTCTCCTCGGCCGGTCGAACGGACGTCGCCAGGTGGGAAGTATACTGATATTGCGTCCCGGGGTCATGGCTCTTGCGCTATAGCTACCGATCAGTCTATCGTATGCTGGGGCCAAGACCACCATGGTCATTTACAGGCACCGGAGGGGAAATATACCCGAGTCACAGTTGGGCTTCAGCATTCGTGTGGTTTGCGAAGTGGTGGGACCATCACCTGCTGGGGCAACAATAGGATAGGCAGTCACTGACGGATCGAGGGCTTTTCGGATTCGCAGTGGCGGTGACGCGGGGATCTGGAGGTTGTTTGAATACTTCCGATGAATCGGTGGTGACTTTGAATTGGTGCCAGTTGGTAATGTGAGTTTGCTAGCGTTCAAGGGCACAGCCGAGCTGATCAATCTCTGGGGGAGCAGGATCGGACTGTTTTTCTTCGGCATGCCCGTGGTGATCCCGTAAGACCGACAAACCGAGTTTAGGGTGTGTTGGTGCCTTAGGTTGATGCCCTTGCGGCTGAGGGGGTAGTTGAGGGGACCGAGTGTGGGCAGGGTCGGTTCTGTCCTGATGAGCCGACTCTGCGTTTGACGATGGCCGCGTGGGTTGTGTGGGCCGTGGGAGACAAGCCGTCGGACGCCGCTAACCCTTTCGCTGATGTGGATGATGCCGATTGGTGGGCACCCTTTGTGGTACGTCTTGCCGAGTTGGGGGTCACGTCGGGTTGTTCAGCTGAACCCCGCAACTATTGCCCTGATGATGCTGTGACGCGAGCTCAGATGGCCACCTTCCTGACCCGTGCATTCGAGCTTGAGCCGGCTACTGCTTCTGCCGGGTTCGAAGACGTCGAAGCTGGCGACAGCCACGCAGCCAGCATCGAGACCCTGGCCGCCTCCGGTATAACAGCAGGCTGCCAAGCCGAACCCCTCAGGTTCTGCCCCAACCAGGACGTAACCCGCGCACAGATGGCCACCTTCCTAGCACGAGCCCTCAACCTCGAACCCATACCGGTATCAAACAAAGATGTAGAGGCCCCCGAGGTTCGGGCGGCTGATGTGCGTATGGGGATCTATCCGTGCTGTGCCGACCTCGCCTATTGGCAGATTCCGATCGAGTTGGGCTGGTGGGATGAGCTGAACATCACGATTCTCCCCAACGAGCCCACCTACCACTACTTCACTGCTTCCCAGGAAATCGTTCCGTGGTTGCAGCGTGGTGACGGTGACGTGGCCCAGGCGTGGGTACCGGGCGTGTTCGGGACCCTGGAGACGTTCGGCCAGAGCATTCCGCCGATCCACTTCGCGGACATCTATGTCGGTTACGCGATCTTGGTGGCGCCGGATAGCGATGCCAAGACGGCGCTGGAGTTCATGGACGAGGGTATGAGCTTCTCGGATGCTGCCACCGCGGCTGTCCAGCAGCTGGTGGGCAAGGAAGTCCACATCCCGCCCCATAGCACCACCCAGGCTCAGTATTCGGATGCCTTCTTCGCCTACCTGCCCCAGTGGTGGGAGGACGTGACCGAGGACATTCCGGCCCTGGACGGCGAGGGTAACCCGCTGGTCCTGTTGGGCCGGGACGGCGAGCCGGTCCTGGACGACGACGGCAACACCCAACCCATCCGGATCACCACCAACGACTGGCGGAACTACTCCACTCCGGTGTATGTAGACGACCCGACCATCGTGCAGCTCTCGGCTACCGCGGGCCGGATCGAGTTCGCCATGCCCTATGGTGCACCGACCCTGGTGCAGATGATGCGCAACGGCTGGGATCCACTGATCAACTTCGCCATGATGTATGAGCATGATGCGGCTTCGCAGCAGACCGCCATCGCCTCGGCGACCGTCGGCGGCACCGGCTTGCTGGCCCGCCGCGAGTGGGTCGCAGAGAACCCGGACCTGGCCTACCGGATCATTTCGGTGGCCAACCGCATCTTCGACTTCCTCGAGGATCCCGAGACTCAGCATGAGGGTTGGACGATCGAGGCCAACATCATCAACGAGAAGCGGTCGCTCAACATGGAACCGGAGGACATCGGGATCATCTGGGACACCATCGACCCGTCCTTCAACTGGGAAGACCAGGAGGCCCTTTGGGATCTGAGTCTGCCGAGTTACCACCCGGAGACGGTGTTCGTAACCCAGATCGAGAAGCTGAAGGCGAGCGGAGTCCTCTCCGAGACCTTCGACGCCACGGCTGCTCTGGAAGAGTTCCTGCTGGCCCAGGAGCTCTACTACGACCTGAAGGGCATGCAGGAGCGGTCGGATGCGCTGTTGGCCAAGGCCATGGGCATGGACCTCTCCGAGGGACAGCAATCCCTGGTCGATCAGGCCCAGGTCTTCTATGACCGCTACAACTTCTACGATGCTGAGCGCTTCCTCAACGCAGCCAACCTAGGGTAAGTTCTGAGTGTGCACACCTTGCGTCTGTGGTTCGCCAAGCACATAGTAAGGGTACGATAGACAGTATACTCTCCACTTAAACGATCCAACCCTCCCGCGCCTATAGTCATTGGCCGTAGTTGGTATTATGGTTGTCGGGCTTTGCCGAGCTATCAGCGACGAGCCGTCGGATGCTGCTAGCTCGTTCGTCTGATTTGGATGATGCTGATTGGTGGACACCGTATGGTGATACGTCTTGGGTGAGGTGGGTGTCACTGCGGGTTGTTCAGCTGAACCCCACAACTATTGCCCTGACGATGCTGTGACTCAAGCTCAGATGGCCACCTTCCCGACCCGTGCATTCGGGCTTCACCCGGAAATTGCTTCTGCCAGGTTTGAAGACGTCGATGCTTGGCGACACGTACGCTGCCATATTGAGACACTGGCCGCCTCTGGTATAACAGCCGGATGCCAAGCGGACCTCTCAGGTTCTTCCCCGACCAGGACGTGACCAGAGCACAGATGGTTGAACCCATTCCTGGGAGTTGATGGGGGAGGAGAACGATTGTGCGCCGGAGCCGGAGGCGGCGGCGCCTAGGGGTGTTGATCGGTGGCTGGTATGACGATTGTGCAGGCGATTCGGAGGGAAGCTCAGTCAGGTCGCATTTGATGTGGCTGCACTGAATGCTGATGTTTCACAGCTGCGGCTGGGACGCGATCTGTCTGAGCCGGCATGAATCTGGGAGGCCCGGACCCTAGCTGAGCCCGTTGCGAAAGCATGCTTGCGAGTTGGAGTTGCAGGTTCTAACCAATTGATATATGGTTCTTGGAAGTTTGCTCGGTTCTGGAGGCTTTGCGATTATGTTTTCCCCCTCTCCTCCCCTTGATGCGCTAATGTTTCGGCGGCTGTGGGTGGCCGCCGTCGTAGTTCTGGTGGTTGTGGGGTTGCTGCCCCCCGGTACGGCGGTAGTTGCCCAGTCCGAAGGTGGGGATACAGGGGAGTTCGGTGGGTTTGAGGACGTCCGCGAGGGTGTGTTGGCGCCTTGGGTCAACGCTCTGGCTGCCCAGGGGGTAGTTGAGGGTACTGACTGTGGGGACGAGGCCTGGTTCTGTCCGGATGAGCCGATCCTTCGTTCGACAATGGCCGTGTGGGTTGTCCGGGCCCTCGGTGAGGAGCCTTCCGAGGCATCTAATCCGTTTGCGGATGTGGACAACGAAGATTTGCGGATGTGGACAACGAAGAATGGTGGGCACCCTTTGTAGTACGCCTTGCCGAGTTGGGCGTCACGTCGGGTTGTTCAGCCGAACCCCGAAACTATTGCCCTGAGGATGCTGTGGCTCGAGCTCAGATGGCCACCTTCCTGACCAGTGCATTTGAGCTCGACCCGGCTACTGCTTCTGCCGGATTCGAAGACGTTGATGCTGGCGACACGCACGCAGTTAGCATCGAGACACTGGCAGCCTCGGGCATTACAGCCGGATGCAAAGCGGAACCCCTTAGATTCTGCCCCGACCAGGATGTGACCCGCGCTCAGATGGCCACATTCCTAGCAAGAGCCCTCAAGCTTGAACCCATTGGTTACACTCAAGTCTCCGCCGGGGGCTTGCAAGCGTGTGCGGTCAACTCAGGCGACGGCTCGATCGAGTGCTGGGGCGACGACTACGGGGAGGTGTCTGGGGCGCCGACTGGCGGCGGTTACAGCCAAGTCTCCGCCGGGAACGCCCATGCGTGTGCGGTCACATCACGCGCCGGCTCGATCGAGTGCTGGGGATATGACGACCGCTGGCGCTCTGAGGGGGAGGCGTTTTACCCTGGGGCATCGACCGACGGCGGTTTCATCCAAGTCTCCGTCGGGGGGGATGGGTATGCGTGTGCGGTCACCTCTAGAGGCGGCTATATCGAGTGCTGGGCTGGATTCTGGGAGGTGTCTGGGGTGCCGACTGGCGGTGGTTTTGTCCAGGTCTCGGCCGGGGATGGGTATGCGTGTGCGGTCACTTCAGGTGGGTACGTAGAGTGCTGGGGCGCCGACTTCGGGCTGGTGTCTGGGGTGCCGACTGGCGGTGGTTTTGTCCAGGTCTCTGCCGGGAATGGGTATTTGTGTGCGGTCACCTCAGGCGACGGCTCGATCGAGTGCTGGGGCTGGGACGACTACGGCCGGGTGTGAGGGGCCCCGACTGGGTAGTGGCGCAGCCGGACCCACTTCAAGTGGTTCGGCTGCGACCTTTCGCAGCAGCCTAGTGCCGGACTCCGGGGCCTTCGTGTGTGACTACAGGCAATGTGCGACCCGTAACCCTCGGGGCGATCCAGACAGAAAGTAGTAGATCTCGTCCAGATACGGCGAGCCCTCGCGCCCGTCATGGCAATGTGGCGGCCACGCCGCCCATGTGCCTCTCGGGATATGGACCTCATAGAGAATAAGGGGTTCATCCGGCAGCGGGTACGCCAAAGAGTGCACCACCTGGCGGTGCGCCTGACCACCGCCGCGTATCTCGATCTTCATCTCCTGCGGCTCGAACACACGCGTTAGGTAGCGACCCTCAGCCGGTGCGGAGCCAACCGTTGCCACGAGCCGTTCATCAGATTCGACCACGAACGGCGTGGCTGACGGATGTAGACCACGCAACCCGTCTGATCGAACACCGAGCTACGAACCAGGTCGACTGTCATGGTCGAGCCGATGTGTACCCGGCCGTCTCCGGCAATCGGACCGATCGCTGTCTCGCGATCGTCGCATCTCTCCGACCAGCTCTCGGTCACCCGATGGAATACTTCCTGTTCTAGTTCGGGTCCGGTTCTTGGGTCAACGAGCCCCAATACCACATGGAGCAGTTCTGGGAACCGAATGCGTTCGCCATGCGGAGCACTACGAGAACCCGAAGTGACCGAGAAGCTGAACGCTGCCAAGTTCCTGAGCCCGGCAGAGCCGGAGAGAACCCAGCTGTACCACGACGTGTAGGCCCTGATGCTTGCCGACGCACCAGCCGTTTGGCTGGCTGAGCAGCATCACATCGTGGCGTCCTCCCAGGACATCCAAGGGTTCATCTGGAGACCCGATCAGATCAACCGTTACTACTACGTAACCAAGCCATCCGGACCACCTAGTTCGTAACTGAACACAACAAGCAAGCCGCCGCGGTGGATCCGTGCCAGCCGATTGTTACCTTTATGGGTCCGGGGTCAGAGTGGTGTTTCATGGGTACTGAAGGAAACTCGATACGACAGAAGTCGGTGATGTTGAGTGTTGTATTAGCAGCGGTGTTGTCAGGCGGGTGTACCGATGTTCGCGAGACTCCGGTTGTCTCGAGTTCATCGGTGGTGTCTTCGGGTACGGGCTCGGTGATGGAGGTGTCATCGGATAGCCCGACTTCGGTGCCGGCGACCACCATCGCAGTGCGATCTTCCGGTTCCTCTGGGGTGTCGCCGGCACCGGTGACTACCACTACCGTTCCCGTCGCCGCACCTTCCACGACCATGACGGCCACTTTGGCCACCCTTGCCCTTCCTTCCACTAGCACCACTCAATTCGTGTGGCCGTCCTCTGTGCTCTCGACGATGATCTTCCCTGAACCGTCGAGGGAGTGGACGCTGTTGGCGGGGGGCGACGTGCTGATGGACCGGTCGGAGCCGGCCGGTGTCGATCCTTTCGAGTTCATTCAACCTTCCCTGGCCTCGGGGGACATTTCCGTGGTGAACGCGGAAATGGCGATCAGCGATCGGGGTAGACCGGCCAACAAGCGGTTCGTTTTCCGGGCACCACCATCGGCGGCCGAACGGATCGCATCAGCCGGGATCGATGTTGCCAGCCTGGGCAACAACCACGCCATGGACTTCGGCGCGGCTGCTCTGATCGATACGGTGGATTTGCTGGAGGCGGCGGGAGTGGTGACCGTCGGGGCAGGCGCTACGAGCACCGAGGCTTACCGGTACCGAATCATTCACGCCATCGAGGATGTGTACGTGGCGTTCGTGGGTGTATCGATGGTGGTCCCCTCGGGCTTCCCGGCCCGCCCTGATAGCCCAGGTATCGCATCGTCGTATCCGCCCGATCGGATGATCACCAGTGTGCAGAATGCCGCCGGCGTGGCTGATGTGGTGATCGTGCTGGTGCACTGGGGGCTCGAGTACACGACCTGTCCGCATCCGGCGCAGCGGGAATTCGCTCGACGGCTGCTGGATGCGGGCGCAGACGCTGTGATCGGCCACCATCCCCATGTGTTGCAACCGGTGGAGTTCGCCGATGGAGAGCTGGTCGCCTATTCGCTGGGCAACTTCGTATGGCACCCGAGATCGGGTTACGCTGGTGAGACCGGTGTTCTGCAGGTCGACTTCGACGCCGATGAGATCACCGGGTGGACATTCCATCCGCATCTGCTCAACGGCGATGGCGCGCCGGTACCTGTCAGGGAAGGCCCGAGATTCGACCGGATCAATGACATCATCACCGGTGATTGTGCCCGCCACCGGCCGCCGCCTCGGGCTACGACCACTACCACAGCTGAAGTTTCCTCCGAAGCCACTACCTCAACGGTGGAGGTGACCTCAACGAGTGCCGAGATTACGACGACTACTGCGACTGAGGCTCCGTCCGGGGCTTCCGACGAGGGTTAGCGTGACCAGGCTACAAGTGTCGATAGCTTTGTGAGAAGTAGAACCCCGGGACATTCTCAGCCCGGAGGTGGTCGTGACTGATCCGCCTGGCAACTATCAGCTAGGAAGGCATTGTGCTCGTTGAGGGCGCCCTGAAGTGCCCGGTTACTGCCTCGCGGACCTGGGTAATCGGAGCTCGGCCACGCGGATACTCAGGAGGTATGAAGTTCACCGTCACGATCCGGGAGGTGTTGAGAGTGTCACCAAGGGTGATGAGTTCACCTAGGCGGTCCAACGGTATATCGGTCGTGATATAGCGGGAGATGATGCTGGTGAGCGGCCGATAGTTGGTAACCAACTCCGCGGGCGTAACCTGGTCGATCAAGGCTCCCACCACGCATCGCTGGCGGGTCATCCTGTGATAGTCCGATGTGCGGGTTCGGGAACGCACGTAGCCCAGGGTGGTCAGCCCGTCGAAGTGATAGTCGCCCGGCTCGATCATGATGTCGATGTGCGGCCCATCAGGCAAGATCGGCTTTATCCGATCGTTGATCGTCTCGGTTACGTGCAAGCGGACACCGCCGAACAGGTCGATCACGTCGACGAATCCCAACATGTCGACCAACACGTAATACTCGATATCGAGCCCGGTTAGTTGAGCGAGCGCTGACTTGATTGCATGGCCAGCCGGATCATCTACGCCGGGGAATCCTTCGGGCACTCGCTTGCCCAAGCCGTATATCTCGTTGGCGATATCCGGATAGCCGTCGGGCCACAGTTCGGAGGCAGGTGTCCCCTCGGGGAAAGTGAGGTTCTTCCAGTTACGCGGGACACTGAAGGCAGCGGCGTCACCGGTCGCCACATGGATCGAAAGCACGATAATCGTGTCGGTTCTGATTTCGGCGGCGATCGAATCCGCCGTCGCTTCCGAGCAAAGCGATGGGCAGGCGATCGGAACCATTCCAGGTCACGGGTGGAGCCGTCGCGGAAGGGAAGGTGGTCGACGAGGTTGGAGTTGTCTCTGATACTGGGCCGTCAGGTTCGGTTACCGTGTTGGGAGTAGCTGAGGTCGGGGTGACTGGGATGGGAGTCGGTGTCGCGGTCTGCGTGTCGGTTGCATCAAAGACACGTGATAAGAGGACCAGCTGTGCATTGGCAAACTGGATCATGATAAAGTGCCGTGCTGCGATGACTACGGCCAGTACGACGAGAGTCAATCCGGTTCCAATTCGACCAACCATACTCCTGCGCCGGGGGTGGAACCTACTCGCCGCCGTCCGGTAAGCATCAACAGCAACGACGACCCGAAACACCAGAACGCCCATAGCCCCGGCGATGAAGATATAGAGTGACGATCTGGTAACGCTCCAGGCAAGTAGTGTGGCCACGCTACGCGTTGCCGTGTAGCTGAGTCCCGTGGCAATGGCGGCAAGTGTTGTGTTGATCAGCAACAGGGCACGGCGGGTATTGTGCCCGAAATGCCCTAATCCGGGCCAGATTGTGGAAAGCGCCGCAGCCAGCAGTGGATCGGGACCTCGGTGTCGCAGATCCTGTAACCGTTTAGCCATGGAGACTTCTCCGAGACAAGGAAGGTTATTGGGCGTTCTGAAGTTTACACACCCTAGCCATGATTGTTATTATGAGTCCATATATCCGCCCCGTGTTGGCATGACAAATGCTGGCAACTTTACTTAAGGTAGCCCCGCCTGGCATGGTTGATAGTCTCTTGCTTCAGGATGTGGCAATAGCGTTTCACACGGTAGCTGCGTTGGTACTGATCGGGACGGGAGTGGTGAAGCTAATCACTCCTGATCCTGCGATAGGACTCATAAGAGGACTCGGGCTTCCAGCCAGATCTTGGGGAGCACGACTGATAGGTTGCTTGGAGCTGGCGATTGGCTGCTTCGCTCTGGTGGTAGGAGGGACACTGGCAGTCATTGCCGTAAGCATGATCTATATGATGTTTGCTTTGGTTGTGCTACGTGCAAGGGTGAGAGGTGTCCCATCCTGCGGATGCTTCGGGCAGATCTCCGCCCCACCTTCCTGGATACACTTTGTCGGTAATACCTTATTGGCGACTGTCTCGTTGTCGATTGTGGGCGCCCGTCGTTCGCCTTCTGATCTTGTGATCGGCCTAGCAGATGATGATCTGATGAGTGCCGCTTCTCTGGTGCTGATCATTGGCTTGTTGGCCGGACTGTCTATCGTGTTGTTTACGGCGCTCCCGGAAGTGATCCAAGCCCGGTCCAAACTGAGACCTCGTTTTGACATGGTCCGGACACGGGTTGGCTTGAGTGGGTCGGATCACGACCATGCTAGAAGGCAGCCATGAGCCGGACAATCGTCGAAAGAATGTCAAACTTCATAGATCGTCACTCGTCACGGCGTGGTTTCCTTAGGTCGCTTGCCATTTCTGCAACCGCAGTGGCTTTTGCTCCAGTCTTCCTCGTTCGCCCTATTGGTGCACAGGCAGCCATTAGTACTTGTACAGGGTTGCGGTGTGGCTGGCCATCCCATTGTTGTGATGGTTGGACTGAGTTCTGTTGTGTTCTCACCGGGGAGAATGTATGCCCACCTGTAACAGTAGTAGCAGGGTGGTGGAAGGTCGACAATTCTAAGTTTTGCTCCATCGATGAACCACGCCCCCGTTATTTTATCGATTGTAATCTGGTATGTGAAGGGAAGCACTGGTGTAGTGGGGGTGGACTGTGCCCAAAATCAGCCACAAAGGCACAATGTCGTTGCCCGGGCGGTTGTGAGACTAAGAAGATAGACTGTGTGCAGTTTCGCTATGGTCAATGCAATCAGGACGTGTGTGTCGGCCCTATACATTGCCGGGTCGTAACTTGTGTGCCACCATGGCGGTGGGATCCAGCTTGTCGATCATCTCCTATGCTCACCAACGAGTTCACACGTAACCAGGACCGGTACTGCCTCCATGGTGGGTTCTTGGATGTGCCCCCCAAGGCTTCCTATGCCCGCGGAGTCGAGTGGATAAGTAAGCAGGGCATCGCCATGGGTATGACGGACCGACTCTTCGTTCCTGATGAGCCAGTGCGGTTGGAGCAGCTCGCCACTTGGCTGTGGGTATATGCCGGGAAGCCGACACCCAAGAGTCCCGATCGTTCCGGAGATGTGCCGACCAATCCGGACTTCGCAAGTGCGATAGCGTGGATGGTTGAAGAGAGAATAGAGAGGGGCCGAAGGCAAGCTGATCGAGACCCCTCCCGTAAGGTATCGAGGGCGAAGGCGATCACATACCTGTACCGCTTGGCAGGCTCACCGCCGGCAACACCCCATGCCGAGCCGTTTCCCGATATCCGGGTCGGCTCGTGGTACACGGGCGCCTTGGACTGGGCGACCAGTTATGGCATCGTATGGTGGTCGCCTCCGATGCGGTTCGAACCGAGCCGACCTACCACCAGGGCCGAGGCCGCAGCCTTCCTGTATCGTTTCCACTCGAGTCATGACGAGGCCGCGTTCGTCTCTTCCGAGCCACAAGGTTTGCTCACGTGACCGTCGCAGTCGTGTCGCTCACCTGTGCGGTTGGCTTTCTAACTCTCCTCGTGTTCGGACTGCTTCGAACCCATGCTGACATCATACGTGCTCTAAGCCGGGCAGGCATTACTCTGGATGACGGTACGGTGTCGCATACCACGAACACCTCTATCGGGCCCAGAGGTGGCGAAGCGGTCCAACCTGGCATGGGGGGTGTACGGGACATCGTGGGGACCAAGCCAGGAGGCATGCCCACCAAAGTAAGCGTGACCGGAGTCGATCGTTTGACACTCCTGGCCTTCCTCTCGGCGGGTTGTCACACCTGCGAGAAGTTCTGGGAAGCATTTGCCGAACCGGACTTTAGGCCTCTGCAGGATCGAACGAGGCTGGTTATCGTTGGCCAGAGGGCCCCCTATGAGTCCGAGCCGGTCTTTTTCGAGCTCGTGCCGGCCGGTGTAAAGGCGGTGTTATCAAGTGCTGCTTGGCGAGACTACGATGTTCCCGGTTCGCCGTACTTCGCGCTGGTGGATGGGACCCATGACCGGTTGGTGGGAGCGGGGACCGCAGCTGGCTGGGAGCAGATGGAGGGAATCCTCCGAAGGGCCCTCAGTGCCTACTACTCGGGTAGAGGCACTGGACTCCGTGGTCGCTCCTCCGGGCGGGAGCGCGCTCGAAGAGCCGATGAGGCCCTCCTCATGGCGGATATCGGTCCGGGTCACCCCAGTGTGGACCCCGCCGGAAAGAGAGACCCGACGTCCCCTTCGGCCGACGGAGATCGGAACGAAGCGTGACAGACGTATTCTATATCGGTGTTGCAATCGCCATCGCTGCTGGTGTACGGGCGGCTTGGTCTCCCTGAGGCCTTTCGATGCTTACCAGCATCAGCCCGTTCGGTGAGTGGGCAAGAGCAAATCGGTGGTGGCTGACGATCTTCTGGCTGACTGCGGGCGCGGCGATCGGAGGGGCGGCTGTTGGAGCCGCGCTGGGTACCGTGGGTCAGGTCATCCTCGTAATGGGCGATGAAAGATGGCCACCACTGGCACTCGCAGGGGCCGGTATTGCCGCGGCCGCCTGGGATCTCACGGGACGTCGGTTTCCCGGTCACCGTCAGGTGAATGAAGACTGGCTGTCGATGTTTCGACCGTGGGTGTACGGACTGGGCTACGGACTGCAACTAGGTGCTGCAGTGACTACCGTGGTGAACACGGCCCTAGTCCCGATATGGTTGCTGGCTGCCCTACTCATACGTGATACGAGGAGCGGACTCGTAATGGGTGTGGCCTTTGGGATGGTAAGGGGGCTCAGCGTAACGATGAACTACCGGGTTCGTACCGTAGTAGCACTCAGAGAGTTGCATCGTCGGATGGATGGTATGGCCGACCAAGCACGACTGATGGGTGCCTTGGCAGCGGTGCTGCTTGCCATGATCTCGGTTCTAGGTGTAGTAATCTGATCTCGTGGACCGTCTCTCGGCGTATGGGATCGTTATCGATGTGCCGACCGGCTGGGAGGCGGAATTATCCCTCCAGCCGGATCCCTCGATGATCGATCCTGACCTGGCTTCTCTGGATAGGCAGCTGGTCGTCGTACACTTGGCCAACTTCTGGATGCCTACCGATCGAGGTGACTACGGGTTGGAGGCGATGCAGGTCATGGGTCCCGGTGGAGTATTCATTGCCGTAGTCGAGTTCGACACTGCGGCTACTCAATCGTCGCTGTTTCAGCACCGGGGTGTTCCGATTGCTCTCCAACCCACGGAATTCTCAAGATCACAACTTCAGCGGCCTATACGAGATCAAGCCGGCCTACAGTGATTCTTCTGTTCGAATGGGAGAGCGTTCTGCCTGCACGCTGTTATCGGCTCCTATAGCCTGCGCCGAGTACTCACTCCAGCTGCGAACATGATCCTATCAGGACTCACTATCGAGTAATCAAGGGGCTGGTGTCGTGACACTGAGGATAGGTCTCTGGCTCTGGAGTTTTGGGTTCATAGGGTTTCTGGTGTTAGTAGTTACTGGTCGGGTATTGGGGTTTGAGGATGATGACGGTCATGTGAGTGAGCTGGCCATTGATACATTGAAGGCTCAGGGAATTTTAGCAGGCACCGATTGTGGGGAGAGTAATATCTGTCCGGATGGGGCGGTTCTCCGTTGGGTGATGGCAGTTTGGATAGTTCGAGCCCGCGACCTAGGATCCCCGGAGACGTTGACTAGTAGCGACCCGCTTCGTACAGCACACACGACAGGTTTCATCGATATAGATCCCGACGTCTGGTGGGCTCCTTATGTGGAGCACATGGCGGCGTTGGGAATCACTTCGGGGTGTGGGAGTGGGAGCTTGCCGCGATTCTGTCCGTATGAGAAGGTGACGCGCGGGCAGATGGCGACCTTTTTAGTCAAGGCTTTCGACTTGGAGAGTACAGAGACGGTTGGTTTTGTGGACACTGTGGGGAGTATTCATGGGGACAGTATCGATATCTTGGATGGTTCGGGTGTGGCTGATGTCTGCGCGGTCGGTCGATTCTGCCCTGATGAGCCGGTCACTCGGGGTCAGATGGCAACGTTCCTGGCCCGGGCTCTGGGACTGGTTCCTATAACGCCGAGACCGGTAACCGGGCTTGTTCAGGTGTCGGTCGGCGCGCGGCATTCGTGTGGCGTGCGCGTCGATAGATCGGTGGTGTGTTGGGGTGACCAAAGGTCGGGGCAGACGGATACGCCGCGGGGTGAGTTCAGGTTTGTTTCTGCGGGTTCGTCGCATTCGTGTGGGGTGCGGGTGGATGGGTCGGTTGTTTGTTGGGGTGACAACGACTCCGGCCAGTTGGATGTTGCGGAGGGGGAGTTCGGGATGGTGTCGGCGGGTTCGTCGCATTCGTGTGGGATAAGCCTGGATCGGACGGTGGTGTGTTGGGGTAGCAATGGGTTTGGGCGGGCGGATACGCCGCGGGGTGAGTTCAGGTTTGTTTCTGCGGGTTCGTCGCATTCGTGTGGGGTGCGGGTGGATGGGTCGGTTGTTTGTTGGGGTGGTGACGAGTTTGGTCAGCTGCAGGTACCAGAGGGGGATTTCAGGATTGTGTCGGCCGGGTCGTGGCACTCGTGTGGGTTAGACCGGGATCGGAACGCTGTCTGCTGGGGTAGCAACAACTACGGTCAGTCTGACGGACCAGAGGGGGAGTTTGGTACCGTTTCTGCTGGTGGGTCGCATTCGTGTGGGGTGCGGATTGGTGGGTTGTTGAGCTGTTGGGGTAGCAACAACTACGGCCAGTTGGATGTGCCAGAGGGACAGTTTCGTTCTGTTTCTGCTGGTGGGTCGCATTCGTGTGGGGTACGCCGGGATGGGTCGGTTGTGTGTTGGGGTAGCAACGGGTATGGACGGACTCATGCGCCGGAAGGGCAGTTCAGGGCGGTGGTTGCGGGCGGGTATTACTCGTGTGGGATCCTAACCGACGGGAATCTGACCTGTTGGGACGATGAGGTAGTTTCGCCGCCCGAGGTGATCTATCACGATGCTGCTTGGGGTCTCGTGGATCTGGAAGGCGTGATGGACCCCAGGTCAGCCTATCGAGTAGTTGAGGCGGGGAAGCAGGGGCAGCCCCTCGACCCGGAAGACTAGGTGCCGATGGCGAACACCCGAGGTCGAGGTGTTTGGCGAGATCTGCGCTCGCGCCAGGTTGCGGCTCGTGCGTAGGTTCACAGCCTCGCTTGGGTGGCCTGGAGGACTGGTTTGCGGCTGCCGCTAACCTGATCGGTCATGCAGGCCAATGCCATCCGCCGGGCCTTTCTCGACTTCTTCGCCGAGCGTGGACACACGGTCCGGCCTTCCGCGTCGTTGATCCCCACCGACCCTACTTTGCTGCTCACCAACGCTGGCATGGTCCCGTTCAAGCCTTACTTTCTGGGTGAGGAGCCCGCCCCGTGGCCCCGGGCGGTGAGCATCCAGAAGTGCGTTCGCACGGTCGACATCGACCTTATCGGTACCACTGCCCGGCACCTGACCATGTTCGAGATGCTGGGTAACTTCTCGTTCGGTGACTACTTCAAGGACGTGGCGATCCGTTACGCATATGACCTGGTCACCGGGCCGCTCGGTCTCGATCCGGAACTGCTCTGGTACACCGTCCACGAGACCGATGACGAAGCGGAGGAGATCTGGCTAGACGGTATAGGGGTTCCCTCCGATCGGGTCCAGCGGGGTGGTAGGGACAACTTCTGGCAGATGGGGGTTCCCGGTCCGTGCGGGCCTGCCTCGGAGATCTTCATCGACCGGGGACCGTCCTATGGGGCGGAGGGGGGTCCGATCGGCGGCGGTGAGGATCGCTACGTGGAGCTGTGGAACCTGGTGTTCATGCAGAACATCCAGGATGCCCCCTACCACGTGGTCGGCGACCTGCCCGCCAAGAGCATCGACACCGGAACCGGCTTGGAGCGGCTGGCCATGGTCTTGCAAGGAGTGGACACCCTGTTCGAGGTGGATTGTGTCAGGGATGTACTGCATGCCGCCTCCGGGCTGCTCCGGGTTCGCTACGGAGACTCCGAAGGATCGGACATCGCTCTGCGGCTGCTCGCAGACCATGTCAGGGCCGCCACCTTCCTGATCGGAGACCGGGTGATGCCGGGCAACGAGGGGCGCGGCTACGTAGTGCGCCGCCTGATCCGCCGGGCGGTCCGGCACGCCTGGCAGCTCGGAAGTAGCGATGTCATCATGCCTCGGCTGGCGGAGGTGACCATGGAGGTGATGGCTGAGGCCTATCCCGATCTGGCCTCCAACCGTGACTTCATCCTCCATGTGTTCGAGCGGGAGGAGTTTCGGTTCCGCAGGACCCTCGCTACCGGCACCCGCATGCTCGACGAGGCGCTCGAAGGAACGGAGGAGGGGGAGGAGTTGGCGGGATCGGTGGCCTTCCGGCTACACGACACCTACGGGTTCCCGATCGACCTCACCCGGGAGATAGTGGCCGAGCAGGGCCGCCGGCTGGACATCGAGGGTTTCGAGGCGGAGATGGAGCTCCAGCGGACCCGGGCCAAAGCAGCCTGGAAGGGGGGGGAGGCGGCGGCCCGCATCGACTCCTACAAGCGGATCCTCGACACGGTCGGCCCTACCGACTTCCTGGGATACGGCCAGGATGCGACGCCCGCCCGGATACTGGCCATGCTGCGGGAGGGAGAGCCGGTGGATCGGGCCGATGCCGGCCAGGGGGTGGAAGTCTTCATCGATCAGACCCCCTTCTACGCCGAGGCGGGAGGTCAGGTGGGTGATGTCGGGCTGATCGAGTCCCCGACGGGGAGGGTCGAAGTGGGCGACACCCAGGCTACGGTGGTGGGCCTTCATGGCCATCGCGGAAAGGTCACCAGGGGCTTCGTCCAGAGCGGCCAGCCGGTCGACGCGCGCATCGACCGTCCCCGCCGGGACCGGATCCGCAAGGCCCACACCGGGACCCATCTCCTCCATTGGGGCTTGCGCGAGGTGATCGGCGATCACGCCAACCAGGCCGGCTCGCTAGTAGAGGACGGGCGCCTCCGGTTCGATTTCAGCCACTTCGCAGCCGTTTCCGGGCCAGAGTTGGCGGAGGTCGAGGATCTGGTCAACCGCCAGGTAGCGGCCAATCATCAGGTCGGAACGCTCGAAACCTCCAAGGACGAAGCCGAAGCCATGGGCGCGCTGGCCTTTTTCGGTGACAAGTATGGGGATCGGGTCCGGGTGGTGTCGGTGGGTGACTCGGTCGAGTTCTGCGGGGGAACCCATGTGGAAACTTCTGCCGAGATAGGCCCTCTCATCGTGACCTCGGAGTCCTCGATCGGCTCGAACCTGCGCCGTGTGGCCGCATTGACCGGGATGTCGGCCTATCACTACACCCGGCAGGTAAGGGACAGTCTGGCCGATACAGGCCGGTTCTTGGGGGTCCCGCTCGATGGAGTTCCGGCCCGGGTGCGGCAGCTGGCCGACCGAGCCGATGAGTTGGCTGCCGAGTTAGGGCGACTGGAGCAACGCGCCCGCTCCGATCTGGCTGCCCATCTGGCAAGTAACGCGGAAGTCAGTGGTGGTGTCTCGTGGGTGGTGGCCCGTCTGGACGATCGGCCGGCGGCAGCATTGCGGGAGATAGGCGTCCAGGTTCGTGATCGTCTCGGCTCGGGGGTCGTAGTGCTGGGAAGCCAGGTGGCTGGCAAGGGAGCATTGCTCGGCGCGGTCTCCCGTGATTTGGTGGAACGGGGTGTGTCGACAGCCGATCTGGTGCTGGTGGGTGCCCGCATTCTGGGAGGGGGTGGCAGCCGGGATCCGGAGCTCTCCCAAGCCGGCGGACCCCGGGGAGAGAAGATGGGCGAGGCGCTGGATGCCATCCGGAAAGTAGTGACCCGTAGCCTGGCTTCTTGAGCAGGGCGTGATTGTGGGCGACTACCGACCAGCAGGCCGCACGATGGGGATCGACTACGGGCACAAGCGAATAGGGGTTGCCCTATCGGACGGTCTCGGACTGGCCGCTCATCCTCACCAGGTCATCGACGCCGGTGCCCGCGCGCCGGCCAGGCTGGCCGAGCTGGTTCGCCGCCATGGCGTGGTACGAATAGTGGTGGGATTGCCGGTTTCCCTTGATGGCACCGAGGGTGAGGTAGCCAGGAAGGCCCGGCGGTTTGCCCGGCGACTGGCCGCCTCGGTGGAGGTCGAAGTGGTGCTGTATGACGAGCGCTTCACTTCTAGGATCGCCGAGCAGGCCATGCTGGCGGCGGGTACGTCCCGCGCCGGGCGGCGCAAGCGGATGGACAAGGTGGCGGCGGCGGTGATGCTCCAGGGATTCCTGGATCGGGCAGCCCGGGCACCGCTCCCATGAGCTACCCGCCCGAGCTCGTACCCGACGATCGGGATTATGTCGAGGATCATCCGGTCGCTCGCCTGCGGGGTGCGGTGACGGCGCTGGCGGTCGGGGCTGTATTGATCTACGGACTGGTGGTGGTTGGGGGAAGCCTGAGTGAGTGGGTGAGGGGGATGGGCCGCTTCGGGTCCGAGGAGGAAATCGCGGTAGTGCAGCCAGGGCAGACCGTCCAAGTGGAGATTCCGGTGGGTTCCACCGCCCGGGGGATCGCCGGCATCCTAGTGGATCGGGGAGTGATCGAATCGGCTGCCAGTTTCGAGGCGGTGGTGCGAGCGAGTGAGGCGGGAAGTTTGCTGAAAGCCGGGACTTACGAGCTGGTGACCGGCACCGGCGCCGAGGAAATCGTCGAGTTGTTGGTGGCGGGACCGACCCTGGATGTCTTCCGGTTGACGGTGGTCGAGGGTCGCCGGATCGAAGAGGTGCTGAAGGACATAGCCGACCAGACCGGTCACGCAAGGGATGAGCTGGCCGCCACGCTGCTGAGTGGAGAAGTCACCTCTGCGCACTTACCCACTGACATGACGGGCGTTGCGGCTTGGGAAGGGCTGCTGTTCCCGGCCACCTATGAGTTCTTCGGCGACGCCACCGGGCAGGAGATACTACAGCGGATGGCCACCGAGACCGAGCGGCGGCTGACCCGGATCGACTGGGGTAGCGGACCCGGTGACTTCTCGGTTTATGAGGCGCTCGTGATGGCTTCGCTCATCGAGGCTGAGGCGGGGGTGGACGAGGATCGCCCGCTGATCGCCAGCGTGATCTACAACCGGCTCGAGAACAACATCCCTCTGCAGATCGATGCCACGGTACTGTATGCCCTGGGTGAGAGGGGCAGGTCACCCACCCTGAACGACCTCGAGTACGAGTCGCCGCACAACACCTACCGGGTGGTGGGTCTGCCGCCGACCCCCATCGGAGCTCCTGGCTTCAGGTCCCTGGAAGCGGTTGCCGACCCAGCTGAGACCGACTACCTTTACTATGTGCTGACCTCCGAAAACCAACATTCCTTCTTCGTGGAGTACGAAGATTTCTTGGATGCCAAGCAACGGGCACAGGAGCAGGGCATCGGCCAGTGAACCCTGTGCGGCTGGCAGTGTTGGGCGATCCGGTCGCTCACTCCCTCTCACCGGTCATCCAACAGGCCGCCATGGAGTATGCCGGAATCGACGGCACCTACCTTAGAGTTGAAGTAGACGTTGAAGGTATGGAGCGGGCCGCCCAGGATATCCGGAACGGACGGCTCGACGGCGCCAACGTCACCATGCCCCACAAGGAGCTGGCGGCCCACCTAGCGGATCGGTTGTCGCCGGTTGCCGAACGGTGCCAGGGCGCCAACACCCTGTGGAGGGAAGATGGTCGCCTGATGGCCCACACCACCGATTCCGACGGGGTCCGGTTTGCGTGGCGCTACGCCGGACTGCCCGACGATGCACCCGTCCTCATCCTGGGTGCTGGGGGAGCGGCGGCCGCTGCGCTCGCTGCACTGGAGGATCACGAGTGCTACATCTCGGCCCGGCGGCCCGAGGCGACCCGAGCGCTGGTGGACCGGTTTGGCGGCAGGGCTACGACGATCGCCTGGGGGGAGGGATTACCCGGCGCGGTCGTGGTGAACGCTACCCCACTGGGGATGCGGGGCGACCGACTCCCTACTGCCGTCCTAAACCGGGCGGCTGGTCTGCTGGAGATGGCCTACGGGGCGGGCGAGACACCCTCCGCCGCTCGCATCCGATCACAGGGTCTACCGGTGGCGCCCGGCGAGCTGATGCTGGTCGGCCAGGGCGTTGCGTCCTTCGCGGTCTGGACCGGGGTGGAGGTCCCGCCCTTAGTGATGCTGTCCGCCCTAGAGGCAGCGGTAGCTTCCTCCCCGCCCCCAGGAACCCGCTGAGATCTTGTTCCCTTTTCCTGGCGATTGCCATAGCTGGTCTGATCGTGGGCCGCTGGCTTTCCCTGGTAGTTGCTGCCTCGCCGGCGGGTGTGCCGATCCGGGAGATGAGGAGATGATCGGCTCATGCCTCGAGTGCCGCTCCCCGACGGCATGGGGATATCTCTTGCCGGTGGTGTGGCGGGCCGGGCGCTCTGCAGGATGCGGTCGGTGCGATTCCTTACCCGTCGTGCGAGCCCATGCGATCGAGCTGGTTACCGCCCTGGCCTTTGCCGGTGCCGTGCAGCTGGCGGCACCGTCTTGGACCCTTCCCGGCTACCTCTGGCTGGTTCGTGTCGGTGACCGTGGTGCTGGCCTTCATCGATCTCGGTCACCGGCTCATCCCCAATCGCATTCTGTTGCCGGGGACGGTGATCGGGCTAGTGCTCCTGTCCGGGGGAGCCTTGGTCGACGGACACCTCGGTAACCTGCCGGTCGCCCTAGCGGCGGGCGCCGGATACTTCGGGGCACTGCTCATTCCTGCTCTCTTGACAAGCGGGGCCATGGGCATGGGCGATGTCAAGCTGGCTTTCCTGCTCGGGTTGTTCGCGGGGTACGGGCACTGGGAGTCAGCCGTGGTAGCCGGGGTGGGATCTCTGTTGCTGGCCGCGGTCGTCGGGGTCATCCTGGTGGCGTTCCGGGTAATGGGCCGTCGGGACCATCTCCCCTTCGGGCCCTTCATGGTGGCGGCCGCCTGGACGGCCATTGCCATCGACCTGGTGAGCGGTAGGTAGGGTGGCAGGTCGGTCCGCCATCCAACGATTGTTAGTGTATGGTAGAGGTCATGTTAACTGTTTCTGAAATCATGATGGGTGTGGTTGGGACCTTGCTGAGCGCGTTGCTGGTGTGGATAGGCGCGGCCATCAAGGCGCAGCGGGAGGACACCAAGGAGTTGCGTTCCGAGACCAGGGAGTTGCGTTCCGAGACGGCGGCGGGGTTCGAAGCTCAGCGTGCTGAGACCAGCCGGGGGTTTGAAGCTCAGCGTGCTGAGACGAGCAAGTTGCGTTCTGATATGGATCGGGGGTTCGGGGCGCAGCGTGTTGTAACTGATGGGAGGTTCGAGCGGGTGGATGGGAAGCTCGACACGATCACCGACAAGCTCGGTGGGCAGGGGGAGCGCATCGCTCGGTTGGAAGGTCAGTCCGGTGTTTCCGACCCTCGAGCCGACGCAGCCGAGCAAGGGTAGGTAGGACCCACTCGGCTAGTCCTCCAAAAGCGAGCCATCCTGGTCGGTGTCTTGCTCAGGAGGACTACCTGATGCAGGCCGGCCGCCGGTCTCTGGTGCCGATCCCGCAGCACTACCATGATGGCCATGCTTCGATTCTTGACAGCCGGTGAGTCGCACGGTCCCGGTCTAGTGACCATCGTGGAGGGCGTCCCGGCCGGCCTCACGGTTACCAGGGAAGGTATCGGCGGCGAGCTGGCCCGGCGGCGGCTCGGTTACGGGCGAGGCGCCCGGATGAAGATCGAGCAGGACAAGCTGGAGATCCTCGGCGGGATCCGTCATGGCCGCACGCTCGGTTCGCCGGTGGCGGTGATCATTCGCAATACCGAATGGCCACGCTGGCAGGAGGAGATGTCCCCTGATCCTGGCACTCCCAAGCGACCGATGACCACCCCCCGACCAGGCCACGCCGATCTGGTGGGGATGCTCAAGTACGACACCAAGGATGCCCGCAACATCCTGGAGAGGGCATCGGCCCGCGAGACGGCCGCTCGCACCATTGCTGGGTATCTGGCCAAGCAACTGCTGGCCACCATCGGTGTAACGGTGGTCAGCCATGTGGTGGCGATCGGGCGGGCGATCTCCGAATCCGAGCAGCTCCCCACCCTCGATGACCAACCGTCTATCGACGCCTCGCCGGTGCGGGCATTCGGCACCGAGGCCGAGGCGGCCATGATCTCCGAGATCGAGCGGGCCAAGGCCAACCGTGACACGCTGGGAGGCG
The DNA here is from genome assembly GCA_965200835.1 of Acidimicrobiia bacterium. GTDB lineage: Bacteria > Actinomycetota > Acidimicrobiia > Spongiisociales > Spongiisociaceae > JAPPFW01. Next base: position 2,060,543 of record OZ241390.1, read on the forward strand.
TTATGGAGGTGCTGGTCTATGACGTGCCACCGGGCGTGGGATCCTACGTCCACTGGGATCGGCGCCTCGATGCGATCCTGGCCGGTGCCCTAATGTCGATCCAGGCTATGAAAGCGGTGGAGATCGGTGATGGGCTGGAGAGTTCCCGCCGCCGGGGCTCGGCAGCTCACGACCACATCTACTACCAGGACCGGGAGTTCTACCGCAACACTGACAGGGCGGGAGGTACCGAGGGCGGGATGTCCACCGGCCAGCCGCTGCGCGTGAGGGTGGCCATGAAGCCACTGTCAACCGTGATGCGTCCTCTCCCGACGGTCAACGTAGTGACCAAGGAACCGGAGGTGGCCTTCCGGGAACGTTCGGACGTATGCGCGGTGCCGGCGGCCGGGGTAGTGGCGGAGCAGATGGTGGCCATCGTGGTGACCCAGGAACTGCAACGCATGTTCGGGGGAGATACGGTGGAGGACTTCATGGTCAACGCCACTTCCTACCGCACCAGGCTGCTCTCCTTCTGAACCCTCCGGAGAACCGGCCGGTGGGGGACCTGTGGCTAATCGGCATGATGGGTGCCGGAAAGACGACGGTGGGAAACCTGATAGCCAAGGACCAGGGCAGACCGTTCCTGGACGTCGATCAGCTCGTGGAGGGCCGGGCGGGCAAATCTGTGCGAGCGATCTTCCGTGAGGATGGCGATCGAGCCTTCCGGCAGATGGAGTCGGCGGAGATCGAACGGCTGGCCGGCGAACCTACCGGGACCGGAGTCGGCCGGGTGATCGCAACCGGCGGCGGGTCGATTCTCGACCCTTGGAGCGTCAGGTTGATGAGGAAGGCGGGTGCGGTCGTGTGGCTCGACGCCCCGCCAGAGTCTCTGGTGGCTCGCGTCGGGGACAGACGACCCTTGCTGGAGGGTTTCGATGTGGCTGACCGCCTAGCTGGAATACTCGAGGAGCGCCGCCCGCTCTACGAGCGAGCAGCCCACTTCAAGGTGGATGCTGACCGGTCGGCAGGAGCGGTCGCCGCGGACGCCGGCCGCCATGTCCGGATCCCGGTGGGCCGGTCGTCGGAAGTCCTGATCGGACCGGACCTACCTTCCTCCCTCCTACCCCCTTCCATCCACCGGGAGCAGGTGGCGGTGGTTGCCCAACCCGGAGCGGCCGCTACCCCCGCCCGGGTCGTCGACCGGCTGGCCGCGGAGGCCGTACCGACCCTGATCGAGGTGCCCGACCGGGACGCGGCCAAGAGTCTCGACACGGTCGGGATGCTCTACCGGCAGCTGGCCGAGCTCAACCTGGGCCGTAACGACACGATCGTGGGCGTCGGCGGCGGAGCTACTACCGACCTGGCCGGATTCGCGGCCGCCACCTGGCTAAGAGGTGTCGAGAGCGTCCTGATCCCCACCACCCTGCTGGGGGCGGTGGACGCCGCCATCGGCGGTAAGACGGGTATCAACGTCATGGGCAAGAATCTGGTGGGAGCCTTCTGGCATCCCAGCCGGGTGATCGTCAGCCTCGATGTGCTGGCCGCCCTCCCCGAGGAGCTGCTGAGGGAGGGTGCGGCGGAAGCGGTCAAGGCCGGCTTCATCGCCGATCCGCGGATCGTGGAACTCTTCATGACCCACGGCCTGTCCTTCCCGCCGGCCGAGCTGGTGAGCCGGGCAATCGCGGCCAAGGCCGCGGTGGTCTCGGAAGACTTCCGGGAAGCGGGTCGGCGGGCGATCCTGAACTTCGGCCATACCATCGGCCATGGCGTCGAGGTCGCCTGCGGGCTACCCCATGGCTATGCGGTGGCGGTGGGTATGGTGGCGGCCGCGGCGGTCTCGGCCGCTCGTTACGGCTTCGACCCGGAGCTGGTGCTGGCCCCTCTCCGTCGCCTTGGTCTACCCACTAGTGCGGAGACCGCCGATCGGTCCACCGTCTGGCGCCTGGTGTATCGGGACAAGAAACGCACCAAAGCGGGCCTGCGCATGGTCCTGTTGCGAGAGATGGCCGATCCGGTAGTGGTTCCGGTCGAGGACGAGGAAGTCGATCTCGGTCTGGCCGCCATAGGGGTGCGGTAGGCGCGTCCCCGGCCTCCGGTCGCGGCGAGATGGCTGGTCGTATCCGGCGGCTACCATGAACAGCATGGTATCCACCAACGATGTCAAGACCGGAATGGCGCTCGATCTCCCTGACGGTTTGTTCCAGATCATCGAACATCAGCATGTCAAGCCGGGCAAGGGCCGAGCTTTCGTTCGGATGAAGTTGCGGAACCTCCGAACCGGGGCTGTGATAGATCGCACCTTCCGGGCCGATGAGAACGTACCGCAGGCGATTATCGATCGGCGCGATCACCAGTACCTGTACCGGGACGACTTCGGCTACCACTTCATGAACCTGGAGACCTACGAGCAGTTCTCCATCTCTGGGGAAGATGTCGGTAACGCGCGCCACTACCTGGTGGAAGGGGACACCGTACGGCTTCCCCTCTACGACGGCTTCCCTATCGGGGTGGAACTTCCGGCGGCGGTAGAGCTCGAGGTGGTCGGGGCGGAGCCAGCGGTCAGAGGGGATCGGGTTTCCGGAGCGACCAAACCGGTGACGGCCGAGACCGGCCTAGTGGTCCAGGCGCCGCTGTTCATCGACCTGGGTGACACCATCAAGGTGGATACCCGGTCGGGCGCCTACCTTTCGCGGGTCTAGCCCGCTAGCCGCGATCCGGTGGAGAAGCAGACCCGCCCCTCACCGGGGCCGGACTCCCGAACGTGTCCATGAACACGCGCGAGCCGCGGGCTCGGGCCCTGGCGATCCTCTACCAGGCAGACATGCGCGAGCTAGCCGATCCGGCCGAGGGAACGAGCGGGCGGGTTCGCCGGTACGTCGAAGGCGTATGCACCCACCGCCGCCAGCTGGACCGCCGGATCCAATCGGTGTCCAGACGATGGCCGGTCCATCGGATGGCGGTAGTCGATCGGGCGATCCTGCGGCTGGCTCTCTATGAGCTGATGTATGAGAACATACCCACCGCGGTGGTCATAGACCAGGCCGTAGAGCTGGCCAAGCTCTACTCCACCAGGGGAAGTGGCCGGTTCGTCAACGGCATCCTGGGTACTCTCGCCGGCGAGGTCCGGGTAACCACGAGGCAGGCGGAGTAACGGCCGCTTGCCGGGTAGTGGGGGACCGGGCGATCTGAGCCAGGGCGGGGGACCCTCGTGACCGAGATGCTACGATTCCGGCGGCACCTTTAAGGCCGGCCCCGTGAGGCCGGAAAGGAGACCGGGATAGCCGCGTTCCTAGCAGCACTCAAGGACTGGCCCTCTTCCCGTTCCACCTGCCGGATGCTTCCCCACTATCGCTCGCGTGGCCGCGCGTCCGGGAGTGTGCCATGGCGCAGGTGATGAGCGCCGGCGAGATTGGGAGATCGGTCAAGCGGATGGCTCACGAGATCATGGCAGGGTCGAAGGGAGGGCTCCCCGTGCTGGTGGGTATCCACACCAGGGGGGTCCCGTTGGCTCGTCGGCTTTCGTTGGCGATCACAGGATTAGGAGGCTCCCAAGTCCCGGTGGGAGCGCTCGACATATGCCTGCATCGGGATGACCTGGCCCGCCGGCCCACCATGCCGCTGGCCGCCACCCGCCTGCCGGTGGACATCACCGACCGGGAGGTGGTGCTGGTCGACGATGTCCTCTATACGGGCCGTACCGTGCGAGCGGCATTGGATGCCCTCAACGACTTCGGACGCCCGGCAGTGGTCCGGCTGGCCGTGCTGGTGGATCGGGGCCATCGCCAGCTTCCAATCCGGGCCGACCATGTCGGCAAGAACCTTCCGACCTCATCAGCGGAGCGGGTGTCGGTCCGGCTGGCGGAAACGGATTCCGGCCCCGAAGGGGTCTGGATCCATCCCGACCCCAGCCTCCGTGGGGTCCTTCGGGCATCGCCTGCAGGGATGGGTGAGTGAGCTTCCTCACCACCAGAGGGATGCCCCGCCAGGACCTAGAGGAGCTCCTCGACCTGGCTACCGAGCTGGCCGAAGTGCTGGCCCGCCCGATCCCCAAAGTACCTGCCCTGCAGGGAAAGCTGATTGCCTCCCTGTTCTTCGAGGACTCCACTCGGACCCGGCTCTCGTTCGAGCGCGCCGCTCGAGCACTGTCGGCCGATGTGATCAGCTTCGGAGCGGGTGGATCGTCCCTTTCGAAAGGGGAGAGCCTGCGGGACACTGCGCTGACCATCGAGGCGATGGGTGCGGACCTGATGGTGGTACGCCACCGGTCCACCGGCGCGCCCCGTCGTATCGCGGAGTGGACCGGGTGTCCGGTGGTCAACGCCGGCGACGGCGCTCACCAGCACCCCACCCAGGCGATGCTGGATGCCCTCACTCTCCGGCAACGTTTCGGCGGCCTCGACGGACTCAGAGTTGCCATAGTCGGCGACATCCGCCACTCGCGGGTAGCCCGTTCCAATGTTTTCGCGTTCACCACCCTGGGCGCCTCAGTGGTCCTGGTCGCCCCGAGGACCCTGCAACCGGTCTCCGCGGGGCTCTGGCCGGTCGAGCAGACCGACGATCTGGACTCGGTCCTCTCCGAGGTGGACGTGGTGTATCTCCTCCGCATCCAAGCCGAGCGCGGTGGCCTGTCGGTCCTGCCGTCACTGCCTGAGTACGTTTCCCGGTTCGGGATGACCCGAGAGCGTTCATCCCGGCTGTTGCCCCAGGCGGTGGTCCTCCATCCGGGTCCGATGAATCGGGGGGTGGAGATCGATCAGGCCGTAGCCGACCATCAGCGTGCTCTGATACTCGAGCAGGTGAGCAACGGGGTGGCGGTCCGAATGGCGGTGTTGCTCCGGCTTCTCGGGGGCAAGGGATGAGCGGAGTTCTGCTGGAGGGCGGCGAGGTTCTCACCCCTGCTGGCCGCACTCGCGCCGACGTGCTGATCCGAAGCGGCCACGTGGTGGAAGTGGGTCCGAACCTGGTAGCTGCGTCAAGAGATGGGCAACCCGGAGGCTTCGAAGTGATCGACATCACCGGCTGCCTGGTGGGCCCGGGGTTCGTCGATCTCCACACCCATCTGCGCGAGCCGGGCCACGAGTGGAAGGAGGACATCGGCTCCGGCTCGGCGGCGGCTGCCGCAGGAGGATTCACCGCCGTCGTAGCCATGCCCAACACAGACCCGCCCACCGACGCCGGGCACCTGGCGAGGTACATATCGGAACGGGGTGACCAGGTCGGCTTGGTGGAGGTGGTACCGGCCGGATGTATCAGCGCCCGGCTCGAGGGTCGGCGCCTGGCCCATCTCGACGACCTGCTGGCGGCGCGGGTTCGTATCTTCAGCGATGACGGCGTCACCCTGCATGATGCCGGACTGTTGCGCCGCGCCATGGAGTACCTCGAGTCGAGGGAAGGGGTGCTGGCCCAGCACGCTGAGGATCCGGGCCTCAGTCGCGGGGGCCACATGCACGAGGGAGAGACTTCCTCCCTGCTCGGCCTGGAAGGACTCCCTGCGCTGGCCGAGACGGTGGTAGTTGCTCGCGATCTGGCTATGGCCGCCTGGACGGGCGCTCGCTATCACGTCCAGCACGTAAGCTGTGCCTCCACCGTCGAGCTGATTCACGCCGCCAAGCAGGACGGCGTTCCGGTAACCGCCGAGGTAACTCCCCACCACCTGTGGTTCACCGACCACCACGTAGCCTCCATGGACCCGGTTTACAAGATGTACCCTCCCCTGCGCTCTCCGTCCGACGTGGAGGTGCTGGTGGAAGGCTTGAGGGAGGGGGTGATCGACGCGGTGGCCACCGATCATGCCCCGCATGCCGCTCACGAGAAGGAGGTTCCCTTCGAGGAGGCCCCTCGGGGAGTCATCGGGCTGGAGACCGCCTTCGCAGCGGTGCGCACGAAGCTGGATCCAGACCCGCGCCTGCTCTTCCAGCGGATGTCAGTAGAGCCTGCCGCTATCGCCGGCCTGGAAGGGCAGGGACGCTGGGTGAAGGCGGGCAGCCCGGCCAATCTGGTGGTGGTGGAATGGGACGCAACCTGGACGCCGGAGGGCTTCGTGTCGAAGTCCGCAAACTCGCCCTTCTCCGGCACCTCGCTGACCGGACGGGTCCGCTACACCTTCTACCGAGGCCGCTGTACCTATGACGCGGCCGCTGCCGGGGGACTCTCAGGTGCAGGCCGGGCAGCCGGGAGGGTCGAATGAAACCAGGAATCCTGGTCACAGCCGATGGCGAGGTATTTAGGGGAAGATCCGTCGGCGCGAAGGGAGTCCGGGTGGGGGAGGCGGTGTTCAACACCTCGATGACCGGCTACCAGGAGGTTCTGTCCGACCCTTCCTACGCCGGGCAAGTGGTCGTCATGACCTCCCCGCACATAGGCAACTACGGGATCTGCGATCATGATGATCAAGCGGAAACTCCCGCGGCCCGCGGACTGGTGGTGCGGTCCCTGTCGCGGCGCCACTCCAACTGGCGGGCGGAGGGCAGCCTGGCCTCCTATCTGGTGGCCAACGATCTGGCGGCCCTCGCCGACCTGGACACCCGCCGTCTCACCCGCCACCTCCGGGACAACGGCGCCATGCCGGTGGCAATCGGATCCGATGCTGGGGTGGAGGAACTAGCCGAGCTGGCGGCCGACGCTCCTCGCATGGAGGGTCAGGACCTGGCCACCGGGGTCAGCACCCCCGTCCCCTACCGGGTAGATCCGGTCACCGACCCGATTGGTCGGGTTGTCGCCCTGGATCTGGGTATGAAGCGGGATATCGCGCGCCGGCTGGCAGCCCGTCGCCTGGAGGTCCAGGTGCTACCGGCCACCAGCGGGGCGGCTGAGATTTTGGCGCTGCATCCCGACGGGGTCTTCCTGTCCAACGGTCCGGGTGACCCCGAACCACTGGTTGCCCAGATCGCCACCGTCCGCCAGGTGCTCGGCAAGGTGCCGGTGTTCGGGATCTGCCTGGGTCACCAGATTCTCGGGCTGGCCATGGGGGCTTCAACGTTCAAGTTGAAGTTCGGGCACCACGGCGGCAACCATCCGGTCCGGCGGCTCGAGGACGGCCGGGTGGAGATCACCGCCCAGAACCACGGTTTCGCGGTCGACCTCTGGTCGCTGGCCGAGGGCAAGCCGCCGCCGGCTTCCGGCCTGGCCGGTCCTGAGTTACTGCCCGGTCGGGTGACTGGAGACTTCGGTGAAATCGTTCCCAGCCACCAGAACCTCAACGACGGGACCCTGGAAGGGTTCAGATGCCTGGACATCCCCGCCCTGTCGGTCCAATACCACCCTGAGGCCGCCCCCGGACCACACGACGCGCTGGGCCTGTTCGACGACTTCCTCGATCTGATGGGCCTCGAGAGCCCGGAGTCGGCCTGATGCCGGGACGCACCGACATCCGCAGCATCCTGCTGATCGGATCCGGCCCTATCGTGATCGGCCAGGCCTGCGAGTTCGACTACTCCGGCACCCAGGCCGCCAAGGTGCTGAGAGCCGAGGGATACCGGGTGGTGCTGGTCAACTCCAACCCGGCGACCATCATGACCGATCCGGAGTTCGCCGACGCTACCTACCTGGAGCCGATCACCCCCGAAGTGGTGGAGCGGATCATCGCGCGCGAGGCCCCGGACGCCCTGCTCCCAACCGTGGGAGGCCAGACCGCGCTCAATGTGACAGCCGAGCTGGCCCGGTCCGGTGTGCTGGACGCGTACGGTGTCGAGCTGATCGGGGCCGATTTCGAGGCGATCCAACGTGCGGAGGACCGGGGGCTGTTCAAGCAGACCATGACCGCAGCCGGGATTCCATCGCCCCGCTCGCGCTATGCCCGCTCCATGCGAGAGGCCATGGACGCGGTGGCAGCCATGGGCTATCCGGTGATGGTGAGACCGTCCTACATCCTGGGCGGGGGAGGGACCGGGGTAGCCACCGATGAGGAGGCCTTCATGCGGATCGCCCGCCGCGGGCTCGAGACCTCGCCGGTGAGGGAGATCCTGGTGGAGGAGTCGGTGACCGGCTGGAAGGAGTTCGAGCTCGAAGTGATGGCCGACCGGATGGGTAACGCGGTGATCGTCTGCTCGATCGAGAATCTGGACCCGATGGGGGTCCACACCGGTGACTCGATAACGGTGGCGCCCATCCAGACCCTGTCGGACCGGGAATATCAGGAGATGCGTGACGAGGCGATCGCCTGCCTGCGGGCCATCGGCGTGCAGACCGGCGGTTCCAACGTCCAGTTCGCGGTCGATCCGGCCACCGGGCGCCGCTTGATCATCGAGATGAACCCGCGGGTCTCGCGGTCCTCCGCTCTGGCTTCCAAGGCCACCGGGTTCCCCATCGCCAAGATTGCGGCCCTGCTGGCGGTCGGATACACGCTCGACGAGATAGCCAACGACATAACCGGCGCTACTCCGGCCTGTTTCGAGCCCGTACTGGACTACACGGTGGTCAAGGTGCCGCGCTTCGACTTCGCCAAGTTCCCGTCCGCGCCCGACGGGCTCGGCACCTCGATGCGATCGGTGGGCGAGGCGATGGCTATCGGACGTACCTTCCCCGAAGGCTTGCAGAAGGCTCTGAGGAGTCTGGAGACCGGCCGCCACGGGCTCAATGCTGATCCGGGCGAGCGAGCCGTGCGAGCCATGTCCGCCGCGGAGCTGGATGCCGCGGTCGGTGTACCTAGTTCCGGCAGGATATTCCAGGTAGCCGAGGCTCTGCGCCGTGGCCGGAGTGTCGAGGAGGTGGCCCGCTCGACCGGGATCGATCCCTGGTTCCTCCACCAGATGGAGGAGCTGTGCTACCTGCGTTCCGAATTGGAGGAGGCGGGAGTTCCCCGGACTGATCTGATCCGGGAAGCCAAGCGTATGGGGTTCTCGGATGCCCAGCTCGGCTACCTGTGGGCACGTTCGGAGAACGAGATCAGGACCCTCCGCCTGGCCGCGGGTATCCGCCCTACCTACAAGCGGGTGGACACCTGTGCGGCCGAGTTCGAGGCCAGGACCCCCTATTTCTACTCGACCTACGAGGACGAGAGCGAGGTGGAAGGTTCCGACCGCCCCCGGGTGGTGATTCTCGGCTCGGGACCGAACCGTATCGGCCAGGGGATCGAGTTCGACTACTGCTGCGTCCACGCTTCCTTCGCTCTCAAGGAGGCCGGCTACGAGACGGTGATGGTCAACTGCAATCCGGAAACAGTATCGACCGACTACGACACCTCCGACCGCCTCTACTTCGAGCCGTTGACCGTGGAGGACGTGCTCGAGATATGCGACGCCGAGGACCCGGTGGCGGTGGTCGTCCAGCTGGGTGGCCAGACCCCGCTCAACCTCGCTCGGCGGCTCGAGGAGCGAGGTGTTCCCATCGGCGGCACCGCCCCGGACCGGATCGACGAGGCGGAGGACCGGGAACGGTTCTCGGCTCTATGCCGGGAGCTCGGCATCACTCAGCCTCCCCACGGAACGGCTACCGACCCGGCTCAGGCCCGCCGGGTGGTCGACCGGATCGGGTTCCCGGCCCTCGTCCGTCCCTCCTATGTCCTGGGTGGGAGGGCCATGCGGGTGGTCTATTCCCACCAGGAGCTAAGCGGCTATCTGGAGGACCTCTACGGGACCGACCGGCGATCCGGACTGGGAATGTTCTCGGCCCCGGTGCTGATAGACCGCTTCCTGGAAGCGGCGGTGGAGGTGGATGTGGACGCCATCTACGACGGCCGCGATCTGCTGGTGGGCGGCATCATGGAACATGTCGAGGAGGCGGGCGTTCACTCGGGCGATTCGGCATGTATTACCCCCCCTCCCACGATCAGCCAGCCAGCTCGCCAGGCGATCGTGACTGCCACCCGTGACCTGGCCGTGGCGCTCGAGGTGAGGGGGCTGATCAACCTCCAGTTCGCGGTTCGGGAGGAAGAAGTGTTCCTGCTGGAAGCCAACCCGCGCGGGTCGCGGACGGTTCCCTTCATCTCCAAGGCTTCCGGGGTGCCGCTGGCCAAGCTCGCTTCCCGGGTCATCGTCGGGGACAGCCTGCGCCTGCTGGCAGCCGAGGGAGTTTACAGGGACCCCGGCCAGCCCGACTTCGTAGCGGTCAAGGAGGCGGTGCTGCCCTGGGATCGCTTCCCGGAGGAGGACACCATCCTCGGGCCGGAGATGAGGGCCACCGGAGAGGTGATGGGGATCGGTCGGGGGGCCGGAGTGGCCTATGCCAAAGCCATGATGGCGGCCGGAACGCCGATTCCAGCGGCCGGGAGCAATGTCTTCCTGTCGTTCGCTGATCGGGACAAGCCAGCCGGAGCAGCGATTGCTCTAGCCCTGAGAGGGATGGGGTTCCAGCTGCTGGCATCGCCGGGGACCGCTGCCTATGTGAGCGGTCACAGGTCGGGGTCGCTCGATCGCCACGGGGCTCCCGGCTCGGTCCGCAACGGTGTGGTGGCCGAACCGGTGCCCAAGGTGGGCGAAGGACCGGGTGACACCGTGGCCAGGATCGAAGCGGGCGACATCGACATGATCATCAACACCCCCCAGGGTCGCCGTGCCCGCGGGGACGGACATCTCATGCGGCGAGCCGCCTCGTCCCGTGGGGTACCCATAGTTACCACCATCGCCGGTGCGGAGGCGGTGATCCGTAGCCTGCGCGGCTCGCCGGAAGCGGTCTACGACGTGCGGAGTCTCCAGGATTGGCATCGGTGATCGATCGCACGGTCACCCTCGGGCCGGCCGTGCTCCTTTCCCCGTTGATCGGGGCGTCGGGAACGGTGGGGTCGGGGGTGGACTTCGTGGCTGTAGCTCGCCCGGAGTACTACGGCGCGCTGGTGGCCAAGTCGGTGGCGCCGGAGCTGTGGGCCGGTAACCCGCCTCCTAGGCTGGCCCCCGCTGGGATCGGGATGCTCAATGCGATCGGGATCCAGAATCCCGGGATAGACAGCTGGGCGGCCGAGTTCGGTCCCCGGTTGAGCGAAGTGGAAGTGCCGGTGTGGGGATCGGCGGTGGGTCACACGCCCGACGGTTTCGCCACGGTGGCCAGGGGTCTGGAGGAGGCCGGGGTGGAGGCGGTGGAGATCAACCTCTCCTGTCCCAACCTGGACGGTCACGGCCTGATCGCGTTGGATCCCGCGGCGTCGGCGCGGGTGGTGGAGGCAGTGCGGCGAAGCACCAACGTGCCGGTGTCCGCCAAGCTGTCACCCAACGCGCCCGACATCGTAGCGGTGGCCGGGGCGGTTCGGGATGCCGGAGCGGACTGGGTGGTGCTGACCAACACCGTCTGGGGTGCCGCCATCGACATAGAGAATCGCCGACCGCGGCTGTCGACCACGATCGGCGGTTATTCGGGCCCCCCTCTCAAGCCCATCGCCCTGCGGTGCGTGCTGGAGGTGGTCGCCGCTCTGCCGGACCTGCCGGTGGTCGGGTGTGGGGGGATTACCAGGGGCACCGATGTTGTGGAGTACCTGATGCCTGGGGCCAGCGCGGTGGCGATCGGGACGGCTCACTTCGCGGAACCGAGGGCGGCGAAGCGCATCGATCGTGAGGTCGTTCGCTGGTGGCGCGCCCATGGGGTCCGGAAGGTGTCGGATCTCAAAGGCGCGGCCCTGGCTCGGTGATGTCTGAGCTCAGGCTGATCTACCATTCCGCGCCTATGAGTGGGTCCAGTCGGGACATTGTCCGAGGCAGCATGTCCGAGCCTTCGGCGCTTCTTCAGCCCCCGGTTGTGACTGTATTGCAGCCAAATCGGCGAGGTCGACGGTTGCGCTGGGTAGCTGTCGCGGCAGCGGCGCTCGTGTTCGTTGTGATGCTCGTATTCGCCCCGGGATCGAAGGCTCAGCCGGTCGATCCTTCCCCGCCACGACTCAGTTCACTAAGCCTCACCGGCGGAAATGTCCGGTTGCCCATGTGGCCCAACTTCGACGCCGGAACCTTCCACTACGCCATCGGTTGTGAGGGCAGCACGCTCGACATAGAACTATCGGCGGCGGAGAGCGACAACCTCCTGGCCGTCAACCGCGAGCTCCAAGACGGTTTTGCGCCGACTACGGCGACCACCTATCCACTGACCGGTCTGGCAGCGGCGGCCGATGTCGAGATCGTGCTGACCAACAGCTATGGGACCACTACCTACGTGATCCATTGTGTCGTCGGACTTCCCGGCATTCGAGGTCAGTCATGAGCAAGCCAGTGGGGTCTTCGACGGTCTGATCGGTACTGCGACCTGGGAGTCCGGCATCCGCAGCAAGCGCTTCACATCGGAGATGATCTCCTTCCTCATGCTGGTGGACAACAACGGCGTGCCGAGGCTCCATAAACGGCTCGCCGGCGAGACCGTCTTCCGCACGCAGCCTCACGGGACCGCGCCCTACACCTACATGGAGTACCGGGAGAAGATGAACTGCAGCCTGGTGCCTGCCTGCCAGTTCCCGAATCTCTGGGACGCAGTGTTCCTCTATTACGACTTCAACGAGGTGGACCGTGCCAGTGCTCAACCGATCCTGAAGCACACCGACAACCACGACTTCATCGTGACCTCGGACGGTAACCATCTGTTCATGGCGTACGAGCCGATCAAGCGTGACCTCAGCGCCTGGAGTTGTGGCGAGAACCCGGACGGTTCGGAGCGGAGGTGCAGCACTCAGGAGGAGACCCAGGACTCGGTGATCCTTAAGGTCACGCCGACCGGTACCGAATTACTACAAACGAACTCCTGGGATGACATTCCGATCAAGGACTGCATCGAGCATCGCTGGCCCAGGGACTATGCCCATATCAACGCCCTCGATGTCGACTCGTCCAACCACATTCTCGGCAGCTATCGGGGCTGCTCGACTCTGATCAAACACCATACGACCACCGGTGACGTGATCTGGCGCCTCGGGGTGAGTGCACTCACCGATGAGGAATGGGACAGCCGGGGCGATCCGCCGCCCTACGAATTGGTGAACGATCCTGAGGGAGAGTTCTGTGGCAATCACAGTGCCCGGTTCGTTCCCGGAACCGACGGCAAGGACCGGATCCTGGTGTTCGACAATGGGGGCTTCTGTCTCGGTGACCGCACCGAAGCGCAGTTCAGCCGGGCCGTCCAGTATCGGATCGAACCGACGGAGAAGAAGGCCTACTTCGAGTACGAGTACCAAAAGCCGTTGGTCACCGATGAGGAACACGACTACTTCGGCCTGCCTGCCAACGGATACGCCTACCGCCAGGGGCACGTGGAGCGCATCTCCAACGGGCACGGTTGGTCAGTTGGGGTGACCGCCGCGACGACGAACCCGAGGATCTGCAATCCATCACCCAGGTCGATCCGGTGACCGGCACCGAATACCTCAACATTCGGGTAGAGGTGTCGACCAACACCCCTGAAGCGCACCCGCTACGGGCCTATCCGATCGAGGGAGCCGCGGCCACCACGGCGGGTATGACGGTGCCGGGGTCTCCCAGCCAGGTGCAGGTGTCGGCCGGCGAGGATGCTTTGACCGTGACCTGGCAACCGCCGGTGTCGACCGGTGCGGCTCAACTCACCGGCTACGACATCCAGGCCCGAGAGATCGGCAGTAGTAGCTGGATCGCGCTCACCCACAGCGGCACCAGTCGCTCCGCCACCATCACCAGCGGTCTGGACTTCACCAAGGCTCACGAGTTTCAGGTACGCGCCCGGAACCCACGCAGCTCCGGTGAGTGGTCAACCGGGGCCACCTGGAGCCCTGCCAGCAGCGCCACCATCGAGGTCTCTCCGGCGAGCGTGGCCGAGGATGCCGCCGGTGACAGCAACGGTGATGTGATGGTCACCGTCGATGCCGTCCTGGCAGGAGATGCCCGTACCGCTGCTACCACGCTGACCATCACGGTGACCTCCAGCGACGCCACTCGCTACGAGGTGTCGGAACTGTCGCCGGTGACGATCGCGGCGGGTGCCACTTCGGGCTCGGCAGCCTTCAAGATCGACCCGGTCGACAACAATGTCTCGGATGGCACCCTAAACGTCACGGTTACGGCTGCCGGGAGCCCGCCGGGTTGGCCCGCTGCTTCGGATACATTCACAATCAACGACGACGAGACCGCTTCTACAGCCATCTCGGTGAGCGTGACACCGGAGTCCGTCCAGGAAGGCGCCGGTCCGGTCAGCGGGACGGTCACGGTGACGCTCGACGCGGCCGCCAGCACCCAGGCCATCTCCGTGGATCTATCGGCCTCCCCGGCCGACGCCACCCGCTACGAGATCACCGGCTTGTCGACCGCCTTGAGCATCGCGGCAGGTCAAGTGTCGTCCACCCGTGACGACATGATCACCCCCGTAGACGATGCCGTCTCTCGAACCGATCTGACCGTCACGATCACCGCCGATCCGGACGTGGCGAACTGGGCGAATGCCACCGACACCTTGGTGGTCACCGACGATGACACCCCGTCCACGGGTATCACCCTGACTTTCGATCCGGTCTCGATGGACGAAGGCGCCGAGGGTGACACCAATGGTGATGTGCCCGTGAGCGTCACTGTGGCGGTCGATGCGGCGGCCCGAACAGAGGCGGTGAGCGTCGAGGTGTCGACCGCGGGGGCACAGGATCGTTACGACGCCTCGGCGCTGACCCTGACCATCCCGGCGGAGGCGACGTCGGCTTCCGGAACCCTGCTGATCGATCCCGTCGACAACTCGATAGATGACGGCGATGCGACCGTGACCGTGACGGCTACGCCCGACGTGACGGGCTGGGCTCCGGCATCCGGTTCGCTCGAGATCGTCGACGATGACGTAGCCACGGTGGCGCTCGAGCTGGACACTTCGAGTGTTCCGGAGACAGCCGGCGCGACCAACGTCTCGGTGAGCGCCACTCTGGACCTGCCCAGGACGGTGCCGACCACCGTCACGGTTTCGGTGCCGGCGGGCGGGAACCAGTACTCGGTTACCGTGACCGATGCCACGATCAGTTTCGCGGCGGGTGAGACCACCTCGACCGATACCGCCGCCTTCGTGATCGACCCGACCGAGGACGAGGTCGACGAGTTCGATCAGGCGGTCAACGTGTTGGGTTCGGCCGGTGGCGTCGGTGCCGGCAGCGTCACTTTCACGATCGTCGATGACGACGAGCCGTCGCAGGCCATCATGCTGAGCGTCACGCCGGACTCGGTGGGGGAGGAGGCCGGAACTACCCAGGTGCAGGTGACGGTGGCACTGGATGGATCGGCTCGCACCTTGACGACCCAGGTGCTGGTGGAGGTCACTCCGGTGAGCTCGAATCGTTACAGCTTGGAGCCGGCGGATGGGATGCTGTCGATCACGATCCCCGCTCGAGCGTTCTCGGCGACCGGATCCTTCAACGTCACGCCGACCGACAACGGCGACACCAGCATCACCGTGGGTGGGGCGGCTTGGGGTCTCGGCTGGACCGACACGGCCACTGTGGTGATTGGTGACGATGACCCGACTCCTGTCGTCCGGCCGCGGCCCACCCGGCCGCCCTCCTCGGGATCATCGGGCTCTACCGGAGGCGGCTCGAGCACCGGATCTACGACTACCCATCCGGAGGAACCGCCGCCTGGTGCCCGGTTCACGGACGACGACGGCAGCGTCCACGAAGCCAGCATCGAAGCGCTGGCGCGGGCGGGGATCACTGCGGGTTGTAGCCGCACGGAGCAACTGTTCTGTCCGGACGCCCACGTGACGCGAGCTCAGATGGCAGTGTTCCTGGTTCGGGCGTTGAAGGAGACACCGTCCTCAGGTAGCGGGGTGAGCTTCAGTGACGTGGCGTCTTATGCCTGGTATCGAGGGTATGTGGCTCGGCTTGCCGAGCTGGGCGTCACCAGCGGATTCAGCGATCAGACCTTCAGACCGGATGATCCGGTGACGCGGGCTCAGATGGCGGTGTTCCTGGTGCGCGCCGTCGACGATCTGAGGCGTGGCAACGTCCGGACGTACGTTTCAGCGACGTGCCGGCCGATCACCTCCTCGCCGCCGACATAGCCGGTCTCGTAGAAGCGGGGGTGACCAGCGGCTACCGCGATGGAACGTTCCGTCCTGATAGCCCGGTTACCCGCGGGCAGATGGCCAGCTTCCTGGCGAGAGCCTTCCGCCTTACCTGAGCTTTCGGTCTCGCTAGTGCCAATGCTCCGGAGCTACCACGACCGGTGCAGGTAGCACGATCCTGTCCGGTCGGCAGTGATGTTCTTGCACCGCCGGCCTCGGGCCGTGTTCCCGGAGCACTGCCGCGCTGCTCCACCAGTTTCGGTTCGCCGGGCCTCGGATCGGGTTTGAATGGCGGACGGGTATTTGGTGACCAGTGCGGTGGTGGCGCTCCGGCGGCTCGCCTGGCTCAGACGTTCATCGGAGGCGAGTTTCCGGAAGAGGCGCTTCTCGCTGGGCGACAGAGGGGGTCTGATCCTGTGGCCGGATCGAATCAGGGGCAGCAGGGTCTCGAGGTCTTGGAGGTGTCTCTGGAGATCCGGGATGGCGGTCCCATACCCGGCGTAGAGGGCGGCTGCTTTCACCACGGCACCGCCGACGGGATCAGCCACCTTGATGACCGCCGACCGATCCCCGTAGGTGACCTCGATATCTTGACGGCGTGCCAACGCCCGTGATCCGCCCTGCGAGGGGAGGGTTCGGGCGATCCCCAAGCTGAGCCGGTGCCGGTCGCCCAAGCCATAGGGTGCCAGAACATCGAAGCAAGCACCCGCCTCGTTGGCGTACCGGTGGCCCACTCCGGTCCCTACGGCCACCTGTTGCTCGAACCCGGCCTCGGTCAGGACTCGATGAACGCGGGCGAGGCCGTCCGGGCGGACTCGCAGATCCACTACCAGGTCGATGTCCGTGGTCGCTCTCGGAGCCGCCGAGGGGTTACCGAGGGTGTGTAGCAGGGTCATCTGCCCACCGATCAACACCCAGTCGTCGCCCAAATGTGGTGCTACCTCGAGCAACGCCTCCCAGCTGGCGTGGGCGTAAGCGATCGGAGGCAGGGTTACTTGCCGCACCGGGCGTTCCGGTAGCTGGTTACCAAGGCATGAGCGGCGGCCTGGTCTCGCCCCGAGGAGTGCAGCATCAGGTCCATCGCTACTGCAAGTGGGGGAGCGAGCGGGATGCCCGGCAGGCTGTCCCGGAGCCGAGCCGCCTCCCGGGCAATCTCCCATCCGGCCGGCTCCACGAATCGAACGACCGCTGACCCGTAGTCGCTCTCACCGGTTCCGTCCCATCCGAACAGCCTCAAGATCTCGTCCTCGGCTTGCTCGGGTAGGTACATGTCGTGCTCGACTCCGATGGGTGGCAGCGACACGTCCGGGTTGTGGATGTGCGGTTTCAACAACTCGACTGCCGCACCGGTGCCACTCAACAACCCACCGAGCTCGTCGACGGTTTCGAGCCAGACGCTCCAGGGCACGAGCAGGCGGACGGGTCGCCCACGGCGGAGACACCGGGAGGTGTGGTAGGGATCGGCCTCACCGGAAGCGATCGCTCGCCAGGCCGCTAAGCAGGACAGCGGGCGCCCTCCTCTCCGCTCGAGGAAGCTGAAACCGACCACGCTGCGGCGCGGGATCACCCAGCGGCCGGTGATCATCCGAGCGGTCAGCGCCCTCGATGCTATCAAGCTACGGACCCGCCGCGGCGAGACGCCCAGGATGGCGGCAGCCTCGTTCACATCCACGAGGGCTTCTAACTGTTCCACATTCGGATTAGTAATGGCGATGCCGATCCCATGGTCGGTACTGCGTCAGTGGTGGGCAGAATGTGCCCGGCAGACGGTTGGGCACGTCGAAGCTGGGGTTGCAGGCGACGATACGCCAACGGGTTCTCAACCGGCTGACGACATTCATAGACACTCTTGCCAATCACAATCACTCCCTGCAAATCCATATCGTTTGGCAGGTTGTAGCAAGCATCGTTAATCTGGGATTAGCTATTTGGTTGGCGAGTGGTGTGAAACATGGCAACGAGGGACAGGGATGACTGGGGCGACGGGTCTTGCCGATCCTTCCGCGATTACTTCGCCAACCAACCGCACTGAAGCACCGGAAAGGAGACGCAATGGTGCGCAAGTATCTACTCGGAGGGCTGCTGGCCGCGGTCCTGGTCGTCCCGCTGGTAGTGGCCGACCGACCCGTCGGCGCCGAGGACAGGCCCGACTCGGATGGCTGGCGGCTGGTCAGTACCGACTTCACCTCCCAGGACTATGTGTTCATCAACACCACGCCGCTGACGATGGTGGTCCAGTCCGATTTCATCGGCTGGCTACACCACGGCGAGAGGCCGCCGAAGTTGGGCCAACATTCGGACCTGACAGTGGTGGGGTGGGCGGATGGCACCCACCAGATCATCTGGGAAACTCCCAAGGAAGGCCTGACCGAAGCTGAACTCATCGCTCAGAGGGCCCGAGAGGGCTTCACGCATACCGGCTGGATCGGGAGACTATCTCCTGAGGAGCTGGCTGCGGCTCGGGAGCTGCTCGGGGACTTGGAGGACGAACGCCGACCGGACACCCTGACCGAACAGCCCGTCGCCTCCAGCCACTACCGGTACAGCTGCCGGATCACGGCGCATACGCCGGTGGTGAACCACATTGAAGCGGTCGGGAGAGTCGAGCAGACCTGCACTGGTCTAGACGTTGTTACGCATGTCGTTCAGGCCTATCTGACCAGAGATGGCGTGATCATGGCACTCGGATCCGGGTCCAGGCAACCCGGGACGATACGAATCTCTCTGAGCAGCAGATGCTCCCTGATCCCCCCTTCTGTGACGTATGCCTGGCGGACGGACGGGTCCGGATTGGTCCATTTCTACGATGGAGAGACTACGAGTACCCCACCTGACATCTCGGAAAGGCGGCGCGCCTACTGCTATTGAAATGGGTAATCGGATTAGCGAACGCCCCTTGTCGGGGTGAGAATAGGGCCGCCGAGCCGTCGGGTTCGGCGGTCCCTCGCCTTCACCTACTGGTCGGTTAGGACTGGCTAGCACGACTCAATTGTTTCCCCTGTATCGCCCTACGATGGAGCGACGCCGGAGTGAGAGGTAGCAAAATGGTGGGTGGGCATCGCAACCCGATTCTGGTGGCACTCGATGTGCCGACCGCTGATCGGGCCATCCGCCTTGCCCAGGAGTTGCTGCCGCACGTCGGTGGCTTCAAGGTAGGGCTCGAGCTGCTGACTGGGCCCGGTCCCGGCGTCATCGGAGTGCTGGCCCGGCTGGGGAAGCCGGTATTCGCCGATGCCAAGCTGCATGACATACCCAACACCGTACGGGCCGCAGCCCGCCATCTGGGTGGCGCCGGGGCCCGGTGGGTGACTGCCCACGCCGCGGGTGGCAAGGCCATGCTGGAGGCGGCAGCTGAAGGTCTTGGCGACGGTGCCGGGGCCAGGCAGGCGGGTGTTCTCGCGATCACGGTGCTGACGAGCCTCGATCAAGACTCTCTGGCGGCCACAGGAGTGACCGCCTCGCCCGGAAGGTTGGCCGCTCGCCGGGCCCGGCTAGCGGCCCAGTCCGGCTGCGAGGGAGTCGTCACCTCTGTGAAGGAACTTGGGGTGATCTCAGACGTGGCGCCCAAGCTGGTGAAGGTGGTCCCGGGCATCCGCCCAGCAGGAGTTCCCTCCGACGACCAAGCACGGGTGGCCACTCCCTCCGATGCGATGGACCGCGGCGCCGACTATCTAGTAATCGGTCGAGCCATAACCAAGGCCCGTGACCCGGCCGGGGCGGCTCGGAGAATCCGATCGAGTATCAGATAGGTGACAGGAGCCTGACGGAGCGCCCCAAAGACGCAGACTTCCCTCGAAGCGTTATCCACACGTTCAGGACCGGATGAGCGCCTGTGATTCAGGGCGCGTCTGCAGGTCTCAGGTGGTTGACTCAGCTTGGTCGTACGATGGCGGCCGGCCCGCTCAACCAAGCGATCACTACCGAGTTAGCGGCTCCTTGCTTCACTGGATTCGCCTACCAGGTCGCGGATCTCTTGGACGACTTTCACAGTGTCAGTCAATGGAGTCTCCAACGCCGAGACTCGGAGTTCCACGTTGTCGAGCCTATTGGACAATCGGGCATCCATCTCCGCAGTCTCAAGCCTCAACTGCGATATCCGTTCAAGATTGGCGATCGAAACCTCCGCCATCCGCCTGTCTAGGCTGGCTGACATCTCGGTCAGCCGTTGGTCGACGCTGGCGGATAGTCGTTCGATCTTGTTGTCCGTACTGGCGAGGCGTTGGTCGACGCTTGCTGACAGTTCGGCATGTCGTGCGTCGAGCGTTCCGGTCACGAAGGAGTTTATGAGCCGCACGAAAATCCACAACACCGCGACGAAACTGCCGAACAAGCTGAAAACAAAGGTTAACAGATACAGGACCTGATCCCAGGACGTTATCATGCCATATCCCCTCTCTATGTGGCTAACACATAGTAGACCGGTACGACCAGCAGCTCAATGGGACAGCCCTGTCAACCCAGCCCCCGATCGCCGCCGACCGAAGGCTCGGAACCGGCTCGGCAAGTGCCTTCATCCCGGGTTTGCAAGGAACCTGTAGCTGCACAGAAATGATGATACCGCCGGCCAGCGATCCTGCGAACGGGGTCGCCCCCCAGGCATTCGAGTGTCCTCAGCGCCCGCGGTAGGCCAGCCCGCGGAGGCTCATCCCAAAACCTGTGTCGAGCAGCACTCTTCCCAGTGGATGGTCACTGGCGAGAGTCCCGTCGATGGACTCGATCGTCAGTCGACGATTCCTGCCGCCGATCTCGGCGAGGGCACCAGCAGCAGCGGGATGGAGTTCGGTTTCGCTGGTGAGCAGGATGGCTCGGCGGCCTCCCCGTTCCAGAAACATGAGCGGCAACCCGTCGTGGAGGACTATGTACGCACCGGCCGAACGGGAGGCTCGGCCCTCGGCGCACTCCGGCCAGGGCAACAGGGTGCCGTAGGGATTAGCCGGGTCGGCCGCTGCCAGGATCGTTACCCCGTCCCCATTGTCCGGAGATCGGAGACGATCGATCGCACCGGGAAGGGCAAACTGGAGACCTCCCAGCCCTTCCACGAAATAACCCCGGCGGATCCGGCCGGTCTCCTCCATGAGGCTGAGGACCGGGTACAAGGTGGTGAGCCCGCCCGGGACGCCCTCCGCCAGGGCACCGGCTCGGGTCAGTACACCTTGGCGTTCCAACAGCAGCTCCGTCCAGGCGGTTGCCCAGGTGGAATCATCCGGTGTGGTGTGGCACAGGTCCGCAACCAGGGACCATCGTCCGGACGAGGAGGGGGGCAGGATGGAAGGTAGATGCGGGCGGGATCGGCCCGGACGCTTCCGTCGGATCCTCCCCAGGCGAAGGGCGCGCAGCGGTGCCAGCGTGTCGTTGGTCACCTCGCCCGACCAGACCAGATCCCAGAGAGCTTCGAGGGTGTCCTCGAGGCGCTCATCTCCCACCGCGGTATGCAGGTCGCGAAAGAAGGATGCGCCTCGGGTCTCGAGATGGGAGCGAATGGAGTCGTGGAGGTCGGAGTCGGGGGGCTCCCCACCGCGGGACGGCCGGTGCAGGATGGGGAACTGATCTCGCAGGTAGAGGGCCACCCGGCCGTCGCGAGGTCCGATGGCGCCGCAGCCGATCCACACGACCTCGCCGGAGGCCATCAACTGATCCAGCATGCAGGGTGTGTAGTCGAGGCGGGCGGGGAGGACGTCGCGCTCGAGGATCGAGGCGGGCACGGACGCGCCCTGGAGGGTGCGGATCGTTTGCAGCAGAGCGTCCATGTGACGCCGGCCGGTGCGACCCACCTCCTGCCAGGCAGGAAGGAACCGTCCCAGGGTGGTCTGCTCGACGGCTTCGATCTCCCGTCGCAGGACGGCCAGGCTGCGCCGTTTCAAGCGCCGCAACACTCCGGCGTCCACCCACTCGTCGATGGTGCCGCCCGGTCGGAAGCCTCCCCGGACGATGCTGCCGGCCTTCTCCAGTGCGTGCAAGATGTTGCGGACCACCGCCGGGGGAAGCCCCAGCGCGTCTCCGGCTGCGACGGCCGTGAAGGGTCCGTGAGTCCGGGCGTAGCGGCCCACTACCTCGGCCAGCGGATCCGGTCCGGATTCCAGGAAGGCATACGGGGTGCCCGGCGGAGGTTGGACACCCAATGCATCCCTGAGACGCCCGGCGTCCTCGATGGCCGCCCACATAGCCCGCCCGCCGATCTGGACCTGGATGGCACGGCGGGATGCTTCGAGATCGGCGAGGATCCGATGAGGCTCCCCGGAAACCAGGCGGGCTCCGACCCCAGCTTCGTCCAGCGGGCCCAGGGCTCTCAGCAGATCATGTGCGCCATCGACACCTCTCGCCTGGCGACCCTCGGCGAGGCGTTGGAGTTCCAGTTCGACGGAAGCCACCACATCCTCGTCCAGGAGGTCTCGTAGCTCTCCCTCGCCCAACAGTTCGCGCAGGAGACTCTTGTCCAGGGTGAGCGCGGCTGCCTTCCGCTCGGCGGCCGCAGTGTCGCCCTCGTAGAGGAAGGAGGCCACGAACTCGTAGAGGAGGGATGATGCGAAGGGGCTGGCGGAGGGGGTGCGCGTCTCGACCAGCCGGACCTTCCGAGAGCGGATGTCACGCATCAGGTTCTCGGCGGCCTCGAGGTCGAACACGTCCTGGAGGATCTCGCGGTAGGTCTCCAGGACGATCGGGAAGGAACCGAACCGGATGGCGATGGCCATCAGGTCGGCGGCCCGCCGTCGCTGGAGCCACAGGGGGGTACGCCCGCCCGGCCTCCGCCGGGGGAGCAGCAGCGCCCGGGCCGCGGCTTCCCGGAACCGGGAGGCGAACATGGCCGTTCCGCCGAGTTCATCGATCAGGATCGACTCCAGCTCGTCCGGATCGATCACCAGGTCATCCAGATCAGGCAGATCATCGGTGTCCACGAACCGGAACGAGATGCCGTCATCACTCCAGATCACATCCATGTCCCGTCCGTACCGGCTGCGGAGTCGCCGGTTGATGGCCATCGCCCAAGGGGCATGGACCCGAGCGCCCAGGACCGAGAGGATGGCGATCCGCCAGTCCCCGATCTCGTCCCGAAAGCGTTCCACCACCACCGTGCGGTCGGTCGGCAGAACGCTTGTCGCCTTCTGCTGGTCCGACAGGAAGGCCACCAGATTGGCCGCCGCCCACTCATGCAGGTGATGGACCTCCCGGAGGGTATCGATAGCCATTTCGGGTGGTAGGGCGACGGTGCGGCGGATGAATCGACCGATGGCGCGTCCGGTCTCGACCGTGCGGCCCGGCTGGTCACCCCTCCAGAAGGGCATTCGGGCCGCGGGCTCTCCGGGCGCCGGTATGACCTCCACCCGGTCAGCGGTGATATCGGTTATCTGCCAGGTGGACGTGCCGAGGATGAACACATCGCCGGGTCGTGACTCGTACACCATCTCCTCGTCCAGCTCACCCACCCGGCTCCCGTCGGGAAGGTTGACGGTGTACAGGCCCCGGTCGGGGATCGTTCCCGAATTGGTAACCGACAGGCGCTGAGCACCGGATCGCGGGGACAGCCGGCCGGTGACCCGGTCCCACACCAGGCGGGGGCGCAGCTCGCCGAACAGCTCGGACGGATAGCGTCCGGCCAGCATGTCGAGAACCGTCTCGTAGGGTCCCCGGGACAGGTCGCGATAGGGGCTCGAGCGGCGGGCCAGCTCGTAGAGATCATCCACCTCCCACTCGTCCATCGCCACCGCGGCCACTATCTGTTGGGCTAGCACATCGAGCGGGGATTGGGGGACTACGGTCGGTTCGATGCCCCCCGCCAGCATCAGATCGGCCACGACCGTTGCTTCCAGCAGGTCCCCCCGATACTTCGGAAAGATCTTTGCCAGGCTGGTGGCGTCCACCTGATGTCCGGCTCTTCCCACCCGTTGAAGCCCGGAAGCCACGCTGGTAGGCGACTCGATCTGCACCACCAGGTCGACGGCTCCCATGTCGATACCCAACTCGAGGGTGGAGGTAGCAACCACGGCCGGCAGTTCGCCCCGCTTCAACAGATCTTCGATCACCAAACGATGCTCTCGTGAGACCGAGCCATGATGGGCGCGGGCTATCTCCTCGCCGGCCAGATTGTTGAGCTCGGCACACAGACGCTCGGCGAGCCTCCTGGAGTTGGCGAACACGATCGTCGAACGATGGGATTGGATCAGCTCGAGTAGCTTCGGATGGACCGACGGCCAGATCGAGCGGTAGCCGGTGTCGGTGGGATCCGAGTTGAGCGGATCGGGCGGTGTGGGTGCCGCCATATCCTCGACCGGAACCACGATCTCGACTTCCAAGTCTCGATCGCTTGCCACATCGACGATCGTTACCGGTCGGGGCTGCCAGATGCTACGGCTGCGGGTTCCTCCTCCCAGGAACTCGGCGATCACCTCTAGGGGCCGTTGGGTGGCTGACAGGCCGATCCGCTGGGGCGCAACCGCGGTTATCTCCTCCAAGCGTTCGAGCGACAGGGACAGGTGGGACCCCCGCTTGGAGGATGCCACCGCGTGAACCTCGTCGACGATCACCCAGCGGACGGAAGCCAGCATCCGGCGGGCCTGGCTGGTAAGAATCAGGAACAGCGACTCGGGCGTGGTGATCAGGATGTCGGGGGGCCGCCGCTGCATCCGTTGCCGCTCGGCCGGAGGCGTATCACCGGTGCGGATGGCGGCGGTCACCGTAGTGGGCTGTGCCATCCCGTGGCGCGCGGCGGCATGACGGATGCCGGTCAGGGGTGCCCTCAGGTTGCGCTCCACATCGTGAGCCAGCGCCTTCATCGGTGAGATGTAGAGAACCCGGCATCGGGAGGGAACCGGAGGAACCGGCTCGGTCAGCAGCCGGTCGAGCGTGAAGAGAAAGGCGGCCAGGGTCTTGCCGGAGCCGGTGGGAGCATGTACCAGGGTGTGTTCCCCGCGCGCGATGGCTGGCCACCCCCGGGCCTGGGCAGGCGTGGGCTTAGGGAAGGACTCCTGGAACCAGGTCGCGGTGGCGGGGGAGAAGATCTCGTGCAACATCAGCGTCCGTAGCGTATCGCGAGCGAGTGACACAAACCCGGGCAGTTGGCTGGCTCAGGGCAAGTCCGTACAGTCAGTAAGCGAAGAGGAGGGAGCGGCCGAAGGTCAGGTGCCGAGCTACCGGGAGACCGCGCGGGCTGCCTGGACCAGCGCGCCGGCCCGTTCCGCATCGACCGGCCGGTGAACATCGGCCCCCACCTTGAGGTCCGTGCCCACTATCGCCCCATCGACCTTTCCGACCAGCCCGGCGACTCGGCGGCTGGTCACTCCCGATCCGACCAGCAGCTTGGCCTCCGGCACCGCCGCCCTCACCCGTTCGATGACCTCCGGATCGGTTGCCAGACCGGTGGCGGGCCCGGACAGGATCAGTGCATCGGCCATCGCTCGATGCCACAGGTCGGCGGCGGCCTCCTCGATCCGCAAGCCGGGTGGGGGAGTGGCGTGCTTCACGAACACATCCGCATAGATTTCGATGCCAGGATCGATCGCCGCCCTCAACCGGGCCAGCTCGGCTGCTCGTCCCTCGATCATGCCCTGGTCGGTATACATGGTGCCCGACAGTACGTTCACCCGGATGAAACGGGCCTCGCAGGCCGCCGCGATCGAGAGAGCCGCCACCCCGTCGTTGCGCAGCACGTTCACCCCAACCGGCAGGTCGACCGCCGCCCGGATCTCGGTGACCACTCGCGCAAGGGCGGCCACCGTTATGGGAGGGACGTGGTCGGGGAAGAACGGGACGTCCCCGTAGTTCTCTACCAGCAGAGCATCGAATCCGGCCTCGGCCAGCCCGGTGGCGTCGCTGACAGCCTGGCGAACGGTTGCGCCAACCGGTGACCGGTAGCGGGGTGAACCCGGGAGCGGCCCGGTGTGGACCATCCCGATGAGTTGGAGGTGGGGCATCAGTAGGTGCGCATCACCTGCAAGGCAAGCTCAGCTATCTCACCCTCGACTACCACGTTCTCGGCATCATCCGGGTGGAGACGTTGCAGTCCCACCCGGCAGATCTCACCGGCCGGCCCACGGATGACCTGGTCGGTGTCATCAGGTCCGGCCGTGTATTTGGCATACATCGGGCCGATGCCTTCGATACGGACGGGCACTTCGTATTCGTAACCGGCTTCCTCGAACGCCCAAGGGAGGATGTTGTGGAGGATTACGATGATGTGGCGCAGCCGGTCGGTGTCCTGGGACACCTCATCGACCGCGGCATGGATGTCGAGACCATGCCCCCAAGTCTCCGCCAGCCGCAGAGTGGCGAAGCTCCGAGCCGACATCTCGCCGAAGAACCAAGGAACCCGGTCCCTGGCCGACGCCCGGCTCAGGGCATCCACCACCTTGGCCCGGCCCAGACGCCACCATTCGATCACGTCCTGGGGACGCATCTCCCGACCTCGCTCGACCCCCACATCCGTGAAATCGTCGAACGTTTCGTACTCGTAGAGATCGTCGAGCATCGACCCGTCCTCGGCCAGGGCATCATGGGCGTACTCCTCGATGTGAGCGAGGTGGGAGATGGTGTCCCGGATGTCCCACTCCTCCGACGGTGTGATGGCCATCCAGCGGCGGACGGTGATCCGCTGAAGGAACTGGTCGAGCTGCTGCTGTTCGGCTACGAGGTCGGAGAGTACTTCCCGCATGGGCAGTAGTTTACTATGGATTCCCGGTTGCATGATCCTCCTGGTACGTGGGCCTTCACTCACAAGCGGGTCGGGGAGCCGGGCACCCGGGAGCCACCTGGTACCCAACAGTGCCAGCAGGTTGGCCGTCTTCCTGAGGACGCACCCTGGAACCGTGGGCTGTCCCGTCCCTCCTCCCTTTCCCAGCGTTGGCGTTCCTCCACCCGGCTACGATGACCGCGGTCTATGAACATCGAGTTCGACGGGACGCCGATTCCGATCAGGGCCGGTGATTCGGTTCTTACCGCCGTGCTCCGCTCCGGACGGCGCCCGTGGCGAGGCTGCCTGTGCGGGCAGGGTGATTGTCCGAACTGTCTCGTGACGGTGGACGGTCACCCCTACGCCCGTGCCTGCCAGACGCCCGCCCAGCCGGGCATGTCGGTCTCGTCCCATCCCGACACCGGCAACCCACCTTTCCCCGACGCGAACCGCACTCCGATACCGGAGTTCGAGGTGATCCACTGCGAGGCGGTAGTGATCGGACAGGGACGCTCGGGGAAGGCCGCCGCCGATCAGATCCGCGCCGCCGGCCTGGAGGTGGTCATCATCGACTCGCGGAGAGGGCAACACGCCGTGGGGATCTATGCCGGTCCCGAGGTGGTGGTCCGGACGCCCGAAGGTATGGCGCGTATCTTCTGCCAGGAGGTGGTCGTCGCCACCGGAGCGGCCGAGGTCCAGCCGGTCTGTTCCGGCAACCGTCTGGCCGGAATCCTCACTCCCAGAGCGGCCCAGTTGCTGGCCGGTGGCGGTGTCCCGCTGGGCAGGGTGGTAGCGGTTGGCGAAGCGCCCGAAGGGGTTGCCCATCGGATGGCCGGTGGAAGGCTGGCCAGATTCGAGGGGGAGGGATCGATCCGGGCGGTGGTTACGGTCGACGAGGCGGGGGATGAGCAGGTCCATCCCTGTGACACGGTGGTGGTGGGTCTCGGTACCAATCCGCGAGATGTCCTGGCCCGGATGGCGTCGGGTATCCCGGGGGTCCGGACGGTCGGCTCGGCGGCCGGCGAGCTCGATCGGCCCTCGGTCCCCGAAACGGGCCTCCTGTGCCCCTGTTCGGGAGTGACGGTCGACGATCTGCGTTCGGTGTGGGAGCGAGGATTCCACGAGCTGGAGCTGATCAAGCGGGCCACCCTGGCCGGCACCGGTATCTGCCAGGGATCGGTGTGCATGCCCCACGTGCGGAGCTTCGTGGCCGCTGGCCAGGCCGCCCTACCGCAGTCCTTCACAGCCCGCCCGGTGGCAACCCAGATCACCATGGCCGAGGCAGCCGCTGGGTTGTACCACCCCGCCCATCGCCGGACCGCTCTCCATGATCGGCATCTGGCCATGGGTGCCCGTATGGAGAGGTCTGCCGGTTGGTACCGGCCCTGGACCTACGGCGACCCGGAGCGGGAGTACTGGGCGGTCCGGTCGAAGGTGTCAATCTGCGATGTGAGCACCCTGGGCAAGTTCATAGTGGCGGGTCGCGATGCCGAGGTCTTCCTAGAGCGGATCTACCCCGCCCGGATTGCCGCGATCCGGCCCGGAAACGCCAGGTACGTGTTGGCCCTTGACCTGCGAGGCTACGTGTTCGACGACGGTCTGGTGGGTTGCGCAGGTCCCGGCCGTTACCTGATCACCTCCACCTCGGCGGGGGCCGACCACTTTGAGATGTGGTTGCGGGATTGGGCGGAGTCCTGGGAGCTGGACGTGCGCATCCTCGATCGCACTGCCTCGTGGGGAGCGATCAACGTGACCGGTCCCCACTCCCGCCGGCTCCTCTCCCGGCTCCGGGCGAGTGAGCTCCCTCCCTTCATGGGCCATGCCTCCTTGGAGGTGGCCGGGGTGGACTGCTGGGTGATCCGCTCCGGGTTCACCGGCGAACTCTCCTACGAGATCCATTATCCGGCTGGGGCTTCCCGGTTCCTTTGGGACACTCTCATGGAGGAGGGAGCCGATCTGGGCATCCGGCCTCACGGGCTCGAGGTGCTCGAGGAGTTGCGGTTGGAGAAGGGCCACCTGCTGGTAGGGGTGGACAGCCGCCAGGACTCCACTCCCCGCCGTCTGGGGATGGATCGGATGATCCCGATGGACAAGCCTTACTTCGTAGGCCGGGCGGCAGTGGCGCGGACCTCCAGGACGGAGCTGGACAGGTTGCTGGTGGGTCTGGAGATGCATGGCCCTACACCGCCACCGGGGGCAATCCTGCGCGACGCAGGCCGATACGCGGGGTTCGTGACCTCCAGTGCCCGGTCCCGGGTTCTGGGCCGATCGGTGATGCTTGCCTGGCTGGAGGGGCAGGATGGCCGATTCGCCCACCGGGTGATGGTGGACGGACGACTAGCCCACCGGGTGCGTTTGCCCTTCTACGACCCGGAGGGAGATCGTGCCCGCGCCTGACCGATTCCAACGACTGGCCGGCACCCGGATCATGGCAGATCCGGTAGCTCTCGACCCCCTCGAGGCACCCGATGGCGGCCACCTACTACGCCTGGCACCGGACGATGTATTGCTGCTTCCAGCGGTGGCGGAGGTGGAGGTAGACGATCCCTACGCAATCATCGAGCCGGAGGCGGGTTTCTCGGGGGCGGTATTGGACGAGGCCGACCTCCCCCGGTTGCAGGCCGCCTGCGGGTGGAAGTTCCCGTGCCATCGTCCCGCCTTTGCCCAAGGGGCGGCAGCCGGGATACCGGTGAAGTTGCTGTTCGGCACGGATGGGAAGACGCTGGTGCTGGCACCCACTGTCCTCGCTCATCATATGGAGGAACGGCTACTGCATTGCGATGGCGGGCCGCTATGAACGAGTTCGTAGAAGCGCAGATCGCTCTCCGATGGGCGGATCTGAAGCCCAGCTACGACGTGGTGATCGTGGGTGGGGGCGGCCACGGACTGTCTACCGCCTACTACCTGGCTACCCGGCATGGAATAACCGATGTGGCGGTGCTGGAGAGAGGCTATATCGGATCGGGCAACACCGGTCGCAATACCACCGTGATCCGGGCCAACTATGGCATCCCCGAATCGGTGAGTTTCTACCAGCGCAGCGTGGATCTTTATGCCGGACTGGAGGAGGAGACCGGGCGATGGATCATGCACGACCGCAAAGGGCTTCTATGGTTGGTGCACACCGTGGCCGGGACCCGCAACGAGCGGGCCCGAGCGATCCTCAATCAAGCCTTCGGAGCCGACACCGTATACGTAACTCCCGACGAGATCGCCGCGATTTGCCCGGACGTTGATCTAGATGCCGGGGGTGGGGAGTACCGAGTGCTGGGTGGCTCCTACAGCGCCCAGGGCGCCACTGCCCGTCATGACCGCGTGGTATGGGCGCTGGCGGAAGGCGGTATGAATCGAGGGGTGCAAGTACACCAACGCACCACGGTCACCGGGCTCATCAGATCGGGGTCACGGGTAGTCGGAGTGGAGACCGACCGCGGACCGGTCTCTGCAGGGGTGGTCGTGAGTGCCGTCGGTGGTCATGTCTCCACCCTGGCGAGGATGGCCGGTGTGCGGCTACCGATCCGAGCCCACCCCCTGCAGGCCTTAGTCACCAACCACTACACCCGCACCTTCCGGCCGATCGTGGCATCAGTCGAGTTGGGTTTCTATGCCAGCCAAACCGCCCGCGGCGAGATGCTGATCGGTGCTGGCATCGATCGCCAACCCAGCTACTCCTACCGTTCCAGCTACGAGTTCCTTTCGTTCTGTTCCCGCCCGGCCATCACCCTGCTGCCCTTCCTCCGCAATCTGCGGATCCTGCGCCAATGGACCGGAGTATGCGACATGTCGGTCGACCTGTCGCCCATCATGGGCCGCACCGGTGTGGACGGCTTCCTGGTAACTACCGGGTGGGGCACTTGGGGCTTCAAGGCCATTCCGGCTGGGGGTGAGCAGATGGCCGAGCTGATCGCCACCGACCGTACCCCCGAGCTGATAGCACCGTTCAGCTTGAGCAGATTCAGGGATGATCGCCTTCTGTTCGATCCGGGCTCGACCGGGACCACCCACTGATGGTGCTGCGCCTGACCTGCCCGCTCTGCGGCGCCCGTCCGATGGAGGAGTGGGTGTATGGCGAGATACCCGATCCTCCCGATTGGCTGGATGACCCAGACGAGCGGGACGTGGACCGCGCCTACATGGTGGGCAACATAGAAGGCCGAAAGGAGGAACGCTGGTTCCACACCGCAGGCTGCCGCCGCTGGTACACGATCAGCCGCGACACCACCCGTGACTATTGAGAAGGCGGCCCGGCAGTGACCGCATTCGGGGTTCAGGTATAGGGGGACTAGCTGGTCACAGGGTCGGTCGCACGGTGGTGGCGCCCTGGAACAGGATCTCGCGAACCGCATCCGATGCCTTGCTATGAAAGGCGAGGGTGGCCGGGTCCAAGTCCTTGGTGGGCCTCGGGGTGTGTGTGAAGTGGCCGTAGGTGTCTACCCCGCGTACCAGTGCGGCACTGTCCCAGTCCCCGATGATCTGGCGCGTCCTGGTGGGCATGTAGTGGAATGAGAGTCCAATGCGCCGATCGTCAGAGGTGTTGGGCGAGGATGCGTGGGCCAGACGGCCGTTGTGCATGGATATCTCACCCGGTTGGAGCGGCATCGCCACGGTCTTGGACTCGTCGACTTCCACCGCGATCTCCTGACCACGGGTAAGCATGTTGTTGTCTCGGTATTCGTCGCTATGAGGCATGAACTCACCCTTATGGCTTCCGGGCAAAACGCTCATGCAACCGCTCTCCAGAGTGGCTGGCGATAGGGCTAGCCAGACCGTGATCAGGTCGTCGGTGTCGAGGCCCCAGTAGTTGAGATCCTGGTGCCAGGACACGTAGGCCTTCGACTTCGGCTCCTTGATCCAGAACAGAGTGTTCCAGCAAAGGATGTTCTCCCCGATCAGGTCCTCGACCACGTCCAGGATGGTGTCGGTGCGCATCACCTCGTCCACCCACCGGAACAACAAGTGGGACTTGTTGCGCAAGGCCCCGGACACCGGCGCGCCCTGCTTGGCCTCGAAAGCCTCTAGCTGTGCCCGGTAGCCCGCAGCAACGGCGTCGTCCATGACCCGAACCGGGAACAGAAACCCGTCACGCCGGTACCGAATCACCTGCTGGTCCGTCAGGGCTTTGGGCATAGAGTTCATCTCCAGGGCTGATGGATGAGATATTGTACCAACCCGCTCCTCCCGTAGGGAGCTGGTTGGCCGGCGTGGTCTCGTCCGGGTGACCACGCCGGCTCCTATACGTAACCCATCGGCTTTGTTGGTGCTACGTCCAGGGGCCATCACAAGGTGGCCATGCCCGTTTAGCTTGAGCAGATTCCCGGATGACCAACTGCTGTTTGATCCAGACTTGATCGGGACGACCCGCCGACTGGTGTTGTGCCTAGCCTGCTCGTACCGCGGCGGCCATCCGGTGGAGGAGTATACAGGACGGGGCAACAGCCGATCCCCTGATTGGTTGATCGAAATCCGACGAGCGTGACGTGGACCTTTGCCTATAGGTGGCCAACATTGAAGGTTGGAATGAGGAACGCTGGTTCCAGCTGTATGCTGTCGGCGTAGGTTCGCGGTCATCGGAGGCACGACTCTCGACCCCTTGAAGCACCAAGTCTAGGTGTTGTGCCGAGCTGTATTACAAGCTATATTTCAAGGTTCACTTGGCTGAACCGTTCTACTGACACCAGACTCCGGATTGAGCCTTTCTGGGGGGCTGGTGACTCAACGGTTATATTCTGGGACCTGACAGGATAGCTCGTAGTAATGATGAGGAGGGACCAACAAGTGGATATGGAAGGATCTAGGCTAGAGACGGATACGGGCCGAATGTTACGATCCGACAAGAGTGGGTGCATGCCAACGTTCATCTACCTGCTACTAGGTATCTTGGCACTGGCCTTCATTATTCGCGCCTGTGGCATTGACGAACCGAGTACGTCGAACGTCGGTAATGCCACTACGACTCGGGTTACAACTACAACGACAACAGCACCGAAGCAGGCGGGTATCGGTGACATCGTACGGGATGGAAGGTTCCAGTTCGTTGTAACTGGTGTTGAACAGCCTGGCAAGATTATCGAGGATGGCTTACTAAGTTATGAGGCAATTGGTACCTGGTTTGCTGTACGGCTTCATGTAGTCAATGTAGGGAATGAAGCACAAACTTTCTTTGCCAGTGATCAGAAACTCATGTACGGTAGTAGGACTTATGGGGCCGAGGGATATACTTGGACTGGTTATGGCTCCGTGGAACTCAATCCGGGATTAGAGATAGACACCGGCATCCTGTTTGATGTTCCAGAGAGTTTTCCCAAAGACGGCCTGGGGACGATGTTACAATTTCATGATTCGGTGTTCTCAGGCGGGATTGAGGTCTGGCTATGAGTAACTCACCTCAACCGTCCGAGTAGGTGACACAAGGTAGCCTAGGTGAGACGATGGAGATGGATCGGCTCGTCAAAACCTAGTTTTGTGAGACTAACAACTGAATCAAAGGAAAGGTCACAAAAACTACAACAAGAAACCATCTCACACAAAACCAGATCCTAACATTTCTGACGTTGTTCACCATGGTTATCAGCACCTTAAGTGCAGCATCCCCAGCAAAAATACAACGGCCGTTGGTGAACCAGACAGAGGTAAGAGGATGATGTTGAACGTTCGGCGAGCCCGTGGTTATAGCGGGTGTGCTCGATGGAAATCCCTGATTGGAGGTCATGGGTATTGGTTGGACTGGCTTGATGTGCATGATAAGGCTCCGCCGCCTACTCGAGTAGAGATAGGCATACTCCGTCGAGGGTGTCGTGACTGGTTATCTCTACTTTGTCGAGCCCGAGTACGTGCATGGCGGTTTCGGCCACAATGGCACCTCCGAGTATCATCGGGGCTCTCGCTGGGTTCAGGGCGCGGATTGCCTGTTTGTCCTTGAGGGTGAGTGTGCCTAGCCAGGTGACCATCCGTTCTATGTCAGCAACTACCAGGGTCGTGGATTCCACTTTCTCCGGGTCGTAACGGTTCAGGTCTAGGTGGATGGCGGCCAGGCTCGTCCAGGTTCCGGCTACGCCCATCCCTCTGCTGCGGAGGTGGGGAATAACCGACTCGTTCATCAGCCGGGTGCCTTCTTGACGGGCCGCAGCTAGGTCTCGGGTGGTGGCGGGATGGCTCGGTAAGCATCGTTCGGTTAGGCGGATCGAGCCGATATCGATCGATACACCGCCTCGATCGGTGACGATCTCGGTGCTTCCTCCGCCTATATCAACCACTACCGTATTGCTCACTTTAGCGGTGGACAGCCCTCCGGTTGCTCCGCTGAACACGAGGGCTGCTTCTTCGAAGCCGGTGATGATGTCTGGTTGAAATCCGAGCGCCTGTCGCGCCGCCTTGAGGAAGTCATCCTGGTTGGTGGCATCGCGGGCTGCCGAGGTGGCGATGGCCCGGGCTCTTGTCACCCCGGCATCCCTGATCCGGTGCCCGTACGTTCGAAGCACCTGCGCAGTCCGTTCGATAGCGTCGGTGGCCAGCCTTCCCGAGCTGTCTACCCCTCTTCCCAGGCCGGTCACCGTCTCTATCCGTTCGATATCCCTCAGCTTCACCTGCCCTGATCCGGTTCTCACCGCATCACAGATGAGCAGCCGGGTGGAGTTGGTTCCCAGATCGACCGCGGCCACCCTGGCAATGGCTTGCTCGCCGGTCAACGGGGGAACGGCCGCACGGACGGACCTCTGCGGACGCACGCCGCCCACACCGTCTCGTAATGATCTACGTCGTAGGGATCTATGTGGGGGAGCACCATGGCTTCCCAGGCGGCTCGCAAAGGGTCCTCGTGGTCGGCGAACATCATCAAACCGGCCGGGATCCTGTCCAGAACGCTGCGAAGGCTGATGGGAGTCTCGACCCGGGCGCCGGGATCGGTGGACAGGAAGGACCGGTTCACCTCGGTGGCGAGCCGGCTTATGTGGATGACGTAGGGTGCTCGTATCGAGGGATATCGGCGGACGAGCATGGCCTCGATATCCTCTGGTTGGGGGAACTGCTTCTCCCAGATCACCCAGCGGTCCGCGAAGGCCTTGTTGAGCGTCTGGGTCCCGGCATAGTCACGCAGATCGGTGGGGTTCATGGTTCCGAAAAGGCGCACATCATTCCGCAGCGCCACGGTTTCTCCGGTCGGGAGGTCGAGGGCCGCGTAACGGTCCAGCAGGCCATGCAGGGCGAAGAGGGTCTCGGCCCCGGCCGCATTCAACTCGGAGAGATTCACCAGGGCAGGTCCCCGGAGTGCCCGGGTGATGTCACCGTCCTCCCAACGGCTCTCCGTACCACCCATACCGTCCCCGTGGAGCTTGACGGAACCGATTAGGGTGATATCCCGGACTTCTCCAGTCAGCGGGATCCGGTAGTAGGGAAGTCGGAGCAGGGCGGCGAACTGCTCGATGTCGTGGTCCTTTCCGGTCCCCATATGGCCCCGTACCGCCAGATGCAAAGGCACGGTTCCATCCGGTTTCTCCCGCCTGATCTGCTCGATCTGGGCGAAGCGATACAACATTCCCACGTCTACGTAGTGGGGGTCGGGTTCGGGGATCTTGCCGATCCGCTGGCGGTAGTCCGCCACCCCTCTGGCTGGAACCGGCACCGTCTCCAGGGTGATGGGTTTGCTGTCACCCTTCGGGTCCGTGAAGGTGACGGAGTAGTTTCTTTCAGGCACTTTGCCGCTCCTGGGTTCTTCTCGCGAGGGGCCGTCTCGCATCCTGGCGCCCGGCCCTGATCCACCATGTGTCGTCGCCGTACATCGCCAGCCCGCGACGCAGGGCCATCCCCACGCCGACCACCATCGAGTTGGCGAGCTCGTCTGGACGGGAGATGACCTGATGGTGCCGGTAGGCGGTGACCACCGTGTCGTCACCCACTCCGATTCCGAGGACGGTAGTGCCCCGTCCGTCGACTTCCTCCACCGATCGGGCCAGCGCCTCCACCGAACCCCTGGTCATCCCGTCGGCCAGCACCACCATCACCCTGACCTGGGCGCCATGGTTGGCCAGCCGCTCGGCGGCAAAGGTTACGTTGAACTCGTCCACGTTGGCGCCCTTCTCGAACAGCGAGACGGGCGGTGTTTCCTTCGGGGCTCGGCGGGCCTCGAGACCCGCTTCCCCGGTGCGTGCGGCTGTCCAGAACAGGCCGGCCAGCAGGTCGTCCGACCTTCTCCAGGGCTGGCTGAAGTCGGATAGGAGGTAGTGATTCACCGTCGAGGTAAGCCGGTCGGCAGCTGCCCCATGGGACCGGCGAAGCTCGCTGATGGCCGCGGTACGGCGGCGTGAATAGGTCCACTCGCTGTCGTCCACTTGGGCGGCGAACGCCCGGTTGAAGAGGGCCACCTCGAAGTCGACCCGGAGCTCATCGCACATGGCCGCCAGAGTCCAGGCCCCCAGCATGGCGGCGGCCAGTCCCCAGGGGCGGCGGTCCCGGGGGGCCGCCAGACGTCGGGGTTGCAGCATCGAGGCGGATCCGTCCACTAGCACGCTGACCGCATAGGAGCGGCGGGAAGAGATCGAGCGCCGTTCGAACATCCTCTGGTACAGACCACCTCCAAGGAGGAGGGCCGCATGGGGGGACAGGTCCCCCGCGTCGTAGCCCGATCTCAGGCCACGGCGCTGGTTGGCCACGAACAGCGGGTACAGCTCGCCAGCCACGTATCGTTCATCCACATGCCATTCCCGCGCGGCCTCTAGCAGCGCGTTCCTCCCTTTCGACGCAAACCGCTGGAAGGCTTCCGGGATCTTCCCCACC
This sequence comes from Acidimicrobiia bacterium, assembly GCA_965200835.1. Taxonomy (GTDB): domain Bacteria; phylum Actinomycetota; class Acidimicrobiia; order Spongiisociales; family Spongiisociaceae; genus JAPPFW01. The sequence goes on from OZ241390.1 coordinate 2,096,856, forward strand.
GCAAGCTTGCCGCTCTGGCCGGTCGGAAGATAGACAACCGGGAACTGGCTGACTCTCAGAAGCTGGTCGGTGGCCTCGCTGGTGGGTGTCTCGCCCGGCTTGCCTTCCCGGGCGGCCAGCTGCTCCGCTCCGGTGCGGGTGCTCTCGTAGGACTGGGCATCCTGGACGATCGGTGAGAAGAGACGGACCCGGTCCACGCCCTCGGTGATGACCTGCTGTTCGGCCTTCCGCTGATCGGACCGGTTGGATTGCTCGTGATCTGAGTGTCCGGACAGCAGTCCATGCGCCCGTGCCACGCCCAGCAGGCGGACGGCCAGCCCGGCCACCTCCCACGGTTCCTCGGTGCGAGCAGCCTCCTCGAGGATCGGTGCCGCATCCCGCCAGGCAGCTCCCGAGCGGGCGTCCAGCCGCCGTTCCAGCGGGGTTTTGTCGCGGTAACCGCCCACCGTCATGAAACAGGCGATGGCGAACCGGGCGAGGGGACCGGAGCGGTAGAAGGCTCCGGCCAGGGAAGCGCGGTACAGGTCCTCTAGTACCGAGCGCGCACCTGGATAGGAAGCCAAACCCTGTCGTTCCTGGCGGGCATCCTCGAGGGCGAAGAACAGGGCCTCGGCGGGTGGTCCTCCAACCTGGTCGAGTGCTTCTAGGAGCGTGATCTCGTGGTCGGGGGGAGGATCGTCCGTCTCGGGAATCCAATGGGACGGGATGGTCCGTCGCTCATCGAAGTCGGAGGAAACTAGGTGAACGACCTCATGCAAGGCAGAAGCAAGGGCAGTCTCTCCGGGGGTGACGGGAGCTCGTCGCCCGTAGGCAGCCTGGAACAGGCCGGGATCGATCACTACCTCCGTGTCGGATGAGTGGCTGGAGACGCCCAGGACCACCCGCAGGTCTTCCCGCCCGGTGAGGGTCCGGGCGACTCTGGTGACCGCCCCCGCCACGCGCTGGTAACGGCCCACCACCGATTCGATGGCCCGCTCCTCGGGTGGAAGGATCTCGCTGAGGAAGGACCTGTCTCTCAATGCCACAACCGCCCATTCTGGCACGGAGAGCGCGGCCGTCCGGCCCCCTCTGTTGTCTCAGGCCAGGGCAACCGCCGCCAAGCCGAGCAGGGCGAGCCCGTACACCACCCACACCCGCTGCCGGTGAGCCTGAGGAGTAGGGGGTATGCGTTGCCACATCCATACCACGATCATTCCCATCACCAGGCCACCTACATGGGCCTCCCAGGCGATGCTCCTTACCAGCAACGACAAGGCGAGATTCAGACCCAACAGCAGGAGGAGTCGGCGTAACTGCAGGGCGCCCTGGGCGGTCCGGCGCATGGGCAAGGTCCCCACCAGCACGGCGCCGAACAGGCCGAAGATCGCGCCGGAAGCTCCGACGGCTGCTCCGTACGACAGGTACTGGAAGGCGACTCCCCCGGCGATGGCCGAGGCCAAGTAGAGGCCCACGAATGCCGTGGTGCCGACCCGACGCTCCAAACCCGGTCCGAACAGGTAGAGCGCGTACATGTTGAACAGGAGATGGAGGATCGAGCTGGGTGAGTGGAGGAATGCAGCAGTGATGACCCTCCACCAATCCCCCAGCTGCACGAACACGGTGACATGGGCGAAGTCGGCTGTGACCTGGGGGTCCAGCCGCTGCCATAGATGGGCCAGCACCGAGATAACGATGATGGCGAGCACCGCGGGGGTGATCCCCATGGCCAGGCGGCGGGTAGGGGCGACGCGGGTGACGACGCCGCCTATACACTCTGGGCACCGCTGGCCGACCGGGGATTCGAAGGAGCAGAAGCCGCAGATGGCTCGGTCGCAGCGCGAGCACCGTAGGAAGGTGGTCCGGTCCGGATGCCGGTAGCACCGGTCGGTGAAGTTGGGGGGTGGGCTGCCATCGTTCATCGAGGGGATTCTACGAACCCCGGAACCCAACCGCAGCGGCTCGGAGTCGGAGGACTGCCTCAGTGATGACCAGCCGCCGATCCTGCATTCCCGAGATCGACTGCCGGCTGCCGCTTGCAGGCAGGACATCCTAGGATGACCCGACGAGACAGGTAGGTCAAGTGATGTTCACCGCGATGCACGTGCGCAACTTCAAGTCCTGGAAGGACAGCGGGCAGATCAGGTTGGCGCCGGTCACGGTGTTCTTCGGAGCCAACAGTTCCGGCAAGACCAGCCTGCTCCAGGCTCTTCTTCTACTCAAGCAATCTGCGGAGTCAACAGACCAGCAGGAGGTCTTGCATCTGGGGGGTAGCCGTTCACTGGTATCTCTCGGCCTTATGACGGACATCTTGCACAACCACGATCGAACGGCTGAGTTGGAGCTTGGGCTCTCCTGGCATGATATGTCCCTTGTACATAAGCTCAATGAGACCCTTCCTATCCATCTCCATCGCCAAGCGATTTTCGCTTTCAACACTCGAATCAAGTTCGGTGAGTATCGAGCAGTAGGGCGACCAGATAGTGTTGTCGGTCCTCATGTACGTGAGCTGTCATACATGACCAAAGGAATTGATGTCAAGTATCACCGGTCCTCGCTTACTTCCTGGTATGAGTTGAAAGTTAGGATCGGCGACGACAACAGCTTTCTAAAGCAAGCTGATGTAGAAACAATACCTCTGCTTGTCTCTCATCCCATAAAGTACTTTGGGTTTCCGAGGTTGCTCTCCTTAGCTTATCAGAATGCTGAGTTTCTTTACTCGTTTGAGATATCCTTACAGCGTCTACTCGAGAAACTGCATTATCTTGGACTGCTACGCACGCCGCCTGAACGTGATTATAGGTGGCAGGGATCAACTCCGTCCGATGTAGGTTCTGCTGGTGAGAACGTAGTTGAAGCGCTACTGTCATCGGATAGTAAGTTGAAGATAGCACGGGAGTTGAGGCGGGATTCAATTCCTAAGCAGCTGTTTCCGATCAGGCAGGTCATCGCTGACTGGCTTGTCGCACTGGACCTTGTTAGCAAGTTTGCAGTTGAACGCCTGACCGACCACGCCGACATATACCAAGTGAGAATCAGACGCTCCGAAGCGGCGGCAGATGTGCTTCTCCCTGACATCGGGTTCGGGGTCTCTCAGGTGCTTCCGGTACTCGTGCAGCTCGCGTACGTACCTGAGGGTTCAGTTGTGATCCTCGAACAACCGGAGTTGCATCTTCATCCGTCAGTCCAGTCCGGGCTCGCTGACATCATTCTCGAGACGGCCGAGGTTGGTCGGGCACAGGTGATCGTGGAGAGTCACAGCGAACACCTGCTGGCGCGCCTCCAGCGCCGGATCGCGGAAGGACAGGTATCGAAGGACGACGTAGCGGTGTACTTCTGTTCGCACGAGGACGGGTCTTCCCGGATCCGGAGCCTGGAACTCGATGACAACGGGCGCATCGCCAATTGGGCTGACGGGTTCTTCGGTGACCTCATGGGGGAGGCCGCTGCAATGGTCGAAGCCGGGATGAGGCGTTCGCAGAGTTCAGGTCTCTAGTACTGCTACCGGGCGATGAGCTTCTCGGTCGTGGATACCAACGTTCTGATGGTGGCCGAAGGCTTGGCTCCTCAAGCGGATTCCCGGTGCCAGCACATGGCCAGTGCTGTTCTCACCGACATTCGCTATCGACGCGCCCTTGTGCTCGACCAAGGGCGCGAGATTCTGGGTGAGTATCAGCGGAACTTAGGAGACCATCACCGCCAGCCAGGGGTGGGTTACTGGTTCTTCGCTTGGGCTGCTCGATCGGCGGACATTGGTCGTTGGGTGACAATCAGGCCCCATCCGACCCGAGGCTTCGCCGAGTTCCCAACCGATCCCCGACTGGAGGGATTCGACCGGGCCGACCGCAAGTTCGTGGCAGCCGCCATCGTCTCCGGAACTGCCGATACTGAACTGGTCAACGCGGTCGACTCCGACTATTAGCTCCACGGGGAGGCTCTGATGGCGGCGGGAGTGTCGGTAAGGGAGCTCTGTCCCCAGTGGGTACCACGCTGGCGATAGTAGGTAGGCAGCAACCGGCCGGACGTATCGCGGTCCTGTGGTTAGTCAGGTGGCTGCTGGAACACTTCCTGGTCAAAGAGTCAATGCCTTACGAATCATCCCTTTGCTATTGTTGACAGTATTTTCACAACGATATCACTTACTATCAACAAGTGAAGGGCGCTAGCCGAGGTGTGAGCTAGTCGGGACGTGTGGCTGGGAAGCTCAGGTCGTCTAGGAGGTCCGGGACCCTGGTAGGTGCCAGCAGGGCCCGGCTGGCCGGAGAGCGTGCTTCGGCCGGGTAGCATCCACGACTGTGCAAGTCCAGGTCTCTCACACATCTACGGGCATGGCGGTGGTCACCGAGTCGGTTCCGGGGGTTCGGTCGGTGGCGATCGGCTGCTGGGTGGACACCGGTAGCCGCGATGAGCGTCCCAAAGAGGCTGGAGCCGCTCACTTCTTGGAGCACCTCCTGTTCAAGGGCTCCGACCGGCTGTCGGCTCGGGAGATCTCCGAGACGTTCGACGCCATCGGGGCTCAGAGCAATGCCTTTACTTCCAAGGAGTACACCTGCTTCTGGGTCCGATTGCTCGACACGGAGCTCGCCACCGGCCTCGAGCTACTGGCCGAGATGCTCCAGCGCCCTGCCTTCCGGCCCGATGAGATTGACTCGGAACGGCGGGTGGTGTTCGAAGAGATCAACATGAACGAGGACGACCCGTCGGATGTGGCCATGGAGACCTTCGTGCGGACGACGTTTGCCGGCCATCCTCTCGGCCTTCCCGTGCTCGGCACGCGCGACTCTATCGGGGCGATGACCCGGAGCGACCTCGAGGGCTACTGGCGGCGGCGCTACGGGGCAGGAACCGTGGCGATAACCATGGCCGGGAATGTCGAGCATGATCAGGTGGTCGAGCTGGTGGAGCAACTGTTCGGTTCCTGGGAAACCGGTGACTGCAGCCACCACCTGAGCTCACCGGAGATCGAGTCGAGGGTCGAGGTGGTGGGGAGGGACACCGAGCAGATCCATCTGGTATTCGGTGGGGAGACCATCCGCCGGACTGACGACAGCCGTCTGGTCGATGGGGTGATGCATCACATCCTCGGGGGCGGGATGTCGTCCCGCCTGTTCCAGAAGATACGTGAGGAGCGCGGTCTGGCCTACGCGGTCCATAGCTTCTCGATGCGTTTCGCGGAAACCGGCGCCTGGGGCGTCTACGTAGGCACGACTCCGGCAACGGCTCATGCGGTGATGGAGATTCTGACCGACGAGATCGGAGGTCTCATGTCAGGCGGTGTGACGGACAAGGAACTCGACCGGGCCAAGGGCCACATGCGCGGGGCGTTGGCGCTGTCGATGGAGGACACCAATACGCGCATGATCCGCCTCGGGCGAAACCATCTCTTCGGTCTTCCCTATCTATCGCTCGACGAGCGGCTAGCCCGCATGGAGGGTATAACCCTGGCCGAAGTGGCCGACAATGCTGCTCGTACTCTCCGGGGGCCAAGGGTGATCGGGGCGGTCGGCCCGCTCGAGAGCCACGAGTTCGAGGGCTACCTGCCATGATCTCGGTGGGCATTTCCGGTGCACCGGGCAGGATGGGGCGGCTGTCCCTGGCCGCAATCGACTCGCTGGACGACATGGAAGTCGGCGGTCTCTACGCACCTGGCCACAGTGGCGAGGACCTGTCGGGCTACGAATGCTCGGGCGATCCCGGGGCTCTGCGCGGATGCGACGTGATCCTCGAGTTCACCAATCCGAGCGTTGCCCCGTCCAACGTGAGCCGCTGGAAGCGATTCGACGCCCATGTGGTAGTCGGCACCTCCGGCTACGACGCCGCCCGGGTGGCCGCCCTCGAGAAGGAATGGGCGGACAGTGAACTGCGCTGCCTGGTAGTACCGAATTTCTCGGTGGGTGCGGTGCTGATGATGCGGTTCGCCGAGCTGGCGGCACCTCACTTTGCCTCCGCCGAGATCGTCGAACAGCACCACGATGACAAGCCCGACGCCCCGTCCGGTACTTCTCTCAATACGGCCGCCCGGATGGGCGCCGCCCGGCGCCAGGCCGGGGTGGTCGCGCACGGCCGGGGGAGTGAGCTGGTCGAAGGCGCGCTGGGTGCCGATGTCGAGGGCGTCGCCATCCACTCGGTTCGTGCCCACGGGTTCGTTGCCCACCAAGAGGTGATCCTGGGCGGGACCGGCGAATACCTGACGATCCGCCACGACACCACCGACTACGTGGCCTTCACTCCCGGCATCATCGTGGCTCTGAGAACGGTGGCGTCGCTCGAAGCGCCAGTCACTGTCGGTCTCGAGTCGATTCTCGGTCTCTGACCGGTCGGCCGGGGCGGCCAGGGTTTCACTGCGACTCAACGCGAGCAGGGGTTGGCGCGCCTTCTAGTGGTCGATCAAGGACTATCTTCGGTGACGGGCCAGGAAGCCACCAGAGGATGGTCCTCCTCCAAGCTTCCGGCACGGGCTGCACCCCTGGGGGATCCGAGGCCGGTTAATTCTAAGAACTCGGCGTTGGCCGCCAGGAAGGGTGACATGTCGTCCGGCAGGAAGTCCTCCGGGTAGATCGCCTCCACCGGACAGGCAGGCTCGCAAGCGCCGCAATCGATACACTCGTCCGGCTGGATATACAGCATCCTTCCGCCCGTGTAGATCAATCCACCGGACACTCCGAAATGCAGGAGGCATCCTTCACGTCGATGCAAGGGGAACCGATTACGTAAGCCATCCGGGTCCGGTCATCCAGTGGTGAAAGGGCCCGGTCAGCTTCGATATCCGGGGCAACGGTCGTACACCCGTTCCAACATCCCGTTGTTCAGGTATTCGGGAGTGGCGTCGATCGAGAGAGGTGCGGGCACCTGGCCGGGATATCCGATCAGCTCCCGAACTTCTGGGCTCAGGTAGTAGGCGCCCACCGCAGCGGTACTCAACAGAGCGAAGTCATCCGGACGGTCGGAGTAGAGGTGACGGCTGAAGCTCTCGGACGGGTGGTGGCTGGCTTCGTCCAGCAACTCGACTAGCGGGCGGCCAGGCTGGGAACCGCCTGCAGGGTCCGATCGAGCAGGTCCCCGCCGATCCCGACCGACGAGGCGGCAGGTTTGCCCGCGCCCTCCGCGATCAGGACATCGGCCAGCGATTCGAACACCGCCCGCCGCTGGGTGGTGAGCGACCCGGTCACTCCCCAACTCCCGGACGCCCGCGCTGGCTGATCATCCGATCCACTACCCGCCCCGCATTGGCCATGATGGTGGCGGTCGGATTGGCGCTGCCACCGGTCACGAAGACCCCACCATCGATCACGTAGAGATTGTCCACGTCATGGGTCCGGCACCAGGGATCCACCACCGAGGAGTTGGGGTCTTCCCCCATGCGAGTGGTGCCGAGTACGTGACCGATCCCGGTCGGCCAGATGTCACTCACCATCGTCTCGATCGCCCCGGCCGCCCGAGCTGCCTCCACGGCCCGTTCGGTGTTGAACTCCAGCATGCGGTCAGTATTCTCCGACACCTGGTACTCGATGCGGGCCGCCGGGAGCCCGAAGTCATCGGTGATCTCCGGGTCCAGCACCACCCGGTTGCGTTCCTCCGGGAGGTCCTCCGCCTGGATACCCCAGGTGAAGGAGCGGCCGAATACCGTATCGACCGCCCGGTGGAAGTCGGTTCCCCAGAGCTGGTCGAAACCATTTCCCCGGTGGGCTGCTTGATACTCGCTGACCGCGAACATCGGGCCTCCATGAGGCATCGCCATCCAATTGGTTCCCCGCACGAAGTCATGCTCGGGGCGGGTTTCAGCGAACTCCAGGGAGTAGATCGCTTGCCCCCAGGGTCCCTGCCAGCCATCGAGCAGCCGGTCGGTGACGGCTACTACGGTTCGATAGGGATGCTGCATCAGCCGCCGCCCCACCAGTCCCGACGAGTTGGCCAGCCCGTCGGGAAACAGGGGAGAGGTGGACATCAGGAGCAGCCGGGCGCTGCCGACCGCGTTGGCGGCCAGCATCACGACCTCCGCTCTCTGCAACCTCTCCTTCCCGTCCCGGTCGAGGTAGATGGCTCCGATCGCTCGCCCGCTACGGTCGATGGGTATCTCGCGCGCCCGAGCACCGGTCACCAGCGTGGCACCATGGTGGATCGCGCGAGGCCAGTGGGTCAGCGCGGGGGTGGCCTTGGCGTTCTCCGGGCATCCGATCATGCAGGTCCCCCGCCGCTGGCAGGCCTGCAATCCACCGTGCTGGCGTGCGGCTATGGCGTTGGTGCCCGGCCACCAGTGCCATCCCAGCCGGTCCATCCCGCCGGCAGCTGCCATCCCGACCTTTCCGATCGGGATCGGCGGGTTGGGGAAGCTGTCCATCTCCGGCAACGCCGGATCACCGGCCAGCCCAGAGACGGACATCTCACGGCTTACCCTCCGGTATTGATCAGCCAGGTCGAACCAGGTGATGGGCCAATCATCCCCCACCCCGTCCAGGGTGCGGGTCCGGAAGTCGGAGGGGAGCAGGAAGTTCCACATGGCGGCCCACTGCACCAAGCCTCCACCCACTCCGTTGAACATCACCGGCCGCACGTCGGGATCATCCCCGGTCAGCGGGTAGTCATGGGGCGCGCGGCGGGCGTTTGGGTCGGGATTCCACCGCTCGATCCATCCGAGCTCGGCCTCAGGCTGAGCACTCAGGTAATCTGCGGTCTCCACCCAATCGCCCTGCTCGAGGCACACCACGTCGACCCCGGCCGCACTGAGTCGCGAGGCGGCTACCGATCCCGAAGCTCCGGCGCCGACAATCAGGACCTCAGCAGTGTCCCTGGTCATCTGACGGACGACCCGGCGGACGCGATGTGCAACATGTTGAAGTATTATAGTTCAGTGAAGGGACCCAAACTTGAGCTTCTATGCACACGCCTTGGACAACTCAGACCGGCAGGAGTACCCGCCTGTGACCCGATCGACGGAGGACGAGCGGCCTCTGCTGACCCTTCAGGAGGTGGGGCGCGAGATTCGCCGGTTACGCAAGCTTCATGAGCTGACCCTGGAACGGCTGGCCGCCAGGGCGCGCGTGAGCTCCGGCCTGCTGTCCCAGATCGAGCGAGGCCGCGGCAACCCTTCCTTCAACACCCTCGTACAGGTGGCCCATGCACTCGATACCCCGATCGCCCGGTTGCTGGCCGGGGAGCAGCGGGTGTCACCGGTAGTCCGCAAGCAGGATCGGCGGCGGCTCGACCTTCCGGCCGCCGAAGGTGCTTCTCAGCCGGTGGTGGCGGAGCTGCTCAACCTCCGGGCCGACAGCCGGCTGGAGGTCATCCAGATCGAGGCCCCGCCCGGCTACACGACTCAGGATACGCCCTACTCGCACGAGGGGGAGGAGCTGGGTGTAGTCCTCGCGGGTACCCATGCGGTAACGGTCGGGGGCAAGCAATATGTCCTCGAGGCTGGCGACTCCATTTCCTACCGCTCAGAGATCCCCCACTGGTACGAGAACGTGGGCGACGTCACCTCGGTGTCCCTCTGGGTAGTGACACCGCCGAGCTTCTGATGGTTAGGCGCCAGTGAACCGGGCGGACCGATCGGTGGGGGATGCCACCATCGTCGCCCAGACGGACGTGGTAGTGGTGGGAGGAGGTCCGGCCGGGCTGGCGGCGGCCGTGTCGGCAGCTCGCAATGGCGCGTCAGTGGTCCTGATCGAGCGGTACGCCTACCTCGGCGGGATGGCCGCCGGAGGGATGGTACTGGTCCTCGACGACTTCGTGGACGAGCACGAGATCACCGTGCGCGGGATCGCCCAGGAGATGGTGGATCGTCTCGAGTCGATCGGTCTGGCGGTCTACCCGCCGCCGGCCGATCGGGTCCGCGGCGAGACCTTCTGGCGGCGCTGGGCCCGCTGGGGAGTGTTCGACTTCTACCAGTCGGGGCGGATCAAGCCGATCGTCTATGCGGTCTCTTTCGACCCGGACGGCTGGAAGCGGGTCGCCAACGATCTGATCGAGGAGCAGCGGATCGACCTGCGCCTGCACTCCTGGTACTCCCGGCCGATCATGGAAGGTCGGACCATCAAGGGTGTGATATGCGAGACCAAGACCGGCCGGCAAGCGGTCCTGGGCGACGTAGTGATCGATGCGACCGGAGACGCCGATGTGGTGGCGTCGGCCGGAGCTCCCTTCGTGCAAGGCTCCTACATGGTCACCACCGTGTTCCGTCTGGGGAACGTGGACACCGACACCGCCGATCGTTTCGAGCGCGAGCAACCGTACGAATGCCACCAGGTGAACCGGGCCGCCCGGAGAATCCTGGGAGGTTCATGGGCTATGTGGTGGCTGAAGAACCCGCTGCCGGGAGTGGTGTGGTGCAACTGCCCGCACATGAGGGGCTACGACGGCATCAGTCGTGGAGGATCTGACCATGGCCGACCGCCGGGGACGCAAGCGGATAGCCGAGTTGGTGGAGTTCGTCCGGGGCAACTATCCCGGCTTCGAGCAGGCAGTGGTCATCGACGTGGCACCCCAGATCGGTGTGCGCCAGACCCGTCTCCTGGAGGGGGAATATGTGGTGACCAGGGAGGACGTGACCGAGCGGGTCCACTTTGCCGACAGCGTGGCGAGGGGTCGTGGCTACTACACGCCCTACCGGGCGATGGTTCCCAAGCAGGTGGAGCAGCTGCTGGTCCCGGGGAGGCACTACTCGGCCACTCCTGAGGCGCAGCGGATGTCACGGGAGATCCCGCCCTGCATGTCGATGGGCGAAGCTGCCGGCGTAGCGGCGGTCCAGTCGCTGGACCGTGGGGTGGCGGTGCGGGAGGTGGATGTAGCCGCCGTCCAGTCCCGACTGCGGGCGCAGGGCGCTGACCCTGGGGACATCCCTTCCTCCAGAGCTCGCCCAGCGGGCGGGCACGCGGTCGTGGCCGGATGAGTTCCTCCGCAGCTGCACGGAACGCGCTCGGGTCACCGGTGAAGGACTCCCAGGATCCGCCCGTCCCCCAGCCGCTGGCGGGGATCCGGGTGCTCGACTTCACCCAGATCCTGATGGGCCCGGTCGCCACCCAGCTGATGGGCGATCACGGGGCGGATGTGCTAAAGATCGAGCGGCCCGGAAGTGGAGATCTGTTCCGGCACGCGGTCGTGGATCGGGAAGGTACCGAACACCCGGCCTTTGCCGGCCTCAACCGCAAAAAGCGGAGCGTGGCGCTCGATCTCCGGTCCGAGGCAGGACGAGACCTGGTCCACGACTTGGTGAAGACCGCCGATGTGGTGGTGAACAACTTCCGCCCCGGAATCATGAAACGCCTCGGTCTCGGCTACCGGAGACTTGACTCTCTGAATCCCCGCATCATTTATGCCCAGGGGACGGGTTTCGGTTCCCATGGTGAGTACGCTCGCAAGGGAGGCCAGGACATTCTCGCCCAGGCCCTCACCGGTACCATGGCCCGCAAGGCGGATCCTTCCCATCCGACCTCCATCTACCCCCTCTCGCTGGCCGACTACACAGCCGGGATGAACCTGGTCCAGGGAATCCTGCTCGCCCTGCTCCATCGGGATCGGACCGGTGAGGGCCAGATGGTGGAGGTGTCACTGTACGACTCACTCCTGGGGGTCCAGACCATGGAGGCGGCGGTCTGGATGATGCGGGAGGAGGAACTCAACTGGGCAACCATGCCGTTGGTGGGCACCTTCCGAGCCGCGGATGGTGAAGTGGTGCTGGTAGGAGCCTTCCGGCTCAACCCGCTGCGTGACATCTGCGCCGCGCTCGACCTGGAGGACCTTTCGGCACGGCCTGAGTACGCCGACATGGCGGAGCAGGCCAGGAACCGGACCAGCCTGCACGCCCTGCTCGCCAAGGCCATCCTCCGGTTTGAGGTGACCGAGGTCATCGCTCGATTCGAGGAGCAGGACCTGCTGTGCGCGCCTGTGAGGAGTTTGGGTGAGGCGCTCCGGGACCCCCATAGCCGCTCCATGATCGTCGAGTTGGAGCGATCGGGACTGTCACCGCTGCGGGCCCTGGCCTCCCCAGTCCACCTTTCGGCCACTCCGGCCGCGGTCCGTCGACCCCCGCCGAGGTTGGGAGAGGGCGGCTATGACGCCCTCATCGAGTACGGAATCGATCGGTCCCGGATCCGAGCCCTGCAGGAAACGGGCGTCCTGTCGTGAGCATCGACCTGCGGGTCGAGGACCATGTGGCTTGGGTGGTGATCAACCGGCCTGAGCGTCTCAATGCGATCGACGAGCAGCACCAGCGGGAGCTACTGCGGGTGTGGAAGAACCTCGAAGTGGACCGGTCGGTGAGGGTGGTGGTCCTGACCGGCGCCGGTGACCGGGCCTTCTGTGCCGGTGACGACATGCGCAGCACCGAAGGCAAGACCGACCTGGCCTACTGGCTGGATGCCCGTCCGGACGGCTTCGGGCACCTCGTGCTGAGGGACACCCTCGACGTTCCGATCCTCGCCCGAGTCAACGGCTACGCCTTAGGCGGCGGTCTGGAGCTGGTGGTGGGCTGTGACCTGGCCGTTGCCTCCGAGCAGGCCCAACTCGGGTTCGTGGAGCCGCGCCTCGGGCGCCTACCACTCGACGGCGGGATCGTCTCCCTGGCCCGGCACCTCCCGTACAAGTGGGCCATGGAGGTGCTCCTCACTGGAAGGCGCTTCACCGCGCATGAGGCCCGGGATCTGGGGCTGGTCAACGAAGTGGTTCCCCACGATCAGCTCGATGCGGCCGTCGAGCGATGGCTGGACGAGCTGCTGGCCTGCGCACCTCTTTCCCTCCGAGCCATCAAGCACATCGTGCGGCGTACGGCTCATATGACCGCGCGCGATGCCCGGATGGCCAACCTGAGCCCGCTGATCCGGGTGCTGGAGTCGGAAGACGGACAGGAAGGCATGAAGCGCGCGACAGGTATCAGGTGGAAGGCGATGCTGGTGGTGATCGCAGTGCTGGCGGTGGCCTGCGGAGGCGAGGCGAGTACCGACACCGTGGCTACCACGCAGCCGCCCACAACCCAGGCGGAGACGACCACCACCACCGAACCCGCTCCCACGACGACCGGGGCCCCTCCGGAAACTACCGAGGCGGTTGCGCCGGACACAGTGGCCCTGGTGGTCAACCAGCGGGCCGGTGACATGGGTCCGATCGACGATCTGGTCAAGGGGCTGGAACAAGCCGAGACCGACTTCGGGCTGGACACCACCTTTATCGAGGCGACCGATCCGTCGACCTTCGAGTCGACCTTGCGCAACCTGGGCAATCAGGGGACCGATGTGATCGCGGTCACCTTCCCGCCCATGGCAGAAGCTCTAGAAATCGTGGCCCCAGAGTTTCCCGAAACCAGATGGATTCACATCTTCGGTAGTCCGGTGGAGTTGCCCAACGTGGTGACCGTCGGTTTCGACTACTACAAGGGGACCTATCTGGCCGGGATCCTGGCCGGTGCCCTGACCTCGGGACAGGTCGGATTCGTGGGAGGCGTGTCGATTCCTCCCATCAATGCCGACTACAACGCCTTCGTGGCCGGCGCGGTCACCCAGAACGCGGCGGTTACCGGAGAGGCCTTCGCCGACTCCTTCGAAGATCCGGCCCGGGGGCGGGAGCTGGGGGCGGCTCTCTACGATGGTGGAGCAGACATTCTCATGTTGGATGGCGCGGCCACCGATCTCGGGGTGGTTCAGGCCGCCGAGGAGAAGGGCGGTTACGTGATCGGCGGATCCGAGAGCTACTTCGACAGCCCGGCGGTCATCGGCAGCGTGCTGCTGCTCTGGTCCAGCGTGCTGTACAACGAGATCGAGAACGCCATCGGCGACGACTACCAGGCCGGCCACGTCGGTGCCGGGGTGGCGGAAGGCGGGGTGGACCTGGTGGTCAATCCGGCCTTCCTCGAGAGCGGTCCGGCGGCCATGGTGGAGACCATTCGAGATACCCTGCCGCTGATCGATGAGACCAGGTCTGCCATCAAGAGCGGTGAACTCGAGGTGCCCTTCGACCCCGAACTCTGACCCCGACCTGTGATAACTGCCCGCCCGGAGGCAGCTCCCCGGCCGGCTATCGAGTGCCAGGGGATCGACGTGTTCTTCGGTTCCCTGGCCGCCTTGCGGGAGGTGAGCCTAGAGCTGGGAGCGGGCCGGATCCATGCCCTGGTCGGCCAGAACGGGGCGGGGAAGACGACTCTGGCCAGGGTGCTGGGCGGGTTGCTCGAGGCAAGGGCGGGACGGGTATGGGTGCGCGGGCAGGAGATCGTAGGTGGCGACGTCCGGGCTGCGCAGGAGGCCGGGCTGGCCATGGTGCATCAGCAATTCTCGCTTCCGCCCTCCTTCACCGTGGCCGAAGCACTCGAGCTGGCGGCCGGCCGCGCCAACACCCGGTCCGTCTATCGCCGGGCCGAGCTGGAGAGACGCTGGAGCGCGGTGCTGGAGGGGGCGGAGGGGGTACTGTAACCTTCCACTCGGGTACGTGACCTACCGATCGAGGCGCGCCAGTCCCTGGAAATCGTCAGGGCACTGGCATCCGAGGTGCGCGTCCTCGTCCTCGACGAGCCCACCGCCCTGCTCACCCCGTCGGCCATCGAGAGTCTGTTCGACCGGCTGAGGGAGCTGCGCAACTCGGGTGTGACCATGCTGGTGGTACTGCACAAGTTGGCGGAAGTAGCCGCGGTGGCCGATACGGTGAGCGTGCTGCGCGAGGGACGCCTGGTCCTAGGGCCGATCGAGGCAGGAGAGGTGACGCAGGGCGAACTGAGCGATGCGATCGTGGGTCCGGCATCCTCCACCGAAGTTTCCGAAGCCGCGGCCGGTTTCAACCAGCATCCAGGAGGCGGGACCGCCCCCTCTGGTGCCAAGCTCGAGCTCGCCGGGGTATCGACCAGGGGTTCGTCGATGGAACGAGGCCTCGACGGTATCGATCTGCGGCTCGGGGCGGGCGAGATCATAGGCGTGGCCGGGGTGGAAGGCAACGGCCAGCGTGGTTTGGTGTCGGCGATTGCCGGCCTCGACGAGCTGAGCGCTGGCAGTATCAGGATGGGAGGCCAGGAGGTGACGGGCTCGGGACCGGATGAGCGCAGGCGGTCGGGCCTTCGCCTGGTTCCGTTCGATCGGACCACCGAGGGAATCAGCAGAAGCGCCGCTCTGTGGATCAACCAATCGGCCTTGCGCCTGATCGGGCGGAAGAAGTCACGCTGGCGGCCCATCTCGGTTCGACGGTTCCGCACACGGGCCGGCAAGGCCATGGACCGCTGGGGGGTGCGCTACCAGACCGTCACCCAGCCGGCCGGGGCGCTGTCGGGGGGCAATGTCCAGCGGCTGATCCTCTCGCGGGAACTGAGCGGGGAGGTCGAGGTTCTGGTGGCGGCCCAACCCACTCGGGGGCTAAACCTGGCGGCTACCGGATTCGTGCGCGAGACCCTCCGGCGGCTGCGGCGGTCCGGCTCCGGGGTGTTGCTGGTGTCTTCCGACCTAGATGAGCTGTTCGAGCTCTCCGATCGTCTGGTAGTCATGCTGGGCGGGCGGATAGTGGCCGGGTTCGATCCGCCCTACGATCGCCGCGCGGTGGGCGATGCCATGATCGGTGGTCGGCGTTGACCGGCGGGCTCAACAGGGTGGCGACCACCCTGGCACTGGTGGTGATGTCGTTCCTCGTAGTCGGCTTGATCCTATGGGCCGGCGGCTACGGGGTGTGGCAGGTGTTCGATGGCGCGATCCAGGGGGCGATCACCGCGCCAGGTGCTCTGGCCACCACCATCCGATGGGCCGTCCCGTTGCTGCTGGTCGGCCTGGGTGCAGTGGTCAGCTTCCGGGCCGGGTTCTTCAACATCGGCGGTCAGGGACAGTTCTATATGGGCGCTTGCGCGGCGGTGGCCGTGTCTCTGGGCTGGTCGGGTGGTCCTGCCCTCCTGGTGGTGGTGGTTGGATTCCTGGCCGCCATCGCTGCCGGGGTCCTCTGGTCGGTCATCCCCGGGTTTCTTCGGGTCCGCTTTGGAACCGACGAGGTGCTCACCACCCTCATGATGAGCTTCATCGGCGCTCTGGTGCTCCAGTACCTGACGGCCGGGCCCTTGCGAAACCCGGCCGGGACCGGCCAGACCGCCGCCACCGAACGTATTCCCGATGCCCTGCGGATCACCGGCAGCTCGGGAGTCTCGGCAACGGTGCTGGTCATAGTCGTGGTGGCCTGCGTGATCACCTGGGTGCTCCTCGAACGGACCCGCTTCGGCCTGGCGGTCGACCTGGCGGGTCGGAACCCGACCATGGCGCGCTGGCAGGGCATGAAGGTTCGCTGGATCGGACTGGCCGCCTTCGCCTTCGCCGGGGCGACGGCCGGCCTGGCGGGTGCGGTGGAACTGTTCGGTCCGGCTGCCCGCCTGGTGACCGGCTTCTCCCCAGCCGTGGGCTTCACCGCGGTGGTCGTGGCACTCGTCGGCTTGCTGACCGTCCCGGGAGCGGTGGTAGCTGCGCTGTTCTTCGCCGGACTCCAGTCGGCCATCCTCTTCCTGCCGATCGTGACCGACCTTCCCCCCTCGGCGCTCACCCTGCTGCACGGCACGGTGGCGCTCCTGGTCACGGTCCGGTTCCGCCGGGGCTGGATGATCGCGGGCGCGGCGACCGGCTGATGGAACAGGTCCTCGCCACCACGCTGAGGGCAGCTACCCCGCTGATCCTGGTGGCCCTGGCGGGGGTGTTCGCCTTCCGGGCCGGCGTGTTCCATCTAGGTCTCGAGGGTCTGATGGTTACGGGAGCCTTCGTGGTGGTGGCGGTTGCCGAGGCCACCGGTTCGGTGGTGGCTGGCTTGGTGGCCGCGGTGGCGGTCTGCATGCTGCTGTCGGTGCTGTTCTGGTGGGTAACCGGGCCGCTGGGTGCCAACGTGATCATTGCCGGGCTGGGTCTCACCTCGATCGGACTGGGTGGGACGGCCTTCGCCCTAGGGGCCGTCTACGACACTCGAGGATCGATCTTTACCGATGTGGTTCTTCCCCGGCCTATCAGAGGCGTGACCGAGGGAGTCGGGGTCATCCTCTCGGAGTCCTCCATCCTGGTCTGGTCGACGCCGGTAGTGGTTCTGGCGGCCTGGATAGTCCTGCGGCGCAGCCGGTTCGGGCTCCGGCTGGCGGCAGTCGGCGAGTATCCCTTCGCGGCTCGAACGGTAGGGGTCGATCCTTCGGTCATGCGTCTGCAGGCCCTGCTGATCGCCGGTGCTCTGTGTGCGCTGGGCGGTGCTGAACTCTCGGTCGGTTCGCTGGCCAACTTCACCGAGAACATGACCAACGGGCGAGGATTCATCGCGTTCGTAGCGGTGATCTTCGGCGCATGGCACCCGATCGGGGCCGCGCTGGCCGCCCTGTTCTTCGGGTTCGCCGACGCCATCGGTATCCAATCCCAGATCAACATCACCGAGGCCGTCCCGAGGGAGTTCGTACTGATGATCCCATTCGTCCTTACCATTCTGGCGGTATGGCTGGGTGGCTTGTGGCGGCGGCGGACGCTGGAGTCGGAGGCCGGTTATGCAGAGCTGCGAGAACCCGATCGCTGAGGCCGGATGCCAGGTCTCTCGGGATCTGGCCTATTACGTAGAAGGGCTCACACGATGAGGTACCCAGGGGCCTGCCTGCCGGTCTAACGGAAATCAGGCCGTGGGTTCATGAGGTGCGGGTGGCGACCTAGTTAGAGTAAACCCTGTAGAACCGCTGACTGCGGATAGGAAGGAGCAAATTGGGCCCGTTCGGCGAGTTGCTCACCGCCATGATCACTCCCTTTGGTGATGACGGCTCGGTTGACTACGGCCGGGTAGCCCGCCTCGCCATCCATCTGGTCCAGAGCGGCAATGACGGCTTGGTTGTTACCGGTACGACCGGTGAATCTCCCACCCTGTCCGACGCTGAGAAGCTAGCGATCTACTCGACCGTGGTGGAGGCGGTGGGGAGTAAGGCGTCGGTGGTGGCCGGAACGGGCACCTACGACACTCGCCACTCCATCGAACTTTCCATCCGGGCCGCGGAGCTCGGGGTCGACGGGTTGATGGCGGTTACGCCCTACTACTCCAAACCCCCTCAGGCCGGTCTGGTGGCTCACTTCACTGCCATCGCCGACGCGACCGACCTACCGATGATCGTCTACAACATCCCCGGCCGGACCGGCCGGCTGATCGAAGCCGAAACGCTGGCGGAGATGGCCCGGCACCCCAACATCGTGGCTACCAAGGACGCGGTGGGTGACCTGCGATACACCAGGCTCAGCATGCGAATGGTCCCCGATGGCTTTCTGCTCTACTCCGGTGACGACTCAGCCACCCTTCCCATGCTGGAGCTGGGTGGCACGGGAGTGATATCGGTGGCAGGTCATTTCGCGGGCCGCCAGATCAAGCGAATGATCCAGGCGCACCGCACCGGCAACGCAGGCGAAGCCAGACGCCTGCATGACGGGTTGACGCCACTCTACGAAGCCTGTTTCGTAGAGCCCAACCCGATGCCGGCCAAGGCCGGCCTGAACGAACTCTGGGATCCGATCGGGGATCCCAGGCTCCCACTGGTGCCGGCGTCGGTGGACACTCGCAACCAAGTTGTGGGAGCAGTAGGGCTGGCTCAGAGGTTGTGAGCGTTCGAATAACCTTTCTCGGCGGTCTCGGCGAGATCGGCCGGAACTGCGCCGCCCTCGAGATCGACGGCCAGATCGGGCTGATCGACTGCGGGCTAATGTTTCCTCGCCAGGGCATGTGGGGGGTCGACTTCGTGCTACCCGACTGGCGATGGCTAATGGAACGGCGCGAGGACATCCGATTCGTGGTCCTGACGCACGGTCACGAAGACCACATGGGTGGCCTGGGTTACTTCCTCTCGGAGGTCGATGTTCCCGTGTTCGGAACCCGGCTGTCGCTGGCCATCGCGTCCGGTCGGGTGGACGAGCTAAGGGTGGAGAAGGACTTCCGGGTGATCTCCGACCGGCAGTGGGTAACAGTCGGGCCGTTCACCTTTCAGCTAATCCCGGTCTCCCATTCGGTGCCCGAGGGCGGTGGGGTAGTGTTCGATACCCCCGAAGGTCTGGTGATGCACACCGGGGATTTCAAGCTCGACCCCACACCCCTGGACGGTCGGAGCACCGATCTTCCCGCCTTCGCAGAGTTCGGGCGAGAAGGAGTCCGGCTGCTGCTGTCCGACTCCACCAATGCCGAGCGGGCAGGGGTCGTGCCATCGGAGAAGACCCTGGCACCGTCGATCCGCGCCATCGTGTCGGAGGCACGCGGCCGGATCATCAGCACCTGTTTCTCGAGCCACCTGCACCGGGTCCAGCAGCTGGCCGACGCAGGTCTGGCATCAGGCCGGTACCTCACCTTCATCGGCCGCTCGATGGAGCGCAATGTCGACATCGGGCTGGACCTAGGAGTCCTGGAGGTGCCCGCCGACCGGGTGGTATCGATCCGGCAGGCCACCAGCATGGCCCCTGATGAGGTGATGATCATCACCACCGGCTCCCAGGGCGAGCCTTTTTCGGCCCTATCCCTGATGGCTACCGGGCGCCACCGCTGGGTGGAGGTCGGTCACGGCGACACGGTACTGATCTCGGCCACTCCGGTGCCCGGCAACGAGACCGCGGTGTCGCGGGTGGTCTCGGACCTGACCCGGAGCGGCGTCAAGGTGTACCACGGACACAATGCCGACGTTCATGTGTCCGGGCACGCCACCGCGGAAGAGCTCAAGACGCTTCTCAATGTGGTACGTCCCCATGCTCTGGTGCCCGTACACGGGGAATACCGGCACCTGCGCGCTCATGCTGATCTCGGCGAGGAGATGGGCGTGCCCGAGGTGCTGGTGCTCGAGGACGGTGACGCGGTGGTGCTCGATGGGAGTCGGACCAGGGTGGAGAATGGTGCCGTCGAGGCCGATTACGTATATGTGGACGGTGCGGGGGTGGGTGACGTCCAGAAGTCAGTGCTGCGGGAGCGGGCCAGGCTGGGCGGGAACGGGGTCGTGGGGGTTTCGTTGATGCTCGATCGGGTCACCGGGCGCTTTGCCCATCGTCCCCGCCTGGTGAGCTATGGGTTCATGGACGACGGGGTGGCCGTGCTCGACGAGGCGGCCGAGGCGCTCGAGGCAGCGGTAGCGGCTAAGCCCAAGCGGTTCCGCAGGGATCCGGACACGGCGATTCGCCAGGTTGCTCTCAGGGTGATCAGGGCCAGAACCGGGCGGAAGCCGGTAGTCCTGCCGGTCATCTCCTACAAGGGGCGAAGTCGGAGAAGGTAGCCCGGCCGGCCGATCACGTTGATCCTTGGTAAGGCCCGCCACGTTTAGTAACGTGATGCGTCCATGGCCAAGGTGACATCCACCCGTGGGACCACGGGGCGGAGGCGGGTGTCTCAGGTACATGCTAGAAAGTCGACGGCCACCCATCCCCGGACGGGTGCGGCGGGGCCGCGCAGAACCAGGGCCGATCCCCGGCATTCCGGTCGCAAGTCCGGCCCTCAGGGTCGGGCCGCGCGTCCCCGCACTACCGCCTCGGGCGGGCCATCATCCCGCGCCGGCCCAGCGCCGGCACCTGTCACAGGGCCGCGCCGGGAGGCGAATTCAACCGACCAGGGACTGCTGCGGTCGTGGGTATCGTCCCTCTACGAGCGGGTCCGTTTCGGGATCGGTCACCAGAACCACGAGGTCACCGGGCTGCTGATGGTACTGGCCGGGGTGCTGATCATCCTGGCCTTCTTCGGAGCGGCCGGCCGGCTGGGCGAGTGGGTGATGGGGGCCCTGCAGGTCCTGGTTGGGGCCTGGGCTTACCTCACGCCGGCGGTCTTGATCGGGCTCGGCGTCCTGCTGGTGATAGGTCGCCGGCAGCTGGGGTTCCGTCGGCTGATGGTGGGCACCTTCCTAGGCTTCACAGGTAGCCTGGCCCTGTTCCATCTGCTGCTGGGAGCCTCGCCGCTGGTGAGCACCAGCCTCGATGAGTTGAAACGCGCCGGTGGTTGGACCGGGTCACTGATCGCGTATCCGCTCGAGCGATTGCTGGGCTTCGCCGGTTCGTTCGTGGTGATTTCGGTATTCCTCTCATCCGGCGTAATGCTGGTCGTGCAAGCTTCGATCCGGGATGTGGCGGTGGCGGGTGGTCGATCGGTTGCGTATGCCGCCCGCGGGGTCTGGGCAGGCACCAGGCGGCGTCCTGCCGGCCGGGCCACGCCGGATCAAGCGCCCAGGGCTCCCAAGCGGCCCAATGCCTCTTCGGGTTCCGGCGGCAAGCAACCCCAACGCCCTCCCCGCACTCAGGCTCCCAAGCGCCCCAGTGCTCCTTCGGGTTCCGGCGGCAAGCAACCCCAACGCCCTCCCCGCACTCAGGCTCCCAAGCGCCGTAAGGCCCGCCCGAAAGTGGCCGGCAAGGAACCGCAACCTCCTTCCCCACCCCCCGCAGGCAGCAACTTGGGGAGGGCCCCGGAACCCTCCGCCCAGGTGAGCGACGAAAAGCCCTCCCAACCGCCGACTCCACCACCGCCTCCCCGCCCTGCGGACGATGGCGCGTACCAGCTTCCCCCCATCGAGCTGCTGGAGACCGGCCCCAAGGAAGGGCAGAGCCGTCGTATGCTGGAAGAGACCGCTCGTCAGCTCGAGGACGCCCTCCGCAACCACGATGTGGACGCCGAACTGACCAATATCGTTCCCGGTCCCACCATCACCAGGTACGAAATCGAGTTGGCGCCCGGAGTGAAAGTTTCCAAGGTCACCCGCCTGTCCAGCGATATCGCCTATGCCCTGGCCACTCCGGATGTGCGTCTCATCGCCCCCATTCCGGGACGCTCCGCGATCGGGGTGGAGGTCCCCAACCGTGTGCGGCGCCTGGTGACCCTGGGGGACGTACTCGCCTCGAACCAGGCTTCCCGGATGGAACATCCGCTGGTTGTCGGCCTGGGCGCGGACATCTCTGGCCAGCCCGTGCTGCTCAACCTGGCCCAGTTGCCTCATGTGCTCATCGCCGGGGCGACCGGGGCGGGCAAGTCCTCCTGTATCAACTCGATCGTCACCTCGTTGTTGGCACGCACCGAGCCGGAGAACGTCCGTCTGATCATGGTGGACCCGAAGCGGGTGGAGCTCGGTCAGTACAACGGCGTCCCCCATCTGCTCACCCGGGTCATCACCAAGCCCAAGAAGGCCCTCGACGCCTTGCAATGGGCCGTGGCCGAGATGGACCGCCGCTACGACCTGCTCGCCGACGCAGGGGTGCGCGACATAGAGGGTTACCGGCAGAAGTTCGACGCCGGGAAGCTCGATGGCGAGGCATTCGACCGCTTCCCCTATCTGGTGGTGCTGATCGACGAGCTGAACGATCTGATGATGGTGGCCGGTCGCGACGTGGAGAGCGCCATCGTGAGGATCGCCCAGATGGCGCGGGCGGTCGGAATCCACCTGGTCATCGCCACCCAGCGCCCGTCGGTCAATGTGATCACCGGTGTGATCAAGGCCAACGTGCCCAGCCGGCTGGCCTTCTCGGTGGCCTCCCAGACCGATTCACGGGTCATCATCGACACGGTCGGGGCCGACAAGCTGATCGGAATGGGCGACATGCTGGTGGTGACCGCACGCGAGCCCCGGGCTAGGAGAGTGCAGGGTGCTTGGGTCAGTGAGGAAGAAGTGTCGGCGGTGGTCGACTGGGTGAAGGCCCAGAAGGGGGAGGACTATCGCCCGATCGCTGAGGAAGCGGCCACCGAACGCCGGGCCGCCGCCGACGAAGCCGCCGGAGGAGAGGACGCCGAGTTGGTCCAGCGGGCGACCCAACTGGTGGTCCGCTCCCAGCTAGGCTCCACCTCGATGCTCCAGCGCAAGCTGCGTATCGGCTTCGCTCGGGCCGGCCGGATCATGGACACCCTCGAACAGCAAGGAATCGTCGGTCCTTCCGAGGGCTCGAAGGCTCGCGAAGTCCTCGTGACCGTGGAAGAGCTGGAAAGTTCCGCCAGTCTGCCTGCCTGACCACCCGGGCATCCGACACCGTACTATTGGGGGAAGGCAATGGCATACGTATTCCAGTTACCGGATATAGGTGAGGGTCTCACGGAAGCAGACATCGTCCGGTGGCACGTGTCCGTGGGCGACCGGATCGAGACGGATCAGCTGCTGGTGGAGGTCGAGACCGCCAAGGCGGTGGTCGAGATACCCTCGCCTGCCTCGGGCATCCTGCTCCACCAGGGAGGTAGCCAGGGCGCCACCCTGAAGGTGGGGTCCACGCTGGCCGTGATCGGCGAGCCGACCGAATCCTGGCGGGAGGACGGCGGGGGCATGGGTGCTTCGACAGCCGAGCAGGCTACCGACTCTCTCTCGCCGAGGACTACCGGTGGGACCAGGGGTAGCCGGCGGCGGGGTAATCGTCCGCAGGCGTTACCGGTGGTCCGGAAGCTGGCGCGCGAACATGGCATCGATATCACCTCGGTCATAGGCACCGGGTCGGGCGGGAGGATTACGAGAGACGACGTCCTGGCAGCCGCATCCCGATCCCGTTCCGAACCGGGGACGCGAGGGGAGACGGGACCGGACGAAAGGGTACGACTCTCCATGCTGCGGCGCACCATCGCCGAGCACATGAGTACCTCATGGCGGGAAATCCCCCACGTGACCATCTTCCACGACGTGGATGCCACCCGGTTGCTGGCTGCCCGTAGAGCGCTGGCTGCCCGCCATGACCAGACCATCCCGATGGAGGCGCTGGTGGTCAAGGCCCTAGTGCCGGTCTTGCGGAAATACCGTGAGTTCAACGCCACCCTGGACGGTGACGAGCTGGTGTTGCGTGCTGCCCTCCACATCGGTATCGCGGTCGACACCGCCGACGGTCTGCTGGTACCCGTGATCCGCAACGTCGGGAAGATCGGGCTGCTGGACCTGGCCACCGCGGTGTCCGATGTGGGTGTCAGGGGGAAAGCCCGGACCCTGGCTGCCGCCGAGCTGAGCGGAGCTACCTTCACGGTCTCCAACTTCGGAGCTCTCGGAGGAGGTCGAGGAACCCCGATCATCCCGTCCGGTACCACTGCCATCCTGGCGACCGGCAGGGCCCAGGATGCGCCGGTGGCGCGCAACGGGCTGGTGTCGGTGGCGCCGATGATGCCGCTGTCGCTGGCTTTCGATCATCGGGTGATCGACGGTGGTCTCGGCCAGCGTTTCGCCAGGATGCTGGTGGAGAATCTGGAGGAGCCGGCCCTGTTTCTCGCTGACTGACCGGCTGGGAGGTGCTCAGTCCTCCCACTTCTTCTCGTAGGCTACGGAGCCCCGCCTGCGGTCGTCCGGTATGTCGAAATAGCTGCGCAGCAGTTCCTTGGAGTTCTCGGCCAGGACGAAACCCGATCTCTCCAGCACGCCCCGGGCTTTGTGATTAGCGGCATAGGTTCCCACCACCAGGCGCACCGGCTTCGGGAGATACTCCTGGATGTGGTCGAGTAGCTGCGAAGCGATGCCCTGGCGTTGATGCCGGGGGAGGACATAGGCGTGGCGCAGCAGCACCACCTCGTCGATTGGCTCGCTCCCCATGACCGCGACTAGGTCATCCCCGGCAAAGGCTCCCCACCAGGTCATCCGCTGCGCCTCGGCTTCCCAGCCAGGGCCGTCCATTTCGGGGGTATGTAGCTCATCGGGCGGGAGGAACTCCCGGTACCACTCGGCCACCATGTTAATCACCTCGAGCGCCGGTTCCCGATCCTGGACGGTCAGTTTCCGGATGACGGGAGGTGTCTTCATGGGCGCGGTACCTGACTCGGCTACGGGCACCCAGATTACCGAGCCATAGCAGCCGATGGCGTGGCCGGATCCCTAGGCGCGCTCGGCATCCCGGGCGTCCTCGCCGGGATGCTTCATTACCGGGCCTGATACCACTACCATATGTTGTTGGCGGGTATCTGGAGAGAGGAAGCTCGGAGTGGCTCGAATCGTGCACATTGTCGGAACGGGAACCATCGGTGAGCCTCTGATCGGGCTGATGGCCGACAACCGGGAGGCCTTCGGGATCGATGAGGTGACCTTCCACAAGCGAACCCCTCTACTACGTGAACGGGCCAAGGTGAACGACCTGGTAAGGCGGGGGGCTCGGCTCTCGGTGGACGACGATCGTTGGAGTGGATTCGAAGAGCTGGGACACGCTCCCAAGCTGGAAGCGTGGGAGGCTATCGAGCGAGCTTCGGTAGTGGTGGACTGCACCCCGGCCGGGAATGACAACAAGCAGAAGTACTACCGGCATGCTTCCCGTGTCAGTGGCTTCCTGGCTCAAGGATCCGAGTTCGGGTTTGGTAAGATGTTCGCCAGGGGGATAAACGAACAGGCGCTGGTACCGGGCGAGGACCGCTTCCTCCACATCGTTTCGTGCAACACCCATAACATCGCGGTGCTTCTCAAGACTCTGGGGTTCGATACCGATGGAACGAACCACATCGCGGAGGGAACCTTCCTGTGCATCAGGAGGGCCAACGATATAAGCCAGGATGCTCGCTTCCTCCCAGCGCCCGAAGTCGGTGTTCACTCCAAGGGTAGTTTTGGAACTCACCATGCCAAGGATGCCCATCATCTCTTCCAGACTATGGGGTATGAACTCGACCTGTTCTCATCCGCACTGAAGGTGAACAGCCAGTACATGCACGCCCTCCATTTCGAGATCGCGCTGGACCGAGAAATAACTGTAGAGGAGGCCCAGGAGAGACTGGAGGCCAATCCCAGGGTGGCGATAACCTATAAGCGGTCCGCCAACCAGATCTTCTCTTTCGGTCGTGACCATGGTTACTACGGACGTATTCTGAGCCAGACGGTGGTTCCCGTAGAGACCTTGGCGGTGCGGGGCGGCAATCGGATCGTCGGTTTCTGCTTCACACCCCAGGACGGAAACCCGATGCTCTCCACTGTGGCGGCTACTCTCTGGTACATGTATCCCGGCGGCTTCGAGGAACGGATGGAAGTGCTAAGACGCTACATCTTTCCCGAGATCTGAACCCAGACTTCCGGTTTCAGATCAGATAAGTAATGGCCTTCGCGTTCCTCGCCAGCAGCAGAAAGGACTGCGCCAGCCACCTGATGCCGGAGCTATCCGGGGCCGATAGCCATACCTCACCTCCGGCGACCGTGGGCCACCGGAACCGGGTTATTCACTACCTCCGTAACCTGTCCCTGGTGGTGATTGCTCTGTGTGTGACCATGCCTAGTCTCCTACAGCCTGGTACGGCGTCGGCTTACCATCGAGGGAGCGTGTTTTCCGACGTCGGTCCCGAAACGTTACATGGCTCGGCGGTGGAGATTCTGGAGGAGATGAGGATCCTCGAGGACACTGGCTGTGACACCGATCGTTTTTGTTCTTCCCAGCCGGTACGACGGTGGGTGATAGCCGTATGGCTGGTGCGGGCAATCGATGGAGAGGATCCGGAGGTAACCGAGCAATCCAGTCCGTTTACGGATGTTATGGAGTTCTGGTGGCTTCCTCATGTGAACCGGCTGGCCGAGCTGGGTATCAGTGATGGATGCTCATCCGAGCCCCTTCGATACTGCCCCTTCGGTTTCGTCACTCGGGGGCAGATGGCGACTTTCCTGATCCGGGCTTTCAGTCTGGAGTCGACCGTCTCCAGAACTGTCTCGAGTATCACCAGCAACGTCCATGCCAGGAGCATTGCGGTGCTGGAAGATCTCTATGTAACCGAGGGCTGTAGGGTGGAGCCGCTCGATTACTGCACGGATGTGCCAGTAGCCCGGGGACCGATGGCTACGTTTCTTGCCAGGGCAATGAATCTGGTTCCGTCGGCGGAGTTCGCCGATGAAATCCGGGGCTTGCCCATCCGCCATCTGGTGTCGAGTTATACGACCTATCACCTATGTTGTGGAAATCGGGTCAACAATATCCAGCTGTTCGCTGACAAGGTCAGTGGAGCTATTGTTCCTCCGGACTCGACCTTCAGCCTCAACGGTCATGTCGGGAAGCGCACTTGGGCGGCCGGGTTCCTACCGGCCGGGACCCTGATCGAGGGAGAGCTGGTCAACACAGTTGGTGGCGGAGTAAGTCAGTTCGCTACCACGTTCTACAACGCTGTGTACTGGGGTGGTTACGAAGATATAACTCATAAGGCCCACAGCATTTATTTCCGCCGCTATCCGGAGGGGATAGAGGCTACGATCAACTGGCCCGATGTCGATCTGGTCTTCCGCAACGACACTGCAGCCCATGTGCTCATCACCACCGACTACACCCCCACCTCCATCACCGTCAATTTCTACGGTGACAACGATGGACGGATCCTCATCGGGGATTGGGAGGACGGTTCCGGTCGCCTCGATGTCGTCACCGAGGGGGGGCCGGCGGCCCGGCACGTGACGTCCGAGGTGTCGCCACGTTTCGATTGGACGGGTCCACGGAGAACCCTCGTCCGCGGGAATCCTGACTTGGGGTTCGACGAGCAGGTCAGGGTGCAATCACCTCTGTCGGGATGGTCGGTGGATGTGACTCGTACCATCGAGCAGGAGGGCCGCACGACCGTGCAGGAGTGGCTTGCCGAATACACACCGCGGCGCGAGATCGTGGAAGTCCATCCTTGCGTGCTGACCGATACCTGCCCGAGACCGGAGGAGCCGACCGACGATGATGAGCAGGATGAGGATGGGTCGGAGGACGATTCTTCCGAGGATTATGACCAGGATGAGGATGGGTCGGAGGAGGACTCTTCCGAGGATGATGACCAGGATCCGAGCGATTCCGGATCGGAGGCCTCCACCGGATGATCCTGGAACACGGGAACAGTCCGGCAACTTCCTAGCCCTCAGCATGCCCTCCTAGACTTCCCACCATGGCACCGAGCCCCGGTCCCACATTTCACCTCACCACCCTGGGATGCTCCAAGAACCAGGTCGACTCGGAGAAGGTGACCGCCATGCTCGCCGAGGCGGGCTATCGGCAGGCATCGTCGTCCGGGGCGGCCGATGTGGTGATGGTCAACACCTGTGCCTTCATAGAAGCCGCTCGGCAGGAGTCGATCGACACCATCCTGGCCATGGATCGTTCCCGAGGAGTGGACTCCGATCTGGTGGTGATCGGCTGCCTGGCCCAACGCTACGGCGCCGAGCTGGGCGAAGCTCTGGAGGAGATCGATGCGGTGGTGGGTCTCGACCGTTACGGCGAGTTGGTGCCCATGCTCGACTCCATGACCGGCTGGACACCCGTACGGATAGGACCAAGACGCCCGGCGCTGGATCTGCTCGACATGGTGAGCAGGCCCCTCCCGAGCCTGCCTTATGCATATGTAAAGGTGGCCGAGGGCTGTGACAAGACGTGCGCGTTCTGTGCCATCCCCTGATAAGAGGCCCGCAGCGTTCCCGGCGGCCGACCGACATCCGCGAGGAGATCGTCCGGTTGTGCGAAGCCGGAGTCTCCGAGGTAGTGCTGGTGGCTCAGGACCTGGCCGCCTACGGCCGCGACATCGGGGTCCGTTCGGACAACAACATCGTCGACCTGCTGCGTTTCCTGACGGATGTGGAGGCTCTCGTGCGGATGCGCCTCCTCTACCTGTACCCCACCGAGATCCGGCCGGCCCTGATCGAGGAGATGGCATCCAATCCCACGCTGGCTCCCTACTTCGACCTCAGCTTGCAGCATGCCTCCCGGCGGCTGCTCCGCTCCATGCGGCGTCCCGGTAGTACCGATAGCCATCTGCGTCTCATCGGGCGCATTCGCGGACGCAGAACCTCAGGCTGCGCTCCGATCCTCCTTCGTAGTGGGTTATCCCGGCGAGATGGAGGATGATGTGGAGGAACTACTCGACTTCCTGGCAGCGGCGGAGCTCGACTGGGCAGGTTTCTTTCCCTACTCGCCCGAGGAAGGGACCCGAGCGATCGAGTTGCCGGGGAGGATAGATCCGGCCGAAGTAGCCGGGCGGGTTCGTGAGCTGACCAGGGTTCAAGATCGGATCACCGCCCGCCGTAACGCCGAGCAGGTGGGTAGGACCCATGCGGTGCTGATCGACCAGGTGGAGGAAGATACTCCGGTCGGTAGGTCGTACCGGGAGGCCCCCGATATAGACGGGCTGATCTGCCTGGACGCCGGATCGCCCGGCGAGTGGGTGGAAGCCACGATCGTCGGCAGTTACGAGACGGATCTGGTGGCGGAGGTACGAACTGCCGACCGGGCAGCTGGCCCCGTGGTGGTGGGGAAGCCCTGGTGATCGTCGAGGTAGTGGCGGTGGGAACCGAGCTACTACTCGGCCAGATCGTCAACAGCAATGCCGCTTACCTAGGGGAGCGTCTGGCCGACCTGGGTCTGGATGCCCACTACCAAGTGGTGGTGGGTGACAACTTCGATCGGATGGTGGGCACGATCGAGACGGCCATGGGCCGGGCGGACGCGGTGATCATAACCGGAGGGCTAGGGCCTACTCAGGATGACATCACCCGCGAGGCGATCTGCGCCGCGACCGGCCGGGATATGCACTTCAGCGAGGAACACGCCGCTCGGCTGCGGGCCTTCTGGGATCATCTGGGGAGGGAGTTTCCCGAGAGCAACCTGTGCCAGGCCGAGTATCCGGAAGGCGCCCGGCAGCTCACCAACCCCCGGGGAACTGCCCCGGGCCTGTTCCTGGACCACCACGGAACCCTGATCTTCGCGCTGCCCGGGGTTCCGGCCGAGATGTACGGGATGATGGAGAACCAGGTGATGCCCCGGTTGCGTCAGGGTGGAACCGGTGAAGTGCTGGTAAGCCGGCTTCTCCGCACCTGGGGTCTTGGCGAATCGGCGGTGGCTGATCTGCTCGACGACCTCTACCACGCCTCCTCCAACCCGTCGCTGGCCTTCCTGGCTTCTGCGGGGGAGGTGAAGGTACGTCTGACTGCCAAGGCCACGTCCGAGACCGAGGCGTTGTCGATGATCGAGCCGGTCGAACGGGAGATAAGGCGGCGATTGGGGGCCGCGGTGTTCGCCACCGATGATCAGCTGCTCGAGCAGATCCTCTTCGACGAGCTGAGCAAGCGGGGATGGACGATCGGCACCGCCGAGTCCTTGACCGCCGGGATGCTGGCCGCCCGCCTGAGCCTGGTTCCGGGATCATCGCAGGTATTCCGTGGTTGCCTGGTCGCCTACGCCTCCGACCTGAAGCGGAGCATGCTGGGAGTACCGCAGGCGGTGCTGGACCGCTACGGGGTGGTCAGCCCGGAGACCGCCCGGGCCATGGCTACCGGTGCTGCCCGGGCGATGCAGGTCGATGTGGCAACCGCCCTCACCGGGGTAGCCGGTCCGGAGGAACTCGAGCATCCACCCGGCACGGTCTTCGTGGCCGTCCGGACGCCGCTCCGTACCATGGTGAAGCACCTGAAGATGCCCGGCGATCGGGAGAGGGTCCGGGCATACACCACCACCACCGCCCTCCAGCTGACCCGGCTAGGGATCATCGATGCGTGGTGGAAGGAGTGATGCCGAGCCCGGATCGGTACTTCGTCGCCTTCCCCCTTCCTGCTGAAGTGAGTCTGGCGGTCGACCGGTGGAGAGCGGGGCTGGGCCTGCCGGGCCGTCTGGTTCCCAGGGATAGATTCCATGTCACGCTCAGATTCGTCGGACCGGCCGATCCGGTCGGCCAGGAGCGGATCACAGCAGCCCTCGACACGGCGGAGCTCGGCGGCCCGTTCGGCTTTCGGATCGGTGGCCTCGGCGGGTTCCCCAGGCTGCGCAAGGCGGTGGTGGGATGGGCCGCCCTGGAAGGGGCCGATGGGCAGTTGTCCCGATTGGCCGGAGTGGTGGATGAAGCGGTGGCGTCAGCGGGCTTCGGTTACGAGGAAAGACCCTTCCGTGCCCACCTGACCCTGGTCAGGATACGCCCGCCGTGTGACATCCGCAGGTCGTTAGCCGGTGGGCCCGCCGGGATTCCGGTTCATGCCCGGATGGTGGTCTTCTACCGGAGCAGCACCGAGGGTGGTGCCGTCGTGTATCACCGGCTGGAAAGTTTCCCCCTCTAGGGCGGCCGGCGCGTTCCTGATCGGGTGCCCCACCTTGCAGCCGACGCACCCTTCCTTGACAGCGAACATATGTTCGTCTATCTTGCTGGTGACCGTAAGCCTGAACCGGTGAGCGAACGGTTCCCGGGATAACATGGATGTAATCCCGGGCGGGTAATTCGACAGAGCCGGCCCCTCGGAAGTCGGAAGGATCGAGCTAGGACCGTCACGGTTATGTCACAGCCGACCCGTATGTTGGGTGTTGGGTAACCGCAAGGACGAGCCACCGGCTCGGCAAGACGAAGGAACGAACATGAAGAATCGAGAGCAGGCCCTGGACACGACGATGCTGCAGATCGAGCGACAGTTCGGCAAGGGCTCCATCATGAAGCTGGGCGACGGCGCCCACGGCAAGATCGAACATATATCCACCGGTGCATTGGCGCTCGACCTGGCGCTGGGTATCGGTGGGGTACCCCGGGGCCGGATCGTGGAGGTGTACGGGCCGGAGTCGAGTGGCAAGACCACCCTGGCTCTCCACGTGGTAGCCGAGGCGCAGAGGAACGGAGGCATAGCTGCCTTCGTGGATGCCGAGCACGCGCTCGATCCCATCTATGCGAAGGCCGTCGGGGTGGACATCGACGAGATGTTGATCTCGCAGCCCGACACCGGGGAGCAGGCCCTCGAGATCACCGACATGCTCATCCGGTCCGGGGCGCTCGACGTGGTGGTGGTGGACTCGGTGGCGGCACTGGTACCGAGGGCCGAGATCGAGGGCGAGATGGGCGACAAACACGTCGGTCTCCAGGCCCGCCTGATGTCCCAGGCGCTGCGCAAGCTGACCGCCAACATCAATCGCTCCAAGACTACGGCGATCTTCATCAATCAGCTCCGGGAGAAGATCGGGGTCATGTTCGGATCACCGGAGGTCACACCCGGAGGAAGGGCGTTGAAGTTCTACTCCAGCGTGCGTATGGACATCCGGCGCATCGAGTCCATCAAGGACGGTAAGGAGCAGATCGGCAACCGGGTTAGGGTCAAGGTGGTCAAGAACAAGCTGGCGCCCCCCTTCCGGATGGCCGAGTTCGATATCATGTTCGGCGAGGGCATCTCCCGCGAGGGAAGTATGCTCGATGTGGCGGTCAATGCCGGCATCGTCAGGAAGAGCGGTGCCTGGTATACATACGAGACAGATCAGCTTGGCCAAGGCCGGGAGAAGGCCAAGCGGTTCCTGCGCGAGAATCCCGGGCTAGCCATGCAGCTGCAGGCCAGAGTTCTCAAAGCAGTGGGAATCTGCGATGAGGAAAAGCCCCAGAAAGCGGCAACCAAGCCGAAGCCGGCGGTTTCCAAGCCGAAGCCGCCTACCAAGCGGAAGCCGCGCCGCTAGCGGTAAGTCATAACCCGGGCTACTTCCAACCGACCCTTCGTTCATAGAAGGTTCGGTATGACGGCAAGCGATGGCTAGCCGCACCCTGGGAGTTCAAACCGAGTGTTCCCCCAGGTCCGAGGGCTCGGGGCTGGGGGCTACGGGGAGCGTCGATGGCGGTCAAGCACCACAACCGAGCAGGTGGCGGGAAAAAGGGGGGTGGCGGACGGTCGGCCAGGCCATCCACTAGGACTCATCGAACGGGGGGTCGACCAACCCAGGGCGGTCGCCGCCGCTCCGGAAGCCGTCCGGGAGGCCCATCCCGGGGAAAGCCGGGACGTCGACGGAGTGGCGGCAAGCCACGTCGCAAGCCGGCCAAGGGATCGAGAGGGCAGCCGCCGGGAGGGTCCGGCCGCAGGTCGACCCGAAACCGAACACAAGGCCGCAGAAGTGGATCCCGTCCCGCAGGCGGAACTTCCGGACGCCCCCGTCCGGCCGGAGCTGGTCGTTCCGGTAACCGCCGATCCCAGGCACCGAGGAAAGAGCGGAGTGATCGTCATCGCCCGAAGCAGAGGAGACCAGACCGCAAGGCTCCTCACACTGGGGTAGGGCCGGACAACCTGCCCGGCTGGATGCGCGACGAGGTTCGCCGGGTCACCCACAAGGATCGGCAAACCGCCACCCTACGGATGCTGGCGGAGGCAGTGGACGCGTACGGTGAGGCAGAGTTCGGCGTCGCTCACCAGCGATTGCTGAAGACCAAGGATCTAAGCCCGCGGGCGTCAGCAGTACGCGAGCTGCTGGGGCTCAGTGCTTACCAGTGCCGGGAGTGGACGGGGGCACTGGCGGAGCTACGGGCATACCGGCGTCTGACCGGGGACACCACTCACATGCCGGTCGAGATGGATTGCCTCCGGGCGTTGCGGCGCGGTGCCGACGTGGAGAAGACCTGGGCGAGGTTCGTGGAGTTGGGCGGCAACCGCCCGACCTACGCCGAGGCCCGGGTCGTCTACGGGTCCTACTTGCTCGATCATGGCCGAGCGGTAGAAGCTTGGGAGGTCACCGGACCCTCCCGCCTTCCCCACGATGCCAAGCCATACGAGTTGCGATGCTGGTTCGTGGCTGCCAAGGCCGCGCTCGCTCTCGATAGGCCGGAAACCGCGACCCAGCTGGCCGAAGCAATCCGCCGATCGAACCGAGAGATGCCAGGTCTGGAGGACTTGGCTCGCCGCCTCTCCAACTGAGTAGGTTCCCGAGAGCTGTTCTCCGGCGACTGCCGGGGAGGATCCACGCACGGTGTTACGGGTCGAGCTGCCGCGAACTTGCGTGCTCCAGGCAGTGGGCTTAGAGTGTGGCCGCTAGGAGGTCGCTGCCCCGCCCGGGCTTACCTGCGGTCGTTCCAGACCGCTGCTCACTTCCCCGTGCCGGGATTTGGCATCGACCGTAGAACATCTGCTATAGTGAGACGGCTAGCTGCTCCGCGCGGCGGCTCCGGAACCAACGGATGGTGGGCATTGCCTCCCCTTCAGGTTGCGATCCATCGGCGGACTGGCTGGACCGCAGGGGCTGCGGATCAGGCTCCTTGACAACTGAACAGCGTGTCAAAAGCCGAATGTCCATTCCAGGCTGCGCGATGACGCTCGCCCCGGAACCCGAAGAGGGTTCCAACGGGTGCGGTGCGTCGTGCAGTTGAGGGAATGTACTCCCGGTCGCCGGAACCAAACCGGCGACCTGGATCGAACTGTTGGATCGGTAAGGCCCGAGCCTGATAAGGGTTGGGACTCCGATCTGCGAACACTGACAGGATTCAGTCTGGGACGGTGGCTGCTCGGACCTACGCGGTCCGGCGGGAGCTGCTGTCCCGGCCGAAGAACTGACGTTGGAGAGTTTGATCCTGGCTCAGGACGAACGCTGGCGGCGCGCCTAATGCATGCAAGTCGAGCGACGCATTCCTTAGCCCGTAAGGGCGGGTTTGACGGAGCGGCGAACGGGTGCGTAACACGTGACCAATCGGCCCCGAAGACCGGGATAGCCCGGGGAAACCCGGATTAATACCGGATGACCTCATAGCAACGCATGTTGCAGTGAGCAAAGGTTCAGGCGCTTCGGGATGAGGTCGCGGGCCCATCAGCTTGTTGGTGAGGTAACGGCTCACCAAGGCAACGACGGGTAGCTGGTCTGAGAGGACGATCAGCCACACTGGAACTGAGATACGGTCCAGACTCCTGCGGGAGGCAGCAGCAGGGAATCTTGCGCAATGGGCGAAAGCCTGACGCAGCGACGCCGCGTGGGGGATGAAGGCCTTAGGGTTGTAAACCCCTTTCACGAGGGAAGAAACTGACGGTACCTCGAGAAGAAGCCCCGGCCAACTACGTGCCAGCAGCCGCGGTAATACGTAGGGGGCGAGCGTTGTCCGGATTTATTGGGCGTAAAGGGCTCGTAGGCGGCTTGACAAGTCGGCCGTGAAAACCCAGGGCTCAACCCTGGGACGCCGGTCGATACTGTCATGGCTAGGGTCCGGTAGAGGGGAATGGAATTCCCGGTGTAGCGGTGAAATGCGCAGATATCGGGAGGAACACCAGTAGCGAAGGCGGTTCCCTGGGCCGGTACCGACGCTGAGGAGCGAAAGCGTGGGTAGCAAACAGGATTAGATACCCTGGTAGTCCACGCCGTAAACGTTGGGTACTAGACGTGGCGTCTTATCAACGGATGCCGTGCTCGAAGCTAACGCGTTAAGTACCCCGCCTGGGGAGTACGGCCGCAAGG
Organism: Acidimicrobiia bacterium; assembly: GCA_965200835.1. Taxonomy (GTDB): domain Bacteria; phylum Actinomycetota; class Acidimicrobiia; order Spongiisociales; family Spongiisociaceae; genus JAPPFW01. The sequence goes on from OZ241390.1 coordinate 2,131,805, forward strand.
CTAAAACTCAAAGGAATTGACGGGAGCCCGCACAAGCGGCGGAGCATGCGGCTTAATTCGATGCAACCCGAAGAACCTTACCTGGGCTTGACATCACGGGAAAAACCCTGGAGACAGGGTGTGCGAGAGCGCCCGTGACAGGTGGTGCATGGTTGTCGTCAGCTCGTGTCGTGAGATGTTGGGTTAAGTCCCGCAACGAGCGCAACCCCTGTCCTATGTTGCCAGCACGTTAAGGTGGGGACTCATAGGAGACTGCCGGGGATAACTCGGAGGAAGGTGGGGATGACGTCAAATCATCATGCCCCTTATGCCCAGGGCTGCACGCATGCTACAATGGTCGGTACAACGGGTCGCGATCCTGCGAAGGGGAGCCAATCCCTCAAAACCGGCCTCAGTTCGGATTGGAGTCTGCAACTCGACTCCATGAAGCCGGAGTCGCTAGTAATCGCAAATCAGCAAAGTTGCGGTGAATACGTTCTCGGGCTTTGTACACACCGCCCGTCACACCACGAAAGTAGGCAACGCCCGAAGTCAGTGGCCCAACCCTTACGGGAGGGAGCTGCCGAAGGCGGGGTTTATGATTGGGGTGAAGTCGTAACAAGGTAGCCGTACGGGAACGTGCGGCTGGATCACCTCCTTTCTAAGGAGCTACGAAGGGACACCGAGCGTCCTTCCCCTTCACATGAGGGGGAGCTACATCGGAAAGGTCCCGAAGTCCAGGGATACGACAACCCTGGTAGGACTTATCAGCGTTGCGCTGGCAGGTCCGCTCTTAGTTGATCATTCGGTTATTCGGCTGTGATAGATGCCTCCAGAGGTCGAGCCCTCGGGCTCCCTCCATGGGTACCGATCACAGCCGGGCACGCTGTTTAGTCGTGAAGGAGTCCGGGTCACTGATCTACTCGATCGGTGGCTTCGGAGTCCCTCATGTTCCGCCTCCCCGTGGAGGCCGGGCTCTTTGAGAACTGCATAGCGAGCATGAATCGTCTTGAATTCTCTATATTCAAGCTACCAAGGGTCTACGGTGGATGCCTTGGTGTCGAGAGCCGACGAAGGACGTAGCAGGCGACGAAAGCCCCGGGAAGCTGCCAAGCAAGCTCCGATCCGGGGGTGTCCGAGTGGGGAAACCCAGTTGGGGTAATGCCCAACTACTCCGGTCTGAACACATAGGGCCGGTAGGGGTAACCGGGTGAATTGAAACATCTCAGTAGCCCGAGGAAAAGAAAGCAACAGCGACTCCCTGAGTAGCGGCGAGCGAAACGGGATCAGCCTAAACCGACGTGGTGTGAGAGTCCGATGGCGTTGCCATGTCGGTGTTGTGGGATCCATCAGCCGGTGCATCGGAGCCGGCGGGGAGTTACAAAGTCAGGCGATAGTCGAACAGATCTGGAAAGATCGGCCAGAGAGGGTAATAGCCCCGTACACGAAATCGCCCTGATCTCCCGATGGCATCCCGAGTAGCGTCGGGGATATCTGGCGTGAATCTGCGAGGACCACCTCGTAAGGCTAAGTACTACTCGGCAACCGATAGCGGACAAGTACCGTGAGGGAAAGGTGAAAAGAACCCCGGCGAGGGGAGTGAAATAGTACCTGAAACCGTAGACTTACAAGCAGTGGGAGGGAGCTTATGCTCCTGACCGCCTGCCTTTTGAAGAATGAGCCGGCGAGTTAGTGCTATGTGGCAAGGTTAAGGCGTTAAGCCGGAGCCGCAGCGAAAGCGAGTCTGAATAGGGCGTACAGTCGCATGGTCTAGACCCGAAGCCGAGTGAGCTATCCATGGGCAGGGTGAAGCGAGGGTAAGACCTCGTGGAGGCCCGAACCCACCTAGGTTGAAAACTGGGGGGATGACCTGTGGATAGGGGTGAAAGGCCAAACAAACTCGGCGATAGCTGGTTCTCCCCGAAATAGCTTTAGGGCTAGCGTCGTGCGTTCCGCTATGGGGGTAGAGCACTGATTGGGCTAGGGGGCCGACAAGCTTACCAATCTCAGTCAAACTCCGAATCTCATAGTGTCAGAGCACGGCAGTCAGACCGTGTGGGATGAGCTTCACGGTCGAAAGGGAAACAGCCCAGACCGCCAGCTAAGGCCCCTAAGTGTGTGCTAAGTGGGAAACGAGGTGGGATTGCCGAAACAGCCAGAAGGTTGGCTTAGAAGCAGCCATTCCTTGAAAGAGTGCGTAACAGCTCACTGGTCGAGTGATCCTGCGCGGAAAATGTAACGGGGCTCAAGCACACCGCCGAAGCTGCGGGATTCCATCATTTTGACTTCGGCGTCCATGCACCGAGTGTTTCGGCACCGGTGAAGGCGTCCAGAGGATGGGGTCGGTAGGGGAGCGTCGAGCAGGCAGAGAAGTAGCGGCGTAAGCCAGCTATGGAGGCTGCTCGAGTGAGAATGCCGGTATGAGTAGCGAGAGTGGAGTGAGAATCTCCACCGCCGAATGTCCAAGGTTTCCTGGGGAAGGCTCGTCCGCCCAGGGTTAGTCGGGACCTAAGGCGAGGCCGAGAGGCGTAGTCGATGGATAACTGGTTGATATTCCAGTACCACCATGCGTGCGTCCAGACCAAGTGCAGTCTGCTAAGGCTAGCCCTTCGGGGCTGGCTGACCCGATTGCAGGAGGTCAGCGATGGGATGACGCGGAAGGGTAGGTGGACCCGGGCGTTGGTAGACCCGGGGTAAGTGTGTAGGGCGGGGTCCAGGCAAATCCGGACCCCACGAAGCCAGAGGCACGATGCCGAGCCGCCACAGGCGAAGCCACTGAACGCCCATGCCGCCAAGAAAACTCTCTAGTGAGTGCACATGGTGCCCGTACCCCAAACCGACACAGGTGGACAGGTAGAGAATACTAAGGCGAGCGAGATAACTCTGGTTAAGGAACTCGGCAAAATAGTTCCGTAACTTCGGGAGAAGGATCGCCCCGGTAAAGTGAAGGATGTACATCTGGAGCTTGAGGGGGCTGCAGTGACCAGGCCCGAGCGACTGTTTACTAAAAACACAGCAGCGTGCTAAGTCGTAAGACGCTGTATACGCTGTGACGCCTGCCCGGTGCCGGAAGGTCAAGAGGAGGGGTTAGCTTCGGCGAAGCTCTGAATCTAAGCCCCGGTAAACGGCGGCCGTAACTATAACGGTCCTAAGGTAGCGAAATTCCTTGTCGGGTAAGTTCCGACCTGCACGAATGGCGTAACGACTTGGGCACTGTCTCAACCAGAGACTCGGCGAAATTGCACTGTGAGTAAAGATGCTCACTACTTGCGACAGGACGGAAAGACCCCGGAACCTTTACTGCAGCTTGACATTGATGTCTGGTATATACTGTGTAGGATAGGTGGGAGACAGAGAAGCGACGCCGCCAGGTGTCGTGGAGTCAACCTTGAAATACCACCCTTTGTATGGCGGGCACCTAACCTAGGTCCGTTATCCGGATCAGGGACAGTGTCTGGCGGGCAGTTTCACTGGGGCGGTGGCCTCCTAAAAGGTAACGGAGGCGCTCAACGGTTCCCTCAGTCTGGTCGGCAATCAGACGACGAGTGTAATGGCACAAGGGAGCTTGACTGTGAGACCTACAAGTCGAACAGGGACGAAAGTCGGACATAGTGATCCTACCGTGGCACGTGGAAGCGCGGTGGCTTAACGGCTAAAAGGTACTCCGGGGATAACAGGCTTATATCCCCCAAGAGTCCATATCGACGGGGGTGTTTGGCACCTCGATGTCGGCTCATCGCATCCTGGGGCTGGAGCAGGTCCCAAGGGTCGGGCTGTTCGCCCGTTAAAGCGGTACGCGAGCTGGGTTTAGAACGTCGTGAGACAGTTCGGTCCCTATCCGTCGCAAGCGCAGGAGATTTGAAGGGAGCTGTCCCTAGTACGAGAGGACCGGGATGGACGTACCTATGGTGTGCCAGTTGTTCTGCCAAGAGCACGGCTGGTTAGCTAAGTACGGACGGGATAAGCGCTGAAGGCATCTAAGTGCGAAGCCCACCTTGAGATGAGATCTCCCACCGGGTTAACCGGGTAAGGACCCTGGTAGAACACCAGGTTGATAGGCCGGAAGTGTAAGCACAGCAATGTGTTGAGCGGACCGGTACTAATAGTCCGAGGGCTTGATAATCGCGGATTCAGGCGTTCATGCTCGCTATGGAGTGCTCGAGAAGCACGGTCCCGCCGGGAGGCGAGACAGAAGTAGATGTGAAGATGCTGTCCGGTGGCTATAGCGGCGGGGATCCACCCGCTCCCATTCCGAACACGGAAGTTAAGCCCGTCAGCGCCGATGGTACTTGGGGTGGAGACCCCCGGGAGAGTAGGACACTGCCGGACGCGATCGTAGAGGGCCGTTCGGAGGCATCCGAGCGGCCCTTTCTTCGTTTCCACCTCGTTCCGCTGGGCGGGAAGATGCAGGAGCGCGGCGACTAGAATCGGGGGCCAGATGTGTGGATGGTCCCGACTTCCAACTGACTACCCCCCGCCGGCAACCTGGTCGGCAGGGCTGACCAGCTAGGCGCGGGTCGTTCTGGTCGGGCAGGACGGGCCGAGCACGAGATCGGGGGGATCGCCATGGTGGATCTGAACCTGGGCTTGTTGATCATCGGAGCCCTGGGGCTGCTCGCCGTAGGCACGTCCATTGCGGTGCTGGTCATGCAGGGCCGCAGCGGCCGCGTGGTCGGCCCCGACGAGGACGAGCGCGACACGGCTCGTCGGGAAGCGCAGCGGATTCTGACCAGGGCCGAGCGTGAAGGTCGGGCCCGCGCAGAGGCCTACCGGGAGAGGGAGGAAGCGCAGCTCTACCACCGGCGAGCAGAGCAAGCAGCCTCGGAAGAGCGTCTCATACATAGGGAGCGGACCCTGGAACAGCGGGCCTCCAACCTGGCCCAGCGGGAGCAGATGCTCCTGCATAGGGAGGCGTCGGTGTCGGAGTACCAGGCCGATGCGGAGCGGTTGGCCGAGGAGGCGCGCGCGAATCTGGAACGGATCAGCTCGCTCGATGCCCGGGCGGCCAAGAAAGAACTGGTCGATCGAGTACGGGACGAGGCGCGCCGGGAAGCCATGTTGCTGGTGAGGGACAGTGAGGTTCGCGCTCGGGAGGAGGCAGATCGCCGGGCCCGCCGGATCCTCGCTACGGCCATCGAGCGACTATCCAGCCAAGTGGTGATGGAGACCACCGTATCGACGGTGCAGATCCCCAAGGAGGAGATGAAGGGACGGATAATCGGCCGGGAAGGTCGGAATATCCGCGCGTTCGAAGCGGTGACCGGTGTGAATCTGGTAGTGGACGAGACTCCCGAGACGGTAGTGGTGGCGTCGTTCGATCCGGTGAGAAGGGAAGTTGCCCGGATCACGCTGGAGAAACTCATTTCCGATGGGCGTATCCATCCGGCATCGATCGAGGAGCTCCACATCAAGGCCCAGGCGGAGGTGGAGCAATCCGTGCGAGACGCCGGTGAATGGGCCATGCTCGAGGTGGGTATTTCCAGGATGCATCCCGAGTTGATAACCCTGCTGGGACAGCTCAAGTACCGCACGTCCTACGGGCAGAACGTGCTCAACCATCTGGTCGAGTCGGCCCACATTGCCGGGATGTTGAGCGCCGAGCTAGGGGTCGATCCGGCACCCGTAAAGCGGGCAGCCTTCCTCCATGACATCGGTAAGGCAGTCAGTCACCAGATAGAGGGATCGCATGCCTTGATCGGCGCGGAGATCGCCCGCAGGTTCGGAGAGGACGCCGCGATAATCCACGGCATCGAGGCCCATCACAACGATGTGGAACCCCGTACCTTGCTGTCGGTAATCGTGCAGGCGGCTGATACGGTCTCAGCGGGGCGTCCCGGGGCGCGCCGGGAAGCTTTGGAGTCCTACACCAGGCGCCTGACTCAGATCGAGGATATGGTGGGGGACTTCGATGGGGTGGATCGAGTGTTCGCAATGCAGGCCGGCCGGGAGGTACGGGTAGTGGTCGATCCTGGTACGGTCGACGACCTGGAAGCTGCTTACCTGGTGCGTAATATCGCTCGCCGGATTGAGGCGGACCTGCGCTACTCGGGGCAGATAGAAGTGACGGTGATCCGGGAGCTCCGGGTCACCGACTACGCGCGCTGAGGGGTGGGAAATGAGCCGCACCGTCATGTTGCCCCATCCCACCAGGAGGTCCCCTGAGAGGCGTCCGCCTACCCGGGCCGGACGTACCTACTTCCTACGTACGTTCGGTTGCCAGATGAACGAACACGACAGCGAGCGGGTGGCTGGTCTGTTCGAAGCGGACGGGATGGTGAGGGCGGAACGTCTCGAGGAGGCGGACGTCGTGTTCGTGAACACCTGCACCATCCGGGAGAACGCCGACAACCGTATGTACGGCAACCTGGGCATGTTGAAGCGCCTCAAGCAGGAACGCTCCGGCCGGTTGCTGGTGGTGGGTGGCTGTGCCGCCCAGAAGGACCGGGAGCTGGTCCGGGAACGCGCCCCCTGGGTGGACGTAGTCCTCGGCACACACAACCTGCATCGAGTGATCCATCTGATGGATCAGGCCGAGGAGTGGGGACCGGTCACCGAGATCGTCGACTCGCTGGCTGCCATGCCTTCCGACCTTCCGGTCCGCCGGGAGTCACCTTTCTCGGCCTGGGTGACCATCCAGATCGGCTGCAACAACACCTGTACGTTCTGCATAGTCCCCGCGGTCAGGGGTCCCGAGATCAGCCGCCGTCCGGGGGACATCATCGGAGAGATCGAGCAGCTGGCCTCCGAAGGAGTTATCGAGGTGACCCTCCTGGGCCAGAACGTGGACACCTACGGGCGTGATCTGGCCATCGACGGGCGTCGCCGTCCCATCTTCGGCCGGCTGCTGGCCCGGGTCGGAGAAGTGGACGGCATAAAGCGGATCCGTTTCACCAGTCCCCACCCGAATGACTTCCGCCCGGAGGTCGCCGAAGCCATGGCCAGCACCGAGGCGGTCTGTGAGCAGCTGCACTTCCCGCTGCAGTCCGGATCCAATCGGATCCTGGCGGCCATGCATCGCGGCTATACCTCCGCCAAGTTTCTGAAACGGCTGGAGATGGCTCGCCACGTGATACCGGACTTGGCGGTGTCGACCGATGTGATCGTCGGGTTTCCCGGAGAGACCGAGGAGGACTTCCGGTCGACCCTCGAGGTGATGGAGCAAGCCCGTTTCGATCAGGCCTTCATGTTCCTGTTCTCCCAGCGCCCGGGAACCAGAGCCGCCGCGATGACAGACCGGTTCGTTCCGCTCGAGGTCGCCCGTGAGAGGTTCAGGCGGTTGGTGGAGCTCCAGACGGCCATCAGCGCCGAACAGAACCAGCGCCATGTGGGTCAGCGGATGGAGGTCATGGTCGAGGGGCCGTCCAAGAAAGATCCGCGGGTCGCTACCACGCGGACCCGCGGCAACAAGATCGCCCACGTAGCGGGAACGTTCGAAGCCGGAAGCCTGATGGAACTGGTGATCGAGCGCGCCATGACCCACTACCTGGTGGGTACTCCCGCCTGAGAGGCCCCGGGCGATCTTGGCGAGGCCCGGCCGATCGGAAAGGGCCACCGTCCGGCTTTCACCAGACCTTCCGCCGGTAATGGCGGTGTTGGGACCGACCGCCTCGGGCAAGACCGAACTGTCCATTCAGATCGCTCGGCGATGGGGTGCCGAGATCCTCTCGGTGGATTCCATGCAGGTGTACCGCGGCATGGACGTCGGTACCGCCAAGGTTTCTCTGGCCGAGCGGGCCGAGTTACCCCATCACATGATCGACCTAGTCCCACCCGAGGTGGACTACCGGGTGGCCGAGTTCCAGCGCACCGGGCGCCGGGTTCTGGAAGAGGTGCTGTCCCGGGAGGCGCCGGTGGTGATAGTGGGCGGCTCGGGACTGTACTTCCGGGCGCTGGTCGACCCCCTGGAGTTCCCGCCGTTCGATCCGGCCGTCCGCATCGAGGTGGACTCATTGCCAGACACCCGGGTTCTTGCCGAGCTGCTGGCATCCGATCCGGAGGCCGGTCAGTACTTGGACCTGGCAAACATGCGACGGGTCCGGAGGGCGTTGGAAGTAGTACGGCTGGGCGGAGGCACACCGGCGATGCGTGCCACCGGCGCCGCGGCCGAGCGAGTACGGGACTACGTACCCCAGGTACCCTTCGTAGCGGTCGGGGTGGATCCGGGGGAGAGCCTGGCTGATCGGGTCAGGATCCGTATCGACGCCATGCTCAGCGCCGGTCTCCTCGAGGAGGTGGCCGGACTGGCGGGCCGAATGGGAGCCAATGCGTCGCAGGCGGTGGGATACCGCCAGCTGCGGCCGGTGGTCCGGGGCGAAGTCGACCTGCAACAGGGGAAGGCGGATACGTTTAGGGCAACCATGGCCCTGGCGAGGCGCCAGCGGACCTATTTTGGGAGGGATCCCAGGATCAAGTGGCTGGCCTGGAGCGAGGATCCCGAAGTCAGGTTCAGAAGTGCCTGCCGCGCGATCGAGGAGGGGCAGCTGTGCAGTTCGTGAAGGCGGAGGGTCTGGGAAACGACTTCGTGCTGGTGGAGAGTGTGGCTCCCTCCTCCGATCAGATCCGGCGATGGTGCCATCGCCGCACCGGCATCGGTGCCGACGGCGTGTTGCAGGTCACCAGATCGGACGGTCCGGAGGCGGTCGCCCGGATGCGTTACTGGAACGCCGATGGGTCGGTGGCCGGAATGTGCGGGAACGGCCTCCGGTGCGTGGCGCGGTATGTATACGAGCGAGGATGGCCCGACGGCAGGGCGTTCACTATCAGGACCGCCACCGGCCTCAATCGGGCCGAGATAATAGACGACAGCACTATCCGGGTGGAGCTCGGCGCCTTCCGCGTCGACGGAAGAGCAGAGTACGAGGGTCGGTACTTCACCACGGTAGATGTCGGCAATCCCCACGCGGTCGCTCTCCTTCCGGATCCCATCATGCTCGAGGAGGTGTCCCTGGCGGCGGTAGGAAGGGCCCTCCAGAACCATCCGCTCTTCCCGTCCGGGGTGAACGTCGAACTGGCTGCGCCTATCAGCAACGGATGGAGAGTCAGAGTCTGGGAGCGGGGAGCAGGTGCGACCCTCGCCTGCGGCACGGGGGCGGCCGCGGTGGCGGCGGTGGCACAGAGGAAAGGACTATCCGGACACACCACCGAAGTGGAACTTCCCGGAGGGACTCTTGGGGTCGACTTGATCGATGAGGTGGCGTGGATCAGCGGTCCGGCCACGCTCGTCTTCAGCGGAGATATCCCTTCAGCGGAGATATCCCTTACTGAGCCGCGCGCCTGATCCGGCTATCCGGCGGATCAACGACACTACCTTTCCCAGTATCTCGACTCCCGAGGTGAAGGTCATCGGTTCGTAAGCCGGATTCTCGGAGTGGAGGATTACCGCGTCCCGCCTCATTTCGAGCCGCTTTACGGTCGCTTCCTCGCCATCGACCAGGCAGGCCACTATCTCGCCGTTCTCCGCAACCGATTGGCGACGGACGACCACCAAGTCGCCGTGCAGAATGCCGGCCTCGATCATCGAGTCGCCGGACACCTCCAGCATGAACAGGGTTCCCGATCCGACCAGTGACTCCGGCAGGGGAATCACATCTTCCACCTGCTCCTCCGCCAGGATGGGAGATCCGGCTGCGATGCGTCCGACCAGTGGTACCTCTCGGGTAGGTGCCAACCGGGTTGGCCTATCGGTGTGATCCGTTTCCCGTTCGAGTCCCACTACTTCGATCGCGCGGGGCTTGGTCGAATCGCGCCTGATGTGCCCGGCCTTCACCAGTGCGGTCAGGTGGCTATGAACCGTGGCAGGGGACCGGAGCCCCAGGTGCTCGCCTATCTCCCTGACCGAGGGTGGATAGCCCCGGGTTGCCACCACCTGTTTGATCAGCTCCAGGATCTGCCGTTGCCTGGGTCGCAGGTCGTCCGGGTCAGGCCGGGCGCCAGCGAGCAAGCGGTTACCGGTGCTGTCCACCGCATGACCTCCTCTCATCGTTTTCGGGTGGCCGACCCACCCCACCACCTCCTCCACTATACAAACATATGTTCGTGTGTTGGTGTCTTGTCGTCCCGGCAAGGCCTCCCTGCTCGCGCTCCTGCTGACAGCCCCTAGCAATACCTTGACAGACCGAACGTCTGTTCGCTATTGTTCCTTACCCAGTCCGAACATACGTTCGCTTCCCGCCCAAGTGCGGGGAACGGGTACCGAAGGCCGGGAGGTTGAGGAGGTAGTTGTGATAAGTCTGGAAGAACATCGAAGGTATAGGCAGGTGGCACAGAGGTCCAGCCTCATCCGCTACCGAGCAGACCAACTGAGCGAGACCGATCGGATCGGTGCACCGCGTTCCCACCTGGTTCTGGTTGCGGACCGGAGAGAGGGTGCGCCGGAACACGGTCGGGAGCCGGGTTACCGGATCGGCGACAAACCTGATGCGCCGCTATCCGCCCGGAGGTCCGATCCAAAAGCCCGAACGGTCGCCAGGGTCGGATTGACTGCTTTCCTCATCGCCGGGCTATTGCTGATACTGGTACTGCCCGAGGCCGGAGCGGATCGTGGTCAGGCACCGACCGTATCCTATGTGGTACGACCGGGTGACACCCTGTGGTCTATAGCCGCGGCCTACACTCCCGCCGGCGGTGATGTCCGGGCCACCGTCCGGGCAATCCGCGCTATCCGCGAACGGTCATCAGCCGTGATAGTGGTGGGAGAGCTGATCGAGATACCGGTCGGAGAAGCGGGTACTCAACTTCCGGGCAAACCGGCGGCCTGAGCTCCCGTTTCGAGTCACGCGCCGACTTGCAATTCGAGATCGGTCACGGTGGTCCGGATCTCGGCAATTTGACCCAAAGCCCAGGTGCGGACCTCTTCGAGCGGGGGCCGGAGGCCTTCTCTCATACTGGCGATGGACTCCTGTATAACCAGGCTTGCCTGGGAGGCCGAGGCCGTATTGCCTACCCGCAGGGCGGTGATGTAATCGGCCTGGGCTTGTTCCACCATGGTCATCGTGTCGGATGCCTGCTGCCGGAAGGTTACGAAGAACGGGTCGTCGGGGAGCTCGGCCAGCTCCATGCGAGTCTCGGCGATGGAGAAGCTCAGTTGCTCCGCTATCCGGTCTACATCCGCCTGGGATGCTTGGGCAGGAAGAGCGGGCAGGTCGAACGCGCCCAGCAGGGCCAGAGAGTAGTCGATGGCATCGCCCATCCGCTCCCCAACGTTGGCGGCTCGGTGTGATGCAGACTCCAGGAGGGTCCTCGGCGGGCCCAATTCCTCTACCAGCAGTTCCGATCCGATGATGGGAGCGGTGGGTAGCTGTTCGGCAGCCAGCATGGCGGCCGTCCGGGCTGCTCCGTCCAATCGGTTGAGATCCCCGGTGAGGCTGGACAACCCGGCGTTGCTCAGGAGCCCATCAGCATCGAAAGACTGTTCGATCGGTGTGAGGGAAACCGATAGCTGCTGGGCGGCCACCGAGTATTGGTCCTTGCGCTCAGCTGCTCCGCGCTGCGGAAGGTCGCTGACTACCTTCACGGTCGCGGTGACCAGGACAGCCAGCAGCACGCCGCCTGCCACCCATGACCACCTCATCCGACGAGTCGAGCCCAGGGGCACTCCGGACTCGCTGATCTGATCCGCTAGCAAGCCCCTATCGACTTCTGCATCCGCTGTGGCGTCCCAGAGCAGCTTTACCGAGTCTCCCGTATTGGCACCCGAACGTTTGGGTTCGTCGGTGACCGCCCCGAGCGACAGCAGATCGGCCCAAGGATCGTCGTTGGCCGAAGTAGAGCCGTTACTGAGCACCAGATCGCTGGCGAATACTCGCTCGTGGGTTCCAAAACCGAGCACCGCAGCCAGCGAGAAGCTATCTCCAGGACTTGCGACTGGAAGCACCTGGCTTCGGTGGATCTCTCTGGATGAGGGCAGAGGAAACTGGGTACTCGATGAAGTCGGAGTTGCAGCGTCGACCGCGGTGACGGCTCTCCGAGTGCCGACGGCTGGCGCCACGGTTGCAACCGCCGCCGCCGGTCCGCTCGATCCAGCAGGGGTCGGTAGGTCGGCTGGTTCGGTAACACTTGGCGAGGCGCTCCGGACGGCTTCGCTGGGTAACACCTCGGCGATGCCGGACTCACTTCCGGTGTGTCGCAGGTCGGGAGCAGGGGTCGAAGTTCTCCTCTCGATCAGGAGGCTGTCGAGCAACGGCTTGGAGAGGCCTGGCCGATGACGCCAGGCCGGAAGTAAGCGTGCCAGGCCACTGCGTTCAGGGTCTTGGTATCTCGATCGATAGCGCCGCCATGAGATCTTCAGCCAATGACGGCCCGGTTCAGGACGGGCCAGAATCGATCTGAAGGACGGTGCGAAAATGTCCGTACGTGTCTCCGGACGGAAGGACGCGACTGGGCTTGGGTGCTCGGATCTAATGGGGACCATTCGGGGCCGGTTCTCTCCTGGTTGCCGTACTCCGCCCGGCTACACGAGCCCCCGATTCGCCTTGTGCTCTAGATTTGGAAACATGGATCTTAACGTGCTCAAGCTCGATAATGAACTACCTACGCCCACCCGGGCTCACCAGGATGACGCCGGCCTGGACCTGCGGGCCCGCTATCCGGTGCAACTGGAACCGGGAGAACGGGTTACGGTGGGCACGGGCGTCGCCCTGGCGATTCCATCCGGCCACGCCGGTCTAGTCATGGCTAGAAGTGGTCTGGCATCCCGATACGGGGTGGGGCTGGTTAACTCGCCGGGCTTGATAGACGCCGGATACCGGGGTGAAATCCGGGTGGTACTCGTGAACCTGGGAAGGCAGCGGGTGGACATTGCGCGCGGCGATCGGATCGCTCAGCTGGTGGTGGTCCCGGTGCTGATCGCCGGGGTGGCCGTGGTGGAGAGTCTCGACAGCTCGTCCCGAGGAGTGAAGGGCTTCGGCTCCTCAGGACAGTGACATGAACGGCAGTTGCCGGTAGACTGTCGCCTACCATTAGAATGCAGTCGACGCGGAAGTAGCTCAGCTGGTAGAGCGCAACCTTGCCAAGGTTGAGGTCGCGGGTTCGAGTCCCGTCTTCCGCTCCGGGCTCGGTACCGGTACCTGCGGCACCTCAGGTTCGCCGGGGACGGTGTTGTGGTAGGTACGGTCCGTGACCACATCAGGCGACGTGGCCGAGTGGCTAGGCGCAGCTCTGCAAAAGCTGTTACACCGGTTCGATTCCGGTCGTCGCCTCGTCTGGGTGGGGAGCTTCTGCGTAATAGCAGGATCACCTTCACGCAGGGCGCTTAGCTCAGGGGAAGAGCGCTTCCTTGACGCGGAAGAGGTCACAGGTTCAATTCCTGTAGCGCCCACGTCACGTCCCGGCCTGAATACGGTTGGAGGCACGTTCGAGGTGCTGTTTATCGGGCCATCACGCCGCTTCTTTGGTTGGTGATGGCTGCCAGGAATGACATAGTATGGCAACTGTTCCGATATAATCGCGGACGGTTCTACGAACAGTCGAGCGAATCTTCCGAGAGACCCAGCCTCAGAAGAGCTCGCGAGACAGAAGGGAAGATCGATGGCCTTGAGCGAAGATCACAAGGCGGCTCTTGCGAAGGGTAGGAGGGAGGCGCGCACGGTAAGGGCTTATCTGGATGCCCTATCCAGGAAGAAGCCGCGTGGCGCGGCTACCCGTGCGTCCTTGCAGCAGCGGTTTGACCGGCTGGCAGACCAGATAGAAGCCGAGAGCAACTCGTTGAAGCGACTACAGCTGATACAGCAGCGCTTCAACGTCGAGGACAAGCTGAAGATGATCGATGACTCCATCGACCATGAGGCGTTGGAGGCCGACTTCGTGGCGGCAGCTGCTTCGTATTCGGAGCGTAAGGGTATTTCCTACAGCGCATGGCGGGAAGGCGGCGTTCCCCCGGATGTCTTGAAGACCGCCGGGATTCGACGGACCAGGCGGGGCTGAGACTCAACGCCTTTGCCTCCTCGAGGTCGAGACGCCTACGCCCACCCGAGCTGGTCGAGCCTTTGGTTGTCCAATCCGAGGTGGTGACCTATTTCGTGTAGCACGGTAGCCCGTATTTCCTCGATGAGGTCGCAGCGGTTGAGTCCGAGAGCCAGATGCGTGTCCATGTATAGGACTATCCGATCGGGTAGCACACCCACGTAGTCCATACCTCTGGCAGGCAACGGGATACCCTCGTACAATCCCAGTAGGCCCCCTCCGTCGGGATCCCGTTCCTCGACAAGCACTATGACATTTTCGATTTCGACCGGCAGGTCGGCGAGAGTCTTCTCCACCACCTTTTCGAAGGCTTTCCGAGTGAGTCTGGAGGTTCTATCGTGGTCGACCGGGCTGTCTCTGGTCGGCTTACGGTCAGGTACGGCCGGTTCGGGATCGTCAGTGCAGTCTGGTGCAGACACGGGTGGGATGATATTCCATCTCCGTTTCATGCGCCCCTCGCGGTTGGTAGGCCGGACATGAGGTGGCCGAACAAGGCTACAATCTCGCCTACGAGCGGGCGCTTAGCTCAGCGGGAGAGCGCTGCCTTCACACGGCAGAGGTCACTGGTTCGATCCCAGTAGCGCCCACCTTGGATAGCCTGGCGCTGCCAGCCGGTGGCTGTCCCTCTGCCGGAGTGCTACCTCATCGATGGATCTAACCCTCTGAACTTCCTTTGGGGCGTGCTAAACAGGCCGCGAAATCCCCAGAAACAGGAGTGTTCCGCCGTAGGCTTAGCTCTGTTGCGTACGCCTGATGGGTACGGACCGGAGTCAGATTTCTCCGCACGAGGTTGGTCATCCGTCGTCTTGAAGGAGTAGCCATGAGGAGACCGGTAACGCTCTTGGTTGGACTGGTGATGCTGGTGTCGTCGGCGTGTGGTGGCGACGACGAGTCGGCGGTGACGACCGAGGCGTCTGGAACCACGTCCCCCGTGACATCGGCTAACGGCGAGTCGGATGACTTCACCACTACCACTACCGCGGCTATGTCCTCCGATTCCGAGGAGATGGTGGTCCAGACCGATACCAGCGGGGAAACCCAGAACGTCGGGGAGAGTGTCGACCAGGGAACAGCTGTCACCACTCCTGAGGTGGTGGAGCCCGAGTCGCAGGAGGTGGTCGAAATAGTCGATGTGGTGGCCACCCTGCGAGCTCTCGGGCCGATGCGCATTGGAATGTCGGTCGATGAAGCAACCGCAGAATTAGGAGCGGAGCTCCGCCAGGACTTCGGCCGCCAGGCCACCGGTAGTTGTTATTACGTAACCGCCGGAACGGCCTTGCCTGGAGTAGCAGCCATGGTGGTGGACGGCCAGATCGTCCGTATCGAGATCGACTCTCCCAGTGGGCTCGGAACCAGGTCAGGAGTGAGGATCGGTACTTCGGCGGAAGACCTGGAGAAGGTCTATCCGGACAACATCCAGGCCGCCAACGAGGCCGTGGAGGGTGGCGAAGCGATGGCTTTCGTACCCAACGACGACTACGACTCCAACTACCGGATCTACTTCGAGATGGAGGGCGGGCAGGTGGCTCGTTACCGGTTGGGTGTCAAGCCGGCCATCGACTATCTGAGCGGCTGTCCGGAGGAGTAACGGCTCAGCCCGGTTTCGGAGCACGACCGGCACGCCCGACCAACGGCCGGTCAGTACGGCACACGCGGCTAGCTATGCCGGTACCAGTCGACCTCTTCGGGGGGGAGTTGCTGGTTGCCGAGGATCATGTCGGCCGCCCGCTCTGCGATCATCATCACCGGGGCATAGATGTTTCCGTTGGTGATGTTCGGCATTACCGAAGCGTCCACCACCCTTAGGCCCGCGACCCCGTGCACCCGCATCGACGCGGGCTCCACGACCGCCTGATCATCGGTCCCCATCTTGGCGGTGCCACACGGATGGAGGGCGGTTTCAGCGTCGCTGGCGACCCAGGCGAGGATCTCCTCGTCGGTTCGCACTCTGGCGCCAGGCGACAGCTCCCCTCCGTTGTATTCGTCGAAGGCAGGCTGGTTGAGCAGGTGGCGCGTGCAGCGGACTGCCTCCACCCATTCTCGCCGATCGGTGGCTGTGGATAGATAGTTGAACTGCAGCCCGGGCTTGTCGAACGGATCGTTGGACTTGAGGAAGAGGAAGCCCCGCGAGTCGGAATACATGGGGCCGACATGCACCTGATAGCCGTGTCCCCCGGCCGGCACCGATCCGTCATACCGGATGGCAATGGGCAGGAAGTGGAGCATCAGGTTGGGATAGGCAACCCGGTCATTGCTACGCAGGAAGCCACCGCCCTCGAAGTGATTGCTGGTTCCCGGACCGCGGCGGCACAGCCACTGGAGACCGATCCAGGGTTTCCGCCACCAGGCGAGCTGAGGCTGCAAGGAGACCGGTTTCTTCGAAGCGTACTGGATGTATACCTCGAGATGATCCTGCAGGTTGCGGCCCATACCCGGAAGGTCGGCTACCACCTCGATATCCAGACCCTCTAGGTGGCGGCTCGGCCCGAGCCCGGAGAGCATCAGTAACTGGGGGGTATTTATCGCCCCGCCGCAGGCGATTATCTCTGCGCCGTAAGCGCGGTGTAAGCGCCGCCGGTGGCGATACTCCACGCCGGTTGCCCGAGTACCCCGGAAGAGGATCCGAGTGGCGTGCGCCCGGGTGACTACTCGGAGGTTGGGGCGTCGCATTACCGGGTGCAGGTAGGCGCGGGCCGCGCTGAGACGCCGTCCTCGATAGCGGTTGGTATCGAAGGCGGCCAATCCTTCCTGGCGGTAGCCGTTCACGTCCTCGGTCGAGGGGAGTCCTGCCTGGAGGCCGGCCCCGAAGAAGGCCCTGAACAGGGGGTTGTCGGCGGGTCCCCGTTCGAGGATCAGCGGTCCCGATCCTCCGCGATACGGGTCGGCACCGGCGGTGGTGGTCTCCAGCCGTTTGAAGTACGGCAGGCAATGGGAGTACGACCAGTGATCCATTCCAGATTGGCCGGCCCACTTCTCGTAGTCCAGCGGATTACCTCGCTGGAAGATCATCCCGTTGATGGAGCTGGAACCCCCCAGGACCTTCCCGCGGGCGTGATAGATACGCCGGCCGCCCATATGAGGCTCGGGTTCCGATTCGTAACCCCAGTCATAGAACCGGGATCCGATCGGATAGGTGAGCGCAGCCGGCATGTGGATGAAGACGTCCCACCGGTAGTCCGGGCGGCCGGCTTCGATCACCAGGACCCGGTTGGAGGGGTCTTCGCTCAGCCGGGCGGCCAGCGCGCATCCGGCAGATCCGCCGCCGACGATGATGAAGTCATGAACGCTCAATTGGAAGCCGTCCGCCTCTTAGTCCCGGCCGCACGTCGGTTGGCTCGACCCCGCTCCCCGGGGCGGCGCACCCGCCGGGCGGCTTGCAGGATGACGGTTCCTGCTCTCGCCGGCACCATGGTGAAGGCCCGGCGGTCTCTCATGGGTACTCCGTCATTGGTGGCCAAGCGTAGATAGGCGAAGGCGGCAATCCCGGCGTAGACGACCCCGATGAACCAGAACAGTCCGTCCGGCCCCATACCTTCCATGACGAGAGCGGCACAGATCGGCCCGACGATGGCCCCCACCCCGGTGACGTGTGATACCACACTGCTCACCCCCACCGCCGATCCGGGTGGTACACGATCGTTGATGTGACTGAGGGCCAATGGATACATCGGAAGGGTCATCCCGCCTACCAGGAACGAGATGATCAGGATCCACCAGGTCGCCGGTGCTGCCCACACCATCACCAGGCATGAACCGGCTCCCAGAAGCCCGACCGCTATGATCATCCGGCGCCGCCCTACCCGATCGGAGATGGTTCCGATCGGTCCCTGCAACACCACGCTTCCGAAGATGGCACTGGTGAGAAACACTGCGATGCGGTCGACGCTCATACCCACCCGAGCCCCGTACACGGCGGCAAGGCTAAGCAGAGCGGCCACCCCCATACCCTGGCCCACCGCGGCTATCAGGCCGGCCGGCGCCGTGTGCCAGAGCCGCCTGACCGGGAGCCGGTTGGGGATGGGCAACCGAGGTCCTGGAGCGGTCGAGAGCGTGATCGGGATCACCGCCACCGAAATCAGGACAGAGGCGATCACGAACAGGATGATTCCGGACGGATCAGCGACGGTGAGCAGCAGCTGGCCGAGGGCCATCCCACCCATCAACACCACCATGTAGGCGGCTAACAGGCGACCACGGGTACGGTTGGTGGCGGCATCGTTGAGCCAGCTCTCCGCCACGATGTAGAGGCCGCACATGGAGAATCCGGTAACCAGGCGCGCCCCGCTCCACACTACGGGAGAGGCGGAGACGATATGGACGAGGGTGGCGGTGGAGGCGAGCGAAGCTAGCGCCGCGTACACCCGGATGTGTCCCACCAGAATGACGAGGCGGGG
Source organism: Acidimicrobiia bacterium (assembly GCA_965200835.1). Lineage (GTDB taxonomy): Bacteria > Actinomycetota > Acidimicrobiia > Spongiisociales > Spongiisociaceae > JAPPFW01. The sequence continues at coordinate 2,150,137 of OZ241390.1, forward strand.
CGCCACCGAGGCACCGGCCAGGAATCCGACATAGTAGGAGGCCAGGATCAGCCCGGTGGTGGTGGTCGAGAATCTCTCCAGCTCGGCCCTCACACCGATCAGAGGATTCAATACTCCATTTCCCAGCATCACCAAGAGGATGGCGGACAGCAGGCCCCACGCGCCGAATACGGTACGAGTAGCGGTACCGGGCGCAGAGGTGTCGAGGAACTTGGCATGGGTGTTCATGGCAATACACCACCTATAGGGATAGGCAAGCGAGGGGCTCGGGCCTCCGACCAGGCTGGCCGGAAAGGATGACTGCGGGGAGGGATCCCCGGCTTCCGTCTGCTCACATGATAGCAGTTGCCAGCGGGCAGAACCCGGATTGCCTAGCCAGGGCAGCCTGCGTGATGGCCAGGCCACGAGGTCAGCAACGATTTGTCAGCCACAGCTCATGAACGCAGGGCGCCCGTGCTCACCGTCCCTTCCACATCGGAGTGCGTTTCTCCGCAAACGCTCGGGGGCCCTCGACCGCGTCCTCGGAAGCCAGCATCCGCGTGTATGACTTCACCTTCCCGGAACGCAACAGGGCCAACCCTTCCTCGACGGTCAGACTGGCCGTCCTGCGCCGGATGTCCAGGATGGCTGCCACTGCCAGCGGGGCGTTGGCGATGATCCGGTCGGCCAGGGACCGGGCGGCGTCCATCAGCCCGGCGCCGGAGGTCACCTGATTGACGAGGCCCTGGCTCAGCGCCTCGGCGGCGCTGAGACGGCGTCCGGCTTCAGGACTTCGGTGGCCAGCGGTGCGGCGAGTAGTTTGGGAAGCCGGACGGTTCCCACATCGGAGATGACTCCCACCGCTGGTTCCGGGAGGAAGAAGGTGGCGTGGTCGGCGGCCACTACCAGGTCGGCTGATATGGCAAGCTCGAACCCTCCGCCCACCGCCATGCCGTTGACCGCGGCGATGACCGGTTTGTACAACCCGGGTAGCTCCGGATACCCACCGAATCCACCCGCTCCGTAGTCGCTGTCGTACTGCTCACCGGCGGCGGCTGCCTTTAGGTCCCATCCGGCAGAAAAGAATCGGGTCCCCGCACCGGTGAATATCGCCACCCTGAGTTGGGGATCGTCCCGGAACGAAGAGAAGAGGTCACCCAACGCCCGGCTGGTGGCAGCATCGATGGCATTCGCCTTCGGCCGGTCCAGGGTCACCTCGAGGGTCACTCCCCTCCGGACGGCATGAATCGATCCGCTCATCACCCCGGAGTGTATAGGCCACCCGCCCTGGTAAGTCCTCGGCCGGACATGACACCTTTCGCAGTAGGCGGATCAGCTCACGCCCGGGTCATCCCCTCCCGGCCCGGCAAGTCCACCTTTTCCCGTCCAGCCCCGGTTCGTCACTCCCGGCTCCCCACCAGAACGCGAAAATCGGCCACCCGCTCGCCCGACCCTGCGGCCCTTCCCCAGCCACCACCTCCGGTGGTCCGGGCGCGTTCTCATATCCCTATGAGGGCGGCCCGGACAAGATGATCCCCGCCCCGATCCGCTCGACGCCGGTCGCGGATCGATGGTGTATGCGGCTAATGCACATTATGCAGTGTGGGTGTGACAACTTCATCCAACCGGCGCAGAGGTCGTGACGAGAGCATCGACCGCCCAGGCCGAGTCGGGGGTGACTATGAGTGGATTGATCTCGATCTCGACCACCTCGGGGTGCCGGTCGAGCACGTCGAGGAGTCGGTAGATGACCGCGTTGAGCATACCCGTCGAGCTCCGCGGGTTACCTCCGGAGGCCAGCAGCCGGCTTCCGATGCCGAGACGGCTCACTGCCTGGTGAAGCACCGGCGCTAGGGCGGGCAGCAGGAGGGTGGTGCTATCGGAGATTAGCTCCACCATGGTTCCACCGGCTCCCACGGTGGCCACGATCCCAACCGGTTCTTCGCGTCGCACCGATACGAGCAGCTCGGTTCCGGCGGTGATCTGCTCCTCCACCAGCAGCGGTCTGGTTCCACCACCCAGGCGCTGGATGGCCAGGGCCAGCTGGTCGGGAGTATGGATGCCGGTGATCACCCCGTCCCGATCGGTCTTGTGGGCGACCCCGACCAGCTTGGCTACCAGCGGGAAGGCACGATCGGCCACCACCTCGTCGACAGCTTCTGGGTCGTCGTTGTTCACCACCACCCCATCGGGTGTCCGGATCCGGGCGGCTCTCAGCAGTGCCTTGGCCGACGGCTCGTCCAGGATTCGATGGGTGGCTATCGGCGCGGAATTTCCCGGCGGAAGATGCAGTGGTGGGGCCTCGCTGGCGAACCAGTTACCGATCAGGGCAGCCGCGGCGAGTCCGGTCAATGCTTCGTCGATCGAATAGGCCACCCCTAGACCTGCTGCCTGGGCGTATTCGCGGATGCGTGAGGGCAGGTTCTCCGTCAGGCTGGCGGCGATCACTCCCGGTTTGCCGGTCCGGGAGGTAGCCCGGGCGAACGCATCCAGGGTGGGCCACCAGGCAGAGTCATCGTTCCCGGCTGCCGGCCAGTCGATCACCAGCAGGGCGGCGTCGAAGGGACCGTCCAGCACCGCCACGAAGCACCGCTCCAGTGCAACGGCATCTCCCCAGATGAAGGTGTGGTAATCGAGGGGGTTGTTGATGGTTACCAGGTCGGACAGGGTGGCTCGAACTCGGGCGGCCTGTTCGGGGGCGAAGGGGTCGAACACCACCGGGTAGCCCACCGCCCGGTCCGCCACCAGGGCGGCCTCGCCCCCCGAAAATGACAGGGAGACCAAGCGGTTCCCACGAAGGGTCCCGATCGTTCCGAGCAAACCGAGGGTGGTCACGAACTGGGGGAGAGTGTGGACGGATACCACGCCGTACCGTTCGAACAGGGCGTCGTAGGCGGCGGCCGGGGTCACGAGGGCGGCGGTGTGGGACTCGGTGATCCGTCCAGCTACCTCGGTGCGCCCGGTCTTGAGAACCACCACCGGTGTGTTGCTCTCGTGGCAGGCCAGGGCTGCCTTCCCGAAGGCCACCGAATCTGTGATCGACTCGAGGTAGATCCCCACCGCGGTCACTTCGGGACGCTCGGCCAGGTATTGCAGGCACTCCTCGACGGTCACCGACGACTGGTTGCCCAGCGCGATCACATGGGTGAAGTCCACCCCCCGGTCGTTCATGGTGAGGTTGAGGGCGATGTTGCCCGACTGGCTGATCAGGGCCGGTCCCCGATCCACCCGCCGGCAGCCATGGACGTCCGGCCACAGCGCTGCCCCGTTCAAGGCATTGATCGTGCCGTAACAGTTAGGTCCGATCAGTGGCATGCCGTGACCTGCCACCAGCTGTTCCTGCAGCTCGGCGCCGTGCTTTCCCGACTCGGCGAATCCCGAGGCGTAGAGCACAGCGCCGCCGCACCCGAGCTCCGCCAGTTGTGGCACCAGCTCGACAGTCTTCCAGCGATTGACCGCTACGAAGGCAGCATCTGGCGCACCGGGCAGGTCCGCTAGGGATCGGTAGACCGTGTGACCCGCCATGGAGCGGCGGGTGGGATGCACCGGCCAGATAGCTCCCTCGAAACCCAACCGTTCGGATTGGAGGACGGCTTGGAGGGCCGCATCGCCTCCGATCATGGCGATGGAACGAGGTTCGAGCAGCCTCTCCAGACTGCGATGTGCTCCGGTCATCCGCCCAGGGGTCGGAGCAGGGAGCGAGCGATGATGTGGCGCTGGATCTCGGAGGTGCCATCCCAGATGCGGTCGACCCGGGTGTCTCGCCAGAGCCGCTCTAGAGGAAGTTCGTCCATCAGACCCATTCCCCCGAAGATCTGGATGGCCTCGTCCGTCACGAACTGGCACATCTCGCTGGCATAGAGCTTGGCCATGGCGGCATCGGCGCTGGTCATCATGCCCTGGCCGTCCTTCCAGGCGGCTTGGAGGGTGAGCAGTTCGGCTGCCTGGTAGCGGGTCTGCATGTCCGCCAGTTTGAACGACACACCCTGGAACTTGCCGATCTGTTTCCCGAACTGGGTTCGTGCTACCGCCCAGTCGGTGGCTAGCTGCAGGGCGCGCCTTGCTCGACCGAGGCACACGGCGGCCACCTGGAGCCGGGTGGATCCGAGCCACTCGTTCGCTACTGCGAAACCCTGGTGGGGCTCTCCCAGAACCGCTGACTCCGGAACTCGGCACCCGTCGAAGGCGAGCACGAAGTTGTGGTAGCCGCGGTTGGAAACTGCGCGATATCCGGGCTGGACTTCGAAACCCGGGGTATCCATGTCCACGAGGAAGGCAGTGATCTGCTTGCGCGGCCCCCGGGGACTGGCCTCCTCTCCCGTGCCAGCGAACAGGATCACATAGTCAGCCAAGTCCGCGTGGCTGATGAAATGCTTGGTTCCACTTATGACGTAGCCGTCCCGGTCCCGCACCGCCGTACACTTCATTCCTCGCAGGTCCGATCCGGCATCGGGTTCGCTCATGGCCAGGCACTCGACCCGTTCCCCCCGGACGGTGGGTAACAGGTAGCGGTCCACCTGCTCGCCCCGGCAGGCCTGCAGAATGTTGGACGGGCGGGCCACGATGTACTGCAAGGCGTACGAGGCGGCGCCCAGCTCGCGTTCCACGAGGGCTAGCGTGAGCGGGTCTAGGCCGGCCCCGCCGTACTTCACGGGCATGTTGGCCGCATAGATACCCGCCTCGATAGAACGGGATCTGATCCGGTCCACCAGCTCCGCCAGCACCCGCCCGGATCGCTCCACCTCTTCCTCGTAGGGGAACAGCTCTGTCTCGGTGAACCGGCGAGCCACCTCCACGATCATTTCCTGCTCGGTGGTCAGCCCGAAGTCCATCTACCGGCCCTTGGTGGCCATTACCCGACCCAGATGTTCCGGGGTCGGCAGGTCCTGATGCGCGGTCCGGATCGCTCGGAGGGCACGGGCCGGTAGCCCCCGGATGGGTGCCGGCCGCCCGGTAGTGGTATCCATATGGAGCAGCATCTGCTCGGTTACCGCCACCAACTCGTCCGTCCCGGCCCGGAACATCTCGTGATACAGGTGGAGGCGCTTGCTGTCGAGTCCCACCACCCGGGTAGCAAAGCGCAGCGAATCATCACCGGTCGCCTCCCGCAGGTAGTTGATGTGGGTTTCCACGGTGTAGAAGGAGTGGCCGTCCGCCCGGTAGTCCTCGTCGTCCCCGATGTAGCGGAACAGGGCATCGGAGGCCCATCCGAAGGCGGTTAGGTAGGCCGCTTCGGTCATGTGGTGGTTGTAGTCCACCCAATCGGGTTCCACATCGCACCGGAACAGCCGGAGCGGTGCCGGTACCGCTGCACCCTCGGACCAGGTGGTCGCCTCCTGGCCGTAGCGTCGAGCCTCCCGGCGGGCCAGGATCCGACCGGCACCGATGTCCACCGAGCGGAGCGCCCTCATAGTGGCGATCAGGTAGTCGTCACGCAGCTGTTCCAGGTTCTCGACCGTCCGGCCGGCTGCTTGCTCGGCTGTTCCATCCACCATGGCCTCGATCAGCGAATCGGTGAGTTCCGGCGCCTTCAGTCTGGTCCAGGGGAGCTGAAGGGCGGGACCGAACTGTTCCAGCATGTGGCGCATGCCTCCGAGGCCACCGGCCAGATGGAAGATGAGGTTGGTTCCCATACCGGCCCAGCGCAGCCCGGGACCGTATGAAATGGAGTCGTCCAACTCTCCGGTGGTGGCGACCCCGTCGTTCACCAGATGGAGGATCTCGCGCCAGAGAGCCTCCTGGAGCCGGTCGGACAGGTAGCCGGGTATCTCGTGGCGAACTACCAGCGGGTACATGTCCAGGTAGTCGTACACGGAGACCGCCCCATCGATGGTGCTGCGGGCGGTTCGCTCGCCGCCGACTATCTCGCACAGGGGCAGCAGGTAGACCGGGTTGAAGGGATGCCCTATCACCATTCGCTCAGGGTGGGAGCATCCGGATGCGATCCGGGTCGGCAGGAGACCCGACGAGCTCGAGGCGATGATGACCTGTGGGGGAGTGGCCTTATCGAGGCGGGTGTGCAGTCTCCGCTTGAGTTCCTCGTTCTCGGGGGCGGACTCTTGTATGAAGTCCGCCACCTCGCACACCTCTTCAGGGCGATCCACGAAGGTGATCCGGTCGGGCCGTGCATCCGGATAGAGGCCCAGCCGCCGGACGGAGGGCCAGGCCCGATCGATGGCCTCCCTGAGAAGCTGCTCGGCACCGGGTGCCGGATCCCAGGCCACTACTTCGAGACCCCGGCTCAAGGCTCTAGTGGCCCATCCCGACCCGATCACCCCGGTGCCGATTACCCCGAAAACCTCAGGTGGAGAGGTTATGGCCCCGCGTCGGAGGCTCTGGTTCTGTATGGGGGTCGGCCTAGGTTCCACTGTTTGGGAGTCAGAAGGCGACCCGGGCCAGTCCTTTGAGAGCCAGGCGTTCTCTGGTTTCAGCCGGTGTGGCGGGTTCCCTCGATAGCTCGCGCAGGATACGCACGATCTTGGCCACCTGTTCGGCATTGGACTCGGCCAGCTTGCCTTTCCGCAGGTAGATGCCATCCTCCAAGCCGACCCGTACGTTGCCACCCATGGTGGCCCCGGCGGTCACGATATCGAACTGGAAGCGTCCGCCCCCGAGGATCGACCACTCCAGGTCGTGGCCGAACAGGCGGTTGGCCACCGTCTTCATCGCTACCACGTTCTCGATGTCCGGTCCGATTCCTCCGAAGGTACCGATCACGAACTGCACGAAGATGGGAGGTTCGATCAAGCCTCGGTCCGCAAAATAGGCCAGGGTGTAGAGGTGGCCGACATCGTAAGCCTCGAATTCGAACCGGCATCCGGTGCTGGCCGCCAGCACAGTGAGCATGTACTCGATGTCGGCGAAGGTATTGACGAACGGCTCCCACTTGGTGCTCTCGAGATAGGGCTCCTCCCAGTCGTACTTCCAGCGTCCCTCGAAGCGGGGGATCATCTGGAAGAGCCCGTAGTTCATGGTGCCCAGATTGCAGGTGGCCAGCTCGGGTTTGAGGATCTCGATCACCCGCAGGCGCTCCTCTATCGTCTGGCCGGTCGCACCACCGGTAGTAATCGAGATCACCGAGTCGCAGCCATCCTTGATCCCGGTGCAGTATTCCCGGAAGATGCCCGGGTCCGACACCGGTCGGCCATCCATCGGATCACGGGCATGGATATGTATCACGGCGGCCCCTTCCGCAGCCGCATCCACTGACTGGCTGACGTGTTCCTCGATGGTGATGGGGATGTCACTGTTCATGGTCGGGGTGTGCGAGGATCCGGTGACCGCGCACGTGACGATGGTGCCTCTCATGCATCTACTCCGGCGTCGAGCGTTGCGTGTGGTGGAATCCCCGCATGGTAAACCTCGCCGCTCCCGTGTGGTGTGACCACGGGTAGTAAGCAACCCGTTCCTTAGGATGTAGTGGCTGGGATCGTCCAGATTGCTAAATCGCTCAACCGGACGCCGTCAGAACGCGCATTAGGAGTTCGCCAGAACGCGCGATAGCCTACAGCTAGAACGCGCATTAGAGATCCGCTCGGACGCGCGATAGCCGAGAATCAGACTGTGCATCAGGTGTGAAGATGACGGACCTCATCAGAGATCGACATCTCGAGCCCGTCATTCGGCATGCCATGAATTCCTTCCGCGTGGTGATGATCCAGGGCGCCCGCCAGACCGGTAAGACGATCCTGGCACGCCGGCTGGCGACGTCCGGGACCTATCTCGGGCTCGATGACAACGACCTGCTCCGGATCGTTCGGAATGATCCGGTCGGCTCGCTTGCCGGCTTGCCCCGACCGGTGGTCATCGACGAGGTCCAGCGGGGTGGGGACTCTCTGGTGCGGGCCATCAAGATGGAAGTTGACCGGGATCGGACGCCGGGAGGCTTCCTCCTCACCGGCTCGGCCGACTTCCTGACTGTTCCTGGCATGAGCGAGTTCCTAGCGGGACGGCTGGCGATCTTCGAGCTGAACCCCTTCTCCCAGGGCGAGATAGCGGGCGGGGAGGAGCACTTTGTCGACCCCGCTTTTGAGGAGCCCGACTCCTTGCGGTCCCAGCCAGTCTGCCCGATCGATGGTGCGGAGTATTCCCGGCGTGTCTGTATCGGGGGATATCCAGAGCAGCTGGCCATGGATGATCGAAACCGTGGCCGATGGTTCGACGCCTACCTCACCACGGTCGTCGCTCGCGACGTGGCCGAGCTGACCAGGGCGCGCCGAACTCGGGAGATCCCCCGCCTTCTCCGGGCACTGGCAACTCGCACTGCCAACCAGCTGGTAGTCCGCAACATTCACGACCAAGTCGGTCTCGGCAGCATCAACACGACCACCGACTATCTGGCTTACCTCGAGATGATCCACCTGGTGACCACCCTGCCCACCTGGTCGGCGAATCTGGGTATCAGGGTCAAGCGCCACCCGAAGGTATATCTCACCGACACCGGATTAGCCACCGCTCTCCTAGGAAGGACTGCCGGGGCGCTGGCCAGGCCTACCGACGCGGCCCGCGGCCAGCTATTCGAAACCTTTGTGGTGAATGAGATCAGGCGCCAGTGTGGCTGGTCGGACATCGGGGTGGAGCTCTACCAGTACCGGGACCGGTACGGGCGGGAGATCGACCTCATATGTGAAGCATACGACGGAAGGATCGTGGCCATCGAGGTGAAAGCAGCCGCCACCACCAGCCCGAGTCACGCCAACCATCTCGGCTGGCTCCGGGACAGACTAGGAGACAGGTTCACCTTGGGAGTAGTGCTCTACACTGGCTCGCTGGCTTTACCCCTAGGTGACCGAATAGTAGCCTTGCCCCTGTCAACCCTATGGGCGCATTAGTCCCTCAAGATCATAGTTTCCGATACGGCGAACACACATCATACGCGGAAAGGTTCTGGAGGTGTAGTGATGAATCAGCTATTCAATATGGGTGGGAGTAGTTAGACTACGATCTCGTCGTGGGTTGACAAGATCGTAGTCTTCTATCGGTATCAGGTCCCCGTGCATCGGAGTTCTGGGTTAAGGTGTAGGCGTGCCGCGAACCATTTCGACCATCCCTGATCCGTGGCCTACCAGGAAGGAGGCTATGGAGACGGCCCGGCTGGTGGCTGACCGGGCCAAGCAAGCTTATGGTGCGCGGCTGGCCAGTGTGTGGGTGTACGGATCTCGGGTGCGAGGCGACCATCACAACGAATCGGACCTCGACATACTACTGGTGATGACCGGAGAAGATCACGGACTGATCAGTCAGCTAAGGGACCCGCTATGGGATCGGCTGAGTGAGAGTCTCCGCCCACAGTTGGGTGATGACAGATGGTTCTTCCTCTCTCTGATGCCCTCATACGTCGAGCGGATAGACAAGTGGGACACCATGTTCTACCGCAGCTTTCGACGCCATGCTATAAGGGTATTGTGACTCACACGGACGAGGCACGGTTCTTGCTGGCACTAGCTGACGATCGACTGGATCAGGCTAGAGGTAACCAGTATTTGGGCTACGATGCTATTGCTATTTCGGCTGCCTACTTTGCAGCGTTCTATGCCGCCTCGTCCGTGGTTGCGTATCATCGAGAGGAAGCTAAGACTCACAAAGGAATAAGCAAGCGGTTCAATTACTGGGCAGTACACCAGAGTGATTTTCCTGCTGAGGTGGCTGCCCTGCTCAACCGGTTGCAGAAGATGCGTCGGACGGCTGACTACGACTATGTGGAGATGAGGAATCTGGGAGAGACGGAAGCACGGGAAGTCATAGAGGGGGCAAGAGCGTTCGTCGATGAAGTTCGGGCGTGGTTCGATCGCAATGCGCCGGTCCTAGGGAAGGACGACTAGCAACCACCGCCAAGCCGGTTTGGGGACGACTACCTGTTTCCCACCGTCAGGATGTTCGGGAGGCGGCTCGCTTAGCTACTGCCGCCGCCAGCAGAGCGACTATCGAGAAGGCCATTGTTACCACTCCGAAGGATCTCGGCGTACCGTCGTTCAATAGGCCGACCGCGCCGGCTCCGGCCGCTCCCAGGGAGAAGCGGACGAAGAAGGCAAAACCGGAGGCGCTACCGGCGAGGTGGGGGAAACCGTCCAGCACCCCGGCGATAGCGCCGGGAGTCACTAGATGGGTGAGGGAAACCACCGCCACCGCGGCGATCACCACACCGGCCAACCCGCCGAAGTCTGTCTGAGTGGTCCACAGCAAACCGACCGCCAGTCCCACCAGCAGAACCGTGCCGAATATGACCAGTCGGTCGTACCCGATCCTCTCCACATAGCGGATGATCACCCACTGGGCTATCCAGGCTCCGATAACGGAGAGGCCGAACACGGCGCCGAACCACTGTTCGTCCAATCCGTGGTACTCGATGTAGATGAATGGAGTGGCCGCCAAGTACGCGAACAGCACAGCCGCGGCCGCCCCGCTACAAACGGCATATGCCATCGCAACGGGAGACCGGGCTATCGATAGGTAACCCCGCGTGCTGGAGGCCAGGTCGAGAGGAACTCTCCGCTCAGCTGTCAGCGTTTCGGGAAGCCACCGCCAGGTTGCCAGGAACAGGATCCCGCTGATTGCGGCAAGCAACACGAAGATCGACCGCCAACCCGACACCAGGAGTAGGAGCCCACCCAGGAACGGTGCCACGATCGGCGCACAGAGCATGATCACGGTCAGGATCGACATAGCTCGGGCTAGTGAATCTCCGGACAGGATGTCTCGGACCATGCTTCGGGCAAGCGAGGTAGCGGTTCCGCCGCAGGCCGCCTGGGCGAGCCGGAGCCAGATCATCATCTCGACGGAGCTGGCCATCGCCAGTAGCAGGCTGACCAGCGCATATCCGACCAGTGATACGAGGATCGGAAGACGCCGACCGATCGAGTCCGACACGGGGCCGATCACCAGAGGTCCGATCACCAGCCCCGCCAGGAAGGCGGTGACCGTCATCTGGATGGTTCCGGCGGAGGCTGCGAGCGACGAACCTATCTCGGGCAGGGCCGGTAGGTACATATCCACCGACAACGGTCCGAGCGCGGTCAAAGCTCCTAGGACCAGGTAGAGCCGAGCGTTCAGCTCCACCGGTGTAGACGTTCGACCACCCGTGGTGGTCAAGGGATGGCTCCCGGCCGGCCGCTCCCGAGTGGCACCCCGGAGCGGTTACGGTGGGCGGTCGGGCCTACCAGCGGGTTCCCCGGCCGGTCACCTCCTCGAGCGGAAGCCTGATCGGGAGATTGTCCCGGATCCACTCATCCTGGGCCCGGGTGACGTGGGTCGGGAAGTGGGATCGCATGACCTTCTTCACGTGTTCGTGGGCACGCTCCGCGGCGTTGGTAGCACCCTGATCCCGCCAGTCGCCGGGGCTGTTGCGGTCGCCGATCACTGGATAGACGTACTCCCTTTGCATCAGATGGAGGGTCTGTTCGCTCCCGAGGAAGTGGCCGGGACCGGAGATCGTGTCACGGATCACCTGTGCCGAGAGGGTGAAGTCATTGATGTCGACACCCCGGATAGTGCGGTTGACCGAACCCAGCATGTCGTTGTCTATCACCACCGACTCCAGCGAGAAACCGAGCAGCGAGCCCAGCATTCCGGCTGACTCGTACACCAGATTTGCGCCGGCCTGGCCAGCCAGCAGCGTGGTGATGCCTTTCTCGTAGCCGGCCTGATTGTCGGGAAGCTTGGAGTCGGCCATTCCGGCTGCTACTCCGGAGGGCAGACCCAGCCAGTTGGCTACCTGGGCGGCGGCGGCGTTGAGGACGGCTTCCTCACCGGAGCCACCGCTCATTGCACCGGTACGTAGGTCGGATACGAACGGCCAGAGTCCCATCACGCAGGGATGCCCCGGGTTGATGAGGTTCACGCTGGTCAGGGCGGCCAGACATTCGGCCAGGGCCTGCACGAGCGACCCACCTAGGGCGGCGGGAGAGGTGGCACCCGCCTGGCCTGCCGAAAGCAGGTTGATGGGCATTCCTGCCTCGATCTGGGCCACCATGCACTCGGAAGTTTCGTAGGCGAACCGGAGGGGGGGTACGACGAAGGTGGCGTTGGCTACCACGAACGGGCGCCGCCGGAACTCGCCCTTGCCACCCAGCACGTGGTCATACATGTCGACCACCTCGTGGACGTGTTCGGGCCGGAAGAAGGAAGTGCCCTGCGGCTTGCTAGTGCCCATCATCGTGGCATAGGCGGTGTTGACGTCCACTTCGCGGGACGTCTCGAGCTCGCGGGTTACCAAGGTTCGCACGAAGAAATGGATGTGTTCCATCGTGTCGATGAGCCGGGCGGCATCGTACAGGTCGGCGGTGGTGGACGGATTGAACTCACGGTTGTGGTAGTCGAGCACCAGTACCGCGGCGCCGGCCGTACCGAAATGGACCTTCCGGTCCGACAGCTCGATGCTCTTGTCCTCGTCGAGACCGTGCCACACCCAGGACTTGGCGGCTACCTCCTCCACGATGCGCTGCACCACCGCCCGGGGGTAGTGCAGCCTTCCATCGCTGTCCATGTGCCCCCCGGCACCGGTCACTGCCTCGATGAACTCGGGAACCGGATCGCCCATGCCGACTTCCTCGATCAGTTCGAGCGCCGTGTCGTACACCCGCTCCATGTCCGACTCGGTCAGCGGCGTGTAGGCGCCACCAATGAAGCCGGGACGGACGGCTCGTTCATCAGCCGTGGGACCCGCGGCTCGGGCTGCCACCCGAGCAGCCCTGCCACCAGCTCTCCGGCGTCGTCTCCGTGCCATGTCAGGCCCTCAACCTTTCGCTTCGCGGATCCCAGACCGGTTCGGCCAGCACCGTGGCGGTCCGCCTCCGATCCATCACGTCCACGCCGAACTTGGAACCGGGTGCCTCGAAGTCGGGAGCCACATAGGCGAACAAGATGCTGCGCCCCACCGAGTGTGCCCAGGTACCGCTGGTGGTTATGCCCATGATGCGATCTTCGTCGTAGGTGGGTTCGTTCCCCAAGCAGTCGGCGTCACCCGCGTCCAGCTCGGCGTAGACGAGGACCATGGTGAGCGGTTCGCTCTGGTCCCGGCGGGCTACCGTGGCCTCCTTGCCCTGGAAATCCTTCCGGTAGTCGATGAAGCGACCCAGCCGGGCCTCCACCGGGGTGATCTCGGTGGTGAGCTCGGACCCGAACGCCTTGTAAGCCTTCTCGAGGCGCATCACGTTCATGGCTCGGCTTCCGAAGTCGACGATCCCGTAGGGTTGCCCCGCTTCATGGATGGCTTCGTACGCCTGCACCAGGTGCTCGAGCGGCAGGTGCAGCTCCCAGCCCAGTTCTCCCACGTAGGAGACCCGCAGGGCGATACAAGGCACTCCTGCCACCTCGATCTCCTGGCCGGTGAGCCAGGGGAAGGCCTGGTTCGAAAGATCGGCCTCGGTGAGCCCGGCCAGCACCTCGCGGGAGCGCGGTCCCGTGACCGCAAGGATGCCGGTGCGGTCGGTCACGTCCGTCACGGTCACGTCCTCACCCTCCCGTATATGGAAGGCGAGCCAATCCAGATCATGCTGCTGGCCGACCACCGCCGAGTTGAGATAGAAGCGATCGGCCGCCAGGCGGGTGATGGTCATCTCGGTCTCGATGCCTCCCAGGGTGGTGAGCATGTGAACCAGCCTCATCCCACCGTCCCGGGCCGGGAGCCGGTTGGCCGAGAGGCGGTCGAGCAGGGCGGCCGCGTCCCCGCCGGTCACCTCGAACTTGGCGAAAGCGGTCAGATCGGCGATCCCCACTCGCTCCCGGATGGCGCGAACCTCGATGCCGACCTCGTCATGGGCTGAGGAGCGCCGGAACGAGTAGATCTCCGGGTCGGGTGAGAAATACATGGCGCGTTCCCAACCCCATACCTCCTGCCAGCGGGCACCCTTGGCGTCGAGGATGCCATAGAGCGGGGTCATCTTCATCGGACGACCCGCATCCCGGTATTCGTTGGGCATCCGCACCTGGTACATCTCGTGAAACTCGTCGATCGAACGCTCGTGCGTGTAGCGACCCGGCGCGTAGGGTCCGAAACGGCGAGGGTCCATATTGGCCACGTTGACCTCGGTCTGGCCATGCACCATCCACTGGGCCAGGTACTTGCCCGCGCCTGGTCCCTGGGTGATGCCGATCGAGGCACCGGCGCAGTACCAGTAGTTGCGCAGCCCGGGGGCCGGTCCCATCAGGAAGCCGGCGTCCGGCGTGTGGGTGATAGGTCCCGAAACGATCTGCTTGATGCCGGCCCCGGCGAAACACGGGAGGCGCTGGGCGGCCAGATCCAGCCAGGGGAGCAGGCGATCCAGCTCGACCGGTGTGAGGTGGAAGGTGAGGTCCCAATCGATGCCCTCCACCCCGTACTCCTTGGCCTCGGCCCGTTCGTAGGGACCGATGATCAGACCGTCGTGCTCCTGGCGGTAGTAGCAGGAGGCTCGGGGATCCCGTACCACCGGATGTTCCTTCTCGAGTGACGCTACCTCCTCGATGCGTTCAGTGACGAGGTATTGGTGGATCACCGACTCGATCGGTACGTCGAGCCCTACCATCGCCCCGATTTGGGGGGTGTAGGAGCCGGCCGCGTTCACGGCGTGCTCGGCCACGATCCGGCCCTTCTCGGTGATCACTTCCCAGCGCCCGTCGGGGAGCTGGTTCATGTCGATGACCCGGTTCTTGCGGCTGATCTCGGCCCCGAGGTTGCGGGCACCCACGGCCATGGTATTGGTGGCGGCGGAAGGATCCGTCCATCCGTCGCCCGGGGTCCAGAAGCCCAGCTTGACATCCGGTCTCACCTCGAGAAGTGGCGCTACCTCGTTGATCTCCGAGGGTCCGAGCAGGTGACACTCCACGCCGATAGATCTCAGCATGCCTTTGACGTAGTAGAACCAGTCGACCTCGTTGTCGTTTCTGGCGAGCCGGACCGCGCCGCATCCGTGCCAACCCGAGTGCATGCCGGTTTCCTGTTCGATCACCTTGTAAAGGTCGGCAGTGTCGCGGTGGACCTTGGCAACATTGAGATCGCCGATGAAGTGAGGAATTAGCCCGGCAGCGTGCCAGGTGGAACCGGAAGTCAGCTCGTCCTTTTCGATGAGAATCGTGTCGGTCCAGCCTTCGTGAGCCAGGTAATAGAGCAGGCCGACGCCCATGGCGCCACCGCCCACGATTGCAACTTGGACCTCTTCGCGCATGCGCCTCCCTCCTGCAACAATTCAGGGTACCACTTTGCCCACCCACCACATGGGTCACTCGACCGGTTACAGGATACTGTGAATCAGTGGTTGCGCTACTGATTCCATAGTGAAAGAAGGCCCTTATCTTGGGTGGCCGACTTGTCCCTCTGACAGCTTGGTTAGCAGGAACTGGGCGGTCATCAGGTCGAGGTGGCCACCACCTGCGTTCTTGAAGAGGGTCATGTCCTCGTTGCTGATCCGGCCCGCTACGTCACCGGAGGCGAGCTGGAAGTGGTCCCCGATCACATCGTCCGCGGTTATGACCCCGGTTTCCGTAGGAATCTTGAGCTCGCCGGTGTCGAAGGCGGAGGCGCGCCAGTCCACGAACAGGCGGGATCGGGTGAGGGCTTCGTCATCGGCCTCCCGCATATGGGGTAGGTAGGAACCCACCAGATCGAGGTGGGTGCCGGGCATGAGCCACGCGCCCTCGATCAGCGGGTCGATCGTCATGGTGGCACAAGAGACGACGTCCGCCGACGCTACCGCCCGGCTCAGGTCGTTCACGACCGACACGTTCAGATCACATAGCTTGGCGGCCAGAGCTTCGGCCCGGGCAGGGGTACGATTCCAGATCGTTACCTCTGAAAGGTCGGGTACGGCGGCCAGGTGGGCTCGAATCAGATGAGGCGCCATAGCACCCGCGCCCACCATCAGGAGGCGGGTAGCACCGGTTCGGACTAGGTGGCGAGCGGCCAGCGCCGAGTCGCAAGCGGTCTTGAACCAGGTGAGGGCGTTGCCGACTATCACAGCCCGCTCCTGCCCGTTCACCGGATCGAATAGTACGTAGACGGTGTGGACGGTGGGCAGATCGGTATTGGCAGGGAAGACGCTCGCCAGCTTGATTCCCAGGCCGCCTCCGGTGGCGAACGCCGCTCGGGACAGCAGGCCGTTCCCGTGGCCGTCGTCCGTGTACATGTCCGCGGTGAGGGCCGGAGGAAGCCGGTGGCAGGTGTCGAAGAAGTCGATCAGGGCGCGGTAGTCGAGCAAGTCCATTGCGTCGGAATGTGATACGACCCTCATGTTCAGCCACGCTAGCTGAAGTCAGCCGACCAACACATGGGGGTGGTATGAGGGGGACCTACCGGCTCGTCGAGGTAGGCATCCGGGAGGGCGAAAGTGGGTATGGTGGACAGCCCCAGGCATCGCGGAATCTGTCACGCTGGGTGCGCGCTCGAGCAGCTGTACTGATGCTTTAGTGACAGGATTGGCGGACTCGAGGGAGCAGGAGACCTCTTCAGCCGGTGTTGCGCATTCCGGCTGCTATGCCGTTGATCGTCAGTAGCAACCCACGCTGGTATCGGTCTGGGTCTCCGGCTCGGGACCGTTTCAATAGTTCGACCTGCAGTACGTTCAGCGGATCCAGGTAGGGGTCGCGCACGGTCAGGGAGCGTCGCAGGAGGGGACGATCCGCCAGTAAGTCGGTCTTGGTGACCTGTCGCAACGCGGTAGTCGTGCGACTGTATTCCTCGGTGATCATCTCGAACATACCCCGGTGTTCGGTCGGTACCAGGTTGTCCACGTAGTAGCGGGCGATCGAGAGGTCGGTCTTGGCCAGGGTCATCTCGACATTGGATACAAAGGTCTGGAAGAAGGGCCACTCCCGGTACATCCGGGTCAGCTCCTCGCCTCTTCCGGACTCGAAGGCGGCTTGGAAACCGCTGCCTACTCCGTACCAACCGGGAATTATCTGACGGGACTGGGTCCATCCGAACACCCACGGGATCGCCCTCAGGTTGCCTACCCCCGTTGTTTGCTCGGTCCGCCGTGCAGGGCGGGATCCGATGTTGAGGAAGCTCAATTCTTCTACCGGGGTGGAGGTAGTGAAGTATTCGACCATGCCCGGTTTCTCGATGAACTGGCGGTAGGTCCTGAAGGAGGTCTCGGACACCAGGTCCATCACTTGGTACCACCGCTGGACGTCTTCCACAGCATGGTGCGGCGTACGGTGGGCCAGAGATACTTCCACCAGCGCGGATAGGGCAAGCTCCAGGTTCCGGGAAGCAAGACTCGGCATTCCGTACTTCTCGGCGATTACCTCCCCCTGTTCGGTGATCTTGATCACCCCGTCCAGGGTCCCGTATGGCTGGCTGAGAATAGCTGCGTGGGTGGGGCCGCCCCCACGGCCGATAGATCCGCCCCGTCCATGGAACACTTCGATGCGTACTCCGGTCTCTCGCTCGACATTACGGATGGCGAGGAGCGCCTGGTGGATCTTCCATTGGGAGGTGGTAATCCCTCCGTCCTTGTTGGAATCGGAGTATCCGACCATCACTTCCTGGATCCCACCGCGTAGCTCGACCAAGCGACGGTAGGAGGGGACGGACAGCAGCTCTTCCAGGGTGGGACCGATGAGTCGGAGATCGTCGATGGTCTCGAACAGGGGAACGAAGCCCATCCGGGCTACCCCCCTTGCCGGATCCACCAGACCCACCTCGCGAGCCAGTATTACCGGAGCCAGCACATCGTCGACTCCCTGACTCATAGAGATGATGTAGGAGTCGACCACCTGATCGCCATGCTCATCCAACGACTGGCGCAGCAAGCCGAACAACTCCAGGGTCTCGTCACCCTCATCCCTCCGAGGGGGCGCCAGCGGACGGGTCCCGGAGAGCTCTCCAGCCAGGAATGTCGTACGACCGAGCCGATCGAGGCTTGCGTAATCTATGTCGATGTACGAGGTCAGAGAAGCGATGGTTTGGTGGTGACGATCGGTGTGTTGGCGGATGTCGAGCGCGGCGAGATGGAAACCGATTGCGCCCACCAGTCGCTTGATCCGGGCCAGGGAACCGTCGGCGAGCAGGATCCCGCGGTTCTCTCTTAGCGAGTTGCCGAGGACCGCGAGGTCATCGAGCAGTTCTGTCGGAGAGGCATACCCGCGGGATCCGCCGCCGCGTGTCTCTACGAGGCGTTGGTGGATGATGGCCAGCGCTTGGCGGTACGGTTCGCTGGTCCGGGTGACTTTCAGCGCGTCACGGTAGGTCGGTCGGTGACGGTCGATGAAGGCGGCTAGACCGCTGGAAATCTGGGTCACTTTGGTACTCGTGCTCAGCTCTGCTGCCAGTCCATCCACTTCCGTGATTATCAGATCGAGGGCAACTTGACGCTGCTGGGTGAGGACAGTGCGGGTCATCTCCGGGGTCACATTGGGATTTCCGTCCCGGTCTCCGCCCACCCATGACCCGAAACGGATGGGGCTATGATCGTCCGCCGATTGACCACCGATCGATCTCACCGCGGCTGCGATGTCGTCGAGGAGGTCGGGTAGTGCCTCGCGGACCGTCTGTACTAGGTAGTGGCGCACGAACCGGGCTTCGTCTATCGGGGTGGGTCTCTCCACCCTTATCTCATCGGTCTGCCAGATGGCCTCGATGAGCTCGCTCACCCGCCGGTCGAGCCGAGCGCGATCGGTGGAGGTGACACGCGGGTTGCTCCTGGCGGCGGTGGCGTGGGCGATCTTGCTCAGCTTCGCGAGCAGGGTTCGCCGGGTGGCTTCGGTCGGGTGAGCCGTGAAAACTGGTTTCAGCACCACCCGGTTGACTAGGGCAACTGCTTCGGCAGCCGGTATGCCCGATTCGACCAGGGCGGTGAGACTCTCCTCGAAGCTCTGCTCCGGTGCATCACCTGCCGCATTCAGGTCTTCGACGCTATGAACCTGCTCGGTGACGTTGGCGAGGTGAAAATATAGGGTAAACGCCCGCACGAGCTGGACCGCTCTTTCGAGATCCTGTTCCGTGAGCATCCCCGCCAGCTCATCGGACACCTCGGTGCGCGCTGATCGCAAGCGGCGAGAAAGTGTCCGGACCCGTTCGACAGCATCGAGTAGTTCCTGGCCGTGCTGGCGCACCAGCGTATTCCCAAGCTGGCGTCCTAGTCGCCTGACATCAGCCCGCAGGCTGGCATCTACCACCCCGGGTGGAGAAACTCCGGGTAATCCCTCAGAATCGTTCCCGGTCGAGACCGTTGTCGAGTCCATTTTCGAGTATGACGTTAGGCGTCCCGGCTAGACAGGAGGAGGCTCCCCGGCGGGAAAATGCTCAGGTCCCATAGTGGATTGCCAGCTGGTGAAACGGTTGATCCCTTCCGCAGCTAGTTAGACATTCTACGAGCTGGGTGGGGAAACTGACTCGGAAAAGTCAGAGGGAAGCACAGACTCAACTGGCGTTGACATTGTCAGGGGCCGGTCAGAAGGCCTAGTCAGGCACCGGACTCACGGCACCATCCTTGGCATCCATCAACTCTGACACTGACGGCGTGGCCATGACTTGCTCCGATGCTTCCTGTCCCGGCGTCGGCCTTTCTGGTCATTCGGGGGTCGTTAGACCGACGGCAGCGTCCGCGGCTGCCTTGTCAAGGGGGTACTGGTCCATGCAGTGCGAATGCTCTTCGCGTACGTCTTGCCATGCCAACCGGATCAGCTCGTCACCGTCGGATCCTGCTTGACACTAGGTCGGTAAGGCAGCTGGCCACAACGGGGGAGGGCGCCCGATCGGGCGCCCTCCCATGTATTTCCGTTTGGGTGGTGGGTCTAGGCGGCGGCTAGGGCCTCCGCGATCCAGGCGTCCACCTGTTGCTGGTTGTCCGCGATCCACTGGGCGACCAGCTCACCGATGTCGGCGCCGGCGTCCTGTTCCACGATCTGGAGCGATACGTCCACGACGTTGAGCTTCACGACCTCGAGCAGCTTGGCGGCTGCCGGGTTGTTGGCCAGGAAGTCGTGGCGGGCCGAGGCGATCACGTCGGCTGCGACCCATCCGATGTCGCACACCCCGTCGTCTGCCGCGCTTGGGCAGGACTCCGCGCTGATGGCGGCAGTACCGGGCCGCTGGTCCCACTCCTCGCCACCTTCGCGTCCGAGCGGATTCGAGTCGTCGATGGTGTTCTCGACTCCTACCCACACCACGTTGCCGCCGGGGCGGAGAGCGGTGATGTACGAGCTAGGGGTCCATGTGTAGGCCACCATCGGCTCGCCCGCATCAGCCTTGGCAGTGGCCTCGGCGAACATGGCGTCGTAGCCAGCCAGGACCTGCTCGATGTTCTCCCATCCGGAGAAGGCGATCTGGCTCTGGATGATGTCATCACAGGTCCAGGACTCGGGACATCCGTAGATGTCGGCAATTCCGTTACCCGGGTTGGGATCCTGCGCATCGTAAGCGGCGATCGCGTCGGGGTTGTTGTTTAGGTCGTCGAGGGTCTCGATACCGTACTCCTCCGCGAAGGCCTTGGTGATCAAGTATCCCTGCAGGCCGCCGGCGATCATCAGCTCACCGACCCGCCTGACATGCTCACCAACCAGGGAGCCGTCCGGCATCTCGGCTGCCAGCCAGCTGTTGTGACCCGGATACCAGCTGTTGACCCAGAAGTCTGCCTCGCCCTGAGCCATTGCCAGGTAGGCCAGGCTAGGGCCAAGTTCCAGTTCGGCCGGATCGCTTACCTCATATCCGAGCAACTGCATCATCTGGCGCATCAACTCGGCTTGGAAGTAACCGGTGGACCAGTTGGCGCGCGCCATGGTGACGCTCACACCTTCACCGGGAAGTCCCATGTCCTCCTCCATCATGGCCTCCTCTTCGGCCATCATGGCTTCGGCTTCGGCCATCATGGCTTCGGCTTCGGCCATCATGGCTTCGGCTTCGGCCATCATGGCGTCGGCTTCTTCCATCATGGAGTCGTCCATCATCGCGGCAGTAGTGGTTGTGTCGGCCTCGTCACCACCACAAGCGGCCGCGACCAGAGCAAGCACACATAGCCCCGTAAGGATCCTTATACGTGTCTTCATTGTTCTCCTTTCCTGTCTATCTCCATACATCGGAACTCAAGGCAATCAATCCCTGAGATCACGGGTACGGGTTATTACATTCCCTTCTATCGAGCCCTGACCACTTAGGAAGAGTCGTTCCTTCAGCGGTACTAGGGGGTCTGCATTGTTTTCACATCGCGCTCCAGCGGATCTTGATAGACCCTGGATCGACGATATTCGGTCAGAACCTGTCTCGCAGAGGCAACAATCAGCACACCTGCGACCACGGTCAAGAAGGTACCGATTCCGCTGACGTACTTTACATGGCCCGAACGCACATGGGTAAAGACCCACGCCAAGCCGATACCTGCCAGACCGGCGCCGATTGCAGCGGTCATTGCGCACCATCGCCACCTCCGCCTTCCGTCATCACCGAAGACGCCGGCTGCAGGAAGGCTGGTCAGCAGAGCGAGGCCTCCGACTATCAGTGCCCAGATTCCCAAGCGGGCTCCCTCGTCGCTTATCCCGTCGATGACCCTTACCCCGGTTTGGGTAGCTCGGGCACGTAGACTCAGCATGTCTGCGGCGATGGCAGCGCTGTCCTCTGGATTCTCGATGGCACGCCTCTCGAGTTCGTCGATCTCTGCCTGTATCTCAGGTGTGATCACTTCTTCTACCCGCTCGTCCCAGCTCCATCCTGAGATGACTCCCAGTATGAGCACGCCCGTGGCGAACACAACACCCGCAAGCTGTCCCCAGGCGATCCCTTGAGGTAATGGGTGAAGGGGAGAGTGGTCGGCCACCATGATCCACCAGACAGCGCCGATGGAGGCGATGGCTCCAGCCGCGATGGCAAGGTACACACCCGGACCGGTGCCCGGATCGACCGCGCCAGCGGCTAACCCGGCCTCGGCAATCGATTGTGCCATCCAATGAGCGACCGCAGTAATCAGCAGTGCGATGGCTGCGATGACCGCGCCGTCGGCAGCCAGCCACCTCGGCATTCGACCAGGCCGTAATCCGGAACCCGCCACCGCAAGTATGACGAAAAGGCCGAGAGCCAGCACGATGATGCCGAACCACGATCCTCCCGAGGCATCCAATCCGGTAAACGCCTGGCCCACCAGCTCACCATCGAGGGACGCATCCCTCCAGCGACTCCAAGCACTGATCTTTCCAGCATCCGACGTCCAGGGCATAAGCGTGCTGGCAATAGCGATCGCACCCCCGGCTAGTGCCACCGCCATCGCCATCCGCTCACGAAGCAGGATTGGCGCGTATTCCACTGCCTCCTGGTGCTTGACGATGGCCGGCGGGCCCTCGTCCGGCAGTAACGCTTCGGGATCACGCCGATGTTTCCATGCCAGCCGGATACGCGTGACGAAACCGACAGACTCGGTTCCCTCACGCTGGGACATACGGTCGAGCACAACCGCCACTAGGAAGAAGGCCAGGCCGGCCGATGCACCCAGACCGACATTCTGATTGTTGATGGCGCGGAACAGCAGCCTACCCAGTCCCGCCGCGCCCATGATGGCAGCCACACCTAGCATCGAGATGGACAGCAATAGGGTCTGGTTAATTCCGGTCATGATGGCAGGCCGTGCCAGCGGGATCTGAACATCGAACAGGACCCGCCTCTCCGAGGCTCCGTAGGCCCGTGAAGCTTCGACGACATCAGGTGCTACCTGGCGAATCCCCAGGTTCGTGAGGCGAATGAGGGGAGGAATGGCATAGACCATCGTTACCATCGTGGCCGACACTTCACCGAGTCCGAAGAACCAGATAAAGGGCAGCATGAAGACAAAGGAGTGAACTACCTGCATTGCATCGAGGATCGGCCTCGTTACGTTCCACACGCTATCCATCCGACCACACGCGATCCCTACCGGGATGCCAATTACCACACATAGGAACACCGCCACACCGATAAATCCAAGGGTGGCGGCGGTCTCTCGCCAGTACTGGTCACCCAGCAAGCCGCAGATGAATAGAGCCACGGTGACGGACGAGGCGAGTTTCAGGTCTCGGGCCAGCCACGCCAGGAGGGCGACTGCTAGCACGACCCAGATCCACGGAATCTCGACCAGAAAGTCTCGGACGAACCTACGGATCAGGAAGTCGAATGGCCACGCCAGTATGTCGAGGAGGGTTCCGAGATTGACGGCGATCCACCTAGCGGCCTGTTCCATCCAATCGCCGAATGGAATGCGCCACTGATCGAGCAGGTCGTTGTTCCAGATGCTGATCCGTTGAGACTCTTCGACCGTGGCCTGAGCGAGCAACGCGACTGATTGGGTCAGCGGACTCATGCGTATGTCTCCTGATCTAGGCTATCGATAACCTGAATCACACCTCTGTTCCCTCCGCTCCGGCCATGACCCACCTGCCAGCATGAAGGTTACCCGCCCGGCGGTTCCTGTCTGCAATCGGAGATTGCGGTCCGCTACACATCAGAGGCATCGTCGATGCAACGCGAAGGAGGAGCGCCCGGTGTGGGCGCCCCTCCTTGCATAGTTCCTGTGAAGTGTTCTTGGATCAGCCAGCCAGGCGGGCTGATCTTAGCCAGGAGTCAGCCACGGTCCGGTTGTTGGTGATCCATTCTGCTGCGTGTGCTTTGATGTCGTCCTCGGTGCTTTCGCCGCCTTGCATGCGGACGTTTTGGAGGGCTACATCGATCGGGTTGATGGTGAAGAGCTCGAACAGTCTGGCTGCGGCCGGGTTGGCGGCCAGGAAGTCGTTGTTGGCGATCACTGCAATGTCCGCCGCGTCCCATCCGAGGAGGCAGGGGTCGGTGGTGCACTGGTTACCGATCGACTTGGCGCCTTCTATCTGGGTGGGGGACACGTCGGGGTTGTCGTGGATGGATACCCACACCGCGTTGTCGCCCGGTCGCAGGTCGCTCACGTAGTGAGACGGCGCCCAGGTATAGACCAGATACGGTTCCCCGGCTGCGTCCTTAGCAACCGCGTCCACGATCATGGCGTCATAACCGCCGATGTCGAACTGTTCGATGTTGGTCCAACCGGCGTTCTCGATCCAGGAGTTGATGTTGGCATGACATCCCCACCCTTCCGGGCAGCCGTAGATCTGAAGAACCCCGTCACCGGGTGAAGCATCAGCCGACTCGTAGATCGCGAACAGGTCCGGATCCGACAGCATGGCATCGAGAGTCGTCAAACCATTCGCGTCGGCGAATGCCTTGTTGGTGATCAGACCCTGGACACCGGAGCGGGCCATCTCGTTACCCAACCGGGTTACATGCTCACTCACCAAAGACCCATCCGGCATCTCACCGGCCAGGAAACTGTTGTGGTTCGGCAACCACGAGTTAGCCCAGAAGTCGAACTCACCGTTGGCCATCGCCACATACGCATTCGAAGGTGCCAACTCCAGATCAGCCGGATCATTCACCTCATAACCCAACTCACCCAACAACGCCGCAAAAATAGCCGCCTGCATATAGCCAGTAGACCAATTAGCCCTAGCCATAGTCACCGACACCCCATCACCCGGTGTCTCATCGACCGGAACCCGAGCCAACGCCAACCACTCGTCAACGGTGGCGCGGTTGTTGGTGATCCATTCTGCTGCGTGTGCTTTGATGTCGTCCTCGGTGCTTTCGCCGCCTTGCATGCGGACGTTTTGGAGGGCTACATCGATCGGGTTGATGGTGAAGAGCTCGAACAGTCTGGCTGCGGCCGGGTTGGCGGCCAGGAAGTCGTTGTTGGCGATCACTGCAATGTCCGCCGCGTCCCATCCGAGGAGGCAGGGGTCGGTGGTGCACTGGTTACCGATCGACTTGGCGCCTTCTATCTGGGTGGGGGACACGTCGGGGTTGTCGTGGATGGATACCCACACCGCGTTGTCGCCCGGTCGCAGGTCGCTCACGTAGTGAGACGGCGCCCAGGTATAGACCAGATACGGTTCCCCGGCTGCGTCCTTAGCAACCGCGTCCACGATCATGGCGTCATAACCGCCGATGTCGAACTGTTCGATGTTGGTCCAACCGGCGTTCTCGATCCAGGAGTTGATGTTGGCATGACATCCCCACCCTTCCGGGCAGCCGTAGATCTGAAGAACCCCGTCACCGGGTGAAGCATCAGCCGACTCGTAGATCGCGAACAGGTCCGGATCCGACAGCATGGCATCGAGAGTCGTCAAACCATTCGCGTCGGCGAATGCCTTGTTGGTGATCAGACCCTGGACACCGGAGCGGGCCATCTCGTTACCCAACCGGGTTACATGCTCACTCACCAAAGACCCATCCGGCATCTCACCGGCCAGGAAACTGTTGTGGTTCGGCAACCACGAGTTAGCCCAGAAGTCGAACTCACCGTTGGCCATCGCCACATACGCATTCGAAGGTGCCAACTCCAGATCAGCCGGATCATTCACCTCATAACCCAACTCACCCAACAACGCCGCAAAAATAGCCGCCTGCATATAGCCAGTAGACCAATTAGCCCTAGCCATAGTCACCGACACCCCATCACCTGGGCGCGCCGTAGCCTCGGCCAGTTCCTCCTGGACTACTTCCAGCTCGCCCTCGGCGTCTTGTAGTTCCGCCTCGGCTTCATCCAGGGCCATCTGGGCTTCTTCCAGGGCCATCTGGGCTTCTTCCCCACCGGCGGCGGCGGCGGCCGCTTCGGCTTCCTCTAGGGCGGCCTGAGCAGCAGCTAACTCGGCTTCGGCTTCTGCTAGTGCGGCCTCCGCGGCATCCTGGCCGCTAGTGTCCATGGCCGTGGTAGCAGTCGTCTCCGGCGTGGCGTCATCGCCTCCGCAGGCCACAGCCAGCAGTCCGAGCACCGCCAGCACCGCTAGGACGTTTCTCATCCGTTTCATCGGTCCTCCTTGTTTAGATGAACTTCGGTTGCGCCGGGTTCCCCGGGTCATTTCGACCGCACTCTGGAACCTGCCTGGTTGCTGTCCTGCTCTCCATCCTGATAGCCGCCATCACCCATCAGGCAGTAGCCGACAGCCCCTGTTCGAGCTGTTCTTGGGTCGCGTACACTTCCGTCCTTCGGAACTCCTGAAGGACACCCCGTGAGGACATGACCAGCAGGAATCCGGCTAGCAGGCACAGGAATGCGCCCGGCCCGCTGACGAAGTTGGGGTCCGAAGTCCTCACCAGCGAGGCGATCCAGCCAGCCGAGACCGCCATCATCCCTACCCCCAAAGCTGCGATGGCAGTGCTCCAAATCCAGCGCCGGCGCTCACCAGAGCCGAACAGACCAGCCGCCGGGAGGCTGAACAGCAGGCCTAGGACCCCCATCCCGAGGGCCAGGACCCCTAGGCCCGGCCCCTCCGCAGTAAAGCCATTCAGATGTACGGGATTCTTACGCTGCGCCTCCTCGGTCAGTGCCACGATGGTAATAGCGTTCTGTCCCGCGCGGCTTGGATCATCCCGACCTTCCTTGGTCAGCCGATCGATCTCCGCCTGAAGCTCGGGTGTTATCACCGACTCAGCCCGTGAGTCGACCGACCAGGATGACAGGCTGGCCACCGCCAGCAGGCCCAAGATGACCATCGTCAAGGCGACCCGGCTGACCGACACCTTGTCGGCCATCGGACGGAGCTGGCTATAGGGGGCGACCCCGATCCAGAAGGCGGAACCGACCACCGCCACAATTCCGCCCGCCAGCGCGATCCACACTCCGATCCCGTCCAGATAAGCTACCGCATCGGGGTGGGGATCTATCCAAACATAGCTGCTGGAGGCGGCCAGAACACCGAGTGAGGCCAACAAAGCACCGTCGGCGCCGAACCACCGGGCGACGCCGCCCGGTTTGGTGAGGGTGGCTAGTCCTGCCCCCACGACTACGAGGCTGGTTGCCAGCACGACCAAACCAAAGAAGCTGCCCCCCTCGGCGGCGAGCCCACCGAATACCTGCCCTGCTCGGTCCAGATCCCCGTCCCGACCGTATCCGGAGATCAGGCCCGAGTCCTGTCCCCACGGCAGGAACACCGAGACCAGTGCGACCAGTCCCCCGACTGTCGCGACCAGAGCTCCGGCGCGCTCCAGGGTTCCCACTGGTGCCGGCACACCACCAGAGGCAAGGGCACCAGTGTCGGGACCATCCTCCGTCTTAGTGGCCTCCAAGAGAACCTCGGGATCCCGCCTATGTTGCCAAGCCAGTCGGATGCGGGCAAAGAATCTAGTGCCCTCCCCGGCTTCGGTCTGGGAGAGGCGGTCGAGCACGACCGCCACGATGAACAGGGCCAGACCCGAAGTGACCGAAAGCGGAGTGTCAAGGTTGAGCAGACCCCTATACAACAAGAGGCCGAGACCGCTGGCTCCCATGATGGCCGCGATTCCGATCATCGAAATCGAAAGCAGCAGCGTCTGGTTGAGCCCGGTCATGATGGCGGGGCGGGCCAGAGGAAGCTGGACGTCCAGCAGCACCCGCATCTTCGATGCCCCGTACGCCCGGGCGGCCTCGACCACGTCACCTGGTACTTGGCGGATACCGAGATTGGTCAGCCGGATCAGCGGCGGTACGGCGAATACCATGGTCACCATGGTGGCCGGCTCGGGACCGAGACCGAAGAAGAAGATGAAGGGGATGATATAGACGAAGGCGTGGACGACCTGCATGGCGTCGAGCACTGGGCGCACTACCTTCCAAACCCCATCGATGCGGCCACACAACACCCCTATCGGTATGCCTATGACGGCCCCCATCACCACCGCCACCACGACCAGTCCGATGGTGGAAACGGTCTGTTCCCAGAACTCGTTTCCCAGCAGTCCGCACATGGCCAATAGGAGGGACAGCCCAATCCCGAACCTCAGGTTGCGGGTGATCGTGCCGATTACCGCCACCGCGCCACACACCAGGATCCAGGGCATGTCGGTGATTTCCCACCACGGGTGGTATTCGGGTCCGTTGACGAAGTTACGGAATAGGAACGAAAACGGCCACTTGATAGCGTCGAGCACCGTTCCCAGATTGGCGATGCTCCAGTTTATGAGCTCCTCCATCCATGAGCCGAAAGGTATCTCCCACGAGTCGAGGACCTTGTTGTCCCAGAACGGAGCGCTTTCGTCAGGGGCCGAGCCCTGGGCGAGGATGGCGGTCAGGTGGGTTACGACGGTCATAGGTAGGTTTCCCGCTCGAACCCGTCGATGAGCCGCTCGACCCGGCCCATCTCCTCCATGATCTTGCGGGGGTCGAGATTGCCCACCAATGCACCGACCGAGTCGACCACCGCGATCGGCAATCCTCGACCGGCCGCTGCGTACACGTCGTTGAGGTGGGTATGGCGGGTGGTGATTTCGAAGTCGGTGCGCAGCGCGGTAGCCAGCGACCCGGTGCCCTCTCCGGAAGCCTTTAGCCCGTCACTCATGGTCAGCAGATGGGTGGGGCGACCGATGCCGTCGACCGCGAATGCTCCGGTCCGCTCACCCAGCTGGCTGATAGCGGACTGGAGGTTCATGGCCACGTCTATAGGGTCGAGCTCGTCCATAACGTCCCCGACCTCTATCACCCGGCCCTGATCCACGTCCTGCACGAACTCGGCTACGTAGGCGGTGGCGGGTTCGGTGAGGATCTCCTCGGGAGTACCGATCTGGACCATCGCGCCGTCCCGCATGATGCACACCCGGTCGCCGATCCGCAGTGCCTCGTTTAGATCGTGGGTGATGAACAGGATGGTCTTCCGGAGCTCGTTCTGGATGTCCATCAGCTCGTCCTGCATCTGGCGGCGGATCAAGGGATCGAGCGCCGAGAATGCTTCGTCCATGAGCAAGACGTCCGGGTCCGACGCCAGGGCGCGGGCCAGCCCGACCCGCTGCTGCATGCCGCCGGAGAGCTCACTGGGCAAATTGCGGGCGTAAGGCTGCAAGCCGACCAGGGACAGGGCCTTCATCGAGGCTGCGTCGCGTTCCTGCTTGTCGACCTTCTGGACCTTCAGTCCGTAGCCGACGTTGTCGATCACATTGCGGTGGGGGAAGAGGGCGAAGTGCTGGAACACCATCCCCATCTTTTCCCGCCGGAATCGCTGCAGCTGGGTTCCCTCCAGCTGCTGGACGTCCACCCCGTCGACCCAGACCTCTCCGGCGGTGGCTTCGAGCAGCTTGTTGACGGTACGGAGCACGGTGGACTTGCCCGATCCGGACAGGCCCATCACCACGAAGATCTCTCCGGGGGCCACCGAGAAGGAGATATTGTTGATGCCGACCACATGACCCGACTGGCGCTGGACCTCGTCCTTGCTGAGGCCTGCCTTGACGAGGTCGAAGGCGCGACCGTGCGGTTGCGGTCCGAAGATCTTGTAGACGTTCTCCATACGTATCAGTTCCTGGCCTGTTTCAACCACCCGTGGCTCCTCCCACCTCTAGTGACTTTTGGTTTTCACCAATCTGGTAGCGCGCGTCCAGCCATCTAGCCATCTAGCACGCTGCGCCATCCTGATCCTAGTTGTCAGTCGGCTCGTCTGCCCTGCCGAGGGCTGATTCCGTTCCACTATACGGTACCGTTCCGCACTGTGGCACAGGATTGCTAGCATGTCTTGGCTGTCAGGCGTAGCATTCCCCGCGGAGTATTCGATGAGCCTTACTAGCAGCGTTCCGTCCGATCTCGAGATCGCCCAGGCCGCCACCCCCAGACCTATCTCTGAGCTCGCTGAGTCGATCGGTGTTCGGCCGGACGAGCTCATTCCATACGGTTCGACCAAGGCCAAGGTCCATCTCGACATCCTCAAACGAGTCGGTGATCACCCAACCGGTAAGTATGTCGACGTGACGGCGGTCACCCCCACCCCGCTGGGTGAGGGCAAGACCACCACCACTATCGGCCTGGTGCAAGGACTGGGACGTCTAGGCAAGAAGGCGATCGCTACCATTCGTCAGCCTTCCATGGGTCCCACCTTTGGGATCAAGGGGGGCGCGGCCGGCGGTGGTTACAGCCAGGTCATCCCGATGGACGAGTTCAACCTCCATCTCACCGGGGACATGCATGCCCTCGGTGTTGCGCACAACCTGGCCGCGGCGGCCATCGATGCCCGCTGGTACCACGAGCGCCGGATGACCGACGAGCAACTGAGCGCGCTGGGTTTGGATCGGATCGGCATCGACTTGTTCCGTACCCGCTGGCGGCGGGTGGTGGATGTGAACGATCGGGCGCTGCGTAACGTGGTGATCGGGCTGGGCGGTCGGATCGACGGCCTGCCCCGGGAAACGGGGTTCGACATCACGGTCGCCTCGGAGTTGATGGCCATCCTGGCTTTGACCGACGGGACGGACTACGCATCGGCGCTGCGCAACCTGAGGGAGCACTGCTCTCGGGTGGTGATAGGCAGCAGTATGGACGACCGGCCGATCACGCTGGAGGACCTGGGGGTAGCCGGTGCGGTGACCGTTTTGATGCGGGAGACGCTCCACCCGACCCTCATGCAGACCCTCGAGGGCCAGGCCGCCTTCGTCCATGCCGGACCGTTTGCCAACATCGCTCACGGAAACTCCTCGATCCTGGCTGACCGAGTTGCCCTCCATCTGGGTGACTATGTGATAACCGAGTCGGGGTTCGGATCCGACATGGGGATGGAGAAGTTCTTCAATATCAAGTGCCGGGCGTCCGGCCTCACTCCCGACGCCGTGGTGTTGGTCGCTACGGTCCGGGCGCTCAAGACCAACGGGGGAGGACCGAAGGTCATACCTGGCCGCCCGCTCGACGATGTCTACCGGAACGAGAACCTCGCCCTGCTGGAGGCCGGCCTACCCAACCTGGTGGCACACATCGAAGGCGCGCACCAGTTCGGGGTTCGAGTGGTCGTGGTGGTCAATTCCTTCCCGACGGATTCGGTACGTGAGATCGAGCTGGTGAAGCGGGCCGCCCTGGAGGCCGGGGCGGTGGGAGCGGTTACCTCGGACCACTGGGCCCGTGGGGGCGAGGGCGCCCTCGAGTTCGCGGAGGCAGTGGTCGAGGCTTGCGAGCAGCCAAGTGACTTCCAGTTCCTCTACCCGCTCGACCGATCCATCAAGGAGAAGATCGAGACTATCGCCACCAAGCTGTACGGAGCGTCCGGCGTCGAGTATTCGGCCCGGGCCAACCGTGACATCGCCGGCTACGAACGGGACGGGTTTGGTTCCCTCCCGCTGTGTATGGCCAAGACACCGCTATCGCTGTCCCATGATCCCAACCTGAAAGGCCGGCCGACCGGTTTCCGGCTTCCGGTCAGGGAGGTGCGGGCCTCGGTTGGTGCCGGGTTCCTGATTCCGATCATCGGTGGGATACGCACCATGCCCGGTCTGGGGGCTCGTCCGGCCTTCATGAACGTCGACATCGACCAGGACGGCAAGATTGTCGGACTCTTCTGATCCTGTAACCGCCGGGGTCGCCGATCGGGTGGCCGTTATCAGATACCTGGTGATCGATTGTGTGGACCATGAACGATCGGCCCGGTTCTGGGGAGGGCTGCTCGGTCTCCAACCAGAGCAGCGGATGGACAACTATCTGTTCATGGGGTCGGTACTCCCCGGCTGCGATCTCGTCCTGCAGCAGGTCGATCGGGTCACGGGTGGCAAGAGTCCGATCCACTTCGATCTGGAGGGACAGGACCCGAGCGATTATGATCGCATCATTGCGCGCGCTCGGCAGCTAGGTGGCGCAATCCTCGGGGAGGTCGAAGAGGCCGGATACACCTTGATGGTGATGGCCGATCCCGACGGTAACGAGTTCTGCGTCGACCAGATCACTTCGGCTTCGCCCGGAGGTCTCGGGTCGTGAACGACGGATCCAAAGCATGGCAGATGGGAACGAGTCAGGAGGTTATAGAGTGGCGAAGAGACGACCCCGTCTAACCACCCCATACGTACGGCGCAACGGCCGATTGGAGCCGGCTACTTGGGACAGTGCTCTCGAGGTGGCCGCCGCTGGTCTGGCCGCCCATCGTGGGCGCTCCTATGGGATGTTCTCGTGCTCCAAGGCCACCAACGAGACGAACTTCTTGGCCCAGAAGTTCTCCCGCGTGGTCATGGGCTCCAACAACATAGACTCATGTAACCGCACCTGACACGCCCCTTCCGTCGCCGGTCTGGCGGCAGTGTTCGGGAAAGGCGGTGGGACCTGCTCCTACGAGGAGATCGAAACCACCGACGTCATCCTCTTGTGGGGTTCCAACGCGCGCGAGGCGCACCCGATCTTCTTTCACCATTTGATGAAGGGTGTGCGTAATGGCGCCACCTTGTACGCGATCGATCCGCGACGTACCACATCGGCAATGTGGGCGGATGTTTGGCTGGGAATCGAGGTGGGTTCCGACATTGCTATGGCCAACACGGTCGCACGCGAGATAATCGCCTCCGGCCTGCACAGCGCGGAGTTCATCGATCACGCCACGACCGGGTTCGAGGCTTACGCCGAGTCGGTCGAGCCCTGGACCCTGGAACGGGGTGCTGAGATCAGTGGGGTACCGGCTTCGGTAATCCGCCGGATGGCCCACGACTTTGCCACCGCCGAGCAGGCCCAGATCTGTTGGACCCTGGGTATCACCGAACACCACACTGCTACGGACAACGTGCTGGCGCTCATAGACCTGGCTCTGCTGACCGGTCACGTCGGTCGCTACGGCTCGGGTCTGGTGCCGATCCGCGGTCAGAACAACGTCCAGGGCGGTGGCGACATGGGCGCGCTGCCCAACAAGCTTGCCGGCTTCCAGGATGTGGAGGATCGGGTGGCCCGCGAGAAGTACGAGGCATTGTGGGGTTGGCCGGTGCCCGACCGGGCAGGAAAACATCTCTCGCTGATGCTGGAGGCGATGGAGCAGAAGGAGATCACCGCTCTGTACGTGCTGGGCGAGAACCCGGCCCAGTCCGAAGCGCGGTCGGATCATGTGCGGGGGATACTCTCGGATCTCGAGTTCCTCGTGGTGCAGGACATATTCATGACCCGGACCGCCGAGCTGGCCGATGTGGTCCTTCCGGCCGCGGCCGGATGGGCGGAGTCGGAAGGAACCGTGACCTCGTCGGAGCGAAGGGTCCAGCGGGTGCGCAAAGCCCTGAATCCGCCGGGCGAAGCCAAGGACGATCTGGACATCCTTTCGGCTCTGGCCCAGCAAATGGGCTACGGATGGGGTTACCCGACCGCCGAGGAGATCTGGGATGAGCTGCGGAGCCTGTCGCCTTTGCATGCCGGGATGTCGTATCGCCGTCTGGAAGAAGCAGGCGGTATCCAGTGGCCCTGTACGGACGAGGATCACCCTGGGACCCAGTTCCTACACGGTGAACTCTGGGAGGATCCGCTCCCGCGTGACCGAGTGTCTTTCTTCGCTACTCCTTGGGCGCCCCCGTTAGACGAATTGACCCCCGAGTATCCGATCCGGTTGACCACCGGGCGGAGGCTCGATTCGTACAACACCGGTGTCCAGTCGGGTGGATACGGCTCGCCGCTGCGGGCTGCGGCCGTGGTGGAGATGGCGCCTGAGGACGGCGTGTCACTCGAGCTGTCCCAAGGTGACTTGGTGAGCGTAACCTCGCGGCGGGGTTCTCTGGTCGTTCCGGTATCGTTCGACCGGTCGCTGAGGCCCGGACTGGCCTTCATGGCGGTACATGACCCGGATGAGGCAGACGTGAACCTACTTACAGTGGATGTATGGGATCCGAAGTCGGGTACGGCCGAGTTCAAGGCCACCGCAGTCCGGATCGAGTCGGCAGGCTAGGCGATTTTGAAGCCGGCATCAGGGGTCGAGAGGGATGTCGGTTACCGAACTGTTGTGACGTCAGCAGGTCCTGTCCCACCGATGCCAAAAGCGGTCGTGCGCAGTGCATACGTTCATGACCGACACCGCCGCACGCGCCGCACCCACAGGGTCGCGAAAATCGCCCCTCCGCTTCCCACCGTCAGGGCCCACCCCCACCGCCACCAAGCCTGGGTCGGAGCCCGCCCGGGCGTGTGTTGCCAGGGTGCTCCGGTTGTTGTCACAGTCCCTGAGGCAGCCGGACCGACGTCGAGTTCCGAGCCACCGGGTGTTCGGTACCCCACAATATGCCATCCGGGTATGACTGTTACAACCCCCCTGTCGAGCGGTTGGCGTTCCCAGCGAGGCCGACAATCTATCCTCCCCGGTTGCCTATCCCCGGGACTTAGGAGCACCTCATAGACCTACGCCTCATGTCCGCGGTGCCGACCACTGTCGAACGGGCGGCGGTCGATGATCTGCTCGGGCCGCCCCAATCCTCCTGGGAAGGTGGCCCCCAGCAGCCGCGGGATCTGCGGGTGGCGTTCGGAGGCTACCGCCGGTCGATCGAGAGCCGTCCCATGCTGCTGCCGGCGCTCCATGCCGTCCAGGACACGGTCGGTTGGGTGAGTGAGGGGGCCCTCAACTACATATGCCAGCGTCTGGCGGTACCGCCGGCCGAGGCCTACGGGGTGGCCACCTTCTACGCACTGCTGGCACTCGAGGAGCGCTCTCCCGACGTAGCGCATGTGTGCGACGACGTGGCCTGCCGGATCATGGGAGGAACGGGGATTCTTACCGACCTCGATGGGCGGGCCGATGTACATCCCAGCCCCTGCCTCGGCCAGTGTGACCGGGGTCCAGCGGTTTTCTTCCAACGGGCTGGCCGGGAGGATGGGGTCTTGGTCGGCACGACATCCGCCCTCGTGAAGGAAGTGCTGGGAGGAGCCGGGTTGGGCTCGGTGGCGGTGTCGGTTCCGCAACAGGGTGACCCATCCTTGCGCCTGCTAGGTCGGGTGGGGACGATCGATCCCACCTCGCTGGAGGCTTACCGGGCCTCGGGCGGCTACGAAGCCCTGAGGCTTGCTCTGGAGATGGGCTCCGACCGAGTCCTGGAGGAGATCCGAGCCTCCAAGCTGCGAGGACGTGGGGGAGCGGCCTTTCCGATGGCTATCAAATGGGGAGCGGTGGCCCAGTCGGGGGTAACCCCCCGCTATCTGATCTGCAACGCCGACGAGTCGGAGCCGGGTACCTTCAAAGATCGGGTGCTGATGGAAGGTGATCCGTTCGCCCTCATAGAGTCGATGACCATCGCCGGGTTGACCGTCGGCGCCGAGGTGGGTTACCTCTACATCCGGGCCGAATACCCGGAAGCCCAAGCGCGGATCGAGCATGCCATGGACACCGCCCGCGAAGCCGGGCTGCTGGGCGAGGATGTGGCCGGATGCGGGCGATCGTTTGAGATCGAGGTCCGGCGGGGGGGCGGCGCCTACATCTGCGGCGAGGAGACCGCGCTCATGAACTCGATCGAGGGCAAGCGGGGGGAGCCCCGCAACAAACCACCCTTCCCCACCCAGGAAGGTCTGTTCGGATGCCCGACAGTGATAAACAACGTGGAGACCCTGGTGAACGTACCCGAGATCCTCCTGGGGGGAGGGGCGGCATTCTCGAGGATCGGGACCGAGCAGTCGACTGGCCCCAAGCTATTCTGCCTCTCCGGGGCGGTGGCCAGGCCGGGGGTGTTCGAGGTGGAGTTCGGGGAGACCCTCGGGGGGATGATTGAGTTGGCCGGAGGGATAACCGGTACCGGCCGGCTGGGGGCGGTGATGCTAGGTGGGGCAGCCGGGGTCTTCGTGGATGCAGACCATCTCGACATGCCGCTGACCTTCGAAGCCGCCGCCGCCCGCAAGGCCACCCTGGGTTCGGGAGTGATAATGGTGTTCGATGACGCAACCGGCTTTCGCGACACCGCCCGGCGCATCGCCCGCTTCTTTCGGGATGAGTCATGCGGCCAGTGCGTGCCGTGCCGGGTCGGTACCGCCCGCCAAGAGGAGCTGCTAGCTCGCCATCTGGCTGGCGGACCGTTCGAGGATGCACTGTTCGATGACCTCGCCCACGTGATGATGGACGCGTCGATCTGTGGACTGGGCCACACGGCCTCGACCGCTATCCGGTCCGCGGCCGACCTGGGTCTTCTGGATAGAGCGCATGGCTGAGGTCACCCTAACCATCGACGGATCGGCCGTCTCGGTGAAGGACGGGTCGACCATTCTC
Organism: Acidimicrobiia bacterium; assembly: GCA_965200835.1. Lineage (GTDB taxonomy): Bacteria > Actinomycetota > Acidimicrobiia > Spongiisociales > Spongiisociaceae > JAPPFW01. The sequence goes on from OZ241390.1 coordinate 2,185,987, forward strand.
GATGCCTGCCGGGCTATGGGGAAGGACCAGCCCACTCTGTGTTATCTGGACAACCTCACGCCGGTCAATGTCTGCCGGGTGTGCGTGGTGGAGGTGGAGGGGAGCCGGATCCTGGCACCGTCCTGCAGCCGCACCGCCGAGGAAGGCATGGTGGTGTCCACCGGCTCAGATCGCGTACGCCACTCCCGCAAGATGGTCTACGAGTTCTTGGCCTCATCGGTGGACCTCGGTCTGGTAGACGACGAGACGAACCGCTGGATGGAGGAGTACGGCTGCGATCCGGATCGTTACGGTCCTCGGGCGGGGCCGGTCGACGATAGGGACGAGCGGGCGGCAGGCCACCATCACAGCGGTGACGGGGCGGAGGCCGAGACAGTTCACCAGCCGGTCAAGGTCGACAACGAGCTATACGTGCGTGACTACTCGCGCTGCATCCTCTGTTACAAGTGCGTGGAGGCCTGCGGGGAGGACGCGCAGAACACGTTCGCTATCGCGGTGGCCGGACGGGGGTTCGACGCCCGGATATCGACCGAGTACAACGCCGGCCTGACCGACTCGGCCTGCGTCTTCTGCGGCAACTGCATCGGGGTGTGCCCGACGGGTGCCTTGATGTTCCGCAGCGAGTTCGAGCTCCGTACTGCCGGCCTCTGGGATCAGGACGATCAGACGGTCACCCGGACGGTCTGTTCATATTGCGGGGTCGGTTGCAACCTCGAGCTACACGTGCAGGACAACCGGATAGTCAAGGTCACCTCGCCCATAGACCACTCGGTGACATCAGGCCATCTCTGTATCAAGGGCCGCTTCGGTTACGAATACGTCCAAGAGCTGGGCGATCTGGCTGTCACGCCGATCGACGAGATTCTCCGCCGGACACGCACGGCCGAATAGGAAGCAAATCGGGTTCTAACCACGTCTCGACTTGGCTGGACCACCAACGTCTGGGTCAGGGAGCCGGTAGGCTATGAAGATCCACGACCATTCACGGTGCGGGCAACCGCAGGTTTCGACTTTGCGTTTCGTTAGAGAGCGCGTTGCGTGACCTGGGGACAGGATGGAAGAGATCCCAATAGTTCGGCTCTGCCGGAGGTAGGTCCTAACACCGCTGCTGCGCTGTTCGGGTTGGTGATCCTGGTTACCCACGGACTCGGGAATAGCCTGGCACCTGCCCTGCTGCCGCGGATTGCGGAGTCGTTCCAAACCGGATACGGCATATTGGGGGCAGCGGTGGCGGCCAGCGTGCTGGCCTATGGGCTCGGTGCGATGGTGGGGGTCCGGGTGGTCTCTCGGATGCCCTCTAGAAGTCTGCTGATCGTCTGCCTGATGATCAGCGGGCTCGGCCTCCTGTGCGTGGCGGTGGTGCGGTCGGCCCCGATGCTGGCGGTCTGCATAATCATGACCGGTCTGGTGTCACCCATCAGCTGGTCCGCATCGGTACACATCATCGGCCAGGTCGTCCGGTCCGACTTCCGCGGCCGGGTGATGGCGGTGGGGGCCGCCGGGGGTGGGATCGGCATTGGGATCAACGGGGTGTTCGTCCAGACCCTGACCGGATCGGGCGATTGGCGATGGGCCTTCGTCATCGCCGCCGGGTTGGCGGTCCTCACGGTGGTGGCCACCTTCTCTGTATTGCGCCATCCCATCACCCCGCCGGCCCGGCCGGAACACGTGGCCGGGCGAGATGTCTGGCGGGAGGTCTGGGCGGCCCGCGCGGGCCGGATGGTGGTGCTGCTGGGGGTGGGGGCCGGGATGGGCGGATTCACCTTCTCGGCATACCTCTCCGAGATCGCCTTGGATGAACTGATGGTGGCTCCCTTGACCGCGGCTGCCCTGTGGTGGCTGGCATCGGTGGTCGGTGCCATTGCCGCCTGGCCGGCAGGCCGGGCAGGCGACCTGGGGTCCCCCGTCGCGGTGCTGTCGATGACGGCGCTCGCCTACGCCGCCTCGCTCACGATCATGGCCGTCACCTGGGTATATCCGGCCCTGATCGTGGCGGTGATCGGTTTCGCGGTGTTTGCCCTGCCCATCTGGGGGTTGCTCGGGCTGGCCGTCCAGCGGAGCCTGCCGCCGCAGCTGGTCGTGCATACCATCTCGGCCGGGTTGATCGTGGCGGCACTGTCGGCCGCGGTCAGCATCAGCGCCGCGGGAATATGGATCGAGCGGAACGGAAGCTTCCGCGGCCCCATGATGTTTCTGGCCTTGCTGATGGCGTCGATCACCCTGTGGCTGTGGCGGGAGCAGCGAGCCGACCCATCCGCGGGCCGGCGATCCGGGTCCGGACCGGATCGGTCGCTGAGCTGAGCACGGACAGCAGATCGACCATGGGCGGGCGGACTGACCGCGACTCTGCTCCCGCATGGCTGGTGGCTGCTCTGTCGGCCATGGTGATCCTGGTCACCCACGGCTTCGGCAACAGCCTGGTTCCCGCCCTGCTGCCCCGGATCGCCGACTCTTTCCAGGCCGGCTATGGAGTGCTCGGTCTGGCCGTGGGTGGCGGCCTGGCCGCCTACGGGTTCGGAGCGGCAGTGGGGACGCGGGTCCTGGATCGGTTTCCGGCTGCTCGGCTGCTGGTCCTGTCCCTGGCGGTGAACGCCGCCGGTTTTCTGATGCTGGCAGCCGCCCAGTCACCGATGGTGCTGGCGCTGTGCGTGGTCGTCATCGGCGTGGCGGCCCCGATCAGCTGGGCGGCCACGGTTCATGTGATCGGGCGGGCGGTGCGACCTTCGATGCGGGGGCGGGTCATGGCGGTGGCGTCGGCAGGTGCCGGCCTTGGCAGCGGGGTGAACGGCCTGTTCGTGCTGGTATTGGCCGCACCGGGATCCTGGCGGATGGCCTTCGTCATCGCCGCAGCGCTGGCCGTTCTCCTGATAGGGGCTTTCGTCGTGGTGTTCGGGCTGTCGACCTCGCCTGCCGAAGGATCGGCGAAGGCCGCCCGATCGGCAGCCCCTTGGAAATCTATCTGGTCGGTCCCGTCCGGTCGGGTGGTCATCGTCACCAGCCTGTTCGCCGGAATCGGAGGTTTCACCTTCGCCGGCTATTTGTCCGAAATCGCCGTGGACGAGCTGATGGTCAGCCCTCTGGCCGCGGCGGCCCCGTGGTGGCTGGCATCGTCGGTGGGGTTGGCGCTGGCGGTTCCGCTTGGTGCCCTGGCAGATCGTGGCTCGGCGGTGGGGGTGATCGCGATGATGGCCGGCGGATACGCGCTGTGCCTGTCCGCTCTTGCCCTCGAGTGGTCCTATCCCACCCTGCTGGTCGCCACGCTCGGGTTCGGGGCCTTCAACTTCCCGCTCTGGGGGCTGTTGGGGTTGGAGGCCCATCGGGGTCTACCGACCGGGCTGGCGTTGCGGGCCGTGTCGGGAGGGTTGGTCGTGGCAGCCTTCCTGGCCATGGGCGGCATCACCCTAGCTGGATGGTGGATCGATCGGGCCGGCAGTTTCCGAGGTCCGGCGATGGCGCTGTCGGGATGTGTGGCGGTGCTGGCGATATGGCTGCTCACCAAGTATCTGGCCGAGGTGAGAGCCAGGTAAGCGGCGGTAACGATGGCCGACCCATACCTGGGCTACCGGGGACGCAGTCGTATCGTTACTCATAGACCGCGATCGGCGGGCCGAGCATGTCCGGGTCGGGCTCGGCGCCGAGGCCGGGTGCGTCCGGAGCGCGGGTCACGCCGCCGAGGTTCCGGGCACCACCCCTAATCGGGTCCACCGTGATCATGTCGTGACACAGCCACGTTCCACGCAGGTACCGGGATGGGGTGGAGTGAGCGAGTTGCACGGCGGCGGTGTCGGCCAGGGCGGTGCCACCCGTATCCTCGATGTTGAGCCGCAAGCCGGTCTGGACGCAGAAGTCCCTGATCAGCCGGGCCTTGGTCAGGCCCCCCACCCGGTTCGGCTTCAGGCCGATCGCTTCGCAAGCCCGGTCGTGGTGGGCTCGCACCACATCCCCATAGGTGTAGAGGATCTCATCGAGGATGATGGGCTGGCGGGTCAGCGCTCTGACCTGGAGTGACTGCTCATAGGTTTCGCATGGCTGTTCGAAGTAGGCATCGATGTGCTCAGTGGCTTGCATCACCCGGATGGCTTCGTCGGGGAGCCAGGCCCGGTTGGCGTCGATGGTGAGGGAGTTGTCAGCCGGGAGCCGGTCTGCGAGCTATTCCACCAGTTCGATGCTGGCTTCCACATCCGATCCCACCTTGGCCGAATGGATCCGGTATCCCATGGCTTGGTAGCGCCCGATGATCCGGAGCATCTCGGGGGGATCGGCGCTTGGGATGGATGACTGGACGGGGACGTCGTTCGGCTGGCGGCCCCCCAACAACTCGCACACCGCCAGCCCGGTGGACTTCCCGAGGATGTCCCAGCAGGCGATGTCGATGGCTGACTTCACGTAGGGATGGCCCGGCAGGGCGGTGTCCATCACCTGGTTGATCACCCCGGTCCGGCGGGGATCCTGCCCCAGGAGCACTGGTGCCAGCTCCTCGATGCCCGCCCTAATACCTCGCGGGAAGGCGGGCAGGTAGGTGGAACCCCAGGGGCATCCCTCGCCCCAGCCGGAGATCCGTTCGTCGGTGTCGAGCCGCACGATGGTCGAGTCGAGTTCCGTGAAGTGAAGACGCCCGCCTTGGAGGTCATAGGGTCGGTACAGGGGGAGGGTCAGCTGGAAGACGCTGATCCTGACAATCCTCATTTTCCTCTCCCGAAAGGTCTCGGTCTACCGCTCTGCGTGTGGCGACTATTTTGCCCGGCGAGGCTCGCTACCTGGGGTCTGACGCACAACAAGTTGGGTGCAGACGATCGGGCTACCGGTGGGCACCGGCGCGCCGATGCTACATGGGTTTCCAGTTCATCTATCGGGCAACATGCACGGCCCGGGAGCGGGGGCGCGGCGGGCGGACGGTAGAGCCGTCGGCGTTCCGCAAGACCCGAGATACAACCAACATCCGCCGACAAGTGGAATGCCGACCATCCGGATCGGGATCGGATTGTTAGGTTCCGATGCGACGGGCTGGTCCCCACGATCGTGCACAACGACCGGGTGGCGGGAGGGTGGATGGGTCGTAACTGGATGCCGCGTGTATTCGGGATGGTGGGAGCACGGCCGCGGTGGACGGGAGATTCGCGGGGTGATGTGCGGGGGTAGGGTTGGGGGCTAGAATCGAAGTGGGGAAGGGAGCGCCTTTTATGTTTCGTCGTGTTTCGCTGGTTGTTGCTGTTGTGGTTGTGCTGGTTGCCGTTTCGGCTGCTGCTGCGAGCAGCCGGTTCAGTGATGTGCCTGTGGATCATGTGGCGTCTGATACGATCGGTTGGGCTGCAACTGTTGGGGTCACGGCCGGTTATGGTGATGGAACGTTTCGGCCGGATTTGCCGTTGCCGAAACGTCATGCGGTTGCTTTTATGAATACCTATTACGATAACATTTTGGGTGCTGAGCAATCGACTGGTTTCACCCGGGCTGATATGATGATGCTGTTGCATCACTTGTCGTTAGCTGACCGCTCCTACCTGAACCTAGAGCCACCCGAATTCACCATCCCATCCGACTGCCAGTATGACTTTCTGACGATATCGAGATGGAGAGATACGAGGCTGGTGTTGACTACCGACGCTTCAGACGGACATGTTCAAGGCGAACCGGTAACGCTCACATTGACCTTGACAACCGCGGAGGGCGACCCGCTACCGAAAGCCGGTGTCGTCATTAAATTTGAAAGATTCGGTGGACCACTCTATGACGGCAGTTTTCACTGTACGGATAGCAACGGACGAGTCGTCTGGACTTTCACAGAAGACGAACTATTTAAAATTTACGGAGACCTTGAAAGAGACGAATGGCATACTAGGGCTTTAGTGAAGCCCTACAATTTGTTTAGTAATGTGGTGGAGTTTGTTTATGGTGATGGGAGCAGCCGATTCAGTGATGTGCCGTCTGATCATCCGGCGGCGGTGGCTATCGCCTGGGCGTACAACGTCCGTCCCGACGGAAGATCCTTGGGAGTCACCTCCGGATATCCTGATGGAACGTTCCGCCCGGATCTGCCGCTGCCTAAACGTCATGCGATCGCTTTCATGAACACCTACTATGACAACGTATTGGGCGCGGAGGAATCGACCGGTTTCACCCGAGGGGACATGATGATGCTATTACACGACCTATATTTAGCCGACCGTCCCTAACCTGAACCTACAGCCACCCAAAACCACTCTATCCGAATGCCAACTTCAGTATCTGAATACACCGAGAGATACGAGACTGATGCTGACGCTACAGACGGACACGTTCTAAGCGAACCGGCAACCCTCACATCGACCTCGACAACCGCCGACGGACGGAACCTAGAGACGGTAGAGCGCAGCGTATAGACAGGCACCCCGAACATGAGGGTAGTCGGTACCGCCGATCCCGACACTAAAGAAACGCCGGCCTTCACACCGTACGTCCGGGTGCTATCGAAGCGCTGATGCGACAGGCAGCGGGTTGTAACACCCGAAGTGAGCTTGCTCGGCGGTGACACTCCCGCATAGACACGGCCCCGCCCGCATCTACCGGCGGGCGGCGGACATACTGGAGCGGGGCGAAGCGGCAGGTATCAGCGAAGCGCTGGACCGGGCAATCGGCAACGTAGTTCTATTCGCCCGCAACCGCCAACATGAACGCCGCCGGATGCTTGTAGCGTTCGAGCGGCGGACACTAGCAATCATATGGGGACCGACGGCGAACCCATCGGGCGGATGGCTAGCAATCGCTACCACAAACGCCCTACTAAACACCACCACCGCACCGCCCGCCGGCCGTGACGTGCTAGTCGCTCGCTAATTGGATCCTCACCCCGACGAGATGTCGATGACGATGGCACCCACGTGCTGCTTGCGCAGGAAGGTTTCCTGCGCGGACCTGATGTCCTCGAGCGGAAAGGAACGGGCGACCAGCGGCCTCAGCCGGCCTTCCTCGATGTGACGAACCAGGTTGGCGAACACCCCCCGAGGTACCACCGTGCAACCATGCATGGTGATGTCTCGCAGGTAGAGAGTCCGCAGGTCGAGCTCGACCACCGGCCCACCGATCGCACCGGCCACCGTGTAATGACCGCCCCGGCGGATGGTGTCGAACAGCTCCGGGAATCCGGTGCCGCCCACCACGTCCGCCATCACGTCCACCCCTCCTCCAGTCACCTCCATGATCTGGTGTGGCAGGGATGCCGATCTGCGGTCCAGCACGTGTTCGGCGCCGGTGAGCTCTCTCACTAGTGACATCTTGGAAGCCGAAGAGATGGCCACCGTGGTAGCCCCGCGCCGCCGGGCCAGCTGCACGAGGGCGCTGCCCACCCCGCCCGAGGCTCCGGTTATGACCACCGACTGCCCGGCTCTCAGGCCCGCCCTCTCCAGCATGTGTTCGGCGGTGCTGTAGGAACAGGGGAAGGAGGCCAGCTCTAGGTCACTCAGGTCACTGTGGATCGGATGAGCATTTCCGGCTGGTACGGCCACGTACTCGGCATAACCTCCGTGGCGTTCCGAGCTCAGGTAACCGGCTCTGGCCAGATCACCGCTCGGATGCCGCAACCAGGGGTCGATCAGCACCCGCTGCCCGATACCATCCCGATCCACCGATTTGCCTGCCTCCACGATCCGGCCCACTGGGTCGGCGCCCTGGATGAGCGGAAAGGCAACGCCCGCGGTCCAGGAACCGTCGCCGCTTTGGCCGACGGCCTCCTCCCCGGTGGCGGTCCTCACCGACTTCGAATACCAACCGGTCCGGGTGTTGATGTCGGTGTTGTTGATGCCACAGGCTCCGACCTTCACCAGTACCTCGTGTGGCTCGGGGGTTGGCACCCGAGCGTTGGTCACGTAGGCCAGCTGGTCGAGACCGCCGTGACCTCGGAGCATCACTGCCCTCATGCCCACGGGGCGTCGCCAAGGCGTCATGTGGCTGTTTCTTCCACGGCTTGATCGGAATGCGAAGAGCGCGCCCGAGCCACCTCAGGCTCTCCAAGCCGGATCATTTTCGGGGCCGGATTGCGTCCGGATCCCAGACTGGACCGTCCAGCACGGTCGCCGGGGTCGCAGTACCCAGCACCATCACCTCCAGGCGGGTACCCGGCTCATCCAGCCCGGGATCGACGTATGCCCAGGCCAGGCTGCGGCTGGTCGTGTAGCCGTAGCCGGTGGTGGTGACCACCCCCACCCGGCGACCACCCTTGAAGACTCCTTCTCCGCCGAGCGGGTCGGCATCGGTGGCCGCCACCTCGAGCAGGGCCAGCTTCCAGCGGAGCGCCTCCTCACTGGCTTCCAGGGCCTCGCAGCCTACGTAGCCCTTCTTGGCAGGACTCACGTACCTCATCAACCCGGCCTCGTGGACGGTTACCTCCTGGGTCATGTCGGCCGACACCCGGTAGGCCTTTTCCATACGCATGGAGTTGAGCGCCAGCGACCCGAATACGCCTATGCCATGTGGCTTTCCGGACCTGGCGACCGCATCGAACACCTGGGGCAGGTCGTCCATGGCCACATGGAGTTCCCATCCGAGTTCGCCGGTGAACGAGATGCGGAGTGCTAACACCCGCACCCCGGCCAGGTCGATGTGGCGTGCCGAGAGCCATCTGCCGCCGGCATTGGACAAATCCTCGCCGGTGAGTGGTTGGAGTACCTCCCGGCTTCTCGGTCCCGCTACCGACAGAACGCCTACCTCGGTGGACCGACTAGTGATCGTCACCCGCTCCGTACCATGGGGACCGGTTGCCCGGCCCTGCCGACCGTCCAGGACGTGCGCCCGTATCCAGTCGAGGAACCGAAGTTCGCCCAGGGCGGCCCCCACCAGGTAGAAGCGGTCCTCGGCCAACCGGGCGATGGTGAACTCGGCCTCCACCATGGCGTACTCGGTGAGCATATATGCCAGACCGATCCGGCCCACCTCGGGTAGGCGGCCAGGGATGAGGCGGTCGAGCAGCTTTTCCGCATCGTCACCGGACACCTCAAACTTGGAGAAGGCGGACAGGTCGGCCATCCCCACCCGGCGGCGTACCGTCTCTACCTCGTCGCCCACCCAGGGGAACCAGCGGGCTCGCCGGAAAGAGTGGTGGTGCCGCGCCGGCTGACCCGGTGGAGCGAACCAGCGGGGCCGTTCCCAGCCGAACATCTCCTCGAACACTGCTCCACGTTGCTCCATCCTGGTGTGGAGGGTGGAGGTCTTGTGGGGCCGTCCGGCCGGACGATCGAGATCCGGAAACGGCACCTCGTGGCGCAGCAGGTAGTCCTCATGGGCCTTGACACGGTTGTATTCCCGGGTGGCGAACGGGCCGAAGCGGGCCGGATCGAAGGCCCGCAGGTTGATGGTGGGAGCGCCTCTGACCATCCAGGTAGCCAGCTGGCGGGTGGCTCCCGGGCCCCAGGAGATGCCGACCTGGGTGCCGGTGCAATACCAGTAGTTGCGGAGGCCGGGGGCCGGGCCGAGCAGCATGTTGCCATCGGGAGGGTGGGTGATGGCCCCGTGTACTTCCTTCACGATCCCACACTCGGCCAGAACCGGGACACGTTCGAAGGCCGCTTCCAACCAGGGTGCTATCCGGTCGTAGTCCGCCGGGAACAGGTGATGGTCAGCCTCCCAGGGAGTGCCGCTCTCCCACACCGAACGCGGATTGGCCTTCTCATAGATGCCGATCAGCCCGGCCCGCCTTTCCACTCTCATGTACCCCGACACGGTGGTGTCCTCCCGCAGCACCGGCAGTTCCGTATCCAGCGCTGCGAAGGCAGGCACTTCCTCGGTCACGAAGTAGTGGTGGGTCATCGGGATGATCGGCAGGTCCACCGCCGGCCCTGCCCAGGCCGCTACCTGGCGGGCATAGGTCCCGGCGGCATTCACCACCAGGTCGCTGGTGAACGATCCGGTTTCGGTCTCCACCCTCCAACGACCGTCCTCCAGAGCGGTGGTGCCGATGACCCGGGTATGGCGTTGGATCCGGGCACCCCTCTGTTTGGCACCCTCCGCGAAGGCCAGTACCGCTCCGGCCGGGTCGACATGGCCATCATCAGGGGTGTGGAGCGCCGCCAGTATTCCATCGAGATTGCAGAACGGATGGAGTTCAGAGATCCGTTGGGGGCCGACCACGTCCATCCGGTTTCCGATCCCCCGGCCTACCGACAACGTGTAGTACAACCAGTCGAGCTCGTCGGGGCGGAGCGCCAGCCGGAGGGAGCCCGGTCGGTGCCAGCTCACCGACTGGCCGGTTTCCTTCTCCAGCTCCGAGTACTTGCGGGTGCCGTATCGGGTCATCCAGGCGAGCCCGTAGCTGGAGGTCGAGTGGGTTATCTGTCCGGCGGCGTGCCAGGTCGATCCGGAGGCCAGCTCGCCCTTTTCCAGCAGCAGGCAGTCGGTCCAGCCCTCAGCAGCCAGGTGGTAGAGGAGTGATACCCCCATGATGCCGCCACCGATGATGATCACTCGTGCGTCGGAGGCCATGCTTCGCTTTCCGGAACCTTCCTATATGCTGACTCGAGCGGTAGAGTGTGAGCCGGACGAGCCTACCAACTGCCGAAACCTGGGTTAGAGGAGCGGCATCGTGGCGCCGGAGGCCCAAGGTGGGGAGCTCAGCATGGAAACAGTCGACTGTTCCGTATACACCGCACCGCAGCGAGTCATGGAACCGTCGGTCTACTTGGATCCGGACCTGTTCGTCCGGGAGCAGCAAAGTGTTCTTTCGTCGACCTGGCAATACGCCTGCCATACCTCTGAGCTGAGCAGGGCCGGAAGTTTCGTGACCTTCGAGGTGGCGGGCGAGCAGCTGTTCGTGGTCAGGGGCCACGATGGCAATATCCGCACCTTCTACAACGTATGCATGCATCGTGGTCACCGGCTGCTCCAGGGCCGCGGTGCCCGGAAGAAGTTGGTGTGTCCCTACCACGCCTGGACCTATCGACTGGATGGGCACCTCGATCACGCTCCTTACGCGGATGGGCGGGCAGGATTCGACGCGGGAGAGATTTGCCTAACCGGGGTCCGTACCGAGGATCTGTGGGGCTTCCTGTTCGTGAACCTCGATCCCCACTCGCCGCCCATGGAGGACGCCTATCCGGGGGTCCGCGACGCCCTCTACGAGTTCCTGCCGTCGATCGAGAAGATGCGACCTCTCGAGCGGCGCTGGTTCACCGCGGAGTCGAACTGGAAGTTGGCCATCGAGAATTACAACGAGTGCTATCACTGTCCAACTGCCCACCCGTCCTTCTCGAGGGGAGTGGTGTTACCGGAGAGCTACACCATTACGCCGGTAGGGAGATCCCTGCAGCACAGTGCCGAGAGCTCTCCGGATCAGTATTACCAGATCGACTACGGTCTTTCCCCCCACGCTGGCGAATACCGGTCGTTCTACTTGTGGCCGCTCTTCTCGTTCCAGATCTACCCGGGACCGGTGCTGAACACCTTCTGCTGGCGTCCCGAGGCGGTCGATCGGACGCCCTTCTTCCGCGAATGGTTCAGCCTCGACGGGGAGGACACACCCACGGTCCGGCAGGTAGCCGCCGAGGACGCCCGCACCACCGTGGCCGAAGACCTCGCCTTGTTGCGCTCCGTGCAAGGCGGCCTGTCGAGCCGTGGCTACCGGCCCGGACCATTGGTGATAGATCCGGAAATGGGCATCAACAGCGAGCACACGGTGGCAGCCATCAAAGCCTGGTACCAGGAAGCCATGGTGAAGAGCTGACGCGGCGAGCAATCAGACCGATGGCCAGCCTCAAGGGTGAATAAGGCTTCTCAACAACAATCTCAACGCCCGCATGAGGACGCGCTCGACCTAGGTGTGGTGGTTGGGGGGACCGGTGGGTTGCCTACCAGTTGTCGTAGGTGTCGTCCGGCCTTCCGGCGTTGGTCCAGGTCGAGGTTCCGAGTGTCGAATCCCCATACGTGGCCTACCACTCCTGAGGTGTGATCCGTGGTCAGGATCGGATCCAGCGGCTGGCTTTGTACTCGTCGACCCAGCGTTGGGAGCTGCGCCATAGCCCATCAGCTCCCCGGGTGGCTTGCAACCGGCCGCGGGCGGCGGCTGAGCGCAGAGCAGGAGCCTTCAGGTCGGGGGTGGCGAGGGCGGCGAGCGGCACCAGCCGGGCCGGGCCGGCGACGGCAGGTATCACGAACCTGTACAGCGAGTCGAGGATCGCCCGGGCGATCAAATCACCTAGCATGCCCGGCTCACCGGAATCGGCTCGGCGGAGAGCTCTCAAATACCGTTTCCGGTTGCGTTTGTAGATGATGGCGGGCGGATAACCGAGCCGCACCAGGATCAGGTTCAGGACGAGCCGCCCCGTCCGGCCGTTGCCATCCAGGAAGGGGTGGATCTGCTCGAAGCGACAGTGCAAGTTGGCTAGCTGCTCCGGGAAGGTCAACCGCTTCGGGTCGATCGAGTCGCTTGAGTTCACCCATGTCCGTATTTCCGGGGCGACGAATGGCCACGACACGGGTTTCATCCCGCCAGGGAACGGGCGGATATCATGTTCTCTGAAGGACCCGGGCTTCTCGCGCTCTGTCGCGGCTGGATGGGGAGCCACTTCCCACACCGGTGCCATGACCTTGTGGTGTATCACCCGGACCTCTTCGAGGGTGAGCATCGGTCGGTTCCTTCGCTCCCTCCGGCGGGCTCCCTGGTCGTATACCCACTCCGCCGCGGCCGCGTACCCTTTGACTTCGAGATACTCACGCAGGGTCCGGTTGCCGACTGCCCTGCCCTTCTCCAGCAGCTGTTCCACCTCTCTGAGGACAAGGGTGTTGCCTTCGATGGCGGTCGAGTGGTGGGCATCTCGGATCCATAGGTCCTTCCAGATATCGGCCGCCTCCTCCGGGCTAGGCAACCCGCCCAGACGATCGTTTAGCTCAGCGATCTGGATGGCAAGCCGGCGGTAGATCTCGTGGTAGGTAGGCCGGCCGTGGCTCCCCACGGTAATTTGTTCGTTCACGGCGAAGCTAAAGTTAGCAAACAATTTTGAGGAGGGGGGTGGGGAGGGTAGTTGGTGGGTACCGGGCCCAGCAGGTGAGGCAGGGATCGGAGAGCAAGCCCGAAATTGTTGAGACGACCGAAAACTAAAAGAACAGAACAAATACCCATACATCGGGATGGTTTCGTGCGTTCCCAGGACCTGGCGGTGGTCCTCGGGGCGATGGCCCGCCAGGCGCGAGCGCAGCTGTGGCAGGGGTGCCCGCCTCACCGGTTGCTGACTGATGGGCCAGAACCCTTCTACGACATCGGCGCCACCGTAGCCTGCCGGTTCGATGATTGCCGGGGAGACCCCTGCGACTTTTCGGGAAGGCCCATTCCATTACGGCGAGACTCCAGACGATGCCGACCAGCTGTGGTGAGGTGATCCACCACTCGGGAGTCCCCAACCCGCGAAAGTTGCCGCTCTGTCAGCACGCCTGAACCCAGGGCACGGTGAGAGATTAGAGTTGTTTAGGATGGTCGTAGAACATTTGACCCGGTAGAGGTGAAAGGAGGGATGGTGTCAACGGATTCCCGGGCAAGGCTCGAGAGCGGTGAAGTTCCGGGTCTGGCTGATGCCAAGCGGGCCGCGGCTGCGCTGGCCGCGGTCGGCGTATCGCGGGTAGTGCTGTTCGGATCGGTGGCTAGGGGGGAGGCGACCGAACGAAGCGACATCGATCTGTTCGCCATCCACGACGACATCGACTACGCGAAGTGCCGGGAGCGGAGCCACGAGCTCGAGGCAGCTGCTATGGAAGCATCGGGGTTTCCGGTTGATGTGATAGTTACGGACCGTCCCGAATGGAAGATGCGTACCACGGGGGTGGTCACTTCGATGGAGGAGCGCGCCGTCACCGAAGGGGTGGTCTTGGTGGATCAGCCGACCAACGGTGTGGTGGACTGCGGGAAGAAGATGGTGACGCCTACCGACGACTACCACGAAGCCCTATACCAGCTGGAGAAAGCTCGAGACGGGTTAGGGGCGCTGCACCACAATCTCCATCCCTCCGAGTTGGAGCGGATCGAACAGCGGTTAGGCAACGAGATTCGGGCATTCGATAGGGTCCAGGTGCGTCTGGCAAGGAGTTGCGGCGAAGCGCACGCGGTGGTGAAGGCATCAGTCAAGGCCCTCATCCAGCTGCTAGCCAAACCTGGAAAAGCCGCTTGGGGACATGATATCGCTGAACTGTGTGCCCAGCTCGTTGAGCCGTACCGGAGCGCGGTAGTCCGTCTGTTAGCACCTCTCGAACCGAGTGCTGTCACCGAATGGCACAACCTGGCTCGTTACTGGCGTGGGGGGATTGGAACGACTCCCACCCCGCAGCTGTTGACAGCTCTAGCCCGGGCTGCATGCCGGGTGGCCTCCTACACGGTTGCCCAGTTTCCGTCGAAGCACCCGATCCTTATGGACATCCGAACCGATATCGGCCACGTCCGCGGACTACCTGGAAGGCTACAACCTAGAAACCGGCGAACCCCACTGAGGGATCCGGACACCACCGGAGCGTATATTTCAGCTCAGCCTGTGAGCCCTATTCCGCACACAGGCGACCCTTCACGCGGTGAAGATCACGGTTCTCGGTCGACGGTGGTGGGTAAGACACGTTCAACAAGAGAGGCCGCCTGCCCGGGCACCCTAGGTCGGTTCAGTGCAGGACATAGCCTCCGTTAACGACCAATAGCTGGCCGGTTACGAAGTCCGAATCGGCAGAGGCCAGGTAAACCATTGTACCGGTGAGGTCGTCTGGGGTCTGAGCCCGGCGAAGTGCCCGGCGCGCGATGCTGCGGGTAGCTGCGTCCCCTCCTAGTGTCATGGCAGCCTTTGTCTCGGTGAAACCCGGGGCTACCGCGTTCACCCGGATTCCATCTGTGCCAAGTTCGTGAGCGAGGGCTCTGGTGAACGCCCATACCGCTCCCTTGGAGCTGACATAGTGCAGTAGTCCGGGAGTGCCGGATAGCACCAGGTCGGACGTGACGTTGATGATCTTTCCGTAACCGACCGAACGCATGTCGCCGACAATCGACTTGGTCATCAGCCACATACCCTTCACGTTGACCGCCATCACGTGATCCCAATCCTCCTCAGGGATCTCATCGAAAGGTTCCCGCCGGAGTCCAGCGACAATTGCGGCGTTGTTCACCAGGATGCTGACCGGTCCGAAGGCCTCCCGCGCCTGGTGTGCAGCGGCTGTGACACTGGCGGCGTTGGAGACGTCTGTCCGGACAGCAAGGGCTACTCCGCCCCGGTCGGTGATTGCGGCAGCGGTGGCCGTCGCCTCGTTGTCCAAGATGTCCGCTATGACGACGCGGGCACCCTCGTCGGCAAATCGCCCAGCAATCCGGCGGCCGATGCCACGGGCCGCCCCCGTAACTATGGCTACCCGATCCTGGAGAACTCCAACTCGCGTCATAGGTCCGTGCCCTCCCTCATGTCGTGGCCGGTGGCGCAGCCAACCAGGAACCGCATAGCGTCACTGACCAGCAGGAACAGTGGCGTACTCCGCTGGTCGTTCCGGGGTCATCTAAACGTCGCGGGTTCAGCATCCTAGAACCCCCACGGCAGGCAATGGCCGAGATACTTTGGGGAGGCACTGGATCGCTAGCCTTGGCCGAGGTCTAGATCGGGAGAATCATGGCATCCAAAGAGGCTCGTTTCGGCGTACGCGTCACATGTGCAGGTCCGTTGTCAGGGGTCGATGCCCTGCGACGCTCGTCGATCGAGGCGGATCGTTTGGGCTTCGACACTTTGTGGGTTCATGACTATTTCGTATGGAACCGGCTGCTCGACTCGGTCCACATTTCATGCGGTTCCAGAGAGACCTACTGGGAAGCGTCGGCCCGTGACGACTACCAGCCTCTCTTCATGGAGTCCTTGACCAACCTCGCCTATCTAGCCGGTGTCACGGAGAACATCCGCCTCGGTTTAGCCGTTCTGTGCTTGCCCTATCGGGAGCCACTAGGCACTGCCAAGCAGATCGCCAACATCGACGTGTTGAGCAACGGGCGCCTCGAGCTGGGCATCGGCCAGGGCGCACCGTTGAGCACCCACAATGTCGAGTTCGAGGTCATGGGTATCTCCCGGGGAACCAAGGTGCGACATACCCGTGAGGTGTTCGAGGCGATGCGTGAGGTGTGGACCAAAGACAAGGCCACCTGGCACAGCGAGTTCGCCAACTTCGACGAAGGGGAGGTGTACCCGAAGCCGGTCCAGAAGCCCTACCCACCCATCTGGATCGGAGGTTCGGCCGAGAAGTCGCTGGAGATGATCGCTGATTACGCCGATGGCTGGCTGTCCTTCTGGATCACTCCCGAGCAGTTCCCGGCCGCCATCGCCGATATCCACCGCCGGATGAAGGCACGCGGGCGAGATCCGGAGAGGTTCACCGTCGGGACCGAGATCCAGGTCTATCTGGGCGATACCATGGAGCAGGCCCGAGCCGAGGCCGAACCCACCATGCTGGCCTTCGAGGAAGGGTACGCCGGGACCACCGGGCATCATATTTCGGCGGAGGAGCGGACCGACACGCTGGACGCCATCTGGGCAGCTTCTCTGATCGGATCACCCGAGGATGTATCCGCCCAGATCGGGAATTACATCGAGTCCGGATGTACCGCTTTCGAGATGAAGTTCATCTACCAGTCCCTCGATCATCTGATCGAGCAATGGACCTGGTTCCAGGAAGAGGTGGCACCTAACTTCGCCTGAGACCGGTAGCCCGCCCCCAGATCGCGAAAAATTTCGCCACCTCGGCTGCTCGCTTCGGGCCCGACCCCCTCCACCACCTGTCCTGGGCTCGGAGCGCGTTCGGGCTATGCGATAGCCGCCGATCGGTTCCGAGAACGATGATCCCTCGGGCGGTCGAGTGACGTCCTGCTCGGACCGCTCAGGTGTTTGGCAAGACCATTGATACCGGAAGGGTATGACAGGTTCAACCCCTTCGTGCTCGGTATGGCATGCGGCCCGGTGACCGAGGGCGAGAGTGATCGCGGTTGCGCGTGTGGTGCCTACACCGGTTGGGTTCACTGTGCCGTCTGTGGGCCTACGAACTGGCCGTAGCCGGGCTCGACCGTCACCTTCCCATCGCGGGCAACCACCGTACCCCGCACCGTGGTGAGCACCGGAACACCTCTCAGGGTCTGACCTTCGTACGGGGAGTATCCCGCCTTCGACAGCACTTCTTCCCGGGTGACGGTGTGCTCCGCCTCGTAGTCGATCAGTACCAGATCGGCGTCCGCTCCCACCTCGATGGTGCCCTTCCGCGGGTACAGGTCGAACCTTCGGGCCGGGTTGTAGGACCCGATCCTCACCACATCATCCAGCGAGATGAGCCCTCGATGTGATGCGTCGAGCAGCTTCATCAGATAGTGCTGTAGTTGGGGGGTGCCGGTGGGAGTCGCCCACATGTTTTTCCACCCGGGCAGCTTCTCCTCCAGAGTGTGCGGGGCGTGGTCGGTGCCCAGCACATCGATGGTGTGGTCCGCGATCCCATCCCACAGGGCCTCTATCCACTCGGGCTTGAGGCACCTGCCGATGCCCAGCGGACCCAGGTGGGCGATCTCATCCCAGTTGCTGAGGAACAATCCGAAGGCGTTGACCTCCGAGGTCACGTCCTGGCCGTCCTCCTTGGCGCGACGGATCAGCTCCACTGTACGGCCGGACATCATGTGCAGGACGTGCAGCGGTCCACCCACCCCCCGGTTCAACTCGATCAGAGCGGCCACCCCGCTGTTCCACACCGTCCCGTCGTACATCCACTCGGCCTTCGAATAGGACTCGGGGTCCAGCTTCCCGGCCTCGAAGTGGGCATGCTCGATAAGGCCGAGAACTGCCTGATCGTTGGGATGGACCATCAGCGGGCGGCCGGTGTCCCGGACGGCCTCCATGATGCGGACCAGCTTGTCGTGCTCATGCACGCCCAGTCCTGGCATGTGTGGGTAGCTACGAGCAGCGTCGACCACCATGAACACCTTGAAACCCAATGCCCCCATAGCCGCCAGCTCGGCTACCGCTCCGATATTGGTCGGGGCCGGATTGTGGTTGAAGTCGACCACTGCCCGCCGGGATTGGTCCTCGATGAGGGCCCTGTAGAGCTCAGGGGTGGTGGTGGGTGGGTTGACGTTCGGCATACCCACGGTCATGGTGACTCCACCGACCGCCGCCCCGCGGGTGGCGCTCGTGATGTCTTCCTTGTAGGTGAAGCCAGGGTCCCGGTGATGGGAGTGGGTGTCTATGAAACCGGGGATTACCAGCTTGCCGGCTGCATCCATCACCTCGCCGGCATCCACCGGTCCATCGGAGCCGGCCCGTAGCGCGACGATCTTCTCGCCCGCCACCAGAATGTCGGTGCGATCACAGAAGCCCCGGGCTGTCCAGATCGACCCTCCGACAATGGCCAGATCGATGTCGGGAATGTTCATCTCCTAGGGAGTGGCGACAGGGGGAGTCTAGTTTGCTGACTCGTTCCGCCGACTCTCACTTCTGGCTAGGGAGGCATGCTCGGCTGCGGTGATCAGATCCAGCAGGCGTTGAGGGGTGATGGGGATCTCGTCGATCTCCACCGGTAACGGGCGCAGAGCGTCCACTATCGCATTGGCGATGGCGCCGGGGGCCGAGGCGGTGGAACCTTCTCCTGCCCCCTTGATGCCTGGGCCGTTGAGAGGGCTCGGATGGGGGCGGTGCACGACCGTAATGTCGGGCACCTCGTCGGCGGTCGGTAGCAGGTAGTCGAGGAAGGTGCCGGACAGTAGCTGGCCGTCCTCGTCGAACACCGCCTCCTCGAGCAGGGTGTTCCCGAGTCCATGCACGACGCCCCCGTGCTGCTGGCCGTCCACCACCATCGGATTGAGAACGGTTCCGCAGTCGTCGACCACGACGTAGCCGGTCACCTTCACGATCCCGGTCTCCCGGTTGACTGCTACCGAGGCCACATGGGTGCCCGACCCGAAAGTAACCGACGGCGGTACGAACTCGTCCTCCGCCGCCAGCTCGATACCCGGACCGCTCCGGATCCGTTCGCGGGCGGCGGCCACCAGCCGGCGGAACGACAGGCCAGCTGAGGGGACACCACGAGGATGTACCCGGCCATCG
Organism: Acidimicrobiia bacterium; assembly: GCA_965200835.1. Lineage (GTDB taxonomy): Bacteria > Actinomycetota > Acidimicrobiia > Spongiisociales > Spongiisociaceae > JAPPFW01. The sequence goes on from OZ241390.1 coordinate 2,205,027, forward strand.
ATGATGACCAGATCGGCCGGATCGCACTCGAGGAGATCGGCAGCCAGCGCCATCAACCGGTCCCGCAGCTTGGTCGATGCTTGCCAGACCGCCGTCCCAGCCGTGACCGCGCTGCGGCTGCCGAAGGTTCCTCCTCCGCGAGGCAGGAGATCGGTGTCCCCGAACCTCGTCACGACCTGATCGTAGGAAACCCCCAGTACCTCGCCGGCTACCTGTGCCAGAGTGGTGGCATGGCTCTGGCCATGCGGATTCGAACCACAGGTGAGGATCACCGCGCCATCGTCGTCGATCTGCAGCCGGGCGGTTTCGTGCGGACCCAGCCCGGTCGCCTCCACATGAGAGGAGATTCCGATCCCCACCGACACCCCGCTGCCTCGCGCCCTCGCCTGTTGCCGCCGTTTCTCGTGGTACCCCGAGACGGCCAGAGCCGTGCGTAGCTGGTCGGGGAAGTTACCCGAGTCGTACACCATCGGGGCACCGTCGCGATACAGCATTCCCATGTCACGAGGCATGTCGCTGGCCGGAATCAGGTTATGTTCCCGGAGTTCGGCCGGGTCGATCTGTAGGTCGGCGGCTGCCAGATCGACCAGACGATCGAGTACGAAGGTAGCTTCGGGCCGGCCCGCCCCCCGGACCGGGGTGACCCGGGGCTTGTTGGTGAGCACACAGACACCCTCCACTTCGAAGTCGTCGATGGCGAACTGCCCGCGGGCATGCGAAGCGACGTTGAAGGGCAGCGTGAGGCCGAAAGGATTGGTGGATCCGCAGTCCTGGACGATGTGCAGGCGGAGCGCCCGGAAGTCACCCGAGCGATCGTATGCCAGCCGGGCGTCGATCACCTGGTCCCGGGAGTGGCGGGCATTCCCCAGGTTCTCCCGCCGGTCCTCCAACCATCGCACTGGACGGTCCAGATGGAGAGCGGCGAAAGCGGTGAGCATCTCCTCCGGATAGACCCCACCGCCGAAACTCCCGCCCATGTCAGGCGCGACCACCCGGATCTGCTGCTCGTCCCGGTGGAGGAATTCGGCCAGATAGGAGCGCAGCACATGGGGAATCTGCGTAGATGACCACAAGGTGAGCGGATGAGCACCGCGCCCGGGAGCACTCATGACACCCCGGGTCTCGATCGGCGAACCTACGGAGCGGGCGATACGGAAGCGGCTCCCGACCGTCCTGTCCGCCCCGGCCATGGCGGTGCCGGGCGAGCCGGTGACGATCCGGAACGATGCCTGGACATTGCCCGGAACATCCGGCTGTACGAGAGGAGAGCCGGGCTGCATCGCCTCGAAAGGATCGACGATCGGGTCCAGCGGGTGGTAATCGACCTCGACCAGCTCGGCAGCATCCTCAGCCGTACCACGATCGATGGCGATGAGCATGGCTACCGGCTCACCCACCCTGGTCACCTGATCATCGGCCAGGATCGGCTCACGGTACGATCCGAGGAACACTTCGTGGCGTTCTACGAACGATGGGGTGAGCGAGTAGAACTGCCTGGTCATGTGCGTTTCGACACCCTGGAGGTCGTCGGCGGTCAGCACCGCGGCCACTCCGGGCCTCTGCCGGGCGGCCTTGGTGTCGATCGACTCGATTCGCGCCCTGGCATAGGGGCTTCTGACCATTACCGCTTCCAGAAGACCGGGAAGCTCCAGATCGGCGAGGTAGCGGGCGTTCCCTCGGAGCAGGCGATCGTCCTCCCGCCGGGGAAGGGGAGCGCCGATCAGCTTCATCGGTGAGCCGGTCGCTCCAGGAGATCCATGACCGCGGCCACGATGTTGTGATATCCGGTGCATCTGCACAGGTTGCTGGATAGCCGCCGGCGGACCGCCGCAGGGTCGGGGTCCGGACGCTCTGCCAGGTACTCCATGGTTGCCATGAGGAAACCTGGCGTGCAATAACCGCACTGCAGGGCGTGATGATCGGCGAACGCCTGCTGGATGGGATGCAACGCCTGGTCGCTGGTAGAGAGGCTCTCGACGGTGGTCACCGCGCGCCCGTCCACCTGGGCAGCGAGCATCAGGCAGGAACGGGCACTCCGGCCGTCCACCAGCACCGTACATGCCCCGCACACTCCATGCTCGCAGCCGAGGTTCAGGCCTTTGAGGTCCAGCTGGTCTCGGAGCAGGCCGGCCAGGGTCTGGCGTGATTCCACTTCTACGGAGACAACACGGCCGTTCACCGTGACGGCGATCCGGTGGAGTTCTGGTGTCATCCCCGGTTACCAGCCCGCCGGTAGGCGTGGGCGACGGACCGGCGGGTTAGTGCGGCGGCGAGCCGGCGTCGGTAGGTCTCGCTTCCATGCAGGTCAGCTACGGGATCGATGTCCGTGGAGGCCGCCTCCCCGGCTGCCTGAAGGTCCTCCGCCGTGAGTGAGGATCCGACCAGGACCGCTTCTGCCGAGCGGGCTCTGATCGGTGTGAGCGCCGCGCCGGCCAGCGCGATCCGCGCCCGGGTGATGACCGGGCCGGCGACCGTTATCACGGCCGCCGCGGCCACGATGGCGAAGTCCCCATGCCGTCTCGACACTTCCTCGAACGCTGAGCCGGTTCCGGGACTGGGCAGGGCGATCCTCACCTGGGTCAGGACCTCGTCCGGTGCCAGGCTGGTGGTCATCCAGTCGATGAAGAAGTCCGCAGCTCTAGCGACTCGACTTCCGGCGGGGCCGGCGATGGTCAGGTGCCCGTCGAGGGCCAGTGCCACAGCTGGCCATTCGGCGGCCGGGTCAGCATGGGCCAGGCTACCCCCCACCGTGCCGAAGTTACGGATGGCGACATGTCCGACCTGCTCGATCGCCTCTGCCAGCATGGCGCACCGCGCGGTGGCCGCTCGATCGAGCTCGACCCGGCGATGGGTGACCATCGAACCGATGGTGAGCAAGTCTCCGTCGAGGCGATAGTTGTGCAGCGCTTCGATCTTGCGCAGGTCGACCAGGACCGATGGCCTCACCATCCGGAAGGCCATCAGCGGTACCAGACTCTGCCCACCGGCGAGGAGCTTGGCGTCTTCGCCATGCTCGACCAGGAGCGTGATCGCTTCGTCGAGTGAATCCGGGGCGAGGTATTGGAAGGGCACCGGTCTCACAGCAATCTACCGAAATCTACCGATGATGCCCTTCACGAACGGTCGATTCTGGCAACGGCCTCCATCTCGATCATCTGCGTGGGGTCGAAGAGCCGGTCGATCTGTACGAGTGCTGAAGCCGGCCATACATCCCCCCAGTACTCCCGCCACACCGGCTCGATGGCGTCCCAGCGGGTGATGTCCGTGACATAGGTACGGACTTGAACCACATCGGCGAGGCTGGCACCCGCGGCCTCCAGGACCGTGCTCATGTTCTCCATGATCTGGCGAGCCTGGGCCGCCATGTCACCGACTCCCACGATGGTGCCGTCGGCGGTACGTGAAGTAAGGCCGCTCACATAAAGTGTTCGGGAGGAGGCTTCGCTGGCGATCACCTGGGAAAAACCATCGATCGGAACGTGGTATCTGGGGCTATTGATCGCTGTCCTGCCCACTGCAACTCCTCCCATCGAACCCGAGGCGGCGAGTCGAGTGTCCGATCCGGGCGGCGCCGGACGGCCTTGCCACATCTCCGGATCAGGATAGCCCTCACCCATCGCAAGGGAGGCCACCCTGATCGTTTGGTAGATTTGGGATGTCCAGAGGCCTGTCAAGACGGCCATCTATCGTCCGGGAGACACATATATGACACGGTTTGGGAAGAGAACAAGCCTGGTAGCGGGCTTGCTGATACTCGCCCTCGTAGCGTCCGCCTGCGGGGAGGATCAATCTATGGAGGTAGCTTCGGGCGGATGCGCAGTGGACGGTGAATTGAGGGAGACGACCTTGCTTCTGCCGTTCCCGTTCGCGGTTCCGTTCTATTCGATCTTCGTCGCTGACTCGCTCGGTTACTACGAGGCGGAGGGCCTCAAGGTCAACATCGAGTTCGCCGACGGTAGCGCCTCGGTGGTCCAGCAGGTAGTCGCCAACAACGTGGAGTTCGGTCTGTCCGACCCGGGGCCGATCGTCGACGCGGAGGCGTTGGGCGAGGACCTGGCCGTGGTCTTCGTGCTACAGAATCGCCTCATATATGCGCTGGTGACCCCGGCAGGTTCGCCATATACGACTATCGAGTCGTTTGCCGGCCAGACATTGGGTGTGTCCGAGGCAACCGCCGGCGAGGTGCCGTTCTTCGAAAGCCTGCTGGCAGCCAGCGGGATAGACCCGGAGACCGATGTGGAGATCATCGAGACCGGAGCGGGCGGTACCACCGCCTCGGCCTTCGACAGCGACCGCATCGTCGCCTACTTCTCCGACTACTTCAACGTCATCGAGCTGGGCTTCGAGGTGGACCTCCACGAGTTCGATCTCGGTGAGTTCGGGCTGCTCAATGGGGCCAGCATCGTTGTCCAGCAGGCGCTGATCGACAGCGATCCTGACTTGATCACCTGTCTCCTGCGGCCTTTGGCGCGAGCGGCCGAGTACACCCACGCCGATCCGGCGGCCGGGATCGCCGCCATCGCCGCGGCCTACCCCGACCAGATTTCGGATCCGGAGGGCTTCGACAAGCTCGCCATGGACGAGAGCATCAAGCGCCAGCTGCCGTATGAGGACTCTGGCAACATGCTCGGGTGGAACCGTGCTGCCTCATGGGAGGCGTACATCGATCTGCTCGCTTCTAGGGGAACGCTGGGAGAAGGTTTCGATCCGACATCGGTGTACACCAACGAGTTCATCGAGGTCATCAACGACTTCGACAAGCAGGCCGAGCGGGACGCGGCAACCTCGTCCTAGCTCCCTGATCCACTTGCTCGTCCGGAGGGGTCGCCATTGCGGCGGCCCCTCCGCCTTATTCGTCTTTCTGATCTGATCCCGCCATCGCCAACTCGGTGTTAGCACTCTGGTGGTGCTGGAGGCGTTGCATCCTGTTGGTAGCCGACCAGAACACTACTTTACGCTCGGCGAAGGCGATCAGCGAGTAGAGAAGATAGGCCAGGAGGGACACGATGAACAGGAAGGCGAAGAGGCGAGCCGTCTCGAGCCGGGCGGCGGCGAATTCGATCTGGAATCCGAGTCCGTTCTGAGCGCCGGCAAACTCGCCGATGACCGCTCCGATGGCTGCGAACGCCATGGCGGTGCGCAGTGAGGCGAACACGAACGGAGCGGATCGGGGCAGTTTGAGGCGGAGGAAGGTCTGCCACCGGGAGGCGCGGATGGATGCCATGAGCTCCAATTCCTCCTCCTCCATGGAACCCAGGCCGGTGACCGTGTTGACGAACACCGGGAAGAAGCAGATCACGGCGGCGATCAGGATCTTGGGCATCGCTCCGAAACCGAACCAGATCACGAACAGCGGGGCGATGGCGATCTTGGGCGTCGTGTTGAGCGCGATCGTATAGGGGACCACGATCCTGCGCATGGTGTGGAACTCGGCAACCAGCGATCCGATGATCACCGCCATGCCCGAGCCTAGGAAGAAGCCGGCGACGATCTCGTAGAGTGTGATCCAGGTGTCCTCCCAGTAGGCCAGGCGGGTGAACATGTTGGTGATGACAAACCACACGGACGCCAGGATGGAGGTAGGCGCGGGGAGGACCAGCGGGTTGACACCTCCGCTCCGCGACACGTACTCCCAGACGCCCATGATGGCCACGAGTGAGGCGATGAAGGTGATGGCCGACTTCGCGCTCTCGTTCATCGCGGCCGCCCGAGGCCGTGTCTACCTGTATCCAGCAAGGCCCTCGCCTCTCGGATGTATACGTTCAGCTCGTCCGATGCGAATAGCTCCTCTGGCCGATTCTTTCCAAGAGGCACTTCTACCTGTCCGGCGATCTTTCCCGGACGGGGGGTCATCACGATCACCCGATCGCCCATGAACGCCGCTTCGAGCGGGTTGTGGGTTACGAGAATGGCGCTGCGGTCCTGGGAGATGATGATGCGCCGCAGCTCGAGATCCATGTACTCGCGGGTCATCTCATCGAGCGCTCCGAAAGGCTCGTCGAGCAACAGGACCTTCGGTTCGCCAATCAGCATCCGGCAGATCGCCGCCCGCTGCTGCATGCCGCCGGACAGCTCCCAGGGATACCGTTCGCCGAACCCTTCGAGTCCAGCCAGAGCGATCAACTCGTTTGCCCGGTCGAGATGGTCGGCCCGTTTGCCACCATGCGTGCGGATCGGAAGCAGCACGTTGTCGACTACCTTGAGCCAGGGAAAGAGCACCGGCTTCTGGAACATCATCCCGGTCAGTTCGCTCGGTTCGGTTACCGGCACTCCATCGACAAAGACCTGACCGTCGGTCGGGGGGTAGAGGCCGCCGATCATCTTCAGCAGGGTGCTCTTGCCGCAGCCGCTCGGACCAAGTAGCGCCACCACTTCGCCCTGGGCCACACGCATAGTGATGTTCTCGATGGCTACCAGCGCCTGCGGGGTGTTCTCGTTGTAGACCTTGGTTGCACCATCCACCTTCACGGCTGGATGCCTACCAGGGGTCGGCCCAGCGGTGTCGGAGCCCATCGGCTTTGCTGATGATCTTCTGCGAAGGAAACGAACCAACGTCCTGGGTCTCCCTTGGATTGGTTTCCGCTGCTGGTGCCACGCCCTGCCACCCGGCCGCTCAGAGTGTAGATAGCGAGTTCGGTGGGCGCGGTCACCTCGGTTTAGGCACCGATCGGCCGTACCCTTGTTGGTCTCGGACGGGTTAGTACAGTGTTTAGAGGTTCAACAGTGACTTCGAAGAATGACAAGGTTCCGTGTCTGGCCGATGCTGAACGAGCAGCGGCAGCCCTGTCGACCGCCGGAGTGTCGCGGGTGGTGCTGTTCGGATCGGTAGCCCGGGGGGAGGAAACCGAACACAGTGTTATCAATCTCTTAGCAATCCATGACGATATAGACTATCGATACCGGTGGCAGCGGCGCTGCGAGCTGGTACTGGCCGCCGAAGCCGTGGCGGGATGTTCGGTGGATGTGGTGGTAACGGATCGTCCCGAGTGGGCGATGCGCACCACACAAGTCCCTACCTCTCTAGAGGGTAGGGCCGCCCGCGATGGGGTAGTGCTGGTGGATCGCCCTCCGATGAGTCGGGTGGATTGGGACAAGGAGATGGTGAAGCCGACCGACGACTATGAGGAGGCTCTCTGCCGGTTGGAGAAGGCCAGCGTAGCTCTCAGTACGCTTTACCAGCACCTGCAGGTCTCAGCCTTGGAGAGAATAGAGCGAGAGATCGGTAACGAGACCCGCGCTTTCATCAGGTACCACGGACGGCTAGCCCGTGGTTGCGGAGAGGCTCATGCAGTCGTAGAGAGTTCCGTCAAGGCGCTGATTCATCTGCAAGCCGAGCCGGGTGTCGAAGCACGGGGACACGACATCGCCTCGTTGTGCAAATGGCTCCCCGAGCCATATGGGGACACGGTCCTAGGAATGCTGGCACCTCTTCAGCCGGATGCAGTATCAGAGTGGCATTACCTGGCTCGCTACCAGGCCGAAGGGCGTGGCACGACGCCCACGGCTGAACTGTTGACCGCATTGACTTGGGCTGGATGTAGAGTGGCTTCCCACATCACTTGCGAGTTTTCTCCGACGCATCCCACGGTTGAGATGATACGGGACGATATCGCTCGAATCAGCGACTACCTCGATGCCTTCGACATTCGGTCTGGCGAGTTACTCGGAGGGGTATCCTGAAGCAGGGTGTTGAGCACTCCGTACCAAAGGAACTACTGACTCCGTGAAGAATCTCGTGGCTGTGGACTTAGAAGCGCTGCTTGATGTATTCACTCTGCTCGGTACCCCAAAGTCTCTCGGTCCGGTTGCCCATCCGTACCCAGAAGTCGGTCTTCTCCTTACCGGTGGGAGGGGACGCAAACACTTCCCGGGCTGATGCAGACACATCGATCCTGCAAACCTGCTTGCCATTCACAGGCTCGAACGAGACATGGCAAAGGGTCTGCGATGCACCAGAGAGCTTGTCCATGATGAGCTGGGTGAGATATAGCTCGTAGGCGTCTCGGTCTCGCCTGCTCAACGTTTGGTAGTCCGGCTCCACCCCGATGATCGATCCGTTGTCGGCAACACCGATGAGCAAGGTGCCACCATCTCGGTTCATGAACCCGGCCAGCGTCTTGATAATGACCTGCTCGCTCTTCCGATACTTGCCGACTTCCTTAGAGCCCGGACGGTAGCTCCAGCGAGCTGATTGTTTGAACTCGACCAGGTTGGACTCTCCTCCGGTGATGATCTGAGCGAGCGACTTCCGATAGCTGACCACCGGTTTGTCTTGGAGTGTTTCGAAACCGGCGCGGATCACCTGTGCCATTAGATTTCGACGCTTCCGGCAGAACTCCTCGTAGTCGAGCTGTTCCCAACCCTGTGGTAAGGCATGATGGTACAGCTGACTTGCCGGTCGTTCCGGATCCATATGCTGAGTGATGCTCGGCGAGAATTCTGCTGGAGACTGCCCGATAAGTGTCCGATACACATCCCGATCGATAAATGTCATGTTGGCGATCCGGTTTTCTTTCGACCTTACGCCGATACTATGGAGGTAGCGCTTAGGAAATAGGTGATCACGGGCCATATCGCTTGTTGGTGTGATACGGGGATCTAAGAGGTTAGACACCTTCTCGTTCGAGAACAATACCTCGGCATCCAATAGAATCTGTGCTGCCCAATAGGAAGACAGCGCTGGCGACTTACTACTGGTCGTATCGAGGAGATTCGGGAGAGAAATACTCCAGTAGTCACCAGTAAGGGTGTCTCGAATGACACTGTCGAGCTTTGCACAGAATCCGTCTGCATCACCCGAAGGTATGCCACGGATACCAGCCAGATCCGATTCGAACCGGGTTTCGAATTACCCTGTATAGCGGCTGGTCAGGTTGGTCATGAACCACCATCGCGCTATTGTATGTTTAAGCGTAGCAGGATCGACTTGGTAGTCACGGCTACCAATTAGCCACATAACGTATGCATAAATGACAGCAATCTTCGAAGTGATCAACCGGCTCGAGCGATAGCCTGCTCCATCGATGCATGATAGAAACTCCTGCCACGTGGCGGGATCCAGAGCCAAGCTATGGGCCTTCTTCAGTTGTCTGAACTGTTGTTCCCGCTGCTTTAGATTAAGATCGCCCGTTTTCAGATCCTTACCGCGCAATATCGAGTATACGTTTCTAAGTTGTGCACGCCTGAAGGCTAGTCCAACTGATACACGAAGCAAATGTACAGGCTCGGGATTAATGAAGTGGTTGAAGGGGCTTGGTTCTCCCGGTGGTGCCGGCACTCTACTGCGGCGCCCGAACTCTTCGATATCAATCCGGCCTTCCTCCCAGAATACGGACATCAGAGTCATGATAAAGTCGGCGGCGTTCAGCCGAGCACCCTGGCTATTGATCCGAACGAAGACCTCGGCAACCTGTTCTTCGTCTACTTCTCGATCGAGCTCGATTACCTGGAAAGGATAGTTCTGGAGATCCCGGAGACGGTCTATGTTCTCCTCGAGAGTGTCTTCTTCGTCTTCAGTGAGACGTCGTTCTCGGTGCTCTTCGAGACGTTTCAAAAACCTGTTCACAGTTCGGCGTACGCCACCCTGGAACAACACTGATATGTCAGGCAAGTACTCCGGATTGCGCGCGATAACGGCGTTGGTCACCTCGAAGGATTGTTTGGCAGGGCAGAATGCCACCCGTATCTGTCTTTCCTTCCACTTCTTGTCTCTAACGGGAGTGCCGGTCATCACGCTGTAGAGCGAGGTCAGACGCTGCTGTCCATCGACGATCAGTAGCGAGGGCGCGGTCTGCTTTCTGTCGAGGCCGATTCCCAGGGTGCCGGACTCGGCGCTCGTGGACCAGAAGAGTAGGTACCCGACCGGAAACCCCTTGTACATAGAATCGAACAGGTCACGCACCTTGGCATTGGTCCAGACGAACGGTCGCTGGATGTCAGGTAGACCGATCTCGCCATACTCGATCCGGCTGATCAGCCCAGCCAGGCTATAGCTGGCATCCTTGAAGTTCGTAACCGCCATCGGGATCTCCTCCGCCGCCGTCAGGTCACTTACCTAGAAAGTAGCGGGTGGGTGTGACACGATCGATGGGCACGGGCTGAACACCGGGGGACTCCCTTGCGTCGGCCCAGAAGTAGGCATCGACCAATAGTTCAGTTTCCAGGAGGCCCTGACCATCTGTTAATCGGATATGTCCCTATTACCAACGAAGATATCTAATAACTGACGTCACCAGTGGGTGCTCTACCTACAGCGGAGGAGGTGGCAAGCTGAGCTTCCCCTGATCGTGGAGGGGTTGTTGGTTGTACCAGGGGTGGATCCAGCCTGCGACTTCTGGTAGGGCTTGGTTGCGGGTTGTCAAGGAAGGTCGGCTTGGCCCCAGGTGTTGACGGCTTCGGCTAGGCGACCTACGCCTTCTAGGAGGAGATCGGGGGCGGTGGCTAGGGACACCCTCACGAAGGCGTCGCTGCCGGGGCCGAAGGCGGTACCGGGTACTACTGCTACCTGCTTGTCCATCACTAAGCGGCGAGCGAACTGGGAGGCTGGCATTCCACTACCGCTCACGTCCACCATCAGGTAGAAGGCCCCGTTGGGTCGCACGTATGGGATGCCCTGGTGGTCGAGCAGGTCGAGCACCAGGTCGCGTCGCTGATGGTATGACTTGCGCATTTCGGCGACGATGTCTTGCGGTCCGGTGATGGCTGCTACCGCAGCTTTCTGCGCCGGAGCGTTGACGCAGGAGGTGATCGGTTCTTGAGCGGTGATCACGCTCTCGGTCAGTCGGGAGGGTGCTACTAGATAGCCGACCCGCCAGCCTGTCATGGCGTAGGTCTTTGAGAAGCTGAAGAAGGTAACCACCCGCCCGTCGGGATCGAGCGGTCCGGCCGACACATTCGGTTCGTCGAACCAGATCTCGTCGTACACCTCGTCCGAGAGGATCCAAAGGTCGTAGGTTCGAGCAAGTTCGAACAACTCCTCCAGCACCTCACCGGAAGTGGTTGCACCCGTGGGATTGCCGGGGGAGTTGAGCAGCAGCACGCGGGTACGGTCTGTGATGTGCGGCTCGATTCGCTCGGCCCGCGGGAAGAAGCCGTCCTCGGCCGTGATCGGGAACCGAGCGGGTTGGATTCCCAGGAGGCGCATCATCAGCCGATAGTTGGGCCAGCTCGGGTCGCTGAGCAGGATCTCAGAGCCATGATCGGCGACCGCGGCTATGACACTGTATAGCCCTACCACGGCACCCGGGGTCACCACGATGCGATCCGGCGATACGTCGATCCCGTTTCTTTCCCTTACCTTGGTGGCTAGCACTTCTCTCAGTTCGGGTATACCGGCGTTCGATGTGTAGCGGGTGAAACCGTTCCGGGCGGCCCGGTCGGCCGCCTCTATCACGTGTTCGGGAGTGGCGAAGTTGGGTTCCCCCACCTCGAGGTGGATGACCTCGTCACCCACCTTCCAGGCGAGCTCCATTATCTCGCGAATGCCGGAACGGGATAGCGACTCCACAGCCCGCGACGGTCTCATATGTACTCCTCATCGACGTAGCGTCGTTCGATCCGAGCCAGTGCGGAGAATACAGGGGGAACGACCTGACCCACCCTTACCGTACCCACTGCGCCGAGCAGTCGGTAGGCCTCCGGGAGGGTGAATCTTCCGGACAACTCCAAGCGACGGGCGAGGTCGTCATAGGCGGCTCTCACCAGGTCCTCGAGGTGGCCGGGGCCCGGTGCCACGCTGCCCCAGTCTCGGGCGGTGTTGACTTGGGGCAGCCCGGCAAATTGCACCTCCTCGGGCGGGTACCGGTCGATGCGAAGCCTGACGTCGGCCTGGCACTCGATGGCTGAGCGGTGGATCTCCGCGTCGCCCTGGGCCAGATGGGCATCCCCCAACGAGACCAGAGCCCGGTCCACCGCCGCTCTCATGACCACCGTGGATCCGGCCGCTATGTCCGGCAGGTCGACGTTTCCCAAGATCTCCGATCCTTGCCGGAAGGAGAGGACCGGAGGGCCGGCCGGAGCGACCCCGATAGTTCCGACGAAGGGCCGGTAGGGGATCATTACCGGCCCTCGGGCGGTCGGCAGCGCTACCTGATCACCTATCCGGTGGCAGATGACCGTCTCGGCGGCGAAGTCCGGGTGCAGCGTGGGGGTGGTGTTCATGTGTCCGAATCCGGTGACCGGAGCACCTTCCACGTGCTCGATCTGGACCGCAACGCAGTCGCCAGCCTTCACGCTTTCGACGGCGATCGGGCCGGTGACCGGGTTGGCCCCGCCGATGCGCTCCATCACCTCGTCGAGCGTCGTATAGATCACCTCCGGCCCGTCGATGGTGCCGCTGTGGGCATCCTGGGTCTCGACGATGATCGACTCACCCCGCTCTACCGTGATGGCCGGCTCGATAGCCGCGTCGAAAACGAAGCTGGTCCTGTCTCGGGTCAGTCGTCTGAGGGTGTCCATCGGGGCTGTGAAGGTGACCGGGGGTCGATCTCAGATGATGGACTTCACTTCGGCGAAGTGGCAGGCCACCCAATGCCCTGGCTCCCGCTGTTCGAGCGACGGTTCCTCGACCCGGCAGATCTCCCGATCCCGGCCCACCGGGCAACGCGTGTGGAAACGACACCCCGAAGGTGGATTGAGCGGGCTGGGCACGTCGCCCACCAGCAGGATGCGTGATCTCTGCCGCTGGATACGTGGGTTGGGGGTGGGCACCGCCGACAGCAAGGCGTGGGTGTAGGGATGCATCGGCGCGGCGAATAGCCGATCAGTAGCAGCCTGCTCGACGATCTTGCCCAGGTACATCACGGCCGTGTCATCGCAGATGTGCCTCACTACTGCCAGGTCGTGGGCGATGAACAGGTAAGTCAATCCCAGCCGGTTCTGTAGCTCCTCCAACAGGTTGAGGACCTGGGCCTGGATGGAAACGTCGAGGGCGGATACCGGTTCGTCCAGGATCAGGAAGCTGGGATTGAGGGCCAGAGCTCTGGCTACCCCGATCCGCTGGCGTTGCCCCCCCGAGAACTCGTGCGGGTAACGGTCAGCGATGTTCGGGTTCATGCCCACCAGTGCCAGCAGCTCGCCGACCCTCTCCTGGCGGGCGGTGCGGGGCATGTCCAGATGTACTTGGAGTAGTTCACCGATGGCAGCGCCCACCGACATACGTGGATTGAGCGAGGCGAAGGGGTCTTGGAAGACGATCTGCATGTGGCGGCGAAGTTCACGGAGCTGCTTGCGGTCGGCGGCGATCACATCTATCCGTTCCGAACCCCCACCCTCCAGGGGCCGGCGGAGTACGACTGCGCCGGAGGTCGGCTCTATGAGACGGAGGATGCTGCGAGCCGTGGTGGACTTGCCGCATCCGGACTCGCCTACCAGTCCCAGGGTGGTTCCCGACCGGATGTCGAACGAGATGCCCGCCACCGCCGAGACCTCGCCCTTCTGGCCACCGAGCACCCCACCTCCGACGGTGAACGTCTTGACGAGATTGCGGACAGAGAGAGCAGCCTGGTCGTTACTCATGATCGGGTCGGTGAGATCTGGGGTGACATGTCCTCATTCTATGCCCTCGGTAAGCTCCGTCGGCTAAACGCCCCGATGATCACCAAGTGCTGGAAGTGACGGAAGAGAGAATCGTCGCTCCGGTGCGATAGTATGAATCCCCGAGCACGGCTCGCAGGCGGTGCGGAGCTGGTTACCGAACAGAGAGGGAAAGCAGATGGCTGAGGACTTCCGAGGAAGATTGGGCGGCTTGGAAGGCAACGAGTTCGAGGAGTTCCTGGCCGGGGATTATCTGGCTCGGGTGGCGTGCCTGACGCCCGACGGTGCCCCGTATGTGATTCCCCTCTGGTACCAGTGGGACGGTAGGGCCATGTGGTTCGTAGGCCGCCAGCGGGCGGTGTGGTGCGAGTACATGAAGAACGATCCGCGGGTTTCCTTGGTGGTCGACGCGCCGCACAGCGAGCCCGACGAGTCCGGTCGGAGCATGGAGATTCCCAAGGTCATCATGCAGGGGAATGCCGAGATCGTAGAGGAGCCCAATGTCGGCGGCCAGTGGGTCGATGTGGCCAACGAGATGTCGTATCGCTATCTGGGGCCGAACGGTCCCGAATACCTGACCGGTACCATCAACCAGCCCCGCTGGCTGATCAAAGTGGTGCCCACCGAGATCAAGACCTGGCAGGGAGTGGGTTGGGCTCGCCGTTACTGGGTGGAAGGTACCGGAGGGGCTTCCTACGAGCAGGCTCACGGCGGGTAACTTCACGTCACTCCGGCTGGCCCCGGGAGGCATCGACGTAGCCGAGCACAAAGTCGATGGCGGATCCGGCGCGTAGCGCTCGGGCACGGCCCTGGTCGTTCCCCGGCCCGTTAGCAGGTATTGACAGTATCAAGTAGTCTGGCTCTTCCAGCAAGGGTCAGGAGGCCTCGTAATGCATAGATTCCGGTCGGGAGTGGTTGCTCTCCTAGTAGTGGCCGTGGTGGCCGCTGCTTGTTCAACCGAGGAGACCACCGAAGCGGGGACCACTCCCGCGGACACTGCCGCGGCCACCACCGCTGCGCCCACGACGGCGATGGCCGCCGATCCGCTACGGATCGCCTTCATCTACGACGGCGAGATCGATGACGGGGGCTGGAACGAGGCCAAAGAGAACGGCCGCCAGTATCTGATCGCCAACATGGACGGCATCGAGACCACCTACGTGGAGAACGTCTCGCCCGGTTCCGAGTTCCAGGCCGCCTTCGAGGACTTCGGATCCCAGGGGTACGACATGGTGATCTGCACCACCTGGTGCCAGGACGACATCCTGCTGGTTGCGCCGGACTACCCCGACACTGTGTATCTGTCCTGGGGCGGGTATCAGCCGGCGGCCAACGTCGGCCACTACGACGCCGCTACCGAGGATGGCCGCTACCTGGACGGTCTGGTGGCCGGATCCCAGCCTGACGTGGAACTGATCGGATACGTCGCCGGGTTTGCCATCGAAGAGGTGGTCAGGGGTCTCAACGCCTTCGTGATCGGAGCCCATGAGATGAATCCGGACATCGAGGTTCAGGTGGTCTGGATCAACAGCTGGTACGACCCGCCGGCCGAGCAGCAGGCTGCTCAGGCGCTGGTCGACGCCGGGGTCGACATGCTGGCCGCCGAGGTCAATGCACCGGCCGTAGCCAGCGTGGCGGAGGCCGCCGGCATCCCCTATATCCACTACGGCATCGACGGATCAGGTATCGCCCCCAATTCCTGGCTCTCCGGGTTCACCTTCGACTGGGGTCCCTACTACCTCTCCCAGGCTCAGGCCCTGGCCGACGGGACTTGGGAACCGTCGCTCACCTACGGTGGCCTGGCGGCCGGAATGATCGGGATGGCACCTTTTGGAGCTGCGGTCTCTGGCGAGACGGTCGCTCTGGTCGAGGAGCGCCGCCAGGAGATCATCGACGGCAGCCTGGACTACTTCGCTGGTCCTATCACCGACAACCTGGGCAACGTGGTGATAGCCGAGGGCGAGACGATCGTGTTCGACGAGAGAACTCTGTGCTGCCAGTGGCTCATCGAGGGTGTCATCGGGGAGATGCCCGGTGGCTGATCGGTGAAGGGTGAACCGGCTTCGGAAGCTCCTTCCCGAACGATAGAACAGGACTCCCGCTCCACGGGCGAGCAGCCGCCGGCCGAGGCTGCTCGCCTCGTGGATATCACCAAGAGTTTCTACGGGGTAGCTGCTAACGACCGGGTCGATTTCGACCTCCGGTGGGGTGAGATACACGCCCTGCTGGGCGAGAACGGGGCCGGCAAATCCACGCTGTGCTCGGTGCTGGCCGGCCTGTACCATCCCGACCGCGGCGAGATTCAACTGGACGGCCAACCCGTGGAGTTGGGATCCCCCCACGACGCCCTCGGAGCAGGGGTGGGCATGGTCTACCAGCACTTCCGGCTGGTGGACCGCTTCACGGTGGCCGAGAACCTAGCCCTAGGACATCCGGACACCCGCTTCGTGACCTCCCGCCGGTCCCTCGAGAAGCGGATGGGGGATCTCGGCAAGCGTTACGGTCTGGAGGTGGCGCCCGAGGCCGCCATCTGGCAGATGTCGGTGGGCGAGCAGCAGCGGGTCGAGATCCTGAAACTTCTCTACCGGGGAGTCCGCATCCTCATCCTCGACGAGCCGACCGCCGTGCTGACCCCCCAGGAAGCCCGGCGCCTGTTCGCCACCATGCGGGCCATGGCGGACGAGGGACGAGCGATCGTCTTCGTTACTCACAAGCTCGACGAGGTGATGGAGGTGTCCGATCGGGTGACCGTGCTGAGAGACGGCCGCAAGGTAGGTACCGTAACTACCGCCGAGGCTGATCCGCCTGCGCTTGCCCGGATGATGGTGGGTCGGGACCTAGCTACCACCGGACGTTCCGGAACGGCACCGGGAGAGCCGGTCCTGAAGCTGGCAGGCATAACGGCCGATGGGGACCGGGGGATCGAAGCGGTTCGGGAGGTGGATCTCGAGGTCAGGGCCTCCCAGATCGTCGGGGTGGCAGGCGTAGCGGGCAATGGCCAGCGTGAGCTTGCCGAGGTCGTCTGCGGCCTCCGCCGGGCCAGGAAGGGCCGGCTACTTCTTGGTGAGGTGGACATCACCCGCGCAAGTGTCCGGGAGCGGATCAAGCAGGGGCTGGGGTTCGTACCCGAGGACCGGATGCGGACCGGGATGGCGGGCGGCCTTCCCCTCGCCGCCAACCTCGCCCTCAAGGCCTATCGCCGACCACCTCTTTCCAGGGGACCGTTGCTGTCGAGACGGGCGGTGGAGGAGCGGTCCCGACGGCTCGAGAAACGATTCGACATACGCGGAGCAAGGCGAGCGTTGCCGACCAGCCTGCTGTCGGGGGGGAACATCCAGCGAGCCATCCTGGCGCGGGAGCTCTCCGCCCGGCCCCGTGTGCTGGTGGCAGCCGCACCGACCCGTGGTCTGGATGTGGCAGCCATAGGAGCGATCCGCCAGATGCTGCTGGAGGAGCGGGACGCCGGCACTGCCATCCTGATGATCTCCGAGGACCTGGACGAGATCATGGATCTGTCCGATGAGATCGCAGTGCTGTACGAGGGGCGGATCGTGGGACGGGTCGAGCCCGATCGAGCTACCCCGGAACGGCTGGGCATGCTGATGGCGGGGCGGATGGAAGGGGCGGCGTGAGCTTCTCGTTGGGTCCGGTCAGCCTGGCCGTCGAGCGCAAAGATGTCCCTTCCCGTCCGGTGCGGATGCTGGCCCCGATCTGCTCGGTGGCCTTCGGGCTGTTCATTGGAGCAGTGATCCTCTGGATCACCGGTCACGATCCGGCGCTGGCCTACACCGAGATGGTGAGGAAGGGATTCATCGGCAGGGTTGCTCTCACCGGAACCCTGATCATCGCTACCCCCCTCATCTTTACCGGCCTGGCGGCGCTGGTCGCCTTCCGTATGAAGGTGTGGAACATCGGCGCCGAAGGGCAGCTGATCGCCGGAGCCATAGCAGCCAGTGGTGTCGGGCTGTGGCTGGGGGACGTGTTGGGCGGTCCGGTGGGCATCATGTTGGTGATGGCGGCCGGAGCGGGGGCCGGAGCTCTGTGGGCCGCACTGGCTGCCTTCCCTCGGGCCTACCTGAACACCGACGAGGTGATTTCCACGTTGATGCTCAACTTCGTGGCGCTGGGGATCATGAACTATCTGATTTTCAGCACCGTCAGCTACTGGCGGGACGCCGAGCGGGTCACCTTCCCGGCCGGCCGCTTCATCGACGACGTCCTGTTCCTCCCGCGCCTGGTCGGCCGGCTACACGCCGGCATCCTGATAGCGGTGGTGGCGGCGGTCCTGATCTGGTGGGTACTGAGGTCGACCCGCTGGGGTTTCGAGGTCCTGGTCACCGGCGACTCACCCCGGGCGGCTCTCTACGCCGGGATGGGGGTGGACCGCAAGATCATCTCGGTGCTGATGGTCTCCGGCGGGCTGGCCGGGTTGGGTGGTGCGATCGAAGTGGGTGGGGTGCTACACAACCTGGACCCGCGCGCCCTCAGCCTGGGGGTTGGGTTTGCCGGGATCGTCGTGGCGGCGCTGGCCCGCCTGTCACCGTTCGGGGTGATCCCGGTGGCCATCCTGGTGGCCAGCTTCACCAATGCCGGCCCCGGGCTACAGGCCCTCGGCATCCCTTCCGAGATCGTGATCCTGCTGGAGGGAATCCTCTTCCTATGCATGGTGGCCGGAGAGTGGTTCCTGCGTAACACCATCCACATACAGCGGCGTGTGCCGGCACGCCAGGCGGAGGCATCGACATGAACGACTCGGTCCTGCTGCTCTCGCTGGTCTCCGCAGTGGCGATCGGTACGCCCATCCTGTTGGCCGGGCTGGGGGAAATGATGACCGAGCACTCCGGGGTGATGAACCTGGGGGTCGAAGGGATGCTGCTGGGCGGTGGGGTGATCGGCTTCTGGGTAGGCACCCTGCATGGATCGATGGCGCTGGCACTGCTGGTGGGTGGGCTGGTCGGCTCGCTGTTCGCCCTCATCCATGCGTACCTGGCCGTGACGCTGCGGGTCAACCAGATCGTCTCCGGCCTCGCCCTGGTGATCACCGGCACGGGGTTTGCCAGCTTCGTCGCCAGCCTCGATGACTCGGCTCTGATCTACGCCCGCCCGATTGCTTCGGTGGAACCGGTGTTCGGCGAGGGAATCCGCCAGCTGCCGGTGGTAGGCCCGCTGGTATTCGGCCATGATTGGGTGGTCTACCTGTCGTGGGGCCTAGTGGCCCTGGCGGCCCTCTGGCTGTTCCGAACCCGACCCGGCCTGGCGGTGCGGGCGGTGGGTGAGGACCCGGCTACCGCTGACACGGTGGGCATCTCGGTGGTGGCGACCCGCTACGTGTACACGATGATCGGAGGGTTCGGGGCCGGGATGGGGGGCACCTACCTGATGGTCGCCATATTCGCCACCTACCAGCATGGGATATCGGCCGGCCTGGGGTGGATCGCCTTCGCGTTGGTCATCTTTGCCGGCTGGCGACCATGGCGAGCCTTGATCGCGGCTTACGTCTTCGGCGCCCTCCGCAACCTCGGTTTCTCGCTCCAGATAATGGGGGTCGACCTACCGTCCGACCTGTTGAACATGCTGCCGTTCCTGCTGACGATCGTGGCTCTGATAATCATCTCGGCCCGACCGGCGGCGGCTCGTAAGTTCAGCGCCCCCTCGGCGCTGGCAGTTCCTTACGCGCGGGAGGACCGCTGATACGCAGGCTCCTGGCAGAGCTTTCTTGCCAGGGGGCGGGTGGTCGATAGAGGGGGAGGTGCCGGGGGAATTGGGGGTCGGTTGACTGTTCCAGAGTTCGGTCAGCCGCGTCTGGAGGAGCGGCCCGGCCCGCCGGCGATCTGCTTGAGCCAGCGCCGGTACTCGACCGCCACCCGGTCGGAACCCTTGATCTGGACCTCGGCGGACAGGTCCATCGGCAGTTCCTCGGGTCGCTGGGACTGCACGATCGGCAGATCCTGGCCGATCACCAGCGCATTGAACTCCAGCATCTCCCGGTCCGTCTCCTCGTCCATCGAATAGTCGCGACCCATGAAGGTGAAGCAGCGGGAGGTCCGGGGACCGGTTGGGCAGACGGAGAAGAACAGCAGGTAACGCTGCTCCAGGTCGGGGATCCACTGGTCGAGCAGGATCGTGTTGGGCATGAACAACCGGTAGTCGATCTGCACGTCCACCGGCCCACCACCCGACTCCAGGGCCTTGTTCTTCCCGGAGTCGGCCGGCTCGGCCATGTGGGGATGGTCGAACCGCAGCTCGTTTCCCACCCGGGCGATCCCATGGTCGGGCACCTCCGGATGGTCCCGATCTCCCAGCACCCCATCGTGGACCCAGGCAAAGTGGGCGAAGTCCACATAGTTCTCGATCCGCCGGGGCATCGAGCACTTCCAGTCGTAGGAGGGCACCTGGATGATCCTGAACCTGGGATCGTCCCGGTAGGGGAACTCGGGCAACGGATTGCGAGGCTCGCCGGACATGCACACCCAGATCAACCCGGCGGCTTCTGCGGCCAGGTAGCGGGTCAGGCGCGCTCGCTTGGGGATCCGGGTGCCAAAGCGGGAGGGGATCTCAGTGCACATCCCGTCCGGACCGTACTTCCATCCGTGGTACGCGCAGCGAAGGGAACCGTCCTCCACCCAACCGAGTGACAGGGCAGTGCCGCGGTGCACGCACAGGTTGCGGAAGGCCCGGACCTGGCCACCGAGGCGCACCACCACGATCGACTCGCCCAGCAAGGTCGCCGCCAGTGGCTTCTCCTCGCCCAGATCCGATGCGTAGGCGACCGGATGCCAGAAGTCGAAGAAAGCCTGGTAGAGGCGTTCCTCAGCGGTGTGATCGAACCTGATCTCGTCCTCGGTGACGGTGTAATGATCGGTGAAGGTCATGCCGGCATTCCCGTCACGAGGGGGGCTGCCCGGAGCTCTTATCCCGGTTACGGTCGCTGAAGAGAGTTCCTCCGGTGGCCCAGTCGTCGGCTCCGATGTCATGGAATACGATCGTCACGAGGTCCTTGGGGGCGCCCTGGTGATGGTGAACGACATTGCGGGCGATGCTGTCGGCCACCTCGTCGGCCAGTCGACGCTTCGCTGCCTGTAGATCACCCTCTACTAGGTCATACATGAAATGGATATGGGCAAGGGGCAAGCGAGCCTCCATCTCCCGACGCGCAAGTTCTCATCCCAAAATAATAGCCCCGCTATGAAGTGGCTCACCTCCCTGCGAAATCGGAGCGTGCCTCGGCATGCGGTTCAGCGGCTCACTCACCACCTAGGGAGACACCAACCGGCTCGGTACATCCGTTGTGCGGTCCGCCTACGATTTCCTATCAGCCAGGGGAGCCACTGAGGAACTGCTCCTACCGCGGGGAAAGGTCAGGAGATGATCGAGCAACCGGCTGTTTGTGACCTGCTGCTCGACGGTGGGACCCTCGTAACCCTCGACCCAGCTCGCCCGGTGATCGAGGATGGAGCGGTGGCGATCACCGGAGACCGGATCACCGCAGTGGGGGACCGCAAAGAAGTCGGGCAGCCACCCGCCCAGCGGGTGGTTCGATGCGACGGACGGCTGATCATGCCCGGTCTCATCGACTGCCACAACCATTTGTTCCAGACCCTGGGCCGTACCCTCGGGGAGGGTCTGCCAGGGTGGGAGTGGTTGCGCCGGTTCATGTGGCCCTATGCCGCCCGGATCACACCCCAGGACACCGTGGCAGCGGTCTATCTGGGCGCGGTCGAGGCAGCGCTGGTGGGAACTACCAGCCTGCTGGACCATCACTACGGGCGTACCGACCATGAAACGACCCTGGCAGTGGCGGATGCCATCGAAGCAGTGGGGCTGAGGGGCGTAGTGGCTAGGGGAGTGACCGGTCCGTATACGGAGATGGCCCAGCGGCAGGGGTTGCCACGGAGGGTCTTCGGGACCACTCACCAAGAGGAGCTGGAAGTCACCCAGGCCTGCATCAGGGCTCGGCCGCCCGGTTCCCGGGTAGCCGTATGGCCCGGTCCGATCAACGCCGTGTACACCGACCAGCAGCTGCTCATCTCGGCCGTTGAGCTGGCCAGGTCCTACGGAACCCGCTGGCACACCCATCTGAGTGCTCCCCGGAGCGATCCGCCTGCCTACCGGGAGACCTACGGCATGCGTCCGGCGGCGTGGCTCCACTCGCAGGGGTTGCTCGGGCCGGAGGCGGTGCTAGCCCATGCGACCTGGCTGGACCGCCAGGAGATCGAGATGATCGGAGCAACCGGTACCGCGGTGGTGCACTGCCCATTGTCCAACCAGTACGTGCCTTACGGCGTCATGCCGATGCGCCGGCTGCTGCAGGCAGGCGCGACGGTCGGCATGGGAACCGATGGATCGGCCTGTGGCCACCGGCAGGATCTCTTCGAGAACATGAAGATGCTGGTGCTCATGCACCGGCTGGCGGACCTCGACCCGGGAGCGTCGAACGCTGCGGAAGCACTGAGTATCGCCACCCTCGGCGGAGCCGCCGCGCTGGACATCGAAGCGGGCCGGCTCGTCCCAGGAGCATTGGCGGATGTGATCGTGATAGACACCAACCGAGCCCATCTGGCACCGGTTCACGATCCTCGCTCTGCCCTGGTCTACTCGGTCCGGGGAAGTGACGCGACCATGAACATCGTGGATGGCCGGATAATCGTGGAGGATGGGCGCTGCACCAAGGTCGATCAGGCGGAAGTGATCTCGGAGGCTCGAGGCCGGGCCCGCCATCTCATCAGGCGGATCGGGCTCGCATAGAACCGGTCTGCGGTGTCGCCGACCGTCCGGGCGTTAGCATTCTCCTATGTCGGTAAGAAGGCTGATGGGAAGGGAAGCCCGGCGGGTCGATGGAGGGTCGGTGGCGGCCACGCTCGGTGCCACCCTCAAGCGGCTCCGCATGGCTCATGGCCTGACGCTGCAACAGCTGGCAACCCGCTGCGGTCTCTCCCAGCAGTTTCTCAGTCAGCTGGAGAACGGTAAGGCGATGCCCAGCCTGATGGCCCTCCACAAGGTGGCCCAGGCGCTCGATACCACCGCCCATAGCCTGCTACAACCGCCGGAGCACCTCGAAGTCAGCCTGGTTCGGGATGGGGAGGGAGAGACCTACGAGCTGACCGAAGGCGGATCGGTCCGGTTCCTCACCCGCGGCACGGCTCACCGAATGGAGCCCAACGAGGTGGAGTTCGAGCCGGGTATCGGAACGGTAAACCCAGGCCATGAGGGTGAGGAGGTCATCTATATCCTCGAAGGTAGCCTGCGAGTGGAGCTGGACGGTTTGGAGCCGGTGGAGCTGGCCAGGGGGGATGTCTATGCCTATCCGGCCACTGTCCCTCACCGGATATCCGCGTCCGGAGAGAAGGGATGCAGATTCCTCGTGATCAGTTCACCCCCTTCCTTCTGACCTCGCCCCACCGGTCTTCGAATTACCCGGCTGACGCCCACTGGCGCGCCGCGATCAAGCAGCTATCAGCAACCGGCACGCTGGCTATAGGTAGGGCAAGAGCGCCTCGACCAGGCCGTCCGGGTTGTCGACCGGCACCACGTGGGTGCTGTTCTCCACGGTTGCCAGCGTGGCGTGTTCCATCCGGTTGGCCATCTCGGCCATCACTTCTCCCCGTACGAAGCTGCCGGCCGCGTGTACCAGCAGGGCGCGGGTCTCCATTCCTTCCAGCCGCGCCCAGTGATCGTCCGAGCGGAAGGGCCAGCGTTCGAAGAAGAACGGATCATGCTTGGGCGCCAGGCGGCCACCTTCGACCGACCGGAAGGAAGTGGCCGCGGTGAGCTCGATCATCTCTCGAGGAGCGTTCGGGAAGGCGAACCCGAGTCCGGTTCGCACTTCGTCCTGGTCGGCATGGCTGGTGGGCCGGGGGAACAGATCGGTCTCGCTCTGCTCGAACGAGGGCTCGACGTCCACGATCACGAGCTGGCCAACCCGGGCGGGATGCTCGGCCGCATACTGGACGGCTACCAGGGCACCCCACGATGAACCCATCAGGTCGACCCGTTCCTCGTCCAGCGACCCGACGAACGCAGCGAGGTCAGCCACATGGTCCGAGGTCCGATACTCCTGGCCGGGCGACCACTGGCTCTCGCCATAGCCTCGGAAGTCGAGGGCCAGCACCCGCCGCCGGTGCCGGATGCCAGCCGCCACCGCGGACCAGTTCCAGGCGTTACCGATGACGCCGTGCAGGCATATGAGGGTCGATCCCTCCCCGCCATAGTCGAGGTAGTGAAGGCGGTTGCCACCAGCCCCGGTCTCGTAACCATGTCTGACGTTGCGTGTTTGCACTGGTCATTCCTCCTTGGTGGCAAGCTCCTGTGGCCGGGTCTCGTCCGACCGGATGGATGATATCGGTAGGTCGGGACACGTAGCGAACGAGCCACTCTCCAAGTGCCTCGATATTGCCGACAGTAATATCGCGTGGCTGTCCTACCTGGCAGGGGCATCGGGAGGTTTCGTATGGGAATGCTCGACGGCAAGGTGGTCATCATCACGGGAGGGGCCAGAGGTCTCGGTCGTGCCTACGCGCTGGGAGTGGTGTCCCACGGCGCTTCGGTCGTGATTGCCGACCTGCTGGATGGTTCAGCGGCGGTCGACGACATCTCCGCCGCCGGGGGAGAAGCTATGGCGGTCACGACCGATGTCAGTGACGAGCACTCGACCCAGGCTATGGCAGCTGCCGCGATGGACAGGTTCGGCCGGATCGACGTCCTGATCAACAACGCGGCCATGTTCTCGGAAACTACGAGAGGTCCCTTCACGGACGTATCGATCGCGGAGTGGGATCGAACGTTCGAGGTGAACGTGCGGGGTGTCTGGCTCTGCATCAAGGCCGTCTATCCGCATATGGCGGCCCAGGGGTCGGGCAAGATCATCAACATAGCCTCCAATACCTGTTTCAAAGGGACGATGGGTTTTCCGCACTACGTAGCCAGCAAGTCCGCCCTGTTGGGCCTCACCCGCTGCTTGGCTACCGAGCTGGGTCCCGAAGGCATAACCGTCAATACCCTGTCACCCGATCTGATCCCCAATCCGGATCTGCGTCCCACCGATGCCACCAGTGACCCATTCGTGGTGGCGGGCAGGGCGCTGAAGCGCACCCAGGTGGCCGACGACATGGTCGGCACTATCGTTTACCTGAGTTCTGCTGCTTCGGACTTCGTGACCGGCCAGAGCCTGCTGGTCAACGGGGGTGCCTACTACGTATGAGCAGGGCAGTGCCGGCCGGAAAAGGGAGGTGGTGACCGTGGCCAAAGTCACCATGCAGGATCTAGCCGACCCGTTCGTTCCCGAGCGGGACTCCAAATGGTACCGGGCCATGAAACACTTTTGGCACCCGGTGGCATACAGTACCGATGTCGAGGAAGACTGCATGATGTCGGGACGGCTGCTCGGCGAACGGGTGTTGATCGTCCGCCACGAGGGCCGGGCGAGGGCATTCATGGACGTGTGCCGCCACAAGGGCGCGGCCCCCTCGCTGGGTTGGATCGAGAACGGGTGCATCAACTGCCCCTACCACGGCTGGGCCTACGACATGGACGGCAACCTGGTCAACATCCCGTCCCGTCCTGAGTTGAACGGGATACTCAAGGTCAATCTGGAGCGATACGAGTGCCGGGAGAGTGCCGGCCTCATCTGGGTATCGCTGGTGGACGAGCCCTGGGGTGATCCCCCCGGACTGGCGGAGTGGGACGATCCGGCTATGCATTGGCAGTCACCGCCTTACTACGACTGGGCTACCAGCGCGCCGCGCCGGCTGGAGAACTTCGTGGACTTCTCACACTTCCCGTTCGTGCATGAGAACATCCTCGGTACCCGTGACAAGGCGGAGGTGGAAGATCACACGGTCTGGCGGGAGGGGCAGATGCTCCGTTTCGACCGGTATGTCCAGGAACCCAACGACGAGCGGATGAAAGCCATCCTGGGGATAGAGGACGACATCGTTACGGTGCTGAACCGGTATTACCTGTCGCTCCCCGGAACCATCTACCTGCTAAGGGTGTTTCCCAACGGCAAGCGATACGGTCTCTACATGGTCAGCGCGCCGACCGGACCGGCCACCTGCCGCAACTTCTGGCACATCGGGTCGGACTTCGCCCAGAACGAGGAGGATCTGGCCTTCCTGATCGACTTCGAGCTGATGGTGCTGGACCAGGACCAGCCGGTGGTCGAGTCCCAATGGCCCGAACATCTGCCCGATCTGTTGAGCGCCGAGATGTACATAAAGGTAGCCGACGATGTAACCCTCGCCTACCGGTCATGGCTGTTCGAGCTAGCAGCCGGATTCGTGGGTAAGTAGCCGGGCGGCGGGACGTCGCACCCGACTCGATCTTCACCGGCAACCACCACCTAGACGAGAAAGGGGAATAGCTGATGGGCAGGCTCGATGGCCAGGTCGTGATCGTAACCGGGGGAGCCGGGGGAATCGGAAGCGCCTACTGTCGCGGCTTGGCCTCCGAGGGTGCCTCGCTGGTGGTGGCCGATCTGGTCGATGGCAGTGAGGTGGTGGCCGAGGCCGAGGAGCTGGGAGCCCGGGCTATCTCGGTGACGGTGGACGTAAGCGACGTCGCCTCGACCGAAGCGATGGCGGCCGCGGCGGTCGACGCCTTCGGAAGGATCGATGCGCTGGTGAACAACGCGGCCTTCTACCTGTCGGTCACCCAGGGCCCGATGGAGGAGATCACCCCCGAGGAGTGGGACTTGTGCTTCGCAGTGAATGTGAAAGGCTCCTGGCTTTGTGCTCGCGCAGTGGCCCCGACCATGAAATCCCAGGGGAGCGGCAAGATCGTCAACATCGCCTCCATGACCGTCAACGACGGGACGGTGGGATTCCTCCACTACGTAGCCTCCAAGGCGGCGATCTGGGGACTCACCCGATCGCTGGCCCGGGAGCTGGGCGACTATGGCATAGCAGTCAACACCCTCACTCCTGACTACATCCCCCATGACGAGGCCTACGCCGCCAAGCAGCCCCATGTCGACGGCCTGATCACCGCCCGCCGAGCTTTCAAGCGCAGCCAGGTACCCGAGGACATGGTCGGTACCCTGCTCTATCTGGTCAGTCCCTGGTCGGACTTCGTGACCGGCCAGAACATCTGGGTGAACGGAGGCTCCGGCTTCCACTGAACCGCCTGCCTGCAGGGCAGCTGATGACACGATCTTCACGGGGTTGGTGCTGCCTGCGCGCAGACAGGCTAGTGGTTGTAGAGGCTAGGGAGTAGCTGCTAGGGCTCCCATGGCAGGCGTGAGCGTCCTGCCATCCTTGACTTCCGCCATGTCGGCCTTGAGCTGGGTGACGTCAGCTTTGACTTCTTTCATGTCGGTTTTGAGCTGGGTGACGTCGGCTTTGACTTCGGCCATGTCGGTTTTGAGCTGGGTGACGTCGGTCTTGAGCTCGCCCACGTCGGCTTTGACTTCCGCCATGTCGGTCTTGAGTTGGGTGACGTCGGCTTTGAGCTCGCCCACGTCGGTCTTGAGATACTCTGTGTCGGTCCTGAGCACAGCTACCGCTTCGGTGAGCTCTAACACGGCCTTGGTGAGAGTCTCTAGTCGAGCATCGACCCGTGCGAAATTGGTGTTCATGTCGGTTCGATGTGCCCGATCGAGGTAGATGACCATGGTCGTGAAGACAACCGTCAACGTGCTCAGAACACCGATGGTAAGCGTGTCCATAGTTCCTTCGCAGTGTAGCAGGTGCTTGATCAACCCATTGTGGATCGGAACGGACGACAGTGCTACCCTCCTGTTGGGTACTGTTTTCGCGGGCAGGTCCGGAGACGCCCGGAGCCACCGTCAGGGGTGTGCCTTCCATGGGGTCAGCAGGCTGTGCAGTCCGGCTCGATCTATCAACTCGGCAGACCTGGCACGGGCTTCGGCGATCACCTCAGCTTCGTCCACTCTGGTGGACGCTCCGTTCTCGTAGATCACCTCACCACCCACGATGGTCATGACCACATCCGAGCCGCGGGCCGCATACACCAGGGTCGAGATGGTGCGGTTGAGCGGCTGCAGATGGACTCGCTCGAGGTCGACCACCGCGATGTCGGCCAGCTTTCCGGGAGCGAGAATGCCGGCGTCGATCCCGAGGTACCGGGCACCCTCCCGGGTAGCGAGCTCCAGGGCCTCCTCGGATCGCAGGGCTATCGGGTCGAGCGTGTGCAGTCGCTGCATGAAGATCGCCTGCTTCATCTGCTCGAACATGTCCTGGCGGTGATCGCAGGCGGAACCATCGGTGCCCAATGACACCACCGCTCCCGCAGATCTCAGATCGGCCATCCGGATCGCCCCGTCGGCCATGTAGCAGTTGGAGGTCGGACAGTGGGCAACCCCGGCGCCTGCCTCGCCGATGAAGAGCACCTCGTCATCGTCGAGCCATACTCCGTGGGCGATCGCAGCCCGTTCGTCCAGCAGACCTTCCCGATGCATCCAGACAACGGGCCGCTCCCCGTAGCACGCCAGATAAGCATCCGGATCGCTTCGGGGTGCCGAGCAATGGATATGCCAGCGGGTGTCCAGCTCGTGGGCCAACCGCACCGAGTCGACGATCAGATCCCGATCGATGAAGTTACCGTCCGGGGCCGGCCAGATCTCTACTTCCCTGCCCGAGGTAGCTTCGATAGCCGCTCTGGTTATTTCCAGCTCCTCCTCGGGCGTCAACTGGAAGAGATAGTCGGGAATGTTGTAGTGGCGGGTCGCCTCGGTGGGCGCGCCGTAGATGCCCCGGGCGACTGCACCGCGTAGCCCCACCTCCTCGATGGTTCGGGCTACCCCTACCGTGGTCTCATAGTCGGCCGGTGAGTAATGGTCGTCCACCACCGCGGTGGTACCGGCCCGGGCCGCTTCCAGGGCCGTCAACCGGACTCCTGCCCATGCCTCCTGGCGGTTGATCACTCGTGCATAGGGCCACATGAAGTCGGTGAGCCAGGGATAGAGCGACATTCCCTCGCCCAATCCCCGCCCCAAACTCTGAAACAGGTGGCTATGCGTATCGATGAAGCCGGGAAGGACGGCCTGGCCCGTGCAATCGATCACCCGGTCCGCTCGATATTTGCCGAGTTCTGACGGCGTTCCCACGGCGACGATCCGATCTCCGCTGACCGCCACCGCTCCCGGTTCGTAGACCCGCCGCTGGTCATCGACGGTGATGACCGATCCGCCGGTGATCAAGAGATCGCAGGGTTCGAATTGCTTCACATTCATGGCTGTCTCCTCAGGCCCCGGATGTCCTTGTTATTGTTGCTATCAAAGTCAGCAGCTCAAAGTGTCTGGTTCCCAGGACGGATGGTCTGCGATGCCCGGTAGCAGGGAGCTACTTGCCGAAGAGGACGGGAGAGAGTTATGAGATCTAGGCGGATCACCCTGCTGAGTGTGGCTGTTGTATTTGCCATGGTGGCCATCGCCTGCGGGGACGAGGCAGCGACGACGACCACGGCGGCGCCCACGACGACGGCTGCTCCCACAACTACGGCTGCTCCTGCGACCACCGCCGCGCCGGCCCCCGAGATGCCCTCCACCTTCCGGGTTGCCTTCATAGCTCCAAATCCGATCGACGATCCCTGGTACACGTCGCAGCTGGACTCGCTGGCCCGCCTCGCCGATAAGCGTCCCCACGACCTGGACATCTCCACCGAGTGGTTCGAGAACATCTCATACGGGGATGGCGAGCGGATCATCCGGGATCTGGCTGCCAGCGGCAACTACGAGATGATCATTGGCGGCAGCACCTATAGCGATGCGGTATTGGCGGTCATGGACGACTACCCGGACATCGCTTTTGCCTATTCGGGATCGGGTAACGATCCGCACGGTAACAACGCCTTCTGGATCGATACCTTCGTTCACGAACCCGCCTATCTGACCGGGGTGGCAGCCGGCCTGATGACCGAAACGGGCAAGATCGGGATCGTGGCCAACTTCCCGTTCCCCAACGTGAACGCTCCGGTCAACGGTTATCTGGACGGGGCACGGTCGGTCAATCCGGATGTCGAGTGGGAAGTCACCTTTATCGAGAGCTGGTGGGACCCAGCCACTGCCAAGGAAGCTGCCGCAGCCCAGATAGCCGCTGGTGCCGACGTGCTGTACGCGATCGTCTTCGGCGTGTTCGAGGCAGCCGAGGAGTCGGGCGTGTACGGAGTGGGTGACCTGGTAGATGTTCAGGCGCTGTCACCCGGGGTGGTGCTGACCAGCACGGTAGCCAAATGGGATCAGGCCATCGAGGTGGTGATCGACGCCTGGTGGGACCAGATGGTCAACGGTGTTCCGATGAACGCGCCGATGGAGCGGATCCAGTTCCTGATGCCCGAGGGCGGCGGGGACATCGCGCCATTGAACGAAGCCCTGGTTCCCGAGGACGTCCGTGAGCAGGTACTCGCGGCACGCGACCAGATCCTCTCGGGTGAGCTCGTGGTGGACCTCAAAGACGGACCGCCGGAGGAGTAAGCCGCCAGTTACTGCAAGCCCAGTCCGGGCGAGCGTTAGCGTGCGGTTCGCTTGACAGACAGATATAGATAGGACCAATATTCAGCGAGTTCTCGGTGGAGAGAGGGGCGGCGGGTGCCGGACGGAACGTTTGACGGGATCATCATCGGTGGTGGCTACAACGGGCTGACTCTTGGGGGCTACATGGCTCGCCAGGGGCTCAGCGTCCTGGTCCTGGAGCGCCGGATGGCATACGGTGGAGCCACCATCACGGAGGAAGTGACCAAGCCGGGCTTCTACCACAACCTCCACGCCAACTTCATCTGGTCCTACGGGCCTCCCCACCAGGACTTCGAGCTACACCGTTACGGACTCGAACTGAAGCGCAGCGAGGTGGAGCGGGCCTACCTGTTCGAAGACGGGGCCGAGCTGCTCACCTACACCGACGATCCCCGCCGCACCTATCGCCAGTTCAAGGACGTCATTCCCAAGTCCGACCTCGACACGATGGAGGACATCTACCACCGGTTCCTCACCAAGGTGGAGGAGGAGTTCTACGCCCCTCCCAAACCCACCTCCGAGCGAGGGGTCGGACTGGGCGAGGCCGACCGGGCGGAGTATCAGAAGATGTGCGACATGAGCGGCCGCGAGCTGCTCGACTACCTGTACGACAGCGATCGGCTCAAGACGTGGATCGCCATGAATGCCTGCGTGCGTGGGATGCCCGACTTCGCCACCGGGGTGGGCGACTTCTTCATGCGCTATGCCGCCTCACCGCGGCTCAGCATCGTCCGGGGTGGTACCCACCAGATCGCTCAATCACTGGCTGCTTTCTTCCATGCCAACGGCGGCATCATCCTCACCGGGGCCCACGTGGATCGGATCCTCATCGAAGGAGGCCGGGCGGTCGGGGTTACCACGGCTGACGGCCGTAGGTTCCAGGCTTCCAAGTTCGTCGCCTCGGCGGTCGACCCTCCCGCGACATTCCTCGAGATGGTGGGGGAGGAGCATCTCTCACCGGAGATAGCCGAGCGGTGCCGGGACTGGGAGATCGAGTATCACACTGCCCTGTTCGGGTTCCATGCTGCTTCGGATGTGGCACCGGATTACACCCCCAAGTATTCGGCGGATGCCAACCAGGGTCTGGCGATCTTCTTCGGGGTCAACACCTTGGAGGAACTCGACCGTCACTGGGAGGAGATCGGGCAGGGCCACGTTCCCTCGGCTCTGGGAGGGGATGCCTGCTGCCATACGGTGATCGATCCGTCCTACGCTCCGGAGGGCAAGCACACGCTTTTGTTCTGGCAATTCGGGCCTCCGGCGGACCGGCTCCACAACGGGGCAAGTACGTACGACGACATCAAGGACGAGCTGCTGGAACAGATGCGAGCCCGCTGGGCCGAATACGCTCCCAACCTGACGCCGGACAAAATGCTGGCAACCTACGCCTACACCCCCGACGACATCCAGAACCGGATCATCAACATGGTGGGAGGCGGATGCCGCCAGGGCGCGTACACCAACGACCAGTGGGGTATCAACCGGCCGTTCCCGGAGGCTAGTGGATACCGAACGCCGATCGACGGCCTGTACATGTGCGGGTCGGCCTGCCATCCGGGCGGCTCCATCCACTTCGGTCCCGGATACAACGCCGCCAATGTGATCGTCGAGGATCTCGGTATGGAACGCTGGTGGCCCCCTTATCGGATCATCGGCAAGCCGGTCCTGTCCAGCAGGTAGATACCTTCCATGCCGTCCGGCTTCCGCGGTGATCGACTGGCGTTAGAATGCCGGGTGATCGATGGCGAGTCCTGTCGGCCTATCGCTGCCTTCCGGGAACCATCAGCACACAAACCAACTGACAAGGGGTTCATCCTATGAGAAAGTCAAGAAGCCGCCGCTCGTTCATCCTGGTTGCGGTTGTCATGGCCCTGGCTATGGTGACCACCGCGTGCGGGCAGGACGAACCGGCCGAAACTACCCAGGCGCCCACGACGACTGCGGCCCCCACCACTACCGCTTCACCTGCCATGGAAGAGCCAGATGAGGAGAGGATGGCGCCCACCCAGCTGGATATCGCCATGATGATCGTGGGCACCAAAGAAGAGGGCTGGTACTCGACCATGATCGACGGTATCGGCCGGTTAGGGGAAGACAATCCTTACGGGCTGGATATCACCCTGAGGGTCATCGAAGACATCCAGTTTGCCGACGGTGAGCGGATAATCCGTGATCTGGCAAAGACAGGCGAGTACGAGATCATCTTGGCGCATACCACCTTCTCGGACGCCGTGGCCGCGGTCAAGGACGAGTATCCGGACATGATGTTCGCCTACTCAGGTTCTGGTAACGATCCGCTAGGCGGAAACGGGTACTGGATCGACGTGTTCATCCACGAGCCCGCCTACCTGGCTGGAATAATCGCTGGGATGATGACCCAGACCAATCAGATAAGCGCGGTAGCAGCCTTCCCGTTTCCCAATGTGAACGGTCCTATCCACGCCTTCATAGACGGGGCCAGGTCGGTAAACCCGGACATAACGGCCGAAGTTGCCTACATCGAGAGTTGGTTCGACCCGGCCAAGGCCCAAGAGGCGGCGGCTGCTCAGATCGCAGGTGGCTCCGACATGATCTACGCGGAGCGGTTCGGGCCCTTTGCCGCCGCTGAGGAGGCAGGGGACGTGTGGGCGTTCGGCCATTTCACCGATCAGCTGGAACTGTCAGATGTGGTGCTGACTAGTGCGGTGGCCCGGTGGGATGCTGCCTTCCTCGATGTGATACACGCTTGGTATGCCTACGTAACCGAAGGAGTGCCCTACGACGCGCCCATGGAGCGGATCGTTTACCAAAAGATGGCAGAGGGCGGGTCCGCTCTCGGCGAGTTGAACCCCAATCTTCCGGCTGAGGTGGTGGCCGCGGTGGAGGAAGCAAGAGCCGCCATCCTGAGCGGTGAGCTGATCGTCCCCCTGAACATCGAACCCATCGAATAGGGCGAAGGTTCGCCAGGTTTGACCATCCCAGGAGAGCGTGTGAGTGTGAGCAACACGGTCCTTTCAGTAGATCGCATCACCAAGCGCTTTCCCGGGGTGGTTGCCAACGATTCTGTCAGCGTCGACATCCGCAGAGGTGAGATTCACTGCCTGCTGGGTGAGAACGGAGCCGGGAAGACCACCCTGGCCGATGTCCTCTACGGCGTTTACCGCCCCGATGAGGGCACCGTCCTTCTGAACGGAGAGCCGCTGGAACTCAATACGCCTCGGGATGCGATCGAGGCCGGTATCGGTATGGTTCATCAGCACTTCGAGCTCGTGCCTCCCATGTCGGTAGTCGAGAACGTGGTGATCGGGACGACCGCGAGCCAGTGGCTCGATCTCTCCGAAGTCAGGAAGAAACTGGACCGTTTCTTTGAGAACTACGACGTACACATAGACCCCGATGCCGAGGTTGGCCGGCTTTCAGTCGGAGAACAACAATGGGTCGAGATATTCAAGACCCTCTACTTCGGTGTCGAGGTACTGATCCTCGACGAACCCACCGCAGTGCTGACCCCCCAAGGTGTGCGTCAGCTGTTCCGGATCCTGAGGCAGATGAGGGATGAAGGTCTGACCATCATCCTTATCACCCACAAGCTCAAGGAGGTGATGGAGCTGTCGGATCGAGTAACGGTGCTCAGGCGGGGAGCTGTGGTGGGGACCGTTGATACTGCCGATACCGACATCCGAGAACTAGCCCGCATGATGGTGGGCCGGGAGGTGTTGTTCGATCTCGACAAGGAGCGTTCCCGACCCGGCGAACCGGTCCTAGAAGTCGACGGGATTCACCTGGCCAGCGTGACCGGCCGGGGGTCCCTGAAGGGTCTCTCCCTAACCCTGCGAGCCGGTGAGATAGTGGGGCTGGCGGGTGTCTCCGGAAACGGCCAGAATGCCCTGTTCGATGCCCTGATCGGGGTAGAGAAACCATCAAGTGGCAACATCCGGATCGATGGCATCGAGACTGGCGATCTGTCGGCTAACCGTATATCCCGGTTGGGGGTAGCCAGCGTGCCAGCCGACCGGATCGCCCAGGGACTCTTGATGGACTTCCGGGTCAAGGAGAACCTCGTGCTTGGTCGTCATCGCAGGGCGCCCTTCTCCCGTGGGGGACTCCTACGCAGAGGGGCTATCGACTCCTTTGCAGCGGAGTCCATAGAAGGGTTCGACATCAGGACCCCCTCCGCTTCTCATCCGACCCGAACCCTGTCGGGAGGCAACCTGCAGAAGATCATCATGGCGCGGGAGCTATCAGGAAAGCCGAAGTTGCTCGTGGCACACCAACCGACCCGCGGACTGGACATTGCGGCTAGCGAGTACGTGCGGCGCCGGTTGGTTCAGGAGCGTGACCGGGGAGCGGGAGTACTGTTGATGTCGGAGGACCTCGACGAGATCTTCCAGCTGTCGGATCGTATCGCGGTGATCTACGACGGTCGGATAACTACCGTCACCACCCCGGAAGCGACCGATCTGGAGAGCATCGGTCTCAGCATGGCCGGGGCGGACATCGACCATGTAACACCCGAGGGACCTCGGCCGTGACGACTCCCGCTTCACCCGAGTCCACACCTTCCGACCGGCGCGGGCAAGATCCTCTGGACAGGATCTTCCAGCCGGGAGCGTGGCGGCTCGAGAAGCGTCTGGCCACCCGGCCCTGGCACGAGATTGCCGCCCTCATCGGTGCATTGGTGGTGGCGACCGCCGTAATCGCCGGGCTGGTTTTCATGCTCGGGAAGAGCCCGGGTGAGTCCTTTGTCGCCCTGTACAACGGAGCGTTCGGCAACCGTGAGTCGGCCCTCGAGACCCTCGTCCAAGCCACTCCGCTGATACTCACCGGTCTAGCGGCTGCCATCGCATTCAGGGCGGGGATCTGGAACATCGGAGCGGAGGGACAGTTCTTCGCGGGAACCATGGGTACTTGGTTCGTGTATGACTTGTGGGGCGGGCTCCCGGCACCGCTGCTCTTCGTCCTCATGTTCGCAATGGCCGCAGTGGCTGGAGCGGTCTGGGCATCGATCGCCAGCAGCCTGCTGGTCCGCTACGGCACCAACGAGATCCTGACCACAGTGATGCTCAACTTCGTGATTCTCTACGTGCT
This sequence comes from Acidimicrobiia bacterium, assembly GCA_965200835.1. GTDB lineage: Bacteria > Actinomycetota > Acidimicrobiia > Spongiisociales > Spongiisociaceae > JAPPFW01. The sequence continues at coordinate 2,240,092 of OZ241390.1, forward strand.
GTCATATCTACTAGCCGGTCCCTGGCAGTCACCGAACACTTTCTATTACCAGACCGAGAGGATGGCTGATTACAGCTTCCTGCCCCGTTTCTTCTCCGACAGCCGCCTTCACTGGGGATTCGCCATCGCTCTCCTGGCGGCGGTGGTGGTCTACTACCTCATCCGGCGAACCACGCTCGGATACGAGATTCGGGGAGTCGGCAGTGGCGTGGTTGCCGCCCGCTACAAGGGGATCAGGGTGGGCACGGTGACCTTGGCGGTGATGGCGATTTCGGGCGCGTTGGCCGGCATCGCCGGTGCTGGAGAGCTGCTTGGAATCCATCACCGACTACAGCTCGACATCGCGATCGGTCTCGGTTTCACTGGAATCATCATCGCTCTGGTAGCCCGCCTGCACCCCGTGGGGGTGATCGTGGCCGCTATAGGGTTCGGCGCGCTGGTGAATGGATCCACGGCCATGCAGTACGAAACGGGTATACCGAGGGCACTGGTGCTGGTGATCGAAGGAACCACCCTGGCTTTAGTGCTGACCGCCGCGGTAGTTTCCCGTTACCGGATCCGGAGGGTGAAGCCACATGGATGAGTTCTTCACGAGCGCGGTCATTTTCGGGGTCCTGCTCGCCGCCCTGCGGATCGCCACCCCGCTGCTGCTGGCCGCCCTGGGGGAGCTGGTATGCGAGAGCAGCGGGATTCTGAACCTCAGTCTGGAAGGGACCATGACGATCGGTGCCTTCGCAGGCTTCTATGTCGGCAACCAGACCGGAAACCTCTTCCTGGGCCTTGTAGCGGCGGCTCTGGGGGGTGCCTTCCTGGCCTTGGTCATGGCGCTGATGACCGTCACAGCCAAGGTCAATCAAGTAGTTGCCGGACTCGCTCTCAACATCCTTGGTATGGGTCTGGCCTTTTTCTGGTACCGCTCTGTATTCGATGCTGGTACCAGCATCGATATCCCCACGGTGGAGACCTTTACCACCCCCTGGCTGACTTATCTCGCCTTCTTCATGGTTCCGGTGGTGTGGATCTTCCTGTACCGGACAAAGTACGGTCTCGAGTTGCGCAGCGTCGGGCACAACCCTGAGGCCTGCGACATGCGCGGGGTGGGCATCATCTCCCGCCAGTACGTGGCAGTGGTATTCGGGGGGGTAATGGCCGGGCTGGCCGGCTCCTACCTATCGCTGGGTTCGACCGGCCTGTTCTTCCCCGACATCATTTCCGGTCGGGGCTGGATCGCCCTCGCCATCGTGATCTTCGGGAACTGGCGGGCCACCTGGGTGTTGGTGGGATCACTGCTGTTCGGATTCTTGGAGGCCGCCCAGCTTTCCTTGCAGGCCAGCGATGTCGACCTTCCCTACCAACTGCTGCTGGCCTTGCCGTTCGTGCTGACCATCGTGGCCCTGGTGTTCAACCGGAGCCGCTCACGGGTGCCGCTGGCGTTGACGATCCCCTACCACCGCGGCGAGCGGTGAGACCATACTAAGATAGATCCTATCAATACTCACTAAGATAGATCCTATCAATACTCGGCCGGGCCGGGTCACTCCATAGTATGTCGTCACGGTGGAAGTGACCGGCAAGTAAGGGAGGGACGTATGACGGTGGACAGCCCTACTCGTCTCAATCCGATGATCCGCCATCGGGCCGGGCATATCGGTCGAGCAGTGCCAAGGCGTGAGGATCGGTCACCTCTGATGGGTCGGCAGCGTTACATCGCCGACTTGAGGTTGCCCGGCATGCTCGAGGCGGTGTTCGTCCGGAGCCCTGAAGCACACGCCCGGATCCTGGACATAGACACGGCGCCCGCTCTGGCCCTGCCCGGAGTGCATGCGGTGTTCACCGGCGCGGATCTGTCGGATGTGGACTCTTTCCCCCATAAGATCCTCTACATCCAGCCGGTCCGCCAGCGTCCGCTGGCCGACGACCGGGTGCGCTATGTAGGCTCACCCTACGCGGTAGTAGTGGCCGATGACCGCTATGTGGGGGAGGATGCCGCCGCGCTCGTGCTGGCCCACACCCGGTTCGAAACACTCCCCACTGTGGCCGATCTGGATCAGGCTCTCGCCGGCGACGCACCCAAGCTTTACGACGATTGGCCGGACAACTACCTGGTCAACTTTCCGGGAGAGATACCCGCAGTCAGCCAGGCCTTCGAGGAAGCCGATCACACCTTCAGTGAAACCTATGTGAGCCAGCGGCAGACCGGTTTGCCCCTGGAGTGTCGGGGGGTGGTGGCCGAAGAGGTGGACGGCCAGATCACCCTGTGGTCCTCTACTCAGAGCCCCCATATCGTCCGTACCACCCTGGCTGAGATGACCGGCATTCCCGAGCCCAGAATCAGGGTGATAACCCCCGCCATCGGGGGCGGCTTCGGTACCAAGACCCACCAGTATCCGGAGGACATCGTGATCCCATGGGTGGCCCGCCGGATGGGTCGCCCGATCCGATGGCTGGAAGACCGCTTCGAGAACCTGGTGTCGGCTGTGCATGCCAGGGATCAGCGCCACGACGTTGACGTAGCTTATGACGACGACGGAACCATCCGGGCCATCCGCTGCCGGGCCTATTGCGATGTGGGATCGGGGGAGATCTTCATGCCCGGCACCGCTCCGGTATTCGTCACCGGTGGATGTATAACCGGTGGTTACGACTTCCCGAACATGGAGATGCATTACTTCTGCGTAGTCACGAACAAAACTCCCAGCGGTGCCTACCGAGGCTTCGGAGTACCGGAGGGGATGCATGTCATGGAGAGCATCATCGACCGGGTGGCGCGGCTCACCGGAGTGGACCGGGTAGAGATCCGCCGCCGGATGATGCTCCAGGAGGACCAGATGCCCTACCTCATGCACGGTGGGGGAAGGGTCGACTCCGGGTCACATGCCAAGAGTTTCGAGCGGGCGCTGGAGATGATCGGACCCTCGGTCGAGCGGATCCGGGAGAGGTATGCCGATGACCCCGATGTCAGGTTGGGGGTCGGATACACCAACTACGTCGAACCCACCACTCCCACTTACCACCTGACTACCGGTCACTGGGCTGGCTACGACTCGGCTACGGTGCGGGTGGATCCGGACGGTGCGGTCCGGGTCGGACTCGGAACCACCGCTCTTGGGCAGGGCACCGAGACCACTGCGGCCCAGCTGGCCGCCGATGCGCTGGGGCTGGATCCCGACGATGTCACGGTGATCATGGGCGACACGGAACGGGCGCCCTACGGCTTGGGTGCGTGGGGTAGCCGCTCGGCGATCGTCATGAGCGGGTCGATCATGATGGCGGCCGATCGGGTGCTTGCCAAGGCACGGCAGATCGCCGCCCACCTGCTGGAAGCGGCTGCCGACGACATCGTGCTGAGCGACGGGGAGTTCCACGTGGCGGGTAGCGATGTTCCGACGGTGAGCTGGTCCAAAGTAGCCACCGCCGCCTGGGTAAGGACCGTTGACCTTCCCCGCGGCATGGAGCCCGGTTTGGAGATGTCAGGCTACTTCGAGCCGCCCGAACTGCAGCATCTGCCTGGGGCGGATGGCAAGGTGAACGCGGCCGCCAGCTGGTCGAACGGGGCCCATGCCGGGGTGGTGAGCGTACGGATCAGCACCGGGGAGGTGAGGATAGAGGACTATATCGTGGTGCATGACTGTGGGACCATGATCAACCCGATGATCATCGACGGGCAGATCCAGGGTGGAGTAGCACAGGGAATAGCGGGAGCCATGTACGAGCACTTCCAGTACGACCCGGAAACGGCCCGGCCCCGCTTCGCCTCCTTCATGGAGTACTTGTACCCCACCTCGTCCGAAGTTCCGGAGATGAGGATCGATCACTTCGAGACTCCCTCTCCCGACCAGCCTCTGGGTGTGAAAGGCTGCGGTGAGGGCGGAACCATCGGTCCACCCGCGGTAGTGGCTGGGGCGGTATCGGACGCCCTGGCTGACCTGGGGGTGGAGATCAAGGCTACCCCGGTCACCCCTTCAGCGGTCCGCCAGGCCATCCGGGAAGCATCCGGACCGAGGATCGGATCATGAAACCCGCTGCGTTCGACTACTACCGCCCGGCCACTCTGGACGACGCGCTTGCGGCCCTGGGCTCTTCCGAGGCCGCCAAGATCCTGGCCGGCGGGCAAAGCCTGGTACCCACCATGAACTTCCGGCTTGCGCTCCCGGATCTCCTGGTAGACATCCGGGACGTGAACGGCCTCCACTCCCTGGAGGCGGGGGCTGATGGGGTAACCATCGGAGCCGCCGTGACCCAGAGTCAAGTGATGGGTTCGGGCGCCGTGGCGTCGATAGTCCCTGGGCTGCGAAGAGCGCTCCGCTACGTCGCGCATCTTCAGATCAGGAATCGGGGCACGGTGTGCGGCAGCCTGGCCCATGCCGATCCGGCCGCCGAGCTCCCGGCCCTGGCCATGGCCTGCGACGCAACCCTGCAGGTGAGCGGGCCGACGGGGGCCAGGGAGGTCGAGGCAGGTGACTTCTTCCTCGGACCGTTCTGGACGGATCTCGACCATGGCGAGATCATCACCAGCGTTCACTTCCCGCCCGAGCCGGCCGGGACCGTGACCCTAGTTGACGAGATAGCCATGAGATCGGGCGACTTCGCGGTGGCCGGTCTAGCAGCCGCCTTGCGGATCGAGGGAGACACGATAGAAGGAGCACGACTGGTCAGCTTCGGGGTAAGCGGTGGTCCCAGCCGGATGGCCAGCGCCGAGGATGCGATCGCCGGCTTCAGCAGGGGAAGTGATGGGTCCGACCTATACGGGGCGGCCTTCGACGATGCCGCTGAGGCGGTCGAGGACGTTCATGCCACCGCGGAGTACCGGCGGGAAGCGCTCGGCGCGCTGCTGGTGAGGACTGCTCGGTCGGCTTTGGCACCGAATGGCGACAGGACGGGGGAGTGATGGCTTCCAATCCAGGATCCGCAGAGCACCGGGTATCGGTCGCGATCAACGGTAGGCAGGTGAGCCATCTGGTTCCCGCGCGCTTGCTGCTTTCGGACTTCATCCGGGAGGTGGTCGGCCTGACCGGCACCCATGTGGGATGCGAGCACGGATACTGCGGGGCTTGCACAGTGATAGTGGACGGGGACGCCATCCGTTCCTGCTCGACCCTGGCGGTCCAGGTGGACGGAAGCGCTATCCGGACGGTCGAGGACCTGGCCAACGACGGGGAACTGACGCCTATGCAGGAGGCATTCCACGAGCACCACGCCATGCAATGCGGCTTCTGCACCGCGGGTTTTCTCATGACCCTGGAGAGCGTCGACCCCGGCGATTACCGCGGCCGCAGCCAGGTCGTGGAGCTCCTCTCGAGCAATCTATGCCGCTGCACGGGATACCAGAACATCGTCGAGGCGGTTTGCTCGGTGTGGGAGGTCGGGAAGTGAAGAACCGCAAGACCCTTGTCACCCACGTAATCAGGACAGGCAAGAGACGGAGCTGATCCAGCTATGGCGCGTGTTCACAAGTATGACCCATCGGCCTTCGTCGGAACGTTTCTGAACAAGAGCGCAGCTCCTTATTCGCAGTCGGGCCTGTGGATAGCCTGGAGTGATTATCACCTGGTCGATCATTATGTAAACGAGATTGCCGAGACCTGGGCTATCCGGACCTCTGCTGCTATCGAGGACAAAACACCGCTGGTGAAAACCTTCATTTCCGGAAAGGACGCGGTTCCCTTCGCTGATCACATGCAGGTTCGTGATGCCACTAGAATCGACGTTGACCATGCTTACTACACGTTCTATTGTGATGACGCCGGGCACGTAGCTAGTGAGGGACTCACCTTTCGGACAGGTGACGAGGAATTGGTTCACATGGCTGGTCCGTTGGAGGAGTGGCTGATCGATCATGCCGAGAGCTACGATGTAGAGATCTTCGACGCCCGGGACACGGATCGGGACTTTGCGGTCCTGTGTGTACAGGGTCCACGTTCACCGGAGGTCATGAAGGCGGTGACCGGTGAAGCTCAGGAGGACCTTGGGTTCTCTCGAGGACGGATCGTCGATATCAACGGCTATGACGTCAAAGTATGGCGCCAGGGATTCACCGGCGAGATCGGGTTCGAGCTGTGGGTCGACCCGGAAGCTGCTGAAGACATGTACTCGGTGTTCATCGAGAGAGGGAGGCCCCACGGCGCAGTACCGGTCGGTAACGCTGCCCAAGCCATAGCCCGGGTGGAAGCTGGCATGCTGATCATTGGTGTCGACTATCGACCCGCCGGGCCACTAGCCCAGGTCCAGTTCGCCTACCTCGACGGGGATCGCTATTTCCACACGCCGAGGGAACTGGGGTTCGGTCGGCTGGTCGACTTCAAGAGAGATACCGAGTTCGTCGGACGGGGTGCTCTCGAAGCGGAAGCTGCCCGTGATCGACCGGGGAAGGCCTTCCGAGGTCTCGACATCGATGCATCTGGGATTGCGGCGTTGTACGAACGCGCTGGAACACCACCATTCCTCACTCCCAGGCTCCATCGCAGCTTCAAGTCGGAGATTATGACCGCTGGTGTGAACTCCGGATTCGCCACCTCGATGTGCTGGAGCCCGGCACTGGAAACCATGATCGGATTCGCACATATCGAGAACCCGGACGTCGAGTCCGGAGACGATGTAACCCTGACCTGGCAGGTATATGACGGTCGAGGAGCCGTCGTCCATGGTGAGGTCCCAGCTCGGATAGTAGATCTCCCGTTCGTAGCCATGAAGCGGACGAAGAGAGGCTGATGACAGTGGTGACCACCACCCGTCACGCGGCCAGTGACTTTCTCGATGTATCGGCTGAGAACCGTCTCTACGATGAGATGCGGGAGAGCTTCTGGTTCCCGATCGCCTATTCCGATGAGCTGGGGGACGAACCACAGGCCTTCACGCTGTTCGAGGAGCAGCTGGTGGTGGTCCGGCTGGCCGGTGCTCCCCGAGTGTTCGAGGACCTGTGCCGGCATCGAGGCTCCGCGCTCTCGCTGGGGAAGGTGATCGACGGTTGCGAGCTCCGCTGCCCGTATCACGGCTGGACTTACGATGCGGAGGGTCGCGTTACCAGGGTTCCGGCCCGGGAGGAGCTGTCTCCGGCCTTCCGTAATGTGCGAGTGCCGTCCTTTCCAGCCGTCGAATCATCCGGGATGATCTGGACCACCCTCGGCGATCCCAAGTTCCCGGTCCCCAAAGTCCGCGAGATCGACGATCCGGACTACACGTTCCTGCATCTCGATGTCTACGAGTGGAATTGCTCGGTTCCCCGCCGGCTGGAGAACTATTTCGACTTCTCCCACTTCGCCTGGGTGCATGACGGCATCCTCGGAGACAGCAGCCAGCCACGTGTCGAGGACTATGACGTGGAGCGGGTCGGCGGGGAGATGCGCTTCATCGCCGGTCCCTTCGTCGAGTTCACCGACAATGTGAAGAACGATCCAGGGTCGGACTCCGGCGACACCTACGAGGCGATGAAGCAGTACCAGGTGTTTGTACCCAACGGCATGAAGCTCAACAGTGCGGCCGGCGAGACGGAGGATTACGTGCTGTGGGTGGCGGTGGCGCCGGTGAACCGCAAGCGCACCCGCTGCTTCACCTACGTGGGGCGTAACTATCCGGGCAGCGACGATGCCTTCCGAGCCTTCGCCCAGATGGTCACCGACCAGGACCGCCCCATCGTCGAGTCCCAGCGCCCGGAGGAGTTGCCCGCCGATCTGGCTGCCGAGATGCATGTGAAGGGAGCCGACCTGGGCACGCTCGAATACCGGAAGTGGCTGCTGGACATCGCCAACGGGAAGGTAGAGCTGGCTTAGGCGAACCCGCCGATCAGGCACGCCAGCAGCTCGGTAGGCCGGACGAATCTACCTCCGGGCGGCCGGGAGAGCTTGTGTTATCACACCCCACCGGCATACTGGAAGGCCAATCAACGTGACAGCCCGTAAGGAGCCGAAGGGCAGGGTGTCGCAGGTGGTGAGCATTGATGCCAGCTATAATCCGGGCCAGGAGTGGCCATCGAGCAGAAGGAGTCGGCGTGGCGACTATTGAACTCGACCATGCGACATGTATCGTTTCGGGGATGTGCGCATCCGTGGCACCCGATCTGTTCCGGATTTCCGATGACAACAGCGAGATTGAAGTGCTGCAGCGGGTCGTGCCTGCCGAGCTGGTCAACGATGCGATCAACGCTGAGGTGTGCTGCCCGGTGGAGGCGATAACGGTCCGGACCTGAGCGAGAGTCCCGTTAACCGCCAGTCAGCCATGGACCGAACCATGACAGCAAGCGATGGGAGGGGGGTAGTGAGGCAGGGCGATACCCAGCTGGATGTGGCCGGTGAGGAGCGTCTCTACGAGCAGCTCCGCAGGTTCTGGCATCCGGTGGCTTTCTCGGAAGACTTGGTGGACGAGCCGCATCAGGTAACCCTGTTCGACACCCGGCTGGCGGTCGCTCGCCTCGACGGGAAACCCTATGTGTTCGACGACATCTGTCGCCATCGGGGTTCGGCCCTGTCGCTGGGCCGGATCGACGGGTGCTACCTGCGCTGTGCCTACCACGGATGGGCCTATGACAAGGAAGGCACGGTGGTGGACATCCCGGCCCGGCCCGAGCTCAACGGCAAGCTGAAGGCCCAGCTTCCGGTCTACCCAGTGGTGGAGTCGGGTGGGCTGGTCTGGACCTGCCTGGCCGAGGAGGCACCGGTGTTCCCACCTGCCGTGCTTCCGGAACTCGACGACCCTGACTATCGCACGATGCGCTGGGAGCCTTACGAGTGGGACTGCTCGGTGGGTCGCAGGCTGGAGAACTATTTCGACTTTTCCCACTTTGCCCACGTCCACCATGGGATCCTGGGCGATCGTGACAACGCGGTGATCGCCGACTATGAGGCCTTTCGGCAGGGCGGCGAGATCCGGATAAACGCCGGTCCGTTCCTCGAGTACACCGACAATCCCAAGAACTCCATGGTGTCCTCCGGCGGCGAGACCTACGAGGCCTGGAAGCGCTACCGGGTGTTCATGCCCAATGCCATGTGGCTCAATAGCTCGGCCGGTCCGGACCACCACTACATCCTCTTCGTGGCGGTTGCTCCGGTAAGCCGCAAGCGGACTCGCTGCTTCACCTTCGTAGCTCGAAACTATGCCCTCGACCGGGACGAGGAGTTCGACCGGATGCAGCGGAAGATCCTCGCTCAGGACAAACCGGTGGTCGAATCCCAGCGTCCGGAAGAGTTACCGGTGGAGCTCACCGCTGAGATGCATGTGAAAGCGGCTGATCTCGGCACGGTCATCTACCGGCGCTGGTTGATGCAGTTCGCGGGTGGCCGGATCGAGCTCGCTCCTACCGGGTGACTTCAACCTCTTCCGCCATCCCATCAGTCGTCATCGTCGGCGCATCCCTGGGTGGGTTGCGCACCGCTTCGGCGCTCCGGCGGTTCGGGTTCGGCGGGCAGATAACCCTGATAGGTGACGAGCCCCATCTTCCCTACGACCGCCCACCCCTCTCCAAGGAGGTACTGGTCGGGGACAAGCAACCACACGAGACGATCTTCCGCCACAAAGACTTCTTCGAGGAACAAGGAATCATCCTGCGGCGGGGTTCCCGGGCCACCGGCCTGGACAGTGAGGCTCGGACCATCAGGCTGGCAAGCGGCGAGCTGGTGCCGTACGACTTGGCGGTGATCGCTACCGGTGCCCGCCCACGGCTCCTGCCCGGGATCGAGGGGCTGGCGGGCGTACACGTGATGCGAACCCTCGACGATGCCATCGCTATCCGAGGGTCGTTCGATCGGAGTCGACGGTTGGTGGTGGTGGGAGCCGGATTCATCGGCAGCGAGGTCGCGGCCAGTGCCCGGAGTCGGGGGATCGAAGTGACCATCATCGAGGCCGCCGACCAGCCATTGGTGGGCGCGGTCGGGACCGAGGTAGGAGGTCGGTGTGCCCGGTTGCACGGCCGGTACGGGACCACGTTGCGACGCGGACTCGGGGTGATGGGCGTCGAGCGAACCTCGGTTGACTTGGCAGTGCTGCTCTCGGACGGCTCCTCGGTGAGGTGTGATACGGTGGTGGTCGGTATCGGCGTGATCCCGAATGTCGAGTGGCTGGCCGGCTCCGGGGTCGAGGTCGACCGGGCGGTCGTGTGCGACCCCTACATGCACACTTCGGTTGCCGATGTGTGGGCGGTCGGGGATCTAGCTTCCTGGTACAATCCCCGTTTTGGACGCCGGATGCGGGTGGAGCACTGGACCAATACCGTCGAGCAGGCAGCCGCGGTGGCCCGCAACATCGTCAACCGCATCGCCGGTGATGATCCGATCGCCTATGCAGGCATCCCGTATTTCTGGTCTGATCAGTACGGACACCGATTGCAGCTGGTCGGAGTGGCGGCCGAAGAGGTGGTAATCGTCCAGGATCCGCCTGGTGAGGAGGGTTTGCTGGCCCTCTACCGTCAGGAAGACCGGCTCGCGGGGGCCTTTGCCATCGATAACGTCGGTCCTCTGATGAAGATGCGCCGGATGCTGTTTCAGGATGTGAGCTTCGAAGAGGCCCTCGATCACGCAAAGGGTCTGTGAACCGGCAACCGTCCTTCCTGCTTTGGCGAACGATCTGGGAAGCGCTACCATTGCACGCATAGCGGCGCGGGGTGGAGCAGGCTGGTCAGCTCGTCGGGCTCATAACCCGAAGGTCGTAGGTTCAAATCCTACCCCCGCTACCGATTCGGGGCCCGGAATTCCGGGTCCCGATTGCGTTACGAAGTCATTCGTAACCCCAGCAGCCCGTTCTCCTGAATCGGATCCTCTGCTACCGCCCTGTTAGTGTCCGAATTCGTGACTCAAACCGGATCGGGAAACCCACCAAATCTGGCCTCGGCAGTGTTCGAGGCGATGCGCCGGCGCCGTATGCATCGGGTGTTCACTTCCGATCCCCTCGATACCGAGACACTCGAGCGTCTCGTATACGCTGCCGGACGCGCTCAACAAGCCCGGCCGGGAGTCCGTCATCTGATCGTGGTCACCGATCCGCGCATCGTGCGTACCGTACGCCAAGCCTGCCCCGGTTTCGTCAACAATGCTCCCGCCATCATCGTCATCTGCAGCGATCTCGAGAGGGCGTCGGAGGTGCTGGGTCCCCTGGGTGTGGAGGTGGTCACCCGGCTGGACTCGGGTGCCGCGGCCGGGTTTCTCACCATCGCCGCTCCGGCGCTCGGCATCGGAGTCTGCAAGGTAACGAGCTGGACCGCAGAGGTGGTCCAGGCCATCTTCGGGCTGCCCGAACACGTCCGACCGGACGTGCTGATGGCCGCCGGGATTCCCGTAAGCAACCCACCCAAAGCCCCGGCTCCCAAACCTTTCCTGCCCCAGGTTCATTGGAACCGGTTCGGCCGACCATGGAAGGGGTCATCTTGACCAGCGAACCATCCGAGACGCCGGCCGATGAGTTCCTGTTCGAGTTCGTGCTGTACCTGATCGCGTCGGCTCGGCTCAGTCTCGATGAACTGCCCGTGCTGGGTTCCTTCCGGCTCGTGGAGGCCGCCGGCCGGATAATCGATGTGGCAGAACGGATACCCGGTCTGCACTCCGACGACTTCCTGCGTGACATCCGAGCAACTATCGAACGCTCCAAGATGAAGGTGATGCTCGACAGGGAGGGTTACCTGTCCGACTTGACCGACGTGGCAACCTCATTGGCCGCCGAAGCCGTGCGGAGAAGTCTCGAAAAGAGAGTTTGAGTCGAGTTACCGGACAGCTCCGCCGGCTCCCGTTCTTCTCGAACCTTCCGGCGCCTGATCTAGCGGCCGACTGAATCCAGGGCGCCGCGGATACCGTCCGCTAGTTCCTGCACGCCGGAGCTGTCGAGTATTAGGGGCGGGGAGATCTGTATGGCGTTCCCGAAGATGATCCTGGTGAGGATGCCATGATCACGCAGAGCGCTGGCCACGCGGTCGGGTAGCCGCGGATCGCCGTCCACCGCGTCCATGCACAGCTGAACAGCGGCCATCGCGCCTGCCCCGGCTCGTACCTCGCTGACCAATGGATGGCTGGCTAGTGGGGAGAGAGAAGTTGCCAGTCTGGTTTCCAGGGTGACTGCCGCTCGTAGTATGCCCTCTCGTTCCATGATTTCGAGGTTGGCGTTGGCGGCTGCGGCAACCGTTGCATGTCCGGAGTAGGTGTATCCGTGGCGCCACATCGGGGCTTCACCCTCGAACCACGGCTCCGCAATCCAGGGAGCAACCAGCACGGCACCGAGTGGGAGATAGCCGGACGTGATTCCTTTGGCACAGGTGATCAGATCGGGTACCAGGTTCCAGCGTTCGCTGGCGAACCAGGTGCCGGTACGACCGAAACCGGTTATCACCTCGTCGGCAATGAACAGCACTCCGGTGTCGCGGCAGATGCTGCGGACTTTCTCGAGGTAACCGGGAGGGGGAGCCAGAACTCCACCCGCCCCGATCACGGGTTCGCACACGAAGGCCGCCACGTTCTCCGGACCTAGCTCGTCGAGGACGTCCATCAGGTCGTCGTGTGAGTCCCATTCGACCACTCTGGTGTGTGACATCAAGGGGCCGTAGCCCGCCAGGTTGGCGGAGATACCGGCCATGCTGGTACCTGCGGTGTGCATCCCGTGATAGGCCCGGAATCTGCTCAGCACATACGTGCGCTCCGGCTGCCCCGCAACCTGGTGGTAAAGGCGAGCCAGCTTGATGGCAGTATCGATCGAGTCCGAACCACCGCTGGTGAGGAAGGACACGCTGCCGGGAACCGGAGCCAGCTCCGAGAGCCGGTCGGTTAGTTCCATCACCGGTGGGTTGGTCAGATCACCGAAAGTCGAGTATGCGTCGAGACGTTTCATCTGCTCATACGAGGCCCGGGCAATCTCGGCACGTCCATGGCCAATGTTGCAGTACCAGAGAGCCGCCGTAGCATCCAGATAGCGGCGGCCATCGATGTCGTACACGTAATAACCGTCGGCCCGGTCCAGGACCAGTTCCTGCCCGCGCGAAATAGCCCTCATATCGGCAAACGGATGCCAGTATTTCGTCATGTTCACCTTCGATCCCACGCTTGCGATGGTTTTGCAGGAACCGCCCTTCTCGCCTGGACTGAGGGAGGGCATTGGCACTGAGGGATTCTAACGGACCCCGGCGATAGCATAACCAGCATGTTGGCGTATCTCCTGACAGATCCTCCCGGGAACGCCCCCGCCTTGCCGAGCGTCCAACAACCGGCTCGACCTCTTGGATCCCGGCACCCGACAACCACACCCAGCCGGAGGATGAGCTGGGCTGGGATCACGGCGGGCGGTAACCCGAGTGGCATCGGGACTTGGCCTCGAGCCGGTGTCACCCGAGCCCAGATGGTGACCTTCCTTATCCGAGCCCTGGATCTCAACTAACGAGCCGAAAGGACAGCATCAGTGATAGCGTTGGTACAGATCCACCCGTGGTGTCCGTCTATTGTCTGCGCCGGTCCTCGATCCCGCCGGACCGGACATCTAGGTCAAGGGTCTAGCGGCGTTTCTTGGTGGGCCACTTGCCTTGTGCCTTGAGCCGCTCCCGGCGCTGTTCCAGCAGTTCCGCAGCTCGATCCTGAGCGAGTTGTTCGGGAACGTCGCCCTTCCGTAGTGATGCATTGACTATCCCGTCCGTCACATATGGTCCGTAACGACCCGTCTTGACGGTGACCTTCCTGCCGGACACCGGATCCCTTCCCAGCTCCTTGAGGGGTGGAGCAGCCGCCCGGCGGCGAAAGGTCTTGGGAGCATTCATCACCTCTACCGCCGCCTCGAGGGTGATATCGAACAGCAGGCTGGCGTCTTCCAGGTTCCGGTAGTCCTTGCCCATTCTCAGATACGGTCCGTACCTTCCCAGCCCGGCCACGATTTGCGTGCCCTTCTCCGGATGCTTGCCCACCACCCTGGGAAGGGACAGCAGCCTCAGAGCCTCGTCGAGACCCATCTCATCGATGGTTTTGCCAGGCAGCAAGGACGCTCGTTTGGGCTTCTTCTTGGTGCCCTCTATGACCTCACCCAGCTGTACGTAGGGTCCGAAACGGCCGGTACGGGCCAGGACGGTGAGGCCCGACTCGGGATCGGTACCCAGGATCTTGTCTCCCTTAGGAGCTTCGAGCAGCTCGATAGCCCGTTCGATCGTTAGCTCGTCCGGTACCTGATCCTCCGGTACTGAAGCCCGGTCATCGCCCCGGGCTACATAGGGCCCGTAGCGGCCCACCCGGACAACCACCGCCACACCCTGGTCGTCCTTCCCGACCGGGAAGTTGATCTGGCGAGGATCGATCTCGTCGATGTGCTCGCCAGATACCAGGGATCGAAGGCCGGGCGTTCCGTTGCCGTGGAAGAAGCGCCGTAACCACGGCACCTTTTCCTCCTCGCCCCGGGCTATCCGGTCGAGGTCATCCTCCATCCGGGCTGTGAATCCGAAGTCCACCAGATCCTCGAAGTGACTCTCGAGCAGCTGGGTGGTGGCGAAGCCCGTGATGGAGGGAACCAGCGCAGATCCCTTCTTGAAGACATAACCACGGTTCATGATGGTGGAGATGATCGATGCGTAAGTGGAAGGACGCCCTATACCCCTGCTCTCCAGTTCCTTGATGAGTGACGCTTCGGTGTAGCGGCTGGGTGGTTGGGTCTGGTGTTCCTTGGGCGTTGCTTGGCGAGCGGTCAGCCGGTCTCCCACCTTCAGGGTAGGGAGAGGCCGCTCCCGATCAGACAGGTCAGCTTTCGGGTCGTCGCTCCCCGCGACATACACTCGGAGAAATCCCGGAAACGTCAACGTCCGACCGGTGGTGCCGAACTCCACGTTCGTTCCTCCCTCGACCATGCCCGCCAGGCGAATCCTGGTGCTCATGCCGCGGGCGGGCGCCATCTGGGATGCGAGGGTACGGGTCCAGATCAACCGATAGATCTGCTGCTGGTCCCGATCACCGATGAGGGTGGACAGCTGCTGCGGGGTCTTCCAGGAGTCACCGGCCGGCCTAATGGCTTCGTGTGCCTCCTGGGCGTTCTTGACCTTGTTGGCGTATCTTCGCGGTTTGGCAGCCAGGTACTCGGATCCGAACCGCTTGGCGATCTGTGCTCTGGCCGTACGTAGGGCGGTGTCCGACAGGTGGGTGCTGTCGGTGCGCATGTAGGTGATATGGCCGTGCTCGTACAGCCGCTGGGCAGCTCTCATGGTTCTCGCCGACCCGAAACGGAGCTTGCGGGACGCTTCCTGCTGCAAGGTGGAGGTCCGGAAGGGAGCGCGGGGGTTACGGGTGTAGGGCTTGTCGACCACTGAGCTGACCTCGTAGGTACCGCCCTCGATACGAGCGGCGAGGTCAGTGGCCCGAGGTCCGTCGAGCCGGATCACGCCGGCCGTCTTGAGATTTCCTTGTTGGTCGAAGTCCGTGCCACGAGCCGGCCGGACTCCGTCTATTCCGACCAGGGGGGCCGTGAGGGTCTCATCCTTTCCGGTAACGAACAGACCCTCGATGCTCCAGTAACCCGCCGACCGGAAGGCGATCCGGCGGCGTTCGCATTCGACGATCGAGCGGACCGCCACGCTCTGGACCCGGCCAGCCGATAGCCCTCCCTTGACCTTACGCCAGAGCACCGGGGACAGTCCGTAACCCACCAGCCGGTCGAGAATGCGGCGGGCTTCCTGGGCATTGACCAGATCCAGATTGATCGGCCTAGGCGTAGCGAGCGAATTGCGGATTGCGGAGGGGGTGATCTCATGGAAGACCATCCGTCGGGTAGGGACCTTCGGTTTGAGCACCTGTGACAGGTGCCAGGCGATGGCCTCGCCCTCCCGGTCCTCGTCGGTAGCGAGGTAGAGCTCGGGCGCTTCCTTGAGCAGGCGCTTCAGCGTCTGGACGATCTTGCGACTGTCGGGAGAGACCACATAGAGAGGTTCGAAGTCGCGATCGACATCTACCCCCCAATCCTTGGCCCACCTCTCCTTCTTGTACTTCGCCGGGATCTGCTTGGCGTTGTTGGGGAGGTCGCGGATGTGTCCCTGCGAGGACTGGACGTGGTACTCACCACCCAGACAACCCTGGATGGTGCGTGCCTTGGTCGCCGATTCGACGATGATCAGAGGTCTGGTCATATCATCATGATTACAACAGATTGCGTAAGCCTGTCAAGATAGGTGGGTCAGGAACGGAACGATGGGAGCAGCTCGCCGCGGCCCGGCGGCCGGATGCTAACCCCAACGTACACCCTAATGGGGGTTTTGCATCGAACTCTTACGCAGAGGAGCCTTTTCCAGGTTGTGGTGGGCCAGCGCCGCCTCCTCCTGGGGTGACTGGCTCACATTTTTTGCAACCCTCGCTCTGGCCAACGATATCGGGGGCCACACCGGGGTGCTGGTTCCACTAACCAGCAGGATAATCCCCGGCCTACTGCTCGGCTCGATGGCGGGGGTGATCGCCGACCGCATGGACCGCAAGCGGGTGATGGTCCTATCCGACATGGGGCGCGGCGTAGTGGTGCTGACGCTGATCCTGGCGAACGATCTGGTTACGATCGCGGTCATCTCAGCGGTGCTCGAGCTGCTCACCATCATCCGCCAACCGGCCCGCGAAGCAGCCGTACCCACCCTCGTGGAGCCTGCCCAGCTGGTGAGGGCCAACAGCTTCTCTGCCTTCGCCGCCTACGGAACCGCGCCGGTCGGAGCGGCCGCCTGGGCCGGCCTGGCCGCGGTCTTCTCGGCTACCGGCGCTATCGGCCTGATAGATCGCGGTCCGGACCTGGCTTTTGGGGTGGACGCGCTGACCTTCCTGGTGTCGGGGGCCATCGTGGCAAGCATTTCCATACCGAAACCGACCCTGGCTACTCCGTCCGAGCAGGCCCCGCAGGTCGGTCGGGACTGGAGGCAACCCTTGCGGGACCTGGTGGAGGGCTTCGCGTTCGTCACCCAAACTCGCACGGTCCGCCGGGTGGTCTTCGGAATGGCGGTGGCCCTGTTCGGTGGGAGTGCCCTACTTCCCCTGGGACAGTCCTTCGCCCGGGACGTGCTCGGCGGCGGTGACACCGGCTTCGGAATACTGGTGACCGCCTTGGGTGTCGGGGTGGGTTTCGGCATGCTGGGGGTGGCCATATTCAGCCACGACCGGACTCGTTACGACCTGATCTACGCCCTCAGTTTGTGTGTGACCGGGCTGACGATCGGTCTGGCCGCTCTCGCCGAGACGATTGCCGGGGCATCCGGGTGGGTGCTGGTAGCGGGTATGGGCTCCGGGTTCGCCTACGTCATGGGGTTCACCCACCTCCATGGAGTAGTCCACGACTCCTTACGGGGACGGACCTTTGCCGCTCTGTTCACCCTGGTCAGAACCGCCATGCTGGTGTCTTTTACCTTGGCGGTGCTGGTGGCTACCGCCCTAGATGGTCTGTTCGCAGCACCGTTCGACAGCGGGACCGCCAACGTGTTCATGCTGGCAGGAGCGCTCATTCTCGGCACGGGGCTGCTGTCCATCGCATCCATCAGCTCCGGCCTCATCCGACCTAAGCTGCCCGCCCGAGTGCGACACTCGATCCGGGATGCGTCCCGTACGTTGGGTGCAATAAAGGCCAGGCACTATGACGCGACGTATGACGAATGAGCGGCTCCCCCGTATGGAGCGTTACATAGCGGTGGAAGGTATCGAAGGGGCGGGAAAGACCAGCATTCAGGCTGCGCTGAGCAGGCGTCTGGAAGAGTCCGGGCACCAGGTGATTTGCGTGCGCGAGCCCGGCGGTACCGAGCTGGGCCGCCAACTCCGCCAGATCCTGCTGCACGGCGACGAGCTGGGTCCCTGGACCGAGACGTTTGTTTTCGCAGCCGACCGGTCACACCTGGCCGACCGGGTGATCCGGCCCGCTCTGGAGCGGGGAGCATGGGTGATCAGCGACCGTTCGGTGTATTCGTCGCTGGCCTACCAGGGCGTGGGCAGCGGATTGGGTCGGCATGCGATCCGGCGGATCAACGAAGAGGGTCTAGCGGGTTGGTGGCCGGGTCGGGTGATCCTGCTGCGGGTCGGTCCTCACACAGGGTTGGATCGGCAGGTGAGGGTCGATCGGATCGGCGCACGCGCGATCGGTTTCCATGAGGGAGTCGTCAGTGCCTATGACCGGCTGGCCCGCCAAGAACCGGATCGGTTCGCGGTGATCGACGCTGAGGAGCCATTCGACCTAGTACTGGAGCAAGTGTGGGCAGCTCTGGGAATAGAGCCATGAGTGGTGCGGAACTGGGCCAGGGTGTCATAGGTCACCGGGCCACCCTGGCCATGCTGGAGGGAGAAGTTAGGGCACCGGCCCATGCCTACCTGTTCGCCGGTCCACCCAGCGTTGGCAAGGCTACGGTTGCCCTCGCCTTCGCGTCCTGGCTGGTGTGCCGATCCGAGCGGGGTCGGGCGCGGGTGATGCGGCACAGTCATCCGGATGTCAAAGTCATAGGGCCG
Source organism: Acidimicrobiia bacterium (assembly GCA_965200835.1). GTDB lineage: Bacteria > Actinomycetota > Acidimicrobiia > Spongiisociales > Spongiisociaceae > JAPPFW01. The sequence goes on from OZ241390.1 coordinate 2,258,478, forward strand.
GAGGGTCGGGCCACGTTGGGGGTGGGCCAGGCTCGCCAAGCCATCTCAGGGGCCAGCCTTCGCCCGGTGGAGAGCGAGCGCAAGGTGATCATCTTCGACGAGGCATCCATGATGACCGAACCAGCCGCCAATGCCCTCTTGAAGACCCTCGAGGAGCCACCCGCCCGTACGGTGTTCATAGTGGTGGTGGAGTCGGAGGAAGACCTCCCGTCCACGGTGGCCAGCCGGTGTCGGGTGGTCAGGTTCGGCCGGGTCTCGACCCATGAACTCGCCTCCGCTCTGGTGGACCGAGGCGTGGATGAGGAGAGGGCGACCATGACGGCCCGGATCGCCGGAGGAAGTCCGGGCCTGGCCCTGGATCTGGTAGGGGACACGGAGGTCGCCAACTTCCGGCAGCGCTGGTTGGAGGTCCCGACCCGGGTCACCGACCGTCCCGGTGACGGTTACCGCCTGGCGGAGGAGATGCTGGAAGTCCACCGGCCGCTACTGGCGGCTATCGAGCGTGGTCGGCAGACCGAGCTCGAGGAGCGTGAGTCACGTGGTTATCAGATTCCCAAGGAGCTGAGGGACCATCAGGAGAGGGCGCTCAGGCGAAGCTCCGCCGCGCTGGTGATCGCCGGCTTGGGGATGGCCGCCTCCTGGTATCTGGACTCGATATCCGCTCAGTATGGGGGGCCGCTCAGGAACCCGGACCTGGCAGTTACCGAGCTTGCCAGGACCCCACCACAGCGAGCAGTTCGTTCCGCCGAGTTGGTCCTCGATGCGGCTGTCCAACTGCGTCGTAACCAGCGGCCGAGGCTGGTACTCGCCTGGCTGTTCACCGAACTGGGTAAGGCATCATGAAGGATCGAAACACAGCACCCCGATCAACCTACTCCCAGTTGGCTCGCACCATCTTGGATGGCTGCACCCTTGGCGGCTCGCCGGGCATCTTTGGATAGTTGGGTGGCCAGGGGGCGTCGCCCTGTCCGGCTGCCTCGTCGCGGGCCACCCACTCCAGTAGCTGGTCGATCCGTCCCGGAGCCTCGTCGATCCGCTCGGTCAGATCACCCACCGCTCGGTAGCGAGCTTCGAACCCGTCCATCGGAAAGTCTTCGATCTCGACGTCGGGTAGCTCGTCCCAGGTGATCGGAGCGGACACGTAACCGGTGGGGCGCACCCCGTAGGCAGAGGAGACGGTCTTGTCCCGGGCGTTCTGGTTGTAATCGACGAAGATGCCGCGGCGTTCCTCCTTCCACCACTTGGTGGTTACCAGGTCGGGATGGCGCCGCTCCAGCTCCCTGCCGAATGCCAGCACGGCACGCCGGGTCTGGAAGAAGTCCCACAGGGGTTCGATGCGTAGATACACGTGAATCCCGCGACTGCCTGAGGTCTTGGGCCAGCCGACCAGGCCCAGCTCGTCGAGCAGTTCCCGGGCATGGAGCGCCGCCCGCTTGACGTCCGCGAAGGTGTAACCCTCGGTGGGGTCGAAGTCGAGGCGCAGCTCATCCGGATGATCCAGGTCCTCGGCGCGGACCGGCCAGGGGTGCAGGTCCAGGCAGCCCAGCTGAGCGAACCGGAGCAGGTCGGCCCCGGTGCGGGGAACGTTCATCCTGCCCGGTCGCTGGGACGGAAAGCGGATGGTGGCAGTCTCGAACGGGCTCTTCGAGGTGGCTCGCTTGTGGTAGATCGGGGGCGTGTCGACGTTCTTCATGTAGCGCTTCATCATCGTGGGACGCCCGTACACCCCCCGCAGGCAACCCTCGGCCACCGTCCGGAAGTGGTGCACTACATGGAGCTTGGTCCATCCCTGCCGGGGGAAAACCACCCGGTCGGGCGAGGTGACCCGCACCTGCTGCCCGCCGATGGAAACTTGCATGGCTGATCCCATTGCCTCACGGTACCCGCCCGCCCCGGTCGGGGAGGGGAACCCGGGTTACTGGCCGCGCCGGACGCGGCTTTACAGTTTCTGCTGCAGAGTTTCCGTCAGGCGGGGTAGCACTTGGTGCAGGTCGCCCACGATTCCCAGATCGGCTACCGAGAAGATCGGAGCCTCCGGGTCCTTGTTGATGGCGACGATGCGCTTGGAGTCCTTCATACCCACCAGATGCTGCATGGCACCGGAAATGCCGCAGGCGAGGTAGACCTCCGGCTTGACCGTCTTGCCGGTCTGTCCAACCTGCTTGGCATACGGTACCCAGCCTGCGTCGACGATCGCCCGGGTAGCTCCGGTGGCCGCACCGAGCGGCTCCGCAACCTCGTCGATCAGGACATAGGCCTCGGCCTTGCCCAACCCGCGCCCTCCGCTCACGATGATCTTGGCATCGCCCAGCTGAGGGCCCTCGGCGCGCTTCACGATCTTGTCCACCACCCTGGGTGCCCCGGCGTGGCCGGCGTCCGCAAGGGGGATGGTCTCAACCCGGTCTGCCGTCCCCCCGGTCTCCTCGGCCGAGAACGACTTGGGTCGGACCAGCACCAGGCGAGGACCGGGTCCGGCGAACTCGGTTCTCACCAGCTGGGTGCCTCCGAAGATCTCGCTGGTCACGGCGTAGCCCGAGCCGAGGTCCACATCGACCGCGTTGGAAATGACGGGTCGATCGATGCGGGCCGCCAGGCGTCCTGCCACATCACGGGAGGTATACGTCTGGGCGAACAGGACGGCCTCCGGTGACTCCCGGGCGATGAGCATGGCTAGGGCGGAGGCGGCGGCAGCAGCCGGAAGGTCACCCCCACCGGTCAAGTGGAACACGGTGCTTGCTCCATAGGCGCCCAGGGTCTCGAGGGCGCCGCCGGAGCCGTTACCCAGGTAGACGACGGCCACCGCACCTTCGGAGGCGGATTTGGTGACTACCTCGAGGGCCGCCTCGCCCGGTCCTCCTTCTACTTCTTCGGCAAATACCCAAGTCGACATCTATATCACCTTGGCCGTTTCCAGGAACTCGACTATCCGGAGGTGGCCGGTTCCCTCATCGGCCACCACCTCACCGGCCTGCCTCTCCGGGGCGGGTGCTACCGACACCACCCTCTGGCCGCTGCCGGCGGTCACTCCCAGGTCGCTCGCGGTCAGGCGGTCGACCGGTTTCCGCTTGGCCGCCATGATTCCTCGGAAGGTCGGGTAGCGGGGTTCGACCGCGCCCGCTGTCACCGCCAGGACGGCCGGTGGCTCGGCCTCCACCACATCGAAACCTGCGGCGGTTTGGCGCTCGATCCGGAGACCCCCACCACCTAGCTCTACCTTCCTGGCGAACGTGAGGGCTGGTACGTCCAACAACTCGGCCGTCATCTGGGGAACCACCCCCGAGTAGCCGTCGGTGGATTCCACCCCGGCTACCAGCACATCGAATCCTTCCCGCCGAGCGGCGGCGGCCAGGACCTTGGCGGTGGTGAGGGCATCGCTGCCCTCCAGAGCCGGATCATCCACGATCACCGCCTTGTCGGCCCCCATGGCCAGGGCCTGGCGCACGCCCTGCATCGTGCCGGTTGGTCCCATGGAAACGACCGTTACCGAACCGCCGGTCTTCTCCGCCAGCTGGAGCCCCACCTCGATCCCATAGCGATCCGTGTCGTCCATGATCTGTTCGGGCGGGCGGACCAGCCGGTTGGTAGTCGGATCGAGCGAAGATGGGGACGCTGGATCCGGGATCTGTTTGACACATACCAGCACCTGCATGGCCGCGTCTCCTCGTAGTCGTCATAGATGAAATGGGCGCGACCGCCATGCTAGCCCGCGCTCAGGCTCACCTCTTCCAATATGAGGGGTCGCGGTGTGGGGGGAGCGAGTCCCAGCTCGAAAGCGGCCGACACCTCCCGGGTCGCCTGATCGGCCCGCCCCCGATCGTTTAACCTCAACGTGGCCAGCACGTCACCCCGGCTCACCGCCGCTCCGACCTTGGCCGATAGGGTGATCCCCACCCCATGGTCGATGATGTCATCGATGGTCTCCCGCCCAGCGCCCAGACGCATGGCCGCCACCCCGATCTGGCGGGCTGCGATGGCCACTACGTATCCGTTCTGGTCGGCCCGTACTCGCCGGGTGTAGGTGGCGGAAGGCAGGGTGTCCGGATCGTCGACTACCGATGCGTCTCCACCCTGGGCCTCGATGAGTCGGCGGAGCCGGTCGAGAGCTGCCCCGGACTCGAGAGCGTGTTCGATGCGCTCGGACGCTCGCGGGATCCCACCGGTCTCCAGCATGGCAACACCCAACACCTTCAACAGCTCGGTGAGGTCGGGGGGACCGGTGCCGGCCAGAGTCGAGATGGCTTCGGCTACCTCGTTGGAGTTCCCCACCTCGTTCCCGAGCGGCTGGTCCATATTCGTGAGGAAGGCCCTCACCTTCACTCCGTGCGACTCGCCTATCCGCATCATGGTCCGGGCGAGGTTCCGTGCGTCAGCAACTTCTTCCATGAAGGCGCCGTTCCCCACCTTCACGTCCAGCACCAGTCCGTCGAGCCCTTCGACCAGCTTCTTGGACATGATCGACGAGCTGATGAGAGGTATCGATGCGACGGTGGCCGTGGTGTCGCGCAGCGCGTACAGGATCTTGTCAGCCGGCACGATGGTGTCCGACTGGCCGGCGATTATCACCCCGTTGCGTCTCACCAGGCGAGCGAAGGTAGGCGGATCGAAGGACGTCCGGAAGCCCGGTATCGCTTCGAGCTTGTCCAGCGTACCTCCCGTGTGTCCCAGACCCCGACCCGACATCATGGGAACCGTCGACCCGCAGGCGGCCACCAGGGGAGCGAGGCAGAGGCTCACCTTGTCGCCCACCCCGCCGGTGGAGTGCTTGTCGACCTTCGGCTGCCCGCTCTCGATGTGGAGCTGTTCACCCGACTCCATCATGGCGCTGGTGAGGTCGGCCAGCTCGCGGTCGCTCATACCGCGCAAATAGATGGCCATCAGCAGCGCGGCGGCCTGGTAGTCGGGGACCGTTCGTTCGACCACCCCCGAGACGAAGGCGTCGATCTCCGACCGATCCAGCGCTCTGCCATCCCGCTTGTGCGAGATGATCTCCTCGATGCCGGGCACGCCTGTCAACCCTTTCCCGAACGTCCGCCGACCTGCGGGCCGATGGGGGAGCAGTACGCGCTCACCATTCCCCTCAAAAGGTGGCGAACAGCCGGTCTCCCATGTCCCCGAGACCGGGCACGATGTAGTAGTGGTCGTTCAGATGGGAATCCACCGTGGCGGTCACCACCTTGACATCGGGGTGCTCGCGCTCCATCCGGGTCACCCCCTCGGGCGCCGCCACCACGCATAGGGCGACGATGTCCTCGGCACCGGCTTCCTTCACCCGTTCCACGGCCCAGGAGAGGGATCCTCCGGTGGCCAGCATCGGTTCCAGGACCAGCACCGTGCTGGCCGACATCTCGGGAAACTTGGTGTAATACTCCATCGGCCGGGCGGTCTCCTCGTCCCGCTGCACCCCTGCGTAACCAACCGCTACGTCGGGAAGCAGATCGATAACCGCATCGATCAACCCCAGCCCGGCCCTGAGCACCGCCACCGCTACTACCGGTCTGGCAAGCCGCTGGCCGGTAGTAGCAGTCAGGGGTGTCTCGATGGGGTATGGATCGAGGGCGGCTCCGGCGGTCGCCTCCATCAGCAGGAGGTAGGCAAGGCGCCGGGAAGTATGGCGGAACTCGGCCGGTTCGGTAGTCCGGTCCCGAAGGATGCTCAGATAGTGATGAACGAGCGGATGGTCTACGACGGTGATTCCCAACGAGGCTCCCTTTGGCTACAGGCGGCTGGCGAGGCTATACCCAAGAGTACCTGCCGGGTAACCGACTTGTGGTCGACCGTCGATCATTAGAGACTGGAGAGATCAGAATGGCCCTACGCCGTGAGAGGAGGAACAGGCTGTGTTCGAGTCGCTGACCGCCCGTTTCGAAGGGGTGTTCGACCGGATGCGCGGCCAGGCTCGCCTGAGCAGCAAGGACGTGGACCGTTCCCTGGCCGAGGTCCGCGTTGCGCTGCTGGAAGCGGATGTCAATGGCCAGGTAGTTCGGGCTCTCCTGGACCGGATCCGGGAGAGGGCGGTGGGCGCCGAGGTGCTCAAGAACGTCGCACCCGGCCACCAGGTGGTCAAGGTGGTCCACGAGGCCCTGATCGAGACCTTGGGCACGGAAGCCGTTCCCCTGGCCACCACCAAGCAGAAGCCTCTGACCACGCTGATGGTAGGGCTGCAAGGTTCGGGCAAGACCACCTCCGCGGCGAAGGTAGCCCGCTGGCACCAGCGCTCGGGCAAGAGCGTGCTGATGGTGGCGGCCGACCTGGTGCGGCCGGGAGCCGTGGAGCAGCTCCAGCTGCTGGGCGAACAGATCAGAACCCCGGTGTTCACCTCCAGGCGCCGGAGCCCGGTGGCGGTGGTCAGGGGTGCGATGCGCCATGCCCGGGATCGAGGATTCGATGTGGTGGTGGTCGACACCTCGGGAAGGCTCCAGATCGACGCCGCTCTGATGCGCGAGCTGGGTGCCATCAGCAAGGTCACCAAGCCCGACGAGGTCCTGCTCGTCCTGGATGCGATGACCGGCCATGACGCGGTTCCGGTGGCCAGAGGATTCCTGCGGCATACCAAGTTGACCGGCGTGCTGCTATCGAAGCTGGACAGCGATGCCAGGGGAGGGGCGGCCATCTCGGTCAGGGAGGCCACCGGCTGTCCCATCAAGCTGGTGGGGACCGGTGAGCGCCCTGAGGACCTCGAGGTCTTCCATCCGGAGCGGATGGCGTCGCGCATCCTCGGGATGGGCGACATCCTCACCCTGGTGGAGAAGGCGGAGGAGGCCTTCGACGAGCAGCAGGCCGAGGAGATGGCCGATCGGATGCTGCGGGCCGAGTTCACCCTGGAGGACTTCCTGGAACAAGTCCGAGGTGTACGCAAGATGGGGTCCTTCGGCGAGGTCCTTGGTATGATTCCGGGTGGCCGCCCTCCGATGGACGACCGGGTGATGGATCGGGAGATCCGCCGGTCGGAGGCTATCATCCGCTCGATGACCCCGGCCGAGAGGGTCGATCCCCGGGTCATCAACGCCAGCCGCAAGCGGAGGATCGCGCTCGGATCCGGAACATCCGTGCAGGACGTGTCCGGTCTGCTCAGGCAGTTCAACCAGGTGCGTAACATGATGCAGGCCCTGTCGCAAGGGCAGGCGCCCGGCGGAATGGCCGGGCTTGCGGGGATGCCCGGCGGGCTGCCGGGGATGGGGGGTGGCGGCTTGCCGGGAAGTAGGGCCCTGTCACGGGGTCCTGCTAGGAAGAAGAGACCGGGAAACCGGCGGAGCGCCAAGCGCCCCAGAACCCCGAAGAAACAGCAGAAGAAAAAGAAGAGGAAGAGGTGACGACATGGCGGTGAGGATCCGCCTCAAGCGTATGGGTAAGAAGAAGCAGCCCACGTATCGCGTCGTGGTAGCTGACGCCCGGGCGCCGCGGGACGGCCGTATCATCGAGTCTATCGGTCGTTACGATCCCCGCCCGTCCCCGTCGATCGTGGAAGTCGACAAGGACCGAGCGCGGTACTGGCTGGGTAATGGTGCCCAACCCACCGAACGCGTGCGGAAGCTGCTGGAGATCTCGGGTGCCGTGCGCCGACCCAAGGTGTCCAGATCCGGCGTCTACCGGCTGGACGACGACCCTCCCCCTGCCGAAGCCGTGGAAGGGGAGGAAGAGCAGGGCGAGGATACGGGCGACCGCCCTTAGGATTCGAAGGTCGGCCCGAACGGCAGCGTTCGGCCACCGGCTAGCGAGGAGATGACAACGTGCCGAAGAACAGGGTGAGCAAGTAATGGCGGGGGCGATAGTCGAGCGAGTCGTCCGGTTCGTCGTGTCGGAGATCGTGGACGACCAGGAGGCGGTCCAGGTGACCATGGTGGAGCGGGGAGAGGACGATGTCTTGGCCCAGGTCAAGACCGCCCCGGGTGAGATGGGCCGGGTGATCGGCCGAGGTGGGCGAGTGGCGCGCGCCATCCGTTCGGTGGCCCAGGCGGCAGCCGAGGAAGAAGGCCTGACCTCCGGAGTCGAGTTCGTCGACTAACTGAAAGATCGTTGGGAGCCAGCCCTAAGCCAGGCTGGCGCGCCATGATAAGGGTTGGTCGGATCACCCGCTTGCATGGCGTCCGGGGGGAAGTTTGCGTAATGGTCGAGTCCGATGATCCTGATCGGTTCAGGCCGCCCTCCATATTCCATACCTCGCTGGACCGGGTGCCGCGGCTCGTCCTCCGCAGGGCGAGGCCTGGCACCAAGGGGCTGATCGCCACCTTTGCCGGGTTCACCTCGGCGGAGGCCGCCACCCGGCTGGTGGGCGCCGAGCTGCTGATCAGGCAGGAAGATCGGCGGCGTCTCGCATCGGATGAGTACTGGCCCGATCAGCTAGTCGGGCTGGCCGTGCGGATCGGGCCCGACGCGGTGGGAGTAGTCGAGAACCTGGTCCAGGGACCCCAGGACAGGCTGGTGGTGGCCTGCTCAGACGGGGCCGTGGTGGAAGTTCCGTTCGTGGAACCTCTGGTACCGGAGATCGACCTGGAAGGCGGTTGGTTGCGGGTCGATCCGCCCGAGGGCCTGTTCAGCTAAGCAGGCGGAGGGCGACCTCCCGTGCCTCATCCAGATCCTTGACGAACCGGTCCTCCGGGATCCTACGTAGCACGTCGAATGCTTGGAGGCTGCTGGCTGCCGATCCTTCCACGCCCATCACGATGCACTCGGTGTCCTCGGCGTAAGCGGTGTCGATCAGGCGTTCCACCACCAGGGTGGCGCTCCCGTCCATATATGCGGTCTGGGAGAAGTCGAGGATCACCACCTCGTGATCCCGCACGTCGACGCTGATGGTGTTGATCATCCGCTTGGCCGACGCCACGGTGAAACTGCCCCGGAGCGACACCATGCCCACCCGCGCCGAGAAAGGATCCACATCGTCGTCCAGATCGACTCCCAGGAAGGTCATGTCGAGCAGCGGGACCGAGATCACGCTGTCCAGTTCCAGCCTTTCGAACTGGCGAGCGCTGGCCATGGCCGAGGCGATCAGGCCGATGGCCACCGCCACTACCAGGTCCACGAACACCGTGAACCCGAGGGTGAGCGTCATGACCACGAACTGCTCGCGCTGGATGTGCCGGAACCGGGTCAGGAAGCGCCAGTCGAGGATGTCGAATCCGACCTTGGTCAGGATTCCCGCTAGCACCGCATGAGGGATTCGGTCCACGTACTGGCCGACACCCAGAACCAGCGCCAGTATGACCAGCGCGCACAGGATTCCCGACACCCGAGTCCGCCCTCCGGCCCTGATGTTCGCCACCGTGCCGCTGGTGGCGCCAGCGCCGGGGATCGCTCCGATCAGACCGGCGAGCACGTTACCGATCCCCACCCCGACCAGCTCACGATTCGGTTCGTGCTGTGTACCGGTCATCGAGTCGGCCACCAGCGCGGTCAGCAAGCTGTTGATCGAGCCGATCAGGGCGATCGTCACGGCCGGTATCAGGGCACCCCCAAGGGTGGACAGCGAGAGTTCGGGAAGATGGATCTGGGGGAGGCCGGTGGGAACCTCGCCGATCACCGGAGCGTCGCGCAGCCAGAGGATGCCCAGCAGGGTTCCGACGATCAGCGCAGCCACAGTGGGCGGCAGGACCTTCCGGAGTCTGTTCGGCCAGAAGATGCAGACCACTACCGTAATGGCAGCCAGCAGTAGCGCCTCGAAGTCGATGCTCGTGAAGACCTCCGGCCACTTACGAACGGCCGCGAGCGGTCCGCCCAGCGCAACCGGGGTCCCGAGCAGGGGCAGGCTCTGGACCAGGATGATGATGGCGCCCACCCCGCTGGTGAATCCCGATATCACCGAGTGGGGCGTGTAAGCGACGAAGCTACCCAAACGCAACGTGCCGAGGAGGATCTGGATGACCCCGGCCAGCGCGGCGATCGTGAGAGCCTCTGCCAAGCTGTCCGCATAGCTGGTCACCACCACCGACATGGCAACCGCCAGTGGCGCGGTAGGGCCGGAGATCTGGGTGCTGGTCCCACCGAACACGGCCGCGAAGAACCCGACCGCCACCGCCCCGTACAGACCGGCTATCGCTCCTAGGCCGGATGCCACGCCGAAGGCCACCGATAGGGGCAGGGCGACCACCGCCGCGGTCAGACCTCCGAACGTATCCTCCCGGAGGGTCTGGAGACCGTAATTCACTACCAGGCTTACCTTACCCGCTAGGTTCACGGCTCCCGGGCAATCGCGGTGCTCGGCGGCGGGCAGTTGCCGGTTGGCGGGAGGGCGATGTTAGATTCCTGACCGCATGGCTCATCCTGCTCCTGACCGCCAGCTGGCTATCGATTATCTCTCGGGGCTGCGTGACGACTCCCCTCTGTTCGAACATGCGCGCCGGCTCAGGGACGAGGGGCGGGGCCGCACCATCACTTTCAGCCCCAAGGTGTTCATCCCGCTGACCACCATGTGCCGGGACACCTGCACCTACTGCACCTTCGCCAAGCCACCGGGCGCCGGAGGGGAGTATCTGACTCCTGATGATGTGCTGGCCATCGCCGGCGCGGGGGATGCCGCTGGATGCAGCGAGGCCCTGTTCACCCTGGGGGACCGGCCGGAGGCGCGCTGGCCCCAGGCCCGGTCGTTCCTGGCGTCGCAGGGCCACACTTCGACCATCGGGTACTTGACAGCTATGAGCGAGTCGGTGGTCGAGTCCACCTGGCTGTTCCCCCACGCCAATCCCGGTTACATGACCGCCGCCGAGATGGCTGCTCTCCGTCCCAGCAACGTCTCGATGGGGATGATGCTGGAGAACATCTCGCCCCGGCTGATGGAACCCGGCATGCCCCACTACCAGTGCCCCGACAAGGACCCGGCCTGGCGAATGGCCACCATCGAGGCGGCCGGGATGCTACGGATCCCCTTCACGACCGGCATCCTGGTGGGCATCGGCGAGACCATCCCCGAAATCGTGGACAGCCTGCTGGCGCTGGCCGAGGTGCAGGCTCGCATGGGACACATCCAGGAGGTGATCGTCCAGAACTTCCGAGCCAAGGCCGATACCCGCATGCGACGCTCGGCCGAGCCGATCCCCACCTGGTTCGCTCGGGTGGTGGCGGTGGCCCGCTGGATTCTCGGACCGGAGATGAACCTCCAGGTACCGCCCAATCTGACCGAGCGGTACGAGATCTACCTCGAGGCCGGTATCAACGACTGGGGTGGGGTGTCGCCGCTCACCATCGACTGGGTCAACCCCGAGGCCCCCTGGCCCCATCTCGCCGAATTGCGTCACCGGACCGAGGCGCAGGGTTTCGAGCTGGTACCCCGCTTGCCGGTATATCCCGAGTACCTGGACGAGAGCTGGATAGATTCCGGATTGCTAGGCCGGGCGCGCGCTGCCGCGGATGACCGAGGGTACGCTATACGACTCCAGAAGGAAGGTGTCAGATGACCGGAAGTGCGATCAGGGACCTGACCTTCCTCAGGGTGCGTCCAGCCACCCAGGTCACCGAGGTGACCGCCTCCAGCCGGAGGGCGGAAGGAACTACCAGTCTGGAGCTGAACCGGTCGGAGGGCGAGTCGGTGTCCGCCTGCTTGGCAGGAGGGGTCCTTCCGGTGGCCTCCCGGCAGACCACCGATGGGTTCGTGGGCTGGGTGGTGGATCCCGAAGATGCGCTGGAGCTGTCCAGCCAGGGGATTCCGGGATGGCGCCTGTCGGTGAGGCACACCGGCGATCGGGCGGCGGTGATCGACGCGCTGGCCCGTACCGAGGCAGCCTTCCTGCGCACCGGGCGGAGCCGGGTGATCGAAGCCGCCGACATCTGCGGGCTACCGGCCATCCGGGCCAGGGTCTCGGTGTTTGTGGACTCGGTGGAAGGCGCGCTGGCTGCTACCAGGGCCGGAGCCCACGATCTGCTGCTGCGTGACTGGGACTCGGAGCAGATCGGTGAGCTACGCGACGCGGTCGGGGGTCGCCTGGCTGAGCGGGTGGCGATACCCCCGGGAGTAGAACTCGACGAAGTCCGCGAGTCGCTGTCGCCTGCCCAGCTGAGGGCCTACCTGGACCTGATCGATGCGGGCGGATATGCGCGACCCCGTTACACCTGGGCTCCCGGAATGCCGATCGAACCACCCCTGAACGTCCATCGGTTCTCGGCTGCCTGGCCGGACGCCATGTGGACCGTGGCCAGGATGCCTGCCATTGCGGCCGCCAGCCGGCCGGTACGGGAGGTGCTGGAGTCCTCCCTGGCAGGAGTCCCTCCCACGGTGAGCCAGACCGCCCTGCTGCTCGGGGCGCGGGGCGACGACGTGGACGCCATAGCGGCCGCCGCGGACGAGCTTCGTAGGCAACGGGTGGGCGATACCGTGACCTATGTGGTCAACCGCAACATCAACTACACCAACGTCTGCTACTTCCGGTGCGGGTTCTGTGCTTTTTCGAAGGGCCCGCGGAGCCTCAACCTGCGAGGTGATCCCTACCTGATGACAGTCAACGAGGTGGTCGAACGCACCACCGAGGCCGCCGCCCGAGGTGCCACCGAGGTGTGCCTCCAGGGAGGTATCCACCCGCGGTTCACCGGACAGTTCTACGTGGATGTGCTCTCCTCCATCAAGGAGGCGGTCCCCGACATACACGTCCATGGGTTTACCCCGCTGGAGGTGTGGCAGGGCGCCGATACCCTGGGGATGACGATCAGGTCGTTTCTCGAGATGCTCAAGGAGGCCGGCCTCGGAACCCTGCCCGGAACGGCCGCCGAGATACTCGACGACCGGGTTCGCAAGCACCTGTGTCCGGACAAGATCCGGACCTCCCAGTGGGCAGAGGTCATGCTGGAGGCCCATCGACTGGGCCTGAGATCGACCTCGACCATCATGTTCGGGCATATCGATGATCCGAGGTCCTGGGCCAATCATCTGGAGGTCCTCCGCAAGATCCAGCGCCGCACCGGTGGGTTCACCGAGCTGGTCCCCCTCCCGTTCGTCCACATGGCGGCTCCCATCTATCTGAGGGGCCGGGCCCGACCCGGGCCTACCTGGGACGAGGTGGTGCTGGTTCATGCCGTGGCCCGCCTAGCCCTGGACGGCTTGATTCCCAACATCCAGGCATCCTGGGTGAAGCTCGGCCTGGAGGGTGCCGCCCGGCTGCTCGAGGCCGGATGCAACGACTTCGGCGGCACCCTGATGAACGAGACGATCTCCCGAGCGGCCGGCGCCTCCCACGGCCAAGAGATGGATCCAGCCGACTTCGAGAGGGCTATCTCCCGGATGGGTCGGGTGCCGCGCCGGAGATCCACCCTGTACGAGCTCATCGATGAGGTACCGCAACCCGTCCGTTAGATCTCTGCGACTCTCTGCGTTAGAGCATGCACATTGCGGTCGTCACCCTGTTCCCTAGCTTCTTCGATGGGTCCCTGGCGGTGGGAACCCTGGCGAGAGGGGTGGCCTCGGGAGCGTTGCACGTCGAGCTGGTTGCCCTGCGCGAGTACGGGGTCGGAAACTACCGGCAGGTGGATGATGCCCCGTTCGGGGGAGGCGCCGGCATGGTGCTCATGCCCGGCCCGCTGACCAGGGCTTTGGAGGGGAGGGAAGACTCGCATCGGATCCTGCTCACCCCGGCCGGTCGCCGGCTGGACCAGGCCACGCTGGACCGCTGGGCAACTCTCGAGGCCCTCACCCTGGTGTGCGGTCGCTACGAAGGCGTGGACGAGCGCTTCGTGGAGGGGTCCATCGACGAGGAGATCTCGCTGGGCGACTTCGTGTTGTCCGGGGGCGAAGCAGCCGCCCTGGCGGTCATCGAAGGGGTGGCGCGCCTGCTACCCGGGGTGCTGGGCAACCCGAAGTCGGTAGAGAGCGAGTCCTTCCGAGACGGCCTCCTGGAAGAACCGCAATACACCCGACCGGCGATCTTCCGCGACCGTCAGGTACCACCCGTTCTCCTGTCGGGCGACCATGCCCGGATCGCGGATTGGCGAAAGCAGCGCCGGATAGAGCGGACCCGGGCACGACGGCCTGATCTCCTCCAGCAGGATCCTCCGGAAGGGGGGTCCGGTCATTAGTAAAGGGCGCCGACCTGCGGTAGACTAGGGGTGGTCACGGGCCGCGGTCCCGTGGCGGTCCCCAGGAGCCCCGATCCAAACGGGTGCGCGGGCGACCGGGCTGGCGATGTTGAGGAGACCCCATGAATGACCTCCAGTATGTCGAGCGCGCCTACCTACGTGACGACATTCCAGACTTCCGGCCCGGCGACACGGTGAAGGTCCAGGTCCGGGTGGTGGAAGGCGGCCGCGAACGGATCCAGGTGTTCGAAGGAGTGGTCCTGGCCCGCGACGGTGGTGGCCTGTCGGAGACCTTCACGGTACGCAAGATAAGCTTCGGTATCGGCGTGGAGCGGGTATTCCCGGTGCACGCCCCCATAATTCAGCGGATCGAAGTAGCCCGGCGCGGTCGGGTGCGGGGCGCCAAGCTGTACTACCTGCGCGGCCGAGTGGGCAAGGCGGCCCGCATCAAGGAGCGACGCTAGCTGCCATGAGTCCGGCCGCCCGGGCACCGAGGGATGGTGTGGCGGTGGGAGAGCGAATGGAGGACCATTCCACCGGATCGGATGACGACTGCGGATGCGCCGACGACCGCCGCCCGGGTAACGCTTCTCGTTTCTTTCGCGAGCTACCCAGTGTCTTGCTCGTGGCGCTGGTGATGGCGGTGCTGATCAAGACCTTCCTCATCCAGGCCTTCTTCATACCATCGCCGTCCATGATCCCGACCCTGGAGATCGATGACCGGGTATTGGTCAGCAAGCTCGCTTACCGGTTCAACGGACCCCAGCAGGGTGATGTGATCGTGTTCGACTCGCCCTATTTCGACCCCGCACCGGCCCAGCCCCTCTGGGAGCGGATGGTCAGGAATGTTCTCGAAGCGGTGGGGATCCAAGCTGCCGGTACTGAGGACCTGATCAAACGGGTGATCGCTACTGGTGGTGACCGGGTGGAGATACGGGACAACCAGGTTTGGGTGAACGGGACGGTTCTCGAGGAGCCCTATCTACCCCTTGAGTACCGGATGGGGCAGCTGACCGCGTTGTACGTTCCGGCTGGCCATGTCTGGGTCATGGGTGACAACCGGGATCGCAGCCAGGACAGCCGATGGTTCGGTCCGGTCCCGATCGAGAGTGTGGTAGGCCGGGCGATCGTCCGTATCTGGCCACCGACCCGCTGGGAGGGAATGTAGCCGACCCTCTGGACGTCCCGGCGCGCTCTGTCATAGCTACCCGTTACGGTGCCATCCGAGCAGACTGCTACACCGGGAAGGGGCACTTGGTATGGCTCGCATGGGGATCGGCCACTATCGGGCACGGCTGGGATCTCTAGGGGAATGGGCGGCCGCCGGCTTCCTGGCTCGCAATGGAGTCCGGATCGTCCGCCGTAACGTCAAGGTCGGGCGGGGTGAGGTGGATATCGTGGCCGAGGAGGCCGGTGGGTTGTTGGCGGTCGAGGTCAAGTCGGGAGTGGCTTCCGAGGATGGCCATCCGCGCTGGAACTTCACCGACCGCAAGGCGGAGCAGGTGGCCGACCTGGCACGCCGCTTGGGGATCTATCGGGTCGATCTGGTCACCGTCGAGTTCCGGAGCGACGGGTTGAGGCTGGATTGGCATCCCCGGGTGGTCTAGGAGAAGGTCGTTACCCGACTCTCCGGACGCTCACAGACGGCCGACCAGCTGGTCACGGGTCCCGCGCCGCCGGCGGCTGGGATGGCGGCCCGCTACCCGGCGCTGCTCCTTGTACCAGCATCCATGGTGCCAGTGACGCCGAAGATCGGGCGCTTCCTCCGGGACCACGACCAGGTGGAACCTCCGCTCAGCTATCACGCCGTCGCATCCCGGGCACCGATACGGTTTCCGGGCCGAGGTGGGCTGGACGTGGCGTACGCTCAGCCGCCCGTAAGTGCCCATATCACCAGGGCCGCCGTCACCAGGAACGTTCCCACCACCAGGGCGAGATCGGCTGCGCGGGGTTCGTGCTTGCGGAACGGATTGAATCCCATGATCGGGATGGTTTATAGCAGGTCGCGAATACAATGGTTAACGGCTCGGCGAGTCCGGCTGAGCGACAATATATAACCTGTCATAGTCATGCCGTATATTGACCAGCATGTTTCATCAACCAACTCTGTGGCGCTGGTCGGCGTGAAGGCGCGTGCCGTCCGCGTAGAGGCTCATGTGGGAGGAGGAGAGAAAGGCCGGCTCAATGTGGTGGGCCTGCCCGACACCGCGGTGCGAGAGGCCAAAGACCGGGTGCTGGCAGCCATGGCGGTGTCCGGTTACCGTTTCCCGCCCCGGTCGGTCACCGTCAACCTGGCGCTGGCCGACCTGCCCAAGTCGGGAAGCGCCTACGACCTACCCATCGCCCTATCCCTGCTGGCGGCTGCAGGGATAGGGCGATCGGTGCCTGCAACGTGGTAGCCCTCGGGGAGCTGGCGCTGGACGGCAGCCTTCGCCCGGCACCCGGAGGTCTGGGGGCGGCCGTCGTGGCCGCCGAAATGGGCATACCCTGCCTGCTTCCGCCCGTTTCCGCCACCGAGGCGAGCATCGTGGGCTCGGCCAATGTCCAGATGGTGGGTTCGCTGGCCACCGCCATCGCGGCCGCACTCGGCGAGGCCGACTTTCCGCCCCCACAAGTGCCCCGCGTTGCGGAGGTCGAGCGCGCAGACCTGGCTGAGGTCAGGGGCCAGCCGCTGGCCAAGCGGGCCCTCGAGGTGGCGGCGGCCGGCGGTCACCACATGTTCCTGTCCGGTCCTCCTGGATCAGGCAAGACCATGCTGGCCCGCTGCCTGCCCGGACTGCTGCCGGATCTGGACGAGCAGGCCGCGCTGGAGGTAGCGCAGGTATGGTCGACCGCAGGCCGGCCCCGCACCTCGCTGCTCAGGCCACCCATCCGATCACCGCACCACACGGCCACCACGCCGGCGATGGTCGGCGGCGGCTCGGGGTCACCGGTTCCCGGTGAGATCAGCCTGGCACATCGGGGAGTGCTGTTCCTCGATGAGCTGGGAGAGTTCCGCCCCCACCTGCTGGACGCGCTGCGCCAGCCCCTCGAGGAGGGCGAGGTCACCATCGCCCGGAAGGGTGTCTCGGTCACCTTCCCGGCCGCCGTGCAGCTGATGGCGGCCACCAATCCCTGCCCGTGTGGGTTCCTGGGCGACTACCGCCAGGGGTGTAATTGCAGCGCCCGGATGGTCCAGCGTTACCGCCGACGGCTGTCCGGGCCGTTGATGGATCGGTTCGACATCCGGGTGATGGTCGAGCAGGTGGACGTGGACGCCTTCATCGGACCGCCGGAGGAACCCAGCCAGCCGGTAGCCGAGCGGGTGGCGGCAGCTTGGCAGGCCCAGCACGCCCGAGGGCGCCGGAATCGGGACCTGGGCCGGAGCGAGCTGGACGCCCTGGAGATGGCCAACGGTGCCAAGAAGCTGGTCGAGGGTGCTCTCCGGCACGGCTCTCTGACGGGGAGGGGATTCGACCGGGTCCGGCGGCTGTCCCGCACGGTGGCCGACCTGGCCGGCTCGGCGGCTGTGGGAGAACCACACACGGCCGAGGCGCTGGTCCTGCGAGGGGTGATATGAGCCGGGAAGAGGACTGCCTGGTGAGGCTGGCGCACGTGGGCATGCACCCGGATCGGCTGCGGGGGTTGGTGGCCAAGGCGGGATCCGCCTGCCGTGTCCTCCGAGACATAGAGCGGGGGAGAGTGAAGTTGCCGGCGGCCGCCCGGGAGGCCGCCCGCATCCCGGCGCAGGAACGGCGCGAGGCTCTTCGCTCGGCAGGCATCGAGTTCGCGACCCGCGAGGACGAGGCCTATCCCGAAGTCCTCGGCGGCTTGCCTGATGCCCCGCTGTTCCTATTCCAGCGGGGCTCGGCCTTCCGAGGCATTGCGGTGGCCATCGTGGGTACCAGAACCTGTACGGTCTACGGGCGCCGCCTGGCCGAGAGTTACGGGCGGGCGGTGTCGCGGGCGGGCTGGTCGGTGGTCAGCGGGCTGGCCAAGGGGATCGACGGCGCCGCCCACCGTGGTTCGCTGGAGGGGCCCAGCCCCGGTGTCGCGGTGCTCGGTTCGGGGGTGGACGTGTGGTATCCACGTAACCATCGGCGGCTCGGCGAGTCCTTGCTGGAGGCTGGCGGGACGGTGTGGAGCGAAGCTTCCCCAGGAGCGCGGCCTTTTGGCTGGCGGTTTCCTCCCCGCAACCGGATCATCTCGGGAGTCGCCGGCGCAGTGGTGGTGGTGGAAGCGGGAGCCAAGGGAGGTGCCCTGGTTACCGCTCGACTTGCCCTCGAGCAGGGTCGTGACATCTTCGCCACCCCCGGTGATGTCGGAAGGCAGAGTTCGATGGGCTGCAACCAGCTCATCCGCGACGGCGCCTTCCCGGTGCTGGATGCCGAGGATCTGATGGAGTGCTTGAAGCTAGTCATGGGGACTCCTCCTCACGATCGGGAGAAAGCCACGGAGGCCGGGGACGCCCCTGTCGAAGGCCGCCCCATGACCGAGTTCCTGGCTGCTCTCGGAAGTGATCCCGTGGTGGCTATGGCGGAGCTCGGACGAATGGTGGCAACCGGATCGGTCGTGATCGACGCCAGCGGGATGGTCCTGGCCGGAAACGGCTCAGCCGCTACCCTTGAAAGCTGAGCAAGCTGTGATGATTTGGCTGGCCGACCGTGGCACCTTGGTGGGCTGTCGCCTGCGAGGGGTTTCGCTACCCTGCGGGCGTGCAGCTGACGGTCCTCGGTTCCAATGGCACCTACGCCACGGCCGGCCGCCCGGCATCCGGATACCTCGTTTACGAGCGCGAGACCACGCTGTGGATGGACGCCGGGCCAGGTACCTATCTGGCCCTCTGCGCGGAAATGGATCCGAGCGACCTGCACGGGGTATTTCTGTCTCACCGGCACCCTGACCACTGCACTGACATCTTCGCTCTGTACCACGCTCTGGCCTATGGCAACCGGAAGGTACGGGGCCTCCCGGTCTTCTGTCCGGAAGACTTGGCCGATCTACTCGGCGCGCTGGTGGGCAATCCCCCTGCCTGGCGGTCCACCTTCGACTTCATAGCCCTGGCGGACGGTGACACCGTGACCTTGGGGGCCATGGAGATCTCGGTGGCGTCGACCAACCATCCGCCGCCCACCCTCGCTCCCCGCATCGAGGCGGCTGGCCGGTCGCTGACCTACACCGCCGACACGGGACCGAGCCCGGCCCTCGAAGGCCACGCCCGCGAGTCGAATGTTCTGCTGGCCGAGGCGACCCTGCCGGAAGCTCGGGACCCGGAAGCCTACGCCTACCATCTGACCGCGGTGCAGGCAGGAGAGATGGGGGCCCGAGCTGGGGTCGACCGCTTGGTGCTCACCCACCTGGCTCCCTACCTGGATCCGGACCGGTCGGTGATGGAGGCCGAGTCGGTCTTCCGGGGGCCGGTGTGGCTGGCCGTCCCCGGCGCCCGCATCCGGATCTGATCCCAAGGGCTACCACGAGAAGGGCGAGCAGTGCGATGAGTTCCCGGACCAGAGCGACCGACGAGTTGCGTCCCATCCGCTTCACCCGTGGTTACACGGAGATGACCCCTGGATCGGTGCTGATCGAGATGGGACGCACCAGGGTGCTGGCCACCACCGCCTTCGAGCCGCGGGTACCGAGGTGGATGCGAGGATCGGGATCCGGCTGGATAAGCGCGGAATACGCCATGATGCCCGGTTCATCGAGTAGTCGGGTGCGGCGTGAGCGATACACGAGTGGTAGATCCAAGGAGATCTCCCGTCTGATCGGCCGGTCGCTCCGCTCCGTGGTCGATCTGGGTGGGATGGGGGAGGTCATGGTCAAAGTGGACTGTGATGTCATCCAGGCGGACGGCGGTACCCGGACCGCCGCGGTGAACGCGGCCTGGGTGTCCCTGAACGATGCCCTGGAGTGGGCGGTCGAGCACCAGATGATGGCGACCAACCCCATGGCCGACCGGGCCACCGCCGTCTCGGTCGGCATCGTCGAAGGTAGGTTGCTGCTGGACCTCGACTACCAGGACGATTCAGCGGCGTCGGTCGACCTGAACGTCGTGATGACCGGGAGAGGTTCGTTGGTCGAGGTCCAGGGTACGGCCGAGGGATCTCCGTTCAGCCGTGCTGAACTGGACCGGCTGCTGGATCTGGCCGCGGGCGGGATCGCCCAGATCGGAGAGCTCCAGACCGGCGCGGTCGGTCTGTGACCCGTCCGGTGATCGCGCGGGCAGTGGTGGCGTCGAAGAACGCCCACAAGATAGAAGAGATGGAGTCGTTGCTCGAAGGGACGGAGGCGGTCGGCCAGATCGTGAGGGATCTCGACTGGCCGGATGTGGTGGAGGACGCCCCCGATCTCGAAGGCAATGCTCGCCTCAAGGCAAGATCGGTGGCTTCCTGGACCGGGTTGGCGGCGATCGCGGACGACACCGGCTTGGAGGTGGAGGCTCTCGATGGGGCCCCGGGTGTTCACACGGCCCGTTTCGCCGGGCCCGAGGCTACCTATCGGTCGAATGTAGCCGCCTTGCTCGCCGCCCTAGAAGGCGTGGAAGATCGGAGGGCCCGATTTCGGACCGTGGTGGTGGCCATCCTGGATGATGGCCAGGAGGTAATGGTCGACGGATGGGTCGAGGGTCGCATAACCACTTACCCGCGGGGCGCGGGCGGGTTCGGCTACGACCCGATCTTCGAGGTGGGAGGTAGGACGCTGGCGGAGATGACCCCCGAGGAGAAGAACCGGATCAGCCACCGGGCCAGGGCGGTGCGCGCCCTAGTCGTAGCGCTTGGGACTTCCTAGCCGATCCCGACCGGCCGGTCTGCGCAAGGTCCCGGTTCTGGTTACACTGACGGCGGGTCGCTAGCTCAATTCGGCAGAGCAACGGACTCTTAATCCGCAGGTTCCGGGTTCGAGTCCCGGGCGACCCACCTGACCAAGCGGGTGTGGCGGAAAGGTAGACGCGCCAGGTTTAGGTCCTGGTGGGCTAGGCCCGTGGGGGTTCGAGTCCCTCCACCCGCACCGGACCCCCACCCGCCGGATCGCACCCACCACCGACCCCGCCCATCGGGTTTGGGCCAGGCCGGACGGTGGGTCTAGGGCTTACTGGTAGGAGACGAACACTGGTACGGGGGTGAGGTCCAGCACCTGTTCGGGTGTGGCGGTGGGGGAGTCCTCGTCGTAGAAGTTCTTCCAGCCCCACCGGAAGCCCATATCTTCGGTGTCCTTGGTGAGCACGCTCCAGGTGGTGTACTTGGAACCGAGGCTTCCCTGCCCGTCCATCTGGATCACCACCGCCAGCTCCGAGGGTGTTTCGATCAGGTCACGGTTGGTGATCATGTCATGGCGGAATTGGTGGACGATCAGCAGCTTCTGGGGAAGGGCCTCCTCCCGTACCAGGTCAGCCAGCCAGTCGACCACCAGGTTGACCTCGGCCGCGTCGACCGATCCGATCTGCACCAGATGCACTTCATTGGGCCCCAGCCGCCATTCGGGATCCAATGCCAATCCGACGTGGGGCATCCTGAGGAACTCTACGTAGAGCTTGGCCTGGGTCAAGAAGTCGGTGCGGCCCGGCTGTAGGTCCAGGACCACATACACCCCATGCTCGGCGGCGGTTTCGATCCAGGGCCGGATGACATCCTTGCGGGTGAGGGCCGAGTAGTCACCGTCCGGGCCGGCCCCGGCTGAGGCCACCGTGGCGATGATCTCGAAGGTGGGGAGGATGGTGGCACCGTCGGCGTCGTAACCGGCTGCTATCCGACCCAGCCTGTCCACCCCGGCCCGGGCGCTCTGTTCCCCTAGCACTCCGAGTCGATGAGTGGCGGGATGTCCGTAGATGGCAATCAGTCGCCGATCAACTTCACCGTCGAACATCAACAACCCGCCACCGGGAATCTCCTGGCCGGCCCGGATCACGTCCAGCTGCCAGTCGGTGTCCTCGCCGAAGTTCGAGACCAGCTCCAACCGCTCAGCCTCACGCACCATCTGCCGAGCATCGGCCGGCATACCCCGTAGATCTCCCTCGACCGGTACCAGACCGATCCCCAACCTGGCAGCAGCCGCCACCAAGGAGGGCAGCGGACCGTCAGTAGAAGCCAGCCAAACCAACTCGGCCGGAGACGACCTGGCACTCAACATCCCCTCGGCATCCAGTACCCACTCGGCCTCGAGCTCCACCCCCTCGACCTCGAACCCGAGCGTTTCCAGACCAGTCACCACCCCCGGATCCACACCTGACACCAAAACCACGTCCGGGTCCAGCCGCTTCAGCTCCCCGATCGTGCCATCCGACAGCCCACCGTGCGACACCAGCAACAACGGACCTTCCAGACCCGCCAGCAACAGGCTGGCCGCCGCGGCCCCCAGATCATTCGTGGGAACCAGGCCCACCCGATCAGCGCAGGGAAAGACCTGCTGTGACACCTCCACAGAAGCAGCCACCGGGGATACCGACGCCAAGCGGAATTCCGATGGGAGGGAGGCGGAGCAATCTCTGGGTGGCAGGGTGGTGGTCGTGGTGGTGCTCGAGGTGGTGGTTGCGATAGTGGAGGTAGTGGTCGTGGTGGTCGGAGAAGTGCTGGTAGAGGTGGAGGGCTCGTCCGAGGTGGTGGGCGCCGGTGCGGTAGTGGAGCGTTCGGACGTGGGGGAACTCGAACAGGAGACGGTTGTTACCAATAGGGCCAGAAGTGGGAGCAGGGCCCTTGCCCGGATCGGTCTGCGGCGGCTCACGTAGCCGTTCCTCATGCCCGGGACTCGTACCATGGTTGCTGAAGGTGACCGGTCAACTTCATGCGGGCCCGTTTGCCGACCGCCCGCGGGCGTATCCATTCGCCGATCTGAACTGGCCATGTCTCGTTGCCTTCCTAGAATGTCCTCGTACGGGCTGTGGCGCAGCTTGGCAGCGCGCCTGCTTTGGGAGCAGGAGGTCGTCGGTTCGAATCCGACCAGCCCGACCGCCTCCTGGCCGTACGCAGGGCAGCGTAAATGAAGGCCGGCCCTCCGGCGGGGATTTAGGTGCGGTCCACCTGTCGAGAGGGTTTGAACCTCCTCCGAGCCATGTAATATGGGGCTCGTACGCGCGGGTGTAGCTCAATGGCAGAGCTCCAGCCTTCCAAGCTGGCGGCGAGGGTTCGACTCCCTTCACCCGCTCTGCGGAGACGCCCGTCCGGTTGGCGGCTGAGCCCCCGTAGCTCAGAGGACAGAGCAGGAGCCTTCTAAGCTCTTGGTCGAAGGTTCGAATCCTTCCGGGGGCGCCTCGCCGATCGACCATCGGGCTGAGGCCCGGAAGCCGATTCTCACGCATGGTGACCGTAGCTCAGCTTGGTTAGAGCGCCTGGTTGTGGTCCAGGAGGTCGGGGGTTCGAGTCCCCTCGGTCACCCCGGCACTACGCCGTTTGGTGCCCGGACCCCTGCCTGCGAAAAAACCTAGGAGTTCGATGTCCGTCACGGTTACGGAGCTAGGTCCGTTCGAGCGACAAGTCACCATACGTTACGAAGGAGCTTCTCTGGCCCGGGCCGAGACCCGAGCAGCCCGCCGGCTCTCCTTGCGCCTCGACATCAACGGGTTCCGCCGCGGGAAGGCTCCTCGCCGCATGGTCGAGAATCTGGTCGGCAAGGATCGAATCCGCCAGGAGGCGGTGGAGGAGCTGGTCGAGCAGGGTTTGCCCTCGGTTCTGGCTGATGCCGACCTTTCGCCCGCGGTTGCTCCATCGGTCGAGGCGATGCGGCAAGTTGGCCATGGGGTGGAGGTGGAT
This sequence comes from Acidimicrobiia bacterium, assembly GCA_965200835.1. Lineage (GTDB taxonomy): Bacteria > Actinomycetota > Acidimicrobiia > Spongiisociales > Spongiisociaceae > JAPPFW01. Next base: position 2,282,192 of record OZ241390.1, read on the forward strand.
GTGAGGGTGAGTATGTGGCCCATGCTGGACGCTCCGCCCGACTATCAGGGCAGGCGGTACCAGCTCCGGGATCCGGGAATCGTGGTCGATGAGGCAACCATCACCGACCAGATCGACCGTTACCGGGGGCACTTCGCCGAACTAGAGACCGTGGAACGGGCCGCGGCAACCGGCGACTTCGTGGCCATCGACCTGCACGCATCCCACGGCGGACGATCCCTCGAGTTGATATCGGTGTCCGACCTGCTGTTCGAGGTGGGCTCGGACTCCAATCTGGAAGACCTGAACCCCCAGCTGATAGGCTCCTCGGCAGGTGACATTCTCTCCTTCCCGACCCGCCTGCGCATGGAAGATGAGGGGCTGGCGGCCGGTACCGAGATATATGTTCGGGTGCTGGTCAAGGAGGTCAAGGAGAAGCGCCTACCCGAGCTCGACGATGAGTGGGTTCATGACTTCACCGAGTTCGACACCGTGGAGGAGTTTCGCGCCGGCATAGCCGAGGAACTCGAGCAGACCCGGTCGCGGATCCTGTCGGAGGGCCTGGCCGAGCAGGTGCTCTTCGAGCTGTCGGACGAGGTCAGGGTGGAGATACCGGAGGCGGTGAAGCTAGCCAGGGCAGCGCAGATCCACGATCGGATGCTGAACGCGCTGCAAGCAGCCGATCGAACGTTCGAGTCGTATCTGGAGCAAATGGGCAGGGATGAGGAGGCCTATTTCAACGGGCTGCAAGCGCAGGCCCTCATCCAGATCCGTACCCGGGTGATGCTCGACTCGGTGGCGGTCGACGCCGGCTTCGAAGTGACGGAAAGCGAGCTCGAGCAGTTCTACGAGGAGGCGGCTGAGGGCCTCGACGAGACGGCAGAGGAGCTGGCGACCCGGCTGGCGGGGAGCATCCAAGAAATCAACGTCATGAGTGATATCCTCCGCGCCAAAGCGCGAGCGGCAGTGCTGCGCGGCGCGGTAGCGACAGATAGCGACGGGAACGTACTCGACCTTCATCTGGAAGTGGAGAACGGAGCCGAGGCCGTGGAAGCCGAGACCGAGCAAGGAGACCAGTGATCGCCTATACAGCATCGGAGCCGGAGCTCCCAGTTGGCCCACCCCCCAGCAACTACCTGGTTCCCACGGTGGTGGAGTCCACCAGTCGGGGGGAACGTGCCTTCGACATCTTTTCCCGCCTGCTCAAGGACCGCATCATCTTTTTGGGCACCGCGATCGATGACGCGGTGGCCAACCTGGTGATGGCCCAGCTTCTCCACCTGGAGTCGGAGGATCCCGACCGTGACGTGAACCTCTACATCAACTCCCCGGGTGGCGAGATCACCAGTCTCTTCGCCATCTACGACACCATCCAGTACATCAAGCCCGATGTGAGCACCGTGTGTATGGGTATGGCGGCCTCCGCGGCGGCCGTGATCCTGGCCGGCGGGACCAAGGGAAAACGTTTCGCCCTTCCCCATGCCCGGGTCATGCTCCACCAGCCTCATGGCGGAGCACGAGGGCAAGCTGCCGACATCGAGATCCAAGCCCGGCTGATCGTGCAGATGCGGGAGCAGCTCAATCGGATCCTGGCCCGCCACACCGGCCAGGAGTACGAGAAGGTGGCCAAGGACACCGACCGTGACTTCTGGATGCTGTCCGAAGAAGCCGTCGACTACGGGATCGTCGACGACGTCCTGCTCAGCAGGGATCTGGCGGCGGTGCCGGATCGGAACTGAGGAGCAATGAAGTACAGCGAGGGGAGTGAGATCCTCAAGTGCAGCTTCTGCGGCCACTCCCAGAAGCAGGTCAAGAAGCTGATTGCCGGCCCCGGCGTCTACATCTGCGACGAGTGCGTGTTGCTCTGTACCGAGATCCTCGACGACGAGCTGCTGCATGCCCGCACGGAACGGGCCAGCGAGCTCCCCAAGCCCGCCGAGGTGTTCGCCTTCCTGGACGACTACGTGATCGGCCAGGAGAGGGCCAAGAAGGCGCTGTCGGTGGCCGTCTACAACCACTTCAAGCGAATCAGAAGCACCACGGCCCGCAACGAGGAGGTGGAGCTGTCCAAAGCCAACATCCTCCTGATCGGCCCGACCGGTTGTGGCAAGACCTTGCTGGCCGAGACTCTGGCGCGGATGCTGGAGGTCCCGTTTGCGATTGCCGACGCCACTGCGCTTACCGAGGCCGGCTACGTCGGGGAGGATGTCGAAAACATCCTGCTCAAGATCATCCAGGCAGCCGACTACGACGTGAAACGGGCACAAGAGGGCATCATCTACATAGACGAGATCGACAAGATCGCTCGCAAGGCCGAGAACCCCTCGATCACTCGTGATGTTTCGGGCGAGGGCGTCCAACAGGCGTTGCTCAAGATCGTGGAGGGGACGGTGGCGTCGGTGCCGCCGCAGGGAGGCCGCAAGCATCCCCATCAGGAGTTCCTCGAGATCGACACCACCGACATCCTGTTCATCTGTGGGGGAGCGTTCGCCGGGCTCCATCAGGTGATCGGTCGGCGGGTCGGCAACCGCATAGTGGGTTTCGGCGCCGATATCGGATCCCGCCATGACCGCTCGCGCAACGATCTCCTGGCCGAGGTGATGCCGGACGATCTCATCAAATACGGTCTGATACCGGAGTTCATCGGCCGGATGCCTATGGTGGCCACGGTGGACGCTCTCGATCGAGAAGCCCTCATCCGGATACTCCAGGAGCCCCGCAACGCTCTCGTCAAGCAGTACGTGAGGATCATGGAGATGGACGACGTGGAGCTGGTCTTCGAACCCGATGCCATCGAGGCGATCGCGGACCAAGCCATGCTGCGCGGTACCGGCGCCCGGGGTCTGAGGGCCATCATGGAGGAAGTGCTGCTCGACACGATGTACCAGCTTCCCTCCCAGCCCGAGGTTCGCCGGGTGGTGATCGACCGCCGAGTGGTCGAGGAGAAGGTCAATCCGACCCTGCTCTCGCTGCCTGACGTCGGAGAACGTCGCGAGAGGAGTGCCTAGTCATCGGTTCGCGCTGAACCGAGCCTGGCAGTGACCACAATGGCCACCCGCCCCAACGGGACTTTGGAAGGGAGCTACGACCCGGCAGCGGTGGAGCAGCGCTGGTACCGCATCTGGGAAGAATCCGGCGCCTTCGCCCCCGAGATCAATCCGGATGGGGAACCCTTCACCATCGTGATTCCACCCCCCAACGTGACCGGGGTGCTGCACATCGGTCACGCCCTCGACCACTCCATCCAGGACGCCATCATCAGGCGTAAGCGCATGCAGGGTTACGCGGCACTCTGGTTGCCGGGGACCGATCACGCCGGGATCGCCACCCAGATGGTGGTGGAGCGGGAGCTGGCCACCGAAGGCCTGAGCCGGTACGAGCTGGGCCGGGACCGGTTCGTCGATCAGGTATGGACCTGGAAGCAGCGTTCCGGGGGTGCTATCACTCAGCAGATGAGGGCCCTGGGGGACTCGTGTGACTGGACCAGGGAGCGCTTCACCCTGGACGAGGGTCTCTCCGCGGCGGTCCGTGAAGTTTTCGTCAGGCTCCACGAACAGGGTCTGATCTACCGCGGGCACCGGATCATCAACTGGTCTCCCGGCCTCATGACGGCCATCTCCGACATCGAGGTCGAGTACGAAGAGGTGGAAGGCCGGATGGTGCACATCACCTACCCCTTCTCGGAAGTCGGGCCTGATGGTCGCGACGGCATAACGGTGGCCACCACCCGTCCCGAGACCATGCTCGGGGATACCGGCGTGGCAGTACATCCGGGGGATGACCGTTACCAGCATCTGATCGGCCAGTCGGTCCGGCTCCCGCTGATGGACCGACACATTCCAGTGGTGGCCGATGAAGCCGTCGACCCCGCCTTCGGTACGGGGGCAGTGAAGGTGACCCCTGCTCACGACCCGCTGGACTTCGAGATTGCCACCAGGGCGGGGCTGCCCCCCGTGACAGTGATCGGCGAGGATGGCTATATGACCGAAGCCGCCGGTCGTTTCGCCGGCCTGGAGCGCTTCGAGGCTCGGGAGCGCGTGATCGAAGCCCTCAGAAGCGGTGGCTACCTGGAGCGGATCGAGGACCATCGCCACACGGTGGGACACTGTTCGCGGAGCGGGGCGGTCATCGAGCCCCTGCTCTCGCGCCAGTGGTTCGTGCGGGTGGGTTCCCTGGTAGAGCCCGCCATCGAAGCTGTTCGCAACGGGTCCTGCCGCTTCGTCCCCCGGCGGTGGGAAAAGAACTACTACCACTGGATGGAGAACCTCCACGACTGGTGCATCAGCCGCCAGCTTTGGTGGGGCCACCGGATTCCCGCCTGGTATTGCGAGGTCGACGACACGGTGATGGTCGCCCGCGAGGAGCCGAGCAGATGCAGCAAGTGCGGGGGCCACACTTTGCGGGCCGAGGAGGATGTGCTGGACACCTGGTTCAGCTCGGCGCTGTGGCCCTTCTCGACCCTCGGGTGGCCCGGCGACACCGCGGACCTGCAGCGTTTCTATCCCACCGACGTCCTGGTGACGGGCTACGACATCATCTCCTTCTGGGTGGCCCGCATGCTGAAGATGGGTGTGGAGTTCACCGATGAAGTCCCGTTCCACGAGGTGGTGATCCACGGAATGGTGCGTGACTCCGACGGGCGGAAGATGTCCAAGTCGCTCAACAACACCGTCGATCCGATGGAGATGGTCGAGCGGTACGGGGCCGACGCCCTCCGCCTCAGCTTGCTCAAATCGGCATCCGCCGGCCACGACGTGAGCTTCGATGTCCAGTGGGTGGACGCGGCCCGGCGGTTCGGCAACAAGCTATGGAATGCCGTCAAGTTTGCCCTCATGCACCTCGAGCCCGGAAGTGTCCCACCCGAGGGTGGATATCCGGAGGCACCCGGTCCGGTGGATCGGTGGATCTTGGCCCGTCTGGGCGAGGTGGCTGAGCGGGTCGACTCGTTGTACGACAGTTACCGGCTCTCCGAGGCCTTCTCCCTGCTCTACTCCTTCGCCTGGTCAGAAGTGTTCGATTGGTATCTGGAGATGTCCAAACCGGCTCTGGCCGAGGGTGGACCGAAGGCCGATACCGTCCGCCGCACCCTAGGCGTGGTGCTGCGTGATCTTTTTAAGTTCTTCCATCCGGCGATTCCCTTCCTGACCGAGGAGCTGCACAGCCACCTGGTCGACGCCCGGATGCTGATTTCCTCCCGCTGGCCCTCGGTGCCCCGCTACACCCCGCCCGCCGGTATGGAGACCCTCCAGGAGCTGGTGTCGGGTCTCCGGCGCTTCCGGGCGGCGCACGGCCTCCCGGCCCGCCGGCAACTGAGTGTGGTGGTCCACGACCCTGACGGGCTCTGGCACGACTGGTGGAGTCCCCAGCTCCAGGCCCTGGCGGCCACGACCGCCACCGTCGGTCGCCCGCCTGCCGGAGCCGGCTACCTGCGGGTGGAGGCCCGCTCTCTCGAGGTTTCCATCCCGATGGAAGGTGTGATCGACGTGGAGGCCGAGCGAGCCCGTCTCCGACGCCGGGTCGAAAAGGTCACCAGCGACCTCACCCGAGCCGACGGCAAGCTCTCGAACCCTTCGTTCCGGACCAGGGCACCCGCCGCAGTGGTGGCCAGGGAGGAGGCCAAGGCGAGGGAGTTCCGGAACCTGCTGCGATCCCTCGAGCAGGAACTGGCTGCGCTCGACGGGTCGGGGCGGTAGCAACCGATCCCGTTCCCGGATCAGCGTCGGTACCATCCTCGTTCGTGATCACCCCGTGAACTATCGCCAGGCCGTCGACTTTCTGGACCGCCACATCGAGCTCGGCTGGAAGCCGGGACTGGAGCGAATCGGTCGGCTCATGGAGATGATGGGGTCACCGGAGCTCTCCTATCCGATCGTTCACGTAGCGGGGACCAACGGCAAGACCACGGTCACCTACGCATGCGCCTCGATCGTCGATGCTCTGGGTCTGAAGTCTGGTCGATACACCTCCCCGCACCTGCAGCGGGTGGAGGAACGATACGCGGTGGCCAACCACGAGGCCACTCCGGAACAGTTCGCCCGGGCCGTGGCGGATGTAGCGCCGTTCGTCGACCTGCTCGAGCACGAGACGGGCGAGCGGGCCACCTACTTCGAGCTCACTACCGCTGCTTGCTTCACCCACTTCGCCAACGAATCGGTGGATGTGGGCGTGGTCGAGGTGGGTATGGGCGGGCGCCTCGACGCCACCAATGTGGTCCAGGGGGACGTGGCGGTGCTCACCGGTGTCTCCATAGACCATGCCGAGTACCTGGGCTCCACCTCTGCCGAGATCGCCGTCGAGAAGCTGGAGATCCTGGAGCGGGACGGGGTGCTGATCACCGGTGACCTGGCCGAGGAGGTGGAGATCGTAGCCAACCGCAAGTGTGCCCGGATGGGGGCGGCTCGCTACTCGCTGGGCCGTGACTTCCGGATCGAGGATCTGCGGATGGCGGTGGGTGGTTGGGCCATGAGCCTGGATGGACTCCATGGTGACTACGACGACCTATACCTGCCCCTGCACGGTCGTCATCAGGCGGCCAATGTCGCGGTGGCCGTGGCGTCCGTCGAGGCGCTCCTGGGGCGCTCTCTCCCGGAGGACGTGGTCCGCCAGGCGCTGGCATCCTTGCGGGTGCCTGCCCGCATCGAGGTAGTGGCGCGCTCTCCTCTGGTGGTGATCGATGGCGCCCACAACCCAGAGTCCTGCCAGGCACTGGCGCGGACCCTGCAAGAGGAGCTCCCCGAGCTCGCCTGGACGCTGGTGATCGGAGCGTTCCGGGACAAGGACATCCTGGAGATGCTTCTCCCGTTTGCCGGCTTGGCAACCAGGGTGATCGTCACCGCAGTGGATCACGAGCGGGCGACCGAACCGGCCGATCTGGTAGGGATCGTGGACCAGGTACTACCCGGACTTCCGGTAACATCGGTGGGTACCGTTGCCGGCGCACTGGAGTTGGCGCGACAGTGGACCGGCCCGGCCGGTGCGATCGTGGTGGCCGGGTCGCTCTACGTTGCCGGTGAGGCGCGGACCTGTTACTTCCCCTGAGTCCGGGGTGATCCTCGGGCAAAGCACCGGGCGACGATGGGGAGGGCGATCCAGCCGGATCGCCGTTACAGGAAGGAAGTCCCGGAGATGGCTCATCAGAGTACGTTCGTCATGATCAAGCCCGATGGTGTCCGGCGCCGGCTGGTGGGTGAGGTCATCAAGCGGCTGGAGTCCAAGGGTCTGTCCGCCGACCGGATCGAGCTCATCGTCCCTACTCGGGAGCTCGCCGCCCACCACTACGCGGAGCATGCCGAGAGGCCCTTCTATCCCGACCTCATCGAGTTCATAACTTCCGGTCCGGTGATCGCCATGCAGTGGTCGGGGGAGTCGGCGGTGACCTCGGTCCGCGCGCTCATCGGCGCTACCGATCCGCAGGAAGCTCTGCCCGGAACCATCCGGGGCGACTTCGGCCTCGAGGTGCAGCACAACATCGTTCATGGCTCCGACAGCCCGCCGAGCGCCGCCCGGGAGCTCGGTATATGGTTCGGGTGAGGGTCCACGTAGGGCTGGGCCCTCGGATCGCCACAATGCGGCTCAGGCTATACTTCTGGCGCATAGCCGAACCAGGCTCTTCGAATGGCTAACAGTTTATTTGCGATCGCAGGCCAGGACATGGCGGTGGATCTCGGTACTGCCAACACTCTCGTCTACCTGCGAAACCGGGGGGTGGTGCTGAACGAGCCATCCGTGGTGGCGATCAACACCCACACCAATGAAGCACTGGCAGTGGGCATGGATGCCAAGCGGATGATCGGCCGCACGCCCTCCTACGTGCAGGCCATCCGTCCGCTCCGAGACGGGGTGATCGCCGATTTCGACATAACCGAGCGGATGCTTCGCTACTTCATCGAAAGGGTGCATCGGCGGCGCTGGGCCAAGCCCAGGATCGTGATCTGCGTCCCTTCCGGTATCACGGGCGTCGAGCGCCGAGCGGTCGAGGAGGCCGCCTATCACGCAGGTGCGCGACGAGCGTTCACCATCGATGAGCCGATGGCGGCGGCCATCGGATGTTCGCTGCCGGTCAACGAGCCGATCGGCTCGATGGTGGTGGACATCGGGGGTGGTACCACCGAGGTGGCGGTGATCGCCCTGGGGGGCATCGTGGTGTCCAAGAGTGTCCGGGTTGGTGGTGACGAAATGGACGAGCGAATCGTCGAATGGGTGAAGAAGGAGCACAACCAGCTGCTCGGCCTGCGGACCGCCGAGCAGATCAAGATGACCATCGGCTCGGCCTATCCGTTCCAGGATGAGCCGAATGCCGAGGTGCGAGGCAGGGACCTCATGTCAGGACTGCCCAAGACCACTCTGATCACGGCGGCCGAGGTAAGGGCGGCGATCGAGGAGCCCGTGTCGGCGATCGTCGATGCCGTCCGGGTCACGCTGGACAGTACCCCCCCGGAGCTGGCCGCCGATCTGATGGAGACCGGCATCGTCATCACCGGGGGCGGCGCCCTGCTCAAGGCCCTCACTCACCGGATAGCTCACGAAACCGGGATCCTGGTCAAGGTGGCCGAGCGACCCCTCCAGTCGGTGGTGATCGGGTCCGGTCAGTGCCTCGAGAACTATGAGGTGCTTCACACGGTTCTCGACTCCTCCGGCCGCCGTTTCTGACGGCGTGACCGGCCGTAGCCCATGCGGCTACCGAACATCACGCGCCGTCGATCGTGATCGGAGGGCGGCCAGGTGCGCCGAGACGGTTCGGTGGACCAGCGGCAACTGTTCTCATGACTTTCATAGCGCACACCCGGCCGATCGACCCACGGCCGGGTGAGCTTCAGCGGCCCTCATCGATCGGTGCCGTAGCGCCTGACCACCCGGTAGCAATCGCCCCTCCGGTGCCGGAGGACGAGTTGCTCGGCCGAGGCGGTGATCGTCATCACCCTTAGCGATCGGCGGAGGTCCCGTGTCGACCCACCCAAGCGACCTCCGCTGAAGGAGGGATCGAGGGGCCGGGCCGATCGCTCGGCCTATGTCACCATCGGTTTGCTGGTCATTTCACTCCTGCTGATGACCTTCGATGTGCGATCCTCCGGCCAGGGATACGGTGCCACGCTCCGCAGCGCTACCCAGTACCTGACAAGCCCCATCCAGGGGGGCCTCAACGCGGTGGTAGCTCCGGTGATCGACGTAACCGACGGGATCGCCAGTCTGGCCGGTCTCCGCGCGGAGAACGAGCGGCTCAGAGCAAGGATTGCCGAGCTGGAGCTCGAGGTCATCAGGGTCCGGCACCTCGAAGAACGGGTCGACGAGCTGGATGTCCTCCTCGGGCTGCGCTTGGAGGAGGATCTGTACGAGCTGGCCGTGAACGCCGAGGTCACCGGGCGAGCCGGTACGCTGGATGCCGCTCTCATCATCGATCGCGGCACCGAGGACGGTGTTCACCCCGGCCAGCCAGCCGTGGACAGCCGCGGTGCTCTGCTGGGACTGGTTTCTACCGCCGGTGAGCAAACCGCCACCATCATTCCCATCACCTCGCGCCAGGCAGCAGGTGTGACGGTCCGGCTGTCCGATGATCGTCGGGGAATAGTGGAGGGCCATGGCACCGGACGCCTCCAACTCCTCGTTCTCGACACCGAGGATCCGGTCCAAGAGGGTGAGCTACTGATTACCTTCGGACCGTTCGGTCAGGCTGACTCCTATCCCAAGGGTCTGGAGGTCGGAACGGTGACCAGAACGGCCGTCCCCCAAGCGGGATCGGTACGAGTGGAGGTCGATCCGGTCGGAGATCTCGAGGCGGTGGAGTTCGTGGCGGTGATCCCATGGGAGTTCACGCCCGAGCAGGCCGCGGATGGGGTTACCGATACCACCGCGCCGGAGGACACGGTCCCAGCGAATGGCAGTGGTGATCCGTCATCGGGGGTCGGCACGTGAGCAGCCGGCGAGCAATGATTTCTCTGAGCCTGCTGGTGGTAGCGGTACTGGTGCAGACCACCGTGTTCCACCTATGGCGCCCGTTCGGGGAGGTGCCCGAGTTGGTGCTGCTCATGGTTATCGTTTGTGCCAGATGGTTCCAGCCGGAGTCAGCAGTTCTGCTGGGCTTTACCGGAGGATTGATGGTCGATCTATTCGGGACCACACCCTTCGGTCTCCATGCCCTCGCCTATACGCTCGTGGCCTACGCTACGGTGAGGATAAGTGATAGATTCGACTACGGGCTTCACATCACAGTTCCTGCGGTTGGTGTGATCACCTTTGTCGGGCTCAGCACCATCGCCCTGGTTGGCACTTTGTTCGGCGAGAGAACCCTCGGTTCCACGGGGATAGCACGAACCTTGATCCTGGTGCCGTTCTACAACATGCTGCTGGGCATAGTGGCACTTCCTTTGACCAACGGATTGTTCAGATCGTCGAGGCACCATGACCGTTACGGCACGCCAGCTACCAAGGGGCTGCCTCGGCCACGTCGGACTACTTCACGTGCTCCCAGGGGGTGGGGTAGGAGATGAGGTACAAGTGGCGGCTGAGCATGCTGGCACTGGTCTTCACCGCGGCTTTCTCGATACTCTTTATCAGGCTCTGGGCCGTACAGGTGGCACAGGGCGAGGAGTACGTTCTCAAAGCCGAACAGAATCAAGTGACATGGGTGAAGGTTCCTGCCCCGAGGGGGGAGATAGTGGACCGGAACGGTATCCCGCTGGCCACTTCCCGATCCCAGCTGGTGATAGAGATAGACTACGCGGGGCTCGCTCCGGATGTTCAGGAGGACGTGGTCCAGCGGCTGGCCGCCATCCTGGATGTCCCGCCCACCGACCTGAGAAGACAGGTCGAAAGCGCATATCTAAGAGAGGAGATCGAGGTAAGGGACGGTCTATATCTGGTAGTGCTCAGAGATCGTAGACGGCCAGACGCCGTAGCTGCGTTGACTCATCCAGACTTTCCCATCGATGCCGACACCGCGTATGTAGTGATGGAGCAGCGTGCCACCCTCCCAGGAGTGACGGTGAGAGCCCGGCCAGTACGTGGGTACCATCGGGGGTCTTTGATGGGCCATGTAATCGGTTACATAGGTCTACCCGGCGATAAGGATCTGGAAGAACGGCCAGCTCTCGATAGCCGCAACCCTATCGGGAAGTCGGGAGTGGAGGAAGAGTACGACGAGTTCCTTCAGGGCACGCCGGGCCAGATCGTCTACCAGATCACCCCTCAGGGCGAGATCCGTGGAGAGATCGGCTCGGATGATCCTGTTCAGGGAGCCACAGTGAGGTTGACCCTGGATATTCCAACCCAGGAAGTAGTGGAGCAGGTTCTGGTGGAGGCCATCGACCTCTCCAATGCTATCAAGGATGAAGCGTACGCTGAGCTCGATAGTCAGCCTCTGCCGACCGAGCGGGCTACAGCCGTTATCATGGAGATCGAGACTGGGGCTGTTCTCGCTATGGCCTCCTATCCAACCTATGTTCCGCAGTCGTTCGTCGGGGGGATGAGCGATGATACCTTCGAGGAACTGATCGCCAGCCAGGCTTTCAACAATCTGTCGATCCAGGCTCAAAAACCTCCGGCATCTACCTTCAAGGCGATCACCTATATCACCTCTCTCGAGGAGGGGATCTTTCCTAAGGAGGCTTCGTCGGCAGAGGAACTCATCGTGTGCTCAGCCCAACTCGACTACAGCTTCGTGGATAGATCCAAGCTGGTGTGGCGTAATTGGACCTATCCCGAAGCAGATGGACACCAAAACCTCCACGGCGCGCTCCGCCGGTCGTGCAACATCTATTTCTGGGAGATCGCCCTCTCCATCTGGGATGCATACAAGGAGACCGATCGGGAAGGAATCGTTCAGCAGTGGGCCCGGGATCTGGGCATGGGACGGCGTACCCAGGTCGACATTCCCTACGAGCGAGAAGGTCTGGTGGGGGACCGCCAGCTGTTCGAGGAGTGGCAGGAAAGCCAGCCGTGGAGAGTACGTGAAGAGGGTTGGTTGGGCGGCGATCTCATGAACCTCGTAGTTGGCCAGGGACCGATTCTGGCCACTCCGCTGCAGATGGCGGTGGCTTATGCGGCCATTCTCAACGGCGGGACCGTGTACCAGCCGCGAGTGGCCGACCGGATCGAGTCCTCGGGTGGGGAGCTGCTCAGGACGATGCCTCCGCGGGTCCTGCGCACGGTCGACATCGACCCGGAAACGGTCGAATCCCTTAGGGTCGATCTGGCGGGGGTCGTGACGGAGGGCACTGCCCGCCAGGCCTTCGACGACTCGGGGATCGAGACCGGGGTGGGCGGCAAGACCGGCACGGCTCAAGCCATCACGGAACCGGATGGGACATTTCATGACTCCACCGCCTGGTTCATCGGTGTGGCTCCCATAACCAGCCCCCGCTGGGTAGTTGCGGTGATGGTGGATGAGGGCGGATCCGGTGGCGCGGTAGCGGCCCCGGCGGCGCGCGCCATGATGCAGTTCTTGATGGGGGAGCCGGTCACGCCGCTGGTGGCCGGGGCGGATACCGAGAGGTAAGGGCAGGCAAGGTGGTACAGCGCGTCGAGGGTTGGATACTCCCGTGGTAGTGGTAGGTAGGAGGATTCGAGGTATCGCCAGGGAAGGAGTCGGGGGACTCTTCAAGGACCGGGTGAAGCCGACCCCCGACCTGATCATGTTTCTGATGATGAGCTGCCTGATGGCGCTCGGCGCCTTGATGGTCTACTCCGCCACCCACGTGCGGCTGGAAGCTGACACCGGGGATCCTTCGTCGGCGATGAGGCGGCAACTGGTGTTCGCAGGAGTGGCGGTGGGGGTGTTCGTGGTCGGTTCGCTGATCGACTACCGGCAATATCGCAGGCTCCTGGCCCCGATCTATCTGACGAGCCTTGCTCTGCTCGGCGGGGTGCTGTTCGCCGATCGTCGCCAGGGCGCCTCCCGCTGGATACCGGTAGGCGACTTCCAGTTCCAACCCTCGGAGTTCGCAAAGGTGAGCCTGATCATCGTGCTGGCTGGATTGCTGGTCCGCAAAGCGCAGCCGAGACTCGAGTGGAGCCGCCTCGCCCTGGTCCTGGCAGCCGTAGCCGTGCCCTGTTTCCTGGTGTTCCTGCAACCGGATCTAGGGACGATGCTGGTAATTGGTGCCATCCTGGTCGGAATACTGTTCGTCGCCGGAACCAGCTTGAGGCAGATCCTGGTCCTCCTGGCAGGTGGTGCAGCCGGTGTGTGGATCGTCTTGCAGCGGGAGCTCCTGGCGGAATACCAGCTGGAACGTCTCAGGGGTTTCACGAACCAGAGTCGCGATCTGTTGGGAAGCAACTACAACCTCGACCAGTCCCTGATCGCGATCGGCGCGGGCCAGATCCAGGGTCAAGGACTCTTCAACGGCAACCAGACCAGCCTCAACTTCGTACCTTCCCAGACCACGGACTTCATCTTCACCGCGGTGGGCGAGCAGTTCGGATTCATCGGTGGGGCCGCGGTCCTGATCGTGTATTCGGTTCTGGTCTCGCGCATCCTGATGGTGGCCGCCGGTGCGCCCGACCGGTTCGGCACGCTCATAGCAGTAGGTATGGCATCCATGCTCTCGTTCCACGTTTTCATCAACATCGGGATGACCATCGGGATCGTGCCGGTGACCGGACTGCCGCTGCCGTTCATGAGCGCCGGTGGCTCGGCTATGATCGCCATGGCGGGCGGTCTGGGAGTCGTGAACTCCATATGGCGTTCCCGGACTCCCCTCGGCGAACACCTCCGGGAACGGGAGCGGTCACCGGGTTGACCTCGTAGACGGACCACCTCGTGCAATCGGGCCGGTTCCTCCCTGACCACACCGAAAGCACATTTGTTGCTTCCAAGATCTGCTAAGCTCACAGAGCCGCTTGCGTGGCGACTTAGAGCCCGGCCCCATGAACCGTTCCATCCTCGGAGGCACTCCGACCCATCGGCGATGGTTGCCGGCTCCACGAAGAAACTGCGAACGCGAGGACCTGTGAGCACTCCGACCGGACAGGAGTCCGGATCAGCAGACACAAATAGGGAAGACCGCGCCTGGGCTTGGCGAATTCCAGCCCGGCAGCCGGAGCTCTGCATTGGGTCGACCTCCCGATTCGTCACTTCGACACGTACCGAACCTATGGGTACGGCCCGAGCGGCCACCACCTGCACCCAAGGAGTTATCACCGATGTTTCTGTTTCGGCGCAAGGAAGCCGAAGTACTACGCCGCGGAGTCGGCGACCAATCCACCGAAGAACGAGCTACCCGCAGGATCGGGCGCCAGACCGTAAAGGTCCGGCGGGTACCCGAGCCCGCTCCTAAGACTTCGGCACCGGCTAAGCGCCGGAAGAAGAAGGCACCCGAGCGACCGAGGCGTAAGAAGGCTGCGCCCACTCGTGCGAGCGAGGCCAAAGTCGTCCCGCTCCCGCTCGCCGGACGGAAGCAGATGCTGGTCAGGGTGTTGCCCCACCAGACCCAGATGGTGGTGCTCGAAGGTCCGCTACTCGTCGAGCACTATGTCCACCAATCCGATCGAGAGACGCTGGTGGGGAACATATACGTCGGCAAGGTACGCAACGTGCTGCCGGGGCTGGAGGCGGCCTTCGTGGATATCGGAACCGAGAAGAACGGGGTCGTATACGCAGGTGACCTCAACTCGGGTCGGCGTACCCACGGCAGTGGGCCGCGGATCGAACAACTCCTCAAGCCCGGCCAGCAGCTGGTGGTGGAGGTCGACAAGGATCCGATGGGCGGAAAGGGCCCTCGCCTCACCAGCCAGGTGACCCTTTCTGGCCGTCACCTGGTCCTGTCCCCATCCGGCAACATGATGGGTATCTCACGGCGCTTGCCACAGGCCGAGCGAGCACGACTGCGCGAGATCATCGGAGAAGTCAAGCCGGCAGGCTTCGGGGCCATAATACGGACTGCCGCGGCCGGTGCCACCAAGGCAGACATCGCGGCCGAGATCGAGCACCTGGTCGACAAATGGAGAGGGATCGAGAAGGACAGCAAGGGCGGGTCGGCGCCCCGGGTGCTCCATCAGGAGCCCAGCCTGCTCATCCGGGTGATCCGGGAACATTTCACCGAGGAGTTCCGGCGCCTGATAATCGACGACCGGGAGTCGTATGAGGCACTGGTGAGCTATCTCGAACAGGTTGCGCCCAAGCTGGTGTCACGCGTGCACCTGAGCACGGAAGCCGATCAGGCGCTATTCGAACGGTTCCACGTGGATAGCCAGCTCCGCCGGGCGATGGGCCGGAAGGTGTGGTTGCCGTCCGGTGGGCATGTGGTGATCGACCGTACCGAGGCTCTTACTGTGATCGATGTCAATACCGGCAAGTTCGTCGGCAAAGCCAACCTCGAGGATACCGTCGTGCAGAACAACCTCGAGGCCGCTGAGGAGATAGCCCGTCAGCTGCGACTCCGGGACATCGGCGGGATCATCGTGATCGACTTCATCGACATGGAGACCCGGAGGCATCGTGTGCAGGTGCTGGAAAGGTTGCGCAGCGCGCTGGCGCGTGACAAGACCACCACTCAGGTGCATGCTGTCTCCAGCTTGGGCCTAGTGGAGATGACCCGCAAGAACGTGTCGAGCGGCCTGGTGGAAGCCTTCTCGGACTCGTGCCCGACCTGCAACGGGCGAGGACTGGTGCTGCACGAAAAGGCCGCAACCGCGGGGACGCCCATTAGTCGAGTCGGCAGCTAGCCTACTCGCTTTGGATCATCCTCGTGCTTTGGCTATTTTGCCCGATGACCGGTAGGCGGTCATGGCAGCACCGGCTTACTCTCTGAGAATCTCCCCCAGGCGAAAGGGTTTGGACCGGGACATGTACGCAATCATCCGCTCCGGCGGCAAACAGGCTAGGGTCGCAGCGGGCGACATTCTCGATGTGGAGTTGCTCCAGGATGCGGCCGGTAGCCAGGTGACCTTCACTCCCTTGCTCGTGGTCGATGATCGCGGTACCGCGGTTTCCGCCAAACAAGATCTCGATCGGCTATCGGTCACAGCCCGGGTGGTGGGGCAGGTCAAGGGCCGTAAGGTCGACATCTTCAAATACAAGAACAAGTCCGGTTACCGTCGCAGGCAGGGACACCGGCAGCGTTATACCCGGCTCGAGATCCTCGAGATCGGAGCCGCTCACTCCCGGGAGGTCTAGATGTCAAAAACCAAAGGCGGAGGTTCTACCAAGAACGGGCGGGATTCCCACGCCAAGCGATTGGGTCCGAAGGTTTTCGACGGGCAGCGGATCAATGCGGGCGCCATCATCGTCCGGCAGCGAGGAACCCCTATCCATCCGGGTGACAACGTGGGCCGGGGAGGTGACGACACCCTGTTCGCACTCCGGCCGGGCACGGTGATGTATCACCGGCGGAGCGGCCGCCGCAGGGTTAGCGTATTACCTGACTGAAGGCCATCTACTCCTAGGCACCTACCGTTCCCCAAGGTCCGTACCCACGACTCCTGCGTTTGCGGTCGTCGCCGTGAGGGCCCCGGAGGGTAAAGAGAACCCTGCGGCAATACACTGAGGCCTAGATAAGCAATCTCACCCCACGAGGCGCCTCGGCCCTGTGTTCGTAGACAACGTCCGCCTTCATCTTCGCTCCGGAAACGGAGGAGCAGGTGCGGTTTCCTTCATCAAGGAGGGACGCCGCCCCAAGGGGAAGCCCTCGGGCGGTTCCGGCGGGCGCGGAGGAGAGGTGATCGTCATCGCTGATCGATGGAAGGCCACCCTGCACTCGTATCGCCGCCGCCCGCACCGTTCCGCAGGCTCCGGGACCCATGGTTCGGCGGACCAGCGGCACGGAAGGCGGGGACGGGACCTCCATCTGCCGGTACCACTGGGGACCTTGGTGTACGACGAGCAAGGCACGCTCATGGCGGATCTGGTCGAGCATGGTCAGCGGGTGGTGGTCCTCCCCGGCGGTCGGGGAGGGCGGGGCAACGCCGCGCTCGTCTCGACCCGGAACCGGGCGCCCACTTTCTGTGAGCAGGGAGAGTACGGCGAGTCGGCCTGGTTCACGCTGGAGATGAAGCTCATGGCCGACGCTGCTCTGATCGGCTTTCCCAACGCGGGTAAGTCCACCCTCATTTCGCGGGTGTCGGCTGCTCGGCCGAAGATCGCTGATTACCCGTTCACCACCCTCGAGCCGAAGCTAGGTGTGGTGGTGATCGGTGAGCGGGAGTTCGTCCTGGCCGATGTACCGGGTCTGATCGAAGGGGCGGCCGATGGAAAGGGCCTTGGGCACGAGTTCCTGCGCCATTGCGAGCGAGCCAAGGTGCTGGTGGTGCTGCTCGATCCTTCCCCGTTGCAGACCATCCCTCCCGAGCGCCAGTATGAGATCCTCCGCCGCGAGCTGAGGTTGCATGATCCCGAGCTGGCCGAGCGCCCCCAGGTAGTAGCGGTGACCAAACGGGACCTCACCAGGGCCGATCCGATCACCGGCCCCCTCCGCCGAGCGGTTCCCAACGTGATGGCGATCAGTTCGGTTACGGGGGAGGGGATCGATCAGCTGTTGCATCAGATCGCCGATGCCGTCGATCGAGCCGATCGGGACATGCCAGGCGCTGAAGGTTTCGTCCTCCATCGGCCGGTGCGTTCGGGCTTCTCGGTGGACCGCATCGATGGGGTGTGGGTCGTCGAGGGTCGGGCTGCCGAGCGGGCGGTGGCTATCAACGATCTGACCATCGCCGAGGCAGCCGGCCTGGCGGCTCGACGCCTGGACCGCCTCGGAGTGGACAGCGCCCTGCGGCGGGCCGGCGCGCAGGAGGGTGATGACGTGAGGATCGGAGACCATCTGTTCGAGTACCGGAGCGCTGGAGATGGCTGAGCTACCAGGCGGCGCCCGCCCCAAGCCTCTTCCCGGGACTCCCGTCGTCCTGAAGGTGGGTTCGTCGAGCCTTACCAATGCTGACGGCTCGATCGATCAGGAGGCCGTGCTCAGGGTCATCGACCAGGTCGGCACCTTCTGGAGTGCCGGTTGTCCGACCGTGCTGGTCTCGTCGGGCGCGGTGGCCGCCGGGTCACCGGCCCTGGGTGGCCGGCCGACCGAGATCACCGGCCTGCAGGTGGCAGCAGCCATCGGGCAGACCCTCCTGATGGCCCGATACAGCCAGGCGTTCACGGAAGCCGGCCGCATCATCGGGCAGGTGTTGATAACCATGGACATCCTCTCGATGCGCTCGCAGTATCTCCATGCTCGAGGCGCTCTGCAGCGGATGCTCGACTGCGGCATCGTTCCGATCGTCAACGAGAACGACACGGTGGCGGTGGAGGGTCTGAAGATGGGCGACAACGACCGGCTGGCCGCCATCGTGTCGCATCTGATCGCCTCAGGCATGCTGGTGATCCTCACCGACACCGACGGCCTCTATTCGGCCGATCCCCGGTCCGGATCAGGCGACCGTATCCCTGTGGTCCGCCACAGCGACCCGGTCCTGGACGGGCTGGTCGTCGGCGGTGCCGGTCCGATGGGATCGGGAGGGGTAGCCACCAAGATAGAGGCAGCCCGGATGGCCGCCTGGTCCGGAATCCCCACCGTGATCGTCCGTTCCACCCGGCCCGGTGTGATCCAGGAGATCATCGAGGGCAGGGCAACCGGAACCTATGTCCTACCCGGCCGGTCGCGACTCTCGGCCCGCAAACTCTGGCTGGCGTTCGGCCAGCAGCCGAAGGGCAGGGTAGGGATCGACGATGGTGCGGTCCGAGCACTCGTGGAACGAGGTAGCTCCCTGCTCTCGGTAGGAGTGACGGGGGTAGAGGGTGAGTTCATCCGCGGGGCGGCGGTGGAGGTCCGCGGTCCGGAAGGTGGGCTGGTAGGCAAGGGCCTGGCGAGCACCGGATCATCAGAGATGCGGCGGTGGATGGGCAAGCGATCGGCCGAGATAGGCGCGGTAGGCGAGGTGATCCACAGGGACCAGCTGGTAGTCCTGCTCAGAGGGTGAAACCGCGTCGGCAAGCAGTGACGGGGGCCGGACCGCGGGGCGCCTTAGGAGCCGGAACCTGGTGCCACTGATTCTGCGCCCTGATCAGCTGTTGGCTACATTTTCCTTGCGCTGAAGCTTCGCCGGGGCCGAGAAAAGCGATACTGTGATCACTCTCACATGGTAGAGTCAGCTGGTGATTCTAGCTTTGCCAGCGGCTGATGGAACGGTGACATTACGTTGTGAAAGTAGGTTGCTTCCTTTGGAGGGGGCATTACGAGGGCCAGTATTGCTGGAAGTACGGAGCCTCCTACTGTGGGTGGTCTGAGTAAGTTATCTGGCCTCATATCGTTGCTTGTAGCAGTTGTCGTTGCTTACGGCTTCTCGGTCCCGCTTTTCAGCCTCTCTCCCCTTCAGGCAAAGAGCGCTGGTTCTTTTGACTTAGCCGTTTCTTACTCTTCGAGGTGTCCGAACGGCGGCCGAAGCTGACTTGCCTGATGTTGTCGGTAGCTACTGGGATGTCAATGAGGACTCAGTTCATTATTCAAGCATCTCGACTCTCACCAGCCTCGGTGTGTTTCGGGATACTGGGTGTGGGAACGACCGGTTTTGTCCCGAAGAGCCGCTTCTACGTTGGGTGATGGCTGTTTGGTTAATTCGGATGCTCTATGAGGAGCCTTCGGATGCTGGTAATACTTTCTACGATGTAGATGATTGGGAATGGTGGGCAGGGCAGGTGGTTCGTCTTGGTGAGGTGGGTGTAACTTCGGGTTGTAGCGCCGATCCTCCGTACTTTTGTCCTGACTATGCGGTCACTCGTGCTCAGATGGCTACGTTTCTGACTCGCGCATTCCGGCTCGATCCGGTAGCTTCTAGTGGGTTCGCTGACGTTGACCTAACGATGCACACGCTGACGGCATCGGTGCGTTGGCCGCTTCGGGTGTCACTGCCGGATGTCGGACTGATCCTCCCAGGTTCTGTCCCAACCAGGCCGTGACTCGTGCTCAGATGGCTACGTTTCTGGCACAGGTCCTCAACCTCTCACCCATAGCCGACCAAGACCACGGTCGGGATAGTGCTCCTGACGACATTGTTGCTTACGGTGAGGTTAATGGGCGGATAGCCGCTGGTCTTTATCACTCTTGTGCCATCGGTCTCGACGACACGATAACCTGTTGGGGTTCTGATTATTCTGGTAAGACAGATACTCCTGTCGGTAAGTATAAGTAGGTTTCGGCCGGTGTTAGTCATTCGTGCGCTATCGACTTTGACGACACGATAACCTGTTGGGGTTTGATAGCTCTGGTGAGACAGATGCTCCTGTCGGTAAGTATAAGTAGGTTTCGGCCGGTGTTAGTCATTCGTGTGCTATCGGTTTTGACGACACGATAACCTGTTGGGGTTCTGACCATAATCTTGATGTTGATATTGGTGTTGGGGCCCTTGATGCTCCCCACGGTAAGTTTAGGCAGATAGTCACTTATAACCTTCATTCCTGTGCAGTCACCTTGGGTGGAACGATCCGATACTGGGGCAACAGATTTCGTGCTCGGGATGGTAAATATCGGCAGGTAACCGTCGGGAACGGGCATGCGTGTGCGATCACTCTGAGCGATACGATCGTCTGCTGGGGCGCGGACCGCTATGGTCAGCTTGAGGCTCCTGACGGTACGTTTGTGCAGATAGCCACTGGTGAGCATCATTCGTGTGCTATCACTGTAAAAGATGCGTTTGTCTGTTGGGGCCGTAACCGTTATGGCGAGACTAATGCCCCAGGCAGTGAACCCATAAGCAGTGTTCCTACGGTGACACTATTCGACATTACTGATGAACAAGACCGTGATCTACGTTCATATTTGGACGGTGATAAGCATTTGATGCTGTGGTTCTTCGCACCGTGGTGACCGTCTTGTCGGGCTATGGCGCCCGTTGTTGAGCAGTTTGCTCAACAGTACTTGAGTGAGGTGAAGGTTATCGTGGTTGGCAGCCAAGCTAGTTTGGAACGTGTTAAGACCGGTCTTGACGACCTCGACCTCGGCGTTGACAGCATTCCCGTATGGGACTCCGGAAACACTTTGTGGGGTATCTGGCCTCCAGCCAACAACCACCCACAGTTTGGCTCCTTTAGTAACAACTCCCGCTATGTGGTGTTTCGGCCCGATGGCTCTCTTCTGGACGGCGGCGTCTGGAACTGCCCAAGCTGCTCATCTCCTCCTTGGACACCCGAAGGGTAGCTTTAGCAATATGATGCGTGTGGTAGCAGTTTTGAACACATTTGTTTGGGGCTACTTTGTGTGGGGATACTGGTTGGTTGGCGTGTTGGTGTTCACGACAGGCATCTGTAGGGTTAACCACGATCTGGCTCTTGGGTTTATCCGTAGAGTATGGCAAATTCAGTTTCATAAACAAGGTTCCGCGGGATAGGCTGGAGTCCTTAGAGGAACCGGCCTAGGTGGCTTTACATAAGCGAAATGGGAAATAGGGGTAGTTGTGATAGCGCGGACAAAAGTCTTGTTACTGGTAGTTGGGGCCGCCTCTGTGGTAGTTGGATTGGCTATTTGTTCCGGATCCTGACCGGCCGGACGAGGAGCCTGATGTTGAACCGAGAGCTATAATATATTCCGGAGTCGGAGGAACCAGATTCCCCGGATGTTGTCGTTCCAGAGCCAGAGGAACCTGACCCCCCGGTGGAGGTTGACAGGCCGGACCTCGAGGTTGATTATGTCCAGGTAGCCGCCGGTCACTAGCATGAGTGTGCGGTCACCTCAGGCGGGTACATTGAGTGCTGGGGCGGCGACGAGTACGGGGAGGTGTCGGGGGCGCCAACCGACCGCGGTTATATCCAGGTCTCCCCAGGGGCCGGGCATGAGTGTGCGGTCACCGCCGACGGGTACATTGAGTGCTGGGGCTATGACTACTACGGGCAGGTGTCGGGGGCGCCGACGGGTGGCGGTGATATTCAAGTCTCAGCCGGTTGGGAGCATGTATGTGCGATCAGATCAGGCGACGAGTACATTGAGTGCTGGGGCAGCGACAGGTGGTAGTGGCGCAGCTGGATATCTTGAGGGGTTCAACTGCGGCGTTGTGTCGGATTGGGGGTTTTCGTGTGTGATTACAGGCAATCCTTAGGTTGCGGGGTTGCCGGTCGGATGTGATTCGGGTGTGTTCGGCCGTGAAGGGTGGTGGGGTGTGCCGATCGTCTCTCTGGAGTTCTCCTGAGGTGGTTCAGGTAGTTCATGTTGGCGTTTGGGCCGTTGACGGTTGTGTGATAGCTTTTGGGAGCGAGCGCCAGGTCGCCATGGTGAACAACCTTTGAGTGTTCGTAGTTTTTGTTTTCACGTCGGTTGCGGTGCAGCGCGTAACCGTCGGGTCGATTCAGACAGAAGTAGTAGGTCTGTCTTCCAGTTAGGGCGAGCCCTGGCGCCCGTCATGGGAATGGGGCGGCCACGCAGCCGATGTGCGTCTTGGGATACACACCTCATAGAGAGTCAGGTGCTCGGCCGGCCGTGGGTACGCCATTGAGTGCACCCGCTGGCGGGGCGCCTGGCCACCGCCGCGAGTCGCGATCTTCGTCTCGTGCGCTCGAACAGCACACGTTTTGGGTAGCGGCCCTCAGTCGGTGTGGAGCCAGACGTTGCCACAAGCCGGTGATCAGATTCGACCACGAATGGTGTGGCTGGCGGAATGTAGACCACGTAACCCATATGATCGAACACCGAGCTACTGCTTGTCGGCTCCAGTTTGGGTGCCGTCGAAGACCCAGTCGGTTGAGACCAGGATCAGCTTCGCACCGACTTGTTCGCTGCCTTCGCGAGCACCCGGAAGCGCACCGGCAGAAGTCCTTTCAAGACTCACGCTAGCCTCCGGGGCATCTGCCATCAGACTTGTCACGGTGCCGCTTCAATCCAATCACATGATCTTGACCGCGTCTGAGGTCGCTGAGAGGCCAGCGTCAGCCGGTATTTACGGTGCCTGCCGTAGAAGGAGAATCTTTGGAGATTGCTCGGCTGAAGTAGTCAGGAGACTAAGCATGATCTCGGTTGATCTATCTACAGTCCGTTGGCTATTGCCGGTTGTGGCGCTTGCTGTTGTTGCCCTAATCGGCTGCGGCGCCGACCCCGAACCGCCCGCGGCCACCGACACCGCAGAGCAAGAACCCATGTACGAGGCTGCCGACATGCCAGGGGAACAACCCGAAGCCACGGACACATCCGAAGAAGAAGCCGCTTCAACCGTGGACACTCCCAACACCGCCGACGGCGCATATATGCAGGTTTCGTCCAGGTTATGGTCCGGCCCGTTATTATGGTGATAGTAACTATATGTATGCGGCGGTCGGTACGGGTGCGGGTGATGGTACTTTGGCACAGTGGAAGTTTGTTGCATTGTAGTTGATGATGACTTTGATATTGAGGTGTTTGTTCCTTATAATCATGGTTCTGCACGGGTTATGTATAGGATTCGGTCTTTGAATGATATTGGTGGTTGGGATGAGCGGCGGTGTTCGGATGTTGGAGCAGGTTAAACTGTCGGGGTGGTCTCGTTTGGGGGATTCTTTATATGTTGATGGTAGTGAGTCGGTGCCTCGGTCTTTGGTGATTCAGGTTCACTATTCGGACTCGCAGTATGCGGAGGGGTTTCCGGTTGATCCTCTTTATCGAATGATGGGTGTGGATGCCGTCAGGATACGGTGTTCTTCCTGTGGTGGTGAGGATGAGGAGCCTGTGGATGAGGAGCCTCCGTCTCGGCCGCGGAATATGAGGCTGGTGCGGCAGGACAGTCCCCGCTCGGGGTATAGGTATCAGTATGTTATTAGTGTTGACCCGCCGGCCGATAGTGGTGGTGGTCCGGTGACGGGTTATAGGTTTACGTTTGCCCGTGCTGGGCGTGGTGGTTCTTTTGTTAGGAGTGTCCCTAGGATTATTCTCCTTACGAAGTCAGCGACTAGATATACCGTTTCGTTTTCGGCTGTTAATGAGTTTGGTACTAGTGATCCGATTACGCCGGCGTTTTACTACGCCTCGGTCTGTGACGGAACCGTCCGTGCCGACACCTGGTCGACCGCTTAATCTTAAGGTTACGGTTGGGATTATGGATGCTGAAAGTCGGCGACTGCCTGTTACGTTGACTTGGAGTCGGCCATCTGGGTCCGGTGGTCGTGATGTTGATCACTATAAATTGCAGATTGTGGATGCGGGCGGTAGACGAGTGCAGGAGTGGACACCGAGGGAGATTAGGCATCCGGCCTATTTGTATCCGGATGTGTCAGGTAGTTATAAGGTTACAGTGTCGGCAGTGAACCGCGGCAGTGGCCGCAGTGTGATTGGTCCGTCTGTGAGTAAGCAGTTTACTCTGTCGGCCTGTCCGTATGATAAGCGGCTACTGACATCGAGGAATAGGCAGGTATCTGCTCGAAGGTTCCCTGTGGTTGATGTGAGTCGGCAGGTTTATATTCAGGCTCGTCAAAAAAGCGGAGAGCTGCATGACCGTAAATTGATTCGTGGTGCTATAGGCAGCTGGGGTTGTGCCTGGGTTGGCTATGGGGCGGAGCTTAACAATAGAAGCTTTGTGAGGGATGACGCACTTGTTACTGGGCGTGCAATCGTCAAAGACGATGCGACAGTGTCGAATGGTGCTCTTGTTTCGGGTAATGCAGAGGTCAGCGGTCGAGCACAAGTTTATCAGGGCGCCAGGATAATAGGCAACAATCTTGGCAGGGATAAAGCGAGAGTTTACGATGATGCTCGAGTGTATTGCAATGCCAAGATATCAGAAAATGCTACAGTTTACGGTCATGCTGAAGTGTATGGAGCAGCACAGGTTTATGGCGACGCGGATGTTCGCGGGGACGCTAGGGTGTATGGTAATGCTAAGGTTTACGGTGCCTTGACTATTGTAGAAGGTAACGCCCAGGTCTATGGGAACGCCGAAGTTTATGGTACGGACACAGAAAGTGTGAGGCGTTTGGAGACCGAGACTCGTATACGGGGCAATGCTGAAGGTCACGGAGAGGCTGTGGTCTTTGGCAAAGAGACGATCATTGAAGGCAGCGCCAAAGTTTATGGCGACGCGAGGCTTGGTAGCAGATAAGAACCCCTTGTTATCGATGAGCCTCATTATGATGGCAAACAGGAATTCGAATGGATGGCCAAGGAAGCATACAACGTGGCCTACCGTCAAGCTAGGGACTATTTATCGGATTGCTTCCCCAAATTGTGGGCAACTATGAAGCAGGAAGATAAACATGACACAATCCGGGTCGGCTTGGGTGAACCGTGGTCAAATACACGCGCACTCCCTGAGGAGATTCTCAAAATGGCGTGTGATAATTTCGAGTTCGCCGAAACGGATCAGGGAAATGGTGAACCCATGGATGGCCAGTTTTGGTTTTGTGGCACCATTTCTGAAAGCGGGTAAGCTCACAGGATACTTGAAGCTGATAAGGGACGGGATCATACTCGCCTACGACGCAAAGAACGTGTGGGACAACATGAACCTGCTCACAGCCTTGACAGAAGCAAAAGGTATGATGATGAAGAACACCTTCGAACAATGCCGTAAGGCATCAGAGGCATCAGAGCCATTCAAAGACTGCTAAACAGGCAGGCATGAAGAACACAGAAATCCGACACTACAACACGCCGATCATACTATTCACCATAGTTTAGGCAAACCATCACCCAATGGCAGTTGACATTAGGCAGCCGGGCACCCTTGCCCTAGACGAAAACAGCGCCTACCGCGGTTACCACAAAGCAGACCGGGAAGACTGACACGCCGAACCTGCCATCGTCAAAGCGTCCGGCGACAGAAAGCAGACACCTGGCAATCCCTCTAGACAACACCATCACCCTGCTTAGGGAAAGAATGCTTCGCGGGTGGTAAGGGGTGGCCGAGCGGTGCACCACCGGCTATCCGATCACCCCGCAACCGATGGTCAGGACCAATGACGGCGGATCAGCCAGGCCGTCCGCCACTCGGGGTAGGTGGCGGAAGTGACGATGGTGGGTACCTTCGCTAGCCCGGAGGCAACAATCACCGCGCTGATCATATAGCTGAAACGGGGAGCATCGCGCCGGGGACGGGTTGAGAATAAACGGGAGGCGGATTTCGGGTGCCGATCACTCACAGCTTCTGGTTCTGATGCCCGTCTCCGGAACTCGCCCCGCTGAGAACAGTGACTCGGCTCCGGCTATGGCAGACGGAACGGCGAAGATGATCAGATGGTCCGTGCCGTGACGGACGTCACACCCGAGGGAACGAACGCCCGATCACCTGGGACGATTCCCGCCATCACCGGCCCTGACGGAGGGGCAGATCCTTCAGAGTCGGTCTCACCGTCCTGGGAACCGGCTGGAACTTCGAGCTTGATCACTTCGGAGTTGGTATCGGAGAAGGTGGCTACCGAACGCAGGTTTGCCTCTCCTCACGAAGCGGAGGATCTGTGCCGCCGTCGCCAGGCTCGGTGAGACGGTTGTGCATGTTTGGCTGACCTCGTTGCGATCCGAGCGGTGACGCGGAGGCTATCCGGGGTAGTTCAGGGGGTTCCGAACCTCCGGCAATGGGGTGCACACCCCGGAACGCCCCGCTGGTTGTCCCTTGGCAGACGCATTTCCGGCGGATACATTGGCCTTACGACCGGATCCGGCGCTGCGCGATGCCGGTGCGGGTCGTGGATGGCGAGCATTGGCTGCGCGGCGGGAGGCAGGAGGTGTCCTCATGTGCGGTATCCGTCCGTCTCTGTCCGTCCTGGTGGTGGCTCTCGCCTTGGTGTCCGGTGCCCTTCCGGCCTCGGTGATGGCCGAGCCCACCAAGCTGGGCTCGTCGTGCGTCGGTCTCGATGCGCCGAGTGATGGGGTGGTGGCCAACCATTTCGAGCCCGGACCGAACTATTCGGGCCACTGGGGGATCGACTACGTCGGTGACACCGACGGTTACGCCCGTGCGGCGGCCGGAGGACGGGTCACCTTCGCCGGAATGGTGGCTGACAACCTGGTGGTGACGGTCGATCATGGGGGAGGGCTCAGGACCAGTTACTCGTACCTGGCGGAAGCCATGGCAGAGGTGGGTACGACCGTGGCCCGAGGGACGGTGATCGGTCGGATCGGTTCGGGGCGCCACCACGATGGTCTCCACTTCTCCACGCGCATCGATGGTGTCTACCTCGATCCGCTGACCATCCTGGGATGCCGGCTCGGCCCCCCTTCTGCAGGTCTCCGCCTGGTGCCCGCGCCCGCCGACCGTTAGGTTCCCCTGTGCTGTGGGATGTCGGGGGTCCGTCCGGATGCTCCGGTAACCTCGGATAGTGCGAATTGGCATCATGGGCGGCACGTTCGATCCACCTCACCTCGCGCACATGGCGGTGGCCGAAGCAGCCTTCCAGCAACTGGAGCTCGACGAGGTCAGATTCATTCCCGCCGGCACTCCCTGGCAGAAGAGTGGGTTGGACATAACGCCCGCCCGGCATCGGTGGGAGATGGCGGTGGCCACCACCTGTGGCATCCCATACCTGCGGCCCGATGATCGGGAGGTCCTCCGTCCGGGACCTACCTATACGGTCGACACCCTGGCCGAGCTGGAGGATCATTCACTCACGCTGATCCTGGGGTCCGATTCGGCTGCTCACCTTCCTTCCTGGTTCCGGGCCCGGGAGGTGCAGGAGCGGGCCCGCATTGCGGTGGCGCCCCGGCCGGGGACCCCGCGGCAGGCGGTCGAACAGGGGTTGGGGGGGAAAGCGCAGTGGATCGACGTACCGCTCCTCGATCTTTCAGGGACCCAGCTGAGGCACCGGGCCTCCGCCGGGCTCAGCCTGCGATTCCTGGTCCGGGAGCCGGTCCGCCGCTACATCCTCGCCCACCATCTATATGAGCAGCCGATCAGCCATCGGAGCCGGCCGCCTTCCCAGCGCACGGCTCACTATGCTGGGCGCCCAGTGCCCGACCCGAAAGAGTGAGCATCCAAGAACGCCGAGCAAGCGCCTCAGCCATCCGGATCCCTACCGAGGACTTGGCTGTGTTTGCCGCCGACGCCGTCGATGCCAAGCGCGGGACCGAGGTAGTCATCCTGGAGGTCGGGGAGCTCCTCGGGATCGCCGACCTGTTCGTTATCGCCACCGGCAACACCAAGAGGCAGGTACGGACGCTGGCGGAGGCGGTCAAGGAGGCTATCAAGAGCCACGGGAGGTCCCCGCTGCGAGTGGAGGGTATGGATGTGGCCGAGTGGGTACTGGTGGATTACGGTGACCTGGTTGTTCACATCTTCCAACCCAAGGTGCGCGACCTCTACTCGTTGGAGCGGCTATGGGGAGACGCTCCCCGAGTGCCGTGGACGGGTGGTGCCGGCGCTCATCCTTCCGGAGGGTCCTGAGTTTACCCGGCCTGGTGCGACAACCAAGTCCTGCGAGGTTGGTAGGCTACATAGTCGGTACCGGTCCGGTTACAGGAATCAGTACCAGTCCACGGGGCTGTAGCTCAGCTGGCAGAGCGCTTGCATGGCATGCAAGAGGTCACGGGTTCAAATCCCGTCAGCTCCACCGAGCCTATATGTTGGGCCCCGTCCGGACTTCATCCCAGCGTGGTTCGAGGTCCTGGGTGGGACACCGGGGGCTGGTCACCGCGAGGTTGTCCTTCGTTCTAACAGGTATCCAGCGTGCGAATAGGATCACGGCTGTGAGAGAGACATACGACCATCGCGAAGTCGAGCAACGCTGGCAGGCGGCGTGGGAGGACACCGGGCTCTACCGCTCTGAGGTGGACTGGGGCCGACCCAAACACTACGCCCTGACCATGCTGCCGTACCCGAGCGGCGATCTGCACATCGGTCACTGGTATGCCATGACCCCAGCCGATGCGCGTGCCCGGTACATGCGCATGAAGGGCTTCAACGTGTTGTTTCCTATGGGGTTCGACGCCTTCGGGCTCCCGGCGGAGAATGCCGCTATCCAGTCCAACATCCATCCCTGGACCTGGACTTACGCAAACATCGAGCGGATGCGCGGCCAGCTGCGGCTGATGGGTACCATGATCGACTGGCGGAGGGAAGCGGTCTCCTGCACCCCTGAGTACTACCGCTGGACCGAGTGGTTCTTCGCCCGGCTCTACGAGGCTGGCCTGGCCTATCGGGGCGAAGCCCTGGTGAACTGGTCACCCACTCTCCAGACGGTGCTCGCCAACGAGCAGGTCATAGACGGCAAGGACGAGCGCACCGGCCAGCCGGTCGTCCAGCGAATGATGGAGCAATGGTTCTTCCG
This sequence comes from Acidimicrobiia bacterium, assembly GCA_965200835.1. Taxonomy (GTDB): domain Bacteria; phylum Actinomycetota; class Acidimicrobiia; order Spongiisociales; family Spongiisociaceae; genus JAPPFW01. Next base: position 2,311,293 of record OZ241390.1, read on the forward strand.
CATCACCGACTATGCGGAGGAACTGTTGAGTTTCGCAGGTCTCGACTGGCCGGATCCCATCAAAGCCATGCAGACCAACTGGATCGGCCGCTCGACGGGTGCGCGGATCCGGTTCCCGGTGGAGGGCCATGATCCCATCGAGGTGTTCACCACCCGTCCCGATACCCTCCACGGGGCCACCTTCATGGTGCTGGCACCGGAGCATCCGCTGGTGGAGGTGCTCACCACCCCCGAGCAGGCGGATGCGGTAGGTGCCTACCAGGCCGAGGCTGCCGCCAGTTCCGAGCTGGAGAGGACCGAGCTGGCCGAGGACAAGACCGGGGTCTTTACCGGAGGCTATGCCCTCAACCCGGTGACCGGTGGCCGAATCCCGGTGTGGATCGCCGACTACGTGCTGATGAGCTATGGGACCGGTGCCATCATGGCGGTGCCCGGCGAGGACGAGCGCGACTGGCAGTTCGCCGACCGTTATGGCTTGGCTGTGGTCCGTACCGTGCAACCTCCCTCCGACTTCGACGGCCTGGCATACGACGGTGACGGCCCGTCGATCAACTCGGGTTTCCTGGACGGTCTCTACGTGGACGAGGCCAAGGAGGCGATCATCCACTGGCTGGAGCGCCACGGCCATGGCGAGGCGGCGGTGCAGTACCGCTTGCGGGACTGGCTGATCAGCCGCCAGCGTTACTGGGGGAGTCCCATTCCGGTGATCTATGGTGAGCAGGACCTCCAGCTGGTGCCCGACCAGGCACTGCCAGTGGTGCTGCCGGAGAATGTGGAGTTCTTGCCGACCGGCCGCAGCCCCCTCACCTATCACGACAGTTTCCTGAACACGGTGGATTCGGAGGGCCGTCCGGCCACCAGGGAGACCGACACCATGGACACCTTCATGTGTTCCTCCTGGTACCAGCTCCGCTATCTGAGCCCTGACTACGACGGGGGCCCATTCGATCGGGAGGAAGCCGCCTACTGGCTGCCGGTCGACACCTATACGGGTGGTGCCGAGCATGCGGTGATGCACCTCCTCTACACCAGGTTCTTCACCAAAGCGCTCCGAGATATGGGGATATTCGACGCCACCCGGGAGCGGATGATCGCCCGGGGACGGGACCCGGGGGGGTTGTTCGACGAACCGATGCTGATGCTGCGCAACCAGGGACAGGTGCTCGGGGAGAGACGGGCCGGGGATCTGGTGTTCGTGGAGGGCACCACTCAGGGAGAGCGGCTGGTGGCGTCGGCGGTGACGGTGGTTCCCTCCCGGTCGGGTTCACCCGCGCCGGAGGATGGCGGGTTGCTCGGCGAGATCATCAGCCGGACCGAGCGGATCATGGTCGTGCAGCCGGACGGTGGGGGCGAACCGGCCACCGTCGAAGTGCCCGACGAGGCAACCGTGTCGATCCCTGCCATCCCGGGCGTCAACCACGTGTCCCAGCTGCGTAACCGCCTCGAGGTGCAGCGCATGTCCAAGTCGAGAGGCAACACGGCCAATCCCGACGAGCTGGTCGAGGAGTTCGGGGCCGACACCGTCCGCACCTACCTGATGTTCGCCTTCGAGTGGGAGAAGGGGGGCCCTTGGGACAGCCGGGGCATCAGGGGAGCGCGCCGCTTCATCGTGGATGTCTGGCGGTTGGGGAGGGCCGAGTACGGCCCGACCCGGGTGGATGCCGTCGCCTCCGCTGCCCTCCGCCGGCGTGCCCACCAGGCGATCATGAAGGTCGGGGGCGACCTGGAGCGGTTCCGCTGGAATACCGCGGTGGCCGAGCTGATGAAGTTGCGGAATGCTCTCAACGCGGCCCTGGCTGAACGCAACGTGACTTCGGCTACCTGGCAGGAGGCACGGTCGATTCTGGTGCTGCTGCTGGCGCCGGTCGCACCCCATGTGGCCGAGGAAGTCTGGCACGGGATCGGCAACCGGACCAGCGTGCATCTCCAGCCGTGGCCGGTGGCGGATGAGCAGGCGGCCGCCGAGGAGGTCGTGACGATGGTGGTGCAGGTGAACGGCCGCGTGCGGGCGCGCCTCGAGGTCCCCGTGGACATCTCGGAAGGGACCGCGTTGGGCCTTGCCATGGCCGCTCCCAACGTCCAGAGGCATGTGGCCGGGGCTCCGGTCCGCCGGGTCATCGACCGCCGACCCAACCTGATCAACCTGGTGGTCTGAACCGCCCGGACCGCCAACCCGGGGTATGACCCTCCCTCCTTTCTGACCCAACACACCCCTTCACCATCGGATCGCCCGGTGGTACAAGGGCGGAAGGTCCACCGAGGGGCAAGGGGGTGCCTGATCCACCACACCGATCAGGTCCGGGAAGAACCGGCGACAACTGGAGCCAACCTAGATCCTCGGCGGGTGATCATGGGAGTGGGTGGAGGCTTGGTGCTGGTTGTCGCCTTGGCCTTCTGGTACCGGCCGCAAGCCCCTCCGCCTAGCATCCCCCCTGCCCCGGCGACGATGGTCAGTCCGGTGGCGGCTACTTCTGCGGTGGCGCTGATCACGGTTCATGTCTCCGGAGCGGTGTCCAGGCCCGGACTGGTCTCCCTGGTGGAAGGCAGCCGGGTGGCCGACGCCCTGGCAAAGGCGGGAGGCGCCTTGGCGGGGGGTGCCCTGAGCGGGATCAACCTGGCCGCCCCGGTGGCCGACGGGATGCAGATCGTCGTGCCGTGGGTCTCCGATGGATCGACCGGTAGCCCGCGTGCTTCGGGTGAGTCATCGGACCTCCCGGTAGACCTCAATCGGGCCGGGATCGAACGGTTGACCTCGCTGCCGGGGGTGGGTGAGGTTCTGGCTAGCCGGATCGTGGCCCATCGAGAGACTCACGGACCGTTCAGCTCCATGAAGGATCTGCTGGACGTGCCCGGGATCGGGGAGGGCAAGCTGGCCGGGCTGCGGGACTACGCGGCGGTCGGGCGATAGGGCGCTTCCCCGACCGGCGGGCTCGTCTCTATCTGGCGGGCGCCGCGGCTGTCTGGCTCGGAGTCTTATGCGGGATGCGGGCGCCCTGGTCGGCGGTCCTAGTTGCGGGTGCCCTGGGGATCGCGCTGGCAGCCAAGCAATGGACCTCTGTGCTGGTGGTAGGGCTGGCGGGCGTGGGCATGGTGAGTGGCCTGCTGGTCGACGCTCGGCACCAGCAGATTCAAGAGATGGACCTGCCCGCCGGGACGGTGACCGTGCTCGTTGAGGCAGTGTCCGACGGGCAGGGCGATCCAGGCAACGGATGGGTGAAGGTTCGGATCCGAGGGTTCGAGACCGACGGAGGCGCGCCTACCTGGGATGGTCCGGTGGGCTGGCTGCGTGGGGACGTATCGCACTGGAGGCGCACCTCGAGGTGGTGGGTTCGGACGGTCATGGCGCCGCTCCCGGAGGCGGCTGAGAGCCGGGTTGGCCATATTCGCCCCACCTGGGGTGGACGGGCCTCCCGCGCCCGCCCGGCCGGTACGGCCGGAGGATGGTTCGGAGCTCAGGTCGCCGGGATACGGGCCCGGTTGATCGAACGACTGGCTCCGGGTGATGATCCCGGGCGGGCGCTACTGGCGGGATTCCTCCTGGGCGACACCTCCTATCTGGGCGAGCTCTAGGAGGAGTGGATGCGCCGGGCCGGGCTGTCCCACTTCGTAGCAGTCTCCGGCAGCAACGTGGCTCTGTTCCTGGGAGCGTTGTTCGTGCTGGCCGGACCCCTCGGCTGGAGCTCCCGGCGCCGGGCGATTCTGGGGATCGGGGGGCTGATCTTCTTCGTGGTCCTCATCGGCCCCGAGCCCTCCGTGGCCCGAGCTGCCACGATGGCCGGGTTGGTCCTGCTTGCTCGCCCCTTCGGGCTGCGTCCGGACATCTGGGTGGTACTGGCGGTCGGGGTCGGTGTCCTGTTGCTGGTCTCTCCGGAGCTAGCCGCCAGCCTAGGCTTCCAGCTCTCGGTGGCCGCCACGGCCGGCGTGGTGATCGGCACCGGCTGGTTCGAATCCTTGCGGCCCGAGTGGTTGCGGCTGTCGCTCGGGGCATCGTGCGGCGCCCAGGTGGCGGTTGCTCCCATCCTCCTCCTCTACTTCGGATCGGTTCCCCTCTGGTCGCCGGTAGCCAACCTGGTGGCCGCCCCGCTGGTGGTCGTGTCCACCGGCTTGAGTGCCGCCGGAACGGCGCTCGGAGCAGATTTGGTAGTGAGCGCCGGGGCGCTGGCAGCCCGCGGGGTGTTGGGCATCGCCCGCCTCGCGTCATCGCTACCCGACCTTCACTGGCCGACGTTCGGGCTGCTGGCCGCGCTGGTGATCGGTGCCCTCCGCTGGAGACGGCTCCGACCGGCCCTGGTCCTGGCCTCCGCCCTGGTGGTTGTGATGCTCACTGTTCCGGTTGCTCTGAGCATCTCGGGCGCGCAGTCGCCCCGGCCGGCCTTCGTGGCGCTAGATGTCGGCCAAGGCGATGCTCTCCTGCTGCTCGGAGAGGCGGGAGAGGTGGTCCTGGTGGATGGTGGTAGTAGCAGCTCGAAGGTCATGGATGGGCTGTTCCGGCATGGGGTCCGCGCCATCGACCTGCTGGTGGTGTCCCATGCTCACCACGATCACTACGGGGGTCTGCCGGGCGTGGTCGGATCCGTGCCGGTTGGTGCCCTGTGGTACGCGCCGTTTCCTGGCCAGGGCGAGGCATTCGGTCGCTTCATCGACAGTGCCTCCGAGGCCACCCAGGTGCGAGTACCGCAGTCGGGGAAGTACCAGGTGGGTTCGATCATGCTGGAAGTGCTGGGTCCCCGGCGCCGCTACGCCTCTGTGAACGATCAGTCCCTCATCATCGTGGCCAACCTGGCCGGTACCCGGATCCTGCTGTCGGGGGATATCGAGCGGGTCGCTCAGCGGGAGCTCGAACCGCCGGTGGTCGAGGTGCTCAAGGTTCCCCACCAGGGTGCCGCCACCTCCGATCCGGCCTGGCTGGTAGCCACCGGTGCGAACTCCGCGGTGGTGAGTGTGGGCCCCAACCCGTTCGGGCATCCCTCGTTGGAACTCCTGGATGAGCTGGAGCGAGCCGGGATGCGGGTGAGGCGCACCGACCTCGAGGGTGACGTGGTCATCCGGGCTGGCTCGTAGCGGTCGCTTGGTCGACTCGAGCACTAGCATCGCCTCCCATGGATCACCTGGTCGGACGCAGGGGATGAAGGTTCTAGTCACAGGATCGGCCACCGGTCTGGGAAGGAGCCTGGCCCTGGCCCTGGGGATGGACGGCCACCATGTGATGGTTCACTACCGATCGAGCGAGGGGGCCGCGGAGTCGGTGGTCAACCGTATCCGTCGAACCGGCGGAAGGGCCCGAGCGGTGCGGGCGGATGTCACCGTCCCGTCCGAGGTGGAGGCCATGGCTCGGTCCATCCGGTCCGAGGTGGGGGGACTCGACGTGCTGATCAACAACGTCGGGGACTTCATACTGAAGAATCTGGACGACCTGTCGACGGACGAGTGGGATGCACAGATCGCCTCGACCGTGTCGGCCACCTACTACGTGTCGAAGGCAATGCTTCCCATGCTGCGAGAGAAGGGCGGGCGGATCATCAACATCTCCGATTCGGGCGCAGATCGGCTGTCTGCCCGACCGCGCAGCCTTCCCTACTATGTCGGCAAGACCGGAGTCCTGATCGTCACCCGGACGATGGCGGTCACCGAGGCGCCCTACGGCATAACGGTCAACGCCATCCTGCCCGGTGCTCTCGAGAACTCCGAGCCGCTTCCGGCTCTGGCCCGCATTCCGGCCCGGCGGCACGGGCGGTTCGAGGACGTGTCCACCGCGGTCAGGTTCCTGCTGGACGAGCGCACCGACTACATAAGCGGTTCGTTCATCCAGGTGGGGGGAGGCTGGAACCTCTGAAGCGACTCGTACACCTGGCGGGACCGGCGGAACCGGGCCCTGGGGAGCGCAAGCGCCTCAAGGATCGGGCGGCAGAGCTCTTCGAGTCGGCCGGGATCGAGCCGTCCGGGATCGTTCGTATCCATGTGCCGGGCCGGGGTCAGTCCGAGTCAGGTGAGGCGACCGTACGTCCCGAGGTCGAACCGGTCGTTCCTGCCCTCCAATCCGGTTCCCTGTTCGGTAGCCGCACCGGAGTGATGGTCATCGACGCCCAGCTCCTCAAGGCCTCGGAAGCGGCTGCCATCATCGACCTGCTGGAGGGCCCGGACAGCGGCAGCCACCTGGTGGTGTTCCTATCGGCCGGCAAGCTGCCCGCTCGGCTGAGTGCCCACCTGAGAAAACACGGACGATCAGAGTCGTTTCGCAAGCTCCAGGAGCGGCAGGCGCTGCAATGGATCCGCCAGGAGGCGCGGAAGCGACGCCTGCGGTTGCGGGCAGATGCGGCCAAGGCACTGGTCGAGCGCTTCGGGACCGATGTCGAGGCCCTCGGCCATGCTCTCGATCAGCTAGCCCTGTCGAAGGGTCCGATCACCGGGGAGCTGATCCGGGACCGGTTTCGCAATCGGCCCGACCAACCCATCTGGCGCCTGACCGATGCCTTCGCCCGTGGCTCGGTCGAGGATGCGCTGCGCACCCTGCACGATCTACTCACCCGCAGCCATCCGCTATTGCTGCTCGGTGCTATCGAGAACGATCTTCGCCGCCGAGCACTCGCTTCCACCGCACCCGACATCGAAACTTTCGCTCTATGGATCAGGTCGAAGCCCGACTACTATCCCACTCGTAGGGCGTGGCAGGCGGGCAGCCGGATGACCGATTCCACGCTGAGTAGGGCGATCGAAGCAGTGAGGAGGACCGACAGCACCCTGAAGACCCTGCCCGAGGAGACCCACCTGGTCACGATGGAGCGCTTGGCGGTGTCGCTCTGTTACTGGTACCGAAATTAGGACGCGCTTCGCCCGGCCACGACCGATGCTGGCTGCTGCCTGGCTAGGCGGGGGGTCTAGGAGTCGGTAGGACCTCGACCGGCCGCTCTGACCTGGCGGACCAGGCTACGCTTGCGACGGGCGGCGGTGTTCTTCTTCAACACGCCTTTGGCAGCCGCCTGGTCGATGCGCTTCTGCGCGATGCGAAAGGCTTCGGCCGCCGCTGACGGATCGCCGTGCTCCGCAGCCTCCACCGCTTTCTTCATCCGGGTCTTCAGCTCGGAACGCAATGACTTGTTACGAGCAGTTCGGACGATCGTTTGCCGATTGCGTTTTTCCTGGGATTTGTTGTGTGCCATCTCGTAGACTCGGAAACAGGGAATAGGGCCGGTGGTACCCGTCCGGTCCCTAGACACCGGTTCGGGGACTGAGCTAGTTTAGGCGGTCCACGGAGCTTCTTCCAATGTCTCGTCTGCCGTGACGGCGCCTCGGCAGTTACCTAGAGGCAGCGTTGGGGGTCCACGACCCATATATCATTGGCCCATGCTGGACGATCGGAAGGCGAGGATCCTGCGGATCCTGGTCGAGGAGTATATCCGGACGGGTGAACCCGTTAGCTCTCGAGCGGTCCTCGAATGCTGCAATCTGGGCGTGTCGCCTGCCACGGTGCGGAGTGAGCTGGCCGCGCTCGAGGCGGAGGGGTACGCTGCCCAACCTCACACGTCAGCGGGCCGGACCCCCACCGCGCGCGCCTATCGTTACTACGTCGACCAGCTGATGAGGCCCAACAGCTTCCCGAACGCCTCGGCGCGTGTGGCCGAGTTCTTCACCTCGGTCCACAGCGAGCTGGGTCGGCTGCTCAAGGCCACCACCGGACTGCTCAGCGAGATCACCCACTATCCATCTGTGGTCACCGGACCCGGACTGTCGAGCGAGGTGGTGCGCGCCATCCATCTGGTACAGACCGGCGTCGATGGGATCGTCATGGTGGTGGTCACCCAAAGCGGTAGGGTGTCCCAGTCCCTGCTCTCCTTCCCCTTCCCTCTTGATGCGGCTGATGTAGAAGAGGCTGAACTCATGCTCAGGCAAGGCCAGATCGGACATGCCATGTCCCGCGGGCTGGAACCCGACAGGCCGAGGTCGGACGACGTGGTGGCTGGGGCTGAATCGATCGTATGGCGGGCCTCCGAAGTATTGAGGAAGGCAGGCAACGCGGAGCGCGAGCTGTACCTGGGACCGGCTAGCTACCTGGCCGGTGCATGGGGGGAGATATCGAAGGTGCGCGGCGTTCTCAAGGTACTCGAGCGTGAAGCCGCCCTTCTCGAAGTGCTGGCGCACTTACCGGAGGGCACGGAGGTACGGATCGGACGGGAGCTCGGTATCGAATCGCCGCGTGACATCTCCCTGGTGTCGACGACCTACGGCGGGGAGCATGGGGGGCCGCCCGGCCGGATCGGAGTGATCGGTCCGATGAGGATGGACTACGGGCGGACCATCTCGGTGGTGGAACAGGTGAGCGGTGGGTTGGACGAGAGCCTGGGGGGTGGCTGACCTTGTTTCGCTTCCCTGCCTGCCCATTCGCACCCGGCCTGCTGACGCGGCGGGACTTCTGCCGCAGCGGCGGCCAGGTACGGCCCAGCACCGGGAAGGCTGGCTGAGCGACGGTATGGCCGATCATTACGAGGTGCTGGGGGTCGATCGGGACGCCTCACCCGGAGAGATAAAGAGGGCCTTCCGCCGCAAGGCCCGCGAGAGTCATCCCGACGCCCATCCCGATGATCCCACTGCGGAAGGGAGGTTCCGCCAGGTGGCGGAGGCCTATGAGGTGTTGTCCGATCCCGACAAGCGGGCTCGTTACGACCGGGGAGACGACCTGGATATGAGCCGGCTGTTCGAGGGAAGCGGCTCGTTCGATGACCTGCTGGCCTCGGTCTTCGGGGGTGGGGGGCTGTTCGGCGAGGGAGGGATCTTCGGAGGAACAGCGAGGGGCGCGGTGGACTCCCGCGGTCGGGATATCCGGGTCCATCTGGCCATCGACCTTGAAGAAGCCGCCTTCGGGGCGGTCAAGTCCGTTCGGTTCCGGGCGGCGGTCTCCTGCGAAACCTGCGAAGGGTCGGGCGACCGGTCCGGATCGGGAACCCGCGCCTGCAACGTGTGCGGGGGAACCGGCCAGGTCAGGGTTGCCCGGCGGAGTGCGTTCGGGTCGTTGATGACCGTGACCACCTGTCATGCCTGCCGGGGCGCTGGTTCGGTGATCGCCAACCCGTGCGCCGTCTGTGCGGGCGAGGGTATTGCGGAAGGTCAGAAGGAAGTGTCGGTCGAGGTTCCGGCGGGCGTTACCGAGGGAAGCCGGCTCCGGATCGTGGGTGACGGGGAAGCCGGCCGCCGAGGCGCTCCACCGGGTGACCTGTACCTCCAGCTGGCGGTGAAGCCGCACCACCATTTCACCAGGCAGGACAACGACCTGATGTATGAGCTGTCGATCGGAATAGCCGCAGCCGCGCTGGGCACCGAGACCGAAGTGCCGCTTCTCGAAGGTGGGAGGGAGCGAGTCAAGGTGGCTTCCGGAACCCAGCACGGTCAGGTGGTCCGGCTGCGGGGTAAGGGCACCAGGAGGTTGGGCAGGAGAGGCCGTGGCGACCTGCTGGTGAAGGTGCTGATCGATGTGCCCAAAAGGCTGAGCCGTGCCCAGCGGAAGCTGCTGCGACGGTACGCCGAGGCGCGCGGCGAGAAGGTTTCATGATGCCGGACGTGGTAGGCACGCCTGGTCGAATTGACGGCTCCGCGCCGGGTGTGGAGCGGGCCGCAGGGTTGGGCTTCAGGTCGGAAGGCGGGGGACCCGGCAGCTGGCCCGGTCGCCTGAGTCGTGGTCCCGGTGACTCCGTTGGTAGCCAGGCGATCAGGACTGCTTACGCCGTGATCGCACCGCCGCTCTGATGGCTCCGGTCAGCACCTCGTTGCTCCTGCATGTTCCCGGCACCGGTCCGATGCTGGATCTGCTGGGCGATCGCGACTGTAACTTGCGGAAGGTGGAGGCCGCCTACCCGGAGGCTCGAATCGTGGCCCGCGGTGATCGGATCACGTTCGCCGGGGAGGAACGGGCGGCCCGCGATGCCTACAAGGTGGTTGAAGAGCTGCTGATGCTGGTACAGCGCGGCTTGCGTCTCGAACCCGATAGGGTCGACCAGGTGATCGACATGGTCAAGGCTGCCGTCCCTTCGCCCAGCGGTGTGCTCGGTACGGCCATCGAGGTTGGTCGGGGCAAGGTAATCCGGCCCAAGACCGTCGGCCAGCTGCGTTACGTGGAGGCGATGCGGAACCATATCCTGGTGTTCGGAATCGGCCCGGCGGGCACTGGCAAGACTTATCTGGCCATGGCAGCCGGGGTGGAAGCCCTGACCTCCGGCAGAGTCAGACGCATCGTCCTGACCAGGCCGGCCGTGGAGGCCGGGGAGCGGCTGGGTTTCTTGCCCGGCGACCTCGATGCCAAGTTCAACCCGTACCTGCGCCCACTACACGATGCGCTCTACGAGATGCTTGGGCCCGACGATGTGGCGGCCTGCATGGAGCGGGGGGCGATCGAGATCGCACCACTCGCCTACATGCGGGGACGGACCCTCAACGATGCGGTGATAGTGCTGGACGAAGCTCAGAACACCTCGCGAGCTCAGATGAAGATGTTTCTCACCCGGCTCGGGTTCAACTCGAAGATGATCATCACAGGCGACGCCACCCAGGTCGACCTTCCGATGGAGCGCTCCTCGGGCCTCAAGCACGCCGCCGCCATATTGAAGAACGTCAGGGATGTGGCCATCGTCCGCCTGACCTCCGGGGATGTGGTCCGCCATCGGATCGTCGCGGAGATAGTGGAGGCGTACGAAGCCGCGGGCGGGGCGGGGAAGGGTCGATGAGATCCTTCGAGTTGGTTGGCAAAGGAGCCATCCTGGCGGCGACCGTGGTGCTCACCTGGCTGGGTCTAGTAGTAGGGCAGCGGTTCGCGGCGGTGCCTGTGGAGGTCGGTGATCCCGCGCCGCAGACCTTCGTGGCCGACAGTTCCTTCTCCAGGGAGGACACCGACCAGACCGAAATCGCCCGGGACGAGGCGCGCAACAGCGTGGAGCCGGTGTATCGCTACGACAGCCAGATCGACGCGTTGGTGGTGGATGGCATCCGTTCCTTCTTCGACCTGGTCAGGATGGAAACGGACAATCCTGTTGTGCCCCCCCTGGATGCCGTGACCTTCGTCTGCCTGCCTCAGGATGGTTCCACCACGTCCTCGACCGTCCCGCCGGTTGCCGAAGTCATTCCGGGAGGGGAGGTTCCGGTGGAGGAGCAGGGACCCGGGCAGTCCGCTCCCACCACCACCCGGGCGCCGTCTCCGGTAGTGGAGCGCACTGCGGGAGCGACCGGGCAGGTCTACATTCGGACGCGGGGAGATGGTGTCTTCATCCCGAGCGATCCCTCGCTGGGTGACATCCGCCTGCTGGCCTGCGATTCCACCGGTGAGAGATTCATCGATCACACTCTGAGCAACGGACGCTACTCGTTCACGGGTATGGCGGAGGGGCTGGTGGAGATCCAGGTGGACACCCGGTCGATCCCGCTTCGCCTCACTGCCCCGGCAAACGTCCTGTCACAGAGACTCATAGCGTTCGGGGATCGGGACCTGGTGCTCGAGCCCATCGCTCTCGAGCCGGTCATCGAGTCCCAGGACGTTCAGGTCGGCAACCTGATGGGATTGGGATACTCGCTCTCGAGGGCCACCGTCTCGAAGCTGGTCCAGATCGCCACCGGGGATGTGATCAGGGGGATTTTGGGCGAGGAACCCTGGCTAGCGTCCCTACAGCAAGGCGTGATCCGCCTGGCCACGGCCACCCTGGAGACCGACGGCGGGATTCTCAGCGAGGACCTGCTGGACAGACAGCGAGAGGTCAGAACCACTCCTTTCCTGGTGGCGATCCCGGACGTGGACCCCTCGGTCTGGGAAGAGATATCGCCCGTAGTGACCGATGTAGCGGCGGAGTTCCTGAAGGCCAACAAGTCGGTGGATCAGGTTGCGACCGAGAGCGAGCGCCAAGCGGCGGCCAATCAGGTGGAGCCGGTGCTTGTCACCTACGCAGCCGGCCAGGCGATCGTAGCTGAAGGGGAGGTGGTAACCCAGCAGGTCTACGACGCCCTGGATGCCGGTGGTCTGCTGTTCGCCCCCGTTCGATACATCCAGCTTGCGCTGGTTGCCGTGATCGTGGTGGGTTGGCTGGGCATCTATGTGTACCGTTTCCAACCGTCGGTGCGGCGTTCGTTGCGGCCGATGGCTCTGCTGGGCCTGCTGATCGCCCTCTCGGCTCTGGCGGCCAGCGGCGCGGCTCTCCTGGCGGATATCTTCAATCCGGCCATGGGTTATCTGGTACCGGCGGCGGCGTTCGGGCTCATGACCGCCATCCTCTTCGACGCCCGCACCGCGCTGCTGATGGCCCTGGCGGTGGGTGCGATGACCGCCATCGCCACCGGCGATCCCGGTTACACGATGTTCGCCCTCCTCTCCACGCTGTTGCCGGTACCGTTCGTCTCATCCATCTCGGCCCGCCGCGACCTGCGCAGGGCGGCCGTCTACATAGTCCTGATCTCCGGGGTGCTGGCATTCGCCATGGTGTGGTTCTTCCACGAGAACATGTCGATCTACCAGGCGGTCGGTTTCGCCCTGGCCAACGGGGCGGCTTCCTGGCTGGTGGGAACCTCCCTGCTGACGGTGTTCGAGATCATGTTCGACATCACCACCTCGCTACGGCTGCTCGACCTTACAGATCGGAACCATCCGGCCCTCCGGATGCTGGAGGAGAAGGCCTACGGCACCTTCAACCATTCACTGATGGTCGGAACCCTCGCCGACCGGGCGGCCCGGGCGGTCGGGGCCAACCCGCGCCTGGCCCGTGCCGCCGCCTACTACCACGATCTCGGCAAGACCGAGAACCCTACGTTGTTCATCGAGAACCAGCGCAGTATCCATAATCCGCATGATGAGATGGCTCCGGAACATTCCGCCGAAGCCATCCGGCGCCATGTGAGCGATGGGGTCGTCCTGGCCCGGAAGTACCACATACCTAGTGAGGTGGCCGAGTCGGTGGTCACACATCATGGGGATGCCGTCATGCACTTCTTCTACAACAAGGCCAGGGAGCTCTACGGGGCAGACACGGTGGACCGGGAGGATTACCGCCACACCGGCCGCAAACCGGTGAGGAAGGAGATGGCGATCGTCATGATGGCGGACTCGGTGGAGGGTGCGAGCCGGGCGGTGTTCCAGGCGGAGGAGCCCACCCCGGAGCGGATTACCCAGGTAGTGGAACGGGTGGTGGGGGAAAAGATGAACGACGGCCAGCTGTCGGAGTCCAACCTCACGTTGGGTGATCTCACCCACGCCACTGCGGCGATGGTCGATGCTCTGGTGGGCCACTACCATCATCGGATCTCCTATCCGAACTTCCCGGGTCTGCCTGTGTCCGATCCAACGGACCGGAAGTGAAAACTGGGTTCCTCATCCCGCTCCTCCGGTAGGGTTTGGTAGTCCATGGACATCTACATGGCAGACGAACAGGACGTACCCTTACCGATCGAGTCGCTCCGCAGGCTGGCACGCATCGTTCTGGGGGAGGAGGGCCTTCCCTCCGAGACCGAGGTAGGGATCCTGTTCGTCGGTGACCGCGTTATGGCGGAGTACAACCGGCGTTTCCTCCGCCGGAGCGGGCCGACCGACGTGCTGGCCCTACCGCTGGTTCCTCCGGAGGAGGGTCGCGGAGCCACCATCGGGGTCGGAACCCCTGACCCGGTACCCCACGGGTTGGGGGATGTGTTCATCGCCCCTGACTACGTGCGGAGACAGGCTCGCGAGCGGGGTAGCGATTTCGGGAAAGAGATGTCGTTGATGGTCACTCACGGACTGCTCCACCTGGTCGGGTACGACCATCAGTCCCCCGACGAGGCGGAGGTGATGGAGGATCGGGAGCGTGCTCTGCTGGCGCAGGTAGGGATTGAACGACCGTGAGCCTGCTGGTTCTGGTGATCACGCTCGGCACCCTGGCGGTGGCGGCCGTACTGAGGGCTGCCGGTACCTCCATGGCCCGCACCCCCAGAGCCGATGCCCTGCATGACGCCGCCGACGGGGCACCCGGTGCGACGGCGGTGGCCGGGTTGCTGGAGGATCGGGCACGTAACGGCCCGTCGATCTCGCTGGTCCACGCCGTGCTGCTGGTGGCCTCCTGCCTGTCCGGCGCCTGGGTGATCAGCTGGTGGACCACCGGGTGGCAGTTCACGATCCTGCTGGTCGCCTCCGGTTTCCTGATGGTGTTGTGGGGGGAGTGGTTACCCCGTTCGTTGGGGATGGTCCGCCCCCGCCGGTTGGCCTACCGATTTGCCCGGCTCCTGCGGTTGGCTGTCTGGGTCGGGCAACGGGCCGCCTTCCCCATGCGGGATCAGGAGGAGGGCAACCATCACGCCGAGGATCCGAATGGAGACCACGACGTGGCGGATCGCGAGGAGATCCGGATGATCTCCTCCGTGCTCGACTTCTCCGATGCCATCGTCAGGGAGGTGATGGTGCCTCGCACCGACATGGTGACCCTGAACTCGGAGCTCACTACCGACGAGGCGCTAGACGTGATCCTGGAGAATGGGTTCTCTCGAGTGCCGCTGACCGGCCGGGGAGTCGACGACATAGTGGGTCTGGTCTACGCCAAGGATCTCCTCCGGCTGGTAGGTAGCCCTCCGCAGTCGGCCCCCGTGGCCGAGATCAGCCGGCCTCCCTACTTCGTGCCTGAAACCAAGCCCGTCCGCGACCTGTTGAAGGACATGCAGTCCTCCCAGTTCCACATGGCGATCGCAGTGGATGAGTTCGGCGGGATCGCCGGGTTGGTAACCATCGAGGACCTGCTGGAGGAGCTGGTAGGAGAGATCGTGGACGAGTACGACACGGAGCCGTCCATGGTCCAGCGGCTCGATGAGGGGGGCTTCCTGGTCGATGCTCGCCTGCCGGTCGACGAGCTGAGCGAGCTGCTGGACACACCCATGCCCGAGGGCGAGTGGGACACGGTAGGGGGATTGGTGCTCGGTCTGGCCGGGAGGGTTCCGGTGGTCGGGGAGCGCTTCCAGCTGGATGGCGCGGTCCTGATTCCCGAGCGAGTACAGGGTCGGCGGGTCGAGCAGGTCAGGGCCGATCTGTCGGTGACCCGTCACCAGTGAACTCTGGTACACAGGCTATGAAGTCCGGTTTCGTGGCGGTGGTGGGCCGCCCCAATGTAGGTAAGTCCACCCTGATCAACGGGCTGGTGGGCCGGAAGGTCTCGATCACATCCAGGCGCCCGCAAACCACCCGGATGGCGACCCGCGGCATCCTGACCATCGGCGATCCGGATGCCGGCGCCCAAGTCGTGCTGGTCGACACGCCCGGGATACACAAGCCACGTACCGCGCTGGGGAAGCGTCTCAACCGGACCGTCTATCGAACCCTGGCGGAAGTGGACTGCACCCTGTTCGTGATCGAAGCCACGGGGAAGGTGGGCCCCGGTGATCGCCGGATCGCCGGGCGCCTGCTGGATACCGTCCCGGGTGACACGGTGATCCTCATCGTCAACAAGATCGACCTGGTTCGTAAGGGTCGGGTGGCGGAGCGCTTGGGGGAGGCGGCGCCCTGGGACTTCGGAGCCTACGTGCCGGTGTCGGCGCTGACCGGCGACGGCCTCGACCGGGTGGTGGGGGAGGTAGTGAGCCGGCTTCCGGAGGGGCCCACTTACTACCCGCCCGGGACGACCACCGATCAGCCCGAGGAGGTGATGGTGGCCGAGATCGTGCGCGAGAAGCTGCTCTCCGTGATGCGGGATGAGCTTCCCCACTCCGTGGCCGTGAAGACCGACACGATCGAAGGGTCCCCGGACGGGGTGACGAGGATGGCGGTATCCGTCTACGTAGAACGTACCTCCCAGAAGGGGATCGTTATCGGGGCGGGGGGTTCGGTGGTCCGCCAGGCAGGTACCGAGGCGCGCCGGGAGCTGGAGGCGACCCTGTCCCGCCGGATCTTCCTCGACCTCCGGGTGAAGGTCGACAAGGACTGGCAGCGGCGTCCCGATCGCATCGAGCGACTCGGTCTCTAGGGGGCGGCTCGGTCCCCCGGGCTGGGGTCGATAGTGTCCGGCAGTTATCGGTGCCGGTCGGCCCACGAATAAGCTGTGTGCGACCAGGTCAAGGCGCCGCAGCCAGGCGGTCGATCCGGGCTGCCAGGGAGGTGTCCTTGCGGGTGAGGCCACCCTGGTCATGGGTGGTGAGGGACACCTTCACCCGGCTGTAACGGACGTCGATATCCGGGTGGTGGAAGGCCTTCTCGGCCACCACTCCCACCGACGCCACGAAGCCGATCGCCCGAGCGAAGTCGGGAAAGGCAAAGGTCCTCGTAATCACCTCCCCGCTCAGCTGCCAGTCGGGATGGGAGGCGAGGAACTCCTTGCGGGCGGACTTGTCTAGCGCGGGCATTCGATCCAGCCTACCGTGGGAGCAGGGCCATACCGGGTACCCTGGCCGCAGTGGTCCGTTTGCCGAACCTCATTTCCCACCTGGCTCCCCGCTGGTTGTTGTCCCCGAGCTCGGTACTCGCCCGCCGGCGATCATGACTCTGCGGCGCGATCAGGGAATCGTACTCAGGGGGTACCCGTTCGGTGAGGCGGATCGGATCATCGTGCTGGTCAGTCCCAACCATGGCAAGTTCCGAGCCGTGGCCAGGGGCATCCGCCGCACCAAGAGCCGGGTCGGCGGCCGCCTCGAACCCTTGACCCACGTAGACCTGGTGCTGTATCAAGGCCGGAATCTCGCCACCATCACCCAGTGTTCGGTGATCGAACCCTTCCCACGGCTGCGCTGCGATCTGGACGCGGTGCTGGTGGCCGGAGCCATGGCGGAAGCGGTCGGGAAGGTGACGGTGGAGGGTGAGCCTTCTCACCGGGTGTTCCTGCTTCTGCAACGGGGACTCCAGGCTCTCGAACAGGGGGCGGGCGGCTTGGACCTGGTGGCGTCCTTCCTCTTGAAGCTGATGGACGCCGCCGGGCAGGCCCCGGCCCTGCGGCATTGTGCCGGCTGCGGCCGGAGCGACACCCTCGACCGGTTCAGCCTGGTGGGTGGGGGACTGGTGTGCGGTGGATGCCGGGTCGGGGGGGCGTTCCACCTGAAGGATGATCTGCGGGACCATCTGGTCCGCCTGTCCACCTCCGAGCTTTCGTCCTTCCGTCGGCCGGACGGGAGGCTGGCCCCCGATGCGGTCGGTCTGGTCCGGAGGTTCGTAGAGTTCCACCTGGACACCCCGCTGGCCGGTCTTGCCTACAGCACTATCAACGGGGGTGGTTACCGTGACGGATGAGACCATGGCGGCCCGCCTGGATCTGAGCGGGCTGGACCCGGAACGCATCCCGACCCACCTGGGTCTGATCATGGACGGCAACGGCCGTTGGGCGACTGCCCGCGATCTTCCCAGGACCGCCGGTCACGCGGCCGGAGAGGCTGTCCTGTTCGAGTGTGTGGAGGGCGCCGTCGAGGTGGGGATCGAGTGGCTGTCGGCCTTCACTTTCTCCACCGAGAACTGGACCCGGCCTCCGGAGGAAGTGGCGTTCCTCATGTGGTTCAACGAGGACGTCCTGCTGCGCCGGCTGGACTCCCTGGACCAGATGGGGGTGCGACTCCACTTCGCCGGTGACCTGGCCGATCCACGTATTCCCGAGCGGAACCGCCGGCACATGCGCCGGGCGGTTGCTCGAACCCGTGACAACCAGCGGCTCGATCTGGTCCTGGCGTTCAACTACGGAGGGCGCAACGAGATCCTCCGGGCGATACGACGCCTGGCAACCGAGGTGGCGGCTGGTCACCGCGACCCAGACTCGCTCACCGAGAGCGACCTGATCGCCGGTTTCTACGTACCGGAGCTGCCCGATCCCGATGTGATCGTGCGGACCTCCGGAGAGATGAGGATCTCCAACTTTCTGCTGTGGGGAAGCGCCTACGCCGAGTTGGTGTTCACCGATACCCTCTGGCCCGACTTCGGGGCCCAGCCGCTGGTCGATGCCGTGGCGGTCTACCAGCAGCGCCGGCGGAGGTTCGGCGGGACCCGTACCTGACCTTCATCGGTATCCGGCGGATGATCGGGCCGGGGCTACCATCGGGCGGCCGTAACTGACAGGACCTGCCCGATGAGTCAACCCAGCTTCGACACGATCGTGAACCTGGCCAAGAAGCGGGGCTTCGTCTTTCAAGCATCCGAGATCTACGGCGGACTCCGCTCAGCCTACGACTACGGACCGTTGGGGGTGGC
Organism: Acidimicrobiia bacterium; assembly: GCA_965200835.1. Classification (GTDB taxonomy): domain Bacteria; phylum Actinomycetota; class Acidimicrobiia; order Spongiisociales; family Spongiisociaceae; genus JAPPFW01. The sequence continues at coordinate 2,329,429 of OZ241390.1, forward strand.
GCTGCTCCGTAACGTGAAGGAGCAGTGGTGGCGGTCGATGGTCCGGTCACGCGATGATGTGGTAGGCCTCGACTCGGCTATCATCCAGTCGCCCAAGGTGTGGGAGGCCTCGGGGCATGTCTCCGAGTTCCACGACCCGCTGGTCGAGTGCACGTCTTGCCACTCCCGGCACCGGATTGACAAGCTCGAGCACCAAGACCGATGCCCGAGGTGCGGAGTGCGGGGTTCGTTCGGCGAAGCGCGTGACTTCAATCTCATGTTTCGCACCCAGATGGGTCCGGTAGCCGGGGCGGGAAACCTGGTCTACCTGCGACCCGAGACCGCTCAGGGCATCTTCACCAACTTCGAGAACGTGCGCCGGACAATGCGCCGCAAGTTGCCCTTCGGGATAGCCCAGATCGGCAAGTCGTTCCGGAACGAGATCACCCCCGGCCAGTTCGTCTTCCGGACCCGGGAGTTCGAGCAGATGGAGATGGAGTACTTCACCCATCCCGACGATGCCTGCCAGTGGTTCGACTACTGGGTGGCGGAGCGCAGGTCGTGGTATCTCGACCTGGGCATCGGATCGGACAACCTGCGGATCCGGGACCACGGGGCGGACGAGCTGGCTCACTATGCGGCGGGCACCTACGACGTCGAATACCGGTTCCCCTGGGGGTGGGACGAGCTGGAGGGTATCGCCAACCGCACCGACTTCGACCTGCGCAAGCACGCGGAGCACTCGGGCAAGGATCTGCGTTACTTCGACCAGGTGAGGGGGGAGCGGTTCTTCCCACACGTGATCGAGCCCGCCGCCGGGGCTACCCGCACCGCCTTTGCCTTTCTCATCGACGCCTACCACGAGGACATCGTCAGGGGTGCCCCCCGGACGGTCTTGCGCCTGGATGCCCGCCTGGCTCCCATCACGGTGGCCGTTCTGCCGCTGTCTCGCAAACCCGACCTGGTGGAGGTGACCCACCGGGTAGCTTCCCTGCTCCGCCCGCGCTGGGATATCGAGGTCGATGTGACTCAGGCGATCGGCCGTCGCTACCGGCGCCAGGACGAGATCGGAACCCCCTACTGCGTGACGATCGACTTCCAGACGCTCGAGGACGGTGCGGTCACGGTCCGGGACCGGGACACGATGGCTCAGGACCGGATCGGGATCGACTCGCTGGTCGACTACCTGGTGGGGTGCCTGGGGAAACGTGGGTGACAGGAGGTAAGGGATGAGGAAGCTGCGGCGGATGATAGGACTGGTTGTGGTGCTGGTGGTAGGTGGGATCGCCTATGTGTGGTTCTCCGGCGGGAGCGGCCAACCGAGCACCGAGGTGACAGCTCCGCCCATCACCGAGGCGCCGGAGGACAACTCCGAGGAGATGGTGGTCGAGGACCCCGATCCGGACGAGCCGACCACCACCACGACGGTGGCGGGCGGAGAGGCCGACGAGGCTGCTGAGGTGATCGTCTTCGAGATCGACCGGTCCGAGTCGTCCGTGCGTTTCGAGATCGATGAGGTGCTCAACGGCAATCCCAAGCGAGTGGTCGGGACCACCAGCGAGGTAGCGGGGGAGGTCCTGGTCGACTTTCGCGATCCCAGCCGGTCCATCCTGGGCACGGTGGTGATCAACGTGCGCACCCTCGAAACCGATTCGAGTTTCCGGGACCGGGCTATTCGTGGTCCCATCCTCGGCTCCGCGCAGGATGAGATCGAGTTCGCCAGCTTCGAGCCCCAGGCCGTCGAAGGCTTGCCCGAGCAGGTCGGCATTGGGGACACCATGACGCTGGTAGTCACCGGGGACCTTTCCTTGAGTGGGGTGACCCGCTCGGTGGTGTTCGATGTCCAGGTCAGCGTCGTCTCCAAGGACCGGCTGGAGGTGACCGGCTCGGCCACGGTGCATCACTCCGACTTCGGTCTCCTGATACCGGACGTGCCGAGCGTGAGCGATGTGGCCGAGGAAGTGACGCTGGTGATCGACCTGGTGGCCACCGTCTAGGGCCCGGACTGCCTCCTGGCCCTGAAGCAGCCGCCCGGAGACCGCGAAAAACGGCGCCCGACCGGCCGTCCCGTAGGGCCCTCCCCCAACCGCCACCTCCAAGGTTCGGAACGCGTCCGGTCCTCCCCGCAAGGGCCGTCCCGAAAGTATGATCCCTGCCCCGAGCCGGTCGGCCGGAACCGGCTCGGTGGTGCATACGGCTACCTAACAGTATGCAAGGGTGCTGTGACACTTATCGTGCCAATCGACATCATGCCCGCTCCAGCGGAGGTCTTCTCGTCCACTCGAGCTAGGCCACGGCCCTATGTGGCCCGGCGGCGGGGCGTAGACTCGGGTTGGTATGGCTGATCGAGATGACCTGGAGCGGATCCGCCAAGCTGTGAATCTGGTCGACCTGTTCGACGGAGTGACCACGGTCCGCAAGGTGAGGGGCAGCGTCAAGGCCTTGTGCCCGTTCCATGCCGAGAAGACGCCTTCGCTGTCGATCGATCCGGCTCGGGGCCTGTACCACTGCTTCGGATGCGGAGTGGGTGGGGACATATTCACCTTCGTGCAGGAAACCCAGGGGGTGGGGTTCGGCGAAGCGGTCGAGGTGTTGGCGGACCGGGCCGGGATCGTCGTACGGAAGGATCCCGGAGCGATCCGCAAGCGGGAGCGCCGCGGGCGCCTTCTGGAAGTGGTCGAGGCGGCCGGACGTTTCTATCACTCCCGGCTCAAGGAAGGATCTGATGCGGGCCATGCCCGGGCCTACGTGCGAGGTCGCGACTACGACTTGACCATCGTCGATCAGTTCCGGCTCGGATACGCCCCGGAGTCATTCGACACGCTCACCGGTCATCTACGGGACCTCGGATTCATGGAGCGGGAGATCGAGGACGCCGGAATGGGCCGTCGGAGCCGGCGTGGGCGCCTGTTCGATCAGATGCGTGGCCGCCTGATGTTCCCCATCCAAAACGTCCGGGGTGAGATGGTGGGCTTCGGGGGGCGGCTATTGCGGGGCGATGGTCCCAAGTACCTCAACACCGCCGAGACTTCCCTCTACAAGAAGAGCCGGCTGCTGTACGGACTCGACCTGGCCCGCTCCGCCATCAGCCGCGAGCAGCGCGCGGTGGTGGTGGAGGGCTACACCGACGTCATAGCGTTCCACTTGGCCGAAATGCCTGTGGCGGTAGCCACCTGCGGCACTGCGCTGGGGGAGGGGCATTTCGATCTGCTCCGCCGGTTCGCTCCTCGAGTGGTGCTGGCCTTCGACGCCGATGCTGCCGGTGCTGGGGCCGCCATCCGGGGCGACGAGCTCAAGATCACCTCCGATCTGGACCTGGAACTGCGGGTTGCGGGAGTACCGGATGGGCGTGATCCGGCCGACCTGGTCCAGGAAGGGCGGGCCGACCTGCTCAAAGAAGCGGTGGAGCGATCCATCCCGATCACGGAGTTCCGGATCGACCGGATCCTGGCCCGCCATGATCTGGGGGAGAGGGAAGCACGCACCAGAGCCATGCGGGAGGCCACCGCCCTGATCGCCCGGCATCCGGACAACGCCACCCGTTTCCAGTATGCCTCCTATGTGGCGAGCCGCACGCGGATGAGTGAGCAGCTGGTCCTGAGGGCGGTCAGCAAGCTGATGGGCCACTCCGAAAGGCCGACCCGTGAGAGGCGAGGGGAAGCCGTTGTCCGAGCTCCGGCCCGAACCCTTCACCGAGCTGAACGGGAGCTGTTACGTCACCTGATGGCCGGAACCGCGCCGCTGGAACAGGTCGAGCTCGACTTCTTCGAGGACGACCGTGCCCACCAGCTGGCCCGCTGGCTGGTGGACTCCGCTGCCCGCCTCGAGCCGGGAACGCCGGTGCAGCTGTCCGGAATCGAGGATCGGTTCCTGGCTGTCCTGGCGCGTGAGCTGGCGATGACGGAATACCCGCTGGAGCCGGTGGCCCCCGTGCTGGCCCATCTGGAGGTGCGCCACCTGAGTCGGCGGAAGGCCGAGCTCCGCGCTCGCCTCGACTCGCTGGATCGGACCAGGGACTCCGCCGAGTATTCCCAAACGGAGGCCGAGTTGGTAGCTTTGATGCTTCGCCAACCGGTAGGTTAGGAGTAGGAGTAACAGTGGATCCCCGGGTCGATCTGGCAATCGATGAGCTGCTGACGAGGGGACGGCGCCGAGGCTTCGTGACCATGGCCGAGTTCCAGCAGGAGCTGGTAGAGGCCGATGCCCCGGGTGCGGCCTTCGACCATGCCATCGAGGTCGCCCGGAGTAGAGGACTGACCATCCGAGAGGATGGCATCGACGACCTTCACGCTCCGATCGGTGACGGATCCATGCCCGGCCTGTCGGATCCGGTCACCATGTATCTGTGCCAGATCGGCAGGGTGGCCCTGCTCACTTCTCAACAGGAAGTGGAGCTGGCGATGGCAGTCGAGGCCGGATTGCGGGCCGGCGCCCGCCTGTCGGCACAGGGCGGCGGGTTGCCGGAACTGTCCGAGAAGGAGACCTTCCGCCTCACTCGGGCGGTAGGGGAAGGTGAGCGGGCCGGGAAGCGGCTGGTCGAGGCCAACCTGCGACTGGTGGTGTCGATCGCCAAGCGCTACGTGGGCAACGGGATGCCCCTGCTGGACCTCATCCAGGAGGGCAACCTGGGGTTGATGAAGTCCGTAGAGAAGTTCGACTATCGCAAGGGATACCGGTTCTCCACCTATGCCACCTGGTGGATCCGCCAGTCGGTGAGCCGGGCGCTGGCGGATCAGTCACGGACCATCCGGGTACCGGCTCACCTGGGCGAGACCATCTACCAGCTATCTGCCGCCCAGCTGCGCCTGTTCCAGCAACTCGGTAGGGAGCCGACCATCGAAGAGGTCGCCGGTGAGATCGATCTCACCCGCAGCCGTGCTCTGGAGATCTCTCGGATCTCCCAGGGGATCCTCTCGCTGGAAGCACCGGTCAGCGAGGGTGGCGATCAGACGCTGGGGGACTTCGTCCCAGATCGAGGAGCGGAAGTAGCGGTGGAGCAGGCCGCCTTCCAGCTTCTCCAGGAGTACGTTGCCCTGGCTCTCGAAGGGCTCACCGAGCGGGAGCGCCAGATCATCCTGATGCGGTTCGGCCTCAAGGATGGCCGGGTATGTACGCTGAGCGAGTTGGGCGATCACTTCGGGGTCACGCGCGAACGGATCCGGCAGCTGGAGGTCCGAGCTCTCCACAAGCTCCGGGGCAACCGCGAGAGCCGTCGCCTGGAGAGTTTCCTTCGGGATTGGTGATGATGTCCGGTCCCCGTAGGGGGCTGGTAGCATGCGGTCCGGCTGTGCCATCCGGGGTAGCTCAATCGGCAGAGCAGCGGACTGTTAATCCGTTGGTTGTGGGTTCGAGTCCCACCCCCGGAGCCGGCTCCCGATCGATTGCAGGTTTCCGATCCTCGAGGGCTCCCTCCTCCACTTTCTCAAGGCGGAGGGGATCCTATAGAGGGAGCACCGGGTTGCCGCCTGCGGGAACCAACGGCTCGGCCCGCGTTTAGTAGGCCCGAAGTGTCGATTCGGCATCCGGTCGGCTAGCTTGGATGCCATGCCACGCAGGACCAAGATCGTGGCCACCATGGGACCGGCCGTTGCCGACGCCGTAGCGGTCCAGGGATTGGTGGAAGCGGGCATGGACGTCGCCCGGCTCAACTTCAGCCACGGCGGGTGCGCCTTCCATCGGCGCATGATCCAATGGCTCCGCCGAGCTGCGGAAGCCTCCGGCCGTTCGGTCGCGGTCCTCCAGGACATCCAGGGCCCCAAGACTCGGGTAGGCCGCTTCGAAGGTGGAGAGGTCGAGCTAGAGCGCGGTCGTACGGTGCGGATGATCGTCTCGGACCGCTTGGGGACGAGGGAGCTGGTGCCGGTGGACTACCCCGGTCTGGTGGAGGATGTCCAGGTAGGCGCACGGGTCTTGATGTCCGATGGGCTGATCATGGGCCGCGTCACCGAAGTGGCCGGTGACGCGCTCGAGATACTCGTTCATCGCGGCGGATTGTTGAAGGATCGCAAGGGGGTGGCCTTCCCCGACAGCAACCTTCGGTTGGGTCCGGTGACGGACAAGGACCGCCAGGACCTCGAGGTGGGTAGGCGGCTGGGGGTGGACTACGTGGCGGCCTCCTTCGTCAAGGAAGGTAGGGACATCGATGAGGTGCGGGATCTGGCCGGCCCGGACGTACCGATCATCGCTAAGGTCGAGCTCGCCCTCGCCTACCGCAATCTCGACTCGATCCTCGATGCTGCCGATGGGGTGATGGTTGCGCGAGGGGACCTGGGTGTCCAGCTTCCCTTGGAGACCATCCCGCACGTCCAGTCCGACATCCTGCACCGTGCCAACCGAGCGGGCCTGATCACGATCACCGCCACCGAGATGCTGGAGTCGATGGTCACCGCTCAGCGTCCGAGCCGGGCAGAAGTGACCGACGTGGCCAACGCGGTGTCCCACGGAACTGACGCGGTGATGCTGTCCGCGGAGACCGCCATCGGTCGCCACCCAGCGCGAGTGGTGGAAGCCATGTCGTCCATCTGCCGGGAGACGGAGCGTCAACGCGATTCTCTCATCTCCGACTACCAGGGGATCGAGTTCCTGGAGAGCTCGATGACGTTCGCCTCCGCAACCGCCAAGGCGGCCACCGAAGCGGCCCGGAATCTGGGTTTCCGCACGATCGTGGCCTTCACCGAGTCCGGCGGCACAGCCCGGCTCCTATCGAAGTACCGGCCCTCCGCCGACATCATGGTCTTCGCGCCTAGTGCCCGTATCCGGCGCCGGATGGCCCTCTACTGGGGAGTCCAGCCCATTGCCTTCGAACGGAGGCAATCGACCGAGATCATGTTCGGAGCCGCCGAGAAACACCTAGAGAAGACCCGGATTTGCGAGCGGGGTGAGGGAGTGGTGATGGTGGCGGGGGTGCCACCCAACAGCGGGGCACGCACCAATCTCATGAAGCTACACGTCATCGGCGAACGCCTCCGCTCCGGGTACCGTCACCGGGCATGATGGTTTCAGCGGGAGTGGTGGTGTGCTCCAGCCAATGGGGGCGCGGGTCGGAGTCCAGAGTGGGCGGGCTCTGAGGATTCACCACGGACCTGGGCTAGAGTTACCGGCTACCGAACATTTGTGGATGGTCATTCCTGCGATGGCCGAGCCGCCCTGAAAGGAAGGCTTGCATGGGACAACTGATCGAAGTCGATCACCTGCTGCTCGACGACGTGGCGGTATTCGACACCGACCGGAGTCTGTCGGGCCAGGAAGGCGAGACCTACACCTTGGATTCGGCTCCCGAGTCGTCGGGCACCTTCCCGGGGCTGGTGGCCGGCGAGCTGTTCGGCTCCCTACCTTCCGTCGTGTCCGTCTATGTATTCTCGAATACCATCTCGATCAGGAGCTCCGGAGCCTGGACGTCGGAACAGGTCAGCATCGCTACCGGCATCATTCGCAACTCGCTGGTCCACTACGCCGCCAACCGCAGCTGATCGATCAGGCTGAGTCCTGATCCCCCGCATCCTGGCTGTCGTCGGGCGCGCGGTCTTCCCGCTCGGCATCCGGCTTCACCGGGCACTGCTCGCCGGTGTAGTCCTCCGAGTTCTCGGGTAGCAGGCAAGGGTGGACCTCGAGATGGCGCGGGAGGGGGCTGTAATGGACAGTCCACTCCTGGCTGCTGCTAGGCCGGTCGGCATAGTCGACCTGGCGCGTGACCTTTACGGACCACCCGGACCGGCCCTCCTGTACCTCCACTTCACCGTCCCATGGCATCAACTCAGGATTCGGGAGGTATTTGGTGGTGAATTCCCGCCACCTGTACCTCTCGGACACCCAGGCGCTCACCTGCCGACCGGAGTTGTTGCCGAACAACTTGACCGTGATCGATGTTCCGGTGAAGGAAGTCTTGATGACCACCGGGGCACTGGTGTCGTTCCGGAATATGAGGTCGGGCTCGCGCCAGTTGATGGTGGCCTCGATACCTTCCGGATATCGTGAGAAATAGTACGTGTGTGGCTGGTGGTCGATGATCTCCAGACCGGCCCAGAAGACTGCGTTGTAGAAAGTGGTAGCGAACTGGCTGACACCTCCACCCACGGTGTCTATGATCTCGCCCCGGATGATGGTCGGTGCCGGTAGATAACCCCTTTCCACAGTTCGCTCTCCCACCGTGTCGTTGAGCGACATTATCTCACCAGGCATGATCAGATGGTCGTTCAGGGTGGCCGCGAACCGCTGGATGTTGTTGACCCGAGGTCGGCAGCAGGGATGTTCAGTAGTGAACTCGCCTATCTTTCCGGTCACCTGCCCGAGAACCTCTTCGGTGATGGCGGGCGCTACTCCGGTCGTCAGCGGCAGGATGGACGTCCGGTTCGGCCGGCGAGCAGCCTGCTCGGCGGCTTCCACCACCAGGTCCGGATCGATCAGGGCCCCAGGAAAGCCAGGAATGATGGTGATGCGGTCGTCCTCGTCGATGGCTAACCGGGCATCGGTCGGGGGAGCATCGAATCCGTCTCTCAACGGACGCAGGTAACGGTCGAAGACGGCTGGATCGAAGGTGACTTCTAGGTAGGGACTCGGTTCTCCTTGCAGTCGAGTCAGCAGGGCTGCGGCCAGCTGTTCCTTGCTCAGGAGAAGGGTGATATCCGGATCACGACGGGAAAGGACCACCGATCCTGCGAGGAGGACTCGGGCCACTTCCAGCGCGGTGTCCACGGCCTCCGGCGCAAGCAAGGGCGGGAGTTCTACCACATCCAGGGCGATGGGGCCGGCGCCTGATGGCTCTACTAGAGCCGCTTGGATGAGGGAGCCGGCGGTGGATCGGTCGATCAGGAATCCTGGAAGGGGATAGCGAGGGACCGGGGTGGTCCCGTCGACTACGATCCCTCCTTCCGCCGGTTTGCCCAGCACCGAGTCGTAGTAGTCGAGCCTTCCGGTCAGAAGCTGGTCGTCTACGCCGGCTATGAGCGACCAGCTTCGATCCTGCTGGCTCTGTCCCCAGGCTGAGGCGGACTCGATGATCCCTGCGGGGCTAATAGCCTCCAGAGCACTGGCGATGGTGGAATGCTCGTCCACCTCGAAGCCGATCTCGGCAGGGACCAGGTCGAAGACTGCTCCGCCGGCTTCGACCTGGATCGGAGTGGTTGCCAGGCGGACCTCCAGCTCGTAGAGGGCTGCGAGGACCCGCTCAGCGGTGGCCGGATCCAGGTCTTCCACCCGCACGGGAGCAGGGGTCGTCTCGGGAGTGGCGGCGTCACGCAACCAACCTCGTCCCAATAGCACCAGTGCCAATGCCGCTGGAAGGACCACAGCAAGAGCGACACGGAGGGACTTAGACATCAGGGAACCAGCAACCTCGTTGCATCATAACGCCGCGACACGAACTCCCCCTGCTTCTCCGGCGCTCGTCCACACCTGTTGGCCGGATATGGATCCGGTCGAGAACCGAGCCTCATCGATGAGATCAACCGGGCCTGAGAACTCGAAGGTGATCGGCCTCGGCCTCCACTGATAGCTTCCTCCGGGTGCCCAGTAGCTCTCCGTCAGCCTGGGCTATCACGCCGGCGGAGGCGCAGGTTACTTCCAGCGACCTGATCCCCGTCCACACCTCGAACCCGTCGACTTTCGCCAGGTCCCGGCCGGTGATGGCCCGACTCAGAACGGCCGGGATCTTTCGCCGGTTCAGGGATCGGACTATCAGCACACCCATAGTACCCGGCTGATGCGGCCCGTACCGGATCGGTAACCGGCCGAAGTAGGTGTACCGGTCGTACACCCGCACCAGGACCGCCGACGCGGTGGCCGATCGGTCGGCAGACGCGACCTTGAGGCCGCTACTCGTGGCCGGGTACTCATTCCAGGCCACCGCCAGTGCCGACGCGGCGTAGTGAAGAGCTGGCAGGCGGAGCTTGCGATGAGGTGACTGCTCGGCTCGCTGTACCACGGCGGCATCCAGCCCCACACCGAAGGAGAAGGTGGCCAGCCGTCGCTCCGCTCTCCCAGAGCCAGTGTCGAGTGTCAGCATCGCAGCCGGTACCGGTCGAGGCGCAGGGCGGGTGCAGAGGAAGTCGGCCGCGCGGATCGGTTTGGCAGGAACGTCCACCAGCCTGGCCAGCACGTTGGCGCTACCGGCCGGGATGATTCCCAATGGGGTGGAGGTTCCGCCGACTCCGTTGGCCACGTGATGGACTACGCCGTCGCCCCCCATCGCCACTACCGCATCGAACCCGGCATCCGTGGCGGCGGCGCTGATCATCCGGGCATCCGCGGGTGTCTCGGGCCATTTCACAGTCACCTCGAACTGTCGGCGCAGTCGGGCCAACACGTCCCGGAACAGACCGCCCGTGAGGCCGGAGGCGGCCGGATTGGCGCACAACATGATCCGCTCCATCCGACCAAGATTAGGGGACGGCCGGAAGCGGCTAGGATCGGGATGGCAGATTCATGGAACAGGTGGAGGGTTCGGCGTGGAGGTGATCCGCCCAACCGAGGTCGACGACGTGGCGGTGGCTCTGGCGGCCCATCCCGACGCGGTCCTGCTCGCCGGCGGGACCGATCTGATGGTGGAGGTCAACTTCGGGTTGCTCCGTCCCGACAAGGTGGTAACGCTGCGGCGTCTCGGGGACATCCAAGACCTTTCCCGGCGGAGGATCGGCGCAGGCGTGACCTTCCGCCGCCTGGAAGCGGGCGATCACCAAGCCCTGGCCCAGCTGTCCCGCACGGTAGGTTCGCCACAGATCAGGGCAGCCGGCACCATCGGGGGCAACCTCGCCACGGCGAGTCCGGCCGGTGACTCCCTGCCCTTCCTAGCCGGTCTCGATGCCGAGATCGAGCTCTACTCGGCAGCCGGTACCCGCCGGGTTCGATGGGATGAGTTTTTCACGGGGGTGAAGCAAACGGACCGCCGGCGGGGAGAGCTGATCACGGCTGCTCTACTACCCGACGATCTGCCGGACCGGCAGGAGTTCGCCAAGATTGGGCAGCGCAGCGCTATGGTCATCTCGATCGTGTCTGCTTGCGTGTTCCGATGGCAGGACGGTCGTACCAGGGTGGCGCTCGGTTCGGTGGGCCCGGCCCCCGTGCGAGCCCGAAGCGCGGAGAGGATGATGTCGGCGGAACGGAATCCCAGTTCGGCTGCGCTCGACCACTTTGCCCGGCTGGTTTCCGAGGAGGTCCGTCCCATCACCGATCACCGCAGTACCCGCTCGTACCGCCGCCACGCAGCAGGTGTGCTGGCTCGTCGCTTGCTCGAAAGGTGCCTGGCTCGATGAGGATCCGGCTGACCGTCAATGGCGAGTCCAGGGTATGTGACGTGGCGGGGACCGAGAGCCTGCTCTTCGCTCTTCGGGAACAGCTCGAGCTCCCGGGATCCAAGGGTGCCTGCGAGCAGGGGGAGTGCGGGTCTTGCTCGGTCATGCTCGATGGCAGCCTCGTGTGCGCCTGCCTGGTGATGGCGGCCGATGCCGAAGGATCCGAGGTGATCACCGTCGAAGGGATAGGACAGTCCGGACTTCATCCCGTGCAAAGAGCCCTAGTCGACTCCGGGGCTGTCCAGTGCGGTTTCTGCACCCCTGGTTTCGTGGTGGCGGCGGCCGCTCTTCTGGAAGAGAACCCCGCCCCGTCCTCCGATGAGATTCGGGAGGCGCTGGCCGGCAACATCTGCCGCTGCACCGGCTACGGCGCCATTCTCCGCGGTCTCGAGACGCTGGTGGGTGGCCGATGACCACTCGGGTGCGGACCCGCCGAGTACGTGGCGGGGTGGGGGAGTCCACCCACCGCTCCGACGGTATCCCCAAAGTCGACGGTACTTACCTGTACTCGTCCGACCTCCACATGGACCGGATGCTGTCGGGTGCCACCCTGCGTAGCCCACATCCCAAGGCGCTGATCACCAAGCTCGACATCGGACCGGCCCTCGCCGTGACTGGGGTCCATGCAGTGCTCACCAGCGACGATGTTCCGGGGCGCAACCTATTCGGCATCGAGGATCCCGACCAGCCCATCCTGGCGTCCGGATCGGTCGAGTACTGGGGCCAACCGGTGGCTTTGGTGGCGGCCGACCATCCGGAGACCGCCCGCCTAGCTGCTGAAGCGATCGATGTGGAGTACGACGTACTGGCCCCGCTGGTCGATCCCCAGGAGGCTGACGCCGCCGGTTCGGTTTTCGCGAGGATCAGCTGCCGGAGGGGTCCCCAGGATATGGCGGGATCGGTGGCGGTGGAGGGATACTACGAGGTGGGTACCCAGGATCAGGCCCCGCTCGGAACCGAGTCCGGTCTGGCCATCCCGGACGGACAGGGCGGTGTCGATCTGCATATCGCCACCCAGTGGACTCATGTGGACCATGAACAGATCGTGGCCGGTCTCGGGGTAGCGGACGACATGGTGCGGGTCCATCACGCCGGCGTGGGGGGAGCGTTCGGCGCCCGGGAAGACATAAGCCTGCAGATCCACCTATGCATGCTTGCTCTGTATACCGGCAAGCCGGTCAAGATGGTCTACAACCGCTCGGAGAGCTTCGCTGGTCATGTCCACCGCCATCCCGCCCTGCTCTGGTTCCGCCACGAGGCCGATCCGGACGGAACCCTGCGCCGTATCGAGGCGAGGGTCATCATCGACGGAGGGGCGTTCCGGTCGACCAGCGACTCGGTGATAAGCAACGCCGTCTATCACGCTACCGGACCGTACCAGTGTGACTCGGTGGCGATCGAAGGGGTGGCGGCGAGGACCAACAATCCCCCTTGCGGAGCTATGCGGGGCTTCGGCGCGGTTCAGGCCTGTTTCGGCCACGAGGCTCAGATGGACAAGCTGGCCGCCGCGCTCGGAATGGATCCGGTCGACCTGAGGATCAAGAACGCCCTTCGAAGGGGCGATCCCCTGGCCACCTCCGGCCAGGTACTCGATACCTCGGCGCCGGTGGTGGAGATACTCGAGCGGATCCGCCGCATGCCAATGCCCGCGGACGCGGGAAGCGACGATCCCCGGCTGCTACCCGGAGGCACCGGACTCACGACCTCTCTGCCGCAGGTCAGGCGTGGGGTGGGTTACGCGGTCGGGCTCAAGAACCTCTGTTTCTCGGGAGGATTCGACGACTACTCCGAAGCGCGGGTCTGTCTTACGCCTCTCGGCGTGGAGGCACACACCGCGGCGGCCGAGGTAGGTCAGGGCCTGGGTATGGTGTGCGCCCAGATCGCTCGGACTGTTCTGGGGATCGAGGATGTGCTGGTGTACTACGACGACACGTCCAAGATCGGCTCGGCGGGACCGTCCTCCGCCTCCCGCCAGACCCAGATGACCGGTGGAGCGGTGCTCGAAGCCGCGCTGATGGTGCGCGAGATTGCCCTCAACCGGGGTCAGGGTGACGAGCTTGACGCCTCAGGGGTGTGGAAGGACGGGGTGCTGGTCACCTCCATGGACCGGTTGCTGGAGCGGGGTGACATCGAGTACCACACCAGGTTCCATCACCCGCCTACCGAGCCGCCTGGGGACAACGGTCAGGGCAACCTCCATGTGGATTTTGCCTTTGCGGCTCATCGGGCCGTGGTCGATGTAGATCAGCAACTCGGTCTGTTCCGGGTGGTGCAGGTCGACACCGTCCAGGATGTCGGCTTCATGATCAACCCCCAGTCGGTGATCGGCCAGATCGAAGGGGGCACCATGCAGGGTATTGGCCTGGCCACCCTCGAGGAGCTGGTGATCGAGGATGGTGTGATCAAGAACCCCAACTTCACCGACTACCTGCTGCCCACGTTCCTGGACGCTCCCCCGATAGGCGTCGAGGTGATCGAGGAGCCCAGCTCGTTCGGACCCTTTGGAGCCAAGGGCGTCGGTGAGTCTCCAACCGTGTCATCCACCGCCGCCGTAGTGGCTGCCATCCGCCAGGCCACCGGTCTGGAACTGAACCGAACCCCGGTGAGACCCGAACACGTAGCCCTCAGCGGCGCTTAGCCGGTTTCCAGTGACCCTCCCGGCCCGGACCGGTCACCTCACCCGCCGTCGCTTTCTTGTCATGAGCGGGATGGCCGCAGCAGGTGGAGTGTTATTAAGCACCGGGAGTAGGGCTTGGGGAACTCCCGGGGACATTCCCGGCAGTGTTTCCATCGATTCCCGTCATGCCATAGTGCCACGGATAGTTTGGGGGTCAGATTTACCTCCTACCGGGCAATTGCAGCAAGAAGCACCAGGTGATGTGCGGTTCCTGCTTGTTCATCACAGCGCGTCCCCGAATGACTACTCGCCAGAACAGTCGATCCGTTACCTCAGGAGCTTCTACAACTATCACACTTCTGCGGAGAAGGGTTGGCCCGACATCGCATACAACTTTCTGGTCGATCGTTATGGGCAGATCTTCGAAGGTCGGGAGGGAAGTATCGGCTCACCTATCAAGGGGGATGCGACCGGGGGAAGTCAGGGATACGCGCTCCTGACATGTTTCATCGGTGACCATCGTGAAGTCGCTCCGACGCCCGATGCGCAGTCGGCCATGGTTGCGCTACTGGCCTGGTTGGCAGGTACGTACGGTATCGATCCCGGCCCGGGTGCGACCGCGGAGTTCGTGTCCCGCGGCTCGAACTTGCATCCCGAGGGGATGGAGGTAGTGACCTCTACTATCACCGGCCATAGGACTATGTCCAGAACGACCTGTCCCGGGGATGAGGCGTTCGAGTTGGTGGAACACAGCTTCCCGGTGGAGGTCGCCGCAGCTTTGTCGATGCATGGACCGGAGGTACCTTCACCGGTTGAGGTGCCTACTACCTCCAACGAAGCACCAGCTCCAGCAACGATCTCGACCACGACAACCCCGCCTACCACCTCAGCGCCGGCTGCGGCTATCACCCCCGAGACAACTTCAGATATCCACCCTGACACTACGTCGCTAGCGGTCGTATCAACGGCTCCGACCGTTCCTTCAACAGTCGGAGCAAGGGAAGATACGGAACCTGCAGCTGTTCCGACCACGACCGAGGTGATCGATCAGGAGACGAGGGCTGTAGCTCCTCCACCTACCGCTCCGGCCACGGACTCAGCCGGCGGGACGTCCCGCCAGCTGATGGGTCCTATCCTGGCCGGTATCGGAGGGGCGATGCTGGCGGCAGCATACGGGCTCCGCCGCTGGCTTGGTGTCGCCACTGACAACACGTCCAAGTGATGGAAATACATCGAGTTCCCCATAGTTAGCACATCGGTCGAGTCGGTCCGGGTCGGTTCGATCAGGACCGGACTTGTAGGTCAGTGCCGGGCGGGTGCAAATACCAGGCCGCGGTCGGCAGGGTCTTGTGATAGGCGGCGGCCGTAGCACTTTGAGGCGGTTTTCATGTCGAGGTCGGTCCAGCAGGCGTTTTGGGCTTGGGCAGCGGTGGTGAATGGTCCGGCGAATACGACCCAGTATCCGGGGTTGAGGCTCTGATAGTCGTCACTGAGCAAGATTCCTAATGGTATCCCGTGTTTGCGCGACAACTCATCCAGGATTCGTTCAGCCTCCGAGAAGGAGGTCGTAGACACTATTACGGAAATGAACGTACTATCTAGAGCTGAATTATTCTCAGCTTGGGTGGTGGTTGTCTTTGTACCTCGGTTTACATATTCAGTTAGAAGAGCAAAGTCGATGGCCGAGTAAGCTTCGGTTAGTTCACCCATACCACCGCTTGTGGAAATGGCCCGCATTGTTATACCAATCACCCGTCCCTGACCGTTGACCATTGCTCCTCCGCTCTGTCCTCCTGTCCCAGCCGCATCTGTCCTCAATACCGTTAGACCTGTTGCCCACTCTTCATATACACGAGAAAGAATACCTTGAGTGATTGAAGCTTGAGGATACGGATCGGATTCAGCAGGATAGCCTATTAGGAATACAGTACTACCGGGCGGACTATCTTCACCGTCTTTGAGCTTTAGAGGGGGTGCTAGAGCATCGACTGGTCCCAGTACTGCCAAGTCCGCCCAAGGTTCCCACCCGACCACGGGGACGTCTCGAAACTCTGTACCGTCGGGAAAGAACACTCTGAGGACGGTCGTGAACGGCTGGACTACATGGTAGTTGGTGACTATGTAACCTCCTTCGGTCAGGACACCACTACCGGACCGGGTTCCATCAGCGTTGATCAAGAAGGCGATAGACGGAGCGACTCGCCGGTAGATCTCTTCGGCCGTTGTTGGATTACTGAGAGATGTATTGGAGATTGTTGTGGTAACGTCGCTCGACGTTACCAGTGACGTGGCTGCCGTCGACACGGTTGAAGTAACCAATTCCGAGGTCAGTATCGTGCCCACAGATGTAGTGGCAACATCGGTGGTTGATGAGGCTTCTGTCGTCGATGTTGACAGCGCTATAGTAGCGGTTGTAAAGGGAGGAACAATTGTTGTGGTGTCTTCGGATGTGTAAGTGGAGTACGAGTCACCGCAGGCCGTGAGGAGCGCGATCAGGAAGAGTGTTACACTGATCGTTATAGGTCTGTAAAGGAACGTCGCTCTTCTCCTGTCACTCCGACTGTATGGCATCCGAGCATTAGCATAACCCTACGTCCCAGCGGACTCCAGTCTGATGTACCTCTTGCCCCTTTGTGCACCTCAACCTTGATATCGTATTCCGGTCGAGTAGCCAACCATTCCGTGATACACGGCTTATTGTCTGTAGGGTACGAGCATTAGCGTAGGTTTACAGCCACTCCGTGACTGGGGTGGAGCGAAACCACTCGAGGTCGATTCCGCCGCCCCCGACTAGCAGGGTTCGTGTAGGTCGGTGGGCCGCGGCGAAGGCTGCTATCCCGGGTAGGGTGGTTGGTGCCCGGCCGCTCTTGACCTCGATTGCCACTACCCGAGTGCCCGCAGTGCCCAATAGATCGAGATAGTGGGCGATGGCCGTAGTATTGCCTGCGTCCTGAAGCTGGCCGAGCATCTTGGTGTAGAAGAGTATCTGGCCCGAGTAGGCATGGCTGCGATCCTGCGGAACACCAGAACTGTCCGCCTACTCGGTAGTTATGATTGCCGACCGCGATGCCCGACTGAAGAACCCCGGAGGCACGAAGGGCGGCGCGACCTGGTTCGAGAGCTTGCGTTGGTTCTCAGACCAAGACGGCTATCGGCCGAGCGGCCACGTCCGGGTAGGTTTCTCACCCCGGAACCTTCAGCATGGGTTCAAGCGTCTTCGCGCCGATGGTCTTGTCACTTGGGAACACCGGAGCACCAGTCCCGACCAACCCGGTCGCCGCTTCCGATCCGGTCGCTGCAACATCTACAAGAATCGCTTCAACCGGGCACGACGAGGCGAAGGCGGGCCAAGGTCAAAACCTCAACCCCGGGGGTGGCCGAGAGGCCACCAGACCGGGGTTTCCAACAGGAAAAATAACGAAGACCTAAGACGCTGTCAACACACCGACCTTCACAGCGTCCGCGCTCGAACGCCTCATCTCGGCGGAACGCTTCGCATCCTTCGTCAAGGGACACCAGGACCCTCAGACCGCTAGCTGTCGCCCTCTACATCTGGAACGCTCGGGTGGCTGGAAGCTTCGGGGAGTTGTTTCACCATGTTGAAGTACTGGTCCGCAAAGCGATGCACGACCAACTTACTGCTCTGCACGCGCAGGTTTCCGATCGTCCATCCCACAAAGCCTGGTTCGATGAACCTAGCTGGGCCAAGCATCACTGGTTCAGCGATCGTGCTCGATAACAGATAGAGAAGGCGAAACAGCGAGATAAGAAGGTACGAAGTCACCTGGAACCAGGAATGGTTGTTGCTAACCTTACGTTCGGATTCTGGCGCTACCTCGCCAGCGTCCGATATGAGCAAAGTTTCTGGATCCCCGCCCTTGACAAAGCCTTCACTGCACCGGGCAGGCATGCCGGGGAGAGTCGCCAAGCGGTTGAACACCGACTAGCACCGCTCCTCAGACTCAGGAACCGCATTTCACACTGCGAACCTATTATCCGCCCCATCCGATACAGAGTCCGAGGCCACCCCGAGGTTACCAGAACTCTCGACCAGCTATACGGCGACGCAGTCGAACTAGTGACATTCGTTTCCCCGACTGCTGGTCTCTGGCTTGAACACGAAACCCGCCATCTTCGTCACCTCCTTGATACCAGACCTAGCTGATTGTCATCCGACGGCAGCTACAAGTGACGAGACCCATCCGCCGACCTGCTGGCTGATTTGAGCGGCTATGAGGTTGGGCTGCTTATGTAGGCTCTAACAGCTCTTCGGACGGTTCCGTGGCGCGTGTGATGGGCGTCGAGAAGGGACAGCCTTATCCTTGGGGCCTACGATAGAACGACTCGCCTAGTCGAGGTCTTCCAGATGGGTACCGCTCAACCTGTCGCCCAGCAGGACGAGTCGGCGTCTCGTCACTTCCAAGCTGGTGGCGAGAACATAACCGCCATCCTCGGGTTTTCTGATGGCACCGATCAACGGATTGGAGAGGGCAGCGAGTAGAGACTCGATCTGTTCCTCCGTGTCTGCCAAGGTCTCATCATCGAGGCGTATCCACAGATCCCGCGCCGTCATGGGGTCGAAACGAGGGCAGTCGTTCGCTAGTGTCTCAACAATGTGAGCAGCAGTTGCCATCAAGTCGGCTGTTTGTTCATTCGCCGTTTCGATGTCAAGTGTATCTACCTCACCGCCCCCCTCGAAGAGGTACCGATAGACGTCCAGACCTACAGGCGCACGGGCATGTTGACGGACGATTCCAGCGAGCTGTCCGGCGGACAGCACTCTGACCCCATGCTCCTCAGCACGCTGGAAAAGGCGGCTACCCGTCGGGTTCGGACCTATCAGCAACGAGTGATGTGCTTCGTGCTTGTCACGATGCTCTTTGAGGGTTGGCCAGTCAACTTGGGAGTCGCGAAGGGACCCAGCTGCCGTTGTCTTGGCATCTACTGTAACTCGGTAAGAATGATCCCGTCCCATCTGGGCGTCCAGTAGTACATCCGTCTTACCAGGTCCGCCAAGCAGAATCGCCCGGAACCCTAAGAACTTGAAGGCATCTCGGACTGCTCGTTCAAATCGTCTATGATCGGTTGTATCGGTCGCTGAGTCGATGATCTCATTGGCTAGGTCCGTAGGATCCTCGGACTCGACAAGTCCAACTTGGTCCTCGGCAGTACCGGTATCCGTTGATGTGCCCATCTTGTCATCCGACTCTCGGCGCTGGGCATGTGGCCTGGAGTCCGGATCGAATAGCTCCATCCGTGAGGCGAGTTCCAACCCCTTCGAAGTGGTTTTCCAGGTGCCCTCGGGGTCAGAATCCAGGAGTCCTGCCGAGTGCAGCCAACCTCGCCTATGGGTCAGCGGGCCAGTCGTTTCCCAGTTCATATTGTATCGATCTCTCGCAACAGCTAATAGCTGTTCCTTATCACGACCGCCTGAGAGTTCGGTGAGCATTTCGCCTACGAAACGGCACTTCGAATGGATCAGTGCCACTATGAGTCTGTCATCTCTCTCTTCTAGCCAACGGCGGGTCCAGCTGGTCAAGCTATAACTACCGTCTTCTATATCTATGAGCCCAGCACGTCTCAGAAAGCCGATAATGATTCGTGTGCCATAGGGGTTGTAGTTGAACTCAGGTGAGAACCACTCAATCAACTCACTTGGAGTAGGACGAGTTTCGTCTACTCTAGCGGCAATCTTTGACAGGCTTCGGAAATGGTTCGTATAGCCGCCGGGAAGGGCATCGACCGACTTCGCTCGCTGGTCCCACGGAAGAACCTTGGGAAGTGCAGCCATCTCTCCTCCGGATTGTGAACCACTGTCAAGCATATCTAAGGGTAACCCAGATCCGTTCGGTACGTGGCACAGTGGGTTACAGAGTGCCGTACGTAACTTGCCCACTCTTCCGGGCGCTCGATGAGCGGGACCGCGCCTGGATATGCGCCAAAGTAGATGTATTGGTCCAGTGACCAGCCGAAGCCGTCGCGCATCTCGGAGAAACTCCAGTGGGGCATCAGCGTGGTCTGGAACCTACCTGCCAGACTTTCGGAGAAGCCCCGCTGGATTAGAAGGGGGGCGGAGCCCATGAGGACCACCTGGATGTTCCAGCGCAGACGGGTGTCCTCGTCCCACAGGTACTTGACAATGCCTGACCACTAGCGAACCTTCTGTACCTCATCGATCACCAGCAGCGCAGACCCGTGCTCGGCTTGCCGGGCTAGGAGGCGAGCTACTTCCCATTGCTGCTCGACCCAAGTGAGGCTACGCAGGCAGGGGTGGTCAGCGTCGGCATAGTGGGCCGGCAGGTCGATCTTCCGGAGGACTTGCAGGACCATCGTGGTCTTGCCAACCTGCCTGGGTCCGGTAACCACTTGGATGAACCGGCGCGGTTGACGCAACCGGCGGACCAGTTCGGCGACTTGGGGACGGGTATGGGCCTCAGCGCCTTACCCGGTTGTACCCACCAGGTCGTGGAGTCGGGTCAGGCCGGTCACGAGGTCTTCATCGCTCAGGGCATAGGAGAAGCGGGCGTAACCGGGTGCTCCGAACGCCTCGCCCGGAACGAACGCCACACCGGCCTGGTCGAGGAAGGCATCGGCCAACTCCAGAGCGGTGGCCGGGCGAGCCTCACCTACCTGGCTCCCCAGCAAGCCGCGGACTGAGGCGAAGCAGTAGAACGCGCCCTGCGGTTCCGGACAATCGATACCTCTGGTCTCGTTGAGCATCCGATGCATGGTCCGGCGGCGCCGATCGAATGCCTCTCGCATCATGTAGACATCATCGAGGGAACCGGAAATGGCTTGCAACGCACCGGCCTGGGCCACGTTGCACACGTTGGAGGTCAGATGTCCCTGGAGTTTGACCGACCCGGAGATCACCTCGGCCGGTCCGATCATCCAGCCGACCCTCCACCCGGTCATAGCGTAGGTCTTGGCAACCCCATTCACTACGAGGCATTGCGTGGCCAACTCGGGAACCTCCACCGGCAGGGACAAGAAGGAAGCGTCGCCGTAGACCAGGTGTTCGTAGATCTCGTCGGTCATCACCCACACTCCTCGCTCCACCGCCCAGTTGCCGATGGCCGCCACCTCCTCGCGGCTATAGACCGCACCGGTCGGGTTGGAGGGGGACACGAAAATCAGCAGCTTCGTGCGGGGTGTCCAAGCTGCTTCTAGCTGGTCGACCGTCACCTTGAAACCGCTGTTCTCATCGGTCGCCAGAGGAACGGTCACGCCACCGGCCAGATCCACAACAGCTGGGTAGGTCACCCAGTAGGGGGCAGGTAGGAGTACTTCGTCACCCGGGTCGACTAAGCAATGGATAGCGGTATATACGGCCTGTTTACCTCCGTTCGTAACCAGCACCTGATTAGGTTCTATCTCGTATCCGGAGTCTCGGAGGGTCTTGGTAGCCACTGCCTCCCGGAGAGCCGGAAGTCCGGGTGCCGGGGTGTACTTGTGCATTGCCGGACTAGAGGCCGCCTCGATTGCTGCGGCCACGATCGGAGCGGGGGTTGGGAAGTCCGGCTCACCCGCGCCGTAGCCGATCACCGGATGGCCGGCGGCCCGCAATGCCTTGGCCTTGGCCGTGATGGACATGGTGGCCGATTCCTCCATGGCTTCGATTCGCTGCGATAATCCTGGCATTGAACGTTCTCCCGCTCGGGCTACTGGGATGGAAAGATAGACATGACTGAGGATGTCAGGATCAGGATACCGAAGGATCTCCTACCTTCCGATGGCCGATTCGGTTCTGGTCCATCTCGAGTGCGGCAGAGCGCGCTCGACTCGCTAGCAGCATCCGGCACCTCTTACATGGGCACATCCCATCGGAGACCGGGTGTGCGGGCCATGGTGGGACGCCTGCGGCAGGGTCTGCAGGAGATGTTCGGCCTACCCGAAGGCTACGAAGTGGTTCTGGGTAACGGCGGAGCTACCGGATTCTGGGATGCCTCCACCTTTGGTCTGATAGAGCGAGCCAGCCAACACCTGTGTTTTGGGGAGTTCTCATCGAAGTTCGCCCGGGCAGTGGTCGGCGCTCCACATCTCGATCCTCCCCAGGTCATCGAGTCGCCACCGGGCACTCACCCGCTTCCGGAGCCTTCCGATCGCATCGATGTCTACGCCCTCACCCACAATGAGACCTCTACCGGCGTCACCATGCCGATCAGGCGAGTGGCGGCGGAAGGGCTCACCATGGTTGACGCCACCTCAGCTGCCGGTGGTACTCCAGTAGATCCCGAGCAGTTCGACCTCTACTATTTCTCACCCCAGAAGGCCTTGGCAGCTGATGGAGGGCTCTACCTGGCTCTCTGCTCGCCGAGGGCGATCGAACAGATCCAGCGGGTTGCCTCCTCCGGTCGCTGGATACCCCCGTTCCTCTCGCTGGCTTCGGCCGTCTCCAATTCCCGGAAGGATCAGACCTATAACACCCCAGCTCTGGCCACCATCTATCTGCTCACCGATACCGTTGAGTGGATCAATCAGCACGGCGGTTTGACATGGTCCGTCGAGCGCTGCACTCGCAATGCAGAGCTGCTGTATGGCTGGGCCGATGCCCATCCCATGGCAGATCCCTTTGTCACTGATCCGGCCACTCGCTCCTTGGTCTCCGCCACCATCGACTTCCACTCACCTGTCTCGGGCGATGATTTGGCCGCGACTTTGCGGGCCAACGGGGTGGTGGATACCGAGTCCTACCGTAAGCTGGGCCGCAACCAGCTGCGTATAGGAATCTGGCCTGCCATTCCGCCATCCGACATCGAGGCCTTGATCGCCTGTCTGGAGTATGTGATCGACCGGAGTGTCGACTGAACGGACCGTGTGTTACTACTGTCGGGAGAGGAGACCCGGCTGGTGAGGGTTACTGTCGGCGATCGGGTCTCAGCCCTTCTTGAAGAGTTTCTTCACCCCTGACGACAATTCCGATCCGACGGTCGATGCCACCAGAGAAATACCCTTCACTTCTCCGGCGCTGATGTCGGAAGCTGCTTGATCGTCTCCGGCCTGGAGTTTCGCCTCGAGGCAGGAGACGAAGTCCTTGATGAGTCGCTTGGAGATCTGGTTTATCAGACCCGTCCGGCCGAACTGGGCGGCGGCCCCCGAGATGGTGATGTTGGCGTCCACCGATACCAGCGCACCCTCGCCGGCGGGAGCGATCGAGTAGTCGACCTTCACCTGACCTCTGGATCCTCCCCGCCGGTCCACACCCTTGCCGGTTATCCGGCCGGTCATCGTGTCGGGATCGGAGGCCACCTGGGCTTCACCCTCGAACCCGGCGGTCATAGGTCCCAGCCGCACCGATACGACACCCTTGTAGGTGCCATCCCCAAGATCTTCGGTTAGCTTGGCGCCCGGCATGCACTGGGCAACCGCCGGGACATCCTGGAAGAACCGGAAGACGCCTTCGGCGCTGCTAGCAACCTGAAACTCCTGTGTGATCTTCATTCTCTTACCTCCGAACTCCTGCCGGCATGGTAGTTGGCAAAGGTCAGTTCAACCCAAGGACCACTGCTTCTGGGATGCGCGGGCCTTGTCCATGTCGACGAAGGCCAGCAGGACTCCTCCGATGATGAAGAAGGCGATGACCGAGAGTATGGCGGGTCGTCCCGACCCGGTGCGGTGGCTCACCAGGCTGAACACCAGCGGTCCCCAGATGGCCGAGAACTTGGAGAACACGCTGTAGAAGCCGAAGAACTCGGCGGATGCTTCCTCCGGGATCATGGTGGCATACATGCTGCGGCTCAACGCCTGCACCGCACCGAGGATCCAGCCGATCACCACGGCTATCAGGTAGAACGGGACGACCTCTCCGGCCGGCAGGTAAGAGGCCACCACGGTAACTAGTGCCCAGACCACCAGAGACCAGAGTACGGACCACTTGGCCCCGATCCTGTCCGCCAGCATTCCGAAGAACAAGGCTCCCCCGAAGGCCACGAACTGCACGATCAGATAGGCGATCGCAATCTGGGCGAGACTCAGATCCAGGGTTCCGGCTGCATAGGAGCCGGAGATGTTGATGACGGTCTGGGTACCGTCGTTATAGAAGATGAAGGCGATCACGAAGAGCATCAGCTGGGGAAATCCGACCAGCTTGCGGGCAGTCCGCCACGTCCTACCGAACCCGATGGCTGTATAGGCTCGCCAAGGGCGTAGCTGCCGGTAGCGATCCGGGAGCTGGGAGGCGTCCCCGACCTCCGGCAAGCGGCGCAGGGCATAGAGGGTGAATCCAATCCACCACAGGCCGGATCCGAAAATGCCAACCCGAGCCGCTCCGGTGGTCGTCAAGCCTGTCAGGCCGCCGTCCCCGCTTGCCAGCACCAGTCCCAATGCCAGCAGGAGGTAGAGACCACCTCCGATGTAACCGTAGGCAAATCCCTTGGAGGACACCCGGTCTATAGTGTCCGGGGTCGTCAGGTGGGGAAGGATCGCGTCATAGAAGACGTTGGACGCCACGAACCCGATGTGAGCGCACAGTGCCACCAGCACGAACCAGGGCACCGCACCATCGGGTACGAATGGGAGCGCCAACGCCATCACGCCGCCCGCTAAGGCGTAGTTGCGGAGAAACCTCCGTCTGGCGGAATTGAGGTCGGCGATCGCTCCGAGGACCGGCATCATGAGGAAGAGGGCGAAGGAACCGAACGACACCACCGCCGCCCATATGGTCTCGCCCGACCAGCCGTTCCATCCTGCCTCGGGAACTATCGTGTCCACGAAGAAGGGAGCGACTATCGCTCCGAGCGCGGTTGCGAAAGCAGAGTTGGCCCAGTCGTACATGGCCCAGCCGACGATGGTCTTGCGGTCATTACGCACGGTAGTTGTCAAGGGCTTCTCCTTGGACGATGGCCCACCGGATTGACGGTAGCACCGTACGTTGTTGCTCGGCTCCCTTCAGCGGGAGGCGGCAGGAGAGCGCTTGTATGATCACCGCCAGCCGCCCGGGGCACATCCCTACGATGGGCGGATGCATCCGTACGTGATCACCGTTGCCCTGGCTGTGGCGGCCCTCGTTTCGTGTGGTGGGGCTGAGGAGCCGATGGCGGTCACGGCTCCCCCGATCGAAGCAACGAATGCCCCTTCGACTACCGCTACTCCCGAGCTGGCACGCCCGGCTACGCCCACTACCAGCTCGAGGCCGGAGCCGCCCAACACCAGCGCTGTGACCACGGCGGGCTCCATCGAGGTGGCACCCGAGTCGTCGACCGTCGCATCCACAACGTCCGAATCCACAACCTCCATCGTGGTACCCGCAATGTCCGAGTCGCCGACCTCCGTGGTGGCACCGGGAACGTCCGAGCTTCCGACCACCACCCTCGGACGGTTGCGCTCGCTCGCGTATGTGGAGGTTGCCACGGTCGACTACCCGATCGATCTGGCGCCCGTTCCCGGTACCGACCTGTTGGCGATCGCCTCGAAGGAAGGGAGGATCTGGCTACACGGGCCTGATGGTCTGCAACCGGAGCCGCTGCTCGACATCCGGGAACTGGTCCGCAACCGGGGCGAGCAGGGACTGCTCGGGATGGCCTTCGCCCCCGATTCCATGGCGACCGGTAGGTTGTTCCTCCACTACTCGGATCTCGACGGAGCGACGGTGCTGTCCGAGTACATAGTGGATCCCGAACCCCTACGCGCAGGGTCAGGAACGGTCCTACTGCGTATTCAACAGCCCGCCTCCAACCACAACGGAGGGACGATCCTCTTCGGCCCCGACGGTTATCTATATGTGGGTCTAGGGGATGGTGGCCGGGCCAACGACGCCTTTGGCCACGGTCAGAACGACCGCAGCGTGCTCGGTGCGCTGCTCAGGTTTGATGCCTCGGTCCCGGGTGTTCTCACTCCGGCCCCGGGCAATCCCTATCCGGAACCGTCGGTGTGGGCGATTGGGTTACGCAACCCATGGCGCTTCGCCATCGACCGTATGTCCGGGTTGCTGGTGATCGCCGATGTGGGACAGAACCACTTCGAGGAGATCTCTGTAGCCCCGTTCGACGAGCCGGGCCTCAACTACGGATGGCCGATCACCGAAGGTCTCCACTGCTTCCGGCCCTCTTCCGGATGTGACGCCGCCGGGTTGACGCTCCCCGTCCTCGAGATCGAGCACGGAGACGGGGGAACCTGTTCGATTACCGGCGGAGTGGTTTATCGCGGATCCGCCATCCCCGAGATGTACGGTCACTACCTGTTTTCCGACTACTGCGGTGGTTACCTGCGCAGCTTCCCGATCGAGAATCCGGAAGCCCCCGGCGTCGACTGGACCGATCAGGTAGGCAACGCCGGGCAGGTGGTGTCCTTCGGAACCGACGCCGCCGGAGAGGTGTACGTGCTGACGGAAGAAGGCTCCGTCCTTCGCCTGGAGGCCGACCGAGGGTGACCTAGGAGCTCATCGCTCCCGCTTCACGCCCTTGAACGGTCCGCCCGACTTCTTCGTAGCGACGAATTGTCCCGTCTTGGTATCGCGCTTCGTCCATAGACCCGTCTCCGGGTCTCGGACCTGGCTTCGACCCCTTACCGCTCCATACCGACCGCCGCCCCTTGCTCCGTTCTTTGCCACGACTCGGTCCCTTCTTTACCCTGTGATACCAGGATAATCTCGCCAGACCGGTTTGCCCCATCAGTGGGAGGTTTAGGGAGATGGTATCGTTCGGCACCCACGCTGCTGGCAAGGTCTACATCCTGGCGGCAGATGGATCGTGCTTCGCCTCGAAGCTGTGCAGCAGATCCGCCAGGTGTTCAGCGGTTCCGTTCCTCCTTGAACGATTCACACGATTTGTCAGTGGTCGCGCGTTGTTCTCGTGAAGGTGCATGCTTATTCCAGAGGTCTCTCTTCGGGTTCTTTACCGGCCTCCGGCTCCTCACGACGCCGTACCGGCCGCCGCCTCTTGCTCCATCTTTGGCCACTTGGTACCCCTCTTTGTTGGTATGTTCCTCGTTGGTATATTCTTCGTGATCTCAGTCTTCATCATGAGAGTAGTAGGACTTCCTATACTCGCAGTAAAATCAACGTCAATGAGCAGCTCCTTTCGGCGAACTGTAAAGGGTAAGAGCAGGCGTATGAGATCGCCTTGTCTGACCTCAGGTTGAAACTCTCGGACGATATCTACGGGTAGGTGCATCTGGTACGCGGTTGACGCTGACGCATGGTCGATACCGGTCAGGACGACCTCGTGAACGGCTCGCTGCCGCCAGTCGCGGGTGCGGTCTAGTAGGGTGAAAGTCAGGTCCCTGCGGTCCGTGAGATCGAAGTAGTGCGGTCCTTCTGGTCTCATGTCTGTGGGCACGGCCTCCCCACCGGGGCCGGGACCATGTAGTCGGGACTCCGAGTCGGCACCGGGACCAAGGTCAATGGGGCTCCCACGTGTATCGCGTTTACTGACACTCTAATGTGATATGCAACCTAATACGATGAACACGGGGATCGTGAGAGAACCTATCGGGGAAGTCGACTGATGAACGACATCTACATCGCTGATGCCTGCCGGACCCCGATGGGTCGGCTTGGAGGGCAGCTTGCGGCTGTTCGACCTGACGACCTGGCGGCTCATGTCGTCCGGGCCCTGATGGAGCGTAACGCGGGCCTCGACCCGCATCACATAGAGGAAGTCGTGTGGGGGGCGGTCAACCAGGCAGGCGAGGACAATCGGAACGTGGCACGCATGGCGTCGCTACTGGCTGGCCTGGGGATCGAGGTGACCGGCCACACGGTGAACCGGCTGTGCGGTTCAGGACTCCAGGCGGTCGTGAGCGCTACGCAGGCCCTTGCCTCCGGGTGGGGCGAAGTGATGATCGCCGGTGGCTCTGAGTCGATGAGCCGGGCGCCCTACGTCGTCACCAAGGCGGAGCGAGCCTACGCGGTAGGCGCGCCTCAGGTGGTGGACACCGTGCTCGGGTGGAGGCTGGTCAATCCCCGCATGAGTCACCTGTATCCACCGATCAACATGGGAGAGACGGCGGAGGAGGTGGCTGCCAAGTACGGGGTCAGTCGTGCGGAGCAGGACGAGTTCGCCCTCACCAGCCATCGCCGGGCGGTTGTGGCCCAGTCGACCGGTCGCTTCAACACAGAGATCGTCCCTATCGAGGCACCCTCAGGCCCCAAGCAGCGTTCGATCGCCTCGATCTCATCGGACGAGGGTCCCCGGCCTAACACTTCGATGGAGGCGTTGGGCAGGCTCCGTCCTGTGTTCAGGGCTGGCGGAACGGTCACCGCGGGCAACTCTTCCCCTATGAACGATGGCGCGGCTGGACTGATCCTGGCGACCCCCCGAGGTCTGGAGCGGTCCGGTTTGACTCCGATGGCTCGGATCGTGGCATCGGCAGTAGCCGGAGTCCATCCCGACCTGATGGGTATCGGCCCGGTCCCCGCCACCCTCAAGGCACTCCAACGAGCCAAGCTGTCGGTGGATGACCTGGACCTGGTGGAGATCAACGAGGCCTTTGCGGCCCAGGCGGTGGCCTGCCGCGATCAGCTGGGTATCGATCCCCGGATCGTCAATGTGAACGGTGGGGCGATCGCCCTCGGGCATCCACTCGGTTGCTCTGGCGCTCGTATCCTCACCACCCTGGTCCACGAGCTGCGTAAGCGGAAGGAGCGCTACGGCCTGGCCACCATGTGCATCGGGGTAGGACAGGGGATCTCTATGGTGGTGGAAAGGGTGTGAAGCACACCTAACAGGCTTGCTCACAGCTGTTAGGTCGCCAGCCGGCTTCAAGACACCGGCTCCTCCGTGGCCCGATACCTGTCTTAGCCGGTCGGTACCATGACGATCATGGCTGGGGTAGCTACAACGGAACGATCTGATCGGCCTGCCCGGATATTCGTGGAGAACTGGTCACCCGACTACGGGGCCCCGCTCGAGGTGTCGGCCGAATCGGAGCCCGTCTACGAGACGGACCCGGCAGTCGAGACCCGGGACTGGAGCCCCATCCGCGGCAGCTCGCGCACGACCCCTCCGGAAGTTGTATTCGTGGATGGCGTACGCCGGGTCGAGGCCAGGATCACCATCGACGACCCTCTGGATGGTCCGGTACCTGGATTGATGGCCGCCATCGGAGTGGGCGCTGTCCGGTGGGACCGCTCCATACCCCGCTCCACCTTCTCGGATCTGTCGGTCGAACGCCTGGTGGTCATGGCAAGAGGTTACGAGTCGGGCATCGACCGGATCGGTGCGCTACCGGTGACCTCCGAGTCCGTACCTGATGATGATCCTGCCGAGTTGGTGGCCCAGGTACAGCGCCGGATGCGTGCAGCCGAGCAGTTGCTGGCATCCCGGCTAGCGACGCCCGGACGCCTAGTCATTGCGGACGGTCGGAGCCACGAGCTAGGTCCGCAGCGGATCGTGGGTCTGGTAAAGACGCACCGGGCCATGTACCTGGAGGATCGACTACGGTCAATGGTCGGTCACCTCAGGGCGGGGGAGAGGACTCCCATCTTCTCGATCGACACTGGGTTCCTGCCTCGTTACTCCTGGTATCTGCGAATAGCCGAGATACCACGGAGTCACTCCTGGACGGGCATCGTGCGCTGCGAGGTGGCCGGCGCGGTGGGGATCGATGCAGCGGCCGAAATGGCAGGCTGGACCACGCAGCTCCTACCGCCCCTGCCGTCCGAGCAGCATATCGACCCTCGCGCACCCAGAATCTGGTGCCTATCTCCGCCCTGGAAAGGGAACTCCGGCGCTGCATGGGCGATCGGAACCTGGCACATCGGGCCCTGTTGAGAGCCGCAGCCCGCGCCCAGTCGGTCGGCACTCGGCCGGGCGGCTAGATATGCCGGTCGGGGAGCCGGTCGGGAGGATCATCGCCTCCGAGCACGCCACCACTCAAGAGTTCGGGGTGGTTCTCGACGACCGAAGCTACCTCCAGCTCGACGATCTGGTGATGGTCGAGACGGAGGTGCCGGGCGCGGGGACGGTGAGCACCTATGGCGTGGTAACCGAGTCCAAGGGCATTTACGAGGGTGCCTCCTTCGAGTCCGACACCTTCCGGATTGCTCGCGAGGGCATATTGCCGGCTGCCAAGGTGCGGTCGGCTGAGGTGGCAGTGACCCGAGTGGATCCCGAGATCTGGGTGGCACCCGACCCGGGCCAGGAAGTTTTCCGGGCGGCAGGATCCCGGCGTGACAAGGCGCTGTACAAGGACGAGATGAACCGGGCGTTGCAGGTGGGCCTTGGTAGGGATGGGGAGCCGGTGTTCGCCGACGTCGACTTCTTCGACGGCCGTAAAGGCGGGCACATGTCGATCTCGGGGATCTCGGGAGTGGCTACCAAGACCTCCTATGCCCTGTTCTTCATCCGTATGCTCACCGCCCATCCTCAGATTCTCGGGGAAGGGGCCGCCAACCTACGGGTGCTGATCTTCAACGTCAAGGGTGAGGACCTGTTGTGGCTCGACAAACCCAACAGGTACTTGACCCCGGAGGCGGTGGAGGAGTGGCACCGATTGGGCGTTTCGCCCGCCCCCTTCCCGTCGGTCCACTTCTGGGCGCCGCCCCGTCGCTTCTCGGGGGATGTCTCGCTCCCCCACACGGGTGGTCGCCTCGAGGGGGTGACCGCCTTCTCCTGGACGCCGCGCGAGTTCATCGACGAGGGCTTGCTGGCCTTCCTGTTCACGGATGCGCTGGACTCACGTAACCAGAATTCCTTCGTCGAGGAGCGGGTGCGCTCCCAGTTACGAAGATGGGCGGTGGACGTGGCGGGAGAGCCGGGCGCGGTGGTGTTGCGCTCGCCTCCGAAGGGGGGCCACAAGGGGCCCCACGAGGTGCGACCAAATCCTGGCGAACGGGTGATCCGCGACCTTCGTGACCTGGTCGACGAGCTGGACGAGTACCTGGACCCTCCGGATGGGAGCGAGCCCGACATCGCCTGGTCCGGCCGTACCCAGGCGGGAACCATCGCGGCCTTCATGCGGCGGTTGCACGCGGCCTCCCACCGTCTCGGGCACCTCATCCGGGCCGGAGAAAGCCAGCGGGTGGACCGGCGCGCCGCCCAGATAACGGTTATCTCCATCCAGACCCTTCATGACCTGGGCCAGCGGTTCGTGGTGGGGGCCATGCTGGAGGAGACCTTCCGGGAGAAGGAACGATCCGGCCGCCGCCTACCGCTGTCGGTCATCCTGCTGGACGAACTCAACAAGTATGCGCCCCGGGAGGGTCGCAGCCCCCTCAAGGAGATGCTGGTGGACATCGCCCAGCGGGGACGGTCGCTGGGTGTGCTGCTGGTCGGCGCACAGCAGACGGCTTCCCGGGTAGCGCCCGAGGTCTTGGAGAACGCTGCTTTGCGGGTGGCCGGACGCTTAGACGCAGCCGAGGCAGAACGTTCCGAGTACGGGTGGATGCTGCCATCGACCAGAGCCAGGGCACGTCTGCTGAAGCCGGGAACGATGGTGCTGTCCCAGCCGGCTATTCCGGTGCCGCTGGTCCTCACCTTTCCCTTCCCGCCGTGGGCAACCCGCCAGGAGGAGGTGGAGGTGGAAGCCGAAGAAGACCCCTTCGCTGACCTCTGATGCGGATACTCCACACGTCCGACTGGCACATCGGCAAGAAGCTCGGGCGCTTCGACCGCATGGACGAGCACCGCAAAGCCATCGACGAGGTAGTCGACATCGCCGAGCGGGAACGGGTGGATCTGGTGATCCACAGCGGGGATGTGTTCGAGCGGCCCATACCGCCCATGCCGGCTCTGGAACTGGGCCTGGACGGCCTGGTGCGGTTGACGGCTGGCGGCACCGGACCGGTGGTGGCCATTGCCGGCAATCATGACTCGCCGCTCCTGTTCGACACGCTGGCCAGGTTTCTGGTTAACCGAAACGTCCATCTCGTGGGAGAGGTGAAGTCCCCGGACGAAGGAGCAGTACTGGACCTGGCTACTCGCGCCGGGCGGGCGGTGGTGTCCTGCTTTCCGTTCTTGCGTGAGGGTCGCACGTTCAACGTTTGGCATCCTCCCGAGGAGCACTACAAGCGGTACGCAGACAAGTTGCGCGCCATCAGTGCGGCCTATGCCCGGGCGGCCGAGAGCCGCGCCGCAGGCGAGGCGGTTACCGTCCTAGTGGCCGACTACCTAGTGGGAGGGGTCAAGGTGCATGGGCACGGTGCTCCGCGCGGTGAACGTGAACTGCATATGGGCCAGGTGTACGCGGCCGATTCCCAGGCCATACCGGTGGGTCCCCAGTACGTGGCTATGGGACACATCCACGCGCCTCAGCGGATACCTGGAGCTCCGGTACCTGCCGAGTACTCCGGTTCACTGTTGCAGCTCGATTTTGGTGAGGCAGAGGAGGCCAAGCGAGTCGTGCTGGTCGATGTCGAGCCGAACCTGCCGGCCCGGGTTCGCAAGATACCGGTTGGAGGTGGCCGGCCATTGCTCCGTCCGTCTGGCACGTGGGAGGAGATTGCGGCCACCCCCGGGGTCGATGATTCATATCTGGATCTGACGGTTGTCACCGAGGGACCCGATCCTGGTCTCGCCGACCGGGCGTCGGGATGGGTATCCCTTCCTGGTCAAGGTAAAGGCCGAGTATCCGAAGGAGGAAACGGAACGGCGGTCGCGGCAAGGGCGAAGCATCGTGGACCTCTATCACGACTACTACCGCACCAGCGAGGGCGTAGACCCACCTGATGACCTGATCGGCGCCTTTCGGGAGCTGGTCGAGAAGTTCGAAGAGTCGGCACGTGCGCCCGCTTGAGCTCCGGCTGAGGAACTTTCGCTCGTTCTATGGTGACGGCCACACCTTCACCTTCCGCGGCCGGCGACTGATCGGGGTAGTCGGACCCATCGGGTCGGGGAAGAGCACCATCCTGGACGCTATAGCGTTCGCTCTGTACGGCAAGACACCTCGTATCGCCCGCTCCACCCGATCGCTCATCCACCAGCGTGCTCAGCACGCCGCGGTAGCCCTGCGCTTCGAAGTCGAGGGGGAAGTATGGGAAGCGGCCCGGCTCCTGCGCCGGACCGGCGCGAGCCAGCATGCCCTCTACCGGTTGCCCGCCGATACCGAAGAACCGGCACCGGACAAGAAGTTCTCTTTTGTACGGGAGGTCAACCACCAAATCGAAGAGCTGCTCGGTCTCGACTTCGATGGGTTCGGCCGGTCGGTGCTGCTGGCCCAGGGTCAGTTTGCCCAGTTTCTGTCCGCTCCACCGGCTGCGCGTGACAAGGTCCTCAAAGGCGTGTTCGGACACCAGCGGGTGGGCGCGATCCGTGACCTGGCCAAGCAGGCAGTTGGACGTAGCAGGCACGAGACCGAGAAGCTGGACATCCGTATTGAACATGTGGAGGCAGCGAGGACCCGCCTGGTACAGCACCGGGAGGACCTGGCCGAGGCCACCGCTCGCCTGGGTCAGTTGGAGGAAGTACTTCCCAGGTTCGAAGCCCTCGCTGCCCGGATCGACCAGGCGGAGAAGGTCCGAGACCTGGCGGATCGGCGGCTGGCCGAGCTGAGGGAACGTTCCGCCGAGTTACCCGATCCGGTATGGAGCGAGAAGGCACTGGCGATGGTTGAGCAAGCCGGCCTGAAGGTGTCCTCGGCAGAGCAGAAGTTGCAGGTCGTCTCCGATCGGCTGGTCGAAGCAGAAGAGCACCTGGAGTCGGAGGAGTTCGAGCAGGAACTCGAGCGTGTGGAAGAGTCGACCGAGCTACTCAGCCAGCTCGAGGCTGTCCGAGTGGGGATCGAAGCACGGCTGGATGATCTGAGTCGGCGGGCACGGGAGATTCCTGATCGGTTGGAGGGGGAGCGGGTGGTATTGCAGGCCGAGCGCGGCTCGGCTCGGCGGGTCGAAGCCGATCGGGAGTGGTCGACGGCCTCGACCGTTCTCGAACGTGCGGAACGAGTCCTGCTATCCGATGACTTCCTAGAGCGCAGGCGTCGGGCCGAGGAGGCGAGCACTCTGATGGTCAGGGTCCATGCTGCCGACTTGTCGCTGCAGGATGCGGTGTTGGAGTCTCGCCAGGCGACGGACAATCTGGCGGAGGATGAAGCTGCCGAGACGGAGGCCCGCTCTGCCTTGGATCGGGCCGGCTCGAGCCGTGAGCGAGTCGAGACCGCGGCGCGGCAGGCCACATCCCGTCTCGCGGTTGCTCGGGACCGTTTGCAGGAAGCCCTCCACGCCGACATGGCCGGGTCGCTGCGTGAACGGTTGGCCAGCGGCGACGCATGCCCGGTGTGCGAGCAACCCGTACATCGGGTCCCGCCAGCGGCCGGAGGTGATACGGACGCGGCCCGCCGGCGGGTGGAACGAGCACGCTCGGAGCGAGATACCACCGAGAAGCTGGTGCGATCGGCGGTCGGGACCGAACAGGCTGCCCGGGCTCGCCTGGACGCTTCCGCGGAGCGGCGAGCGGCCTCGATCCTCAGCCTCGTCGAGCTGCGCGGCAAGGAGGAGCAACGACACGCCCAACTGGCGAAGTATCAGGACCGGCTCAGGGGCTTGCTGGGTGATGGCCCGCCCGAGGTTCGGTTGGATGAAGAACGGGCTGCTCTGGACGGACTCACCGCGGCCGCGGAGGAGGCCCGCGTTGCGCGGGACGAAGCCAGAGCGGCTCTCGACGAGGCTATGGAAGAGCAACGCCGTGTTCAGGAAGCAGTGTCGGACTTGCGCACTCGAATAGGAACGCTTGGCGCGATGCTGCATGCCGACTTTCCGGCTCCGGAGAGCGGTCCCGGGGCGGTCCGGCAGGGGCTCGCCCACCTCGACAACGAGTGGCGCCGTACGATCGCCAACCTGACGGACGACCTCCGCAGGGAACAGCAGAAGATCGAAGCTGCCGCACTACAACGGACGAAGGCCCAAGCCCGCGTGGATGCCTTCCGCCAAGCGGCCAGCGATGCTCGGACAGCCCGGGATCAGGCTCGCGACTCTCTGGATAAGGCCGTCACGCTGGAGAAACAGGCTCGGAGAAAGCTGTCGGACCTTCTTGCCCGCATCGGGTCCCTCGGTGTCGTACTCCATAGCAACTTCCGGATACCCCGGGACGATCCCGACGCTCTGCGCGCTGCTCTGGCTTCACTGCACGAAGGATGGCGCCATGAGACAGGGGAGCTCGAGGCAACTGTTGAACGTAGCCACTCCGAGCGTGGGAAGGCTACGGCGGGCCTGCAGGAGTTGCGGGACGAGTATCGAATCGATGGATCCATCGATTCTGCCCTGGCGGAACTAAGGGCGAAGCATGATCACATCGCCGCCGAGGTCGATCGACACGAGAAGTTAGTGGCCGGCCTCGATGGGCTGCGGGAGGAGCGCAGGAAGAGACAGGATGAAGTCCGCCTCAACCAGCGTCTAGTTCGCGACCTCACCGATGCCCGCTTCATCCGATTCCTGCTCGACGAAGAACGTGCCGACCTCTCTGAGCTGGGTTCCGAGCACTTCGAGCGACTGTCCTCGGGGAGATACCGCTTTACTGGTGACGGGCAATTCCATGTGGTGGATCTCAACTCGGCCGACGCTATCCGCCGTGCCGATAGCCTGTCGGGGGGCGAGACGTTCCTGGCGTCACTTTCCCTGGCGCTGGCCCTAGCCGAAATGGTCGGCCGCGGGGGAGGGCGTCTCGATGCCTTCTTCCTGGACGAAGGCATCGGAACCCTCGATCCTGAACATCTCGATCTGGCGATGGCAGGCATCGAGTCCTTGGTCTCGCAACGGCATCAGCGGCTAGTGGTGGTCGTGTCCCACGTTCCCGAGCTCCGGGAGCGCATCGAGGATCTGATCGAGCTGGACAAGGCGGCCCTGACGGGTGATTCGGTGGTGGTAGCCGGAGCTATGCCATAGCCTCCTGATGAGGCGGGAGTGGGGTACCCGCCTACGAGCTCCTAGAGCCGGGTCAGCATCCTGGCATCCACGCGGGTGATGTAGTCCATCGGGTCGAAGGACATTTCACCACGACGAGGATCGGCGTAATACCGTTCGGTTGCCTCATCGAACGTACCCTCGCCGTCGTATTGGACGATCCAGACGTATTGGTAGGTCTCCTCGACCATCCAGGGACCCAACCGGGTGAATCCGTGGTCAAGACGGATCGGCATCAATTCCTCGTCGACCTTGGCGGCAAACTCGGCCAGGGTGCCGGGTTTGATGTTATAGATTCGAAGTTGAGCATTCATGACCTGCCATGCTAACTGAGAGTGTGCCAACCCAACCGAAGGCAGAACCGACTCACACGACCAATCCGTGGTTCTCGGACTTGGGTTCGCGGCTCATCAAAGCGGCCAGTGCCTCCTGGACGGTCTCACCTTCGTAGAGGATCTTTCCCACCGACTCGGCAATCGGCATCTCCACGCCGTTTCGAGCAGCCAGATCGAGCACTGCCCGGGTGGTTCTGACTCCTTCAGCCACCATTTTCGTCTCAGCCAGGATTTCGTCGATCCCACGCCCTCTACCTAGCTGGAGACCGACCCGGTTGTTACGGCTCCGGGGACTTCCGCAGGTAGCAATCAGGTCACCCACCCCGGCCAACCCCCCGAACGTGAACGGTTCACCTCCCAGGGCGACACCCAGCCGGGTCATTTCGGCCAGACCTCTGGTGACCAGGGTGGCGAGGGTGTTCATTCCGAAACCCAGCCCGGTGGCCACTCCGGCCGCAATGGCAATCACGTTCTTGATTGCGCCGGCCAGCTCCACCCCGATGACGTCCCGGTTGGTATAGACACGCAGACTCGGGGTCGTGAAGACTGGTTGGATACGGCGGGCCATCTCCTGGTTGTCCATAGCGATTACCGTGGCTGCCGGCTGGCATTCCCAGATCTCGGACGCCAGGTTGGGGCCCGACAGGACCCCCACGACCGAGGAGTCATGCCCGACCAACACCTGCCGCGTCACTTGGGACATTCGCAAACCGGTCTGCGCCTCGATGCCCTTGGTCAAGCTGATCATCGGGGTCGATGGATCG
The DNA here is from genome assembly GCA_965200835.1 of Acidimicrobiia bacterium. Classification (GTDB taxonomy): domain Bacteria; phylum Actinomycetota; class Acidimicrobiia; order Spongiisociales; family Spongiisociaceae; genus JAPPFW01. Next base: position 2,366,178 of record OZ241390.1, read on the forward strand.
ATGAGGGTCTGAGCCCGTTCCAGCACCGCCCGGTATCCATGCGAGGGGACTCCGACTACTACCAGTTCAATGTGTGCTAATGCCTCCGCCAGCTCCGAGGTAGCCACCAACCGGTCGGGCAGTGAGTAGTCCGGCAAATACTCGGGGTTGATGCGATCGGTGTTGATCCGGTCGGCTAGCTCCGGTCGCCTGGCCCACAGGACCACGTCGGCGTTGGCCGAGGCCAGCGCGGCGATGGTGGTACCCCACGAACCAGCTCCGACAACGGCAATCCTCATCAGGCGGATCGTAGAGGGTTGGGCGTCCAGCGGTCGGATGGGGATGGTGAGGACCTGGTCGATGCAAGTAAACGGGCTCTATTGGCTGGACCTAGTAGGGTCCGCGGCATGGCTACCAAGCAGGAAGCCCACCTCAGCCTGATCCAGGGGGTGGTGGCCCGCCTGGGGCAGAACTCCTGCCTGCTGAAGGGTTGGAGCGTCCTGCTGATCTCAGCTCTGCTAGTCGTCGGTGGTGCCAGTGCCGACGAGCTGGTGCTGGCAGTAGGGTTTCTGCCCGCCGTGGTGTTCTGGGGGCTCGACGGATACCTTCTCTGGCAGGAGCGGCTATTCCGCGGGCTCTACGATCAGGTTCGTAAACAGGACGATCGAGACGTCGACCTTTCGATGGATGTAACCGGCATCCGCTCACGGGGCCTGTCGCCTAAGTGGTTAGCGGCCACCTTCTCTCGAACTTTGATCGCCTTCCACGGTGTGATCCTGGCTACGGTTCTGACTGTCCTCTTACTCGTACGTGTTCGATAGCGGTAGTCGGAGGGTGCTCTCCATGCGTAGGTCGGGAAGGTGTAGGCGCGTCAGGCAGCTGGCACCGCTACCCCTATGACCCAGGCAGGACTATTCGGATTCTCCAACTCGGGCAAGACGACCCTATTCAACGCTCTGACTGGTCTGGACGCCCTGGCGGCTCCCCACCTCTTCACCACCGCCGAGCCCAATCTGGGAGTGGTAAGAGTCGCCGACCCCCGACTCGACACGGTGGCGGCCTTGGAGAAGTCCCGTAAGGCCACCGACGCCAGCTTCGATCTCTACGACCTTCCCGCAGTTCAAGCAGGATCGGTCAGAGGTCTCGGGCCTCGGAGAGAGCCGGACGTCCTGGTGGTGGTACTGCGAGGTCACGACAGTGGCTGGGTGCCGGTCGGCGACCACGGCACTGATCCGGTGGTTCAAGCAGAGGATCTGCTGGTGGAGATGGCGGTCGCGGACCATGAGGTGTTCGACCGACGCCGAGTCCGCATACAGAAGGAGGCCTCAGCAGATCCGACGTTGCGTCCGGCTGCCGAAGCGATCGATCGGGCAGCGGAGCGGTTGGCAGAAGGGATCCCGCTACGAGCTCACAAATGGTCCGAGCGCGAGCTGCGAGCTTTTCGCGACCTGGCGCCGTTGAGCCTGGTGCCCTGCCTATGGGTGGTGAACGTGGCTGAGGACGATCCCAACTACGAGCCCGGGTTGGTCCGGCTGAGGGAAGCGGTCCCGAGCGGCGAACCGGTAATGGCGGTATCCGCTCTGCTGGAGGAAGAGGTCATCCGCATGGACGCCTCAGAACGCGACGAGATGTACCGAGAGCTGGGCCTGGGTAAGGGGGCAGCCCAGGCGGTCACCCGGGCGGTTTACGATGTGCTCGGGCTGATCACCTTCTACACCCTCAGCCGGCGCGAGTGCCGGGCCTGGACGATTCGTGAGGGAACATCGGTCCGGGTGGCGGCCGGCAAGGTCCATTCCGACCTGGAGCGGGGTTTCATCCGGGCCGAGGTGGCACCCATCGATGACATCATCAGACATGGTGGCTGGGCGCCTGCCAGAGCAGCGGGTGGGGTAGTCAGGGTGGAAGGACGGGAGTACGTGGTCCGTGACGGTGATGTGGTGCTGGTGAGATTCTCGGTGTGAGCATCCGGAACCACACCATGAGTCGGGCAGGTCAGGGCACGGCGTGAAGCGAGGATACTTCAGCAAGACGGCCGCTTTGGCGGCGCGCGGCTTTGCTATCGGGTGTGCCGATCTGGTTCCGGGGGTGTCCGGCGGCACCGTGGCCTTGGTTACCGGTATCTATCCCCGCTTGGTGGCGGCCATCAGTACCGGAGCCGCATCGGTCGGCCGCCTGATCAGGGGCGATCTAAGGGGAGCTATCTCGGGTGCCAAGCAGGTCGAATGGCGCTTCCTCCTACCGGTCATCGTGGGGGCTGGGGCGGCGGTCGCCACCATGGCGAGTCTGGTGGAAGATCTGCTGCACCAATATCCGATCCGGATGGCGGCTGTCTTCTTCGGGTTGATCGCCGGGAGCGTGATAGTGGCCTGGCACATCCTGCGGGCACCAGCCTTCCGGCATCTGGTGATCGCCCTAGCGATCGGGACCAGTTCCTTCGTGGGATTCGGATTGCGGCGGTCGGTGGTCGGTGACCCTGATTGGTACCTGTTTCTGGGCGCGGGTGCGCTGGCCATCTGTGCCTTCATCCTCCCGGGAGTGAGCGGATCGTTCCTGTTGCTGGCTATCGGCATGTACCAGCAGGCGCTCAGTGTGGTGAGCGACCTCCGGGTGGGCCCCCTGCTGGTCTTCGCGCTGGGTGCCGCCGTGGGTCTCGGGCTTTTCTCCCGGCTCCTGCAATGGCTGCTCGACGGCTACCACGACCTGGTGGTAGCGGCCATGATCGGGTTGATGATCGGATCCTTCCGCATCCTGTGGCCCTGGCCGGCCGGGCTCGGCAACGAGGAGGGCGCCGGGGCCACCGTCCTCGGGATGCCGGGTTCCGATGTGGCGGTGCCGGTAGCACTGGCGACCGTCTCGGCCCTGGCCGTGATCGGTTTCGCCACCTGGGCAGCCCGTAAGACACCCTGAACCTCGTCCGCCTGGGTTCTCGAGCGGCCGGCAACGCCGGACACCCCCGGCATTCCCCTGGCAGGCCCGGGTTTGGGCCGGCCAAGCCTTCAGCGGATCTGATCAGGATGCCAGGTGACTACCGGCCCGCGATCCGTTCATATATGGCAGGCCGGCGGTCCCGGTAGAACGCCCAATGGAGCCGGACCTCATCGATCAGATCCAGGTCCAGGTCCCTCACCACCACCTCATCGTCGGTGTCCGAAGCCGTGCCCCCGATGATCTCTCCCCGGGGGGAGGCGAAGTAGGAACTGCCGTAGTAATCCGTTCCCTCGAGGTTCTCGCTACCGACCCGGTTGATGGCTCCCACGAAATACTCGTTGGCCACCGCGGCCGCCGGCTGTTCCAACTCCCACAGATACTTCGAGTGTCCCCGGGTGGTGGCTGAAGGATTGAATACGATCTTGGCTCCGGCCAGGCCTAGCTCGCGCCAACCCTCCGGGAAGTGGCGGTCGTAGCAGATATACACCCCGATCCGCCCCACGGCGGTGTCGAAAACCGGATATCCGAGGTTGCCCGGCCGGAAGTAGAACTTCTCCCAGAAACCCGCCACCTGCGGGATATGGGTCTTGCGGTACTTGCCCAGATAGGTCCCGTCGGCATCGATGACCGCCGCGGCGTTGTAGTAATGGCCGGTGTCCTCCACTTCGAAGATCGGCACGATCAGCACCATCGAGGTCTCACGGGCCAGTTCGATCATCCGGGTGATGGTGGGACCGTCGGGGATGGCTTCGGCGGTGGCGAAGTTCTCGTTCTCCTGATGGGTGCAGAAGTAAGGGGTGTTGAAGATCTCCTGGAAGCAGAGAATCTGCGCCCCCTGGTCGGCGGCCTGGCGGGCATAGTCGATGTTCTTGCCGATCATGGACTCCTTGTCACCCGTCCACTCGGTCTGGACGAGCGCCGCCCGCACCACATTCGCCATCCGGTCTCCTTCCTCGGGTCCGTCACGACACGGAATCGGATCCAGTTTACAAACTGTAAAATGGTGACCCTAAACCGGGGAAGGGTGCTGAGATGTCACGACGCATTACCGTCGGTGCGGGTCAGATGGGCCCCATCGGCAAGGATGAATCGAAGAGCGACGTAGTGGATCGCCTGCTGGTGCTGCTGCATGAAGCGCACGATCAGGGGGTGGACTTGCTGGTCTACCCGGAACTGGCGATGACCACCTTCTTCCCCCGCTGGTTCGTGGAGAATCCGGCCGACTTCGACCACTACTACCACCGCGAGATGCCCGACGCCGATACCAAGCGGCTGTTCGACGAGGCGCAGCACCTGGGGATCGGCTTCGTCCTCGGATACGCCGAGATCGAGACCGACGACCAGGGGACGGAACACCGTTACAACACCTATCTCCTGGTTGAGCGGGATGGTTCGGTGGTAGCCAAGTTCCGCAAGGTCCACATTCCCGGCCATGCTCAATACGAGCCGTGGCGGGCATTCCAGCACGCCGAGCGCCACTACTTCGAGCCGGGTCCGGATGGCTTCGGTACCTGGCGAGCCTTCGACGGCGTGGTCGGGATGGCCATCTGCAACGACCGGCGCTGGCCGGAAACCTACCGGGTGCTCGGGTTGCAGGGTGCCGAGCTGATTCTGATCGGCTACAACACTCCCATCCACTACGCCCCCGACCCCACCCAGAACTCCCTTTCTGCCTTCCACAACCATTTGGTCATGCAGGCGGGCGCGTACCAGAACGGGGCCTACGTGGTGGGAGTGGCCAAGGGCGGGATCGAGGAGGGGGTGGACAGCCTGGCCCAGAGTGTCATAATCGCCCCGTCCGGGCAGATCATCGCCCAGGCGATCACCATCGGCGATGAGGTGGTCTCAGCCACTATCGACCTGGACTTCTGCGACACCTACAAGCAGACCCTGTTCAACTTCGACTACTACCGGATGCCGGAGCACTACGGGCTCATAACCGAACGACGGGGTGCCATCTCTCCGGAGTAGGCCTATGTTCGTGACCTCCCTGCGATGCACGGTCTGCCGGCTGTCGTACCATCCCCGGCCGGGTCGCTACGTGTGCGACGGCTGCGGTGAGGGCGGAACGCTGGATGTCCGGTACGACTACCCGGCTATCAGTGCAGTTCTCTCCCCGCGGACGCTGGCCTCGAAATCCGACCCTTCCATGTGGCGGTACCGGGCGTTGTTGCCGGTGGAAGCCGGTAGGCCGGTCTCGTCGCTGGGGGTGGGGGGAACGCCGCTAGTCCCATCGAGGCTGTTTGCTCGGGAGTTCGGGGTCGGGAAGCTCTGGATCAAGGACGAGGGACGCCAACCTACTGCTTCGTTGAAGGATCGGGCCTCGGCGGTCGCTCTGGCCCGGGCGGCCCAGGAAGGTGCCTCGGTGGTTACCACGGCCTCCACCGGTAATGCCGCGGCGGCGCTGGCCGGTCTGGCAGCTGGAACGGGTCAGCGTGCAGTGATCTTCGTACCGGACACCGCACCCCAAGCCAAAGTGGCCCAGCTCCTGGCCTTCGGCGCCACGGTGGCGCTGGTCGAGGGGGGATACAGCGCGGCGATCGAGGTCTGCCAGCAAGCCGTAGCCCGTTTCGGCTGGTACAACCGCACGACCGGGATCAACCCCTACGTGGGCGAGGGCAAGAAGACGGTGGCGCTCGAGATCGTCGAGCAGCTGGGTTGGGAGGCGCCCGAGGCCATATTCGTCAGTGTGGGCGATGGTTCGATCATCGGTGGAGTCCACAAGGGGCTTCGGGACGCAATGGCCCTCGGCTGGATCGAGCACATGCCGCGTATCTTCGGTGTCCAGGCCGCTGGTAGCGCGTATCTGGCCGATGCCTGGATGAACGGGGAGAATGTGCTGACCAAGCTGGCCATCGGTGCGAACACCCGAGCCGACTCGATCAGCGCTGATCTGCCGCGTGACCGGGTCAAGGCCATGGCCGCCGTCCAGGAGACTGGGGGCGCCTGGGTAGTGGTCGAGGACGAGGAGATCCTGTCCATGATCCCCTACGTGGCAGCCCGGTCCGGGGTGTTTCCGGAACCGGCCGCGGCGGCTGCCTTCGCGGGCTTGGCCGCGGTCAGCCGGGGGAGCCGGGCAGCTGGCGCTGGTGTAGGGGGGAGTGATCGGGTGGTGGTCATTTCCACCGGCTCAGGTCTCAAGGACATCCCCGCCACCATGGAAGGGATCAAACAGACCGGAGCCACCGCCCTTCGTGTCCGGCCGGGACCGACGGCCCTCGACCTGTTCGAAACCAGCCAGAATGGCACCTGATTCAGCTCTGAGGAAGCCGATATGATCGATCTGACTGTTGACCGGACCGCTCTCGAAACCGTGGCTGGCCACACGAGGGAGCGGGCCGTGCGCATCCCGACCTTTGCCCAGATGCGGGACCCATCTCTGATCCCGGCGAAGGTCAAGCGTGACTTGGCAGGCATCGGCCTGTGGGATCTGCATCCGCTCAACCTGTTCCGGATCACCTGGCACAACGAGCCGGTTAGCCATGGGGGCGGGTTCGGGCCGGTCAATCACGTGGAGTGGCCTCGGGAGCTAACTGGAACCAGCGCCCGGATCGTGTCCCTGATCGGCAAGTGGTTTCCTACCGGCGCTCACAAGGTGGGAGCCGCCTTCGGATGCCTGGTTCCCCGGCTGGTGACCGGGCAATTCGATCCGGCTTCACAGAAAGCCGTCTGGCCCTCCACCGGCAACTACTGCCGGGGTGGTGCTTACGACTCGCACCTGTTGGGTTGCGACTCGATTGCCATCCTTCCGGAAGGTATGAGCCGAGAGCGCTTCGAATGGTTACACACGGTAGCGGGGGAGATCATCAAGACCCCGGGTTCGGAGTCCAACGTCAAGGAGATCTTCGACAAGTGCCACGAACTGGCCTGCTCCGGCGAGGACCTGATGATCTTCAACCAGTTCGACGAGTTCGGCAACTATCTGTGGCATGCGTCGGTGACCGGACCGGCTATCGAGTCGATGCTTTCCTCAGTGATGGATAGGAACGACCGGTTCAGGGGAGTTGCGGTAACCACCGGATCGGCCGGCACCATCGCGGCCGGTGATTACCTCAAGCAGCGCTTTCCCAGATCCCTGATCGCCGGTGGGGAAGCCATCCAGTGCCCCACCATGCTGCTGAACGGGTTCGGGGAGCACCGGATCGAGGGGATCGGCGACAAGCACATTCCGTGGGTCCACAATGTGAAGAACACCGATCTGGCCATCGGATTGGACGACGAGGCAGCCATAGCACTCACCCGGCTGTTCAATGAACCGGCCGGCCAGGACTATCTAGCCGACCAGGGTGTGGACTCCGCAACCGTGGAGCACCTGCCGCTGCTGGGTATTTCGGGGTCCGCCAACCTGCTGGCCGCTATCAAGATGGCCAAGTATTACGAGATGACCGATAGGGACGTGGTGGTCACGATCGCCACTGATTCGATGGACATGTACCGGAGTCGTCTCCACGAGCTGACCGAGGACCGAGGCACCTTTACCACCCACGACGCGGTAGCTGCTTTCCATCGCCACCTGCTGGGTGCGTCCACCGAACATGTTCATGAGCTCGGTTACTACGACCGCAAGCGGATCCACAACCTCAAGTACTACACCTGGGTGGAGCAGCAGGGGAAGACCTACGAGGAGATCCAGGCCCAGTGGTATGACGATGATTACTGGACCGGTATCCAAGCCCTGGCCGACCCGATCGACCAGCTGATCGCCGAGTTCAACCACCTAACCGGACTGGGCTGATCCTGGGCGGCGGCAGGTTCGAACTGGTCGGATGGGGGCTGTTCACGGTCTCCGGCGTGGTGTTTCTGGTGGCCGCTATACGAGACGGGGACACCCTGTTACTTTGGGGCTCGATCACCTGGTTGGTAGGGGTGGCTTTCTTTCTGGCCGCTCATCGCCGGAGCCGAAGCTGAGGCAGGTTAGGAGCTCACTACTACTCAGCGTTCCGTACCTTCCTTATGATGGAAGAAACAAAGTATATCGGGTGGTCATTCATACACGAGATATCGAAGAACACAGCGCCTTATTCAGAGATCTCATAGATCTGGCTCAATCTCATTACAGTAGTTAGCAGGTTTAGCTTCCTGGATCTAGATCCCCGACCGTCTCTTCGCTCCAGACTGTCCGCTGGTCTCCATAGGACACGAGCCGCTCCTAGCCGTCGCTATTCGGCACAGGCGTTGTGCCTTTACAAAGAGCCATTACCCATATCACAAGCCGGATCGTTGGCGGGACCTCAACCGCGGGTAGCTTTCGAGCCAGGCGTACTTGTGTGCTTCACCAAGGGATAGCTGTGCTGTCGAAGTGTGATTTCCTAGGTAAGGAGCGGCGGCTCCTAGTTCCTCGACTCTCATCGAGTCTCTGAGGTGAGCACCCGGAGCATGTTCTGCGGCGTCGGGTGGGAGGCCGATGCCCAAGAATCCCTCGATTCTCGACAGCCGCTGCACTATCTCGATCTGGAGGGTTCTGATCTCCGCTACTTCTTGGCGGATGCCACCCAACCCGGCTTGCATTTGCCACATGAATCCCAGCACGGACAGGACGACGGCTAGGACCGCGGCCGCGATCTGCCAGGGCTTGATTACGGCCACCGCCAGCTGGGCGGCCACCGGGGAGACTACTGGCTGCTGTGTTCCGGTATGGGCCGTGACAGCCGGGTCGGTGGTCTCCTCCAGGGGCATGGTGGCCATCAGGCTCCTCTCATAACCCAGTGTTTACAGCTAACATATACTATATAGCGTTGATAGGATACTGATAACCCGTAACACCGTGTTCCAGGCCTACATACCTGAGAAGAGACGATGGTTAACGGTACCGTCTCCCTACACCCGACCTCTCAAGCCTTGACAGAGGTCCGCCCCTGGCCCCGACTTACGGAAGGCCCACTCCTATGATCCGGGTGGGATGGACGAAGACAGCGGCTCGGCGCTCGGCAGCCATCACCCGGTCGTACTCCTCCCAGTCCTCGTGGGTGCCGCCGGCAGCGGTGAACACCTCACGAAGTAGGTGGGCAACCCCAGACGGGTCGAACCCTTGGTATCCATCGTCGGGACCGATGATGGTGGTGGAGCCTTCGACACCTATCCATGACCATCCTGCCCGGAACACGATGGTGGCCTTCGGGATACGGCGCCAGTGTCGGAGCTTCACCGTGTTGCCCCGAACCACTAGCGCCACCACCTCCTCACCTGTGACCGGATGGGTCATCACGCCAGCGTTGACCAGTGTGGAGTGTACCGACCGGTCGCGGCGAGCGAACGACACCACGGCCAGACCCTGGTCGGCGGCTACGAACCGGCGTACATCATCCATCGTATGGTTCATGGCTCGCCTCCTTGGCTTGCTTGCCCAGCATAGATCCCTGCCTTTACCCGTAACCTCATCCTGTTAAACACCCCGTGTAGCGTCCCGCGATTGGACTACTGCTGGCTCCTGGTGGCGAGGGCATGTAGCCGGGCAACGCGATGGTCGCGCTCGCCCAGATAGCGAACCAGCACGTGCGCTACCGCGTCGCGGTCGAGGGTACCGGCTGCGTTCATTTCCTCCAGGTCGGCCCAGTCCCTGGTCCGGTCGAAGAAAGCTTTGAAAACGGCGAGGTCGCGACAGGCGAGGAAAGGTATATCGACGCCGGCGAACCGCTCCATGGTGGCCCGGCGGGCGGCAGCCTGATGAAATGGGGTGGTGTTGAAGAACACATCGACGGGGGTCGTGTCCCACCATAGGCGGGCTTGTCCGTTGCTAGCGATATCGTGCCGGTCGGCGCTGGTGACCCGCACTCCCTCAGGTAGAGCGGCCAGTGTCTCGGTTATCCGATCGAGGCCGACGAAGAGGTTTATGTCGATGTCGATCGTGGCGCGGGCTCGCCGGGTACACCAGGCGAGTGCCAGCGCACCACCGAATGCATGAGGGACGGCGGCCCTGTCCAGCGCTGCAGTATCACGATGCGTTCGACCAGGTTCATCGTCCGAATACCGGCATGTCGAGCGAAGGTGAAGGGCGGCTTGGGAATTCGGCGGCCAACTCCAGCACGGCGGCCAGCTCGGTACCCGGGTCGAGCCGTTCATCGCCCCGGATCCGTGGACTTAGCTCCCAGTCGAGGGTAAACCCGGCGGCCCTAACGATCCGGTCCAGGGTGTCACAGGTAGGGATCTTGGTTCCGGCCTCATAGGCCGCGATAGTGGAGTGGGAGGTACCTGCTCGAGTTGCGAGCGCCCTCAGCGTGAGACCAGCTCTGGCACGAGCCATTCGGATCACTTCGCCAGCGTTCACTTAGGGACCATCCGGTATCCGATCAGATACCACAATAACCCATGCTTGGGACTGTCCCGTCGACTCGACCTTTGCCGTATCGATCGGCATGAGCCGCCGGTAGAGTCCGTGTTTGTTGCATATGGCCAGGAGGCGCAAAGACCGATGCGGCGGGTGATTCTGCTGGTAGCCGCGGTGGGGCTGTGGTTGGCCAATCCGGGTGGTCTATTGGCCGGAGATACACCTGCGCCGACTGGGATTCGGGTGGTGTCCGTTGGTGACGGAACGGTGACGGTGGCCTGGGAGGGTGTACCCGAAGCGACCCTGTACAGGGTGTACTACCGGCCGGGTGCGGTAGAGCCGGGTAGTGAACCGGAGGACGATTGGTGGTGGGGTTCGCCTCAGTTCGATTCCGATAGCCGTGAGGGCACCGTGCCCAATCTGACGAATGGTGTCTGGTATGAGCTGCGGGTTGCGGCCGGGGAGTTCTGGTCGGAGGAGTCCGTGCTGGCTCGGCCGGGCACTGACTCTGATAATGCCCGTCTCCCGGGCGTACCCGCCGATTTGAGGGTGGTCGAGGAGCTGGAAGGGTCGGTGACGGTTGCTTGGGATCCGCCTGAGGGTGGGGCTGCGGGCTATGAAGTGTGGCATAAGCCTGAAGGTTTCTACGGTCAGGATACGCCGTCGTGGGTTATGTCCGGGAGTGTGGATGGTGACGTTGGTTCGTATACGATCAGCGGGCTGGTTGACTTTCGGCGTTATCAGGTGATTGTGGCGGCGATTAATGACACAGGTAGGGGCCTGTTTACCCCACCGGTGTGGCCGACAGCCGGTGGTGCGCTAGCTGGAGAGATGTCTGCGCCGACGGGGGTTAGGTTGGTGGCCGTTGGTGAGGGAACGGTGACAGTGGCCTGGGAGGGTGTACCCGAAGCGACCCCGTATAAGGTGGTTTACCGGCCGGTTGCGGTAGTGCCGGGTAGTGAACCGGCGGGCGATGGGTGGTGGGGTTCGCCGTTGTTCGACTCGGAGAGCCGTGAGGGCACCGTGCCCAATCTGACGAATGGTGTCTGGTATGAGCTGCGGGTTGCGGCTGGGGAGTTCTGGTCGGAGGAGTCCGTGCTGGCTCGGCCGGGTCCGGACTCCGATAGTGCCCGCATTCCAGGTGTCCCAGCCGATTTGAGGGTGGTGGGGGAGCTGATCGGGCAGGTTACGGTTGCTTGGGATCCGCCTGAGGGTGGGGCTGCGGGCTATGAAGTGTGGTACCGGCCGGTAGGTGTTTCTGGCGAGGATCCGCCGTCGTGGGTTATGTCCGGGAGTGTGGATGGTGATGTTGGTTCGTATACGATCAGCGGCCTGGTTGACTTTCAACGTTATCAGGTGATTGTGGCGGCGGTTAATGACACCAGTCGGGGGCCGTTTACCCAACCGGTGTGGCCGGCAGCGAACGGTGCCGATCTTGATCCTCTTGGTCTAATCGCCAATTATCGGCACGCGACCGCGTATACCACCGGGTCTGACCTGTGGGAAGTCTGGGCGTGTGACGTTCCCGACGGCCACGAACATATCGACATCGACGGGATATCCGCCCGTCTGAATCGGGCACTACCCCCATACTTCCGATGGTTGTCCGGTGGGTTGTACCAGCCGGACTTCATAGCGGGTGGCACCGTTCGCGTGAACCAGCGCGGAACGGGGAAGACGGGAGAATATGGCTGCGCCGATGCGGTGGCTGAACTGACCGGCGGTGATGCACATGGAGCGCTAATCATTCTCGATAAGAGCGGGGGAGTTGCTTTTGGGGGTACCGGCGGATTCGGGTATGTGTACCCCGACGACGGTACGGTAAGGTACGAACAGTCGAAGTTCCCCGCCAACGACAGGACAGTTCACGCACCAGCACCCTACGTACGGTCGAGTGTTGGATTTGAGGCCATAGCCCACGAGGTCGGACATGCGTTGGGTTGGCCGCACTCGTATGGCGGTAACCGGCAACTACCGGCTTGGGTACAGGATCTGGAGTTGGATTCTGACGAATACGACAACCCAATGGATCTCATGTCCCAAGTGCCGGGCGTGGAATACTCGGGACCGGATGGGATCAGCGCTGGAACCATCGCGATAAACCGATACGCCGCGGGATGGCTCCCTCTAGAGACGGTGAAGGTTCACAGCGGTCAACCCACCAGTTACCTACTCAGTCCGCCCGGCGTGACAGGCACCCAGATGGTGGTGCTTCCGTCCGGCCAGCCGGGCCGGTTCGTCACCTTGGGAGCGAGGCTGAGAGAGGGCTACGACCGGGGGCTGCCAGTTGAAGGGGTCGAGGTGTACCGGGTGGATCAGCGCGCTATCGCCTGTGATGCCGAGAGGGAAGGTTTGTCGTGCACGACAACGGAGCGCCGCACCAGTCAAATCCCACCACCTTCGAGCGACGACGGTCGGTCAGTACGCCAGTGGACAGATCATGTTTACGGTCCGGGCGACACGTTGACTGTCGACGGGTATCGGGTAGACGTTGTCGAACGGGTCGGTGACCGCTTCCAATTGTGGGTTGGCCCACCTCATCGGGGACAGTTCGCCGACGACGACGGGAACGTCCACGAACCGAACATCGACCGGCTGGCTGACCTGTCGGTGGCGGTTCCTTGCGACTCGGACTTGAGGCATTACTGCCCCGATCGGCCGATCACTCGCGGTGAAATGGCCATGTTCCTGGTGCGGGCAGTCGACGGTGGCGATCCGCCCCCTTCCCGACGGTCCCGTTTCTCGGATGTGCCGGCAAACGTCGGGTTGTCAGCGTATGTGGAACGTCTGGCCGAACTGGGGATCACTGCCGGATATCCGGACGGGACCTTCCGGCCGGACTCGCCGGTCAACCGAGGCCAGATGGCTGTGTTCCTTACGAGGGCGTTTCCCGGTCTGGCGAGCATCGACACACCGTCGGGGGTGTTCATCGATGTGCCCGTAGACGACCCTTATGCGGTGGCTGTTGAGACGATCAGGGCCGCGCAGATCACCGCCGGTTGCGCCGCCGGTCCCGACCGGTTCTGTCCCGAAAGGCCGGTACGTAGGGATCAGATGGCAACGTTCCTGGCCAAGGCGTTGGGGCAGAGTTAGCGACTCGGGGACTCCCTGACCCGCCACTTGCATAACCGGTGAGCGTTTGTCCCCGGGCTGGGCGAGAATCTGATCTGTTAGGGCCGAACGCCCTTCTCGGAGGGTGGCAGTATGAACCCCTCGGCGCCGTTCAATAGCAGGAGCAGGTCACCCGTCCACTGCGCACCGGCCGCGTTGGGTTGCACCCAGTAGCCATCAGGATCCTGATGAACCAGGAAGGCCTGTTCGGTCTCCTGCTGGAACCGGTGTTCGGACAGGAAGAGGCGGGGTTTGATGACCGCCGGATCGCCAATCTCGGGGCAGAAGACCATGCAGTTCCCGCACTCGTTGCACAACTCGGTCAGCACCAGGTATTGCTGGAGTCCCACCGCATCGAGTTCGGGTGGGGTCGGTATCCGGAAGAAGGCATCGTTGGGGCACACGGTCACGCAGAAGTTGCAGGCTACGCACCCCCACATCTGCAGCTCGTGGTCCACCGCCCGGGGCAGCTTCGAGTTGCCGGCCAGTGTGTACCGGCCGTTGGTGGCCGGATCGTGGAGGGTGGTGATGTAGCCCGCCACCGCTCCCATCCCGTTGGACAGCGAGCCACGGTAGGTCTGCCACTCGGTCAGCGAGGCCGCTCCCGCTGACGTCATCGCGTTCTGCAGATTCTTGAGCATGGGCTTCAGCCGCCCGTAGCCACCCGGCTTGAGCAGGTCGGAGCAGATGGTGATGGGAGCAAGGCCGAGAGCGGCGGCATCGGCCAGGTTCTCCTTGGTGATGCCGGCCGAGAACGAGACCTGGATGTCCGCATCCTGACCCTCCACCTTGAGCATGCCGGGCAGGGCTCGGTGTAGCTCGCCCAGCAGTGTGGTGGACACGACATGCAGAGGTGGTCCGGACATGTACATGGTCTCGTCGGGCATGAACCCCTTGGTGTTCTCCACGACCAGCGTGTTGGTGAGCTTGATGCCGAACCGCCGTCCGTGTTCGGTGGCGAAGCGGTCCAGCTCCCGGATCAGCTCCAGGCCCCGATCGAACTGGAGGTCGTTGTCGAAGTCGGCCTGGCGTAGCACCGTCGATTCGTACCCCAGAGTGCGCTGCACGATCTCCTGGACCCGATCGAATCCCAGCAGGGTGGGGTTGAGTTTCACGATCACGTCCAGCCCGTGTCGGGTGATGAGATGCTTGGTGATCGATTCGATCTCATCGGGGGGACATCCGTGGAAGGTCGACAGCGTCACCGTGTCGGCGATCCGCGATGGGAAGTCCAGGTCCCGATACCGGGAGAATGCGCCGTCTATTTCGGGACGCAACCGCTTGATCTCCTCTGTGGCATCCATCATGGAGTCGATGAACCAGGCCACCTGATCGGTGGAGATCCCGGCCAGGTCGTAACCGACCGACAGGTCGAAGATGTGCGGACCGGGATCGTGGCCGATATAGGGGGTGAGCTCGTCCCACTGACGCAGCATCTCGAGGATCATCCAGGCCTTGACATACTCCTCGAGCGACTGGGGGATCTTCAGTTCCTGGCTCCACTCGATGTTGTAGCCGACGGTCTCCATGTCGATGCACGGTCGCCCGATCTTCAGCTCGTCGAGGATCTGCACCGTTTTGAGCTCCATCAGCCGCCCGCCCGCCAACCACGACAGCACGATGTTCTGAGCCATCTGGCTGTGTGGTCCAGCCGCCGGTCCTACAGGGGTGGCCGCCGGCCTGCCCAGGAAGTCGATCGAGATGTCGGGTCCGTCGGACACGTTGAAGAACCGGGCGATAGGGAGATCGAAGATCCGCCGGCGGGACTCCCACTCGTAGGCGATCCGGTCCAGCAGGTCGGACAGTCCGAACGGAGTGAGCTCCTCATGAGTGTCTGTCATTGCTCCGCCCCCGTGTCCGTCCCTCGCGACGCCCATCGGGATTGGCGCCCGGTCAGCCAAATGTCATGGTCGAAACCCAACGTGTCACACACCTGGGGTAGCTTGTCATTTGCCAAGACACCGTCGGCCGGTACCGGACGTCCATCCGACCGCATCGGGTTCATCTCACTGAGAGGCGCCTCCCGGAGGCTAAGGCGACGCGCCCACAGACTCGGACAGGTGGTGGCGGGGGAGGGTCCAGATGTAGTGGGCGTGGGGCGGTTTTTCGCGTTCTCGGGGTTTGGTCGCTGGCAGTGGATCACCGGTGCCGGCGCATCTGCGGCTCGGCGAAGGTCGGCGCAGTGCAGCGACCTCTTTGCCTGCTGGGCACTTCGCGGGATCAGGATCACCTTCAGCCGGGACTGGCGGTCGCGGCGGTGGAACAGCCTCATAGCCGGGCGTGGAGTCGGGTTGCTTGTTCGCGGGCTTTGGCACGAACCTCCTCGGCGTCCACCTTGGTGGGGGAGCCGTCCTGGTAAACCACCTCGCCGTCTACTTCGACCTTCAGCGGGCGGATCCCGGCGGTGAAGGCCACATGCCAGGGATCCATCGGGTTGTAGCTCCACGTCACCCGATCGTTGCGGCATTCGGGGAACAGGTCCCAGCCGGTCCTGAGCCAGCTCCAGGCTGTCTCCGGGCTGGCGGTCACATCCACCGACCGATGCATCACGTAGGCCAGCCGAAAGGATTCGATCATGTTGGCCCCGATCCCATCGGTCCCCAGGGCGGTCGGGTTGGGAAACCGGGCCGGATCGGCGTACCCGACCGAGTTGTTGAGGTTGGAACGGGGATTGTGCAGGATGGTCCCGGCCAAGCTGTGGTCGGTGGGCAAATGGACACCGTGGGCGAGCAGCCAGGAGTCCTGGGACAGCCCTTCCAGGCGCTGGGGAGCATCCCGATCCTCCGGACCCTCGGCCACATGGACGTGCACTCCCACTCCGAACTCGTCGCCTAGGGCGGCAGCCTTTTCCAGGGTCGACTGTTCGCAGGTGAAGGCGGCGTGGATACCCACCATCCCGTCGCCCCCTTCCGACAGGAACCGCCGGTTCTCCTCCAGGCCTCGCCGGGCATTGTCGGGGCCATGCCGGTCGGTCACCCCGTAGCAGGTCCGCACCCTCACCCCCACCTCGGCGCACGCCTCTGCGATCACCGACAGACTTCCCTCGATCGCATTGGGCGACTCGTGATGATCCACGATGGCGGTGGTGCCCGACTCCAGCGCCTCGAGGGCGCCAAGCATGGCTGACCAGCGGATCATCTCCAGGTCGAGGGCCGTGTCCAGCCGCCACCAGATCTGTTCCAGTATCTCCTGGAAGTTGGTGGGCGTCTCCGGCGGGGCGGGCATGCCTCGGGCCAGGGTCGAATACAGATGATGATGGGCGCACACCAGCCCCGGAGTGACATTCGCAGCATTCATCGCCGGGCGATCGGCTGATGCACAGCCATCGGAAGCCGATTGCGCCACTGCCCATCCACCTCATGCAGGGCCGCCGCTACCGCACCGGCGGTCGGGACCAGACCGATCTCGCCGACTCCCTTGATGCCGTACGGGGCACGAGGCTGGGGAACCTCCACCAGGATCACGTCGACCGGTGGCATGTC
Source organism: Acidimicrobiia bacterium (assembly GCA_965200835.1). Lineage (GTDB taxonomy): Bacteria > Actinomycetota > Acidimicrobiia > Spongiisociales > Spongiisociaceae > JAPPFW01. The sequence goes on from OZ241390.1 coordinate 2,382,942, forward strand.
CTTGGGTCGGATGATCCCCAGGCTGCGCAACGTCATGTTGGTGGGTCGGGCCTGGTCGTCCGCCGGGAACTCCTCCGTCAGGGCATACCCGAGGCCCATGTGGACCGAACCTTCGATCTGGCCCTCGCACAGCACCGGATGTATCGCCTTCCCCACATCGTGCGCGGCGACCACCCGCTCGATCCGCCCGGTCCTCGGGTTGGCGATCACCAGCTGGGCGGCGTAACCGAAGGCAGAGTGGATGGTCGGGTTGGCCAGCCCCTCCTTGAGAGAGTTGGTCCAATCGACCCGATGCTCGCCGTGGTAGTCGACTCCGGGCAATCTCCCCCCTGCATCGGCTGCCCGGCAGGCGGCCTGCACCGCTCCCGCTCCCATCAAAGTCCCCCGTGACCCGGTGGTCTGGCCCGCCCCCAGCTCCCGGCTGGTGTCAACCAGCACCCGGATCGATTTGGGATCGACGCCCAGCTCCTCCGCCGCCACCTGCTGGGCCACCGTGTGGATACCCTGGCCCATTTCCGTCCAGCAGTGCCGCACCTCCACGGTCCCACTCCGGGTGAACCGAACCACCGCCCGGGCCACTTCCTTGAACCCGTTGCCCAAACCGCTGTTCTTCAGACCGAGGCCGACACCCACCGCCTTACCAGCCGCTCTTGCCGCGTCATAGTGGGGTTTCACGGCCTCCAGGCACTCCACAGCCCCCTGGCAGCCGTCGTCCATCACCTGACCAGGTCCCCACACCACGCCCGGACGGATGGCGTTGCGGTGGCGCATCTCCCACCCCGAGATCCCCACCTGCTCCGCCAAGCGATCCATGACCCCTTCCATGGCGAACTGCGCCTGGTTGGCCCCGAACCCACGAAAGGCACCGCACACCGGATTGTTGGTCCGAGCGGCCACCGCCTTCACATCAATGTTGGGCACCACGTACGGGCCACTAGCATGACCCGCCGCCCGTTCCAACACCTTCATGCCCACCGAGGCATACGGACCGGAGTCACCGAGCATCCGGGCCTTGAGGGCGGTGAGCCGGCCGTGGCGGTCACAGGCTGCCCACAGCTCGATCTCGATCGGATGCCGCTTGGCATGGATGCGCAGCGACTCCTCCCGTGACAGGGTGCATTTGACAGGACGGCCCAACAGGTGGGAAGCGAGGGCGGTCTGGGCCTGGTTGGCCATGTCCTCCTTGCCCCCGAACGCACCCCCGTTGGAAACCAGTTCCACGGTGATGAGAGAAGGGTCGATACCCAGCACCGAGGCCACCTGGTCCCGGTCGTCCCACACTCCCTGACCGCCCGAATAGAGCATCAACCGCCCGTTCCCCGCCGGCACCACCAGGGTCGACTCGGGTTCCAGGAAGGCATGCTCCACCCGCTGGGTCACGAACGTCTCATGGATCCGGTAAGGCGAGGAGCGGTAGGCGGAGTCGAAGTCACCCCGCGCATACTTGGAGACGGACAGGACGTTCCCCTCCAGACCCCACACCGCATCCTCGGAGGAAGCCACCGCTTTCGCCGGATCGGTGAAGGGCTCCAGCACCCGGTATTCCACCTCGATAGCCTCGGTAGCTTCTCGGGCGGCCAGTCGATCATCGGCCACCACGATCGCCAGCACGTCCCCGTAGTACGAAGTCCGGCCGCCTTCGGGGATCATCACCGGCCAGTCCTTGTGAATCAGCCCCACCCGCAGCTCTCCCGGCACATCCGCCGCGGTGAAAACGGCCTCGACTCCGGGGATCGCCTCAGCCGCGCTGGTGTCGATCCTCAAGACATCGGCCCGAGCGTGGTCGGTGAGGCGTAGTGCTCCGTGGAGGATGCCGTCGAAGCGGATGTCGTCTATGTAGTCCCGATCCCCCAGAGCCAGCTCGTAGCCCTCGTACTTGATGCCGGACTTGCCTATCCCGCCCGAAGTCTCCATCGGCGGAATCTCTCCGGCCACCAGCATGTCGACCGCGTCGAAGATCTTGGTGTAGCCGGTGCAGCGACACAGATGCGCCCCCAGCCGACCGGCCGTGATCCGCCGCTTGAGTCGGGAGCCCTTCTGGTCGATCAGTGCCTTGGTTCGCACCAGTATTCCGGGAGTGCAGAACCCGCACTGCAATGCGCCGGTGACTGCGAAGGCCGAGGCCAGGCGATCCCGCTCCACCGGGTGGAAGCCCTCGAGGGTGACCACCTCCTTGCCCGCGACCTTGTCGAGCGACAGGACGCACGCCACCAGGGCCCTCCCGTTAACCAGCACCGTGCAGCAACCGCACTGGCCCGACGGAGCGCAGCCGTCCTTGGCGGAGGTGATATCGAGCTCCTCCCGGAGGGCCGACAGCAGATGGGGATGGTCGGCTCGGACCGAGACATCCGCTCCGTTGAGTCTGAAACCCACTGTCCTGCTAGCCGTCAGGGTCATGACATCCTCCCACCGGATCCTGGATACACCGACGAGCACTCCGGAGGCACGCGCTACTTTTACATTTTGTCAAAAAAACCGGATTCGTGCAACGTGTTTTCCGGTCGGAGGCGGTCATTCTCGCGCTGTGCCGCTGGCCCGGCGAGTCGGTATACGCTAGGTGTGGTCGACTCGAGGAGCATGATTGCCCGCCCGCGCCGAGTTCACAGTGGAACCTTTCGAGGAAGGAAACCCCGGTCCCCATGTCAAGGCGGCCATCGAAGCCCTCACGCCCCATGCACCCGACATAGGCCCCTTCGGCACGGCCATCGAGGGTTCGGTTCCTGAAGTGTTCGAAGCCGCCGCCGGTTGTGTTGGGGCTGCCATGGACGCCGGAGCCAGCCGGGTGACGGTGACCATGACCATCACCCCATGACAGGCGAGCATCCGCTGATCGAGGCGGTCCGGCCGGTGGCGAAAGCGGTCGGCGCTGAGATAGTGGACCGGTCCGGTGTGGACGAAAACGCCATCCCCCTCGTCTGGGAAGGGGAAGTAGTGGCCGGAGTCCGCCTCCTCACCCTCCACGATGTTCTGGATCGGATGGTCGCCCAGGTCGAGACCGAACTGGGCGGAAGGCTGGCCGACCTGGGAAGGGTCGACAAGCAGGTGGCAGTTCGCCTGTTGGATGAGCGTGGGGCCTTCCGGCTCCGCAAGTCGATCGAGGATGTGGCCGATCTGATGGGCGTCAGCCGGATCACCATCTACAACTACCTCAACCTGATCCGGGGTCGGCGGGAGTCGTGATGGTGAAGGCCCCTGGGTTGATGAGGCGGGCGTTGGTCTGCGTTCTGGTTGTCGTACTGTATGGGTGCGGGGGTGGGGGAGTGGCGGAGGACGCCACTGGCGAGGAGATATACGTGCAGGTGTGCGCCCGCTGCCATGGCTCGGACCTGCGAGGCGGTACCGGCCTGCCTTTGGTCGGGGAGGACGCTCGTTCGTTGGGTATGCCGGAGCGTTACTTCGTGCAGTCCATCTCGGCGGGCATCGGCCGGATGCCGTCCTTCCGAGGAGCCCTGACCGACGAGCAGATCGTCCGGGTGTCCCGCTATGTGATGGAGCAGCAGGACAGTGAACGTTAAGGGTTGACTTCGGATCCGCCGAGTCTTCGAGCACGCCGCGGAGCCGCTTTGCGAATTCCAAAACCCGGCTTGCGGATTCCACGAAGTTCCCCGGGGGAGACGTGTCACAGTGTGCTGGTAGAACTGACCAAGCAACGACGCGCTGGCGGTGGGAGGACTATGGCCATGGATCTGGCTGATATCGAACAGGGCATGCGCTTGTCAGGCGTGAGCTCCGGTGGTCCGGTCGTGGTGGTGGCCTCCATCCCCTATGGCGGGAAGATGGCCAACCTGATCTATCGATCCGGGGACGGCACGCTCGGCGAGAAGCTGGTATCCGCTGAGGACGCCCAAGGCTTCGAAGTGGCTCCCGACCGGAGGTGGTCCTTCGACGCCGATGGCGACGAGTTCCGGCTGGCGTCCGAAGCCAGACGCATCCAGTGGGCCCATCTGTTCGATCCCTACCGCCGTGGAGTCCTCCGGGATCGATCCCTTACCCCACCAGATCGAGGCGGTCTACCAGCATCTCCTCCCTAGCCAACCCCTGTCCTACCTGCTGGCCGACGACCCCGGATCGGGCAAGACGATCATGTCCGGCCTCTACATCAAGGAACTGAGGGTGAGGGGTGACCTGTCCCGCTGCCTGGTGGTGGCGCCCGGGTCGCTGGTCGAGCAGTGGCAGGAGGAGCTGTGGGACAAGTTCAACCTGCATTTCGAGATCCTCTCCCGCCAGATGGTGGAAACCTCGCTAACCGCCAACCCGTTCCTGGAACGTGACCTGCTGATCGCCCGGATGGACCAGGTGGCCCGGAGTGAGGATCTCAAGGCCAAGCTCGCCCAGGCCGAGTGGGATCTGGTGATCGTGGACGAAGCCCACAAGATGGCGGCCCATCGCTACGGAACCAAGATCGACAAGACCAAACGGTTCCAACTGGGCGAGCAGCTGCGGGACCAGACCCGGAACCTGCTGCTGCTAACCGCCACTCCCCACAACGGAAAACACGAGGAGTTCCTGCTGTTCATGAGCCTGCTCGATCCGGATCGGTTCGGGGGTCGTGCGGGCATGAGCAGTGGGATGCCCGACACGTCGGACGTGATGCGCCGCTACGTGAAGGAGAAGCTGCTCACCTTCGAGGGCAAACGGCTGTTCCCCGAGCGAAGAGCCGAGAGCCTCTACTACGACCTGAGCTACCCGGAGGAGCGTCTCTACGAAGCGGTCACCGACTACGTCCGAGAGGGGATGAACCGGGCGGACGCCTTGCGGGAAGGGGGCGACAAACGGGGATTCGTGATGGGTTTCGCGCTGGCCGCCCTGCAACGGCGCCTGGCTTCCTCTCCGGAAGCCATCTACCAGTCGCTCCGCCGGCGCCGCGAGCGGGTCGAGAAGCAACTGGCCATCCTCCGGCGGATGGCAGCGGGGGAGAGCCAACCCGCCGACGAGCTGAAACTTCCCCGCTGGATGCAGTCCATCCGGTCGGAAGCCTTCGACTTCGACGAGTACGGCGAGGAAGACCTCGAAGCGCTGGAGGACACCGGACTGGACGCTGCGACTGCCCAGGCCACAGCCGATGAGCTGGAGCACGAACTGGCCTGGCTTCACAGTCTGGAACGCCACGCCGGAGAGGTGCGTAGCTCACGGGTGGACCGGAAATGGAACGAGCTGGCCAACTTCCTCCAGTCGGACAAGTTCCAGGGCGGTGATCCTCCCCAGAAGTTGCTGGTGTTCACCGAGCACAAGGACACCTTGCGCTACCTGACCGATCGTATCCGTACCCTGCTGGGCCGTACCGAGGCGGTGGTCAACATTCACGGCGGCATGAAGCGGGAGGACCGCCGCCTGGTGCAGGACCGCTTCCGCAATGATCCGACCGCGCTGATCCTGGTAGCCACCGATGCCGCTGGGGAGGGGGTCAACCTCCAGCGGGCCAACCTGATGGTCAACTACGACCTTCCCTGGAACCCCAACCGGATCGAACAGCGCTTCGGCCGGATCCATCGGATCGGCCAGTCTCGGACCTGTTTCCTGTGGAACCTGGTCGCCCACAACACCCGCGAGGGCAAGGTATTCGACCGGCTCCTCACCAAGATCGAGCAGCAGCGCCAGGTGTATGGCGACCAGGTCTACGACGTATTGGGAGATCCCCAGATCAACCGATCCCTCCAGAAGGCACTGCTCGATGCCATCCGATACAGCGACCGGCCAGCGGCGACGGCCCGCACGCACCAGATCATCGAAGGCGACGCGGGCACCCGGCTGAAGGATCTGCTCGAGGAACAGGCGCTGGCCCCGGAGATCATGTCCGACCGGGATCTCGGTGAGATCCGTGACCGGATGGAGCGGGCGCAGGCCCGGAAGCTCCAGCCGGGTTTCATAGCGGCCTTTTTCTCAGCGGCCCTCGATCACACCCGCGGCCGGATGGCCCGCCGCGAGCAGGGACGGTTCGAGGTGACCAGAGTTCCTGCCAAGGTGCGCTCCGAGCAGCGCCAGGCCCGGGCGCACGGTCCCGTCCACTCGCGTTACGAACGGGTGACCTTCCACAAGGAGCTGGTCGAGGGGGTCGACGGCAAACCCCGGGCCGAGTTGATAGCCGCCGGGCATCCGCTTCTCTCCGCCCTCATCGACACTGTCCTGGACGACTGCGGCACCACCCTCGATGCCGGGGCGATTCTGGTGGACGAGTCTGATCCCAGCGACGTCCCGAGGGTGCTCGTGTACCTGGACCATGCCATCACCGACGGCCGGAAGGGGGCCGGTGGTCGTAGGCATACGGTGTCAAGGCGGTTTCAGTTCGTGGAGGTCGACCGGGACGGGAATGTCACCGATCCGGGGGCCGATCCCTACCTGAACTATCGGGCCCTGACGGAGGAAGAAGTCGGTCCGGTAGCTGACGGTGTCGACCACTCCTGGGCAGAGGGTCAGGTGGAACAAGTGGCCCAGGCATGGGCGATATCGAGTCTGGCTACCCCCCACTTCGAAGAGGTGGCGACGCTGAACCAGATCAGGGTTGGCAGGGTACGCAGAGCGGTAGAACGGCGCCTCGACACCGAGATCCGCTACTGGGACCGACGCGGGGCCGAGCTCAAGCAACAGGAAATGGAAGGTGCGAGGAAGCGACGACAAGTGAGTTCCGCACATGCCCGGCGCCGGGCCGACGAGCTAGCCGAGCGCAAGCAAGTGCGCCTGAAGGAGCTGGAGGCCGAAGCTAATCTGGCCAGCCAGCCTCCCAAGGTGTTACTGCCGCTCTGGTCATCCCCCGTGGGCTATTAGCTACCGTAATGCACGGTGGGTGGCGACCGCCTCTGCTCCCGGAAGAGACCGCCGCCACCGACCGGCGGGCCGTGGCAGCGGTCATGCAGGCGGAGTGCACGCTGGGTAGGATTCCCGAGGAGCAACAGCACAACAATCCGGGGTTCGACATCCTGTCGCTCGACCCCGAGACAGGTATCCGCTACTTCATCGAGGTGAAAGGACATCTTCCCACTACCCCCGAGATCCGAGTCAGCGCCGTGCAGGTCCGCCAGGGCAAACAGAACCCCGAGCGGTTCCGCCTCGCCGTGGTCGAAGTGCCACACGATCCGGATGCCCACCCCACGGTGAACTACCTAGTGCGTCCCTTCGACAACTACCACCTGCACTTCCCGCAGAGCTATCTACCCCTCCAAGTAGCGGATCTGGCCAACGAAGCGGTGACACCCCGATGACTACTCCATACAAGCGCAAGCTAATTGAAGTGGCGTTGCCGTTGAAGGCCATCAGCGCTGCATCGGCCCGGGAGAAGTCGATCCGTCATGGGCATCCTTCGACTTTGCACTTGTGGTGGGCGGCGGCGTCCGCTGGCGGCGGCGAGAGCAGTGTTATGGGCATCTCTCGTGGATGATCCGTCTGCGCATCCCGACCAGTTTCCGACTGAGAAAGATCAGGCGGTCGAACGAAAGAGACTGTTCGGCATTCTGGAGCGGCTCGTGATCTGGAAGAACTCAAACGATCCGCAGGTTCTAGCAGAGGCCCGGTCCGAGATTGAAGCGTCATGTGGTGGCGTCCTTCCAAACTTCCTGGATCCTTTCTGCGGGGGGGGGTATTTCGCTGGAGGCAGCCAGGTTGGGGCTGCCGTCGTATGGAGGTGACCTCAATCCGGTAGCCGCTCTTGTCTCCAAGGGGCTCGTAGAGATCCCGTCGCGCTTTAGAGGTTTGGCTCCGGTGAATCCCGAGGCGAGAGCTGGGTCAAGGTTGAAGACTTGGGTGGGGGCACAGGGGTTAGCAGAGGATGTGGCCTTTTACGGTCGTTGGATGCGTCAAAACGCCTTTGAGAAGATCGGGAGACTCTATCCGAAAGTCACACTTCCTTCCAGCCAGGGTGGGCGAGAAGCGAACGTAATGGCCTGGATCTGGGCCCGAACCATCAGCTCACCCGATCCGGCATGGAACGGGCGTGTGCCTCTTGTTAAGTCCTGGATTCTCCGAAAGCCTAAGAAGAATAAGCTGGCTATATGGGTGGAACCACAGATCAATCGTCGGACAAGAACTATTACCTATCGGATACGTGTCGGTGGTACACCTCCAGAGAGAGGGAGTGTATATCGGGGAGTAGGAACTTGTATAGTAACCGGCTCAGTCATACCAAAAGATTACATCAAGCAGGAAGGACTTAAGCGTAGGATTAACAGTGATCTGATCGCAGTGGTAGCTGAAGGTCACCCTCATGGTAGGGTCTATCTATCCCCGGTAGAAGTTCCACTAGTAGCTCGTCCTTCTCACGTCCCATCCGGCTACTTATCTGAGAACTCACAATATATGGGAGCTCCTCTTTATGGGTATAAGACAACAGACTCCCTTTTCACTGACCGCCAACTAGTAGCTCTTACGACATTTTCAGACTTGTTGGGGGAAACCCGGACCTTGATTAGAGATCATGCCCAACGGGCTGGCTTGCAGAGTGATAGTACTGGTCTTCGCAATGGGGGATCGGGTGCACAAGCGTATGCCGATGCAATACAGACTTATCTTGCCTTTGTAATCGATAGATGTGCTGACTACTGGTCGAACGTGTGTATTTGGCACAATAACAAAGAACTCATCAGCCACACCTTTGGCCGCCAAGCCATTCCCATCACATCGGACTACACGGAGGCCAATCCGTTCTCATCCTCTACAGGTAACTGGTTGCGTCAGGTATCGTGGGTACAGAAAGCTATCGTGTCAACATCACATAGTATACAGGTTGGTGAGGTACTACAGCGCGATGCATTGACAAGACTAGGTGAGGTTGAGGAGCCGATGGTAGGTACTGATCCACCGTATTATGATAACGTTCCTTATGCTGATCTATCCGACTATTTCTACGTCTGGTTAAGGCATAATCTCAGGGACATATGGCCAGATAAATGCGCCACTCTGCTTACTCCGAAGGCGGAAGAACTGGTGGCGAACCCGTACCGGTCCGGATCTAGACAAGCTGTCCGAGAGCACTTTGAAGAGGGAATGGCCGAGGTATGGGCTCGTATAGCCAACGTACAGAATCCTGAATGTCCGGCTACTATCTTTTACGCCTACAAGCAACAGACAACCAAACAAGGAAGAGCCATTACCGGCTGGGAGGCTTTTCTCCAAGGGCTAGTTGACTCAGAACTTCAGATCACCGCCACCTGGCCCGTACGAACCGAAATGCCCAACAGGCTACGTGCCACTGGGTCAGCAGCCTTGGCGTCGTCAATCGTGCTGGCTTGCCGTCCCCGCCCGTCCGGTGCCCGGTTACAAACGAGGGGTGGGTTCTTGGCGGCGTTACATGCGGAACTACCGGCGGCAGTGCGTTTGCTTCAGGACCAGAACATCTCGCCCGTGGACATGGCCCAATCGGTCATCGGTCCTGGTATGAGGGTGTTCTCGCGTTACCGGAGAGTGGTGGAAGCGAGTGGGGACATGATGACGGTACGTACCGCCTTGGCCCTGATCAATCAGACCCTTGAAGAGATCCTTACCCGAGAGGAAGGCGAGTTGGACGACGAAAGTCGTTTTGCGCTCACCTGGTTCCGCCAGTTCGGCCACGGCACGGGTCCGTTCGGGGATGCCGAGGTGCTGTTCAAAGCCATGGTCACCACTGAATCGCAGGTGGTAGCAGCCGGGATTACCGAATCGCGTCTTGGGCGGGTAAGGCTTCTCGAGCGTGATGAGCTGTCAGAGGATTGGTCACCGGCCGACGATCCCCACCGTTCCGATTGGCGAGCTGTCCAGCAGCTCATCCGGCGACTTGACCAGGGCGAAAAGCCCGCGGCGCAGCTGCTACGACAGTTGGGTGGGCAAGCCGACCGGGCTCGCAGGCTGGCATACCTGCTCTACCAGGTGTGTGACGAGAAGGGCTGGACCAAGCTAGCAGTTGATTACAACATGCTAGTGAGTGCCTGGCCCGAGCTCACTCGCCTCGCGGCCTCCGCCGATGTACGCCAGGAGTCGATGTTGTGAAGGTGTTGTGGGTCGCTGCCTATTCGGGTAAGGAGGCTCCGGCACCATGGTCGTAGCCAACCACGAACGTTTGCAACGCTGCCTGCTGGAACTTCGGGACGGTCTCAAGCCCTACTGCGAGCGGGTCTGGTCGGGGTTTTACGGCCAGGACTGGCTGGCTATCACCAATGGGAGCTCAAACATCCCGACCGTAAGCCCTCCACCGATGATCTGGCTTTCCTGCTGAAGGGGATCGGTGCCACTTGGTACGACATCTGGCGCCATCAGTTCAGCCAGGCCGAACGCAACCTGGTGTCGGAGATGGTGGGAGTCCGCAACCGGCACTCCCACAACGAATCGTTCTCCACTGACGACACCTACCGCGCTCTGGACACCATTGAGCGGCTGCTGGGAGCCTTCGGGGACCGGGAGCGGCAGAAGCGCGTCAAGCAGCAGCGCGACCAGCTCAACCGGCAGCGCTTCGAGGCCGAGGCCCGCTCCGAGTATCGCAAGATCGCCGCCCGGCCCACCGAGAGCCGTCCTCAGGCTGGGCTTACACCCTGGCGGGAGGTGATCCAGCCCCATCCCGACGTGGCGGGTGGGCGTTTCGCCCAGTCGGAGTTCGCCGCCGACCTCTACGACGTGTGGTCCGGTGACGCGGCCTGGGAGTACCAGGATCCGGAAGCCTTCTTCCGCCGGACCTTCCTGACCGAAGGGCTCCGCCAGCTCCTGACCGGCGCGGCCCGTCGCCTGGCCGGGGCGGGGGGCGCTCCGGTGATCGAGCTGCAGACCAACTTCGGAGGCGGCAAGACCCACAGCCTGATCGCTCTGTATCACCTGGCCAGTGGTGTCCCGCCAGCCAGCTTGGCCGAGGTGGGGGAGATGCTGGGCGCGGAAGGCATCGACCTGCCCAGGCAGATCAACCGAGCGGTATTCGTCGGCCAGTCCATGTCGCCCACCGATCCCAAGCCCAAGCCGGACGGCCAGGTGGTCAACACCATCTGGGGCGAGATCGCCTACCAGCTAGTTGGCGAGGAGGGTTACTCCTTGGTGGCCGGGGACGACGCGGCCGCCACCAACCCAGGGGCCAAGCTGCGGGACCTGTTCCGAGCCTACGGTCCGGCGGTAGTGCTGATCGACGAATGGGTGGCCTATGCCCGCCAATTGCCCCGCGACCCGGGCCGGGAACGGGGTGCGGGCGGGGACTTCGACACGCAATTCACCTTCGCCCAGGCTCTTACCGAAGCGGCTTCGGCAGTCGACAAGGTGGTGGTGCTGATCGCCATCCCCTCGTCGGTGATCGAAGTGGGAGGCGACCGGGGCCGTGAGGCTCTGGAGCTGCTCAAGAACGTGGTCAACCGCACGGCGACCCAGTGGCAGCCCGCCAGTCCGGATGAGAGCCTCGAGATCGTCCGACGCCGCCTGTTCGATCCTATCTCGCCCGCCAAGGCCCGGGTCCGGGACGGGGTGATCAGGGCCTACCTGAACTTCTACCGCAAACATCAGCGCTATTTTCCGATGGGGGTCGACGAGGGTCGCTACCAGCAGCGGATGGAGCTTTCCTACCCGATCCATCCCGAGCTGTTCGATCGGCTGTTCGAGGACTGGTCGGCCCTGGACAAGTTCCAGCGCACCCGGGGAGCGCTCCGGCTGATGGCCGAGGTGATCTCCGAGCTGTGGACCCGCCAGGACCGCAGCCTCCTGATCATGCCCGGCACTCTTCCGATGGACTCGCCGGCGCTGGTGGCCGAGCTCAAGAAGTATCTGGAGGACGGGTGGGATCCGGTCATCAAGCGGGACGTGGACGGACCTAACTCCCTACCGCTCCGGCTCGACCAGCAGAACCGGACCTTCGGCCGGTTCTCGGCGGCCCGCCGGGTTGCTCGGACCATCTACATGGGATCAGCCCCTCGGCCCGACAACAACCGGGGGGTGGACATCAGACAGGTACTGCTGGGGTGTACGCAGCCGGGCGAACCGCCCACCCAGTTCTCCGATGCGCTGAGGTACCTGTCCAGCGAAGCCACCCATCTATACATCGATGGGCAGTCCTACTGGTACCAGCTGCAGGCCAACGTGACCCGCATGGCCCAGGAGCGAGCCACCCACTACGACGTGGTCGAGGTCGATGCCGAGATCCGGCGGCGCCTGTCCGCCGAGCGCAGGCGTGGTCCTTTCATCGGGGTGCACGTGTTCCCCGACGGTCCGGGGCGACGTGCCCGACGAGGAGTACGGGGTGCGGCTGGTCATTCTGTCACCCGAGACGGCTCACACCGCCAACGACCGGAACAGCCCGGCGGTGCGGGCTGCGAGAGACCTCCTGTTCCAACGTTCGGCCGGACAGCGCTTGCATCGCAACATGCTGATGTTCCTGGCCGCCTCCACCAAGAGGTTGGAGGAGCTGAGGGAAGCGGCCCGTTCCTATCTGGCCTGGAAGTCCATCACCGAAGAGGTGGAGATACTGAACCTGACGCCCCATCAGCAGAGGCAGGCCACCACCATGAAGGAGGACACCGATCGGACCACCAACTCCAGGATCGACGAGACCTTCGTGTTCGTCCTATCACCTGGCCAGAAGCCGGGAGCACGCCCGAGATCGAATGGCACGTGACCAAGCCATCCGGCAAGGGCGGTCTGGCCGAGCGGGTGGCCAACCGGCTGGTATCCGAAGAGAAACTCATCTACGGGGGAATCCGGGTGCGGATGGACCTGGACAACGACCGGGCGAGGCTCTGGAGCGAGGAGGGCGACATCGAGGTGAACCACCTGTGGTCGATCTACACCAGGTATCCCTACATGCCGAGGCTGGCAGGATTCCAGGTGCTGGCCGGAGCGATCAGCGATGGGACCGCCAATCTGGCTTGGGAATCAGAAACCTTCGCCTACGCCGAGGCCCGAGAGGGTGACACGTGGAAGGGCCTCAAGAGCGGCCAGCAGGTCGTGCCCGCCAGGAGTGGATACCTGGTACATCCCGATGTGGTTCCACCCCCTCCCGCCGATCCGGATCCCAGCACCCCGCACCCAGCCCAGGCCGCGGCCTCACCGACCCCGTCTCGTCAATCTCCGGTCTCGACACAGCGCCGACCATCCCCGGGCCACTTCTACGCCTGCTTCGACCTCGACCGGGTACGCGGCGTCCGCCAGCTGGATGACATCCTGGCCAACGTCACAGCCCACCTAGGCAAAGGTGTCCGGATCACCCTGGAGATCCAAGCCGAATCCCCCGAAGGCTTCGACGACCGGATCCGCAGGGTGGTCCAAGAAAACGCCCGGCAACTAGGATCACGCACCGCCGAGTTCGAATAGCCACACATCAGCTAACGCACAATTCGCTACCACTCCGTACTACATCTAGCAACGGAATATCGTTGTTTCTGCTTTCCCTTAATTCGTGGACCACCACTGAGTATCGGCAACACCAGTGTCAAGGAGGTGACAGGTGGCTACCTGCAGATTCAAATTCTCACCGGACTATGCGGTACCACCCGGTGAGACCCTGCGGGAGATACTCGATGACCGACGAGTCGCTCCGGCCGAGCTGGCCCGACAGACAGACCTGACGGTCGAGCAGGTTCGTCAGATCCTCACGGGTGAGGTTCCGTTGAGCCACGACGTCGCGCTTCGGATCGATCAGGTGACAGATGTGCCTCACCGATTCTGGATGAACCTGGAAAGCAACTACCAGGAGCGCCGGGCCCACCTCGCCGAAATGGTGACTTCGGAGAGTGACTTAACGATGCTCAATGAGCTACCTATAACAGCGATGGTGAAGCTCGGAATCCTGACTAAGGATCTCAACAGAGCGCACCGGCTCCGGGAAGCGCTCCGGTTCCTGGGAGTCGCCAACCGGCATGCCTGGACTGAGAAGCTCAACGGTCTACAAGCATCCTTCAGGATAACCGGAGGCGTGACGCCGACATTGCGGCAGCGGCGGTCTGGTTGCGGATGGGGGAGATCGAGGCGGCAGCCATCGATTGTGCGCCTTGGGACCCGGTGACCTTCAGAAGGGCTCTCGGGAAGGTACGATCTCTGACCCGCGAGAGGGATCCGCTAGTTTGGCAGCCCGAACTGGAGCGTTTATGCGCCAACGCCGGGGTAGCGGTCGTGGCCGTGCCGGGAGTAACTGGAGCGGGAACGAACGGTGCGGCTCGCTGGTTGACGCCCGAAAAGGGTTTGATCCAGCTCAGCATAAGGTGGGGCTGGAGCGACATTTTCTGGTTCTCGTTCTTCCACGAGGCCAAGCACATCCTCGATCAGACCAAGCCATCGATCTTCCTTAGCGGCAAGGACAAGAGCTCGTCCGAGGAACGGGAAGCCGATCGGTTCGCCCAAGAATTCCTCATACCGCCCGACAGAACTGCTGACCTAATTCGGGTCCGGTCTCTGGACGATGTAAGAGCCCTTGCCAGATCACTAGGAGTCCATCCGGGAATCGTCGTGGGCCGGCTCCACCATGAGGGCTACTGGCCACGCAGTCACGGGAACGGGTTGAGGCAGCGGTTGCAATTCGAAGATGCCACGGACTCGTGACGGCGATTGGCCGGGTACGTATGGTCGGTGGGCGCGGGTCTGGAACCATCTCCAAAAAATAGGGGGGCCCGAAGGCCCCCCTAAACTCATCTCCTATTGGAGACCCTATGCTCGGTCACCCGGGTGTGACGCCGTTCAATGTAACCGCCAACGGAAGACAGTTCAAGTACGTCTGAGCGTGGTGGACGCCCTCTTGGGGCGTGATCTGCGTCGGCGACCTCCCTGCGCGTCGGCATGGTGGCAGCTAGAGGGTCAGACGACCGATCGCTTCGACTGCGGCCGGATTTTCCAGGCTGGTCAGGTCGCCGGTGTCCTTCCCCAGGGCCCTTGCCCGTACCACCCTGCGCATGATCTTGGCCGATCGGGTGCGGGGGAGGTCACCCACTATCCGGATGGCGGCGGGCCGGAAGGCCTTCCCCAAGTTGGCTATCACCGCTTCCGACAGCTCGCCGGCCAGGCGTGCTTCATCCACTGACCCCGTGGGCACGGCGAACACCGCTATCACCTCTCCCTTCACGGGATGGGGGATTCCGATGGCTGCGGCCATCACTACCTCCGGATGGGCTACCACCGCTGACTCGATCTCGGCCGGTCCGATCCGCTTGCCGGCGATGTTGAGGGTGTCGTCGGAGCGACCGTGCAAGAACCAGAACCCGTCCTCATCGACCGAGGCCCAATCTCCGTGCACCCACACGTCGGGCCACCTGCCCCAGTAGGTGTCGAGGTAGCGATCGTCGTCCCCCCAGAAGCCGCGGGTCATGGCCGGCCAGGTCTTGGTGCAGACCAGCTCGCCCACTTCTTCCCAGACCGATCGGCCCTCCTGGTCGAAGACATCCACCGCCATTCCCAGTGACGGCCCTCCAAGGGAGGTCGGTTTGATTCCCTGGAGGCTGCTGGTCCCCACCAGCACCGCCCCCACTTCCGTGCCACCCGAGATGTTGATGATCGGACGGCGCTCCTTTCCCACCTCTT
Organism: Acidimicrobiia bacterium; assembly: GCA_965200835.1. Taxonomy (GTDB): domain Bacteria; phylum Actinomycetota; class Acidimicrobiia; order Spongiisociales; family Spongiisociaceae; genus JAPPFW01. The sequence goes on from OZ241390.1 coordinate 2,398,374, forward strand.
GGAACAGCCACCACCACGGCGAGGGATTCCAGGGCTCGCCGGTAGATCCGAAGGCCCTCAGCGTGGACAGGTCGGCCCGGGCGGCGTGGTCGGCGCCGTGAGGTTGGAGAGCCCGGATAAGGGTGGGCGAGATGCCCAGAACCGTGATACCGAGCGATTCGACCAGATCCCAGGTGCGGCCCGGCGTCGGGTAGTCAGGGGCGCCGTCGTAGCAACCGATCGCTGCCCCGTTTGCGAGACCCGCCAGCACGGTCCACGGACCCATTATCCAGCCCATGTCCGTCATCCACATCACCCGATCGTCGGGCCGGATCTCGAAGTGGAAGGCTCCTTCCGCCGCCAGCTTGACCGTCAGCCCACCCTGGACATGCACGACCCCCTTCGGCTTACCGGTAGTTCCCGAGGTGTAGGCCAGGAGCACCGGATGCTCGCTATCGACGGCCAGGGCGGGGACTCGCTTGGCGGAGTCCAACATTTCCTCCCACCGCCGGTCCCGCCCCGAGGTCCAGGGCAGGTCAGTGCGTCCAAGGTTGGAGACCACCAGGACGGACGGATCGACTCCCGCCATCTCGATGGCCCGATCCGCCACCTCTTTCATCCGGACCGGCCGGTCACGGCGGAGGTAACCGTCGGCGGTCACCATCACCGTCGGGTTGGAGGCCTCCAGCCGGGAGGCGACCGCCTCGGCGCCGAAACCGGAGAAGATGGGCACGTAGATGGCCCCGATCCGGGCCGCAGCCAGCATTGCCACCACTGCCTCGGGAGTCATGGACAGGTAGACCGCCACCGTGTCACCCTTGGCAGCGCCCGCCTGCCTAAGCGCTCCCGCTGCGAGCTCCACCAGCTCCAGGAGCTCGCCGAAGCTGTAGGTGTGGCACAGACCATCTTCCCGCTCGGCCACCAGAGCCACCCGGTGGGGATCCGCTGCGGCCCACCGGTCTACACACGCTTCGGACAGGTTTAGCCGTCCACCACAGAACCAGCGGGGAAATGCCGGTCCGTCGGTAACGTCCATCAGGGTGTGGTAGGGAGTGGAGAAGGGGATTCCCAGATATTCGGTGGCTGCTTGCCAGAACCATTCGATGTCGTCGATCGAGCGAGTTACCAGGCCCTGGTACCGGTCGATTCCTTGCAGAGCCATGAACTCGGCGGTGCGGGAACGAGCAAGGTCATGATCGGAAGCCCGCCACACGACTTCATCGACGGGTGAACCTTGTGGATCCATACCAGGGCACTCCCGTGTCGAAGCTGCGGCTACTCTATCAACGCGCTACCCATCACTGGTCAGCCGACGCGTCACCACCTACTAGGGTTCCGCTATGCCTCAGCCACTGCCCGATCGTCACGGAATGCCGCCCTGGATACCCCGCCTGCTGGTGTTGATAGTTGCCACCGGCCTCGGTACCTACGTGCTGGTCTGGTCGGTCGGCAGGTTGACCAACCTGCTCATTTCGCTCTTGCTCTCGTTGTTCATCTCCTTCGCCCTGGAGCCCGGTGTCAAGTTCCTGGCGGATCGGGGATGGCGGAGGGTGTTGGCCACCGCGGTGATCTTCGTGCTGGCTGCGGTCGGGGCACTGGTGTTCGTGGCGGTCACCCTGCCACCACTGGTCACCGAAGTGGCATCGCTCGTCTCCAACGTTCCCACCTGGCTGGACAGTGTGAGCGCGCTGGCCTCCGACCGATTCGGGCTCGACCTGAACCTGTCCAACCTGACCTCGGGAGTCCTAGACGTCCAGGGGGCCATCCAGAGCTACGGCACCGCACTCGCCACCGGGGTGCTAGGTGTAGGTGGCCGGGTGATGGGGGTGGTGCTGCAGTTGTTCACCATCGCCCTATTCAGCTTCTACCTGCTGGCTGACGGCCCCCGGGTCCGGCGCATGGTGCTGTCCCGGTTCCGACCGGAGCGCCAAGCCGAGGTGTCCAGGATGTGGGAGATCGCCATCGAGAAGACCGGTGGTTACGTCTATTCCCGCGCACTGCTGGCCTTGCTGTCGGCAGTGTTCACCTACCTGGCACTCCGCATGATCGGGGTTCCATACGCGGTCGCCCTGGGAATCTGGGTGGGGGTGGTTTCCCAGTTCGTACCGGCCGTGGGTACCTACCTGGCGGCCGTTGTGCCGGTGCTGGTCTCCCTGACCGTGAGTGTGCGGGCGACTGTGATAGTGATAGTCGTGCTGGTGGCCTACCAGCAGATCGAGAACCTGGTCCTGTCTCCCCGTATCACCGCCCGCACCATGGCGATCCACCCTGCCGTTGCCTTTGGATCTGTGCTGGCAGGCAACGCCCTCCTGGGCATAGTTGGTGCTCTCATCGCCCTGCCGGCGGCGGCCATCATCCAGGCCTTCGTGTCGACCTACCTCGAGGAGCACCAGGTGGAGGAGTCGGACTCACCACGCGACGACGCGGGCATCACCGCCACCGATCCCGGAGACGACGAGGGCTAGGACCACACTCGGGGGCAGGGCCGTCGTCGGATCCGGACGTTCCGAGTCATCGAACGGGACATCTTGCTCTCCAAGCCGGCCTCTGCCCAACAGCTATATTCCGTTAATGTGAGAACATCCTCCCTTTACCAAGGAATTACGGATATGTTGTTCCAAGCTCCGCCTCTCGATGACCGGGAGCGGGAGGTGATGGCTTCGATCGATGAGCTCGAGCGCCACCTCCGGCATCTGCTCTACGACCCACTCCGCTGGCATGGCTTGCTGCGCAGGTCGGTAGCGGCGGGGAACATACGAGCCTCGACCGGTATCGAAGGTCACCACGTAAGCCACGACGACGCCACCGCTGCCCTGGACGAAGCCGAGCCGTTCGAAGCAGCGGGGGATGATTGGCGCGCAATCAAGGGCTATCGGGACGCCGTGGAGTACATCGCCCAGCTCGCTCGAGATCCTCATTTTGCCTATAGCGATGGACTACTCCGCAGCATTCACTACCTGATGATGCGCCACGATCGGTCGTCCTTGCCCGGTCTCTACCGACCAGGTGCCATCTTCGTAGGTGACTACGAGGGTCCCGACTCCGACGTAGCGCCTGCTCTGGTTGCCGAGCTGGTGGAGTCCTTGAATGACCGGGATGAAGCTACTCCGACCCTGATAAGGGCGGCAATGGCCCATCTCAACCTGCTGATGATCCATCCCTTCAAGGACGGGAACGGCCGGATGTCGCGAGCCCTCCACACCCTGGTATTGGGCCGTGACGGCACGCTCGATCCGGGCTTCTCCAGCATCGAGGAATACTTGGGACACAACACCCAGACCTACTTCGGGGTTCTGGCCGAGGTGGGGGGCACACGCTGGCAGCCTGAGTGTGACGTACGGCCCTGGATCCGGTTCACTCTCACCGCCCATCACAATCAGGTTCATCGGATGAAGTGGGGGGTGGAGGAAGCCAATCGAATATGGGAGCGGATAGCTGCCTTGCGACAGGAGGCCGGCTTGCACGAGCGGAACATGGGCTCGATGTACAACGCAGCAGTGGGTTACCGGGTTCGCCGGTCGGACCACCTTGCCTATACGGAGGTGAGCGAGCGGGTCGCTACCGCAGACCTCAAGAAGCTCACTGACCTGGGGGTTCTCGAGGCGATCGGAGAGCGCCGCGGGCGCTACTACCTGGCCACCAACGTCCTGCGGTCGTTAGCTGTCCGGAAGGCACCGCTGATCCCCGACCCTTTCTGACCGTCCGGGTGACTTGCAAAGGTTGATGCCTGGTCCACCTTGCGGACATGCCTTGGTCTTAGGCCTAGGCAGAGAGTTTCAGGCGAGCAACGTGGTTCGGTTGTCCATCATGGCCAGGGTGCGATGGTGGGTTGCGATCGGGTTAGAGTGAAGGCCGATGGGGATTGTCGGAGCACATGTACTGATCTACACGCCGGAAGCCGAGGCGGCACGTTCGGTGCTGGCGAAGGTTTTCGGGTTCGAGAACATCGATACCGGAGAAGGGTGGCTGATCTTCCGTCTCCCGCCCGCCGAGCTCGGGGTGCATCCCTCGGGGGGTGCTACCAAACACGCGATCCAGTTCATGTGTGATGACATCGAGGTGACGATGGCCGAGTTCCGCTCCAAGGGTCTGCACTTCAATGGACCGGCAGAGGACTTCGGATGGGGAACCGCGGCCACCGCCTTGCTGCCCGGTGGCGTGGAGGTGATGATCTACCAGCCCCACCATCCCAGAGCTATAGATCTTTAGGTCCAGCGCCCTTCTCGGGCGTGTATCAGGACAGCGAGGGCTCCTACGCTTCCGTCTGTTGCGGAGGCCCATAGTGGCGGCGGACCGTCCCGACACTCGCATCCCGGTCCGGCCCGCCGCAGTCGAGGGGAACTCCTAAGCGAGTTCGACCTTCAGAGGTACCGGGTTGCTCAGCGTGTGGCCTACTGGTGAGCTGTTGACCACTTTCTCGTGGAGGGCTGCCACCTGCTCATCGGTAGCGTCCGAGTCGAGGTGTACCTTCACCGACAGCCCGCTGTAGCCGGCGTGGCCGGGCTTCAGGCCGAGGAAGCTCTGCAGGTCCAAGTCCCCGCTGAGCTCGATCTTGAGGTCGTTTATCTCGACCCCCGCGGCGGTGGCATTGGCGGCGTAGCCGACCGCCAGGCAGTTGCCCAGGGCTCCCAGGATCTGCTCGACCGGGTTGGGAGCGGTGTCGCTACCCCCTAGCCCGGCCGGTTCGTCGGAGGGGATCGGGTCGAAGTCCCGGATGGACACTTCCGATCGGAAGGCTCCCGTCCATGCCACGCTGGCCTGCCACTCGGTCTGACCCTTGTCCGGGTCCTCCTGCACGGCCGTGACCAGGGCGCCGACCGCCTCCAGGTCCACGTCGTTGAGTCTTTCTGCTGTCTGGGTACTCATTGGATTCCTTTCCTACGCACGGTCCGACGGCTGTGTTCAGCAGATCCGAACCTGTTTGTGGGTGCCGCGATGCCGGGTATGGCTCTCGGGTGCCGGCTTTGGCAGAGCTATCCAGGTAGCTCCGGGTCATGCACCCGAGAGCGCATACACATCTCGAAGCCGGGGGAGGGGAAAGGCGACCTCCTCCTGATCGTGGCGGATGGCTCAAGCAGGTTCATAGATGGCGATCACCTCCTGGTCGTCGTCACGCGCTCGGATACTGAGCGCCGACAGCGGAGGTCCGCCGCAGGCTTATCTCATCGATCAGGCATTGGCACCGAACGGATCGGTTGCCGCGATATCACAGGGCCTGTCCCTCCACCGCTCTAGATGAGCGCGTCGCCGCCTAGGTTATTCCACGCTCCAGTTGAACGTCAACCCGGCCGAGCCGAAGAAGGTCTATCTGAGGGTGCCCACTTCGCTCGCAGCAATCCCTAGGCCCTCATAGACGGACTCGATGGCGGTCAGGACTGCCTCTCCGGAACCCGCTTGCGGAGCACCGACCCCCAGGTCATAGCGTCCGGCGATCGTGGTCGCTGCCTGCGGATCCACCCCGGCGACGAGGGGTTCGATCACCCGGAAGAAGGCCCATCCTTCGGCCTGGTTTATGCGGGCCGAGTCCGCATCGCTATCGGCCAGCGAAGCGTCGATCTTGTGGGCATAGCGGATGGTCGCTTGTACATAGGTGACTGTGATCTGCTTGACGATCTCGTCAGCCGCTTCCTGGGCCACGCCGGTGTCACCCGCCGCCAGAGCTTCCACCCCTCGGGTGAACGCAGCCAGCAGGGCGTCGTTGACCGCGGTGCCAGTGCCGAAGTTGTCGCCCCCCTTGTCGGCTGTGGCATAGGGGCCGCATCCGGGCTCATCGCCGTGGTAGAACGCCCATCCCTCGTCCCAGTTGTGTGGGGCTCCCGAAGCCGGATCTATGTTCCCTTCGGCTGCCTTACCAAGGGCCGCCACCAGCTCGTGGACAGCCCAGGCGATCATGATCTGGTTCTGGATACCTTTCTGGATTCCCTGGCGGCGCACCAGGTCAGGTTCGCCGGCGAAAGCCCCGGTCCCCTCGATGGCGCTCATCACGAAGGTGTCCAGCCACTGCGGGTCTCCATAGTGCTCGACGTACTTGTTCCAGATGTCCTCGTCCCGCTCGGTGCGAGCGAAGCCAGCAATCGTACGGACCGACCCATCACTATTGACCGAGTGCTTCCCGTTCTCATAGAGGGTCTTGACCGCGGGGTAGTCGATCGGGGCGTCCTTGGGGAGGAGCGAGTTGATCTCGCAGATGTCGAGTACCACATTGGCGTGGCTTGCCACGTCAGACAACGGCACGTAACCACCCATCGAGGCGGAGGCCGTTCCGGTCGGCGAGCCGGTTGCCGACGCTGAGCCGGAAACCGAGGCTGACGCCACGCCGGACGCGCTGGCCGATCCCGAAGCTATCCCGGATGCGCTGGCCGATCCCGAAATGCTGCCGCTCTCTCCGCCGATCTGGCGAACCTCTCCGCCGCGGTCCGATCGGCACGCCCCCGCAACCAGGGCCAACAGTACGCAGCAGGCAATCAAGCTGGTCCGACTTCTTCCCGGCATTCAGGTCCTCCTAGTCCATGAGCTTAGGGTACTCTAACTTAAAAGGTCAGGAAAGCCAAATTGGCTAGTAACGGGTGGGCGACACGGGACGGGCAGCCGGGCTCCATCGCCAACCGCCAACCGCCAGGACAGCGAACGTGGCGAGCCATGCCCCATGCAAGGTCCAGGCGCTGGACGAGACGGCCTGGTAATCCGGCAATACAAACTTCCAGAAGCCATAGAGCGGGTTGGCTGTGGAAGTGAAGTCCACGATGAGGGCTAGGTGGCCGGCGGTCGCTTCGATCGCCAGGAAGACGAACGCCACAACCCCGGTACCAGCAATTGCCAGGAAGGGGATCCGGGCCTGGGGCGTGCCGCTGATCCAAATCATCAGCAACAGGATCAGGGCCGGAAGGATCACCGTGACCTGGCGGCCTGGCCACCACCAGCCATGCATGGTCTGGGCCAGGTAGGTAGCTACCAGCCAACCGGTCGCCGCCATGCCCAGCAGCAGGTAGGCAGTCCTGGAGCGCTGCCTGATAGCCCATGCCGCGGCTGGAACGGCCAGCAAGTAGGCGGGTTGCCAGGCTGCCAGACCGAACCCGCGGTCGACCCACAGACCGAGCAACCGTTGGGAACGGGCGGGATAGTCAGGCGCCGGACCCAGGGCTATCAGCTCGCCATCGACGAAGAAGTCACCTGAGGCGTATGGTGTCCATCCTCCATATATGGTCTGGTTGAACCACAGGAAGATTGCACCGGCGCCAGCAAGCGCAAGACCTAGGAAGGCCAGGAGGGAGGGGCGACCCCTGAACTTCCATGCGCCGGCAAGGGCCAATATGGCCGCCACCGGGATGTACTTGACAGCCAGCCAGGGCAGGGCGATCACTCCGATGGCGACCAGCATTGCGGCAGCCCGGCCGGGCGGACCGGTGAGCGACGCGATGACCATCGTCACCAGGAGGGCCGCCGCCACCTCCGGATACACCTGGGTGGCATACCAAGCCAGGGGAGGAGAGAGGCACATCAGGGCCACGACCGGTGCGGCGACCTCGAAGCGAATGCCGAGGCGGGTAACCCCCACCCAAACCAGCAAGGCGCCCAGAGTTCCGGCGAGCGCCGCCAGGGCGGTCTTGGCACCCACCCAACCTCCCAATCTCATCGGAAGCGCCAGATACAGAGGTAGCAAGGGGCTGTGGGGGCTCACCCGCGATCCGTCCGGTCGCAGGAGCGTTTGTACGGGTAGGAGTGCCTCGTGAAACTCCCGGTATGCGCCTGAGTAACGTTGGTTGGCAATGTCGAGATCCCAGTCCTGCGCGATCGATAGCGCGGTGAGCAGGTATTGCGCTCGTCGGCTGAGGTACGGGCTCCGTAAGTTGCACGGGCGGGTAGACCCAGCAAGGTCAGGACGAAGATGGGGAGTCCGACCAGGGTAACCTTGCGAACGAGACCCACCCATCACCCTCTCAGCTCACGCCGCAGGACCAGGATCCAGGTGAGCCCTCCGGAGAGCAGGATCAGCACCAGCGAAGTAATTCCGACCTCGCTATAGAACCCGTCCTCGGCGGCATTCCAGATTCGGGTGGCCAAGGTCTCGAATCCGGTAGGGGCCAGCAGCAGGGTGGCCGGCAGCTCCTTGAGAGTCGATAGCAACACCAGACCCGCACCGGTCACCAGACCGGGCATCGTCAACGGAAGGTAGATAGAGAACAATCGGCGGCGTGCCCGCGCTCCGAGCGTGCGGGCGGCATCCTCGTAGCGGGTGGGGATGTCGGCGATGGCAACCTGAGAGCTCCTCATCGACTGGGCGCCGAAGTGGAGGACGTAGGTCACGATCAGCAATGGGAAACTCTGGTAAAGAGCCGCCATGGGGCCGGGTGCCTGGATAGCCCAGAAGACAACCGCGAGGGCTACGACCAGTCCCGGAAGGGCGAATACCGAAGTCACGACCGCCGCGGCCGCTTTCGAGATCCAGGTACGCCGCCTGGCTACTGCGAAGGCTACCGGAAAGGTGATGGCTACGGCACAGATACCGGCGGTGACGGAAGCTATGGCGGAGTTAAGCGAAGGTCCGGCCAGAAAGCCCAGCCCACTCGAGAGGCCCGAATAGCCCACCCCGATGGCTGTGGACCCACGTAACACCCAGACCAGGAACACGGCCACCGGAGCAACCAGCGCTAATCCGACCACCCCGGCTGCCAGACCCACGCCGGCAACCGAAGCCTTACCCAACCGGTACTGCACCTGTTGCCTGCCTATTCGTGGTCCGACCTTCCGGTCACGCGCGACCATCCGTTCGACAGAGGCCACCCCCAAGGCAAGGACGGCCAGCAGCAGGCCGAGGGTCAGCGACGTGGCCCGATCGAACAGGCGAGCAGAGAAGATGGCCCGGGTGATGGTGTCGTAACGCATCCACATGACCGCACCGAAGTCACTCAATCCGTATAGGAAGACCAACATCGTTCCAGCCGCCATGGTGTAGCGAATCTGGGGAATCACGACCTTTACCACGGTTCGTAGGGGAGGGCTACCCAGCAATCGGGCAGCTTCCTCGACCGATGGCATGGTGGTGGAGAGGCGGGCCCAGACTGGGAGATACACGTAGGGATAGCTGAGCAGGGTCAAGACTATGAAGGCACCCCAGAATCCTTCGATCCTAGGGATGAAGGGCACGAGGCCACCCCTGCCGAAGGCCGAGGTCATGGCGGTCGCCCCCACGAACGAGGGGATCACCAGCGGCAGCGGCAACACCAGCCGCCAGAAACGTCGCCCTGGAAGGTCGGTCCGGGCCACCAGCCACGCCAGTCCGGTGCCCAGCACCAGGCAGGCCGCGGAGGTGGCAGCGGCGATCAGCAGGGAGTTCCGCAGGGGACCGAGGGTTCGGCTGCTCAGGACGGTGGTCCAGAAGCCTCCTTCGAATCCCAGCGTGCTCCAGGCCAGGTAGCCCAGCGGGAACAGGAAAAACAGGCCCAGCAGCCCCACCACCAGTGGGAGGATGGGAGATCCCCGGGGTCGGGCAGCTGTAGTTGTTAGTTCAGGAGCCCTCGAGTCCGCTCTCATCGATCAGCTCCTTGGTGCGCTCCAGACCGCCTCCCAGCCGGTCGAAGTCGTAGGTGGCGACCTCGATGGTTTCCAGCGGTGGCAAGCCGGAGGTCGGTTGCACCCCGGCGGTGAGCGGGTACTCGAAAGTCCGCTCACTGTAGAAGCGCTGCGCGGTCTCACTCAGCATGTACTCGACCAACCGGTCGGCCCGATCGGGAAGGTCGGTGGTGGAGACTACTCCAATGGCGGTGACGATCAGCAACGAACCGATATCTCGGTTCGGGAAGTAGTAGTTCTTGGAAACCACGCCGGGATCCTCGGCCTGGGCGCGATAGTTGTAGTAGTGGTTGACCAGCCCGAGGGGTACGTCACCGCGAGCCACCGCTTGCACTATGGAGGTGTTGTTGGCATAGGTCCGCGCATCGTTGGCTACCAGGCCTTCCAACCAGGCCAGCGTGGTGTCATCGCCGTGTATCTCTCGCATGGCCGTCACGAAGTCCTGGAACGAGCCATTGGCCGGCGCTACGGCCACCCGGTCGCGAAATCGTTCCTCGGTGAGCTCGAAGACCGACGCCGGAAGCTCGGCCGGATCCACCAGGTTGCGGTTGTACACGATCACCCGAACCCGGCCTGACATTCCCACCCAGAGGCCACCGCCATTGCGGAACCCTTCCGGGACCAGGGACAGGACCTCCGGGTCGATGGGTCGGAGCCGTCCATCGCCCGCCAGGAACCCGATCGCGCCCGGGCTCTGGGATATGAACACGTCCGCCGGGCTGCGGTCACCTTCCTGGTGGATCAGCAGGGCTAGATCGGCCGACTGCCCATATCGGACTTCGATGTCTATCCCGGTCTCCTCGGCAAACTCCGTGAGTAGTGGTCCGATCAGGTTGGAGGTACGGCCCGAGTAGACGGTGATCACCTCGTCCTCTCCGGAGCCGCAAGCCCCCACCAGCCCCAGGATGGTAAAGATGATCACAACCGCCGATCGCTTCATGTCCGCCCTCCTCACTCAGTTCCTACAAGCTGCTGGTGGCATTGGCGGCGAAACGGGTGGCGACCTGACGAGTTGCTACCCGATCCAGGTCGGTGCTCAGATCCACCCCTAGCCGGCTCGACGCTCGACTGGCGTCGGCCCAGGTTGCCTTCACTTCATGCGGATCCCCGCGGACCACCCGCACCTCGGTCCTCTTCCCTAGGGCGGAAAACACCGCCTCCACCATCTCCGAGAGCGTCCGGGGGCGGCCGGCCCCCAGATTCACCACCCCGCAGAACCGAAGATCTGCCATCGCGACGAGGCCGTCCACCACGCGGCGAATGTCGGTCACGTCGCGGGTGCGGTCCAGGCTTCCGAACACCGTGACCGGTTCGCCGCGGCCTACTGCTTCGATCCACGCCGAGAGGGCCATGTCGGAACGCTGGTTCTCGCCGATGACCGTGAAGGGACGGGCGATAGCCAGCCCACTCTCCAGGTGGCGATACTGGCGGCTCAGCTTCTCCATCTGTGCTTTGAAGCGCCCGTACCGGCTGATCGGTCGCATGACATCGGTTTCGCGACTGGGGCGGCAGGAGCCGGTCCACCTGGTGATCTCGCCGTACACCGACGAGGAGGAAGTGATGATCACGTGGGTGTCACTGGGAGTGACCGCCATCACATGCTCGGTGGTGACGATGATGTCCCGATGCCGCAGCAGATCGACATTAGGCGAGGAGGCCCGGACGCCTGGTCGGGCAGCTAGGTGGAATACGACGTCGGCCCAGCCGGTCCAGCGGGCGATCTCGGGCAGGTTACGTCGGTCGGCCAGGTCCATGGTCAGATGCAGCCCGGCACCACCCGGTGGGCGGCGGCGGTCGATGCCGACCACTTCGTCTCCCCGGGCGAGGAGCCGATCGACGAGGTTGGAACCGATGAACCCGGCAGAGCCGGTTACCAGGGCCTTCACCAGCCGGACTATACGTTCCCAACGGCTATGTGTAAAGTCGACCATATGCTCAATATTAGGCTACCCTTACAACAATCCTTAGCCGCCCTTGGTATTCGGGGGAGATCACTCGTGACTATGGGCGGTCTGCTCGCAGGACTGGTCACGGTTCTAGCGGTTGTGGCCATCACCCTGACGGTCGACCGGCAGGTGCTCTGGAGGGCTGTGGGAGGGATGGTGGCCAACCCGATGCCGTTCCTACTGGGGCTGGCGGCCTTCGCGGCAGCGTTCGCGATCCGGGCTGTGGTGTGGAGGCGCGTGCTGCCGGATCTGGATTTCGGTCAGGCCTGGGCCGCCATCCACGCGGCGCTGCTGGGCAACCACGTGCTCCCGCTCCGTCTGGGCGAACCCCTCCGGGTCGCGTCGATCGTGAAACGGGCCGGCATCGGCTTGGTCGAAGCCTCCGCGTCGACCATCACTCTCCGAGCCGCCGATCTCGTCGCGGTGATCGGGCTCGCCTGGATCCTGGGTGCCCGCCAGATCACCTGGTTCGGATCATTGGTGGTGCAGGTGGTGGCTATTGCCGCTGGAGTCGCCTGCCTTGCGGGGTTGTGCTGGACCTGGAGACTGCGGGAAGGTGCCCGCATTCACATGCCAGGAGCCATCGAGCTGGCCGGAACCCTGGCAGCCTGGATGGCGGAGGCTGGGCTCGTCCTGGTGGTGGCTAGGTCGGCCGGGCTGGATCTATCGCTGCTCGATGCTGTGCTGGTAACCAGTGTCTCGGTAGCAGCTCAGGTTGTGGCAGTTGCTCCAGGGGGATTCGGAACGTATGAAGTGGCAGCCGTAGCTGCTTACGTCTTTCTCGGCCATGATCCGGCCGTAGCGCTGGCGGCCGCGCTGGTTACGCATGGCCTCAAGACCGCCTACTCGATAGCGGTTGGAGTACCTGCTCTGTTCGTGCCGACGCCCGGACTCTTGGGCCGGCTACGCGTTCCCCGTGATCGGCAGTGTCGAGCTTCTACGGTGATCGACAACCAGGAAGGACCAGTGGTCCTGTTTATGCCCGCTTACAACGAGGAAGCCACCGTGGGCCAGGTTGTCCGGCGGGTACCTAACCTGGTCTCGGGTCATCATGTCGTCACGCTCGTGATCGACGACGGATCGACAGATGGCACTGCCGAGCTCGCCCGCCGAGCCGGAGCCGAAGTCTTCTCCAGCAACGAGAATCGGGGTCTCGGGGCAGCTGTCCGGACCGGGCTCATCCGATCTCTGGTACATGATCCGGTAGCGGTGGTGTTCTGCGATGCCGATGCCGAATACTCACCCGAAGAGATCGGGAGGCTCATCGAACCCATCCTCCAAGGCCGGGCCGACTATGTAGTCGGGTCGCGATTCCTGGGTAGGATCGAGCGCATGCTGGCTCACCGCCGCTTCGGCAACCGGGTGCTCACTCGCCTCCTCTCCTATGTCGCTCGCACGCCGATAACGGATGGTCAGAGTGGTTTCCGAGCACTTTCGGCAGCGGCTGCGGCCGACGCCGAGATCGTGCATGACTACAACTACGCGCAAGTAGTTACCCTGGATCTGATAGCCAAGGGTTACCGCTACCAGGAGGTTCCGATCAGCTACCGGTTCCGCACCACCGGAACCTCCTTCGTCAAACTCGGGACCTACCTGCGGGCCGTAGTGCCGGCTGTCTACCGGGAGCTGAACAGCGCCGGTTCGCCACACCAGCGCCATGAGCCTCGACGGGTCGGCCGCCCGACCTGATCCTGGCCGAGCCAACGATGCCTGGATTTGTCCCAAGCTCTGAGTAGGGTTGGCACTGGACCCGATATCGACCCGGAGTGCATCGAATGGTTATGTCCGAGCGGATGGAGCGCGCCCTCAACGAGCAGATCACTTGCGAGCTGAGCGCCGCCGTCACATATTTGCAGATGGCGGCCTACCTGGAGTGGGACGACCGACCCGGAATGGCCTCCTGGATGATCCACCAGTCCGAAGAGGAAGAGACCCATGGCAAGATGTTCATCGACTTCGTTCTGGACCGGGACGGACGGGTCGAGATCGGCCCGATAGCCGCCCCCCTCTCCAAGTTCGACAGCCCCCTGCATGTCTTCGAGGAGGCCCTTCGGCAGGAACGCGACGTGACCCGCCGGATTCGGGCCCTTTACCGCTTGGCCACCGAGCTGGATGACCTGGAGAGCCTGCCGTTCCTGCAGGGTTTCTTGACCGAGCAGATCGAGGAGGAGTCGTTGATCGGTGGTATTTGTGAGCGGCTCAGGCGTCTCGAAGGTAATGAGGTCGGGTTGGCGCTGATCGAGAACGAGCTGGGGTCACGGCAAGGCGAAGAGGAGTAGACCACAGGCCCCACCTCACGCCCGGGGTTCTAGCGGCGGGATCGCTTCTTGCGGTCAGTCCTCGACCACGTGCTTCTCGAAGGATCGCCGGGCATCGGCCCACCTGGCAATGTCCATCCGCCCGTTCGGATCGAGGCATCCGGCTGCCGTCCAGGCCATCGATAGGGCGTGGTGGGTGTTGTCATGAGCGAATAGCCCCTGCCGGCCGAAGGTGACCAGGCGCTTCCGGCGATCGGTCCACTCCATGAGGGAAGCGAAGCTCCGCTCGTGACCGATGCGGTACACCGGATAGGCGTGCCGGATTCGCCTCACTACTACCTCGAAGGGTCGTGGGTGTCTCAAGCCACAGTTCACCAAGGCTTCAGCCACCAGAGCTGCCAGGTCATCGGAGGACCATCCCCACCGGTCACCACCGGGTGCGCAGGGGATCTCCGCACAGAGAACCGTCCGGCCGGGAGGGTCAGGCCCCCGCCGGTAGTTCTTGGGCTCCGAGATCCTGGTCATCGGAACATCGGACTCGGGGAAGTAATGGGCGTCGTACGGCGTGTAGCGATCGGTGGCGAGCGCGAGATAGACCAGGAGCATGGAACGGTATTCGAGGGCTCTGGTCGCGGGAGCAGGGTCGTCGATGACCGGCTCCGCCAGGTCGACCAGGCTGGTTACCGGGATGGTGGACCACAACCGATCGGCCACTATCCGCTGGCCCCCGGTCGTGGTCACCGTTACGGAGCGATCGGCGAACTCGATCCGCTCGGCTCCGATCCCCAACCGGATCTCGGCGCCGGACTCGGTAGCAGCGTCAGCCAGGACCTCCGGTATCCGGCCGAACCCACCGGCCGGGTAGTAGAAGAACCTGCCGGATCCGTTCTGCTTGCCCACCACCCGTCGGGCAAGCTTCCAGGGGGTGTCGGCGCTGATGCGACGCCGGGCTTGGTACCCGCTTAGCTCTTCCGGTTCGACCCCCCAGATCTTGCGAGCGTAGGGAAAGTAGAAGGCGCTACCCGCCACCCTCCCCAGGCCGGTAGCGACAAAGTCGGAGAAGCTCCGGTCACGCCGGGGTCGAAAGCTGGCGGCCAAGGCGCTCGACCCGGCGCGGACCAGCCACCAAGGCGGGAGCGAGCGGATCAGCTCGCCGGGACCGGGTGGGAAAGCCAGCCACCGGCCCTGCAGGCGTATCCGACCTCGCCGGGGCCGGCGCTGAAGCTCATCGCCCAGCCGGTTGCGGAGGAGCTGCAGGATCTCAGGCGAGATGCCGGCATGGAGGCGATGGCTTCCGTGATCCACCCTTTGCTGGGCGACCTCGAAAGATCCCGCCAGTCCGCCTACCTGCTGGCGGCGTTCGAGAACCAATACCCGAAGTCCCCGAGACGCAAGGCAGTAGGCCGCTCCCAGTCCCGCAGGTCCGGCTCCGAGGACTAAGAACTCGGTCCTGATCAACTCGCCTAGCCGGTGGGGTTGGCTGAGAAGGCCATCACTTCCGGGCCCGAGTAGGTAACCGACACCCGGTCACCAGGTATGAAGCGGGGGGCGGCGATAACCCGCGCTACCAGCTTGGTTCCGTTGAAGGCCATCTCGTAGGCAGTGTCGTGCCCGTAGAACTCCACCGACGAGACCTGTCCGTCGTTTCCGTTTCCGACCAGCAGATGCTCCGGTCTGATGATCACCTGGCACGGTCCCCTAACCGGCCGGGCCAGTGGAACGTCACCCACGAGGGTCGAGACATGCCCGTTGGTCGCCATGCCATCCAGCACATTCGCGGCGCCGAGGAAGGTTGCCACCCAGGGCGATGCCGGATACTGATAGACCTCAGCAGGCCGTCCTGCCTGCAGGATCCGACCCCGGCGCATCACGGCTACTCGATCGCCCAGGACGAAGGCCTCTTCCTGATCGTGAGTCACGAAGATGGAAGTCATCCTGACCTCGCGCATGAGCGAAGCTACTTCGGTACGAACCCTGGCGCGCAGGCCGGCGTCGAGATTGGAGAATGGCTCGTCGAAGAGCAGGATTCGAGGACGGGGCGCCAAGGCTCTGGCAAGGGCAACTCGCTGCGCTTGGCCTCCCGAGAGCTCGTCCGGGTAGCGGGTGGCCAGCTTGGTCAGGCCCACCAGCTCGAGTGCTTCCGATGTCCGGCCGCGGCTGATCTCGGTTCGGTCCAGCCCGAAGGCCACGTTCTTAGCCACCGTCAGATGGGGGAATAGCGCCCAATCCTGGAAGACCATTCCGATGCGCCGGTCTTCGGGCGCGACGAAACGATCGGGACCAGTGAGGGCAACCTCGTCGACCATCACCGTTCCCCGATCAGGAGTCTCCAGACCGGCTAGGACTCGCAGCAGAGTCGTCTTTCCACATCCGCTCGGCCCCAGCAGGGCCAGAGTCTCGCCCTGTTCCATCGCCAGGCTCACACCCGCGAGCGCGACGGTTCCGTTGAACCGCTTGGTGATGTCGTCTGCCTGAAGGTATGGCATGAGGATTCCTAGGAGAGGCCCATAGGGGGGCGGATCCCTTTACTAACGGATGCCTGATCCGGGTTGTTAGGGAAGCCTAACAGACTTGCATAGGCTACAAAGACAGGCTGCTGGTCCGGTGGTGGGCACCCGGTTGGGCCAGATGGGTAGCTGTCGTTCCCGTAGGTCGGCCCTCTGCGCGGCTTCTTCCTCGACTCTCCGCCGGCTGCTCCCGGCCCGAGGTCACCACCCAGTTTGGGTAGCGTTGGTTTGAGTAGGACTGGCCATTGGTTAGGGTAAACACGGTGCCATTGGACCGGCGGGCCGCTTCCGGTGGCGGTCTATCCGGAATTCTCCGCCGGTTGCACGCGTGTCGATGACATCTAATATGGATGGTTTACTAATGGAAAACATCATCGAAGCCACGGGACTAGTAAAGCGTTACGGCGAGGTGGTAGCACTGGACGGGCTCGACCTGTCGGTCCGCAAGGGAACCGTCGTGGCGCTGCTCGGCCCTAACGGGGCGGGTAAGACCACCGCGGTCTCGATCCTCACCACCCTGATCGAGCCCGACTCGGGGGCTGCTACTGTGGCCGGAGTCGATGTGCTGGGACAGCCGGCAGAGGTCCGCAAGCTGATCGGCCTCTCCGGCCAGTACGCAGCGGTCGACGAGCATCTCACCGGGTTCGAGAACCTGGACATGATCGGCCGCCTCTACCGGCTGGGACGGAAGAAGTCCCGGGCACGCGCCCGTGAGCTGCTCGATCGCTTCGGTCTGGCGGAGGCGGGTGATCGGCCGGTCAAGACCTACTCGGGCGGTATGAGACGCCGCTTGGACCTGGCCGGGGCTCTCGTGGCCGAGTCACCGGTCCTGTTTCTCGACGAGCCCACCACCGGGCTGGACCTGCCCAGCCGCCAGGAACTGTGGCGGATAATCCGCGACCTGGTCGAGCGCGGAACCACCTTGCTGCTCACCACCCAATACCTCGAGGAGGCGGATAGGTTGGCGGATGACGTGCTGGTGATCGACCAGGGTAAAGCCATCGCCCAGGGGACTTCCGACGAGCTCAAGGACCTGGTGGGAGGCGAGCGGTTGGAGATCAAGGTCAAATCTCCCGAGATGCTGGCTGGCGCACGCCAGGTTCTGGCTCGGGTGGCTGTGAGTGAGCTGCAGGATGACGAGCGGCCCCGGACGGTAGTGGCGCCCGTTTCGGGTGGGACTGAAGTACTTGCCCGGGTCTTGGAGGATGTGGCCGCCCAAGGAATCGACGTAAGCGAGGTAGTGCTACGCCGCCCCACCTTGGATGACGTGTTCCTAGCCCTCACCGGTCAGGCCACTCAGCAGGAAGATGACCCTGCGTCATCCGACCAATCGAGGAAAGGCAGGCCTGCCAGAGCGAAGCGAGGAGAAGCAGCATGAACCTCATATACGCCATCAACGACGGGCTCGTGATCGCTCGCCGCAACCTGATCAAGATCAAGCGCGTGCCCGAAATCCTCGTCTTCGTGCTCATATCCCCGATCATGTTCGTGCTGCTGTTCGCCTACGTGTTCGGCAGCGCCATCAACATTCCCGGAGGTTCCTATCGCGAGTTCCTGATGGCCGGGATCTTCGCCCAGACGGTGGTATTCGGGGCCACCTTCACCGGAGCGGGATTGGCCGACGACATGCAGAAGGGGATCATCGATCGGTTCCGCTCGCTGCCGATGTCCCGGGCAGCAGTGGTGCTGGGGCGCACGGCTAGCGATGTGGTCTACAACATACTCACGTTGCTGATCATGGGCCTGACCGGTCTGGTGGTGGGCTGGAGGCTGCGCGGGAGCCTCGTCGATGCCCTAATCGGGTTCGGGCTGTTGCTGCTGTTCTCCTATGGCATCTCGTGGATCATGGCCCTGGTAGGGCTGCTGGTTCCGAGCGTGGAAGTGTTCAACAACGCTTCCTTCATGGTGATCTTCCCGGTCACTTTCATCGCCAACACGTTCGTGCCCGCGGAGAACCTTCCCTCCGTGCTGCGGGTGTTCGCCGAGTGGAATCCGATCTCTTCGCTGGCCCAGGCCACCCGAACCCTGTTCGGTAACATCCCTGCGGGAACTCCTGACCCGACCTCGTGGCCGCTGCGCAATCCGGTGCTCTACACCGTGATCTGGGCGGCCATAATCATCGCGGTCTTCGCTCCACTAGCGGTTCGGCGCTATACCAGGGTCGCCAAGAAGAGCTGAGGGTTAGGTACACAGCCATGTACTACCGGCCCGAAACTGGATACTTCATAGCCGAGTTACCGGTCCGGGTCGGGGTCGATAGGTCCTGTTAGAGTACCCAGAACCCAGGTAAGAGCTCCGCCTAGAGGCCGAGGCGGGTCATGCCGTTGAATGCTGCGGTCGTGTATGCCTCGGCCAGGGTCGGATATCCGATCACAGCCTCCACGAAGTACTCGATCGTTCCTCCGTGGCCCAGCACCGCCTGTCCTATGTGGATCAGCTCGGCAGCCTCGTCCCCGATGATGTGTACGCCCAGCAGCTTCATGGTTTCGAGATGGAAGAGCAGCTTCAGGAATCCCACATCGTCCCCCCTGACCATGCTGCTCTCGGTCTCTCGATACAGAGCCTTACCCACCTCGTATGGGACACCTTCTTCGGACAGCTGCGCCTCGGTCTTGCCCACCATCGCCACCTCCGGAATCGTCTTGATCGTGTAGGGAAGTAGATCGTGGTAGCTGTCGAGCGGGGCTCCGAATGCGTGCCGGGCGGCCATCCGGCCCTGCATCCGGGAAGTAGATACCAGGTCCGGGAAGCCGATGACCCCTCCTACCGCATAGACGCCCTCCACCTCGGTCTGGCAATGCTCGTCGACCTTCAGGCGACCCCGCTCGTCGGGTTCCAGTCCGATGGCCGCCAGGTTGAGAGAGTCGGTCGAACCGGTTCGCCCGACGCAGTACATGACTGCATCACTGATGATCTGCTTGCCGCTCTCCAGCCGGACCCGTACCCGGTTGCCCCGCTCGTCGGCCAGGTACTCGATGTCGAATACGGTCTCCCGAAGCCGCAACGTGACACCCCGCTCGCGAAAGTGGAACGCCAGTGCGGCGGCAAGTTCCTCGTCAGCGAAGGTAAGAAGGCGGCCGTTCCGGTCTACCAGGGTCACCCGGGTGCCTAGAGCCGCGAACGTACTGCAGTACTCGAGCCCGATCGCGCCGGCACCGACGATGGTCAGCGTGCGGGGAAGGTTCGAAAGGTTCATCACGTAGTCACTCACGAAGACCATCCGCCCGTCTGCGTATATCACCGGAGGCGTGGTGGAGAAAGTGCCCACCGCGATGATCACCTTGTCGGTGGTGATCGTGCGGTTCGATCTGCCATTGCGCGATGAGAGGTTGACAGTGTTGCGGTCGACTAAAGACCCCTCTGCCGTGATCACTTCTACCCGGTTCCTGCCCAGATGGGTGCGCAATATGTCGGACTGCTGCTTCATCACGTACCGGGTCCTAACCATCAGATCGCCCATGGTGATGATGTCCTTGACGGCGTAGGCCTCGCCGTAGATGTTCCTCTCCCGGTAGCCGGTCAGGTACAAAGCGGCGTCCCGCATGGTCTTGCTGACCGTTCCGGCGGTTACGTTGATGCCTCCAATTGTCGGTTCCTTCTCGATCACCCCGACATGCTTGCCGAGTTTGGAGGCCTGGATTGCCGCTCGCTGTCCGGCCGGGCCTGACCCGATCACCACCAAGTCAAAGTCGTAATCGGACATATCTACCCGCTCACTCCCTAGATACCAGCCCGTATCGACCACTGCGGCTGAAGCTCATGCTGTCCCCTGAGTCACGCAGCAGGGGCACGATATTTGGGGGCTGCCGGAGCCGATGCCGAGTTGCCTTCGATGACTTTTCCCGTTCTGTCGCTACCGGTCATAGTAGCCAGCGAATGGCGAGAGATTCAGCGAGACTGCGAAAAAGTGCGGTCGGACCGGAAGGGAGCGTCCAACACCGTTCCGGACTGTGGCCGGAGCGATGCGCTTACCCGGTTAGCGGCGCCGCCCGGCCAGTTCCAGCACGACCTCCTCGGCGCTGACACCGCGCTCGGCCAGCAGCACCAGCAGGTGATAGATCAGGTCGGCAGCCTCCTCGGCGACTCGGAAATCCGGGACCTTCTCACCCTGGTGTTCAAGAGCGGCAGCTGCCAGCTCGGCGGCCTCCTCGATGACCTTCCGGCCAGTGACCGTGGGACCGCCATCGGCCAGGTAGGCCGTGTAGGAACCGTCCGTCTGGGTGGCCAGGCGCTCGACAACGGTGCTCCACAGGTTCTCCAGGTCTGCGAAGCCCTGCGGTGGGGTACCGTCGTCACTCGGGTCGACGAAGCAGGTACGGGCAGAGGTATGGCAGGTCGGCCCGGCCGGGATGGCCTTAACCAGCAGGGTGTCGCGGTCGCAGTCCTCCGCCAGCTCGACCAGGGTAAGGGTGTTGCCGCTGGTCTCTCCCTTCTTCCACAGGGTGCGACGAGACCGTGACCAGAAGTGGACCACTCTGGTGGTGATGGTCAGATCCAGGGCCTGGCGGTCCATCCAGGCCATCATCAGGACTTCCCCGGTCCGGTGGTGCTGAACGATGGCCGGGACCAGGCCGTCCGGATTCCATGACACGCTACTGCGTGGCACGCTCTGCTCAGGCATGGCGCACCGGGATCCCCGCCTCTTCCATGGCTTGCTTCACATCGCGGATATCCACTTCCCGGCGATGGAAGATGGAGGCGGCCAGCACCGCCGATGCCCCTGCTTCGACCGCCTCGACGAAGTGTTCGGGCCGGCCAGCGCCTCCCGAGGCGATCACCGGGACGCTCACCGCTCCGGTTATGGCGCGGAGTAGGTCCAGATCGAAACCGATGTTGGTGCCGTCCCTATCCATCGAGGTAAGCAGGATCTCGCCTGCCCCACGCTCCACACCCTCGATCGCCCACTGCAGCGCGTCCCGGCCGGTATCGTGGCGACCACCGGTGATGAACACGTTCCACGACCCTCCCGGTCGTGACTTGGCATCGATCGCCAGGACCACGCATTGGCGGCCGAAGGCGGCTGCACACTCGTCGAGCAGGCCAGGACGGCGCACCGCGGCGGTGTTTAGGGAGACCTTGTCGGCCCCGGCGCGCAATACAGCCCGCATGTCGGCCGGCTGGCGCACCCCACCCCCGATCGTCAGCGGGACGAACACGCTCTGAGCAGTGCGCCGGACCACGTCGAGCAGGGCAGGACGTCCCTCCGGCGAGGCCGCGATATCGAGGTAGACGATCTCGTCCATCCCTTCCTGCGCGTAGCGATTGGCCAGCTCGACCGGATCACCCTCATCGGTCAGATTGACGAAGTTGACCCCCTTGACCACCCGCCCGTGCTTCACGTCGAGGCAGGCGATGATCCGGGTACGAAGAGTCATACTGGAGCCCTGGCTGCTCGATACATCCCGGAGACTTCCCGTACCTCCGTGACGAAGTTGGACAGGACCCGGAGGCCAGTCGGCCCGCTGCGTTCCGGATGGAACTGGGTCCCCACCCTCAGACCGTTCCGCACCGCCGCCGCGAACGGGTTCGGATAGTGCGTCCAGGCGATGACGATTGAAGGGTCGGTCGGCGCGGGAGCGTAGCTGTGTACGAAGTAGAAGGTCTCGTCCCCAACGAGACCCTGGAAGATGCGGTCGCGCGATGCCGGGTATCCAGGCATCTCGAGATCGTTCCAGCCTATGTGGGGGAGCCGGGGGGCACCGGCTAGCCGTCTCACCACCCCGCGGTCCAGACCCAGGCAGGGCCGGCCGTCCTCGTCGCTGCGGTCGAAGAACAGCTGGAGTCCCACACAGATACCGAGTAGTGGTCCCTGCCATTCCTTCAAAGGCTCTACAAGGCCGGCTTCGGTGAGGCGTTCCATGGCCGCGCCGGGTACGCCGACCCCGGGAAGCACGATCGCCTGGGTCCCAGCCAGGCCGTCGGACCCGGTGACCAGGCGAACGGCGGCCCCGGCTCTCTCCAGCCCCTGGGCGATCGACACCAGGTTGCCGGCACCGTGGTCGATGACCGCCATCAGCGGCGGTGCGTTCATGAAGCTGCCTCCGTGTTGGGCGTTCCCTTGGTGGAGGCGATCCCGGTCCGCCTCGGGTCGGGCGCCACCGCGGCCCGCAGCGCTCTGGCCAATGCCTTGAAGGCCGCCTCGGCCACATGGTGGTCGTTACGCCCGCTGGCCGAGAGGTGCAGAGTGATGGAGGCGGTCCGGGCGAATGCTTCCAGGGCATGCGGGATGTTCTGGGTGGTCAGGTTGCCGATGTAGGGGGTGGCCAGCTGTAACTCCGTCACACAGTAGGGCCTACCTCCGACGTCGACCACCGCCCGGGCGATCGCCTCGTCCATCGGTACGAGGGCATCGCCGAAACGATGGATGCCCTGGCGATCACCGAGCGCGCCAGCCAGCGCCTCGCCCAGGCAGAGAGCTGTGTCCTCAACCGTGTGATGATCGTCCACCTCCACGTCGCCCTCGGTGGCTACTTCCAGGTCGAAAAGGGCATGATGGGCCAGGGAGGAGAGCAGGTGGTCGAAGAAGCCCACTCCGGTGTGGACGTTGGCCCGTCCCGTGCCGTCGAGCTCGATCTCGACCGACACCCGGGTCTCGTTGGTATGACGGTGGCAGGCAGCCTGGCGGGACACTCTAAACCTCCTCGGGGTGGGCATCTTCATCCGGATAACGGGTGGGAAGACCCTCGAACCTCACCGAAGCGGCCATCCGGTGGGCGTCCAGTCCTTCGGCGGTCGCCAGCTGCTCGATGACCGGGCGGAGGGACGCCAGCCCGGCACGAGTGAGGGTCTGGACCTGCCGCCAGGACCCGAAGTCCTCCACCCCGAGCGGGCTATGTGACTTCGCCAGGCCACCGGTAGGCAGTACGTGATTGGCTCCGGTGGCATAGTCACCGGCCGACTCGGGAGACCACCTTCCGACATACACCGACCCGGCGTTCACCAGCCGCGCCGCGTGCTGGTGCGGGTGGGCGGTCAGCACCGAGGCATGCTCGGGAGCGTAAGCGTTGGCAAACTCCAGCGCCTCGTCGAGGGATCCGGTCACCAGGGCCTCCCCATGAGTCGCCAGAGCGGCTCGCAGTATCTCCCGCCGGGGGAGTAGGGGGAGGAATCCGGCGATCTCCGCCTCCACCCTGGCCGGCAGGCTCGGTTCGGTGGTGACCACCAAGGCCGGGGAGTCGGGACCGTGTTCCGCCTGGCAGAGGAGATCGATGGCGACCAGCCGGGGATCGGCGGTGCGGTCGGCTACCACTAGCACCTCGCTAGGCCCGGCCGGGAGGTCGATGGCGCAGGTGCCGTACACCTCGAGCTTGGCAGCAGTGACCCAGGCATTGCCCGGCCCGACGATCTTGTCGACCCTAGGAATAGTTTCGGTCCCGTAGGCGAGGGCAGCCACCGCCTGGGCGCCCCCCATCGCGTATACCTCCTGCACGCCGAGTAATCCGGCCGCGGCCAGCAGGGTAGGATCCATCCCGCCTGGGGGGTCACACGGAGAGGCCACCGCGATCTCAGCCACCCCCGCAATCTGCGCCGGGACCACTGCCATGACCAGGCTGGACGGGTAGGAGGCCTTACCACCAGGAACATAGACACCTACCCGGCGGATCGGGGTCCAGCGACGGTCGATGCGCACCCCGGGGCGGGTCTCATGAGTGGTGTCGGTGGGAGTCTGTGCCAGGTGATGGCGTCGCACCATCTCGATCGCCCCCAGGAGGGCGGAGCGGACCGGCTGGGGGACCTGGTCCTGAGCGGCCGCGATCTCCTTTCCCGATACCTTCGGATCCGTGCGGCCTCCTCCCCAGGTGCCGCTTGCTTCGGCCAATGCCCGGTCACCTTCGGTGGCCACCGCCCGGCAGATGCCGACGGCAGCCTCGCGTACCTCGGGGTCGGGCACCGCGGAGCGGGTCACCAACTCATCTAGCGAGGCGGTGTCGAGGTCTGCCAGCCGCCGGACTCTCAGCAGCGGGCCGACGGCGGATGCAGCTGATGGCGCGGTTCGTCTCACGGCACCAGCTGCCCGATCGGGAGCACCAGGATGTCCCGCCCGCCGGCCGCCTTGAGGCGGGGTAGGAGATTCCAGACCTCGTCCCTTTCCACCACCGAGTGGATCGCCACCATGCCGTCCTCTGCCAGTGGGATCACAGTGGGCGCTTCGAGCCCTGGTATCAGAGTGCGGATGACGGGTAGGGATTCGCGGGAGGCATTCAGCAGGAGATAGCGGCGGCGACGGGCCGCCAGGACCGACTCGAGGGCGGTGACCACGGTCGGTATCTGGCTTCCATTCCTCGATCCGCCGACTCCACCCACGAGAACGGCCTGGCTGGCCAGGATGGGAAGCACCGGTCGCAGCCCGTTGATCATCAGGGTGCTGCCGGTCGAGACCAGATCGGCGACCGCATCGGCTACCCCGAGTTTGGGGGCTACTTCCACCGATCCCCGCAGCCGGACCACCTTTACTAGCACCTGGTGGGTGGAGAAAAAACGCTCGGTGAGGTTCGGGTGGGAGGTAGCGATGCGGAGTCCGGCGAAATCGCCGGGAAGCCGGTGTTCGGTCTCCCTGGGAACCGCCACCGTCAGGTCGCATCTTCCGTAGCCGAGGGACAGAACGGTCTGGACACGTCCGGCAGCGGGACGAGACTCCTCCAGCAGGTCGAGTCCGGTGACACCTAGCTCGGCCACCCCGTCTGCCACCAGCTCGGCCACGTCCTCGGTCCGCACGAACAGTAGGTCGATGTCTGCGTTGCGGACCTTCACCGACAGGGCCCGATCGGTCTGCTCGAACGCCAGACCGGCGTCACGGAGCAGCCCTAGGGTGGGTGCTCTCAGGCGGCCCTTGTTTGGTACCGCCAGGCGCAGGGTGCGCTCACCCATCGCCGGTCATCCGGATTCGATCCAGCGCCAGCCGATACCCTCCCGTACCGTGGCGCCGCCACTCGTTCACCCGGCCGATGGTGGTGGTCGACACCCCGGTCCGCGTGGCGATCTCCCGATATGACAGGCCCGAGTCCAGCAGCAGGGCTACAGCCCACCGGCTCGACAGGTCATCCACCTCGTTGCGGGTGCAGAGGTCTCGCAGGAAGAGAGCCACCTCATCAGCGGTCTCCAGTGTCAGGAGGGCACGGCATAGCGCCTCGAGCTCGCCGGTTCTCCAGCTTTCCTGCCGATCGGTCATCCAGGGTATCTCCGGTACGGGTCTTTCTGCACTAGCACACTAATACACTAGTACGTCATTCTCAAAGACAGGCAGCTGCCGAAGGAAACCTTGGCTGCTACTTCAAGGGCTGGATCGGGTAGCCGCTCGCAGCAGATTGCGACTCTAGTAGGGGAGTGAGGGTTACGAAGGCGGTCTCGAGCCCGGTCGGTGGACAGTTTCCCAGGCCGCAGCCAGTTCCAGTACGGCTCGATCGGCGCGCTGGCGGCCGACCAGCTGTAACCCGACCGGGAGACCGTCGGGGGTCCATCCGGCGGGCACGGAAATGGCTGGGTGGGTGGTCACGGTGATGTCGCTGCAGGACCGCATCCAGTCGATATAGGTGTCGAGGGACACGCCACCGATATCTCTCGGGTATTCCACCTCGATCGGGAAGGGCGGAACCTGGGTGACCGGGCAGGCCAGGAACTCGAACCCACCACCAGCGGGGGACATGAAATCGTGAACCCGGGCAACGAGCCGGGTGTGCCGCCGGCAGGCTTCCAAGTAGTCGGTGATGCTCATCGAGAGTCCCTGCTCGATGTTCCACACCACCGTTTCCTTCATCTCATGCCGGTGCTCGGCCAGCAGCGGGCCGTAGGTGAGCGCGAACTGCCAGGCCCGCCGAGCTTGGAATATCTCCTCTGCGCCGGCCAGGTCGGGCCAGGTTTCCACCACGTCGCAGCCCAGATCGGACAGCAGATCCGGAACGGAGGCCAGCGCGCTCCGAATGGCAGGATCGATCGGGAGCCCACCCGCGTCGGGCGACCAGGCCACCTTCACGCCCTCGAGGTCGCGTTGCAGCGGAGGGGCGAACTGGTCGGCCGGCTCCGAGATCGAAAGCGGAGCGCGAGGGTCCGGTCCTGCCAGGGCGCGGAGGTAGAAGGCGACATCGGCCACGGTGCGCGCCATCGGACCTTCGACCGACAGCGGGAACCAGGCGTCCTGGGCTGTGGTCGAGGGCACCCGGCCGGGGGAGGGCCGGAAGCCGACCACGTTACAGAAGGCGGCCGGGTTCCGCAGCGAGCCACCCAGGTCGGATCCGTCGCACAGGGGGAGCATGCCGGTAGCCAGGGCAACCGCCGCTCCGCCACTGCTTCCTCCGCAGGTTCTGGACAGATCGTAGGGGTTGAGGGTGGGGCCGAAGACCGGGTTGAAGGTGTGCGAGCCAGCACCGAATTCGGGGGTGTTGGTCTTTCCGACAGTCACCGCTCCGGCTCGTCGCTGCCGCTCGACGATCAGCGAATCGGTAGCCGGCCTGAAGTCGGCGAAGATCGGGGATCCGAAGGTGGTCCGGATCCCGGCCGTCCAGGCCAGGTCCTTGTGGGCCACCGGCAGGCCATGCAGCAGACCGAGTGTTTCTCCCCGGGCATGTGCTTGGTCCGCCGCAGCCGCCTGTTCGAGGGCCCTCTCGGGCATCAGGGTCACCAGCGCGTTCACCACCGGGTTGATCTGCTGGATGCGGGAAAGGTGGGCCTCGAGCAGCTCGCGGGCACTGATCTCACCCGCCGACAGCATTGCGGCCATCTCCATCGCCGGTCGGGCGCACACGCCGCTTCGGTTATCGAGCAACACCTCTACCAAAACCCTTACACTTCTTCAGGCGTTCGGCCCACTGTTCCCGTTGCCACTACAGCTGGCCGGGTTCCATACTATGAAGACACGGTTTTGCCGGTCAGGTGGCGCGTCGCCGACAGGTTGGGTTGACCACTCAGTATTGCCGGGAGGGCTCACGACATGGAGATATATCCGGCGATCGATGTGCTGGGCGGTCGGGTGGTCCGGCTGTTGCAAGGGGACTACGGAGCCGCTACCGCCTATGGCGAATCCGTAAAGGATCAGGTAGCGGCGTGGACAAAGGCGGGAGCCCGCTGGCTGCACGTCGTCGATCTGGACGGCGCTCGTTCCGGTCGACCGGATACCCACCTCTGGCAGCAGGTGGCATCCTGCGGAGTCCCGGTCCAGCTGGGAGGCGGGATAAGGACGGTCGACCACGTGTCTGCGGCCCTGGAGTGTGGAATCACCAGGGTGATCATGGGAACCAGCGCCGTCTGGTCGCCCGGGATCTTGGAAGAGGCCATCGGTCGTAGCTCACCCCAACGGGTGGTGGCAGCCATCGACGTACGGGACGGACGAGCCGGCGGCCAGGGATGGCTGGACGAGGGCCGGGACTTCGAACAAGTAGTGGAAGGTGTTCTAGAAGCCGGAGTGTCGACTCTCCTGGTTACCGCCATAAGGCGCGACGGCACCCTAAGCGGCCCGGACCTAGACCTGCTGGAACGGGTCCGGCGGCTGGCGCACGGTACCGAGATAATGGCTGCCGGTGGCATAGCCAGCATCGACCATCTTCATGCCTTAGCCGTCGCGGGTGTCGACGGAGCCGTGATCGGACGGGCCCTCTACGAGGGAACGATCGACCTAACAGAGGCCCTTTCCGCCTTCGGCGGCTAGGCCGGTTGCGCGGTTCTGGCAGTTCCGTACGGACAGCCTTAGCTTAGGGGACTCCTTGCAGAAGTTTAGTGGTTAGGACGGCTTATCAGATTGTTAGCATTTGTCTACTATAGTTAGAGTCCTCGAGCGAACTCGTACGTCGGGGAGGTGTCGGTTGTTGGGAGCGGCGATGAGCGATCCCCTGTTCGCACTGTATGTGATCTGGCACCCCTCGTTTACGGGTGGCCTTGAGATGGCGGAACAGATTCGCACCCACTTTGGTCGGGACCTTTACCGGATGGTCGACGGAGCACCCGACGTGAGTGTTGTCTACCGCAGCGAACCCATGCCCGGCGTAGCCACACCAAAGCCCATCGATTGGGCCGACGCCACCTTCACGGTAGCTGTCGTGCTAGCCGATGCCGGGCTGGTCGATGACCGCGAGTGGACCGAATACATCGGCAGCCTCTCCCGCGAGGCGCGGGCGAGAGGTAGTTTCGCCGGGTTCTTCCCGGTGACGGTGGATCCGCATGGGATCGACTTCGGATTCGACGAACAGGCGGTTCGTTGGGACTTGTGGGACCAGCCGGACACCGAGCGTTATCTGCGTCTGCGTTCTGACCTGACCTATGAGTTCTGCCGTATGGTCCGCAGTGGCATTCACCGGATTCAACATGGTTCGGAACCGCCGCTCGAATGTGTTCTGGAGAACTTTCATGTCTTCATCAGCCACACGAAACGCGACCGGGATGGCGAGTCCGTTGCCCGAGTTCTCCGGGACTGGATTCACGAGAACAGCCAGTTCTCCAGTTTTTTCGATGTACATGACATCCCACCCGGGCAGTCGTTCAGAGATGTGATACTGCACCAGATCGGTGTTGGTGTCGTGATGGCGGTGCATACCGACTCCTATTCGTCCCGCGAATGGTGTCGTCTGGAAGTCATCGAGGCTAAGCGCCGGTTGGTGCCGATGGTGGTCGTCGACTGCGTACCGGACATTGATCCGCGAGGTATTCCGTACCTCGGCAATGTGCCCGTGATCCGTATCGATCCTGGTCTGACGGATCGGATCGCCACCGTTGCCGGTTGCCTGCTTGACGAGCTCTTCCGGTCCTGGTTATGGCGGTACCGGATCGAACCGTATCGGTCGGACTCCGTCGGCGTCTTATTCAGTGCCCGACCGCCGGAGTTGATCGTGTTGGCTGCCCTGCCAGCTGTACAGGAGGATCGAGATGCTGCGATCGTCTACTCTGAGCCCGTATTGGGCACCGACGAGGTACGTCTGTTCTCAGACATCGCTCCGGAGGTGGATGTTCTGACAATGAAGAAGTGGCTGGAGGGGCGTCGATGACTATGGCCAGGAGTAGAACAACCCCTGCTGTCGCGATCTCGGTTTCGGAGAGCCCCGACATGTGGGTACACGGATTGAGCGACGGTCATTTGCGCGATGCGATGGCAGAAATCGCGTTGGAACTACTCTCTTCGGGTTTCAGCCTCGCCTATGGCGGGGACTTGCGGCACGACGGTTTCACGCGGCTTCTATTCGAGCTGCTCGTCCGCTATCGAGACCACCCGCATCACAACGGCACAGTCTCGGTGACCGACTATCTGGCGTGGCCGGTTCATATCCAGATGAGTGTCGAAGAACTGACAAACTTTACTGCCGGACACGGTACCTTCGTGGACCTTGTCTTTCTTAAGCAGGATGGTGGCCGCCTGGATCAGGATGACCGGCTTCGGCTTCCGGCCTATGAACCGGATGAGAGGGAGTGGGCGGAGGGTCTGACCGAAATGCGGGCCGTGATGCGCCGGGAGACTAGGGCTCGCGTCGTGCTTGGCGGCCGCGTTGAGGGTTACAAGGGGGCCATACCTGGGATTGCCGAGGAGACCTATCTCTCTCTCCGGGCACGACAGCCGACCTTCCTGTTGGGCGGGTTCGGCGGATGTACCCGAGACATTGCTGAGACCATCGGCCTCCTCGACCCGTGGGCAGGCTCACGAGGTGATTGGCCGGGCCGAAACCTGTTCTGCCCGTACTCTCCGGAGGACCTTTACAATGGCCTGTCCCGAGAAGAGAATATCTTGCTTGGCCAGACACCACACATCCACCGGGCGGTCACCCTCGTGTCACGAGGTTTGAATCGCCTACTGATCTAGAAAGTCGATGATGCATAAGGTATTCATCAGCTATCACCACAAACGAGACCAACCATACAAAGATAGACTTGTCAAGTTTGGCAAAGATCATTCGATCTTTGTTGACCGGTCCGTTGACATGGGAGATATCCCGGAAGGTTCGAATGTTCAAAGCATCCGAAAAACAATCAGGGAAAAATACCTCCGGGATTCAACAGTGACTATTGTACTAGTGGGAACCGAGACCAGACGCCGGAAGCATATTGATTGGGAGATTTATTCCAGCATGTACAACGGTTCTGTGAACAAGCGATCTGGGATAGTAGTCATAAGTCTTCCAGAGATGTCTTGTCGTCCCTACGACGCCTTATGGCAATAAGGAAAAGCAGCTCCTGTGTCGCGATGTAACTTGCTGGCCAAGGACCGATAGCCGAGCTAAGTGGAAACGCCGTTATCCTGATATGCCAGATCGTATCCTTGACAATCTTCGGAACCCAGACGCGAAGATCTCAGTAGCTCCTTGGGATAGACTCAATGCACCAGGGCTAGAGTTCCTGATTGATGCTGCCTTCGATAACCGGCCCAATTGCAAATATGATATGAAGAGACGCATGCGACGAGCCAATTCCTGAGTAAGGCAAGGGGTATTGAGGCAATTCTAGGACGAACTAAACCTCCTAGTAAGGCACGAGGAGTACGCGAAGACTCTTGGCGCGCCAGCCGGGAACCGGTTTTGGCTTTTGGATCAGACCTCGGGTGGCGGCTAGTCGGCTTTCAGGTGTTTGGCGAGGGTGTCGGTGATGAGGGTCTGTACGACCGATCTGAGTGCTTCTTCCTCGGACGCCCCCTGATCCAGTGCCTTGTTATACACGGCTATCTGGCGGTCCGCGGAGGTTCCCCGCTGGCAGATGGTCCGGATGTGTTCGACTTCTTTCACACAGTCGAGGGCTTCGGCATCCGGTCTCAGCATGGTGATAAGTTCCTCAACAAGCTCATCGAACGGCACCAGGGTGCCCTTGCCGAAGTCGATCAGCCGATCTTGGACACCATATCGCTGGGCTCGCCAGACGTTCTCGGATACCAGGAAGTTGGCGTAGATGCGCCACCGCTGATTTTCCACCCGCAGGCGCCAGAGCATGCGCAGAATGCACCGGTAGACCGCCGCGATCGCGATGGTGTCCTCCATCCGGGTGGGCAGATCGGTGATCCGCATTTCCAGGGTCGGGTACCGGCCGGACGGGCGGATGTCCCACCACACCTTGGAGGAGTCCTCGATGACTCCCGCCGCTACCAGCACATCGACGTGGCGCTGGTAGCCCGCCCATGAGTTGAGGTGTTCGGGAAGTCCGGTCCGAGGCAGGGTTCTGAAGACCGACATGCGATAACTCTTCAGGCCGGTATTAGTTCCTCCCCAGAATGGGGAAGAGGTGGAAAGCGCTAGCAGGTGCGGTAGGAAGTAGGTGGCCTGACACATCAGGTCGATCCGCAGCTCCGGATCCTCGATCCCCACATGGACGTGCATTCCCGAGATCAGGAGCCGGCGGATCACTCCCTGCATGTCCTCGGCGATGGCCTGGTAACGCTTGCCCTCGGTGACCTGCTGTTTCGCCCACGGAGCGGAGGGATGGGTGGAAACCGCGATGGGAGCCAGTCCGTACTCGTTGGCAGCCTCGGCAACCGCAATCCGGAGCAGGCCCAAGTCGGCCCGGAGATCCTTGATGTTATGGCAGACCTCAGTACCGATCTCTATCTGCGAGCTGAACAGCTCCGGGCTGACTAGACCGTGGCGGAGCGAGCTGACCTTCTCCATCAAACCGGCTGGTTGGGTACGGACCAACGCGCCCGTGTCGCGGTCCACCAGCAGGTATTCCTCTTCTATTCCAATGGTCCAGGCAGGTTCTTCAATCATGCCCATCACAATAGCTGTCCGGCCTCGTGGGAGGCACTCATCCTGTGCTTGATAGCTTCGAACAGGACGATGGCGGCGGCGGTGGCTGCGTTCAGCGAGTCCACCGTACCGGCCATTGGGATCCGGACCTGCGGGTAACGGCCATCGAGCCAAGCTTCGCTGAGCCCGTACTGCTCCGAACCGACCACGACAGCGACCCCTCCATGGTAGGACACTTCCCAGTAGGGCAATCGGGCCGCTGGCGAGGTGACCACTGGGACAACCTCCTCCTCACCCAACCAGCGGCGGGTTTCCTCGGCAGAAGCCATTGCCAGCGGAACGGTGAACAGCGATCCCAGCGAGGCCCGGACCACGTTCGGGTTGAATGGATCGGTAGTCGGGTCGGCCACCAGCACCGCCGCCACCCCCGCTGCGTCGGCGGTGCGCAGCATCGTTCCGAGATTGCCGGGTTTCTCGATGGCTTCCACCACCAGTAGGAGGCTATCCCGGGGGATGGTGAGGCTGGCCAGTTGCGTATCGAACTGCGGAGCAATGGCCAGCAGCCCCTCGGGCCGGTCCCGGTAAGCGGCCTTCCGGAAGGGGATGGGGCCCAAGCGATGAAGGTGGGCACCGGCGGTGACGATCCGATCAACCAGACCTGGTTCGTTGGTCCCCAGGAAGAGTTCCTCGCACACGAACAGCGACTCGATACCTACTCCCGCGTCGGCTGCCCTGGACAGCTCACGGAAGCCCTCGATCAGGAAGCAACGCTCGGCGTCACGGTGGCGCCTGCTTCGAAGGCGGACCAGACGCTTGACCTTGGGATTGGTGGGGGAGGTGATCGTCTCTTTCAATCTCGAGACCCGCCGGCAGGCTGGACTGAGGGGCCCGTCCGGTTCCAGCGATTCCAGTGGATGACCTCGCTGGCCGGGCGCCAGCCTCTGGCCAGCGATCCCGAACGCCGGTCGGGTGCCGGATGCCCGACCGTCACCACTCCGATAGGGACGTACTCCTCCGGCATGTCGAGCAGCCTGCTGAGCCCCTCCAGAGCATGGGTCCCGAGAAATCCGGCCGCCAGGCCGGCATCGACCGCGGCCAGCAGCAGGTTCTGAAGGGCGGCTCCGGCATCCACCCACCAGTAGGGAACCGGCCACTCGATCTCCTGACCGTCGACCAGCTTGTCGGGCTCCCGGTAACGGCTCCGGTAAGCCTCCTCGGACACGCACACCACGATCAGGGCAGGTGCCCGGCTGATCCACGGATCGAAGCCGGTTGCCACGTAGGATTCCTCGTCGGCCAGCGCTGCCACAGCTGCCCGGGTGCCATCGTCGGTGATCACCACGAAAGCCTGGCCCTGCGAAAAACCGGCGCTCGGTGCCCGCCGCCCGGTGTCCACGATCTGAGCCAGCACCTGGGGATCGACCGGCTGGTCGAGGTAGTTGCGCACCATCCTCCGCCTAGCTATCACCTCGAGGAACTCCATGAGACGACGTTAGCGTTCCTCTATAGGCGTAGGGCATCAGCACAGTGAGCGAGCTCTCGCCACCGACCGTTCGTTACGCCTCCGGAACCGCTCGCGCCAGGTCGTCTAGGGCGGCTTTGGCGTCAGCGAACAGCATCAGGGTCGAGTCCAGGTAGAAGAGGGGATTGTCGATACCGGCAAATCCAGGGGAGAGACTCCGCTTGATGACGATGGTGGTGGCCGCTCGATCAGCATTGAGGATCGGCATGCCGTAGATGGCAGAGGTTCGATCCTCCCGGGCGGCGGGGTTGACCACGTCGTTGGCACCCACCACCAGCGCCACGTCGGTCTGGGGGAAGTCTCCGTTGATCTCGTCTAGGTCCAGTAGCTGGTCATAGGGCACCTCGGCCTCGGCAAGTAGCACGTTCATGTGGCCCGGCATCCGCCCGGCTACTGGATGGATGGCGTACCGGACGGTCACGCCCCGGTCGGCCAGCCGGTCAGCCAGCACCCGTGCTCCATACTGCGCTTGGGCCACCGCCAGCCCGTAGCCCGGAATCACGATCACGGAGCGTGCATAGGCAAGGGTGACCGCGGCATCTTCTATGGTGGCGTGTCGTACCGGGCGCGTGCTGGTCTCGCCGGGCTGCCCTTCGTCACCGGTTCCGAAGGCGGCGAACAGCACGTTGGCCAGCGATCGGTTCATGGCTCTCGACATGATGGCGGTCAGCACCAGGCCCGATGCACCCACCAGGGCGCCCGAGATGATCAGGGCGCTCGACCCGATCACGAACCCGGTGGAGGCGGCCGCCAGGCCGGACATCGAGTTGAGCAAGGCGACGATCACGGGCATGTCCGCTCCGCCGATCGGCAGCGTGCGGGTCACTCCCAGCAGGCCGGCCAGGGCGATCAGCAGCCACATGGGGGTCCGGTCGCCCGACGCGGCTGTCCAGATCCCGACTGCCAACACGGCGGTCGCCAGGACCAGGTCGAAGATCCGCTGTCCCCGGAAGGACATCGGGCGTCCGGCCACCAATCCCTGGAGCTTGCCGAACGCCACCAGACTCCCCGTAAAGGTTGTCACCCCGACCACCGTGGAAAGGGTGACGGTGATGGCGATCTCCACTGTGGACGGGGTGTCCCCCAGGAACTCGGCTACCGCCACCAGGCCGGAGGCCGCGCCTCCCAGACCGTTGAATATCGCTACCAGCTGAGGCATTCCGGTCATGGCCACCCGCCGGGCCAGGATGGTTCCGATCGCCCCACCCACCAGGATTCCGGCGATAATGGCCGTATAGTCGACTATGCCCGATCCCAGCAGTGTGAGCACCACCGCCAGAAGCATCCCGATCGCGCCCACGAGGTTGCCGGAGCGAGCCGTCAGTGGTGAGCTCAGCCGTCTCAGCGCGAGGATGAACGACGAGGCGGCCACCAGATAGAGGACGGAGGTGAGGGTCTCGTTCACCCGCGGTCCCGCCGGAACATTCCGAGCATGCGATCGGTTACCAGGAAGCCGCCCACGACGTTGATGGTGGCGAAGATCACCGCCAAGAAGCCGAGGATCCAGGCCAGCGCGCCTCCCTGGCCTGCTACCAATAGCGCGCCTACCAGGGTGATTCCCGAGATAGCGTTAGAGCCGGACATCAGAGGCGTGTGTAGCTGTGGGGGGACCTTGGTGATCACCTCGAAGCCCACGAAGGCGGCGAGGACGAACACAGTGATTCCGATGGCCAGCGTCATGAACCCTCCATCGAAAGCCGCTCGAGGACCGCCGGATGGACCACCTCACCCTGGTGGGTGATGGTCACGCCTGCCCTGATCTCATCGTCGGCATCGGGCATCGGTTCGGAGACCAGGTAGGTCACTAGCTCGTAGGCGTTGCGGGCAAAGGTCCTGGAAGCATCGGCTGCCGGTCGCCCTTCGAGACCGAGCGGACCGCTGATGGTGACACCTCCGGCATCGATCGCCCGGCCGGACTCGGTCAGCTCGCAGTTGCCTCCCCGGTCGGCCGCTCCGTCCACGATCACCGACCCGGGTCTCATAGACTTCACCGCCGCCGCGGATACGAGGAGGGGAGCCTTCCTGCCGGGAATGGCCGCCGCGGTGATGACCGCGTCGGCAGCAGCCAGATGAGGCTCGAGACTGGTGAGGAGGCGGGTCTGGTCGTCGACCTCCAGCCGGCGGGCGTATCCTCCCGAGGTCGAAGCGTCCTGAAGGGCGAGTTCCAGATCGATGAACTCCGCACCCAGGCTCCGTACCTGCTCGGCAGCTGAGGATCGCACGTCGTATCCCTTGACCACCGCTCCCAGGCGCCGTGCGGTGGCGATGGCCTGGAGTCCGGCTACCCCGCAGCCCAGGACCAGTACCGTTGCCGGTCTGATGGTGCCGGCCGCGGTCATCATCATCGGAAAGATCTTCGCCAGGTGGGTGGCCGCTTCCAGGGCGAGCCCGTAGCCTGCCAGCGTGGCCTGGGAGGAGAGGACGTCCATCGCCTGCGCCCGAGTGGTCCTCGGCAGGGTCTCGAAGGCCATGGCGGTCACGCCGGTGGCCGCTATCACCCGCATGGAGCCAGGATCGTCGAGGGGTCTCAATAGACCCACCAGCCGGGCCTCGGGTCGCAATCTGGACCGTTCCTCGTCGCCGGGGGGCCCGACGGTTACCACCACATCGGCTTCCCAGGCCGAGCGGACGATCTCTGCCCCGGCGTCGCGGTAGGCGCGGTCAGGGAATCCGGCCCGGGCACCGGCACCCTGCTCGACCACCACCTCGTGCCCGTCCGCCTTGTAACGCCTGGCGATGTCGGGGGTTATGCCTATGCGCCGCTCGGGAATCGGTTGGCCGGGGGCTCCTATTCTCATGATGGCGGTCGTGCTAGTAATGAGAGGTCATCGTTCCAACCGGCCGGCGTGTCACGCCTCGGCGATCGCGCGGGCTATCCGGTCCCCGAGCCGGTCGGTGCTTGCGCCCATGTCCGGCCCGGCCATGGAGCCCATAGTGGGTAACACTCCCGCCGCGGCTCGCTCCACGACACCGGCCGCCTCGTGCTCGCCCAGATGAGCCAGGCACATAGCCGCGGATAGAACCGCCGCCACCGGGTTTGCCCATCCTCGACCGGCAATGTCGGGCGCCGATCCGTGGACGGGTTCGAAAAGTGACGGACACCCGCCATCCGGGTTGAGATTCCCGCTGGCAGCCAGACCCATACCGCCCTGTACGGCTGCCCCCAGGTCGGTCACGATGTCGCCGAACAGATTGTCGGTTACCACCACGTCGAAGCGCTCCGGGGAGGTGATCATGTACAGGCACATAGCGTCGACATGTTCGTAATCGACCTCCACCTCGGGGTACTGATCGGCCAGCTCGAACACGGTACGGTGCCACAAGTCACCAGAGTAGGTGAATACGTTGGTTTTGTGACATAGGGTCAGGCGGCGACGGCGGCCGGCGGCTTGCTCGAACGCGAAGCGGGCGATCCGCTCCACTCCCAGCCGGGTATTCACCGACTCCTGGAGCGCCACCTCCGCCGCGGTTCCCTTGCGCAAGATACCTCCGACACCCGAATAGGGCCCTTCGGTGTTCTCACGGGCGATCAACATGTCGCACCGATCCGGCGTCAATCCACTCACCGGGGTAGGGACCCCCGGGAATAGCTTTACCGGGCGCAGATTCACATAGAGATCGAAGTCGAACCGGAGTTTCAGCAGCAGGCCACGCTCCAGCACTCCGGGCGGCAGCTCGGGACGGCCAACCGCCCCGAGCAGGATGGCGTCATGACCGGCCAGCTCCTCCTCCACCGAATCGGGGAGCACCTCTCCCGTAGCCAGGTAACGAGTACCGCCCAGGTCGTATGGAGTGTGGTCGACCGAAAAGCCCAGCCGGTCCCCAGCGGCAGATATCGCTTTCAGTGCCTGGTCGGTGACCTCGGGGCCGATCCCGTCGCCGCCGATCACCGCGATGCGGTAGCTCCGGTCACTCATCGGCTGGACTCCAGTGCTCGGTTGAGAGCTTCGACGAATGCATGACCGGATCCTTCCACCACGTCGGTATGCACCGCCCTCCCGCGATGAGTCGAGCCGTTGACCTGGACCACGACGTTCACCTCCGCCATGGCATCTGCTCCAGCGGTGATCGGGACTACCCGGTAATCGAGCAGCAGGGCATCGAGGCCGAATGCCTGTCCCAGGGCATCGAAGGTTGCGTCCACCATACCCCCACCCTGACCGCTGAACTCTTCCGACTCGGATCCGGTACCTCGCACGACCCGGACGGTGGCAGACGGCCCGACATCGGTACCGCCACTGACCCTCATCGAGACGAGGCGGATCGACTGGTCAGGCCGGTCCTGGCCGTGCCGGATGATCGCTCGCAGCTCGTGCTCGTTTATCTCCACCTTGCGATCGGCCAGCGCTTTGAAGCGGCGGAAGGCGTCGGCGAACTCGTCGTCCTCCAGCGAGATGCCCAGCCCGGCGAGGGCATCGCCGAACCCGGCCCGCCCGGAGTGCTTGCCGAGCACTATCTGACTCTCGGCACCGACCGATCGGGGATCGATGATCTCGTAGGTCTCCCGATCGCGCAGTACCCCGTGCTGGTGGATGCCTGACTCGTGAGCAAAGGCGTTGCGCCCCACCACCGCCTTGTTGAACTGCACGGGATAGTTGGTGAGCTGGGAGACCATCCGGCTGGTCGGCACGATCTCCTCGGTGTTGGCGCCTATCTCCACGCCGAACTGGTCCTGGCGGGTGACGACCGCCATGATGATCTCCTCGGTGGAGGTATTGCCGGCTCGCTCGCCGATCCCGTTGATCGCGCCTTCTATCTGGCGCGCTCCAGCATGGATGGCCGACAGTGAGTTGGCGACGGCCAGGCCCAGATCGTTGTGGCAATGGGTCGACACGATCACGTCGTCCCGCCCTTCGAGAACCTCGTCGTACACCCGGCGAAGCAGCTTCACGTATTCCGCCGGCGTGGCGAACCCGACCGTGTCCGGGATGTTGATGGTGGTAGCGCCTTCTCGCACGGCCGCCTGGCAGCAGGCGATCATGAAGTCCGGATCGGAGCGGGTGGCGTCCTGGGGCGAGAACTCTACGTCGTCCGTGTAACGGCGGGCTCGCCTTACCGAGTGGACGATCGAGTTCATTACCTCGGCCGGGGTCATCCGCAGCATCCTCTCCATGTGGATGGGGGAGGTGCTCTGGAAGACATGGATTCGATGCCGCTCCGCCGGGCGGACCGCGTCGTAGGCCCGGTCGATGTCATCGGGCACGCAGCGGGCCAGGGAGGCGATCACTGGACCCTTCACCTTCCGAGCGATCTGGTTGACCCCGAAGAAGTCTCCGTCGGAGGCGGCTGCGAACCCGGCTTCTATCACGTCGACCTGAAGCCGGGCCAGTTGCTGGGCGATCGCCAGCTTCTCGTCGGGCGTGAGAGCGATGCCGGGCGCTTGCTCGCCGTCACGCAGAGTGGTATCGAAGATGATCAGCTTGTCCTGGGGCATGGGCGTGCCTCCGTTCGGGGCAGTTCGGGTGGTCCGATTACCGGTCTAGCGGGAGGGAGGGCCTCCACAGCCCCTGCTCGGGCCGTGGAGGCGCGCTAGCACCAGGGCATCCCGAAGGTGGGGTATGAGGTGGGTGACGGTGGTGTAAGGCCCGGCTACCGCAGGCTCCGTCGGTGGCTTCATGCGTCGGGCGCCTTAGGGGTCAGGAACGGCATGAGATCCCTCAACCGGGCGCCCACCTGCTCGATCTCATGGCTGCGATCGGCGGCTCGCCGTTCCAGCAGGTTGGGGGCGCCGGCCCGAGCCTCGGCCATCCAGCTACGGGCGAACCGGCCCGAGCGGATATCGTCCAGCACTTCTGCCATGGCTTGCCTGGTGGCGGGGGTGATGATGCGCGGGCCGGTGCTGTAGTCGCCCCACTCGGCGGTATCCGACACCGAGTAGCGCATCCAGGTCAGACCCCCTTCGTAGAGGAGGTCGACGATCAGTTTGAGCTCGTGGAGGGTTTCGAAGTAGGCAGACTCAGCCTGGTAGCCGGCCTCTACCAGAGTTTCGTAGGATGCCTTGATCAACTCTGACAGGCCCCCGCAGAGGATCACCTGCTCCCCGAACAGGTCGGTTTCCGTTTCCTCCTGGAAGGTGGTCTCCAGCACCCCGGCCCTGGTCCCGCCGATCGCCCAGGCGTAGGAGAGGCCCAGCTCTTGGGCACGCTCGCTGCCGTCCTGGTGTACGGCCAGCAGGCAGGGAACACCCGATCCCTCGATGTAGGTGCGGCGGACCAGATGACCGGGGCCCTTGGGGGCGACCATGAGGACATCGAGGCCGGGATCGGGGGTGATCTCACCGAAGTGGATGTTGAACCCATGGGCGAACATGAGGGCATCGCCCTCGGCCAGATGGGGTGCGATGTCGGTGGAGTAGAGATCGGCGGCGTGCTGGTCGGGTACCAGCATCATGACCACGTCCGCCCAGGCGGCCACCTCGGCCACCGTGCCGACCGTCAGACCCTCGCCCTCCGCCTCAGCGTTGCTCTTGGAGGTCGGGCGCAGGCCCACCATCACCTTCACCCCGGACTCCCGAAGGTTCAGGGCGTGGGCATGACCCTGGCTCCCGTATCCGATGACCCCCACCCGTCGCCCGTAGATGACTTCGGGATTTGCGTCGTGGTCGTAGTAGATAGCAGCCATTCTCACTCCACCTGGAATCTCGTCGGGGGAACGCCCGACCTGATCGCAGGCACGGGCGTCATCCCACCGCCTTGAGCTTTCGGACCTTGGGTTCGCGGCGCATGGCGATGCGGCCCGACTTGATCAAGTCCATGATACCGAACGGGCGGAGAAGCTCCAGCAGGTCGTTGAGCTTGGAGGGCTTACCGACCATCAGCAGGGTCAGCGAGCTCACCCCCACATCCACCGCGGTGGCGTGGAAGATCCGGGCCAGCTCCATCACTTCCCCGCGGCGTGCCGGAGGGGCCTTGATCCGCACCATCATCACCTCCCGCTCAATGGACGTGGCGGGGTCCAGCTCGGTGATCTTCACCACGTTCACCAGTTTGTGGAGCTGCTTCTTGATCTGTTCGAGTTCGGTGGCGGCCACCACGATGGTCATCTTGGAGAGGCCCACTCCGGCCGTGGGTCCCACCGCCAGGGAATGGATGTTGAAGGCTCGCCTGGCCAGCAGGGATGACACGCGGGCCAGCACGCCCGGCTTGTCCTCGACGAGAACGCTGAGTACCCGGTATTCCGTCACAGGTCCTCCGGACCGTTGAGCACGATGTCGTTGGAACCGCCGGCCGGGACCATCGGCCACACCATCTCATCCCGATCCACCACGAACTCGGCCACTACCGGCCGGTCGTCGATCTCCAACATCCGGGTCACCACTTGGTCGACCTCTCCTACTCGTTCGGCGCGCAGCCCGACACATCCCATAGATTCGGCCAGCTTCACGTAGTCAGGAAGGTCCATGCCCAGATCGGAGGATGAGAACCGCTCGTTGTAGAAGAGCCGCTGCCACTGGCGGACCATCCCGTGTGCGCTGTTGTTGAACACTGCCACCTTGATGGGGATCTTTTCGATGGCGGCCGTGAGCAGTTCTTGGACGGTCATCTGGAAGCAGCCATCGCCGTCCACCGCGATCACCTGCTGATCGGGCTTCCCGGCCTTGGCGCCGATGGCGGCCGGTACGGCGAATCCCATAGTCCCCAAGCCTCCCGAATTGATCCAGCGGCGGGGTTGGTCGAAGCTCCAGTATTGAGAAGCCCACATCTGGTGCTGGCCCACTCCTGACACGACGATGGCGTCTTCGTCGGCCAGATCCCGGAGCCTGGTCATGACGTACTGGGGTTTGAGCATCCCGTCCGGTCCCTGTTCGAAGTGGAGCGGGTGATTCTCCTGCCATTCCCGGATGGTCTGCCACCACTTGCGCCGTTCCGGAGCCGGCCGATCCCCCCAGCACTCGCCCAGCCTCTCCAGTATGCGGCGGGCGTCACCCACGATGGGTACCTCCGGCACGCGAACCTTGCCGATCTCGGCCGGATCGATGTCCCCGTGGATGACCTTGGCGTACGGGGCGAAGGACTCGGGATCACCGGTCACCCGATCGTCGAACCGGACGCCGATCGCCACCAGGAGATCCGCCTTCTGCACGCTGGTGGTAGCCGCGAACAGCCCATGCATACCGGGCATCCCGAGGGTATTGGGGTGGCTGTCCGAGATGGCTCCCTTTCCCATCAGGGTGGTGATCACCGGCGTGTTGGTCATCTCCGCCAACGCCGTGAGAGCAGCCGAAGCTTCGGCTTTGATGATGCCCCCGCCTACGTATAGGACGGGACGCTCTGCGGACTCGATGAGGCGGATGGCCTCGGCTATCCGGCGGGGGTGGGGTTCGACGGTAGGGCGGTATCCGGGCATCGATATGGGTCCGGGATCGCTCCACTCGAAGGTGGCGTTCTGCAGATCTTTGGGCAGGTCGATGAGTACCGGTCCGGGCCGCCCGGTGCCGGCCAGGTGGAAGGCCTCGGCCACGACCTGGGCGATCTCCTCGGGATCGGTTACGAAATAGTTGTGCTTGGTAGCCGGCATGGTGATGCCGGTGGTGTGTGCCTCCTGGAAGGCGTCGTTGCCGACCGCATAGGTAGGTACCTGCCCGGTGATAGCGACCATCGGTACCGAGTCCATCAGCGCGTCCGCCAGGGGGGTCACCAGGTTGGTAGCGCCCGGACCGGAGGTGGCGATCGCCACCCCTACCTTTCCGGTTGCCCAGGCATAACCCTCCGCCATATGGCCGGCCCCCTGTTCGTGGCGGGCCAGGATGTGGCGGAATCCGGCGTCCAGCATCGGGTCGTAGGCGGGAAGGATGGCACCGCCGGGAACGCCGAAGGCGACCTCTACATCCTGATACTCGAGGGCTTTGATCAGTGCTTCCGCACCGGTGATGGTGCTCATCTGATGTCCTTTGGTGCTGGGTGGAAGATTGCCGTTTCGGGACCCTAGACAAAAGCCCTCCGAACCGGAGGGCTTTGAGCGCACGCGCCGTGATGCGGCGGTGCGCTACATAACTACTAGGACCGTACCGTGTGAAATCATCGGAGCATTCAGTATGGAGCATGGTGGGCGGTCTGTCAAACCGGTTCTAGGCCGGTACCGGACAACTGTCGGTACAATAAAGGGTATGGGAGTACCCAGGCATCGAGATCTAGCACCGGTCGTAGCCCAGGCACGGTTGGTTCTGAAGGAGCTCGACCGCCACGAGATACCGAATGGTCTGGAAAGGATCGCTGCCCAGACCGGGCCCCGCCTGCCTCGCCCCTTCGAGAATCGCCTAGTGCAGGAGATCGATACCGACGAATGGTTCCGCGGTCGGGTGGCGGAATCCTTCGAGGGTGAGGTCGATGCGGACGACCCGACCGAGCGGGCCGGGGCGCTCTTTCTCTTCCGGCCGGACGGTTGGGAGAGGAGGCTCGAGGAGATCGCGCTGAGAGCTGAGTCGGCTGAGCTGAGGGAACGCGCCGAATCGATGGAACGACGGATCGACGATCTGGAATCCGAACTGGGCAGCTGGAAGGACGAAGCCAAACAGCTGCGGCGGAAGTTGAGTCGGGAAGCCGTCCAGTGCGGTCGGAGGGTGGCCGAGGCCCGGGACCAGGTGAGGAATAGGCTGGATCGTCGGATTGGATCCCTCTCCCGCGATAAACGCCGCCTAGAGGAGCGGCTGGACAAGGTGACCGGGGAACGAGATGAAGCCCGGGAGTACTTGGAGTTCGTCAAGGGCCACCTGGAGAAGGTACGCAGAGCGGATCGGGCTGGGACAGGACCGGCGCCCGGCATCAACGCCTGGGCGGATCTGGACCCGCTGCAAGCCGCCCGCCTGCTCGATGATGTCTCGCGAGCCCTGGCCCCGGATGCCAGCTTCACGGATCCCGAGCTATTGCCCGGAACGCCCACCCCATTGCAACTTCCCGATGGGATCCCACCCGACGCCCGGGCGGTCATCGAGTGGCTCCTGACCATCGATCGTTCTTTCGTGATGCTGGTGGACGGCTACAACGTTGGTTTCCACCTGGACCGGGAGCGGTTCAACACCCCGGAGATTCGGCATCGCCTGCAGAACGACCTCGTCCGCCTGAAGGGTCAAGCACAGGGCCGGCCCCAGGTCAAGGTGGTCTACGACTCGACGCAGACCGGCGACCTAACGTCGGAGTCTGTGCCGGGCGGCATCGAGGTCAGCTTCACGAACGCGGGTCACATAGCCGACGACGAGATCATCCGCCTGGCGGCTGTCCATGGGAACTCGGCGGTAGTGGTGTCGAGCGATCGAAGAGTAAGGGAGCAAGCCGAGGAGTCCGGCTCCCTGGGAGTCTGGAGCGAAGCCCTGGCCGCCTGGTGCCTGAACGGGTAGTCCGGTCGGCGGCCGTGGGTCGACTCGGGACCGAAGACGCTTAACCCCGGAAGATCCGTCCCAACAGGTTGACGAGCACGGTCAGGACAACGCTCAGCAGCAGCATCGAAGTAACCGGAACGAACACCGCCGACCGTTCCCCAACCCGCCGAAAGTCACCTGGCAGATTCCCGAACCAGGAAAGCATCCCAAACCGGATAGCCAGGCCAGCCACAATCGCCACCACCCCCGCCAGAACCAGAAAGTTACCGATCTGCTGCATCAGCGTCCCAGCGTCGACCTACGGATACGGAGTGGTGTAGGGGAACCTGCTCAGGCGTCGGTGACGCAGCCTGTGCTGGCGGTGGATACGGTGCGGACGTATTTGGCGAGGGTGCCGCGGGTGGCTTGGATCGGGGGGGCCTTCCAGGCTTGGCGGCGAGCTTCCAATTCGGTGTCGGGCACTTCCAGTGTGATGGTGCGGGTGGTGGCGTCTATCGAGATGACGTCACCTTTCTCTACTAGGGCGATGGGGCCGCCTTCTTGGGCTTCGGGGCATACGTGGCCCATGATGAACCCGTGGGAACCGCCGGAGAACCGGCCGTCGGTGATCAGGGCCACATCCTGACCAAGCCCTGCTCCCATGATGGCCGAGGTGGGGGTCAACATCTCGGGCATGCCCGGACCGCCCTTGGGGCCTTCGTAACGTATGAGGATCACCGAGCCCGGTCCTATCTCGCCTTGTTCCAAGGCTGCCAGCATCGCTTCCTCACGGTCGTAGGGAAGAGCGGTACCGGTGAACGAGGTACCCTCCTTGCCGGTGATCTTGGCAACCGCACCCTCGGGTGCCAGGTTCCCTCGCAGGATCTGGATATGCCCGGTGTCCTTGATCGGGTCGTCCCAGGGCACGATCACCCGCTGACCCTCCGCCAGATCGGGTAGGTCCGCCAGGTTCTCGGCCATCGTCCGTCCGGTGACCGTGAGGCAGTCGCCATCGATCACACCTCGCTCGAGCAGCATCCGCAGAACGGCCGGGGTTCCTCCCACCGCGTGTAGATCCGCCATCACATAACGGCCGGACGGCTT
The DNA here is from genome assembly GCA_965200835.1 of Acidimicrobiia bacterium. Lineage (GTDB taxonomy): Bacteria > Actinomycetota > Acidimicrobiia > Spongiisociales > Spongiisociaceae > JAPPFW01. The sequence continues at coordinate 2,443,195 of OZ241390.1, forward strand.
CAGATCGGCCAGGTAGGGAGTTCTGTCGGTGACCGCCTGGAAGTCGTCCATCTCCAACTCTACCTCGGCCGAGTGGGCCATCGCCAGCAGGTGCAGAACGGCGTTGGTGGACCCGCCTAGGACCATGGTGATCGTCATGGCGTTCTCGAAGGCCGCCCGGGTCATGATGTCCCGCGGGCGGATGTCCTCGCTTAGGAGGCGGTGAATAGCCTGGCCTGCCTCCCGGCACTCGTGTGCCTTCTCGTCGGAGGTGGCCGGAGCGGACGAGCTATAGGGGAGTGACATGCCCAGCGCTTCGATGGCCACCGCCATCGTGTTGGCGGTATACATCCCACCGCAAGCACCCGCCCCCGGGCAGGCGTTGCGCACGATGTCGAGGCGGTCCTCCTCCTCCAGCCGACCAGCCAGGAACTCGCCGTAGGACTGGAAGGCCGAGACGATGTCGATCGGTCGGCCACGCCGATCGGATCCCGGCTGGATAGTGCCGCCGTAGATCATCAGTGCAGGCCGGTTCAGGCGGGCCATGGCCATCACCGAGCCGGGCATGTTCTTGTCGCAACCCGGTATCGAGATGTTGGCGTCGTACCACTGGGCGCTCATCACGGTCTCGATGGAGTCGGCGATCAGATCACGCGACTGGAGGGAGAACGACATGCCCTCGGTTCCCATCGACATTCCATCCGAGACGCCGATTGTGTTGAAGCGCATACCCACCAATCCGACCCGGTCCACCCCCTCTTTCGACAGGGCGGCCAGATCGTTGAGATGCATGTTGCAGTTGTTACCTTCGTACCACATCGAGGCGATACCCACCTGGGCCTTTCCCATGTCGGCCGGCGTCAAGCCGGTGGCGTAGAGCATCGCCTGGGAGCCACCCTGCGATCGTTCCTGCGTGATACGTCTGCTGATGCGGTTCATCGATCGGGACATGGCTCAATGATATAGGGTCGGCGCGACCTGGCGCCCGTCGGCCTGGGCGGGCCGTCGCGGCGGGCTGCCAGAGCGTAGGTGAGTCGGGGAAATTTGTCCGATCACATCCACCCGGGTAGCTGGAGGGTTGTCGAGGCCGCTCCGGTACCCTCGGCCGAATGGATCATCGACTCGCCGCTGCCTCCGACAGGCACAAGGTCTCGAGTAGTGCCGGGGTCATTGGATGGCTGATCCACGATCCAGCCGGGCCGCCTTGCTGATCGTCAGCGATGTCCATGCAGCCTTCGCCGAGCTGGCCCGGGTTGCCTCGCTCGGCGAGCCCCTCCTAGTGCTCGGGGACCTGCTCAACTTCGTGGACTACCGGACCGGGGCCGGGATCGCGGCGGACGTCTACGGCCGGCAACATGCCCGGGAGTTCATCCAGAACCGCAAGGTGGGGGACTGGCAGGCCAACCGCCGCCTGTGGCGCCGGACGGTGGCCGGCCGGGCCGAGGAGCTGGCTGCCCGCACCCGCCAAGCAGTCCTCCACCAGTACGCCTCCGCCAGGCGGGCACTGGCAGGAGCGGAGACCTACGTCATCTACGGGAACGTCGACTGGCCTGACGAGATGCACGCCTCCCTAGCCGGGGTGGCGAACCTGGTGGACGGTCAGGTGGTAGAGATCGAGGGCCACTCGGTGGGCTTCGCCGGGGGCGGGGTTCCCACTCTGGCGAATGCGCGCGGCGAGGTGTCACACGAGCGGATGGCCGCCAAGCTGGAAGCTCTCGGGGAGGTGGACATCCTCTGCACCCATGTACCGCCGTCAGTAGCTCCCCTTCACCGGGACGTGATAACCGGCAGTGCGGAGAGATCCTCACCCGTAGTGCTGGACTACCTGCTGAAGTACCGGCCTCGTTATCACTACTTCGGTGACATCCACCAGCCGCAGGCCTCCTCCTGGAAAGTCGGGCGGACGGTCTGCCGCAATGTGGGCTACTTCCGGGCCACTGCCCGGCCGGTCAGGCATCCCGCCGGGGAGGATGCTGGGCTGTTCGAGCGGCGGGTCGAGCCACCGCCGGCCGATGGCGTTTCCGGGTCCTGACCTGCTGGGCCGGGGAGCGGTCATCGCTCCCGGATCCCCGCAGCCGTTCGACGATGGGGAAGTGATCGCCGTCGGAGCGGCGGAGCTTGCCGACGCCCAACGGCTCGGCCGGATCGTGGAGCGTCTCTACCGCGCTTGGGTGGCCCGGCGGCGGGTCACCGTGGAGCTGGGGGTACACCAGAACGAACTTCGCCGGCCGGAGACCGAGCTACGTCCTCTCTGGGAGCTGGGACCGGCCTTCACGTTGCTGCGCGACCGGCTGCATCATCTCGTCTGGGCCAACAACTGGGACCTCCGGGGGCAGGCTCCGGTGTGGTGGTGGGCCCATAAGGCCGCCGCGCTGGGAGCGAATGTCGGTGGCCGGGCCGACCTGGTACGACCGGACGGAAGGGAGGTCTGGGTGGATGGGGGACCCCGGGAGCCGCTGGATATTGCGGTGGTCCACGCCGATTCGGTGGAGTCTGGAAGGCTGGCGGTTGCTGCCCCACCCAGCTCTGTTACCGATGACGATCTGGCTCCTGACCAGCAGGCGGCCGTCCTCCACCGGCGCGGTCCAGCCCGGATCATCGCGCCGGCCGGATCGGGCAAGACCCGGACCCTCAATGCCCGGTTGGTCCATCTGGTCGACCGGCGCCGGATCGAACCGTGGTTGGTGACGGCGGTGGCCTACAACAATCGAGCGGCGGCGGAGATGCGAGCCAGGTTGGGAAGGGACGAGCTGCACATTCGGACCATCCACTCGCTGGGATGGCGCATCCTCCGCCAGGCCCGACCGGGGGTGGTACTGCTCGACGACCGGGCCGTCAGAGCCCGGCTCCACCCGCTGATCCCGGCCAGGCCCCGTCCCGATACCGACATCATCGGTCCGTACATCGAGGCGATGAGCGACATCCGGATTGCGCTGCGGGATCCGGAGCAGGTCGAGGAAGAACGGGATGATGTTCCCGATCTAGGGGGGGTCTTCGATCGTTACCGGGAGGCTCTCGACGTCCGCAACGAGGCGGATCACGACGAGCAGATCTACGCCGCCATCGAGCAGATGCTCGCCCAGCCGGATCTCCGGAAGGAGTGGCAGCGCCGTTGCCGTTACATGCTGGTGGACGAGTTCCAGGACCTGACACCTGCCTACCTGCTACTGATCCGACTACTGGCCTCTCCCGGCCTGCAGGTGTTCGGCGTGGGTGATGACGACCAGACCATCTACGGGTATTCGGGGGCCGATCCTGACTTCCTGGTGGGCTTCGACCAGTTCTTCCCGGGAGCCGCCGAGCATGCCCTCGAGGTCAACTATCGCTCCCCCGAGCAGGTGGTGAAAGCAGCTTCTCTGCTGCTGGGGGTGAACCGTCGGCGGGTGTCCAAGGTGATCCGGGCGGACGCCCGGACCGATCCCGAGGGACTACGAACCATCGAGTCGCCCGGTTCCCGCCTGACCTCCGATACGGTCGAGGTGATTCTCGGGTGGTTGGCCGCGGGGGTGTCCGCCCGCGACATTGCTGTGCTGGCCCGGGTCAACTCGGCGCTGCTCCCGGTGCTGGCGGCGCTGTCCGAGTCCGACGTACCGGTCAGGTCGAGAGTGGCGGGAGGGCTCCTGAACCGGACGGTCATGCAAGCAGCCCTGGCCTGGCTACGCCTGGCCGGCGAGCCGGATGCCATGTGGAGACAGGACCTGCTGCTCGCCGCCCGCCGGCCCTCGCGCCGGATCAATCGCCTCTCCGCCCGGCTACTGGGGGCCAACCGTCCGCATACTCTCGACGATCTGGTCCGATTGGGTCGGTTCTTGGATGAGCGGCAGGCCAGGGCCTGGTCCGGCTGGGTCGACGATCTGACCCGGATGGCGGAGATTGGCAGGGAAGGCAGGTCAGAGCCGGTGCTGGACACCTTGATCGAGGTGGTGGGACTGGCCGGGGCGGCGGGGCTGCTCGACCGCGGTCGGACCCGGGTGGATCGAGCCGCTCACTCCGACGACCTCGTGGCGCTGCGCCGTACCGCGAATGTCTATCAGGATCTGGCAACGTTCGAGGAGCGGATCCGTGCTCTCCTCAACAGCCATGTGGCTGAGTCGGATCGTCCGGGGGCGGGCGTGACGCTATCGACCGTCCACCGCGTGAAGGGCCTGGAGTGGGATCGGGTGGTGGTGTTCGGAGTCGACGAGGGATTGATGCCCCATGACCTGGCCGGGGATATCGAGGAGGAGCGCCGGGTACTCCATGTGGCCATAACCAGGGGCCGATCCAAGGTGGTGGTGGTAGCTGACTCCGCGCGGCCCTCTCGGTTTCTGGCCGAACTCAGAGGTGAGAAACCCCAGAAGAAGGAGTCCCGTGAAGGAACGTTCCATGAGCCAGCCGCTCGAGCAGCGCGGACCTCCGCCAAGGCGGAGACCTCCGAAGCACCGGTTCCGGTAGACGAGGAGCTGCTGGCCCGGTTGAAGGCTTGGCGGCTCGAGGTGGCCAAGGAACGAGCGGTGCCGGCTTTTGTGGTGTTCTGGGACAGGACGCTGGAGGAGATCGCCCGGACCCTTCCTCGCACCGAGGGGGAATTGCTGGAGGTGCAGGGGATCGGTCCTTCCAAACTGGACGACTACGGCGAGGAAGTGCTCGAACTGGTCCGGGCGGCTACCGGTCCCGCCCGGACTGGTGACCGGCGGGCTCGACCCGCATGACCGGCTCAGTGCCGAGCGCAACCCATATCAGTTAACTACCCTGAGCCATCCTGAGTGGATTGGTAGAGGACCGGAGAACACGGTGGCGGAGTCGACCATCCGTACGATCGAGATCGATGGCTCACCGGAGGAGTGCTTCGAGGTAGCAGCCGACCTGGGCTCCTATCCCGATTGGGCAACCGAGGTGCGGCGGGTCGAGATCCATGGCCGGGACCCGGACGGGAGGCCGGACCGGGCCACCCTGGTGGTCGACGCCATGATCAAGCAGGTCACCACCACCTTCCGGTACCGCTACCAGTATCCCAAGCGGCTGTCATGGAGCGCGGAACCGGGCAAGGACATTCTGGAACTCGAGGGATCCTACGAGTTCCACCCGGTCGAGGGCCGCACTTCGGTCGTTTATGCGCTGCGGGTGGTGCCCAACTTCCAGATTCCCGGGTTCTTGAGAAACCAGGCCGAGAAACGACTGGTCGGGACCGCCCTGCGTGGCCTACGCAAGGCAGTCGAGGAACGCACGTCCCGCTAGGCAGGCCCGATCGGGCAGGCTTTCCCATGTTAAAGGGTCCGGACGCGCCCGTTCCGGCGCAGAGGGCGCCGGAACGGGATGTGGCGGACTTGCGATAGGGGGAGGAGGGAGGCAGCGACCCTATCGCTTTGTCCGGCCGCTTGCGGATTGGGCGTCTAGGAGCGAGTGGCTTCGATGGCGATGGCCCTCGGGAGCACTTCGGGCCGCTTCTGCAGGACCACCTCCAGGATCCCGTCACGAAGAGTTGCCTGGACGGCTTCGGGGTCGAAGTGCTCGCCGACCCGGATCGACCGGGTGAAGCTGCCGTCGACGATCTCCTGGAGCCGGTAGGCCGCTTCCTCTGGCAGGTCCGCCGAGCGTTCGCCCTTCACGGTGAGGAGATTGTCGTCCAGCGTGACCTCGAGATCCTCCAAGCGGAAGCCTGCCACCTCGTAGCGGACGGTGAGCGCCTCGCCGGTCTCCACGATGTCCACCCTGGGGAGCCAGACCTGGTGGCCGCTCCGTCCATCCCGGAACCCGAACCGGACTCCACCGGGTCGAGGAAGCGTGTCGAGCAGCGCATCCACATCGTCGACGAATCTGAAGGGTCTGGTACGTATCAGGTGCATTTCATGCCTTTCTCGGTTGGTCTGCCGTGCCGTGGTGAACTTCCCACCACGTTCGCAGGCAGTCATATAATCTAAGGCCTCTACACTCATATTTATTCCATCTTTCTTGCGCGGTGTGGTTTCTATCACCAATGCGGTCGGACCTGAGGCTTCGGTTCTAATCGGCTTATGGCATCCTCCGATTTCCTAACTGCCTCGGTTGCCGGTGCAGGTAGAAACTCGCGACATGTGCTAGACACGTGATGGTGATGAGCCATGAGATGGCAGACGACCGCGATCTGACCCTCGGGATCGATCTGGGCGGGACCAAGATGGCGGTGGCTCAGGTGGATGCCGCCGGGCGGATAGCAGAGTCCGTGTCGATCCCCCGTCCGGCCACCGCGCAGGAGATGGAGACCGTTCCGGTCGATGTAGCCAGATCGATGCTGACCCCGACTGTGAGGGCGATCGGGATCGGCGCGGCCGGTCTGGTCCGGGCGGACAAAGGCGTACTGGTCTGGGGTCCCAACGTCGAGGGCCATGAGGTGGCCTTCCGCGAGATATTCGAACGGGACCTGGGCCTGCCCGCGGTGGTGGACAACGATGCGAACCTGGCAGGCCTGGCAGAAGTACGGGCGGGGGTCGCTTCCGGCTACCGCTATGTCTGCATGATCACCCTCGGTACCGGGATCGGGGGAAGCTGGATGATCGACGGCCGGCCCTACCGCGGAAGGGCATTCGCCGGTGAGATAGGTCATATGCCGGTGGATGCGGGCGGACCGCTCTGCACCTGTGGGCAGCGGGGTTGCTGGGAGACGTTCGCCTCGGGCCGGAGGCTCGATCAGATGGCCCGGGACATCGTTGCTACCCGACCAAACGGCCGGGTAGCCGAGCTGGCCGAAGGTGAGGTTCCCCGCGGTTACCACCTGACCCGAGCAGCCATGGAGCAGGACCATGACGCGGTCGAGGCCCTCCACGAGATGGCTTGGTGGCTGGGGTTGGGCATCGCCGGGCTGGTGGCTGCTTTCGATCCGGAGGTGGTGGTGATCGGTGGGGGAGTGGCCAGCGCCGGGGAGCTGTTCGTCGGTCGGCTCAGGACCGCCATGGCCGAGTGTCTGGAGGGATCCGACCACCGGGAACCCACTCCGGTGGTGTGTGGTGCCCTGGGGGAGAACGCCGGCGTGATCGGAGCCGGGTTGTATGCCAGGGAGTGCTTGCTGTGAGGCGCGATCTGTTCAAGAGTGCCCTAACCGGAGGAGAGCGGCGGCGCTACCTTGGGAAGCTGGCGATGGTCCTGCTCAATCTGGGCGCCTTGCTGGTGGGTGTGGCGAGGGATCCCCGGGTTCCGGTGAGGGCCAAGGTATTCGCCGGTGCGGCGGCCGCCTATGCCATCTCGCCCATCGATCTGGTACCCGACTTCCTTCCGGTGATCGGCAAGACCGACGACGTTCTGGTGGTGGCCCTCGCTCTAGATCATCTGATTCGAGAAGCCGGGATGTCGGTGCTCAGGGACCACTGGAAGGGTTCCGAACAGGCTCTGTCGGCCATCGTCGAAGTGGTTGGCGTGGTGGCAAGCCTGGTGCCTCGGCCGGTTAGGGTCGCGCTCGATCACTACCTGAGGGCGGGCCGGAACCGCGGTTAGATCCACCCGAAAGCCCACCTTCGTTGGCCCGTTCCCACATGCGGAACGAATGTTACAGCTATCGGGGTTAGATCAAGCATGGGAGCACCCACTTCGCGTAAGCTGAGGGTCAGTTCCCGCTACGGCCTGGAGAGGGCGACAGCATGAATTACCGGCTTGACACTCTGCGTGGTGACCTGTTCGGGGGCATAACGTCGGCTGTGGTGGGGCTGCCGGTTGCGCTGGCGTTTGGGGTGGTGTCCGGTCTGGGTGCGCTCGCCGGCCTGTACGGAGCTATCGCGGTGGGGTTCTTCGCGGCCGTCTTTGGAGGGACGAAATCCCAGATTTCAGGGCCTACCGGACCCCAGGCTGTGGCGATAGCCGTCATCGTCACCAGCTATGCCAACAATCTCGCCGAGGCGTTGACCGTCGTGTTCCTGTCGGGCCTCATCCAGATACTGCTGGGTGTGGTGCGACTCGGACGATTCGTTGCCTATACGCCGCATGTGGTGGTCTCGGGGTTCATGTCTGGCATCGGCTTGATCGTCATCCTGCTGCAGATCCCCCCTTTCTTCGGTTTGCCGATTGCCGAAGGAGGTCCGATCGGGGCCATCCAGTCAGTACCGACTGTGATCAGCGGGCTGGATCCGGCTGCCCTCCTGATCGCCTCGGTCACGCTGGCCGTCGGCGTGTTCTGGCCCAAGAAGCTTCGCAAGGTCCTACCGCCCACCCTGGCCGCGCTAGCAATAGGGACCTTGATGGGGGTGCTGTGGTTGAAGGGAACACCCGTCATAGGCCACATCCCCACCGGGTTGCCGCAGTTGCATCTTCCGCCGTTCTCCCTCGACCTGCTCGTACGGATGCTGCAACCGGCCGTCACTCTGGCCCTTCTCGGCTCGATAGACAGTTTACTCACGTCGCTGGTAGCCGATTCGATGACCCGAACCCGTCACAACGCCGACCGTGAGTTGGTGGGTCAGGGGATCGGTAACGTGGCTACCTCGCTGATCGGTGGGATGTCAGGAGCGGGCGCTACTCCGGGAACCGTGGTGAACCTGCGGGCCGGCGGGACCACCCGGGTATCCGGAGTGATACGGGCAGCGGTCCTGACGGCAATAGCGATGGGTTTGGGAGGCTATGTAGAGGCCATCCCGCATGCGGTACTGGCCGGGATTCTGCTCAAGGTGGGGTGGGACATCATCGACTGGCGGTTCCTGACCCGTATCAGGCAGTTGCAGCGGGACCAGGTGGTGGTGGTGATCCTTACCCTGGTGATGACGGTCTTTCTCGATCTGGTGACCGCGGTCGTTCTGGGTCTGATCGTGGCGGGCATGGTGGCCGCCCGAAATTTCGAGCGCTTGGAGCTCGACAGCGTGATTTCGGTGCCGATCCTGGACAGGGCCTTCCTCGATCCTTCATCAGCGATCGACGACTTCACCGCGCGGGTGGGCCTCGTTGCCCTCAGGGGAACCTTTACGGTCGCTTCGGCTAGCAAGCTCATAACGACCATCAGCGTCGATATCCAGGATCACGAGGTAGTGATCCTGGACTTCTCAGAGACTACTTACATCGACGCGAGTGCCGCGTTAGTGGTGGAACAGATGATCGAATCGGCAGCCGATGACGACACCGCCGTCGTCGTGCAGGGATTGAGTGGCGAGCCGGCGGACTTCATCGACTCCCTGAACATCCTCCGTACCATCCCGCCCGAGCGGATCGTCGACACCGTGGAAGAGGCACGCGAGCAGGTTAAGCGGATCCTGGAACCTCAGGACGCCTGATCCTCCCCGCCCGGTTGGCGAACCCTTGAGAGTGGGTTGCGGGTGACCCGCGGCCATGTCAGTCTCTTCAGGTCTTTGCGGGAACCCAACGTGCGGATCTTCCTGACCGGCTTGGGGGTGTCCGGGGCGGGGATGTGGGCCGAAGCGACCGCGGTGGTCCTGCTGGCGCGCCATTTGGGCGGCCACGCGGTCGAGGTCGGGATAGCCGTCGCCTGCCATTTCCTACCCATGATGCTGCTGGGTATGTACGCCGGGGCGGTGGCTGACCGAGCTGACCGCCAACGATTCACCATCCGTCTCTATGTCGCTTTGGGAGGTGCGGTCGCCGTGCTCGGCCTGCTGGATCTTGCCAACCTCGAGACTCTCCGGTTGCTCTGCCTGATGGCGCTCGTATCGGGCACCCTTCGGGCGTTCGGAATACCGGCTCGGCGGACCCTGGCGACCGAGCTGGTCCCAGCAGACCACCTTGCCAACATAACCTCTCTCACTACGTCGGTGATCACCGGATCCAGGATCGTCGGGCCCTTCCTGGCTGCGCTGGCAGCCAATCGGCTCGGTACGGGGTGGGTGTTCCTGGCGATCGGAGGTTGCTATCTCGTCTTCGCTCTGTCCGTAGCCCGGTTGGACGCCAGCCGCTTCCACCGCATTCGCTCGGAAGGTCACTCCTCGACGCCCATCCGTGACGTGATCACGACAATCTGGGATCACCCGACCCTTCGGATCGTGGTGGTCCTGTTCGGTCTGGTGTCGGTCTTCGCTCTGAACTTTCTCGTGGCGCTTCCGCTACTCGTGATGGATCGTTTCCTGGAGGATGAGGAGACATTCGGGCTGCTGCTGTCGGTACTGAGCGTGGGCAACCTGCTCGGTGGCCTCCTGACAGCTCGATTGAGGGTGGTCTCGGTCTCCTGGTCGTTCGGTACGGCGGCCGCCATCGCCCTGTCTCTGGCCCTGGTGGCTACCGCACCCACCACGCTGCTGGCGTTCGTGTTCGCGCTGCCTCTCGGGGCAGCTTCGGCCGCCTTCTTCAACGCTTGCACCCTCGTCCTCCAGCAGGGAACCGGCGCCGGTATGCGGGGCCGGGTTATGGCCCTGATGACCGTGATGCTGTTCGGAGGGAGGCCGGTTGGCGGGCCGGTGACCGGATTCGTCGGGCAGGTTGCCGGGGCCGTGTGGGCGAACCTCTACGGTGCCCTGGTGGTAGCGGGTGCTCTGGTCGTGGCCATGCTGCTTCACCGACGGGTGGCTCGGCCCCAAGAGGTCCTCGAGTAACGGTCGGGCAGGTCTGCAGGTCTGACACTGTGGTGAGATACGCGATTCTATTCCCGGGACAGGGGAGCCAGCGGGTCGGCATGGGCGCCGAACTGTTCGACTCCCATCCGGAGTTGCTGGTCGAAGTGGCCGATCGGGTGCTGGGCTGGTCGCTGCGCGACACCTGCCTCGAAGGACCGGAAGATCTGCTGAAAGCCACGGACCGGGCCCAGCCGGCCCTCTATTGCCTGGCCGCAGTCCTCTGGCGGGAGCTGGACGACCGGGTGGAGATACCTCCGATCGGGGCCGCCGGGCATTCGCTTGGCGAATACACCGCGCTGGCCGCCGCCGGGGCATTCTCGTTCGAGGAAGGTCTGCGGTTGGTGGCCGCCCGGGCCGAGGCTATGGCCGGGGCGGTGCGCCGCGCCTCCTCCGGCATGGCCGCCCTTCTGGGGGCCACCGGTGAGCGGGCTGAGGAAGTGGCGCAGGCGCGCCGGGCCGAGGGAGGGAAGCTATGGGTAGCCAACCTGAATGCTCCCGGCCAGGTGGTCGTGTCCGGCGCGTCCGCAGACATCGACTGGCTGGTCCAGAACGCCCGCCGGCTCCGCCTGAGGAGGGTGATAAGGCTCGAGGTGGCCGGAGCCTTCCACTCACCACTCATGGCTTCCGCGGTTCCTGCCCTGCGTGAAGCCCTCCGCGAGGCCACCTTTAGGAATCACACCTTCCCGATCTGGGCGAACGCGACCGGCGCTCCCTTGGAACCGAACGAAGAGCGCCGGCTGCTGGCTCGCCAGCTGGTGTCACCGGTTCGGTTCGATGCATCCTTGCGTTCCATGCACGAAGCCGGAGTGGAAGCCTTCGTTCACGTGGGACCGGGAGATGTCACGGCCGGCCTCGCCCGGCGGGCAGTGCGGGGATGCCGGGTCATGGTGGTCAACACTCTCGAGCAGGCTCATCGGGTTGCCTCCGTGCTCAGCGGCCATTGATAGGGAGATGCAAGAGCCTGGTACTACAATCGGCCACCCGGACGGGGAGTTTCCACATGGAGGACACGACGCGGTGACGCGCTACGCGGAGATTACAGGATGGGGGAAGGCGCTCCCGCCCGCTGTACTGACCAACGCCGACCTGGAGTCGATCGTCGAGACCAGCGACAGCTGGATAACCAGCCGGAGTGGTATCAAAGAACGCAGGATCTCACACCTGGACGCCGCGGAGATGGCCGAGCTGGCGGGCAAGAGAGCCCTGGCCGCCGCAGGTGTGGATGCGCGGGCGGTCGATCTGGTCATCAATGCCACCTGCACACCCGCCTCCATAATCCCTGCCTCCGCTTCTTACGTGCAGGACAAGATCGGTGCCGTCAACGCCGGCGCCATGGATCTCAATGCCAACTGCTCGGGGTTCGTCTACGGATATGTGACCGCCGACTCCCTAGTTAGGTCGGGAACGGTCGACACGGTGCTTCTAGTGGGGGTGGAGCGGCTCAGCCGGGTGATGGACTACACCGATCGCACCACCTGCATCCTGTTCGGGGACGGCGCGGGTGCCGTGCTCATCCAACCGTCCGACCGGGAGACCGGGGTTATGGGTTCCGTGCTGGGAGTGGATGGTTCGATGGCCGACATCCTCTGCGTTCCCAACGATGGCACTATCGAGCCTGGTTCGGCAGGTCCCGAGACCCGCCTGGTCATGGAAGGATCGGACGTGTTCCGCCGGGCGGTGACCGCCATGGCCGACGCCTCCGAATCGGTGGTCCGCCAGGCCGGATGGCAGCTGGACGAGATCGACCTGCTGGTGCCGCACCAGGCCAACCAGCGGATCATCGACGCCACTGCCCGCCGCCTCAAGCTCGATCACTCGAGGGTGTTCGTCAACATCCATGCCTATGGCAACACCAGCGCGGCCACCATCCCCATCGCACTGACGGAGGCGATCGAAGCCGATCGGGTTCCGTCGGGCGCCAACCTGGTGTTCGCGGCGTTCGGGGGCGGCCTGACCTGGGCGGCGGCCGCGGTGAAGTTCGGCGAGCGGGTGGCTCCCATGTCGGTTATCGAGGAGGAGCTACCGGCCTCGGACCGCTCGGTATGGGAACTGCTCCAACCCAACTTCGACTACTACGGACGGCTGGAGCTGGTATGAGCAGGATTGCTCTGGTGACGGGGGGCTCCCGCGGGATAGGCCGCGCCATCTCGCTGAAGCTCGCGGCGCGCGGGCATCCCGTGGCGGTCAACTACGTTGCCCGACCGGACGCAGCCGACGAGGTCGTGGAGGCGATTCTCGCTGATGGCGGAACTGCCGCCGCCTTCAAGGCGGATGTCAGCCGTGGCGCGGAGGTCAAGCGGCTGTTCTCCCAGGTGGAGGACAGGTTCGGCCGTCCCTCGATCCTGGTGAACAACGCGGGCACTACCGCCGACGGATTGCTGGCCCGCCTGAAGGAAGATGCCTGGGATCGGGTCATGGAAATAAACCTCAAGTCCGTCTACCTCTGCAGCAAGGCAGTGCTGCGGGGGATGCTGAGGGCCCGATGGGGGCGGATCATCTCGCTCGGTTCGGTATCCGGCATGTACGGAAACCCGGGCCAGACCAACTACGCGGCCGCCAAGGCGGGAATCATCGCCTTCTCCAAGTCTCTCTCCAAAGAGGTCGGCCCCCGGGGCATAACGGTCAACGTGGTAGCACCGGGGTTCATCGAGACCGACCTCACCGCCCGACTGGGGCCCCGGATGATCGAGCAAGTACGCTCCTCCTCCAGCCTCCGCCGGACCGGCCGGCCCGAGGAGGTGGCCTCGGCGGTCGGTTTCCTGGCCTCGGATGAAGCTTCATACATAACAGGACAAGTTCTGGTCGTCGACGGCGGCCTTGCCCTGTAGGACAGACCGTCGAAGACAATCACAGCAAGGGAGACGTCAACATGGATCGATCGCAAGTCCAGTCGAAGATGCGGGATCTGCTCGTGGAGGAACTCGGTCTGGACGCCTCCAAGATCGCAGACGGATCCACTTTCGAGGAAGATCTCGAAGTGGACTCGCTCGGGGTCGTGGAGCTGATAATGGCGCTCGAGGATGAGTTCGACGTTGCCATTCCCGACGAGGAGGCCGAGAGCATCACCACGGTCGGCGAAGCGGTCGATCTGGTAATAGCCAAGCTCTAGCCGCACCGCTCCCCGAGGAGAGTCGCATGCTTCAAGAGGCTCGGAGGGTGGTGGTGACCGGCCTGGGCGCTATCACACCCCTCGGTCATACGGTTGCCGAGACCTGGCAGGCCGCGATGGCCGGCCGTTCGGGTATCGGACCCATCACCCAGTTCGACCCCTCCGCCATCCAGACCCACTTTGCGGGGGAGGTCCGGGACTGGGATCCGGAGTCGGTGATCATCAAGCGGGAGGCCCGGCGCCTCGACCGGTCCGCTCAGCTGTTCATCGGCGCCTCCCAGGAAGCGATGGACGATGCAGGTCTCGACTTCGTGGCGGATGACACCGACGCCGATCGAGCTGGGGTGATCGTCGGGTCGGGCTTGGGTGGAATGCTCTCGTTCGACAAGCAGCTGAAGGTGATGATTAGGCGGGGAGCAAGCCGGATAAGCCCGCTGGCGGTGACCATGATCATCCCGAATGAGGCCGCCGGGGTGGCGTCCATCCGTTTCAACATGCGGGGGCCGGTTACGTGTGCGGTGACCGCCTGTGCAGCATCGGCCAACGCCATCGGGGACGCGGCCGAGATAATCCGTCGCGGGGCGGCGGAGGTGATGCTGGCGGGTGGTACCGAGGCGACCATCTGCCAGTTCGGTATCGGGTCGTTCAACAAGAGCCGCGCTCTCAGCACTCGCAATGAGGATCCGCCGGGCGCTTCCCGGCCGTTCGATCTGGACCGGGATGGGTTCGTGATGTCCGAGGGGGCTGCTTGCCTGGTGCTCGAGTCCTACGAGCGGGCCATCGGGCGCGGTGCTCGCATATACGGTGAGGTGGTCGGATACGGGATGACCTCGGATGCATATCACGTGACCCTTCCTAAGCCTGGGGGCCGAGGCCCGGCCAAGGCGATGCAGGCTGCCCTGGAACACGCCGGTCTGAGGCCCGAACAGCTGGATTACATAAACGCCCATGGCACGTCTACCAAGGCCAATGACGTTACCGAGACGCGGGCCATCAAGTTGGCATTGGGGGAGAAGGCGGCCCGGGCGGTGCCTGTTTCGTCCACCAAGTCGATGAGCGGGCACCTGATGGGTGGGGCCGGGGCGATCGAGTCCATCTTCTGCCTCATGGCTATGAATTCCGGGGTGATCCCTCCCACCATCAACTACCAGACCCCGGATCCTGAGTGCGATCTCGACTACGTACCCAACGAGGCGCGGGAGGCGCAGGTCAGCTACGCCATGACCAACTCATTCGGGTTCGGAGGCCACAACGTAGCCCTGATCTTCGGCCCCGGAAGCTAGGGAAGCCAGGGGCAGTCCGTACGGAGCAGATTGGAAGGCCTGTGGCCGGTCCAACTCCCGCATCGGAAGGTATGACTAGATGATGGTGTCCGACGTCATCCTTTCTTCATCGTGCCTCGCAGCGGTTCAACGGAACGTAGTGGACTAATACGACCCGGTATTGATCTGGTTCAGCATGACCGCCGAGTGATGGGAGTGTCGGGAGTGGAACGCAAACCTCAAATAATCGGGCCCGATGGCAAGCCTGTGGGCGTTACGGAGGTAGGATTTCGCGCTACGGGAGAATATTGGAACGAAAACCTGCTGGACGACGGTACAGTTGCTCGCTTGAAGCTGGTTGCAACACATTTCTACCGACTTGAAGGAGAGAAGGATCCGAAGGGCCAGCCTGCCTACCTGATTGAGTCAAGCAACGTTGTGGCCATCTCGGCCAGTGTAGAGGGCGGTGCGTGATGGTGATGATGTTGTCTGAGCGCAAGTCTGAGATCACCCGGATGCCATTAAGGCGGCCGATGCTCAAGTCCGATGTGGAGAAGGAGATACTCCAAAGCCGAAGCGATGATCGGCAAGAATATTGGCCAACCGACACGGACTATGACCGACTGTTGTCGACTAACCCGGCCGGGGAAGAGGATACAGTTCCCGTTGTAGAGACGGAGTCCGACGGTCATTCTGATTCTGCAATCGACCGGCTAGTTGTCTTATGGGCTGAAATCGTAGTCTCCCATGCGGTTGTTCGCGACATCGATGATCCATCCGGATACACGGCTACAGTCGCAGGAGTAGAGGGTGCCTGGGCCTTCGGTGTATCTGAGGAAGAAGCACTTTACGAATTAAGGTCCGTACTGATCGGCTGGGCTTGCCTCAGGCTCGAGGACGGAGACGACGACATTCCCAGTATGGAGGGCCTTCATCTCGTCGCCAACCAATGAGCTCCAAGTTAGCGCCGACCACCAGGCGAGTCCTGATTCGACAACCCTTGGACCTCGGCTGGGAGGGCCCGAGAACAGCTAAGGGTCACGATTACATGGTCAAGGGTCAACAAAAGGTACGCATTCCCAATCCCCACCACCGAAAGGACCTTGGCGTGTGTTTACTTGTTCTGATCCTGAAATAGGCAGACGAATCACGCCAGGAGTGGCTTGATACCCTAAAGTGATCTTGATAATTCATGAGATTTGGGTATCTACTTTGAGTAGTCAAACAGTGCCTAGTAAGGGTGTTATCGCGTAGGTTTTGCGCTCCGCAGAAGTTTCTCGAACGTAGCGGGTGCGATCGTGGGTGGTTGGTGCCCTGACCCACTCAAGCAGGTCTCTGTGGCCGGTCACGAGGTAATCGGCTGCCTGGTCCCGGGCAAGGGCCACAAGGTAGTCGTCGTCAACGTCACGGGTCTCCTGCTTGACCACCGCCGGGTTCGGGACAACTTCGGCTAGTCCCCGGATCGTTTTGATGTAGCGCTGGGCAACGTTGAGGTTGATCCACTTGCGCATCCTCGGACGACGGGTGAGGACGTCGGCGACCTCCGCGATTAGTTCCGGGCACATGACGATGTCGAAGTCCCTTGATCTGGTTAGCCAGCGCTGCACGATTCGATACGACGGCCCGGACTGAGTCGCTGCGGATACCCAAACGTTGGATCAAGCATTACCCGCACAGACGGCTGACGGAGCGGGCACGCCGACGACGCCGCACGGCCACGAACCTCTTTGCGTGACGAGATCCATCGTCTCGTCGACGGAGAGTTCAGAGTTGCGGCGACGTTCGCCACGAGATCCAACCGCGTACGAGACGCGTGGGCTGACTTTGACCCCGGTGCTGCACTCGACCGGCTTGCCTTATGGGCTGACATCGCCCTTTCCCATGCCTTCGTTCGTGGCACGGACGATCCTGCCGGACACATTGCGAGAGTCGCCGGTATAGAAGGTGCTTGGGCCTTCGGTGAAACCGAGCAGGAAGCACTCGACGAACTGAGGTCGGTGCTGATCGGTTGGGCACTCCGCAAGCTCGAAGGCGGAGACGACGATATTCCCAGCATGCGGGGCGTTCATCTCGTAGTCAAGCGATAAGTCGGACGCTATCGCTCGACCACGAGGGATGGGATCAGCCCGGCCTTCCAGGCTTTGCCTACTGATCGGGCCGGTGAGTGCCATCCCGGCGGAGCGAGACGGCGGTGACGACCAGACCGAACAGGGCGATCACGACTGCTATACCCAGGAGTAGGGCGACTACCACCGGTATACCTCCGAGCAAGGCACCGAGTCCGAGGACCACCATACCGAGCAGGACAGCGGAGGCTCCGCCTACCACCAGGCTGACCAACCCGAAGTCGGCCAGAGAACTCCCGGACCTCCGTTCTTGTCGGTCGCCCGTCAAGGCTCGGTGGGTCGGTGGTCGTCAGGCCGGGCGGATGGTGTTTCGGCATCGAGCTTTCGAGCCTGCTGGTTGTCCCGCCACTCCCGGAGGGAACGGTCGGCCAGGACCACCACCACCCCGACACCTGCGGCAGCAACCAGACCGGAAGCCAGCGCGATGACCGGACCCATGATCGGACTACACGAGGTGTCTGCACATCCCACCGCCGTGACCGTCCAGCCGATGAAGCCTCCCACCAGCCCGGCGCCCACCACCGGTAAGAAGAAGCTGTAGCGGAGTCGGGCCATCTCAACCGTTCCTTTCCAGGGGACGCCCTCGACGATCGTACCCGGCCGCCTCCATCAGGCCCGGAGGGGTCAGTTCAGGAAGGATCGAGACCGAGCTGACTCGGTGGGGGTCCAGCGGCATGACGGCCAGGCGAGCATCAGCGGTCCAGGCCAGGAACGTCAGCGTGGAGACGGTCACCAGCAGCCCGGCGGCCGCGACAGGTTGCAGACCCAGGACGGAGACGATACCCAGCGGCAGCAGACCCAGACGCACCAACCACAACGCCCCTGGGAGGGCTCGGGCATATGCCCAACCGCCCAACCATCCGAAGGCGACCAGTACCCATCCGGATGGGCTCACCCCCGGATCCCCGAGACCGCCCACGACTGCCGGTAGCCAGATCAGGCCGAGGGCGAGCATGGTCGCTCGGGTGGGGACCCGATCGGGTTTCACCTGGAGAAACCAACTGTCCAGGGATCGGGTCCAGGCCAGCGTCACGCCGGCTCCATGGGTTACCAGCGCCATGATCCACCACATGTCCACCGGAAGGGCGATGGCAACCACCGCCCAGGCCCCGGCTATCACCGCTACGGAGTTCCGCACCCATCTGCCAGGGGACAGCAGCAGGGCGACCACGTTTACGGCGGTGGCCAGCAGCAGGCCGGCGGCCAGCAAGGTAGCGCTGTGGCTGTCCCACCGCGAAGTCTGGAATGCCAGGCGCCCGGTCCACAACAGGCTGCCGAGCAGGATGCCGACCGCCGCGGCCGTGACTCTGTAAGGCACGCCTCTATTGTGGCGCGCCGGGACGGGTGATGGGAACCTCGGTACGATGGTCGGATGGCAGTGCCGGGCATCGATCAACCGTGGCCGGGCGAGGCCGTGTTCTGTTCCGACTGCGGGACGCGCCTGGAGCGCCTCCACAGATACGGCCGGGATCGGGGCGTATGTCCCGGTTGCGGCCGGATCGATTTCCGGTCACCCTCCCTGGCGGTGGCAGTCGTCCTGCGCGACTCCCGGGGTCGGGTCCTGCTGGTCAAGCGTGGTCCGGGATCCTCTCGCCCAGGCTTGTGGTCCATTCCGGCGGGTTACATGGATTACGGGGAGGAAGTACGAGCGGCTGGTGCCCGTGAGGTGCTCGAGGAGACCGGCCTGGTCGTGGAGCTGGGTGCGCCGGTGTTCGTGGCTACCAACTTCCACGATCCCCTCAAGGTGAGCGTCTGTATCTGGTTCGACGGGAGGGTGGTGGCCGGTGACCCGGTGGCCGGATCGGACGCGGTGGAGGTGGGTTGGTTCCGCCTCGATGAGCTTCCAGAGCTTGCCTTCGATACCGATACGGAGCTCTTCTCGAAGATGGAAGGCTGAGCAGGCAATTCCCACCCCGGGCCACCGATCGGCTGGTCCGTTCGCAGGCCACCCGCCAGGGTCCGGTTAGTGGTCGGCTCCCAGGTCCGGTACCCGCCGGGCCAGCTGGCGCCAGGGCGTTCCGGGCGCAAGGCTGACGATCTCGCAGTGACGCGGTTTGGCTTCGTGCAGCAGATCGAGAGGCTGGCCGGTGAGCAGTAGCCGGGCTGCCTGGATCGGATCCTGGTGGGCAACTATCACTACCTCCTCATCCTGGTGGTTTCTCGCCAGGTCGGAGATGGCGCCGCCCACCCGGGTGGCCAGGTCCTCGACCGATTCGGGTGAGAAGTCCATCTCGAGGGGAGTGGTCAGATAGGTGTTGAGCTCGCCGGGCCGGAGGGTGTCGAGCTGCGACCAGGGGAGTCCTCTCCATCGGCTCAGCAGGGCCCACTCGGTCAGCTCCGGTATCGGTTGGCAGGCCAGCCCATGGGGGGTGGCGATCGTCGTAGCCGTTTCCCTCGCCCGGTCGAGGGGGGAGGTGTACACCGCCCGGATGGGTCGGGATGCCAGGTGGTCCCGCACCCAGGCCGCCTGCCGGCGGCCTCGCTCGCTCAGGCTGAATCCGGGAAGGTCCGCGTAGACGACCTGGTGGGGGTTCTCCACCTCGCCATGGCGAACCAGATGCGCTACGGAACCCATCGCGTCCAGGCTAGCTCCGGTAGTGGGAACTCTCACCTCATGAGGACTCACCATCGAAGTCTGTCATGGCCCGAGCGGGGATGTCACAGGAGTCCGGTAAGGTACGAACATATGTACGCCCGCTCGCTCTACGATTCCCATCCACGCCGATAGGGCTATCCGATGACCGAGCGCAGGATTGCGGAACCCATCCTTCATGTCGATATGGATGCCTTCTTCGTGGAGGTGGAACGCCGGGACGGCCTCGCGCCTCGTGGACGCCCGGTGGTAGTGGGCGCCGATGCCCGGCGGGGGGTGGTGGCATCGGCATCCTACGAGGCGAGGTCCTTCGAAGTCCGCTCGGCCATGCCGATGGTCCGGGCCCGACGCCTCTGTCCCGGTTTGGTAGTAGTGCCGCCCCGCCACCGGCGGTACGGCGAGGTGTCCGACCAGGTGTTCTCGATTTTCCGGGATTTCACACCGCTGGTGGAAGGGCTGTCGCTCGATGAGGCGTTCCTGGATGTACGCGGCCGGCGCCGTCACTATGCCGACAGCCGGACGGTGGCGGAGGAGATCAGGGCCCGCATCAGGGACGAACTGCGGCTCCCGGCTTCGGTAGGTGCCGCCACCTGTCTGTACCTGGCCAAGATGGCTTCGGGGAAGGCCAAGCCCGACGGCGTGTTCATAGTTGTTGAGAGAACCGAGCGGGCCTTCCTGGATGACCTGGATGTACGGGAGCTGTGGGGGGTCGGAAGGGCTACCAGCACCAGGCTGGGCTCGATGGGGATCACGACTATCGGCGACCTGGCCCGAATACCCGCCTCCCTCCTCGAGCGACACCTGGGACCGGGGCTCGGCCAGCACCTGCACCGTCTGGCCAACGGTATCGACGAGCGGAAAGTGAAGCCCAGCCACGACGCCCGATCGATCTCGGCCGAGCAGACCAACGGCACGGACATTTCGGGTACCGAAGTGTTACAGGCCCGGCTGCTGCAGCTGGCGGATCGAGTCTCATGGCGGCTCCGCCGGGCGGGCCTCCGTGGGCGAACTGTCTCCCTCAAGCTCCGGTATTCCGACTTCGATACCGTGACCCGCTCCGAGACCCTGGGCACCGCCACCGATCTGTTGCGCGACGTATACCAGTCCAGTTGCCGGTTGCTCGACCGGGTCGGAGTTGGCGACCGGCCAGTCCGGCTGCTCGGCATCTCCGTCACCGGTTTGCAGCCGGATAGCGC
Organism: Acidimicrobiia bacterium; assembly: GCA_965200835.1. Taxonomy (GTDB): domain Bacteria; phylum Actinomycetota; class Acidimicrobiia; order Spongiisociales; family Spongiisociaceae; genus JAPPFW01. Next base: position 2,463,956 of record OZ241390.1, read on the forward strand.
TCCGCAGCAGCTGCTGGTCGACCGGGACGAGCGTTGGGAGGACCTTGCCGAGGCGGTGGACCAGGTGCGGCTGCGTTTCGGCCGCAGGACCGTGGTACCCGCCCGAATCGGGAGTGATGGATCATCCACCGCCTTGGAGGCGCCGGGTCAGCCGACCCGGGTTAGGGGTCACCGGGGGCGGGTTCCCTAGCGCCGCCGTGCCCGGCGCGGCCAGGACGATGGGAGTCCATCCACTTTCTTGCCTGCGGTGGCGCGTATACTGGTGGGGCACTGCGGACTACGGGAGCGGCTTCTATGCCACTGGATGAGCGGGAGCAACAGATACTCGAGGAGATCGAGCGACAGTTCCGAGTCGAAGACCCCGAGTTCGATCGTCGCGCCTCCTCCATTGCTCGACAACACCACCGGAAACTCCGATTACCCATCTCGGGCGCGGCTGCCGGTCTCGTGCTGCTCAGTACCTTCTGGCTCGACGGGATAGGCACGTGGCTAGCCCTTGCGGGATTCGGCCTGATGGTCCTGTCCATCAGCGCACTGGTTCAGATCCGGAATGGCTTCACCAAGCACGGCGGCCAGCCGCGCGATTTCCTCTCGAGCGCGAGAAACGCCCGCTGGCCGTTCCGTAGCTGAGCCTCGCCTTCGGCTAGAGTTAGGCTCTGAGGCGGAGGAGTTCGATTGCATGGCACGTTCTTTCGCGTCGCCTGCTGCAACCGTCACGCGGTTGCACGAGGAGTTGATAGTCGGTTGGGGGTAGCGGGGGCGCTCCCCAGGATCCGAGGGAGTTGATCTTGACAGAGGGCTTCACCGCTACACAGGCATCGAGACTGACAGGATGTACGCCTTCACAGCTTCGATATTGGGACACGGTCCGGCTGGTGCAGCCGTCCATCCAGAGGACGGGTGGTCGTCCCGGGGTCCCGCGCCTGTATGCGTTTCAAGATCTCGTACAGCTCCGAGCCATCCGGAGCCTCAAGGACAACGGCATGTCCCTTCAACGGATCAGGCGAGCTTGGGGTTACCTGCGGCGCAAGGGTGTAGACCCGCGTCAGGCGAAGCTGGCCACCGACGGAGGTTCGATCTTCGAAGTCTTGCCGGAGGATGACCAGATTGTCGATGTGCTCCTCGAAGGGCAGTTGGCGTTCTTCGTGAAGCTGGACGAGATCGGCCAAGACGTCGAGGAGGATGACTGCCTCTTCGAGTTCGACCGCGATCGATTCCTCGCCGTGGTGCGTGACACTCGAGACGACACCCTGAGCAGGATGGCCAGCGCTGCCGGCTAGCGCTCCTCCGCCAACCTACAGCTCCCTCCGATGCTCGAACGCGTCTACATCGAGAACTACAAGTGCCTGGCCGACTTCGAGCTGACGTTCGAAGACAGCGCAACGCTACTCCTAGGTCCGGACGGGGCTGGCAAGACGGCAGTGCTCGATGCGGTCTATGGGCTTTGCAAGTTGCTCGCCGCAGAAGTCAAGATCAGCGACCCGATAGCATTTCCGGCGTCAACTCTCACTCGTTGGCAAACCTGCCGCCATCAGGAGTTCGGGCTTCAGGTACGGGTGGGTGTCGACAGGTTCGTCTATGTGCTCCGGATCGAGCACGATGCTGGTACCGCGACTTCCTACGTCGCACGGGAGGAGCTGGTCGGTGGGGACACGGTGTTGTTCCGGTGCGCGAAGGGACAGGTGCAGCTCTTCGGTGATGACGGCTCGGAGGGACCAACCTATAGGACAGACGGGAGCGACTCTGCTCTGGCAAGGGTCGTGCCACACCCGTCCAACACGCGGATTACGTCCTTCCTCGATGTAGTTCGTAACACGGTGGTCTGTACCATCAATCCGTACGGTCTCCGCTCCGAGTCGAGTCGGGAGGACCGGCTTCTGGACCGCTACGCTTCGAACTTCGTCGATTGGTATCGCAATGCTGTCCAGGAGACCCCGGCACTGGCCCGCGATCATCTAGAAGCTTTGCGGTCGGCGATCGAGGGTTTCGACGACCTCCACCTCATGCAGTCCGGCCTTGTCACCCGGACGATGGTGCTCAGATTCACCGGCGGGCAGGACGTCGAGTCATACAGACTCAGCTTCGGTGAGCTCTCTGAAGGGCAGCGGACACTGATTGTGCTCTACGGGTTGTTGCAGCTCGGTATCGCGCGAGGGATGTCTGTTTGATGTTGGACGAGCCGGACAACTATGTGCCGCTTCGCGAGATACAGCCGTGGTTGATGACCTTGGTAGACGTATGCGAGGAGACATCCTCCAAAGCCATCATCTGCTCGCATCACCCGGAGGTGATCGACTACCTAGGACCGACGCAGGGGAGGATCCTCCAACGCAACGCAGCTGGCGCAATGACCGCTCTAAAGGTCAACCTCCCTTCGGTGGGCCCGGCGCTCAAACTATCCGAACTCCTGGCCCGCGGATGGGTTGTTGAAGTAGGGTGTCCCCGGTTGTCCTGCTTCGTGAGCACAAGATTGTCAGGTGTGCGTCTACGGCCATTTCCCGCCCGGCTTCAGCATCGGGACGGCTGCGTCAAATGTCACCGATGCGACTTCTCAGGCCAGCTTCCCATCGTTTTCAAGCCCATCTGTCCGGAAGGTACGTGTGAGGTGCTGGCTACTAGGTACGCCGGAGGGCTCGGCGCCACCTGAGGAACTCCACCAGCTCGGTGGGGGAAAGTGGGTGGTCGGCCCGGCCGTAGGCGGTGATCAGGCGCCACTGCAGGTAGCTGGGTTCGGGTCGGGGGAGAAAGGGCATCCGGGTGGGCCATCCGGGCCCAGCGCTCGCGATGGCCATGAGCACTGCCTCGACCACCAGCCAGGGATGGCGAGCCAGCGCTCGTAGGAAGCCCAGCGTCAACCCGTCCATCGACCTCAGTCGGGTTGGTTACCTGGCTTCCACTTGATCGAGCATCCCATGGAGGGGTTTTGGGCAACAGTGACCGGCCGGTCGGCCAGCACCGCGTCCAGCGCGGCGCGCAGGTCCTTGCCCGTTACCGGCACTCCCGAGTTCGGCCGGGAACTGTCGAACCTTCCCCGATACACGAGCTCCCGCTCCGGCCCGAACAGGAAGAAGTCCGGTGTGCAGGCTGCTGTGTAAGCCTGGGCGACCTCCTGGGTCTCGTCGAAGAGAACCGGGAAGTTGTAACCGCGCCGGCGGGCTACTTCTCCCAGCCGCTCGGGTGCGTCATCAGGATAGGTGGTGGCGTCATTGGCGCTTATCCCGACAATGGCTACGTCCGCCCCCGCGTAGTCGGCGCTGAACTCGGCCAGACCCTGCTGGATATGCACCACGTATGGGCAGTGGTTGCACAGGAAGATGACTACCAGGCCTTTGCGGTCGGACAGATCGGCCAAACTCACCCGACCGCCGCTAACGGTATCCATCAGGTCGAAATCAGGGGCTGGAGTCCCCAGCGACATCATTCTGGACTTTTCGAGGGCCATTTCCTAGCTCCAGGTAGGGGACAGGTCAGAGAAACCAGGATAGCCCATGCGTCATCTAGGTATCCGCCAGCCGGATCGGATCGCAGCCAGACCTCCAGGCAGTCGACCGATCCAGGGTGATCCTCCGGTCGGACGTCACTCCCCGCTCGCTCAGCCGGGCTCGGCCTGTAGGTATGGCACCCAGCGCGGGTCGCGTCCTTTACCGAGGGCGGTATACAGCCAGCCCTGGTAAGTGGGGGTCACCGGCGGTCTGGCCAGCTTCAAGCCCACCTGGTGGGGTAGCAGGCTGCCCTTGCGCACGTTGCATCGCCGGCAGCAGGCCACCACGTTCTCCCAGGTGTTGGTGCCGCCGCGGGCCTTGGGTACCACGTGGTCGAGGCTGTCCGCCGGTGCGCGGCAGTACTGGCATCGGTGACTGTCGCGGGCGAACACCGCGGTACGAGTGAGGGGAACCCGCCGGTGGTAGGGGACCTTGACGTAGTTGCGCAGGCGAACGACCGAGGGGATCTCGAAGGTGTGCTCCGCGCTACGCCAGACCTGGTCGGCGACTGCCAGGGTGTCCGCCTTGGCTCGAAGTACCAGTACCACCGCTCGGCGCGCGCTCACGATCGACAGAGGCTCGTACGTAGCGTTGAGCACCAGAGTTCGATTGGCCACGTTGCTCCGTTCCCGACGCTGTGGCAACGATACCAAGCCGTGGGGGTTCATCCCCATCCTCCCTAGCGGGGTGCGGGCGGATCCTGATCTCGAAGCTCGACCCGTCCGGCCGCTGGTGACTTCGCCTTCAGGCCGTCGAAAAGACGTGGAAGCCGTCGAACGCGTGCTATGGTCCAGTCCCTGTGGGGGCCAGTGGAGGAAAAAGGTAGACAGTGGGAAATAAGACCAGTAAAGTGGGTAGTCAGTTGAGATCCGGCGACCAGCGGCAGGCGAGATTTCCGTGTTTCTCGGTCAGTACAAGCGCACGATGGATGCCAAGGGCCGATTAGTGGTTCCCGCTCGGTATCGCCACGAGTTGTCGAGTGGCTGTGTCATCACCAAGGGTCAGGAACGATGCCTCGCCGTTTTCACCCCGAGCAGTTGGGAGCAGAGGGTCGCCAGGTACGAAGAGCTACGTCGGTCGTCCGAGGATGACCCCGAAGCAGCACGCGATGTCAGGAGTATGAGGAGAAGCGCCTATGCCGCGGCGGCTGAGCAGGCAATGGATGCAGCCGGTCGGATCCAGCTTCCTGCCCATCTACGCAAATTCGCAGGGCTGGGCCGGAAGGTGACAGTGATCGGTGTCCACGACCGCGCCGAGATCTGGAATTCAGAAGCGTGGGAGGAGTATGAGCAAGCGGCTGACGACCATTACTAGACATTTGAGGAGGTGTCTTCGGACATCAACAAGAGGAGGTGTCTTCGGACATCAACAAATAGAGCACCCCAGAACATACCTCGACTGGATCGATGACCTGCTCATCGCCAGCCCCCCGGACACCAAGTGGCTGCCCCTACTCCGCCCGCACTCTACTTGGTTACAAGCACCGGGGGGCTGGCAATGAGTACGGCATCACATACCCAGCATCCGTCCGGGCACGAATCATACCACTGCCCGGTCATGCTGGATGAGGTAGTGGGCTTTTTGGGTGCCCTCGAGGAGGGCATTGTGGTCGACGCCACCTTCGGTGGAGGCGGTCACGCCAGGGCCTTGTTGGAGCGCTTGGGTCCGGACGTGCAGGTGCTCGGAATCGACCGCGATCCCGAAGCAATCGCGGGAGCGGCTGGTCATGACCGCCTTCGGCTGGTGCTGGGCAACTTCGGTGAGCTGGACGTGATACTCCAGCAACATCGGGTCGGTCGGATCGCCGGGATCCTATTCGATCTCGGTATGTCCAGTTATCAGGTGGATACTGCCGGGAGGGGATTCTCCTTCCGGCACAACGGGCCGCTCGACATGCGCATGGGTCCCGATGCCAGCCGGTCGGCCTCCGAGCTGGTCAACGGCACACCTGTCGGAGAACTTGCTCGCCTGATCCGGACTCTGGGTGAGGAACGGTTTGCCCACCGGGTTGCCCGGGCCATCGCGACAGCTCGTCCGATCGCCGATACGGCTCACCTGGCGGCAGTAGTGAAGGCGGCCATACCTGCTTCGAGCCGCCGGAAGGGTGGTCACCCCGCCCGTCGGACCTTCCAGGCCGTCAGGATGGCAGTCAACGATGAGCTAGAGACGCTGGCGGCCGGTCTGGAGCATGGTCTGGGAGCTCTCCGTCCCGGGGGTCGATGCGTAACTATCGCTTACCATTCGCTCGAGGACCGGATCATCAAGCACCGATTCCGGAAGGGGGCCGGTCACGAGCCCGGCCCTGTCCTGCCCGTCCCTCCCACGGTCGAGCTGATCGTCCTGACTCGGAAGCCCCTGCGCCCCCGCCCGACAGAGGTGGTGGCCAACCCGAGAGCCAGGAGTGCCCGGCTCCGGGCGGTCGAGAAGGCAGCATGACCGCCCGGCCGCAGCCTGTCACCCAAGACGCACCGGCTCCGCTCCGGCTGGTCACCGGTGGCGATCGCCTCCGTCTCCGTCGCGCCGTTCTCTGGGTCCTCTACACCATCCTTTCGGTTTCTGTCTTCCTGCTGTTCATCTACCTGCGTACGGAGGTGGACAACACCGTCTACCGGAACCGGCAGCTGCAAAGCCAAATAGAGCGCGAGCAGGTGTTGGTGCATGAGCTGAATCTGCTCAAGCTGCAGCTCGAGTCACCCGAGCAAGTCCTCCCGATAGCCGAGAACGTCTTGGGCATGGTGCATCCTGAGGAACTTATACCGATCGCCATCACTGGCCAGCAAGATCAGCCGGTATCCCAAAGCGTGAGTGCCGGGTCGCCGCCTCGCCTGGCGGGAGTGGTCGGGCCATGAGCGGATGCAAGGCTACGTCCGGTCGGTGGTGGGCCGCTTCGCTCGAGGGAGGACCGGATGGCGGATAGGAAAGGGACGCGGCTATCCGATGACCGTCACACCGGTATCCGGCTGCTGACGATCGCTCTGCTGATCGTGGGAGCCTGGTTCACGATCGGGTACCAGCTGTACAGGATCCAGGTGGTTCGTGCGGACGAGTTGAAGGAGCAGGCCGAGCGGCAACGATTCCGGTATCAGGAGACGGCCGCTTCCAGGGGCACGATGTACGACCGTCAGGGCCGAACCCTGGCGGTCAGTGTTGAGTCCCGAACCATCTACGCCAACCCGCGTCAGATCGAGGATCCCACCGCCACCGCCCTGATGCTGAGTGACGTTCTCAGGATGGACTTCGATCGGTTGCTTGAAAAGCTGTCGGACACCGATACCAGTTTCGTGTTTGTGGCCCGGCAGGTCGACAACAACAAGGCGGAGGAAGTAGCGAAGGAAGTGAGGGCACGGGAATTGTCCGGCATCCACTTCCTAACCGAACCGAAGCGGATCTACCCATCCGGGTCGTGGGCAGCCCACACCGTCGGGTTCGTCGACATCGATTCGATCGGTATCGAAGGTCTCGAAGCGGAGTACGACGAGATACTGACCGGCACCCCCGGCTCCGTCCGATCCGAGCGCGCCGCGGGAGGCCAGGTCATCCCGCACAGTGATCCTGAAGTGGAGCCGGCCATTCCGGGTGCCGACCTCACGATCTCGATCGATCGGGAGATCCAGTATCTGGCGTATCAGGAGTGCCTCAACACCCTGCAGCTCGCCCAGGCAGACCGATGCACGCTGGTAGCCCTGGATCCCGACACTTTCGAGATCCAGGCGATGGTGGTGGTGCCATCGTTCGATCCCGCCGAGCGTTCCGAGCAGGATGTGGCCAGCGGGGCTCTGGTCAACACTGCCGTGCGATCCTTGTACGAGCCTGGCTCCACCCAGAAGGCCGTGACGGTGGCTATCGCGCTGGAGGAGGGGGTGGTCGACTGGGACACCGAGTACCTGGTGTATGACCAGTTCGAGCTGGTGGAGGGTGCCTGCGAGGACAATCCGACCGTGAAGGCCGAGGATGGTACCGAGGTGACCGTTTTCGGCTGCTACACCGATTTCACTCCGCACCCGCCCCAGCTCATGAACGTGTTGGGATGCATACGTGACTCGTCCAACGTCTGCATGGTCATGATCAGCCAGGATCTGGGTCGTGACCCGCTGCACAGATACCTGCATGCCTTCGGTTATGCGAAGCAGACCGGGATCGACTTCCCCGGCGAGGTCAAGAGCACCGTCAACCTCCCGCGCTCGTGTTCGTCCTGTCCGGCGTCGGCTGCCATCGGCTATTCCCTGTCCGTCTCTCCCCTCCAGATGGCCTCCGTCTACGGGATCATCGCCAACGGCGGCGTGAGGATGGAGCCCCGGTTGGTGAGCAGCATCATCGACGAGAGTGGGGTGATCAGCTCGACAGCAGGGGAGCAGAAGCGGGTGATCTCGGAGGAGACAGCCCGGCTGGTGCGGCTGATGCTCAAATCGGTGGTCGACTCCGGTACCGGGACTGCGGCTGCGGTGGCCGGCTACACGGTCGGCGGCAAGACCGGTACCACCCGCAAGTTCGATGCCGTCCAGGGTGTCTACACCGATGACTACACCGCCAGCTTCGTGGGGATGGCTCCGATAGACAACCCCGAGCTGGTCATCGCGGTGGTGGTGGACAGTCCCAAGACCGGCGGTACCGTATCGGCGCGTACCGGTGGAGCGGTGGCGGCTCCGCTGTTCGCCAAGGTCATGAAAGGATCGCTCCATCAGATGGGGGTCAGGCCGGATGCCTAGGATGCCGGTCGACCTGGCGGCAGTCACCCACCGGGTAGGCGGAACCCTCCTGGGCAACCCTTCCACCGCGGTCACCGATGTCGTCCATGACAGCCGTCGAGCTGGTCCGGGTGCGCTGTTCGCGGCGCTCCGAGGGAGCCAGGCGGATGGGCACCGGTTTGTTGAGGCAGCGGCCCGTCGAGGCGCCGCGGCCTCCCTGGTCGAGGAGTTCGTTCCGTCGTCGCTGCCCCAGGTGAGGGTGGCTGATACCCGCCGGGCGGTGGGCCCGACTGCATCGCTGGTTCATGGTGATCCCACCAGGGGGATGGAGGTGGTGGGGGTCACCGGTACCAATGGCAAGACCACCGTGACCATGATGATCGAGTCGATCGCGGCTGCGGAGGGCAGGCCCTTCGGCCGCGTTGGCACACTAGGTGCGCGATTCCTGGGTAGCCACGAGCCGCTGCCTCTGACCACTCCGGAGGCTTCCGATCTGCAGCGTCTCATGAGAGGGATGGCAGGCCGGGGCGTATCGATGGTGGCCATGGAAGTGTCCTCCCACGCCCTGGCCCTCGACCGGATCGGGGGTGTCACCTTCGCAGTGGTGGCCTTCACCAACCTGTCCCAGGATCACCTCGACTTTCATGGTGATATGGACGCCTATTTCAGGGCCAAGCGGAAACTCTTCGACGGCCGGGCGCTCGTCCATGTCATCGATGTGACCACAGACGCCGGGAGACGGCTGGCCAGGACCGCTCCGGGCCGGGTGGTCACCGTCGGATCGGGCGACGAGCACGATGTAGCAGTCTCTGCAACCGAGATCGCCATGTTCCGATCGCGGTTCACCTGCCGCCTCGGGGGCGAGGAGGTGAGCCTGACGGTGAGACCGGGCGGGCTGTACAACATCCGCAATGCCGCGTTAGCGGCGGCCTGTGCCCGGGAAATGGGCATCGGAGTGGAGCACATCGCCCAGGGCTTGGCTGCCCTGCGCCGGGTTCCGGGCCGTATGGACCGGGTCGACGCGGGCCAGCCCTTCGAGGTGGTGGTCGACTACGCCCACACACCGGAGGCGGTCGAGTCGGTCGTGAACACTTCGCTCGACCTCTCCCGCGGATCGACCATCGCGGTGGTAGGCGCGGCCGGTGGGAGGGACCGTACCAAGCGACCACTTCTCGGAGCAGCAGTCGCCCGGGCGCACCTGGCGGTCATTACCTCGGACAATCCCCGTTGCGAGGACCCTGATGAGCTGGTCGACGCGGTAGTGGCAGGAACCTCCCGAGGCAGGGCAGAAGTGGTGGCCGAGGTCGACCGGCGCAAAGCGATCGGTCTGGCGCTGGAGCGCGCCCGTCCGGGGGACACGGTGCTGATCCTTGGCAAGGGCCATGAGAGGACCATGGACCTGGGCAACCGGATCGTTCCCTTCGATGACCGGGCGGTAGCCGAGTCCTACCTGCATGGGCGATGGAGAGGTAACCGCAGCCCGGCAGCGCCAGCCCTGAATGGGGGTCGGTCCTCGTGATCTCCATGCTGATTGCCGCGACCGTGGCTTTTGCGGTCTCCATCTTCGGTACTGCCTACGCCATCCGGCTGTTCCGCGCCTGGAACGTCGGCCAGTTCATCCAGGAGGAACTGGAAGGCCACATGCACAAACGCGGCACTCCCACCATGGGAGGGATCGTCATCATCCTGGCGGTGGTGGCTGGCTACGTGGCGTCGCACGTGCGGATCGAGCTGTCCGCCGGTGGTCTGCTGTGGGCGAGCGAGTTCCAGGCCGCCGGTCTACTGGCCATCGGAGCAATCTTGGGGATGGGGCTGGTCGGTTTCATAGACGACTACCAGAAGCTCTCCCGGTTCCGGAACGAGGGTCTAGGCATCGCAGCCAAATTCGTCGGCCAGCTGGCGGTGGCCGGTTTCTTCGCGTGGGGAGCGGTGGCTTCGGGAACCTCCACCGCCATCTCGTTCACCAGGCCGACTTCGCTGGATCTCGGGGCCGGCCTGTTCGCGGTGTGGGTGCTGCTGCTGCTCACCGGTTTCGCCAATGCGGTCAACTTCACCGATGGCCTGGATGGGCTGGCCTCGGGATCGGGGGCGCTGGTGGCCGCCGCTTACATGATCATCTCCTTCTGGCTGTTCCGGAATCCCGAGTTCTACGGAGTGGAAGGGGGTCTCGAGCTGGCCGCAGTCGCCTCCGCCATGCTTGGTGCTTGCCTCGGCTTCCTGTGGTGGAACGCCGCGCCGGCCCGGATCATCATGGGTGACGTCGGATCCCAGGCCCTGGGCGGTGGTATGGCGGCCGTGGCTCTGCTCACCAACACCCACCTCCTGCTGGTCGTCCTAGGAGGGTTGTACGTGCTCGAGACCGTCTCGGTGATCATCCAGGTGGCGGGTTTCAGGTGGTTCGGAGGGCGACGGGTGTTCCGCATGGCGCCCATCCACCATCACTTTGAGCTGAAGAGCTGGCCTGAAACCACCATCATCATCCGATTCTGGATACTCGCCGCCATCGGGGTGGCGCTGGGTTTGGGCCTCTTCTACGGTGACTTCCTCACCGGAGGCGGGGTCGGTCCGCCTGGAGCGGTCGGATGAAGGCCCTAGTCCTCGGTGCGGGGGTCTCGGGCAGGGCGGCCTCCCGCTTGCTCGGCCGGCTCGGCACCGACCATGTGGTTTACGACCGGGACCCCGAGAGACTTCGACCGCTGGCGGCGAAGGGGATACCTACCCTGGCCGGTCCGTGGGTGGACTCCTATCTGTCGGGGATCGACCGGGTGGTGACCAGTCCCGGACTCAGCCCGACTTCCCCGCCGCTGGCCGATGCCAGAAGAGCCGCCCTGCCCGTCTGGAGCGAGATCGAGCTGGCGATCCGCCACCTGGACTGCCCGGTGGTGGCCGTAACAGGCACCAACGGCAAGACCACCGTGGTGGAACAGACGGCCTGGATGCTCCGTCGCTCCGGCCTGAGAGCGGTGGCGGCCGGCAATATCGGTCGGGCTCTCAGCGATGTGTGTCTCGACGACTGGGACGTCGTGGTGCTGGAGGTATCCAGCTTCCAGCTGGTCTACACCTACTCCCTTTCACCCCGCGTGGCGGTGCTGGTGAACGTGGTGGCCGATCATCTGGACTGGCACGGATCGGCCGCCGCTTACCGAGAGGCCAAGGCCAGGATATTTCACCTCTGTGGGGCCGATGACGTGGTGGTCTACGACGCCAACGATCCGGGTGCTGCGGCGATGGTCGAGCGGGCCCCCGGCCGTAAGGTGCCGGTGACCGGTTCGGGCAGGGTTCCGCAGGACGGCTTCGGTATAGGCGAAACCGGCCTCCACCTGCCGGAGTCCAACATACCCCTCTCAGGGATGCCGGTGGCCGACTCGACCTACCGGGTCGACCTCGGGCTGGCAGCAGCGGCGGCCCGCGAGCTGGGAGCCGATGAAGAGGTTCTAGCGGAGGCGGTGGCCCGCTTCCGCTACCGGCCCCATCGCCGCCAGGTGGTTGGGGAGTGGGCTGGGGTCACCTGGGTCAACGACTCCAAGGCCACCAACCCCCATGCGGCCACGGCTGCCATCCGCAACTATCCATCGGTGGTGTTGATCGCCGGGGGGCGCAACAAGGGCCTGGACCTGGAACCGATGGTCAGGCTTCCCAACATCAAGTTCCTGGTGGCCCTGGGCGAGGCCGGTCCCGAGCTGTTGAGCCGGGCCGCGGGATTTCCGACCTCCCGGGCCGCCTCCATGGAGCAGGCCGTGTCGATTGCCGCCGAATGGGCCGGAAGAGGCGATACCGTCTTGCTCTCTCCGGGCTGTGCCAGCTTCGACATGTTCCGCTCCTACGAGGAACGGGGCACGATCTTCGGCCGGCTGGTCCGCGACCACATCGAGCGGGCAGGTCGCCTAACCCGCTCCAGCAACGGGAGGCCTTGCACGGCATGAGCTCACGAGCCAAATCCGTCACCGACCTGCGGAAGCGAGCTGCGCAGCGGGACGAGATCGAGCTGACCAGGTCACGGGTGATCATCGTCGTCCTGGTTCTGGTTGGCTTGTTGCTGGTCGTGGGTCTGGGGGCTGTCATGTCTGCGTCCTCGGTGGACGGTATCCTGCAAGGGTCGGATAGGTTCTCCACCTTCGGCCACCAGCTCCGGTGGGTGGTGGTCGGGGTGATTCTTATGGGCATCACCATCCGCATTCCTTACCAGTGGTACATGCAGTTCTCGGTCTGGATCTTGGGAGTTGCCGCCGCGGCGCTGCTCCTGGTCCCGATCTTCGGGACCACCCGTGGTGGAGCGCGGCGGTGGCTGGAAGTCGGTTCGGTCACCATCCAGCCCTCCGAAGTGGCGAAGCTGGCGGTGGTGATCTTCCTGGCCACCGCGTACAGCAAACGAAGCGAGCGGCTGGGCGAGGTCAAGCAGTTCGGCGGCCCTCTACTCGTGATCGGATTCATCTGTGCCCTGGTGGTGCTGCAACCGGATTTGGGAACTGCCTTGATCATCGCCGGCGCGGCGGGCGGGGTGGTGCTTGCCTCCGGTGTGCCCATGAGGTACATCCTCGGGGCGGGGGCACTGGGTGTCGCGCTAGCCGCCCTCGCCACCTACGCAGAGGAATACCGGCTGGAACGTTTCAAGTGTTTCTTCGACGAGCTGGCGGACCCTCAAGGCGCTTGCTTCCAGGTTGCCCAGAGCCGCATGGCGCTCGGAAGCGGAAGTATGACAGGAGTCGGTCTGGGTGCCTCCCGAGCCCGATGGGCTTTCCTTCCGAACGCTGATACGGACTTCATCTTCACGATCATCGCCGAAGAGAGCGGGTTCGTGGGGGCCATCCTCCTGCTGGCCGTACTAGCTGGTCTATCCCTGGCCGGAATCTGGATCGCCTACCGCACCGACGACCTGTTCGCTCGGCTGCTGGCGACCGGGATAACCACCTGGTTGGCGGCCCAGTCCATCGTCAACGTGGGGGGTGTGGTGGGAGCCATCCCGGTGACCGGCCTGGCCCTACCCTTCATGTCGGTCGGCGGTACCGCCATGGTGGCCGCACTGGTGGGCGCCGGCGTACTGATAAACATCGCCCGGACGGCGCCCATGTCTGCCCCGTCGAAGAGACCGGCGGGCCGCCGATGACCTTCGCGATCGCGGCGGCTGGTACCGGCGGGCATGTCTATCCCGGCCTGGCAGTGGCCGAGCAGCTAGTGGCCTCCGGGGTCGGTCGAGACGACATCCTCTTCGTGGGTGGGGACCGGATGGAGGCCCGGGTTATCCCGGCCGAAGGCTTCCCGTTCCTCCAGCTAGAGCTGCAAGGACTTGTACGTAGCCTGTCGATGCGCAACCTCCGGCTGCCTGGAGTCGTCTGGACGGCTACCCGGCAGGCTGGGCGGGAACTGGCGGATCGCAAGGTGGCGGCGGTTCTGTGCATGGGTGGCTATGTCACCGTCCCAGTAGGGATGGCGGCTCGTCGGAAGGGGGTACCACTCTACTTGCACGAGCAGAACTTCCAGGCGGGGCTGGCCAACCGGCTGGTTGGCCGGTTGGCGAACCGATCCTTCGTGTCCTTCCCGGGTACCCGCGGCCTCGACGGAACGGTGATCGGCTACCCGCTGCGAGCGGCACTGTCCGGCCTCGATACCGCTGCTTGCCGGCCGGCGGCGCTGCACAGATACGGGCTGGCGGGTGATCAGCCGACCATCGGGGTGGTGGGTGGAAGCCTAGGTTCGCCAGCCATCAATCAGGCGGTGACCCGGGCAGCTGCTCGCTGGAAGGGCGACCCGGTGCAGATCATCCATCTGACCGGTGCCGGTCACCAGGACCGGGTTCCGGTGGATTCGGATGCTCCCTCGGTCACCAGGGTGGTCAAGGGGTTCGAGGACCGCATGGACCTGTTCTATTCCGCCTCGGACCTGGTAGTCGGGCGGGCAGGAGGCGGTCTCATGGAAGCGGCCACCACCGGTACGCCTACCGTGCTGGTTCCCGGATCGTTCGGGGGCAACCATCAGATCGACAATGCCAGAGCGATGGTGGAGGCGGGCGGTGCGCTGATAGTGAGTGAGCCGGACCTCGACACCCTCGACCGGGTTCTCATGGACCTGATCGCCGATCCGGCCCTCCGGGCACGCATGGGTGAAGCGGCTGCCAGGGCAGCCCGGCCCGGCGCGGCGGAGGAGATCGCCCGCACGATGATGGGGAGAACCCATGCCCACCATCGATGAGCCGCGCCGCATCCACCTGGTCGGTGCCGGGGGAGCAGGAATAGGCCCCTTGGCCAAGCTATTGGCGGCCATGGGCCATCGGGTGACTGGTTCGGATCTCGTGGCTGGCCCTTCTCTGGATGACTTGGAACGGCGTGGGGTCGAGACCTGGCAGGGAAGCCGGCCGAAGCGGATGGCTGCTTGTGATCTGGTGGTCGCCTCCTCGGCTGTTCCGGGCGATGATCCCGAGCTGGTGGGAGCAAGGAGGGCAGGGGTTCCGGTGTGGGATCGGCCCCAGTTGCTGGCGGAGATCACCAGCCGGATCCCGACCATGGGCGCAACCGGCACTCACGGCAAGACCACCTCCACGGCCCTGGCTGTTGCAGCCACCCGATCCATAGGGCTGGATCCCTCTTTCATCGTGGGAGGTGACCTGATGGGGACGGGCGACAACGCTCATCTGGGCACCGATGATCTGCTGGTGCTCGAAGCGGATGAGGCCTTCGAGACCTTTGCTTTCCTCACCTTCTGTGCCCTGATGGTTACCAACGTGGATTCCGATCACCTCGATCATTACGGAAGCCGGGAGCATCTTGAGCAGGTCTTCCGCTCGGTGGTGGAGAGGGTGGACGGTCCGGTGGTGATCGGAGTGGACGACCCGGGCGGGCGCCGGCTGGCCCGGCGGACGGGCAGGCCCGGGTATGGCACCTCCCCGGACGCCGAGTGGCGGATCACCGACCTGGTTCCGGGGCCTTTCGAGGTGTCTTTCCGCCTGGCCGGGAGGTTCCCTCCGGCTACCGTGACGGTAGGGCGGCCCGGAGTGCACACCGCCCGCAACGCCTGTGGCGTACTGGCCCTGCTCGTCGAGCTCGGCCATGACCCCCGAGCGGCTCTGGATGGACTGTCCGGTTTCGGGGGTGTGAAGAGGCGGCTCGAGCTGCGCGCCATAGAGTCCGGTGTCACTGTCATCGACAGCTATGCCCATCATCCCACCGAGGTAGCGGCAGACCTCGAAGCGGTGGCACCGCTGGAGAGGGAGTCCCTGTGGGCCGTTTTCCAGCCCCATCTGTACTCCCGAACGGAAGCTCTGGCGACCGAGTTCGGGGCCGCCCTGGCAAGCGCCGACCGGGTAGTGGTGACCGACGTGTACGGGTCCCGGGAGACGCCGGTCGACGGTGTGACCGGCTGCCTGGTGGCCGATGCTGCCCGATCGGGCCGGGTGGCAGTGGACTACGTTCCTCGGCTGGCCGACGTGGCGGACTTCGTAGCTGAGCGGGTCCGGCCGGGTGATTTGGTGCTTACTCTCGGTGCCGGCGATGTCACCACGGTGGCCGACGAGCTCGTGCAGCGTCTGGGAGTGACGCCATGACCGCCTGGAGTCACTTGAGATCGGACGGCCGGATCGTGGCCGGGGTGGACATTGCTCCGATGACCACCTACAAGCTGGGAGGGCGTGCCCGTTGGTTCTCCCAACCCGGCTCGCTCGACACGCTGAGAGAGGTGGTCGAGGCAGCCGCTGAGCGCGGCTTGGAGACCGTGGTGTTAGGCCGGGGGAGCAACTTGGTGGTGTCCGATCTGGGCTACGAGGGCCTGGTCATCCGGCTGGCGGGCAACTTCCGGACGATCAGCATCGACCGGCGGCATGGTCTGGTCACCGCCGGAGCGGCCGTTCCCCTTCCGGTGCTGGCCCGCAAGGCAGGAAAGGCCGGACTGGGCGCCGTGGAGTTCTACGTGGGTATTCCGGGGTCGGTCGGTGGGGCAGTAACCATGAATGCCGGGTTCTACGGCACCGAGACATCGGAGGTGCTGGTCTCCGCCTCGATCCTGGAGACACGGTCCCGCTCTGTCCGTCTCCGGGTGGCTTCGGATCTCGCATTCTCCTACCGGACCAGCAATGTGGAGCCTGACGACGTGGTACTCGAAGCTACCTACTCGGTGAGGGCCCGATCCCCCGAGCAGGTTTCCAACCTGATGCGCGAAGCGATCCGGTGGCGCCGAGACAACCAGCCGGGCGGAACCACCAACGCCGGAAGCATCTTTCGCAATCCGCCCGGGGATGCGGCGGGAAGGATCATCGACTCCCTGGGACTCAAGGGGATGCGCCGGGGGGGCGCCCGGGTTTCATACCGGCATGCAAACTTCTTCGTGACCGAATCCGGCGCCCGAGCTCAGGATGTGCACGATCTGGTCGGAGCGGTCCGGCGCCGGGTCCACGAGCACACCGGAATACAGCTGCAAACGGAAGTGCGCTTTGTGGGTCAGTTCTCGGGGATCCACGATCTGGTGGGGGACCGAGCGGGCAGCGGGGCGCGATCATGAGTATCGATCCACGTACGGCCCTCCGCCGCCGCGAGGTGGCCGAGCAGCAAATCAGGACGAGCATCCGCTGGTGTCTGGCAATCCTGGCGGTACTGCTGCTCGCCGGCGTGATCATCTGGTTCCTGGGTTTCTCCCCACAACTGAGCCTGCAAACCATAGAGGTGGAAGGGGTGGAGCGCGGTGCCATCGAGGAGATCCTGACTGCCGAGAACATTGTGGAAGGAAGGCCTCTCCTGGCCATCCAGACTGGAGCGGTGAAGGAGCGCCTGGAGGAGGATCCTTGGATATCGGTCGCCACCGTCGACCGGGTGTTTCCGCACAGCCTGGAGGTGAGGGTCCGGGAGAGGCGGGCGCTGGCGTGGATATGGCTGGATGGCCGTTGGGGCCTCCTGTCCGATGACGGGGTGGTGGTCGAGTACGCCGAGAGTCCGGTGCCGATCCGTTCCTCGATCCGGATTTCGGTCGACGATCCCGGTGTCGGGCTCTCGGTCGATGATGACCATGTGTTCGGAGCCCTGCGGTTCGTGGACGCCCTACCTGATGAGCTCGCCCGGCGAACCGTTGCCAGCGTGATCCAGAATGAACTCTGGATGCTGGTGGGTTACCGGATGGTGCGGCTGGGACGGCCGGTCCACATCGAGCAAAAGGCTGCCTCCTTCCTGGCCATCCTGGATAATGTTCCCGAGGGCGTGATCGATATAACCGCGCCGAACCGGCCCGCCATCCGGCCACCGGATGGCACGGGAGGTGGCCCATTCCCCACCCTGGACACCCCATTGGCACCCAATACCAACGACAGCTATCCTTTCGCTAATCTTGAAGTTTAAGTAAAAGTTGAAGTTCATGTTTAGGGTTCGGTCTCTTTGTGCCGTAACCTTCGGTTGGCTCGAGTCCGGTTCATACCCTGATCGCGCAAGGCAGCCTCTAGTATGCGGATGGCCAGGATCGGGTGAGTGTTCAAGGAATTGAAGGGAAGGACCAGCACACGATGACGGTAACCAGCGTCGCGAGCTTGCACAGCTATGTAGCGGTAATCAAGGTGGTTGGAGTTGGCGGAGGCGGGATGAACGCCGTCAACCGGATGGTGGAAGCGGGTATTCGCGGGGTGGAGTTCATTGCCGTCAACACCGATGCCCAGGCACTCCTGATGTCGGATGCGGACATCAAGCTCGATATCGGCCGGGAGGTGACCAGAGGTCTGGGAGCGGGCGCCAACCCGGAAGTAGGCAAGGCGGCTGCCGAGGCGCACCGCGATGAGCTGGAGGATGTCCTGACCGGCTCGGATCTGGTTTTCGTAACGGCCGGGGAGGGGGGCGGTACCGGAACGGGCGGAGCCCCGATCGTGGCCGAAACCGCCCGAAACTTAGGTGCATTGACCGTCGGGGTAGTGACCCGCCCGTTCGGTTTCGAGGGTCATCGACGTTCGGCCCAGGCGGAACAGGGAATCGCCGACCTGCGGGAGGCGGTCGATGCCCTGATCGTGATTCCCAACGACAACTTGCTCTCGGTAGCCGATCGCTCGATGACCATGGTGGATGCCTTCTCCCTAGCGGATGAGGTTCTGAAGGATGGCGTGACCGGCATCACCGAGATCATCACCAATCCCGGCCTGATCAACGTCGACTTCGCGGATGTCAAGTCGGTGCTCGGAGGAGCCGGGACGGCGGTCATGGGTATCGGCAAGGCCTCCGGTGACAACCGCGCCGTCCAGGCAGCCGAGCGTGCCATGGCCAGCCCGCTGCTCGAGACCTCCATGGACGGTGCCAGCGGGGTGCTCCTCTCCATCACCGGGCCGCCGGATCTGACCCTCTACGAAGTCAACGAAGCGGCGTCCAAGGTGCAATCACACTGTGAGACCGATGCCCAGATCATCTTCGGAGCAACCCCGGACCAGTCGGCCGGTGAGGACTTCCGCGTGACCGTGATCGCCGCCGGCGTGGATCGCCGGCCCCCGCGCCAGGGTCCTGTTCGAGCACGGGAGAGCGCACCACGGGCGGCGGCCCGCCGCAGCACCGGATCGGGACGCATCCTGCCCATCCCCGAAGACGACCCGTTCGATATCCCCGGATTCGTAGAGGGGTGAACCCCCTGTCGCCGGACCAGTGACCATCCGGCCACCAGGGTTCCGCGGTGCGGCTTTCACGACGGCGGCCGAGGGGGACATGGTCGGCGGCGACCGGGCAGCCGTTTCTCAGCAGCTCGGGATACGGTCGGAGTGGGCGACCGCCCGCCAGGTGCATGGAGCGACCGTGTTCGATGTGTCGCGGCCTGGGCCAAGCGGGTCGGGGGATGGTCTGGTGACCGGTACCCAGGATTTGCCCCTGGCGGTGTTCACCGCGGACTGCGGCGGAGTCGTCCTGGAGGCGAGAAGGGGAGTGGCAGTGGCCCACGCCGGCTGGCGAGGGGTGGTGGCCGGAGTGGTGGCGGAGGCCGTCCGGCGTCTCGAGACGCTGCTCGACCACCGGGATCGCGCACTCCGAGCCGCGCTCGGCCCGCTCATCGGCCCCTGCTGCTTCGAGGTGGGCGGCGAGGTGGCCGCTCGGTTCCCCGGCTACACGAACAGGACGGGCACCAGCAAGCCCACCGTGGATCTGGGCTCGGCCATCCGAGCGCAGGTGCCGGGCGCAGATTGGTGGTCAGCGGGCGGATGCACCAAGTGCGAGGCAGGGTGGTTCTCCCATCGAGCCACCGGCACCCTTTCCCGCCTGGCCACCATAGGATGGGTGCCATGAGCGTCGAAGTTCGCCTCCGGGAGGTTCGCGAGCGTATGTCGGCCGCCGCGGCCCGAGCCGGCCGGAGCGAGGATAGGATCGAGCTGGTGGCGGTAGGCAAGGGCCGGCCGCTCTCCGTCATGCGGGAAGCCTTCGACGCCGGGCAGCGTATCTTCGGTGAGAACCGGGCTCAGGAGCTGAGGGCGAAAGTGGGAGGACTGCCGGATGGTGTCGAGTGGCACTTCATCGGCCCTCTCCAGACCAACAAGGTCCGCATGGTCCGCCCTCATGTGGCCTTGCTGCACTCGTTCGACCGGGAGAGGCTGGTCCGGCCCTGGTTGAAGGGACAAGCGGAGGCCCCTGCCGCCCTGTTGCAGGTGAACATCGGCCTCGAGCCCCAGAAACATGGGGTACCCCCCGATCTGGCTCCGGCAGCCTTCGAACGATGGGAGGAAGCCGGTATTCCGCTGCAGGGAATCATGGCGATACCACCCTACGGGCAGGATGCCGAGGCCTCCCGGCCCTACTTCGTCCGGATGAGAAAGTTGTGGGATCAGCTTCGCGTCAGCTCTGGACGGCGGCTGGAGCTGAGCATGGGTATGACCGACGATTTCGAGGTCGCCATCGAGGAAGGATCCACCACTATTCGGGTGGGACGGGCTATCTTTGGCCACCGATCGGGAGTGGAGTGATCATGGGCAGCGTAATGAGGACTCTGAAGGCGCTCGGCTTGGTGGAGGACGGCAACCCCTCCCAACGCCAGCAGGAGGGGCCGGCGATGGGCAGCGTGCAGCCCCGCCCGGATCGGCGTCCCCAGGTTCGGCCGGTCAGTGCGGGTGCACCCGCTGAACCACCACCCCCCGGGCAGCGGTTCGCTGAGGCAGCTCCTTCCTACCGGTCGTCCGGCGGGTCGGGTTACGGACCGGATCTGAGCGTGGTGGTCAGGCCGGGCGAGCAGGCCGCTTCTGTGGTCAGTTACACGGAGACCATCGAGGCACGCGGATTCGACGACGCCAAGCGGATAGCCGACCTGTTGCGTGAGAGGATGCCTGTGATCGTCAACCTGCGGGACCTCGAGCCCACTATGGTGCGGCGGCTGGTCGACTTCTCGAGCGGCCTGGTCTACGCGCTGGACGGATCGATCCGCAAGGTCGCCGAAGGAGTGCTGCTAGTGAGTCCGCCGCGGGTGAAGATAGTGGAACGCGAGCTGCGGCGGCTGTCCGACCTAGGGCTGTACGACCTGGACAGCTAACTACGTGTTTCTACTACTAGCCTGGCTTCTAGATCTCTACGCGATCGCCATCATCGCCCGGGTGATTCTCAGCTGGGTCGGGGTACCCAGCCAGCATCCCATCGGTCGCATGGCGGCCGCTCTCGGCAGGATTGTCGACCCGGCCATCCGAGCCATCGGACGCCGGATACCACCTCTACGGCTCGGTAGTGCCTATCTAGATCTATCGCCGATCGTTCTGCTGGTAGGAGTGCGGCTGCTGAGAGAGATCATCTTTTAGGACCATGCGAATAGGTTCGGCAGACGTCGAGGCAGTCAAGTTCTCGGTGACCATTCGCGGTTATGCCGAAGACGAGGTGGATGCCTTCCTGGATCTGGTTGTCGACACCATCACCGAACTCGAGCGGCGGGATGCCACTTCGAGGAAGGAGATCAACCGGCTCCAGAAGGCGCTGGACGATTGCCGTACCGGCCGCCTGGCTGATCTGACCTCCTCCTCCCGGGACATGTCCCGTACGGCCGAGGACCGGGTACAGGCCATGCTGGACAACGCCGCCCAGACTTCCGAGCAGATAGTCGAGGAGGCCTTGGAGGCGTGCGAATACGTCCTCGACCGGCTCCGGACCGCGGTAGGGGCTGACTCCGTAGATGACCAAGCTGATCGTGATCCAGAGGTGCCGGCAACGGCCGCCGGTGACGAACCCGGCCCGTCGACCGCCTGAGGGACCAGCTGCCTAGCGGTCACCCTCTCGGGAGTCCACCGCCAACACCACATGTAGGAGGCTTCCGCCGATGGACAGCTCGGTCCCGGCAATCTCGGCGTCGTAAGCCAGCTCGGTAGCCAGCACCTCCCCGGAGATCAGCTCTTCGAACCGTTCGATGGCCGAGCGGAGCCGGCCGTCCCCGGTGTGGTACCGGACTCGGATGCGGTCCGATACGGCCAGGCCCAGATCCCGCCGGACCCGCTGGATCCGGGAGACGATCTCCCGGGCCAGACCCTCGGCCTGCAGCTCCTCGGTCAGCCGGGTATCGAGGGCCACCGACAGGGGTCCGTCGGAGGCCACTACCGTTCCGGGCCGGGGATGCCGGGTGACCACCACGTCATCGACGGTCAGCCGATGCCCGCCGATGTCGAAACTCCCGGCCTCGACCAGCGCGCAGACTTCGGAACCTGAGAGCCGGGCGAGGGCAGCGGCCACTTCCTTCACGGAAGCACCCAGCCGGGGACCGAGCCTCCGGAAGTTGGCCTTCGCTCGCAGATGGACGAGTGACTGCTCATCCTGGGACAGGTCCACCGTTTTGACGTTCAGCTCCCCGGCGATGATGGACAGGTGCCGGTCCACGGCCCGGGCCACCCGCGGGTCGCGGCTCACCACGGTGAGTCGGGAAAGGGGCTGGCGAACGCCGATGCCCTGTCCGGCTCGCAGGGAGCGACCCAACGTGACGATGGTGCGGGCCACCGCCATCGATTTTTCCAGCTCCTCGTCGATCATCTCCTCGGCCACCGCCGGGTAGTCGGCGTGGTGAACGCTGGTCGCGTCGGGTACGAGCCCGGAATGGATCTCCTCGGTGATGAACGGCAGAACCGGTGCCAGCAGGCGGCTGAAGGTCACTAGCACCTCGTAGAGGGTGGCAAAGGCGGCTCGCTTGTCCGCCTCGTGACCTTCCCGCCTCCTCCAGAAACGGCGCCGCGATCTCCGCACGTACCAGTTGGTGAGGTCGTTCACGAACCCGAGGGCGGGGCTGACCACCGCGTACAAGTAGTACCCCTCCATCAGGCGATTGGTGCGCCGGATGAGGGACTGGAGCACGCTCAGGATCCATCTATCTATTTCGGGCCGTTCCGCCACCGAAGGGGCGGCGTGCAGATCCTCGAAACTGATCCCGTCTGCCTCCGCATAAGTTGTGAAGAACGAGTAGGCGTTCCAGAAGGGCAGGATCACGGTACGGACCACTTCCCGTACCCCATCCTCCGAGAACCGGAGCGGCTCGGCACGCAGCACCGGCGAGTCGATCAGATAGGCCCGCACCGCGTCTCCGCCGTAGCGGTCCAGCATGGCGGATGGCTCCGGATAGTTCTTGAGCCGCTTGGACATCTTGCGCCCGTCCTCGGCCAGGATCATCCCGTTCACCACGCAGTTGCGGAAGGCCACGTCGTCGAACAAGGCGGCGGCCAGCACGTGCAGCGTGTAGAACCAGCCTCGGGTCTGATCCAGTCCCTCCGCGATGAAGTGGGCCGGGAACCGGGCCGGGAATCGATCCTCGTTCTCGAACGGGTAGTGAAGCTGGGCATAGGGCATCGATCCCGACTCGAACCAGCAGTCGAGCACTTCCGGCACCCTAGCCATCACTCCCGCCGGGGCCTGATCATCGTCGCTGCCGGCGCATGAAGGGCAGGGATAGGTGATCCCGTCCACCACGTGCTTATGGAGATCGTCGACCCACACGCCCGAGCGTTCTTCCAGCTCCTTGCGGCTCCCCAGGCACTTCTGATGACCGCACCGGCGGCACTCCCACACGGGGATGCAGCTACCCCAATAACGATTGCGGGATACGGCCCAGTCCCGGGCGTCCTGCAGCCAGTTGCCGAAGCGGTTGGTGCCGACTGCCTCGGGCACCCAATGGATCGAACGGTTGAGCTCCACCATGCGGTCCCGGAGGGACTCGACTGCCACGAACCAGGTGGGGATGGCCTTGTAGATGAGCGGTTGGTCGGTCCGGTAGCAGAACGGGTAGGCGTGGAGAATGCGCTCGTCCTTCAGCAGGGCATCCGACTGCCGCAGGAGCCCCAAGATGGTGTCCTCGGCCTCGTGGACATGCAGGCCGGCCAGCTCCGGAATGGCCTCGGTGAACCGGGCTTCCAGGTTGACCGGATCCACCAGCAGGTCGATGCCGGCCGCTCCCAGGGCATACAGGTCCTCCTCGCCATAGGCCGGAGCCATGTGGACCAGGCCGGTGCCTTCCTCGGTGTTCACGTCCGTGCTGGGGATGACCTGGAAGCCTCCCTGTCGGCGCTGATCCTCGAAGTAGCCCAGCGGCGGCCGGTAACGGACGCCGAGCAGGTCACTTCCCACGGCCACCGCCACCGGCTCCCGAGCTTCGGGGAACACCGCCTCGGCCCGCGTCCCCGCCACCCAGTAGCGGTCCCCCCGCTCCTCCATCAGGACGTACTCCACGTCCTCTGCCACCGCTACTGCCAGGTTTCCGGGCAGGGTCCAGGGGGTGGTGGTCCAGATGGTCAGGTAGTCGCCGGGCCGGACCGGCCCGGAACCGTCCGGCACTTCCAGTACCTCCAGCCGGACCGTGATCGCCGGATCGTCGACCTCCCGGTAGCCACCGAGGCTGACCTCGAAGTTGGAGAGGGTGGTGCCCGCCGCCCAGGAGTAGGGGAGTACCTTGAAGGCCCGGTAGACCAGCCCCCGGTCCCAGAGTGCCCGGAATACCCACCAGACGCTCTCCATGAAGTCGGCGTCCATGGTCTTGTAGTCGTTCCGGAAGTCCACCCAGCGCCCGATCTTGCGGGTGATCTCCTCCCAGTCCTCGGTGGTTACCTCGACCATCCTCCGGCAGGCGTCGTTGAAGGCCACCACCCCGAACTCCTCGATCTGGCGGGGACCCGAGATTCCGAGCTGTTGCTCCACCTCCATCTCGACCGGCAAGCCGTGGGTGTCCCATCCGAACCGCCGTTCCACCCGGTGCCCGCGCATCGTCCAGTAGCGCGGCACGATGTCCTTGATGACGCCGGCCAGGATGTGGCCGTAGTGGGGACTCCCGGAGGCGAAGGGAGGCCCGTCGTAGAAGGTGTACTCCCGTTCCGGCGAGCGCAGCTCGATCGACTTGTGGAAGGCGTCGGTCCGGTCCCATCGGCGCAGGATCCGGGCGTCGAGCGCCGGGAGATCGAGCTTGGGCGAGACGCGGCGAAAGTCGGTCGGCTGGGGATCGGGATCGGTGCCGGACATCTGCTCCTCGGGGCTGGGCGACCTTGCTTGTGGGGGAGTTGGCCGTGGGCGGCAGCACGGTATGGTAATAGAGGTGAAGGTGGCCGGATCATTCCAGCCGGACGGCGGTCCAGTGGGCGGAGCGGCCCATGGCCCGGGTCGGCAATCGGGACCCTCTGCCTCCGGCTACCAGTGCGGAACATGGCTGACCGTTTCAACCGGATGATCGGTGACCACCCCCACGGGGTGATCCTTTCCTTGTGGGTCACGGCCGGAGCATCCCGCAGTGAGATAACCGGTCCGCACGGTACCTATCTGCGGGTTCGGATCAGTGCCCCTCCGGTGGGGGGACAGGCCAACCGGGCCACCTGCCGCCTCCTGTCGGATGCCTTCGGGTGCCGGGTGGATCTGTTGTCCGGCGCCCGGTACCGGATCAAGCGAGTGCTGTTGAGGGGCGCCGACCGCTCTACGGTGGCCGAAATCATCGCCTCCTCGAGCCGGAGGGCCGGCTGACGGGATCGTTCTCCTCCGGTCGGATTGCCGACGTGCTACCTTCACGTTTCCTGGGAGCGATGCCGGAGGTGGATGTTCATGGGGACTCGTAAGCTGGCCGAGTCGACCCTCAACTGGTTCAAGCGACAACTCGAGGAGAAGGAGCGTGAGCTTGCCTCGGTGATCGCCAAGCACGAGGCCGAGCGGAACGAGGTTCGGATGGCAGAGACGGCGGCCGAGCGCAGCCCGGATCCGGACTCGGCGGACGGAGGATCCATGGCCTTCGAGTTCGAGAAGGAGCTGTCCGTGGACCGCAACACGCGCGACATCCTCGCCCAGGTGCGCCGAGCCATCCAGATGTTCGAGGACGGTACCTACGGGGATTGCCAGGTATGTGACCGGCCGATCCCGGTGGCCCGCTTGCGAGCTATTCCACACACCAGCTTCTGCGTCAACTGCGCATCCCGTCGGCGCTGACTTCCAAGCGGCTCCGGGCCGCGCTCATAGCCGCCGTGGTGCTGGTGGCCGACCAGGTCACCAAAGCCTGGGCGCGGGCAGCGCTGGCGGACGGCGATGTGGTGCTGGTGTCCGGTTTTCTCGGGTTCCACCTGGCCGAGAACCCCGGGTCCGCCTTCTCGCTGTTCCAGAACCTGGGTTCATGGCTGGGACTGGCGGCCATCGCCGCCTCCGTTTTCATACTGGTACTGGTGGAGCGGAGCGGCACGCGAGGTGAGCTGGCCGGCTTCTCCCTGATCCTCGGTGGGGCGCTGGGAAACCTGGCCGATCGAATCACCAAGGGGCGGTGGATGTCCGGCTCGGTAACCGACTTCATCGACTTCAGCTTCTGGCCAAACTTCAACGTTGCCGATTCATGTATAACGATCGGGGCAGTGCTTCTCCTATGGTCAGCGAGATGAAGCGGGTAACCGTTCCCGGTCATCTGGACGGAGCACGCGTAGATGTCGTCCTGGCTCGGTTAGCGGGGGTGAGCCGGTCCCGGGCGAGGCGCTTGATCGACTCCGGCGAGGCCGGCCGGGGAAGCGCGGAAGCGGAAACCAGCCTGCGACCCAAGCACCGGATGAGCGAGGGGGAGGTGGTCTGGTTCCGACCGGAGATCCCCGCGCCAGTGCGGGCCTGCCAGATGCAGTTGGACATTCTCTATGAGGACCGGTACCTAGCGGTGGTGAACAAGCCGGCAGGGATGGTGGTCCATCCGGCGCCGGGTAACCAGGAAGGCACCCTGGTGTCGGCGCTCCTCGGTCGCTGGCCGCGGGTGGAGGGGGTGGGGGAGTACCCCCGCTGGGGAATCGTCCACCGGCTCGACAAGGACACCTCCGGGGCCATAGTGGTAGCGCTGGAGGCAGAGACCCACCGGTTACTCACCGCAGCCCTGGCCGCTCGCCAGGTAGGCCGGCGCTACCTGGCCCTGGTGCATGGTGCTTTCCCGGTCACGACCGGCACCATCGATGCTCCGATCGACCGCCGCCGAGCCCGCCGGTATGTGGCCGCCGGGGGTAAGCCGGCCGTCACCCATTACCGCCGGCTGGCGTCCTGGTCCCGACCCTCGCTCAGCCTGCTGGAAGTGACCCTCGACACCGGCCGGACCCATCAGATCCGGGTCCATATGGAGTCGATCGGACGCCACCTGGTAGGCGACCGGATGTATGGCAAGCCCGGCCCGCCGGCCATCGATCCCGGTAGGGGATGGCTGCATGCCCGCCGGCTGGCTCTCGCTCATCCTATCGAGGAAGGGGAGGAGGTGGTGGCATCCGCGCCGCTACCGGGGGAGCTTGCCTCGAGCCGGGCTGCCCTGGGTCCGCCGGAGACTGGTGCCATCCCCGGCGAGTCGGGTGGGAGTTGACTTGGCAGGGCCGATCCAACGGGTGGTCGACGTCGCTAAGGTTCGCGGCATCCGGGTGCCCCTGACCGGAAGCAAGCATCGGTCCAGGTTCAGGTTCTGAGGCACCTATGGCGGACGGCAGTTTCGTTCATCTCCACGTCCACAGCGAGTTTTCGATGCTCGACGGGGCCGCCCGTATCACCGACGCCGTCCAGGCGGCAGTTGCCGACGGCCAACCGGCCCTCGGTCTCACCGACCATGGGGTCCTGTTCGGCGCGGTCGATTTCTACAAGAAGGCAGGAGAGGCCGGTATCCGACCCATCCTGGGGGTCGAGGGCTATCTGACGCCCGGCTCCCGCTACGAACGCCCCGCCCCCGCCGAGAACATCCGCTACCACATCACGCTGCTGGCCGAGAATCAGACCGGCTATCAGAACCTGGTGAAGCTGGTCAGCCGGGCCTATCTGGAGGGCTACTACTACAAGCCCCGGATGGACGACGAGTTGCTGTCGGAGTACTCGGAAGGTTTGATAGCCACGTCCGGCTGCCTGGGCGGCCATGTCCCACAGCTGCTGGCGCCCGACGCCTCCCTCGAGGAGGGCAACATCGCAGGTAGCCGGGATAAGGAGGCGGCTATCGAGGCCGCGGCCATGTATCAGGACATCTTCGGCAAGGAGAACTTCTTCATCGAGCTCCACGATCATGGCATCGAGGCGCAGCAGAGAATCCTGCCCGACCTGGTCGATATCTCCCGCCAGATCGGTGCTCCCCTACTAGCCACCAATGATGCCCACTACACCCGGAAGGACGAGGCTGAGGCCCATGATGTGCTGCTCTGCATCCAGACCGGCAAGGAACTCAAAGACCCCGGCCGGCTGAAGTTCGAGGGTGAGGAGTTCTACCTGAAGACCGCTCGCGAGATGCGGGACCTCTTTCCCCAGGACACCTACCCGGGAGCGTGCGACAACACCCTATGGATCGCCGAGCGGGCTCGGGTCCGGTTCGACTTCGATCGGCTGCTCCTGCCGCATTTCCCAGTCCCCGCCGGTCACACCTCCCTTTCCTACCTGCGCGAGCTAGTAATCCAGGGAGCGAGGGAACGCTATGGAGGGGACCTGGGTGGCCCGGTCGGCGAGCGGATCGAGCACGAGCTTCGGATCATCGAGCAGATGGGGTTCCCCGACTACTTCCTGATCGTGTGGGACCTGATCCGCTACGCCAAGGACCGCCGCATCCGCACCGGGCCGGGTCGGGGTTCGGCGGCCGGTTCGATCGTTTCCTACTCGCTGGGGATTACCGACCTGGACCCGCTCGAGTACGGCCTCATATTCGAGCGGTTCCTCAATCCGGGACGCCGGGAGATGCCTGACATCGACATGGACTTCGACGAGCGATACCGGGCCGAGGTCATTCGCTATGCCGCCGAGAAGTACGGGTCCGATCATGTGGCCCAGATCGTCACCTTCTCCACCATCAAGGGCAAGCAGGCCCTGCGCGACGCGGCTCGAGTCCTGGGACTCCCTTATGCGGTCGGCGACCGGCTGGCCAAGTTGATGCCTCCTGCGGTGCTGGGACGGGAGGCCTCCCTGGAGATCTGCTTCCAGCCCCCCTCCGAAGATGCCGAGCAGCTGACCAAGGACTGGCACGCCAATGCGGCCGGGTTGAGGGAGGCCTCTCGCGAGGACGAGGTCCAACCGGTGGTCAATACCGCCCGCCGGCTGGAGGGGTTGAGGCGCCAGGACTCCATCCATGCCGCAGCGGTGGTGATCTCACCCATGCCCGTGATCGACCTGGTACCCGTCCATCGGAAGGGGGAGGAGGCGGAGGTCGTCACCCAGTTCGATATGCATGCCATCGAGGAGCTGGGTCTGCTCAAGATGGACATCCTCGGCCTGCGCACACTGTCCACCATCGACCGGGCGCTCGATCTGATCGAGGCCGGAACGGGGAAGCGGCTGGACATCGACCAGGTGGACCTGGAGGATCCCGCTACCTATGAGGTACTGAGCCGGGGCGACACGATCGGGATGTTCCAGCTCGAGGGAACGGCCATGCGGTCGCTGATCCGCAGTCTCAAGCCGGACCGTTTCGAGGACATGATCGCGCTGGTTGCCCTCTACCGCCCGGGTCCGATGTCCAACGACTGGCACAACGCCTATGCCGATCGCAAGAACCGTCGCAAGCCGGTCGACTACCCGCATCCGGCAACCGAGGGGGTGCTGCGGGAGACCTACGGCCTGATGATCTACCAGGAACAGGTCATGCAGATCGCCCGGGAGATCGCCGGTTACACCATGGCCGATGCGGACGCTCTGCGGAAGGCGATGGGCAAGAAAGTCCCTGCCATCATGCGCAAGGAGCGCGCCAAGTTCGTTTCCGGGGTGGAGGCCAATGGCAACCCTGCCCACTTCGGGGAGGAGCTGTTCGCCTCCATCGAAGGTTTCGCCGGGTATGGGTTCAACAAGTCCCACAGTGCGGCTTACGGACTGCTCGCCTACCAGACCGCCTACCTCAAGGTTCACCATCCGGCCGCCTACATGGCTGCCCTGCTGACCTCGGTGCGGCGTGACAAGGACAAGACGGCCCTCTACCTGAATGAATGCCGCACGATGGGGATCGAGGTGCTGCCCCCCTCGGTCAACGCCTCGGAGGGCGACTTCACCGTCAGGAAGGGGAAGATCCTGTTCGGGCTGTCAGCGGTGCGCAACCTGGGCTCGGGGATGGTCGCGCGGATCGTTCGGGGGCGAAGCGAAGGTGGGAGTTATACCAGCTTCCAGGACTTCGCCGATCGGGTGGAGACTCAGGTGCTCAACAAGCGGATCATTGGTTCCCTGGTCAAGGCGGGGGCGTTCGACGAGCTGGGTCATTCCCGCATGGGCCTGTCCCTGGCTTCCGACGAGATCCTGCACAATACGGTGGTGCGGCGCCGCCAGGAGGACCGGGGCCAATTCAGCCTTTTCGGTGACGCGACCGGAGGACCCGAGCTCGATCCGGTGACCATTCCTGATCAGGAGTGGGATCAGAAGACCCTGCTCTCCTTCGAGAAGGAGATGCTGGGTCTGTACGTTTCCGACCATCCGCTGCTGGGAATCTCCTCGATCGTGCGCCACCTGACCACCGCGGCGATCAGGGAACTCCGCGAGATGGACGATCGGTCGCGGGTAAAGGTGTGCGGCATCGTCAGCGGCACCTCCCGGAGATTCACCAAGGGAGGGAAGGAGATGGCCTTCTTCACGCTGGAGGACATGGAAGCCTCGGTCGAGGTGATGGCTTTTCCCAAGACCATGGAGCACGCCAGCTCCCTGATCCAGGACGATGCGATCCGGCTGGTGGAGGGCCAGCTGAGCAACTCGGGCGACGACCTCAAGATACGCTCCCACACCATCACCGAGCCCGACCTGACCGGCGAGCGGGAGCTGAGACTACGGGTGCCTACCCAGGCGCTGTCGGATGGCCGGACGGTGCATCAGCTCAAGGACATCCTCACCAACCATCCGGGTTCCTGCCCCGTATACCTCCGGATGATCTACAACGGGACGAGCAAGCTGCTCCTGCTCGATGACAACTTACGAGTGGATCTCACTCTTTCGCTGTACGCCGACATAAGGAACCTACTAGGAGCCGCCGCGGTAGCTTGATCCCGGGTCGGGCGTTACCCCGGCCACAGCGCGGCGGCCACCTCCTGCCAGGCTGGCGCCCGGGGATCCACCAGGTCCTGATGTACCGCTCCCCGCACCTGCCTGAGCTCGGCCGGGGTGCCGGAGGACCGTGCCGCCTCCACGAACCGGCTACTCTGTTCCAGCGACACCTGGCCGTCCCGATCCCCATGTACCGCCACGATCGGTACCCCGCCCGGGAGGTTGCGGATCGGATCCACCGAGTCGGGCAAGGACCGGGGATCGTGGCCAAGGAACCGGGATAGCAGCTCGTCGAAGTCCTTCCCCAACCTTCGCAGGTCGAGCATTCCGGCCAGCGACACGAAACGGATTGGTGGCCGGGCCGCGCTGGTGGCAGCAGAAAATCCCAGTTGGCTGCCGGCCGAATGGCCGAGCACAGTAACCCGGTCGAGATCCAGTGTGAACCGGCCGGCGATCTCTTCCAGGTGGTCGAGTGCGGCCAGCGCATCCGCCATCGTCTCCCGCCATCCGCCGACCGGCGGGATGCGCCGGTACTCGATGTTCCAGGTGGCCTCGCCCCGCCCGGCCAGGTCGACCGCGATCCCGTCCAGCTGGTCGCGGGTGTAGGGCGCCGCCCAGCCACCCCCATGGATCAGCACCGTCACCGGGTGAGGTCCCGGCCCGTCCGGCAGGCGCAGGTCGCCGACTTGGTCGGGGTGCTTCCCGTAGGCCAGCGTGATGGCCGGGAGGGCGGCCCAGTAGTGG
Organism: Acidimicrobiia bacterium; assembly: GCA_965200835.1. Classification (GTDB taxonomy): domain Bacteria; phylum Actinomycetota; class Acidimicrobiia; order Spongiisociales; family Spongiisociaceae; genus JAPPFW01. The sequence continues at coordinate 2,495,201 of OZ241390.1, forward strand.
AGATGGTCGATGGCAGCTAGGTAGCCGGCAACCCCCCGGCCGAAGATCTGATAGATGCAAGCCGGTTCCGTCACCGAAATCCTGCGCCACGGTTCGCGTTCCCTCACGTTGGAGATATGTATCTCCACGGTTGGGATCTCGGCCGCTTCGATGGCGTCATGGAGGGCGTAGCTGGTATGGGTGTAGGCACCGGGGTTGAACACCAGCCCGTCGGCGGTGTCCCGGGCGGCGTGGATAGCGTCGATCAGAGCACCCTCGTGGTTGGACTGGTAGCACTCGAGCCCATGTCCGAGCTCGACGGCCCGAACCCGGCACATGTCCTCGACCTCCCCGAGCGTGGTCGCTCCATATACGTCGGGCACCCTCAGTCCCAGCAGGTTGAGGTTGGGTCCGTTGAGCAGCAGGATCCGCATGGTCGGTGCCTTCGGTTCGGCAGGTCGGCACGTTCGGCCGCTCCGGCATTATGCCCCATGACGGGACACCGGCACGCCTAGCCCCCATTCCAATAGTTCGAGGCGGAAATACAATAGGTGCGGTCGGCGATCGGAGGGTTCCATCTATCACGGTGGAGGGGGTGGCTGGTGGTCCTACCTCCGGTACGACAGGACCCAGCCTGGCCCAGAGCTGGATCGGGCGCTGCTCCGCAGGGTGTTCGCCTACGGGCGCCCCTACCGGTGGCTCCTGGTGGGGGTGCTGATCACCATCCTGATCATCTCGGTCCTGTCGGTGATCCCGCCCATCCTGATCAGGGACCTGGTGGATCGGGCCATGCCGGACGCCGACCTGGGCCGCCTGACCCTGCTCGGGGTCGGGATGGTGGCGGTGCCGCTGGTGAACGTCTGTGTGGGCGCCCTACAACGCTGGATGTCTGCCAAGGCGGGCGAGGGCATCATCTACGACCTCCGCCGCAGTCTCTACATCCATCTCCAAGCCATGTCGCTGCGGTTCTTCACCGCCACCAAGACCGGCGAGCTGGTGTCACGCCTCGACAATGACGTGGTGGGCGCTCAGACGGCCATCACCGGCACCTTCGTGACCATCCTGTCCAATCTGGTCTCGATAGTGGCCATCCTGTTCGTGATGCTCCAGGCCGAGTGGCGGCTGACGCTGCTGGCGGTGGCCGCCTTCCCGCTGTTCGTTTACCCGGCTCGACGGGTGGCCCAGATCCTGCGCCGGATCACCCGCCGCCAGATGCAGCACAACGCCGCCATGGCCGCCATCCTCAACGAGACTTTCAACGTCAGCGGAGCCCTGCTGGTCAAGCTGTTCGGCCGCCGGCGCCAGGAGACGGAGCGGTTCTCCGAGGAGGCCCGGGCGGTGCGGGATCTGGGGGTTCGCCAAGCGGTCATCGGGCGGTGGTTCTTTGCCGCGCTCGGGGCGGTCAGCGCCATCGGGACCGCCACGGTGTTCTGGGTGGGTGGCTATCTGGTGATCCAGGGTTCCCTGAGCCTGGGCACGGTGGTCATGTTCTCCTCCCTGCTGTTCCAGCTGTATGGGCCCCTGGCCGCCATGTCGAACGCCCGGGTGGAGTTCGCTACTTCCCTGGTCTCCTTCGAGCGGGTGTTCGAGGTACTGGACCTACCCCACGACATCACGGAGGAGCCCGATCCGCTCGACCTGCGGCCGGTCCGGGGCCGGGTCCACTTCGATAGGGTCTCCTTCCGCTACCAGGGGGATGAGCTGTCGGGCCTGGCCCCGCCCAGCGTTCCTGGGGGATCGAGGACAGTGATGCTCCGGCGATGCAAGCCACCCGCACCTGGGCGATCGACGACCTGTCCTTCCGGATCGAACCGGGAGAGCTGGTAGCGCTGGTCGGACCATCGGGGGCCGGAAAGACCACCGTCTCCTACCTGGTTCCCCGGCTGTACGACACCGAACGGGGGCGGGTGATGATTGACGGCACCGATGTACGGCGGGCGACCCTCGCCTCGCTGGAGGAGGTGGTGGGGGTGGTGACCCAGGAGACCTTCCTGTTCCACGACACCATTGCGGCCAACCTCCGGTATGCCAAGCCCGATGCCTCCCAGGAAGAGCTCGAGGAGGCGGCTCGAGCAGCCAACATTCACGACTTCATAATGACCCTGGCCACCGGTTATGACACGGTGGTGGGGGAGCGGGGCTACCGGCTGTCGGGGGGCGAGAAGCAGCGCATCGCCCTGGCCAGGGTGATCCTCAAGGATCCGCAGATCCTGATCCTCGATGAGGCCACCGCCCATCTCGACTCCGAGTCGGAGGCGCTCATCCACGAAGCGCTGCAGCGGGTGATGGCAGGTAGAACCTCGCTGGTGATCGCCCACCGCCTGTCCACCATCGAGTCCGCCGACCGGATCCTGGTGCTGGACGAGGGCCGGCTGGTGGAGGAGGGAACCCACACCGAGCTGCTCGAGGCCGATGGTCTATATGCCCGGTTGCGCCGGATCCGGCTCAGGCGGCGGAAAGTTCCCGCCTGACCCGAGGGCAGGCTCAGGCGCCTATCAGCCGGGACACCGATGGCCATTGGTGGGCGAGCAACAGGAGCTGCCCGTCGTGGCACATCCACAGATGTTCGTTGGCCTTGAACCACTGGTGGGGTGGGGTGACCTTCAGAGCCGCCTGATCGGCCGGCTGGCTGGGTCGGTAAGCCAGCACCTCGCTGGCCGGGGCCCGGATGGTATCGACCGGGCCGACCAGCTGGTAGTCACCGAACAGGGCGCCGATGGCGTTCCATGGATCCGATCCCCCGGTCACATCACGAAACCGGACCTCACCACAAGCCGAGCAGCCCCCCACCCTCAGGTCACCGTGGGCTCTGATCTCCGTGATGTGGTCGCCGCACCGCATGACAACATGGTGCCACGGGCCTGTGACATTTCGCGGTAATGCGCCGATCAGTGGCAGGCCCCACTCATCTGTCGTGAGTGGAGTGAGCTACTCACCGAGTCAGGGATCTGTCACCGCCTGACGGTAGGATGAGGGTGGACTACGGATCGACGATGGGCGGAGCTTGACCGAAAACACGCTTCCCACACGAGCGCCCTCGGTGGGCGAGCTGGTAAAGGTCAGGTCACGCCAGTGGCTCGTGGAGGAAGTGGGCCAGTCCGACAACCCTGATCACTCTCCCCGCGTGCCGCTCGCCTGCGTCGACGATGACAATCAGGGCCAGCGCCTCTCTGTGTTCTGGAAATACGAACCGGATCGGCTGATCCTCGAGGACGCCGGTTGGAACCACCTGGCGACCAAGGGCTTCGACCCACCCCGGCGCTTCGCGGCCTTCCTCAACACCCTGCGGTGGAACTGCACCACGGCCACCGACCCCACCCTGCTCCAGGCGCCCTTCCGAGCGGGCATCACCATCGATGCCTACCAGATGGAACCCCTCCGCAAGGCCTTGCGCCTCCCGCGGGTGAACCTGCTGATCGCTGACGACACCGGCCTGGGCAAGACCATCGAGGCGGGCTTGATCACCCACGAGCTGCTCCTCCGCCGCAAGGTCAAGGTCATCGTGGTGGCCGCGCCCCCGTCGATGCTGGAGCAGTGGAAGGGAGAGATGGAGGATCGCTTCGGGCTGGTGTTCGAGGTGCTCGACCGGAGCTACGTCTCGAGGATGCGGCGTGAGCGAGGTTTCGGGGTCAACCCGTGGCGGACCCACAGCCGGTTCCTGGTGTCGCACCGCCTGCTGATCGACCCCTCCTACACCGACCCGATGCGGGAGTGGTTGGGTGACCTCCGCACCGGCAGCCTGCTGATCCTCGACGAGGCGCACCATGCCGCCCCCACTTCGGGCGGGCGCTACGGCATCGAGACCAAGTTCACCCGGGCAGTTCGCGATCTCGCCCACCGCTTCGAGCATCGCCTGTTCCTGTCGGCCACGCCCCACAACGGGCACTCCAACAGCTTCTCCACCCTGCTGGAGATCCTCGACCCGTACCGGTTCACCAGGGGAGTCAAGGTGACCGCACCCAAACAGGACCTCGCTCCGGTGATGGTGCGCCGGCTGAAGGAGGACATCCGGGCGCTGCAAGGTGGGTTCCCCAAGCGCAACGTCCAGCGGATCGAGATCGACGGCTTGCCCCACGACGCTCCGGAGTTGGCCCTGTCCCGGTTGCTGGATGAGTACGGCCGGGTACGCGATGAGCGCTACTCGCTGGAGTCGAAACGAGTCCGTTATGCGGCGAGGCTGATGGTGGTCGGCCTGCAGCAGCGCCTGCTGTCATCGATAGAGGCCTTCCATCGCAGCCTCCTGGTCCATCGCCGGACCGTGTTACGCCACTGGACCAAGGCCCACGAAGAGGTGTCTGAAGACACTCCACAAGGGCGCGGGATCACGACGAGTGAGCGCCATGACTTCGTGGCAGCTGCCGATGCGGACGATGACCGAGCCGAGTTGACTCCGGAGGAGGCGGGAGCGGACGAGCAGGCCCAGATCGAGGAGATCAACGCGGCCTCCCTTCCCTCGCGGGACCCGGCGAGGGCAGCTTGGGAACGGGAACAGCGCCTCCTCGACCGGATGCAAGCGATAGCGAAGAAGGCCAGGCATCATCCCGATGCCAAGACCCGCTGGCTGATCGACTGGATCCGCCGCCACCAGTGCCCGGATCTGCCCGAGCTCGGCCGACCCATCATCGGCCCTCCGCCGACCTGGACCGACCGCCGGGTGCTGATATTCACCGAGAACCGGGAAGGCACGAAGAAGTACCTGAAGTCGATCCTCGAGCAGGCCATCTTCGGTTCCGACCGGGCGGACGACCGGATAGCGATCATCGACGGGCTGACCAGCCCGGCCCGCCGCCGGGATGTCCGGCGCCGCTTCAACGCCGATCCCGCCCGCGAGCCCCTGCGGATCCTGATCGCCACCGACGCCGCCCGGGAAGGCCTCAACCTGCAAGCCCAATGCTCGGACATGTTCCACTTCGACCTGCCCTGGAACCCCGGCCGCATCGAGTAACGCAACGGTCGGATCGACCGAAAGCTCCAACCCGCCGATCAGGTGAACTGCCACTATTTCGTGCTGCCCCAGCGGGTTGAGGACCGGGTGCTCGATGTCCTGGTCCGCAAGACTGAAACCATCAAGCAGGAGCTTGGTAGTTTGCCGAAGGCCATCGAGGACACAGTGGAGCAGCGCCTCACGCGGTACGGGATCCGTCACCACGATGCGGAGAACCTGCGGCGCAAGGTAGAGGCCGAGTCGGTGGACCAAGCTCACGCAAGCGTGTCCGACGAGGAACTCGAAGCCGCCCGGGACCGCCGCCATGACCTCCAGGATCAGATAGAACGCTGCCGCCGGCTCCTCCAGAAGTCCCGGAGCTGGGTGAGATTTTCCCCCGAGCCCTTCCACCAGGCCATCGACTGCTCCCTGGAGCTGCTGGGTGCCCCACCCCTGGTGGAGAGCACCCAGGTCCAGGGGGGGGGGGCGTCGTCGAGTTTGGAAGTTCCCTGAGCTAGATCAGAGGGCAACCACCGATCCGAGCTGGGTTTCCACGCTCGACTCCCTGCGGGTTCCCCGCAAGATCGACCAGAAGATACCCGACTGGCGGCGCGACGCGCCCATCCGACCCCTGGTGTTCGAGGACACCGGACTGCTCGATGACCAGACCGTCCACTTCCACCTAGAGCAGCGAGTCGCTCAGAGGCTGCTGGCCCGCTTCCGATCCCAGGGCTTCATCCATCATGACCTTTCGAGGGCCTGCCTCCTGCAGTCGCGGGACGCAATATGCAGGGTGGTGCTCCTGGGACGGCTGTCGCTATACGGCCGGGGTGCTGAGCGCGTCCACGAGGAGCTCGTTCCGGTAACCGCCCGCTGGACCGATCCCGACCGGCGCTCTGGCCCCTTACGTGCCTACGCGACGGACACTGAGCGGTTCACTATGCGGCTGCTCGACGAGTCGTTGAGCTCCCAGGCTCGCTCGCCCAATCCGCAGGTCAAGCGGCGGCTGCTGGGCAGTGTCGCCCAGGACATCGAGGAACTACGTCCACATCTAGAGCCCCGCGCCGCCACGTTTGAGGAGCGCGCCAGAGAGCAACTGGCAGAACGCGGTAAGCGAGAGGAGCGGATGCTGCATGACACGCTCGAGCGGCACCGCACCCAGGTGGTTGCCCAACTCTCCCGTTATAAGCGCGACCTCAAGCAGCTGTCCCTGGGGTTCAACGTTGCGGAGAGGGGGCAGCTCAAAGCCGACATCCGCCACTGGGGCCGGCGCCTGGAGAAGTTCGATCAGGACTTGATGGACGAGCCCGCCCGGGTTCGCGAGCTCTACCGAGTGCGGGTCACCCGGGTGGAGCCGGTGGGCCTCGTCTACCTATGGCCGGAGGGAAACTGATGCCCAAGCCCAACCGCTACATCACCGACCATCTCGAATGGATCGGCTTCGTTCGGCCCACCGGTCTGGTGGTGTCAGCTCCCGCCTTGGTAAAGGCGGGCGTCATCCTCAACCGTCGGGATCGGGCCGGCCAGCAACTACTCAAGGAGTGCCTACCGAACGGCTCGGGTACGACGGGATCACAACCCGACCCGGCCCCCGTACTTCCGGACTTCCCGGCCTTCGCCCGTACGGTGCTCGGCTGGAGTTTCTCTCCCAAGGGCTATGCCGGTACGGAGGAATCACCGATTCCCTCCGAGCTCGAGCTCTCCCTACCCGATTCCGGAGGCGGGTTCCGGCCTGACTTCGCAGTTCTAGCCGACCCTGCCCGGTCCCGGCCGCCCGCCACCAACGGAAACAAGCGTGAAGGGACCGACCGGGCATCGCCCTGGCAGCTGCTGGTCAGCACCTACGAGCCCTGCGAAGACTTCGACAAGACAGCCTCGAACGGCTCGGGAGTGGAGATGTCGCCCCACAGCCGGATGGAGCGCCTGCTACGTGACACCCGGGTGCCCGCCGGGCTCCTTTTCGACGGAACGACCATTCGCCTGGTGTCCGCTCCCAAGGGCGAGAGCTCGGGATGGATGGACTTCCAGGTGGGCGACATGATCCAGACCGCTGGGCGCCCGATCTGCACTGCGATGCGCGAGCTGCTCAGCCAGACCCGGCTCCTAGTCGTAGGGCGCGACCAGCGCCTGGCCGCGCTGCTGGAGGACAGCCGGAAGTTCCAGAACGAGGTGAGCGAGCGCCTGGCCGAGCAGGTACTGCACGCTCTGTACGAGCTACTGCGAGGTTTCCAAGCCGCCGATGACACCGCAAAAGGCCAGCTACTTGGACGCTGGCTGGCTGACCAACCCGATGAGATCTACAGGGGGTTGCTCACCGTGGTGCTGCGCCTGGTCTATCTGCTGTACGCCGAGGAACGCGACCTGCTGCCCCAGGACGAGACCTTCCTAGGGCCTACTCGGTGTCAGGCCTATATGAGCGTCTGCGGGCTGACGCCTCCCTCCATCCCGACACTATGGACCAGCGCTACGGAGCCTATGCCCAGCTCCTAGCCCTATGGCGCATGGTTCATGACGGGGCCAAAGCGACCGACATGGTGATGTCGCCCAAGTATGGCGACCTCTTTTGCCCGACCGCTACCCCTTCCTCGAAGGCAGTCTGGGGGCCAGGCAGACGACTGACCGCATCGAGGCACCGCTGGTACCCGACGGCACTATCCATCGGGTGCTGGAGAAGCTGATCGTGCTGGACTCCGAGCGCATCTCCTACCGAGCTCTCGATGTGGAGCATATCGGTTCGGTGTACGAGACCATGATGGGTTTCCGCCTCGAGAGGGCCACCGGTCGCAGCATCGCCATCAAGGCTGCCAAGAAACACGGCGCTCCGGCCACCATCAACCTCGATGAACTGCTCTGTCAGGCTTCCAGTAGCCGGACCAAGTGGGTCAAGGATCGGACCGATCGACAACTAAGCGCAAAGGTGGGCCGGGCGGTCCGGGAAGCCACCACGCTGGAGGAGCTCCATGCCGCCCTCGATCGGGTGATCGACCGCCAGGCCACACCTGATCTCGTCCCGCCCGGCGCCATGGTGCTGCAACCCAGCCAGGAGCGCCGCCGCTCGGGTTCCCACTACACGCCCCGCAGCCTGACGGAGCCGATCGTCCGCAAGGCGCTGGACCCAATCCTGGACCGCCTCGCTGAAGAACAAGAGGGCCCACTTCGACCGGAACAAATCCTCGACCTGAAGGTGTGCGACCCGGCCATGGGCTCGGCGGCGTTCCTGGTAGAAGCGTGCCGCCAGCTGGCCGACGCCCTGATCGAAGCTTGGCGGGCCCACGAAGAAGCACCCGACCTCCCCCCGGGCGAGGACCAGCAGATCTTCGCTCGCCGACTGGTGGCTCAACGCTGCCTCTACGGAGTCGACCGCAACCCCAAGGCAGTGGACCTAGCCAAGCTGTCGTTGTGGCTCATCACCCTGTCCAAGGACCATCCGCTCACTTTCCTCGACCACGCCCTCCGCCATGGCGACTCGCTAGTGGGTCTGTCGATCCCTCAGATAAGGGCTTTCCATTGGAAAGGCAACGCTCCCGCCTTTCAGGAGGGTTTTGAGGCCCTCCGAGGACAGCAGCTACTCGCCGATGCAGCCGAGCTACGCAGGTGGATTCGCGAGGAAGGCGACACCATATCCGAGCGGGAGATGCGCGAAGCGTGGATGGAGTCGCGTGAAGTGACCGACGACCTCCGCTTGTTGGGGGACCTGGTGCTGGCGGCGTTCTTCGATGAGTCCACGCCAACGGCGCGGGAGGCACGTCGTAAAAGGTTCGCGAATGGCGTTCAGAACGGTATCGAGGGACAGTATCGCGCCTGGATGGAGGAACTTCGCAACCAGGACCGACCCCTCGCGCCACTCCACTGGCAGATCGAGTTTCCCGAGGTCTTCGACCGTCCCAATCCCGGCTTCGATGTCATAGTCGGTAATCCACCATTCGCTGGTAACAACACTATTACCGCTTCGAACATCAACCGCTATTCCCACTGGCTCAAGGAGATGCATGTTGAGAGCCACGGCAATTCGGACTTGGTAGCTCACTTCTTTCGGCGAGCCTTCAATCTGGTCCGTATGGGTGGAACCTTTGGTCTTATCGCTACCAATAGCATCTCCCAAGGTGACACACGCTCGACGGGACTACGATGGATATGCAAGAACGGCGGAGAAATATTTTGTGTTCGCAAGCGTGTGAAGTGGCCTGGACAAGCTGCGGTAGTAGTGAGTGTACTCCACATCAGCAGAGGTGGATTTCACGGCTACAGGCTCCTTGACGGTCACTCCGTATCAAAGATCACAGCCTTCTTATACTATCGAGGCAAGAACGATGATCCGAGGTCGTTGAAAGCTAACATAGCCAAGAGTTTCTTGGGTAGTATAATACTGGGGATGGGGTTTACTTTTAACGATAACGATAAGGAGCGTGTGGCTACACCAATTAGAGAGATGGAAAGACTCCTAAGGTCTAATCCTTCGAATCAAGTGGTTATTTGTCCATATATAGGAGGGAGGGAGCTAAATAACAACCCGACCCAAAAAAACCATCGTTCCGTAATTGACTTCGGGGAGAGAAGTTTGTCAAAGTGCAGATTCCATTGGCCCGACTTACTAGAGATAGTAACCAATAAGGTTAGACCAATACGAATCAAGAAGCGTTATCCTCGTATGGCGAATGAGTGGCGGAAACATTATGCACCCCAATTAAAACTATACGATTCTATTAGGGGTTTAAAACGGGTTATGGCAACTTGTAGGGTTAGCCAACACATGTCTTTTGCCTTTCTGTCTAACGGAATGGTCTATGCAGACTCATTAGTTATATTCTCCTATGAGAGATTCGCCGCATTCTGCGCGCTCCAAGCAAGACCTCACGAGATCTGGTCTCGATTCTTCGGATCCTCGATGAAGGACGACTTACGCTATACAGTCACAGACTGTTTCGAGACATTTCCACTTCCGAATAGCTGGGAGAGCCGCTCCGACTTCGAATCAGCAGGTGAGGAATACTACGAGTTCCGGGCAGACCTGATGAAATTCAACGATGAAGGCTTGACCAAGACATACAACCGATTCCATGATCCCAGCGAGAACGATGCCCGGATTATCGAACTCCGTAGACTGCATGCCGCCATGGATCGGGTTGTACTGGACGCATACGGGTGGAGTGACATCCCGACGGACTGTGAGTTCCTGCTCGACTACCCGATCGATGAGGACAACTGGGGCAGGAAGAAGAAGCCTTACCGCTACCGCTGGCCTGACGAGGTTCGTGATGAGGTGCTGGCTCGGTTGCTGGAGCTCAATGCCGAGCGGGCTGCTGAAGAAGCACGGTCCGGTCAAGCCAACCCACCGCGTGGCCGGGGACGGCTCCAAAAGTCGCCACCCACGACTTCTCCATCCAACCAACTCACCTTGAGCCCTTCCAATGGCACCTGAATGGAGGTGACCCATGCCTGAGCCGGACCCATCTCCCGGATGGAACGAGGCCCCCTCACCGGAGGTGCGCGACTACCTGGTCGAAGCGTTGCGGCTCGATCTGGTCGGTCCGGGGGCTGGCCATCACCTGGCCGATGAGCAGCTGCCGGGATGGGTTAGACCGTCCAGCTGGTACCTCACCGGGTTTCTGATCCCCTCGGGCACGCCACTCGAGTTGCGCTCCGACAACGACGAGGACGACCCGCTGGACGAGACTCCGGCCACCGCCGGTCTGGCTGAGGAGTCGTCGGAGGAGCGGAGGGCAGCCCGCAAGAGCTTCTTCCCGTCGTCGATCGGGCTGAGCTTCCTCGTCCCACACAAGACGGAGGTGCTGGACATAACCGTTCGCTGGGGCGACTACCAGCGGTCGACCACCGAGGGCACCGACGGCAAGCCGCTGAAGGTGTGGCAGAGGCACCCGCAGGAGCACACCGTGGCGGTCACTCTCCCGGACCGATCCTCCGATCATGAGGTTCCGGAGTCCGGTGGGCTGGGGCTGCACATGGTCACGAGGCCAGTGGAGGTCGAGGGTCCCGACGGCCTCACCCAGCAGGTCAATTCGGTGTCGATATTCCTGGTCAACCATCGGCCCTCGCTCGGGGGCCAGCCCGGCGACGTTACGAGCCTCGGCGACGCCGATCTCGGCTACGCCTTCCAGGCCGAGCTCGAGATCACCAGTGAGGTGCCATTCGTGCCCCGTCCTGACCCCCGTGGGGCGCATGGTCGGGAGTGGGACGACCAGGTAGCCGACCTCCACTATGCGGACACACCTGAGTACGCGGTCGGCCACGGGGTATCAGCCGAGTGGGAGGTGGTGGGCGGCAAGTGCCATGTCCTGCGCACTACCTGGATCCCGGACGCCGCAGTGGCGAAGACCGAGGCCACCTCGAAGCCGGAGGCGGAGCTGTCGATGGAGGTGCTCGGAAGTCTTCCGGATGGCGACGCGGTATCGGCGGCCTTGCGGCCGCTGGTAGAGCACTACCGAGCCTGGATCGACAGCCAGTACCGGACTCTCACCGCACACACGGGTGACCGCCGGAAGACCGCGGGGGAGCTATTGAGTCACGCCCGCGGGGCCGCCGACCGTATCGAGCGGGGGATCGACCTGCTGGTTACCGACCCGGACGCCCTCGACGCCTTTCGGGTGGCCAACCGGGCCGTGGCCACTGCCTTGCAGAGGAGGATCGGCTCCCCACCTGAGGAGTCGGGATGGCGCTGGTATCCATTCCAGCTGGCGTTCATCCTGCTCAACCTCCCCGGTCTGGGCGATCCGCAACATCCCGAGCGCCCAGTGGTCGACCTCCTCTTTTTCCCGACCGGCGGCGGCAAGACCGAGGCCTATCTGGGTCTGGCGGCCTTCACCATGGTGCTGAGACGCTTGCGGGAACCCGGCCATGAGGGCCGGCAAGGGGCAGGCGTCACCGTGATCATGCGTTACACGCTCTGGCTCTTGACCCTGGATCAGCTGGCCCGGGCCTCCGGCCTGGTGTGCGCGCTGGAACTGGAGCGCCAGCTCGATCCCGACCGCTATGGAACCTGGCCGTTCGAGATCGGCCTGTGGGTGGGCAAGGCGGCCACCCCCAACGCGATGGGTCGGGTGCGTGACGGACGGCAGGACACGGCCCGGGCCAAGACCCGCCGATACAAGGCCAATCCGGGATACCACCCCCTGCCCATTCCCCTCGAGACCTGCCCGTGGTGCGGTCAGCAGTTCGAGCCGGCGAGCTTCACGCTGCTGCCCGACGACGAGCTGCGCATCGTGTGCCTCAACTTCGAGTGTGACTTCCAAGGGGACAACCCGCTGCCGATCGTGGCGGTGGACGATCCCATCTACCGGCGTCTGCCTGCCTTCCTGATCGCCACGGTCGACAAGTTCGCCTCCCTGCCCTGGACGGCCCGCACCGGCCTGTTGCTCGGCGGCGCCGACCGCATCGACGCCAAGGGCTACTACGGAGCGGCCGATCCCGGAATCGGTCGCCCGCTCGACCACCCGCTACTGGCCCCTGACCTGATCATCCAGGACGAGCTGCACCTGATATCAGGGCCCTTGGGCACCATGGCCGGCCTGTACGAGACGATCATCGAAGCCTTATCTGTCCAGGCCAGCGAGCGGGCCGGTCATCGTCCAGAGGGCCGCCGGTCGCCGCAGGTACGGCCCAAGATCGTGGCCTCCACTGCAACAGTCCGCCAGGCGCAGAGTCAGGTCCAGGCCCTGTTCGCCCGGTCGGCCACCCGGGTGTTCCCACCCCCAGGGCCGGACCGGAAGGATTCGTTCTTCGCCGAGACTGTCCCCACCACCCAGGTACCCGGCCGCTTGTATCTCGGTATCGCGGCGCCGGGACGGAGTCCCAAAGTCCTGATGCGCCGGGTCTGGCTGGCCCTGATGGGATCCGCCGAGCGGGCCTACCGAGACGCCGGCGGGCGCAAGAACCGGGACAACCCGGCCGATCCCTACATGACCGTGCTGGGTTACTTCAACAGCCTGCGGGAGCTGGGTGGGGCGCGCCGCATCCTCGAGGAGGAGGTCCGCAACACCGTCAAGACCTACGGGCGTCGCCGCCGGATCGGCCAGTCCTTCCAGGAAGCACCGTTCCGGGATCGGACCAGCTTCGCGGAGGTGGTGGAGCTCACCTCCCGGGTTCCGACCGGCAAGGTGGCCGAGGCGAGACGGCGGCTGGGATGCGCCAAGCACGAGCAGGACAGCGTGGACAGCGCTATCGCCACCAACATGATCTCGGTGGGTCTCGACATCCCCCGGCTCGGGCTGATGGTGGTAGTCGGCCAGCCCAAGACCCACTCCGAATACATCCAGGCCACCAGCCGGGTGGGGCGGGACGATCAGCGGCCGGGACTGGTGGTGACCTTGCTCAACATGCACAAACCCCGCGACCGATCCCACTACGAGCGCTTCCGTCACTACCACGAGACCTTCTACCGCTCCGTGGAGGTGTCCAGCGTCACGCCCTTCTCGGCCAGGGCCCTCGACCGCGGGCTGGCCGGCGCACTGGTGGGCTACGCCCGCCATGCGGAAGGAGTGCTCACGCCGGCCGAGGGAGTCGAGGAACTCGAAGCGGTCAGGGTTACGGTCGAACGACAACTCCGGCAGGTACTGCTGCAGCGAGTGGACCGCCAGCCCTTCCAATACGAGACCGAGCACACCGAAAGGCGCCGGAGCGTGACCGCCCGGGTGGTGGAACTACTCGACTCGTGGTTGAAAGTGGTGGAGGGCTACCACCAGGTAAACAGCCCGGTGAGGTATCAGAAGTACGAGGGGAAAGCGGCCGCCAAACCACTGTTGCGGGAGATGCTCGACCAGGACTTCGAGACCGCCCACCATCGCAAGTTCCGAGCCAACCGCTCCCTACGTGATGTCGAGCCGGAGGTGAACCTGTATATCAGGCCGCTCACCGCCTCTCTCGGCGACTCTACGAGGCCACCGAGCTCAGCGACTGGCCGCTCGGTCTGTGCCTGGGCAGGCGGCCGTGGCTGGGTCGCGGCACCGACGAGGATTGCACGCTACCGAGCCGGTTGCTCATCCGCACCGCCTCCAACGCCTACTTTCCCCAGGTGGTCAGCGTCCTGTCGCTGCCTGATCGGGGCACCGATCTGGACCGGGTGGTGGGGGAGCTCTGGGAGGACCTTCAGCTGGTGGACCGCTTGAGCCATCTCCGCTTCCTCAAGAAGAAGGCGAAGGTAAGCGGGGGACTGGCTGGCTTTGCCGACGCTGAGGTGCTGAAGGCGATCCAACGCCGCAAGGGCGGGTCCGCGGGCGACCGCTCCGTCAAGGAGGCCGAGCTCGAGGAACTGCTGGCCGCGCCGGAAGGATTCGGCGACCGGGGACAGGTCGATCCGAACTTCCACGCCCGGCGCCTGCCACAGAGTGCCTGGAGATCCCCGCGGTCGAAGCTGAGCGGTGGAGTAGAGGGAGTGATCCACCTCCACCGGTTGCGCGAGGTGCTGGCCCTGATCGGATTCACCCGCTTCGAGGCCGTTATCCGTGACATCCACGGCGAGTACGACACCGATGTCGAGCGGGCCGGCATCGCCCTCGATCCCAGCTGGTTTCCGGCGATCGAGAACCGTGACGAAGGCCTGTTCGCCTACCTGAGACCGGAGGAGGTCGACAGGTGGTTACGGAGACGACCCGCGCAAACCCGGATAGACGACCTTCGCAACCGGCACGAGACCGGCCAGCAAGGCCGTAAGCATCCCTGGCCCTTCCCCGGAGGCCCCTACATCCTGTTGCACACGCTCGCACACCTGCTCATCCAGTGGCTGGCCATGCGTTGCGGCTACCCGGCCAGCTCCATCCGCGAGCGGATCTATGTGGAAGGTCAGCGCTATGGCCTGCTCCTCTACACCGGATCTCCCGACGCCGAAGGGACCCTGGGCGGCCTCGTCCAGCAAGCCCGCCACTTCGAGGACCATCTGGCCTATGCGCTTCGGGTGGGCGAGCTTTGCTCCAACGACCCGATCTGTGCCCAGCACGGAGCTGGCACCGCCCTCGAGGAGGGTCACCTGCACGGTGCCGCCTGCCATGCTTGCACGCTGATAGCCGAGACCACCTGCGAGATGCGCAACGACTACCTCGACCGGGCGCTGGTAGTCCCGACCCTCGGCTCGGACGGTGCCGCCTTCTTTCCGTCCCCCTGATCACGGTCAGCCAACCACCTACCGACTGTCCGGAGCCCCATTTCCTCTCTTCAGGGGATCATCAGCCTCAACCGGGGGCGGCCACCTAACCGGATGATTCTGACCGCTGCCTCCAGCCGGGAGTCCCCGCCGCCCTCGATCACCCCTTTGGTGGGCGGGACGTCGCCATAGTCACGCCCGATCGCCACCGACAAGTACAGATCGTCCGCCACCGTCCGGTTGGTGGGATCCACCCCTATCCATCCGACCCCGGGGAGGAGGCACTCTGCCCAGGCGTGGGTAGCTGCTCCCGAAACTGTTCTCGTCCCGTCCGAGTCCCCGCTCAACACATACAGGTACCCCGAGACGTACCTGGTGGGGATTCCCCATGAGCGTGTGATGGCTGCCAGCACGTGGGCGTAGTCCTGGCAAACTCCGTGACCGGTCTCGAGGATGTGGTCGATCGAGGAGTTCACCGAGGTGACCCCTGGCATGTAGGTGAAGATGTCGTTCAGGGCGATCGACAGCGCCAGGACGTCGGCCAGAGGATCGCTGCCAGGTGCCACTCCCAGCTCCCTGACGAAGCTATCCAGGGCGGGCGACGGCCGAGCCAAGGCACTCGGTCGGGTCAAGTCCCACCACTCAGGGCTGTTACCCCAGGCTCGGATCTCCTCCCAGGCACCGTCAGGGAGTCGATCCGGTAGCGCAGGGGGCGACTCGACCTCCATGACCGAGGTCGACACCACCTGCAGATGGTCGTGATCCCGATGAAGGGTGAGCACGTGCCGGTGGTTGCCGAAAAGGTCGGTACTGGTGGTGAGCTGCCCGGTGGGCGTGCTGGTCAGAGAGAACTCGAGCACCCGCTGGCGAGCGCGCTCGAGGGGCTGGAGGCACAGCGACATGGTGCATCGCCGGACCGGCGAGCTGTATGCGAACTCCGAAACATGCTCGATCCGGAAGCGGGATGGGATTCGACCGCCGGCGCGGCGACCGCTCATTGGGCGAAGCTGCGGGTGGGGCCAAGGCGGGGCGGCGTGATCTCGTAGTCGAAGTAGGTGGCCACGATGAGCCCATGGAGATCTCGGCAAGCGGTTCGGATCTCGTGGAGCAATGCGTCCCGGCCCGTCCCACCGGGCCACTCGTTCTCGACCAGCTGGCGGATGTATCTGGCTTTGCGCATCGCCCATTCCGTGGATCCGGCATCCGGACCGGACCCCACCGCCCGTAGTTCCTGGCAGAGGGCCGAGACCGACAGGGTCAGCGAATCGGGCAGATGCGGGCTGGTGACCAGGAGATCGATTATCCGATCGGGCTCCATAGCGGCGCTGGAAGCTCGGTAGTAGGCCTCGAAGGCGTAGTAGTGGTTGAGCAGGCTGGTCCAGTAAGCATCAGCGGGGACCTCGAACAACCGGACCGCCGCTAGCTGGGCGATCAGCAGGGAGGAGGAGAGCTGGGCCCGCTCCAGGCAGGTACCCAGCCACAGGAAGTGCCAGGCTTCATCACGGTAGAGGGTGGAGGTGGTCACCCCCCGGAAGGTGTCGATCTCAGTGGCTATCCCGGCATAGAAGTTCTCCGGGGAGCTCAACCAGATGTCCTGGATAGCGAGGTCTTGCAGGCGCAGATGGGAGCGGTTCAGGCTAGTCCACATCTCAGCCGAGATGTGGTGACGCATCTGGCGGGCGTTCTCCCGCCCCTGGGTGAAACATGTATGGATCGAATCCGGGTTGGAGGGCTCGAAGGTGAGGTCGTCGGCCAGGGTATAGGAGTCGGCCAGCGTGTAGAGGTCGTCGGCGTGGAGCTCGAGGGCGCCGGGCTGTGGCTGCCGCTGCAGGGCGCCGTAAATCCGGTGCCAGCCGAAGTAGATGTCCCGGGTCGGGCTGTCCACCAGGGCTTCGACCTGCTGTTTCAGCAGGCGGGAAAGGTGGCCGGCCCTCTCCAGGTATCGGCCCATCCAATAGAGACCGGCGGCGCTCCGTGCCAGCATGGCCAATCAGTCCTCCAGAACCCAGAAATCCTTGCCGCCTCCGCCCTGGCTGGAGTTCACCACCAGGCTTCCCCGGCGGAGGGCGATTCGGCAGAAGGCGCCCGGCACGATCCTGGTCTGCTTACCCGACAGGATTAAGGGTCGCAGGTCGACGTGCCGGGCCTCGATACGACCGTCGATCAGGCAGGGTGCTCGGGATAGGGCCAGGGTGGGCTGGGAGATGTAGTCGGCCGGGTCGGCCCTGAGCAGTGCGGCGAACTCGTTGCGCTCGGCAGGCGTGGCATGAGGGCCCACCAGCATTCCATAGCCTCCCGATTCGCCCACCCGCTTCACCACCAGCTCATCCAAGTGGTCGAGGGTGTATTCCAGGTCCTTAGGACGGCGGCAGAGGTAGGTCTCGACGTTGGATAGCAGCGGTTCGGCACCCAGGTAATAGCGGATCATGTCCGGCACGTAGGCGTAGACGCTCTTGTCGTCCGCTACTCCGGTTCCGGGAGCGTTGATGATCGACACGTTCCCGAGGCGAGCGGCGTGCAGCAGACCCGGCACTCCCAGCAGCGAATCGGGCCGGAAGACCAGCGGATCGAGATAGTCGTCGTCCACCCGCCGGTATATCACGTCCACCCGCTTCAGGCCGGAGGTGGTTCGCTTGTAAACATGACCGCCTTCGACCAAAAGGTCACGGCCCTCCACCAGGTCGGCCCCGATCTGCCTCGCCAGGAACATGTGCTCGTAGAAGGCCGAGTTGAAGATGCCCGGGGTGAGCAGCACCATGGTGGGATCGGACACCCCCTCCGGAGCTAGCTCCCGCAGAGTCTCGGCCAGCAACAGGCCATAGTTCTCGATGTCCCTGACCCCGGTCCGCCGGTAGAGGAGCCGCATGGCGGATTTGGTGGCTTTTCGCATGGCCAGCATGTAGGAAACCCCGGACGGGACTCGCAGGTTGTCCTCCAGCACGTGGAACCCGTGTTGGGTGCGAACCAGGTCGGTACTGCAGATGCCCACCCAAGTTCCTCCGGGCGTCTGGAATCCGCGCATCTCCGGGCGGTACTGCGGGCAGTCCAGCACTACGCCCGCCGGTATCACCCCATCGGTGATGATCCGCATCTCACCGTAGATATCCTCGAGAAACCGATTGAGCGCTGCCAAGCGCTGTTCGAGACCGGCCGTCAGACCACTCCATTCGGTGGCGGACATAACCCGCGGTATGCAGTCGATCGGGATGATCCGCTCTTCCGCCTCATCGTCTCCGTATACCGTGAAAGTTATCCCTTCGTTGGTGAAGGATCGGGTGATCCACTCCCCGATTGCGCTCAGGTCGGTAGGTGAGAACTGTTCCAGCGTGTCATGGAGTTCGTGGCAGTGGGGGTGGGGGGATCCCTCCTCTGCGAAGAGCTCGTCGAACACGTCCGTGGCCAGCTCGTACGCGTCGAAGTTCATCCC
This sequence comes from Acidimicrobiia bacterium, assembly GCA_965200835.1. Taxonomy (GTDB): domain Bacteria; phylum Actinomycetota; class Acidimicrobiia; order Spongiisociales; family Spongiisociaceae; genus JAPPFW01. The sequence goes on from OZ241390.1 coordinate 2,513,621, forward strand.
CGGGAACTCCGTGTCTCTGTCATGCGATTGGTTCGAGCGGCCATGAAGCGCGGTCTCTCCGGTCAGTTGCGGCTATCGAACGGCGGGATGCGGTAATCGGCCTCCCAGCGGACACGATGCCCGACCGGATAATAACGCAGGCACCTGCCGCCGGGGGATAGCGGCAAGTTCTCGGTTGCTACTTGCGCCCGGATCGCGAGGGATGGGTTGGCGGAGCCGGTTCGGGGATGAGGAGCAATGGGACCTTCGCCTCGGCCGTGACCTTCATCGAGATGCTGGTCCAGGACGTTCCGGCGAACAGGCGGCGGGTAGTGCCGAGCACGACCAGGTCGGCCGCCATCTCCTCGGCGGTCCGGATGATGGCATCCGCTACTTCGTCAGCCTCTACGAACTTGGTCCGCGGTTCCAGATGGCGAGTCCTCAGGGCCGCTACCACCGGAGCCACCATCTTGGACCCTCGCTCGTGGACATAGCGCTCGGCCGGGGTCTGGCCGGGCGGTCCACTGAGCTCGTCGGGGGACGGATTGAATGGTCCCCGATCGTCGGCGGCCAGCTCTTCTAGGAAGTCGTTGGGTGTCTGGACCACGTTCATCACGGTCACGCTGCCGGAGTCACCGATGAGGGCTTCCACCAGGTCAGCTGCCGGTTCCGGCGGGAGCACTCCTGCGGTGGTCACCAGGATTCGCATACTCTGAATCTACGCATCTATTCCCGGCGCTGCACCGGTGGTAGCCCTTGGGAAAGAGCATCGATTCCACCGGATCGGCGCCGGGTTTGGACACCACACTGGCCGGGTTAGCCTCCCCTTAGCCGACTTGGTCGTATGTCCCCAGATCGGTTTGTGAGGAGGAGAGATGCCCGAACCGGCGCTTATCAATCGGGTTACCTGGTTGATCCCCAATGCTCTGGCCCTGGTGGGGTCGAGAGCGGGCGACGAGTGGAACGGTATGACCACCTCGTGGATCACCCAGCTTTCCATGGAACCGGTGATCATCGGCATCGGAGTGGACAACCAGGCGGTCACCCATCGGCTCATCAGCCGGAGCCGTGCCTACAGCATCAACCTATGGTCGCCCGACGACACCAGGGTGTTCGTCAAGTTCTCCAAACCGGCCATCAAGCAAGGCATGACCCTGAACCGCCGCCCGATCCGGGAAGGCGTCACCGGAGTCCCCATCTTCGAGGAGGCGATCGCCTGGATGGAGTGCGAGGTACGCAGATCCATCAACTTCGGTACCCACACACTCTTCGCGGGCGAGCTAGTAGCAGCCGGTGTGGCCGACCAGGTGGGTCGAGCCGCCTGGATGGGCGACACCCGAATGAAGTACGGAGGCGTCCCCCGCGGCGGTCATCGACGCTAGGCGATGGCAGAGCTCGATCTGCTGTCACACCCCTGAACTAAAGTCACCTACGAGACTCGACGACTCCCAAAGGTAGCCAGTCCCTGGGACGCCGTGTGTTCGAGACATCCAGACGTGGAGGAGGTGTCCCATGACCCTCGACCTGGGGGCGTTACGGTCAGACAGGGCCTTGCTCGTGGCGCCCTGCGAGCCGCTTACACCCATATGAACGGTCCCAACATGTGGCGTCTCCGGCAGCAGCTACAAGAGGTCGCGCTAGAGCCGAGCGGTGATGCCCCGTAGGGGATGATGGACGTACGGATGGATGGCAGGGTGGCGGTGATCACCGGTGCTTCTCGGGGGATCGGGGAGACGGTCGCCGGAGCTTTTCTGGCGGCTGGGGCTCGGGGGGTGGTGATCACCAGCCGCAAGCGGGAGAACGTGGAGGAGGCGGCCGGCCGGCTGGGCGAGCCGGAACGGGTGGCGGCTGTAGTGGCGAGAGCCGACACCCAAGCCGGGGCCGAACGGGCCATCGACACCGCAATGGAGCGGTTCGGGGCGTGTGATGTGCTGGTCAACAACGCCGGCACCAATCCGGGATACGGGCCGCTCATGGACGTCGAGATGGGTGCCCTCGACCGGACCTGGGCGGTGAACCTGCGCGGCCCGCTGCTCTACACACGGGTGGCCTGGGACCGCTGGATGCGAGATCACGGAGGGGTGGTGTGCAACAACGCCTCGGTGGGGGGCAGGCTTCCGGGCCAAGGGATGGGCGCATACAACATCTCCAAGGCCGGGCTCATCTACATGACCCGGCATCTGGCTTTCGAGCTCGCTCCCCAGGTGCGGGTGGTGGGGGTGGCGCCGGGAGTGGTGCGAACCCGCCTGTCGCATCTGCTGTGGAAGGACGAGCAGGCGGCCTCCTCCTTGCACCCACTGGGGCGGATCGGAGAGCCTATGGATGTGGCCTCGGCTGTCCTATTCCTCTGTTCGGATCAGGCATCCTGGATCACCGGAGTCACCCTGGATGTCGACGGCGGGGTGGCCAACGCTTCTTCGTACGTCAGTTCCCGGTAGGTTCCGGGCCCCGAAAACTGCAGGGTACGGTTTGGCAACCACCTACGATTCCGATACACCCAAGACGAAGGGAGTGGCATGCCACCTCCGCACCTGACCCCTGAACAACGGGCCCGAGCACTGGAGAAGGCGGCTCTGGCCCGCCGCAGGAGGGCGGAGGTCAAGCAGCGGCTGAAGAGCGGCTCACTGTCCTTCTCCGGATTGCTGGATGAGGCGGATTCGGATCCGCTGGTAGCGGGCATCAAGGCCACCGCCGTGATCTCGTCCATGCCGAAGATGGGGAAGATCAAGGCCAAACGGCTGATGGAGAGGCTCGAGATCAAGGAGAGCCGGCGGATCCGGGGTCTCGGTGGGCGGCAGCGGGCCGCGCTCCTCGAAGAGTTCGGCTGATCGCACCCGAAGCCTCGCACGTGGGAACCAAGGGTCGGCTGGTCATCGTCTCCGGTCCGTCGGGGGTGGGGAAGAACACCATCGTCCGGGCTCTGGCGGCTCATCGCTCCTTCCACTTCTCGGTTTCGGCCACTACCAGGCCGGCCCGCCCCGCCGAGACCGAGGGCGTCGACTACCACTTCGTCGACGCCAGCCGGTTCGAGGCGATGATCCAGGAAGGGGAGCTGCTCGAGTGGGCGGAGTTCGCCGGACATCGCTACGGGACACCCTTTCACCAGGTGTTGAAACCCATCGAAGCGGGCGAGGACGTGGTACTGGACGTCGAAGTGAGCGGGGCTCTCCAGGTGATGGATGGCTACCCCGAGGCGGTCTCCATCTTCATGATGCCCCCGTCTCTCGCCGAACTCGAGGCACGCATGAGGGGTCGCCGGGACATGTCCGAGCAACAGATCGCCACCCGACTGGCGATCGCGCGAGACCAGATGCCGGTGGGCCGCGCCCGGTTCCGCCACGTAGTGGTAAATGAGGACTTAGATGAAACAGTGGCGGCTATCATGGAAATACTCGGGCGGCCTCCAGTTGACCCTCCCGACGTTGCCGAGCCATCAGAAGGGTGATGCAAGATGATCGAGCCAGCGGTAGAGGATGTCATAGAAAAGGCAGGCGGGCGTTTCAACCTGGTCGTTCTGGCGTCGCGCCGGGCCAGGCAGATCAACAATTACTACAGCCAGCTGGGCGGCGGGATCGGGCAATACATCCCTCCCCAGATCCACTCGCTGAGCCACAAGCCGCTATCGATCGCGCTAGAGGAGATAGCGGCCGGCAGGCTGGTGGTGGGCACCGAGGAGGACTCCGCTCCCGAGCCGGAGATCGACTTGTTGGACTTCGATGGGATCGGAGACGTCTAAGCCCAGCCTCGACAGCCGCCGGATCGTCCTAGGGATATCCGGGGGTATCGCGGCTTACAAGGCGGTCTATCTTGCTCGCCGCCTGATCGAGGCCGGTGGCGAGGTCCGGGCCGTGATGACTTCGGCGGCGGTGCGCTTCGTGGGGGAGCAGAGCCTGGCGGCGGTTACCGGCCATGGAGTGGTCACCACCCTCTACGGCAGGACAGAAGCCAGCCCTCATACCGACTTAGCCAGGTGGGCGGACGCTCTGGTGGTGGCGCCGGCTACCGCCAACGTACTGGGCAAGATCGCCCATGGTTTGTCCGACGATGCCCTGACCGCCACCGTGGCGGCCTTCCAGGGACCGGTGATACTCGCTCCTGCCATGCACACCGAGATGTGGCAGCAACCGGCGGTCCAGCGCAACGTCCGCCTGCTCGAGGAGGATGGTCGCCATCTGGTAGGTCCCGGATCGGGGGCGTTGGCCGGAGGTGACGCCGGTGTCGGGCGCATGGTCGAGCCGGAGGAGATCCTGGCCACCACCGCCGGGATCCTGGCCGGTCCCCTGACGGGACTGAAAGTGTTGGTGACCGCCGGAGGCACCCGGGAGGCGATCGACCCGGTCCGCTACGTGGGCAACCGGTCGTCGGGCAAAATGGGCCATGCGCTGGCGATGGAGGCCGCCTCCCAGGGGGCGCAAGTCACTCTGGTGACTGCCGCTCCGGCCACCGGCCTCCCACCTACGGTTGAGGTGGTCTCGGTGGAGAGTGCCGCTGACATGGCCGGTGAGGTGTGGGCTCGGGCGGACGTTCTCGATGTAGCGGTGCTGGCGGCGGCGGTGGCCGACTTCCGCCCCGCGGAGGTAGCCATCACCAAGCTGGCGAGGACCGTAGGACCGCCCAGGATCGTGCTGGAACCCACTCCCAACGTTCTGGCCGGGCTGGTGGAGCGGGTGGAGCCGCCCGTGACCGTGGTGGGTTTCGCAGCTGAGACCGGCAGTCTGGACCGGGCGGTCACCAAAGCCGCCCACTACGGGGTCGACTTCCTAGTGGCCAACGATGTCAGCCTTCCCGGTAGCGGGTTCGGTACGGACACCAACCAGGTGTCGATCATCTTCCCGGACGGCCGCCAGGACAGCTTGCCGTTGATGTCCAAGCGGGCAGTAGCCGCCGAGATCTGGTCCAGAGTGGCCGACCTCCGCCGCGCGGGCGGCTGAGCAGCACCAGCCGGTCCATATACTGGGGTATCAATGCGGTTCTTCACGAGCGAATCGGTGACCGAGGGTCACCCCGACAAGATGGCCGACCGCATCTCCGATTCCATCCTCGATGCCGTGCTGCAGCGGGATCCGATGGCGAGGGTAGCTTGCGAGACGATGGTGGCCTCCTCCAAGGTGATCATCGCCGGCGAGACGGCCAACCAAGCCGGCCTGTCCCGGGCTGATCTGGTCGGCGTGGTGCGGGCCGCCCTGCGGGAGATCGGCTACACCTACGCGGAGTCCGGATTCCACGCCGACACCATCCCTATCGAAGTCCTGCTGAACCGCCAAAGTCCCGACATCGCGGCCGGGGTGTCCCAGGCGTTCGAGGCCCGGCGAGGGGGGGAGGATCCTCTCGACCAGCTGGGAGCAGGCGATCAGGGTCTGATGTTCGGTTACGCCAACCGGGAGACCGAGGTGCTCATGCCGGCCCCGATCCAGCTGGCCCATCGTCTGGCCGAACGGCTAGCCGAGGTGAGGCGCCAGGGCGTGCTGGACTACTTGCGACCGGATGGCAAGACCCAGGTGACCGTCCGGTACGAGGGCACTTCCCCCGTGCATGTGCCCAGGGTGCTGATCTCCTCCCACCACGCGCCGCAGGTGACCACCGAGCAGATGGAGCGGGACCTGCGCTCCGAGGTGCTCATGGCCCTCGATCACGAGCTGGTGGACCGACGTACCGAGTTGATCGTCAACCCCTCCGGCCGATTCGAGGTGGGAGGGCCGGAAGGTGATGCGGGCCTCACCGGGCGCAAGATCATCGTGGACACGTACGGCGGATACGCTCGCCACGGGGGAGGGGCCTTCTCCGGCAAGGATCCCACCAAGGTCGATCGGTCGGCCGCCTACTTCGCTCGCTATGTGGCCAAGAACGTGGTGGCCTCGGGGCTGGCCCGACGATGTGAGATCCAGGTGGCCTACGCGATAGGAATGGCGCGCCCCTTCTCCATCGATGTCGAGACCTTCGGAACCTCGGTGATCGACCCGGACCGCCTGGCTTGGCTGGTGGGGGAGTTCTTCGACTTCCGTCCGGCGTCCCTGCTGGGGGAGCTCCAACTGCGGCGGCCCATCTATGCCGCCACCTCCGCCTACGGGCATTTCGGCCGGGACGAGTTCCCCTGGGAGTCGACCGCCCCGGCTCGGGAGCTAGCCGCGGCTGCCCAGTAGAGCAGGAATAGTCTTCTTCGATCCGGCGCTGCCGACCTGCGGCCTTACTCCAACCCATGATGATCCGGCCGGATCAACAGCACGATCGGCCGCCACGAATTCGGCCGCCTCATCCGTCGACCCGCCAGCTGTCCCACTGATCTCAAAGGGCTAGATGGCAAGCCACCCAGCCCCCGGAACCGCCACCCCTACGGTCGAGGACGGCCGTCGGCACGATGTCGAGCCCGTACGGGCGCCCGCCGGGGCAATAGTTCGGGTGGTGCCCGACATTCCGAAGTTCGTCCTCGACCAGGGATTCCGCTACCGGGTTCCGCCCAGCCTGGCCGGGCAAGTGTTGGTGGGTTCGCTGGTGAGGGTTCCGTTCGGCGGCCGGAGGGTGCGGGGCTATGTGATCGGCCTAGAGGAGAAGGGCGAAGAGGTCGATACCAGGAAGCTCAAGGAGATCCGGTCGCTGCCGGCCGCCATTCCGGTGTTCACCGCCGCCATGGTGCCTTCCCTGCGCTGGGCCGCCCACCACTACGTAGCTCCTCTGGCGGGTGTGCTTGCCAAGGCCAGGCCCCCCAACCTGCCCAAGCATCCGCCTCCGATCGACCTGCCCAGCGTCTCGCCCATCCGCGGGCCGCTCGGGAAAATCGGCCGGGAAGTGGCCTCCGGAGCGCCGGGCAGCGCTTGCCAGCTGGTGGCGGGCACGGGATGGGCCGAGCTGGTCGGCGGGACCATCGAAGCGCCGTTACAGGCAGGAAAGTCGGTGATGGTGGTGGCTCCCAGCGCGGTGGAAGCAGGCCGGATGGCGGAGGGGTTGAGGTCCGCCTACGGGCGCCGGGTGGTCGACATCTCTTCGGCCGGCAATGCCGCACTCACCTCGGCCTGGTCGAGGGCTGCCACCACCCCGGGACTGGTGCTGGTAGGGACCATGCGGGTGGTCTGGTGGCCCGTCAGGGACCTTTCGATGATGGTTCTCCTCGAGGATGGCCGCAAGGGAATGAAGGAGCGGCGCACACCGACCGTCTCGGCTGCCGCCCTAGCCAGGGTCCGAGCTTCCCACGAGCGCATCCGGCTGGTGATGGTGGGTAGGGTCCCCACGGTCGACACCCTTTCTGCCCGAGCGGCCATTACCAGGGTGCCCGGCCGGTTGTGGCCCCCGGTGGAACTCGTGGACCGGAGGAGGGAGGCACCGGGAGCCGGGCTACTGACCCAGCCGGTGAAGATCGCCATCTCCTCGATCCGGCGGCGGGGCGGGCGCACCTTCGTGTTCACCCACCGGCATGGCTATGCCCCGGCCGCCCGCTGCGCCCGATGTCGGAGCCTGCGGATCTGCCGGAGTTGCGAGGCATGTCCCGACTTTCGAGACCGGCGCTGCTCCCGTTGCCAGGCACCGCTGGGTCCCTGCCTGGCATGTGGCAATACCCGGTTCGAACCCCTGGGAGCGGGGGTGGGCCGGGTTACCGAGGAGCTCCGGCGGATGGTCGGGGATGCGGTGGGAACCGTGGATCCGCCCGGCCCGGTGATGGTCGGGACCGAGCGGGACCTGCTGGCCGTCCCTCCCGTCGAGCTGGTGGTGGTGGTGGACTCCGATGGCATGGTCCGGGGGAACAACTACCGGTCTACCGAGGATGCCATGGCGATCATGGCCCGGGCGGCGACCCTGGTCCGGGGCGGGGGAGCCGGCCGGATGATGGTGCAGACCGCGGACCCGGCCCATCCCGTACACCGGGCGCTTCGCCGGGCTGATCCCTTCCCCTTCCTCGAGGAGGAGCTGGTGGACCGGAAGCGCTTCGGGTTGCCGCCCTGCGGGGAGGTCATGGTGGTGGAGGTGAAGGGGGAGGCCGACCGGGAGCTGCTCGACGAGATCTTCGAGCACGCCACCGTCTACGGCCCGGCCCGGGTGGGTGACCGGATCAGCTGGATGGTTCAGAGTGACGATCTGGCCGAGGTCAAACGACGCCTGCGTCCGGCGGTGGACAAGCTGCGTGACCGGGGGTGCCAGGTACGGATCGACGTGGACCCCCGCCACTTCTGACCAGCATCGGATGGGGCGCGGCCCGCCCACCAGCTGGGGCCTTCGGGGAGTTGGCCGGCGGATGGGAGACCAGGATCCATCGCTAACCTGGCCCGCAGATCAATGGCTTTGTTCCCTATTCGCACCTTTGGCGATCCAGTGCTGAGAATGCCCGCCGAGCGGGTCACAGTGTTCGACGCTGCTCTGCGCCGGCTCGCCGAGGACATGATCGACACGATGTACGACGCGCCCGGTGTCGGTCTGGCGGCGCCCCAGATTGGAGTGTCGAAGCGTATCTGCGTGTTCGACCCCGGCGACGGAGACGATCCTCGAGTGCTGGTGAACCCCGAGATAGTCGAGACCTCCGGTGAGTGGGAGTGGGATGAAGGGTGCTTGTCGGTTCCTGGCCACTTCTGGAGGATTGCCCGCCCGGCCTATGCGCGGGCGGTCGGGCAGGATCTGGACGGTGCCCCGATCGAATACGAGGGCGACGAGCTGCTCGGAAGGGTGCTCCAGCACGAGACCGATCACCTGAACGGCCGGTTGCTCATCGAGCGGCTCGACCCGCCGACTCGCAAGGCGGCTATGCGGGAGCTCCGCAACCAGGCCCTCGGGTTGAACGGGTGATCCGCACCGCCTTCCTGGGAACCCCACCACCCGCAGTTCCATCCCTCGACCTGCTGGCCCGCTCGACCGATCTCCGGCTAGCCATCACCCGTCCCGACCGTCCGCGCGGGCGGGGCCGGACCCCTGCCATGCCCCCGGTGAAGCGGAGAGCCCAGGAGCTGGGGATACCGGTCCACCAGCCGCGGACCGCCGATCGGCTCGGCGCCCTGCTGGCCTCCCGTGACCTCGATCTGGCGGTGGTGGTCGCATTCGGGATGCTGCTGACGCCCGAGACCATTTCATATCCGCGGTGGGGCACCTGGAATCTTCACTTCTCGTTGCTGCCACGGTGGCGGGGAGCGGCGCCGGTGCAGCGAGCCATCCTGGCCGGTGACGAGACCACCGGAGTGACGCTGATGCAGATGGCGGCCGGGTTGGACAGCGGAGGGGTGCTGGCTGCGTGGGAGACCTCCATCGGGTCGGACGAGACCGCCGGAGAGCTGACCGATCGGCTGGCGACCGCAGCAGCGGAGCTTCTTGCCAGGAGTCTGGAATCCCTTGGGGCGGAAGAACTTTCACCTCTCGCCCAGGATGAGCGAAAGGTGACATGGGCGCCCCGTTTCACCGCGGCCGAGGCCAGGCTCGACTTCACCAGATCGGCCGTCGAGCTGGAGCGAGCCATCAGAGCCTTTTCCCCGTGGCCGGGAGCTCATACCACCTGGCGCGGGAGGCGGTTCAAGATCCACCGCGCCCGGATGGTGCCTGGAGAGCTAGAACCGGGGGTGCTGGACACTGGGCTGGCAGGTCTCCGGGTGGGGACCGCCGCAGGGTGTCTCGAGCTGCTGTCGGTGCAACCGGAAGGCACCAGGGCCATGGAAGCCCGGCAGTGGTTGCGGGGTGTCAGGGGGGACCTGGGCCGGCTCGAGTGAAGCCTGGAGTGGAAGCGAGGGTGGTCGCCGCCCGCCTGGTGGGCAGGGTAGAACGCGAGGGTGCCTGGTCCAATGTGGTGCTACGTGACCTCGACCTTCGGCCGGCCGATGCTCGCCTGGTCCGCCACCTGGTATACGGGACGCTCAGGAACCTGCCCCGCCTCGATCGGGCGATCGACCGGCTGTCTAACCGCCCTATCGGGGCGATCGACCAGCCTCTCGTGGACGTGCTGCGGGTGGCCTTCCATGAGGTGTTGTTCGGTCGGGCGGCCGGCCATGCGGTGGCCGATACGGCGGTCGAGTCGGCCCGAGTGCTCGGGGGGAAGCGGGCCACCGGCTTCGTCAATGCGCTGGTGCGGAACCTGCAAAGGAGAGGCGAGCCCGATCCGCCCTCGGATATGGCCGGGCGGTTCAGCCTCCCGGAGTGGGTGTGGGACGACCTGGTGGGCAGCTGGGGGGAGGAGCAGGCCGTCGCCTTCGTCGAGGCGGCGCACCGGGACGCCCCGCTCACCTACCGGATGGCCGGCGGTGCTCCGGCCCCGCCCGATGCCCTCACCACCGCCATCGCCGGTGCCTACCAGGATCCGGACGGCCGCCTCCCACCCGGCGCGGTGGTGCAGGATCCCTCCTCCCTGGCCGTGGTCCAGGCGCTGGCGGCCACCCCGGGTGAAACCGTGCTGGAGGTGGGAGCGGCCCCCGGCGGCAAGACCCTGGCTCTTTGGGAGAGGCGGCCGGACTGCCTGGTGGCGGTGGATATCCATCGGCGCAGGATCAGGAGGGCCTGGAGACGTTCGGGAGGCGCACACTTCGGGGGACATTGGGTTAGGGCGGACGGGAGGCGGCTGCCCTTCCGGCGGGCGACCTTCGACCGGGTGCTGGTGGATGCACCCTGCACCGGTCTGGGAACCCTCCGCCGGCGACCCGAGATCCGCCTGCGGATGTCGGAGGAGGGGCGGGACCGGCTGGCCACAGTCCAGCGGGGGCTGGTTAGCGATGCCCTTCGAGTGGTCCGTCCCGGGGGCCGGGTGGTGTATTCGGTGTGCACCATGACCGCTGCCGAGACCGTGGAAGTGGTAGCGGGGCTCGGCGCCCGGGATCCTGAAGGGCTACCGGGCGAGCGTCTGGAGGGAGGGCTCCTGCTGGGCCCGCACCTCACCGGCACCGACGGCATGTTCATCTCGGTACTGGATCGCTGAAGGTAACCACAGCTGGCGGTACCCTACTGCTGTGATCCGACCAGTCCGTATCGCGGCATCCATCCTGGCAGCCGACTTCGCTCGTCTGGGGGAGGACGTGGCCAGGGTGGAACCCCACCTCGACCTCCTCCACATCGACGTGATGGACGGCCACTTCGTCCCCAACATCTCGCTGGGAATGCCTGTGATTCGCTCGCTGCGGGCAGTATCGGGTTTACCGTTCGACTGCCACCTGATGACCACCAATCCGGATGCCTTCCTGGTGGAGCTACGGGCAGCCGGCGCCACCGGCATCACCGTGCATCTCGAGGCGGTACCCGATCCTGCCCGGGTGGCTCGAATGGCCCGTGACCTCGGCCTCGAAGTCGGTCTGGCCATCAACCCTGCCACTCCCTTCCGAGCCCTCGATCCACACCTGGAACTGTGCGACCTGGCGCTGGTCATGTCGGTGGAGCCGGGGTTCGGAGGGCAGGGCTTTCTCCCCGAGGTCCTTTCCAAGGTCGAGTCATCCCGCCGGGCGATCGACCGCCGGGGCTTGGCCGTCGACCTCCAGATCGACGGTGGGATCGGACCGGACACCATCCGGGCCGCCCGGAGTGCCGGAGCGGATGTGTTCGTGGCCGGCACCGCCATCCTTCGCCGGAACGATCCGGTAGCCGCTATAGCGGAGCTCAGGGACGAGGCAGCCTTCGCTGACCCACCGGACGGAGGGGTCGATCGGTGAGCCCTGTCTGGTCGGACGACGAGCGCCGCTGGATGATCCGGGCGATAGAGCTCGCCCGCCCCGAACGGACCCACCCCAACCCAAGGGTGGGCTGTGTGATCGCCGATCCTGATGGAAAGGTCGTGGGAGAAGGGATCCACCGGGGGGTCGGAACCGACCATGCCGAGCAGGATGCCCTCCGGCAGGCGGGCTCGACGGCCCGTGGCGCCACTGTGGTGGTGTCCCTCGAGCCCTGCGCTCACTACGGCCGCACTCCTCCCTGCGCGCAGGCACTGGTGGAGGCAGGAGTGGCACGGGTAGTGGCCGCCACGCTCGATCCGGACCGCCGGGTGAGCGGCCGAGGCATGAACATCTTGCGGGCCGCCGGGATCGACACCTCGATCGGGCTGATGGAGCGGGCCGCGGTGGAACTCGACTCGGCTTACCACCATCATCGCCGGACCGGACGGCCCCACGTCCAGGCCATCCGGACCGCCGGTCTCGAAAACCTCGACCCCGCCGTCCGGTCGGATCTCGGCCTACTAGAGGCAGCAACCGACCTCATGGCCACCCGAGACCAGCTGGCTGTCGGTGACCATGACCCCAGGACCTCCCGGGAGCGGCTGGTGAAGCTGGGAGAGCAGGGTCGTATCGAAGTAGGTGTCCGGGATGGGGAACTGATCGAGTTGTTGGGTCGGCAAGGATTGGTCGATGCGGTGACCGTCTACTCGACCGATCCCGAGCCGGACTTGGACCTGGATCTCGAGTGGGACGGAGCCGGGCTGGTCCGCACCGGCCGGTGGCGGGTCGGCTCGTCCTATCGCCTGGACTTCGAAGTTCCGCGAGGAGGCCGGACGGATCGGGTGCGGCGCGGTGCCGAGGCCCTCATACCCACCAGGCACGGTGACTTCCGGGCGATCGGGTATGAGTCCCTCCACGACGGGCGCCAGCATGTCGCCCTAGTGAAGGGCGGGCTGGAGGGCGTCCCGCTGGTGCGGGTCCATTCCGAGTGCCTGACCGGAGATGTGTTCGGAAGCCTCCGCTGCGATTGCGGTTTCCAGCTGGACGAAGCGATGCGCCGCATCCGGGAGGAAGGCGCTGGCATGGTGCTCTACCTACGCGGCCACGAGGGCCGCGGCATAGGCCTGATGCACAAGCTCGCCGCCTACGCACTGCAGGAAGGGGGGCGCGACACCGTCGAGGCCAACCTGGATCTCGGCCTCCCCGCGGATCGGCGTGACTACCAGGTAGCCACCCTCATCCTCCAGGACCTCGGGGTCACCCGCCTTCGCTTGCTGACCAACAATCCGGCTAAGCAGTCAGGCATCGAGGGCAACGGTCTGCGGATCGTCGAGCGGGTCTCCCTGGTCACCGGGGAGAACGACCACAACCGGGCCTACCTACGTACCAAGGTGGCCAAGCTCGGCCATCTGATCGAGCTGGACGGATCGCCCGGGCGGGCGGGATCCGAGCAGGAGATCAGGGGCATAGCCGCCGATCTGTGATCCGCGACCTCCTATACTGCCAGTAATACAGGAAGAGGAAGCCGGCTGCTTCCCACCCGGCCACCGGAGATGGTTGCCCGGCCTTGCGAAGGTCACGGGTCCCCGAGTGTGCCGCGGTAGACCGTGAGTCCATCAGGTCATCACGGAGACGGGAGCCCATCCACGGGCGTCCTCACGCGGTCGGCCGCTGTGCAACGAGGCTGAAAAGCAAAGGAGTTCACATCGCGAAGCTACGTGTAAACGATGAGATCCGAGCCTTTGAGGTGAGAGTAGTGGCGCCCGACGGTGCCCAGATCGGCGTGAAGACCCTCCGGGAGGCCAAATGGTTGGCCGATCAGTTGGGTCTGGATCTGGTAGAGGTGGCGCCCCAGGCGAAGCCACCGGTCGCCCGGTTAATGGACTACGGGAAGTACAAGTACGAGCAGTCCGTCAAGGAACGCGAGGCTCGCAAGAAGCAGACTCGCAGCACCGTCAAGGAGCTCTCCTTCCGGGTGAAGATCTCCGATCATGACTACCGGATCAAGGCGAACCGGGCGAGAAAGTTCCTGGACCACGGGGACCGGGTAAGGGTACGTGTCTGGCTTCGAGGACGGGAAGCCACCCGTCCGCAGCTCGGCCTGGCCATTCTCGATCGCCTCAAGGAGGACCTGGAAGAGGTAGGGAACGTGGAGCAGGATGCCAAGATCGAGGGCAGGAACATGACCATGGCCTTCGCGCCGCTCCGGAAAACGGGCCGGCGTCCGATGGACGGCAATCCCCGCTAGGAAGACGAGACAGAGGACACACCATGCCGAAGATGAAAACCCACAAGGGCACCGCCAAGCGCGTGAAGGTGACCGGTAAAGGTCGGCTCAGGCGGCGCCAGTCGCACCGCGGGCATCTCCGCCTGGCTAAGGGTAAGGACAGCTATCGCCGTCTCAAGGGAGAGACGGACCTGTCGAAGGGCGATGCGAAGCGGGTTAAGCGCCTGCTCGGGATGTAAGGCGGAAGTTTCATGGCACGGGTAAAACGCGCCTCTAACTCCCGCGCACGGCACCGTAAGGTACTTGCTAGAGCCAAGGGCTATCGCGGGGCCAAGAGCCGCCACTATCGGGCGGCCAACGAGCAGGTGATGAAGTCCATGCAGTACGCCTACCGGGATCGGCGGGCGCGCAAGGGCGAGTTCCGCCGTCTCTGGATAACCCGCATCAACGCGGCGGCACGGGAGAACGGGACCACCTATTCCCGGCTCATAGCCGGCCTGAAAGCCGCCGAGTTCGAGGTCGATCGCAAGATGCTGGCCGACATCGCAGTGAACGACCCCCAGACCTTCCGGCAGATCGTGGAGCTCTCCGGGACCGGACGGACCTGAGCCGACCATCCCCGTGAGCGGAACCAGCAAGGCGTACAAGTCAATGGATCTCGACCGCCTGGCGCAGGTTGTCGAGCATGCTCGGGAGCGGATCGAGAACGCGACCGGGCTGGAGGATTTGGCCTCGGTGGAGTCCGAGACGGTCGGGCGGCGCTCCGAGATCCTCCAGGCTCGCCGTGGTATCGGGGCGTTGGCTCCAGCCGACCGGCGAGCGGCCGGACAGGCCATCAACCATGGCATCCGTTCCCTCCAAGCGGCAGTGGAGGCACGGCGGGCCACCCTGGAGGCGGAAGCCGAGGACGCCTTGTTGGAGCAGGATCGGGTGGATGTGACGCTCCCCTACGGGAGCAAGGCCCGGGGAACCCACCATCTGCTGACCACCACCATGAACGAGGTGTGTGACATCTTCCGCTCCATCGGCTACCAGGTGGCGGAGGGTCCCGAGCTCGAGCTGGCCTGGTACAACTTCGACGCCCTCAACACCCCGCCGACCCATCCGTCCCGCTTCGAGTCCGACACCATGTATGTCGAGTTCCCCGGTGAGGAGGAGCGGACCGGTCCCGACGAGCTACTGCTGCGCACCCACACGTCACCGATGCAGATCCGTTTCATGGAGAACCAGCCCCCGCCGGCCTACGTGGTCGTGCCGGGACGGGTCTTTCGCACCGACACCTGGGATGCCACCCACTCGCCCGTGTTCCACCAGATCGAAGGTCTGGCTGTGGACACCGACATCACCTTCGGCGACCTCAAAGGGACCCTGGCCCACTTCGCCAGAGAGTTCTTCGGTCCGCAGGCCCGCACCCGCTTCGTTCCCAACTTCTTTCCCTTCACCGAGCCGTCGGCCGAGATGCTGGTGTGGTTCAACGGGCAGTGGCTGGAGATGCTCGGCTGCGGAATGGTCGACCCCAATGTCTTCGAGGCGGTCGGCTACGGCCCGAACGAGGTGACCGGGTTCGCCTTCGGAATGGGGGTCGAACGGCTGGCGATGGTCAAACACTCCGTGCGCGACATCCGGCACTTCTTCGAGAACGATCTGCGGGTCCTTGGGCAGTTCCGATGAGTAGCGGACCGTCACGACCAGATAGGTCGGGTGCCCGCCGATGAAGATCCCGATCCGCTGGCTGGCCGATTTTCTCGACCTGCCCACCCGCGATCCGGCCGAGCTAGAGCAGATCCTCGCCTCGCTGGGACATGAGGTGGAGTCGATCGATGAGTTCGTTCCCTCCTTCGAAGGGGTGATCGTGGGGCGGGTGGTCGAAGTCGGTCCCCATCCCAAGGCCGATCGGATCCGGTTCTGCCTAGTGCACGACGGAACCACGGTCAACGAGGTGGTGTGCGGGGCCTGGAACTTCGAGGCGGGCGCCATCATCGCCTACGCCCGGGTGGGATCCCGCCTCGGTATCGACACCCAGCAGCCCATGGAGGTCGGTGCCCGGAAGATCCGAGGGGTGGTCTCGCATGGAATGATCGCCTCCGCCCGGGAACTGGGTCTGGGGGACGATCACGAGGGAATCCTGGTGCTCGACGAGCTGGATGCGGCCGGGGTTGCCGACCTCGGGCAGCCGTTGGAGGAGGTGCTGGAGTACCGGGACACGGTGCTGGATGTCAGCATCACTCCCAACCGGGGGGATTGCATGAGCATACACGGGATCGCCCGCGAGCTAGCCGCCTACTGGCAGATACCACTCCGAGAGGTTGCCCCGGTGCCCGAGGCCGGTCGGGTAGCGGCCGACATCGAGGTCCTGATCGAGGATGTCGAAGCCTGCCCGCGCTTCGTGGCCCGCCAGATCGACAATGTCACGATCGGTCCCTCGCCGCTTTGGATGCAGCTCCGGCTACTAGCTATCGGGCAGCGGCCCATCTCCAACGTGGTGGATGTTTCCAACTATGTGATGTGGGAGCTCGGCCATCCGATCCACACGTTCGATGCCGATACCATCACCGGCCGCCGCCTAATGATGCGGAGGGCCACGGAGGGAGAGACCCTCGGCACCCTCGACGGGACCGAACGCACCCTCACCGAGGGCGACATCCTGGTGACCGACCCGTCGGGACCCATCGCGCTGGCCGGGGTGATGGGGGGTGCTTCCACCGAGGTTTCCGGCCATACCACCAATGTCCTGGTAGAGGCGGCCAACTGGCATCCACCTTCCATCCTGGTCACCTCCCACCGGTTGGGTTTGCGCAGCGAGGCGTCCTCCCGATTCGAGCGGGGGGTGGACCCGAACCTGGCCGGTCTGGCCAACGCCCGAGCGACCGAGCTGATCGTGGCCACCGCCGGGGGTATGCCCCGTGCCCAAGCTGTGGATGCCTATCCGGCCCCGATCCTGCCGTGGGGCGTTCGCCTCTTACCCCGAGACGTGGAGCGCTTACTGGGACCGGACCCGGGGTTCGGGCAGTCCATGAACCTTCTCCGCCGGTTGGGATTCGAGGTTGTCGGGGAGGCCGGAACTGCCAATGTGAAGGTTCCTACCTACCGTTCCGATGTGACCCGTCCTGCCGATCTGGTGGAGGAGATCGCCCGCCTCTACGGTTTCGATCGCTTCCCCGATCTGGTCAGGCACGGGCAGGTTGGCAAGCTGACCCCCACGCAGCGCGCCACTCGCCGCCTACACGAGGTCCTAGTGGGTGCCGGACTCACCGAAGCCCAGACACTCAGCTTCCTTGGGCAAGCTGATCTCGACTCCCTCGGCCTCCCTGATGACGATCCCCGGTGCCGCTGGTTACTGGTGAAGAATCCCTTGCGGGAGGAGGAGTCGATCCTGCGTACCACCCTCCTTCCCGGGCTGGTGGCCGCGGCTGCCCGCAATGTGGCCCGCGGGATCAAGGACGTGCGGCTGTTCGAGACCGGCCGGGTATTCCAGCCACAGCCCCATCCCGATGATGCCCGGATCCCTAGCCAGCCGAACCAGCTGGGCATCGTGCTGGCTGGTCCGGAGGTCGACGTGTTCTCGGGAACCGGGCTGGTCGACCTCTTGAGCCGGACCGCTGGCCGCCGCTTGGAGCTGATCCAGGAAACGCTGCCCATCCTCCATCCCGGTCGAGGGGCCACCATCAGCTGCGACGGTTCGCCCATCGGGATGGTCGGTGAGCTGCATCCCTCCCTGGTTCGCCGCTCCGGGCTGGAGGGTCGGGTGGTGGTGGCCGAGTTGCAGCTTGATCCACTGGTTTCGGGCTTGCCGGAGTGGGAGTTGGAAGAGGTTTCCCCATACCCGCCACTGGTGTTCGATCTGGCCTTCGTGCTCCCGGAGTCGGTTCCGGCGGCTCGACTCATGGCCACGGTCGATGCGAGTGCCGGACCTTACTTGGAGCGGTTGGAGTTATTCGATGAGTTCCGGGGCTCATCTATCCCGGAGGGCCATCGCAGCCTGGCGGTGCGGGTCACCCTGCGGGCGATGGACCGTACGCTCTCCGATCGGGAGGCGCGGCCTGTCCTCAAGGGCATCGCAGGCACGGTACGCGATAGGGTCGGGGGAGTGTTGCGGGGCGACACATGAGGGACTTCCTCGGGATCGCCGACCTCGACGCCGGACTGCTGGGACGGCTGGTGGAACGAGCCGCACGGTTCAAGCAGAACCGTCGCAGCCACGGAACGCCGCTGGCCGGCCGCCGGATCGGTCTCTTCTTCGAGAAGCCTTCCACCCGCACCCGAGTTTCCAGCGAGGTGGCTGCCGTCGACCTGGGTGCTCATCCCGTGGTGCTAGGCCAGCAGGAAGTGGGTCTAGGCACCCGTGAGGCAGTACGCGACGTGGCCCGGGTGCTGGATCGCTACCTGGATGTTCTGGCGCTCCGGGTGTTCGATCACCCAAAGCTGGTCGAGATCGCCCGATATGCCGATGCGCCGGTGGTGAACCTCCTCTCCGATGTGGAGCATCCTTGCCAGGCGGTGGCCGATCTGCAGACGATCGCCGAGCACCGTCCAATCGAACGGTCGGTGGTGGCCTACGTGGGGGACGGCAACAACGTGTGCCACAGCCTGATGGCCGGGGTAGCGTTGCTCGGTGGTGAGATGCGGGTAGTGTGCCCTCCTGGTTTCGAGCCGGATGAGCGGTTCGTAGCTCTCGGAGGAGATCGGCTCATCGTCTCGTCCGATCCCGAGGCGGTAGAAGGCGCCGACGTGATCTACACCGATGTCTGGACTTCCATGGGTCAGGAGGCCGAGGCACAAGCAAGGTTGCAGGCGTTCTCCGCCTACCGGGTGGACCAAGGGATGCTCGCCAGGGCACGATCCAATGCCATCTTCCTCCACTGCTTACCGGCCCACCGCGGCGAGGAGGTGACCGACGGGGTGATGAATCATCCCAGATCGCGGGTGTTCGACCAGGCCGAGAACCGACTCCACGCCATGAAGGCCATCCTGACGGAGCTTCTGGCCTGAGTTTGCCCAACCTCACGGGGCCGGTCGACCAAGTGGCCCGGCGGCTGTTAGGTCAACGTCTGGTCACCCACTTCGGCATGCAAACCGCGGTGTTGATCCAGGAGGTCGAAGCCTACGGAGGCGAGGACGACGCTGCTTCCCATGCCTTTCGCGGTCCCACGGCCCGCAACGCCTCGATGTTCGGACCCGCCGGAACCCTATACGTGTACCGGTCCTACGGGATCTACTGGTGTGCGAACGTAACCACCGGACCGGCTGGCCGGGGCCAGGCGGTCCTGATCAGGGGAGGGCGAGTGGTGCAAGGAAAGGAGACCGTGATCGAGCGCCGGGGCCGCACCGATCACCTAGCAGATGGACCCGGAAAGCTGACCCAAGCCCTAGGCATCACCGGCCACCACGACGGAACATCAGTATTAGACGGCCCGGTGCGCCTAGTGCCAGGACCCCCACCGGATCCGTCAACCATTCGGGCCACGCCGCGGATCGGTATAAGTCGCGAGGTAGAACGACGCTGGCGCTTCGTTGTGGTACACACCTGAGCCTTTACTTAAGGGACCTCCCGTGTATGTTCACACACCCTTCCGATATAAGCTCGACTCGAGGGAGTAGCATTTCTCCGATATGCACAGTTCTTGTTTTGAGGCGGCCGATCCGGATACGCCTGCAGGGAGGCTGACGGTGTTGGCATCCGATCCTGCGGTGGCCGTCCGGTTCTCGGTGGCTGTGAACAGGTCAGCCTCTCCTGAGGTGCTGGAGGTGTTAGCTAACGATCCTGACGATTCGGTCCGTCAAGTGGTAGCACGCCATCCCAATGTGACCGAAGATCTATGCCGGGTTCTGGTCTCTGACGGGGACAGCCGGGTCCGCACGGGTGTCGCCCAACGATCGGCCACCGGATCCGGGCTACTCGATGTACTCGCTAACGATCCGGACCGGGCGGTGCGCCTAGCTGTTGCTGGTCACCCGTCTACGGCTCGTGGCACGCTTGCGGACCTCGCTGGGGATGAATATGTGGAAGTGCGGGTGGCGGTTGCCCGCCACCCGCGTACCCCTGGGCCGGTGTTAGCTTCACTGGCGTCGGATAATGTCTGTCGCGTGCGTGACATTGTGGCCGGTAACGCTAATACACCGGTTGCGAAGCTGGTCGAGCTGGCGACCGATAAGGAGGGCTCGGTACGTGCCGGTGTCGCTATGAACCACAACACACCCCCCGACACGCTGAGCAGGCTAGCGGACGATAGCTGGTCGCTGGTACGAACTTTCGTGGGCCGAAACTCTGGCACGCCTGAGGAGATCTGTGTCAGGTTGGCAACCGACCCGAATCCATATGTCAGACTTGCCGTCTCCGAATCTACAGGCGACACGCCAGGCAGAGAGTCGGAGGCTGTACGGGTTATGTGGGCGGGCAGATGGGACAGGTCCACTGGCCTGGCTTCTGGCTAAGCGCAAACACGAATAGATCCAGCTGGCAGAACGAGCGACGACCAGGGCTAGATCCGTTCGCTTACGTCGCGGATGACCTCTTCTGTGTGGCTAGGAAGATCATGAACCCAATCCGCCTGCCTCACCAGCGACCGTAGCTCTTCTTGGTTGGTTGTTCCAGTCTGACCAGCAAGAAATACATAGTCATCCCTGTCCTTCACATGGCCTGCCCAAAGATTCGTTGCCAACAGGTATATTGAACTGGGCCTGCACGCCTTCCGCGGCGTTTGCCTTCGAAGATGACCGTCTGTTCCATATCCATTCTGAGCGACGGACCCATTATCGGACCGTTGTTGATCCAGTCCCTGCGGGGTCCGTGCTTTTCCGCTACCTGTTCGGCTGCTTCCCAAAGTGCAGGATGTACGTTTTCGCTGATCAGGTCAAGGTCATCAGTGAAGCGCCCAGACATAAGCGCAGCGAGCACCCCCGCCTTCTACGACGATCACTTCGATAACTGGACCGGAACCCAGCTCGTCGTCCGTTCTTGGAGGAGGGCTTGCTGGGCAGCACCGTCAAGCGTTCACGTCATCCCACAGCCAGGCCACTATTCATAGAGATTGAACGCCTTGAAGTGAACGCGGTGGTAGTAGCACAGCAGGGGTGACTCCGAAGTATCGGCCGAGGTTGACACCCTATCCCCAGTCATAAAACGGTCCTCATCCAAGCGATAGTTCCACACCCATTCAGGAACCGGCATGCCATCGCGTTGGCAGAGGGCGTGGACAGTCGCAGCTGCCAACGTCACATAGAAGTGTTCGCCATCATATGGTGGATCGGCCAGCATTTCCGTCCGCCGGTCAGGGTGGTCGTTCCAGAAGCGAATGAACATGAGCATCGGCCGGAACCGGCCGCGGGGATCAGGAATATGCATCTGCTCTACCAGCATCGGCACACTGTCGACCTGCGGGATCATCCGGGCGGCCGACAACCCGGGATGCACCCACACGGTTTCCCATCGCTCCGCTGGGTTGGTATGAGACCCTCAGCAGCGCGGTCTTCAACGGATCGATGGTCACGGTCCACACCGGTCTCCTATGGCATGGTTCATCTGCTCACCGTAACAACGTGAGAGCCTTGTGCCTCTGAGACATGACCAAGGTCGGCTCCCACCCATTGGTACTGCGTCAGCTAGCTAGGCACGGCTGGCGGTTAGGGACTATTCGGAAGATAGTGAGGAGCCGGTCAATCCCGCGTGAGTGTGGTCTCCATGATCGGGTGTCGGAAACGGACTGGGTGGCCAGGGGGATGACGGAGGAGGGGGCCATCTACCGTCCTGATGACAGCAGCCTCGTCTTTCTTCGGGCTCGGATCGCTGAGTGGTATGCGGCTCGAGCTGGCTGATCTGGCTCCAAGGAAGGTAACGAGGCGTGCTGGTAGGCGGGGGAGTTCGTCCGGTAGTGACCTCTCCCGGACGAATTACTGTGTCGGTTACAGAGGATCACAAACGAAAAAATTCTCTGTAATGACGTTGTATATCTCAGATACCTGCTATCGTGACGAACACATGTTCGAATACCTGACAGATACGGCGGGCGACTTGATGGTCGAGCCGGACCCGGCTTCCACTACGGGTGGTGCCGAGTCGGTGCTTGGTGCCTATATGAGCGGCTATCAGAAGCGTCGCCAACGTGCGTATGACCGGGCCCGTCGGATGGTGGGGGACCGCCGGTTTGGGCATGGTGAGGTGGAGGACGCCAAGCTGGAAGCTGCCATGGTGCAGGCTGAAGCACAGATCAGCCGAGCCCGTGGGGAACAACTGGTGTGGATCCGGAACTTCCTGGCAACCCAGGGTGTGCTCACATCCGGGTATCGGGATCCGGTGGATTTCGTAGTGGCCCGAGCCGACGTACGACGCCAGACGGCGAAGGATCTGGTTTATCTGGCGAAGCGGTTGACCGACCACCAGATCGCACACATCAGAGCCGGGGTCGTGTCTTTCGGGCGGGTGTTGAAGAAACCCGCCTAGCCGAAGCAGGCGCCAGCCAAGGGGCGATAGCCCGCAGCCGCGACTTGGACCTCGACCAAGTGGAGAAGCTGGCACAGCGACGGCGGCGTGTCACCCGACATGATGAGCGGGACATCTTCGAGAGCCAATATGTGGCTTTCCAGCCTTCTTTGGACGGAACCCATATTCGGATGTCAGGCCGTCTGGGACCTTTGGAGGGGGAGGTCTGCCGCAAAGCGTTGAACCAGCGAGGCGAAGACATGTACCCGGCCGGTGAAGCCCGACCCGAGGCGGGTCTACGCAGAGCCCTGGCGCTCACCACCATGTGTCAGGACGAATTGGACCAGCTGCCACCTGTGGGAACCGGAAGCGGAGATCATGATCACGGCCGTCGTCGTGAGCCGCTGCTGATGGTGGTAGCCGACCAGACCCTGGCCGAAGAGTCCGGCTATGAGCAGGGAGCCTCCGTTTTCGCTGGTGGGCGGGTAGGACCCGACACCATCGACCTCATCCGATGCTCAGGCCGGGTAGAGCGCATCACCGTAAACGGCCAGCACATAACCACCCACCGAACCAAGTCGACCATCCGGCCGGCTATGGGTCGGGCGGTGCTAGCCCGCGACGGGGGCTGCACCATTGCCGGATGTAACTCCACCTACCGTCTCGAGGTCCACCACATCCTGGAAGCCTCCAGAGGCGGCGACCACACACCCGACAATCTCACCACCCTCTGCTGGTGGCACCACCACGTAGCCATCCACCGGCAAGGCATGAAAATCGACCCCCTATCACCACCCCACAGACGGCGACTCACCCACCCCAGACACAACCGCCGTCACCAACCCCCACCGGTCCACTCAAACCCAGAAGGAACCTTCGGGATCAGCATCCCACCACCCACACGGACACCTCCCTGACCAGACCAGTCCTCCCGTTAGGACTGCACTCATGCCACACACCCTGTCAGGCCGCGCCCAACATAGGCACGGCCTTGCAGTGCTGCTCCTCGATGAGATTTCCCCCGTTTCGTGGAGGGATCGTCTATGAGGAGATGTCATGTGACGACAGCGTAGAAAGTTTGATCCGGAGTTGGGTGCTGGGGCTGTGCGGATCGTGAGGGATAGGGACCGTCCGGTGGCTCAAGTGGCTCGGGAGCTTGGTGTTCATGCGGGCACACCCGGGGACTGGGTGGGTCAGGAACGGGCTGAGCAGGCAGGGGGTTTGTCGGCGATGAGCGGGCTGAGCTGGTCGGGCTCCGCCGACGGGTAGCTCCGCTGGAGATGGAGCGTGGTTTACTCAAACGAATCGGTTGGTTCTTCAGGGTGACGAGGCCACGCGGTGACCGCAGGGTTCATCGCTTCCCAGAGGACCGACCACGGAATCCCGCATGCGGTGGCTTGCAGAGCATGGGGGTTCCTTCTTCGACGTTCTATAACACCTGAACAGGCCTCCGACCGCCAGCAGCAGCGTCGCCATTGGGTCGAAGCCGAGGTCAAGAAGGTGTTCGAAAACGCCGGTGGGACGTATGGGTCACCGTGGGTCCATGCGCGGGATTGCCCGGTCGGCTGGGTCTACCGTGGGGGGATCCGGGAGTAGGCCGGTGGCGAGAGTGGCGAAACGGATGCGGTTGGAGGCGCTGGAGATCAGGATGGCCTCCTGGGGAGGGTTCGGGTCTGCTGACCGGGACCCATCGTGTGTAGGTCGGGCAGAAGTCCGGTAACCAGCACCCCGAACACGGCCATGTTGGACGGCCCGGTCATCAGGATCGCCACCTTGGTAAGGCTCTGGTCTGGCGGCCGGTCGAGCAGAGGTCGATGAGTCTGTCCGTGCAGACGATTCCGAAGGGGAGCTGCTGGGTGAGGCTGACGAGAATTGCGGGGGGGGGGCTAGGCGAGATCCGCTGCCAGGCTGCGAAGGATGGCCCTGGTTCCGCCATTCGGATGGCAGTTCAGGTCGGGCATCACCTCCGACACCAGATACGCGTCCGCCAATCCCCGAGTCGATCCGCCCGTGATCAGGATCGCTTGCGTGGAATGTGTCTTGCTCCTCCCTGGTTCGGACCCATGCTGTTGAGATCGGCGAGGTGCTTGGTTGCGAGGATTGAGCATACGTCTCGGTTGTTCTGCGTGGGGACGAGGATTCTCTCTCTCCCTTAGGTGAATATCAGTTTCGGTATCACGCGGAAACATCTTCGAGATCGTCTTGACCGATGACAGGATCCGGGCGTCCTCGTACAGCCAGAGTTTCGTGAAGGGCCGGTATAGAACCTCGCGGATGCGGGATTCATCGAACTCGATCTCTTTACCTGTCCTGAGAGACTGCTTGAGAGTGGCGGTCCATTTAATCACTTCAAGGCTGGCAGTGGTTTTTTGAGTTGCTTCCTCAATCGTCAAGCGCCCTAGCTCAACTTGCCGTCGGGAGTATTCATACTCTTCTATGAGGTCCTTGACCCTCTTTACGAGGTCGTCGTAGGCAAAGGAATAAACGTACGTGTCACAGTTAGTAGTAAGCCCGAGGGCACTCCGATGTGTCACTTGTTCCGTTGTCCTGGACCGTGTCGTACTACAGACTGCCATTAGATCCTGAAAGGTGCCATCGGTCAGATTCACCCAGTCGTGACTGTCATTCACAGGCACCTGTTCCAGCTTCTCACTGGTTACATCAGCCAGCTGTTCAGCCATGCAAACTTGCCTTCAAGGTTCGTGTATTCGGGCACTGCTGTGTAATTGAGTACAGCAGGTTGTGTCTGCTTCTCCGAAGGATTGTGTACCGCAACGGTTATCTGGACTCCGTTACGTGATCCACCTCCGAAACCACCTTGTAATCGGTGAGGTGGTCGGCCTCTACAGCTTTGGCAAAGTCCATTCGATAGAATTCGGGACCGTAGAGATCCGGGTCGTCCATCGAGTAGACTCCCATCCCGCTGGCTTCGGCTTTCTTCTTGGGGGTGTCCTGGTAGATGCGGGGGGTGGCAGTCATGAACAACCGGCGCCAACCCCGGATCCGGCCTTCGTTATGGACCAGGCGGAATCCGCTCACCTCTCCCTTTTTGGTCTGGTCGATGCCGGTCGTGCGGTGGGCCTCGTCACAGATGATCAGGTCGAAATCCACATCGTCCAACATCTCTTGTGCATCTCCTACCAGCTCGAGGGACTGGTAGGTGCAGAACACCACCGTCATCGCCTCCGTGCTGGGAATGGCAAGCTGCGTGGCAATCTGGTCCGGATCGGTCGTCACCGGCATGGCGAGTTCGGTCAGAGAGGCATCCTCGCTCGTCCTCCCGGCCTTTACGTCCGAGCAAATCCCGATGTAGCGGTGAGGAATGTCGGGATCCCGCTGCCGGGACCACTCGCGCATGGTTTGGCCCATCAGGGCGATGGATGGCACCAAGTACAGGACCCGACCACCCACACCCACGATTCGCTCGGCCGCCCATAGGCTGACCACCGACTTGCCGGTCCCGCAGGGGAGGATCAGCTTGCCCCGATCGCTCCGTTCGAACCCCTCTGCCACCTTGCTGACCGCTCTCTCCTGGAACCGGTGCGGGGTATAGCGAGTGTGGTCGAACCGGAGATCAGCAGGATCGTCGAGGAAGTCTGCCCATCGGAGCGACCAGCCGTTCAGGTCGCTAGTGGTGATTACCTCACAGCGAGGGCGGGCCTTCTCGATCGTGGTCCACGCGTTGACACTGTACTTGCCAGTTATTACCAGTATCCGTCGGTCGAAGTCACCGGTGCCCGACGTAGCCAGAAACGAGTTGATACCGGTAATAGG
This sequence comes from Acidimicrobiia bacterium, assembly GCA_965200835.1. GTDB lineage: Bacteria > Actinomycetota > Acidimicrobiia > Spongiisociales > Spongiisociaceae > JAPPFW01. The sequence continues at coordinate 2,539,611 of OZ241390.1, forward strand.
TACCGTGCTGCCGTCGCGATAGAACTTGCACTGGATAGCACACAAACGGCCGTCTGTCTGAAGGGCCACCAAATCGATCCCGGTGTCCTGGCCTCGGAAACCCCGGTCTGCCTTCTCTGGCCACTCACTCCACAACCACACCTGCTCGAAACGGGCTGGTCCGTATTCGCCCGGGTGCCTCTCAAAGGCAAACTTCATCAGCCGCTCGAACCTCCGTCCCGCATCTGCGGGCGTGAACCGCGGCCCTCGGAGGGCAGTAAACAGTTCCTCGAGTGACGTTAGGTTATGTTTGTTAACTTCCGGGGGGGGGGCATAATCGATTACCGTAGCACTAGGATTCGGCTCATGAGTGAACTCTCGCTGACTCCCGCATGAGTGACACTCTCCTCGACCTGCCGTCCGATCAGACCGACAACATCACCGACTGGTGCCTGGATCAGTTCCGGTCCCACTATGCAAGTGAGGCCATCACCAAGGATGACATTTGGGAGTACCTCTACGGTGTCATGCATGCTCCCGATTGGAGGGAGCGCTACCGCCACGATTTGCAACGCAACCTGCCGAGGGTCCCGTTAGCTCCCGACTTCGAGGCATTCCGGGCAGCCGGACGCAGCCTCATGGACCTGCACATCGACTACGAGACAGTCTGCGAATGGCCGGTCACCTGCCAGGTCGACGGCCAACCCGACGAAGGCGGAGCCGAGCCCGACGCCTACCGGATCACCAAGAACCGCAAGATGCGTTGGGGCAAGGCGGAAGACAAGACCAAGGACACGAGCGTGTTCGAGATCAACGAACGCTGCCGCTTGGTCGGCATCCCTCCAGAGGCCCATGAGTACACGGTGTCAGGACGTTCCCCGCTGGCCTGGGCTATGGACAGCCTGCGCTGGAAGACTGACAAGGCGTCCGGAATCGTGGACGATCCCAACGGATGGCACGCCTGGGCCGATGAACCCTTCAACCTGATCCGCCACCTGCGCCGACTGGTGTACGTGTCGGTGCATACCGCCCAGATAGTGGCTGACCTCCCGCCCTCCCTGCCGGATCCACCCCCAGCGGATAACTGACCAGTCACATCGCTTCCCCGACCTGGAGATGTGGGTGTCCAGGTCCGGTATTCTTGACCCCGTGAGTCGTTACCTGACCATCGAACAACAGGCTGAGCAGCTGCTGCGGGATGTGGATACCTTCCTGCCGCGGGACGAGCTGGTGGCCAGGTTGGGGGAGTACCGCGACCAAGGGCGGCCCCTGCGGGTGAAGCTCGGGCTCGATCCTACCGCTCCCTCCGTAACCCTGGGCTGGGCGGTGGTGTTGCGCAAGCTGCGCCAGTTCCAGGACTTCGGTCACACCGCGGTGCTGATAGTGGGGGACTTCACGGCTCAGGTCGGAGATCCGAGCGGACGATCTGCCACCCGCAAGCAACTGTCGGTGGCAGAAGTCAACCGTCATGCTCGTGCCGTCCTCCAGGACTTCGATCGAATCTTGTCGAGTGACAACCTGGAGATCCGCCGCAATTCCGAATGGCTGGGTTCCCTCGACATGGCCCAGGTGTTGGAGCTGACCGCCTCGTCCACCCTGGCGCAGATGCTGGAGCGGGACGACTTCGCGAAGCGGGCAGCGGCCCACCAGCCGATCTCGATGATGGAGTTCATGTACCCCCTCCTCCAGGGTTATGACTCGGTGGCAGTGGAAGCCGATATCGAGATGGGAGGTACCGACCAGCTCTTCAACCTGATGATGGGCCGCCAGATCCAGCAGCGCTACCGGCAGCGGCCGCAGATGGTGCTCACCATGCCTTTGCTGGTGGGAACCGACGGAGTGAAGAAGATGTCGCAATCGTTGGGCAACTACATCGGTATCGATGCTTCTCCCGACGACATGTTCGGCAAGACCATGAGCATCCCTGACTCCGCCATGCCGCCATGGCTACAGCTGGCTTCGGGTCTGGAGTGGAGAGACATCGAGGGCATGGTCGCTGCCCTGAAATCCGGTGACATCCATCCGGGGGAAGCGAAACGAAAGCTGGCCCGCTCGGTGGTGGACCTCTATCACGGGACGGGCACGGGTCGGGAGGCGGAGGCCGCCTTCGACCGCCAGTTCAAGTTGCGTCAGGTACCCGAGGATGTGCCGACCCATCAGCTCGGTCCGGAGGACCCGGTCTACCTGCCTCGCCTGCTGGCCGAAGCCGGTCTTGTGAGGTCCAACAGTGAGGGGCGTCGCATGATCAGCCAGGGAGCGGTCAAGATCGATGGGGAGAAGGTTCAAGAGGTGGACCTTCCGAGGGAGCGTCTGGCTGACACGGTGATCTCGGTGGGCAAACGACGCCACGCTCGCCTGTCAGGCGACGGATCCATCGATCTGGATCTATCCGACCTCTAGAGACGACCGGCGAGCTCACGGGCTCGAGAGTCCTGAGCGGGCCGGGCCGGTTGGTAGGTCGGGGTTGCTAGCCCCCTTCGGCAAGACCTAGGGCGGCCGCGTTCTCTTCGATATAGCTGACCAAGTTGTCGACGCTGGAGTGGAAGTCTTCCACGGCTTGGTTGAACTCGGCCAGGGCGGTTCGACGGGCTGAACCGTCGTCGGGAGCAGGGATGCGGAGCCCTGCGAGGATGGCCTCCGCCAGAGCCGGCAGCCGGGCAGCATGCTGGATGGGTCCCTGGCCGAGACCTTCCACCGGCGCCGGAACCGGGAAGCTACCGACCTGTTGCTGAAAGGCGCGTGCCTGCTGGATGGTGGCCTCGAAGACAGCCATGGTCGTTCCATAGCTAACCCCGGTTTCTTCCTTGTTGTCCCAGTCCTGGCTAGCACTGGTAGTTCCGGCTGCCAGGTTGGCCAGCACGTTCTTGAACCCGCTCAGCCCGACGATGTAGGTGGCCGCCTCGCCCGATAGTGGTTGCGGGGGCTGGGTGGTAGCGGTGTCATCAGCCGCGGTGGCGGTCAGGCCCAGGTCCTCCGCATTCTGGTTGACATCGCTGACGATGCTTTGCAGGTTGCTGATCAGCAGTGCGGCAGCCGTGTTGACATTGGCGACCGCAGCCCGGCGGGCGGTACCGTCCTCCGGAGCCGGAAGGCGGAGTCGAGCGAGCACCTCCTCGGTGAGCGTGACAATCCCGCCCATCTGTGACACCAGCCCCTCAGGTCCCCGATAGGGGGTGGCCAGGACGGCCGGAACCTCCTGGTCCCTCATTGCGTTGTGGAGAGCTCTCGTCCGCTCGATGATGGCTTCGAAAGCCGATTCGGTTTGGGAGTAGGTAGCGCCGGTATCTCTCCTGCTCTCCCACCCCTGGTTGACAGCGGTCACGTCGCTGACTATTCCGTCGAGAGTCTCCTCGAATCCGTTCAAGGCTTCTATGTAGGTGGCAGTCGGCAGATTCAGCGCCGGTCCGCTCTCCTCCTCGACCTGGGGAACGGTAGATGTAGTGACAACGGTCGCGCTGGTGGTGGGGGCAGCTTCGGCGGAGGTAGTGACACTTGCCAGCGTAGTGATCGAGGAAGGAGTGGTAGCGACGGTGGTACTTTCGCTCGGAGCCGGTTCGGAGGTGTCGCGGGTGAAGACATAGACGAGCACTGACACCACCACCAGCGCGAAGACGATATGAGCGATGATGTTCTTGCTGACGGTCCTAGTAGGGGTTGGCTCCACTGCTTACTCCCTGCCGCGTCCGGTTGCACCCTATCGTAAGCGTTGCGCCCCTTATTTTGGTGATAATCCGTAACGGGTTGCGGCAGGTGGTGGGGTTGTCTTCTGCACCGAGAATTGTCTCGTAGCGCGCGAGGTCTTCATCTCCCTCAGGCGGCGTTCTCGTACTCCAGAGCAGCGGTGACCTGCCAGATCTCCAGGTTCAGGTCGTCGGCAATGTCTTCGGGGTGTACGCCCACACCTTTGAGGTCAGCGACGACTTTCGTGGGTACGCGGGTGCCCACGATGCACGGTGCGCCAGCTTGTATGTTCGGATCGAAGGAAATCCCGGGGATGGGCCGCCAGACGCTGGCATGAAGGTCCGGATCGAACTCGATCTGTTCGAGCACGTCGTCGATGACTACGGAGAAAGAGGCGTGCCCAACCTGCCGTGCTGCCATTGCGAGGTCCCGGTGCGCATACGGATGCCTGGTTTCTAGTTGCCTGGCCAGGTAGGCGCCACCGGCCTGGATCTGATGCTTGGAGATCCCTTTCCTTACCAGCTCGGATATAACCCAGAGGCTGATCAAATCATGAAATGTAATGATCCGATCATGATCGATCGGGTGGAGGGGTGAGTCTCCGGTCTCCGCGAGTCCAGCGTACGATCGTGTTCGAGTGTCGGCTCAAGATGCGAGCCGCCTCCAAGAGGTCGTAGATACCCAGTCCCAGCCATTGCTCGGGCGGTGAAGCATCTGGCTGTCCCCTCACTTCACCACTCTCCAACGGTTCGTGTCATATGATGACTCTACCGATGTAGACCGACGTTTTCATACATCTAGCAGTAGGCGATAGAAACTAGCTGTTCATGAAATCGCAGGCGTGCCCATCCGATGTCGTGCTCGGCGGGTTGATAGATTTCGGGGTGAGCAACCTGGAGGTGCGGATGATCAAACTGATCGGCACGGCATACAAGCGGGACGACTTCACGACGGAGGAGTTCTTCGACTACTGGTTCGATGTCCATGCTCCCATCTCGGCCCAGCTTCCCGGGCTGCGGGGTTATGTGGTGTCCGAAGTGGTTCGCAAGCTGGGCGGAGAACTGGAGACGGAGGCGTTCGTGGAGCAGTGGTACGACGACGAGGAAGCCTGGGACCAAGCATCCGCCACAGAGCAGGCCTCCCGGGCCTGGGAGGACGTGGGTCGCTATGCCAAGACGACCGGGACCTTCTGGGTGGTCAAGGAGCATGTGATCGTGCCTCCACCCGACCGGGGCCCGGGGCTGGCAGCCAAGTGGGGAGAGCAGCGATGAGACGCTTCGAAGGCAGGAACGTCTTCGTTACCGGCGCCGGAAGCGGGTTCGGAAGGCGCACCGCTCTCCGGTTCGCGGAGGAGGGTGCCCGCCACGTCCATATGGTGGACTACAACCAGGAACGTCTGGACGCCACAGCTCCTGCGATCGAGGCACTTGGGGCGATCCCACACAAGATCTGCCTCGACTTGGGCGAGATGGACAACTGCTCCGACGCGATGGCTCGGGCCCTGGCCGTCGATCCCAAACTGGATGTGCTGGTGTCCAATGCGGCAGCCTGGGTGGCTGCGGACTTCATCGATATGACCACCGCTGAGTGGCGCAGGATCATGTCGGTCAACCTCGACGCCTACTTCGTGCTCGCCCGCGAGGCGGCCAACGCCATGAAGGACACCGGTGGGGGAGTGATCCTGTTCACGGCTTCGATCGTGGCATTGGGGCATGGCCGGGCCTTCACTGCCTACTGTGTCTCCAAGGCCGCTCTGGTGTCGCTGGCTCGGGCCATCGCGGTCGAATGTGCCCCCTACGGCATCCGGGCGAACTGTGTCAGCCCGGGACCGGCCGACACTCAGCAGTCGGTGGACCTGGTGGGCGAGGAGCTGATGGACAAGTGGCGCACCCACGGTTTCCCCGTGGTTCCGGCCAACCGTCTGGCTGATGACCGGGACATCGCCGAGGCATTCCTGTACCTGGCATCCGACGCAGCCAAGTACGTGAGCGGGGTCAATCTGGTAGTGGACGGCGCCCTGACCGCCCAGACCTACGACGTTCCGGAGAGTTGATGGCCGGCTAGACCCCCGCGCTCAGAAGAGGGCTAACCCGACCGCGGTCTCCGCCAGTATCTCGGCAGCCCGCGCCGTCTCCTCGATACCCACCCACTCCTCGTCGGAGTGGGCCTGGTCGATGCTGCCCGGGCCGAAGACAACACAGCTGATGCCTGCCGGACCGAAACACGAGGCGTCGGTACCGTAGGTGACTCCGATGGGTTCGACCTGATCACCCATCACTGATTGGCGCGCCGCCATCAGGGTCTGGACCACGGGGCTATCGATCGGCGTGTCCAGGGAGGCGGTTATGAGGAAGGGATCGCGCCGTTCGATATGGACACCCTCCAGTTCATCGAGCAGCCGATCGAATCCGGCAATGATGGTCTCGGCGTTCTCTCCGGGATTGACCCGGCGGTCGAGGCCGATGACGCATTCGGCTGGAACGATGTTGAAGCCGGAGCCGCCCTTGATCTTGGTGACCGTCAGGGTGGCGGGGCCGACCAGATGATGACCTTCGGGATCCAGCGATGGGATGTACTGCTGTTCGATGGCATCCACCACTCGCGACATGGCATAGATGGCATTGCGTCCCAGGTGCGGTTTGGAGGAGTGGGCTGGTACCCCTCCGGTGGCGATCTCGAAGCGGATCACACCTTTGTGGGCGGTGGCGATCTCCAAACTGGTGGGCTCGCCGACCACCGCCATCTCGATCTCGGGATGAGCAGCCGCCAGTGCCTGGGCACCGGTGCCTGCCACCTCCTCATCGATACCACCCACCAGCACCACGGTGGCGCGCTCGCTCGGATCCACTTCTTGCAGCAAGCGGGTCGCCTCAACCATGGCCACCAGCGACCCCTTGGTATCGCACGCTCCCCGTCCGTAGACGTTTCCACCCGAGGAGATCGGGTCGGCAGTGGCCTTTCCGGATAGACCGACGGTGTCCATGTGAGCGTGGAACATGACCACCGGTGCACCGTCTCGACCGGGCAAGGTTGCCACGATGTTATCCCTACCATCTGGATGGACGGGCTCCCGGACCGGCGAGAATCCCGCCCTTGCCAGGTCGGCGAACAGAACATCCGCCAGGGAGGTTTCGCCCCGGCCTCCGTCGATGGCGGGATTCACCGAGTGGGTTCCTACATATCTGAGCAGCAGACGCTCGACCCGGTTGCGGTCGGCGCGGTTCGAGAAACTGGAGGTCATGGGCTCGGACCTTACCCGGCTCGCCGATCAACTCCGTGCGCGCCTTCTACAATCCTGCCTGAGGCTTGGCACGGAGGACTCTATGTGTACCACCGGATTCCTGAGGATCGGTCCGGACGACTACCTGCTGTTCAAGAACAAGGACTTCGGTCGGTCCAGCTTCGAGGATCGGATCGTCTTGGAGCGGGACGTGTTCGGGGTAGAGGGGATCACGACCTGGGCGGGTACCGACCCCATGCTGGATCAGTTCTCTGGATTCTCGATCGGCGCCAACTCCTCAGGTCTGCTGGTCTGCGATTCCAACGTGCGGACCCTCCCTGACCATGCCAACTACGACGATTTAGTCGAAATAGCCCTCCGGCAGGGCACCGATGTGGAGTCAGGAGTGGCGGCAGTGGAGCGGGCCGTGGCTGCTCGGCCTTATCTGTGGGGCAACCTGGTGCTGGTCGACGCTCACCAGCAGGCGGCTGTCGAGGTCAGAAGCCGCCGGACCTGGGTGCTCCGGCCTACGGGCGCCACCGCCCGAGCCAACCATCACACCGAGCTGGGGATCCATCCCCACAACGACGACACGACCACCACCGAGGCGCGGCTGGCCTCTGCGCAACTCCGCCTCGACCAGGCAGGCTCGCTGGACCAGGTATTCGAGCTACTCCGCAGCCATGACCAGGGCAAGACGGGGATCTGCAACCATGCCAACTACACCACCGTGTACAGCTACGTGTTGCGAAGGACGGCCGGTGTGACCACCCTGTTCGTCACCAAGGGCCGGCCCTGTGGGAATCACCCGAGACAGCGCTTGACCCTCCCCCTGGGCCCCGCCTGGTCCCCCGAAGCGGCCGAAGACTTCCTGGAGGCCTATCCCACCGATCGGGTACTGATCTCGCTCTAGTACGTAGTGCTGCCATCGTTGTCGCATCTCACGCATCCCACAGGGGAAGGGTCGGTGCTACTTCTCTGAGGCGCTGGCGCCGCTGCGGACTGTCCGGCATCGCCTCCTGGACTCGATTCCAGAAGTCCTTCGAGTGGTTCTTGACTTTCAGATGCGCCAGTTCATGGACGACCACATAGTCGATCAGGGCTTGGTCGAGCATCATCACCCTCCAGTTGAACCTGAGGGTGCCGTCATGCGCGCAGCTGGCCCAGCGTTTCTTCTGGTTGCGGATCAGGACCCGTGGCTTCGGCCCATGTCCGAGCTGGGGCCACCAACGGTCGATGGTCTCCGGCAGGCGCTGGGCAGCCCGCTCGTAGTACCAGGCCATCACCGCCCCCCGGAGGGCATCGACTCGTTGGATGCCTACCAGTCCCGGAGGTTCGGTCACCCGCAAGCGCCAGTGTTCGAAGCGAACCTCCGGGGTCCGCACATCGGCGCTCTCGAAGGTCATCCGTAGGTTGCGCCCCAGGTACGGCAGGGTTTCCCCATCGATGAACTGTTTGGGTGCCGGGGCTACGATGGGTTCGGAGAGGCGCCGCAAGATCCAGGAGGCCCGCTGGCGGACGAAGGCCCGCAGCTCGCTGTCCGGTACTCTCATCGGGGACGCCACCCGTACGTTCTGGCCATGGACGGTGATCTCCACGGTCTTCTTGCGTCGCTCGGTGCGGCGGACCTCGTACTCGATGGTCTTACCGTCGAAGCTGATCGAATCCCGGCTCGTCACCGTGCCGTTACGGGTGATCCGTGTGTGTCTCTGTGCCATGAGCTACTGCATACCTGTGGCGTCGGTGCGCGTCCAGACCTCTGTCTTTCCTGCCTCGGAGGGCATTTGTTCGCATCGACAACCAATACCACGTAGTCACAACCGTCTGCGAAGCTCGGAGGTTCGCCAGGTGACATTCTCATACGATCAGGACGCCGACGCCCTGTAAATCAGATTCAACGGCTCCCCGGTAGCCATCACCCACCAGATCGACGCAGGCACGATGGTAGACGTCGATCAGGCTGGAGAAGTAGTGGGCATCGAAGTGCTATAGCCAGCACGGGGATGGCCGCTCGATGATGCCGAGGCCCGATTCCGCCTCGAGGAAGCCGACCTAGCCATTCTCGACTCACTGCGAGGACCCTTCTGAGAGCACTGCCATCTCCCTCCGAGGACAAGTTATCGTGGGACGCCGCGAACAGAAGGATCATCATGGCCGATACCATCCGAGAAAAGGTACGGAAGAGTTATGCCGGTGCCGCCCAGGCCATATCGGAGCGTGTGACGGGAGCCCACCCGGATCCGGATCTTGCCCCTGCTCTCTACGAGCCGGCCTATCTGGACGAGCTACCGGCAGCCGTGGCCGAGGGGTCGCTCGGCTGTGGGAACCCGGTTGCGGTGGCGGAATTGCGGCCCGGCGAGACGGTGCTGGATCTCGGTTCGGGTAGTGGGATCGACGTGCTGCTGTCGGCTCGGCGGGTCGGGCCGAGCGGACTCGCCTACGGCTTGGACATGACCGACGAGATGTTGGAGCTGGCGAGGGCCAACGCTTCCAGTTCCGGCGTCGACAACGTCACCTTCCTCAAGGGCTTCATGGAGGACATCCCCCTGCCCGACGCCTCGGTCGATGTAGTCATCTCCAACTGCGTGATCAACCTGGCGGCCGACAAGAGCTCCGTCTTCGCGGAGATCGCCCGAGTACTCCGTCCCGGAGGGCGAGTCGGGGTGACGGATGTAGTAGCCGACGACAGCTTGACTCCGGAGGAGCGTCTGGAGAGGGGCTCGTGGGTGGGGTGCATCGCCGGGGCGCTCTCCTTCACCGAATACCGGCAGGGTTTGGAGTCCGCTGGTCTCACCGAGGTGGAGATCGTTCCCACGCATCAGATGACCCAGAGGGTCGAGACAGGACCCGCGGCGGGGGACTGCTGCCAGGCTGACGGCTGTCAGAACGATCTCCAGATCATAGAGACAGTCGACTTCAGGCCGGTGGAGGGAGTCCACTCCGCCATCATCCGGGCGCTCCGACCCTGAACCATGTGTGACGGAGTAGCCGTTCGGTTTAGGTGAGAATCATGGTCAGTGGTGCGTCGACCCTTGACCGATGGCTCAGCAATCAGTCCTGTCGCAACATCTCGTAGCGATGAGGTTGCATAGCCTCCAGTAGTTACGTCGCTACTGTGTCCAATGGTGCGCGGCCCTCGTGTGTGGCTGCATTCAACGCTCGACCTGCATTCAACGTTCGACCAAGTGGGCTCTTTCAGCAGATCGGATAAGTCATGCGCAGTTTTCGGGCGCGTTGTTCGAGACTGTGTGGGCCGGTGAAGTCGGGGTAGGCCATCTGTTCTCATAACCCCGATCTGGGTTTGGGTCCAGCCTGATCGGCTGACGTTGGCCGCAGTTCCGGTGGAACTGCCCTACCGGGCGACCTCAGATCCCCATGTTCAGCAGGCGCAGTGGTCTGCTTCTGGAGCGAACAGGCCCTATCTAGGGGTCGGTTGGGTTCTTGCGACCGAACATATGTTCGGTCTATTCTGTGGGGCTCCTACTCGGATTTTGGTGGGGAGCCTGTTACTGGCTGGAGGGGTGGGATGATGGTTGATGGTGGGAGGTGGTGATGGCTACGAGGATATCGGATCCGGTGGTGCCTGTTGTTGGTCTATCTCCTGGGCGGGTGGTGGGGTTGGAAGGTGCTGTGGGTTTGGGGCTTTCGCGGGTGGGGATGTCACTTCTGGCTGAGATGCCGTCGCTGTGCCGGATGGTGGTGGTCGATGTCGAGGGGTGGTTCTGTCCGTTGGCGGCATGGGAGGTTGGTTTGGTTCCCGAGCGGTTGGCGATAGTGCGTTGCGGGGATACGGATCGGTGGCCGGGTGTGGTAGCTGGTTTGTTGGATGGGTTCGAGGTGATCTATGCGGAGGTTCCTGCCGGTGTCGGGGCGGCGGTTTTGCGTCGTCTGGGTGCCAGGGCTCGGATACGGGGAGCGGCTCTGGTTCTGTATTCACCGAGTGGTTTTCCTCCGGGGGTGGTCTGGTTACGGGTACGGGCGGTTCAGGTTGTGTGGGTGGGTATCGGGGAGGGGGGATCCGGCTGTCTGGATCGCCGGGTTCTGGTTCTGGAGCTGTCGGGTAAGGGGGTGGGGGGTCGGCGGTTGATGGTGGAAGTGGAGGATGATGGGACGGGTCCTGTGCGTGTGGTGTCCCGATTGGCTGCTGCGCAGACCGGACGCTCGGTCGGATAGGCCGGTGTTCGTGGTGGGAGACCTGGCTGGCGGTTGGCTGGTGGCGGCTGCCAATGGTCCGGCGCGGGAGACGGGGGTGAGGGTTGGTATGACCCGTCGTGCTGCTGAGGCTGTTTGCCCGTCGGGTATTTCTCTGGAACGTGATCCTGAGTATGAGACCCGTAGTTTCGAGTCGGTGGTGGGTGCCGTCGAGGATCTAGTGCCCCAGGTGGAGGTGGTCGAGCCTGGTTTGGTGTTCGTGCCGGTGGATGGGGCGGTCCGCTACTACGGGGGGGAGCAAGCTGTGGTGGATCGGGTTGTCACAGTGGTGAACCGGTTGGCAGAAGGGACACGTTTCGGGGTTGCGGGTGGTCCTTTTGCGGCGTATTGGGCTGCCCGGTTGGCTGATCCGATTTCGATAGTGACCGATGATCAGGCGTTCCTGTCCGAGTTGGATGTATCGGTTCTCGATACCGACGAGCTGGTAGCGACATTCAAGTGGTTGGGGGTTACCACCCTCGGCAGGCTGGCGGCTCTTCCCCGTGCTGCGGTGGTTTCCCGGTTCGGGTCGGCAGGTTTGGAGGCTCACCGGTTGGCTAGCGGTGAGGACCGGACGGTGTTACCTCGGCGGGTTCCGGTTGATCTGTCGGTGGAGGATATCTTCGAGGTTCCTTTGTGCCTATTGGAGCAGGTGGGTTTTGCTGCCCGTCGCTTGGCCGGGCGGCTGATGGGTTTGTTGGATCAGCATCAGGTGGCTCCTTATCGGGTGGTGGTCGAGGCGGAATCCGCTGACGGTCAAACCCGGGTGCGGGTGTGGAGGAGTGCCGAACCATTCGACAGGCGGTCAGTAGCCGAGCGGGTGTGGTGGCAGCTCCGGGCATGGGTAGAGACCGGGGGTGTGCCGGGTGGGCTGGTTCGTTTGAAGCTGATACCGGCGGATCTGTCCGGTGAGGGATACCAGCCGACGCTGCTGGAGGATACGAAGGGGCGGGTGGAGGCCGAGCGGGCTCTGGAGAGAACCAGATCCATCCTGGGTCCGGACTCGGTGCTGCAAGCACGCCCACAGGGGGGGCGTGACCCGGTTGAGCGGGTTCAGTGGACCCGCTGGGGAGAGGAGTTCCCCAAACCGGTTCGTCCGTTGGAGTCGCCCTGGCCGGGGAAGGTTCCCCAGCCGTCCCCGGCTCTGGTGCCGCCCCGACCGCAGCTTCTGGACATGGAATGGGACGCCGGTGTCCCGACCAGAGTGCGGCTGGCCAGCCGGTGGGAACCGGTGGTGGCCTGGGCGGGACCCTGGAAGAGGACTGGCCGGTGGTGGACGGGGGAAGAACCCTTCGACCTCTATCAGATAGTCACCTCCGCTGGTGCTGTGCTGTGCCGGATAACCGGGGATGGTGCGGTGCTGGTCGGGGTCTACGACTGACAGGCATCGTGATGGGTGTTCGTTACGCGGAGTTGCATGCTCATTCCAATTTTTCGTTCCTAGCAGGGGCTTCGTTTCCTGAACGGTTGGTGCAACAGGCCGCGGAGCTCGGCTACGAGGCTCTGGCGATCACTGATCGTGATGGTTTCTACGGGTTGGTGAGGTTCTGGCAAGCGGCTCGGGAAGTGGGCTTACCGACGGTGTATGGGGTGGAGCTTTCGCTGCCGGCTGGCGATCCTGCCGGTCGTGACGATTCTGGGCGGGAAGTGGAGCATCTGGTGGTGTTGGCTCCCTCCCCGCAGGGGTATGTCCGGTTGAGTCGGCTGGTTACCGACGCCCAGCTGCGAGGGGAGAAGAATCGTCCGGTTTACCGGTGGGAGGATCTGGTGGAGGCGGCCGGGCAGGGTGACGGGTTGGTGGCTCTCACGGGTTGCCGGCGGGGGTCGGTGCCCTGGGCAGCCCGTCTTGGTGATATGAGGGTGGCGTTACGAGCTGCCAGCCGGCTGCGGGAGGTTTTCGGGGAGCGGCTCTTTGTCGAGTTGTGGGATCATCGGATGCCCGGGGACGACGGGCGTAACGATCTGTTGTGGGAGGTGGCCGCCCGGCTGGGTCTGGGGGTGGTAGCTACCAACTGCGTGTTCTATGCGGATCGTCGGGATGCCGACCTGGCAGAGGTGCTGGGGGCGATAAGAGGGGGCCGTTCCCTGGCTGATCATGACGGTTTCCGGCCGGCAACCGACGAAGCCTATCTGAAAACACCGGCAGAGATGGCCACCAGGTTCGGCAGGTATCCGGGAGCGGTGGAACGGGCCGCCCGTCTGGGTCGGGAGCTGGCCTTCGACCTGCGGCTGGTGGCGCCCCGGTTGCCGGATTTCCCCGTACCGGACGGGTTCCGCAGCGAGCTGGATTACCTACGGTATCTGACCCTGGCAGGAGCTCGAAAAAGATATCCGGATGGGGCAGGGGGCATCGAAGGTCGGGCGATGGCCAGGTTGTCCCATGAGCTGGACGTGATCGGCCGTCTGGGATTCGCCGGCTACTTCCTAGTGGTGTGGGACATAGTCAACTTCGCCAGGGATAGGAACATCCTCTGCCAGATAAGAGGCTCGGGGGCTGATTCGGCGGTTTGTTGCTGTCTCGGCCTTACCAGAGTGGATCCTATCCGACTGGGTCTACCGTTCGAGCGGTTCCTTTCGGAGGAACGAGGCCGCCCACCTGATCTGGATCTGGACCTCGAGGCGAACCGGCGTGAGGAAGTCATCCAGTACTGCTACCGCCACTACGGCCGGGACCGGGCAGCGATGGTCGCCAACGTGATCACCTACCGGGCTCGCTCGGTGCTCAGGGAGGTGGCCAAGGTCTTCGGTTTCACCCCGGCACAGGCCGATGGTCTGACCCGTTACATCGACACCTACGCTCCGGCCGAGCTACCCCTCGAAGATCCACTCCCCGCCGGGTCGACCACCAAGTTGATATATGACATCTGCCGACGCCTGGACGGGTTCCCCCGGCATCTGGGTATCCACCCCGGAGGCATGGTGATCGCCGACCGGCCCCTGTGGCAGGTAGTACCCATCGAATGGGGCCGTATGGAGAACCGTACGGTGCTGCAATGGGACAAGGACGACTGCGCAGCTATGGGCATCGTCAAGTTCGACCTCCTAGGTCTCGGGATGCTCAACGCCCTGCATATGACTGTGGACATCATCGAGGAAACCCACCGAAAGAAGATCGATCTAGCCGCCCTCCCCCAAGAAACCGCCATCTACGAGATGCTGACCAGAGCCGACACCGTAGGACTATTCCAGGTCGAGTCCCGAGCGCAGATGGCCACCCTGCCCCGCCTCACACCCAGAACCTTCTACGACCTGGCGATCCAAGTAGCGCTCATCAGACCCGGTCCCATACAAGGCACCTCCGTCCATCCATACCTGCGCCGCCGCAACGGCGAGGAACCGGTCCGCTACCCACATCCTCTGGCCGAACCGATCCTGGAACGTACCTTGGGTGTGCCGATATTCCAGGAACAGCTCATGGAACTAGTCCGGATATGCGCCGGCTTCGACCCGGCACAGACGGATCGGCTCCGCTCAGCCATGACCCACAAACGGTCGGAGGCTGCGATGGCACACCTCAAACAAGAAGTGTTCGACGGGATGCAATCAAAAGGAGTAACCGGCCCAGGTGCTCAAGAGATCTGGGAGAAACTGCAAGGATTCGCCGCGTTCGGTTTCCCCGAAAGCCACTCGGTATCATTCGCCTACATCGTCTACATGTCCGCCTGGCTGCGCTACCACTACCCGGCTGAATTCCTAGCCGGACTTCTCAACGCTCAACCCATGGGCTTCTGGTCACCGAATACTCTCATCCAGGATGGTCTCCGTCACGGAGTAATAGTACTCGACCCTGACATAAACCAATCCTATGATGAATGTACTATCGAGCCTTATCCCAGTGACCCCGCCGATACTATAGAGTTCAACAGCATCAGCTCGCGGCGCGTAAGAGGGCCTATCACCGATCCTATCCGCGACCCGGTAGCTGTCCGTCTAGGCTTCCGATACGTCCGTAACTTGGGAAAAGCCCAAACACAACGGATCATAACGGCCCGCCAAACCGGGGGACCCTTCGCCGACCCCACCGACCTCGCCCACCGCACCGGGCTACCCACAGATACCCTAGAAGGACTAGCCGCTGCTGGAGCTTTCACAACCTTCGGTATCGGCCGCCGTCACGGAATATGGATGGCCGGTGAACTGACCGGAACCGGACCCGACAAACTACCACTGACAACCGAACAGACGACCTTTCCTCATCTACCACCGATGAACACCCACCAAACCCACCAAATGTCCCTATGGGCTACCGGAGTCTCAACCCACCACCCCATCCACTTCACCCGTCCCGCCCTAACCGCCACCGGCTGCATCACCATCGCCCAAGCCCTCGAAATACGACGCAAACAAGCACACATCAAAATAGGCGGAATAGTAACCCACCGGCAACGCCCCGCCATCACCACCGGAATCATATTCCTCAACCTCGAAGATGAAACCGGCCTCCTTAACGTAATAGTCAACCCCCATATCTGGAATAAACACAAAAAGACAGCCCGCCGTCACCCAGGCCTGATAATCACCGGACTCCTCGAATACCACAACAACGTAACCAACCTAATAGCCCAAACCGTCACACCCCTCCCCACCGACCAACTACCAACCCGAAACTTCCGATAGCTGGGATCATCAGGACGTGATCCTAACGTTGTCCTGTTGGTCTTAAAGGATGACCCCATGGCACCACAACGGGACACCGACAGCGTGCAAGATGACACACCTAGCCGTTGATCTTTGGGAGACCAGGTCCCCAGAGGCCTGCTATGGGTACTGCTTCTATGTCACGGTCTAGCTGGTGCCGGTGGGGGCCGGTGTGGAACAGGACGCCGCCGCGGAAGCGTTCGCCAGCTACCTTGTCCCTGAACCAGATCAGATGGCGGGCATCGTGTCTGGTGGGTGAGCGACCGGCTTTGTATTCGAAGGCGTAGAGATGGGGGCCACGCTCGGCTATCAGGTCGAGTTCGTGGTCTCCGTTGGCGGTGCGGAGGTGAAACAGGCGCACTCTACCGGCGGCTTCTGCCTCCACCCGTAGCTGGGCGGTGATGAAGGTGTCGAGGATCCGGCCTCGGAAATCTCCGATCGAATATACGTCATCGACGGTCAGGCCGGCGGCCGCGGCGGCCAGGCCAGGGTCGGCAAAGTGACGCTTGACCCGCTCCAGGACCAGACGCTTCCGGCGATTGCCCGCCCAAGGTGGTAGTTCGTCGATGATCCCCAGAGTGACCGAGGTGTCCAGGTAGCTGTTGGCGGTACGCCGGTCGATTCCGACCCGGCTGTGGACGGTCGAGTGGGCCACGACCCCGGCGGTATTGAGTGCGTAGGACTCCAGATAGCGGCGGAATTGGCGGGTGTCCTTGGGCCGACCGCTCCCTACGTGGAGCGAGGGGAGATCACGGGTGACGATTGCCTGGAAGTAGGAGTCGAGCCAGCGAGCCTTCTCGCGCTCTCCGGTGATGAAGGTGGCCTCGGGAAATCCGCTCGTCAGGGCGATCTCGATGTAGTCGCGCAGCATCGGTGGGTTTATCGGGACACTGAAACGCCGCTCATGATCGTTCCAGCGGTCGAACAAGGAACGGGCCGCCGCATCGCCGAACCGCTCCCTTCCCACCAGTCCCCACAGTGGGAGGCGGATCAGCCGGCCAGTGCCTGGCCACATATCTGCGAGCAGATCATTACGGGCCGACCCGGTGATGAGGAAGGTTCCCGGACCGGATCCATCGTCGATCCGGCGTTTCACGGCCCGCAAGACTTCGGGCACCATCTGCCACTCGTCGATCAGGAGGGGAGACGGGCGGATGATGGCACCCATCGGATCGGCCTGACAGAGGTGCCGATCGTCTGGATCGTCGAGTCGCAGTTGGGAGGCGGCGAACCGGAGGCCGGTGCGGGTCTTGCCGACCGCCCGTGGCCCGGTGATGAGGATGCCGGCAAAGTTGTGGAGTCCGGCGCTCAGTGTCGCATCGACGATGCGAGGCACATATGGCTTGGGACCTGGTTGTTGATCAGGCTGGGGAGGCGTCACGGGTTAGTGCCGGTCTCGCATGGGAGTTCATGCCGGTCCAGCATACCAATTCATGCTGGTTCCGCATAGAAGTTCATGCCGGTCCAGCATATTGGTTCATGCTGGGTCCACAACCTGCCTCTGAATTCGCGAGTGGGATGTTCGGGAGCCCGGACCCTATCGAGTGATGAGCACCACGATGACGGCTGTCAGGATCAGGGCACCCTTCAACACGGAACTCAAGCAGCTCCGGGGCTTCCTGCGGGCGGACGGGGCCGGTTGAACCGGAGGCTCGGGGAGGTAATCACGCAGTACCTCGGTCGTCCGGGTCTCCAGTTCCTTCCGTTCGGCATCCGCATGGTCGGTCTGGATACGTAGCCCTTCCAGCTCGGCCCGCTGCGAATCGGTGAGCCATCTCGGATTGATCTTGGCCAACTCGCTCTGTGCCCGGCGGGTATCTAGCAATACCAGCGCCTCGGCAGCAGCCTTCATGTGCCGCTCAGCAGCCGCCTGGAATCGTTTCTGTCGTCTGACGGCTCCTTCCAGATGGAGCGTCGCCCCTCGTCTCAGTTCGGTGGAGAGCAGGGCCAGGAAAGGTTCGGTGGCCGGATCAGCGGCCAGCGCCAGCAAACCTTCGTAATGATCGGCACGTGCGAGGAACTGGATCCGGGCTGCCAGTTTCTCCGCCCGGTCTATGGCCTCCGCAGAACGGACCCGGATGATCTTGAACAGCTCCTCCTTCCGCTCCGGACCCGCCTGGCCGGCCAGGCTGCGGGCACGGTCGAAGTCGAGGTCGGCGAGCGCTTCCTCGAATCCGTCGATCGGGTCGGTGTCCTGCGGTGGCATCGGTGGGAGAGTACCTGCCCCTGGGCGGCTTGTCGTGTAGTATTAGTGGTCGGGACTACCTAAGGAAGGATCATGGCCCTTACACTCACCTCTTCCGACTTCGACGATGGTGACTACCTGGGCGCCGAGCACATCCTCGCCGAGGGGTACGGGTTCGGATGCGCGGGTGGCAACCGCTCACCCCACCTATCCTGGTCGGATGCCCCGGAGGGTACCGGTAGCTTCGCGGTGACTTGCTACGATCCCGACGCTCCTACCGGATCCGGCTTCTGGCATTGGGTAGTGGTGAACATACCCGCTGACGTGAACGAACTCGCTACCGGCGCGGGGGATGGTTCCGGCATTCCGGAAGCTGCTCTCCAGACCCGCACCGACTTCGGGCAACCCGGTTACGGAGGACCGTGCCCGCCGGAAGGCGACCATCCGCATCGTTATCTCTTCAAGGTGCATGCGGTCTCTGCGGAGGCATTACCGGTCGAGGCGGACACCAGTGCCGCGGTGGTCGGGTTCATGTTGCACTTCAACACCCTGGAATCGGCGACCCTGATGGGCTTGTATAAGCGCCGGTAAGGCGCTAGCCATCGCCTCGCGGCGCGCCTCCCAGCGGGGCTAGCGAGGGTCACCTACCTCGCTCACGAGTTAGAGGCTGAGCGGTCATGATGCGGGACGCCCTCTGGCTTTTCGTCGAGTTACTGGCGTTGTTCGTGGGGGTCTCGTTCGGGTTGGCGCTGGTCCGCCGGCGGCTGGGGGACGACCGCCTGCGGTCGCTCATGGGTCTTCCCCGATCCGTGCTGCCCTGCGCGGGATAGTGATCGGCTTCATCACCCCCTTCTGTACCTATTCGGCCATACCTATCCTGGTCTCGCTCCGCCAAGCCGGGGTGTCACCCGCCGGATACGTAGCTTTCATGGTGGCCGCCCCGGTCCTGGATCCGATCCTGTTCGGGGCGCTAGCGATCATCGTCGGTCTGCCGGCCGCGGTCATATATCTGGTGGTGACCTTCGGGGCCGCGCTAGCGCTTGCCTTGTTGGCGGAATGGGTGGGCCTCGATCGGTTGATGAAGCCTCTCGGAGTAGGAGGCAGTGATCTCATGGCTGATGCAGACTCGACTCCCTGGCAGGGGATTCGCCAAGAGTGGCGGCCCGCTCTGCGCTCCTCCCGATCCCTGCTGAGGACCATGCTCCCGCTGCTGGTAGTGGGCATCGGGATCGGCCTAGCGATCACCGCCTTCCTTCCGGCCGAGACGGTAGCCAGAGTTCCTGGGCTGTCCGGCCCCATTGCGATACCGGCGGCTGCCGCGGTGGGAACCTTCTTCTATATCAATACCGAGCTCTTCATACCGATCGCCGACGCGCTGGAATCAGCCGGTGTCGGGATCGGAGCCATAGTGGCTCTCACCATCGCCGGAGCCGCTGCCAACGTACCCGAGTTCGTAATCCTGGCCCGCCTGACAAGACCGAGGGTCTTAGCAGTGTTCGGTGGCTACGTATTTGCCGTGGCGATTGCCGGTGGCGTGCTCGTACAGTTCCTGGTCAGCTCGTAGGCAAAACCACGCAACAAGCCACTTGGTGAATAGCCATGAGGATGGCTATGGCTTATTCACCTCCATCTTCACCTGCGATGCCGATAGCGTTCAGCAAGGTTTGGCGCTGGGCGGCGGCGAACATGTTGATCAGGGGGCTGAGATCGCCTTGGTCTGCCTCTCCCAGAGCATCGAGGTAGTCGTCTCTCTGGTCCCGGTTGATGACCAGCGGGAACCATCCCTCCCTGAGAAATACCAGCGAAGCGAGGGAGCGGGCTACCCGACCGTTTCCATCTTGGAAAGGATGGATCTGAACAAAACGATGGTGTAACCAGGCCGCCAGAACTTCTGGTGCTACCCCTTCGCGCAGATACTGGTCGTGCATCTGGATGAGGCGTTCCATCTCGACCGTTACCTGTTCCGCAGGGCAGTACTCGTGGATGATACCATCGGGACGGGTCGGATTGTTGGGTCGCTTCTTATAGGCTCCGCGGAGGAGGTCTATCTCGACATGCCTTCCGTAAGGATCGATACCCGTCGCGGTTCGCTGGCTGCGGGTGATCAACGCATGAAGTTCCTTTATGAAGGATTCTGAGAAGGGGCGTTCAGACTCGACGAACTCGAAAGCCAGTCGACGGCTTCCTTCTGGTCCCGGAGGTAGGCCGCCACCAGGGCAGGTGGCTTGTCGGTGGAGTCGTGGGATATGAACGACTCGCTAATGCCCCGTTCGATCAGTAGCTGGGTGACATCTCGGTCGAGCGTATAGAGGAGTTCCAGGATTCCGGTTTCTATCGCCCACTCGCGGGCCAACCGTTGGTTGAACTCCCTCAGGCCCTCGGTGGCTTGCAGCGACTCCTTATGCTCGAGCCACACTCCCGCCAGCAGTCGGAGCTCTGCTACCGCCAGCTTCTCCCAATCGTCTCCGAGCGCAGTGATGGGTTGCCACTTCATGAGTTCTCCTCGGTGCGGTAGTGCTCGACTCCGCGGGAAGAGACGGAGAGAGTGCGATCCCTTCTAGCTACAGCCGGTGGTGTCGCCGCAGGTCAGGCAGATGAAACAGGCGCCGCTCCGGACGGTCATATGACCGCAGGACGAGCATACCGGTGCATCGCCCGCCATCCCGCCGGACACGGGTGTCGGGTCGAGCAGGGCAACCTGCAGACCCTGCGAAGCCGGTGCCCTGGAACCGTTACCGGTGCCGACCGGCGATCGGCTCCCGGTGACCGGGCGCACCGCCGGGCGGGTGGGGGCGTCCACGAACGCCGCCGCGGCGGACTGGGCGGCGATATCGCCCTCCTTCACCGCCTCGCTCAGCTCCATCTGCCGTCCGGCCTCGGCGGCCAGTCCGGCTGGCGGCTCGGGGAGGTCGCTGGCCGAGCGGTCCGGCGGTACCTGGACAAGCTCGTCACGGTGCAAGTACTCGACGCCGAGCGCCCGGAAGATGTAGTCGATGATCGAATTGGCCATCTTGATGTTGGGATGGCCCTCCACGATGCCGCGGGGTTCGAAGGTCTGGAAGATGAAGGTGTCCACGAACTCCTCGAGGGGCACGCCGTACTGGAGGCCCTTGCTCACCGCGATGGCGAAGCTGGCCAGGATGCCGCGCAGGGTGGCGCCTTCCTTGGCTAGGTCCAGGAAGATCTCACCCAGGGTGCCATCCTCGTACTCGCCGGTACGCAGGTACACCTTGTGGCCACCCACCCGGGCTTCCTGGGTCCAGCCAGCCCGGCGGGAAGGGAGCAGGAAGCGGGGCCGGGGATGGTTGGCGTATGCCTCGGTGGGGGAGGCACCGGCCGGGAACCGACCCCAGGCCAAGCCTGCCTCGTGCTCCAGCGCTTCCGCTATCTCGGTGAGGGATTCATCCTCGGATGCCCCATCGTCGGATGAGACCGACAGGGGTTGGGAGGCCTTGGAACGGTCCCGGTACAGAGCCATGGCCTTGATTCCCAGTTCCCAGGACATCAGGTAAGCGTCGGCCACCTCATCCACGGTTGCCTCGTTGGGCATATTGATCGTCTTCGAGATAGCGCCCGAGATGAACGGCTGGGTGGCGGCCAGCATCCTTATGTGGCCCGTGTGGTGGATGAACCGCTGGCCGTAGCGACCGTTGCGGTTGGCGCAGTCGAACACCGGCAGGTGTTCCTCCCTCAGATGGGGGGCGCCTTCAATGGTCTGGCGACCGCAGATGAAGTCGTTGGCCTGGGTCACCTGGTCCGCATCGAAGCCCAGTGCCCTGGCCAGATCGAACCCGTCGGCCGTGTATTCCTCCTCCGAGAATCCCAGCCGGCGAAGCGTTACGTCGCCTAGCACGAAGCCATTGAGAGCATGAGCCAGCTCGAAGGCACCCGGGAGAGCCGCCTCGACCTTGGCCAGATCCGCCTCCGTGAAGCCGAGCGCGGCCAGAGTGGCGCGGTTGATGTAGGGTGCGCCGGCCAGCGATGAAGTACCGATGACGTACTCGAGGATGTCCTGGATCTCGCCCGTCGTGTAGCCGAGGCGCTGCAGAGCCGGGGGAAGCGACTGGTTGGCGATCTTGAAATAACCCCCTCCGGCCAGTTTCTTGAACTTCACCAGCGCGAAATCGGGTTCGACGCCGGTGGTGTCGCAATCCATCACCAGGCCGATGGTGCCGGTGGGGGCCAGCACGGTGGTCTGGGCATTGCGATAGCCATGGCGCTCACCCAGCGACAGAGCCCGATCCCAGCTTCGCCGGGCAGCCGTCAGTAGTTCGGCGGGACAGAGGTCGGGGTCGATCCCCTGTATCTCGGCGGTGAGACCTTCGAAGTCGGTGGCACCGTAGGCAACCCGGCGATGGTTCCGGATCACCCGTAGCATGTGCTCTCGGTTCTCCTCGAAACGGGCGAACGGGCCGCGTACGGTGGCCATCCGCGCTGAGGTGGCATAGGCCTCGCCGGTGAGGATGGCGGTTAGGGCTCCGGCGATCGCCCGGCCCCGGTCGGAGTCGTAGGGGACTCCGGAGCGCATCAACAGGCTGCCCAGGTTGGCGTAACCGAGCCCGAGCGTCCGGTATTGGTAGGAGCGCTCGGCGATCGCCCGGGATGGGAAGTGCGCCATGGTCACCGAGATCTCTAGGACGATGGTCCAGATCCGGATGGCATGCAGGTATGACTCGATGTCGAACTTGCCGGTGGCTTTGTCCAGGAAAGCCACCAGGTTGAGGCTGGCCAGGTTGCAGGCGGTGTCGTCGAGGAACATGTACTCCGAGCACGGGTTGGATGCCCTTATCTCGCCTCCCTCGGGGCAGGTGTGCCACTCGTTGATCGTGGAGTGGTACTGAATACCCGGATCGGCGCAAGCCCAGGCCGCCTCGGCGATTCGGCGCCAGATCCCCGAGGCATCCACCGTCCTGGCGACCTGACCGTCCACCCGGTTGATCAGATCCCAGCTGTCGCCGGCCTTTACCGCTTCGAGGAAACGGCTGTCGACCCTCACCGAGTTGTTGGAGTTCTGGCCCGACACGGTGGCATAGGCCTCGCCGTTGAAGTCAGCGGGAAAGCCGCCGTGCTCGATGAGCAGCCGAGCCTTCTGCTCCTCTACCTGCTTCCAGGAAATGAACTCCTCGATGTCGGGATGATCCACGTCGAGGATGACCATCTTGGCTGCTCTCCTGGTGGTTCCCCCCGACTTGATGGCCCCGGCCGCCCGGTCACCGATTTTGAGGAACGACATCAGGCCCGAGCTCTTGCCCCCTCCGGCCAGCGGCTCACCCTCGGCTCGCAGGCTCGAGAAGTTCGATCCGGTTCCCGAACCCATCTTGAACAGGCGGGCCTCCCGGACCCAGAGATCCATGATCCCCCCGTCGTTGACCAGATCGTCGGCCACCGATTGGATGAAGCAGGCGTGCGGGGCTGGCCGGGTGTAGGCGTCGGATGATGCGACGACCTCACCGGCCTCCTCGTCCAGGTACCAGAAGCCCTGCGGGGTACCTGTGATGCCGTACTTGTGGGCCAGTCCGGTGTTGAACCATTGCGGGCTGTTGGGCGCCGCCACCTGATGGGCGAGCATGTACTTGATCTCATCCTCGAAGGCCTGAGCATGGGTGGCATCCTCGAAATATCCGAACTGCTCACCCCAGTAGCGCCAGGTCTCAGCCAGCCGGTCGAACACGTCCCGAGCCGAGTGCTCGGTACCAAGCAAGGGATCGCCCGCCCCGTCGGTGAGCGGTTTCCCATCCCGAGAGGTCTGGGGAACGCCGGCCTTGCGGAAGTACTTCGAGACGATGATGTCGGTTGCTACGGCCGACCAGGTGGAAGGTACCTCGGCGCCGTCCATCTCGAACACCACCGACCCGTCCGGGTTGGTGATCCGGGACTTTCGGTGAGCCCAGTCCAGACTTTCGTACGGATCCTGGTCTTCGGTGGTGAACTTGCGCTCGATCCGAAGTCCTCGATCCGTTTGTGGCATGCCACCCTCCCCGCGTGTCCACCCTACTGGACGACTGCCGCGCCATAGCTCCTGATCCCATTCCCGTACGGGAATGGGATCCGTGAGTGTAGTTACATCCTTGTAGTTTCTGCGGCTTTCTATCTACCGCTGTCCAGGGGAAGAGGGTCGGACCGACCCGAGGAAGTGGGGCAGAGGATAGCCATCCCGCGCCGTCCGCGTCACTCCCGCCCGCCCGCCTCCCGCCTCGTGTAGACTGAATATGTGGATCTTTACGCCCGGGTGAACATTCTCGAAGGGCGCGCCGTCCGCCTCGGGCGGGGGAGCCTCGAAGATGTTACGTCCCTCGACGCCGATCCACTCGACCGGGCCCGAGGCTGGGTCGACAAGGGCGTAGACCACCTGCTGGTAGTCGACCTCGACGCCGCCGCCTACGGCTCGTATCGCAACCGTCCCCTCATAGACCGGATGCTCGAAGCGCTGGAGTTGCCGGTGGTGGTGGCAGGCGGGATCCGCTCCGAGCGGGAAGCAGCCCGGTTGATCGGGCGAGGCGCCTGTAAGATAGTGATGGGCACCGCCGCTATCGAGAGCCCCACCATGGTGTGGGACCTGTGCCGTGACTACCCGGACCGGATGATGGTTTCCATCGACGTGCTGGAGAACGAGGAGCTGGTCACCCGCGGCTGGACCTCCGACTCAGGCCGCTTTCTGGAAGAGGTCATGCTCGAGATGGCTTCGTGCGGGGTGAGCGGGTTCTTCGTAGCCGATGCCCGGCGAGACGTGCTCACCGAGGCACCCGACTTGGAGATCCTCCGCACCGCCCTCGAGTACGTGGACGAGCCGGTCATCGCCTCAGGGGGAGTCCGGCACCTGGACGATCTGCGCATGCTCACCTCGATCGAGGTGGATGGACGCTCCCTCGCCGGTCTGGTGGTCGGGCGGGAGGTGACCGAGGGCCGGTTCACGGTCGGCGAGGCGAAGGCCGTGCTCAGCGGGCCTGCCCGGCCCAAGTCGACGGTGCAGCAGCTGAGGGTGGTTCTGCCCTGCCGGGACATAGAGCGGAGCATCTACTTCTATAACCAGGTTGTTGGACTTCCCCGCATCGACCTGTTCGAGCAGGAGGCCATGGGCGAGGCTCCGGCCGATCGGGGTGTGTTGCTGGACATGGGGGACGGGCGGATGCTGGAGTTGACCTCATCGAGCGAGGTCGACGGTGCGGCGGATGGGTATAGATGCGAACTGGTCCTAGTGGTCGACGAGGTCGAGATGTGGCGTGACCGCATCCGGCGGTTGAGTGACTATCCCGTTCCGCCGTTCGAACAGTCGCCTGCCGGTTTCTCGGTAGATGCTCCCGACGGTGTTACCGTAACGATCGCAGGTCCGCTCGGTCTGCTGTCCTCGGCGACCGGGGAAAGATAAGTCGGCAGTCGACGACGAGCAAAGGTAGGGGTAACACATGAAGGTCCGACGGCTCAGCAACTGGTTGATCATCGGCGTAGCCGTTCTCGTGCTGGCTGCTTGCGAGCTGCGGGTCCACACCGACCTGATGATCGAGGAGGACGGGAGCGGAAGGCTATCGATCGAGCTTTCGGTGGACGAGGAGCTGGCCATGCTGGCCGGTGGAGCTTTGGGTGGTGAGCAGGCGATCGATGACGAGATGACTCCCGCCGGATGGCAGGCGGAGGTGGTTACGGGTGGCGGTTACGAAGGGGTGCGCGCATGGAAGGACTTCGAGACACTCGAAGATCTCCACCAGATAGTCGCCCTGCCGGCCCTGGTCGGTGACTTCCCGGGCGCTGACCTGTTCTCTTTCCTCACCGATATCGCACCCGACCGGGAAGACGACACCTTCACCTTCCAACTCGTGATCCCCGACGACCTGGCCGGCCTGGTCCAGGAGGAGATGCAAGCCAGCCCGATGCCCCTGGATCTGGCGATGCTGGACGAGATCTTCGACATTCGCCTCACTGTGGTGCTACCCGGTGATCTGGTGATCAGCAACGCCAATACCGAAGTCGGCAACACCCTGGTGTGGAACATCTCGCTGGGCGATGGTGGCCGGGAGTTGCACGCCGTGTCGGAACTTCCGGGTCCGGATCGCAGCAGGTTCTTCGTGTGGGGAGCGATCGTCCTGGCAGTTCTGGTGGCGGCCTACATGATCTTCGTCCTACTCAGGCGGCGCAGGCAGAAGGCCGAGGAGCCGGACCCGGCCGGCCCGACCGAGTCCACCGTAGACCACCCACCGGATACGTAAGTCACCGACCGGGGCTTACGCTTGTGACATACTGAGACTGGACGCGCGCCGCGGGAGGCTACTTGCGGTTCATCAACGATCCGTTACCCGGACACGACCTCACCTACGCCGATGTCTTCCTAGCGCCCTCCTATTCCGAGGTGGGATCCCGCCTCGACGTGGATCTCAGCCCGCCCGACGGCGTGGGTACCAGCACTCCGGTGGTGGTGGCCAACATGACCGCCGTAGCAGGCCGGCGCATGGCGGAGACCGTCGCCCGCCGGGGTGGGGTGGCGGTACTGCCTCAGGACGTGGAGATAGAGGCTATCGCCGATATGGTGGCGACCGTGAAGCAGGCTCATCGAGTGGTCGACACCGCCCTGACGCTCAGCCCGCACGACAACATCCACACGGCTCGAGCCTTTATCAACAAGCGTTCCCACGGGGCAGTGATCGTGGTGGACGCGCTGGACCGTCCGGTCGGGATCGTCACCAAGATCGACCTGGAGGGGGCTGATCCCTTCACGCCACTGAGCGAGGTGATGTCCGAGGACCCCATCGTTCTCTCGACGCAGCTGGATCCGGAGGCGATGTACAACGCGCTGGCCGAGCGCCGGGTTCACCTCGCCCCGGTGGTCGATGCCCAAGGTGGGCTGGTCGGGGTGATCACCGAGCAGGGCGCCATCCGGTCCACCCTCTACGATCCGGCCACCGATAGTCACGGCCGGTTGCTGGTGGCAGCCGCGGTCGAGATAAGTGGCGATGCCGGTGCCAAGGCGGCCAAGCTGGCCGCGGTCGGGGTGGACATCCTGGTGGTCGATACCGCTCACGGGCACCAGGGTCGGATGATGGAGGCCCTCGGCGAGGTCCGGGCTGCGGTCGACGATCTCCCGCTGGTGGCGGGCAACGTGGTGACCGCCTGGGGGGTCAACGACCTGCTGGACGCCGGGGCCGACATAGTGAAGGTGGGGGTCGGTCCGGGAGCGATGTGTACGACCCGCATGATGACCGGGGTCGGGCGTCCGCAGTTCTCCGCGGTGGTGGAGTGTGCCGCGGCAGCCCGAGCGCGGGGTGCCCACATCTGGGCCGACGGCGGGCTGCGACATCCCCGTGACGTGGCACTGGCCCTGGCGGGAGGCGCGGCCAGCGCGATGATCGGAACCTGGTTTGCCGGCACCTACGAATCGGCGGCCGAGGCGATGCGCGACTCGCAGGGGCGGGTCTACAAGGAGAACTACGGGATGGCTTCCAGACGGGCCGTCCGGCGGCGCACCCGGAACGACACGCCCTACCAGCGAGCACTCAAGACCATGTTCGAGGAGGGGATTTCCGGTTCGCGGATGTATCTCGACCGGGAGGTACCGGGCGTGGAGGATCTGATCGACCGGGTGGTGGCTGGGGTCCGTTCGGCCTGCACCTATATGGGGGCGCGCAACATCGACGAGTTCCATGAGCGGGCTCTGGTGGGGGTGCAATCGGCAGCCGGATACTCCGAGGGCAAACCGGCTCCGCAAGGTTGGTAGTACGGACTGCTCCGTAACCGCCGGGCCGGTGCTTCATCTACGGTGGACGGTGCGCATGGGTGGGTACCCAAGAGATGGAGGAGAATGAGTATATGAAACCGGTAGAGATCACGGTCACCTGCGGCACTCGGGCGGAGGCTAGGCAGATAATGGAGGCGCTGGTGGAGGATCGTCTGGCGGCCTGCGCGCAGACCTGGCCCATCTTGAGCTGCTTTCGATGGGGTGGTGAGGTGGAGACCGACTTTGAGCATGCGGTACTCGTGAAGTCGGTGGACACCAACTTCGAAGCGATCTGCGAAGTTATCCGGCGGCTGCACAGTTATGAACTGCCATCCATCGTGATGATCCCTCTGGAGGGAACTGGTCCTGGCTACCTGGAGTGGTTGCTCGATGCCACTGGCGGGCCGGACCGTGCCGGGCGGGATGGAGCAGCGCAACCGTGACCGTCCGGCGCGGCGGGCATGAATGGCGCGCGCCTGCCAAGAATGCGAGTAGCCTTTAGCCGATGGCGAGAGTAAGACTTTTCGCGAACCTCCGCGAGGTTGCGGGGACCACACAGGTAGACATCGACGGAGGCACGGTCGGAGAGGTCGTGGATGGCTTGGTGGCGCGTTACGGCGCGGACTTCCAGCAGCACCTGGGGACCGCTCGGATCTGGAAGAACGGACTCGAGGGGGTGGCGGGCGACCCGGTCACGGACGATGACGAGTTGGCGGTGATACCCCCGGTGTCGGGAGGCCAGACGATGTCGGCGATGGAAGGGGGAGGGGGGCTGGAGACCCTGAAACTGGCCGGTGTGACCCTGCTGCTCCTGGGGGCGAACGTTCTGGGGCCCGGCTATCTCGTGGCGCTGTGGGTCGGGGTGGCGGCCATGTGGATCATGGATCTGGCGATGTCCTCCTCCGACGGAGACTTCCGCATCGATTACCCGCCGCTGCTGGCTGCGGTGCTGGTGTCGATGGCGGCCAGTAGCACCTTCGGACTGGCTGGACTGGGCATTGGTGCCGCCCTCTCGGTGGCGATGGTCATGGGCTGCGCAATTGCGCGGCCCTCAGCCCGGGATCTGACCATGCTGGCTGCTTCGTCGGTGGCCGCGCTGATCGCCTCGCTGTCGGTGTCCTCCATCCTGCTGGCCCGGGTGGTTGCCAGCAACGGGGAGCGCACCATAGCCGGCTTGCTGATCATCACCATCCTGGGTGCCGTCATCGGGCAAGTCACCGACCGCAGCCGGTCCCGTTTGATCAGCCCTTATACGATGGCGTCGATAGTGATGGTGCTGGCAGCCCTGGCAGTGGCCAACCTCTCGGACCTTCCGAGCTTCGGTTACCTACGATGGTTCTTCATCGGGTTGGTCATGGCCTTCTCGGTCATCGCCGGCCGGGGAATCGGCTCTGCCTTCCGAACCGGGCAGATACAGATGGCTGCCCGGCCCGGTGGCGCACTGGCTTCCTTCGACGGTCCGATGTTGGCGGTAGCTGCTTTCTTCCCACTGGTGGGTTGAGCCGGGGTCCGACCGCTCGACTCGCCTCGACGGCCGACTCGTAGCTCCCGGTCGGTCTCGGATTGAGTTTGAGTCCATAGAACGCCTAGCCTCGGTGCGATGCCTAAGAGCTTCCCCCGGATCCTGTTGATAGTGCTGCTGGTTACCGCCACCGTCCTTCCGCCTTCTCCTTCTGTTGCGGTCGCCGAGGCGGAGGTCGACGCGGCGTGTGCTGACTATCGGGAGTCGAAAGAGAGGCTCGACGCAGCGATCGAGGAGCGAGACGCCGCCCAGGCACAGTATGCGATGCTCTACTCGGACCGGGAGGTCATGTCGGACCGGGCCGGCCGCTTGTTCGATCAGATAGCGGAACGCAACGAGGAGATCGAAGCCCTGCATGATCAGGTGGTGGCATGGGCGGTGGAAGCGTACATGGCGGCCGACACGGAGATGAGCGGCATCGCCCTGCTCACCCGATCCGTCGATCAGTTGCTAACCGGCCAGGAGTTCCTGAACTCGATCACCAACGAGCGGGCGGCGGCGGTCGACCGGCTGGTGATCGTCGTGGCCGAGACCGAGGCGATGCAGGAGGAGTTGGATGATCAGACCACCCAACTGTTGCTGCTGGAGGCAGAGGCGCACCAGGTGGCGCAGGTTCTGGCCGGGGCCACCGATGAAGCTCTGGATGCCGCCCGCCAGCTGAAGGGCGAGTGCCAGCGGCTCTACCAGCAGCGCCAGGCCGAGCAAGCCCGGATCCTCGCTCTGGAAGCTGCCCGCCGCTCGGGCGGGGCCGGTGGGGTTGCATTCTCGGTCACGCCCGGGTTCGTCTGCCCCATGGACCCGGCGGCCACCTCCTTCATCAACGACTGGGGCTTCCCGAGGTCCGGTGGCCGCAGACACAAGGGCACCGATCTGTTCGCTCCCAGGGGCCAGCCGGTGCTGGCGGTGAGCAACGGTTCGATCCTGCTCAGGAACGGGGGATTGGGTGGCATCGCCCTGTGGCTATCGGCCAACAACGGGGTGGACTACTACTACGCACACCTCGACGGCTATGCGCCGGGAATCGCCACCGGGTCGCGAGTCACCCGCGGCCAGGTCATCGCCTACAACGGCGACACTGGAAATGCCCGCGGGACCCCTCCGCACGTGCACTTCCAGCTTCACCCGAACGGCCGGACTAGTGCGGCGGTCAACCCTTATCCCACCATCAGCCGGGTCTGCCGGTAGGAGGAGGCGGCTCGTGACAGGTCGGTGTCGGATCCGACCCACCTGGCAGCCGGATCATGACGGAGCGGGATGGTAAGCCCGACCTCTCCGGCCCGTGAGCCGCTGGCGTTCACGACGGCCGATGACCACCAACCGGCTGCACCGAGGATCGGGCCGTTCGCCGACCGGCACTTCCTGAGCACCATCTGGCGGCACACGGCCGCTCCCGGCCACAGGCCCGAAGTGCTGGCCGATGGGCGCGGGGAAGTGGTGCTGGTGGAAGGCCCCGACGGCCTCGGGTTACTCGGTCACGAGAACCTGGTCGACTACCGGTCTCCAAAGGGGGACAGCCTGGACTTGCTGGCCGATCGGTTCGGGAGGTTGGCCCCCGGGGCGAGGTTCCGGTTCGACTCCCTACCTGCGACGGCGGCCGAGGTCGTTGGCAGGGCACTGGCACGGGCGGGGGTGGCTTACCGGCGAGACCTGCACACCACCACCATGGTGCTCCACCTGCCGGACTCTTTCGACGCCTACCTATCGATGCTCGGCAAGAAGCAGAGGCACGAGACCCGCCGCAAGGGCAGGCGGTTCGAGGCATCCCTGGGCGTGCCCCGCCTAGTCAGCTTCGACCGGCCCGGACCGGCCCTGGAGGACTTCTTCCGGCTGCATAGGCTTGCCAAGGGCCGCAAGGGTAGGTTCATGACCGATCGGATGGCCGCCCTCTTCGCGGATCTGCTTGCGGGAGACGGCTGGCGACTAGATGCGCTCTACGGTGACGACTCTGCCCTGGCCGCAGCAGCAGTCAGCTACGCGGATGACACCGGCTACTACCTGTACAACTCGGCCTACGATCCGGGCCTGAGCCACGCCTCGCCCGGTGTCGTGATGCTCAGCGAAATGGTCCGGATGGCCATCGACCAGGGTCTGGCGGTTTTCGACTTCCTGAAGGGTGACGAGATCTACAAGTACCGGATGGGCGCCCGTCCCCGGTCCGTCTATCTGGTCGAGGGTGCCGGATGATCGGCCGGGTGGCCTTCCTGTCCATGCACACCTCACCGCTCGACCGTCCAGGAGCAGGCGATGCCGGTGGGATGAACGTCTACATCGACGGTCTGGCGACCAGCCTGGTTCGCCGGGGGGTGGACGTCACGGTGTTCACCAGGCGCGCCGACCAGTCGTCACCTGAGGTGGTCGACGCGCCCACCGGGTATCGGGTGGTACACACCACCGCCGGTCCGCCCCGACCGATGCCCCTCAGCAGGCTGGACAACTTCGTGGAGGACTTCGCCGCCCAGGTCACCATCGCCATGGATGATTCCCGGCCCGGCCACGATCGGTTCGACCTGGTCCATAGCCACTATTGGCTGTCCGGCTGGGCCGGGCTGATCGTCAAGCAGTTGACCGGGTTACCGCTGGCCAACTCCTTCCACACCCTCGGCCGGGTCAAGGACGCCACCCGCCGCCCCGGGCAACCGCCCGAACCGCTGCTGCGGATCGCGGCCGAGGAGGAGGTGATCGACCTCTCGGACTGCGTGATCGCCTCTACCGACAACGAGGCGGTCGAGCTGATCGACCATTACGGAGCCCATCCGGGTCGGGTGTGCGTCAACCCGCCCGGGGTCGACCTCGAGCTGTTCGCACCGGGAGACCGGCGAGAGGCCCGCCGCGCCCTGGGAATGGACGATGCTCCGACGGTGCTGTTCGTGGGACGCATCCAAGCGCTCAAAGGCCTGGACGTGGCCGTGGAAGCGCTGGCGATGGTCCGAGACCGGATTCCGGCTGTTCGCCTGCACGTGGTGGGCGGGCCGAGCGGTCCTTCGGGCGAGGCCGAATATCGGCTGGTACGCAAGGCGGTGGAGGGTCTGGGGTTGTCTGAGGCGGTGACCTGGTGGAATGTCCAACCTCATGGCCGCCTTCCGGTCTTCTACCAGGCGGCGGACGTCCTGATCGTACCCTCCCGTAGCGAGTCGTTCGGACTGGTAGCGGCCGAAGCCCAATCCACCGGCCTCCCGGTAGTAGCCGCCAACGTGGGAGGTCTCCGACATGTGGTGCGCGACTCCACCTCAGGCCTGCTAGTGGATGGCTGGGAACCGGTCGACTACGGCAAGGCCCTGCTGAGGATTCTCGAATCCCCGACGGAACGTGCCCGGCTGGCGGAGGGTGCCCGGGCGGCAGGCCGGCGCTTCGGCTGGGACATGGCCACCGATCGTCTCCTGGAGCTCTATCAGGGTGTTACGCATGCTACGGACTGACCTCTCCCGCCGCTTGGGAAAGATATTCGAGACCTGGGTCGAGGACCCGGAGTCGGATGTGGTGGCCGCCGAGCTGGTGGAGGAGCGCTGGGCAGTTCGCATGGCCCAGCAGACCCGGGACTTCACTACGGTCTGGGTGACTCCCGGGGATCTGACCGTGGCCTTCGAGGCGTACGTGTTGCCGGCCCCCAGGCACCGGGTGGGGGAGGTACATCGCCAGATCCTGTTCCGCAATCAACGATCCTGGCGGGTTCACTTCGCCATCGACCGGGACGGCGCCATCTACCTGTTCGGACGGGTGGACGTCGACCAAGCCACCGAGGAGACCTTCCAGTATGTGTTCGCTGAGATATACGAGCTGGTGGATCTCTCATTCCGGCCGCTGGTCCGGACCGGATTCGGACGCTGAGGGGCTGGCCCCGCTGCCAAAAAACCCTTGGAATCTTCTCTACGGTGCCTGTGGATAACCGCTGGGGATTCAGTGGATAACCACCTTCGGGGCTCCTTTTGCCTAATGTTTACATTGGGAAAAAAATGATGATGATGGTCGGGAGGATACTTGATGCCAGCCCGGAGACAGGGTAGATTTCTACGTGAAAGCCCGAGGTGCTGGAGCCGAGCGAATCCGTCAGGGGAAGTGCGGTGGAATTCGGTGAAGGTTCCTCGGGCTTTTCATCGTTCTCAGGCTGCCCCAGATCGGGTACGGCACCCGCCGGAGCCCGCCGTGGCAGTTACCCGACCGTAGGGAGCTGCTCGAGCCCGAACATCACTTCCCTGAGGCTGACATCGGTGGTGTGGAAGCGTTCCGGATCGAGATGCGCCGAACCGAGGCGGAGTCCGGCCATTCCCTCCCCGAAGGCGGTTCGTACCCGCAGGCCGGTCCCTTCGAACTCCAGCACACCCAGCCCCAGGCAGCGTCCGGTCCGGTCATGTACCCCGACGATCAGCCGGTCGAGTCGGGAGAGGTCGAACCCGGCCGGGAGGCTGGGGGAGAAAACGGTCGGCCGGACCTGCCAGCGCCGCAGAGGTTCCGCGAGGGCCTCCAGGAACCGGGCAGCCCGCAGGTCCATGCGTTCCTCGGGGCCCATGGGTATCACACCGCTGGGAGCAGCCACCGTAGTGACTTCCACGGAGAGGAACCGCCGGAGTAGCCCCGCCAGCGGTTCCATCTCGGATCCTCTCTGGAAGGCCACGACGGCGTCTGGGCGGGTCAGTTCTACCTTGTGGTATTTGAGGGTCTGGCCAGTGACCCCGGATACGGTCCCGCTGGTATCGATGACTACCAAGTCCGCCTCCACTCGGGCCGAATCGACTAGCGCGGCTACCCCGGCCACCTGGGGTAGCAGGAATCGTTCCGGAGAGATAGCTCCCACGAAACGCAGATCGTCGGCTAGCTGCAAGCCGGCCAGATCGCCGTCGGAGCGAAGCCACTTGATGCTCACACAGGTAGGGGGCCCCACCGTCGGATGGGCCAGTTCGCTGTCGATATAAGCGACGGTGCCCCCGATGGCCAGGGCCGACCTGATGAGGGTGGCGGCGAAGGTCGACTTACCGGTGTCGAAGCCTCCGATCACCATCACCACCCCACCGGCTGTGGCGAGGCGTCCGGCAAGGTCACAGTGGATGGGATCGCCCATGATCCCATGCTATACCGGTGCCCTACTCCCCATCCGGTAGGAACCTGTCAGGAAGGGCTCCGCGGAAGGTTGCCCACCCCGGGAGGCATGCGCCCGGGTTAGGCTTACGGAAATCTGCCGAGAACGGGAAGAGTGAGGATGCAGGCTGACATCACCATTACCAACCCGGCCGGGCTCCACGCTCGACCGGCGGCCGAGTTCGTCAAGCGGGCCAAGGCCTCTCCGTCGACCATCACCGTGACTGCCCGTGGCAAGACGGTGAATGCCAAGAGCATGCTCGGGATCCTCAAACTGGGGGCAACTAGTGGCACCACCATCTCGGTGGAGGTGGAGGGTGACGACGGCGAGGCCGTCATCGCCGACTTTCGAGCCCTCCTGTCGGTCGAGGGGTGACGGCCGGACCTACCCCCTAGCCCCGCCTGATCACATCTCGCTCAGGAGACGCCGTACTTCCTGGCCGTCCGCAGCCGCCAGACATCGGGTAGCCACCTCCCGGCAGCTCTCGACGTTCAGAGCGCGCACCCGGTCCTTGATAGTAGCCACGGACGGAATCGCCACCGACAGCTCCTCGACGCCCAGTCCGATGAGCACCGGAGCTGCCAGGGGATCGCCCGCCATCTCGCCACACACCCCTACCCAGCGACCGTGGGACCGGGCGGCGGTGGCGGTTTCCGAGATGAGCCGGAGGACTGCCGGATCGTAGGAGTCGGCGCGGGCGGCGACCGATGCGTTCGTCCGGTCCACCGCCAGGGTGTATTGGGTGAGGTCGTTGGTCCCTATGGAGAAGAAGTCCACAAGCGGGGCTAGCCGAGACGCTACCAGCGCGGCTGAGGGAACCTCGATCATGATCCCCACCTGGTAACCGGTGGCATGCGCCAAGCCGTCGGAGGTCAGGGACTGCTCGGCCTCGGCCAGCGCCCCGCGGAAGTCCATCAGATCACCCAAGCCGGAGACCATGGGAGCCATGATCGCCAGCCTCCCCGCAGTACCGGCTCTGAGCAAGGCCCTCAGCTGGGCTTGCATCAGGGCGGGCCTGGCCAGCGTGAGCCGGATCCCTCGCAGGCCGAGGAAGGGGTTGAGTTCCTCGCCGATCTCGATGCCGGGAACCTGCTTGTCGCCCCCCACGTCGAGGGTGCGGACCACTACCAGCTGGTCACCGAAGCTGGATAGCACCAGGCGGTAGGCTTCGTACTGCTCCTCCTCGGACACTGGACCAGTGCGGTCGAGGAACAGGAACTCGGTGCGGAACAGGCCCACTCCTTCCGCTCCTGCTTCCACCGCTCGGGCGGCGTCGGTATCGGAGCCGATGTTGGCCGCCACCTCCACTCTGGTCCCGTCCTGGGTGAGTGCGGGTTCATGGGACCGGCCGGCGGCGCTGGCCATCGCCTGTCGCTGCTCCTCCTGCCGGCCGCGAAGGTGGCTGATCACCTCGTCGGAGGGGTCTATCCAGACCTTCCCGGTGTCGCCGTCGAAGGCCAGCGTGGTTCCGTCCCGGAGCTCGGGCAAGTCGACTCCCACCACGGCGGGAAGGCCCATTCCCCTGGCAAAGACGGCAATGTGAGAAGTGGGGCTGCCCTCCTCGGTACACAGGCCGAGGGCCATGCCGGGCGGAATGGTGGCCGTCTCGGACGGGAAGAAGTCGGTCGCTACCAGCACCGACGGAACTGCCAAGTCGTCCCAGGTGTCGAGAGGCAGCCCCAGCACCGATTTCAGTAGCTGGGTTCCCACGTCGCGAATGTCGGCCGCCCGGGCCGCTAGATACTCGTCATCGAGAGACTCCAGCAGGGTGGCCGACTCCTCCGTCACCTGCTGGACGACCACTTCGCCGCACAGCCGCTCGGATCCGATCCGTTCCCGGATCTCGCCGGTGAACTCCGGGTCGTCGAGCAGTAGCAGGTGGGCGCCGATGACCTCGGCCTCGTCCGATCCTTCGGGATGCGATTGCCGGAGCCGCTCGAGCCGATCGGTGACAGAGGCCTGGCTGCGCGCTACCTTCTCGATCTCACTCTCCGGATCCTGGATCCGGCGGGCCTGAATGTCGGGAAGGCTGGAGACGTGCAGGTAGGCAGGGCCGATGGCAATGCCGGGCGAGGCCCCGATCCCGGCGCGTTCCATCATGGTGAGAATCTCCGGGTTGGGTCCGGTAGGGCCTGGAGGTTTGCCGCCGTTAGGAGTCCTGCCACGATTATCTTCCTGGTTGCCTTCGGGTTACCGGCTCCAACGGTAGTAACTGCCAAGCCGGACGCGCCGCACTGAACCTTGCTTTCCCGACCGGTTGACCACCTCGGATCAGGAACCATCGCCTCCCAACGTGTCCAGGAACTGCTGGTGCAGGATTCCGTTGCTGGCCGCCACGAACTGTTCCGAAACCGTCAGTGGCCTGCCCAGGCGATCGGTGACCGTCCCCCCGGCCTCCAATACCAGGAGGACTCCTGCTGCCATGTCCCATGGGGAGAGATCCTCCTCCCAGTAGGCGTCCAGCTTCCCGTATGCCACCATGCACAGATCCAGCGCGGCCGATCCCATGCGCCGGATGCCCTGGGCGGTCCCCAGCACCCGCTGGAACCGGGTCTCACAGATCGCCATCCTCTCCCGCCGGTCGTAGGGGAATCCGGTGGCCACCAGCCCGTCACGGAGGTTGCTCACCGAGCTGACCCCGAGTCTGGAACCGTTGACGAACCCCCCCTCGCCGGCCGCCGCCGTGTATTCGTCCCCGGTGATGACATCCAGCACCACCGCTACCTGCGGAACGTCATCGATCCATAGTGCCACCGACACGCTCATCCAGGGGAAGCCGTGGGTGAAGTTGGTAGTGCCGTCGA
Organism: Acidimicrobiia bacterium; assembly: GCA_965200835.1. Classification (GTDB taxonomy): domain Bacteria; phylum Actinomycetota; class Acidimicrobiia; order Spongiisociales; family Spongiisociaceae; genus JAPPFW01. The sequence continues at coordinate 2,576,605 of OZ241390.1, forward strand.
GCGGGTCAACCAGCCACACCCGTCCACTATCGGGAAGGCGGCCGCCCCTTTCCTCGGCCACTACCGGATCGTGCTCCCGGTGCCGGGCGAGGACTTCGAAGATCGCCTGTTCCGAGCGGTGATCCACCTCGGTGACCGGATCGGCGTCCGCTTTGTAGCTCACCTCCACCCGGCGGGCAGATCCGAGCAACACTTGCCGGGCGCCGGCCCGGGCCGACTCCAGGGCCACCGCCAGATCCGTCGCCATCGATCTGACCGGGCGGGGACCCCGCGGTAACTTCCCCGCTAGCGGCGGCGGGGGAGGTCGGCCGCCTTCAGCAACCCACCATTGGCATCGAGGATGCCGATCTTGGTCCCGATGGTGGCGGGACTGGCTGAGAAGAGATCCGCCCGGTTTATGATCAGGAATCGGTAGCCGTCGAGCGGCCGCAGTCGCTTGACCACCTTCTTGATCTGCTTGCGGTCGGCCGCGATGCCCAGGGCCCCCTTGGAGCAGATCAGATCGGCTTTCCCAGTGGGGTCAGGCTCGGCGGACAGTTTGGCGGAAATCGCTTGTTGCAGTTGGTCGTGGTTCAGACGCGACATTGCTCTCCCGGAGTGGACAGGCTGGGGAAGATCATATCTACCGATCGGGCGCCGGGCACTCCAGTCGGGCACCTATCAGGCGGATCAGGGCGCCGTCATGCTGGTCTTCGAGGCCGAGTACCGCTTGCCAGCCTTCGGAGTCCAGGGCTTCTCGCAGCTCGGGCAACCCTGGCACTTGAGGGTCGGTCACCGACAGGCCGGCCGCAATGGCATCGCACAGGGCTCCGATCGGCAAGCCCCGCCGGGCCGCCGCCCGGGCGGGACCCGTCAGGCGCTCGGCGGGACCGAGTTTGCGGAGAGGATGGCGCCCTACCCGATGGACCGGATCCACCAGGGTGGTCCCGGCGAAGCGCTCCAGGTTGGCCCGCCCGTGGGCTCCCAGGTCAGCGGCTGTCCAGCCGGAGTACTCCGAGGACAGGACTTCAGCCATCGTGGCGGCCGCTTCCTCCAGACGGGTCCGGATGGCTGGATCGGTGACCGCTGCGGCAATCGTGCGGTGTCCGGCTTGCATGCCCAGATAGGCCGCCGCGGCGTGGAGCCCGTTGACCAGCCATAGTTTCCGCTTGCGGTAGATGGGCAGGTCGTCCACCAATTCCACCCCCGGTACTCCGGGGTGGTCCCCTCTCCAGCCTTTGGCGGCCACCTTGAAGTCGAAGAGCGATTCCACTTCCACCGACAGACCATCGCCGGTGGTGCCGGGGACCATCCGATCGACCAGAGTCTCGGGAAACCCCACTGTGTCAGTTCCTTCTCCTATCAGATGCTCGACATGGCGGCGAAGGCGGGCAGTGTTGGGGTCCGCGTTCTCGCAGGCTATGACGTTGGCGATCCGGTGGTCGTCTCTGGAGAGGGCGGCGGCGATGGTGGGAGCGATCCGATCGAGCACCCCGGCCCCCACTGCCGTACACACCAAATCGGCCGAAGCGGTGGCTTCCGCCGCTCGATCCAGGGAGGTCCCGTCGACGGCCCGGATCCCACCGATGGACCGCGATGAACGACCGGCGCCCGACACCTCGACTACCTGGTACGCGCCCTCACGGTTCAGTCTCTTCACCAGCTCGCACGAGATGTCTATGAAAACCACCTCCCAGCCGGCCCGGCCGAACAGCCAGCCCAGGAGCCCCCTGCCTATGTTGCCGGCGCCGAATACGGCGACCCGCCGGGTCATCCTCCTGATACGGCCAGGATGTCCGTTACGTAGCCGGCGTCGGTGGTGGTCGCCAGCCGCTCACATAGCTCTTCGTCGTCGAGCACGTCAGCCAGATGCGACATCACCTGCAGGTGTTCGTCGCCCACCGCCGCCAGGCCGAATACCAGGTAGGCCCGATCGTCGTCGTCACCCCACGGGACACCCGCGGGATACTGGGCCAGTACCAGGGCGGTGCGTTTGATCAGATCACGGTCTTCGTAGGTGCAGTGCGGCAGAGCGATCCCGTTGCCCAGGTAGGTCGAGATTACGGTCTCCCGGGCCAGCATCGACTGTCCGTATCCATCCTCGACCGCCCCGAGCTCGGATAGCATCCCTGACACCCGCTCGATGGCTTCCTCACGGGTGCTCCCCGTCTCTCCCAGGCTGATGGCTTCTACCGAAGCGACCGATTTACCCTCCATGGTCAGCCTCAGATCCCTACCACGTCCGAGCCGCTGGACAGCGACTTCACCAGCTTGGTAAGGGCCGGATCCTTCAGGAAGGTTCGGAACGGAACCACCGCCGCGTGGGGCGCCACCTGCTTGACCCGGGTGGCTAGACCAGCATGGGTAACCACCACGTCGGCGCCGGCCGGTATGTCGTGGACGGGGGAGTGGGTGACCTTGACCTTGAGTTTCGCCTTCTTGAGCATCTTCTTCAGGTAGTTGGTCACCATGAGGCTCGATCCCATTCCGGCTTCACATGCCAGAACTATCCATTGCACTTCGCTTGCGGCTTTCGTTACCGAGCTCATATGTGCGTCCCTTCTGATACGAGTAGTGGGAAGAGCCTCTGACGGAGACCCTTCCCACCACCTGAAATGGTTGTTGTAGCTGCTTGGTTCAGCCGGTCGGAACGGCGGGCATGGTGCCGATCATGTCCTCGGTTCCTTCCTTCTCCCGGACAGGATAGATTCGCAGCAGCAGCGAACCCACTAGGAAGGCCGCAACTGCCGCTACCAGTACCCCTAGCAGCACCGGGAAGTGTTGCCCTCTGGGCATCACCGCCAGGTAAGCAAAGATAGAACCCGGGGATGGCGTCGCTGACAACCCGGCATCGAACAGCACAAAGATGATGTCGGCCAGGATGCCTCCTGCCCACACCGAAAGGATCATGATGGGATGCATCAGGATGTACGGGAAGTAGATCTCGTGGATCCCACCGAAGAAGTGGATGATGACCGCGCCGGGTGCTGACAACTTGGCCAGGCCCTTACCCGCGAACCAGTAGGCCAGCAGCAGGCCCAGTCCCGGTCCCGGGTTGGTCTCGAGCAGGAAGTAGATCGAGCGCCCGGTCTCGGCGGCCTCCGCCGCACCAAGCGGTCCCAGGATCCCGTGGTTGATCGCGTTGTTGAGGAACAACACCTTCCCCACTTCGATGGGAATGTCAGCCAGTGGCAGGAATCCCGAGTCGGCAACCCCGTTCACGATGTTCCCGAAGAAGCTGGCGATAGCGGCCATGATCGGTCCGATGATCAGCTTGCCGAGGATGGCCAGCACGAAGCCCAGTATTCCGGCCGAGAAGTTGTTGTACAACATCTCGAACCCGACCGGGACCCGCTCCTCGAAGGCGTCGTCGATCTTCATCAGTATCCAGGCGGAGAGCGGTCCGACCACCATGGCGCCCAGGAACTGAGGGGGGTCTCCGGCCGCACCACTGTCGAGGACGAAGTCGGCCCCGATGACGATGCCCATCGTGGCGATGGCGCCGATTACGCCTCCCCGGTGCCCGTAGACCATCTTGCCGCCGGTGTATCCAATCAATACCGGTAGCAGGTAGACGATGATCGGTCCGACCAGCTCGGAGAGGTTTTCGTTTGGAATCCATCCGGTGGGAATGAAAAAGGCGGTGATCAGTCCCCAGGCGATAAATGCGCCGATGTTGGGAATGACCATACCCGCCATAAATCCGCCGAACTTCTGAAGGCGTGCAAGCATCCGACCTCCTCGGATTGCAGATAGTTAGTCAAGGGAGGTTAGACGGAGTCGGATACCCGCTGCAACTATTTCGCGTTCTGGAAGTGGACTAATCGGTCCGTCCGGTAGCCATCTAAGGCGGTGCCATGATGAGGTTGTTATCTAAACGCTGAGTATTGTTCCAACATACTAGTCGGATCGGAGGTCGGCCAAGCACGCTCGGGGGACTCCGGTTTGACCGTGCGTCGGCGGCTTGCTCAGGCGCGGGCTATTGCCCTATACGCGGCGGCCATGGTGGTGAAGGAAGCGGCGAGCGCCGGAATGCCTAGTAACCAGAAGCCGAGTGTGACCAGCGGGCCGGGATCCCATAGGTACAGCGTCGCCCCGGCCGGGACGAAGAAGCACATACAGACGAGGATCAGGCCCAACAACCTCATCCGGTTGCCTCTGCTCAGCCCTGAACTGAGGGCGAGTGCTTGCAGCCCTTTTGCCTTCTTCTCCACTATCACAAACGGGTAAAGGCTGTAGATCATCAGCACCATGACTCCCGGAACGAATAGGAACACGGTCCCGACCGCGGCCGTCAGCAGGAAGATCGCGGTAGCCCGTACGAAGCCATCGCGTACCCACCAGTCGTCTCCCCGACGCTGGGAGTTGGAGACGGCCGCCAGCGCGGTGCGGGCCAGGGGCCAGGCCGAGTACCCGGCTAGCACCAGGCTCAGCAACCAGATGGCCAGGCCGAGCCAGAAGTTGAAGTCCGCGGCCTGGATAAATAGGACCATGGCCGGCACTGCCATGGCCAGGGCGGAGCCAGTCAGAAGGCTGCCGGTGTGTGCTCGAAACCCGGCCGATCCTGCGGCTATCACCCTCCCGATGCTGATGGGGGGTCTCTTACCCGACATATCCAAACCTCGGTGGCTAGCCCAGCCAGGCTACCCACCTATCGCCCGACCCGGAGGTAGCGACCGCTGGTAGATCGGCCGGTACCTTCCTAGGCTTGCTCGCCATGGTTGCTTCCACCACTCGACCGGTCGCCTTCCTGTCCGACTTCGGGTGGGAGGACGAGTTCGTGGGGGTCGTCCACGGGGTGATCGCCACACTGGCGCCGGACTGCCGGGTGATCGACCTCAACCACCGGATCCCGAGGGGGGATGTCCGCTCGGGTGCTCTCGGGCTGCTGCGAGCCATCCAGTACCTGCCGCCCGGTGTGGTCCTAGCGGTGGTGGACCCGGGGGTGGGAACCGAGCGCCGCCCCGTAGTGGTGGAAACGGGTTGGGGATACATGGTGGGTCCCGACAACGGCCTCCTGTCGCCGGCCGCCGCCCTGGTCGGAGGAGTGACGCGCGCCTTCGCCATCGAGAACCCCGAGGTGATCCTGCCGTCCCCAGGGCGGACCTTCGAGGGGCGGGACCGGTTCGCTCCAGCCGCCGCGGTGCTGGCGGCGGGGGAGGCGGAGCCCCACGAGCTGGGTCCCCGGATCGATCCGCACACCCTCGAGCCCCTCCTGCTTCCCCTGCCGGAGGTATCGGATGGTCAGGTGGCCGGCCAAGCCTGGTGGGTCGATACCTACGGGAACGTGCAGACCAACATCTCGCCCGAGAACCTGGCGGAGGCCGGAGTTTCCCCGCATGACCGGGTCACGGTGCGGGTCGGTCTGATGAACTATCAGGTTCCCTGGGTGGGAACCTATGGAGAGGTGGGGGAGGGGCGCCCGCTCCTGCATGTCGACTCGGCCGGACTGATGGCCCTGGCGGTAAGGGGAGGCCGGGCCGATGAGCACTTCACCCTGTGCGCTGGAACATCGGTGATCATCGCCGCTACTGGCCCGGCTACAGGCTGAGCAGCTGGATCACGAACACGATCCCGGCCAGCCCGATCACTCCGAGCAGGACGAGCAGGGTGATGGCGGTTCCGGGCCTCACACCTACTGGCCTACCTGCTACCCCGCCAGTGCTTCGGTGGTGTCCTCCTCGGGCACTGCATCACCGCCTTCTTCCTCGGGTTCGGCGAAGCCGCAGTCGAAGACTGCCTCCTCGACATCCTGGCCTCCGAATACCACCCGCTCGTAGAAGACGACCGCGGCGATCTCGTCAGGGGTCAACGTCTCCTGGAAGGAAGGCATCTGGCCTCCGGACCCGACCGCAATGGCGGTGTCCCCATAGGTATCCCGGCCGGCATCCTGGAAGCCGGTAGTGCCGAGTGAGACCCACTCGATGTGGTCCGTACACATTGAGAACGTGGTCAGGACCCCTCCGGCCAGGGCCGGTCCCGAGCCTCCCTCCCCGCCCGCACCATGACATGAAGCACAGCTGGATGGCTCGGTGTAGACCACACTTCCAACGCCCACCAGGGCGCGCACATCCACCCCGCCAGCCCCGCCCCCGGCGGAGAACTCGGAGCCGTCGCAGTTCTCCACCCCTCCGGTGAGCCGATCCACCGCCAGCTGGCCGCCGGTCCCGCAGCTGGGGCCGTTGGCGAACGTGATCAGATAGGTCAGGCCGACCAGCGGCACGGCGAAGAACAGCCCCATGAGCCAGCGCGGGATAGCAGCCGCGATCCGCTCGGTCAGCCCGGCGGTGGGGCCGGTGATCACCGCTTCGAAGTCGAGGGCATCGGCGATCGTGACCCGCTCGGGTGGTGGCGGCATGGCGGTGACTTCACTGGTCTCCGGCGCCGCGCCGGCATCGTCCACGTCCGGAAGGGTCGCCAGGGCGGCCTCGGGAGGGGCTTCAGTGGCCACGATTGGGGACGCCGGCGGAGTAGGCGCAGGGGTGGCGGTCTCCTGGCGATCCGCAGGAGCTGATCCGGTGGGTGCGACCCCGCCCCCGGCCCAGGCGGCCAGCACGTCCTCCACCGACAGACCATCGGCGGCCGCTCGAGCCTCGGCGGACCGCTCCACCAGATGTTCGGGGCTTCCCATCCGGGCAGCTGCGGCGGCTAGCAGCTCGCTCATCGGATCTCCTCGTAGCTCGTGGCCATTCCCGGATACCTCATAGTGACTCGGCCAGATAGTTAGCCAGCGCGTCGAGGTCCTGCTGCGACAGGTGAGCATAGGACGGATGGATACCGTCGGGGAAGATCTGTTCCGGGTTGATGAGGAATGCAACGAACTCGCCGTCGGTCACCGGATCGTCGGGGTCTCCATACGATGGGCGAGCGCCGATGTGGGCCAGGTCCGGGCCGATCCGCTGCACCCCGAAAGTTCCTGCGCCCAGGGCGTCCGAGAACGTCTCGGTGACCGGCCCCAGGCCGACATCGGCCAGCACCGGCCGCACCAGCTGGGTGTGGCAGTAGCCGCAGCCCTGGTTCAGATAGACGGCCCGGCCCGCCTCGCCCAGCTCGCTCAGCGAGGCGTCCGGAACGAGATGGCGGTAGTCGCCTCCGGTGTTGAACGGTCCGATCAGCGCGATGATCAGGCCAAGCAGGAAGAAACCGGCCATCATCAGCCAGGTCCGTAACGGATGGAACCTGCGGCCCTCCAGGATGGGAGTTGCCTTGCTACGGGACGGGGTCACCACCACCGGTGGGCTGGCTGCAGGAGGAAGGGTGGCCACGGCCGTGGCGGCCGCGAGGGCCGGGGCGGTCACCCCGGGAACGGCCGGAGCCGGTCCCGGGTCCGCAACCTGGGAGGCCGGCTTCTCGACGGCCGCGGGAGCAGCTGCGGCGGGAGGGGGTGCCCCGCCGGTCCAAGCGCTCAGGATCGCTTCGTAGCTGGTGCCGTCGGCCTCCGCGCGGGCCTCAGCCGATCGCTCCACCAGATGCTCGGGCGCGCCGAGAGCGGCCGCGGCTGCGGCCAGAAGATCACTCATCCCCGGACTCCGATCGGTCGGTGCTGGACACCGGCAACAATATCTCCACCGCCCTGGCAGGGCCGGCCACGTAAGTTCCCACCGCGGTCCAGGCCAGCAGGGCTATTCCGGTGGCAGCTACCACCGCGCCGAGTGCGGCGATCGTGAAAAGCACATCCACTCCGGCGAGGGTCTCGGAGAAGCCGGTCCCGGCATTGGCGCGGGCACCCGAGGCGCGAGCCCAGTTCCAGGTGAGGCCGGTCACCAGGCCGGTGATCGACAGAGCACCAGCCGCCGTGCCTCCGCCCCACAGGGTGAGACGAAGGCCCCGCTGGGCGGTGTCAGTTGCGGCGAGCTCGCGTCCCGTGGTGCGCGGGAAAGCGTAGAACACCAGACCGAGCCCGAGGATCGGGATCGCCACCAGCATCGAGCCGGTAGCCAGCCCGTCGTACCAGGTGGTGAGACCGACCACTGCCGCCACCGACCGGAAGCCGGAGGCGCCCATCAGGAGGGTCACGAGGGCATAGGCGACCGTGCCGGCCAGGATCATCCTGGTTATCAGGCTCTCGCCGGTGGTCTCCCACTCACCCGATACGGTAAGCCAGATATTGGTCAGCACTGTCAGGGCCGATAGGGCCAGTCCCATGGAGGCCATGACCACCACGCTCTCCGTCCAGTCGGGTGCCGGGCCTCCCAGAAAGCGAGCCGGAGCAGCGAGCAGGCCAGCCCCGGCCAGGGTCCAGAACCCTGCCCTGGCCATCGGTCCGGAGAAGAGAGGCCGGCCACTCTCCTTCACCACCACGTAATAGGCGCCTGCGAGCGCGGCGGCCGGGAAGGCCAGCACCAGCATCCCGCCGGATACCAGGCTGGTCTGCAGGAACCCTCCGATGTTGGGCAGGCCAGGAAGGCTGCCGGTGATGTAGAGCGCCGGATACCACCAGACCCCCCCGATGACGTACAGGAGGGAGACATAGGTCCCCGCTTCGGTGCGCTCCCTGATCATGGCGGTCACCAGCAAGGCCGGTACCACGGACGCAGCGGCCAACGGCCAGTCCAGCAGGGGGGGGAACTCGGCCAGTTCCGGTCCCGCCGGACCGCGGAACAAAATAACGAGCACTCCGAGCAACACCAGCGCGCCGTATCCCGCCCCGGACAGCAGGGCGATGTGCTGGTGCCTGAGGGGAGCGCCCACCAGCCGGGGAGTCAGGTAGTAAGCGGCAGCCTGGGTAAGCGTTCCTCCGAATCCGTAAACCAGCAGGGACACGGCCGCCGGTCGCAGGCGCCCATAGGACAGGAAGGTGGTGTCGGCGAAAAGGGTGGGTACCGCGAGCTTGATCAGCATCACGGAGAACAGCACCGCGCCGATCATCAGGAGGAGGCAGGCGATCATCATGAGGCCGGCCACCGCCGTCTCGCGGTGGTCTGCACCTATCCCGTTGCCGGATGTGCCGGCGGTCCGGTCCTCAGCCAAGCCGTTCGCTCCTCGTGTCTGCGCCGATTCCGTAAGGGTAGATTAACGGCCCGGCGGTAGTCCTCATTCCGGTTGGCGGCTCTGCCACCCCGCGTGAGGACTGGTCGACCCTCTCGTTACCCCAGGCTCCTGGCATCCGGCGGTATTCTGGCAGCGTCCCGCCGGAGGGATGGCGGGTTTAGCGAGTCACTGCCTTTATGCTTCAATGCGGCTTACCCGGCGGCCCGATGGCGGCGACACGGAGGCGAACTACCGGATGGTGCAACGCAAGCTTCGGCAGATGAGCGGTCAGCAGCGCGCGCTGGCTGGCTGGGGTCTGTTCCTCCTAGGTCTGGGAGCCCTGGTGGTGGGGGTGTGGTTCAACCACTACTCGAACTTTCCCTCGGTGGAGACGGTCACCATCGCCACGGACGAGGCGGCCACCATGCAGGCCGGGGATCGGATCAGGTACGACCGGGAGCTCCGGACGGTGGCCCGGACTCCTTCAGTCGATCCCACCCTTCCCCAGGTGCCGGTCGATCTGGCGGTGGACGTCGACGTATTCGGGTGGGTGCCCCGGGATTGTCTGGTGCGGGGCGGCGACTGGTGCCTGCCGTGGTCCACCCTGGGTCATCTGGTAGCACTAGGAGGTAGCCAGCTGATGCTGCTGGGGGTGGCCATCGCGGTCATTCTCGGCAGGAGGATGACCTGGTCACTGGCGGCGCTGGCTGCGTTCCTGGCGATGCTCGAGCTGGTGCTGCTGCTCGGTAACGTGGCTTCGGAGTGGCTCAACCTCGCTCAGGGACCGCTCAATTGGACCGAGCAGAACGACGCCTTCGGGATCTGGCCCCCCCTGGTGCTGGGTAACCAGGTCGGGATCAGCTGGGGGGCCATAAAGGACTTCGTGTCGATCAACTACAACATGGGCGCCCTGACCTTTATCATCCTGTTCGCTCGCTGGATCCAGAGTTTCAGCGGGTCGATGCCGGCCGAGAGGCCGTCCGAGCTGAAGTCCCCCTACGGGCGACCGCTGGTCAAAGGAGTCAAGTAGATGCCCAAGTCGGAGGTGTGGTTCGAAACCCCGCCGTTCCGGGACGACTACCAGCTGGCGATGGTCGAGACCAGTTACGTCCAGAGCCAGGTCCGTCCCAAGCAGTTCCTCCACATCAATCAGGCCGAGTGCATCCTGTGCGAGGGTTGCGTGGACATCTGCCCGTGGAAGTGCATCCACTACCTGTCCCTGGACGCCATAGACGAGGCCCACGGAGTCGACCACCCGGAGGACAGCCCGGACAACGTGGGGTTCTTCGTGGTCGACGAATACGAATGCACCCGCTGCGCGCTCTGTATCGATCGCTGCCCCACCAACGTCATTTCCCTCGGCAAGTTCACGGGATCGGTCAGCGACACGGCCATGAACGCCGGGCTGGTGGATCAGGCACCTTGGGACTTGGACACCGGGGATCGGGATTTCAAGAACGGCTACACCTACGGCATGCGCTGGTAACGGAGGCTTTTCGATGGCGTTGGGGAATGGATTGAAGCTCAAGGAACGGGTGGCCGAGGCGGCCGACGCCTTCCGGGGTAGTGCCTTCTGGGAGTCGATGTTCCGTCCCGGCTCTCCCTTCAAGCGAGGCTACAGCGATAGTCCCAGGAACCGTTCCTACGTGATCATGAACAACGTTCTCTATCACCTGCACCCGGTGAAGGTCAAGCGGCACGCGGTGCGCCTGTCCTACACCCTGTGCCTGGGCGGTCTCAGTTTCTTCCTGTTCATCCTGCTTACCATCACCGGCATCTTCCTGATGTTCTATTACCGGCCCACCGCCCCGGCCGCCTACATAGACGTCGAGGCCCTGTCCACTTCGGTCGCCTTCGGGTCCCTGGTCCGAAACCTCCATCGCTGGGGCGCCCACTTGATGGTGTTGACCGTCTTCCTGCATATGTCCCGGGTCTTCTATCACGGCGCCTACAAGCCGCCCCGCGAGTTCAACTGGGTGGTCGGGGTAGTCCTGTTACTGCTGACCCTCCTGTTGTCCTTCACCGGTTACCTGCTGCCCTGGGATCAGCTGGCGCTGTGGGCGGTGACCGTCGGTACCAATATGGCCGGATTCACCCCAGTGTTCGGCAACCAGGTGAAGTTCGCCCTATTGGGGGGGATCGAGGTGACCGGCAATACCCTGCTGCGTTTCTATGTCCTGCACGTGCTGTTCCTGCCGTTCGTGATCGTGATCTTCATGGCCGTTCACTTCTGGAGGGTGCGTAAGGACGGCGGAATATCGGGCCCGCTCTAGGAACGGTCGAGGATCGATGGTCGAGATACCGGAACATTTGCTGAGGCGCTCGGCGGAGGCGAAGGCACGCGCCCTCGGGGTGCCTGTGGAGCAGGTGCTGGCCGAGATGCAGGGTGAGGTGGCCTCGTCCCGGCCCCCGGCGGCTCCCCCGCCGCGCCCGGTGGTCACCCCTCCGGTGCCGGTGGCCGAGGAACCACCCCCGGAGGCCCGCCCCGAGCCGGCCGCCCCAGCCCCCGAGGCCCCGGTTCCCGTGACCGCCGAGCTACCAGCGGCCGCTACCGAAGCCTCGGTTGCGGCGGCCACCACCGTGGCTCCGCCCGTGGCCGACAACGGCGCCGGGGCAGCGACCTCGGTGTCACCCCGCCCGGTAGCCCCTCCCCAGGAGATTCCGGAGGGAGTGAGGCCGCAGCGCTTGCTCACGGTGGTGAAGGCGAAGGCCATCCAGCAGGTGAAGGCCACCCCCACCGACAAGGTGAATACCTGGCCGCATCTGATGATCGCCGAGTTCACCGCCCTGATGGTGGTCACCGCCGTCCTGATCATCCTGTCGGTCATCCTCCAGGCACCCCTTCTGGAGCTGGCCAACTTCAACGCCACGCCCAACCCGTCGAAGGCGCCCTGGTACTTCCTCGGTCTCCAGGAGCTGCTGTCCTATTACGATCCGCAGATAGCCGGGGTCATCATCCCCACCATCACCGGACTGCTCGGGTTCATGGCAATTCCCTACGTGGATCGCAACCCCTCCACCAAGCCATCCGATCGGAAGTTCGCCATAATGCTGTTCACGCTGTTCCTGGCCGGCTCGGCGACCCTGACCCTGCTGGGAACCCTGTTCAGAGGCCCGGGCTTCAACTTCACCTACCCCTGGGCCGACGGGATCTGGTTCGACGACTTGAAGGACTGGGTGCATTTCGAATGACCTACCTGCAGTTGCTCATCGTGGGGATCTCGGTCGTGGTGGTGTTCGGCGTGCTGGGTGCCTTCATGATCGCCTACCGCCGGAGCGGCACGCCCGGGCCGGCGCGCCCCTCCCGTTCATGGAGAAAGTCGGTCTCGCGGGAGACCCGCAAGGCGGACCGATCGGAGGCCCCGTCGAGGACGGTCGTCAAGGAGGCGCCGGCTCCCGAGCCGTTTCCTACCGAGGAGGATGCCACTCGGGTTCCGGAGGTCCTACCTGTTCCGGCAGAGCCTGCTCCGGTGCAGGTGGCCGAGGTGGTCCGGTTCGAGGAACTCTCGCCCCAGGAGGCGGGTGTCAACCGCCGTATGTTCCTGACCAGGGCGCTCGGCATCACCTTCGGTGGTTTCCTGGGGCTGAACGGTATCGCCTACCTGGGATTCCTTTGGCCTCGCCTATCGGGCGGTTTCGGGTCCGACATCGATGTGGGGGCGGTGGCCGACATCCGGGCGGAGGTGGTGCTGAACGACGGCTCCATCCTCCCCAAGTTCGTGCCCGAGGCACGGGCCTACATAGTGCCCTTCGCCGAATCCGACCTGTCCCGCTCACAGTTCGAGGGCCTGCCGGTGGTGGCCGGAGGACTTTCCGCCATCTTCCAGCGGTGCGTGCATCTCGGATGCCGGGTTCCCTGGTGCGAGACCTCCCAGGGGTTCGAGTGTCCCTGCCATGGTTCCAAGTACAACTACGCGGGGGAGTACGAGGCCGGACCTGCTCCCCGCAACCTGGATCGGTTCGAAGTAGCCGACGAGAACGGGCGTATGATCGTGAGGACTGGGGAGATCTTCCAGACCCCCCGGGCCATCGCCAAGACCGTTCCCTACCCGCAGGGTCCCTCCTGCATCGCCCTGACCACTACCGACGAAGCTGAGGCGTAACCGGTGGCCACCCTGGTAATCACCCTTGTCGCGCTGGGGGCGATCGGCTGGTTCGCCTATCTGGTGGGCTCCGGTTCACGGCGAGATCGCAAGGATCCGGTACCGGCCAACCTGTCGGTCTCCCAGACCGACGACGAGATGGAGACCAAGCGTCTCGACCGGGCCCTGGTGAGCGCGGTGCTGAGCGCGGCCTTCCTCACCCTGGCCATGCCGATCTACTACCTCACCGAGCTGGATCGCCAGGAGGGGTTTGTGGAGGAGTTCAGCCACGCTTCGGTGGAGCGGGGTCACGAGGTATGGGACGAGTTCGGCTGCGGTGACTGTCACGGGACGATCGGTGGCGGCGGGGTGGCCGCCTTCCTGGAGGAGCGTTCCCAGGTGGATGTGCCGGGCTGGGCCGCTCCCACACTGGATGACATCTTCTACCGCTATGACCGAGACGAGGTCCGGTTCTGGATCGCCTATGGCCGGGCCAACACCCCCATGCCGCCTTGGGGCCTGGAGGGAGGAGGGCCTCTGAACAGCCAGCAGATCGATGATCTGCTCAACTACATCCACTCCTTCGAGGTCGACCAGACCACCGCGCTGCTGAGGATCGAGGGTCTGGTGAACGGAGCGGTCAATCGGAGGGCCGGGGCAGCCGAAACAGTGGCAGCCCAGGTTTCCGAACAGCAGGAGCTGATCGAGACCATCCGCACCTCGGGAACGTCCTCCGAGGAGGTGGGCGAAATTGCCGAGCGGGCCCGTGACCTGCTGGACGGGGCCGGATTGGGGATCGACACCGACGGTGATGGACTGTCCGACGTGGCCGAGACCGGGCTGACCGCCGTGCTCCAGCAAGCTTTTCTCACCGGCTATGTGGTTACCGAGCTGTCCTTCGATCCCCGTAACGCCGAAACTCTCATCGGCATCAGCGACGCCCGTTCCGCGGCCCGGGCGGTGGGTGACCTGGAGTCGACCGCCACCTCGCTCAGCATCACTTTCCAGAACCAGGAGGGCCTGATGGACCAGGCCCGGTTCGGGCTCCAGTTCCTGGAGGACGCCGCTCGCAACGAACGGTGGGTAGTGGACACCGACCGGGTGGCCCAGGCTACGTTCGAGGGTGATATCGACTCAGCTACTAGAGCGGTGAGCCTGTACGACGCCTACTGCGCTCGTTGCCACACCGCTGGATACTCGGCCGGAGCGGCCTTCCAGCAGGTACAGGCGTCGGGTGGTCTCGGTCCATCCTTGCGCGATGGCCGCTCTCTCACCCAGTTCCTCACCCATGAAGACATGTACAGCTTCGTGTCCACCGGCTCGGTTTCGGGAGTGGGTTATGGGGTCAACGGAGTGGGCTCGGGCCGCATGCCGGGCTTCGGTATGGTGCTCTCCGCCGAAGATCTGGACCTGATAATCCGGTACCTGCGCGGTCCCACCCTCGATGGCCAGGACTACGTGTCCGGAAGCGAACCCGAGCAGGGGGAGGGATAGTGCGAGAGCTGTTCAGAGCCCTTCTTTCCCAGAACCTGCTGTTCACCGGGATCGTGCTCACCCTGGCGGCCGTGCTGGTGTTCTTCGGCAGCGTCTACCTTCTGCAGTACACCAATCTGGGCAAGCGGCTGGCCATCCTGGTGTCGGGGGCCGGTATCTTCGGCTGGACCACCATCAACTCGCTTCTCTTCGTGCTCTATGCCCCGCGGGGACCCCGGCCGGTCGACTTCGAAGGGTTGAACGCGTTCGAGATCAGGATCATCCCGGGCGCCTTCACGGCCGCATCCGCCATCCTCTTCGCCATGTTCCTGGTAGCGCTGCATCGTTACGAACGGGACCAGGAACGGGAGTGAAGCGGCTGGCTCGTGCCGGCCGACTAAGCCTCCCCATGCCGCAGTCTTGAGTGGGATGATGTGGCCGTTGCAGCCTCCGGTGAAGCCCATGAAGGCCCGAGTGAGGGCCAACCCGCCGCGAGGTGAAGGGTGGCTGTACGAGCCCAAGTGGGACGGGTTCCGGATGATCGCTTACGGCGGTGACGAGGTCCGGCTCGACTCCCGCAACGGCAAGACCTTGCTGCGCTACTTTCCCGAGCTTCATCCGGCACTCGCTCAGCTCCCGCCCGGAACCATCGTCGACGGCGAAGTGCTGATAGTCGTGGACGACGTGACCAACTTCGATCTGCTGCAGTTGCGTATCCATCCGGCCCGCTCCCGGATCGAGCACCTGGCCCAGGAGATCCCGGCTCGGCTGGTGGTTTTCGACCTGCTCGCCGAGCGAGGGGAGAACCTGTCCGACGTTCCCTACGCCACTCGCCGGGTGCGCCTAGAGCACCTGTTCGAGGGGCTGGGGGAGGGCTGGCACCTGACACCGGTTACCTCGGACTACCAGATGGCCGCCCGCTGGTTCCACGAGTACGAGCCGGCCGGCTGCGATGGGATCATCTGCAAGCGGGCGGAGGGACTGTACCTCCAGGACAAGCGGGAGTGGATCAAGTGGAAGCATCGCCGGTCGGTGGACTGCGTGATCGGCGGCTACCGGGTCCACAAGGACGGTGACAAGGTGGGCTCTATCCTGCTCGGTCTGTACAACGCCGAGGGCAATCTTCACTTCATAGGGCACTGCTCGGGGTTCTCGAATCGGGACCGGGTGACCATCCTCGAGATGCTCGAGGAGATACGCACCGACGAGAGCTTCGGCGGCGACCAGACGCGGGCGCCGGGAGCTCAGAGTCGCTGGTCGACCGCCCGCTCCGCTCAGTGGACCCCGGTGGAACCCTGCATCGTGGTGGAGGTGAGTTACGACCAGCTGCAGGGGGGGGAACGGTTCCGGCACGCCACCCGGTTCGAGCGGTGGCGTACCGACAAGCCGCCCACCGAGTGCACCATGGACCAGCTGGTACGGCCCACGGGGGCTGGCTTCTCCGAGGTAGTGGCTTGATCCCAAGGGCCGGTGAGGTCCTTTCCTTGCCGATCTCGGCCAGACATCATGAGACCGCCGATGCGGTGACACTCACCTTCGATGACCCTGAGGGGACGGTCGGAGGAGAGGCGGGACAGTACGTGATCGTGAGGGTGACGGTCGATGGGGAGGAGCATCTGAGGGTCTTCTCGCTCAGCTCCACACCCGAGTTGGGCCAACCCCCGTCCATCACCGTGAAGCGTCTCCCCGGGGGAGTGGTCTCCACCTATCTGCTGGAACGAGCCAGGGTGGGAGACGTCATAGGTGTGGAGCCAGCCGCAGGAACCTTCGGAGTGGGGATCGACCCCGCCAACCGCCGCACCTACTACGCGCTGGCGGCCGGGAGCGGGATCGTCCCGATCATGAGCATCCTGCGAGGCGCGGTGACCCTCGAGTGCCGCTCAACTGTCCACCTGGCCTACGGCAATCGGCGACCCCAGGATGTGATCTTCCATGATGCGCTGGAGCGATTGGAGCGCAGGTTCCCGGACCGCTTGGGAGTGTCACACGTGATGAGCGGGATGGGTCAGCGGATCGACTACCGCTACCTGGACGCCTTCCTTATCAGCCATCCGCCCCGAACGGCCGACGTCTGGTACCTGCTGTGCGGGCCGCCTGGCATGAACTGGGATCTCTCGGCCCGACTACGGACGCTGGGCGTTCCCGAGGACCGGTTGCGGGTCGAGCACTACCTGCCTCCCCAGCAGGAGAACGCCCCAGTTCCTTACGACCCGGCCCGAATCCTGCTGGAGGGCCATCACCGGTCGGCCGAGCTGCGAGCTGGAGAAGTGCTGCTGGCTGCCATGGATCGGATAGGAGCACCGGTTCCCTACGCCTGCCGCTCAGGAGTGTGCGGAACCTGCCGGGTGGAGCTGGTGGAGGGTCAGGTAGACCCGGGCATACCCTTCGCCCTCACTGCTGCTGACCGGCAAGCAGGCGCCATCCTCACATGTGTAGCAAGGCCCACCAGCCCCGAAGTAATACTCCGCTATCCGTCCTGATTCACAAGGCTTCCTGCCACGCACTTTGCGGGCCTAAGTGTCGGCGCTGAAGAGCCGGGTAACGTGAGATAGGTGATGAGCGAAGAGTGCTTCGTTCGCCTTCCGGCACAGCGCGCAAACGTGGATTCGGGCACGAGGCTTTCGAAAAGGGCAAAGGTGTAACTACCCACCCGATTTCCGAGTAGCTAGCAGTGGCGCTTCAGGAAAGTCAGGCGTGGGTGATCTGGCTGGCGGGCTCTCTCGGGAGGGGTTCGGTGGAGTGGTGAGACTTTAGTGATCGGTGCTATCTTGCAGTGCCGATTTATCATTGACTGTTGTCGGTGTCCCGACGAGAAGGCCTGAGAGTGGAGTACCTTCGACCTCGTACCTGGCAGGAAGCCATCGCCCTCAAGACGGAGTGCCCGTCGGCTGTTCCTATCAATGGAGGCACGGACCTCATGGTCGACATCAACTTCGCCCGGCGGCGACCGGACGCCCTGCTCGATCTGTCCCACCTGGGGGAGCTGAGGCGGTGGTCCAGGCAGAACGGCGCGGTCGAGCTCGGTGCCGGGGTGACCTACACCGACGTCGTGGAGCATCTGTCGGACGAACTGCCTGGGCTGGCGATCGCCTCCCGGACGGTCGGATCGCCCCAGATCCGCAACCGGGGCACCATCGCCGGCAACCTGGCTACCGCGTCGCCGGCCGGTGACGCCCACCCTCCGTTACTTGCTACGGGCTGCGACATCCGGCTGGAGTCGATGCGGGGTAGCCGGGAAGTTCCGATCGGCCGGTTCTTCACCGGACCGAAGCGCACCGTGCTCGAGCCCGACGAGCTGATCCGCTCAGTCCGGGTGCCGGTAGCCAGAGGTCCCCAGCAGTTCTCGAAGGTGGGCACTCGGAATGCCATGGTGATTGCAGTGGTGTCGTTCGCGATTGCCCTGGATGTCGACGCGCGGAGGGTGGGTACGGGCATCGGGTCAGCCGCGCCCACCCCGATCGAGGCAGACGAGGCGTCTAGTCACTTGGAAACGGAGCTGGCAGCCGGCGAGTACTGGCGCCACCGGCGGGAACTCGATCAGAGGCTGGTCGAGGGCTTTGCCGAGCGGGTGGCCGCAGTGGCGAGGCCGATCGACGATGTCCGGGGAGCGGCTTCCTACCGGCGCCATGCGCTGGGAGTGATAGCGCGGCGATCCCTGAGGTGGGCGTGGGAAGCGCTACCGCCCGAGTGACACGAGCTCTCATCGACTCTGAGCAGAAATCCATCTGCCGGTAGAACAACGAGAGCAACGTAATGTGGACGTGCTGCGGCGGGCTTCTTATCCCTCCTTCGTGTCAGCCTTAGCAGAGTGGACGTGGTGGGCTGTAGATCACACTGCATCGGCGTCGCCTCCTTTGTGGGACGATGGTGAACATGTTGGTTGAGCTAGTAGTAAATGGTCGCCCGTGCAGCGTGGAGAACGTGTGGGGCGGCGAGAGCCTCCTCTATCTCCTCCGGGAACGGCTCGGGCTTCGGGGATCCAAGAACGCCTGCGAGCAGGGCGAATGCGGTTCGTGTTCCGTCTACCTGGACGGGGAGCTGGTATGCGCCTGCCTGGTGTCGGCCGGCCAGGCCCTGGGGACCGAGGTGATCACCGTAGAGGGTCTGGCCGAAGGTGACCTGCTGCACCCCATCCAGCAGGCCTACATCGTGGAAGGCGCGGTGCAGTGCGGATTCTGCACGCCGGGCCTCATCGTCGCTACCCACCAGCTCCTCGCGGCCAATCCGAACCCATCGGACGACCAGATTCGGGAAGCCCTGGCAGGCAACCTGTGCCGCTGCACCGGATATGAGAAGATCATCGGAGCGGTCCGATTGGCGTCGATGGAGCTGGCCATGTCATGACGGCTGGCACCAATCATCACACGCCCATTCCTCGGGTCACTGTGATAACCGGGTTCCTCGGCGCCGGAAAGACCACCTTGGTCAACCATCTGCTCACCACCGACCATGGCAGGCGGATCGCGGTGATCGTCAACGAGGCGGGGGAGATCGGGATCGACGGTGACCTGATCGTGTCTTCCGACGAGGAGATCATCGAGCTGGCGAACGGATGCGTGTGCTGCACGATCTCGGTCCGCAGCGACCTCACCAAGGTGATCAAGAAGCTTCTGGCGCGGCCTGTACCGCCCAACTACCTACTGATCGAGGCGAGCGGGCTGGCCGATCCAGCGCCGCTCACCCAGTCGCTGTTCGTCGACGAGCTGGTCGACTACCTGCGGCTGGACGGAGTGGTCACCATGATCGATGCCAGCAACGCGCAGAGCCATCTCGAGGGAACAGGCCGGTACGAATCCGGCAACCGGGTGGTGGACCAGATCGTCACAGCCGACCGGATCGTCCTCAACAAGGTCGACCTGGTCACCGAGGAAACCTGTGCACGCATCGAGCAGCACGTCGAGGAACTCAACAATACGGCTCCGGTGATCAGGACTTGCTATGGGCGGGTCGATCCGGACGCTCTGTTGGGAATCGGCGCGTTCGATCCTGCCGCGCCGAGCACTGAACCGGACTGGCTTGTTGCCTGGAGTGGAGGTGAGAACGATCCGGGGTTGGTGCCGATCAGTATCGAAGCACATGGCGAGTTGGACGAGGACAGGCTCACAGCCTGGCTGGAGGACCTGACCGCGGCTCGGGCGCCGGATCTCTATCGACTCAAGGGGATAATGGCAGTGGATGGAAGTCCCGACCAGATCGTCTTGCAGGGAGTGCATGGCCTGTTCGAGACATATCGGGGAGGCCGGTGGTCGGGCCCCCGTACCAGCCGGTTCGTGCTGATCGGTCGGGACTTCGACGAAGAGGTACTGCGATCAGGTCTGGAGGGATGTCGAAAGTGAGCCTGCCTCGCCAGCAAATGGGGACCATAACCCGGGACCGAGTCACCCACCGCCGGGGGGTCGGTACGTCGCCACCCCGCCCGGATGCCCCTCTGAAGGTCCAGGGCCGCTTCGCCTTCTCATCCGATCTCTACCTCGATGGAATGCTTTGGGGAGCGACCGTTCGCAGCCCGCATCCCCGAGCGCACATCGTGTCCATCGAGGTGTCCGAAGCCCTCATGATCAGGGGTGTGGCCACCGTGCTGACCGCCGAGGACATACCCGGGCACAAATACTTCGGGATAAAGGTCCCTGATCAGCCGATCCTGGCTGACCAGGAAATTCGTTACCTGGGCGAGCCGGTCGCCATCGTGGCCGCCGACCATCCTGAGACCGCCCGCCGAGCAGTCGAGGCCGTACGGGTCGAGTACCGGATCGAAGCTCCGCTCACCGATCCCGAAGCAGCCCTGGCCGGCCAGAGTGGGCTGGTCGATCCGGGAGGCAACGTGGCCCGCCACGTCCGGATCCGCCACGGCAACCTGGCTGCTGCCCGGCCGGCGGCCGAGGTGATCATCGAGGGCGAGTACCGGACCGGTGTGCAGGACCCGGCCTTCCTGGGACCCGAGTCGGGCCTGGCGGTGCCGGACGGCAGCGGAGGAGTCGATCTCTATGTTGCCTCACAGTGGATCCACGACGATCAGCGCCAGATCGCCGCGGCCCTCGGTCTCGACCCCAGCCGGGTACGGCTCACTCTGAGCGGGGTAGGGGGTGCGTTCGGAGGCCGGGAGGACCTGTCCGTTCATATCCACGCCTGCCTGCTGGCCCTGCGGATGGGTCGTCCCGTCAAGATGTCATACCACCGCGAGGAGTCGTTCGTCGGGCACGTCCATCGGCATCCTTCCCGTATCCGGGTCGAGTTGGGTGCCCGCCAAGACGGGACCCTGGTCTACTCGAAGGTCAGGCTGCTACTCGATGGCGGCGCCTACACGTCCACTTCCAAGATCGTGATCGCCAACGCCTGCTACTTCGCGGCCGGTGCCTATCGGGTCGACCATGTGGAGATAGACGGGTATGCCGTGTATACCAACAACCCCCCACGGGGCGCCATGCGGGGTTTCGGAGCCGTCCAGTCCTGCTACGCCATCGAATCAGCCATGGACAAGCTGGCCCGGGCGCTGGAGATGGACCCGGTGAAGCTGCGGATGATCAACGCCATCCGGGTCGGGGACCGGCTTCCTACCGGCCAGGCTGTGGACGGTCCGGCCCCGGCGCGGGAACTGCTCGAATACCTCCGGGATCTTCCGCTGCCGACCGGATCCACCGGAGGTGGGACCAACGGCGGTCGCCTCCCGGGGGGTGTGAACAACACCACCCGCGGGGAGGGGGTTGTGCGAGGGGTCGGCTATGCGCTGGGCATGAAGGCGATCGGGTTCTCGGGTGGGGTGGACGATATCTCCACGGCGAGGGTCTCCCTCTCGATGGTGGGCGGCAAACCGGTCGCCGAGGTCTACAGCGCGGCTGCCGAGTGCGGGCAGGGGATCGTGGCCGTCCAGGCCCAGATCGTCCGGACCGAGCTCGGGGTCGACTCGGTAGTGGTACGTCCGGCGGACACGGACATCGGGGACGCCGGATCGTCGGCCGCGTCCCGCCAGACCTGGATGACCGGGGGAGCGGTGAAGGGCGCCTGCGACGGAGTTCGTCACCAGGTGAAGGGACGGGCGGCAGACGGGTTGGGCTGCGCGGCCGATGACCTGCTCCTGGCCGGTGACCGCATCGAGCTGGCCGCAACGGGTGAACCGCTCCTGACACTGGCGGATCTACTGGGCAACGAGTCGATCGAGTCGACCTTCGTCTATCGCCATCGACCGACGGAGGGGATCGACGACGTAACGGGCCAGGGAAACGCCCACGTCGCGTTCGCCTACGCCACTCATCGGGCAGTAGTGGACGTGGACACCGAACTCGGCCTGGTGAGGGTGGTGGAGCTGGCCACCGCCCAGGATGTGGGCAAGGCGATCAATCCACAGGCGGTCGAGGGCCAGATCGAGGGTGGCACGGCCCAAGGTCTCGGCCTAGCCCTCCTCGAAGAGGTGCAGATCAGCGATGGGGAGATCCGGAACGCATCCTTCACCGACTACCTGATTCCCACCATCCTCGACATGCCTCCCATGAACGTACGGATCTTCGAGTTTCCCCACCCCGACTCGCCCTATGGTCTCAATGGGGTAGGAGAGCCGCCCAACCTGTCCTCGACACCGGCCATCGTCAACGCACTTCGCATGGCGACCGGTCTCGAACTGCCCAGGGCTCCCGTCCGGCCTATCGACCTGATCCCCACCCTCAGCGGCTAACCCCTCAGAATCCGCCGCTTATGCCTCCCGGTTGAGACTGCCAGAGCCTCCTTACGGTCAGGCAGACAGTGCGGGTTGTCCGGCAGGGTAAGCTTGCTCGGGATCGAGCGATAACACTCCCCCGACGGTTAGGAGATAGCCTTGGATAGGAAGATTACTGACCCGCGCCTCTTCTCTCGCCGCCAGGTACTGGGCGGCGGCTCTGCTCTCATGGCGTTCGCGGCTATGGGAGGTCTCACCGGACTCCTGGCGGCCTGCTCGGAGGGAGATCCGATCGATGAAGGATCCGAACCGGGCGAGGACTTCACCGGCACGCTGGGGGTGCTCATCGGCACCCATATGGATCCCATCAAGCAGCTGCTCGAACAGCATGAGGCGGCTGTCGGATTCGCTCCCAGTGTCGAGGAGGTAACCACCCCCGATCTGCGCAGCAAGCTCACCACTTCGTTCCTGGCGCAGAGTTCGCCCTGGGATGCGGTATTCGTCACTGCGGAGCTGGGGGCCGAGCTCGGAACCCGCGGATGGCTCACCAACGCCAGCACCTTCATGGACGAGCGGGTACGCCCCGAAGGCGACCTGCTGACCAGGGGAATGGGTGCGGTGGAAGTCGGTGACAACACGCTGGCGGTCCCCTGGACCATGGGTAGCCAGCTCCTGCACTGGAACAAGCAGCTCATGGAGCAGGCCGGACTGGATCCCGATGCTCCCCTCGACTGGCATTCCACTCCCAACTCATGGGACACCTTCGTGGAGTACGCCAAGGCCATGACCGGGGAACGGGATGGTGTGCAGTACTACGGATACACCGACGCCTGGGCGGACAAGCACGTGCTGTGGACCTGGGGCGGCATGCTCAACATGCACGGCGGCAGCTTCCTCGACGAGGAGGGGCAGCCGTCCTGGAACTCGGAGGCTGGGGTGGAGGCCCTCCAGAAGCTCTATGACCTGCTGCACACCCACCAGGTGATCGACCCGGCGGTGAGCACCTACACCTGGGTGTTCGACGCCACCCCCGGTTTCTTCGAAGGCACCCGGGGCATGTTCATCTCCTGGCCGTTCGTGGCCGGGGTGGCAGCCATTCCCGAAGCGTCCCAGATCGCCGGGCACAGCGCCTTCGCGCCCAACCCGGCGGTGGTCACCAGCGGCTCGGTGGACGGGTCGGAGTTCTTCGGCGTCCCGGTGTACTCGGAGAACAAGGACGAGGCCTGGCGCCTGCTGGATCTGATCTCCTCCCGCGAGGGCCAGCGGGTGGTCGCCATGGGTGGTTGGGGCTCCATATACAACGGGGTGCTGCAGGAGCCCGACATCGTGGAGGCTTTCCCGTTCTATCCGGCGCTGGCCAAGGCCTACGAATACCCCGTGGACGGTGGCTGGTCCGAGGACCGGCCTCGCTGGACCCAGATGCTGGCCGACGAGATCCATGAGGTGCTGGCCGACCGCAAGTCGCCCCGCCAGGCCCTGGACGACGCAGCCGCGGCCGCCGTGGAAGCCCGGAGGCAGGACGAGTCCTAGCAGGCACCCTCCCGACTCCATGACCGGGGCCGTAGGGGAGGACGGGAGGACCGGGCGAGCGCGCAAGCGGGGTCGCCGGGTTGCCCTGACCCTGGTGGCCCCGGCCGTGTTGCTGGTGGCCGGAGTGTATGCCTATCCGGCCATCTCCACCGTCGTCTACAGCCTGGCTTCCATCGACCTGTCCCCCCGGTTCCGAATCTCGGGGTTCGTGGGGCTGCAGAACTTCGCCCGCCAGCTGGCCAGCCCGTCTTTCTGGGAAGCGACCGGGGTCACCGTCTACTTCGGAGCGATGCTGTGTGTGGTGACGGTGGTGCTTTCGTTCCTGATCGCGCTGCTGCTCAACCAGACCTTCCTCGGCAGGGGACTGGTCAGGGTTACCGTGCTGCTGCCCTGGGCGGTTCCCCCGGTGGCTTCCGGAGTGCTGTGGGTGCAGATGTTCCACGCCGAGTTCGGCTTTCTCAACGGCCTGATCAGAGCCTTCGGAGGCGAAGGCAATGTGATCTGGTTGGGTGGGCAGGTGCTCGCTCTCCACTCGGTACTCATCGCCGAGGTGTGGCGCTGGATCCCCTTCGCCACCCTGTTCCTGCTGGCTGGGCTGCAGGTGGTTCCGAGGACGGTTATCGAAGCGGCGGCAATCGACGGGGCAGGTTCCTGGCGTACCTTCCGCCATGTCACCTTCCCTCTGATGCTGCCGGTGGTGGTCCCGGTGGTGATCTTCCTGTTCGTGTGGGCCATGAAAGTGTTCGACACCATCTTCGTGCTCACCCGGGGAGGACCCAGCCGAGCCACCACCACGCTCAACTTTCTGGTGTACCGGCAGGGATTCGAGCAGTTCGACTTCGGAAGCGCGGCGGCCACCGCCTACCTCCTATCAGCTCTAACCGTGCTGGCTATCGCCGGTCTCGGATGGATGCTGGTGCGGGCCCGCCGGCTCGCCCACGGATAGCGGCATGTACGGGAGGTTCCGATCCCGGTTCAGGCAGGTAGTCACCTATGGCCTGGCCGCACTGGTGCTCGTAGTCATGGCCTTTCCGCTGTATGGCATCTTCCTGACCAGCGTGCAGACGGAGCGGGACATCCGCTCCCGGGATGTGGCCTTCGCTCCCTCCTATATCACCACCGAGCACTACCGCCAGATCTTCTCGGCCGATTCCGGCGTTCCGGTGACCGAGTCGATGATCAACAGCCTGATAGTGGCGGTGGCCACGGCAGTGGTTACGATGGTGATCGCAGTACCGGCGGCATATGCGATCAACCGGTTGCAGGTCCCCGGTAAGCGGATCATTCTGGGAGGATTCGCGGCTATATATGTGCTGCCTACCCTGCTGTTCGTGCTCCCGCTGTTCATAACGGTGGTCCAGCTCGGTCTTTACGACACCTATGTAGGTCTGGTGCTTCCTTATGTCGCGTTCACCCTGCCGTTCATGGTGTGGATCATGGGGTCCTTCGTGCGTTCGATCCCGGTTTCGGTCGAGGAAATGGCCCGGATCGACGGGGCCAATCTTGCCCAACTCATCTTCCGGATAGTTCTACCGCTGCTGAGGCCGGGTATCTTCGCCGGGTTGCTGCTCGGTTTCGTCCTGGCCTGGATCGAGTTCCTGACCCCGCTGCTCTTCACCAGCGACCTGTCGATGCTCACCGTCACGCTCGGCCTGTTCCGCTCTACCATGGACATCGCCATCGGTCAGCTAGCGGCCGCCACGGTGGTGACCGCCCTGCCGGTTATTCTCATTACTGCCCTGTTCCAGAAGAACATCACTCAGGTGATCACCGCCGGAGTGGAGAGATGATGGGTCCGGTCTTGGCGGGTGAGACCTCCGGAAGGATGTGACGTTATGGCAAATCGGATAGATGTGGTCATCCAGCCGGTGGTGCTGAGGTTCTCCCTATCGGACGATGAGGTGGTCTACTACTTCGCCTCGGACACCGAAGCGATGCTGGACCGGATGGAGACGAT
This sequence comes from Acidimicrobiia bacterium, assembly GCA_965200835.1. Taxonomy (GTDB): domain Bacteria; phylum Actinomycetota; class Acidimicrobiia; order Spongiisociales; family Spongiisociaceae; genus JAPPFW01. Next base: position 2,602,244 of record OZ241390.1, read on the forward strand.
GATGGGGATCGATCCGGCTCGCCATGCCCTATTCGACTCCAATCTAGGGTTCCTGCCGGTATCGACCACCGTCCTAATCAGGGGAGAGCGGAACGTGCTGGTGGATCCGGGCAGCCACCACACCGGATTCTACGGGCAGCTGGCCATCGGGCTGTCCCGCTTCTCGGTTACCCCCGCGGACATCGATGTGGTGGTATGTACTCATTGCCATCACGACCACATGGGCAGTGCTTTCCGGATCCCCGGAGCCGAGCTGGTCATGGGCCAGGGGGAGGCCGACTTCTGCGAGGAACTGTACGGGCCGGAGGAGACCGCTGCTCGTCTGGCGGTGATGGGGAAGCTTACCGAGGTGCCCCGGGGAGGGGAGCTCGAGCTGATGCCCGGCGTAGTGGCGATCTCGACACCGGGCCACACCCCCGGCCATATCAGCGTGCTGGCGGAGTCCGATTCGGGCGAGCGGGTGATCGTGGCGGGCGACACGGTGATGACCCGCCGGGAATACTCGGAGAGGACCTTCTCCCACTGGTACTCGCAGGACCAGCTGGACGGCCTCCACTCCAGCCTCGACCGCCTCCATGCCCTGGAGCCGACCACCGTACTACCAGGCCATGACCGGGCCTTTACCCCTCCGGGGGGGTTGGTATGACCGCCCTCCGGACCGCCGCGGTGGGGGTGGGGGCGATCGGGTCCTTGCACGCCCGCATCTACCAGGAACATCCGCTGGCCGAGCTGGTCGGGGTGGTCGACGTCGATCCTCAGAAGGCTCGGGCAGTGGGCGAATCGCTCGAGGTTCCCTGGTTCACCGAGGTCGATCAGCTGCTCCAAGCCTGTGACTTGGCGGCTGCCTCGGTGGCGGTTCCCGAGCACTACCGCCACGCCGTCGCCCTGCCTCTCGCCCGGGCCGGCAAGCATCTACTGCTGGAGAAGCCGCTCGCCCCATCTCTGGCCGAGACCGACCGATTGATAGCCGACCTGGCAAGTACGGGCGTGCTAACCATGGTGAACTTCATCCTGCGGTTCGACCCCCGCTACCTGGAGGCTCACACCGCCGCCTCCTCCGGGCGCCTGGGCGACATCCACACCCTGTTCGTGCGCCGCCGCGGATCGTCCCTGGGAGCGGACATCTACGGAGTGTGGACCGACCTCCTCATCTCCACCGGCATCCACGATCTCGACATCATGGCCTGGCTGGCCGCCTCCCCGGTGACCCGGGTCTACGCGGAAACCATTTCCCGCCGCTCCGCGCCCTACGGCCACGACGACGCCGCTATGGTGCTGGTCCGCTTCGAGAACGGCATCATCGGATCCCTCGAAACCAGCTGGGTGCTGCCTCCCACCCTCCCGGCACCGCTCGACGCCTCCCTGCAGGTGGTCGGCACTACGGGAGGGGTGTTCGTGGACGGGGCGAACCAGGGACTGACGATGGTGGATACTGAGGGGCTGTTCTTGCCCGATCTCACCCACTGGCCGGACATAGCAGGCCGGGTGGGGGGTGATCTGGCCACCTCGCTCGACCATTTCATCCGCTCGGTGCTGGCCGGGAAGCCGCCGCTGGTCACCCTGGCCGATGCCCGGCGCGCCCATGCCATGGTGGACGCCGCCAAACGTTCGGCCGCCCGGAACCTTCCGATGGCCCTCACCCCGCCTCCCTGAACCTCGGAGCATCGCCAACCGCATGCCTAGGCCACGGATCGGGGTTGCTTCCCTCGTCCAGGAGACCAACACCTTCAGCCCCAAGCCCACCCGGTGGGACGACTTCAACATCCTGGTAGGCAACAATGCGGTCACCTCCCTGGCAGGCACCAACACCGAGTTCGCTGGCGCGTTCCACGAGCTTGAGCAGCAGGCGACCGATCCGGTCCCGCTGCTGGCCGCCTGGGCACTGCCATCAGGTGGGATAGCCCCGGAGGACTTCGAGCGCCTGGTCGAGCTGCTGGACAACCGGCTGGTCGAGGCCGGTCCGCTAGACGGACTGATCCTGTCCCTGCACGGGGCGATGGCGGCCGGATCGGTGTTCGACGCCGACTCGGCCCTGATGGAAGCCGCTCGGCGCCGCATCGGGAATGCTCCCCTGGGTGTCTGCCTGGATCTCCATGCCAACGTGACAGCTCGGATGGTGGAGCTCTGTGATGTGATGGTCGGATACCGGACCGAGCCTCACATCGACATGGCCGCTACCGGGGCGCGGATCGCCCGCCTGCTGGCCATGGTTCTGCGCAAGGAGGTGTCGCCAACTATGGCGCTGGCCAAGCGTCCCCTGCTGATTCCGGCCGAAGGTATGCGCACTGATGTGGGTCCGATGTCCGAAGTCCGGGTGCTGGCCGACTCCCTCATCGGATCCCGGGTACTCGACATCTCGCTCTTCCCGGTCCAGCCCTGGCTGGATGTTCCCGAGCTGGGTCTGGGAGTCCTGGCGGTGACCGATGCCGATTTGCCGGGAGCCCGATCGTTAGCCGAACGACTGGCCAACGAGGTCTGGAGTCGCCGGACGCAGATGGTCACGCCCCGCCTCATGGCTCCGAAGGAGGCCTTCGAGGCGGCTCGGAGGTCGGCCACTCGCCCCTTCCTGATGGCTCACTCGGCCGATTGCCCTACTGCCGGGGCCGCGGGTGACGATCCGATCATGGTCACCGAAGCCGCCGCCCACGCGGCCGATCTGATGGTGATGGACACCGTGGTGGACCCCGAAGCGGCCCGGCGATGCCGCTCGGCAGTGGGCGAGCGGGTCCGGGTCCGGCTGGGAGGAAGTTTCAACCCCGCAGCGGCTCCGGTGCAGGTGGAAGGGAGGGTGCGCCGGGCCGGTGCCGGCGACTACCGACTGGCCGGCCGGTCGTTCACCGGTAGGCGGGTCACGATGGGGGAGTGGGGGGTGGTGGAAACGGGCCTTCATCGGCTGCTGATCTCATCGCGGCCGGCCATCAGCGCCGATCCGGCCACGTGGCGGCACGCCGGTCTCGATCCTGACCGGGCCGATGTGCTGATCGTCCGCTCCTGCAGCGACTACCGGGCCAACTTTCCTTCATCCGTTGCGGAGGCGATCACCCTCGACCTGCCCGGGGCCAGCACCCCCAGACTCCAGAACCTCCGCTTCCGTCACGCTCCCCGTCCCCTCTACCCACTCGATCCGGTCGTGATCTGACATGGCGGTCACTCAGGGAGGTGGAGTGGCAGGAGAGCCGGAGCGGGCGAATCACGATCCGGTCCGGCAGGAGATACTCGGCTTCCTCGAACGCACCGAGGGCGATCAGCTGAAGTTCGCTCGGGAGCTGATCGCCACCCCCAGTCCCAACCCACCCGGGGATGAGCGGGCGGTGGTTGAGCTGATCCGGCAGCGGTTGGCCGGATTGGGGATCACCGACTTCCGGTCGCTGGCAGCCCAACCGGCCAGGCCCAACCTGGTGGCTCGCCTGCCAGGACGCCGACCCGGCCGCAAGCTGATCCTGTCCGGCCACACCGACACCAAACCTCCGGGCGACCGGTCCCGCTGGCGGACCGACCCTTGGGATCCGATCATCTTGGAAGGCCGGCTGTACGGGTTGGGGTCCGGGGACATGAAGGCGGCGTTGGCCGCCATGATCTACGCCGCCGCTGCTCTGGCCCGCTCCGGAGGCTGGGAGGGTCAGCTGGAGCTGGTGTTCACCGCTGACGAGGAGGGTGGATCCACCCTGGGGTCGAAGTGGCTGGCCGACCAGGGTCACCTGGCAGCGGATGCCGCCATCATCGGCGAGCCATGCGGGATCGCCCGGGAGTGGGAGAGCATCGGTGCCATCTGCCGGGGGTCGGCCCTGTTCGACATCGAGGTCGTGGGCACCCAGATGCACTCCAGCATCTCCGATCGCTTCGACCCGGTCAACGCCACGCTCGAGATGGCCGGGCTGATCGGCCGCATGCACCGGGAGCTGCTCGACCACCTGACCTTCACACCCCATCCTCCGGATGGTGTGGTGCCGACCGTGAACATCGGGGTGATGGCCGAGGCGGGGGTGTACTACGGCGTGTATCCCGGCCGAGCGCGCTTCTCCTCTGACATCCGCCTGGTGCCCGGCATGACCGCCGAGAGTGTCACCGCCGACCTGCAGCGGTTTCTCGACCGAACGATGGCCGCCAACCCGCGCCTGGAAGCCGAACTGCACATGGTGGGATGCAGCGAAGCGACGGGGATCCCATTCGAGCATCCGGCGGTAGTGGCCCTCCAGCGAGCAGCCGGCCAGGTCCTGGGCAGGCAGGTAGAACCGGCCATCTTTCCTGGCGCGACCGACGCTCTCAGCTTCCAGGGCATCGCCGGTGTTCCGACCGTGGCCGCCTTCGGACCGGGCTATTTGACCAGGGCCCACGCGCCCAACGAGTGGCTGGGTGCCGGGGGAGTCAACCAGGCCGCCCGGATCTATGCCCTAGCCGCCCTCGAGTACTTGTCCGCCTGAGAAGTGGGGGAGGGCGCTCGTACTTGAATCGAGTCATGGGCGTCCGCAGCGGGTCCGCAGCAACGGATATCATCAGGCCAGGCAGGTGATGGACCAACCAGGAGACGCTCTCGCATGATCATCGACACCCATCTCCATCCGACCAACGTGGTCGACGAAGCCTGGAGGCACACCGGTGAACCTTTCACGGGGGAGCGAATGCTCAAGCTGATGGACGGTCCGTACTGGATCAACGGGAAACCCCGCCGCATCGACATGGGGTTCATCCAGCCACCACCCGGCAACACCGCCTGGCGGGACGGTGGTCGGGGAGGCCGTGAAGGGGTCCGGGACTACATGGCCTACATCACGGAGCTCACCCAGAAGTACCCTGACCGGTTCATCGGAAACTTCAACTACAACCCCCGCTTCGGTCCGGACAACGGCGCCGCCGAGCTCGAGTTCCATGTCAAGGAGTACGGCTTCAAGATGATGAAGCTCCACGCCAACATGCACGCCTACCGGCCGGATCGGGCCCTGGACTGGCTGCGGCCCGCCCTCCGCAAGTGTGACGAGCTGGGGGTGGTGGTCCTGCTCCACACCGGTGACGGTCCCTACTCGATCCCGACACAGTTCTATCCGATCATCCGAGAGTTTCCGAACGTGAAGTTCATCATCGGGCACTTCGGGGTCCAGACCGGCGGGGTCTACTGCTTCGAGGCCTTTTGGATGATCATGGACTCGCCCAATGTCTACGGTGAGTCGGGCTGGTTGCTCCAGTCCCGGATCGTAGAGTTCGCCAAGGAGATGCCCAGGGATCGCCTGGTCTTCGGCACCGACTCGCCCCCCAACGATCCCGGAATGTGGCTTACCCACCTGGAGGTGCTGTGCCACGAACCTCCGCAGGGTCTCGGGATCGGGGAGGATCAGCTGGAGGACTACATGGGCAACAACATCGCACGCCTGGTGGGGATCCAGCCGACCGCTCCACCCGCCAACCTGGAGGACGCCAAAGCACAGCTGGCCGAGGGATCTTACGGGCGCCCAGTCGATTAGGCCCTGATCTGATGCCCGACTCCATACCAGGTGGCTCAGCACCGGAGTGCCATCCCGAGAGGCGACGGATCGTCCGGGGCCCGAGAGGATCGAGAATCCTGGGCAAAACTGTCACACCCATGGTGCATAATGACAGTTAACCGTAAACACCATCGGTCCGTGGCTGACGTCGAGCGGACCGCCGGAGGGATCACACTTCGAAACGGGACCCGCAGGGTAGGGGGAGCCGCGTTTCGAACCAAGGAGGTGGCGGCCGGGGGAGGGCCCAGCGGGCGAAGGGTCGGCGGCGTTTTTCGCGTTCTCGCCACCCTCGAGCATGCCACCGGCTCCTACCTGAGACCAGGGGCCGCCTGGTTCATGGCCGGCCGGCTTGCCTGCCCGAGGTGAGACATGACCGCACCTAACTACACCGGCAGCCAGGATCTGCACGACTTCCTGGCCTCCTACACGGCTGATCACCCCCACGATGTCCTGCGCATCTCCGACCGGGTTCCCGATTCCCAGGATGTGGCCAGCCTGGTCTGGACCATGGCCTCCACGAACCGTCGGGAGATGCTCCGCTTCGAGAGGATCGCCGGAATCCCCCATGAGGTAGTAACCAACGTGTTCGCCTGCCGTCGCCGGATCGCTCGCATTCTGGGGGCCGAGAGCCACGATGACCTCCATACGACCTACCAAGCTCGCACCCGCCATCTGATCCCACCGGTCGAGGTTGGGGAAGGTCCGGTGTTCGACCGGACGACCGAAGCGGATCGGATCGACCTCCGGACGTTCCCGCTCATAACCCACTTCGCCACCGACCGGGCTCCCTATGTGACCAGCGGCATCATGGTGGCGGAGGGCGAAGACGGCGTCGGCAATCTCAGCTACCAGCGAGCAATGGTCCATTCCCCCACCGAGTTCGCCACCAGCCTCCACTCCCGGGGAGACCTGTGGCGCATGCTGGGAGCCGCAGCCGCCCGAGGCCGATCCCTGCCGGTAGCCCTGGTGATGGGTGGCCACCCCCTGTTCATGCTGGCCGCCTCCGCCCGGGTCCCGATGAACGTCGACGAACGCCAGGTGGCGGGAGGTCTGTTCGGCTCCCCGCTCGAAGTAGTCAGGACCCCGCTCTACGGCATCGCCATTCCGGCAACCACCGATTTCGTGTTCGAAGGGGTGATCGATCCGTCCGAAACCGTGGAGGAAGGCCCGTTCGGCGAATTCACCGGCTACTCCTCCGATCGGTCCACCAACAGCTTGTTCCGGGTCGAAGGAATCTACTCCCGGAGCGATCCCGTACTGATCGACATCGTGGGCGGCAACTCGGATGAGCATCTCAACCTGGGCCGGATTCCCCGAGAAGCAGAGATGGCCGAGAAGCTCAAGGACCGCTTTCCCGATGTGGTCGCCCTCCACTACCCGAACTCGGGCAGCCACTTCCACTGCTATGTGAAGTTGCGTCCGGGGCGGGCCGGCCAGGCGCGCCAGGTGATGCTGGGACTGCTCGGCTGGGACCCGTATGTCAAGACGGTGATCGCCGTCGACGACGACATCGACATGACCAACGATGCCGAGGTGCTGTGGGCGCTGGCTGCCCACTTCCAGCCGGCCACCGATCTGTTCGTTATCGACGGCCTGCCGGGCAGCCCGCTCGATCCGTCCTCCTCCCTGGCCGGAACCACCTCCCGCCTGGCTCTGGACGCCACGAGGGGTCCGAACTTCAACGGCATCCGGATCGGGTTCGATGAGGAATCCCTGGCACGGGCTAGGGCCCTACTAGCCGGTGGCTATCCTCTGTTCGACAGGATCCAGCCGGACAGGAGGTAACGATTCCAATTTTGACCCAACTCAGAAACGCCGCCCGCCACTCCTGGGTGGTCGGAATGCTGCTCCTCGCGCTAGTCGTATCTGCGTAGGCGGAGGAGGAAACGGCCGGCCGCTCGGCGGACGATCCGATCCGGATCGCCATGGTGGGTCCCAGCGCCTCGAACGACCTGGCCTTCACCCAGAGCATGGTGGACTCGCTGGGTCGGCTGGGCGAGATGCACAACATCACGGTCGATGTCACCGACGGGACCTTCGTGATCGAGGACGCCGCTTTGGCCATCCGCGGTTATGCCGAGGACGGGTTCGACATCGTGCTCGCCCACGGCTCACAGTTCGGTGGTTCGCTCTCCGAGATGGCCCCGGACTTTCCCGACACGGTGTTTGCCTGGGGGACCAGCCGCGACACCTTCGACCTGCCGAACGTCTACTCGTACAGTGTCAAGGCCGACGAGGGCGGCTTCCTGAACGGAACCATCGCCGCCCGCATGACCGAGTCGAACATTATCGGTGTAGTGGGTCCCATCGAAGTAGGTGACATCAAGGCCTATATAGACGGTTTCCTGGCCGGGGTGGCCTCGGTGGATCCGTCGATAACCGTGAACGTCAACTACATCGACTCGTTCAGTGATGTGGCCCTGGCGGCGGAGGCAGCCCAGGCCCATGTCGAGGCCGGCGCCGACGTGATGACCGGAGTGTCCCAGATGGTGGTCGGAGCAACCGGGGTGGCCCGGGAACATGGGGTCCTGTGGTTCGGTTCCCAGTCCGATCAGGTTCCCCTCGGCGAGGACATTGTGGTGGCTTCCAAGATCTACCACTGGGACTACCAGCTGAACCAGATCGTCGAGGACTTTCTCGCCGGTGAGGTGAACGGCCGGGTAATCGTGGCCGACTTCGCGAACGGCGGTCTCAGCATGGCATACAACCCGGGCCTGCCGCTCTCCGATGACCTTCAGGCGGCGGCTGATGCGGTCGAAGCCGGTCTCAAGGACGGTTCGATCACCACCGGAGTCGAGTAGGCGAGGATCAGACCAACAGGTGTCCATCCGCTGGTGAGACCCGCCCCGTTGCATCCCCCGGTCGACAACCGGCCGGGGGGTGGGTTGGGCTTCGTGGCCGGCCGCTAGGAAGTCGTGCTGAAGCCGGACTGGAAACGGATCGCCGGCCGTCTGGCCGGACCGGGCGTGTTGGTAGGCGCGGTGTTGGCGGCCGCCGTCATCGGGGCGATCATGCTGGCGATCCTGGGTGCCAACCCGCTCACCGGTTACGCCGCTCTCATCGATGGAGCCTTCGGAGGTGGCAAGAACCTAGCCAATAGCGCTCTCAAGTCGATGCCGCTCCTGCTGGTCGGGGTTGGGATCACCGTCGCTTTCCGAGCCGGCGTCATCAATATCGGGGGCGAGGGTCAGATCATCGCCGGGGCCATCCTGTCCACCCTGGTGGTCCTGGCACTGCCCGATGTTCCGCGGTTCGGTCTGATACCGCTGGCGTTTGTCATCGGTGCGCTGGGCGGCGCCATGTGGGGAGGTCTGGCCGGGGTCCTGAAGGCGTATGCCGGGGTGAACGAGATCCTGAGCACCATCATGCTCAACGTCATCGCGGTCCAGATCCTCAACCTGTTGCTGCGGGGACCACTCATGGATCCGGGCGAGATCGAACGGGGATCGCGGTTCCCCACACCGAACGGCTCAGTACCAACGCGGACCTCCCCATCCTACCCGGTGGGACCCGGCTCCATCTGGGGGTAGTGGTAGCGGTGCTGATGGCGGTCGCCTGCTACTACCTGCTGTTCCGCACCACCCAGGGGCTGCGACTCAGAGCCGTCGGTCACAACCTGTTCGCCTCGCGATATGCCGGGATGTCGGTGGAACGCAACGTAGTCCTGGCCTTCGTATACAGCGGCGCCATGTGCTGTATCGCCGGCGTGGTGCTGGTCTTCGGCAGCGAAGGACACCGCCTGGCCACCGATGGGGGCGCCACCACCTTCACCGGCGCGGCCGGATTCAACGGGATCGTGGCGGCGCTGTTCGGCGGTCTCCATCCGCTCTGGACTATCCCCGCCTCGTTCCTGTTCGGGAGCCTGCTGGTGGGGGCTATTGCCATGCAACGGGCAGTACAGGTTCCGGCCGCTCTCATCCTGGCCCTCAACGGGTTGGTGGTGGTGTTCGTGGTGGGAAGCATGCAAGCCCGCATCTGGCTGGCGAGAGCCAGCCAACCGGAGCACGGCCGTTGAGGAGGGCGGCTCCGACCAGGCCGGGAGCGATCCCACCCCCGACGACCCCGGCCGGGAAGGTCTGCCTTGAGCGACTTCCTGACCGTCTCGGTGCTGCTGGCCACCGTGGCCTCCGGAATCCGGCTGGCCACCCCCTTCCTGCTGGGGCTGCCCTGGGCGAGACGTTGGGACAGCGCAGCGGCGTCCTCAACCTGGGTGTGGAGGGAGTCATGCTGCTCGGGGCCTACGGCGCTTATTTCGCCACCCTGCGCACCGAGAGCGTCCCACTCGGGATCCTGGTCGGCCTGCTGATCGGCGGGCTAATGGGAATCGTCTACGGGGCGGTAACGCTGGCTCTCCAAGCCCAGCAGGGCATCAGCGGGATAGGTATTTTCATCTTCGGCCTCGGCCTCAGCGATCTGCTCTTCCAGAAACAGGTGGGGACGCCCACCCCGATCGATGGTCTGGCAGATGTGGCTGTGCCCCTGCTGGGGGACCTTCCCTGGGTGGGTGAGGTCTTCTTCCACCACAATGTGTTGGTGTATACGGCCTTTCTCCTAGTACCGGTGATGTGGTTCGTGATCAACCGGACTCCTTTCGGCCTGGCGGTGCGGGCGGTGGGGGAGACTCCCGAGGCGGCCGACAGCCTGGGAGTCAGCGTCGAGCGGACCCGTTACGTGAACATCTTCTTCGGCAACGCCCTAGCCGGGCTGGCCGGTGCTGCCCTAGCCTTGGAGCTCGGGATCTTCCAGCAGAACCTGACCGCTGGTCACGGATTCATCGCCGTGGCGCTGGTCTATTTCGGAGCTTGGCGGCCGGTCGGCGTGATGGCAGGAGCGTTGGTATTCGGTCTGGTGTCGGCCACCGTCCTGCAGTGGAAGACCCTCGGCATCGTGGTAGGCACCACCGCCAGCATCGTGGGCATGTTCCCGGCGGTGCTGACGATCCTGGTGCTGGTGCTGGTCTCCCGCCGCACCGGGGCACCCTCTGCCCTCACCCGTCCCTTCGAGCGCGGGCACTGATCATGGGTTCGACCACTCTTGCTCCTCCCTTGCTGGAGATGGAAGGGATCACCAAGCGGTTCCCCGGGGTCATCGCTAACGACCAGGTCGACTTCGACGTAAGGGCCGGGGAGGTCCACACTCTGCTGGGCGAGAACGGGGCCGGCAAGAGCACCCTCATGAAGATCCTCTACGGCCTCTATCAGGCCGATGCCGGTGAGCTGCGGATCCGGGGTGAGCCGGTGACGATCAGCTCCCCTTCGGACGCTATCGAACACGGGATCGGAATGATCCACCAGCACTTCATGCTGGTGCCGACCGTGACCGTGGCGGAGAACGTTGCGCTGGGGCTTCCGTCCGGGCGGCGCCTGGTGCAGGACCTCGGGCCGGTCCGCAAACGGATCCGGGAACTGTCCGGGATCTACGGTCTCCAGGTCGATCCCGACGCCTACATCTGGCAGCTGGCGGTTGGGGAACGCCAGCGGGTGGAGATCATGAAGGCCATCTACCGCGACGTGTCCCTGCTGGTCCTCGACGAGCCGACCTCGGTGCTGACCCCGGCCGAGGTAGAGGACCTGTTCATCACCCTGCGCCAGATGACCGATGGAGGCCGCGGTCTGGTGTTCATCTCCCACAAGCTGCCTGGGGTGATGACCCTTTCCGACCGGATCACCGTGTTGCGGGGCGGTCGGGTGACCGGCCGGACGGTCCCGGCGGAAACCAGCCGCGAGCAGCTGGCCCACATGATGGTGGGCCGCGAGGTCCGGCTGGCGCCCCGCCGGACCGAATCGACCGTGGGTGGGCCTCGCATCACCATCCAGGATCTGGAGGTGCTGGGCGATCGGGGTACTCCGGCGATCAGCGGCCTGGACCTGGAAGTGTGCAGCGGAGAGGTGCTAGGCGTGGCCGGGGTATCCGGCAACGGCCAGCGGGAGCTGGCGGAAGCCCTGGCCGGCCTCCGCCCGGTCGCCTCGGGCAAGGTCGTGATGAACGGGGTGGAGGCCACCGGCAAGACCCCCAAGGCGATCCGCCGGCTGGGCGTTTCCTACATCCCGGAGGAGCGGATGCGGGACGGCGCCATCGGTGAGTTCAGCGTGGCCGAGAACCTGATCCTGACCTACCATGACCTGCCTCCCACCAGCCGGCGCGGGTTCCTCGACTTCGGCCAGATAGAGTCCGGATGCTCCGACCTGGTGGAGCGTTTCACCGTCAAGACCCCGTCGCTGGACACCCCCACTGCCAACCTGTCGGGCAGCAACATCCAGAAGCTCATAATCGCCCGCGAGCTGTCCGGAGATCCCGAGGTTTTGATCGCTTCCCAGCCCACCAGAGGGGTCGATATAGGTGCTGCCGAATACATTCATTCGGTGTTGATGGAGCGCCGGGCCACAGGAACCGCCATCCTCCTCATCTCGGAAGACCTGGACGAGGTGATGGCCTTGTCGGATCGGATCGCGGTGATGTTCGAAGGCCGGGTTATGGACACTCTCCCCCGCGACGAGGCAACCATCCACCGGCTCGGTCTCCTCATGGCCGGCGTCAGCGAAGATACAGGATAGAGATCTAGGGGAAGCTGTGAGCCGCTTCAAACCTGGTGATCGAGTGCGGCGGATAGCTGGGGGCGACGACGGCATCATCATAGGTTCCCAACCAGGCCTCGGATACCCGGTGTTCTTTTCCTCCGGGTCCCAGTTTCTAAGCGAGTCCGCAGTTCGACTCCTACCACCCGAACCGGATGATGCGCTCCGCCAGGGGAAACTCAGCACGGCGGAACTCTATGGGCTTCGTATGCAGGCCCTGTATCTCCAGCATGCGTATCGCTATGACACCCTTGCCGGGCTCTCCAATGCTCGTATCGAGCCGACTCTTCACCAAGTGATGACCGCCCTGCGTGTACTGTCCAAGAACCAGCCCCGTATGATTCTGGCTGATGAGGTCGGCTTGGGAAAGACTATCGAGTCCGGGCTTATCCTGAAGGAGTTACGGGCTCGCCGGGTAGTCGATAGAGCCCTGATAGTCGTTCCTGCTTCCCTCCAATGGCAATGGAAGCAGGAGCTCCGTTCCAAGTTCAACGAGCACTTCGAGGTACTCGATGGGGACCGCCTGAAGTAGCTTGCCAAAGGAGGCAGCAACCCCTGGTCCCGCTACAGCAGCGTCATCTGCTCTCTCAACCTCGCTCGTGTCGAGCGCCATGCTGAACAGATCGTCGAAGCCGGATGGGACCTGGTGGTATTCGATGAGGCTCACCGTGTTCGACGTACCAAGGCATCCACCACCTTGGGTTACCGGCTGGCTAACCGGCTCAAGGACCAGGTCGATGGGATGCTGCTGCTCACGGCTACCCCCATGCAGTTACATCCATACGAGCTGTACTCACTGATCGAGCTGGTCGAACCTGGAGTCTGCGGTTCTTTCGCCGAATACGAACGGAGACGCCGCGAGCTGCCTGATCTCGTCCAGAAGGCGAAAGACTTGGAACAGTGGGACTTGCTGACCTCCAAGCAACGCGATTCCCTGAGTCACTCCTTCCGCAGACGTGATGTAGATCTGAAGACCAAGAGTGGCCGTGCGGCTGCCCTGGCCATTCTCGAACGGCGACATCCGTTCGCCCTCACGATGATCAGGAACCGCAAGGCCGACATCGGGGGTTTCACCCAACGGCGCCCGGTGACCGTTTCGGTCCAGCTGGAGCCGGATGAGATCCAGCTATATAAGGACGTGAGTCGTTACCTCCGTGAACAATACAATCATGCCCAAGAAACTCAGCAGAAGGCCGTCGGGTTCTTGATGGTGACCTATCAGAAGATGTTGGCGTCGAGCTCTCATGCCGTTAGGACTGCTCTGCAAAGGCGGATGGCGAAGCTGACCGGCAGGACGGAACCATCGGAAGACGATGCCACGTCGCCCGCTGTGCAGGGCCCCTGGCGCGATCCGCGAGAACTCAGCAAGGCCATCGAAGGAAGTGACCACGTTCCTGTGGCCTCCTATCCACGTCCTCTCGATCACGAGTTGAGTAGGTTGGCCAACCTGGTCGCACGGTTGGGTCGAGTACGTGATTCCAAGGCCAGGTATCTACTCGATACGCTCCGAGATTCGATAGGTGATAAGAAGGTCATCATCTTCACCCAGTTCATCGAAACCCAGATGTTCTTGAAGAATACGCTTGAGTACCATGGCTACTCTGTAGAGATCTTCAATGGCACGATGAAACACCAGGGCAAGGACAGCGCAGTCAGACGGTTTAGGACCATGTCGGACATCCTGATATCGACGGAGGCAGGAGGGGAAGGACGCAATTTTCAGTTCGCCAACGTGATGATCAACTACGACCTTCCCTGGAATCCGATGAAGGTCGAGCAGCGGATCGGTCGATTGGATCGGATCGGACAGCAACAAGATGTGTACATCTACAACTTCTTCTGTACTGGAACGATTGAAGAGCGGATTATCGATGTGCTCGACAGGCGGATCCAGCTTTTCGAGGAATCAGTAGGCTCCCTCGATCCAATTCTCGGCGCCATCGAAGAGGAGGTTACCAGCCTCATATTCGGATCAGGTCACTCGACTGATGAGATTGAGAAGGATATCGAACAGCGTGTAAAGAGCGCCCGGCTGCTCGAAGCCAAGACTAAACAACTGACGTTAGATCTCACTATCTTCCAACCAAATGAGGCTAATAGGGTAGTGGCAGAACGATCAAAGACTGGCCCGTCGAATCTACAGAGGTATGTAGCGGAGGTGTTGGAGTCCTATGGCGGTCGGCTAACGGAGCATCCAGAAGGTGGGTTCGCTATCCTTCTCTCCCAGGACTTGCAGAGCCTGTTGGGTGCTGAGGCAGGATCCTGTCGTGGTGTCTTCGACTATAGGGAAGCACTGGAATATGAGGAGCTGGACTTCTTCGCCTTTGGCCATGACTTGATCGATGGGATAGTGGAACTACCACTGAAACAGGATGCTCCATCTGCCTGCCATCGGAGGATCAGAGGTCATCGAGGGGGACCGGTCGTTGAGTTGTTCTACATGATCGAGGCCAAAGGTCCCATCCGGCTCGGCAGGTTCATCCAGCATCTAGTCGATAAACGTGGGACAGTGAGAGAGAAGCTGGTGTCCTCGATGCCCGAGCTCGGTCCAGAGGTCGTGGAATCGAAGATGGACTCTGACTGGATCGATGAAGCATTGGCGATCAGCCGGCGCAAGCTCTCATCGACGCGTAACGTGTTGGAGGCGGAGGCAAGGAAGCTCCACCTCAAGTGGAGTGATGAGGAGCTTGATCGAACTGAACGTATCTATAGGTACCGAAGGCGTTATCTTGAGCGGCGTATTGAAGCTGATGAGCAGCTGGTACAGAAGTTGGAAACTTCGGATGCCCCTGGAGACCTGAGGGTGCTGCCAGCGATACGTGGGCGTGTGGCAAAGAACACTGGACGTCTGTCTACCCTCGACAGAGGCCATGAGATGGCAAAGGAAGTAATAAGGGGGCGAAGATCTGACATATCTGTCAGGATGGTGGCGGCCGCATTGGTGGTGGGCAATTGAGGGCGGATGTTGCCTATGGAATCGACTATGGAACTACCAACAGTTCTATCTCCTTAGCATATCGCGATCATGTGGAAGTACTATCGACCGGCGGTTATCGGACTTCGTCGGCAGCCTTCCCCTCATTGGTCTACCTTCACAGGAACGGGCTGAGGCTAGCTGGTCGCCAGGCGGCAGAGAGTTTCTCTATCACCGGCAATCAACAGACCCGATGTAACAGCTGTGAGCTAGTAGTTGGCTGTGAGCAGTTCAGCCGGGGAGGAGGCTGTCTCGACTCCCGGTTGATGGGTGAGATCAAGAGCACGCTCACAGATAGAGAGTTCCAGCATACCCACTCATGGGGGACCGACTTTCAACTGGAGGATCTGGTTGCAGTCATCATGTCCTACCTCAAACGGCTCGCCGATCGCCGGACCGGCCAGCATGTAACCCGGGCGGTCATCGGTTACCCGATTGCCTTCTTCGGGGCAACCGGCGAAGGGTCCCGAGCGAAGCAGTTGGTGGCCGAGGAGCGGGTCGAGGAGGCAGCCCGGAGGTCAGGATTCACAGAAGTAGAACTCTATCCGGAGCCTGCTGCCGTAGTACTGGATGAGGTGCTGGACGATGCGTATGTGGTGGCGGTTGACTTCGGTGGTGGAACATTCGATGTGGCTGTCACCTCGGTGTTCGGAGGAGAGGGGGAAGTATTGAGCCTGGCGGGAGCGGCTGTAGGGGGCGCCATTCTCGACCGGTTGATCTTCGAGGAGAAAGTAGCGGAGTGCCTCGGATTGAATGAGCCCTTCGTTCCGGCTTGGTTCCGCAGTGGTTTGGCGAGTCTGGAGAGTTTCAAGTATATAATGAACCACCGATATTCGTTTAGTATTCTCGACCTTAGTAAATGACTGCCAGCTCAGAGTGCTTTGCTACAGTCGATAATCACGGGTGGCCAAGCCTATCGATTCTACAAAGCGATCGAGGACGCCAAGATCAGGTTGTCGACGGCTGAGCGAACCTCGATCGAGTTCCATCCCCCTCAGGGTGACCTATCGATAGATCTGAGTCGAGCTGAGCTGGATCGGATGGTGGCGCCTCAGCTCGAGGTGGTCGAGCAGCAGATAGTGAAGGCGCTGGATGAGGCCGGTGTCATGCCTGAAGAGGTCACTGTCGTCTTGCGTACCGGTGGGTCGTCGCAACTCAGTGCTTTCGGCACGATGCTGGATCGGATGTTCGGGGTCGAAAAGGTACGGAAGCGGCCCCCTTTCACAACCGTCGCCTATGGTTTAGGGGTAGTGGCACAGAAGACCTGGTTATGACCGAGGACGATCCGAACCGAGAGCGGGACCGGCATTATGTCCCAACCCCTGAGGAGCTGGAAGCAGGTCTGGGGTCGGGACGTGGCAAGCGGCGACGTGGCGGGTCCAAGCGGGGCTTGGGTAGAAAGCAGACGCGGGCAAGACGAGCTCGGGGACTGTTCCGACTACTTCGAGGGGTTGGCCGGAAGAGAACCGAGGCAGTCGCCCCTAGTCCGACTCAGCCCCGTCCCAGGTCGTCGCCCTCTGTCCCGCCCGAGGATCGGCTCGATGATCCTGGGAAGGGTCCTCCGCCGCCGACTGCGCCGGTAAGGAAGCAGGTACCTCCCTCCGAGGTTCCCCGAGCGAGATCGAAGCGTGTGGTGAAGGGAGTCGATGGTGGTGGACCGCCTTCGACCACCACCTCCCGGCAGCGTGTTCGCCAGGTCCATAGTCCCGAGCCTAAGCCTCCTTCGGTAGGGACACCAGCAAGGCGGGCCGGCGAGCCTGCTGATCGTGGCGGGCGGTCCTTATCCGCTGCCTCCGGGCAGCGTGTAAGGCGAGTCCGCCTTCCCGAACGCAAACCTCCGCCAGTAAAGAAACCTCATGGACCCGTTCCAAAGGACAAACTGAAGAAGCTCGCCGAACTCGGACATAGCGTCGGTCAGTTCGAAGAGATACGCACACATACGCTTCAGGAGAATCGGTATCAAGCCAAGTGTCGAGTCTGCGGTTTGAAGGCGATCGCTCGGCATGCCGCCCCCGATGGATGGGCCCTTCAAGATGCGGGTAACTGGGATCTCCAAGGTAAGGCTTCCGAGACCTCATGCTCAACCGATGGTCGTTGAGGACCACCGGGATCGATCACCTCTCAGGTCCGATCTCCCAAGGGCACTAGCACTCCGGGGTTGAGGACTCCTTTGGGGGTCGAGATGGGCCTTGGCTCTGGCGAGGAGTGACTCGCGAGGTGACCAGATCAGGTGCTACCACCACTTCTGGGTTTCTGGTGATAGCGACCTCTCTGGGGTGGCAACACCCTGGATGCCGGTTTGGCGCATGAGGCGGGCTACCTGTTTGCGACCCATACATGTACCGTTGAAGCCAGTTCCGCATGAACATGGGGAGCACCATAAGTACCGCTCGACATACGATGAATGTCGACGAGGAGACACCCATGCACCACCCCGGAACCTCGGCCTCGTTTGCCTTCACGAACCCACGCCGCCTGGGTGTCGATCGAGTCTCCGCACGCGAACCCGGCCGCCGCCTCAGCCCAGAATCTCTTTCTCCTCCCGAATCCGGCACTCCTCCCTAGGCGTAGCTCCTGACGCTCAGACGTAGTCAGCCCCTCCACCGTCCGGCATTCACATCAGCTTGGTTCGCTCAACTTGCGGACGGTCTCATCCGACGGCTTGAACTCCCGGCTCAACTCGCCCGTACTACGACCCCTACGACCCGTCCGCACCAGACGACCGTCGCAGCCCGGAACTCGTACACGGTACGGCCTGTCGATCTCGACACACTTCTGACACTCCTCTGTAGGAACAATGGTCCCAAGCCTTAGAAGTGTCCACCAAACCGGGTCAACCTCAGAGAAACCCTCCGTTAACACTCGATCCCAAAGGTCAGCTTACCTTAGTTCCAGCCACACTTGAGTCTAAGGGCGTGCGTACTATATCGTCGGGTGAGAGGGCCCAGCAGGTGATAGCGTTATCCAGGTTGACGGCACAACGCGTGTATAAGAAGAATTGTTTGTATTCCCCCTCAGGAGGACGACTCGAGCCCAGGGCGGCCCTTCCACAGTCAATAGTATTGTCTAGGCGGATAGCACACATCGATGATACATCTAACGTTTTGTACTTACCATCAAAATATTCGCTATAACTTTGAGCGGTCGGATCTTAACAAGTGATGGTGTCATCTCGGCCGATAGCACATGGAGCAATCCAACCTCCAATCATTACTTGTTAATACTCGCCTTCAGGAGTGAACGTTCCACCGAAGAGGCCTTTACCAAAGCTGTCTTTGCCCCAGCATCTGATATTGTCATTCAGACTGATGGCACACCCATAGTCACTTCCCAAAACAATTTGTTTGTATCTGCCTTCAGGAGCATCAGCCGCTATGCGACTATTCAAGGTACCCCAGCAGTTGATGGTGTCGTCGAGACTGATGGCACACCAATCATCGCCGCCCCAATTAAAGACTACTTGTTTATATCTACCATCAGGAGCATCTGACGGACGGTAAGTGTGATGGCCCCAGCAGGTAATAGTGTCGTCTAGACCAAGAGCACACGCAATACCAGGATCAGCTACAAATAGTTCTTTGAATTTGCCACCTGGACTATCAGTTATAAGCGGAGTGTCATCGTGACCCCAGCAAGTGATAGTATCATCCAGACCGATAGCACACCCTAAGCGACTGAGGTGGGGTGTTAGACCTATTTGTTTGTATTCACCTTCAGGAGTGTTGGACAGACCACTGAATTCGGCGGCGTTACCCCAACAAGTAATTGTGTTGTCTAGACTGATTGCACAGGCTGAGGAGTCACCTCCCATCACAATCTGTTTGTATTCGCCTTCAGGAGCACCCGTTACAAGGCGAAGCCCCAACAGATAATGTTGTTATCCAGGTCAATCGCACAAGCACTACGGTGAGTACCTAAGACCACGTGCTTATATTTGCCGTCAGGAGTGCCCCAGCACGTGATAGTACGTTTACCCGGACCTACAGCACATGAGTCAGTCCATTCACTTGAAACGGTGTACTTAACCTCTCGGTCAGGACCATCACTCTCACCGTGGTAGTCGGTACCCACACAGGCCACGTTACCGTCTAGAGTGAGAGCACACATATAGCCAGTACGTATACCATCCTCGCCCATAGTCACTTGTTTGTACTTGCCATCAAAGAACCTACTATCTCCGGGCCAGCAGGTGACAGAGTCGTCAACACCAAGAGCGCACCCCCAATGGTGTGCCAATTCGATATGTTTGTACTTCCCTTCAGGTGTGTCCTTGACTCGATTACGGTCGTTCTGACCCCAGCAGGTGATGGTATCGTCAACAGCGATAGCACACGACCAAGAACCACCGCTGGCGATGAACTTATACCTGCCATCGGGACTATCAGTCTGCGTGCCAGCGTTGCTGGTACCCCAGCAGGTAATGTTTCCAGCTAGGCCAAGTGCACAGAAGTAGTCTAGCCACGAATTTCCTCCGTAGATTAGTTGTTTATATTTGCCTTCAGGGGCATTAGCTACCATAGGACTATTCCAGGCGCTGGCCCAGCAGGTGATGGTGTCGTCCAAGCGGATACGACAGTCGGGAGAACCTAATACGACCTGTTTGAACTTACCTTCAGGCGCATATTCTATGGCTTTTAAGTGGTTCCAGCAATCAATAGTGTCGTCCAGGCTTATAGCACACCACTTATAATGGGTGGGGCTCGCGATCAATTGTTTATATTTGCCCTCAGGGATTTGATCTAGACGGGACCAGGAGCCCCAGCAGTCAATAGTATCATCAATGGCAAGTGCACAAGCATTAAGCGGGCCTAAGGCGATCTGGGTATATTTTCCTTCAGGAGCCTCCGTCTGACCCTGGTCATTTTTGCCCCAGCAGGCGATGGTCTGATCAGAACGGATGGCGCATGAATAATTGTCGTAGCTGCTGGCGATGTGGGTGTAGGTAACGGTGGGACTGTCTGAGGGTACGGTGGCAGCGGTCGGTTCGGAAATGGGCTCCAGTTCAAGGGCACGGGCCAGGAATGTGGCCATCTGAGCTCGGGTTACGCGCTGCTGCGGACAGAATCTGGGCGGATCAAGCTGGCATCCAGCAGTGATATCGGAGGCAGCCAGGGTGTTGATACTGTCGGTGTGCGTATCGTCATCGTTGATGTCAACGAAGTCCCGTACCCCATCGGTGGATGGCTCGAGTTGGAAACTACGGACGAGAAAGCTGGCCATCTGAGCTCGGCTGACGGGACGGTCTGGACAGTAACGAAGCGGTCCTGTGGCACAGCCCGACATTACCCCGATCTCAGCGAGACGTACCACATAGGGTGCCCACCACTCGCCGTCATCGACATCGGCGAACGGATTGACAGCTTGCGACGGTTCCTCATCCAACGAACGAATGACCCACACTGCCATCGTGGAACGCAGGATCGGCTCATCGGGGCAGAACAAGTTCTCACCACACTCACTACCCGTAACTATCCCTTAAGCGGTAAGAGCATTGATCCACGGTGCTAACGTCCCTCCACTCACGTCGCCGAAGCCGACCACACTCCCATCCGCAGGCTCGATGCCCTCGCCTGCGACCGGACCCGGCGGCAGCAGGCCCACCACAATAACCACAGTCACCCACAGCAACCACAGCCGCCGAACAACCGGTAGGAAACCCCAACGCACAACTAACCTCCCAACCCGTTGCCGATCCAGAACACCATCAAGCCTAAAACAACTCAACCCCCGCCAGAATCCCGACCTAGGTAGACCAAGGAGCTATCCCGGGTGAGCACTCCTTCAAACCACCTTCCGTCTTCAAACTTCACTAACCACTAAACCGAACCCCGTGGTGTGTAGACCAAACCGACTGGAACCTTACTCCAATAAGCCGCCGGATCTGGAGGCCTCATACTTGGTCGCCGACCGGTGAGACAATTCTAAAAGTGGCTACCTTTCAGCTCGGTTGTGGCATAGGTACTATCACACCGGGGTTGAGGACTCCTTTGGGGTCGAGATGGGCCTTGGCTCTGGTGAGGATGTCGCCGAAGAGTGGAGGGCGCTGCTGGTGGTACCAGGCTTGGTGATCGCGGCCGATGGCGTGGTGGTGGGTGATGGTGCCTTCGTTGTCCAGCACGGCATCCGATACGGCGCGCTTGATCTCCCGCCACTGCTCCAGCATCGATCCGGGCCGGGCAGCACGGTGGAAGGCGAAGTAAGGAGCGGGGCCGTCCGGGTAAGTGTGGCTGAACCGGCATGACACGGCCCCTTCCTGCCCGGTGACCGTCCGGATGGCCTCCTGGGTGGCACTCGTTACCGCGTGATAGAACGACTCGAACCGGTCCCAGGTGATGGCCGACTCGAAGGTATCGGAGATGATGCCGAGCGGGGTGAGGATCTCCCGGTTGTAGGGCATCCTGATGAATGCCTCCCGCCACGCACCGACCGTTCCCAGCAGGTGAGCACCTGAGCCCGTATGCCCCTCCAGGTCGGGTGTTCCGCCATGATCGAGCACACACTGTTCGGCCAGGTCCATCCAGGCATCGACCGGACGATCTGCCGACTCGAAGGACACCACCATTAGCGAGAACGTACCGTCTCCCGCACCGTTGACTTGCAGCTCCACTCCGTCGACGATTCGCACGTTGGCCGGGAACAGACCAGCCTGGGAGATAGCCCTCACTGCCCGGGCAGCCTGCAGGAAGTCCGGGAACCGGAAGCCAGAGGTGGCCTTGAAACGGACCCGGCCCTGGACCCGCACCCAGGCTTCGGTGATGACGCCCAGCGAACCCTCCGAGCCGATAACCAAGCGGTCCGGGCTGGGACCGGCGCCCGACGCGGGAAGGCGCCGGGACTCCATCCGACCGGCCGGGGTGACCAGGGTGACGCTCTCGACCAGGTCGTCTATGTGGGTGTAGAGGGTGGCGAAGTGGCCCCCGGATCGGGTGGCGATCCAACCGCCCAGCGTCGAGTGCTGGAAGGATTGGGGAAAATGCCGCAGTGTCACACCGTGAGGCTTCAGGGCCGCTTCGAGTTCCGGCCCGCGGGCTCCGCCCTGGATCCGGGCCACCGTCGAGATGGGATCGACTTCTAGGACCCGGTTCATTCTGGTGGTGTCGAGGGTTACCGTTCCGGCGTACCCGTCACCGATATCGGGGGTGACGCCTCCCACGACCGACGAACCACCACCATAGGGGATGAGGGCCGCACCCTGTTCACCCGCCCATTCCATCAACGCCACCAGGTCGGACTCGTCGCGCGGATAGGCAACGACATCGGGAGCGTGGTCGAAGTCGTTGGCGAAGATCCGGATCGAATCGGGCTGGGATTGGCCAAAGCTATGCAGGACCCGCTCGTACGGATCCTGGGTGCAGATCGCCGTGACGCCTTCGGGCGGACTCAGGCGAGGTTTCGGAAGCGAGACCCGGTCGACAGTAGGTGTCCACGCCTCTCCGGAGCCGCGTATACCGAAGTCTTCGGCCAGGGTACGGAGCAACGTTTCCCTGTCACAGGACGCCAAACCATCGCCCTCGTATCCCCATCCCCAGAACTTGAGCCGTTTTCCCAAGGATTCCTGAACCTTATAGTAAAGGTAGTAGGTAAGTCACGGCACTACCCGGTTGTCGGAGCACGAAGTGAGTAGCCGTATGTTGCTGGCGGGAGATGGGATAGAAAGAGTTATGGGACAGATATCGTGAGACAGTGTTCACTTTACTCACCCATCACGGACAAGTTTCATCATCGATCATCATGGCCACTGAAGTTACCGGAATCGTCTCCACACAACCTCACCGGATAGGCTGCGTTCTCGGGAAGGAGGTCCTCAGATACCATCAACGATGACCTTAACCGGCGGAGCAGATCGAGGTGGCCAACCTGAGAGCTAACCCGGCCGGGTCGGAGCATTTCCATCGCTAGATCCCCTCGATGACGGGCACCGAAGCCCGGATTTCTGACCGCACCGTATGGATGCTGGTGCTGGTCATCAGTGCTGGATGGGGGACCGGCACCGTGGTGATCCGGGTCGCCCTGCGGGAGGGGCTGGGCCCGATTACGACCGCCGCAGCCTCCTCCCTGATCGCGGCAGTCGGGGTGACGGCGTTGCTGGTAGGGCGCCGGAAAGGGATGGAGCTGGGCCCGGCCGAATGGAGGATCGGAGCGGTGCTGTCGGTCCTGAGCGTGCTGCTTCCTTACCAAGTCCGTAACCTGGGATTGCAATACGCTTCGGCAGGCTTCATCAGCCTGATCAGTTCCCTGGTTCCGCTGGTCACCGCCGTGGTGGCGCACTTCAGCCTGGCCGGCGAACGACTGAAGATGGTCACCGTGGCCAGCTTGCTGATCGGGCTCGCCGGGGTGGCCGTGTTGTTGCTCGGCGGGGACTCCGGTCTGGCCGAGGGTGGTAACCCGGTACTGGCCGGTTCGCTTTGTCTGATCAGCGTCGTATCCGTGTCCTTCGCGGCTGTGTATGCCAAGCGTTACGCCGGCAGCTATTCGGTGCTGGCGGTCACGCTGGTCCAGCTAGCGCTCGGATCCTTCGGGCTGATACTGGTGGCACTGGCCGTCGAAGGGGTTCCAGAAAGCCTGTCCCTGCTGGGCGGTGCCAGCCTGGTTTACATCGGTCTGGTCGGCAACTTCCTCCCGCTCGCTCTCTACTTCTTCCTGATCCGGTACGTGACTGTTACCTATTCCACCATCGTCGGTTACATAGTTCCGTTCATCGCGGCCTTCGCCGGTGTCTGGCTCCTCGACGAGCAGATCCAGCCTGGCATCGTATTGGGGGGCGCGCTCGTCTTGGGAGGAGTGGTGGTGACCGATCTGGTCCGGATCCGGGACTCCCGCCGGGAGCTATCGACGTAGTCACCCACCGCGGCCGGCCGCCCAGTTCCCGAGGGTGGTACGGTCAGCTTCCAGCCAAGGATGTCCGGCCGGAGCGTTGCTCTGTTCCGGTGTCGACCATCCGGGAGGGGCTGTGCGAGTAGCGGTCATCACTGGACCGGGCCAGGTCGAGATTCGTCATGAGGACTACCCGAAACCGGGGAAGGACCAAGTGCTGGTCGATCTGGCCGCCTGCGGGGTCTGTACGTTCGAACGCCGCCTGTTCGCCGGGGAGAACCACTGGTACCCGGTGTCGGCCGGTCACGAAGCGGCCGCAACCATCGTCGCAGCGGGGGAGGCGGTGGATGGGCTGGCCGGATCTCCCCAGGTCGGTAACCGGGTAACCCTGGATCTGCTGACCAGATGCCTCACCTGCGGACCCTGCCGGAGGGGCAGGACCGCCTTGTGCCAGTACCAGCAGGGTCGCACCCTGTCCGACGGTACGGTCGCCCTCGGCGGTTTCGTCGAGACCATCACCATCGATGCCCGCTCGGTCCATCCGGTAGGCGAGGCATCCATGGTCCATGCCGCCATGGGTGAGCCGCTTGCCTGCTGCCTCCATTCCCTCCGCCGGGGCGGGTTCCGTGCCGGTGATCGGGTGGCGATCATCGGGGGTGGGCTGATGGGGCGGCTCCATCTGGCGCTGACCCGCCTGGGGGGAGCGTCTCGGACCGGCGTGGTCGATCCATCCTCCGAGCGACGCCGCCAGGCCACGGGGGCGGGTGCCGACTGGGTGGCGACCCCCGAGAGGGCCGGCGGGTTGGCCGGGACACAGGATGTGGTGTTCGTGGCAGCCATGGGAGGCGTGGATCTGGCTCTCGAGCTGGCCGATACCGGTGGCACCGTGGTGCTCTTCAGCGCGTTCGATCCCCAGGTCAGGGCTTCGATCGGCGCTGACCGGTCCCATCGCCGGGAGATCTCGATCGTCGGCGCCTACAACCAGGAACCGGAGGACTGGCGCCTAGCTGCCAACCTCATCCGCTCCGGCGTTCTGGCCCCAGATCTGGATCGGCTGGTCACCGCCCGATACCCGTTCGACCGGGTGAGCGACGCCCTGACTCGAGTGACCACCCAACCCACCTTCCGAGTGTTCGTAGAGTATGACCGCCTCTGATGGCCGTCCGGTGGCGGTCGGGGTCGACATCGGTACCGGCTCGGCGCGGGCGGTGGCTGTCGATCGGGAGGGACAGGTCGTAGCGGGGGCGAGGGCCGCTTACCCGCCGAAATGGGACAACGGACCAGAGGGTGAGGTCGATCCGGCCATCTGGCTGGCAGCACTGTGCCAGGCGATTCGGGATCTCCGATGCGACCGCCCTTCAGCACTGGGCGTGGGCGGCCACGGCCCGACCACCGTTGCGGCGGGCGGGGAGCTGGCGCTCACCTACCGGCATCCGGCCGGGGCGTCGGCAGACTTCGCCGGCCAGCATGAGGCACAGGCCGCCCTGCTGGGGGAGCGGTTCGGATCGGCCACCCGACCCCGGCTGATGTGGGATTTCATGCTGGGATGCCTCGGCGGTGCGGACCATTTTCAGGCGGTCTGGCCGGGGACCGACGGCCTGGATAGTTTCGGGGAACCGATCCCGGTGGGTTCCCCTGCCGGAGTCACGGACGGAAGCCACGGCTTGCCACCAGGCATCGTGCTGGCTCCGGGCGCCAACGACGCGTATCTGACTGCGTGGGGCTGTGGCATCGATATGCCCGGGCTGGGCTTCGATCCCGGAGGCCGGACCGGGGGTCTGGGGGTGGCGGTTCCAGCTTCGGATCACGGATGGGTGGCCGATTACGGGATCCCCAGCCACGCGCCGGGGGTGGTGATAGTGGGCGGTCCGGTCGCTTCTCACGGCTCCATGCTGGACTGGTGCTCGGGCCTGTCCGGTCGAGGGATACCGGAGCTGCTGGAGCGGGCCGGCCGGGTGCCACCTGGATCGGGCGGGGTGATGGTGCTGCCCTTCCTGGATGGCGAGCGGGCACCCCGCTGGGTCCCCGGCTTGCGAGCCGAGATCATGGGCCTGGGCAGGGGTGCCGGGGTGGGTGAGGTGACCAGGGCCATCCTGGAGTCGACCGCCTACGGGCTGGCCCACATAGCTCTCGATCTGGCTGCTCGTGGGGTGCACCTCCACCGGGTGGTCAGCTCGGGAAGCCCCTCCCGGAGCCCCCTGTGGACTTCGATCAAGTCCGATGTCCTGGGGGTGCCTTTCGACGTGCCCACCTGCCACGAGATGGCCGCTTATGGAGCCGCCCTCACCGCAGGCGCGGCGATAGGGTGGTGGCCGCGGCCCGGCGACGGTAGGCCGGGCGAATGGCCCACCCCGCCTGTCACAACCTTCGAACCGGTCAACCACCCTGAGTACGAGGAGGGGCTGCGGCGGTTCATCAGCCTGGGTGATCAGGCGGTCGCTCGACTCGGCCGGTCACCGGAGAAACAGGAGGTCGGTGGTGGTTAGGTCGGTGTGGCATGGAGAGTCGCGCATGGGTCAGGTGTCCTCGGCGGTCGGGGCAGGCAAGGTCCGCCGGTTCTCCCGATTCATGGGCAGGGACGGGCGGGCACTGCTGGTAGCCATCGACATGCAGCTGGCCAGCGGCGACGGCCCGGCGCTCGATGTGGTGATGGATATTGCTCGGGGCGGGCCGGACGGCATCCTGGCCACCTGGCACCTCGCCCGCCGGTATTCGGAGGCGTTCGCCCGGTGTGGTCTGGTGCTGCGAATGGACGGTGGTGCAACCTTCCTGGGCCGCGCGTCGGCGGACGATCACCTGCCCCTCCTGTACCGGGCTGAGGAGGCCGCTCGTATCGGCGCCGACGCGGTGGTGCTCATGGTCTATCCCGGTAAGGACGACGAAGTGCGGTCGCTTGGCCAGCTGGCGACCTTGGTGGGGGAGTGCGAGCAGCTCGGGCTGCCGGTGGTGGCCGAATCCATCCCGGGCGGTTGGGGAAGGGACGTGCCGTGGGATTCCGAGCACATCGCCCGGGCTGCCCGGGTGTGCGTGGAGATCGGGGCCGATGCCATCAAGACGATGGCTCCGCCGGAGGTGGAGGATCTGGAGCGCGTGGTGGAGAGCTGCCAGGTTCCTCTCTTCGTATTGGGAGGCCCCAGGAGAGATAGCGAGGATGAGGCGGTCGACCACGCCCGGCGGGTGGTGGAGGCCGGCGCGTCGGGCATCGTCTTCGGACGCAACACCTGGGGAGCCGCCGATCCCACTGCCATGGTGCGACGCCTCTACCAGGCGGTTCACGGTCGGGCGAGGGTCGAGTGACCCGGACCTCGCCGCGGGGACTCGGTGTTCGAGAGATGGTGCAACTGGGGGTTATGGAAGGGACTGTCCTGGAATGAGCCGGTCGGGATTACTCTGGGCACGAACTCGCAGGACAGCGGGCGATGAATGTTCCCCATCGGCGGGGAGCGAGGAGCGAATGAGAGCTATACGGGCCGGGCTGATACCCGGCGTGATCGTGCTGGCCCTGGTGGCCGCGGCCTGCGGGCGGAGCGGCGGGGACGACATCCAATCCACCGTCACCACCGAGACCGTGAGGTCGACCGACACCACTTCCGGGTCCGGACCCACTTCCACGACCGGTGAGGTCAGCGAGCCCGGTCCACCGGACTGGGGGGTGGCTGACTTCAACGGTGACAGCTCCGTCCGCCTGGCGGTTGTGACCGAAGGCGCCCGGGACGACGGTGCCTATTACCAGGCTCTGGTGGAGCGAGTCCGGGCCATCACTGAGGAGGCCGGATATGAGCCTCCGCTGATCGTCGACCAGGTCCATCCCGCCGATGCCCGGACCGAGCTGGAAAACGTGGTGGCGCAGGGGGCCGACCTGATCGCCATCGGATCCAGCAACCTGGCCGACGGGAACGAGGATCTGTTTCTCGAATACGAGGACATCTTCTGGTACTGCAACTGCGGCTCCGGTTACCAGGACACTCCGGGCCTGCTCCGCAGCACCGACAGCGGAGCGGAACTGGGAATCTCAGCCGGATACGCCACCGGCTTGCTCCTGGCGAACCGGGGTGAGACCCGAGCCGTGTTCCTCGGATGCTGCGACCTCAACTTCGAGAAGGAGTCCTTCCTGGCCTTCGAGCTCGGGCTGCGCCTGGTCGACGAAGGGTTCGAAGCGATCTACGTACCTACCGGGAACTTTCCGTTCGACTTCAACAACACCGCCGGGGCGACCGAGGCCTACCACACCGCGGTAGCCGAAGGCACCGGCGCCGTCTACCCCTTCCTGGGTGGTGCGCATGAGCCGATCGTCCGGCTGGCCAACCGTGACGGGTTGATCGTCATGACCGCCGGGTCATCGAGAGGATGTGAGCGCGAGGATCTTTCCTACGACATAGAGGTGCGGTTCGACGCCGGCGACTATCTGGTGCCGATCTTCGACGGGATCCTGGACGGAACAGCCGAGGAGGGAGGCGCCCGCCGGTTCACGGTCGGGATCGATCCACAAGTGGGGGCGGCCTTCTGCGGCCCGGCCAGCGATCACAACCAGGCGCTGGCCGACCTCAATACCCGCATCGGCTCCGGAGAGCTGGCAGACGAGATAGGAACGATCCTGTCGGAGGCGTACGGCTTCTAGCGAAAGGCGGGTCACGGGGACAGTCCGGCGATGGAGTCCTGCACTCCGGAAGAACGGATCACGGATGCCGGTCGGGCATAGGCCCCCCGGGGAACAGCCTCACGCCAAGGGGGTAGCCGCTGTCACACGCAGGTGGCATGCTGGTGGTAGCCGTATGCACCAGCGGTCCGTTGCCGACGTCGAACGGACCGGGTGGGATCATCGATCCGAGCCGACCCTCGAGGCATCAGTGTGTCGCGCCCGGAACCCCGGAGGTGGTGGGCGGGGGAGGGCCCTTGCGGGGCGGCGTCGGCGGGCGTTTTTCGCGAGGTATGACAGAGCAGCGAGGGGTACCAGCAGACATAACCTCTGTGATGGCCAGCCTGTGTGTCGACTGGTTGACGGGTGTCTCCGGCCTAAAGGTCGGAGGGTGGAACACGCACCAATGCTAGGATGCTGTGGATGTGAGTAAGGTCTATGAAACAACAGTTTCACAGGCAGAACTCCATGATGATGGGAATCATCTGGGCTCGTTTCGCTGACGCGACAGCTAGCTACATCGATGTAGCTGCCAAGAGCAATGTTCCAACATTGGGTGTCGACGTTGAACAGTGCAGCCCTTCCAAAACTGCACCACTACACACGTGAAAGTTGACTGACAGGGAATAGTATGGACTGGGCAGGTTGATAATTCGCAGCTGCCGTTAAGGCAATTGGCTTACGCCTTGTATGCTGACATTAGGGGACTAGACCAGGTTGATCTATATCCAGAAGTCTACGCGGTCCGTATTGTGGTGCTTCCACATGTGAGGAGTACATTGTGAGAATACGTTTCGCTGATGGGACAGAAGGCGAGGCAGATCTTGCTGACTTTGTGGACCGTGGTGGTGCTTTCAAGTTATGGAACAGTTCTGGACTGTGGCAGTGTGAACGTATGAGTATCTCCCCAAAGAATCACACCATAGAGTGGGGACCTTCCGACGACCCATATAAGGTGATTGATTCTTCTCCGAGATTGCTATATGGACGAGTATCAGGTCTAAGCAGAGACGATCTAACGCGTAGCTGTTAGGCCCAAGAGTTTGACATAGCCTCATCAGTATAAATTAGTAAGGGAGACTGGCAGCAATATACCGGATGGGGCGGCCTTATCATACAGATGTATTTTGGTGACAATCCCGGCCCACAGTTTCATGCTTGTTACCCGATTTATCCGCCGATTGTAGTTGAGACTCATACGCTGCAGCCTTCAAGCAGACATCGCTTTCCTAAGGAGCAGATGCGCCTTGTATTGGAGTGGCACAGTTACGACAGACTGAGCTGTATCAAGCATGGGAGAGGGTGGAGAGTGGGCAGCCACCGGGTAGAATCAACCCACTATGGGTCCCTATGGGCAGGTTGTGCTTATGTATCGAGCATGGACCGCCTACCTGGACACCGCAATACTTGGCGTTACCTACGGAGATCGACGCAACAGGATGCAGCACGATTCGGGACACTTCCCCAGCACCCTTGACATACAGCATCAGCCCGGCCTGATCCGCAGTTGGGGTGGAACGGGAAGGGTCGGTCAGCCCGCGGGATGAGCGCCAGGCGACGCGATGATGTATCCGGTCGACCCGAGCAGGTGACCGACCGTGACCATGACATGGCACCTCCGGTTCTCGAGATCCTCGGTGTCAGCAAGCGATACGGCGGTGTCGTGGCCTGTGATCGAGTCAATCTGGAACTGCGGGCCGGCCAGGTGCACGGGATACTCGGCGAGAACGGGGCCGGAAAGTCCACACTTCTGAGGCTGATCTTCGGCCTGGTACCGGCCGATTCGGGCGTGGTGAAGATAGACGGGCAAGCCTGCCAGATCAC
This sequence comes from Acidimicrobiia bacterium, assembly GCA_965200835.1. Classification (GTDB taxonomy): domain Bacteria; phylum Actinomycetota; class Acidimicrobiia; order Spongiisociales; family Spongiisociaceae; genus JAPPFW01. The sequence continues at coordinate 2,632,544 of OZ241390.1, forward strand.
CGATCCGGCTGATGCGGCCCGGCGGGGGCTGGGCATGGTGCATCAGCATCACACCCTGGTCGACTCCCTCACGGTGTGGGAGAACATCGCGTTGGGGGAGACGGGCCCGCTAGACCCGGACTCGACCAAGCGGCGGATCCGGGAAATCTCCCAGCGTTACGGCCTCGAGGTCGCACCTGATGTCCTGGTCCGGGACCTTCCTATCGGCATCCGTCGGCGGGTCGAGATCATAAAGTGTCTGGCCCGACGACCGCGCATCATCCTGCTCGACGAACCCACCTCCGCGCTGAGCCCTGCCGAGTCCACCCAGCTCTTCGACATGCTCAGACAGGGTGCCGCAGCGGACGGATGGGCGGTGGCACTCGTGAGCCATAGGCTGGACGAGATGCTGGCCGCGACCGACACGATCACCGTGATGCGGGACGGACGGGTGACCAAGAGCCTGAAGACCGCCGGAGCCGATGTCCCGTCCCTGGCCCGAGCGATGGTGGGTGAAGAGGTTTCCAACCCTCCTCGGATCGGTGCGATGCCGCAGGCCAGCGGCCGCCCCCTCGACCGGGCGCAGCCGCAACCCGACTCGGCCCGCCCGGCTTCCGATGTCGAGCAACCCACCCTCCGGATCGAGCAGGCCACCTTCGTGGACGGGACCGGGCGAAGCCGGCTGGCAGGCTTGTCGATCGAGGTCCGGGCCGGCGAGATAGTAGGCGTGGCAGGAATGGAGGGAAACGGCCAGACCGCGCTGGCAGACCTCTTGTCGGGACTCCTCCGGCTGGACGAAGGCTCGGTGATGGTGGCGGGCCGGGCGGTCCGCAGCGGCGTGGCGGGTGCCATGGCAAAGGGGGGCGTGGCGGTCATACCGGCTGATCCACTGCAATCGGGGTATGTGCTGGGGATGACCGTGGCGGAGAACCTGATGATACCCCTGTTGGACACCATGCCCCCCGGAGGTCTCCTGCGCCGCCGGACGATACGCCGCCATGCACTCGACCTGATCGAGGAGTACAGCATCCGGACCCCCGATCCGGACACACCCCTCTACCGGCTCTCGGGTGGGAACCGGCAGCGGGTGGTGGTAGCCCGAGCCCTCTCCACCGGTCCCAAGGTGGTGGTGGCGCACCAGCCGACCCAGGCTCTCGATGTCACCGCCCGCCACTACGTAACGGACCGCCTGCGGAGGGCGGCCAGGGCCGGTTCCGGCATTCTGGTCATCTCCACCGACTCCACCGACCTGGCAGATCTGGCAGACCGGGTGGTGGTGATCGATCGGGGACGGATCGTGGGTGACCTAACCCGAGCAGACCTGGAAGCAGCCCCTCTGAGCCTTCTGATGACCGAGACCGGCTTCCCGATCGGGTCCTCATGACTGCCCCCACCAGCGAACCGGCCGCTGGGACCCCACTCGGAACCCACACCAGTCCGAGCGGGGGCACCGGCCGCTCAACAGGTCTCGCCACTCTGTACGTGATCAGCATCGGCGGAACCCTGGTGATAGCGGCTGGTCTGGTGGCTATCACCGGTCACTCGCCGGCCAGGATGTTCGGTGCCCTGATCGACGGGGCCTTCCTAGCCCCCGGCCGCTGGGGACAGACCCTCACGACTGCCACACCCATGCTGCTGGTAGCCCTCGGCATGGTGGTCGGGGTGAAGGCCGGACTCTTCAACATCGGCCAGGAGGGCCAGCTGCTCATGGGCGCCCTGGCGATGGCCTTGGTGGGTACCCGGATGGCCGGCCCGGGTCCGGTCCTGCTGGTGGCCGGTTTGGTGATAGGAGCGGTAGCGGGTGGAGCCTACGCCGGCCTGGCCGCTCTCATGCGGTACCGCAAGGGAGGGCACGAGGTGATCACCACGCTTCTGCTGGTGTTCGTGGCCTTCCAGATCGTCGGTTTCGCGGTCACCACCGGCTGGTTCCTGCGCGACCCGGATCCGAACCGGCCCGCCCAGGCGGTCACCAGCGCGGCCCTACCCGCTTCCGCCCGGCTCCCGGTCGTCACCCTGTTCGGCAACGAGTTAAGTGTCGGGTTCCTCATCGCGGTGGTGGCGGCCGCTGGTGTGGCGTTCCTGCTCCATCGCAACGTCGCCGGATTCAGGCTGAGGCTGCTGGGAAGCAACCCGAAGGTGGCACACCAGGCTGGAGTGGCGGCGGCGCGGGCCGGAAGCTGGGCGCTGATCATCTCGGGGGCTCTGGCGGGCTTCGCCGGGGCGGTGATGCTGGCCAGTGGCGCCTCGGGCGGGCGGCTTACCACCGGATTCTCGGCCGAGATCGGCTGGCAGGGTCTCCTGGTGGCCCTGCTGGCTGGGAGCAACCCGGTGGCCTGCCTGCCTATGGCCATCCTGTTCGCGGCTCTCCGCACCGGTGCCGGCTTCCTGGCCGCTACAGGGGTGGATCGCAAGGTGGTGGATGTCATCCAGGCCTTGCTGGTGCTGGCGCTGTTGCTGCCTCCGGCCGTCCATTTCCTTCGCCAACGTCGCAGGACCATATCCGGCCCGAGACAGGAGACCGCCTGATGGGGGAGGTGGCTGGCGCTCTGGCAGACATCCTCACCAGCCAGAGCATGTACAGCAGCGCGGTCCGCCTGGGTGCCCTGCTGGCGTTCGCGGTGCTAGGTGAGCTGGTGGCGGAGAAGGCCGGGACGATCAACATCTCCGTCGAGGGATCCCTGCTGGCGGGTGCTTTCGGAGCGGCGACCGCCTACAGCCTGTCGGGTTCGGTGTGGGCGGGGCTTCCGGCGGGCGTGCTGGCGGGGCTGCTGGTGGCGGTGGCCCAGGCCAACCTGAGCCACCGGCTGTCCGCCGACCAGTTCGTGGTAGGCCTCACCCTGAACGTACTGGTCCTTGGTCTAGTCGGTTACCTGAACGCCACCTTCGATCCCCTGGCAGGCCGGGCAGGCGTGGTGGAGATTCCGGTTCTGTCCAGCCTTCCGCTGATCGGGCCGGCCCTGTTCGCCCAGACCTGGCCGACCTACCTGCTGTATCCGCTGGTGCCGGTCACCTGGTGGCTCCTGTACCGGACCCGCTGGGGCCTGGAGGTCCGCTCGGCGGGGGAGAACCCCCAGGCGGTCGACCTGTCGGGCATCCCAGTCAACCGCCGCCGGCGCCAGGCTATCCAATTCGGGGGAATGCTCGCTGGGCTGGGAGGGGCGTTCCTGGTGCTGGGTCAAGTGGGCAGCTTCGACGTAGCGGCCGTGGGAGGACGCGGTTTCATCGCCATAGCTGCCGTGTACTTCGGGGGATGGAGGTTGAGGGGCGCGTTGCTGGGAGCTTTCCTGTTCGGCCTAGCCGACGCCTTCCGCCTGGCGGTTCCGGTGCTCGGCTACCAGATCAACGCCCAGCTGCTGGCCGCCCTGCCATACCTGCTGACCCTCGGGGTCATGTACTCGATGAGCACCCGGCCCAGCCAACCTGCTGGCCTGGCGCGCCCTTTCCTACGAAACGGGTGATGAGCACCGGAAAGGCAGAGGCATCACCAGAGTCCCAGGGGGAGCTGCGGTCCTCCGCTAGTGACTCACCCCTTGCTTACGGTATGAGACCGGCCGGAAGTCGAGGTGACCAGGACGGCTAGGAACCCCAGAAGGCGTGCTGCACGGCCGATGCTTCCTCCACTAGATGGGGTCCGCTCACTTCGATCTCCCGGTGGCCGCTATTGAGTATGTTCCGGCAGCCCACCCCCTCCATGGTGGCGTTGCGGGCATCATCGCCGGTGATCTCCAGCAGGTCCAGCTCGCTCATGGCGTACACCATCCGGTTGAGGCCTCCCCAGTACATCGCGCCACTGCACATGGCGCAGGGCTCGCAGCTGGTGTATAGGGTGGCGGTAGCGATCTGCTCAGGGGCGAGGCTGGTGACGGCCAGGTTCATCAGGTTGGTTTCAGCGTGGTTGAGCGGGTTCTTGCCGGTGAAACTGGTGTTCTCCGCCTCGAGAAGCACGTTTCCATCCGGGTCGGCCATCACCGCGCCGAACGGCATGTTCCCGTTGTCGACCGACCGGGCGGAGACTGCGATTGCTTGCCTGAGAAGGTCCCTGTCCTGTGCGTTGAGTTCTGTCATTCGGGTGATGCTAACCGCTGGGCGGCGGACGATGAGACTTCGATGACCGGACCTGTTTGGTGTGGGAGGCTGCTCGACGCCTTGCCGCCCCAACCACCGGTGGACAGTGACGAGGTCATGTGGACAGGGCGAGCGATGTGTTGACCCGCACTGCTGGGCCAACCTGACGCCGCAGACATACCAGGCTCCAGCCCTTCCCTGAACTCCCTGTTGACTAGGTTGACCGATGCCGATGTTCTGGTCGAAACGACCGGTTGGAGTAGTAGAAACATGCGTGAAATTCCCGTAACCGAAGCGAAGATGCGGGTGTCCGAGCTTCTTCGGCTCGTTGAGCATGGCGAGACAATCGTGATAACGCGGCACGGCAAACAGGTTGCGCATCTTGTTCCTGCCCCCGTCCGGGAACGAGCCAATCGTAAGCGGGCAGTGGAACTTTTCAGACAGCGCCGCGCCCAAATGGCACGTGGGTCGATGTCGGTCCAAGAGATTCTCGACGCGCGCCATGAGGGCCACCGCTTTTGAGCAGACTAGTTGTTGATGCATCGATCGCCGTGGCATGGACCCTCGACGATGAAGTCGAACCGCGCGCCGATGGGGCTCTGGAGCAGCTGGAAGCAGAGGGGCCTTGGTGCCTCGCCTTCGGCACTCCGAGGTCCGCAACGCTCCGCTTGTGCCCAAGCAGGACGGTCGCATCTCAGCAGGCGAAGTGGAGATGGGGCCTCGAGGACTCTCAGGGGACCACCCATCCGAACGGATGACTCTCCCGGCCTACCCTCCACCTTTCGTTTAGCGAGAGCCCATACGCTGTCTAATGCGATGCGCTCAATCTGGAGCTTGCGAGACGCGAGGGCTCTCGGTTGGCGACCTTGGACATGCGACTTGGTCGTGCCGCGCCCAGTGCTGGCGTACCCTTGCTCCTCCCATAGATTCGCGGAGCGGCAAGCGACTCCACCAGCGAAATCGCGATGGGCCAGTCCGCCTCCATGCTGACCGATTGCTCAGGGCATCCCTCTGCCTGCGGTTCAATACTTCCCCGCTCTGGCCACCACCGAACAAGACCCAAGGCAGCTCGGAGAACCACCGGTGATCGACGAAGCACTCTCTGTGCGAATCTCCCACCGAGCCACTGAGACTGATTGCTCGTACGAGATCCTTCGGCGAGCTGCCCCTGGACATGCCCGCGTGGGGGAATCTGGCCGAGTTCCTGGATGCGGTAGGCGGCCGATGACGGGCCTTCCTCGTTCGAAGCGACATCTGGCAGTGAGAAGCTGTCGACGACCAGTTCGATCTGGCCGGAGGTATTGAAGCTGTCACACCCACGCTATATGATGCTGTTCAGTCACATACACCATCGGTCTGCAGCGACGTCGAGCAGACTGCGGTAGGGATCATCTGTTGGAGCCGAGCCCGGAGGGGAGAAGGGCACGCGTTCCGAACCCCGGAGGTGGTGGGCGGGGGAGGGCCCTTGAGGGCGGTCCCGGCCGGGCCGATTTTCGCGTTCTTGGTTGGGGCGGACGTGTTACAGCGACAGACCGTCACTCTTGGGTCAGGAGACGCTTAGGTCCGGCCGGGTCCAGCGTACGGGCCGTCTCGTAGTCCTGCTGGCGACTACCCGGGCGTCTCGACGTCGAAGTAGGTGTGCTGGACGGCGCTGGCCTCCTCGACCAGATGGGGTCCGCTCACTTCGATGTTCCGCTGGCCGGTCACCAGTATGTTGCGGCAGCCCACTCCCCGCATAGTCGGACAGTGTTCGTTCACGCCAGTGATCTCCAGCAGGTCGGTTTCGGACATTGCGTAGACCATCCGGTTGATACCGGCCCAATACATCGCTCCGCTGCACATAGCACAGGGTTCGCAGCTGGTGTAGAGGGTGGCGGTGGCTATCTGTTCCGGTGACAGGGTGGAGACGGCCGCCTCGACCAGGTTGGTTTCGGCATGGCGCAGGGCGTTGTTCTCGGTGTTGGTGGTGTTCTCCGCTTCCAGCAGGATGTTGCCGGAGGGATCGGCGAGCAGAGCCCCGAACGCCATGTTGCCATTGGCCATGGCGCTGGCGGAGAGCTCGATGGCGCGGCGGAGCAGCCGCAGGTCGCCGGTGCCCAGCTGAGTCGAATCGGAACCCATCGAGGGTCGATTATAGGGCTGTTCTACTTACCGGGTCGGGTTCGGGTCCGCCTGGGTCGGATCACCGATCAGGTCCAGCACGTAGGGAGCGGTGATCGGTGTACGGGTGATCTCTCCCACCCCGAAGCCGGACAGGGCGTCTTCGACCGCCGCGGCTATAGCCGGACCGGGGCCGATTATCCCAGCTTCCCCGGCTCCTTTAGCGCCCCAGGGCATGGCCGGTGCGGATGATTCGAAGTGCCGGATCACCATGTCGGGTATCTCGGTGGTACTGGGCAGGTGATAGTCGAGAAAGGAGGTCGAAAGCGGGTTGCCCCACTCGTCGTAGTGCAGCTCTTCCAGCAGCGCCCCTCCGATGCCTTGGGCGATACCGCCCACCACCTGTCCCCGCACGATCTGGCGGTTGATGACCGTCCCACAGTCGTGGGCGACGATGTATTCGAGAACCCTGACCTGACCGGTGCCGACATCCACAGAGACGATCGCCGCATGGGAGGCATTGGTGTAGGTAGCTGCCGCGTTGACTCGCCCGTACTCGTCCGGCATATGCTCGATACCCGGAGGATCGTAGGTGGCGGTCGCTTCCAGGCCGGGTTCCGTCCCCTCGGGCAGGTCCACGGTCCTGATACTGGCCGCGGTCGCCACCTGCTGCCAGCTCACCGACGGCCCCGGACTACCTCGCACAGTGAACGCCCCGCCATACACCTCGATGTCCTCTGGAGCGGCTTCCATGAGATGAGCAGCGATCCGGGTGGCCTTGCCGAGTAGTCGATCGGAGGCGATCGCCAGGGCACCCGAAGCCACATTGGTGCTCCGGCTTCCCCAGCTTCCCAGGCCGTACGGGGCGCGGTCGGTGTCGCCCATCACGATCCGAACCTGCTCAGGTCGAACGCCCAGGCTCTCGGCTGTGAGGGTCACGAGCATCGACTCCAGACCCTGGCCCGAAGTCGACACGCCCACCGCCACCACCACTGTCCCATCCGGATTGACCCGCACCGAGCATGCATCGAAGGAGGTCCAGTGCCCGGTGGTCATGAAATAGGTGGGGGTCACTCCTTCCACGTAGTTGACCACCCCCGAGCCCAGCCTGATATACGGATCGTCGCCCAGGTGGGATTGCCAGTGGGCCATCCGCTCGGAGGTGAGCCGGACCGTTTCCTCGAAAGCTTCCCGATGGCTTCCCGAGTCGACGATCGCCCCCGCTGAAGTGGTGTAGGGAAGGTCCTCGGAGCCGATGAGGTTCCTGCGCCGGATCTCGTGGCGGTCGATACCCAGCTGATCGGCAGCCTTGTCCATGAGCCGTTCGATCGCGAAGGCCGCCTCCGGGATCCCGAACCCCCGATAGGCGCCGCAGGGGGTCTTGTTGGTAGCGGCCGCCACCAGACCCACCGACTGGTGCGGGATCCGGTAGGGGCCGGTGATGTGTCCGATGGCGGTGAAGGCGGGTGAGAATCCGTAGGGATACATCTCGGCCGCACCCAGGTCCTGCATCGCCATTCCCCGCACCGCCCGGAACCTCCCGTTCCGATCGACGGCCGCTTCCAGATCGAGCACCAGGTCGCGGGCGTGGCAGGTGGAGGTCAGATGCTCCCGCCGGTCCTCGATCCAGCGCACCGGCCGGCCGAGCCGCATGGCCAGCCAGGGAATGGTGACCTCTTCCACATAGAACTCGGCCTTTACGCCGAACCCGCCGCCCACATCGGGAACGATCACCCGGATGTCGGCCTCATCCAGCGGAAGGCAGTAGGACAGCATGGTGCGGGCGATATGGGGGAACTGGGTGGAGGTCCACACCGTCAGGCGGCCTTCCCGGAACTCGGCGGCCACCCCGCGGGTCTCCATCGGTACGCCGGTGTGCCGGCCGATCGTGTATCGACCGGCCACTACCTGCCGCCCGTCGAAGGCCGCTTCGGCCTCGGGGTTGGACACCGGGAAGTCGACCACCACGTTGTCGGGCCAGTCCGGATACAACCGGGGTGCATCCGGTGCCAGAGCCTGATCGGGTGTCACTACCGGTTCCAGCGGTTCAAGATCTACCTCGAGCAGGTCGCGGGCATCCTCTGCCAGATAACGGTCCGGCGCTACTACCACTGCGATGGGTGCGCCCACGTAACGGACCTTCTCCTTGGCCAGCGGGAAGATCCGGACCGGTCGGGCGTATTCGTCGAAGTCGGGGAACGGGGAGACATCAGCCATGTCGTCGGCGGTGAACGGTCCGGCCACTGCGGGAAACGCTTCGCCGTACGGCACCCCTACCCGTTCGATGAGGGCGTGGGGGAGGGGACTGCGGTAGAAGGCCGCTTCCAGCATCCCGGGCAGCGAGACATCGGCCACGAAGCGGGCTCTCCCAGCCAGCAGGCGGTCGTCCTCCACTCGGGCCACCCGAGCGCCTATGTAGGTGGGGCGCGTGGTCATCGGGTCCGGTCCCAGGCTGCCATCACCGCATCGACTATCCCTTCATAACCGGTGCACCGGCAGAGGTTGCCCGCCAGGAGCTCCCGGATGCTCTCCCGATCGGGATGTTCCTCGGGATCCACCCCGGCAAGGGTCATCAGGAAACCGGGTGTGCAGAACCCGCACTGGAGGCCGTGATGGTCCTTGAATGCCTGCTGCATGGTGCTCAAACCATCCGGAGGGGTGATCCCCTCGACGGTGATGACCTCCGCACCGTCTGCTTGGGCGGCCAGCATGATGCAGGACCGGACCGGTTGGCCGTCCACCAGCACGGTGCACGCCCCGCACACCCCGTGCTCACAGCCGGTGTGGGTTCCGGTGAGCCCCAGGTCCTCGCGCAGGAAGTCGGCCAGGAGCTTCCTAGCCTCCACGGCGCCTTCGACTGGCTCGCCGTTGACCGACAACGAGACCTCCAGGTGGGTGGCCGGATCCGGGACCGGCCTCATGCGGCTATCTCCTGGAGGGCACGCCGGACGAGTTCGCCCGACACCCGACGCCGGTAGGCGACGTCGGCATTGACGTCCTCGGCATCCACCGATGCGGTGGCGAGGGTCAACGCGGTCACTTCGTCGAGGAGCGGCGGAGTGATTTGCTGGCCGGATACCAGGTCTTCCACCTCGTCGAGCCGTTCTGGGACACCGGACACGCCGAACAGGGCGAATGTTGCCTGGTCGACGCTCCGATCAGGGCGGAGGGCCAGGGTTGCGGCCACACCGGCCAAGGCAAAGTCGCCCGCTCGCGGGGCAACCTCGATCACAGCCGCCCGTGTGGAAGGAGTGGCCGGCCACCGAACCTCGGTGAGCAGCTCGTCAGGTTCCAGGGCCGTGGTGAACGGTGCAAGAAAGAATTCCCGAGCCGGAACGTGGAGCTGACCACGGATCGAATGCACCACCATCGTGGCATCGAGGGCCACCGCCACTGCGGGTAGCTCGGCCGCCGGATCGGCATGAGCGATACTGCCCACCACGGTACCCCGGATGCGGTTCTGGAGATGACCCACATGCGGCAAGGCTCGTGCTAGAAGGGGGCAGTTCCTGGCCACAGTTTGGGAGGTCTCCGCCGACCGCTGCGTGACCGTAGCACCGATCCGCAACATCCGGTTGTCCACCGCTATAGTACCCAGTTCTTCTACCAGCCCGACATCGATCAGGACCTCAGGCCGGGCTAGGCGAAAGTTGAGCAGAGGTATCAGGCTCTGACCACCGGCCAGCACCCGGGCACCACCTTCATGTTCAGCTAGAAGGTGAAGGATCTCGGGGAGGGATTGCGGGCGAGCGTATGCGAACGGTGGGGGCTTCATCTCATCGGTTCCCCACCACCAGCTTTCGAACGCCGGGGTTCGCCTCGTCTCATAGGTGGATTATCGCACAAGGTCAGCCATTCGAAGAAGTGCGATTTGATGCCACGCTTCCAAGGCCTCAGCTGGGATCGTCCTCTTTGGTCCCCCGGGTATCAGTCTTCGAACTCGTGGAAGGCGAACCCGAGCTGAGTTGCGTTCTCGCTCACGACCCGGCGGATCCGGCGGTTGAAGCCGGTGGACTGAACCTCTATCTCCACTGTGATGCTCACCTCGTTGCCAGCGCCGGTGAGATGATGGACGACCTCGTTGTACATGTCGCCGAACTCCTGCATCGGCCGTTGAAGGCCCACTTCCAGCCGTCCGTAGAACCGGGTGGGCTCGGTCTCGACCGGCGCCGGTTTGCCAGTGCCCTCCGGTCGTTGCCAGGAAGCCTGAGTCCGGTCGTGGATCTCGGTCGTGGCGGCATGATGATAGTTCCTCTATCTCTCCGTCTGCTTCGGGCCGAGCCAACTGCTCGACCGGTCGGATCCTCCCATAGGTTCGACGAGGGTGATCGTACCCGGCCGGTGTCACAGCCTCTCGGTAGGCTCGGTGGAGTGAACGTCCTGGGCACGGCGACGAGGAAGGATCCGGACATGGGAGAACGAGTGGAGTGGCGGGGTGCGCGGGCCAGCCGGTTCCGGCCTGATGGGGTGATCGGTACCCCTTTCCATGGGAGGACGGCTGGCCGCAGTGCCACACCCTGGTATTTCAACTGGGATCTGTGTCATGTGGTGGACGTGTACGACGACTTCCATGCCGAGCTCGATGCCATCCGTACCAATGTGGCGATGGGGGACATGTCTCCGTTGTGCAAGGTGCTCATCACCGGTCCCGATGCGGAGCGGCTGGTGGACCGGTTGATACCGCGCAGTATCGAGGATCTGAGGCCGGGAGGGATCTACTACACGCCCTGGTGCAACGACGATGGCAAGGTGGTGTCGGACGGCCTGGTCTTCCGGACCACCGAAGACTCCTGTCGCTTCACCGGGGATCCCACCTACGACTGGATTCTGATGAAGGCCGAGGGTTTCGATGTGGAGATCGTCGACCAGACCGATGATCTGGGAATCCTGGCCGTCCAGGGACCCCGATCCCGCCAAGTCATGGAGGCAGCTACCGGGGTGGATGGCTTGGAGCTCGGGTTCTCCCGGCTGGCCCGGTTCGTCATCGGAGGAGTGGAGGTCGAAGTAGCCCGCCAAGGGTTCACCGGAGAGCACGGGTACGAGATACTGACCCCCTCCGAAGCGGGCAATCCGGTGTGGGACGGGGTCGCGGCGGCCGGCGAACCAGCTGGCATCCGACCCTGTGGGGAGTGGGCCATCGATGTGGCCCGGGTCGAAGCCGGTCTACTGATTCCCGGACCTGACTATGCCAACGCCGGCCCGGACATCACCGGATCTCACACCGTCTCGGCCTCCGACCCCGAGTTCCGATCGTCGCCCTTCGAGCTGGGCATGGGAAGGTTCGTCGATCTGACCAAGCAGGACTTCATCGGCCGGGACGCGCTCGTGGCGGAGCAGGAGGCGGGTGGCCCACCTCGCGGCGCCCTGGTGGGGCTGGACATCGACTGGCGGGCGATCGTCGATGCCCACCTCCGGCTGGGGGTGGCTCCCAACGTGTCACCGCGGGTCGAGTGGGTAGCCAAGCAGGTCGTGGCGAACGGGGAGCCGGTAGGGAGGGTATCGAGTATCACCTGGGGTCCAACCGTCGGAAGGCTGATCGGTTTCGGACACCTGGCCCGCCGCCTCGCCGCTCCAGGCACCTGGGTGGAGGTGACCTGGGACATCCCTGGAACCGGCCAATCGTTCCCTGCCCCCGCCACGGTCACCACCCTGCCCTTCCTCACCCGGCAGCGGGCCTGAGCATCCGGCAGGCAGCCGCTAGAGCAGGTGGAACCTCATGAGGACCATGGACAGGTAGTCCTGGTGCCGGTCTAGATCCTCCCGAGCCGTGCCAGCCAGCCGAGCGTGAAGGCGTTCCACTCGTCGGCCATCTCGTAGAAGGCGATGTGGCTGGAGGCAGGTCCGGTGAAGACATGCATGGTCGATCCCGGGATGCGACGCTGGACCTCTAGGCCATAGCGGGTGGGCACTTGCCAGTCCACCTCCCCGGACGTGACAAGGGTGGGAACCGAAATCCGGTGGAGGCGGTCGAGCGTGTCGTGGGTCTTGTCGGCGTGGAAGTGTCCGAGCATCCCTTCGCGGCTGGGCGGGTACGGGTTCTCGAAGATGAAGCCGCGTTCGAAAGCCGCCACGTCATCGGGGCGTTCGTTGATGAACTGGGGGCTGGCCACCCAGAGCAGGGCGGTTCGAATGTACATGGCGTAGTCACCGTGCAGCACCGGCAGCTCGTTGGTGTCGATCATCCGGATGAACCACTCGTCCGAGTATCCCCACGTGCAGTGCAGCTGTAACGAAGCCACCTTCCCCGGATGGTTGATGGCCAGTTCCTGAGCGGTGGCGCTTCCGAGCGAGAGGCCGGACACGTGGGCGCGAGCGACGCCCAGGTGGTCCAGCAGGGCGGCTGCGTCATCGGCCAGCACCCTCATGGAGTAGCTCTCCGCATCCGTGGGCCGGCTGGATTGGCCGGTGCCTCGGGCATCGTAGGTGATGACCTGATAGTGATCCCGGTAGGCGGCCACTTGCCCAACCCAGGTGGAGTGATCGGCGGCGGTTCCCATGATGAGAAGCAGCGGATCACCTTCCCCTTCGATCTCGTAGTACATGTCGATGCCGGTGGATAGCCTTGCGCTTGGCATGGTCCGATCTCCTCGTGCGATTGGGTGGGCGGTATCGGGTGGGCCGGTTCAGCCGCCGGTGGGAGCAGCGAGCCCGGTGGACATCATGATCTTCACCTCCGTACGGGCTGCGGTAGCCAGGTCTTCGAAGGCAGCGGCCACATCTTCGAAACTCACCACGTCGCCGATCAGCGGGTCGAGGTCGAGCCGTCCGGACGCCAGGTGCTCGGCGGCCTCGCGGAATACGGAATCGAGGTAGCAGAAGCTCCCGACGATCACCCGCTCGCTGGTCACTATCTCGAAGAGAGGCACCGTTACCTCGGGAAGCCCGAGGCCTACGAAACACACCACTGCCCCCTTGGGGACGCTCCGGATGGCAGCGTGAGCGGTGGCCGAAATCCCCACCGCGTCGAAGGACACATCGAAGTGGCCGGCCTGATCCACCTGATCGGGTCGGAGAGCTTCGAAACCGGATGATCCGGCCAGTTCCCGGCGGGTCTCGATCGGATCCGATACCGCCACTCGAGAGGCTCCCTCCAGGCGGCAGGTCTGGGCGATCGACTGGCCGATCATCCCACCTCCTATCACCAGCACCGACTGCCCGTGGCGCACCCTGGTCCTTCGGGTGGCTTGCAGGGCCACCGCCATCGGTTCCACCCCGGCCCCCCAGAGCAGGCTCAACCCGCCCAGCGGCACTATCCGGTCGGCACGGATCACCATGGCGTCGGCGAAGGCCCCCTGGATGTCGGGGGTCACCCCGATCACCCTCAGGGTCCGGCAATGGTTCTCCGGTCCGTGACCACACTGTCCGTCGCAGGGCAGGCTCGGATTGAATGTGACCGGCGTGCCGATCCGAAGATCGGTGACTCCGGGGCCAGTTGCCTCGATCCAGCCGCTGGCCTCGTGTCCCATGATCATTCCGGCCACCCGGCGCCCCGACTCACCCGTGTAGCCGTGCAGATCCGAGCCGCAGATCCCGACATACGCCATCCGCAGCCGTACCTCGCCGGACCCGGGTGCCAGCCGCGACCGCCGCTCGAGATGGAAACGGTGCGGCCCGTCGTAGACCAGCACCCGCATGTCGTCGTTCATGGGTTGGCGGCGTGCAGGGGAGGAAGCTGGTTTATCCAGGGTGTGGCAGCTTCGTAGGCGGCGCCGACCTGGAGCACGGTGGCTTCGTCGAACGGCCGACCGGCGATTTGGAGGCCGATCGGCAGGCCAAGGCGGTCGAATCCGCAGGGCACGCTCAGTGCAGGTTGGCCGGACAGGTTGAACGGGGCGGTGGTCCTTACGTAGGCGGCGGTGACGTCCTCGGTCGTTCCGTCCGGGTACTCGAAGGTGTCCTGGTCGGCGCCCGCCGCTGTCGACGGGAGGGTGGGCGTGACCATCCCGTCGAGGCGGTGATGTTCGAAGGCGGCTCGTAGAGCGTCCCGGATCACCAGGCGGGCTTGCAGGGCACGCAGATAGTAGGAGGAGGGAACCACCGTTCCAATGGTGAAGAGCTGGCGTATCGTCGGCGATATCTGCTCGGGGCGGGTTCTGAGCAACCGGCTGTGGTAGGCGGCCGCTTCGATGCCCACGATCATGAACTCGACGTCGAGGGTATGGACCAGCTCGGGGATTTCGATCATCAGCGGTTCGGCACCGAGGGAGCGAAGCTTTTCGACCGCCTCGGCGAAGGACGAGGCCACCTCCTCCTGCAGGGGCGAGAACGGTTCGGTGGCTAGCACACCAAGCCTCAAGCCCTCCACCCCTCGACCCAGCCGCTTCGAATAGTCGGGTATCGGGGCGTGGCTGGTGGAAGCATCGGCCGGGTCATAGCCCGCTAGAGCTTGCAGGCTCAGGGCACAATCGGCCACAGTCGCGGCCAGCGGACCGATGTGGTCTAGGGACCAGGCCAGGGTTTCGACGCCCGCTCGGGAGACCCGCCCGAAGGTGGGTTTCAGCCCGGCTATTCCACACACCGAGGCGGGAATCCTGATGGAGCCGCCCGTGTCGCTTCCCAGCGCCATGCGCACCAGTCCGGCCGCCACGGCAGCACCGGAACCACCGCTGGAACCGCCGGGAAGCCGAGCCGTGTCCCACGGGTTGGCGGCCGGTGCGCTGTAAACCCCGCAAGCCAGCTCGTGGGTGGTGGTCTTGCCAACGATCACCGCGCCGGTTTGTTTCAGCCGGGCGACGACCGTGGCGTCTGCATGGCTGGGGCGGTCGGAATAGGCGGGTGACCCGCAGCGGGTGGGATGCCCGGCCATATGGATGATGTCTTTGACCGCCACGGGTATTCCTGCCAGAGGTCCGCCGACTTTGCCGGAGTCCTCCCGGTCATCTGCTGCTTCGGCCGCTTGGATCGCTCCCTCCCGATCGACCACCACGAAGGAGTGGAGCCGGTCGTCGAGCCGCCCGATCCCGTCCAGCGAGCTACGAGCCAGTTCGACCGCGGTCATGTTTCCTCTATCGGATCAGAGGTCCACTGCGGTCGGAAAGCGATGGGGTCACCGGTCGGACATTCCTCCAACAGATCCCTCAGTCTCCGGTGCGATCCGGTCCAGGCGGCCAGGCTCTCGGCCAGAACGGAGAGGTCGAAGGCCGGTCCTCCCAAGCCGCATTGTTCCAGCTCAGCACGGAGTTGGGACTCGGACATTTCCACTATCCGGCCCCCATCACTGCGATCACGTCGACTTCCATCTTGAGGCCGGGGAGGCCGAGAGCGGCGGCTTGCATGGCAATGACCGCGGGGAAGGGTCGGCCAGCGAAGACCTCCTCTCGGACCGGGAACTCTTCGGCGATCTCGCGGATGTCCTGCATGATGTAGGTGACCTTGACCACATCGGCTATGGAGCTTCCGGCTGCCTCCAGAATGTCGGTGATGTTCTGCCAGACCTGGCGGGCCTGCTCCTCGACCGTGTCACCCACGATGTGGTTGTTGCGATCGAAGGCCACCTGGCCGGCCAGGTACAGGGTGTTGCCCGCTCTGATGGCGTGCGAGTAGGGCTCGGGTGGCGGGCTGAGCGCAGGTACTTCCACCGCTTCGAGGCCCATGGTCACCTCCTTCGGACCGGTCATGATCATATACAATCCCGCCCAGCCTAAGCGGAAGTGTGGTGATGCGACTAGCTCGTTTCAGGACGGACGGTGAGATCAGGTGGGGATTCGTGACCGGGGATGCGGTTCGCCCGGTACGGGACGGCCCGGACCTGGCCGAGGTCCTGGGAGATCAGGCCACTCTCGAGGAGCTGAACGGTCGGGCTACCACCGAGGTGGCGCTCGACCAAGTGGACCTTCTGGCACCGGTGCCAGCCCCGCCCCAGTTCGTGGGCATCGGTCTCAACTACCGGGCTCATGCTGCCGAGTCGGGAGCGGCGGTGCCGACCACGCCGGTGAGCTTCCCCTTCTTCAACTCCTCGATCATCGATCCGGGCGAGGCCATCGTCATCCCGCCCTTCACCAACAAGGTGGACTGGGAGGTAGAGCTCGGGGTGGTGATCGGCCGGCCGGCCCGGGATGTCCCGGCTGCCAATGCGCTGGAGCACATAGCCGGTTACGTGATCGTCAACGACGTGTCCGCCCGTGACATCCAGGGGAGGGAGAGCCAGTGGAGCCGGTCCAAGTCGCTCGATACCTTCAAGCCGATGGGTCCCTGGATAGTCACCACGGACGAGTTGGGCGCGGCCGACGATCTCTATGTGAAGCTGTGGGTGAACGATGAACTCAAGCAGTCGGGCGAGACCTCCGACCTGATCTTCGACGTTCCCACCCTGGTTTCTCACATGTCCCAGTCGCTCACCCTGGGAACGGGTGCGGTGATCTCCACCGGCACCCCGAGCGGGGTGGGTTTTGCCCGCACTCCACCCGAGTACCTGGAGCCAGGGGATGTGGTGACGCTGGAGATCGAGGGGATCGGACGCCTCTCCAACCCCGTACGAGGAGCTTGACACCAGGAGAGGATTCCTTCCACCGGGGGATTCCTGCGCGGCGGCAACTGCCTCCCGATCCAGGGCTGGCCATCCTTCATCCCGGATTGACTCGATAAAACACTCGATCATGTGAGCGGCCAGGACGCTAAAAATGCCCGCCAGGCGGCGGCCCGTCCGGGCCCTCCCCCACCGCCACCGTGCCGAGGATGAGCGCGCCGCCGCCTGCCGCCTTGGTCGGGCGGGACGCTGGCTTGTACATGACCATCGGGCGGCCGAGTGACGCCTGGGCTCGGTAACCGCCGGGCGTCTGGTACCGATGAATATGCCATGGGGGTGTGACAGGTTCAACCCCTTCGTCCCCGAGCCGGCGGGTTACTCGGAGCGGCTACCAGAGCGACCCGGTAGGTGCGGCCGGTAAGCTGGTCGGGTCGCCGGGAGGGAGGGTCCAGATGCCAACGGTCGAGGTCAACGGAGTCGATATCTGGTACCGGTTCAGCGGGGAGGGTGAGACGGTGGTCCAGATCGGGGGTGCGGTCAGTGCTCACGAAGGCTACGCGACGATCACGCCGGGCCTGTCGGAGCACTACCGGGTGCTCGACTATGACCATCGCGGTTATGGATCCAGCAGCCGACCCGATCAGCACTACGACCTCTCGGTATGGAGTGCCGACCTAGCCGCCCTAATGGAGGCCCTGGAGGTAGAGAGGGCTCACATCCATGGTGGTTCGATGGGCAGCTTCATAGCGCTGGATTTCGCGGCCCGCTACCCCCACAAGGTCGACAAGCTGCTGATGGGAGCCGGGGCGGTGGCCAAGTGCGATGCCATGAGCATCCACATGTTCCGGATCTGGCAGTATGTGGCCTCCGCCCACGGGGTGGCATCGGAGGAGTTGGCCCGCGAGCTGCTTACTAAAGCCTTCTCTAGGGACTTTCTGGACAGCGCAGGCGACGACCTCCTATGGGCGACCAGGGACGTGCTGGCCCGAAACGCCGAGTTGAGTGTCTTTCTGGACGCCTGCCAGGCGATGATCGACGCCGACATGCGGGATGTTCTCGACCAAGTCCGGGCACCTGCGCTGGTGATGGTGGGGGCCCACGACATTCTCACCCCGATAGATGCCGGCCCGAACGGCGCCGGGGCTCGGTATGTGGCCGAACATCTCCCCAACGGGCGGATGGAGGTTTTCGAGCACAGCGGCCACGCTCATTACGTCGAGGAGGTGGACCGGTCCGTGGAGGTCATTCTGGACTTCCTGGCCGCGGATGGCTGAGATGGCCGGGAGATTGGCCGGCAAGGTGGCCGTGGTGACCGGAGCCGGACAAGGTCTCGGGGAGGCAATCGCCCGCCTGTTCGCCAGGGAGGGAGCCTGCCTGGTGCTGGCCGACCTCCGGACCGCACCGCTGGCCGCGGTGGTCGAGTCGATCGTGGCAGACGGCGGCCAGGCAGTGGCCGTCCAGGTGGATGTGGCCACCGACACCGGCTGCCGGACCATGATCGACACCGCCATCGGGCGGCACGGATCCATCGACATCCTGGTGAACAATGCCGGCATCGCCGGAAAGGGTTCGGTCACCGAGATCTCCGAGGAGGCTTGGGATCGGGTGATGGACGTGAACCTCAAAGCGATCTTCCTGGCCTCGCGCCATGCCGTTCCCCATATGGAGAGAGCCGGTTCCGGCTCCATCGTGTGCATCGCCTCGGTGGCCGGCCTGACCGGAGAGCGGAACCAGGTGGCCTACAACACGTCGAAACACGGGGTGATCGGGCTGGTCCGTTGCATGGCCCTCGACCATGCCGCGGCTGGCATCCGCGTGAACGCGGTATGTCCGGGCGCCCTCCACACGCCGCTGCTGGATCCGCTTACCGACGAGCGGCTGGCCAGGCTGAGTTCCCTGCATGCGACGGAGCGCCTGGGCAGGCCCGAGGAGGTGGCCCATACCGTCCTGCATCTGGCCAGTGACGAGTCTTCGTTCGTGACCGGCGCCGCCTTTGCTGTGGACGGCGGCTACACAGCGATGTAGATGGTGACAGAGCCATCCCCGCCGCGGGATCTCACGGTCGGCTTCATCGGGCTGGGCAATCTGGGCAGCAAGCTGGCCGCCACCCTGCAACGCAACGGTCACCAGCTGGTGGTCAGGGACCTCGACCCCGCCGCGGCCCGGCCGCTCCTGGACGGAGGTGCTGAGTGGGCCTCCTCGGATCGAGAGCTGGCCCGGAGCAGTGACCTGATCATCACCTGCCTCCCCTCACCATCGGCGGTGAGGTCGGTCATGGAAAGCCCGCACGGGGTGCTGGCCGGGCTGGGGCCGGGCAAGATCTGGCTGGAGATGAGCACCACGGACGAGGCCGAGGTGTGGCGTCTTGGCGAGCTGGTGCTGGCCACCGGTGCCCGCCCGCTGGACAGTCCGGTCTCCGGCGGTTGCCACCGGGCTGCCACCGGCAACATCTCCATCTTCGTAGGAGGCGAGCGCCCGGACTTCGAGCGTGCCTTGGGGGTCCTCACCACCATGGGTCGCCGGATCCTTCACACCGGACCCCTGGGTTCGGCATCCATCCTCAAGGTGGTGACCAACTACCTGGCGTCGGTGCATCTGGTAGCGCTGGGGGAGGCGATGATGGTCGCCCGCCTGGCAGGTCTCGATCTCGACACCGCTTACGAGGCGATCCGGATCAGCTCGGGTAACTCGTTCGTTCACGAAACCGAGTCCCAGGTGATCCTCAACGGGAGCTACAACATCAACTTCACGATGGACCTGGTAGTGAAGGACATGTCCCTCTTCCAGCAGGTCGCCGACCGGCATCGGATCCCCCTCGAGCTCTCGCCCCAGGTGCTGGATATCTTCCGGCGGGGCGAGCAGACATACGGGTCACGAGCCTGGTCGTCCGGGATCGTCCGGCTGCTGGAAGATGCCTGCGGAGTCGACCTGCGAGCACCCGGATTCCCGGCTGAGATCGTCGACACCGACCCGGAGGAACCCGGTTACGAAGTGGTCTCCCGCCCGCCTACGTAACGCCGGTCGACCCGGGTGTTGATGTTGGTGAGGATCTCGTAGGCAATGGTGCCCGCCCATCCGGCCAGGTCGGAGGCACCGATGGATGCGTCCCCCTGGGATCCGATCAGCACCACCTCGTCTCCGTTGTAGGCCTCCCCGTCCGGACCGATGTCGACCATCAGCTGATCCATGCAGATCCCGCCCACGATGGCCCGGCGCCGTCCCCCGATCAGGACCTGCCCCCGCTCGGACAGGGCCCGGAGGTAGCCATCCCCGTAGCCCACCGGGACGGTCACCACCCGGGTGTTGCGCTCCGGTGTCCAGGCCGCGCCGTATCCCACCGGGTGGCCGGCGGGCTGTACTTTGAAGAACACCACTTGGGACTTCCACGCCAGCACCGGCGCCACCTCGATGGTGCGGGCCGCTTCGGTCGACGGGTAGAGACCGAACAGCAGCAGGCCGGGCCGAACCAAGTCGAGATAGGAGTCCGGATGCTGGAGGATCGCTCCCGAGTTGGCGATGTGGAGCTTGGGGAGGGGAAGCCCGTGGTCCGGGTAGAAGGACAGCGCCCGGCGGAAGCTGCGCAATTGCCGGAGGGTCTGGCTCCGGTCGGCCAGGTCGGCAGTGGCGAAGTGGCTGTAGATCCCCTCCACCTCCACGCTGGCCGCCTCCAGTCCGGCCCGGAACATGGCAGGCGCCGTGCCCGGCCGCATTCCTATCCGCCCCATACCGGTGTCCACCTTGAGATGCACCCGGGCGGTCACCCCGGCCGCGCGGGCGGCCCGATCCACCTCGCGCAACTTCTCGACCGAGGAGGCTGTGATGGTCAGGTCATAGCGGAGGAAACCCGGGATCTGCCTCACGTCGATTCCCCCCATGACCAGGATGGGGCAGGCGATCCCGGCCTCCCTCAGCAGGGCACCTTCCTCGAGGAACGCCACCGCCAGGCCGGCCGATCCGAGCGACTCCAGGTGGCGGGCCACCGGCAGGAGACCGCATCCATAGGCGTTGGCCTTCAGGACCGGGAGGATGCCGGCCCCGCCCACCGCTCGTTGCACGGCGCGGTAGTTGGCGGCGAGCCGATCGAGATCTATCTCGGCAAACGTGGGTCTGGCCAGGCGGGGATCCAGCGAGGCAGTGGGTTCAAACATCGCCCTGTGCAGGGTACCGTTGAGCGGAGCTCCGGTAACGACACCAGCAGGTTGGATGAAGAACGACACGATCACCGCCATCGAAGGTGTGGAGGTTGGCCACTGGACCTCGGACGAGCATGGCACCGGGGTCACGGTGCTGGTGTTTCCCGAACCCAACGTAGCGGCGGCCGAGCTACGGGGTGCCGCTCCGGGAAGCCGGGAGACCGCCCTGCTGGGTCCCGAGATGAGGGTTCAGCAGATCCAGGCGCTGGTGTTCACCGGCGGATCGGCTTTCGGGCTGGCGGCAGCCGATGGGGTAGTGGGGGAGCTGGCGAACGATGGCCGGGGCCATCCCACCCGGAACGGGCCGGTTCCGATCGTCCCGGCCGCCGTGATATACGATCTCGACCGGCCCTCCGGCTTCCGGCCCGGTGCTGTGGAGGGCGCCCTCGCCTACCGGAACCGGACACCGGGTCCGGTGACCCTCGGTCGGGTGGGGGTAGGCCGGGGTGCTACTACTTCGCAATGGCGCGGACCTGCCGCGGTGCAGCCCTCCGGACTGGGATCGGCCGCGGCCGAGGTGGGCGGCACCGTGGTGGCTGCCCTGGCAGTGGTCAATGCGGTGGGGGACGTGTTCACCCTGGAGGGCGGCTCTCTCACCGGTGGCAGTCCCACTCCCGGGCCGCCGGGGGGCCACGTTCCGACCGGTACCAACACCACCCTGGTGGCCCTCGCCACCGGAGCCCGCCTGGACCGGGCTGACCTGATCAGGTTGTGCATCAGGTCACACGACGCGGTAGCTGTATGTTTGCGTCCGGCGCACACCCGATATGATGGCGACGCCGTGTTCGCTGTCTCGTGCGGAACTGCCCAGCCCGACCTGGATGCGTTGGGGGAGGCGGCGTTCATGGCCACCGGTCGGGCGATCGAAGCAGCGATACGATCGGCCCGGTCCCAGTCGTAGAGGCAATCCAGGGGGGATTTGAGGTGACCAGCGTCGATATCGAGGGCCGGCTGGCTGAGCTAGCTACCGAAGCCGCCTCCTGCACCGCTTGCCGGCTCAGCCGGGGCCGCACCCAGGCGGTGTTCGCCGACGGCTCGGCAGACGCCGACATCATGTTCATCGGTGAGGGTCCCGGATACTACGAGGATCGCGACGGGATACCATTCGTAGGCAAGGCGGGCATGCTGCTCAACCGCCTCCTGGGACAGGTTGGTCTCGAACGCCACGAGGTCTACATCGCCAACGTGGTGAAGTGCCGGCCGCCCGGCAATCGGGATCCCCGCCCCGACGAGATCGAAGCCTGCAAGCACTTCCTGGTCGACCAGATTCGGCTGGTGGACCCGGTTGTGGTCATGACCATGGGCAACTTCGCCACCAAGCTGCTCCTGAAGACCTCCACCGGCATCACCCGCACCCGAGGCACCGTGTTTCCCTGGTGGGGCCGGGTGGTCATACCGACCTTCCATCCGGCCGCCGCCCTGAGGAGCGGCCCGGCGATGGCGGAAACGATAAGAGGAGACCTCGAGTTGGCGGTCCGTACCGTGGCCGAGCAGTTGGCCGAAGAGACGTCCGGAGACGGCCAGCCGGCCGGCGGGGACCGTCCCGAGCCGGAAGCGCACCAGCAGCTCGGCCTATTCGGATGATCGTGGTGGAAGCGCCGGCCGCCTCGGACACCCGGCGACTGGGCAGGGCGCTGGCGGCGCTGGCTCATCCGGGAGACATCATCCTGCTCACCGGACCGCTGGGCAGTGGGAAGACCGTGCTGGCGTCCGGCATCGCCGACGGACTGGGGGTGGCCGAGACAGTCGCCTCACCGAGCTTCGTCCTGGCCAAGACCTACCCGGACGGCTTCATGCCGGTTACCCATGCCGACGTGTACCGGCTCGGCTCGTCCGGGGAGTTCGAGGATCTCGACCTGGTCGACACGGCTCGGGACGGCCTGCTGATGATCGAGTGGGGTGATGCGGTGGCCGGGCTACTGCCCGATCGGTGCCTCACCGTCGAGATGGCCGGAACCGGTGACGATTCCCGCACCATCAGGCTTTCGGCGGGCGGTTCTTGGGCGGATCGACCACTGGACGATCTGGTGGAGATGGTCGAGGTAGGGCGGGATCGGTGAGGATTCTCGGCATAGAAACGGCCACCGGAGCATCGTCGCTGGCCCTGGTGGAGGACCGCCAGGTGGTGGCATCGGCCAGCCGTCAGGGGCGGATGGGCCACGACGGTTTCCTCATCCCGGCCATGGACTTCTGCTTCTCCCAGGCCGGTTGGGGACCGGAGCAGCTGGATGTGGTGGTGGTGGATGTCGGGCCGGGACTCTTCACTGGTATCAGGGTGGGGATCGCTACCGCTCAGGGTCTGGGTGCGATGCTGGGCGTTCCGGTGATGGGGGCTTCCTCGCTCGATGCGCTGGCGCTGAGAGCGGCCACCGGTCACCGCCACATCTGGTCGGTGGTGGACGCCCGGCGGCGCGAAGTCGCGGTGGCCGGCTACCAGCCGGTGCCCGGCGGGGCGGTCATGGATTCGCCGCCCGAGCTGGTGGGCTACCAGCACTTCCGAGGAATATTGGAGTCGGATCCCCGGGACATCCTGGTGGTGGGCGACTTCGAGGTACTGCCGGCTTCCGCGCTGCGGGGGCTGCGCCGGGTCAAGACCGGGATGCCTCGTTACCCGTCGGCCGATGCCCTGGCCGAGGTGATAGCCGCCCGGGCAGACCGGGGGGAGTTCGACCCTCCCGAAGAGGTCCGACCCTTCTACATGCGAGAGCCCGATGTCACGTTGAGCTCGGTCCACCGCTCGGACATTGGCCTTTGGCGATGAGTGGAGACACCCGGGTCCGAGGGATGAGCTCGGAGGACCTCGACCAGGTGATGGAGCTGGAGCGCCGGACCTTCGTGATGCCCTGGTCCCGGCAGGTGTTCGAGCGAGAGCTGCAGGCTGAGGGGCGCACCTATCTGGTGGCCGACCATGGCGGCGGGGTGGTCGGATTCGGGGGGATGATGATGGTGGGGGAGGGGGCCCACATAAACACCCTGGCCGCCGCCCGTCCCGCACCGGTACCGGCCATCGGCAGCCGGCTGATGCTGGCGCTGGCGGACCGGGGGCTGAAGGCAGGCGCCGAGCACCTGACCCTCGAAGTAAGAGCCTCCAACCACCGGGCCCAAGAGTTCTACCGGAAGTTCGGACTGGCGCCGGTCGGAGTACGGAAGCACTATTACCAGAACGACGATGCCCTGATCATGTGGGTTCACGACATCGGCGGACCGGAGTACCGCCAACGGCTGGATCTCATCCGGGAGGCCCTCCCATGAGCGATCCCCTCGTCCTAGCGTTCGAGACCTCCTGCGACGAGACGGCCGTGGCGGTGGTGCAGGGAGACCGCGCGCTGTCCAACATCCTGTCCTCCCAGGTGGAGATGCATGCCCGGTTCGGCGGGGTGGTTCCCGAAATTGCCTCCCGGGCCCATGTGGAGGCCATCCGCTCCCTGACCCATCGGGCGCTGGCGCAGGCCGGGATCCATCCCGACGACCTGGACGGCATTGCAGCCACCAGGGGACCGGGGCTGGTAGGGCCGCTCCTGGTGGGTTTCTCGTTCGCCAAGGCGGTGGCCTGGAGCAGGCAGATCCCGTTCATCGGAGTGGACCATATGGAAGGGCACCTGTTCGCACCCCGGCTGGACTTCCCCGACTTCCAACCCCCGGCCGTTGTGCTGCTGGCCTCAGGCGGTCACAGCCAGGTGGTGCTGGTGGACGGGTGGGGCGACTACCGGGTGCTAGGGCAGACCATCGACGACGCGGCCGGAGAGGCGTTCGACAAGCTGGCTCGGTTCATGGGTCTCGGTTTTCCGGGTGGTCCGGCCATCGACGCCCTGTCGGAGCGGGGAGACCCGGACGCGCTTCGTTTCCCCCGAGCCCTCCCCAAACGCCGCTACGACTTCTCCTTCTCCGGACTGAAGACCTCGGTGGTCACCCATCTGGAGAAGGCGAGAGCCACCGGATCCTTGCCCACCCCCGAGGACGCAGCGGCTTCCATCCAGGAGGCGATCGTGGATGTGCTGGTGCAGAAGACCATGAACGCGGTGGAGGACCACCGGGTCGAGATCGTGGGTGGGGGAGGGGGCGTGCTGGCCAACCGGCGCCTGCGCGAACGATTGGCAGAGGAAGCGCACCGGCGTGGCCTGGGGCTGTTTCTGCCGCGCCCGATCATGTGTACCGACAACGCCGCCATGATCGGAGCGGCCGGCTCGTACCGGTTGGCCAGAGGCGAGAGGACTTCCTGGGGAGCGGCGGTCGACGTCTCCATGAAGCTCTGAATGCTCCCGACCCAGGCGATCGGCCGGGATCCCGGCAGCCAACACCGGGCGCGCCGCGGTAGAGGTTGGCACTCCCCACTCGAGTCTGCTAACGTAGCACTCGTAAGGCAAGAGTGCTACCGGCGGGCGGCGGAACACTTTCCTGCTGCTCCGCGATCCGATCGAGGCGGTAGCCACTCTACACGCACAGTCACCCGTTCAAGGAGGACTTCGGATGAATCTGACTCCGCTCGGTGGCCGCGCCATCGTCAAGCCCAACGAGGAAGACGAGCAGCGGACCCCGTCGGGACTGGTAATCCCGGACACGGCCAAGGAAAAGCCACAAACCGGTACGGTCCTGGCCATAGGACCCGGCGACCTTAGCGACAGTGGGGACCGCGTCCCCGTAGAGGTCTCGGTAGGCGATGTAGTCGTCTACTCAAAGTTCGCCGGTACCGAAATGAAGTACGAAGGCGACGAGTACCTGATCCTCGCCTCCCGCGACCTGCTGGCGATCGTCGGCTGACGGTTGCGGTAGACCGGATTAGAGGAAGGAAACCAAATGGCAGCCAAGGACCTTCGTTTCAACGAAGATGCACGGCGCGGTCTGGAGGCGGGCGTGAACAAGCTCGCCGATGTGGTCAAGGTAACCCTTGGCCCGAAGGGTCGCAACGTTGTGCTGGAGAAGAAGTGGGGCGCCCCGACCATCACCAACGACGGGGTGACCATCGCCAAAGAAATCGAGTTCGACGACCCGTACGAGAACATGGGCGCGCAGCTCGCCAAGGAAGTAGCCACTAAGACCAACGACGTTGCCGGCGACGGAACCACCACCGCCACCGTGCTCGCCCAGGCCATGGTGCGGGAAGGGCTTCGCAACCTGGCGGCCGGCGCCAACCCCATGGGCTTGAAGAGAGGTATCGAGTCGGCCGTGGGCACGGTGGTCTCCTTCATCGGGGACTTCTCCCGGCCGGTGCAGGACATCGACGGTGGAGTAGCGTCGGTAGGGGCGATCTCCGCAGCCGACACCCAGATCGGTTCGATCATCGCCGAGGCGTTCGAGAGCGTTGGCAAGGACGGCGTGATCACGGTGGAGGAAGGCCAGACCTTCGGGCTGGAGCTCGAGTTCACCGAGGGCATGCAGTTCGACAAGGGCTACATCTCGCCCTACTTCATCACCGATCCCGACACCCAGGAAGCGGTGCTGGACGACCCCTACATCCTGATCGCCAACCAGAAGATCAGCTCGGTCAACGACATGCTCCCAGTGCTGGAGAAGATCATGCAGACCGGCAAGCCGCTCGTGGTGCTGGCCGAGGACGTGGAGGGCGAGGCGCTGGCCACCCTGGTGGTCAACAAGATCCGCGGGACTTTCTCGTCCCTGGCGGTCAAGGCCCCCGGTTTCGGGGAGCGGCGCAAGGCCATGCTCCAGGACATCGCCATCCTGACCGGCGGTACGGTGATCTCCGAGGAGGTCGGCCTCAAGCTCGATGGCGTGGCGCTGGACATGCTTGGCAAGGCGCGCAAGGTGATCGTCGCGAAGGACAACACCACGGTCGTCGACGGCTCCGGCGCACAAGGAGATGTGCGGGCGCGGATCCGCCAGATCGAGCGCGAGATCGAGGACACCGACTCGGATTGGGACCGTGAGAAGCTGCAGGAGCGGCTGGCCAAGCTGTCCGGCGGTGTCTCGGTCATCAAGGTTGGTGCTGCCACCGAGGTCGAGCTGAAGGAGAAGAAGCATCGCATCGAGGATGCGGTTTCGGCGACCAGGGCCTCTGTCGAGGAAGGCATCGTGGCAGGAGGAGGGGTCACCCTGCTCCGGGCACAGTCGGCCGTCGACGGGCTGATCGGTGGGAACCACGACGAGCAGGTCGGGCGCTCCATCGTCCGCCGGGCACTGGAGGAACCGATCCGCCAGATCGCCGACAACGGGGGCTACGAGCCCGGTGTGGTGGTCGACAAGGTACGTCGAGGAGAAGGAGCCTTCGGCTTCAACGCCGCTACGGGCGAGTACGAAGACTTGCTCGAGTCCGGAATTCTCGATCCGGCCAAGGTCACCCGCTCGACAGTGCAGAACGCCGCGTCGATCGCCGGTCTGCTACTCACCACCGAGGCGCTGGTTGCGGAGCACAAGGAGGACCCGCCTCCCGCTGGCCCCGAGCACGGCCACGGCGGTGGTGCGCCGGGAATGGACTTCTAGGCACACCGCACCGAAGCACCCGAAACGAACCAGTCGAGGCCCGCTCCTTCGGGAGCGGGCCTCGCTGCGCATCAACGGTCGACCGGGCGGCCTGGTCACCTCTGGTCGGGTGAAGTGGAACGGGGGGCTGCGCATCTATAGTGAAGCGGATGGAGCAAAACACACCGCACCCGCTACCTCGAGTCCATCTGGCCAACATCCCCACCCCCATCCAGGAGTTCCCCCGATTGAAGGAGGCCTGGGGTGGTCCGCACATCTGGATCAAACGAGATGACCTGACCGGCTTCGGTTTGTCCGGTAACAAGGTCCGCAAGCTGGAGTTCCACCTGGCCGCCGCTCGGGAAGCCGGTGCCGACACCGTGATTACCTGCGGCGCCTTCCAGTCCAACCACTGCCGGGCGACCGCCCTGGCCGGGGCGCGGCTCGGGTTCGACGTGCGGCTGGTCCTGCGCACGCCCGACGGCAACCCGCCCGCCAAGAGGGTGGCCAACCTGGTCATCGACTCACTGGCCGGCGCCACCGTCCGTTACATACCCCAGGACGCGTGGGACGATCGGGATGCCATCATGGCCGAGGAAGCCGACCGGTTGCAGGCCGGTGGGCACAAGGCATGGGTGATACCGCAGGGTGCTTCAGACAAGCTCGGTATGTGGGGAATGTCTCTCGGTTTCCAAGAGATGATCGACCAGATTCCGGAAGTGATCGGCACCGACGTTGCCGAGATCTGGCACACCGGTTCCTCCGGTGGTACCACATCCGGCTTCGGTTGGGGAGCGGATCGGGCCGGTTACACGACTCCGATCGTGGCGCTGTGTATCTCCGAGCCGGGCGAGTCCCTGGTGGCTCGTATCACCAAGATCTGGTCGGCCGGGGTAGAGACCTTCGGAGGCGAGATGCCCGATCCTCCACTCGAGTGCATAGATCGCTACCTGACCGGCGGCTACGCACAGGTGAGCGATGAACTGGTGGCCACCCAGGCCGAGGCCACCCGTCTCACCGGGTTGCTGTTCGACACCACCTACACCGGCAAGGCGATCTACGGGCTCCGCAAGGAGATCGCAGCCGGACGCTTCGACGACGATGACCATGTGGTGTTCTGGCACACGGGCGGTGGGTTCGGGGCGCTGGGGTAGCCGCCTCCGTTGGATTCGATCACGTCGGATCCGAAGTTCCGATGTGGGTTTTCGTCTCGGTATCGGCCAAGATAAGCGCAGGCGGTTGCTCCTGAAGCCGACTCCGATCGATCCGCCTACCGACGGTAGGTTGATGAACGCAAGCACGGTTGCATCACCGCTAGCCTTCCCAGTTGTCGCCCCAGTCGATTGGGAGACTGGATGCGTCGATATCGCACTTGGGCCTTTGGTCATCCTAGGGGTCGTGGCTTACCTCGTGCTCCGGGAGCTATTGAACTCGGCGTTGTGCGCAACCGTATCTGCCTCTGCCACTTCTCCTGCTCACCCTCGTGGATTGGTGACCAACCCCTACTTATCCATAGAGACATCCACAGTGTCGTTGGGCGTGGAATACCCAGGCCGTTAGCCAACCAGCCTGAATAAGGGGAAAGTCATTCAATAAACCAGGGGGTCAGCACCTGCCGTTTGGCAGCGGCTTCTAGCACCAGATGAAACCGGGTGGATTCCCACCGCCAGCATCGCCAACTTGGTGGTGCTAGTCGTCCTCGTCGTGTTGGCTAGCGAACTAGCAGGGTGGTGTTGCTGCCGCACAGCGGCTGAAGCTACCGACGCTGGCAGGAAGGGGTTAACCGTGTCCGAATCGACCACTGACCAGGTAGCCGGAGCTGCGCGGCGGGTCTCCGTCGATTACCACCATACGACTGGGGCAGTTGTTGGTCGGTCAGCCGACCAGTGCCTCGGCGGACTTGATCCAGGCTGCGATCTGCTCCTCGGGGATACCCGTCGCCTTCGAGAGAGCCGGGAGGTCAGCCTCGGCCAGCTGGCTTATGGTGGCTACTCCGGCCGTGCTCAGCTGAGCAGCGTGGGCATCGGAGAGGCCGTCGATGGTGACCAGATCACTGCTGGCCTGCTGATCGACGGTCGGTTCCGGGGCCGGTTCGGGCGTCTGGGGTTCCCGGTTCATGGTGACCGATACCACCCGATTGCGCATCAGCCATCCGAGCGCGCCCAGACCACCGAGGAACGCGAAAACCTTGAGCAGTCGTTTCATGACAGTGTTTCCCACCTCCTAGGCTCACGAGCCGGCGGACCTCGCTGGCTCGAGCACGGCCCACTCGGACCGTAGCCCGAATGGTACTCGCCGGATGCCCCTACTACCGGAAATAACGGACCGGGCAGGTCCCGAAGAGAGTCGACCGATGGAGATGGTCAGGCAATGAAGATCGACTATTACCTCCCGGATGTTCCTCTGATCGACGTCCCCCCGCCTGGTGGCTGGGGCTCGGGATGCCGGATACGACGGGGTATTCACCACCGACACAGCGCATGAACCCTTCCTTCCGATCGCCGCAGCCGCGCCGGCCGGGCCGGGCATGGAGTTCGGCACGGCTATCGCGGTGGCCTTTGCCCGGTCTCCCATGGTGGTGGCGCAGACCGCCTGGGATCTGGCAGCCTTCACGAAAGGCAGGTTCATCCTTGGCCTGGGTACCCAGATCAAGCCTCATGCGGAGCGGCGCTTCTCGATGCCTTGGAGCAAGCCGACCAGACGCATGGACGAGTTCATCAGGGCGCTTAGAGCCATCTGGCACAGCTGGCAACACAGTGCACGATTGAACTTCCGGGGGGACTTCTACTCCTTCAGCCTCATGACCCCGTTCTTCGATCCGGGGCCGATCGAGCACCCCGAGATACCCGTATACCCTGGCAGGTGTAGGTCCCGGCATGGCCCGCCTGGCAGGCCGGATCGCCGACGGTTACCACGTTCACCCCTTTCACACCACCAGATACCTCAAGGAGGTGACCCTTCCGGCGATGGCCGAGGGCGCCCGCGCCGGAGGCCGGTCGCCGGATTCGATCACGCTGGCCTCATCGGTGATGGTGGTTACCGGCCGTGACTCCGGGGAGCTGGCCATCATGCGCGACCGGGTGCGGCGCCAGATCGCCTTCTATGCCTCCACCCCTGTCTACCGCCGGGTGCTGGAGGTACATGGTTGGGACTTCGGATCCCACCTCACCCGTCTGTCCAAACGGGGGGAGTGGCGGAAGATGCCGGAAGTGGTCTCGGACGAAGTGGTCTCGGCGGTAGCCGTCGAGGCACCGTTGGACAGCTTGGGTGAAGCGCTGCGGACCCGCTACCAAGGGTTAGTGGATCGGTTGGGCTTCTACGCCCTCGATGGTGGGCCGCCGGCCCTCGCTGGCGATGCGCTGGCCCGGGTTCTGGCAGCTGTCCAGGGGTGAGGGACCCGATTGCCCTCTCGTTCGCCGTGAGGCAGGTGGTGTAACGCGGCTAGCGGCTGAGGGCGAGGGCGGTCTCGACCCGGGGGTCGGCCACTGCTTCGCGCAGTCCGCCACGGTGGACCCGGATCAGCGACACCGGTCCCCAGTCCCGCATCCACGGACCCTTTCGAGTGATCGCATGGCCACGGGCCCGCAGGTTCTCGATCAACCGATCGTCCAGGCGACTCTCGACGCCGGGCGCGGAGGAGGGATGGTTGAGCTTATCGATCGTCCAGCGAGGCAATACCTGGGCGGCGGCCGGGTCCAAGCTCGCATGGAAGTGGGCGGCCGCTACCTGAGCCAGTAACTGTGGCTGCTGGTGCCCACCCCGGGTGCCGAGGACGGCCGCCAAGCGGCCCCCGCGGGTCCAGATGGTCGGTGAGAGGGTGTGCAGCGGCCTACGCCCTGGTGCCAGCTCGTTGGGATGCCCGGGGGTAAGGGTGAACCCCGCGCCCCGATTGTGCAGCCAGACACCGGTTCGCCCGGCCGACAGCCCGGATCCGATACCGTGGAAGTTGGACTGGATGAGCGAGGCCGCCATCCCATCCCGGTCGACCGCACACATGTAGGCAGTTCCTCCCCTGGCGCTGGGCCGGAGCGGGCGGTCAACCGCGCGGCGCGGGTCGATAGTGGCTGCCCGGCGCCGGAGGCGATCCGGATCCAGCCGGCGGGACGGATAGCTACCGCCTCCGGGATCGGCCAGGATCTGGTCCCGTTCCCATGCCATCGCACGGTATGCCTCGATCAGGGTGTGCCAGTAATCGGGATGATCGACCTCGGTGTTCACCCCCAGCATGCCGAATATCGCCAGGGTGGCGAGGGTCAGGTAACCCTGGCTGTTGGGAGGTGCCGTCCAGGCGGTGTGGCCGAACAGATCGAGGGACAGTGGCTCCACCCAGTCCGCCTGGGAACGGGCCAGGTCGTCGGGGGTGATCGCACCGATGGTGGCGCCGGTCACGCCCGATCCGATCCGGTCCAAGTAGAAGGCATCACGTCCGGAGATGATCGACTCCAGCGTGGTGGCCAGATACGGCCTGGTTACCCTCTGCCCGGCCGCCGGTGGCTGCCCATCCGGGTAGAGAGGGCGCGCCGATGGCTGGGTTCGAAGCGTCGCCGCATGGCGCTCCAGGGTGAGGGCGAGCTCGACCGAAGCAGGAAAACCCTCCCGGGCCAGGCGCAGGGCAGGGGCCAGGGTCTCGGACAGCGGCCGCGATCCGAACCGTCCAGCCAGCGCGTACCATCCGTCCACGCACCCCGGCACGGTGATGGTCTCGGGACCGTAGATCGGCATCCTGGAGTGTCCCCGATCGCGCAACGCCTCTGCTCCGGCGCCGGATCCTGCCCTACCTGATGCGTTGAGGCAGCTGACCGGGCCGGGGCCGGGTCCCTGCACCAGCGCGAACAGGTCCCCTCCCACCCCACAAGTTTCGGGTGCCACCACACCCTGGACCGCGTTGGCTGCCAGCGCGCCATCGACCGCGTTGCCTCCCGCCTCCATGACCTCGAGGGCCGCCTGGGTGGATCGCTCATGAGGGGTTGCGGCGGTGTTTCCGAAGCCGCGGGCGATGTGCATGGGTACCGGATAGGCCATGTGCCCAAGGTTACGGGAAGAGGTCACTAGCCTGCCTGCCGGGAAAGGAGTTCCTGCTTGAGGTCACGGTCCGCCAAGTTTCAAGACCTGTTCCGTGAGGTTATGTCCAACTTTGCAGCCAGCGTCACGGTCGTGACCAGCTTCGCGGAGGAGCGCCATCACGGCCTGACGGTTTCGGCCTTTACGTCGGTGTCCCTCGATCCGCCTCTGGTGCTGATCTGCATCGACGAGTCGTCCCACAGTATCGAGGCATTGAGGGTGGCCCGCGGCTTCACGGTCAACATGTTCAAGGAGGGCACCGGTCCGGTCGCTCTCAAGTTCGCCTCGAAGGATCCGGACAAGTTCGCCGGCCTGGCGGTGGAGGCTCCGGACTTCGAGGGGGCGGGGCTACGACTACCCGAACTGTCCTACGCCTGCCTCGAGTGCCGCACGGTCGACTCGTTGGAGGTCGGTGACCACACTGTTTTCATCGGCCACGTCGAGGCCGCCCAGCATTACGGAGGGGCCAAGCCCTTGCTCTACTGGCAGCGGGACTTTCGCCGGCTAGCCGCCTCTCAGGTCGAATAGGGATAGATCAGGGGAGGTAACCGGTCGGGCAAGCCTCGCCCAGGCCCAGCTGAACCGTTCCGATGGTCGATCCTCCACTAGCCACTTCGAGGACGATACAAGCGGGCTCTGACAACCAGATGCCCCCGGTGAAGACCAGCCACTCCGTCTCGGAGTAACAGGGTCCGGCGGCGATGCGGTGGGCCGGGACATCGGCGGCTCCGTACTCGATGGCCACGGTGTCGTGGAAGCGGTCCGGGACTCTGATCTCCACGGCGGCGTCACGCCGGAGCAGTAATCCCACCTTGATGCCGTAAGGTAACTCCGGGTGGGGCGGATCCGGATGATACCGACCGATCCGGACATCACCCTCTCCGGACCCCAGGGGTATCGCTACCGCTCCGCCCAAGATGCGGACGCTCTCCTCAGGGATGAAGTATCCGCCGGGGATCGCCAGGCCCTCCCCGGCTTCGCTATGCATGATCACCGAATCTGAACACGGCAGGTGTTGCCGATATGACACCCCTACCTGGCCGGATACCCGCGACTGATCGTCCGGGGTGTCACAGGCCGAGACCATCACCCCGACCACCAAGCCCATGGCCAGGTAGGATACCACCTTCACCATGGTGCCCGAGTGCCCGTCTCACCTGGCGGTCGCGACGGATAGCGATCACCGAGCCCCTCGATCCGCCCGATCCGGCGGCCAAGCGTCCAAGTCGGATGAACCCCGGTTGGCATGGGGGTCAGGATCCGAAGTCGTGGTCGATAAAGGCTTGTAGCCAGGCGGCGTTCAACTGACCCTGGACCTGGCGAACCACTATTCCGTCGGCGCCGATCAGGTAGGTGACCGGAAGCCCGATGGACCGATAGCCGTCCGTGACGGTCAGATGCTCATCGAAGCCGAGGGGGTAGGAGGCGCCGACCGCTGCAGCGAAGTCCTCGGCCGGTCCGCGCCCGTCCTCCACCGCTACTCCGAGGAAGGACACCTCAGGGTTGGCATTGGCCACCCGAGAGAAGTCGGGTATCTCGCGACGGCAGGGCGTACACCAGCTGGCCCACAGGTTTAGTACTAGAGGCCCGCCCGGGTTTCTCAAGTGCTCAGCCAGGGTGAAGTGGGATCCGTCGAAGAGTGGAACCGAGATCGGGGGAGCCTCCCTTCCGGCGAGCGCTCCCAGCGGGAAGTTCGAAACGTCGACGATGGGCTCCTCCACCCGTCCCGATGGCGCAGTAACGGGCGGGTTCGATTCGTCGATCGCAGCTAAAGCCAGCCACACCGCGGCGATCGCGGCCACGGCCGCCACTGCGACCGAGACGACCGCCAGCCATGCTCGTCCGCCGGAGGTCTCCTCGGGCCCATCGGTTAGGGGATCACTCTGGGTCCCGTCCACCCTCCGATTGTAGGAGGTTGCGGATCGCCGGATTGGGCGTCGAGTTGCGGCCCGGGTGATCAGCCAGGATCGTCAGCAGGCGACAGCTTCACGATGCCGACCCGGTATGGGCGGTAGCTGAGTAACTTCTGACTCGACCGTTACCCGATGAGGAGGCTGCAATGGCATACCGGGATGGCCATCCACATGGTACGCCTGGCTGGGTGGATCTGAGCACAGACAACGTCGAAGTCTCGAAGACCTTCTATGCCGAACTGTTCGGCTGGCGGTGGGAGGACCAGCAGGCACCTGGACAGCCCTACACATACTCCATCGCCCATCTCGATGACCGCACCGTGGCCGGGCTCGGATCCGCCCCTGCCGACATGGTAGAGGCGGGTATCACGGCGGTCTGGAACACCTACCTCATCGTGGACTCGGTCGACGAGGCTCACCAAGCTGCCGTAGAGAGCGGGGGGACTACCTTGTTCGGGCCTCTCGATGTGATGGAAGCGGGCCGGATGGCCTACCTGATGGACGACCAGGGAGCTTGCGTGGGTCTCTGGCAGGCGGGTCGCCACAAGGGGGCACAGGTGGTCAAGGAGCCCGGTGCCTTCACCTGGGCCGAGTTGCTGACCGTGGAGACCGACCGGGCCGTGCGGTTCTACGGCGCGGTAGCCGCCCTCGAAAGCACCACGACGGTCATGGAGTGTGAAGGCAACACCATGACCTACCACCTGTGGATGGCCGGGGATGAGTGTGCCGGAGGTTTGATGGCCCGCCAGGACGAGGCATTCCCGCCTCACTGGCATGTCTACTTCGTTGTGGATGACGCGGCGCAGGCTGCCTCGAAGGTGGGTGACCTGGGAGGAAAGGTCCAGTACGGTCCGTTTCCGACCCCGATGGGTATTCAAGCTGTAATCGAGGACCCCCGGGGAGCGATGTTCTCGATCCTCCAGGCGAACGAGTGGGCTGCCTAGCGAGTCTCCTGGCGCACATAGGTGCCAGGCCGCTGGTCCACCGGCTCGACTAGGCGGGAGCGGCCATCTCCTTCAGCACGGTGTGCAGGATCCCGCCGTTGCGGTAGTAGTCCACCTCCACCGGTGTATCGATCCGAGCAATGGTGGCGAATGACACCGTGGTCCCATCCGGATGGGAGGCAACCACCCCGACCTCCTGCCGGGGTCGGAGATGGTCGTCCACCTCGAAGTCGAAGGTCTCCGAACCGTCCAGACCGAGCGGCCCCGCCCCCTGGCCCGGGAGGAACTGGAGGGGCAGGATCCCCATCCCGATCAGGTTGGAGCGGTGGATTCGCTCGTAGCTCTCGGCTATTGCGGCCTTCACCCCCAGCAGGAACGGACCCTTGGCAGCCCAGTCCCGGCTGGATCCCATCCCGTAGTCGACCCCCGCCAGCACGATCGTAGGAATGTTCTCCTCCTGATAACGCATGGCGGCTTCGAAGATGGTTTTGACCTTTCCGTCGGTGAAATCGGTGGTCCACCCACCTTCGGTGCCGGGCGCCAGACGGTTGCGGACCCGCAGGTTGGCGAAGGTCCCTCGGGCCATCACCCGGTCGTTACCCCGGCGAGAGCCGTAGCTGTTGAACATCAGAGTCGGGACTCCTGCGTCGCGCAGATACTGTCCGGCAGGCGTATCCGAAGAGATCGCGCCCGCCGGTGAGATGTGATCGGTGGTCACCGAGTCACCTACCATCACCAGCACCCGGGCACCCGAGATGGGTTCGATCCTCCCCGCCTCCGTGGTCAGGCCGTCGAAGAACGGGGGCGCCTGTATGTAGGTGCTGGTGGGATCCCACGGGTACAGATCGGTGACCTCGGTACCGATCTCCCGCCATTCGGCAGGTCCATCGAACACCGTGGAGTACTGCTGGGAGAACTGATCGGGGGAGATCGAGCTCGCTACCAGGGCGGCGATCTCCGAGGGCTCCGGCCACAGGTCCCGCAGGTAGACATCCTGGCCGAGCGGTTCGCTGGTCAGGTCGATATCGACCGTTCCCGCCAGCGCGTAGGCAACCACCAGGGGAGGGGAGGCCAAATAGTTGGCCCGGATGTGGGGGCTGATCCTTCCCTCGAAGTTGCGGTTGCCGGACAGCACGGAGGCCACCACCAGATCCCGCTCCTCGATCGCCCGGGTGATGGGTTCCGGAAGCGGTCCCGAGTTTCCGATACAGGTCGTGCATCCGTATCCGACATTGAAGAACCCGAGCTCCTCTAGGTCCTCCGTCAGCCCGGCCCGGTCCAGGTAATCGGTAACCACGCGCGAGCCGGGAGCGAGCGAGGTCTTGACCCATGGTTTGCGGGTCAACCCCACCTCCCGGGCCCGGCGTGCCAGCAGGCCCGCCCCGATCATCACCTCGGGGTTGGAGGTGTTGGTGCAGCTGGTGATGGCGGCGATGACCACCGAGCTGTCCACCAGGTCGAAAGTCTGGCCATCCGATTCGACTCCCGGGGCACCTTCCGGGTGGCCATGCCCGGCAAAGGTGGTGCCGCGATCCCGGTGCCACTGGTCCTTCATCCCGGACAGGGTGATGCGATCCTGCGGGCGGCGGGGTCCGGCCAGAGATGGTTCGATACTGCCCATGTCGAGTTCCAGCACCGACGAGTAGATGATCTCCCGATCGTCCTCCCGCCACAATCCCTGCAGCCGGGCATACTGTTCCACCGTCTGGACCAACCGACGGGGGCGGCCGGTCAGTTCCAGATAGGAGATCGTCTGCCGGTCGATCGGGAAGAAGCCACAGGTGGCACCGTATTCGGGGGCCATGTTGGCGATGGTCGCCCGGTTCGCCACTGGCATGGCAGCCAGGCCAGGCCCGTGGAACTCGACGAAGCGACCTACCACCCCGTGTTCCCGGAGCATCTCGGTGACCCGCAACACCAGATCGGTGGCGGTGGCACCCTCCGGAAGGTGACCGGTCAGGCGAACACCCACCACCTCGGGCACCAGCATGAAGATGGGGCGGCCCACCATGGCGGCCTCAGCCTCGATCCCCCCGACGCCCCAGCCGAGCACGCCCAACCCGTTGATCATGGTGGTGTGTGAGTCGGTGCCCACCACCGAGTCCGGATACAGGTGGGTGCCATCGTCCCAGATGACTCTCGCCAGGTATTCGAGGTTCACCTGATGAACTATGCCGGTGGCCGGAGGCACCACTCGAAAGTTGTCGAAGGCCGACTGGCCCCACTTGAGAAAGGCGTAGCGCTCCTGGTTGCGCTCGAACTCTCGCTGGGAGTTGATTCGTAGGGCCAGACCTGAGTTGAACGCGTCCACCTGGACCGAATGGTCGATCACCAGATCGCAGGGCACCAGCGGGTTGACCTTGATGGCATCGGCGGGACTCCCGGTCATCCTCACGATGGCGTCCCGCATGGCGGCCAGGTCGACCACCGCCGGGACACCGGTGAAGTCCTGCAGCACCACCCTCCCCGGCGAGAACGGGATCTCGGTCTCAGCCACCTTGGCCGCGTCGTAGCTTGCCAACGCGATGACGTCCTCGGGAGTAACCGTGTGTCCGTCACAGTTGCGGAGCGCCGCTTCGAGCAACACCTTGATGGAGTAGGGCAGGGTGTCGACCTCGCCGTGGTCCCGCAGGGTGTCGAGGCGGTGGATGGTGCGGTCACCGAGAGGTGTGGAGATGGTGGCTGATGATTCAAACGGATTGTGAGTGCGGATGGTGGTCATGGTCCCGTCCCGGATTGTCTTTGTGGGCGTTACGGCCGCCAGCTAGTGACTTTGTTGCGATCCGATTCTAAATGGCGAGGTTGTGGTTACCCCGCTCCGACTCGGGGAGGTTCGACCGGTCGGGCTCGCCGGGCATGCACATCATGGGCCAGCCCCTAACATGCGCCGGAGCCATCGAGGACCGCCATGTTCATCTCAAACCTGCCCCATCATCTGTGGGGACTCGCCAAATGAGTACGCTGAGGGACCAAGCTCTCCGGACCGCCCTGGCCGCTGCGGTGGATCCGTTGCTGGGCCGGCCGTTGGGCACCCTCGGGTACGTCCGGTCGGCCCGGGTCAAACGTTTGGGAACCGCCCTGATCGAGCTGCTGCTTCCAGTCCCGGGAAACGCCGGCCATCAGCTCATCGAGACGGTCACAGCCGCCGCTCGCTCGGTGAGCGGGGTGCGATCGGTGAAGATCGATCATCTCCTGATGAACGACGATCAGAGGAACGAACTGATGGCCGCCGTCAGAGGCGAGAAGCGACCGATAGGCGGTCCCGGATCCGCTACCTACGTGGTGGCAGTGTCGTCCGGCAAGGGCGGGGTCGGGAAGTCCTCGGTGACCACCAACCTGGCGGTCAGCCTGGCCGGGCAGGGCCACAAGGTCGGGGTGATCGACGCGGACGTGTGGGGATACTCGATTCCGAGGATGCTCGGGGCGGAAGGGGTTCCGGTGGTGATCGCCGACTCCATCCTGCCGCTGCGGGCCTATGGTGTCTCGGTCATCTCCATCGACTACTTCGTACCCGACGACCAGGCGGTGGTGTGGCGCGGACCGATGCTCCACAAGGCGCTGGAGCAGTTCCTGACCGACGTGTTCTGGGACGATCCGGATGTCCTGCTGATCGACATGCCTCCCGGCACGGGTGATGTGGCGATCTCCATCTCGCAGTTCGTGCCCAGAGCGCGGGCCTTGCTGGTGACGACTCCTCAACCCACCGCCCGACGGGTGGCGGCTCGAGCAGCCCGGATGGCGGATCGGGTCGATCAGAAGCTGATCGGGGTGGTGGAGAACATGAGCTGGTTCACGGGCGACGACGGCAAACGGTATGCCATCTTCGGGGAGGGCGGCGGGGCCGATCTCGCCAAGCATGCCGGTGTCGACCTGCTGGCCCAGATTCCGCTCGTTCCCGAGATGAGGTCCGGGGCGGACCGGGGAGAACCGGTGATCGTATCGGCGCCCGACAGCGAGGCAGCCGCCGTGTTCGACCGCCTAGCCCACCAGATCGTGGCGAGCCGGCCCCGCATCCGTACCCATCCCGAGTTGCGCATCGGGTGAGTCCGGGGGGCCCTTACAGCCAGATCAGGGCAACTGCGCCGGCAGCCAGGCAGTAGAGGGAGAAGGGCCACAGCCCGACTCGAGCCAGTCCCTTGATCAGCAGGCTGATGGCCCAATACCCGGACAGGGCGGCCATCACGATGCCGGCCAGCAGTTCGGGGGCACCCGGGCCGGAGCCGGCCAGGGAGAACGCTTCTCTGGCTCCGGCGCCTACAGTCACCGGAATGGCCATTAGGAATCCGAACCGGGCCGCCTGGGTGGCCGACTGTCCCCTGGCCATCCCGGCCGTGATCACCATGGCGGACCGCGAGATCCCCGGAAGGAGAGCGGCCGCCTGGGCCAGCCCGATGGCCAGAGAATCGGGAATGCTCACATCGTCAACGGTCCCGCGCCGGCCCTCGACCCATTTCGACGACATGAGAACCGCGCCGGTCACCAGCAGCGCAATGCCGACCGCGGTGGACGACTCCTGGAACTGTTCGACCCGGCTGGCCAGGGTGGCTCCCACCACCACCGCCGGGACGGTGGCGATGACCAGCCTGACCAGAGTCCGGCGGGCTGCCGGATCGTTTCCGATGCCCAGCACGATCCAGCGCACGTCCCGCCGGTAATAGGCCAGTACGGCTACCAGGGTGCCGATGTGTAGCACCGCCGAGGTTGCCAGGTCAGGCGGTGACAGGCCGAACAAGTCAGGAACCAGACGCAGGTGACCGCTCGACGAAACGGGCAAGAATTCGGTGAGGCCTTGCACCAGACCCCACACGATGGCTTCCAGCATGGTTCCAAACTACTCGGTGAAGGCATTCCCTTCCGCCTGCACCAGCACCGAGACCCGTTCTTCGGCAACCGCTACCGCGGCGGTGGCCGCCCGGTCGGGGGGGAACGCGACGGAGCCGACCAGGCCATCATCCTCGTAGGCAGCCGGGCGAACCGCGGTGACCAGGCCCCCGATGGGTGGGATCGCCTGGTGACCGGGGGAGGGCAGCACGACCAGCTGCACCATGGTCCCGGCGGCAGCTTCCACGGGAACAGCCACGTCCACCAGCCACCATCCGGCTGGGACGGCGATGGCAGCTTCGGTCGTATCGCCGCCGAGCAACGGCTGTCCGGCCGCCAGAGGCCGGCTGGCGAACCCGGTACCGGCAACCGGATCCAGCACCCCGGGCGGGACTTCCCGCCACTCGATCGCACCATCCAGCGGGGCGCCCTGGGCAACGTCGCGGGTCAGGAACGGATGGATCACGTTATATGAGGGCCGCAGCTCCAGCCACAGGCTGACCAGCACCAGCAACCCGATCAGTGCCCACCGGACATAGGGCGGGCGAGATAACCAGATCATCCCCCCAACGTATCGGCTTGCTATCCGGCTGGGAAGAGGGTCGTGGTACCTGTCGCGGATGGACGGCCTGTTACTTCACCTGCGGCACGTGGCTAGCCATCCGAACAAAACGGCTCGAGACCCAGAAAGCCATCAGGATGAGCAGAGATGCGCCCGCTGGATCTAGGGTAGGTTGACCGGGAGGAGGTAAGACTTGGCACCTGCTGAGGGCTCGTTTACGCGCCTCTCGGCACGAGCAAGGTAAGTTGACCAGGAGGAGGGAAGACTTGACACAGTTCGATGTCGACGCGATGTTGGAGCGTTTCCGCGCCCGAGCCGAGGCGGTGCGCCAGCGCGGCTTGCCCCCCGTGGCAGGGGAGGGTCGGCGGGCTTTCATAGAACACGCCGAGCGTGACTACACCGACTACGCGCTGGTCGGGAGCGCAGCCTGGTCGGTGGAGGATGGAAAGCTGGTGCTGCGGATCCCGCTGGCGGGCGAGTAGTTCGTGGACTTCCCCACCTGGATGGAATCCCTCCGGCGGGAGGGTGAACGCATGGCGGTGGTCACCGAGGCGGTCGATCCCGACGAGCTGGTTCCCAGCTGTCCCGACTGGTCGGTCCGCCAGCTGGTGCGCCACACCGGGTGGGTGCATCGCTGGGCGGCATCCATCGTCGGCGGGCGCCTTCCAGCACCTCCGACGGATCGGCGAGAAATCATCCCGGCTGGATGGCCACCAGACAGAGACCTGGCCGGATGGTTCCGGGAGGGCCATCAGCGGTTGGTGACCGTCCTGGGCGACGCTCCGCCGGACCTGCGGTGCTGGACCATCATGGATGCACCTCACCCGAGGAACTTCTGGGCTCGCCGTCAGGCCCACGAGACCGCCATCCATCGACTCGACACGGAACTGGCAGCCGGCACGCCGACCGGGTTCGAGATGGTCCATGCGGCTGATGGGATCGACGAGCTGCTGGTGTGGTTCATCAACCGTCCGGGCCGCAATCCCACTGCCCCTCATGACATGACCCTGGGAGTGCACGCCACCGATGTGGGAAGGAGCTGGACCGCCACCTTCGGACCGGAGACCGCCCGCGGCAGGAGGGGGAGGGGTAAGGCGGACTGCTGGGTAAGCGGCCCAGCCGCGCTGCTCTACCCGTACCTCTGGAGCCGGACACCACTGGCCGAGCTCGAAGTGGAGGACGATCGATCGGTGCTCGCCCAGTGGCGGGAGTCGAGCTCGTTCTGACTCTTCGCTGGGAGACACTCGTCATGGCAGGCAGCCGGTTGTCCGATCTGGACCGGCCGCGTTACCTGACTCGGGGAACCGATGCAACAGTATCTTGACCTGCTAAGGGAGATCAAGGAGCACGGGACACTCAGGAGCGACCGCACCGGAGTGGGGACCTACAGCCTCTTCGGACGGCAGTTACGGTTCAACCTCGACGACGGGTTCCCGCTGCTCACCACTAAGAGGGTTAATTTCCGGGCGATAATCCACGAGCTGCTCTGGTTCCTCAAGGGTGACTCCAACGTCGCCTACTTGAACGATCACGGTGTGTCGATCTGGGATGAGTGGGCCGATCCCAAGACCGGCGACCTCGGACCTGTCTATGGTGTCCAGTGGCGCTCATGGACCGGTGCGGACGGGCGGACGATCGACCAGATGACGGAGGTGGTGAACAGGATCCGGACCACTCCCGACTGCCGGCGACTGGTGGTCTCGGCCTGGAACGTGTCGGATCTACCGGGCATGGCGCTCCCGCCCTGCCATGTACTCTTCCAGTTCTACGTATCCGGGGACCGGCTCAGCGTGCAGCTCTACCAGCGCAGCGCCGACATCTTCCTCGGCGTACCGTTCAACATCGCTTCCTACGCGCTGCTGCTGATGATGGTGGCCCAGGTGACCGGCCTGGAGGCAGGGGAGTTCGTGCATACCTTCGGGGACGTGCATCTGTACCGCAACCATCTCGAGCAAGCCGACCTCCAGCTGGGTAGAAAACCGCGACCGCTGCCGCGCATGGAGTTGCCCGCCGAGCCTCGCGACCTCTACTCCTTCTCCTACGACGACTTCCGAATCCATGGTTACGACCCCCATCCGGCCATCCGAGCACAGGTAGCCGTCTGACCCGGTGCGCCGCCGGTGGCGGCGCGACGTGATGGGCTTGCCCTCCTAGACTGGCCGGGTGGTCATCTTTCTCAAGGTCCTGCGCGGTGTGGCCATTCTCGGGGCCCTGCTCCTGGCCATCGTTCCCACGGCGATCCTGATGGATCTGGTGGCGGGCGGCACCGGATACGGGTTTTGCGAGGGCGGTTTGTCCGGGTGTGACACGGCCCACCTGGCCGGCCCCGTACTGGCTGCCCGCATCCTGGCCGGTCTCCTGCTGGTAGCCGGGCTGATCCGGCTGCTATCGCGAACTATCGACCGGATCGAGCAACACCGGCACGTCGAGGAGGTATACGCCTACTTCGAAGGGTTGCAGAACGATCCTGCCCGGCCCAGGTAACGGGTAAGGGAGTACCGGCGGCGCCTCGTCACCCGGCCAGCGCGGTCAACCCGGGCCCATCAGCTGGTCGACGGTGTGGGTGACCAGGTACAGGCCGGAGGCGGACACAGCCACCCGCCCGTCCCCCGGGTCGAGCTCCCCGCTGATCATCAGCCGGCGCCCGCGGCGCTCATCTACTCTCGCACTCAGTTCGATCGGTCCTTCCAGGGTGATGACCGGTCGCCGGTAACGTATCTCTAGCTTGGCGGTGACCGACAGGACCTCCTCCTGGAGGATGCCGGCCCAAACCAGTATCTCGTCCAGAGCAGTAGCCGCGATACCACCGTGGAGCACCCCGATCAGGCCCCTCAGTTCGGGACGTGCCACGAAGCTGGCTTGCACGTCTCCGTTGGCCTCGGTGAACCCGTCGACGTGCAACCCGATCGGATTCGACAGCCCACAGGCGAAGCATCCATCGTCGGTGTGGGCCCGGAGACGGGCCACGATCTCGGAAGTCGGCAGCATGCGGCTAGCCAAACCGGATAACTCCTCCCTCGACCGACGCGATGTCGATCACCGACCACACGGGCCAACCACGGTCCTCGAGCCGGCGGCGCCCACCCACCCACGACTTCTCCAGTGCGAACACCGCGCCCAGCATCCGGCAGCCGAGCTCTTCGATGATCTCGCCCAGGGCCACCGCGGTCCTTCCTCGGGCCAGGAAGTCGTCCACCACCAGGGCCCGCTGGCCAGGCTCCATCACCCGGCGTCGTATCTCGATGGTGTATTCGAAGCCTTTGGTAGCGGACGCCACCTCCCGGCTCACCGCCTCCCGGGGTCCCGGAAGTACGTATTTCTTGGCGTAAACCATCGGTAAACCCAGCTCCGAGGCGGACAGCAAAGCTGGAGGAATCCCGCTGGCCTCGGCGGTGACGATGATTTCCGGCCGCAGGGGAGCGGCGATCCTGGCGATCCGGCGGGCGAACTCGGCCATCAAAGCACCATCGACCCGATGGTTGACGAAGGTGTCGACGTTTACGATCTCGCCCTTTACGCTGGCGCGCTCGGTTATGTAGCGTTCCAGATCCATGCCCCGGGAAGGCTAACCGCCCGCCTGGTGTGAATCGAAAGCAAGCCCCGGCCCGGCGGCCGGCGAGGCAGGGATGCCCCTTCAGGATCCATCCGGGACAGGGGTCTTGGGATAGTAGGGGCATAGCTTGCGGAGGTCGCATTCCCAGCAACGCGGCCTGCGAGCCTCGCAAATGTCCCGGCCGAACTGGATGATCCGCATGGACAGCTGCTGCCACTCGTGTCTGGGAACCAGCGATTTCAGGTCCTGCTCGATCTTCACCGGATCCAGCTGGCTAGTAAGCCGGAGGCGGTTGGTGATCCTCCTCACATGGGTGTCGACCGCGATGGCCGGCTGGCCGAATGCCTCCGCCAGCACCACCGATGCGGTCTTGCGGCCTACCCCTCTCAGCGTCACCAGCTCGTCCATCTGGTCAGGAACTTCGCCCCCGTACCGATCGACCAGATCCTGGGCCACCGCAATGATGGACCGGGTCTTCTGGCGGTAGAAACCGGTAGAGAAGATCACGCGCTCGACCTCTTCCGGGTTTGCCATGGCAAGGTCGTCCGGGGTAGGCCACCTGCTGAACAGCTCGGGCGTTGCCCGGTTGACGTTCTCGTCGGTGGTCTGGGCGGAGATGACCGTGGAC
The DNA here is from genome assembly GCA_965200835.1 of Acidimicrobiia bacterium. Classification (GTDB taxonomy): domain Bacteria; phylum Actinomycetota; class Acidimicrobiia; order Spongiisociales; family Spongiisociaceae; genus JAPPFW01. Next base: position 2,677,242 of record OZ241390.1, read on the forward strand.
ACCAGCAGCTCGAACGGGTTGGCATAGCGCAAGGCGGTCCCGATCTCCGGATAGCGCTTCGCCAGGCGGTTTACGATACGGCGCGCATAGCCACGTTCCTTCGGCGTGGGGACCGTGCCGTCTGCCCGTTTCTCGCCTGCGGCCATCGGAAGGCATGCTAAAGATGCTGCCCGCCAAACCAAACCGAGCATCCCTCCGTCCCAGGAACCGACCGGCCGCTGGCCACCATGCCCGGACCGGGTAGTGCCGAGAAACGTGCTCGGCTTCACGGACGACGACCGCACGATCCTCAGGCTGGCGCTTCCAGCCCTCGGCGCCCTGGCCGCGGAGCCACTGGTGGCGCTGGTGGATACCGCCTTCGTGGGGCGACTGGACGAGGTATCCCTGGCGGCCCTCGGGGTGGTTACCGGGTTGCTCGGTCTGGCGTTCTTCGTGTTCGTCACCCTCGCCTACGCCGGTACCCCGCTGATCGCGGCCGCCCTCAGCCTCGGGCAGAGGGAGCGAGCCGCGCTCCTAGCTGGCCAGTCGATGCTGATCGGGGTAGTTCTCGCCCTCGTCGGCATGTCGGTAGTCGAGGTTGCTGCGCCCCAGCTGGTCAGGCTGATGGGTGCTGCTCCCGAGGTGGAACCGGCGGCGGTCACCTATCTGCGCATCCGGGGAGTGGGGCTGGCGGCCCTGCCGGCCATCATGGTCGGTCACGCGGTCTACCGAGGTCTTGGCAACACGCGGACTCCGATGTACGTGACCCTGGCCTTCAGCATGATCAACGTGGTGCTCGATCCGCTGTTCATCTTCGGGCTGGGATGGGGTCTGGCCGGCGCCGGATACGCCTCGGTAGTGGCCCAATGGGTAGGTGGCGCGGCCTTCCTGTACTTGCTCTACCGGGGGCGCACCGGCCTCGACATCCGATGGGTCACCCCCCGCCTCTCCGATATGGGAGAGCTGATCGGGGCCGGATCAGCCCTCCTGATCCGCACCTTCAGCCTGGTGACCACCCTCACCGTGGCGACTGCCACCGCAGCGCGCCTGGGCGTCACCGAGGTGGCTGCCCATCAAGTGATAGCGCAGCTGTGGGCGGTGCTGTCCTTCGTGGTGGACTCGGTGGCCATTGCGGCTCAGAACCTGGTGGCGATCCATCTCGCCCGGGACCGGGCAACCGCTCGGAGACTGGGCAGGCGCATGCTGCAGTGGGGTGGTGCCTGGGGAGTGCTGCTGGGAGGGTCGTTCTGGCTGCTGCGTGACACCATTCCCGGCTGGTTTACCTCGGACCCATCCGTAGCGCTGGTGGCCGCTTCCCTAATGCCGATCGTGGCGGCCGGCCAACCGGTGAGCAGCGTGGTGTACGTCCTCGATGGGATAATGATCGGTGCGGCCCGTTTCCGATTCCTGGCGCTGGCCATGATCGGAGCAGCGGCTCTCACCTGCACCCTGCTGGTCATGGCGGACTCGATCAGCCAGGTCTGGCTGGCGATGATCGTGCTGATGGTGGCCCGTGTGATACCGCTTGGGTGGGGTTACGTGCGAGCGGTCACGTGACCCATTTCGTTGCCCAGCGTCTCCGGTATGGCCGTCTGGACGAACACCGCCACCACTATTCCCGATCCGAGCGCCGTGACGGTCAGGGGTAGGTTCCACAGATCGATCGTATAGGAGGCCGCATACAGCCCTAGCAGCGATCCCAGTACGGCTACCGAATGCAGCCACTGGCTGGCGGTTGCCCGGATCTCAGTGGGAAACAGCTCGGTCCGCTGAGCGGCACTAACAGGTAAGGCGATCGAGCTGCCGAAAGCCGACAGAGCGGTCGCCAGCAGCAGCAGGTTGGGACCCGACAACCAATAGAACCCCAGTCCACCGATGAGACCGATCACTAGGGCGCCGGTGATGGTGGGCTTGCGGCCCAGCGCGTCGGCCAACCGCCCCCCTACGAAGTAGCCGACACTTCCGACGGTGCCTCCCACCAGGATGATCCGCACTGCTTCGCTGGTGGCCATGCCCACGTCGTTTACCAGCCGCTCGAACGCAAAGGTGACCGACACGGCCGAGAAGGCGCTGACCGACAGGCTGTAAAGGGCGGCCAGCCAGAACCGCCCGGCATACCGGCCGATCAGCGGGTACATGAAGCTTATGCGCTGCTCCGTGTAGCGGAACAGGTAGCTCTCAGGTATCCGGGTCCTCAGCAGCAGGTAGAAAGGTAGGCCCACCACCGATAGGCCGAACAGCCAGCGCCAGGCCTGCTCGCTCATCTGCGCCACCGGCAGAGCCAGCAGCCCGGTGCCGGATCCGAGGGCCACCGCCGTGGTGTACAAGCCGATCGCCCAGGCCCGGTTGTCCCAGTTGACCTGCTCGGCTACCAGCACCGTGGCCAGCATCGCCATGGCGGCCGATCCCATGCGGGCGAAGACTTGGAGGGCGGTGTACAGAGACGGGGAGAAGGCTAGGGCGGTGGCTCCGGTGGTCACCAGCAGCATTAGGTAGGAGAGCAGCAGGGGACCGCGGCGTCCCCACCGGTCACCGAGGACGGAGTACACCACCGCCACCAGCGCGCCCACCCGGGCAATGGCGAACAATAGGCTCATATCGGCCGCGCTGAGGTCGAAGGTGTTCCGGACGAAAGGCAGGGTGTTGACCGCCTGGGTCTGGGCAAATCCCTGGAAGAAACCGGCCACGTACAGGATGCCGAGCAGTCTCCGGTCCTGGCTCCGGTATCCCGAAACTGGTCCGAGCAGCCTGATCAAACGGCCGAGCATGGTCTCATGTCTGATGTTCCGGAGGTTGCGGATGTACGATCAGGTCGCGAACGGAGGAAAGGGAGCTGCTCCCGCCAGCCTGTCCGTTTCGAGGATACCAATGTGAATTGGACCTCCTGCCTTCGGTGAGCGGCGGGCGATGGCCAGGGCAACGGATACACTGCCGGCCATGTGGGCATCCCTGGATGATCTGGATCCGATGAACGAAATCACCTGGGCTGGGTGGGCAGCGCCGATCGGCCGGGCGGGGGGATAGCTCATGGAACCGGCCAGCTTCCTAAGTGCCTTCGTCTTCGGAATCCTCTCGTTCGTGTCCCCTTGCGTGCTCCCGCTATTGCCCGGATACCTGGGTCTGATGTCCGGATATTCGGCGGCCGAGCTCCAGCAGGGGCAGGTATCGACGGCGCGGATGTTGCGGGTGACAGCCATGTTCGTAGCCGGACTGACCGTGGTGTTCGTGGCTCTCGGGGCAGGCGCCACCTCGGTGGCGGGCCTGCTGGTTCGCAACAAGACGGTCATCACCCAGGTGGCCGGGTGGCTCATCGTGGTGTTCGGAGCGATCATCGTGGTTACGGCACTCGGCGATTCACGGCTCCTGTCGTTCCTGGCACGAGAGCGCCGGCTCCAGGTGAAGCCTTCCAATGTGGGGGGATGGGCACCGCTCCTGATGGGTATGGCATTCGGGTTCGGTTGGACACCCTGCATAGGACCGGTACTGGCAGCCATCCTCACCCAGGCGGCCACCCAGGAAACGGTGGGCACGGGCATGTTCTTGCTGTTCCTGTTCTCGATGGGCATGGGTCTGCCCTTCATCGTGGCCGGCGTCGGGGTTACCAAGGTCTACTCCGGAATCAGCGTCTTCCGTCGACACCTCCGCAAGGTGAACATCGCCTCAGGTCTCCTGATGGTGGCCTTCGGATGGCTGTTCATCACGGGAAGGATCACCGACCTCTCCAGTCTGATCAGCGAGTGGATGATCCGGCTGGGTCTGGAGTGGTTGGCCGAGATCTGAGTCCTGACCGGGTCCGGTGGAACGATCCGAGCAGACTTCGGATGGCTATTACGCCTCTGACTCCGCCGTAACCTGTCACACCCCATTCTTATATTGATCTACCCATCGTACTTCCTCTTGTAGAAGGCAAGGAGCCCGACATGACCATCGATCAAGCAATTCCGACCGTCCACGAGGAACCCGCCGACCGCAACGAGGTGATCCTGCGAGGCCGGCTCGCCACCGCTCCGGAGCATCGCACCTTCGGCTCGGGCGCCTCGCTGGCCCGTCTGCTGGTAACCGTGCGCCTGCGGTCGCCGAGTCGCACCGATGTCCTGCCGGTGACCGTCTGGGAGCCGCCTTCCGAGTTGCTGAAGGCCGTCAGAGGAACGGTCTGCGAGGTCAGTGGTCAGCTACACCGGCGCTTCTGGACAGACGCCGAAGGCCGTCACAGCCGGGTGGAAGTGGTGACCGACACGGTCGACTGGGGCGAGAAGCCTCCCGATTGAGGTCACCGACAGGTGGGACCATGTCCGGCGGGTGGCGGCCGGACATGGTGACCGTTCCGGGATAATGGGGCCATGAAGCGTCTAATCCGGCCCCGTTGGATCGTTCTGTCGGTTCTGGTGCTCCTGGTGACCGTGACTTGTGCCCTGCTGGGATTCTGGCAGCTGGGCCGGCTGGAGGAACGTCGTGCCTCCAATGTGGTGCTGGGCAGTCGCCTGGCCCGGGATCCGGTGCCTCTGGAGGAGGTACGGATGATCCTGCAACCGGTGGAGGGGGTGGAAGTGGACCCCTCGGACTACGAGTTCACCCGCGTGACCGCCCGAGGGATGCTGATCGACGAGGGACGGGTGCGGGTCCGCTCCCAGGTGTGGGACGGCCGGGCGGGCACCCATACGATCCTCCCGCTCGACCTCGGGGACGGTACGGCCGTGCTGATCAACCTGGGCTGGTTCCCACTCGGCGCCGACCCGGGGCTGGCCGCCGACCTTTTCCCGCCGACCGGACAGGTGGAGCTATCGGGCTTGTTACGTTCCAGCCAGCAGCGGCCTGCCTTCGGTCGGCAGGAGCCCGAGGGTGAGCTCGACCTGGTCGCCCGGGTCGACATCGAGCGGATCCAGCAACAGGTTTCACTTCCGCTGCTGCCCTTCTGGATCCAGCTGGTCGAACCCGACGACCCCGAGCGCTTACCGGTACCCGCCGAGGTTCCGGCTGTGGAGGAGGGACCGCATCTTTCCTATGCCGTACAGTGGTTTTCCTTCGCGGGCATTGCGGTGGTCGGCTACCTCGCCCTGATGCGCAGGGAACTGCGTCCTACCCGCCGCTCGAAGCCGCCGGAGGTGTGAGCGCCAGCCCTTCCACGATGGAGGCAGACTTCATACGGTGGAAGACCTCCGGGTCGACGAAGATCTTGGTGGACCGGTTGCCACCTCCCACCAGGATCTCCTCCTGTTCCACCACTCGGGCATCCACGTAGATCGGCAGCTCTTCGGGCAGCCCGAACGGGGTTACTCCGCCGATCCCCATCCCGGTCAGCTCGAGAGTCACCTGCGGTGAGGCGAACGACAGCTTCCTCACCCCGAGCAGGCGCCGTACGGTCCGGTTGACGTCTAGGCGGGTGTTGGCCAGGACCACACAAACTGCCTGGTGGCCGCGGGGGCGCTTGGACGCCACGACGATCGCATTGGCCGACTGTTCCATCGGATAGCCGTAATGGGCGCAGTAGGCCGCGGTATGAGTGAATTGCGGGTCGATGTCCACCACCCGGAAAGTGGCGTCCATCGCCGTGAGCGTCGACCTGACGGTTGTTGCGATGTTGTCGACCATCGGATCACCGGATAGAGCGGGGCTGGGACGGGCCGCAGGATACCGCGGCCGGACCGGATGTGCCATCCTCCGGCGGTTCGTATAGCTCCCTGCCTTGGAGCAGAGCGACAAACTCAGGTCACCGTCCGTATCTAGGAACCGGACTGGTTCTGCGATACTGACCTCATGGCTATCGACCCCCGGCTGCTCGAGATGCTCGTGTGTCCGCTCACCAGAGCGCCGCTGAGGGAGATCGGGGGGTATCTGGTCTCCACCGATCCCGACACCCGGATGCGTTACCCGATCGACGGGACCATACCGGTCATGCTGCCGGAAGAGGCGGAGCAGATGTCCGTGGACGAGTGGCAAGAGGTGATGAACCATGGATGACGAACACAACGACACCATCTTCGGGATGATCCTGAGGGGCGAGATCCCGGCTGATGTCGTGTATGAGGACGAGCTCGCCCTCGCGTTCCGGGACATCGCTCCCCAAGCCGACGTGCATGTCCTGGTGATCCCGAGGGAGCTGATCCGCAGCCTCGCCCATAGTGACCGCCAGCATGAGAGTCTGCTCGGACACCTACTGGGTGTGTGCCGGAAGGTGGCTGCGATGGAAGGCATCGCAGACTCCGGTTACCGGGTAGTCACCAACATCGGCCACGATGGCGGGCAGTCGGTCGATCACCTGCACTTTCACGTGCTCGGAGGACGCCGGATGGGATGGCCCCCTGGATGACGGTTCCCGGCTCAACGGGGATCCTCACGCCAGCTTATAACAGCCTCTTGCCGGTCGGCCGCATGGCTCGCTCCTGGCAAGGCAGGTTTCCTACCTGGATCGTCCTGGCGGTTTGCCTGCTGCTGGTGGCCTGCGGGTCCGACCCTGATGGGACTCAGGACGGGTCCGATCGGCGGGAGATCGCCACCACCACCTCGGCCACTGCCACAGCGGTAGAGCAGACCCAACCCACCGACGCCGGGACCTCACCGTCGACGACCGGATCGTCTCCCAACACCGAGGTCGAGGCCGAGGAATACGAACCGCAGTTCACGCCAGGGGAGTGCCCGTTCGAGGCCCCGCCCGGTACCGAACCGCGGTGTGGCACGTTTTCGGTTCCCGAGAACCGGGAGCAGCCGGACGAGGGGCAGATCCAGCTGGCCGTGGCCGTCTTCCCGGCGCGTGCCAACGAGACCTTCCCTCCGATGGTCTACCTGGAGGGCGGGCCGGGGGGTCATGTCCTGGAGACGATCCCAATCAGCTACGAGGAACGCTTTTCTTCGATCAACGAGGAGCGGACGTTGGTCCTGTTCGACCAGCGGGGGGTCGGGTTCTCGGAGCCGAGCCTCAGGTGCCCCGAGATTGTGGAGCTGACCTACGACCTGCTGGACGAAGCCCTCCCGGTCCAGGAGGTAGTCGACCGTAACCGAGCGGTGCTCGACGACTGCCGCGGGCGCTGGCTGGAAGACGGGGCTGATCTCACCTCCTTCAACAGCAGGGAGTCGGCAGCTGATGTTGAGCACCTCCGGCGGGCGCTCGGGTTCGATGAGTGGGACATCTACGGGGTCTCCTATGGAACGCGCCTGGCCCTCACGGTGATGCGAGATCATCCGGAAGGGATCCGAGCGGTCGTTCTCGACTCTACCGATCCCCCCGAGGGCGACAGCATCGCCGCGCTCCTCCCCAACCTATCCCGAGCCCTGCACCGGCTCTTCGCCGCCTGCACCGCCGATCCACTGTGCAGCGCCACCTACGGTGATCTGGAGACCGGCCTCTTCTCGGTGATCGAACAGCTGGACGAGTCTCCGGTGGATCTCTGGGTGCTCGATATCCGGACGTTCGAGGGTTACCCCGCTCGGCTCGATGGGGACGCCTTCCTGGCCCTGGTGATCGAGAGCCTGTATTCCGTCGACCTGATTCCCCGCCTTCCCAAGCTGATCGCCGACGCTCGGGACGGGTACTTCGGTGGGGCCCAGTCTCTGATGTCCCTGTTCCTCGCCAGCCGGGCGTATGTGTCCTTCGGCATGTTCACCACCCTGGAGTGCCACGAGACGGTACCGTTCTCCGATCCCGAAGCGGCTCGATCAGCCGCCGAAGCATTTCCCCGCCTGGCATCCATCGTTGAAGGAACCCTGATCCAGTCAGACCGGGCGTCCGAGCTCTGTGGCACATGGGGTGCGGGCGAAGCGGACCCATCGACCCGCCGGCCGCTGGTCAGCGACATACCGACCCTGGTCATGGCGGGCCGATTCGATCCGATCACCCCTCCCGAGGACGGGCAGCGGGTGGCGGAACGGTTGCCCAACGCCTGGTTCCTGGAGTTTACAACCCTCTCCCACGGGGTGGCATTCGCCGACGACTGTCCGAAATCCATCATGTTCGCCTTCCTGTCAGAACCGCACGCCCGACCGGATGAATCCTGTATCGAACGGATGCCGGAGACCGAGTTCGAGGTGTTCGCTCCCAGCGGGGAGATCGAGCTGGTCGAGGACCTGATCCACCCCTTTTTGGTCCTGGTGCCCGAAGGGTGGATGGGGGAGCAGGGTTTCTACCAGCGAGGATCTTGGGATGATCCGACCGCCCTGGTGATCCTGCTCCTTCCGGCCGGGTTCGGGGACGCCACCCTCGACTCGGTGGCTTACGCCTTCTCGGGGATCGACATAGAACCTTCAGGGGTGATAACGACCAGCACGGGGAAGGAGTGGATCAGGTATTCGGCCACCGCAGGCAGCGTCTCGCTGGAGGCGGCGTTGTTCGACGGTCCGAGACAGTCCGTGGTGGTGTTGCTGGTCAGCGACCCCAGAGAGACCGCGGCCCTGGTGGATCAGGTCTTGGAAAAGGTCCTGGAGGGCTTCGATCCCGAACCCGGCTGAAGTTGGTTTCCGCTGCAGTGGACCTCACCAACCGCACCCTATGACAAAGACAGCCAGGCAGAGATGATGAGTAGAAACTCGGCTACCGCGTGCCGTCCGGCACTGGCTCTGGTGGTGCTGGCCGTCGTACTGGCGGCCTGCCAGATCCCACGGGCGGGGCCCGAGGAACCCAGGGCTCCGGTGTGCGCTACCGGCCAGATCGATGGAGATCCGGTGCAGGTGCTCAGCCGAACGGACCACATACCGCCAGTCGTGATCGAACAGTTCGAGCGGCGCTACGGCGTGGTGGTGGAACAGCACGTGTATGAGAGTGAGGCGGATCTGCTTCTGCAGGTGACAGCCCCGGTCACCGGGTTCGATGTGGTGCTGGCGGCCGATCATCTGGCTGAAACTCTGTGGCGAGGTGAGCAGCTGTTCCCCCTCGACCTGGTAGCCCTTCCGGGACTTGCCAACCTGGACCCGCAGTTCTACCCCCCTTCAGACGGAACCGAGGATCGCCATTCGGTTCCCTTCCTATGGGGCACCATCGGTTTGGGACTTAACCTGAACGTGGTAGGACAGGACGTCGAGCCGACCTGGCAGCTGGTCTTCGACATCGACCGGGTCTGGAGTTACGCCGGCCGGATCTCGATGCCGGAGGAGGAACGGCAGGTCATGGCCGCAGCCATGCTGTATCTGGGCCACCCACCCAACCTGGCCGACCCCGAGGCGGTAAACGACGCCGCTCAGGTGGCCGCCATGGCAAGTGCCCATCTCCGCGGGTTCGACTCGAAGGACTACGGGGTGGGGTTGGTGGAAGGCGCACTCGACGTGGCCCACGGACGGTCCGATGTCATAGTGCGGGAGCTGCCAACCGAGTCGACCGACTTCCGGTATGTGATCCCCCGTGAGGGAGCCGCCGCCTGGATCGACACGATGGCTGTTCCCAACACCTCCCGCTATCCGTGTACGGCCCACTCGTTCATCGAGTTCCTCCTCGATCCTTCGATCTCCGCAGAAGTCGCCAACCATGCCAGGGTGGCTACTCCCAATCTGGCTGCCATGGCCTTCGTACTGCCAGAGCTGGCCGCCAATCCCGACATCTATCCCCCACCCGAGGCCCGGAGCCGGATCCATCTGCTCGAATACTCCGAGGAGCTGAACCGGCTGTATACCGAAGCGTTCATCGAAGCCCTGCCCTAACCGGCAACCGGCCGCACCTCTCTCACACTGCCTGCGTGCCGCGCCGGGCCGATGTGGTGTGCAAGTAACCTGGCCCGGTGGTGACCACCGTTCCCAAGCTGCGGCCTGCCCTGAAGAACCGGGCTCCCAACCTGAAGGTAGAGAAAGCACTCTGGGAGGCGGGTCACCAGGTTGTGGTGGGGGTCGACGAGGTGGGTAGGGGAGCGTGGGCAGGACCTCTGTCGGTAGGCGCGGCGGTAGTACCGAAGGATCACCGTATCTACAAGCTCAGGGACTCCAAGATGCTGACCGAGGGGGAGCGGGAAGCCATCTTCGATCGGGTGGCGGGTTGGTGTACGAGGTGGGCGGTAGGCCACGCTACCCATGAGGAATGCGACCGGCTGGGCATGTCAGACGCCCAGCGGCTGGCCGCCCGCCGTGCTCTGGACAGCCTGCAGATCGGCACCGATCGGATCCTGCTGGACGGGAAGTGGGACTTCGTAGGAGGTGATCGCACCATCCGGCTGGCCAAGGGCGATGCCACCTCGGTGTCGATCGCGGCGGCCTCTATCCTGGCCAAGGTGGTACGTGACCGGATCATGCGTGAGGCATCGACCTACTACCCGAACTACTGGTTCGAGGCCAACAAGGGCTATCCCTGCCCGCGCCACAAGGCTGCCCTGCAGGCCTGGGGACCGTCGGGTATCCACCGGCGAAGCTGGGTGTTCATGGACTATCTACCGTGGACCGGTATCCCTCGCTACGTGCGTCCAGACCCTCAAGGGGCACTGTTCGACTCGCCGGACGCCTGAGTCCCGCCCGAGTCGCTGCCTCAAGTGTGCGAAGGGCCGGGTGACTGATCCCCGAGGAAGGCTGCCAGCGCATCGATCACGGCATCGGGTTGCTCGATCATCATGATGTGACCCGCCCCTTCGATCATCACCTCCCGGACGTCCGCCAGGTTCCGGCGGAGCGGTGCGGCTGCCTTGAAAGGTGTCATCACATCGGCCGACCCGCTGACCAGCAGTACCGGGCACTGCACGGCCGCAGCCGCAGCCGAACCTCCCCGGTAGCTGTTGCAAGCAACCAGATCGATAGCCAGCACCCCCGGTTGGGACCGTTCCCAGAGGCGGATGGTCGCTCCCATCATCCACAGACCCGGGGTCTGATGCCCTCCCAGGTGGGAGCGTCGCCCGTGCCCCCAGGAGGCCATCAGATCGTATGCCAGGTGGTCATCGGCCTCGGCGGCCGAAAGCAGGGCCGGATGCACCGGAATGGCGGCCGCCGGGCCCGACAGGGTAAGGCTGGAGACCGCCGCCGGCTGGCGGGCGGCGGTCTCCAAGGCGATCAGGCCGCCCATCGAGTGGCCTACCAGATGGGCTCGGGGATATCCGGCAGCCTCCACCAGGCGGGCCACCCACTCGGCATTTTCCTCGATGGAGAAGAGCGGGACACCCTCGGAGTTGCCATGACCCGGTAGATCGACCGCCATCACCGAGAAACCATGATGGGCGAAGTAGCGAGTCTGGAGCTGCCAGACGGTCTTGTCGAGGGCCGCCCCATGCAGGAACACCAGCAGCGGACGGTTGGGGTCGGGGCGTTGCCCGCCGATGGTGACCGAAACCCGCTCTCCCGAGACGATCAGATCCATGGCGTCACCGCTGGGAAGTCCGCAGGGCCGCGGAGAGGTCACCGATCAGGTCGGCCGGGTCTTCCAGGCCGATCGAGAGCCGGATCAGATCCTCGCCGATTCCCGCCCGGGCCAGCTGCTCGGCGCTCATGGTGGCATGAGTGGTGGAGGCCGGATGGATGACCAGCGACCGGGCATCACCCACATTGGCGAGGTGGGAGAACACCCGGAGGGATTCGATGAATCGACGACCGGCCTCCCTGCCCCCCTCGATGCCGAAAGCCAGGATCGCCCCGCACCCGTCCGGCATGAGTTCCGCAGCCCGCTGGTGGTCAGGATGGCTCGGTAGCTCCGGATGGCTGATCCAGGCCACCTCGGGTCGACCGTCCAGGAACCCGATCACCTTGCGGGTGTTCTCGACATGCTTCTGCATCCTGATCGAGAGGGTTTCGGTGCCCTGCAAGATGTAGAAGGCGTTCTGGGGGGACAGGGGAGCGCCGAAGTCCCGCAAACCCTCCACCCTGGCCCGGATTATGAAGGCCTGGGTGCCGAACTCTTCAGTGAATTCCAGCCCGTGGTAGCTGGGATACGGCTCCGTGAGGGTGGGGAACCGTCCCGAAGCCTTCCAATCGAAGGTTCCCCCGTCTATCAGCGCTCCGCCGATGGCCACTCCGTGACCTCCGATGAACTTGGTGATGGAGTGGTAGATCAGATCGGCCCCCCACTCGAACGGCCGGAACAGATGCGGGGTAGCGAACGTGTTGTCCAGCATCAGCGGCACGCCGGCTTCGTGGGCTATCCGGGCCACTGCCGGCACGTCCATGATCTCCAACCCGGGGTTGCCGAGGGTCTCGCCGAACACCAGGCCGGTCTGGGGACGGATGGCTTTGCGGAACCCGTCCGTGTCCCTGGGGTGGATGAAGCTGGTGGTGATACCGAAGCGGGGGAGGGTGGTGGCCAGCAGGTTGCTCGATCCGCCATAGAGCGAGGAGGAAGAGACGATATGGCCTCCGCTGCCCATCAGGGTGGCGATCCCCAGGAACATGGCGGCCATCCCGGAAGCGGTGGCGATCGCCCCCACCCCACCCTCGAGGGCCGCAAGCCGCTCCTCCAGAGCAGCCACCGTCGGGTTGGATATCCGGCTGTAGATGTGACCCTGGCGTTCCAGGTTGAACAGCCCGGCGGCGTGCTCGACGTCCCGGAACACGTAGGAGGTGGTCTGGTAGATCGGAACCGCCCGCGCTCCGTAGTCGGAGTCCGGGTGGTTGCCGGCGTGGACGCTCAGCGTATCGAAGTTTAAGAATCTGGGGTCAACCATCGGGCTCCTGGGTCGGACGCCAGCCTAGCCGCCGCCTGTGGGTGCTCGGTGCCTGGTGGGCTGGCTACACCGAAGTAGGGAGGAGGTGGCGGGACAACCCATGGCACTCCACCCCCACGTCGCCTTGCGGTTGATCAGGCGGCTGGCTGATAGCAGGACGATAGGTCTGTTTTGGACGGCTACTCAGAACAGGGTGCTGTCCAGGGCGAATAGATCCGCGGCGCTGGACTTGACCGCCGGAAGTAGCCCGACCGCGTAGGGCAGCAGCTGTTCCAGATAGAACCGGGTGGTCGCCTCCTTGGCGTGGTTTCCGGTCGTGATAGCGGCTGCTGCGGCCTCGGCCATGACGGCTCCACCGGCCACGAGGCCGAACATGGTGCAGTAAGGACTGGCTCCCGCCAGGCGATGGTTGGGATCGTCGGATCGCGCAAGCAGATGGTCGGTTGCCTCGGCCAACACGTTCAAGGCTTGGACGAGCGAGGCGGAGGCCCGCTCCCAGCCGAGGGTGCGGAGCCGGTCAGCAGCTGGGAAAAGCGATTGGAGGTAGTCGCGCACGAACCGCCCACCTTGGATCGGTAGTTTGCGCATCACCAGATCGATCGACTGGATTCCGTTGGTGCCCTCGTAGATGGGCGCGATGCGAGCATCGCGCAGGTACTGGGCAGCTCCGGTTTCTTCGATGTATCCCATCCCCCCATGCACCTGGATACCGATGGAAGCCACCTCCACCCCCACCTCCGTACACCAGGTCTTGACTACCGGAGTCAGCAGGGCCAGGCAGTTGGCGTGCCACTCCCGTTGACGGGGATCCTCCTCGTAGGTAGCCAGGTCCTGGTGCATGGCCGTCCGGTAGAGCAGCGCCCGAGTGGCTTCAGCGCCGGACCGCATGGTCAGCAGCATGCGCCGGACGTCGGGATGGTCGATGATGGGCGAGCTGTCCGTCGCGCCAGCGGCCCGTCCCTGCCGGCGTTCCCGGGCGAAGGCGGCCGCCTGCTGGTAGGCCGCCTCGGCCACGGCCATACCCTCGAGGGCCACCGAGATGCGGGCGGTGTTCATCATCGTGAACATGTTGCGCATGCCCTGGTTGACGCTGCCGAGCAGGTAACCCACCGCCCCTCCGGTGCGTTCCCCATAGGCCATCACACAGGTGGGCGAGGCATGGATCCCCAGCTTGTGCTCCAGGGACACCACCTCCACGTCGTTCCGCTCTCCGTGTTCGCCCCGGCTGTCGGGAAGGAACTTGGGGACGATGAACATCGAGATACCTCGGGTGCCGGGGGGAGAGCCAGGGACCCGAGCCAGCACCAGGTGGACCACATTGGTGGCCATGTCATGGTCGCCGAAAGTGATGAAGATCTTGGTACCGGACAGCCGGTAGGTTCCGTCATCGGCTGGACGGGCCTGCGTGGTAATGGCGCCCACATCCGATCCGGCCTGCGGTTCGGTCAGGTTCATGGTTCCCGACCACTCGCCGGTGATCAGCTTGGGTAGATAGAGATCCTGCTGCTCCGGCGTACCGTGGATGGTGATCGCTCGGACCGCCCCGGCGGTGAGCAGGGGGCAGATGCTGAAGGAGAGGTTGGCCGAGGTGAACAGTTCCTCGATCACCATGCCGACCACCCGGGGCATCTGGAAACCGCCCCATCGGGAGGGAGCGTCCACCCCTCCCCATCCGGCCTCGACGAATGACTTGTAGGCTTCCTGGAATCCGGACGGAGTCCGTACCTGGCCGTCGATCAGGACCGAACCCTCCAGATCCCCGATCCGGTTGAGAGGACCGACCAGATCCTGCACGAACCGGGCGGCCTCATCCAGGGCCGACCACACCAGCTCACGGTCAGCATGCCGGAAGGCCTCTATGGCAACCAGCTCATCGAGACGGCCGATGTGGTCGAGGGTGAAACGAATGTCCTCGAGGGGGGCCACGTAACTGCTCATAGGCCTGATCATATCCCCCTTGTCGAGTTCTGGCCGTAGGTCCTGGTTAGGCACCCGCCGACCGGAGGTCACCGTCGATCGCTGCTAGAGACGTGGCTGGGACCGGTGGCGGCGAGGCGGTGGCTCTCAGAGTAGGTCCAGGCCCCGGGAAAGGTCGTCGATCAGGTCCTCGGCATCCTCGAGACCCACCGAGATGCGCACCAGGCCGTCGGTGATTCCCACCCGACGCCGCTCCTCTTCCTCCACGTCCGCGTGGGTCATGGTGACCGGATGGGTGATCAGCGACTCCACCGACCCGAGATTCTCGGCCAGGGTCCACACCCGCAACGACCCCATCAGCTTCTTGCCGTTCTCAACCCCGCCCTCTACCTCGAACCAGGCCATGGCCCCGAAGCCGGAGGCTTGCCGGGTGGCCAGCTCTCGTTGGGGAAAGGACTCCAACCCGGGATAGGTCACCCGCGATACCCGCGGATGGGTCTCCAGGAACTTCACCACCGCTAGGGCGTTGGCCGACTGGCGGTCCATCCGCTCGCTGAGCGTCTTTACGCCCTGCAGGGTCAGCCAGGCCACCATGGGGGACATGATGAGCCCGGCCGCGTTCTGGACGAAGCTGACCGCCTCCGAGAGCTGCTCGTCCCGGCACACCACTGCGCCTCCGACGGTGGCGTTGTGACCGTCGAAGTACTTGGTTGTGGAATGCACGACCAGATCGGCCCCTAGCTCCAGGGGGCGTTGGAAGTAGGGGGTGAGGAAGGTGTTGTCGACCGCGTGGGGTATGCCACGGGCGGTAGCGATCTCGGACACACCGGCAATGTCCGTGTACTTCAGGGTGGGGTTGGCCGGCGTCTCGGTGAAGATCAGGCGCGTGCGACGGTTGACCGCCGCAGCTACCGCCTCCAGGTCGGAAGTGTCCACGAACGTGAAGTCGACCCCGAATCGGGAGAACACCTTGGTTGCCAGGCGGTAGGTGCCGCCATAGGCCACGTCGCTCACTACTGCGTGGTCCCCGGCGTTCAGCAGGCTCATGAACAGAGCATTGGTGGCTGCCATACCGGTGGCGAAAGCCCAGGCCGACCTACCTCCCTCCAAGATGGCCAGCCGCTCCTGGAGGGCCGACACGGTGGGGTTGGCGGAACGCGAGTAGGAGAAACCCTTGGCCATGTAGTCGTCCACCGACGGTTGCACGAAGGTGGTGGACTGGTGGATCGGGGTGAGAATCGCGCCGGTGGTGGGATCGGGCCTGACTCCGGCATGGATCTGATCGGTTCTGAAGCCCATACTCCTCCGGATCGGGAGGCACAGATTAACGTTTTCGAGCAGTAATCCGTCCGGATAGGATTTCGCTAGTCATGGGCAACAGCGGGCTGCAAATCACGACCACCGAAATGCATACCGGGGGCGAACCGGTTCGGATCGTGGAGTCCGGCTATCCACCTATTCCCGGTGCGACCATCCTCGACAAGCGGCAGTACGTTTGCCAGCACCTGGACCATCTCCGCACCACCCTCATGTACGAGCCGAGGGGGCACTTCGATATGTACGGGGTGATTCCGGTGGAGCCCGATCTACCGGAGGCCGACCTGGCCGTGCTGTTCATGCACAACGAGGGCTACTCCACCATGTGCGGGCACGCCACCATTGCGCTGGGCCGCTACGCCGTGGATCGCGGTCTGGTACCGAAGGTCGAGCCCGAGACCCGCCTGGTGATCCAATGCCCGAGCGGGCCAGTTGCGGTGATCGTGGACGTACGCGATGGGGTAGCAGGGCAGGTCCGGTTCCGGAGTGTGGAAGCTTTCGCACCGCTCCTCGACATTAACCTTCACGTTGAAGGTTATGGGGAAGTGATCTTCGATATCGGGTACGGAGGTGCCTTCTATGCGGTTGCCGACGCCGCCTGCTTCGGGTTGGACGTGCGCATATCGCCGGTGGGGGAGATGGTAGCAGCTGCCACCGCCTTGACCGAGGAAGCTCGGGCCCACGTGGATCTCAGCCACCCGTCCAGTCCCGATCTGGCGGCCCTCTACGGATCGATCCTGACCGACGGTATCGACGACGGCGGGATGTCGGCCAACGTCTGCGTGTTTGCCGATGCTCAAGTTGATCGGAGCCCGACCGGCTCGGGCGTGACGGCGCGCCTGGCCATCCGCTATGCCCGCGGACAAGTCGGCTTGGGTGAGCAGTGCTCATTCGAGAGCGTGGTGGGTTCCAACATGGTCGGCCGGGTCGTCTCCGAAGCCACGGTTGGAGATCATCAAGCCGTGGTGGTGGAGGTAGGGGGACGGGCGTACTACACCGGCACGGCTTCGTTCGTAGTGGAGCCCGACGACCCGTTCGGGACCGGTTTCCTCGTGCGTTGAGTCCCCGGCCCCGACCTCCGGGTCAGTGGGCCTCTCCTGAAGTTGACTATCGGGCGGCAGGTACCTCGCAGGACACCCCGGTACCCCGCAGCCCGCAGTAGCCGTTGGGATTCTTGGCCAGGTACTGCTGGTGGTAGTCCTCCGCGTAGTAGAACTCCGGCGCTTCCCGTATCTCGGTGGTGACCGGCCCCATCCCGATTCTGGCCAGATCCTGCTCGTAGACCCGCCGAGTGGTCTCAGCCAGCTCGCGCTGCGTCTCGTTGGTCCAATAGATGGCCGAGCGGTACTGGGTCCCGCGGTCGTTCCCCTGGCGCATACCCTGGGTAGGGTCGTGCTCCTCCCAGAACCTCTTCAGCAGGTCGCCGTAGGAGACAGTCGCCGGGTCGTAGGCGACCAATGCAACCTCGGCGTGGCCGGTGCGCCCGCTGCACACCTCGTAATAGGTGGGGTTGGGTGTGAACCCTCCCTGGTATCCCACGGCGGTGGTGTAGACACCCGGAATCTGCCAGAAGATCCGCTCGACACCCCAGAAGCACCCCATCCCGAAGTAGGCAACCTCGAGCTGCTCCGGAAACGGGGGAGTGATAGGACGCCCATGCACGAAATGGGCCTCCGCATCGAGTACCGCGGTGTCCCGACCCGCCAACGCACCATCAGTCGATGGCATCACCTTCTTCTTACGCCCGAACATCTGACTTTCCTTTCTACCGCTTACCTTTAAGAACACTATGCTCTCTGCCCTGTTCCCGCGACGCTAACGTGTGCATGCATGCAAGCGGCCTGCGACTACCTGAAGCCCGAGCAGCGAGCGCGCAGAGAGATCGACCGGCAGCTTGAAGCATGCGGATGGGACGTGCAGGACTACCGCCACGCTGCGGTGGCTGCCGCCCGTGGTGTAGCGATTCGTGAGGTTCCACCCAGCACTGGACCGGCCGACTACGTGCTGTTCGTAGATAGGCAGGCAGTTGGTGTCGTCGAAGCGAAGAAGGCTGGCACGACCCTCACGGGAGTGGAGCTTCAGACCTATCGTTATCAGACCTCGCTTCATGGGGAGTTACCAGCGGTGAACGCGAGTGGCTCACTGCCATTCGGTTACGAGACGACCGGTATCGAGACCAGATTCACCTGCCAGCTCGATCCCACACCCACCTCCCGCCGGGTGTTCGCAGTCCACCGACCCGAAACCCTGTCAAGCTGGCTGAACCGCAACGCGAACCTCCGCCAACTTGGAGGCGGAGGTGAAAGTCCGACGCTAAGGGGTGGCCTTCAGGAGCTGCCGGATCTGGACCCCGGCGCCTTGTGGCCGGTGCAGGCTCAGGCGATCCGCAATCTGGAGATCTCGTTGCGGGCCAACCGGCCACGAGCGTTGATCCAGATGGCGACCGGTTCGGGCAAAACTTTCACCGCCGCCAACGTCGCCTACCGCCTGTTGCGGCACGCGTGCGCCGAACGGATCCTGTTCCTAGTCGACCGGGCCAACCTGGGTCGGCAAGCCCTGCGGGAGTTCGCCGGATTCGACACTCCGGACGACGGGCCCAAGTTCACCGAGCTCTACAACATCCGGCGGCTCGACTCAGCTCACTTTGACATTGCCGATGAATCGGCCACCAGGGTCCACGTCTCGACCATCCAGCGGATCTACTCCTTGCTGCGAGGAGACGCAATGGACGACTCGCTGGATGAGCGATCGGGATTCGACCTGGGTGATGAACCTGCGGAGACCTTCTACAACCCGCAGATGCCGATCGAGACCTACGACGTGATCATCATCGATGAGTGCCACCGCTCGATCTATGGCTCCTGGCGAGGGGTTCTCGAGTACTTCGACGCTTTCTTGATCGGTCTGACCGCTACGCCTGGAAAGCAAACATTCGGGTTCTTCAACCAGAACCTAGTGATGGAGTACGGACATGAGCAGGCGGTGGCGGATCGTGTGAACGTCGGCTTCGACGTGTGGCGCATCCGCACCGAGATCTCCGAGCAAGGCAGCACGGTCGAAGCGGGGTTCATGACCAGTTTCGTGACCGGGAAACCCGAGCACAACGGCTTGCGCTGATCGACGAGGACCTGGATTACGAGGCAAGCCATCTCGACCGTAGGGTGGTGGCACCCGATCAGATTCGCACCATCATCAAGACACTGCGCAACTCGATGCCCACGATGTTCCCCGACCGCCACAAGCTTGCCGACGGTCGACTGGAACATGTTCCCAAGACGCTGATCTTCGCCAAGGATGACAGTCACGCCGATGACATCGTGCAGATCGTTCGAGAAGAGTTCGGGCTGTCGAATCTGGGAGCCGTCAAAATCACGTACAAGGCCGCCCTCTCGGGTCATAAGCCCGAGGAACTACTGCAGAAGTTCCGCACCTCCTATGAAACCCGCATAGCGGTGACGGTCGACATGATCGCCACCGGCACCGATGTGAAACCCATCGCGTGTGTGGTCTTCATGCGGATGGTCAGGAGCCGCAACTTCTTCGAGCAGATGAAGGGCCGCGGGGTGCGGGTGATCGACCCTAGTGATCTGAGGGTGGTCACTCCGGACGCCACGGTGAAAGACCGGTTCGTCCTAGTGGACGCGGTGGGTGTGACCGAGACTGCCCTGAGCGACACGGTCCCGCTGGACCGCAAGCACGGGGTGGGACTCGAGACGTTGCTCCGGCATATCGGGCTCGGTCGCACGGACGAGGCCACCGTATCGTCGGTGGCACAGCGCTTCATTCGTCTCGACGGACGGATCACTCAGGAGGATCGCCGCGAATTGACCGAGGTGGGGGGTTCGGGTCTGCCCGCCCTGGCCCGCCAGCTGCTGGATTCGCTCGACCCGGACCGTCACATCGAGGCAGCCCAGGTCGCGACCGGGAGGCATCACCCTGACCCCAACGAAGTTGCACAAGCGCGAGAGCGGATCGTGAAAGAGGCGTTGCAACCACTGGCCGGCAACCCCCTGCTGCGCCAGAAGCTGGTAGAGATCCGTCGCAGCTACGAGCAGGTGATCGACATTGCATCCAAGGACGCGGTCATCTCCAGCGAGTTCTCAAGTAAGGCAACCGAGCGGGCCCGCAAGACGGTCGAGTCGTTCTAGGCCTACCTGGAAGCCAATCGTGATGAGATAACCGCGCTACAAATCCTCTACGACACGCCCACCAAACCGGGGGGGGGTGGGCGTATCCATCCGTTTGCGATACGACGCACATCAAGGAACTCGCCAACGCAATCGCCCGCCCGCCCCGGGCGTGGACACCGGAGTCACTGTGGCAGGCATACGAAACCCTTGACGCGAGCAAGGTTAGAGGTTCTGGGCACCGTGTAAACACAGACCTGGTCAGTCTGGTCCGCTATGCGCTGGGCCAGACCGACGAGCTGGTCGCCTATCCACAACTAGCCGAGGAGCGCTACCAGGCCTGGTTGCTCGCGCAGTGCAACGCCGGGGTTGACTTCACCGACGAGCAAAGGGCCTTTCTCGACAAGATCAAGGATCACCTCGCCGCAAGTCTGGAGGTAACCCAGACCGACTTGACCGGTGGCCACTTCCCGTCACTGGGTGGCCTCAGCCGAGCGAAAGCGCTATTCGGTGAGCGACTCCAGCCCTTATTGGTCGAGCTGAGTAACGAGTTAGCGGCATGAGTAGGGATCTCCCTCCGGGTTGGAAGTGGTCGACTATTGGGGAAGCTGCCGATACTCAGCTTGGTAAGACGTTGTCTCCCGCTGCGAGATCTGGTATCAATCCCCAACCGTATCTGAGGAATATGAATGTCCGTTGGCACAGGCTCGACCTCGCGGACATCAAGGAGATGGACTTCACCGAGCGTGAACTGATCAAGTATGAGCTTCGACCCGGCGATCTCCTGGTTTGTGAGGGTGGGGAAGTCGGCAGGTGTGCGTTGTGGCTGAGAGGGAGGGGTCAGATGTACTTTCAAAACGCCTTACATCGTCTTCGACCACGACCTGGCGTATCTGCGGAGTGGATAATGCACTACTTCCGATGGGCAGCATCCACCGGGCTTCTCGGGAGCGAAACCTCAGGTGTCACAATTCGCCACTTAAACCAGCCTATGCTTCGAGGCTTGTTGATTCCACTGCCCCCTCTTGAAGAACAGAACAAGATTGTCGAGGCCATTGAGGACCGGCTTCAGGGGTTCAAGGCTGTTGAGGCTGCTGTTACGACGAGCCTAGCGAAGCTCGAAACCTTCAGGCGGTCCGTATTATACACCGCCTTTACTGGCAATCTCGTCAAGCCTATTGGTGTTGCCGTCACTTCCGATCCCAGCACCGGTCTACCTCATGACTGGAAATGGTCGACTCTCGGGAAGGTTGCACGTTGGGGGAGCGGTGGAACCCCTAGGAGATCCGTTAAGGCCTATTATGGTGGACATATCCCGTGGGCTGTAATCGGAGACCTCAACGATGGTGTAGTTCAGCGCTGTGCATCCTCTATCACCTCTGCTCGTATCAAGGCAAGTAGTGCTAAACTCCTGCGACCAGGAACTATCCTCGTTGCGATGTACGGATCGATTGGGAAGCTCGGCACTAGTGGTATAATACTTGCTACCAACCAGGCGATCGCCCATGCCGTTTCGAAGATCAACCGCCCTTACCTGTTCTTCTACTTAATGTCACAGAGAACGGGGCTCATCTCCGCTGGTAAGGGGGCAACGCAGAAAAACATCAGTCAGACCATCCTCAAGGTGTGGCCAATCCCCTTAGCCCCAAAGTGTGAGCAAGAGCGGATTGCCGAGGCGATCAAGGAGCGAATTGTTTGTGTAGAAGCTGCTGAACAGTCGCTGAAGGCTGCACAGCACAAGATAGCTACGGCTCGTGCGTCGATCCTTACGGCTGCATTCTCGGGCAGGTTGGTTGCCGCATGAGTCAGTACCATCACGATCCGACGTGGCTCGTTAGGAAGCTGTGGGACTTCTGTGACCTGCTGCGTGATGACGGGTTGTCCTACGGTGACTATCTAGAGCAGCTTACCTACCTGCTGTTTCTCAAGATGGCGTACGAGCAGGCAGAACTACTGCCGGTGGATGACCAAGTGATTCCCGAGTGGCTGGACTGGGACTCTCTGCTATCGCGTTCTGGTCCTGATCTTGAAGATCATTACAACCGGATCCTCAAGAGGCTCGGTGGTGACGGTTCGATGCTCGGAGTGATCTTCCGGGGTGCTCGTAACCGGGTGCAGAATCCGGCCAAGCTGAAGCGGCTGATCAAGGAGTTGATCGACAAGCAAGATTGGCTGAGCCTCACAACCGACGTGAAGGGCGCGGCCTACGAGGGTCTCATCGAAAAGACTGCCCAGGAGGGTGCCAGAGGTGCTGGCCAGTACTTCACACCGCGGTCGCTGATCTCCGCCATCGTTGACGTGATGCACCCTGTCCCTTTGCAGCGGATCTGTGACCCGGCGTGCGGCACAGGAGGGTTCTTCCTCGGCGCGCGTCAGGCCATCCTGGATCGCTATCCGAATCTAGATCCCGACGAGACAGCGCACCTCCAAACGAGAACTTTCACCGGCTGGGAGATCGCCGGCCTACCAGCCCGTTTATGTGCCATGAACCTGCTGCTGCATGGTATGGCAAACCCGGACTCCGAGTCACCCATACACGTCGACGACGCCCTGCGGCAAGCGCCACACGCCCGATTCGACATGGTGCTGACCAACCCGCCGTTCGGGACTTCAGCATCTGAGGCCTACGAGCGGGACGACTTCTGGGTCGCCACCAAGAACAAGCAGCTCAACTTCGTGCAGCACGTGGTGAGCATCCTGAAGGTTGACGGTGCCGCCGCCGTAGTCGTGCCCGACAACGTGCTGTTCGAAGCCAGCAAGAGCGGTGAAACGATTCGGAGGCGGTTACTGCATGAGTGCGAGGTTCACACGCTGCTCCGGTTGCCAACCGGGATCTTCTATGCCCAGGGCGTGAAGGCCAACGTCCTGTTCTTCGACCGCCGACCGGGTCGCTCCGAGCCCTGGACACGAGAACTGTGGGTGTACGACCTGCGAACCAACATGCACTTTACCCCCAAGAAGAGACCCCTCACCCGCAAGCATCTCGATGACTTCGTTGCCTGTTATCAGGGCGGTGTCCGCCACCAGCGAGTGGAGTCAGAGAGGTTCAAGAAGTTCACCTACGACCAGCTCATGGAGCGCGACAAGGTCAGCCTTGACCTGCTGTGGTTGCGTGACAAGAGCGTCGAAGACCCAGACGACCTCCCGCCACCCGAGGTGATTCTCGAGGAGATAGTGGCTGATCTCGAAGAGGCCTTGGCCGCGCTACACCTCCTCGGCAACCGGCGGTAGCTCAATCCGGTACTGCTCACCGGTCGGGATTCGGGGCGTTCTGGCTCCATTAGCCTGAGCGGTTAGCGGACCGACTAGACCGGAGGCGATGGCCAGAATGAGGGTTGGCGCGAGCATTTTCATGACCGATCGATCCATCCAGCCGATCCAGCTCGGGCAGGAGCTGGAAGCACGGGGCTACGAGTCGATGTGGGTGCCTGAGCACAGTCACATCCCTACCAGCCGGCAAACCCCCTGGGGCGGAAGGAAGAACGCCCCGCCGCTTCCCGAGGAGTACTGGCGGACCCATGATGCTTTCGTCGCCCTAGCCGCGGTGGCGGCCACCACGAAGCGGTTGAGGATCGGCACCGGCATCACCCTGGTAGCCCAGCATGACCCGATCTGGCTGGCCAAGCAGGTGGCCTCGCTCGATGTCATATCAGAGGGACGGTTCGAGTTCGGGATCGGCTACGGGTGGAACCGCGAGGAGATGGCCAACCACGGAATCGACTACCGGACTCGTTACCCGCTGGTGACCGAGAAGATCGAGCTGATGATCGCCCTCTGGACCCAGGAACGAGCCTCCTACTCCGGCGAGATGGTCCGGTTGGAGGAGAGCTGGGCTTGGCCGAAACCGTTCCAGGATCCCCATCCCCCCATCGTGATGGGTAGCGGGGGAGGCCCCAAAGCCTTTGCGGCCATCGCCCGATTCTGCGACGGGTGGATGCCGGTGCGGCCCCGCAACCTGGCTAAGGGAATTGCCGACCTGCACACCCATCTCGAGCGGGCGGGCCGAGATCCTTCCGAAGTGGAGGTGTCGGTGTTCATGGCTCCGCCGGATCCCAACCAGTGGGAGGAGTGGGAGGCAATGGGTGTCTCTCGGGTCATGGTCGGTCTTCCCCATGCCCCCGCCGAGGTGGTCATACCGCTGCTGGACAAGTACCAGCCGTTGATAGACGGGTGAGCGTATTGGTTGCCATGTCCCATCCGGCTCGGCCCGGTAGGATGGAACGGAGACCCGGCGGTGAGGTATCAGGGTGAGTTATAACGGCTACGTGCGCGTGATCGACTCCAACCGGAACATTCTCGATGTGGCCGAGGCCGCCTTGGGCACGATCGACCATCCGGGCCATCGCTGGGGAGGAACGCTCACTGTGTGGACGGGTGGCGCCCTGGACGGTAAGACCATGCCCGTCGACCTCGAGGTTCCCGGTTCCTTCCGTGCCTCCGCCCTTCTCGTGCCGGGACCGGTCGACGGTCGGCAACGCCGGATGGCCGTCCTTGGATCGGGGCCTTCGCCCTTCGGGACGTAAACCTCAGGTCAGGGCAGGGTCCAGGCTTCTGAACCGTCGGTGGAGACCGCCGCGGCGAGAGAGCGGGCGACATGGAGCACCGCCCCGATCAGAGCCAGTATGAGGGCCACATCGATGACCAGTCCCGCCAGCAGAGGCAGGGACTCGACCAGGTCGGGCACGGCAACCGCCGCTATGTAGAGGATGGATAAGGTCGCCCAGGCCATGAGAGCTGTGGCGATGAAGAAGACCGGTTTGGATGCCGCACCGTTGCCCAGACCCCGGTAGATGAAGGGAGTGAGGATCATGGTCACCCCGAGGCCGAGTGCCAGACCTCGGGTGGGATCGATGCCCAGCAGGGTGACGATGATCGCCAGCACCGCGGCGATGCTCGAAGCCCAACTTCCCGAGAAGGACCATTGCATCGGACCGGTGGTGCCGCTCCACCCACCCGACTCACGAACCGCTGCATAGGCTATGAGAAGGGCCACCAAACCGCTGGCGGTGATCATAAAGTCCATGGATTCCCTCCTGAATATCGTGCCAAGGCTCCTCGGGCCGGCTTCCATCATCATGGGGACCCGGGGCCGCCACTACCTAATCTGACCGGTACGCTAACGGTAGCGTTACCCGCCCGACCATCCCCGCTTTCCGCCCTATCCGGCCTTGGTAGATTCACCGGATGGACCCTGATTATCGTACCGCCCGCTTTTTCGGCCCATCGTTATCGGTAGCTGCCGGGGGGACCAAGAGGCCGCCGGCGGCGATCGTCGCGCATCAGACCCCCAGGTAGGCCGGATGTTTCCGTTCCTCGTCAGGGCGGCCCGGTGAAGCTGGCAAAGCCGGTTGAGGTCTCCCGCCGGATCGCCTCCACCCGGTCGCGCAAGATCAAGGTGGCCGGCCTGGCCGACCTCCTGTCCCGAGCGGCACCCGGAGAAATAGAGATCCTGGTCGGGTTCCTCAGCGGTCGCCACGCCAGGGCCGGATAGGCATCGGCGGGGCGACACTCTATGCGGCCCGGACCGATCCCGCCGAAAGCCCGAGTCTGACCCTGTCCGAGGTCGATCACGCCATTGGGCGGATACCCGGCATCAAGGGTCGCGGCTCCCGCGCCCGGCGCTTGGAACTCCTCGAGGATCTGATGGGGCGGGCCACCGCCGAAGAGCAGTAGTTCCTATGGCGGCTCCTAACCGGCGAACTCCGCCAAGGCGCTCTCGAGGGTCTGATGATGGACGCCATCGCCGCAGCGGCGGATATCGACCCCGCGGTGGTCAGGCGGGCGGCCATGTTGGGAGGGGAAGCCGGATCGGTGGCCTCCACTGCTCTGATCGAAGGGGAAGCGACGCTGCGGGCGATGAGGATCCGTCCCCTGCGTCCGGTCCGCCCCATGCTGGCCACTACCTCCGGATCGATAGAGGATGCGCTGGCTCAGGCCGGTGCGTGCTCAGTGGAGTGGAAGCTGGACGGTGCCCGGATCCAGGTTCATCGGGCCGGGGAGGAGATCGCCATCTTCACCCGGAGCCTCAAGGAGGTGTCGGGCCGAATGCCGGAGGTCCGGGCAATGGCACTCGGCTTGCCGGGTACGAGGCGTGGTGCTGGATGGCGAAGCACTCACCCAGGACCAGGAGGGACTACCCCGACGTTTCGAGCAGACCATGAGCAGGTTCGGGTCGCACGAAGCATCCGGCGACACGCCGCTGCGGCCGTTCTTCTTCGACATCCTCCATCTGGACGGCCGTGACCTGATAGATGAGCCGCTCAGCACCCGCATCGAGACCCTGGAACGGATCGTCCCTGCCGAGTACCGAGTTCCCCGCGTCATCACCGAGAGTGTTCAAATGGCGGGGGACACCTTCGCCCGGGCGCGCCAGCACCGCCACGAGGGCGTGATGGTCAAGAGCATCGACTCCACCTACGAGGCCGGAAGGCGGGGGAGAGCTTGGTTGAAGGTGAAGCCCGCTCATCATCTCGATCTGGTGGTGCTGGCCGCCGAATGGGGTCACGGTCGGCGCACCGGGTGGCTTTCCAACATCCATATCGGGGCTCGCGACCGCCGGACCGGCGAGTTCGTGATGGTCGGGAAGACCTTCAAGGGCATGACTGACCGGATGCTGGCGTGGCAGACGGAGAGGTTCACCGAGCTGGAGGTGAGCCGGCACCGTCAGGTCGTCTACCTCAAGTCCGAAGTGGTGGTGGAGGTGGCCTTCGATGGCGTGCTACCCAGTCCTGTGTACGAGGGGGGAGTGGCGCTCCGGTTCGCTCGGGTGAAACGCTACCGGACCGACAAGACCCCGGCCGAGGCCGACACGATACAGCGCATCCGCCGCATATTCGAAGGTCGTGAGTGATCGGTTTCTCATCCGGTTAACGTACGGATGTGAGCCGGGGGTGGATCGTCCGGTCCTACCTGGCTGATGCCGGCTAGTCGACTGTGGGATGACGCAATGGATATGAAGCAGTACCAGAAGGTCAAGGAAGGCCCAGGGTTCATCGCCGCCCTCGACCAGAGCGGAGGGAGCACTCCGGGCGCCCTACGAGCCTACGGAGTGGCCGATGACGCCTACTCGACCAGTGGCGAGATGTTCGACCTCATCCATGAGATGAGACGCCGGATCGTCACCTCCGCCAGCTTCGGGGGTGACCGCTTACTGGGCGCGATCCTGTTCGAGGACACCATGGACCGCCGGTTCGATGGCAAGAGTGCGGTCGAGTACCTGTGGGAGGTAAAGGGTATCGCGGCCTTCCTGAAGGTCGACAAAGGCCTCGAGCCGGAAGCCGGGGGGGTGCAGCTCATGAAGCCGATACCCGGTCTCGAAGAGTTTCTAGCCCGGGCTCGCCAGCATGGGGTGTTCGGCACCAAGATGCGCTCGGTGATCAAGCTGGCGGAACCCGAGGGTGTGCGGCGGATCGTCGATCAGCAGTTCGAGTTGGGGGAGAGGATCCTGGCGGCCGGTCTCATGCCGATCCTGGAACCGGAGGTCGACATCCGGAGTCCGCAGAAGGCCGAGGCGGAGGATCTGCTCAGAGAGGCGACCCTGGCTCGCCTCGACCACCATCCCGACGGCCCGGGTGTCGTATTCAAGCTCACCATCCCCACCTGTGATGACCTCTACCGAGACCTGGTGGAGCATCCCAAGGTGGTGAAGGTGGCAGCCCTATCCGGTGGCTATACCCACGACCAAGCCTGCGACGGGCTTGCTCGCCAGCGCGGGATGGTCGCCAGCTTCAGCCGGGCGCTGCTGGAGGGCCTCGAAGTCGGGCAGAGCGACGAGGAGTTCGACCGGACCCTCGACCGTTCGGTGGCGAACATTTTCGAGGCCTCCTCAACCTGAAATCGCTCCGAAATGCTTCCCGGAAGCTTGTTCGGCTATCGGTTGGCGGCCGGATCCCGCCCCGAGGTGGCAGGGCGGGTTACTTGTGTGCCGGTGCGATGTGATACGGTAACGGTGTGGCGGGACAGGACGGTTCCGGCGAGGTGGGGCGGCTGCAGCCGCTTCTACTGCATCAGCGACACGAGTCGCTCGGTGCGCGCTTTGCTCCCTTCGCTGGATGTGAGATGCCGCTCCAGTATCGGGGCATAGTCGGCGAGCATCGCGCTGTTCGCAAAGCTGTCGGCGTGTTCGATGTTTCCCATCTCGGGCGGGCCTGGGTAGACGGTCCCGACGCCGCCAGCCTGCTGCGTTCGGTCACTACCTACGATGTCACCACCCTTCCGGTCGGCCAGGCCCACTATTCCCTCTATTGCAACCAAGCCGGAGGGATCGACGATGACGTGTTCGTTTACCACCTGCCCGGTGATCGCTGGCTGATCGTCCACAACGCTGCCGGCGCTACCAGAGACTTCGAGCGTCTGGTAGCGGCGGCCCCTCAGGCCCGAGAAGTGACCGCCGATACGGTCATGCTGGCCGTGCAGGGACCGGGTGCGATTGCGCTGCTGGCCCGTGTACTGGGGGAGGGGATCGCTTCCATGACGCCGCGGAGCTGTGCCGAGTTCGCCTGGCGGGACACCACCGTCCTGTTCGCTCGCACCGGATACACCGGCGAGGACGGCGGCGAGTGCATCGTTGGCGGAGCCTGGGCCGAAGACTTCTGGGATGCACTCATCGAGGGAGGTGCCACCCCATCCGGGTTGGGTGCTCGGGATACCCTCCGCCTAGAGGCAGCACTTCCCCTGCACGGCAACGACATCGACAGCAGCACTCATCCTTACGAGGCAGGCCTCGGATTCGCGGTGAGCCTCGACGATGGTGTCCCGTTCACGGGACGCGAAGCGCTGGCCGGATTGAAGGCGGCTCCCAACCGGCGGCTCGCTTGTGTCATCGCTCGGCAGCGGGGTGTGTTGAGGCCGGGTTATCCGGTCCACGAACCCGGCAACGAAATGCCCGTCACCCACCTGACCAGCGGTGCCTTCAGCCCGAGCCTGCGGGTGGGCATCGGCATGGCCTATCTCCCGATACGCCTTGCCAAGCCGGGCGTAAGGCTCGAAGTCGATGTGCGCGGCCGGGCCCTGGCCGTCGAGGTCGTGCGCCGTCCGTTCTACCGAAAGTCGAGGAAGTCATGAAGATGGACTACGAGATCCCCGACGACCTTCACTACGCGGAGAGTCACGAGTGGGTGCGACGGGGAAACGCCGACCCGGATGAGGTCACGATCGGCATAACCGACTTTGCTCAGGATGAGGTGGGCGATGTGGTCTACCTCCAGCTGCCCTTCGAAGGAACCGAGGTGGTGCCCGGCGAGCCCTGTGGAGAGATCGAGTCGGCCAAGACGGTTTCCGATCTCTACTCCCCGGTCAGCGGCGAGGTGATCGCCGTGAACGAGGACCTGGAAGACCAGCCCGAGCTGGTAAACGAGTCACCCTACGGGGATGGCTGGCTGATCCGGGTGCGCATGACCGCTTCCGGTGAGCTCGAGGGTCTGCTCGATGCGGCCGGTTACCTGGCGCTTATCCAGGAAGGCTGAGACTTGGCGCACCCCTCGCCACCCCGATCTCCCCATCCCTACATTCCGGCGACAGACGTGGATCGTGCTCGGATGCTGGAGCGAGTCGGGGTGGACGACCTTGGATCGTTGTTCGCCGATATCCCGGCCGCCCTGCGGGACCCATCGATCGAGCTGCCGCCCGCGCTCACCGAAACGGAGCTGGTGGCCTTGTTGGAAGAACGGGCCGGACAGAATGCCTCGACGTCCCGGCCGAACTTTCTGGGTGCGGGTGCTTACCGGCGCTTCATCCCGACCGTCACCCGGCACCTGATCGGGCGGTCGGAGTTCGTCACCTCCTACACGCCTTACCAGCCGGAGATCAGCCAAGGAACCCTGCAAGCCGCCTTCGAGTACCAGTCGGTCGTGTGCGAGCTGACCGGCATGGATGTATCCAATGCGGGCATGTACGACGGGGCCAGTTCCACGGCCGAGGCCTGCCTGCTCGCTGCCCGAGTCACGAGGCGCAAGGCGGTGGCTCTATTGGAACCGATCCATCCCGGAACCGTCGAGGTGGTCCGTACCTACGCCCGCGGCCCGAGGCTGAGAGTGGACATCGTGGAGTCGGCCGAGGACACGACCCCCGAACACGCCTGCCTGGTCGTCCAGCAGCCCGACTACCTGGGCACCATCCTGGATCTCGCTCCGCTGGCCGAAGCGGCCCATTCGGTCCGAGCGCTCCTGGTCGCGGTGGCGGATCCCTTTGCGCTCGGCCTCATAAAGCCACCGGGCGAGGCGGGTGCCGACATCGTGACCGGGGAGGGACGGGACCTGTCGGGGTTGGGAGCAGTTGGTGGCCCTTCGCTCGGTCTGTTCGCAGCCCGCAAGAAGTATCTACGGCAGATGCCCGGCCGGATCATCGGACGCACGAAGGAACTACATGCCCCACCCGGCGGCGGGGAGCCCCGCACCGGCTACGTGCTCACCTTGCAAGCGCGCGAGCAGTTCATCCGGCGGGAGAGGGGAGCGACCTCCAACATCTCCACTGCCCAGTCCCTACTGGCGGTGGCCTTCACCATCACCATGCAGGCTCTGGGAGCCCGGGGTCTGAGAGAGGCGACCGAGCTGTGCTACCAGCGGGCCCATGATGCCGATGCCCGCATCGCGGCCGTGCCCGGCTACGAGACACCGGATCGGGGACCCTGGTTCCAGGAGTTCCTAGTGAGGGGACCGGTACCTGCCGACGAGCTCGCTAGGCGGCTGGCAGCCCGAGGTATCACCGCCGGACTAGATATCTCGGATCGACCCGAGCCCGAGGCGGGCGACGCATTGCTGTTCGCAGTGACCGAAGCCACACCCGACGCCCATGTGGATGCTCTGGTGGAGTCGCTGGCCGAGATTGGGGGAGAGCTATGACCGTGCCCCGTCCGGGAACTGAGGATTTCGGAGCCAAGCTTTGTTTCGACCGGGGAGCACCGGGCCGGCGAGCCGCGGACGTGCCAACGTGGGGGAGGGATAGGACCCTGCTACCAGATGATCACCTGCTGCGAGAGTCGGTACGGCTGCCGGAGCTCAGTCAGGGCGAGCTGGTCCGTTACTACACCGCCCTGTCCGTGCGTAACTTCGGAATCGACTCGGGAACCTATCCGCTCGGTTCCTGCACCATGAAGTACAACCCGAAGGTGAACGATGCGGTGGCCTTGCTAGCGGGTTTCGCAGCGGCCCATCCACAGGTTCCGGCCGACGATGCCCAAGGAACACTTCGCACCCTGCTGGAGCTGCGCGACGGTCTGTCGGAGCTGACCGGCCTTCCTGCGGTCAGCCTGGCTCCGGCGGCAGGAGCTCAGGGGGAGCTGGCCGGGGTGCTGATGGTGACCCGAGCCTTGGAGGATCGAGGCGAACTGGAGACCCGGCGGCGCATCCTGGTGCCCGACTCGGCTCATGGGACCAACCCGGCCACCGCGGCGATGGCCGGTTACCAGGTCACCCATATCGAGACGGCCGCCGATGGGGCGATGGATCGGGCGGAGATTGAGCGTGAACTCGACGAGACCGTGGCAGCGGTGATGGTGACGGTGCCCAACACGCTGGGGCTGTGGGAGAACGGGATCGAGGAGGTCGCCGAGCTGATCCACGATGCTGGCGCCTATCTGTACGGTGATGGGGCAAACTTCAACGCCATCATGGGCCGAGTGCGTTACGGGGATCTAGGGTTCGATGTGGTCCACCTCAACCTCCACAAGAGCTTCAGCACGCCCCACGGAGGAGGTGGCCCTGGGGCAGGACCGGTGTGTTGCACCGACGAACTAGCTCCCTACCTTCCCACTCCGGTGGTGGAGGAGGATCAGGACGGGTTGGTGCGCTTCGTGGCCCCGGAGCGCAGTATCGGCCACACACAGCAGTTCCACGGCAATATCGGCGTGCTGATCCGAGCCTATGCCTATCTGAGGGCGCTCGGGCTCGAAGGACTGCGAGCGGCCTCGGGCCAGGCGGTGCTGAACGCCAACCTGATGCGCACCCTGCTCCACGACCATTTCGACCTTCCTTATGACCGGCGGGTGATGCATGAAGTGGTCTTCTCAGGAACGCGCCAGCGCCGGGAGCATCGGGTACGTACCTACGACATGGCCAAACGGCTGATCGATTACGGTTTCCATCCGCCCACCGTCTACTTCCCGCTGATAGTGGAAGAGGCGTTGATGATAGAACCCACAGAGACGGAACCCCCCGAAGCAGTCGAGGCCCTGGCCGCCGCATTGATCGCAGTGGCAGAGGAAGCAGAGCGGGATCCCGACACGCTACATTCGGCACCCCGGACTGCTCCGATCGGCCGTCTCGATGAAGCAACGGCAGCACGACGACCTGTACTACGCTGGACGGAAGGTTCCTAATACACCGCAGCGTATAGGAACGCAGAAGTGATACCCAAGGTAACGCCGGTGGCCAAATGCTTGTTGGGTGCCCTATAGGACGACCGTTAACCGGTCCAGGGTGCTAGTACGGCGGCGACGCCGTCGAGGATGCGGGCACAGTCCAAATGTTCCGGGTCCCCGAAGACCTTTATTTGGGCTGCGAAGTAACTTGCTAGCGAGCGAATGTCCGCAGCTTCCCTGCCCATGTCCCGCAGGTCTTGAGCCGAGGACACTCCCAAGCTATCGAGTCCTGGATATAAGAGGCTGTCCGGTATGGGTTCCCAGTCGGGACCGCTGTAAGCCCGCCGTACGAGGAATGACCAGTCAAGGAGCTCCGTCACAAGCATTTCTTCCCAGTTAATGGTCTTAGCACACTCGGTTGCCTTTAGCCCTTACCAGGTGTTGGGTAGCCGATGGTCCCAGGTGGGATGGTTCACCCAGGGGGGTGCAAGGGGTCTGCCGGTGGTGGTAGTGGTGGGTTTGGTGCTGGCTGTTGTGGTGGGGGTTTGTTGAGGTTCGGGTTGGGTGTCGGCTGGTGATGTCAGGGTGGTGTCGGTTACGGCCATGTCATCATCGGTGCTGCTGTCGCCTGCGGCGAGGGTGGTGTCGGTCGTTTCGATCCCGGGGTCGGGTTCCGGGTAGGTGCTTACGGGAGGGCTGGCGGTGGTGATTGAGGCTATGTAGGTACCTGCGGTGGTCGTGGTACGGACGGTGGAAAGGTTGGCGGCGGTGGTACTGGTGCTGATTCTGGTTGTACTGTCGGTAGGTGGGGAGTTGTTCCCAGGGCTGCTGTCATGACCAAGGTCAGCGCGAAAAGCAGGTATCAGGATGAACCAGAGGGTGGCTGGTCGTGGACGCTTGATGTCAGCCCACAACTTGCCTGAGTCCTCTCCTTACCCTGTGTGCTCCGGTTCCTGCTTGAAGTCGTGTCACCCGAGTTCCCAATGAATCATACTCCCGGCAGGTACAGTCGCGACGCATATAAGACCACGCCGTAACCGAGTCCTCCTTTGCTGCCGTTCCGAAGTCGAACCGTTACCCGGTCCAGGGTGCTAGTACGGCGGCGGCGCCTTGGAGGACACGGGCGCAGGCTGGATGTTCAGGGCCGCCGAAAAAGTATATCTGAGATGCGAAGTCAGCGGCGCGCCATCGAACGTCCGCAACTTCTCTGCCCATGTCCCTTAGGTCTTGGGCCTGGAACCGCTAACCGGTCCAGGGTGTGAGTACTGCGGCTACGCCCTCAAGGATGCGCGCACAGTCCGGATGTTCGGGGTCCCCGAAGAACTCTATATCTATTGCGTAGGAGTCTGCGCGCCATCGAATATCCGCGGCTTCTCTGCCCATGTCCCTTAGGTCCTGGGCGGAGGACACTCCCAGGTAACTAAGTCCTTTTTCCATCGGGCTGCCGGGTGTCGGCTCCCAGTCGCTACTGCTGTAAGCCCAGCGTACCAGATCTGAGAAGTTAAAATAGGTCGTCGTAGCTAGAGCGCTGCCGTTGATCGTTTTATGGCATTCGGTTGCGCCGAGCCCGTCCCAGGTGCTGGGTAGGCGATGGTCCCAGGTGGGATGGCTCACCCATGGTGGTATAGGCGGTCTGCCGGTGGTGGTAGTGGTAGGTTTCGTGCTAACAGTCGTGGCAGTGGCTTGTTGACGGTCCGGTTGGGTGGCGGCTGGTGGTACCACGGTCGTGTCGGTCACTGCGATGCCACCATCGGTGCTGCTGTCGGCTTCGGCAAGAGTGGTGTCGGTCGTCTCGAACTCGAGATCATCTTCGGCGTAGATGATCTCGGGAGGGCTGGTTGTTGTGACCGAGGCGACAGAGGTACGTGAGACGGTAGCCACATGGGCATCTGAAGAACTTGTGACCGGGGTAGTGCTGGTGCTGATAGTGGTTGGTGGGGGGTTGTTTCCGAGGGCTGCTGCCATGACCAAGATCACAGCTACCGCCGGTACCAGGGCGGGAAACCATCGGGTGGCCGCACGTGAACGTTTGGTGTCGGGTCGCATGTTGGCTCTAATCTTACCAGGTGTGGCTTCGGCTCAACCAAATACATCTACCGCATACACGCCATAAACAACTTCGGCGTAGAATCCAACCAGTCCCTTCCAGCCCCGATTACCACACCAGGACCGGGCCAACCACTCGAAGCTGAACAAGGCTAGGGGCCCGATCGGTGCCCGACGGCACCGAGCCGACAGGACCAGCCACCGCAACGTTTTGCCTGCCCCGGGGGGTGTAACTTTACATAACATGGATTATGGGACAAACGTTTTAGTGCTTGAGAAGCGGAATCGTCACTCGCAGCGAAGGACCCGGAACCCGGGCTAGTACACAACGATCCAATAAGGCCCTCACCCGCCTGACCACATCTTGCAGGCGTCTCATCCGAAAGTCGATCACCTTCTCTGCTCGTGCCCGTTCGACACCTGGGAACCAGCTGAGGAACTCGTCCAGCATTGCCCCTGCGTTGACCTTGGCCAACAGTGCCGAAATGGGTACCACGAAACACCGAGCGCCGCTCAGCCGGTCTGCGTGTCGTTCAACGGCGTCGCAGGTTTCCCAGGTCGCTGCTTGTGGCCACTGGGCCTGTTGTTCGTCCATTCCTCACCCCTGCACCCTCGATCTTGAGTTACGTTGGCCGATTACCAGGCCACGTAACTTGACATAATGTGCATCGGACCGACCGGCCTCACCAGATGACCGGACTACCCCAAAGTGCCGATCGCGCCGGAGTGCCTTCCCCAACACTGGCGTCATGGGCCCTCCCCGGGTCGTGACGAGCCGGTTGTGGGGCTCGACTGTTACGATCGATCCTGACCATGATCGATCCAGCAACGGAGGGTCAAGCTGTGAGAAGCCATGAAGTCGACTACCAGATCCACGGGTCGGATCTCCAGTACGTCGACATCGAACTCGATCCCGGCGAAGCGGTAGTTGCAGAGTCCGGGGCGATGATGTATCTGGAAGAAGGCATCGACTTCGAAGCCCGGCTGGGTGACGGTTCGGAGGTCGGCAGGAGCACGTGGGGCAGACTGAAGTCCGCCGGCAAGCGGGCGCTGGCAGGCGAATCGATCTTTCTAACCCACTTCACGAATCGGGGTCACGGAAAGCGGACGGTGGCCTTCGCCGCGCCCTACCCCGGCAAGATCGTTCCGGTGGACCTCGGGGCGATCGGCGGCCGGGTCATCGCCCAGAAGGAGGCCTTCCTGTGCGCGGCGATGGGTACCAGCCTCGGGATCTTCCTCAACCGCAAGCTGGGAACCGGTCTGTTCGGCCGAGAAGGCTTCATCCTGCAGGATATCCAGGGTGACGGGCTCGCCTTCCTCCATGCCGGGGGAACCGTGGTCGAGAAGCGGCTAGTCGGGGAAACCCTCCGGGTCGACACCGGCTGCATCGTGGCCTTCGAACCGCAGATCCAGTACTCCATCGAGCGGGCCGGCCGTGGAGCGACCATGCTCTTCGGAGGGGAAGGACTGTTCGTAGCGACCCTGACTGGAGCGGGCCGCGTATGGCTGCAGTCGCTGCCCTTCAACCGGGTGGTCGACAAGGTGATCGAGAACCTCCCCCCCACCCTGTCCGAGAGTTGAGCGGCCCATGAAGGTACCCCTCACCATCCGCGACTTCCTGGACCGGGCCGCGCTGGTGTATCCGGACCGTCCGGCGATCATCGATGAGCCGGATCAGCCGGCTGAGAGTTGGGGAACCTTGACCTACGCCCAGGTGGCTGATCGGACTCGAGCCTTGGCGGGATATCTCGACCGCATCGGCTTGGGATGGGGCGAGCGGGTGGCGGTGGTGTCTCGCAATGCGGCTCGATTGCTGGTGATGATGCTGGGCGTGAGCGCCTGTGGCCGCATCTCGGTGCCGATCAACTTCCGGCTCAATGCGGCTGAGGTCGGATACATCGTGTCCCACTGCGGGGCACGGCTACTGCTGGTCGACCCCGAGCTGGCCGATGACCTGGCCGGTGTCGACTGTGAGAGGCGTCTGATCATGGGTCCGGAGTCGGACCAGCTCCTATTCGGAGAGGATGCGGATCCCCGTCCGTGGACACCCGACGAGGATGCCACCGCCACGATCAACTACACCAGCGGCACCACCGCGCGGCCGAAGGGCGTTCAGATGACCCATCGCAGCCTGTGGCTCAACGCGGTGACCTTCGGCTGGGACGCCGGGGTCAGCGATCGGGATGTGTATCTGCATACCCTTCCCATG
The DNA here is from genome assembly GCA_965200835.1 of Acidimicrobiia bacterium. Lineage (GTDB taxonomy): Bacteria > Actinomycetota > Acidimicrobiia > Spongiisociales > Spongiisociaceae > JAPPFW01. The sequence continues at coordinate 2,713,680 of OZ241390.1, forward strand.
TTCCACTGCAACGGCTGGGGGATGCCCTATGCCCTCTCCGGGGTGGGCGCCACCCAGGTGGTCATCCGCAAGATCGACGGGGCCGAGATCCTGCGGCGAGTCGATCGGCATGGCGTGACCTACATGTGCGGTGCGCCTGCGGTAGTAGCAGCCATATTGGCGGCCGCCGAGGAGTGGTCGGGTCCGATCCCGGGATCGGGTCGGGTGCGGATGACCGTGGCCGGCGCTCCCCCGCCGACTAGGACTATCGAGCGCATGGAGACCGAACTCGGGTGGGAGTTCATCCAGATCTACGGATTGACCGAGACCGCTCCTTATCTGACCATGAACCGGGCTAGATCCGAGTGGGATCACCTGACGCCGGCGGAGCGGGCCAAGCGGCTGGCGCCCCAGGGTGTGCCCGCACTCGGGATAGGAATCCGGGTGTCATCCAAGGGCGAGGTCGAGGCACATGGAAATCACGTCATGGAGGGCTACTGGGATCAGCCCGATGTCACCGAGGAGGCGCTGGCCGGCGGATGGTTCCACACCGGCGACGGTGGTTACCTCAACGACCAGGACTACCTGATACTGACCGACCGGCAGAAGGACGTGATCATAAGCGGTGGCGAGAACGTTTCGTCCATCGAAGTGGAAGACTGCCTTTTCACGCACCCGTCTGTGGCGGAGGTGGCGGTGATCGGCGTTCCCGACGAGCGATGGGGAGAGACGCCGAAAGCCTTGGTAGTGCTGGCTGAAGGATCCGAGGCCGGAGAGGCGGAGTTGATCGCCTATTGCAGGGAGCGTCTGGCCCACTTCAAGTGTCCCACCTCGGTGGAGTTCCGCGACGTGCTGGCCCGGACGGCCACCGGAAAACTCCAGAAATACAAGCTGCGTTCCCCCTATTGGAAGGGACGGGACCGCCAGATCAACTAGCAGATGCTTGCGTTCTGAGCGTTTTTGCTCGGCTAGGTTGCTCAGCACTCTGTGTCATTCCAGGCCCCGTCCAACGGCGGCACCACGACCCAAGCGCTCCTAACGGTTTGAGGGCTGGGATAGACCCACTTACCCGCCGACATCTGGCTCGCGGGTAGGTCAGTCCTGGTCGCCTTCCAAGCTCAGGGACGCTGAGTTCATGCAATAGCGGAGGCCGGTGGGGCGGGGACCGTCCGGGAACACGTGGCCGACGTGACACTGGCAGTTGGCACACACCACCTCGGTCCTCACCATGCCCAGGCTGTAGTCGGTGTGTTCCTCGATGGGTGCGTCATCGATCTTGTCGTAGAAGCTGGGCCAACCGGTGCCGGAGTCGTACTTCTGGTCGCTCCGGAAGAGCGGCGCCCCGCATCCGACACATGTATACGTACCCGAATCCTTGGTGTTCCAGTACTCGCCGGTGAACGGACGCTCCGTCCCGGCCTCGCGAGCCACGTAGTACTCCATGGGCGTCAGCTTCTGGCGCCATTCCTCCTCGGTGGCGGGGAGGGTGGCCTGTTCAGGGACGGTTCTGGTATCGGTCATGCTGTTTCCTTCCCCGACCGGCTGCTGCCAGCCAGAAGCCAGGTGTTAGGTAATCGAACGTTCCGGACAACTCATAGGATGCCGCAAATCCTAGTATGGAGCTATGGAAACAGAACCTCAGTCACCCGAACCTAACTCCTCTCCCCCACAGGGATCCCGTCTTGGCTATGCACTCCTGGGCGTCATAGCAACCGGCGCTGCCCTAGCCGCATCGGAACTCGTAGCCGGGATCTATCTGTCCGCTCCCTCCCTCATCCGTACCATCGGCCAGCGGTTCATCGACCTAACCCCGTCCTGGTTGGAGGACTGGGCGATCTCGACCTTCGGGACCAACGACAAGCTGGTCCTCATCATCGGCATCGTCGTGGCGTCGCTGGCTATCGGTGCCTACCTCGGTGTCCTCTCCAAGGACCGACTGCCTTTTGCCCGGGCCGGATTCCTGTCCTTTGGCGTGGTCGGATTCGTGGTGGGGCTGACCGATCCCCTGTCGAGGCCTTTGCTTACGGGAGTCGCAGCGGCAGCCGCAGCCATCACCGGAATCGTGGTGGTCACCTGGCTCGGCCGCCTGCTCGAGCGGTCCAACTCCGCCACCGCCGAGGCCGGGTCGGAGTCACGGCGGGTGTTCCTCTCCTCGTCCGGCGCATCGGTGATCCTGTCGGTCGGCGCGGTTCTGCTGGGCCGCTACTCCGCCAAGGTCGCTTCGGTGGCAGTGGATCGGGAGCAGATCACCCTCCCCTCCGCCTCGGAGCCGGTGGCGGCCCCGACCACGGCGGGTTCGGGAGATGCCACCACCTCGGACACCGTGGCAGACCCTGTGAGTGACCCAGTTTCGCCTACCACTGATGTTGCAGCAACCGATACCGGCGCCGCGGCCGCTGAGCCGATGGTCTCGGGGATTCCGGATCCCACTACGGCCCAGACCGCACCGGTCGAGGGCGTGTCCTCCCTGGTGACGCCCAACGAAGAGTTCTACGTGATCGACACCGCTCTCAGCATTCCCGCCATCGATCTCGAGACCTGGACCCTCACATTCACCGGAGCGGTGGACACCCCCTTCAGTGTCAGCTATGAGGATCTGCTCGCTATGCCGATGGTGGAGCGCTATGTGACCCTGTGTTGCGTGTCCAACTCGGTAGGAGGCGGTCTGGTGGGTAATGCCAAGTGGTTGGGGGTTCCCCTGCGGGAGCTGGTAGAACGCGCTGGAGTGACTGCTGGCGGTACGCAGCTGATCGGCCGGTCGGTGGACGGCTTTACGGTCGGCTTCCCCACCAGCGCGGTCTATGACGGGCGGGAAGCTCTGGTGGCGGTGGGTATGAACGGTGAGCCACTGCCCCTCAAGCATGGTTTCCCGGCCCGGCTGGTGGTGTCCGGCCTCTATGGCTACGTATCGGCCACCAAGTGGCTATCGGAGATCGAATTCGCCGGGTGGGAAGACTTCGATGCCTACTGGATACCCAGAGGATGGGCAAAGGAAGCGCCCATCAAGACCCAATCACGGATCGACACCCCTAAAGGTGGGCGGATCGGCGTCGGCATGAACGTGATAGCCGGGGTCGCCTGGGCGCAGAGCCGGGGCGTCGACAAGGTGGAGGTCCAGATCGATAACGGACCCTGGAGGGAAGCCACCCTGCCTGAGGAGCTCTCCATAGACTCCTGGCGGCAGTGGTATCTGGAGCATGATTTCACTGCTGGCCCTCACACCATTTCGGTGCGAGCAACCGACTCCACCGGTGAGACTCAAACCGCCGAGATCAACGAACCGCGACCCGACGGAGCCACCGGCTACCACATGGTGCGGGTGGACGCCGCATAACGCCCTTCTCCATTAACGCCATCGATCCCGGAAGGTAAGTGCCGACGAGCGGTAAGCTCCGGGCTCATGCAACCAAATGAAGCTTCCGCCCCTGCGTCTACCTGGTCGACCCGCCTCAACTACCTGCTTCTCGGAGTTGTAGCCACCGGTTCGGCACTTGCCATATCCGAGCTGATGGCAGGTTTGTTCCGTACCGCGCCGTCGCTCGTCCTCACCATCGGTCAACGGTTTATCGACATCACCCCGTCATGGCTGGAGGACTGGGCCATATCCACTTTCGGTACCAACGACAAGGCGGTTTTGATAGGCGGGATAGTGGTGGTTGCCCTCATCATCGGCGGACTTCTGGGTCTGCTTGCCCGGCACCGTCCCGGTATCGCCTCGGCCGGTTTCATTCCATTCGGGTTGGTTGGATACTTCGTCGGCATCACCGATCCCCAGGCTGGGGTCGGACTGACCATCGTCACGGCCGCGCTGGCGACCTCGACCGGCATCAGCACGTTGAGAGGGCTCAAGCGGCTGCTCGAAGCCGCGCCGGCGCCGGATTCCGACCGGTCACTTACTCCGCGGCGCGCCTTTCTGGCGGCTTCCGCGGGGGCGGTGGTTCTGGCAGCCGCGGAGGTAGCCCTCGGGCGCTACTTCAAAGGCCGGAGCCGGATGGCACTGTCAGGACGGGAATCCGTGGTGCTTCCCACGCCCGTGGAGTCCCCGGCCACCACCATATCCGCTACCACCCTGCCATCCAGCACCACGATGGCCCCCACCACGGTCCCATCCTCCGAGACCGTACCGGCTGAGACCACAGATCAGGCGGCCGCTGCTGAGACCACCATCCCAGCCGAAACCACTACCACCCAGACGACTACTCCAGAGACCGCCACTACCCAGGCGGCGACTACCGAGACCACTGCCGCAGCAGAGACCACCACCACCCAAGCCACGGCATCCGAAACCACCACTACCCAGGCGGCGACTACCGAGACCACTGCCGCAGCAGAGACCACCACCACCCAAGCCACGGCATCCGAAACCACCACTACCCAGGCGGCAGCTGCCGAGACCACCACCACCGTACCTGAGACCACCACCACCCAAGCCACCGTTCCGGAGACGACGACCACCGTTCCTGAGACCACCACGACGGTTGCTGCCCAGACCACTGATCCATCCGATATCGCCGGACTGTCTACCTGGGTAACCCCCAACAGTGAGTTCTACGTCATAGATACCGCCCTCAGCATTCCCCAAGTGGATCTGGAAACCTGGAGGTTGTCCTTCACCGGGGAGGTCCGCAATCCCTTCAGCATCAGCTATGAAGAGCTGCTCGCCATGCCGATGGTGGAGCGTTACGTAACCCTTTGTTGTGTCTCTAATCCTGTGGGTGGAGGACTGGTCGGTAACGCCAAGTGGCTCGGGGTTCCTCTACGAAACCTGGTCGACCAGGCCGATGTGAGATCGGGCGGTACGCAGCTGATCGGCCGCTCGGTCGACCGGTTCACGGTCGGCTTCCCCACCAGCGCGGTCTATGACGGGCGGGAAGCTCTGCTGGCCGTAGGTATGAACGGTGAGGCGCTGCCTTACAAGCATGGCTTCCCGGCCCGGCTGGTGGTGTCCGGCCTGTATGGCTACGTGTCGGCCACCAAGTGGCTGTCCGAGATCGAGTTCGCCGGGTGGAACTCATTCGACGCCTACTGGATACCCAGAGGATGGTCGAAAGAAGGTCCGATCAAGACCCAGTCACGGATCGACACTCCCAAGTCCGGGCGGATCCAGGCCGGTCCCAGCCACATCGCCGGGGTGGCCTGGGCACAGAATCGCGGTATCGAGAAGGTGGAGGTGCGAGTCGACGACGAGCCGTGGAGAGAGGCCATCCTGCCCGATGAGGTCACTATCGACTCGTGGCGGCAATGGTTCGTGGATCACGAGTTCACTCCTGGATCTCATCGCATAGCGGTGCGAGCCACCGACTCGACCGGTAGGACCCAGACGGCCTCGGTGCAAGGTTCCCGACCTGACGGAGCCACCGGTTACCACCAGATCCTGGTAGAGGCCGTCTGAACCGCTACTTCGGGTAGCCCTAACGGTTCGCCAGAACCTCCAGGATCGGGTCCGGGATGTCGAAGTTGCCGTAGACCTCCTGCACATCACCCAGGTCATCCAGGCTGTCGACCAGGCGCAACACCCGGGCGGCCTTGGAGGCGTCCAGCTGGACGGTGGTGGACGGAAGCTGGGTGACTTCGGCCGACTGCACGGACACATCGAACTCGGCCATGCTCTCCCGGACGGCGGCAAAGTCGCTGGGTGAGGTGATCACCTCGAACTGTTCACCACTCGATCGCACATCCTCGGCTCCCGACTCGAGGGCTGCCATCAGGATGTCGTCCTCGTCACCCTCCACCAGCAGATAACCCTTCTGGTCGAACAGGTAACCCACCGATCCCGGTTCGCCTAGATTCCCGCCATTGCGAGTGAACGCCGACCGCACGTCGGAAGCAGCCCGGTTGCGATTGTCGGTCAACACTTGGACCAGCAGCGCCACTCCCCCGGGTGCATATCCCTCGTAGAACATGGTGTCGAGGCGTTCTCCGGCCAGCTCGCCGGTGCCGCGCTTGATAGCCCGCTCGATGTTGTCCTTCGGGACCGAAGCTGATCGCGCCTTGCCGATGGCGCTGGCCAGCACGGCATTTCCAGCCGGGTCGCCACCTCCCTGGCGGGCGGCCGCTTCGATGGCCCGGCACAGCTTGGCGAACAGGTTGCTTCTGGCGGCGTCCTGCCTGCCCTTCCGATGCTTGATGTTGGCCCATTTCGAGTGTCCGGCCATCAGAGCTCCTCCACCATGTCCAGCAGCATCCTATGCAGCCGAGTGTCGCTCGTCAGCTCCGGATGGAAGGCGCACGCCAGGACGTTGTCCCTCCTGACCAGCACGGGACGGTCATGGCGGCGCGCCAGGATCTCGACCTCGTCGCCGGTCCAGTGGACCAGCGGCGCTCGGATGAACACCGCCCGGATAGGTTCGTCCCAGTTGGCCACTCCCAGATCGCACTCGAACGACTCGATCTGGCGACCGAAGGCGTTGCGCTCCACGACCATGTCGAGCACTCCTAGCTGCGGCTGGACCCCCTCGGTGACCCCTGTAGCGAGAAATATCATTCCGGCACAGGTCCCGAGAGTGGGCATTCCTGCCTTTATGTGCTTGCGGAGCGGATCCAGCAGACCGTAGAGGTTGGCCAGGCGACCGATAGTGGTGGACTCGCCGCCCGGGATCACCAGCGCGTCGATGTCCTCCAGGTCGGCCGGGGTCCGTACCTCCAGGACCGAACCGCCGGCAGCCTCCACCATCCGGGCGTGCTCGCGCACGTCGCCCTGTAGCGCGAGCACGCCAACGATCGGCACCGGATGGGGCATGGTCCCCTACCAGCCCCGATCCTGCATCCGCTGGGAGGCGGGGATGTCGTCGATCTCGATGCCCACCATGGCCTCGCCCAGATTGCGGGAAACCTTGGCGAGGATCCCGGGATCGCGGTAGAACGTGGTGGCCTCGACGATGGCCCTGGCCCGCACCGCCGGATCGCCACTCTTGAAGATGCCCGACCCGACGAACACCCCGTCGCAACCGAGCTGCATCATCATGGCCGCGTCCGCCGGCGTGGCGATGCCCCCGGCGGCGAAGTTGACCACCGGCAGGCCTCCGAGTTCAGCCACCTCCCGAAGGAGTTCGACCGGAGCGTTGAGGTCCCGGGCGGTGCCCATCAGCTGATCGTCACCGGCATTCACCGCCCGCCGGATGTCGTTGTTCATCCGACGCATGTGGGTGACCGCCTCGACCACGTTGCCGGTGCCCGGTTCGCCCTTCGTGCGGATCATGGCAGCCCCCTCGCCTATCCGCCGTAGCGCCTCCCCCAAGTCCCTCGCGCCGCACACGAAGGGGGTGGTAAAGGCCCACTTGTCGATGTGATGCTGTGTGTCGGCCGGGGTCAGCACCTCTGATTCGTCGATGTAGTCGACCCCCAGGCTCTCGAGTATCTGCGCCTCGACGAAGTGACCTATCCGGGCCTTGGCCATCACCGGGATGGTGACCGCCTCCATGATCTCCTCTACCCGGACAGGGTCGGCCATCCTGGCTACTCCACCATGCGCCCGGATGTCGGCCGGCACCCGCTCGAGCGCCATGACCGCCACTGCTCCGGCTTCCTCGGCGATCCGAGCCTGCTCCGCGGTGACGACGTCCATGATGACGCCACCCTTCAACATCTCAGCCAGTCCTCGCTTGACTCGGGACGTCCCGGTCAAGCTGACCTGGTCCTTGGTACCCGGTTCCACGACTTTTTTCTCCTTTCAGTGATACCAGCTGACGTGAACATTGTAGCGCACGTCAGGCTCGATGCAACCCCAATTACGGGAACCCCACCCATGCCGAGCAAGAGAAGTGACGGATCGAACGACCGTCCGAAGTCCATGATCGGTGCCCACCGGCTGCTACGGAGGCGTAAGAACGATCACCGAGCTAGCCGGCCAGGGCCTTCCGGTAGAGCGTCAAGTAACGGTCGGTCACCGCTTCCCAGTCGAAGGCCCGCACCCGGATCGATCCCTCGGTGGCCAGGCGGTGTCGGAGATCCGGCTCGCTCAGAACCCGGATGAGTGCCTCGGCCAGGGCTGATCGGTCGCCGTTGGCAAACATCCGCCCCGTTCCAGCCAGAACGTCCTCGAAGGCGTCGAGATCGCTGGCGACGATGGCACAACCGGCCGCCATACCCTCGGCGATCGTTATGCCGAAGCTCTCGCCCCCCCGGTTGGGTGCGCAGAACACCGCGCTGGTGGCCAGCACGGCCCGCTTCTCCTGCTCGGAGACCCGGCCCAGGTAACTGACCCCGGGAACGGGTGTCTCCGCCCCTCCCCCGACGATCATCAGCTCGGCATCCGGTAGCCGCGATCTGACCGCGGGCCAGGCCGCCAGCAGGAGGTCCCGACCCTTGCGCGGATCCGGCCGGCCTACGAACGCCACCTGGGATGGGTTCCGGGAGTCCCCCGTCCGAAAGGATGCTACGTCCACGGCGTTGGGGATCCTCTCGGGTTCGAGTCCGAGCGGGGCGATCGCCCGCTCGGCTACCCGGCTGACGGCAGTTGCCGGGCGGCCTCGGAAGAGCCGGTGCAGGATCGGGCTGCCCAGGCGGTAGGCGGCCCGGACCGCCCGGGACGGGTCGGCATGGAAGGTTACGACCGTGGGCCGGCGGGCTCGCAGGGCAGCCCATCCCACCAGGGGCACCAGGGGTTCATGGATGTGGATGACGTCCGCCGGGGCGATCGCGCTGGCCACTCGACCGATGACCCGCGGTGATAGTGCCAGAGGAGCCCTCGACTGGTTGACCGGCACCCCGATCCACCCTCCCACATCGATCCGGTCGGATGCTCTGCCAGCTCCCGGCGCAACGGCATAGGCTTGCTCGCCACGCTGGCGGAGCTGGTCGACCAATCCGATCACCTGCTGCTGAACCCCGCCCGGAGTGTCGAGGGCGTAGGGTGACACGACCGCGATCCTCAATCGGTACTCCGTCGGGCCTCCAGGAACTCCCGGTCGGAAGGCCAGTTGGGCTGCACCAGGTGCCACTGGGTGGGCGCCTCCCGGATCAGCTCCTCGAAACGGTGGGCGAGCTCCTGGGTGATCGCCTTTGCCCGGCGTGGCTGGTTGGCAGGCGGGATGTTCACGGCCGGCAGCACCACCACCTCGTGCCCGGCACCGGGCTTGAAATAGGAGGCGCAGGGCAGCAGGGTGGCGCCGGTACGTATGGCGAGCAAGGCGGGCCCGGCCGGCAGGGATGTCTGTTCCCCGAAGAACTCCACCTCGATGCCGCGGCCACCGATATTGCGATCTGCCACCAGGGCCACCAACCTACCCTCCCGCAAGGCACCCAGCAACGCTCGCATGGTGGAAAGGCCCTCGGCCAATACCACCCGGATGGACAGCTCGGCTCGCAGGTCCGTGAACCAGGAGGCGATGCGGTGGTTAGCCAGAGCTTCCGCCACGGCGGTGATCTCCACCCCAGCATCCTCGGCCAGCGTGCCCGCCATCTCCCAGTTTCCGGTGTGTGGGAGCGCCACGATGATGGGACTGTTTCGGGCTTGGGCCGCCCTTACGTGCTCCTGCCCGACCAGGGTGACCCGCCCGTGTACCTGATCGAACCGCCTGGGACGGAACCAGAGAGTCTCCGCCCAGTAACGTCCATAGGCGCAGAACATCGCCCTGGCCGCCCGCCGGATCGCCTCCGGGTCGTCCTGGCCAAGTACCCGTCCCATGTGGCGCAACGCCATGGACTTGCGGTCCTTGGCCCACCACCATGCCAACCACCCTGTCCAGATACCTAACCGCCGGATAGCCGGTTCCGGCAACCCGGCTAGAACTCCGGCACCGATCCGATAGGCAAGATAGGTGGTCCGGTCACTCACTCGCCGAGCTGTCGCCAGGTCTTGTGGAAGCGCTGGAAGACCGTGAGCCAGGTGAGGATGGTCATCAGCCACAGCATCACGGTCACCTGCCCTACCAAGAATCCCACCGTGAAGAGGATGATCCGCTCTGCCCGGCCCATCAGCCCACCGCGGCCCTCGACCCCTCCCACATCGGCCTTGGCCCGCAGATAGGAAATCACGATGGAAGCTCCCAGGCCCAACACGCAGAGCACCACCAGCGCCGGATGGCCCTCCTGAGGCGACAGATGGGAGGTGAGCCAGAAGCCGCAGGCGGCGAACATGGTGGTCTCGCCCAGCCGATCGCAAACCGAGTCGATGAGGGCACCCCGAGCGGAAGCAGTGCCAGAAGCCCGGGCCACCGCGCCATCCAGTCCATCGAGGGCGGATCCCCCCAGGATCACCAGCGCGCCCCAACGGACGTTGCCGTTGGCCAGCATTATGGAACCACCCAGCGTCACCGCCAGACCGCAGAGGGTCAGATGGGTGGGCCGCACCCGCATCGATGCCAGGGCCCGGCCGATGGGCGCTACCACCTTCTCTACATGCTGGCGGGTCCATTGTTCAATCACAGGGGCTCCCTTCCCCCAGGAAAGTACCACACCATCTGAGCCTCCAACTATCACCTAAACTCCTATCACCGAGAGGAGGCTCTGGAGGATGGGACCCGAGAGAATACGCAACGTGGGCTTGTTCGGCCACGGCGGAGCAGGCAAGACCGCCGTGGCCGAGGCACTGCTTTTCCATGTCGGAAAGACCACCCGGATCGGCACCGTGGAGGCGGGCAATACGGTCATGGACTTCGAACCGGAGGAAATCGATCGCCAGAACTCCCTCGGACTCGGAATCGCCTCCTTCCGCCATAAGGGATACCGGATCAACCTGATCGACACTCCCGGATATGCCGACTTCATCGGCGATGCCCTAGCCGCACTGCGGGCAGTCGATATGGCGTTGTTCGTGGTATCTGCGGTGGACGGCGTCGAAGTGCAGACCGAGATCTTGTGGGAGGCGGCCCGGCAGGAGGGAATCGCCCGAGCGGTCTTGGTGAACAAGCTCGATCGGGACCGGGCGTCCTATGCGCGGACGGTCGATCAGCTGACGGAGATCTTTGGCAAGAGCATCGTTCCCATCCAGCTTCCGATCGGCCAGGAACAGGGATTGTCCGGAATCGTGCGCCTGGTCTCCGGCCAGGCCCTCTCCTACACCGCCGGCCGGACCGTAGGGTCTCCCATCGACCTCCCGGCGGAGATGGAGGAGGCCTACGAGGAGTCCCGCCTGGCGCTGGTCGAGACGGTGGTGGAAACCGACGACGACCTCCTGGAGGCCTACTTCGATGGTGAGGAGCCCGCCGCGGAGACCATGATCGAAGTTATCCACGCCGGGATGATCACCGGGGAGATGTTCCCGGTGCTGGCCGGATCGGCGGGCACCCTGGTGGGCATGGACGCGCTGGCGGAGTTCGTGATCGACTTCGCCCCCTCCCCACTCGAGCGGCCCATGCCGACCACTGCGGCAGGTCGGATCGCCCCGGATCCGGGAGCACCGGTGGCCGCATACACGTTCAAGACGTCGGGCGACCAATACGTCGGTCGCATCAACACCTTCCGGGTCTTCTCGGGTTCCCTGCCACCTGACATCGTCCTGGAGAAGCCGGACGGGTCGAAGCTCAAGATGGCGAATCTGTTCACGTTGCAGGGCAAGGAACATGACCTGTTGCGCGAGGTGACGGTGGGATCCATCGCCTCGGTGGCGAAGCTGGATGGGTTACGAGTGGGCGACACGCTGCGGTCGGCCGGCAGCGCCGTGGAGATCAGCCCGGTCGAAGTTCCCAGGCCGGTCCACGAGGTGACGGTGTCGCCCCGGTCCACCCAGGACGAGGACAAGCTGTCGACTGCTCTTTCACGCGCCCAGGAGGAGGATCCGACCATCCGGGTGGAACGCCGGCCGGAGACCAAGGAAACGATCCTGGCCGGCTTAGGTGAGGCCCATGTCGGAGTCACGCTGGCGCGGGTGTCGCGCCGCTTCGGGGTAGAGGTTACGGTGGGAATCCCCCGGGTTCCCTACCGGGAGACCATCCTCGGCCGGGCTGATGTCGAGGGCAAGCACAAGAAACAGTCGGGGGGGCGTGGCCAGTTCGGCGTTGCCTACGTGAAGTTCGAACCCAACACTCGGGGGGAGGGTTACGAGTTCGTCGACCAGATCAAGGGCGGGTCCATCCCCCGCAACCTGATTCCGGCGGTCGACAAGGGCATCAGGGAGGCTCTGGAGCGAGGAATACTGGCCGGCTATCCGGTGATCGACATTCGTGCCTCGGTCTACGACGGGAAGTTCCACTCGGTCGACTCCGACGAGATGAGTTTCCGGATGGCCGGGATCATGGCGGTGCGGGCGGCCGCACCCCTGCTGCGTGCCACCATCCTGGAGCCGATCGCAGTGGCTACGGTCCGGGTGCCCGAGGACTACATGGGTGACGTGATCGGCGACCTCAACGCCAAGCGAGGACGGGTGCTCGGGATGGATGCCGAAGGTAGGAGCAGGGTGCTGAGCGCCGAGGTTCCAATGGCCGAGATGCAACGTTATTCTGTGGATCTCAGGTCCATGACGGGAGGGCGGGGATCGTTCGATATCGAGTTCTCGCATTACGAGCCGGCCCCGCCTCAGGAGGTCCAGAAGGTAATAGCCGCCGCCAAATCCGAGAAAGACTGACTAGCCGGAGGATCTGGATAACAAGATGGATATAGCAACGATCCGGGCGCAAGATAGAGATCTCGTCACCCTTCCGATCGCTACCAGCAGGGAAGGTGAGCAGGCGATAGACATAAGGCGCCTGCGGCGGGCGACCGGGATGGTGACGCTGGATCCCGGCTACGGAAACACCGCTGAGGCGGTCAGTTCCATAACCTTCATCGACGGCGAGGAGGGCATCCTTCGTTACCGCGGGTATCCGATCGATCAGCTGGTCGGCCAGTCCACTTTCCTGGAGGTCTGCTACCTCCTCGATCACGGTGAGCTTCCGGACCGCCATTCCCTGCGCTCGTACGAGCAGGAAATCAGCCACCACGCCGCCCTGCCCCCGGAAATGGTCCGGGTTGTCGGGTCGTTTCCGGCCAACAGCCATCCGATGGAACGGCTGGCCGCGGCCATCGGGTTGATGGAGTCATGCATCTCGGGTAGCGAGGAGGGGGACCCGTCGAGCAACCGGTCTGCCATGGTGTCCCTGATAGCCAAGATGCCCGCCCTGATAGCGTGGCTGTACCGGAGCAGCCTCGGTCTTTCCTACGTGGCGCCGCGCCCCGATCTGAACTACAGCGCCAACTTCCTGAACATGATGTTCGACCCGGAAGGGAACGGCTCGTCCATCGTCCCTGCCCATGTCCGGGCCATGGAGACCTTGCTCATCCTGCATGCCGATCATGGACAGAACTTGTCGACCTCGGCGGTGCGGCTGGTGGGATCGGGCCAGGCTGGCATGTATCCGGCGGTGTCGGCCGGTGTCCTTGCCCTATCGGGCCCGCTCCACGGGGGCGCCAACCAGCGGGTGGTCGAGATGCTGGAGGACATATTGGAGGCGGGGGGAGACACCGGCACCTATCTGGACAGGGCCAAGGATCGGGATGACCCATTCCGCCTGATGGGATTCGGTCACCGCGTCTACAAGAACTTCGATCCTCGTGCTCTGCTGATCAAGCAACATGCTGTCGAGCTGCTGGAGGAACGGAATGAGCCGCTCCTGGAGCTGGCCATGCGCCTGGAGGGAGAGGCCCTGGCCGACGACTTCTTCATGGATAGGCGTATCTATCCCAACGTGGACTTCTATTCGGGCATCATCTATCGTGCCCTCGGGTTTCCATCTGAGCTGTTCACTGCGCTGTTCGCTCTCGGGCGGCTGCCGGGTTGGCTGTCCCAATGGAGGGAGATGATCGAAGATCCGGGAGGTGCGCTGATAAAGCGTCCCCGCCAGATCTATACGGGCTACCGGGAGCGTGATTACGTACCGATGACCGACCGCTGATGGACGGAATCCGGATCTCGCAGGAGGTGGCCGAGTCGGCCGGTGTACCGGAGGACTTGGACTCGGGCGTTCTAGGGCCGTACCGCTTCCCTTCCCCCGTGCGCCGGCGGGCTATGGCGACCGTCTACGTCGCCGGGGCGATCCTGAGCGGGCTCGGCGCCCTGGCCGGTCTGGGCTCCCGAATGTGGTGGGTAGCGGCTGGTTTCGTGGTGGTCTCCTGGTGGCACAACCAGGCTGCCTGGCCACTGGCGGTCGAGCAGGAGGAAGCGCTCTACCGGGCCGCCGGGATGGCGCCGTTCGCGATCGGCCACGCATCCGCCGCGATCGCCTTCGAGGGTCTGCGTTCGCGACCGGCCTGGAACGTCATCCTCTACTCGGCCGAGGAGCCGCCCGCTCGCCGGGCGCTGGTACGGCTCGACGCGGTGACCGGCCAAGAGCTGGACAAACCCTGGGTGGAATGGATCGGAACGCCTGAGGGGCGATGAAGCAGGGGTAACGAGGCTCGGTCGTCTGACACGGACGGAAACCACGCGATTTTTTCGCGACTCTTCCCCTTCGGGCCCTCCCCCGCCGCCACCACCACCTGGGGATCGAAGGCCACTGCCGACGCGAGGTATCCGGCGAGATCGATCTCTGCCACCTCGGCCGACACCCCCGACGGTTCAGGAGCCGGGAGGGCCTCCGACTTTGACCACCGCATCCGGATCTGCGGTGGTGTTTGTGTCCACGACATGAGCCATTATGCGGCAGGGGTGTGACACGCCGCGCTAGCCGGCCAGCCGGTATACCTATCTGGGAGGTCGAGCGGCCGAGCAGATATCCGCGAGCAGCTCGGCCATCGGAATACCCCGGCGATCCCGTTTGGCGCCCCGCAGGCGCAGGCCCACTGTCCCCTGCGCTACATCGTGGTCGCCCACCACTACCACCGCCGGCACCTTCTGGGTGATCGCGCGGCGCACCTTCTCCCCCAACTTGCCGGGTGACTCCTCCGGCTCGGCTCGGACACCGGCCCCTTGCAAGGCTCCGGCAACCTCGGTGGCGTATGGTAGATGTCGATCGGCCACCGGGATGACCACTACCTGGACCGGCGACATCCACATGGGCATAGCGCCCGCGTAGTGCTCGATCAGCACGCCGACGAAACGTTCGACCGATCCGAACTTGGCGGAGTGGATCATCACCGGCCGCTCCCTGGTGTCGGCCCGGGTCACGTACTCGAGGTCGAAACGCTCCGGTAACGAGAAGTCCACCTGGATGGTGGACATCTGCCAGCGGCGACCGATGGCATCACGCACATGGATGTCGATCTTCGGCCCGTAGAAGGCCCCCTCTCCAGCCGCCACGACATGGTGCACCTCGACCTGGACCAGCGCCTCTGCCAGCGCCTGCTCGGCCAGCTCCCACAGGGCGGGATCACCCACCCACTTCGACTCTGGCCGGGTGGCTAGCTCGGCCTCGAACTCCTCGAATCCGAAGTCCCGCAGCAGCTGCAGCACGAAGTCCAGGTGAAGCAACAACTCCGACGGCACCTGCTCGGGCGTGCAGAAGGTGTGGGAGTCGTCCTGGGTGAAGCCCCGGGCTCGTAACATGCCGTGAACCGCACCGGACCGCTCATACCGGTATACCGCCCCCAACTCGGAGAGCCGCATGGGTAAGTCCCGATAGGAGCGGGCCGAGGAGCGATAGATCAGCACGTGGAACGGGCAGTTCATCGGCTTGACGCGATACTCCTCCTGTCGGTCCATCTCCATACCCGGGTACATGTTCTCGGCGTAGAACTCGAGATGGCCGGAGGTGTTCCAGAGCTCGGCCCGGGCGAGGTGCGGTGAGTTGACGAAGTCGAATCCGAAGGCTTCGTGGGCGCGGCGACTGTAACCCTCGACCTGGCGGCGCAGCATCCCTCCCTTCGGGTGCCAGACGGCCAGACCGGGGCCCAGATCGTCCGGGAAGGAGAACAGGTCCAGTTCCCTACCGAGTTTGCGATGGTCACGCCGGGCCGCCTCCTCGATCCTCCTCAGGTAGGTCCGCAGAGCCTTGGGGGACTCCCACGCGGTGCCGTAGATCCGCTGGAGCTGGGGACGGTGCTCGTCCCCCCTCCAATACGCGCCCGCCGCCCTCGTCAGCTTGACCGCCTTCAAGCTCCCGGTCGAAGGAAGGTGGGGACCTCGGCATAGATCCACGAAGGTGCCGTTGCGGTAGACCGAAACCGCCTCGGCGGAGGCCATCTCGGAGGAGTCCACGGACAGGATTATCTCCTTCTTGAAGGGATGGTCGCGGAACAGTTCGAGACCCTGGGCGATGGACAGTTCCTCCCGCACGAAGGGTTGATCGGCGGCGATGATCCGCTGTATCTGGGCTTCGATCCGCTCCAGGTCCTCGGGAGTAAAGGGGCGGCCGATGTCGAAGTCGTAGTAGAAGCCATCGGTGATCGGCGGGCCGATCGCGAAGGTGGCGCCATCGAACAGGGTGAGCACCGCTTGAGCCAGTACGTGAGCAGCCGAGTGGCGTATCACCGACCTTCCCTCCTCTGAGGACTCGGTGATCACCGAGAAGGCCCCACCCCTCGGCAGCGGGCGATCGACATCCAGCTGTTCGCCGTCCACCACTACCGCCACTGCCGCGGCGGCCAGGCCTCGTCCGATCGACGCGGCTACCTCGCGACCGGTGATGCCCCGCTCGCGTACCAGAACCGTCTGGTCAGGAAGGATCAGCTCGATCGTCATAGTGCTTTCGGTCGAAGGTGATCCATCATCGTACCCGGCTGAGGTCGATCAGCGGCCGGGTGGCCGAGGACAGAGGGCCGGTCGACCTCAGCGGTCCCTGACCCACCGGTAGGCGCGGTCGACGTGCTCGGAGACGAAGCCCAGACTGGCGTACAGCTTCCGTGCGGCCGTGTTGGAATCGTCCACGTACAGGATGGCGCGGGTGGCTTCATGACGGGAGGCCAGGTACCGGAGGCCCTCGAGGGCCACCAACCGGCCCATCCCCTTGCCCTGATACGACGGATGCACCGCGATGACGTAGATCTCCCCTACTGGGCCGCCGGTTGTTCCGGCACCGGCCGGATGCAGTTTGGTCCAATGGAAGGCCACCAGGCGGTCACCGATCCAGGCCGTGCGGACTCCGACCGGGTCGAACCACGGCATTCCCATGCGCTGCCGCAGGTCCCGGGCGGTCCACCCACCTTGTTCGGGATGTCCTGCAAAGGCCAGGTTGTTCAGCTCAATCAGGGCGGGGGCATCGCCTGCGGGATCCATGCCTCTGACCGCCATTCCATCGGGCAGCGAGAAGGGCTGCGCGACCGGAAGATCGGTCACCATCCGGTGCAGGTAGCGCTCCGGCGTCACCAGACCCTCCGGAGGCTCTAGGCCGGAGGCGTGCACCCAGAGCACCACCTCCCCCACCCCCCGGGCGGCCAGCAAGTCCAGAACGTCTTCCACCAAGGGACCATACGTATCCGAGCCGGCCGCCACCTCCAGCGTCCAGGCTCGGCCATCAGGGCTGGGCAGGGCGAATCCGTAACCCACCAGCCGTCCTTCCCGCTCGGCTGCCACTCCGATCGCGTCGGTGATGGGACGCTCCATCGCAGAGCGGTGTACCCCGCCATACGGTGGAGCACCCTGGAGATGTTCCAGATCCGCGATCAGCTGCCAGAGAGGATCTCCGACCGCCTGCGGGGAGACGAGCCGCGTCTGCATGACGACAGGGTAGGTGGAAGGCCGGCAGGTGGCGCTACGGGCCTACGGTTGGCGAGCCGACTCCGGTAACTGCCGAATCGATCCGGCCAGCCTGCTCCGCAGGCCGCGAAATACGCGGTGGAACATCATCCGGTCACTACGCTCAGCAAGTCACCGGAGACGGTTGAGGAGTGCATATTTTGGCCGCTTGGGATGGGAAGGACCGACCCGGTCAGCAAGCCCGGTCTAACTACCAACGCCGTAGCGGGGTGCACCAGGCAGCCCCGCCTCGGCATCCCGGGGCCACGAGTGCCTCCGGTACGGACTCCCGTGGTTACCGGCGGCGAACCGGCGACGGACCCCGCTTCTGCCCTTCGTGCGGCTCGCCTGCGCAGCCGGGTTCTCGGCAGTGCATGACCTGTGGGGTGTGGTTCGCGAGACGGGCAGCGCGAAGCGGTGTTCCCCCATCCGGACGGCAGGCCGGCCTTCGAACACCACCGGGCGATCGACCCGAGGCCAGCGTCATCGACTTCCCACCCTCTGGTTCGGAGGGCGGACCGGTGGCAAACCGCGTCCGGCAGATCCCCATAGTCCGCAGGCTGGCTGGAACGCTGGTCATCAGCGTGTTGATCGGGGCAGTCCTGGTGGTTGGATACGTTACGTTGCGGAACAATAGCGAAGAGGTTCCGGTTACGGTCGAGGAGGGTGCCAGCAGCACCACGATCGTGACAGATGACTCGGCAGTACGTCTGTACGCCGATCAAGTTTCGATCCTGGCCGCCGACGTGGCGGACTTGGGCGCCACCGCCCGCCAGATCAATCAGGATTGGGACAGCGACGCAGAGGACTACACCACCACGCTGGGCCGGATGTCGGCCCTACTTTCCCGGGTGAATGTGTTGCCCCATCGGTTCAGCACGATGGCGGTACCACCCGAGGCTGATCCGTTCATCCACCAGTGGATAACCGGGACGCTCAGCACGCTGATATCGGTTGCCGAAGGCATGATGGCCGGCCTCGAATCTGTCGATGCCGGGGAGTCGCGTCTGGAACAGCTGGTGCGGTTCGAGGAGGCTGTCTTGAGGCTCGACGAGCTGGCAACCCAGGTCGAGCTATCACTCGAAACCCAAGGTCCCACGCCTGCCACCGCGTCGTCGGAGGACGGCCAGCCGTAACCCTGCGTGGTTCCAGCTCCGCGGAAAGCGGACTGCGTTGGCCCCTGACAGCCACTCAAACCCGGCGGGTCGGTAGACGACGCCCGGGCGGTCTTAAGTGCCAGCGAGTGAGACTGAGCATGGATGCTCGAAGCGCTTCCCTCTGTGATCGACCCCCGTGAGCAGAATCTCAAAGGTGGGAGCACCTCCACCACCCAGTGTGACTGGAGCGCGCACGATGAATGGAGAGGCTCCCGGTTGGAGTATGGGTATCGGCAGACAGTGACGCCTCAAGTTGATGTTCGGGCAGCTGTCGGCTAGTTCGCCGATGTCCACATTCCGCACCTCATGGTTCCCCAGATTGCTGATGGAGATGCGCCCGCAATCGTAGGATACATCCAGTCGCACACGTCTTTCCGACCGGATATCTGATATCCATCTCAATGCGGTGATACCAGTCAAGACCACCGCGGCCACAGCAGTTACTATGTCCCACGGGTAGCTAGTCATACCGTTGCCTTCCGGGTTGGTTCGGTGCTGTCAGTCAGTAGAGCGTCGACCAGTTGTCCCGGACCGGTGATGGGGCCGGAGACCGTCATGGTGATCAACGCGGCCACCACCACCGCGGGAGCATGTCAGCTTTGCTCCCCCGACGCTGGAATGCGGTGAAGGCGGCGAAGCCGAGGGCTGATCCGCCGGCCAGGAGCATACCCGCCAGGCTGCCTGACGCCATACCCAGCTTGGTCATCACAACCAGGCCCGCGGCTGCCAGGCCCATAGTCGCCCAGCTCCTCCGGATGATAGGATCCCTCAGAACCCGAGGCTGATCCGTTCATCCACCAGTGGATAACCGGGACGCTCAGCACGCTGATATCGGCTGCCGAAGGCATGATGGCCGGCCTCGAATCTGTCGATGCCGGGGAGTCGCGTCTGGAACAGCTGGTGCGGTTCGAGGAGGCTGTCTTGAGGCTCGACGAGCTGGCAACCCAGGTCGAGCTATCACTCGAAACCCAAGGTCCCACGCCTGCCACCGCGTCGTCGGAGGACGGCCAGCCGTAACCCTGCGTGGTTCCAGCTCCGCGGAAAGCGGACTGCGTTGGCCCCTGACAGCCACTCAAACCCGGCGGGTCGGTAGACGACGCCCGGGCCGCAGCGCCGGGAGGAGCTCGGGAACCCGGGCCTGGATCAGGACCGCCGCCAGGATCACCACGCCACCGATCACGGTGGTGGCCGCCATGGATTCTGCGAATAGCCACCACACCCACAGAGGAGCGAACACCACCTCGGTCATGACGATCAGGGCCAGCTCCGCCGGTCTCAGGTGCTTGGATCCGGCCGTGAATAGGGCCAGACCTCCGGCCAGTACTATCCCGCCCAGATAGAGCGCCACCAGTATGTCCCGGGTGCTCATTGCCGGACCGGTGAGTGGGCCGGAGACCATCATGGTGATCAACGCGGCCACCACCACCGGCGGGAGCATGTCGGCTTTGCTCCCCCGGCGCTGGAATACGGTGAACGTGGCGAAGCCGAGGGCTGATCCGCCAGCCAGGAGCGTGCCCGCCAGGCTGCCTGACGCCGTTCCGGGCTGGGTTATCACTACCAGGCCCAAGGCGGCCAGGCCCATGGTCGCCCAGTTCCTCCCGGTGATAGGTTCCCTCAGCACCAGCCAGCCCAAGGAGCCGGCCAGGACCGGTGCCACCCCGAAGATCAGGGTCGCCTCGGCCACTGTGGTCAGGGTGAGGGCATACACCATGCAGCACGATGCGGCGGCGAGGGAAGCAGCACTCAGTAGGCCGTTGAATCCGATCGAGGTGAGCGGTCTGACGATCGCGCCGCCATTGCGAGCGGCCACCAGCGTCCCGAGCGTCACGACCATAGCTATGGCCCGGTAGAAGAGTATCCCCCACGGTTCGGGGGTTTCCATCGACCGGATCCCCAGACCCAGCGTGCTCCACAACATGCCTGCGGCCGCCACCAGCACCACTCCGCGGGATCGGGCAGTGCCGATCCGGGTAATTTGCGGCATCACGCGGCGGGTGGACCGGGTGCCAAGCTGCTCGGCTAGCTTGCCGGGGTGGCCTGAGAGCGGATCCAGGTGACTATGTCCTCCAACATGCCCCTTCCCTTGGGCTCGTTGATCGACTCATGTCGCAGCGCCGGATACACCCGGCGTTCGACGTTCGGCAGCCTCCCCAGCGGCTCGCTGATCTCCGGCGGGACCAGGGTATCGGCACCACCATGCACGACCAGGGTGGGCAGGTCGTAGAGCTCAAGGGAACGTTCGACATGCTCCATC
This sequence comes from Acidimicrobiia bacterium, assembly GCA_965200835.1. Classification (GTDB taxonomy): domain Bacteria; phylum Actinomycetota; class Acidimicrobiia; order Spongiisociales; family Spongiisociaceae; genus JAPPFW01. The sequence continues at coordinate 2,734,594 of OZ241390.1, forward strand.
CGCTCGACTAGGAAGCCGCCCAGCCGGGCCGTGGTTCGTTTGACAACCAACGGGTCGTTGCGAAAGTCATCGGCGACCGACTGATCTATGAAGATGCTGGACGGTTCGATGGGGTTGCCCAGGGTGAGGCCCGGTGCGATCCGTGCAAGCAGCGGCGCAGTCTTCCGCTTCCAGGCCGGGACGACCACATCCAGCGCCGGAGCGTTCAGCACCACCAGGTCAGGCCGGCGGTGGCGGCCCAGGCCATAGTCGATCACCATTAGCCCGCCCACCGAATGACCCAGCAGCACGACCGGAAGGTCGGTGGCGAACAGCGGGACCAGATTGTCGGCCATCTGCTGCAGTTAGGTACTCCAGCTGTCGATGTCCGCCCGAGGTCCTCCCGAGCCTCCGAAACCTTGCAGGTCGAAAGCGTAAGTGTCGATTCCGGCCGCGGCTAGCCCGGCTCCGGCCTGTTCGTAACGACCGGAGTGTTCGGCCACACCATGGACTATCAGGAGGGTCGCCCAAGGATGGGAGGCTCTCCATCGGCGGCGCAGTTCTGTCACACCCGTCCGGCTCGACACGATTTCCATGGTGCTCGGCATCGGAGGTCTCCCGCTCGACTCCGGCGCACCCAGGTCCGGTTGGTGCACCGCCTGTGCGAGTGTACGCGGCCGGAGGACTAGACGGGACGGACCGCGGCCCGATCGGCCAGGCGGACCACCCGGAGCGGTCCGGGCAACCGGGTGGATGGATGGGCCGGGGCGCCGGTGATTCTGGGGAGCACCGTATTGGGCGGTCAGGTTCAAGTAATCACGCCGGTACAGCACCTTGATCCTGACCTCTGGGTAGAGCTCACGCAGACGGCGGACCTTGCGGTTCTTCTTGGTGACCAGCTTCTGTTTCATCGTGGTGAGTTCGATGTATACGTCGTGATCGGGAAGGTAGAAGTCGGGAGTGAACAGCTGTGAAGCGAGCCCTTCCCGGTCCCATTGGATGGGAAAGGAGCGGGGTTCGTATTCCCATTTCACCCCGTAGGAGTCGAGCAAGCTGGCAAAGCGGAGCTCGCTCTCATGAGCGAACCCGGACAAGGTCCCGGACGTCGACTTCCTGCTCAGTTGGCCGTTGCCTCCGCGCTGGAAACTGCCTCGACCAGGGGTGGTCCGGTCGGGAACAGCTCAAGGGTCTCGCCCTCGAGATCTCGCTGGACCTGTCCGACCGCGATCGCGAATACGCCCTGGCCACGGCGCAGGACATCCATCAGATACTGCTGCGTCTCGTCCGAGCTGTCGCTCGACCAGATGTCGATGCCGTCTGACAGCAAGGTGGTATCCCGCAGAGGTTCGTTCTCGTCCACCTCGGACCGGAGCCACTCGATGGCCTTTCGTATCTTGGCCAGGCTTATACCGGTGTCCAGCAGCCGCCTGATGATCCGCAGCTGAACCAGATCACCGAAGGAGTAGAGCCGCTGACTGCCCGAACCGCTGGCAGGTCGCAGCGAGGGCTCGAGCAGACCGGTGCGGGCCCAGTGGTCGAGCTGGCGGTAGGTTATGTTCGCCAGCTTGCAGACCTGAGGAGCCCTGAAGCCGTAGCTGGGGGATGGACGGCCGGAGCCCCCTGTAGCTTCATCCATCGATCATCCTCCCCTGGCCGTCCACCTGCAGCCGCCACTCAACGGCTTACAGGAAAGTAGTTACCTCGGATCGCAGGCACGGTAGACGATCCAGGCGGAATTATCAACGATTCCTAGGGAAAACTCCTGAGCCGGACAGGTCGGGCGGACCGCGCCGCGGCAGGTTCAGGTCGAAGGCAGCTGGCTCAGGTCTGGAAATCCTCGGGCGAGAGGTTCTCCAGGAACTCTTTGAACCGCTCCACCTCGGCTTCCTGATCGGCTTCCTGCTCCTCCTCCTTGATCTCGATCCCGGCATCGTCCAGCACCTGGCTGGTGGCATAGAGCGGAGCGCCGGTGCGGGCAGCGAGCGCGATGGCATCCGAGGGGCGTGAGCTTACGTGCAGCTCCCGATCGTTCTGGTTGAGGACCAGATCGGCGTAGTAGACGCTGTCCCGTAGCTCGGTGACCGTCACCCTGGCCACCTGGCCACCCAGTGCTTCGGTGGTGAGCCGCAGCAGGTCATGGGTGAAGGGCCTGGGAGTGGTAACGCCTTCCAAAGCGTAGGCGATGGCGGTTGCCTCCATGGCACCGACCCAGATGGCCAGGTAACGGATGCCGCGCGTCTCACGGAGCAGAACGATCGGCTGGTTGGTCGGGTACTCGATCCGAACCCCGACCAGGTCCATGGGAACGTTGTCGTTCATGGGCTAAGACTATAGCTACCGGCTCGATAGGCGGCCGCGGCCAGCACCGAAGGGTCGGCGGCGAACTGCTCGAAGTCGAGGATCGCCCATAGAGAAGGCAGGCTCCGAAACCGGCCCATCCAATCCAGTCCGTAACCCACCAGAAACTCATCTCCCACCTCGAACCCCCGGTATCCGATCGAGAGGTCGACTATCCGGCGTGACGTGCCGTCGAGCAGGGTCACCGTCTCGACACTCGCACAGCGGCCGGCCTCCAGGGTCCGGCGCAGTATCTGGTGGGTGAGGCCGGTGTCCACGATATTCTCCACTACCAATACATGGCGATTCTCGAGGTTGGTCGCGGTGTCCAGCGCCAGACTTGCTCGCCTTCCCTGCCCGAAACGGGTGAGCGCCAGGAAGTCGATCTCGCAGTGGATGCCGATCCGGCGGACCAGGTCGGCATGGAAGAGGATCGAACCGGGCAGAACACCTACCAGCACGGGCCGGAGCCCCTGATAATCACGGCCTATCCGTTCGGCCAGCTCCCCCACTCGGGCCGAGATCTCCTGTTCCGGTACGGCTTCGACGGCGATCTCCATCTAACCGTCTCTGGCCAGGACCCAGTTCCAATAGCGAGCGAACCAGGTCAAGGCGTCCCTGAGACCGGGCAGCTCCGGGGCTCTGGCCACTTCACTTACCACCGGGGGCGCTTCAGTCTCGGAAGCCTGGTCATCGGGCGGTGGTGGCTCGGGGTCCACCGGGGCGGTGGGGTCGGCAGCCTGCAGCTCCTGGCCGGCCTCCTGGGAGATCAACAACTCGAAGTCTTCTTCCACCGCCGGCTGCCTTCCTCCCGCCAGCGGTCGGCGGGTCTCGGAGGTGACGGGCACGAGGGTGGCAGCCGAGAACTCTTCGAACCCGTAGTCCAGCAGGGTGGCAGCATCCCCGTAGTGGTCGGTACAACCCAGCACTACCGCATAGAGCCTTCGGCCGTCGAGCTCGGCCGCGGCCACCAGGGTCTGTTGTGCTTGGCTCGTGAAACCGGTCTTGATACCTATGGACCCCGGATAGGAAGTGAGCAGCTGGTTGCGGTTGAGCTCCACCCGGGGCTCGCCTTCGGGCGTGGGTGGGAGGTTGGCGCTCCGGATCAGGACCAGCCGAGCGAACTTCGGATTGTCCATGGCGGCTCTCGCCAGGGCCAGCAAGTCGCGGGCCGAGCTGTAGTGATCGGGATGGTCCAATCCATGAGGATTGACGAAGCGGCTATCCAGCATACCGAGTTCACTCGCTCTGATGTTCATCAGGTCGGCGAAGCCGGCCACCGAGCCACCCACATGTTCAGCCAGGGCCACCGCCGCGTCGTTGGCGCTCCGCAGCATCAGGCCGGACAGTAGATCTTCGACACTCCAGGGCGGCTCGTCGGCTACTAGGCCGACTTCCGATCCACCGGCCAGGGTGGCGTTGGTGGAGATGGTGGCCAGCTCGTCCATTTCGGCCAGTTCCAGTACCACCAGGGCGGTCATGATCTTGGTGGTGGAGGCCACGGCTCGACGCTGGTCGGGCTCGACCTCGGCCAGGACCTTGCCGAACGTATCGTCGTACAATATCCACGCCTCGGCGGTCACCTCGGGCGGGTTCGGCGCCAGCAGCCCGTCATCGATCGGCAGGGTTGCATGGCCTACCGATGACCCACCCAGGAAGGCAGCCAGGCAGGCCAGGCCGATCAGGAATACCTTGGTGGGATACCGCACGCCGACGGTGTCAGTCCTCTTGAAGGAGCTTCCTCGCCTCCGCAAGAAACAACAGATCGTGGAGCTGCCGCATCGCCTCGACACCTCCTGCGATGAACTCTCGGGCCTGGCGCTGGGCGTCCGGGCTACGGTTCCTCCGCAGTCCGGCAGTGAGACCTCCGATCAGTTCCACATGGCGGGCCACCGCGTTGTGGACCAGTCGAAGGTGCCGCGGTTCCAGACCTCGATCGATCAGGATCCGGCATTGGCGAGCTACATCGATGTCCCGCCGGGTAAAGCGGGCAGACCCCTTCCGGTCGTGGGGCACGATCAGCTTGCATTCGATGAGCTGCCGTACCTGTTTCCTGGAGAGCTTGGCCTGGTCGGCTACCTTTTCGAGGTCGTACACCGGTTCGTCCTCGATGCCCGACTCGCTGCTGGTGGGCTCGTCGGGTTGCGGGGTCACCCCGTCGATAGCCTCCTCCCGCTCCCATCGGTCCAGCTGCGACTTGATGACCTTCAGCGGCAGGAAGTCATCCCTCTGGCGTTGGAGGATGAACCGGAGTCGCTCGATGTCGGACGGCCCGAACTGGCGATATCCGGATGAGGATCGGGATGGCTGGATCATGCCCCGTGACTCGAGGAAGCGCACCTTCGAGCTGGTCAGGTCGGGGAACTCCTCCTTGAGTAGGCCGATCAACCTGCCGATCGAAATGTGGGAGGCCTGGTTCATTGCCTCCAGGCTACTAGTAGGTGGAACATCCCGATCATCAGCCGGTCACCGGGGATGAGTGAGGTTTCCTCCGCCAATCGATCGTTCACGTAGGTCCCGTTGGTCGATCCCAGATCCTTGACGGACAGCCCGGAGGAACCCAGCTCGATCCGGCAATGATGCCGGGAGACGGTGATGTGGTCCAGGGTTATGTCGCTGTAAGGATTGCGACCGATATTGGTGAACCCGGGGGAGAGCAACCAGGTGCGGCCGGCCTGCTGACCCTTGTTGACCACTAGCGCATAGCCCGGGATGTCCGATGGATCGGGGGCTCCGCTCTCGCTCACTCCCGTTCCGGGTTGGTAGATGCCGGGATCGATCACCATCGTGGCATCGGCTTCCTCGATGTCGCGGGCGATCATGTGCTTCGAGTTTCGATCCCTTTCCTTCATGCGGAGATTGTAGTTGAACCAGTTGCCGCTCGGGTGTTCATCGCGACTCCTTATTCCGGTCCCGATCCGCCCAGGGCTCGACGCATGTCGCCCAGATACTGCCAGGACACCACCAGGTATAAGGCGAGACCGGCGATCCCCGTGACGGTACCCACCCACCACCCGAGACTGGGGAGAACCGTGGTATGGGACAGGTAGTAGAACGGGATGGAGACGAACACCAGCGCGGTCGCCGACTTGCCGAGCTGGCGAACCGCCACCTTTACCTTGAGCTTCAACAGCAGGTAGAGGGTGGCGGCACCGATCGCCGCTTCCCTCACCACGAGCGGCCATCCCAGCCACCCGGGAACCACCCCGGCAACCAGTCCTCCGATCACCGAAGCCGCGACCACTAGCCGATCGGCCAACGGATCCAGGAACTTCCCGATCTCCGAGACCTGACCGAGCCGGCGTGCCAGCCAACCATCCAGATAGTCCGTCCAAGCGATCACCCCCAGCAGCACCGCGGCCCAGCCGGGCTCGTCCCGGCCGAGCAGCAACCATAGGAACAACGGGATGGCGGCGATGCGAAGGCCGGAAACCAGGTTGGGCACGGTCCACAGCCCCGCGTCGGGCTGAGGATCGGGGTCGCTGGGTGGCTGCATGTCGGCGGGCTTCAGCGGCATACTCCTTTCCCTCGCTGGCCAGGATCCTAGCCCTCACGCGTCACCGTGGCTGGGGGTGGTAGGCTTCCGGTATCTCGGGCTGTGGCGCAGTTTGGCAGCGCGCTTGACTGGGGGTCAAGAGGTCGTGGGTTCAAATCCCGCCAGCCCGACCATCCGCGAAACCGGCGACTGTCAGGTGAGCCAGCGGATGAGCGCGGCGATGCCTTCCACCAGCCTCCATCCAAGGTAGAGGATCCCCAGCGCCACCATCAACTTGAAACTGAAGGGGGTCTTGGGAGTCGGCTCCCCCTCGGCTTCGGAAAGGTGCTCGCTCACCTTGGTCCAGACCGGCCCGAGCCCCTCCGGACCACCAGACGGAGGGGGGTTCCCATATAGTCGTGCGCCTGCCGGATCCTCCTCTCCAAGTAGCGGAGGTAGGTCCGGTCGATCTGCCCGCCCTTGACGAAGAGAGCGAAGGTGGGGGGTGCGGTCCTCGACTGGGCCGCATACAGAATCCTGGGACGGCGTCCCTTCCTCACCGGAGGTGGATGCTCTCCGGTCCAGTCGGCCATCGCACGGTTGAGGGTGGCGGTGGATATCCGCCGGGCCCGGTTGGCCAGGGCCACCGCTAGGGCCGGGCCGAGCCTTTGCAGGCGGGCGCCGGTCAGGGCAGAAACTCGAAGCACCGGTGCCCAGCCGGCGAACCCCAGCCGGTCGGCCACCTCCCACGAGGTCTGCTCGCGCCGTTCCCGATCGGCGATGTCCCACTTGTTGAGCAGCACCACGAGGGACGAACCGGAGCGGACCGCCTCCTCCGCGATCCGCTGGTCCTGATGGGTCACCCCGTCCACCGCATCCACCATCAGCAGAGCAGCGTCGGCTCTCCTCAGCACTTCCCGGGCTCGGAGCACCGAGAAGAACTCCACCTCCTCGGTCATCTTCGGTTTGCGACGAATCCCAGCGGTGTCCACCAGCCGGTAGGGCGAGCCGTCCAGCTCGACCACCACGTCGATCGGGTCGCGAGTGGTGCCGGGTACGGGCGAGACCACCACCCGCTCCTCCCCCGCCAGGCGGTTGAGCAGGGTCGACTTGCCCACGTTCGGGCGGCCGATGATCGCCACATCGGGTATCCCGTCCCCGGCCGCTTCCTCACCATCAGGAATGAGGCCGGTGACTATGTCCAGCAGGTCGGCGACTCCGCTCCCGTGGATGGCCGAGACGGGTATCGGCTCCCCCAGTCCCATCCGTCCGAAGGCTGCCGCTTCGGTAGCGATCAGGTCGTTGTCCGCCTTGTTCGCTGCTACCACCACCCGGTCGGTCACCGGTCGGAGCAGATCGGCTACACCGGCGTCCTCGGTGGAGATGGTCCCCTGGGCGTCGATTACGAAGATGATGGCGTCAGCGGTGGACATGGCGACCTCCGCCTGGCCTCGGATGTCCTCCGCCAGCTCTGCACCGGTTCCCGGCTGCCAGCCTCCCGTGTCGACGATCGTGAAGTGCTTGCCGTTCCACTGGGTGTCGAACTGGCGGCGGTCCCGGGTCACACCGGGCATCTCCTGCACGACCGCGGCCCGCCGACCGACCACCCGGTTGACCAGGGTGGACTTACCGACGTTGGGCCGTCCGACGACCGCGATCAGCGGCTTGCCGGTGCTCATAGGGCGGACCGGCCCTCCGGGCAGGCATCCATTTCGCCATTCTAGGGAGCATCCCATGACGCGGGAGTCACGGCAGGGCAACCCCGACCTTCGCGGTCCGATGATCGACCCTCGACCGGGTAGGATCGGCAGTGATGTCCCGGCCCGCCCCGTCACCGCGCCCCCGTCCCTCGAAAGTGTTGCTGGCCGAGCCGAGCGGCTTCTGCGCCGGCGTCGATATGGCCATCAAGGCCCTGGTCTGGATGGTCAAGATCTTCGAGCCTCCGGTCTACTGCTACCACGAGATCGTGCACAACCGCTTCGTGGTCGAATCGTTCGAGCGGGCCGGAGTGGTGTTCGTGGACTCGATCGAGCAAGTGCCGGAGGGTGCTCCCGTGATGCTGTCGGCCCATGGCTCGGCCCCTCAGGTGGTGACCACCGCCACCGACCGAGCCGGGATGGTCATCGACTCGGTCTGCCCGCTGGTCACCAAGATCCATCATGAGGTCAAGCGAGCCGCTCGCAAGAACTTCGACATCCTGTTCGTGGGTCACGAGGGCCACGACGAGGCGGTGGGAACGATTGCCCGGGCACCCGACGCTATAACCCTGGTCGAGCCAGGTGTCGACCTGGACACCTTCATACCCGATGATCCCGAGCGGGTCGCCCTCTTTGCCCAGACCACCCTCGCTCTCCATGAGTGGCAGGCTATCGAGGCCGAAGCCTCCGAGCGCTATCCGAAGCTGATGACCGCCCGCAAGAGCGACCTGTGCTATGCCACCACCAACCGCCAGGACGCGGTGAGGGCGATGGGTGGAGTGTGCGACCTGATCCTCGTCGTAGGTTCGGTCAACTCATCGAATACCAATGCCCTGGTACGGACGGTCGATGAGGTGGGCATTCCGGGCCACCGGATAGACAGCGCCGACTCGATCCGCACCGAGTGGCTGACCGGGGTAGAGGTGGTGGGCGTCACGGCAGGGGCATCGGCCCCCGACTACCTGGTGAAAGAAGTGCTGGACCGGCTCGATCCCGTCGAAGGATGGAGCCTGTTCATGGTCACCGATGAGGACGAGTACTTCCCCCTCCCCCGTGGTTTGAGAAGCTGCGTCTCGGCGCTCACCTCCGCCATGAGGCTCGGATTCACAGCCAGGCCCGATGAACTCAGCCCGCTCGATCACGAGCGCCGGGTGACCGCTGCGGAGGCTCTGGCCGCCCTGCGAGTCTCCTGACCCCCTCGCAGCCACACGGCCGGATTCGGGTCTAGATACTGAGTTGGAGGGTCAACGGTGTCACATTCTACGTTGTATGGTGGGTATTAGCCGTATACACCAGCCGTGGAGCTGCATTAGTAAGAGGAATATGATGCCTACCATGTCCTTCGAGGAGATCACCCCTCCGGCCGGTACCGTCCCAGGCGGAGCGCAGCCCCCGGCATCTCCCGCCCAACTTGCTCAGCCGGCGGCGGTAGCAATCAAACCGTGGCAGTTGATGGCTGCGGTCCTGGCGCTGGTCCTCTCTGTATTGGGGTTCATCTGGCAAATGCAAGTTGGTCTGGATGGGATCCGCCAGGAGCTACGTCAGGTGGCGACCTCAATCCGACAAGAGATGCGGCGAAGGTGACCAATCCCTTCGTCAGGAGATCGCAGAGGTCAGAACGCTCCAGGTCGAGACAGTGGAACGGCTGTCGAGAATCGAGGGCTTCCTGGGCATCGGACTCCCGGAAGAAGCCGCAGAACGCGCGCCGGGCGCCCGCTTGGCAGGATCGGCCCAGGGCCAAGACGACGAGTAGACCCCCACGGTCTCCGGTCAGTTAGCTGAGACCGCGGTCCGAGGCCAACTCGACGATTTGATCGACCACGCTCGTGATGCCGGTGTCGGAGGTGTCGATGATGGTCGCGTCGGTGGCGGCCACCATGGGTGAGTGCCGTCTGGTCGAATCGAGGTGATCGCGGCGGGCAAGGTTCTCCTGCACCTCCGCCGACTCTGCAGAGGTCTGGCCGGCTCTCCGACCCGCTCTGACCTCTGGACGAGCGGTCAGGAAGACTTTGAGCGGGGCGCTGGGGAACACGACCGTCCCGATGTCACGACCCTCCACTACTACCCGGCCGGCACGGGACCGAACCCAGCGGCGCAGTCTCCGGACCGTCTGCATCCGGACACCGGGGAGTGCCGCAATCCTGCTCACCTCGGCGGTAACGGCCGCCGAGCGGATGGGCGCACTCAAATCGATCCCCTCCACCAGCATCCTCCCGTCCCGATAATCGAAGCTGTTACCGGCGATCGCCTTCATCACCGCGGCCTCGGTAGCCATGTCCAGCCGGTGGATCATGGCCACCAGGGTGGCCGCCCGGTAGAAGGCGCCCGTGTCCAGATGAGCCCATCCCAGCGCCCCCGCCACCGCCCGCGACACGGTGGTCTTACCAGCGCCGCCCGGCCCGTCGACCGCGATGATCAGCGGTGCCACCGGCTCCGGGCTCATAGCTTCTCCAGCATGTCGAAGAAGCCGGGCCAGGTCTTGGCTACGCACTGCGGGTCCTCGATGAGGATTCCAGGTTGCACCAGACCCGCGATGGCGAAAGCCATAGCCATCCGGTGGTCGTCGTAGGTACGGACGCGGGACGGACGGAGCTCTCGGGGCTCGATCGCTAGGAAGTCGGGGCCGGCGACCACCCCCGCCCCGATGCCCGCCAGCTCGTTCTCCAGGGCCGCCAGGCGGTCGGTCTCCTTGATCCTAAGGTTGGCGATGTTGGTGAACCGGCTAGGGGTACGGGCGAAGGCCGCCACCACCGCCAGCCCGAGCGCGGCATCCGGGCAGTCGTTCAGGTCCTCCACCACCCCTGCCAGTTCTTCCGGGCCCGTGACCGAGATGCCCTCCCGGCTCGCCCCCACCCGGCAACCCATCCTCTCCAGAACCCCTAGGGCCGTCATATCGGCCTGGGTACTACGGGGATCGATACCGGTCACCGTGATGGTGGCACCGGTGATGGCCGCGGCGCCCCACGGGTAGACGGCTGCCGAGGCATCGGCCTCCACGGTGAAGCAGGTAGGTGTGTATCCAGTGGAGGGCACCTTGATCGAGCCCGCATCCAGCCATCTGGCCTGGGCACCGAAGGCCGCCATCACCTCGATGGTGGTGTCCAGATAGGGTCGCGACACCACCCTGTCCCCCAGGTCCAGCGTCACCGCCCGGGCAGCCAGAGGAGCGCTCAGGAGCACCGCGGAGATGAACTGGCTCGACTTCGATCCGTCCACGGCCGTCCGCCCCCCGGCCAAGCCTCCTCCCATGATCCGGACCGGCGGAAACTCCCCTCCACCCTCCGCTTCGACCACAGCTCCCAGGCCTTGCAGAGCGGTCACCAGCGATCCGATCGGCCGTTCTCGCATCCGGGCGGTGCCATCCATCAGACTCGGTCCGTCCGCCAGGGTGGCGGCGGCGGTGATGAAACGGGCGGTGGTTCCTGAAGCGCGCGCATCGAGGCGACCTCCTCCTCGCAAGGAAGCACTCGAGGTGACCTCGAAGCTGCCCGAATCGAGCTCCACCTCCACCCCCATGCTGCGAAGGCATCCGGCCATGGCTTCGGTGTCGTCACTGTGCAGCGGGTCGACGATCCGCGACCGGCCATCCGCCAGGGCAGCTGCCAACAGGGCTCGGTTGGTGATGCTCTTGGAGCCGGGAGGCTGCACCATGCTGTCCCGGATCCGGCGGGGCCGGACCTCGTACCAGCTCACTCCGGTCGCCAACCTACTCCCTCCTGGTCCGGTCCGCCCGCCGCTGTCCGCCCTGGCGGTAGAAAGACCGCACCTCTCCGACCTCTAGGAGACGCCACTCCCCCGGCCGGAGAGCACGATCGCGTAGCGTTCCGATCGCGGCACGGTGCAGATGGATCACAGGAAGGCCAACCGCCGCGCATAGCCTCCTGACTTCGCGTTTGCGTCCTTCGCCCATCCGGACCTCGAGATGGGATCGACTCCCGTCGGATCCCACCTGGCGTACCGCCAGTGCCCGCGCCGGACCGTCATCCAACCGGACCCCCCGGCGGATACGCATCAGGTCCCGGCGAGCGGGATGGCCTTCCACCATGACCTCGTAGGTCTTGGTGATCCCGTAGCGAGGATGGGTGATCAGGTTGGCGAAGCCCCCATCGTTGGTGAGCAACAGGAGGCCGGTGGTATCGGCGTCCAACCTTCCTACCGGAAAGACCCGCGGGTGGGACGGGACCAGGTCGATGACGGTCGGACGCCCGTGCGGGTCGCGGGTGGAGCTGATGACTCCGGACGGCTTGTTCAGCAAGTAGTGGACCAGGCCCGGGTTCACGGGCAGCCGGATGCCGTCCACCAGGACCTCCACCGAGGCGGGATCCACCCGTCGACCCGGCGACGCCACCTTCCCATCCACCGACACCCGTCCCTCGACAATCAGCACATCGGCGCCCCGGCGAGAGGTCAGGCCGCTGCGGGCGATGACTTTCTGGAGGCGCTCCGGGCCGGCCTTGCTAGTCATCGGGGAGCGAGGAGCAGCACGGTGGAGCCTTCCGGACCCGGCTCCTCAGATGCGAGCCGACTTGCACCGGATACACATCCGGGAGATGGGCCGCACCTCCATCCGCTCGGGCGGGATCGTGCTGCTGCACCGGCTGCAGATTCCGTAGGTTCCGTCCTCGATACGACCCAATGCCGCATCCACGTTCTCGAGACGGATCTTCAGCGAATCCACGATGCCGAGCACCTCGGTCCGCTCCGCGGTGACTGCCGCGGCATCCGAAAACCCCTCTCCGAAGTCGAGATCCCGCCGCAAGTACCCCGACTCGGTGGCGCCGAGTTCCGCCAGCTGACGGACCAGCCGTCCCCGATCCCTCAGTAGGAGGTCGCGGGCTGCCTGGTGGTCGACCATGTCATCCCTCTCCCTACTTCCATACCTACCGGTGCGGGCTCCGCCGCAAGGCTCGTGGATGGGCCTCCACGTAGACCTCGTGCAGATGCTGCAGCGACATGCGCGTATACACCTGGGTGGTGGATACACTAGCGTGACCCAGGATTTCCTGTACGGTCCGCAGGTCTGCCCCTCCTTCGACCATGTGGGTGGCAGCCGAGTGGCGCAGAACATGGGGGGATATCCGCTCCTTGGGGATTCCCACGCCCAGGGCGTGCTTTCGCACGATTCCGAAAATTCCCTGGCGGGTCAACCTCCCTCCCCTGGCGTTCAAGAACACCGCCCCGGGGTCTTCTTTGCCGCTGCATAGCTCCGAGCGGATGGGGAGATAGACCTCTATCGCCTCGATAGCCGAGCGGCCGAGCAGGACGAGACGCTGCTTGTTGCCCTTCCCGTTGACCAGGGCAAAGCGGTCCTCGAGTTCCAGGTCCGACAGGTCTAGGCCCACCAGCTCGCTCACCCGGACCGCGGTTCCGTACAGGGTCTCCAGCATCGCCCGGTCCCGTATTCCCAGCTTGGTGTCGGTCGGTGGCGCTTCCACCAGCCGGATGGTTTCGTGCACGTCCAGCGCTTTGGGGAACCCCATCCTCGCCCGAGGGGTCTCGGCGAACCGGGTAGGGTCCTCGGCGGCGTCTCCTTCCATCATCAGGAATCGATGGAATCCGCGCAACGCTGCCAGCTTGCGGGCGATGGTCGCCGGGCGCATTCCTTGTTCGGACAGCGAGGCCAGGAAGCCATCTATCCGCTCGGGCGAGGGGACCTCCTCACCCACATAGGCCGCATACCCGGCCAGGTCGCGCTGGTAAGCGGCGATCGTGTTGTGGCTCAGGCCTCGCTCCACTGCCAAGGCAGCCAGGTAGTCGGCGATGGGGCCGGCTAGATGCCCGGTGAGTTCCATTCGTGTGATGGGCGGCCGTCCTCGGGAGCCTATATGGCAGGGATACTACGGCGGGTCAGGGTCGATTCATGGGAACTTGGCGGCCCGGAAACCTCCCACGGAAACGAGGGTCAGCGGGTGGTCGTTGGCTAGTTGCTCACCCCTGGCGGGTCTGGTGGTAACGGTGAGCGGCGGCGATAAAACCGGTGAACAACGGGTGGGGTTCGAGGGGACGGGACTTCAGCTCAGGATGGGCTTGGGTCCCGACGAAGTAAGGGTGGGAAGGTAGCTCGATGAACTCCACCAGCCGCTCGTCCGGAGACAGGCCCGACAGCATCAGACCGGCGCGTTCCAGCTGCGGGCGGTACCGGTTGTTGACCTCGTAACGGTGACGGTGGCGCTCGTATATCAGCTCCTGGCCGTAGAGCTGCCTGACCAGCGATCCTTCGGCCAGCTTCGCCGGGTAGGTGCCGAGCCGCATCGTCCCTCCCTTGTCCGAGACGTCCTGCTGATGTTCCATCAGGTCGATCACCGGATGAACGGTCCGGGGGTTGAACTCTGAGCTGTTGGCTTCCGGCAGGTGCAGGACATTGCGAGCGAACTCGATCACCGCGGTCTGCAGACCCAGGCATAGCCCGAGGAAGGGAATCCCGTTGGTGCGGGCGTGGGCTGCTGCCCTGATCTTGCCCTCCATCCCGCGGACTCCGAACCCGCCCGGTACCAGCACACCGTCCAGATCGGCGACATGGGAGTCGCTGAACAGCCCGTCCATCTCCTCGGCGGGAATCCATCGCAGCTCGGAGCGCACGCCGTTGGCCTGGCTGCCATGGCGCAGGGCTTCGACCACTGACAGGTAGGCATCCGGTCCACCCGTGTACTTGCCCACCAGCCCGATCGTCACCGTCTGCCTCGCCTTGCGGGCTCTCGTGACCATCCGGCGCCAGTCGGCCAGATCCGGATCGGGGGCGGCTAGTCCCACCAGGTCGATGATCACCTGATCGAACCCGTGCTCGTGGAGGATCAAGGGCACCTCGTAGATGTCACCCGCGTCGGGCGCCGAGATGACCGCTCGGGTGCTGACGTCACAGAACAGCGAGATCTTGCTACGGATCCCTTCGCCGATCGGCCGATCCGACCGCACGACTATGGCGTCCGGCCGGATGCCTCGGGCTCTCAACTCGGCAACCGAATGCTGGGTGGGCTTGGTCTTCAGCTCCTCCGATGGACCTATGAAGGGCACCAGGGTCAGATGGATGTGGGCCACGTTCTGGGAACCGACGTCGTTGCGGAACTGGCGTACCGCCTCGAGGAAGGGGAGGATCTCGATGTCGCCCACCGTGCCACCGATCTCGGCGATCACCACATCGACGTTGTCACCGTTCCCCATCCGGCGGATCCGGTCCTTGATCTCGTTGGTGACGTGCGGGATGACTTGGACCGTGTCGCCCAGGTAGTCACCCCTGCGCTCCTTGTTGAGGACCGACAGGTAGACGGAGCCGGAGGTGACGTTGCAGTCCCGCCGGAGGCTCTGGCCGGTGAACCGCTCGTAATGGCCCAGGTCCAGGTCGGTCTCGCCGCCGTCGTCGGTGACGTACACCTCACCGTGCTGGAAGGGGTTCATCGTGCCCGGATCAACGTTTATGTACGGGTCGAGCTTCTGATTGATCACCCGCAACCCGCGGGCCTTCAGCAACCTACCGAGAGAGGAGGCGGTGATCCCCTTGCCCAGGCTCGATACCACCCCGCCCGTCACGAACACATACTTCGTCACGGGCTTGCACCGTACCACAGCCGGAGGGGACACGGCGGTCCGCCTCAGACCATCTGCCTGGATGCCAGAGCGACGGCCCGAAGCTCACGGGCGTGGCGGTAACCCCGGTCAGAATCTGCCAGACCGGACAGCATGCGCGAGAGCTCCCTCAGCCGGTCTTCCTGATCGAGTGTCCGGGCCACGGCGCGCAGCCCGTCCCGCTCCACGACGATGTGGGTGTCGGCGTAGGCAGCTACCTGAGGGAGATGACTCACGCACAGGACCTGGCGATCCACGGCCAGCCGGGCCAGCTTCGCTCCTATCTCGAGTGCGGTGGCACCGCCTACTCCGGCGTCGATCTCATCGAAGGCCACCAGGCGGGCATCACCTGAGCCGGATGCCAGGCGCAGGGCCAGGACTAGGCGGCTCAGCTCTCCACCCGAGGCGACCTTGGCTACCGGTCCGGGTGCTAGCCGGGAGTCCGAAGCGAACCGCAGATCCACCGTGTCGGCACCCCGGGCGCCGGGCGCGGCTTCCCCGATCTCGATGCGTATCACAGGGTCGGAGAATCCCAGTTCCCGTAGGTGGGCGGTGGCCTCGGTGACTATCGATGAAGCTGCCCGGCACCGGGCATGCCGTAGGTCGCGACCAGCGGAGTCCAGCTGCTGGGAGACGGTGGCCCGCTCCGCCTCGAGGGTGGCGGCCCGTTCCAGCAAGCCTTCGACCTCGGTGAACCGTTCCCGGGTTGTCTCCAGGAAGGCCTGGATCTCCTCGATGTTGGCTCCGTACTTCCGCCGCAGGTCTCCCAGCAGTGCCAGGCGTTCGTTGACCACAGCCAGGGCCCTGGGATCGGTTTCCAGATCCTCCCACGCCTGGCGAGTGGTGGTGGTGGACTCGGTGAGGAGGGCATCCAGGTCCTCCAACATCTCCAGCAGCTCGTTCTGGGACGGATCCAGGTCGGAAACCTGGCGCATCGCCCCCACCGCCGGACCGGTCCGGTCCCGAGCGGCAGCCAGGTCGCGGCGGACCCCGGCCAGCAGCTCGCCGATCCGCTCAGCGTTACCGAGACGGCGGGCGGCCTGCTCCAGTTCCTCGTCCTCCCCGGGAGCGAAGCCGGCCTGCTCGATCTCGTTCATCTGGTAGGTGAGCAGGTCCTGCTCCCGCTCGAGCCCTCGTAGATCACCTCCGAGCAAGGCTTCAGCAGTCTCCAGTTCGACTGCCCGCTTCCAGGCCGACCGATAGTCAGCCAGGAGATCGGGATGCTCGATCCGTAGGTCTATCAGGCTCCGGATCGCATCGGCCCGGAACAGGGTGAGAGGATCGTGCTGACCAACCATCTCCACGCTTCCTTCCAACCGCTCGGCGAGAACTCGGGCCGGGACCATGGCTCCGTCGAGGTAGGACCGGCTCCCCCGTGGGTGGACCCGTCGGCTGACGATCACTTCCTCGCCATCGATCAGGAACCTCCCTTCCACCATCGCCTCGGTGCCGTTCGGGCCGATGAGAGAAGTCCGGGCGGGTCGGCCGGTCAGCAATCGTAAAGCTCCCAGCAGGAGGGTCTTGCCCGTTCCGGTCTCGCCGCTGACTATCACCATTCCCGGACCCGGTTCCACCCGGCCCGAGGCGATGATGCCCAGGTTGGTGACCGAGAGCTCGTCAAGCATCGGTCAAGTCAGCGAGAATTTCTGCTTGACGGTGGTGGGAAAGGACCGGTCGGCGATCCGAACGAACGACATCCGGCCGGCGCCTTCCACCACGACCGAACCGCCGGGTGGTACGGTGCCGACGCTGAATCCGTCCACCCCGATGCTGACCGATCGCTCCTGCACTACTTCGAAGTGGAGACGGTGATGGGGCGCGAAGACCATCGCTCTGGAGAACAGCGAGTGGGGTGCCACCGGGGTCATGACCAGGGCATCGAGACTGGGGTCGATCAGCGGACCACCGGCTGACAGGTTGTAGGCGGTCGAACCGGTGGGGGTTGCTACCACTACCCCGTCCGCCCGGTAGGTGGTGAAGGGCTCACCGTCGATGGACACAGCCAGCTGCACGGTTTGCTGGTTCTCGACCTTCTCGATCACGACGTCGTTCAGACCCATGACCGGACTACCGCCCTCTACGCAGGCGGCCAGCATCATCCGTTCCGAGGTGTACCACCGTCCCGCTACCAACCGTTCGAGGAGGAAGGGAAGGTCGTCGGGCGCTCCTTCAGCCAGGAATCCCAGGCCGCCGTCGTTGATCCCGAAGATCGGCGCACCGCTCTTCCTACCGATCCGGACCGCCTTGAGGACCGTTCCGTCCCCTCCGATTGCCACCACCAGGTCGATTCCAGAACCGGGCTCGAAGTCGGTGGGAGCCACTTCCAACGCTCCGGCCGCGTCGGGTGCCGCCAGTACTTCCACCCGATGACTCCTGGCCTGCCCTACCAGGTCGAGCGCCAGCTTCATGCTGTGGTCCCGCTCGACGTGGGGCACGAGCGCGATCCTCAACAGGCTGCCTCTCGCACCGTGTCCGGATCGACGTCGAGCGGACCGTGGCGAAACCAGCCCATGACCTCCCGGTTGCCCCTGGCACCCTCGATGGGCGAAGGGACGACCGCGACCGCGCCCAGGCCCACCTCGTCGAGCCCGGTGATCGTGTCCATTACCGCCCTAGATCGTACCGCAGGATCTCTGATCACCCCGCGCCGGTCGACCGAACCCCGTCCTGCCTCGAACTGGGGTTTGATCAGCAACAGGTAGTCGCTCCTCCCATCCCCCAGCCTTGCCAGGACCGGAGCGATGGTGCGCAGCGAAATGAACGAGACGTCGGCCACCACCAAGTCAAAGGGGGCTCCGAGGCGAGCCGGATCGGCGTGGCGGATGTTGGTGCGTTCTACGGTGGCCACTCGAGGATCGTTGCGTAACCGGACGTGAAGCTGGCCGTAGCCCACATCCACCGACACAACCCGGCGGGCACCATGCTGCAGCAGGCAGTCGGTGAACCCACCGGTGGAGGCTCCCACATCGATCGCTCGGCGACCATCCACGGGTATCCGGAAGGATCGGATGGCCGCCTCCAGCTTGATGCCGCCCCGACTGACGTACCGGTCACCGCCCTCCACCAACCTCAGAGCAGTTCCCGGTTCCACCAGGGTGGCGGGCTTGGGGAGTGGGGTTCCGGCTACCACGACCTTCCGGTCGCGGATGGCGCGAGCCGCCGCCGTACGAGACTCGACCAGGCGACGCCGGACCATCTCCACGTCCAGCCTCCGCCTCATGGAACGTCTGGAAGGTCGCAATGATCACCTCCACACCGGACACCGGCAGCTTCGGTCACTCGCCCCCTAACGGAACAGACGGGTGGCCCGGCGGTTGGCATACCCGCATTATCGCGCCTCGAAACGGATTGCACAGCCGTCCGTGGCGGCGACTCATCGGTCCGGCTGATCACCGAGGGACCGGGATTGTGGTGCCAACTACCGTATAATGGCTGATCGGAAGGGTTCGCGTGACCTTCCCAGCCTGGCCATCCGACCCCGAGGCGCACGTATGATCCCCATACGAGACATCAATCCTTCATTGAGAACCCCGGTCCTCACCTTCCTGCTGGTAGCAGCCTGCGCGGCCGTCTACTTCTTCATGCAGCCAAGCGAACCGGTCTCGGAGATGGAGTTCCTGTACGAACAGGCGGCGATCGCCTGCGAGCTCACTACCGGCGAGCCGCTGTCGCGGGACGAGATCTTCGACCAGGAGGAGGGGTGTGTCCAAGGGGACGAGCCCGTGTTCCCCTCCAAACAGCTGGCCCTCAGCGTCATCGTGTCGATGTTCCTGCACGGAAGCCTGGCCCATCTGATCGGAAATCTGTGGAGCCTGATCCTCTTCGGCAACAACGCGGAGGATGCCTACGGACGCATCGGTTACCTGTTGCTGTATCTGGTCTCCGGAGTGGTCGCGACTTTCGGTTTCGTGGTCCTGAACCCCGAAACCACGGTGCCTCTGGTCGGAGCATCGGGCGCGATCGCGGGTGTGATGGGTGCCTACCTGGTGCTGTTCCCCCAGGCTCGGGTGGTGAGCGTGTTCCCGCTGCTCTTCTTCATCCCGTTCACCATCCGAGCCGGATGGTTCCTGCTGATCTGGTTCGCCGGCCAGTTCACCTTCATCGGCAACACGGGGATCGCCTGGGAGGCTCACGTGGCAGGATTCCTGTTCGGGATCCTGGTGACCCTGCTGTTTCGCCGTCCGCTATTGCGAAGGCTCGACCGCTTGGAGCACCGGCGGCTCGTCCGGATGGGCTACCGCCGGGCGTGATGTCCGGCGACCCGCCTGCCACAAGCGGCGGCAGGCTCACCGGTCACCGATCTCCACTCTGCCGAGCAAGTAGTCCTCCAGCCGTCTGACGCGTTCCTCGAGACGATCCATCCGCTCTCCGAGGCGACGAGCCACCCCGAACAACATGGCCCCCACCGCCAGGATGATGGTCAAGGTCTGTCCCCAACCCTCCACGTCACACCTCCTACCGTCAGAAACGGCACGATAACAGAAAGGTAAGATAGATTAGAAGATAACAGCACTTCAATAGTTCTCAAGCCAGATATAGATATAACAACCATACGGCTCGGTGCACAGAGATTGGTAGCAGTGCTGGTGAAGTTGTAGGATCCTGGCGGTGAGGTGTCCGCGACGGAGCGCGTCGGCGTCAGATGCCGAATACCTCCAGCAGGTCGTACATGGTGGGGGTCAGGGGCAGGGAACGTAACTCCCCCAACGGTATGAAAGCGGCCGCCCGGGCGTCGTCCCCGGCTTCCAGCTCGCCACCCACCACCCGGGCGGCGTAATCGATCAGCACGATGTGATGTTCAGGAGGACTTCCCTCTCCCAGCGTCTCCCCGGACCAGACCACCTGTCCCACCTCGATCTCCAGGCCGGTCTCCTCCCGGATCTCGCGCACCGCGGCCTCCCTCAGACGCTCGCCGTAGCGCACCTTTCCTCCTGGGATGGCCCACGATCCCGCCCGGGGAGGGTTGCCCCGCTCGACCAGCAGCATCCTGCCCTCTTCGATGACCACCACCCCCACTCCCACGACCGGGACCCGGTCACCACCGGCAGTCAAGGCCTCCTCCGGTAGCTTGCTCCGATGCGGCGGCCGCCGCCCGGCAGGTCACTGTGGTGCATCACGATCGACCGGGCCGAGAAACCGCCGGCCTCGAAGAAGTTCTTGGCCAGGCGATGACCGGGTAACACGTGGGCATCGAACAGATGGTGACCGAGGCTGCGAAAGTCGTCCATGAGGCGATCCCGCATCACCTCCCCCACTCCCACCCCGCGGGCCTCCTCCTCCACGAACACCAGCCGGATGGCGGCGATCCGCGCCTTTCCCTCGTGGGCGAGCAAGGTTTCGGATCGGCCGTAGATGAATCCCAGCGGGTATCCGTCCACCTCCCCGAGGTAGACCCTGGAACCGGTCTGGGCGATACGGTCCAGAAAGGCACCTTCGACCGGTTCCTCCAACCCATCAGCCCGGGGCCACATCGGGTGGATGGCCACCATTTCGGCTTCCAGCTTGCGATATAGCTCTACCAGAACATCCAGGTCATCCGGTCCGGCGAGACGCGCGTCGACCGATAAGTCCATCTTCGGAAAGGCTAGCCGCCGAACGCCCGTGCCAGGTGGCGGCACCCGGCGGCGCGACTCAGGTGCAATCCACGCAGAGCGTGTTCTCCTGGTCGGCCAGCTGGACGTTCTTCAGCAACAGGAAGCACGATCGGCAGACGAACTCGTCACCTCGGCGGGACTGGGCGGCGGCCTCGAAAGTCACCTCTTCCCGGCGGATGGCCACGATCTCGAACTTCTCGTCCACCAGGATGGTGGCTGACTCGTTGGCTTCGACCAGCTGGATCTCCTCGGCTTCCAGCACATCGAGGGCCACGGAGGCTTCGTCCCCGTCCTCATCGCTCCCATCGGGGTCCGTCTCGTGGTCCTGTCTCCCGTCGTCTTCCCCCATAGTATTTCCCCGATCGTTCCTGGACGGCGCCTACCAAGTCGCTCCTCGGCAGGGCCGCGAGATTATAGGCCGCGAACGGTCGCCAACGCGGAAATGCGGGTCCATTCAGATCATCAGCAGGATCCGATCGGCCTGGAGCCGCACCAACAGTGGAGTGTTCCCGACCGGATCCCCGTCGACTTCCACCGGCCAGGGTTCTTTGCTATCCACTCGAACCTCCTGAGCGAGGAAGCGCCGCACACCCGGGTCCGGCAGGTGGTTGCCTCCACGAGCTCGGTACATCAAGCGCGCCAGGTGGCGCTTGGGGGCGGTGATGATCTGGGTGTCGAACAGCTGGTCGACCATCGACGCGCGGGGCGCGATGTTGAACCCTCCCCCGTAGAACTGGCCATTGGCCAGGACCACACCCAGAGACTTCTCCTCGAAGCCCCGCCTTCCCGCCTCGACCTCGATCTGGGAGGCCCGGAACCGAGGCAATGAGGCCGCCACCGCTGCTATGTAGCGAAGGGTTCCCAGGCGGCGGGGAAATCGGAGCGCAGCCGATCCGGCCGCGGCAGTGAGGCCGGCGCTGGCGGCATTGAGGAAGTACCTCCTTCCCCATGATCCGATCGCCACCCCCACATCCACCGGATATCCGGTACCCACGGCCAGGCGCTCGACGGCCTCGGGGAGGGACCTACCAATGCCAAAGGTGCGAACTAGATCGCAGCCCGTTCCGGCCGGAAGGACACCTAGCACGGGCGGTGCGTCCCAGTCATGGGAGAGGAGGGCATTCAGAACCGCGTTCACCGTCCCGTCCCCTCCGACCGCCACGAACCGTTTCCCGCCACCGGCTACCGCGTGGCCCATAGTTTCCTCCAGGGCACCCAGGCTGTCCACCTCGTGGATCTCGGCCGGTACGTTCCTGGCCCGGAGGGCGGCTTCCACTCGGGCGCCTGAGGTGGGGTTCCGGCCTGCCCGGGGGTTGACCAATACCATCCAGGGTTTCATTCGAACCGTCCGGCCGACACCACTCCCCGGTCGAAGGCCGCCTGCAAGGGCGTGACGAGTGAGGCCACCTGCTGGTTTCCCAGGATCTCGGCAGCCTCTCGAAGCTGGCGCAGGACGTCCAGCACCTGCCGAGCGTTCCTCACGAAGTCACCGGGATCCAGGGATTCATCCTCGAGCAGCACCTCCAGATTCCGATGTTTCGCCCAGGCGAAGGCGAGATGGCCGAAGCCCTGCTCCGGCCGCCGGGTCACCGGGAGACGGCCGGCCCGCTCAGCGGCGGCGTGGCCGCTCCAGAGATCGATCAGCACCTCCCAGCGGTGCTCGAGGGTAATGGTCGGCAAGCCGGGGGCCGGATCGTGGTTACGCCGGGGTTCGTAGACGAAGGTGGAGGCCAGGGCAGCCAGCTCGGGAGGGGTGAGCGCATCGAAGCCGCCGGCCCGGAGACACTCCACCAGGAAGAAGTCCATCTCGTTGTAGACCTTCCTCAGCGCCTCTCCGGGCGGGAGCAGGCTCCAGCGTTGGAGGTAGCCCCGCTCCTCCAGCAGTCCCCGGGCCCGATGGAACCTACTCACCAGACTGTTGCTCCGGTTGTTGGCGGACGTCTTGGTTCGGCGTCTCCGGCGTCCCCTGCCGGTAGCCCGCCGCCTCTGGAACTCGGCGAAGGAGGCTTCGAGCAAGTGTTCGGCCTGGCGGCGCGGGTAGTTGGCGATCAGGTTGACCACCATGTTGTAGCTGAGCCGGAAGCTGGATCGCAGCGGATGGCTGCCGAGTTCTGCGATCGAGGTCAATCTCTCGAAGGGAAGGTAGGGCGAGTGGAGCACCACCCCGTGGCCCACCGTATCTATCCCCCGGCGCCCCGCCCGTCCGGTCAGCTGGGTGAACTCCCCCGGCAGCAGCAGCTCGTGTCCCTCCCCGGTGTATTTGCTGAGCCGGTCCAGCACCACCGTCCGGGCGGGCATGTTGATGCCCAGAGCGAGGGTTTCGGTGGCGAAGACCAGCTTGACCAGCCCGTCGCAGAACAGCTGTTCGGTCACTTCCTTGAAGGCAGGCACCAGCCCGGCGTGATGGGCGGCCACACCGCGCTCGAGGGCCGCCAGCCAGCGATCGTATCCGAGCGCTCTGAGGTCCGTTGCTTCGATGCCGGCCGTTCCCAGCTCGGCCCGTCGACGGATCTCAGCCTGCTCCTGGTCGTCGGTGAGGTCGATCCCCGCATCGGCGACTCGCGCAGCCGACTGACTGCAGCCCACCCGGGAGAAGACGAAGTAGATAGCCGGCAACATACGGAGAAAGGCCAGATGCTCGACCACCTCGATCCGTTTGGGAGCAGCGAATCTCCGTCGCCGGCCGCCCCGCCGGGCCAGGAGGCGAGGGATCGAGCGGTTCGGTTGCAGACCCGCCGCGCTGTCCAGGAACAGCGGCAGCACCTGCACCTCGCGGGCGTACCGGTCCCATACCGCCCACCACCTCTCGAGCCGCACCGGCCGGTGGTCCTCGATGACGAGCTCGGTAGGGCCCCTCCGGGCGCGCAGCCAGTCCGTAAACTCACCGGCGTTGGCCACGGTTGCCGATAGGCAGACCAGCCGGATGTGGCGGGGAGCGTGGATGATCACCTCCTCCCAGACTGCTCCCCGGAACCGATCCTGTAGGTAGTGGACCTCGTCGAGCACCACGGTCTCCACGGCGCTCAAGTCCGCGCCGGAGTAGATCATGTTTCGCAGCACTTCGGTGGTCATCACCACCAGCGGAGCCCGGCTGTCGATGGTGTTGTCCCCGGTGAGCAGGCCGACCTGACCAGGACCGTAGATGGCCGTGAAGTCCCGGAACTTCTGGTTGGAGAGCGCCTTCAGTGGGGTGGTGTAGAAGGCCCGGCGGCCTTCCTGGAGGCTCAGATGCACCGCCGCCTCCGCTACCAAGGTCTTGCCGGCCCCAGTGGGAGCGGTCACCACCACCGATCGCCCCCGCTCCACCGCCTCGGCAGCCATGACCTGGAAGGGATCGGGTTTGAACGGTTGGGATTGGAAGAAGGTCCGGACACTCACTTCTTGAGAGTCCACCGGATGATCCAGATCGTGGCCTCGTAGAGCAGGTAGAGCGGGGTGGACAGCAGGAGGAGGGTGACCGGGTCGCCGGTCGGACTCACCACCGCCCCCACGACCACGATTATCAGCAATGCCCAGCGCCGGCCGCCGGCCAGCTTGTCCGAGGACACCGCTCCGGCCGCCGCTGCCCCGAACAGGAACACCGGGAACTGGAAAGAGATCCCGAACAGCAGCATGAAGCGGATCACGAACCGGGTGTAGAGCTCGACCGTCCACAGGTTGGTCAGATCATCGAAGATGGACACCAGGAACCCGACCGCTCTGGGCAGGCTCCAGTAGGCAAAACCGACTCCGAGCGAGAACAGGATCACCAGAGCCGCCACCACCGGAAAAGCCCACTTGCGTTCCCGGGCCGTCAACCCTGGGTTCACGAAGGCCCAAGCCTGGTAGAAGATCACCGGGCTGGCCAGGAAGGTACCTCCGAACAGCGACATCCGCATGGCGATCGAGAACTGATCGGTGGGGCCGGTCACCACCAGCGTGTCACCGGTGATGTCGGTGTAGGAACTCTGCAGCAGATCGAGCATCTGATGGCGGAAGAAGAAGGCCACCACAGCGCCCACCGCGACGGCGATGAGCGACTTGATCAGCCTCAACCGTAGTTCGGTGAGATGTCCGACGAGGGGCTGGAGTGACGGATCCGAGGCGTCGGTCATGGACGCTTCGAGACAGGATCCTCTGATCCGCCGGAGTCCTCATCGGGTGCCCCGCCTTCGTTGGCGGCCTGCTTGGGCTCCTCTTCTGTCCGATCAGGTTGCTGCCCGTCGTCGGGAGGGGGATGGGCCGATGGGGGGACAGGATCATCCAGTCCTTCCCAGACCTTGCTGGGCGAGACTCCGGTAACCGGTTCCGGGGCTATCCAGCGTGCCTGCGGTGCATCGGACGTGGCTTCCCCCGGGGTCGAGTTGGCGGTATCCGGTCTGGGCGCTTCGACAGGCTCCTTGACCGATCGCTTGAGGTCTCTCCCCACCGACTTGGCGGTGTCGGCCGTTTCGGTCAGCGTCCGGCGCACCTCGGTGACCGGTTTGGAGATGTCCTTGCGGATCTCCTGGATGGGTTCTCGAAGCGGACCGACCTCTTCCTCGATCCCCTCCCGCAGGTCCCGGACGGCCGACTTCAACTCCCGCAGGTAGCCGCCGAGCGTGCGGGAGATCTCGGGGAGTCGCTGTGGGCCGAACACCACCAGGGCAACTACGGCGATGACCAGGATCTCGGAACCGCTGAACGTGTCGAGCATACCCTGATGCTACCCACCTACCGGTGCCTGCCTGGCCGCGCTCACTCCTCCCCGTAGCGGGCCAGGATGGCTTGGCGGAGCCGCCTCAGCTCGTCTGCCACCTCGTCACCTTCGACCAGACGGGCCGGGTTCCCGAGCCGGATGAGCAGGCGGGCCGCCACCCGCGGATCGGAGGTTGCGAACCTGACCAGCATCTCGTCCCCCGTGTCCTGGATCAGCTCGACCGGGTAGTACTCGGCTACCCAGCGTGCCTCGGGGTCCAGCGCCAGGGTGGCGTAGATCGCATCGGCCGAGGGCGTGAACCCGATCTCCGGATATCCGGCCTCCGGGTGCGAGCGGAAGTGGTCAGGTCGTTCGTGCAGCCATCGGATCCGATCCACTCTGAACGTTCGGTGGGCCTCGGCGAGCCGGCATCTGGCTGACAGGTACCACCTTCCCATCGATGCGTGAACCATAAGCGGCTCGACCTCCCGGGTGGTTGTCCGGTTGGCCGCGGCGGACAGGTAGGTGATCTGCACGACTCGGCACTCGGCCGCCGCCTTCCGGAGCGCTTCGAGGTGCTCCGGCTCGGGGGGTAGCTCGGCATCGATGGTTCCGGGCGCATCGGGGAACACGGCCGATACCAGCTTGTCGACCGCGCTCTGCAGGGCCGGGAGGGCCTGGCTGGTGCCGGTCACCGCCATCGCCGGGCTGAGCAGCCCGAGCGCTTCGGAGGGGGTGAGCCTGATCGTCCTGGCGAAGTAGTCCGCCATCTCGATCACCACCCGATCGTTGTCGATCATGGCCACGATGAGGTCTCCCGGTCCGTAGCCGGGAACTCCACACATGAACAGCAGCGCCAGGTCGGCAGACAGCTGCCGCTTGGTCCGGTACCCGAATCGTTCCATCACCTCGGAAACTGTCGGATCCGTGTGGGCCTGAACCCACGGGACCACCGACAGGATCCGGGTCAGCCGCCGCTGGGTGGACGCCGCGGTCACCCCTGCCCCCTCACCCGCCGGATCAGCTCGGCCCTCAGCTCCGGTGGCTCCAGGATCACCGCCTTGCTGTCCATGTCCAGGATGAGATCGACGAAGTTCTCGCTGGCCGAGTAGGGGATCTCCAGCACGGTGGAGCCGTCCGGAGCGGTCTCCACCAACCGGGCGTCGGGGAAGCGCCTCCCGGCCCACCAGGCGACATCGGCGTCCCAGCGCACCCGGGCCATCGACCCGTCCGAAGTCTGCTCCCAAGGAAGGGACGAGAGGATATCTCGGGCGGTGAACCCGGCAGGCCGCTCGAACGCAGCAGCCGGACCCTCGATGCTCATCTCGTCCGCCCGGTCCAACCGGTAGGTACGGGTCTCCCCGCTCTTACCTGGTTCGGCACCGGCGAAATACCAGTGGCCCCGTCGGTGGCACATGCCATATGGCTCCAGAAGGCGCGGCCGTCCCCGGTAAACGAAGCTCAACCGGTACCGATCGAGTACTGCCTGGAACAGGGGATGCAACCGGTTGCTGGCCAAGCCGAGGTCGGCGCCCACCGGTTTGCCCGCCCGGACGGAACGCGCCCCGCCCATTTTCAGCAGGGCGTCCGCTCCGGCGGGCGAGCCACCGGCGCGGACCATGTGGACTGCTAGGGCTAGGGCGGTTCGCTCGTCCTCGGTGAAGCCCGGGTCGATAGTGCGATAGTTCTCGTCGGGGACCACGTATCCCGACTCCAGCTCCCAACCGTCGGTGGCGCGCAGTTCCAGACGAATTCCCAGCCTGCGCAAGCTCTCCTTGTCCCGCTCGAACATCCGGTGGAAGGCCAGGTCGGAGGACTGCCCGTAACCGGCCACGGTTTCCCTGATCCGAGCCGCGGTGACCGGCCGGTCCGAGTTGAGTAGGCAGGCGAGCAGGTTGATTCGGCGCTCCACTACCGCACTCATCGGTAATGCATTGTATCCAACCGGCGGGCAGGTGGGGAGGAATCGACGACGTTGGTCAGTTCTCGAAGAGCCTCAAGATCTGCTGGCGAATCTCCTCGCAGGTGGGGCATACCGGGTATCGGGAAGGGTCACGGCTGGGAACCCACACCTTCCCACACAACGCCCGTACGGGGGTTCCCTCCACGTAGGCACGGGCCGAGGCGTCCTTGTTCACATAGTGAGCGAACCGGTCGTGATCCCCCTCGTCGGTGACCGGACGGGTGAAGGTCTCGGGGACCGTCTCAACACCAGGGGCGGCGAAACCTATGTTGACCTGAGCCGATCGGGTGACCATGAGAGACACTCTAGTGCGGTTACCTCACCCACCATCGTGCTCGGGGTCTGGCCGTTCTGAGTAGATCCGACTTGGTTCAGCCGGCCGGCGGCAGGATGCAGGTGGCGTACTCGTACGGTTCCTGTAGGGCACTACTGATCCGGACGTTGCCGATGGTGACGAAGAAACACGCATCCTCGTCGTCCGGCAGGGCCAGCAACTGATTTATGGGCCGCGAGTTGTCGTCACCGGCGACCGCCCAGACGATGGCCGAGCCGGGCACGCGGTTTACGTTGGTCTCGCGTGCCAGGATCTCGACCTCGACCGGGTCGTCCCAGTGGGACACGACCACGGTGGCATTGGAGAAATCAGCCCCGGCCAGCGAGAAGGACCAGCGGCCCCATGCGGACTGGCGAGGCACGAAGCCGGAAGGTGGCCAGGCGACGAAGTTCCGGACGCTACGAATGTCTGCGTCGGTTTCCCAGATGTGGTCGTCGAACACCCACAGAGCGTGCGCGTTCGGCACATCCCCGGTCCCCATCTCTCTGCTCGGCGGGTGCAGGATCATGCGCCGGTGACCGACGGGTCGATTGTTGCTGCCGGGGTCGCGCATCTGACCGTCGATCGCGTTAGGAGCGTGATACCCCAAACTGAGATTCGAGGACCCGGCTGCGGTCGCGCCGCTAGCGCTATAGCAGGCCCAATCAGGACCCGGAGTGTGAGAGAGGTCGTTCTCGGCGTCCATCATGAGCGCGGCTTGCTGGGCGCTGTCCGAATACGTCTGGTTCTCCGACACGGGATTCAGGCCGGCCATGGCTCGGTACCAGTTGACCCGCCCCATCACGGCACTTCGGAAGGCCTGAGAGGTGGTACCGGCGTCACAGCCGGCTACGTTGCCGGTGAACCGGATCTCAGGGAAGCCGCCCCCGAACTCGTCGGCGTATGCCTCCACGACTCCGGACCGATCCCCCCACGTGTCGAGTCCGACGGGGTAGATCTGGTTTACCCCAGCCAGGTCCGATCGATGGGTGAGACATCCGTCGGAGGCTCGGGCAGCTCCTTCCCTGACTCTTATCAGCATCGCGCCGGAAGCAGCACGGTCGACGATCGCCGAGTAATTACGCGGCGTCGATAGCCTTGATCCAAGGTGCCAACACATTCCCGCCGATATCCTCGAACCAGGCATCCTCACCCTCGCCGAGCTGAGCCGCCACCGGACCTGTGGGTAACAGCCCCACGACGAGGACCCCAACCACAACCAACCAACCCAGCCGCCGTACTCTCATGGCACCATGCTAGACCGGACCGGAGACCCCCTCCGTAGAGGACCTTCCTGGTTGCGGATTCACCGCTGCCTCGCCGGCGGCGGGTATTATCAGGTCGACGGTACGGGCACCTCGATGGGAGAGCACCGGGGAAGTGACCGGGGTCCGGCCGTGGAGGTCCTGATGTGGAGGAATGGGGGGTGGTAGGTTCCGTGTTGTGGCGGGTGAGGCCCGACTCGTGCGGGTACGATCACGCACTGGAGGAGGTCGGCCACCTTTGACCTGGCAGATCGGTCTGTTGTTGCTGCTGGTGGTGGTGATGGCTTACCTGTTCCTCACGGCCAAGTTGCCGGTGGATCTGACTGCTTTTCTGGGTCTCGTGGTTCTGATCCTGGGTGGGTATGTGGGCCCGGGCGAGGCGTTCGACGGCTTTTCCTCGCCGGCGGTGATCACGATGCTGGCGGTGTTCATAATCAGCGCCTCCCTCCTCTACACCGGCATTGCCGATATGGTGGCAGCCAAGGTGTATGCCCTGGTAGGTGGCAAGGAGATTCCCTTGATCATCACGCTGATGCTGGTGGCCGGGGTCCTGTCCGCCTTCATGAACAACATCGCCGCTACCGCGGTGCTGATGCCGGCGGTGGCCGGAGTGGCCCGGCGGACCGGGATACCGGCTTCCCGCCTCCTCATGCCCCTGGCCTTCGGGTCGATCCTGGGGGGAACCACCACCATGGTGGGAACCCCGCCGAACATCGTGGCGGCGACCATCCTGGCGGAGCGGGGGCTGGAACCGTTCGGGCTGTTCGACTTCACCCCGGTGGGAGGGACGCTTCTGGTGGTCGGGACCCTGTTCATGATCACCCTGGGACGGAGGCTGCTTCCCCATCGCCAAGCGGGCACGGATGAATCAGAAGTAACTGACCTGACCCATATCTATCACCTCAGAGACCGGCTGTTCACCATCAAGATCCCGCCCGACTCCCCACTCGACGGGGTCACCCTGGCCGACGCCAACCTGTCGGACGCGCTGGGTATCCAAGTGGTTTCCATCCTGCGCCCTGGAGCCCGAAGCCTGGTTCCTAACGCGGACACCTTGCTCGAGCGGGGAGACGTGCTGCTAGTGGAGGGGCAGCTGTCGGATCTGGAGGACATCCTGCGGGTGGGGAGGATGGACCTGCAGCCCACCACCGCCGGCCAGCTTCCCCGCCCCATGCAAGGCTTCAGCGCCATCCGAGCCGAAGTGCTGGGTTCGTCCAAGCTGGCCGGGATGACACCCAAGGAGGCCCGATTCCGCGACCGTTTCCAAGCGGTGATCGTGGCCGTCGAGCGGGGGGAGGAGACCCTACGTGAGCATCTCGCCACCGAAGTCCTCCAGGCCGGGGATCGGATAGTCGCCCTCGGTGCCCGCACCGATCTGCACAGGATGCAATCCGATCCGAACTTCCGGGTCAGGAAACTAGGTTTTACGGCTCTGAAATCGGTCGAGGGTCACCTATCGATACTGCGGGTCCCGGCGGGCTCACCCCTGGTGGGGTCGACAGTCGGAGGAAGCCGCCTCGGTGAGCTGGTGGGCGTTACTGTCGGGGCCATCATCCGGGATCAGGTCACCAGGCTGGCGGTGTCTCCCCATGAGGTGATAGAGGTTGGTGACGGTCTACTGGTGGCGTGCGATCCCGCCCGGATCGAACGCCTGCTGCGGATCGGCGACCTCCAGGTGGACTCCCAGGTCGACGAGTCGGAGCTCGAGTCCGAAGACTTCGGTCTGGTTGAGGTAGCACTGGCGCCCCGGTCCGCAGTGGTCGGGAAGAGATTGCGTGATCTGGAGTTCCGCAACCGGCACGGACTTCAGCTGCTGGCCGTCTGGCGGGAAGGGCGATCGATCTATCGGGGGTTGGCGGATCTCGTTTTCAGACTCGGCGACGCCCTCCTGGTGCAGGGCCCGTGGGAACGGATCCGGCTGCTGGGCTCGCATCCCGACTTCGTGGTGCTCTCCCCCGTGGGACTGCGGCCCAGGCGACACGACAAGGCCCCCCTGGCGCTGGGCGCTCTGCTCCTGATGGTGGCCATGGTCGTGTTCGGTATCCAGCCGATCCACGTGGCGGCCTTCACCGCCGCCAGCCTGGTGCTCCTTTTCCGCACCGTCACGATGGAAGAGGCCTACCGGGCTATCGAATGGCGAACCCTCTTCCTAGTCGCAGCGGTGCTTCCCATCGGAGCCGCCATGGAAGGGACCGGTGCGGCGCTCCTGCTGGTGACCGGGGTGAAGGAGGTGGTCGGCCCCCTGGGCAACTATGCCATCCTGGTGGCACTGGTGCTGCTGGCCAGCCTGCTCAGCCAATGTCTGGACGGGGCTCCGGCGGTGGTCCTACTCGCCCCGGTCGCTCTGGAGACCGCCGCCCAGCTGGGGCTGAACCCCTACGCGGCCATGATGGGTATCAGCCTGGCCGCCTCGGCCGCCTTCATGACCCCTTTCAGCCACAAGGCCAACCTGCTGGTCATGGGGGCGGGCGGCTATCGGGCGATCGACTATGCACGGGTCGGCACACCACTCACGGTCGCGGTTCTCGGCATCGTGGTTGCGCTAGTACCGGTCTTCTACCCTATCTAGAGGCTGGCGATCAGGCGAGCGACCCTCTCGTCGGTCGCCTTGAACGGGTCCTTGCAGAGGACGGTTCTCTGTGCCTGGTCGTTCAGCTTGAGGTGCACCCAATCTACGGTGAAGTCCCGTTTCCGGGCTTTGGCCGCCGCGATGAACTCGCCCCGGAGGCGGGCCCGGGTGGTCTGGGGGGGCTTCCTCGTGGCGGTGGCGATGGCCGTGTCGGTCACCATCCGTTCGACCAGCCCCCTGCGACCCATCAGGTTGTGCAGACCTCGGGCCTCAGCCACGTCGTGATAGCTGAGGTCGATCAGCATCACCCGCGGGTCCTTCAGTTCCAACCCGTGCTTGCGCCGGTACCGCTCGATCAGGTGATGCTTGATGACCCAGTCGATCTCCCGGTGCAACCCAAGAGGGTCCTTCTCCAAGCCGGTGAGTAGGTGCTCCCACATCTCTACCGCCTTCTGGACAGCCGGTTCGAAACCGGGGCTGCGACCGTAGCGGATGACCCGCTCGAGGTACTCCCACTGGATATCGAGAGCCGAGAGCACCCGTCCGTTGGCCAGGCGGAGCATCTTCCGGCAGCTGGCGTCCCGGCTGATCTGGCGAATAGCCCGGATCGGGTGTTCCAAGGTCATATCCCTGAAAATGACCCGGGACTCGATCATCTCCAGCAGCGCCAGGGCGGTGCCCACCTTGACGTAGGTGGCGTACTCGCTCATGTTGGAGTCTCCCGCGATCACGTGCAACCGGCGGTAGAGCTCTGCGTCGGCGTGAGGTTCGTCCCTGGTGTTGATGATCGGGCGGGATCGGGTGGTGGCCGAGGAAGCGCCCTCCCAGATGTGGTCGGCGCGCTGGGAGATCGAGAACTCCGTACCAGTGGCGGTCTGCAGGAGTTTACCGGCGCCGGTATAGATCTGGCGGGTCACCAGGAACGGTATGAGGATGTCCAGCAGGGTCTGGAACTCCACCCTCCGTTCCACCAGGTAGTTCTCATGGCAGCCGTAGGAGTTGCCCGCCGAGTCGGTGTTGTTCTTGTACAGGAAGATGTCTCCCCGGATCCCCTCGTCGCGTAACCGGTGCTCGGCGGAGCGCTGTAGGTGCTCCAGGATCCGCTCCCCCGCTTTCTCATGGGCGACCAGGTCGTATAGGTCGTCGCACTCGGCGGTGGCATATTCCGGGTGGCTACCCACATCCAGGTAGAGGCGGGCGCCATTTTCGAGGAACACGTTGGAGGACCTGCCCCATGACACCACGCTTCGAAACAGGTACCTGGCTACCTCGTCAGGGCTGAGCCGGCGCTGGCCCCTCAGGGTGCAGGTGATGCCGAATTCGTTCTCTATGCCGAAGATCCGCCTTTTCATACGGTCATCGGGCCGGAGTGACCCGGGCCGTTGAGGAGTGTTCGAGAGCCTTTCGACATATGACCCGGATACTACCGGTTGGCCTCTGCGTTACATCGGTTTCAGATGTCGGCCAGCTGCTCCTTGGGCAAGCGGCGAAAACGGCGCTTGTCGCCTTCCCTCTCCAGGAGGGCAGCCTCCCAGCCACCGATGTCTCGATCCTCGATGTCGCGGAAGGCCGTGGCTGCCTTCCTGAGGGCTTCCTCGACGGTGGCAGCACCATCGTAAGTCTGGCCCAGCCGGTCCGACAGAGCGTCTGACTTGCCTCCGATCGCGGTGTAGCCGCGCTTGTCGTACAGGGTGCCGTCGTAGGTGACCTTGAACAGGCGGTCCTCCGATTCGGAAGCTCCCACTTCCGCGATCAATACCTCCACCTCGAAGGGTTTGGGGCCCTGGACAAAGATATTTCCCAAGGTTTGGGAGAAGGCCGAGGCCAGGCTCCTGGCCCTCACGTCCTTGCGTCCGTACTGGTATCCCTTTATGTCTGCATACCGGATCCCGGCGACTCGGAGCGACTCGAACTCGTTGTACTTGCCCACTCCCGCGAAGGCGATCCGATCGTATATCTCGGAGATCTTCGTGAGAGTGCGGCTGGGGTTCTCAGCCAGGATCAGAACGCCCTCTCGGGCTTCCATCGCCACGATCGAACGCCCCCGGGCGATTCCCTTGCGGGCGTACTCGGCCCGGTCCTTGACCAGCTGCTCCGGTGGCACATAGAAGGGCAGAGTCACCGAACCACCTCCAGTGCCCTCTCCGCCGCGGACGCCACCTCCGTCCGGCTTACCTCCTCCAGCCCGTCGGCGGTCACCGCCAGCACGTCGGGGTAGATTCCGCGCCGGACATCCGGCCCCCCAGTGGCCAGATCTTGGCCGGCCGCCGCCACCAGCGCCTCTATAGCGTGATCCACGGCGGTGCTCCGGTCGGAGTCGGACCGGTAGACGGTCCGCAGGTAGGAGCGCGCCTCCCTACCACCCGATCCGGCCGTTCCGAAGTCCCGCTCCTCGTAGCGTCCTCCCACTGCATCGAACGTGAACACGTGCCCGCTAGCCTCGCCCGGTTCCACTCCGCAGAAGAGCGGGACCACCACGAAGCCCTGCATCGCCAGGGGCAGCTGGGTCCTGACCATGCGAGCCAGGTAGTTGGCCTTCCCGTCCAGGCTGAGACGAACCCCCTCCAGCTTCTCGTAGTGTTCCAGTTCGGTCTGGAAGAGCCGCACCATCTCGGCAGCCAGCCCGGCGGTGCCCGAAATCGCCACAGCCGAGTAGGCATCGGCCGCAAAGACCTTGCGAACCCGCCGGTGGGCGACGTCGTAGCCGGCGGTAGCCTGGCGATCCCCCACCATCACCACCCCCCGATCGAACCGCAGAGCCAGCACGGTCGTCGCCTCCGGGGTCGGAATCGAAGTGGGGGAGCTGTCCGGCAGAGCCGGCCACCTGGGACCCAGCTCGAGGGAGTGGATCAGCTCGGTGAAGCTCGCCCGCGGTATCGGAGCGTCGAGGAACGGCCGGTTCACTCGCCGCCCTTCTGTACGTAGTTCTTCACGAACTCCTCGGCGTTCTCCTCGAGAACCGAGTCGATCTCATCCAGCAGGTCATCGATCCTGGTCACATCTGATTGCTCCGCAGGGCGGGCCGCCGAGGTACCCGGTTCGGTCCGGTCTCGGGGGCTGCGTTGTTCGTATCGACGTCTCTGAGCCATCATCCTCCTCCTGTGACGATCGCCAAACCCGGTGTCTCCCGACTCCCCGACGGCCGATCATGGGCTGATTATCCCCGACCGACTGCCTGTCAGCTACCCCCCAAAAGCGTCGAGCAGGTCGCCAGCTTCCGGTGAGGCGTCCAGTAGCTCCCCGACCAGGTCCCTATTTCCGAGGAGCGGCTCCATCATAGGCACCCGCTTCAGCGGTTCCTCGCCTATGTCGAACACCAGCGAGTCCCAGTTGGCGGCCACCAGCGATCCGGAGAACCGTTGCACACACCGGCCCCGGAAGTAGGCACGGGTTCCGGTGGGCGGATCGGTGGTGGCTCGATCCAGCTCGGCGTCCGTGAACAGGCGACGCAGCAAGCCACGCTCCTCCAGGCGGTAGGCCAGGCCCTTCCGCCGGTCGGTGTCGTGGTATTGGAGGGCGGCCATGGCCAGCTTCGGATGGGTCCATTCCAGATCGTCCCGGCGGCGAAAGCCCTCCAACATGCGTAGCTTGGCGGACCAGTCGAGCCGGTCCGAGGTCCGTAGGAAGTCCACCTCCAAGTCCTCCAGGATGCCTCCCCATTCGGTGATCACATCACCCCAGACCGGTTCGGGAAACTGCTGCTCGGCGTATTTGGACAGCCACTCGTAGTAGGTGAACTGCAGCTCCAGGGCGGTGGCGGTGGAACCATCGGCCAGCAACAATGGTCGTTTCTGGAAGAGGTCGCGACTGGTCAGCCAGGTGGCCTGGACCGGATCGGCTAGCTCCAGAGCTTCCGGAATAGCCCGGTCCTCGATGGCGGCGAGCAGCAGCGCGGTGGTTCCGAGCTTGACGAAGGTCTGCACCTCGGACATGTTGGCGTCACCGATGATGACATGGAACCGCCGGTACTTCCTGGGCTCACCATGGGGCTCGTCCCTGGTATTGACGATGGGCCGCTTGAGGGTCGTCTCCAGCCCCACCTCCTCCTCGAAGAAGTCCGCCCTCTGGCTGATCTGGTAACGAGTGCCGGGCCGCCCGTTCTCCGCTCCGAGCTTTCCCGAACCCGTGAACACCTGGCGGGTCACCAGCCAGGTGGTGGCGTACCGGATGAGGTCCGAGAAGGGCAAGGAGCGCGACAGCAGGTAGTTCTCGTGGTATCCGTACGAGTTGCCCTTGCCGTCGCTGTTGTTCTTGTGGAGGTAGAGATGCTCGCCTCTCCTGAGCATGAGCCGCACCGCCGAGGCGGCGGCGGAGAGGACCCTCTCCCCCGCTTTGTCGTAGAGAGTTGCTTCGAGGGGATCAGTGCATTCAGGGCTCGAGTACTCGGGATGGGCGTGGTCGACGTAGAAACGGGCGCCGTTGGAGAGGACCACATTGACCAGACCGCTGTCGACAGTCTCGCCGAGCCCGAAGTCCTCATGGCCCGAACCGCGGGCATCCCGGCCGGGTGTCTCCTCGTCGAAGGACCACTGGACTCGGGCTCTGCTCCCCCGGTAGGAGCTGACCACCAGCGAGGAGGCCAGGGTCGGATTGAAGTCCGGTTGGTTGCGGATGGTGATTCCGTACTCGGTCTCGGTACCTATGACCGTAGGGGTTGCCATGTTCAGATCCGCGCCCGGCGGTTCATCGGCACATCGAGGAGTGGATGTCCCGATCGGCGCGCGCCTGAACGAGCTGCGAGATGACCATGGTTGCCCGGCTCACCTACAGGTACTGGCCGGTCCCGGCCACCTCTATGGTCCTCGACTCGTCCTCCTGCTCGATCAGGGTGCGCACGTAGACGATCCGTTCCCCCTTCTTGCCCGAGATCTTGGCCCAGTCGTCCGGGTTGGTGGTGTTCGGCAGGTCCTCGTGCTCCCGGAACTCCTGCCTTATGCCCACGAGAAGATCCCCGACGTCGATCCCACCCGAGGAACCGGCGATCCGGCGCTTGATGGCGGCCTTCTTGGCCCTCCGCACGATGTTTTCGATCATGGCGCCGGAGGAGAAGTCCCGGAAGTACAGGACTTCCCGGTCACCGTTCTGGTAGGTGACCTCGAGGAAGCGGTTCTCCTCACTTTCGGCATACATGACGCTCACAACCTCCTCGATCATGCGGCTCACCAGAGCGTCTGGATCGCCGCCTTGGTTCTCGAGGGCTCCTGCATCGAAGGGAAGATCCGGGTGCAGGTAGATACCGAAGATCTGCTTGGCCGCCTGGACGTTGGGACGGGCGATCTTGATCTTCACATCCAGCCGTCCCGGTCGAAGGATGGCCGGATCGATCAGATCCTCCCGGTTGGAGGCGCCGATCACGATCACGTTCTTCAGCCTCTCCACCCCGTCGAGCTCGGACAAGAGCTGGGGAACGATGGTCGACTCGACATCGGAGGAGATGCCGCTACCCCGGGTACGGAACAGCGAGTCCATCTCGTCGAAGAACACGATCACCGGAACACCCTCGTCGGCCTTCTCCTTGGCCCGCTGGAAGATGAGCCTGATCTGGCGCTCGGTCTCCCCCACGTACTTGTTCAGGAGCTCCGGACCTTTGATGTTCAGGAAGTAGGAGCGGGCATCGTCCCGGCCGGCCCGGCGGGCCACCGCTTCGGCCAGGCTGTTGGCCACTGCTTTGGCGATCAAGGTCTTGCCGCACCCCGGCGGACCGTACAGCAGCACGCCCTTGGGAGCCACCAAGCCGTACTCCTCGAACAGGTCCCGGTGGACATATGGGAGCTCCACCGCGTCCCGGATGGCCTCTATCTGCTCCGCCAGGCCACCCACCTGCTCGTAGGTGACATCGGGCACCTCTTCGAGAACCAGCTCCTCCACCTCGGGTCTGATCAGCTTCTCGAAGGCCAGACCGATCCGGGAGTCGATCCGGATATGGTCACCGGGCCGTAGGTACACCCCTCGGAGCGGAGCTGCCGCTTCTACCACCCGTTCCTCATCGGCATGGGCCAGCACGAGGAGGCGATCCTCGTCCAGCACCTCCTTGATGGAGACGACCTGGCCGAGCCGGTCGAAGTCACGAACCTCGACGATGTTCATGGAGTCGTTGACCAGCACCTGCTGGCCCCGCTGCAGCTGCTTGATCTCGATGGAGGGCTGGGCGTTGACCCGCATCCGGCGTCCCCCGCTCATCACGTCCACGGTGCTATCGCTGTTGACCGCCAGGACGGTGGCGAACGGGTTGGGGGCGGTGGTCAGCTTCTCCACTTCCTCGCGGAGCATGGCCAGTTGCTCCCGGCCCTCCTCGAGAACGGAGCTGAGCTTCTCGTTCTTCTGGGCGGCCCTGATCAGCTGGCCCTTGGTCTCGGCCAGGCGGGTCTCCAGCATCCGGACCCGGCGGGGGGCGTCCTGAAGTCGCCGCCTGAGGACCGTTACCTCCTCCTCCAGGGCATGTACGGTGCCTCGCAGGGCACCGAGCTGGCGTTCGTACTCGTACCGTTCCCGTCTGTCGGGCATTCCACCGTCCGCTTGCTACCCGGAGCAGTATAAAGGCGTTAGGGGGTCATACCGGTGGATCCTCCCTGGCCGGGACCGAGGGACCCGTCTCGCCCACCTCAGGCCGGCTGTATACAGCGAGCCACGGTCAGGAAACCGGTGTGGCCCACCATGCCGTGGTCCGGACGCACCGACCGGCCCTTGACGTTCCAGGTGCGGATCAGCACCTCGAAGGTCTCGATGTCGAGAAACCTCCCGGTGGTGTCGAGGGTCTCGCGCAGCCGCTGCAGCTGGGGAACGGTTGGCAGGTAGCAACACAGGATGCCGCCGGTGCGAAGGCGTCCGGTGGCGGCCGGAACCACCTGCCAGGGCTCGGGGATGTCCAGGATCAGGCGGTCATGGGACAATTCGGACACCGTTTCGGTGACATCCCCTACCCGGAGGTCCAGCCAGTCCGGTACCTCACCGA
Organism: Acidimicrobiia bacterium; assembly: GCA_965200835.1. GTDB lineage: Bacteria > Actinomycetota > Acidimicrobiia > Spongiisociales > Spongiisociaceae > JAPPFW01. Next base: position 2,772,955 of record OZ241390.1, read on the forward strand.
AACGGCGGACGATGGTGGCTCGGGCATGGCGGGCGTGGTCCTCCCGCAGCTCGCAGGAAACTACCCGACCACCGGCGCCGACCGCTCTGGTAAGGGCCATGGTCAAAGCACCCGATCCCGTACCGGCCTCGATGACCGTCAAACCGGGGTGGATGTCGGCATACATCAGGAGGGCGCCCAAGTCCTTCGGGTAGACGACCTGGGCACCCCGCTTCATCTTCAGGATGTAGTCACCCAGCCGGGGCCGGAGGGCGATGAGGGGCGCACCCCGGGAGGAGAGGAACCGAGTCCCTTCCGGACTCCCAATCACGTCGGCGTGGGGGAGGTTCCCGAGGTGGAACTGGAAAATCCCCCGCGGGTTCAGATGCAGCAGGTACTTGCGGTGCTTGCTGTCGAGGAGTAGGGCCGGTTCGCCCTCCTCGAAGGCCCGGCCGGCTTCCATCGCCCTAACCGAACCCCATCGACAGGACACCGGCTAGGAGGGTGAGGATCATTCCGGCCACGGTCACCCACACCACGACCTTTACCCATCCAGGAGTTCGTCTCATGTGTCCCACTCTAGAAGGAAGGTGACGCCAACCGGCAGATGAGCGCCGACGCCCCTCTAGGTATCATGAGCCGCGTGAGCTACTACGGGACCGTGTGGATCCGCAAGGGAATGAGCTTCGTGTGGCGGGGCGCTCGAGAAGGCAGGAGATCGCTCATCGTGCTGGGTTGCTCGATGGTGCTCGGATTTCTGTTGACCCGCCGGAGAGGTGGGAAAGTGGCCGAGGTACGGCTCGATCCGGGCGACGGGGTGACCCTGCGGGTTCGATAGTACTCGGCCCGCGACTCGGGCCGGGCGAGGTGACGACGAGGCTACAGGCGGTGGATCTCGATCCGGGCGCTCTTGCGCCTCCCCCGTTTGCGACCGGTCAGGAAGGCGAGGAGCACGGCGGCTACTACCCCGGCCGTGCGCATGGCGGCCTTGGACCGGAGGGATTGGCCGGTGCCGTAGATGGCTTCCTCCAGCTCCCGCGCCTTGGCCTCGATGGCGTCCCGGTCGATCATGGAGACACCGTGGATCGCTTGGCCCCTCGGACTATCAGTGCAGCAAGACCCACCGCGAGCAGGGCAGCTAACCCATAGGCCAGGACGCTCCAGAGTGGTGTGTCGGGAAGCAGGTCCTGGATCAATCTGAGACCGGCCACCCACAGCAGCACCCAGCCCACCGCCAGGAAAAGTCCTGACAGCAGGCTGATCCCGGCGAACCGGGCCGTCCGGCGCAGGGGTGCGAGCGCCTCTTGCTCGAGGTACGCCTTCGACAGATCCAAGAGCTCGGAGAGCAGTCTGGAGATCTCAGTCGTGTTCATCGATGCCAGCGATCAGGCCTGCAGGAGCGGGGATACCCATCAGCGTACCGATGATACACGCGGTGTTCGCAACCCCAAGGGCCGGTTAGCCTCGGGTGCGGATGCCACACTCTCTGAGCCGGTCCGGCCGGTCGCCCATCTTCTCAACTGCGGTGGGGACCCGGACAGGGCCCTTCGGATGGCAGGAGTGGTCGTTACTAGTGGCGCTAGCCCTCACCTGGGGATCGTCCTACCTGCTCATCGAGTTCGGGCTCGACTCGCTGGAACCGGCGGTCATCACCTGGTTACGGGTGTCCCTCGGTTTCCTGACCCTCATAGGTTTCTCCACCGCCCGCCGGGGCATCAGCCGGGCGGACTGGCTGCGGGTGGTGACTCTCTCGACTGTGTGGACCACCTTTCCGTTCCTGCTGAGTCCGGTGTCCCAGCAACACATCAGCTCAGCCCTAGCCGGGATGATCAATGCCCTGATCCCCATCTTCGCAGCCACCATCGCCATGGGATTCCTGAGGTCCCTACCCGGAGTCCATCAGATCGCCGGGCTCCTCCTGGGCATGGTCGGCGCATTCGCACTGGGTCTTCCGGCCGCGTCGGAGTCCCGAGCCGCAGGGTGGGGCATCTTCCTGGCTGTGGTGGCAGCCGTCTTCTACGGCTTGGGGCTCAACCTGGCGATTCCCTTGCAGCAGAAGTATGGAGCACCGGCGGTGATGGTGCGGGTGCTGGGCGTCTCGGCTCTTGCTACCGCGCCCTTCGGGATCGCTGGTCTGGGTAGCTCGAGCTGGCAGATGACCTCCGTGGTGGCCGTGACGGTACTAGGGATAGTCAATACCGGTGTGGCCTTCGTGATCATGGCCCGGTTCGCCGGGCGGGTGGGTCCGACTCGTGGCGGTGTGGCCATCTACTTCCTGCCGATCGTGGCCATCTTGCTGGGAGTGACCTTCCGGTCGGAGGTAGTGTTGGTCATCCAGTGGATAGGAACCGGATTGGTGCTTCTCGGTGCCTTCCTGATCAGCCGCCGTGAACTGTGATCGGGCGCGTGGAGCGTCGGCATCGTCCAGTGGTAGGGGGCCGTATCCCGCCGGAGGTCGATAACGCTATTCTCATTTTTTGATGCCTCAGGATTCGGTCAGTCCCAACCGCCGATCAGTGCTTTCCACCGCGCGCGGATCACGACTGGGGCCGTTCGGTCCGCTCGAGTGGATCCTGCTCGCCGCCGTAGCCCTCATCTGGGGTTCCTCCTTCCTCCTCGTCGAGATCAGCCTGGAGGCCCTGTCACCGGCAACCATCACTTGGGTAAGGATCACGCTGGGATTCCTCGTGCTGGTCGCAATTCCGGCGGCCCGAAGACCAGTGGAGCGGACCGACTATCCCCGCATCGGGCTATTGGCTATCACCTGGGTGATAGTGCCGTTTCTGGCATTTCCGATAGCTCAGCAACACATCGACTCCGCCCTGGCCGGAATGTTGATCGTGCTGGTCCCGCTGTTCAGCACATCCATCGCGATGCTGCTGATGCGTTCGCTCCCCCGGCTGCGCCAGGGGCTGGGAATCCTGCTCGGCTTCGCAGGAGCGGCGGCGGTCAGCTTCCCGGTAGCTCGGGCCTCGCCGGCCGCAGCCTGGGGAGTCTCACTAGTCGTGGCGGCAACGATCCTGTACGGCCTTTCGATCAACCTGGCGGTACCTCTCCAACAACGTTACGGGGCGGTACCGGTAATGATGAGAGCGATCGGGATAGCCGCCGCGATCACCACTCCAACCGGGCTGGTGGGCCTCTCAGGATCGTCATGGAGCAGCGGTCCAACCCTGGCAGTGATCGCGCTGGGAGTGATCAATACCGGGGCGGCGTTCGTGTTCATGACCGCCTTCGTCGGCCGGGTAGGCCCCACTCGGGGCGGTGTCGCCGTCTACTTAATGCCGATCGTCGCCATGGTTCTGGGGGTGGCTCTCCGCTCCGAGATCGTGTTGCCCCTGCAATGGGCCGGGACCGGGGTGGTGCTGGTCGGCGCATGGCTCACGAGTCGCCGGGAGGAGGGCGCCGGGCACTGCGGCGGGTAGCATTCGCAGTGGTTGGCACGCCTTCCCGATCCTGGTGAGTCTGATCCCGCCGCCTCTGGATGACCCTCCTATAGTTCGTGCCTGACGGGGGTTCGCCAACGGCATGAATCCTGAGAGCAGCTCATTCGAGGGAGGTTGACCGAGCAATGACCCAGACGGCTGCTCCGATAAAGCCCATGACCAGCCGCGAGCGGTTCTTGGCAGCGCTCGACCGCCGGCCGGTCGACCGGACACCGGTGGCCAACCCTACGTCGATCGCCACAGTGGAGCTGATGGACTTGGTGGACGCCTACTTTCCGATGGCCAACCGCGACCCGGAGCTGATGGCGCGTCTGGCCGCTACCGGCTACACCGAGCTGGGTTTCGACAGCATCATGCCGGTGTTCTCGATCATCCAGGAGTCTTCGGCCCTCGGATGCAAGATGCAGTGGGAACAGAAAGACAACTGGCCCACCGTCCGGATGCGGGAACCCATCTGGGAGCTGCCCGAGGATGTCCACATCCCGGACGGGTTTCTCGATCATCAGGACACCAGGTGCGTACTCGACGCCATCAGGATCCTGCGCCGGGAATTCGGCGACGAGGTGGCGATCATCGGCAAGACGATGGGACCATGGACGCTCGGCTATCACTGCTTCGGGGTGGAACCGTTCCTGCTTATGTCATACGACGACCCGGCCATGACCAGGGATGCCCTCGACCGTATGAAGGAGATCTCGGTGCTGTTCGGCGTGGCCCAGATAGAGGCGGGGGCGGATGCGCTCACGTTCCCGGATCATGCCACCGGAGACTTGGTGTCCGGGGAGTATTATCTCCGCTTCCTCAAGGACCTCCACATCGAGATGGTGGAACGGATCCCAATCCCGCTGATCCTCCACATCTGCGGGCGGACGGTCGATCGGATGGGTTATATAGCCGAGACCGGGATGGCCGCTTTCCATTACGACTCCAAGAACAGACCCCAGGAGTCGATGGATACGGTGGCCGGCGACATCGCCCTGGCTGGGAACGTGAACAATCCGGAGACCCTCTTCTCCAAGGGACCGGCAGAGGTGCGCCAAGAGGTGGTGGCCAATCTCGAAGCCGGGGTTCAGATGATCGCCCCGGAGTGTGCTATCCCGCTGCAGACTCCGATCGAGAACCTGCTGGAAATCCCCCTGGCCGTCAAGGATTGGCATGCCGGACGGGCCTCGGCGGCCTGACGTAGACGAGTAATGGCCGAGCTGTCCGACATCGCTAATGAGACGATCCGATACGAGATCGAGGACTACCTAGAACGGCCGGAGGAGATAGGCCGCAACATTGCACTGTTCAGCCGGGCCAGCCCTCTCATGCAGGACATTGCGGCGGCGCTGATCGAGGGCGAGCACCATCTGGTCGACCGGCTGACCAGCCAGGCCCTCGAGCGCGGGATCGAGGCGCTCGAAATCATGGACGACGGCCTGATCGCCGGGATGGGCATCGTGGGGATCAAGTTCCGGGAGAACTTCATATTCGTGCCCGAAGTGCTGGCGTGTGCCCGCGCTATGAAGTCGGGCATGCGCCACATCGAACCGATCCTTTCGGCCTCGGGTGTTGAGCCGATAGGTACCGTGATCATGGGCACCGTCAAGGGTGACCTGCACGACATCGGCAAGAACCTGTGCATCATGATGCTGAGGGGTGCCGGTTTCGTGGTGGTCGATCTGGGGGTCGACACCTCGGCCGATGAGTTCATCGATGCGGTGGAGGAGCATGAGGCGAGGGTGCTGGGAATGTCGGCCCTGCTCACCACCACTATGCCGAATATGGGCCACACCATCGAAGCTTTCATCGACGCCGACCTGCGCGACGAGGTGCAGATCATGGTCGGCGGCGCCCCGGTCACCCAGGAGTTCGCCGACGATATGGGCGCCGACGGATACGGCAAGGACGCTCTCGCCTGTGTGGCCCTGGCCAAGCAGTTAGTGGCCGGTACCCGCGTCTGACCGATGCCCTACACCTCGTAAGGTGACCGATCCGCTGCTGGCACCCGAACCTAGACGGTGGCGGCTGCTGACGGGAGTAGTAGCTGTTTTCCTAGGTCTACTGCCCCTAGCACCGGTGGTGGCGCAGTCGGGTGATCGTGACCAGGCAAGTGTGTCCGGATTCGAAGACCTGGGAATGGGCGTGCTGGCACCCTGGGTCAACGCGCTCGCAGCCGAAGGGGTGAGGGCACCGAGTGTGGAGAGAGCCTGTTCTGCCCCGATGAACCGATCCTTCGCTCGACTATGGCGGTGTGGATCGTTCGCGCTTTGGATGACCGACCCTCACAAGCGGTCAATCCGTTCGCCGATGTAGATGACGGCGAGTGGTGGGCACCCTATGTGGTGCGTCTGGGCGAGATCGGGGTAACTTCCGGTTGCTCGACCGAACCCATGCAGTACTGCCCCGACCGTGCGGTAACCCGTGCACAGATGGCCACCTTCCTCCTCCGCAGCTTTCAACTCGACCCAGCGGGCCCCCCGGCCAGGTTCACAGACATCGACGACAACGACACCCATGCCAAAGGCATCGACGCGCTGGCCAACTCCGGGATAACTGCCGGATGCCAGACCGACCCGCCCAGGTTCTGCCCACACCGGCAAGTCACCCGTGCGCAGATGGCTACCTTTCTAGCCCGAGGCCTCTACCTCCAACCCATACCATCCAACGTACCGGTAACTGCTGACACTCATATCGCCACCGGCCAAGATCTCTCGTGTGCCATCTCTGCTGACCAGAGCATTACCTGCTCGGGTGACAACTATTACGGTCAAGCTGATGCTCCTGACGGCCAATACCGGCAAGTAGCCGTCGGATACCAGCACTCATGCGCCATCGCGGTGGACCAGACCATCACCTGTTGGGGCGCCAACGGGTACTACGAAACCGAAGCTCCTGACGGCCAATACCGGCAAGTTGCGGCTGGTTATGTGCATTCTTGTGCCGTCACCTTAGAACAGACCATCACCTGCTGGGGTGGGGAGCCGAACTATGACGAAGAATGGGACCACTACGACGAAGAGTCCGTCGATTGTGACGCAGAGTGGGACTCCCATGAAGAAGAGTGGGACTCCTATGACGGAGACGGCGAATGGGACCCCTATGACCCGGAGGATTACTACAGCTTCGGTCAGGCTGATACTCCCGATGGGCAATACAGCCAAGTGACCGCTGGTTACGGGCACTCGTGCGCCATTGCACTGGACGGAACCATCACGTGCTGGGGTAACAATAGCCACGGCCAGACCAATGCCCCTCCAGGCACATACCAGCACGTAGCCGGCGGCTACCGACTCTCATGCGCAATCACCACCGACCGGAAGATCACCTGCTGGGGCGACAACCATTACGGTCAGGCTAATGCTCCTAACGGTCAGTACCGGCAACTTGCCGCTGGTCACCTGCACTCTTGTGCCATCGCATTGGACGGAACCACCATTTGCTGGGGTGACAATAGCCACGGCCAGACCAATGCCCCTCCAGGCACATACCAGCACGTAGCCGGCGGCTACCGATACTCATGCGCAATCACCACCGACCGGAAGATCACCTGCTGGGGCGGATAGTGAAGGTGAACTGCTCTTGTTAGGGAGGGGCCGGGCCCGGCCATAGACGCGCTGCCGACGCTTCTGATAGCCGCTCATATACGCACCAAGAAGCTACTCGGCTCCACCGGTCGCAGAGCCGGGTCCGGATCTACCAATAGATCGCCCGCCACGTCTGTCGGATATTCGAACATGCGTTCGTCATGAAAACAGTGATCTAGGACACACGAGGTTCATTACAAGGCTGGATTCGAATCGTTATCAGCTGTAAGCCTCACGGAGATTCGCTCCAGGAGCTGCTGCTACCGGACGAACTCCCCTCCTTCCAACCAGGCTTCGTGACCTTCCTTGAGGGCCAGATCCGCCAGCTCGAGCCGCATTCCTCCCAGCGGGCCGGGCTCGAAGAAGGACACGATGATGCTGCCATCAGGCCGGTAGATCGCCCCTTCCTCGGTCATCCCTTTGGCGCGGAGCTCTTCCCGCTTGGCTTCGCAGTCCGCCTCCCACACCCCGACATGATGGATACCTGCCCCGTGCTTCAGGCTGTATAGGCCATCTCCCTGAGCTTCGATCAACTCGTAGTAGGGAGGACCGTCGATCGAATATGTGAGGTGAAGCGTCAGGTCCTGCACGACACCCCCATCATCGAAGTATTCGGTGTGCTGAAACACCCGGTCAGCGAACCGGACCCCCAGCACGTCGCCGAAGCGTTCGATAGCACTGTCGAGTTCCGGCACGAGGAGTCCGATGTGGAAGTATGGCGCCAGTGTCATGCTGTCCTTCTCCTGGGTGCTCGGCTTCTACTCTACGTCCTAGCCGAGTGCTGGGTCGGCGTAGGGTGCGAGAGGGTTCGCCAGAGGCACGGGACCGTCCATGCACCGCATGTGAGACGCAGCGAGAGGGTTCAGGAACATGAAGGTCATCTACCACCATACGGCCGGGCCGTGGTTGCGGGAGCGGCTGCGTGCCGTGGTCGGCGAGGCCGGCTTGCACGTAGCAACAGTGGCCCCCGATGATCATCCCAGTCTGGGCGTGGCACTGGCCGATGCTGAGGTGGTGTGGCACGTCCTCGAACCCATGACCGCCGCCCTAATCGACTCCGCACCACACCTGAGGCTGGTGCAGAAGATCGGCGTGGGCGTGAACACCATAGACGTGGCAGCTGCTACAGCCCGGAACATCGCGGTGTGCAACATGCCGGGGACCAACAGCCGGGCGGTCGCTGAGATGACCCTGACCCTGATGCTCGCTTGCCTGCGGCGCCTGGCCTGGTTTCACGGGCGCACCCGGGCCGGGAAGGGATGGGACATCCCGCCCGAAGTCCCGGAGGGATGCCTGGAGATCGCGGGTCGGACGGTTGGTCTGGTCGGCTACGGCAGCATTCCCAGGGTTCTGGCGCCCATCCTGGCTGCTCTGGGCGCCAGAGTCATCTATACCGCAACCTCACCCAAGCCTGACGCCACAGCTGAGTGGAGGGATCTGCGAAGTCTGCTTCGCGAGTCGGACATCGTATCCCTCCACGTTCCTCTTACCGAGGACACCGCCGGGATGCTCGACCGGCAGATGCTGGCGTCGATGAAGCCAGGTGCCATCCTGGTCAACACCGCCCGGGGGGAGGTGGTCGACCAAGCGGCGCTGGTCGAGGCACTCGAGTCGAGAAGGCTGGCGGCGGCCGGTCTCGATGTGTTCGCCGATGAGCCTGCCGACCCCAGCGATCCGATCTTGGGTCTCGACAACACTGTATTGGCTCCGCACGTGGCCTGGCAGACCAGAGAGACCCTGGAGAGAAGCCTGGATGTGGCGGTGGAGAATTGTCGCCGGCTACGAGCAGGCGAGCCCTTGCTGCACCAGGTCAACTGACTAGCCGCCAGCCTTCCGGTGACTCCCCGCTAGAGAGTCTGGCTGCTGGGTGCGACCAGCACACCCCGGGCGGCCCGGCTCTCGATCTCCCGCAGGGCTGCCCTAACCTCCAAGGCGCGGGTCAGAAGCAGGCCCACTGCCGCATCATGGGAGGTTCGGCACCCGAAACGTACCCGATCGCTGGTCTCGGGAACCGCTTCCATACCGCCCAACCGCACCAGACCCAAGGCGGCGACCGCGGCCCGGCGATCGTGGCCGCCAGTTAGCCCGACGGTTCCGATCAGATATTCGCCGTCGCCGAGACTCTTCACCCGGATAGTCGTCTTCTTGCGCTTGTCGAAAACCTCGAGTGGCCTGGCTGCTAGGGAGTCGCCGGTAGCGAGCTTGGTCGCCTCGAGGAAGATCCGCCGGCAAGCGATCCGGTGACATTTCCCGCACGGGAACCGCAGCTTCGTAGCGTTGTTCGGGTCGACCTCCATGCCGCCAAGTACTCCCATAGCCCTCGCAACAAAGCGAGTCCGGGTAGCCGCGCCCGGGCGCGAGCTATAGGTGTGGATTAGGAACGTGTGGCCGTCTGCGTCGACCTGCTCGTAGAGGCCCAGGGTTAGGTCATCGCAATGCCTGTCCATCGACACCAGCTCGATACGCCGGCTGATCGGCCGCAAGCGTCGGGTGCGAAGGGTCATGAAGTCAAGGGCCGGTAGGTGGTGGCGATACGCTGGTAGGCCTCCACACCGTGGCGCTGGCGCTCGATCTCGATCTCGGTCAGCTCCCTCACCGGCTTGGCGGGAATACCCATCGCCAGCGTCCAGGGCGGGATGCTCCGGCCTTCGGGAAGCAATGCACCGGAAGCCAGCCAGGCGCCATCGCCTAGGGATGATCCGTTGAGCGCAAGGGAGCCGATCCCGACCAGACAGTGGTTGCCGATGGTGGCGCCGTGCAGCACCGCGCTGTGCCCCACCGTCGCATGATCGCCGACGATGCAGGGGAATCCTTCGTCCACATGCATCACCACGTTGTCCTGGATGTTGGAGTAACAACCGACCTCGGCCCGATCGAACTCGGCCCGAATTACCACCCCGAACATGACCACCGCCTCGGCGCGGATCACCGCGTCGCCGTACACATGTGCGCCGGGGGCAATGAACGCCCTCCGGTGGATGGTCGGGCTACCCATCGGCAAGGGATCAGTCCGGTACAAGGTACTTCTCCGTTCGCGTGCGTCGAGAGCACTGTATCACCGGCCCTGAGTGACAGATCGGCCGTCCTACCCGGCCGTTGGCAATGTTTCGGCTGCCCTTAAGGCTCCGTGAGGGCAGGTTGGTACCGGATCGGCAGCTCACCTGCATTGGCGGGAGGGAACCATCATGATGCGGTTCAGGAACAGGGTACGACTTCGACCGAGCGATCTGGGTCTACCAGCCGGGAGTCGAGCACCTCGCGGTCATCGTCACGTCGGATACCGATAGCGGTAGCAGCGAGGTGTCGGGTCTGTTCTGATTCACCCACCCTCCAATCGTGGAGGGTCGGTTGTGGGCCGGCGTGTGGGTTTGTTCGCCTTCTGTGGAGCTGATGGCTCCGAAGGCTGAGTGGAGGCGCTGCTGCTCGTCCGACGGGTGGATCCCGGGACTGGCATCTCATTCATCTCAAGCAGTTTGTCTCGAAGCACGAGACCGAGGACCTCACGGGTCAACAGGATCGGCATATCTTCTTCGTAACTGACCTTCCGCATAAGTCGAGACAGTTCGGCTCTGCCGGCGCGGTCGTCAGCGAGGTCCGCGATCTCCCACTCCTCCATCGATCGGACCGTCTCCCCAAGTCCGTCGGCTTCCTGGCTGGCCCACTCGTGCGCTCCGATAGCCCTGGCGACGCTGACCCCGTAGTCGGTCAGCCGCAAGGGGCTGGCCGACTCCGCCGCTTTGTTCTTTGCCGGGGAGTCCCGCACGAATGCCTTCAAACTGCCGATGTCTGCTTCGACCTTCCGCTCCCACTTCTCTCTCACCTTGGACTCTTCTCGGGCGTCATGCATGAATGTCTTGATCGTGGCAATGTCCGAGTTGATACTGACAATGTCCGAGTTGATACTGGCAATGTCCGAGGAGACCTTCCGCTCTCGCTCGTCTCTCTCCTTGGACTCTTCTCCGGCGTCATGCATGAATGTCTTGATAGTGGCGAGATCCGTGGCGACCCCACCTTCCCGCTTCCCTCTGCTCTCTGCTCTGCGTTCGCGGGTCGCGATCACCCCAGCGACGGCGACGATCGCCAGCAAGAGCGTGCCAAGCGATGCGTAACGCAACAGCCAATCGAGTACTCCGCCAGCGGCGCCCATCCAGTGCCTCCTTCCTTGGACACGACCACCATACCACGATCTGCTCTACCATACTGTAGATATTGGTCGATATCGTAAAAGAATGCCTATCTGGCATCCGAGAGAAACCAGATCATCAGGATTCATGATCGAGAAGCCCCTCAAGACGTGGCGTCGGACGCCTCGGGTGATTGGGCCGGAGACGCGCTCTCTCGCAGCTCAGCGCACTCCGGGTGAAACAGGTGTCGGAGAGAGGACTCGAACCTCCACGCCCTTCTAGGGCACTAGGCCCTCAACCTAGCGCGTCTACCAATTCCGCCACTCCGACGGGCGATGCCCGAGTATACCCCCGCGCCCGGCACTCTCCTCAGTCGATGCCCAGGGCGCTGATCCGTTCCAGGATCCCTTGCCGCTCCGCCCCGATGGTGGTGCTATCCCCATGGCCGGTGTGGACGATGGTCTCGTCCGGAAAGGTCAGCAGCAGGTCGCGGATACTCCGCAGGATGGTCGGCCGGTCACTGAAGCTGCGACCGGTCGCGCCCGGACCTCCGTTGAACAGAGTGTCCCCGGCGAACAGCAGGCCACTTGCCTCATCTCGGAAGCAGCAGGATCCCGGCGAGTGGCCGGGAGTGTGGACCACCGCCAGTTCGTGACCGGCCGCCTTGAGTCCCTGTCCGTGCGCCAGGTCCCGGTCGGGTTCGGTGTCCGGGTAGACCATGTCCCACAACATCCGGTCGTCGGGGTGCAGCATGATGGGAGCATCGACCGCCTCCCGTAGCGCCACCGCCGAGTCGATGTGGTCGTTGTGGCCGTGGGTAAGCAGGATCGCTTCCACCCGCCGTCCGGCCACCGCCTCCACGATCGGGGCGTGATCATGTCCTGCGTCCATCACCAGCACCTCGCGATCGTTCCCGATCAACCAAATGTTGTTGGTGACCCCCCACTCGCCCCCGTCGAGCCGGAAGAATCCCTCCGTCGTTACCAGTTCCAGCGGCATGGCCGGTCAGATGACTACGACGGAACGCAGCACCTCACCCCGTTCCATCTTGTGGAAGGCGTCCTCCACGTCGCCCAGGCCGATGGTCTCCGAGACGAACCGGTCCAGGTCCAGGCGTCCCTGGAGATAGAGGTCGATCAGCATCGGGAAGTCGCGCGACGGCAGGCAGTCGCCATACCAGCTGGACTTGAGCGCTCCACCCCGGCCGAACACTTCGAGGAAGGGAAGCTCAATCGTCATGTCGGGGGTCGGAACCCCTACTAGCACCACGGTCCCGGCCAGGTCACGGGCCTCGAAAGCCTGGCGATACACATGGGGAAGGCCGATCGCCTCGATCGCCACGTCCACGCCGTTCCCGCCGGTCAGGCTCTTGATCTTCGCCACCGGGTCTTCGTCGTTCGAGTTGACCGTGTGGGTGGCACCGAACTCGGTAGCCCACTCCAGCTTGCGGTCGTCGATGTCGACCCCGATGATGGTGGTGGCTCCGGCCAGCTTGGCGCCGACGATCGCCCCGTCGCCCACGCCACCGCATCCGAAAACGGCCACACTGTCTCCGCGACCCACTCCCCCGGTATTGACCGCCGCGCCGATGCCGGCCATCACCCCGCATCCCAGCAGGCCGGCTACCTCGGCGGAGGCGGCCGGATCGACCTTTGTGCACTGGCCGGCTGCTACCAGGGTCGCCTCAGCGAAGGCACCGATGCCGAGGGCGGGTGACAGCTCGGTGCCATCCTCGAGGGTCATCTTCTGGGCGGCGTTGTGGGTGTTGAAGCAGATGTTGGGCCTGCCCTTCAGGCACGAGCGACACTGCCCACAAACCGCTCTCCAGTTGAGGATCACGAAGTCACCCGGAGCCACCTCGGTCACCCCTGGGCCTACTTGGTCCACCACCCCAGCGGCTTCGTGGCCGAGGAAAAAGGGGAAGTCGTTGCTGATGCCCCCTTCCCGGTAGTGGAGATCTGTGTGGCAGACTCCGCAGGCCTGGATGGCTACCACCGCCTCGCCAGGTCCGGGATCGGGGATGACGATGTTCTGCATGGTGACCGGTTCGCGTTCCGCCATCGACGCCACACCTTGCACGGTCCGCGGCATTGTCCTTCTCCTGTCGTCGCCAGCCGTATGATCCGCCGGCAGGTTCGCTCGGCGGCCCTCGGAAAAAGCCTACCCGCTAGGTGCTTTCTGCGAAGGCTATGTGCGCATCACAGTGGCCGCAGCCCGGCGGTCGACCAGGCATTATCGACAGCAGCGGGGCGTCGAAATGCGAGCTGGATCGGACTGTCGGGACCGGATAGAGGGTTCGGTCAGCGTCCGAGCAACACCACTAGGGAGACGGTGGTGAGCGCGAACATGACCGCCACCGCTACGGTCAACCGGTCGAGGTTACGTTCCGCCAAGGTGGATCCACCCAGGCCGCCCGCTTGCATACCGCCCCCGAACATGTCACCGAGGCCACCCTTCCCGGAATGCAGCAGGATAAGGAACACCAGAGCTACGGACATCAGGAGATGGAGGATGATGAGTATGGCGGTCGCGATAGCCACGCCTGTTCCCCTTCCGGGCCGTTCGTCGGGGGAAGTATGGCAGGTCGGACATCTTGATCCAACTGAGTACGGGTTGCCAGGCCCGGTAGCCTTCCGGATGTTCGACGGAGGGTAGGCGTGCGAGCTGTCGTGACCATCGGGCCAGGGGTGCTCGAGCTGGGAGAGGTCGAGGTTGCCCGAAGGAGCGATACAGCCAGGCTGCGTCTGGATAGGGCCGGGATCTGTGGGACGGACCTCAAGATTCTCGAGGGTGCGACCGGGATCGACTATCCACGCGTACTCGGGCATGAGATGGTGGCGACGGTGGTGGACTCCTCCCGCGGCGGGCGGATTCCTTGCGGGGCGAGGGTGCTGGTGAATCCTGGGATCCACTGCGGTGACTGCTACCTGTGCCAGCGGGACCGACCCCACCTGTGCCGCCGGGGCGGATTGTTGGGAAGGGACTTGGATGGGGTATTCGCCCATTCCGTGGACCTGCCCGAACGTTTCCTTCACCTGATTCCGGACGGGATCGGGACCGATGAGGCAGGGCTGTTGCAGGTGTTGGGAACGGTCGTTCATGCTCAGCGGCACGTGTCCATGCCGCGGGGTGACCTGGCGGTGGTCATCGGTCTGGGAGTATCCGGTCTACTGCACTTGCAGCTGCTGGGACGGAGCGGCGACCGGGTGATCGGTATTTCCCGGTCTCCCTGGAAGCTGGCCCTGGCTCGCGAGCTGGGCGCCTACGCAACAGCCCTCCCCGAGGAAGCGGCCTCGCTGGTCGAAGAAGCGTCCGGGGGACGGGGTGCCGACCTGGTGGTGGAAGCGGTGGGAAAGGTGGCCACCGTGTCCCAAGCGATCGAACTGTGCGGATGGGGCGGAGAAGTGATCGTCTACGGCACGGTGACGGATGCCGGGACCATCCCCTTCTACCAGCTCTACTTCAAGGAGATCACCCTGCACAGCCCAAGAGCTGCTCGCCCTAGCGACTATGACGCCGCCATCGCGCTGGCCGCGGCCGGCCAGGTCGAATTGGGCCGCCTGGTCACGGCCCGCTATCCCTTGCACCAGGCCGCCAAAGCATTCGAGGCGGCTGGGACCGGGGAGCAGCTCAAAGTCCTGCTCACCCGGTGACACCCTTCATCCTCGAGAAGGGTGAAGCCTGCCCGGTTAGTATCTGGCCCCAGTCGAGCAGGGAAGGACATGCGGGAGGCCTTTGGGGTTCTGAGCACGGACTGGAAGGAAGGCATCAACTGGGGGGCGGTCCGTAAGTGGCGACTCGAGCGTGCCAACCAGGCTATGAAGCGCTACGGACTGGGCGCCCTGCTGCTCTTCTACGACGAGAACATGCGCTACGTGTCCTCCACCCTCACTCCGGGGTGGAACCGCCTGAAGCCCGGTCTCCGCTATGTCGTGCTGATCGAGGACCAGCCTCCGATCGTTTACGAACAGGGTGATATCGGGTTCCACCTGAAGGTCCACAGTCCCTGGATACCCGAGGAGAACGTACGTTACTCGTACGCCTGGATCAAAGGGGCGGTGGGACCTGCTTCCACCCAGCAGGTGCAGAAGTTCACCCGTTCCCTGATCGACGATCTGGAAGCAGCAGGGGTGCAGGACAAGCCGCTCGGGGTCGACTTCATCGACATCAATCTGGTCAGTGCCTTCCAGCAGCACGGCATCGAATGGACGGACGGGATGACCCCGATGATGGAGGCTAGGGCCATCAAGAGTCCCGATGAGGTGAAGGCCTTCTCCATGGTGGGATCCATCTGTGACTATGTCCACTACGAGATCACCAACTTCATCAAACCGGGTATGACCGAGAATCAAGTGGCCGCCTTCGGGTTCGAGAAGCTCTACTCCATCCCCGGAATGGAGGATGTGGAAGATGTAATCGTCTCATCGGGTCCCAATGCCTGGCCCAACTGGCGCAACTTCTCAGACCGAATGATCCGCCCCGGGGATCTCGTGATCGTCGATCTGGCTGCCCTCACCTGGAACGGGTTCAAGAGCTGCGTGTATCGCACCTACTGCGTGGGTGGGAAACCCACCGACGAGATGCAGCGGGTCTATGACGAGGCCCACAAGTGGCTGTGGGACTCGATAGAGGCTACCGGCCCCGGGGTAACCACCGCCGAAGTGGCCTCCAAATGGCCGAGCGCCCGGGAAGTGTGGGGATACGAGGAGGAGGATCAGGCGGCAGCGAACTTATGGGGCCACGGACTGGGTCTTGCGCAGTACGACCCACCGGTGATCTCTCGTATCTGGTCACTGGATCATCCCGTCGAGATCCAGCCCGGTATGACCTTCGCCCTGGAGACCCAGCACGGGAAACTCCACGAGTTCGGAGTGCGCCTCGAAGAAATGCTGTATGTCACCGACACGGGTATCGAGCTGGTGTCTACGTATAAGTCTCACGAGATAGTCGTCGTCGACTGAGAGGGTCGTTCTGGACTGACCGATGCCCGAGGTCGCCAGCCTCATCTGGCTGGATGAGGCTGATGCAACGAACCCCAAGCTGGTAGGCGCCAAGGCCGCCCTGCTGGCGCAAGCGCGATCCCACGGACTACCTGTTTTGGACGGATTCGTGGTGCCGGTCGAGGCTTCGGCAACCGCGATCAGGGCGGCTGAGGCGTTGCTCGGATCTCGGAGACACTCGGGGGTGGCTCGTACGGCAGTCTTCGACCAGGGACCCGACCTGCTGCTGCACGAGAGCCTCGTCCGGGCGGCCCGCCGGCTGGGGGAAAACCTGGTGGTGCGATCGTCCAGCCGGGCCGAGGCGGAGGAACTATGGGCGGGGGCATTTGCTTCCTATCTGGACCTCAGGCCGGAGGAAGTGACGGTGGGGGTGGTGGGCTGCTGGGCCTCGATCTTCGCTCCCAAGTCGTTGGAGCGGGCCGAATGTGCTGGGATAACCCCGGCCGAGATCGGGATGGCGGTGCTGGTCCAGCCCCGGTTGTGGACCGCCTACGGGGGCGTGGCCACACTCCAGGAAAGCGGAGAGGTCATGGTGGCGGGCACGACCGGACATCCTGGCCCGATCGTCGCCGGTTGGGAAGAGGGTACGACTGCCGTGGTGGACAGGGATGGCTCGGTCCACGCTCCGAAGGACTCGCCGTTGAGCCACCAGCTAGTATCGAAGGTGGCTCACCTCGCCAGACGGACCTGGGACACGATCGGATGCGGCCACATCGAGTGGGCCGCCGACCGGGACGGCACCCTCTACCTCCTCCAGGCGCAACACCGGACCCTTGGTCCGAGCCAGCATGCCGACCGGCAGGCAATCCCGTCCTGGCAGGACCGAGATCCGCTCCTCGGCGATCTGGCAGGCATGATGACTCGCTTCCCGGGCCCGGTGGGCGAGCGCTGGGTGTGGCGATGGGCAGCCGGACTGGAAATCTCTGCGCCGACTGAGATAGTCGATGCCAACAAGCCAATACCGGTGATCGTCACCGAGCTACAGGAACGGGCCGCGGTGCTGGCAGCGCAGCGCTGGGGTGGGATGGCAGACAGGTCATCCCCGGAGGAGGTGTGGTCAGCTCTTCGCCGGGGCCAACCAGTCACACTCCTGGATCTCATCCGCCGGGCGGCGCCGGTCGATCCCCTGCTGGCGCGGACCCAGCTACGAGGGTTGGACGAGCTGGCGGCGGCTCTCGTGGCCGCCAGGGTGATCCCTCATGCAGGTTGGATGTGGTATCTGGATCCGGATTCACTGGAGAGATCGGAACCGCTCCGGGAAGGCGCCGGACAGCGGCCAGGGCTCGGTCCCTGGGATCCGTTCATCTATGGGGTGGCCGTCTCACAGGGCGAGATCCGATCCGGGTTCGCGGCGGCTTCCGGATGGGGCGCCGGACGGCTCCGGGCGGTGCGTACTCCGGACGAGGCGGCGCGGTTCTGCCCTCGCGAGGTCATCTTCGCCGACCGTCCGATCGGAAACGTGGCTCCCCTACTGTGGAATGCCGCCGGTCTGATCACGGCCGGAGGAAGCCCCGGTGCGCATCTGTTCGAGGTGGCGAGCGGGTTGGGCGTCCCGGCCGTGTGTGGCGTGAACGTCATGGAGATGATCGGCGACCCACACCGGCATCCGGACAACCCACTCGACCTGATCGCGGCGGTCGATGGGGATGGCGGTCGCGTTGCCTTGTTGCCCTGTCCCCGACCCGCTCCATGAGCCGGCCCGAATCGATGCGATCCCGACGTCAGAAGTCTATGACGGTGATCTCGTCGACTGGCCAACGGGTCAGGACTTCGGCACCTGTTTCCCGCACCACGATCATCTCTTCCACCCGCATCCCGTAGCGGCCGTCGGGCTCCTGGGTCTCGACCGCCATGGTCATACCCTCCAGGAGCTCGATGGGATGGTCGATCGAGATGCCCCTCCAGATCAGCGGGCGCTCGTACAGCTGCAGACCCAGGCCGTGGGCCCATTGGTTGGTGGTCATCTGCCAGTAGTGCTCGGCGCCGTACCAGTCCATCCGCTCACCCTCCCGGTCCGGGAAGTGCCGGGCAACCTCACCGGTGGTGACACCCGGGCGGATAGCCTCGATGACGTCGTACATCCAGTCACGGGCCCGCCGGTAGGCATCATGGGAACGCTGCTTGGGCTTGCCGATCGAGAAGGTGCGGTAGTAGCACGAGCGATAGCCTTGGAAAGTGGCGCTGTAGAAGTCGGCATACATGATGTCGCCCGGCCGGAGGATCCGGTCGGTGGTATTTGCCTGGTGCTTCGGCCAGGTATTGGGGCCGCTGGTCAGATAACCCCCCTCCACGGTGCCTCCCCGACGCAGGATGGCCTCCACCGCCGCCCCCCATACTTCCTGCTCGGGAACTCCCGGCTCGGCTGCCTTCTTGATCGCCATGAAACCGGCTTCGCAGATGGCCGACAGCACCCGCAGGCATTCGACCTCGTCGCGGGTCTTGGTCTGGCGAGCGGTGTGGAGGGCGTCGGCCGCTCCGGCGCGCACTTCCAGGCCCCGCTCTCCCAACTTGGCGGCCAGCGCCGGCTGGGTCGAGTCGATCCCGATCGGGTCGTGCTGCACTCCGTAGTCGTGGGCCGCTTCCACGATCAGGTCCGCCATGGTGTCGAGCAGGAACTCCCGAGCCGAGGGGGATCCGCTGGCGCGGGGAACATTGCCCAGTCCGGGCGCGGCGTAGCGGATGTCGGGCAGCCACGGGCAGTGGGCGCGCTCGTTGCTGGCGTGATCGGCCGTGTCCCAATGGACCACCTCTCCGCCGGCGGTCAGGAAGCTGTAATGATCCGCCCCCGATCCGCCCAGCATGGCCAGGCCGGTGACGTACCGGATGTTGGGGTCGTCCAGCAAGAGCACCGAGCCCAGCCCGGCCTCGGCGATGCGGCGCTGGGCTCGCGCCTTGCGCTCGTCCCGCATCCGGGCCATGTTGATCCGCTCCTCCCAGTCGACCGCCATGGTCCCCAGCGTGCCTTCCATGTAGGTCGGTTCGTAAAGGCTCATAAGTGCCCCCTTTTCTGGCAATGGATCCGTTTCATGGGACGGGCGGGGATTGAAGATGGGTATTCATGGCTTCCAGAAAACGGGCGCCCATCATCCCGTCGAAGACCCGGTGATCGCCCGTCAGGGTAAGGGTGACGGTGGGTGCTACTCCCAGGGCGCCGTCGATCACCATCGGTCTCGCCCGTACCGATCCGATCGCCAGGATGCCGGCCTCGGGTGGGTTGATCAGCGCTGAGAAGGCGTCCACTCCGGCGCTCCCGAGATTCGATACGGTGAAGGTGGCACCCTCCACATCGCCCGGCCGTAGGTTTCCCCGCCGGGCCGCCTGGTGGAGCCGGCGTCGCCGGGCGGAGACTTGCCTTAGCGAGAGGGAATCGGCCTGGCGGATCACGGGAACCAGCAGGCCATCATCGACCGCCACCGCAAACCCCAGGTCGATTCGGCCGTGCGCCCGGATGGTGGGCGGGTTGCTGTCCACCCAGCTGGCGTTGAGAGCCGGGGTCTCCCGCAGAGCCTGAGCGGTGGCCCAGAGCATCAGGTCGGTATAGCTCACCTTCCGGTCCGATGGTCGATGACCGGCTTCGAGCACTATCTCCCGCACCAGCTGGAACTGTGGGATGGCGACCGACTTCATCATCCGCTTGGCGATGGCCAGCCGCATCCGGGACAGGTGGCCCTCCTCCCCTGGCCCGGTCTGCCCACCGGCATTAGCTGCCTCCACGTCCGCTTCGGTGACCCTGCCTCGCGGCCCGGTACCCTCCACTTCCGCCAGATCTACCCCCAGTTCCTTAGCGCGCCGCCGGGCCAGGGGGGACACCGGTTTCCGACCCGGACGGACCGGTGCCGGGCGTGGCTTGTCCTCCCGAGCGGCCGGGGCTCGCCGGTCGGCCGGCGGAGCGGGAGCTGCGTCGCTGCGGCCGGAGGTTCCGGACTCCGCAGCAGGGGGCTGGGCCGCGGGATCGTCTGCTATCCAGGCGATCGCCTCGCCGGTGGCGACCGCGGTTCCCGGCGTGAGCAGCACTGCCACCAGGTAACCGGCAGCTGGTGATTCGAAGGCAACCTCGGCCTTCTCGGTCTCGATCACCGCCAGCAGCTCACCTTCCTCCACCCGGTGACCGAGCGGCTTGAGCCACTCCACCAGGGTTCCCTGCTTCATGTCCTGGCCGAGTCGGGGCATCCGTACCAGCCGCATCAGCTCTCCTCCTGCCTGGTCGCCGGCGTCACTCAGTGGAGGGTCCAGCCGCCATCGGCGGTGATGATGGCACCGGTCACAAAGCTGGCGTCATCAGAGACCAGGAAGGAAATCACCGCCGCAATCTCCTCGGGCCGGGCGGCCCGGCCCATCGGCACTCCCGAGAGCAGCTCCTGCCAGCGGTCCGGATCCTCGGCCCGCAGCTCGGCATTCATCCCCGTGGCGGTGGTGCCGGGCGCGACCGCGTTGACCCGGATCCCGTAGGGAGCGGTATCGAAGGCGGCGGAGCGGGTCAGCATGGTTACCGCTCCCTTGGAGGCCGTGTAGGCGGCGTGTCCCCGGATCGGCAGAACCGCCTCTATCGAACCTACATTCACGATTGCGCCGCCGATCCCCGCCCCGATCATGGACACCACCACATCTCTGGCTAGCCGGAAGGGCGCCTTCAAGTTGATGTTAAGGGTTAAGTCCCAGGTCTCCCGGGAATGTTCCAGGACCGGCTGGCGGATTAGGACCGCCGCCCCATTCACCAGGATGTCGATCCGGCCGTTCCATCGCCGGAGCGCGGCGTCCACCACTCCCCGGCAGGCGGTGGCCCCGGCCACATCAGCCACGAAGCCGGTATGCGGCTCGCCCAACTCGGTCACGATTGCGTCCAGTGCCGATCCATCCCGATCCACGCACAGCAGGATGGCGCCATCGGAGGCCAGCCGCCGAGCGGTGGCCCTTCCGATGCCGGAGGCGGCGCCGGTGACGATGGCGTTCCTGCCTGAGAGCCTTCCGGTCATTGCAGCATGTACCCCCCGTCTGCGTAGATGGAGGTGCCGGTCACATACGCGGCGTCCTCGCTGAGGAGGAAAGCGACGCAGGTTCCGATATCGCGGGGTTCCCCCAGCCGACCGAGCGGAATCAGCGCCGGAGCTTCCCTACGATAGATGTCAGGAGTCATCTCGGTGTCGACCGAACCGGGGCTGACCGCATTCACCCGGATGCCGGCCGGGCCTAGTTCCAGCGCCAGGACCTTGGTCATCGAGAGCAACCCCCCCTTGGAGGAGGCATAGGGAACCTGGTCGGGATAGGCGATGGTGTCCTCCGCCGAGCTGATGTTGACGATCGATCCGGCCAGTCCCTCGCGAACCCAGTATCCCGCCACTGCCTGGCAGAGATAGAAGGGCGCGGTCAGGTTGGTTTCGATAATCATGTCCAGATCACGGTCGGACTGGTCCCAGAAGGGAACGAAAACGTTGACCGCCGCGTTGTTGACCAGCCCGTCCAGCCGGCCGAACCGGTCGAGGGCGGCCCGCAGAAGCTGTGCAAGGGTATCGGGATCCCGGAGATCGGCCACCACGATCCTGGCCGAGCCACCGGCACCCTCCACCAGTTCGGTGGTCCCTTCCAGATCGGCGACCGTGCGAGAGGTGACGACCAGGTCGTACCCTCGCTCGGCGAGCGTGACGGCTATCCCCTGGCCGATTCCCCGCCCGGCCCCAGTCACGATGGCTACTCGCCTGCCGTTGGACACTCCGCCGCCGGGTTGGTTGCCCATCACCCGTTCTCGCCCCTCATGTCGAGCCGGCGAGTCCGGGTGGCACCCTCGTCCGGGCTACCTTGCTCATCGATCACTACGCCGTAGTCGGCCAGGGCACTCCGGCGGGACACGTATCCGTACTCGACATCCCGGGCCACGGCCCCCGGATCACGTTCGGTTGGGTCACCGTATCCACCCCCCCCGGCGGTCTCCTGACCTACCACCTGGTTGCGCGCCAGGGGGATCATCGACTTCTTGGCACCGAACTCGGGAGCGGCCGGTCTCTCATCGGAGGTGTCCGAATCCAGGCGATATCTGGCCGGGGCACCGCTGTGACCTCCGAACAGCCCGTAGGGAGGGACCCGGACCCGATTACCCAACACCGAAAGCTCGCCCGAGTCCGCCAGGAGCCGGTAGTCGCGCCGCACCGACAGTCCTCCCCGCCACTTCCCGGGTCCGCCCGAGTCCTGGCGCAGCTCGTAACGCTCGATGCGGAGCGGGTACTTCATCTCGATAGCCTCGACCGGCAGGTTCCAGGTGTTTCCGACTATCGAATAGATGGCGCTCTGGCCGTCCCTGCCGTCAGCTCCTCCCCAGCCGCCTTCCGGATACTCGTACAGCACGAACCGTTCCCCGTCGTCCCCGAAGCCGCTCAGGAACAGGTTGTTGGAGGAGCCCTGGTCAGCGGCCATCAGCCTCACCGGGGTGGGAATGTCACGGGGAATCTCCGCCAGGGCTCGGTACACCGCGTTGTGGATCACCGACACGATCTCGTTTCCGCCCGTGCAGGCGGCCGGGAATTCGGGATTCACGATGGTTCCCTTGGGGGCAATGATCTCGACCGGCCGGTAACACCCCGAGTTGGGCGGGATGGTGGGGTCGGTAGCAGCCTGGATCGTCATGTACACACCGGAGGCGGTGTAGCCGAGCACGCTGTTGAGGGGACCCTCGACCTGCGGGTCGGTTCCGGTGAAGTCCACCACCACCCCGCCCCCCCGAACCTCCACCGTGACCCGCACGGTCCTGGGGACATCGGTAATCCCGTCGTTGTCCATGGAGTCCTCGGCGTAGTAGCGGCCATCCGGCCATCCAGCGATCACCGAGCGGATGCGGCGCTCGGAGTTGTCCATCTCGATCGCCATGCAGCGTTCCACCACCTCGAGGCCGTAGCGCTCGACCAGCTCGATCAGCCGTCGATGGGCGGTGAGGTTGGCAGACACCTGGCTCAGCAGGTCCGAGCGCATGTTCCCCGGCAGGCGAACGTTGGCCAGGATCATGGCCATGATCTCCTCGTCGATCCGGCCTTCCTTGATGAGCTTGACCGGCGGGACCCTCAGACCCTCCTGGTAGTTCTCCCTGGCCTGGGCGTAGAAGCTTCCCGGCACCGTGCCTCCCACATCCAGATGGTGGGCCCGGTTGGCCCCCCAGCCGATCAACCGGCCGTGGTGGAATATCGGGGTTACCAGGGTTACGTCCGGCAGGTGGGAACCCCCCCGGAAGGGGTCGTTCAGGATGATGGAATCGCCCGGGCGGAACCGGTCCACTCCCACCTCGTCGATGGCGTAGTTGACCGAATAGGGCAGGGAGCCCAGATGGATCGGCAGGAACTCGCCGTGGCTGACCAGCTCGGTGCGGGCATTGAAGATGCCGCAGGAGTAGTCGTTCCCCTCGTTGAAGATCGTGGAGCTGGACGTCTGGCGCATGGTGATGCCCATCTCGCGGGCCCCGGCCGCCAGGCCGGCGGTGACCACCTCGACGGTGACCGGATCCATGTCGTGCCTGCTCATCGCAGATCTACCACGATGGAGCCGGTCGAATGCACCCAGGCCGTGCCGAAGGGGAGGTAGGTGGTGGAGTCCAGCTGCTGGATGATCGACGGGGTGGCGAGGGTATGGCCCGGGACCAGATCCGTGCGGCGATAGACCGGGACATTCGCCACTTCTCCCCATACGGGGACTACACGACGGGTAGCGCGCGGCGGCGCCTCCCCCGAACTGGCGGTCTTGCCGCCGAGCACAGGCTTCGGGATGATTCCCAGGGCGGTGAGGCGTACGCTCACCAGGTCCACCAGATCGTCGCCCAGCGCATGGCCGTAACGGGTCCGGTGAGCCAGGTGGTAGTCGGCGATGGCTTGCCTCAAAGTCCGGCTGTCGGGATGGAGCGAGCCCAGTGGCACGTTGATCTCATAGGCCTGGCCGGCGTAGCGCATATCGAGGCTGGCCCCCAAGCTCCTCAGCCCGGGCGGGATCCCATCCTTCTCCAGCTCGTCCCCGGCGTCCTCGACCATGGCCGCCAGCACCGCGGCCAGCTCCGAGGGGGCGAGCCGGGTCATGCGGGCTCGCATGGCAGCCACCCGATCATGCCGGATATCGGAGGCCAGGATCCCCAGGGCCGAGTTACACCCGGGGATCGGTGGGATTACCACCCGACGCAGCGACAGATCCCGGGCGATGTGGAGTCCATGGGTCGGTCCCGCTCCCCCGAAGGGGACCAGCGCGTAGTCCCGGGGATCCCTGCCTCGCTCGATGGAGACGCTGCGCAGGGCATGCATCATGTTGGCGTTCACCAGCCGCACGATCCCCACCGCGGCCTCGGTCACCGACATGCCGAGCGGTTTGCTCACCTGGCGTTCGATCGCCCGGGCCGCCAGATCGAGGTCGGGGTAGATCTCGCCCCCCAGCGGGAAGTCCGGGTCGTAGACCCCCAGTACCAGGTTGGCATCGGTCACGGTGGGCAGCTCCCCGCCCTGGCCGTAACAGGCCGGACCCGGTTCGGAACCGGCCGAATCCGGACCCACAGAGATCCGACCGAAGCCGTCCACCGCCACGATGCTCCCCCCTCCGGCCCCGATCGTGTGGATGTCGAGGGTCGGATACGATACGGCATAGCCACCGATCTCGAAGTCGAGCCGGGTATCGGGCGCACCTCCGTTGATTCCCGCCACGTCGCAGCTGGTTCCTCCCATGTCGAGCGTCAGCAGATTGGGCTCTCCCAGTAGCTCGCCGAGATAGGCCGAGGCCATCACACCCCCGGCCGGTCCCGAGAGCAGCGTCAGGATGGGAAAGGAGGCTGCCCGTTCCGGCCGGACCAGGCCTCCGTTGGACTGCATCATCTGTAGCCAGGCGAACAGCTTGCCCTCCTGCAATTCCGACCTCAGCCGGCTGAAGTAGCTCCGTACCGTGGGGGTGAGGTAGGCGTTCATCACGGTGGTGCTGGTCCGCTCGTACTCACGATGCAGCGGCAGTGTCTCCGACGAGATCGTTATGTCCTGTGACAGCTCGGGTAGCTCAGCGCGGAGGATCTCCCGGGTGCGGAGCTCGTGCTCGGGGTTCATGAAGGAGAACAGGTAGCAAATTGCGATCGACTCGACGCCCGCCCGGCGGATCTGCGCCGCCGCGGCTCGCACGGCCTGCTCGTCGAGCGGTCTCACCAGAGCTCCGTCGGCGGCGATCCGCTCCGGGATCTCGAACCGCAGCGGACGGGGCACCAGCGGCTCGGGAATCTTCTCGTAGATGTCGAACAGGGTGGAGCGATGCGTGCGGCGGATCTCCAGCACGTCGCGGAACCCTTCGGTGGTCAGCAGAGCGGTTCTGGCGCCGGTACGGGTCAGCACCGCGTTGGTGGCCAGGGTGGTGCCGTAGCCGACGGTGTCCAGGGTGGCCTCGCTGGTCGCTTTGGCCAACGCGTTCAGGAAACCCGCGGTGGGATCGGGGTAGGTGGTCAGCGCTTTGGCATGGATCAACTCGCCAGTGGATCCGTCCACTGTGACCACGTCGGTGAAGGTGCCCCCGATGTCGACCGCCGCCCTGTTCATGGCACGTACTCGACGATGCCTAGACTCTCGAGTATCCGCCGGGCGATGAGACGGTCGTCGGAGATCATTTCCGTCTCGAGCTCGCGGGCGAACGGGATAGGCACCGGCTTGCTCCCAGCCCGCAGAGGAGGTGCATCCAGCTCGTCGAATCCCTCGGCGACCACCCGGCTCACCAGCTCCCCGGCCCATCCCCCCCGTTCCACCGCCTCGTGGGCCACCACCAGCCGGTGGGTACGGCTCAGTGACTCCAGCACCAGCTCCACATCCATGGGCACCAGGGTACGGAGGTCGATCACCTCCACCGACACCCCCTCCTCCCGTTCCATCCGCTCCGCCACCGCCAGGGCCTGGGGAACCGACTTGCCCACCGTGGCAACCGTCACATCCTCCCCCCAGCGGCGGACCGTTCCCCTCCCCAGGGGGATGGGCAGCTCCGGATCGGACACCCATCCGGTGGTCCGGTAAAGGCTCCGATGCTCTACGAACAGGACTGGGTGCTCCAGTTCCATCGAGGTCTGGAACAGGCCCAGCACGTCCGAGGGAGTGGAAGGCACCACCACCGCCAGGCCGGGAACGTGCAGGAACCAGCTCTCCAGCGCCTGCGAATGCTGTGAGCCATGATGGGTGCCCGAACCGCCCTGGGTACGGATCACCATCGGTACCCGCAGCTGGCCGCCGGACATGTAGTGCAGCTTGGCGGCATGGTTGACGATGGCGTCCATCCCGCAGGCGATGAAGTCCATGAACATCACTTCGACGATGGGGCGCCTGCCCATCACGGCCGCTCCCACTCCCGCGCCCAGCATCGACTCCTCCGCAATCGGCATGTCCCGCACCCGATGGGCACCGAACCGCTGAGCAAGCCCCTCCGTGGCCCGGAACACCCCGCCGTACTCGCCCAACTCCTGACCCATGATGAAAGCTCGCTCATCACCGGCCAGGGCTTCGGCCTGCGCTTGCTGCACGGCCCCGACGAAGGTGATCTCCCTGATCAGAAACTCCCCTCCAGAGCAATCTCCGGGTCCGGGGGCGGGGACTTGCGGGCAAACCGCACCGCCTCCTCGATCTCCCGCTCGACCGCGGCTTCGATGCGCGCTAGCGCGGCAGCGGTAATCAGGTCCGAGGTGGCCGCCCGGAACCCCTCCAACGGATCGTGGCGGCGGGCTTGCTCCACTTCCCGGCGGGATCGGTAGAGATGTTCGGCGTCTCCGAGATTGTGGCCTTTCCAGCGATGGCACTTGGCTTCTATCAGGGTGGGACCACCACCGGATCGCGCCCGCTCGACCGCCCTCTCCGTGGCGGTCCGGACCGCGAAGACATCCCGACCGTCGACCACCACTCCCGGAACTCCGTAACCCTCGGCCCGGGGGGCGATGTCGGGGTTCAGTTGCATCTGCTCGGCTCGGAAGGAATGGGCAAAACCGTTGTTCTCCACCACGAACACCACCGGGAGGTTCCAGATGGCCGCCAGGTTCAGGGTCTCGTGGAAGACCCCCTGGCCCACCGCTCCGTCACCCATGAAGGACGCCGCCACCCGCGACTCCCCGGCCAGGTCGAACGCCAGCGCCGCTCCGGTGGCCAGCAAGTTGCTCCCACCGATGATGGGACTCTGGCCCACGAACCCATGGTCCATACTGACCAGGTGCATCGAGCCGCCCTTACCACCGCAGTAACCCGCAGAACGGCCCCATAGCTCGGCGCAAATCCGGTCCAGGGCTGCCCCTTTGGCGATGGCATGACCGTGCCCGCGGTGGGTGGAGGTGACCACATCATCCGGCCCGAGGGCCGCGCATGCTCCCACCGAAATGGCCTCCTGGCCCAGCGAGGAGTGAAAGGGCCCGTACAGCTCACCATCGAGGTGAGCCCGCTCGGTGGTCAGCTCGAACACCCGGATGGTGTACATGAGCCGGAACATCTCGTGAAGTTCGGATGCGGCCAGACCCTCAGGTGCTGCCCGAACCGGAGTGACCTGATCGAGCGGATCGGCCATGGTGGCGGATGGGGCACCCGATAGGGTGTTTCCGCGGCTCATCCACCAACCTTCCGTGCTGCCGCACCGAGCGGGATGGACCTGAGGAATGCCCGCGTATCAGACATTCGATGCACCTTACGAGACTCTCTCCCGGCCCGGGCCTACCTGCACCACTCCCCCATCGACCAGCTTTTCGATGGTGGCTGCCGAGTAGGAGAGCTTGCCGGCCAGCACGTCCACCGTATGCTCGCCCAGGCCCGGCGCCGGGCAGTCGGGATAGCTCCAGCCGCTGAGCTTGACCGGCGTGGGCGGGTAGAGCAGGTCACCGAGGTCCGGATGGTGGTGCTGGCGTACCATCTCCCGGGCCCGCACCTGCGGATCGTCGAACACTTCCGCGATATCGTTCACCGGAGCGATCGGAAGGTCGTACTGGCGAGCCATCCGTAGCCACTCGTCCCTGGTCCGCTCGGCAAACGCCTCGGCCAGGATCCCCACCACGTAGTCCCGATGTTCCAGCCGGGCGCGGTTGTTCCTGGTGCGGGGGTCGTCCTTTAGATCGGGCCGGGCCAGAGCGTCGCACAGGTTCCGCCAGAACTTCTCGCCCCGCACGGCCAGAACCAGGTAGCCATCCTTTGCTCTGAACGCCTGCCAGGGCACGATGTGAGCATGGGCCGTGCCTCGCCGGCCTACGGTGGCCCCGGTGTTCAGATGGTCGAAGGCGTCGTAGGACAGCATCGAGACCAGCGAATCCAGCATCGACACGTCGGCGTGGCGGCCTTCCCCGTGAAGTTCCCTCCCCACCAGCGCCCCCAGGGTGGCCAGGCAGGCGAACACCCCTCCACTGATGTCCGCTATGGGAACCCCCACCCGGGCCGGTGGCCCATCTTCCGGCCCGGTCAGGTCGAGGTGCCCGCTGTAGGCCTGGACCACCAGGTCGAAGGCCGGACGGTGGCGGGCCGGGCCGGTAGCCCCGAAGCCGGTGATCGATATGGTGATGATGCGCGGGTTGATCTCCTGCAGGCTCTCGTGATCGATACCCAGGCGGGCCATCACCCCCGGCCGGAAGTTGTCTATCACCACATCCGCCTCGGCCGCCAGCGCGCAGAATATCTCGCGGCCCTCTGCCTGCTTGAGATCCAGGACCACGCTCTTCTTGCCCCGGTTCATCTGCAGATGGATAGCGCTCTCCCCACCCACGGGTACGAACTTGGGGTTACGGGCCGCATCGCCCCAGGGAGGCTCGATCTTGATCACCTCGGCCCCCAGGTCCGCCAGGATCATCCCCCCGTAAGTACCGGCGATGACCTGGCCGAGTTCCAGGACGGTGACTCCCGACAGCATTCCCATCAGGCCGCCGGCCTCCCGGATCGCCGCCTGGGAGATGCCACCCAGATCAGTCTTCCTCGATGGTCTCGAGCACCTGCTGGCAGGTGGCCAGGATCCGGTCGATCTCATCCTGGCTCTGGGCGGTGTTGTTGAAGCCCAGGTGGTAGGGGGTGATGTAGACACCATGGGCCAGCAGGCCCAGATAGAAGAGACCCGCCGACTCCCGATCGCTGGCGGCGATGTCTCGGATGGTGCGGGGAGGTTCATCCGCGAAGTACACACCGAAGATGGATCCCTGCCCGACGGCCTGGATCGGCAGTCCCAGGTTGGCGCCCATCTTCTCGATCCCGCGGCGTATCTGCTCCCCGTAGTCGTCGAGCTTCTGGTAGATCCCGGGCTTCTCTAGCTCGGTCAGCATGGCCAGGCCACCCGCCAGCGAGACCAGATTGCTCTGGAAGGTCCCCGACTGGAAGATGGTATTGCGCCGGTCGTCAGGTCCCCGCTTGGGAGTGACCACCTGGTCCATGATGTCGCGGCGGCCGCCGAAGGCCCCCATGGGGAACCCTCCTCCGATGGTCTTGGCCAGGGCGGTCAGATCCGGGATGATGCCGGTCACCTCGGCGCTGCCTCCCAGCGCCACCCGGAAGCCGGTGATCACCTCGTCGAAGATCAGCAGGATGCCATGCCGGGCGGTGACTTCTCTGAGCGCCTCCAGGAAGCGGGGTTCGGCCACGATCCCGCCCAGCCAGGTGCCGCCCACTGCCTCCACCACCACCCCGGCCAGCTCCGAGGCGTGCCGCTCGATCAGGCTCACCGTGGCGTCGGTGTTGTTGAAGGGCAGCACGATCGTGTCGTCCAGGACGCTCTGGGGGATGCCTGCACACTCGGGCAGCGAACGCGGCCTGTCCTCCGGTCCCCCAAACCTGGTCCCGCTGATCAGAAGGTTGTCGTAGCCACCGTGGAAGTTGCCTTCGAACTTCCCGATCTTGGGCCGCCCGGTGTAGGCGCGAGCCACCCGCATGGACATGTGAACCGCCTCCGACCCGGTGTGTACGAAGCGCAACATCTCCATATGAGGCATGTGCTGCTGGATCTTCCTGGCCAGCTCCAGGGCGCTGGGGGGTGGCGCAATGGTGCTGGTACCGAGCGACATCCGGCCGGCCACCGCCTCCATCACGGCAGGCGGTGAATGTCCCAGAAGGTGCGGTCCCCCTCCGATCAGGGAGTCCACATACCGGTTGCCGTCGATGTCCCAGAGGAACGGCCCGTAGGCCCGGTCCACGTAGAGCGGGTAGGGCGCCCGGTAGCCGGCATTTCCCGGCACCCCGCCCGGCAGGTGCTGGCGTGCCTCCTTGTAGAGCCGCTGGGATCGGGGGGTGCGCTTGCGATACCTCTCGATGAATCTGGTTCTGGCATCAGTCATGGTTCAATCTCTCCTGTGTTCTGCGGGTGACGAGCTCGGCCCGCCGAGCCCGGGTGGCGTCCAGATCGATCCGGTAGTCGAGCAGATCGACGTCCCGGGCCTCGATCACCACTCCATAGTCACGGCGGGCCGACTCGAGGGACACATAACGGTCCAGCACATCCTCCAGCACCGCTTCGGGATCGCGCTCCAGTGGGTCACCGTAACCGCCGCCACCGGACGAGACGTGATAGAAGGTGCCCTGCTGCTCGATGGAATGGTCGGCGAAGTAGATGGGAAGTTCCTCCGCATCCGCTTTACCGAGGTTCTTGACCACCCGGATAGGAATCCCATCCTGGCCTCCGAACAGGCCGCGGGGGCCACCGGGCCCGTCCTCCCCCCGATCGGCGATATAGGAGAGCCTGACACCGCCCCGGTTCTCCACCCTCAGCACCGACTCGAGGCCCGCTCCCCCTCTCCACTTTCCAGCTCCCATGGAATCGGTCACCGGGGCCAGCCGATCGAAGGTGACCGGCCACATCCGCTCGATGACCTCGCTGGACTGGTTCAGGATGCCCAGTCCGAAGATGGCGGACCCGCAGTCGCGCCCGTCCGCGCCGAACTTTCCTCCCCACCCGCCGGTGTGCCAGTGGTAGTAGACGAAGTAGCTGTCGTGGCGGCCCGGGCGGTCGTCCACCCCACCGGCTACCACATACTCGAGGTTGAAGTTGCCGGCGAAGGAGCGGCGCGGCAGCACCTCGGCCCACACCCGCTGGATGCAGGCGGTGGTCTTCTCGTAAGCTCCCGAAACCTCCCCGCACACCGCGTAGGGCCGGATCGCGTTGATAACGCTGGTCTCGGGAAAGACGGCCTCGATGATGCGCGACCACGCGGCGTTCATCAGCGGCTTGGGAAAGATGTACTTGGTGCCGGCCACCAGTGCCCCGAAAGTGGACCCGTGGGTGCCGTTCATGCCCGACTGCACCGGCGGTCCCGATCCCCGCATGTCGTAGATGACCTTCGGTGGGTCGTGCTGGATGGTCATCTCCAGGGACACCCGCACGGGGCCGTCCTCCGGTGCTTGCGGGTCATAGTCGATGAAGTCCTCGGTCGCCCAGGTTCCTTCCGGGCAGGCTCGGATCTCGGCGGCCAGCTCCCGCTCGGAGTGGTCGAGGGTGGCCGCCATCGAATCCAGCACGGTCGTGAGCCCGTACTTGAGCACCAGAGCATGCAGCCGCCTCTCCCCCACCCGGGCGGCTTCGATGTGGGCCATCAGGTCGCCGGTGGCGTTCACCGGGATGCGGATGTTGGCCATGATCAGGTTCCGGACGTCGTGGCGGATCACGCCCCGGGACACCACTTTGAGCGGCGGGATGACCAGCCCCTCGGCGTAGATGTCCACGGCCAGCGCGTTCATGGATCCGGGAGTGGCTCCGCCCACATCGGACCAGTGGCCCTTGGTGGCGGTGAATGCGATCAGGTTCCCGTCCCAGAAGATCGGGCTGATGAAGGTCATGTCAGGCAGATGGGTACCGCCCCGGTAGGGATCGTTGAAGGCGTACACATCGCCTTCCTCGATCCCGCCTTCGACGTTCCCGAAGTCCTCGATCACCGCCTCGGTGCTGGGCTGCAGCGCACCCACGTGGACGGCCACATCCCTGGTGCCCTGGGCCACCAGCTCGCCACGGGCGTTCAGCAAGCCTCCGCTGACATCCCCCACGTAGATGACGAACGACAGGCAAGCATCCTGCAGCGCACCCACCATCTCGTCCACCAGGCTGACGAAGGCACTGGACAGGATGGAGAAGGTCACCGGGTCTACTTCCCCGGCCGCCGCCCGGTTCGCCCCTGCCGCCCGATGTTTCACGCTCCGCCTCCGTTTCCAGTGGTATCCAGAACCAGGTTGCCGTACGGATCCACTTCCATGTCCATCCCGGGAGGGACCAGGGTGGTGGAGTCCATCTGCTCTACCACGGCGGGACCAGTGGTCCGGAACCCGACCGCCAGCGAAGGTCGGGACCACACCGGTGTGTCTACCCAGCCCCCCTTCTCCCGCCAATAGACCGGACGGGAGTCATGCCGCGGACCGGGCCTCTCGGCCGGGCGGGAGTGGACCGGGCGGGGGCGGTACTTGTCGGTGATTCCCGTTCCGGTGACGTTGATCCCGTGTATCTCAACCTCCCGCTCTCCCAGGTCGAAGGTGAACCGCCGACGGTAGGCCGTCTTGAACTTTTCGACGCTGTCGGCCAGGGTCCGGCGGGTCATCCGGGCTTCCACCTGGATCGCAAACACCCGCCACTGCCCGGCGTAGCACATGTCGATGGTGCGCTCCACCGACTGGCGTTCCGGAGGGATGCCCTCCCTATCCAGGGCAGCGGTGATCCGGTCCTCCAGCTCGTCGAACCGGTGGTTCATGGCCGGGATGTCCACCGCCGCCGCCTCGCCGTAGAACATGGAGGCGCCCAGGTCATGGCGGATGTCGGCCATCAGGCAACCGAGCGCCGAGGTGAGTCCCGGATTGGGCGGGACGATCACGGTGGGGATGCGCAGTTCGGCCGCCACCCGAGCGCCGTGGAAGGGACCGGCCCCCCCGAAGGCGACCAGGGCGAAGTCGCGCGGGTCCAGCCCGCGTCGCATGGTGGCGAGACGGATGGCACTCGCCATGTTGGCCTCGGCTACTTCGATCACGGCTGAGGCGGCCGCCACCGGGTCGGTCTCCAGTTGCTGGGCGACCTGGTCGGCGATGGCTCGGCGGGCCAGCCGGGCGGAGATGTGCATGGCGCCGCCCAGCATCGCGCCCGGCCGCAGGTTGCCCAGCACCACGTGGGCGTCGGTGTTGGTGGGCCGGGTCCCTCCCTGGCCGTAGCAGGCCGGGCCGGGGTGGGCACCCATGCTCTGGGGACCCGACCGGAGCTTCCCACCCGGGTCGAACCAGGCCACCGACCCTCCCCCGGCACCCACCGTGATGATGTCCACGGCCGGGAACATGATCGGATGACCCCACTCCACCTCCCAGGTTCCGGTGGTCCGGATGTGGCCATCGAGTGTGACGGAGACATCGGTGCTGGTGCCTCCGATGTCGAGGCCGATGACGTTGCGGAATCCGGCCAGGGCACCGAACCGGCGGGCCGCCATCGCCCCGGCGGAGGGCCCCGAGTTCGCGGTCCTCACCGGCAGGTCGGCGGTAGCTTCCACCCCCATCAAACCTCCCGCGGACTGCACTATAAGTACGTCCCCCTGGTAGTTCCGACCCCGCAGACCTTGCTCCAGCGCTTGTATGTAGTCGACCATGACGGGGATCAGCGCCGCGTTCAGGATGGTGGTGGTAAACCGCTCGTATTCCAGAATAAGGGGCACGGTCTCATGGGAGGTCCGGACCAGAGCCTCCGGGTACTCCTCCAGGATGATCTCCTTCATCCTGGCCTCGTTGGCGCCGTTGGCGTAGGAGTGGAGGAAGCCTACCGCGATGGTCCGGATGCTCCGCCCCCGCAGGATCCGCGCCACCCGGCGCGCCTCCTGCTCGTCCAGCGGTAGGCGGATCTCTCCCGAGCTGAGGGTTCGCTCCGTGACCTCTAGACGGTCCCTCGGCTGCACGATCGAAGGCCGGGGCGACTCGTGATAGATGTCCCAGATGTCTTCCTTGGCGCCCCGAGCGACCTGGGTCAGCACCGCTGTGATGCCTCGGGTGGTCACCAGAGCCACCCGCGGGAGGCGCCTCTGTATCAGAGCGTTGGTACCGAGGGTGGTTCCATGGGCGAAGGACCGGAAGCTGGCGCCGCCCACTCCGGCCACCTCCATCGCCTCGAACACCCCGGAGAACCCGTCAGAAGTGGTGGGGGTCTTGACGACCTGCACGTTCCCGCGCTCATCGGCCATCACCCAATCGGTGAAGGTCCCGCCGATGTCCACCCCGACCCACCAGTCTGCCATCACGCGCCCAGGTAAGCCCGACGCACCAGGTCGCTCTGGATCACCGCTCCGGTCTCCCCGCTCACCACCACTGATCCCGACTCCACCACATAGGCTCGCTGAGCCAGCTCCAGAGCCAGGAAGGCGTTCTGCTCCACAAGCAGGACCGTCAGACCTGCTCGGTTGAGCTCGAGGATCTTCTCCGCCAGATGGTCGACGATGATCGGGGCCAGACCAGCCGAGGGCTCGTCCAGCAGCAGCAGCCGGGGCTCGGCCATCAGAGCACGGGCGATGGCCAGCATCTGCTGCTCTCCCCCACTCAGGGTACCGGCCCGCTGGCGGGCTCTTTCGCCCAGCCGCGGGAAGAAGTCGAAGGCTGCGTCCAACCGTTTCCGGTACTCCTCGTCGCTGTTGACCAGGTGAGCACCCAGCTCCAGGTTCTCGAGAACCGTCATAGCCGGGAACAGCTCCTTGCCCTGCGGTACATGGCCGATCCCCAGCCTCACGATCTCGTGCGGTTTGCGGCCATCGATCCGGCCCTTGTCGAAGGTAATCGTCCCGCTGCGGGGCTTCAGGATGCCCGAAACGGTTAGCAGCAGGGTGGTCTTGCCCGCTCCGTTGGCGCCGATGACGGTGACCAGCTCTCCCTCCGCCACCTCGAGCGAGACATCGAAGAGTACCTGCACCCGCCCGTAGGCCACGTTCAAGGAGTCGATCTCAAGCACCGCGGCGCCTTCCCAGATAGGCAGCCACCACCTCTTCGTCGGCCACGATCTCCGCAGGAGTTCCCTCGGCGATCTTGGTGCCGAAGTTGAGCACCGCGATTCTGGTGCAGATGTTGGTGATCAGCCGCATGTTGTGCTCGACCAGGAGGATGGTCACTCCCTGGTCCCTCAGCGTCCTTATCAGGTTCATCAGGTAGTTGGCCTCTTCCGGATTCAAGCCGGTGGCCGGCTCGTCCAATAGCACCATCGTGGGTCGGGCAGCCAGGACGATGGCGATCTCCAGGTAGCGGTGCTCCCCTGCTGACAGGTCACGGGCCACCGTGTCGATCCGCCCTTCCAGGCCTACCAGGTCCAGCAGTTCCCTGACCCGTCCGTCTATGGCGGCGCGCTGGCGCCGGTACTTCCTGGAACGGGTCAGCGCACCCAGCAGGGAGGTGTCGTTCTCCAGATGGCTGCCATGCAGGACGTTGTCGCGCACCGCCAAGTTCTCGAACAGCGTGGTGATCTGGAAGGTCCTTACCAGCCCTCGCCGGGCGATCCGATCAGGCTGGGCACCCGTGATTTCCTCACCCTCATAGGAGACGGCACCGCTGGTGGGCTTGATGAATCCGGTTATCAGGTTGAGGGCAGTGGTCTTTCCGGATCCGTTGGGTCCGATCAAGCCCATGATCTCGCCTTCCTCGACCCGCAGATCCAGCTGGTCGACCGCCGAGAGGCCGCCGAATCGCTTGGTGAGGCCGGTGGTCTCGAGAATCGCCATGCCCTTATTCCGCCTGGGCGTCCGAGGCGTCGCTCATCGCCCGAGCTGTCGGAGGGGACGCCGGTCTATCTCGTGAGCGGTCCGATCGCAGCAGCTTTCGAGTGGCGTGCCGAAGGGTCGGGAAGGCACCGCTCGGCATGAACAGCACCACCAGCAGCAATACCACCCCGAAGATCAGGAACCGGTACTCCTGCAACACCCGCAACCCCTCGCTCACCAGCACGAATATCGAGGCACCCAGTACCGGCCCCCACAAGGTTCCGGTTCCCCCGATCAGCACGATTATCAAGAAGATGAACATGTACTGGAGACCCAGCAGGTTGGGATTGACGAACCGGAAGTGATGGGCATACAGCGCTCCGGAGAATCCCACCAGCGCGCAGGCGAACGAGAAGGCCGCCACGTAGTACCCGGTGGCCGACACTCCTACCGATCGAGCCAGATCCTCGTTCTCGTGGATGCTACGGACCGCCCTTCCGAAGCGGGAATCCCTCATTCTCGAGAGGAGGAACACGACCCCGAGCAAGAGCACCAGAGCGAAGTAGTAGTAGGCCAGCTCCGAACGGATCTCCCACCCGAAGAGGGTCGGAGCGGGAACCTGGCGTAACCCGGCGGGACCGCCGGTCACCGGCCGCCAGCGAAGGGCGACCGTCCAGGCCAGCACTCCAAAGCCCAGGGTTACGATCGCCAGCTCCAGTCCCCGAGTCCGGCGCAGGGCTATGTAGCCGATCACCAGACCCACCAGACCCGCCGCGAGCGGGGCCACGAGGAATCCGATCCAGGGCGAGACCCCCAGATCCAGCGCCAGCTTGGCTGATACATACGCCCCGAATCCCCAGAAGGCGGCGTGCCCGAAGGAGAACTGCCCCATCTCGCCCATTATGTAGTCGAGACTCAACCCGGCTACCGCATATATCACGATCAGCACCAGCAAGCCCCGGTTGTAAATGTTGGTGAAGACGAACAGCGGCATCAGGATTGCCGCTACCAGAATCGGCACGCCGAACCAGAGGGCCGGTGATCTCTTCGAGCGCATGTCATCTCCTCCCGAACAGCCCCTGGGGCCTCAGCAACAGGACGATGATCATGACGATGTAGAGATAGCCCTGGCGGTAATAGGTGGAGATGAACTGGCCGAATAGAGCCTCGGTCAACCCAAGGAACAGTCCCACCAATACCGCGCCGCCGACGTTTCCCATACCGGCTACGATCACCACTGCGAATCCGGTGATCAGCAGGGGCTGGCCCAGATTGGGGGAGGCTGCCGACACCAGTACGATCAATACCCCTGCCAGGGCAGCCAGACCGGAAGCGATGATCAGGGTGGTGTCATAGACGGCGGTGGTATTGATACCGATCAGTCGAGCTCCCAGCAGATTCTGGCCGGTAGCCCTAGTCTTCTTACCCAGCTTGGTGCGGGTGAGCATGAGGTACAGGCCTACTACGGCGGTGAAGCAGACTCCCACCAGCAGGAGGCCCGCGGTAGTGATATACACTCCTCCCACCTTTACTATGTCGTTGAAGGGCTCTTCCACCCCTCTCGGCTCCGATCCCCATATCACCAGGCTGCCGTTCAACAGCATGAAGCTGAGTGCCACCGTGGACAGGATCACCACCAGCTCCGACCGACCCAGAAAAGGTCGGACCGTTACCCGGTTGACCAGGAATCCTGCCATGGCCACTACCAGCACCACGAGGGCGGCTCCTATGAAGTACCCCAGGCCGGCCATCTTGGTGACAGTGAACAGGAGCATGGCACCGAGCATAGTCAGCTCGCCGTGGGCCATGTTTATAACCCTCATGACTCCGAAGACCAGGCTTAGACCGGCCGCGAATATGACGTAGATGG
Source organism: Acidimicrobiia bacterium (assembly GCA_965200835.1). Taxonomy (GTDB): domain Bacteria; phylum Actinomycetota; class Acidimicrobiia; order Spongiisociales; family Spongiisociaceae; genus JAPPFW01. The sequence continues at coordinate 2,810,543 of OZ241390.1, forward strand.
AGCCGTTCAGCAGGCCGTTCCAGAGCTGCTGGAGGATGATGTCCCAATTCATCCGCCCGACTTCCCAAGAATCACCATGGTCTGCCCGGACGAGGATCGAACCATCGGCTAGCGGTAGGTCGGGACCCGGTGGTCACAAGGCATGGCCGATATCTCATCGCTCACTTGCTCGGCGAAGGATCTGAGTACCGGACCGTACCGGTTCTCCAGAGTGTCGATGCTCTCCCTCATCGCCAGGGTGGCGACCCCCAATGCTCCGACCACCGACGTTCCATGCAAGATGGGAACCGCCAGGGATCGCAGACCGATGGTCAGCTCCTGGTCGTTGAAGGCGGTGCCCACTATCCGTGCCTGGTCCAGCTCGTTGCGGTAGTCATCAGCACAGGTGATCGTGTTCTCGGTGCGCCGCTCGAAGGTCATGCGCTGCATTGTGGCCTCAGCCGCTTGGACCGGCATGGCAGCCAGGATCGCCTTACCCAGAGAGCTCAGATGTGCCGGTAACCGGCTACCCACCCGCAGGTTTATGGTGATGATCTCGTCACGATGGAGCCGGGCCAGATAGATCACCTCCGTTCCCTCCAGGACCCCGTAGTTGACCGCCGTAGCCTCCGGCAATGCCTGGCTGATCTCATCCAGATAGGGGCGAATGTGGTCGACGAAGTTTCGAGACTCCACGGCGGCCACCCCCAGATCCAGCACCTTCATGGAAGGTCGGTAGAGCCGTTCGGTTCTCCTTATGTAACCCAGCTCTTCGAGGATCCCGGCCACCCTGTACACGCTGGCTCGGCTGATCCTGGTACGGCGAGCGATGTCCGTGACCGAGAGTGCCGGGCTCTTCTCATCGAAGGTGGCCAGTATTCGCAGACCCTCGGAACGGGAGCCACGCTGCTGGCTCGGATCGAAGGTCAATTCAGCTGACCCCTCTAACCAACAACGAAGTGGTCCTCCTCCACGATCACGAAGATCGAATCCTGGGTTCGGGTGCCCATGAAGTTCTGCTCGTCCGCCAGCAGCCTGGCATACTCCACCGACTCGGCAGTGGCCAGGAAGTCCTCCACGCTGTCGTACCACACCTCGGCCACCCCATCGCAGGGCGCCTGCCGACCGGGTACCTCGAGCGGGCGAGCTTGCACGTACCGGCGGACCTTCGGCATGGCCAGCACCAGCGGGGCATGGACGTCCTTCCAATGCCGGTGGAATTGCTCGGTGGTGAGATCGGGTCTTCTGGTGAGGAGGGTCACCGTCTTGATCATGGTCAGCCCTTGCCGTCTACCACCGCCACCGCCTCGATGTCGAAGAGGGCGTGGTGAATGAGTTCCGCCACCACGACCGAAACCCGGGCGGGCTGGCGGACGGGAAAGAACCGGTCGTAGATGGGTTCGTACCGGCTGTAGTGATCGTGATCGGTCAGGTACACCCTGGTCAGAACCACGTCGCTCAGGGCGGCACCTCCGCGTTCCAGTGCGTTCCGAAGGTTCTCCAGTGCCAGTTCCACCTGTTCCTCGAAGGTGCCGGCCAGCACTCCGGTGGTCTTGTCCCAACCGAGCTGGCCAGTCACCCAGAGGGTGTTGCCTACCCTCACCACGTCGTTCCACCGGCTCCGGGCGCCGATGGTCTCGAAAAGTGACTCCTCGACCGCTATGTACCTTCTTTCCACTACTGGCGTCCTCCGCAGTCACTCGGGGTGGGTACCGGTCCGGCCCGCATGGACGAGCTCGGACCGGTACACCCCAAGCTGGGGAAAGGTGCCAGCTATCCGGCCAGGGGAACGGCGTCCACCGGCAACAGAACGCCACCCTGAGCCTGGATGATGATCCAGTCGTCGACCAGCCTCAGGCCCTTCTCGTTGAAGCGCAACGGCTTGCCGCGCGGGGTAACGAACCCGTGCTCGTCGTTCATCAAGGGCGCGACGGCCGCGTGGTCGGTGGTCCCCGCCGCTTCGATGGCCGCCATCAGCTGCTGGGCGGCTGTGTAGCCCAGCTCCGACCACCAGTCGGGGGCCGCACCGTACTCGGCTTCATATGCGCTGGAGAACTCCGCCGCTTCGGGAATCGATTCGTCGAGAATCCACCCCGTGGAGCTGTAGACCCCTTCGGCCAGGTCACCCAGTGCCTCCACCTCGGGCGGGGTGAACACCACCTCGTTGATCATGATGTCGCCCTCGTATCCGATCTCGCGGGCGGCTTGCACGGCATTGACTACCACGTCCTTGCCCCACAGGCCCAGGTACAGGAGGTCGGGTTCGTTACCGACCCCCTTGGTCACTTCCACCCGCGCCTCGGCCGTCCCGTAGGGGAAGTACACCATCCCCGTGTATTCGAAGTCGGCCGGCGCCTCCTCGGCGAAGATGCGGGTGAACTCGTCATGCGTCAGCCGGACCCAATCGGAGTCGACGCCCACTCCCTGCACTCGGTGGTATCCCTGCTGGATCATCCAGCGGGCCAGCACGGAGAGTGCATTGCTATCGGACTGGCTCTGCTTGACCGGAGCCCGGATATGTACCACGCCCTCGTAGCCTTCGGCGGTTATCAGCTCGGAACCGCAGGCGGTCACCACCAGCGGCATGCCGACCTCGGCCGCCACATCCTTCATCGCCACGCACGTGGTGGCGTCGTTACCGCCAGCTATCCCGGCTACGCCATCGGCGATGGCCTTGCGGGCCGAGGCGACCGACTCGTCCGCCGAGTAGCCCTCGTCATAGTCGACGACCTCGATCTGGCGACCCAGAATGCCGCCTGCCTCGTTCTGCTGCTTCACCGCTAGGTCGAACCCGTTGCGCATGATGTCACCCAACCCCAGCGCCACGCCGGAGTTGAACCAGATGGTTCCCAGCTTGATGGGTTCCTCGGGCTCGGGGGCGGCAGTGGTCGTGGGAGCGGCCGTAGTGGTGGGAGCGGCGGTCGTTTCAGTCGACTCCTCCGCCCCATCGCCACAGGAGACAATCAGGGCCAGGGCGGCCATCAGCGCAAGAATGCGCACCAGTGAACTGCGACTACTCATAGATTGCCTTCTCCTTCCAAGCTGGGTACCTATCGGCTCCCACAGCTTCCATGCCGGCTTCCTCGTCGCTGGGAGTGTCGACCGGACCTCCGGATGTGGCAATGCCAGGTGGGATGTCCGATCGAGTGCCCATCTAACGGAGCATGTATCCGTTATGCGGACAATAGCCCAAGTAGTTGGGGCCTGTCACCCGGAATCGCCAATACCTGGAACCGGCCCGATGCCCGCCGCATCCGCGTCGAAGTGGCCGACTTCGCCGCCCGGCTACCTCGGGAGTCGGCCAGCCTGGGCGGCTACCGCTGCTGCGGCTGCTTCGGCCGCGGCCTGATCACCCAGATAGCGGTCGGACACATACTGATGCTCCCGATCGAGTTCCACCGCCAGCGGGATACCGGTGGGAATGTTGAGCCGGGTGATGTCCTCTTCGCTGATGCCCTTCAGGTACTTCAGGAGCGCCCGAATACTGTTGCCATGGGCCACTACCAGTACCCGGAGCCCGTTCGCGAGATCCGGGACGATTCCGGCTTCCCAGTACGGGACCACCCTCTGCACCACATCAGCCAGGCATTCGCTCGCCGGAAGCTCGTTGGTGGCGACCGTCGCGTACCGGTCATCCCGTCCCGGATGCCGGGGATCATCCGGATCCAGAGGAGGCGGCGGAACGTCGTAACTCCGGCGCCACTGGAACACCTGCTCGGCACCGTGGATCGCCGCGGTTTCCTTCTTCTCGAGGCCCTGCAAGGCGCCATAGTGACGCTCGTTGAGACGCCAGGTTCTGCGGACGGGTAACCAGTGAAGGTCCATACGATCCAGCGCCAGGTTGGCGGTGCCGATCGCTCTCCGCAGGAGCGACGTGTGGAGAACATCGAAACCCAGTCCCTCTCCGGCCATGAGCTCGGCGGCGCGGGTGGCCTCGGTGACTCCTTCGCCGGTCAGCGGCACGTCGGTCCACCCGGTGAATCGATTCTCGAGGTTCCAGGTACTCTGGCCGTGGCGGATCAGGACCAGGATGCTCACGCGGTCAATCCTCTCTCTTCATCGGGCTAAGGCCCGGGATCATCTCCAGTATCGGACGCAGGCAGCGAACGCCGGGGGATCCAGCGACGTTCCGCCTACCAGTCCCCCGTCGATGTCGCGTCCCATCATCAGAGCAGCCACGTTACCGGGATTGATCGACCCTCCGTATAGGATCCGGACCCGATCGGCCCCCTCGCCGTGCTGCCCCCTCAGGTGGGCGCGTATCCCGGCGATCGTGTTCTGAGCGTCGGAGGGTCGAGCATGCCTGCCCGTGCCGATGGCCCAGACCGGTTCGTAGGCGACAACCGAGCGGGCCACCTGCTCAGAGGTCATCCCGGCCAAAGCGCCCTCCAGCTGCTTGCGGACGACCTGGGCGGTCTGCCCGGCTTGGCGCTCCTCCCAGCTCTCTCCCACCGCCACCACGGGAATCACCCCGGCCGCCAGGGCGGCCCTCGCCTTGCGATTCACGCTCCGGTCGGTCTCACCGAAGTAGAGACGCCGCTCGGAGTGACCCACGATGGCATATGACACCGACAGTTTGGCCAGCATGGCGGCCGATATCTCCCCCGTGTACGCCCCGTCCTCCGCCCAGTGGAGGTTCTGAGCCACGATCCTCATCCGCAGACGGTCCAGCTGGATAACGGTCTGGACCGAGCGGAGGGAGGTGAACGGTGGTGCTATCCCGACTTCCACCCGGTCGTAATCGGCCGGGTCCAAGCGATAACTGAGCTGCTGCACTCGCTGGATGGCGTCGAGGTGGGAACCGTGCATCTTCCAGTTGCCGATCATCAACGGCTTCCGTTTCATGAGGTCCCGCCCTGCAAGGCTCGGATGCCGGGAAGGGCCCTACCTTGTAGTAGTTCCAGGCCAGCGCCACCCCCCGTGGAGAGATGGGACAGGTCACCCTCCCTACCCAGCAGGCGGAGGGCAGCCACCGAGTCCCCCCCGCCCGCCACGGTGAATGCATCAGTGGTGGCCACCGCCTCTGCCACCGCGGCGGTGCCGGACCGAAAGGACTCCCACTCGAACACTCCCATCGGACCGTTCCAGAACACCGCACCCGAGCCGGCGATGACCTCGGCGAACCGCTCGGCGGTACGTGGGCCGATGTCGAGGCCGGCCAGGCCACTCTCCAGCCGGTCGATGCCGATGGTGGTAGGCCGGGCATCGGGCCGGAACCCGTCAGCCGCCACCACATCGACCGGCAGGACCAGCCGGTCGGCCACATCTCCCCGAAGGAGGTCCCGCAAGGTTGCTACCCGGTCGGGCTCCACCACCGATTCACCCACGTCGTAGCCCTGCGCCACCAGCACGCTGAAGCACATGCCGCCGCCGAGGAGAAGGTTGTCGACCCCGGGCAGCAGCGCCCGAATCAGGGGAAGCTTGTCGGAAATCTTTGCTCCCCCGAGCAACACCGTGAAGGGTCGGGGAGGGTCTTCCATGAGCGTCCGGAAGGCGGCCAGCTCCTCGACCAGCAGGGGGCCGGCGGCCGACGGGAGATGAGCCGCCACTCCAGTGGTGGAAGCGTGGGCACGATGGGCGGATCCAAAGGCATCGAGCACGAACAGGTCACCCCACCCTGCCAGGGCTGACGCGTAGCCGGGGTCGTTGCCGGTCTCTCCGGGATGGAACCTGGTGTTCTCGAGCAGGACCACGTCGCCCACCGTGGCGGTCTCGATGAGGCGCCGGGCATCGGCGCCCACCGTATCGCTCGCGTACCTGACCGGGAACCCCCCCAGCTCTGCCAGCGCCGCTCCCACCGGGGCCATCCGGAGTCCTTCCACGGCGGTCCCGCCCGGGCGACCCAGGTGGCTGCACACCACTACGGTGGCGGACTCTCTCAGCTGCGCGATGGCAGGCAGGGCTGCTCGCAGCCGGAAGTCGTCGGCCACCCCTCCGTTGCCGAGGGGGACGTTCAGATCCGACCGAACCAGGACGGTCCGACCTGCGGGGTCCAGGCCGGCCAGGGTGGGCAAGGCACCGCCGACCGGTCCTCCAGGTGCGCGATGGACCGCGGTCACTCGTCCAGGTCTCGATGGCGGACGGTGGCGTGGTATCCGCGTCCCGCCAGCCAGCTCCTCAGCTGCTCGGCCAGGGCGACCGATCGATGGCGGCCCCCCGTGCAGCCGATCCCGATGCTCACGTAGGACTTGCCTTCCTCCCGGTAGCGGGGCACCAGGAAGGCCAGCAAGTCCTGGATCCGGTCGAGGAAACCGGCGGCATCGCCATTGGAGAACACGTGGCGCTGGACCGACTCCGAGTGGCCGGTAAGTGGGCGAAGCTCCGGAACCCAGTGCGGGTTGGGCAGGAACCGCACATCGAACATCAGATCCACATCCCGAGGCGTACCCTTCTTGAAACCGAAGGATTTGACCGCCAGCCGCATCGGATGGTCGTCGACCAGGGCAGACAGGTGATGGGCGAACCAGCGCCGGAGCTGGTGGACGTTGGTCTCGCTGGTATTCACGTACATGTCGGCTCGCAGGCGCAGATCCGCCATCATGTCGCGCTCGGCGGCGATCGACTCGGCCAGGGTTTCCCGCCCGACCGGATGGGGCCGGCGGTGCTCCTCGTACCGGCGGATGAGGATGTCGTCATCGGCATCGAGGAACACGAGGGTGACCCGGATGCCCACCTTCTCCAGCTCCCGGAAGTGACGCTCCAGCTGGTTGAGTGGAAACCCTCCCCGACTGTCCAGCACCACGGCCAGATGGCGACCTTCCGCCCGGAGATGAGTCAGCTCGACGGCAGAACGGAGCAGGTCCGGCGGGAGGTTGTCGATCACGTAGAAACCCAGGTCCTCGAGAACCTTGGCGCCGGTCGAGCGTCCCGCACCCGACAGGCCGGTCAACACCAAGAGGCGGGCATGATCGTCCGCCGGCCTCGGGGCGGCGGTGCTGTCAGCTGCCATGCAACCTAGCGTAGAGGCTCTCCGCCACGTGGGCCGGTATCACCTTGGCCAGCTGCTCGACCTTGGCGGCGCGCATCTGTTTGACCGAGCCGAATTTGCGGATGAGGGCTTTCTTGCGTACCGGCCCGATCCCGTGAACATCATCCAGTATCGAGTCGATCATCCGCTTCCCGCGGATCTGGCGGTGATAGAGGAGCGCGAAGCGATGAGCCTCGTCCCTGACTCGCTGGAGGAGGTGGAGAGCAGGCTGGTTGCGCGGGATCACGATCGGCTCCGGTTGACCGGGTACGTACACCTCCTCCATCCGCTTGGCCAGCCCGGCCACCGGAATGTCGAGGTCCAAACGTCCCAGCACGTCCACGGCCCGCCCGATCTGGCCCGGACCGCCGTCTATCAGCACCAGTGAGGGGGGATAGGCGAACTTGCCCCGTTCCGATACCGGCTTGTCGAGATCCTGGAGGTAGGCGTTGAACCGCCGCCGGATGACCTCCTCCATCGAGGCGAAGTCGTCCTGACCGGCCACGGTACGGATCCGGAACCGTCGGTAGTGTCCCCGGCGGGGGAGCCCGTCCTCCAGTACCACCATCGAACCCACCGTATGCCGTCCCTGGATGGTGGATATGTCGTAGGCCTCGATCCTGAGGGGAGGCTCCGGCAGAGCGAGCACCACCTGGAGACTGCGAAGGTCCCGTGCTCGGGAATTGTGGTCGGACTGCCGCCGGAGCCGGTGGCGAACGAAAGCCTCGTAAGCATTGGTCCGGGTGGTCTCGATCAGCCGGCGCTTGGCGCCTCTCTGCGGCACCTTGAGGGTCACTCGGGATCCCCGCCGCTGGGAGAGCAGGTCCTGCCAGGGTTCGTCCTCGGGCGGCAAAGCCTCCAGCAGGATCAACCGGGGGGGAGGCGAGGATTCATCGTACAGATCCCGTAGGACCGTGGCGGACACTTGGGCCGGAGTCACGTCCTCGACCTTGTCGAGGATCGATCCGACTTGACCAACTATGCGCCCATTCCGCACTTTGAGCACCTGGACGGAGACCTCGAGGTCGTCACCGCTGGTGGCGATCACATCGAAGTGCTCGGGCCGTTCGGTAACCACCTCCTGGCGGGCTACGGCTCGACGCACGTCGGCGATCTGGTCCCGGATCCGGGCGGCTCGCTCGTATTCGAGCACCTTTGCCGCCTCCAGCATCTGCTGTTCGAGGCGGGCCAGGAATCCGTCCGCACTCCCGGTCAGCACCTGCGCCAGGCTGTCGACGTATCCGGTGTAGGTCTCCCCATCGACGTAACCGACGCACGGCGCGGAGCAGCGCTCGATCTCGTACTCGATGCAAGGCCGATCCTTGATCTGATGGCGACGGAAGACCGTGTCCGAGCAGGTGCGGACCAGCAGCGACTTGAGCAACAGGTTGAGGGTGTTGCGGATGGCATAGGCGTGGGCGTAGGGCCCGAAGTACTGGTTGCCCTTCCGTTTGGCGCCTCGCATGACCCGAGCTCGGGGCCACCGGTCGGAGCGGGTGATGACCAGGTACGGGTAACTCTTGTCGTCCCTGAGGCGGATGTTGAAGCGGGGCAGGTGTTCCTTGATCAGCGAGTACTCCAGAAAAAGGGCCGCTACCTCGCTGTCCACCACAATCCACTCGACGCTGTGGGAAACCTCGATCATCGCTCGGGTCCGGGGCGGCAGCTCTCGTAGGAAGTAGGAAGACACCCGCTTGCGCAGCGACTTGGCCTTGCCCACGTAGTTCACCTGCCCATGGGCGTTACGAAACAGGTAGGCACCCGGAGCGTCGGGAATCTCGGCGGGTGCGGGTCGCTTCACGGCCTTTCCTTACCTACCGATATCACACGTTAGACACTTTGCGTCGAGGCTCGCAGATAACCTTCCCCCGCTGCCACGCCCTGGATCGTCGGCCTCGATCTGCTCGTATCGAGCCAGGATCAGAAGATTCCTTGTATAGTTGTTTGCCCAACTAGGGGGCAGTCTGGAAGGCAGGATGAGGTTCACACAAGATACTCGAACCAGGGTAGTTCAGAGCTGGGTCCTAGCGTTGCTGGGTCCTAGCGTTCATGCTCGTGGCCGGCTTGGGACTCGTCATGGAAGGCAATGTCGAAGCACAGCAGCCCGGTGACGGTACCACGCTGATGACGCTCTACAACGCCACCGGGGGTCCCAACTGGACCAACAACACTAACTGGGGTAACGATAAGGTTCCGTTGGGTGATTGGCATGGCATCACCACCAACTCTTCAGGCCGGGTTACCCACATCGACCTGATGGGCAACAACCTATCGGGAACTATACCGGCTGGATTGGACGATCTCGATCAACTGGAGTGGCTCAACCTGGGCCACAACCATCACAATCTGGTAGGACAGATACCCGCGGATCTTGGCAATCTATCCAATCTCAAACACTTGGATCTGCGCCTGGACGGTCTAACCGGAGAAATACCGGCCGAGCTCGGTAGTATAGCGACGCTAGAAGTTCTCATCCTTAGGGCAAACAACCTGAGCGGTTCGATACCGGCTGAGTTAGCAAACCTGACTGCCTTGAGCGAGATGCGGCTCGACAACAACAATCTGACGGGAAGCATACCATCGGAACTGGAAAGCCTCACGGCACTCCAGACTTTCACACTGCATCAAAACTCTCTCACAGGAACCATACCCTCAGAGTTTGGCAATCTTGCAGCACTACAAAGGTTCCTGGTGTACGATAACTCGCTCAAAGGAAGTATACCTGTGGAACTCGGCAACCTGACTAACCTCTTGCACTTGTTTTTGGAGGATCACGACCTGACCGGAGACATTCCGTCGGAACTAGGTAACCTAGATAACCTCTTGCAGATAAGCCTCAATGACAACTCCTTGTCGGGCACCTTACCATCGTCTCTCGGCAGCCTGCCGACTGTCAACTATCTGGATGTTTCGAGTAACGATCTGACGGGTGAGATCCCTGAGAGCTTCTTGGATCTGCAGAACCTCACTGTCTTTCAGTTCGACGACAATGGCAACGTCGGTGCTGGCGGATTGTGTATGCCGGACCAGCAGGCTTTCCTGGACTGGAAGAACAGCATTCCGGCCTTCTCAGGTCCTACCTGTGAACCTGATCAACCGCCTACCACTTCTACAACTTCTACAACTAGCACCACCCAACCACAACAAGATCCAGAACCGGAGGATCCGGAACCAGATCCAGGCTCCGGTGGGGCACCGAACAATGGTGGTAGCCGGTCCGGTGGCGGAGGCGATGGCACGGTGTCAGCCGTCACCACCACTACCACCATTCCTGTGCCGTCGTTCTCTGATGTGTCCACCAGTGTTCATCGATCGGCCATCGGCGCGGTGGCCGCCGCGGGAATCATCACCGGCTATCCGGATGGAACGTTCCGACCCGGCCAACCGGTAACCCGAGGCCAAGTAGCCTCGATGTTGAGGAAGGCCATGAACCTGCAGCCGCGAAGCGATGACCCGGACTTTGTCGATGTCACCGCTAGCGTGCACGCTTCGGCAATCCGGGCTCTGGCAGCGGCCGAGGTGATCAGCGGCTATTCGGACGGAACCTTCCGACCTGACCAGCACGTCACTCGAGCCCAGCTGGCCTCCATTTTCGCCAAGGCGCTAGGCCTCGGCGGGCGCGTTACCGCAGGGTTTAGCGACGTGACCAGAGGTGTACACGTCAGTGCTATCGGAGCGGTGGTGGGTGCCGGAATCATGACCGGCTACGGAGACGGGATGTTCGGCCCGAACGACACTGCCACTCGAGGCCAACTCGCCTCGATGATCAACCGCGCCTTTCTATAGACAGACCCACCAGGTTTACGAGCGGCCATGAGCCATACGGGTGTCTGGTCGATTGCTGTTCGCTACCGTTCGATAGCAACTGCAACGTAAGGTCTGCTCCGGGTGCTCATGTACCACTACTCCTAGCCACCGACGCCGTGAGCGTGACGCACTAGTCGCCCCGACTAGCCGCCGAGGAGTAGTTACGGACCGACCACCAGGATCAGGGACCCATGCCGACTCTCGGAGGATGATCCCGACCGATGCGGATGCGGCTCGGAGAGCCGCCAGGCAAGATCAGGCCCGTTCGGTCGACTATCCCGTACTGCCGAACCATCGGTCGTGAACCTGGGAGTACACACCGCTCTCTATCAGCTCCAGCAACGCCAGATCGATACGCTCGCGAAGCTCCGGGTCATCGTTGCCCACCATCAGTCCGTAGCGCACCTTCTCGAATAGCGGGCCCACCGTGGTGATTTCGCCGGCGCCTTCCCGAGAAGCGTGGTAGCGCAGGACCGGTGCATCGAACACGATGGCATCCACGTCGCCCTCCCCTATCAACCGGTAGGCATCGCCGATCTCGTCGACCAGCACCGGCCCGACCCCCACTCCCACCAGGTAAGCCTCACCGGCCGACCCACTCGCGGTAGCTACCCGCCGGCCGTGCAGGTCGGTCGGCCCGGCTATGTCGCTCCGGAGCTCGCTAACCGCCAGGGAGGAAGCGATGGAAGCCGTGAAGCTGGCGAATACCAGGGTGCCCAGGGCGATCCAGATGAGGGCGAATACCCGGCCTAACCCGCCGCGGGCCACCTTGTCGCCATACCCCACCGTACTCATCGTCACCACCGACCAGTAGAAGGAGTCCCAGATACCCGTCCGGTACGGCATAGCAAAGTCAGGATTGTTCTTGCGTTCCAGCCACCAGATGAGGTGGGCAGACACCAGCACCGCGATGGCGAATACCACCAATAGCCAGGGGAGATCGGAACCGGCGATAGCTCGGAAGAAGCCGATGATCCGGTCCGCCAAGCCTTGGTCGGCCTGCGTCGACGCCATCACGATAAGGCCGGTGTCCAGGGTGGGGAGAGTGAAGTTCACCACTTGCTCACGTGAGGCAGTGATGGCGACGCCACCCAGTCCAACTGCCGCGACCCTTCTATCTATGTCATCGATCTGCTTGGCCACGGTATCCACGGCGTAGATGTCCACCCCCATACCCATCCTGGCGGCGATCAGGCGCATCAGGGCGACCTCGAATCCGCTGTAGGAACGGTTCTCGTAGATGACGAAGGGAGGTAGCACCCGAGCGGCCACCCGCAGCACCCCTCCCCCGGCCGCCTCGGTCGTACTGTCTCCGACGGCCGAGGCGTCGGGGTCGGCGGTCTCGATCCAGCCGCTCACCAAAGTCTCGCGAGCCGCCACCCAATCCTCGGCGTGACGGCGGATGTCCTCGGGATCGCCCTCGCCCTGCACCATCAGAGCGTTCTGGGCCGAGATGTCAGCCATGGGGATCACCACTTGCTCGAGCAGGCGCCGGATCGAGGGATGGCTGTCCAGGAAGGCAGAGCCGGCCACCACTCGGATGTCGTTCGGGGGCCAGCCCACCTGGCATGGATCGTTGCGGCAGCCGTCTAGTCCAGGAATGGCGGTGCGATCCAGGGAGGCGGCCTGACTATCGGGCAGGGCTGGGAAGGGTGTCTCGAGCCACCGAACATCGCGGCCCGGTTGCAGTTCCCCGATCGTCCAGTTGGGTGTCCAGGTATAGAACAGGACCGGTTGCCCAGCTCGGTAACGGGCGATGGTCTCGTTGATGAGTGGTGAGTAGGCACCCTGGGTCTGGGTGACCGTCCCGGATAGGCCGTAGGCGCCGACGTGATGGTCGATGATCTCGGCGCAGGCCCATCCGGTCTCGCAGCCGATCAAGTCAGCCCGACCGTCGCCGTCGACATCGAACAGGGCGGCGATACTGGGATCGGCCAAGTCGCCGAGGCTGGTGATGCCATACTCCTCGGCGGTGGTGACATCGATAAAATACCCCTGCAGGGCGCCGCCGGTGACTTGGCTCCCGACCGGTTCGACCATTCCCTCTTCCAGGTAACGGTCATGCAGCGGGAACCAGCCGTTGGCCCACAGGTCGACCTCACCCGCTGCCGCGGCCCGGTAGAAGTCGGGATTCTCCATCGTGACCGGACCTTCCACCTGGAAACCCAGACGCTGGAGGAGTAGCCGGTAGATCTCGGCCTGGAACCAGCCGGTGTCCCAAGTGGCCCTAGCCATCCGGACCACCGGTCGCTCGGATCCAGCGCCATCCGCCTCGCTCGCAGCCACGGCGGTGGCGCCCAACCCGACCAGGAGCAGCACTATCAGCACGCCCGCCGAGGTTCGGATGCTTCGCTGAGTCCTCACTTCCCACAAGAGACTAACGGCAAGATCGAGACTCCGGGCGACACCGGATCGGTCTGAGAAAATCCCGGATTACTGGCTCATGCTCACCTGGCGCATGATTAGGCTTCTGTGGATAAGTCGGACGTGACCGGTAGTCGCCTGGAAAGGCCACTCCGTGCAGGCACCACCCTTTTCGGTGCCCGATCGGGGCTTACTTTCTGGGCGCCGCCACTGTCCGACGACGCTATACACGCTACTGGGAGGAGGCGTTTCAATGGAAAGACCGTTTGGGAGGTGGTGCTATGAGTGACCGGGATCTGACCGAAGCCACAGCAGCACTTCAGGAGTTGGAGAAGGAGGACGAACACCGCCGCCGCGCCGCGATTCGCGACCGGCAGCCGTTCGAGGGCCTCCAGATCGATCCGGAGATCGATTTCTACCCCGAGGCGTCGGACCGCACGCCGGGTGACAAGAACATCGTCAAGTGGGGTTTCGACATGCACCCGGAGGTGACCTTCTGGTCAGCCGGGTTCCTGCTCGTCTTCATCGCTTTGTCGCTGCTTCTTACCGACACGATGGCCGGCGTGTTCGGTGCCATTCTGAACTTCATCAACACCAGCTTGGGCTGGCTGTACGTGATCGACTTCAACATATTCTTCCTGGCGGCTCTCTACTTTGCTCTGAGTAGGTACGGGAAGATACGGCTGGGCGGGCCGATGGCGGTGCCCGAGTTCTCGACCGGCGCGTGGTACGCCATGTTGATCTCGGCAGGCATCGGAATCGGATTGATGTTCTGGGGTGTGGCAGAGCCCATCTTCCACCTCAGCTCTCCCCCGCCGTTGTTCGGCGCGGAACCGGGAACCGGTGAGGCTGCCAAAGCCGCGATGTCCACCACCTTCCTCCACTGGGGATTCCATGCCTGGGCTCTCTACGGTTTGGTGGCGCTGGCGTTGGGGTTCTTCGCCTACAACCGGGGACTACCCCTTACCTTCCGCTCGATCTTCTACCCGATCCTCGGACCGAAGATCTACGGCGGTTGGGGCAACGCCATCGACACCCTGACGGTGGTCGCGACCCTGTTCGGGCTGGCGACCTCGCTGGGCTTCGGGGCAGGCCAGGCTGCGGCTGGTTTGAACAAGCTGTTCGGTTGGCCGGCTGATACCTGGTTCCAGATCATCCTGATCGCCGGAATCACCGGACTTGCCACCATCTCGGTGGTGGCCGGGTTGGACGCTGGAGTCAAGCGCCTCAGCCAGCTCAACATCTACCTGGCCGGGGCGTTCCTGCTGTTCGTGGCGGTCGTCGGACCGACGCTGTTCATCCTGTCGCTCTTACCGACGAGCCTGGGTCACTACATCCAGATCATCCCCGAGTTCGGGTTCTGGAACGAGGCTCTGACCGGCACGTCGTGGCAGGCTGGCTGGACCATCTTCTACTGGGGATGGTGGATCTCGTGGTCGCCCTTCGTGGGAATGTTCGTAGCGAGGATTTCGAAGGGCCGGACGGTCAGGGAGCTCCTGATGGGGATCATCTTCCTGCCTTCGCTGCTGTGCTTCCTCTGGTTCGCAGTGTTCGGCGGGTCGGCACTTCACCTGCAGCTCAACGGAATCGCGGATGTGGCCACGTCCGTCAACGAGAACGTGGCGACTGCGCTGTTCGTCATGCTGGAAGCCTTCCCGCTCACGAACTTCGTCTCGATCGTCGGGGTCTTCCTGCTGGTCTCGTTCTTCGTGACCTCATCCGACTCCGGGTCATTGGTGGTCGACCATCTTACCTCGGGCGGCAAGCTGGACTCGCCCAAGCCCCAGCGGGTGTTCTGGGCGTGCATGGAGGGCGCTGTCGCCATCGTGCTGCTGCTCGGTGGTGGTCTCTCCGCTCTGCAGACCGCGGCGGTTGCCACTGGGTTGCCCTTCGCCATCATCCTGCTCATCATGTGTTGGTCCCTCAAGAAGGCCTTCGACGAAGAGCTGGACCTGCTCGAGGATCACTATGACGAAGCCATCTATCGATCCCGCCACAAGGGGTTGATCGAACGGATGCGATCCGGGCAGGAGGTGTAAGCATGACCGGGACACTTGTAACAAGGCGCAAGAACTCGAAAAAGTTCCTGGCTCTGCTGTCGGCTGCGATCCTCATGCTGGCGGCCTGCAGTATCGGGGACGAGGAGGAAGGACCGGTCCAGATGGCCCGGGCGTCATGGAGCAGCGGCTACATGCAAGCGGCCATCTACGCCCAGCTCATCAGCGAGCTCGGTTACGAGGTGACCGATCCGGCCGACCATACGCTCGATCCCAACGGCTTCTACCCTGCACTGGCCAACGGGCAGTACGATCTGTGGGCCAACGGTTGGTTCCCCCTCCACGACTTCTACTTGGAAGGAGAGCTGGTTACCGGCCAGTCCGTCGAGCTACCCATCGAGGCTGTCGGTGATCAGGTAGCTTCCGGAGCTCTGCAAGGCTTCATGATCGACAAGGCCACCGCTGACTCGATGGGGGTCACGTCCATGAACGACGTGGTCGCCAATGCGGGGGCCTTCGACCATGATGGGGATGGCAAAGCCGACCTGTTCGGATGCAACAAGGGTTGGGGTTGCAACACCCTTATCGACACCCAGATCGCCGAGTTCGGCTGGGGCGCCAACGTGGAGCAGATCGTCGGAGACTACGACGCTCTGATGGCCGGCGTGCAGGACATGATCGCCAACGGCGAGTCGGTCCTGTTCTACGCCTGGACACCCAACTGGACGATGGAAGCTCTCACGCCTGGCGAGGACGTCATGTGGGTCACTTCCCGTGCCCTGCCCAACGAAGGCATGACTGCGGTCAGTGGCCTGGCGGGATGCGCTTGGGATCCGTGCGACCTGGGCTGGACGGTGAGCAGCATCAGGGCAGTGGCCAACTCGGACTTCCTGGACCGGAATCCGCAGATCGAAGCCCTGCTTGGAGCGGTGAAGATCCCCTTGGGGGACATCGCCGCGCAGAACGCCAGGATGGCTTCCGCGATGGGCTACTCGGAGGAACAGATCCAGGCCGATGCGGCCGCGTGGATCGCCTCGAACCGGGCCACGGTGGATGGCTGGCTGGCGACAGCTAGAGCTGCCGGCTAGCTGAGCGGACAAGCTAACTCGAGCCCCTAGGGTATTAGGAGAACCGGCTCCCAGCATCCGCAGGAGCCGGTTCTCCGCGCTCGGCCGCTCGCCAAGGCTTCCAAATACTCCGACCGTGGCACGACCTACGGTATAATTTCACCGCATCGGCAACCGCAAGGGAGGTATTAAATGTCAGACTTCATTGACGTCCTGGCCGATGGCATGAGGAATACGGGGGAGGCCATTGGTGAACTGATCCCCAAGCTGATCGGGGCGGCGGCCAGCTTGCTGGTCGGCTGGCTGATCGCCAGGCTCTTGCAAGGAGCAGTGACCCGCCTGCTGAAAGCAGTGAAACTCGATGCGCTGCTGGGACGGGCCGGAATCGGGGATGGAACCGGCTCCAGGGGTGCTGAATTGATAGGGCGAACGTTCTTCTGGATCGTCATGGCGTTCGTCTTCCTAGGCGTTGGCGAGATTCTCGACATGGAGTATCTGAACAGCGCGATATCTGGCGCGCTCCGTTACTCGCCTTTCGTGGTGATAGCGATCGCCATGGTGATCGTGGCCGCAGGGATAGGTGCCTGGGTCGGTCGACTTTGCACTCCCTGGGCACAGGAGCATCAGGTCAGCTGGCTGCCCGGAGCGGCACGCGCGATGGTGATTGGTCTCGGAATCTTTGCAGCCATGAATACCTTGCAGATCGCTGTGGAAGTGGTCAACATCCTGTTCATCGCCGTAGTAGGTACGACAGCGGCCACTCTGACCATCGCTTTCGGTGTGGGCGGTATCGCACCCGCCAGAGAGTGGTGGACCAAGACGCTCACCAGGGAGGACTGAGTTACAAGCTCTCAGGCATGGGAACACGCCGCCCTTCTGGTAAGTGGTGTGTCCATCTAACTGCCATGAGATGAGGAATACCGTGGTGCTTGGCGAGAATCGGGTCCCGAGCGGACGAAGCTTTCCCCACTCCCTATTCGCGGATCTCCTCTAGTACCCAACCCGCCACAGCAGCTCACCATCCGACGGATCCAGTATCGGGCCGGAGCCTGGTGCGGTAAACAAGGGATGGTTGATCACCACCGTCAGCGAGCATCCGGGACGGATCACCCGAGCAGTCTCCTGGAAGAATATGCCCGAGTCCTCGAAGTGTTCCAGTGCCAGAACCGCGTACGCACCATCCGCCGCCGCACTTCTCACGCAAGCCATCCAGGGAAGGCGGTTCAGCAACACCGGATGCCGGCGAGCGGCCATCCGAGCAAGAGTACGATTGATGTCGACGCCGATCACGGTCGCTCCCCTACCCACCACTAGGTCGGCGACCCGACCGTCACCGATCCCCAGATCTAGGAGTATCTGCCCTTCGACTTCTGGAAGGACTTCCAGAAAGAGCGGTATCACTTCTTCCCGATACGAAGGATCCCGAGACTCTTCGAGCCACCACTCCCCTAGTTCGTTCCACGAGTCCATTCGGCCAATCCCCAGATTGGGAGTCCTTCAGCGAACAGCGATGGGCAACTCCACGAATCGCTTGTTCCATTCTTCCACATTGAACACTGGGCACCGCTGCACGAGTCTGTGTTGCCATGTGTCCGGGAGGCCAACCGATGGGATCACCTTGCGCAAGGCTCGTGCCCTCCCGAGCAGAGCGGGGACTATCGAGGTCCTCCGATACCAAGATTACGTAGTAGTGACACGTTGTCGACACTCTTACCGTGCCGACCAATTAGGTGGTATCGTAATCTCCAATCTGTTCTCTGTTAGTCTCATCTGACTGTATTGAAAGCTCTCGCTCAATATCACGGTCGTATAGACCATCGAATGTATCGAAAATCGCTGTGTCATTGACACCGAGGTAGTGGTCCGTGCTGTCCAGACGGATCTCCGACGCTTGCCGATACAATGAATGGTACAAGACCTCATCATCACTGCTGGTCTGCAGGTCGAGTTCCTTGAGAATAACGTAGTCGTGGGTTGCAAGAAATACCTGAACTCCCATCTGTTGGAGTTGTAACAGTATGCGTATGACCGGTTGGAACAGGCTTGGGCTTAAGTTCGCCTCCGGCTCGTCCCAGAAGAGAATCGATCCACTGGCAAGGGATCCATTCTGGATTAGCAGATAAAGGAGACCTAACTTCCTGATACCCTCCGCAAGGAGCGTGAACTCCAATTCACCCCTAAAGCGAAGAAAGAATTCTTCACCCTTGATGACTACTGTTTCGCCCATCGCCTCTTTCAAACTCTTAAGAAGAGTCTCACGCTGTAGATCAGGCCTTCCTAACTTGACTGGAAGGTAAGCCCTATCGATTATGTCAGCGTACACCGCCTCGAATGAAATCTCACGAAGTTGATATCGGGATTGAAATCCCTTGGCGTTGGCTAACATTTCTTTTACGGGAATGTATGTGCTGTCTACTTTGTTTGCGTACCACGCCGTTGTTCCCGTTATGGGTACCCGCTTTGTGACTCGGGCCCTCCCGGTGTACGAGTTGTCGAGCATAATCCTCTTCGGTCTTGCTGATGTGGCAAGCGGCGTGGGCCACTTTCATGAGGTGGGTCTTGCCAGTTCCGTTAGCACCTATCAGAACGTTGATCCCTGGAGATGGAGAGAAGTCCAGGCTACTGAAGGCGGTAAAGTTCTCTAGCCGTATACGGGTGATCTTCGTGTAAGGATGGTGGGTCATGGGTTCTCCGCCGGGCGTGGCCCCGAAGCTAGCTACCTGCTAGACCGTACAGGCTGCACGCTGCCAGACCCGTGGGATTCGGCAGCAAGGCGGTCGTTCAGGGGAGTACCTCGCGCAGGAACTTGCCGGTGTACGACTCCGGCACCTGGGCCACCTGCTCGGGAGTCCCAGTGGCGACGATCAGCCCTCCCTCGTCGCCACCTTCCGGACCCATGTCCAGCAGCCAGTCGGCCGACCGCACCACGTCCAAGTTATGCTCGATGATTATCACGGTGTTGCCGGTATCGACCAGCCGGTGGAGCACTTGCAGCAATCGGCGGGTGTCCTCGAAGTGGAGCCCGGTGGTGGGTTCATCGAGTATGTAAATGGTGTTACCGGTCGCGCGCTTGCCGAGCTCGGAAGCCAGCTTCACCCGCTGGGCCTCTCCTCCTGACAGGGTGGGAGCGGGTTGGCCAAGGCGTATGTAGCCCAGACCCACGTCGTAGATGGTCTTCAGGATCCGAGCAATGGGGGCCTGGGCTTCGAAGAGGGTCACCGCTTCCTCCACCGGCATGTTCAGTACATCGGCGATGGTTCGGCCCTTCCAACGCACCTCCAGGGTGTCACGGTTGTAACGGGACCCCTCGCACACCTCGCATGGCACGTAGACATCGGGGAGGAAGTGCATCTCGATCTTGATGGTGCCGTCCCCCCGGCAGGCTTCGCAGCGGCCCCCGCGCACGTTGAAAGAAAAGCGCCCCGGCAGGTACCCACGGGCCCGGGACTCGGGTGTGGAAGCGAACAGCTTGCGAATCCGATCGAACAGCTTGGTGTAGGTGGCGGGATTCGACCTCGGTGTCCGGCCGATGGGTGACTGGTCGATGTTGATCACCTTGTCCAGCTGGTCGACGCCTTCCAGGCGGCGGTGCCGGCCCGGGACGGCCCGGGACCGGTACATCTTCTGATGGAGTGCCTTCGACAGTATCTCCTGGACCAGGGAGGACTTGCCGCTCCCCGAAACTCCGGTGACCGCGATGAGCTTCCCGAGGGGGAAGGTCACATCCAGGTTCCGAAGGTTGTTCTCCGCAGCTCCGATCACGGTCAGGGTGCGGCCATCACCCTCTCGCCTCCGGTCGGGAGTGGGAATGCTACGGCGGCCGGCCAGATAGTCGCCGGTGAGCGAAGCAGGCTCAGCCATTACCTCGGCCACTCCCCCCTCCGCCACGACATGACCACCGTGTTCGCCCGCCCCCGGCCCCAGATCCACCACGTAATCAGCCGTCCGGATGGTCTCCTCGTCGTGCTCTACCACGATGAGGGTGTTACCCAGATCCCGCAGGCGGAGCAGCGTCTCCAATAGGCGGCGATTGTCCCGCTGGTGAAGACCGATCGACGGCTCATCGAGGACGTACAGCACGCCCATCAGACCCGAGCCGATCTGGGTTGCCAACCTGATCCGCTGGGCCTCACCCCCCGAAAGGGTGGCGGCTCCCCGGTAGAGCGTCAGGTAGTCAAGACCCACGTCGAGCAGGAACCGCAACCGGGCATGGATCTCCTTCAACACCGGGGCAGCAATAGTGGCGTCCCGGTCGCTAAGCACGAGACCGTCCAGCGCCTGGAGGGTGTGGCGGATCGACTGGCGGCACAGCTCGAATATGTTGCGGCCATTGACGGTCACCGCCAGGGATACCGGATTCAACCGGCCTCCCCCGCAAGCAGGGCAGGGTATCTCTCGCATGTACGCCTGGTAGTGGGACCTGGCATGCTCCGACTCGGTCTGGTCGTGGCGGCGCCGCAATACCCCCATTACCCCTTCATAGGTGGCGGTATAGCGACGCCGCCTTCCGAATCGGTTGGTGAACGACACCCGGATCCTAAGATCCCCGGTGCCGTAGAGAACCGCTTGCTGGTGTTCGTGGTCCAGCGTCCGGAAGGCTGCGTCGATGTCGAAGCCAAGTTCTTTGGCCAGGCCCCTCAGCAACCGGTGAAAGTAGCGGCTCCGGTTGTCCCCCCACGGGGCGATCGCTCCCTCGGCGATCGACAGCTCATCATCGGGAATCACCAGCAAAGGGTCGACCTCGAACTTGGTCCCCAACCCCGAGCATGGCTCGCACGCTCCGTAGGGACTGTTGAAGGAGAACGAGCGTGGCTCGAGCTGATCGAACGAGACGCCGCACTCAGTGCAGGCGAGGTGCTGGCTGAAGGTCAACTCGGATCCGCCGATGACGTCCACCACAGCCACTCCCCCGGTGAGGTTCAGAGCGGTCTCGAGCGACTCGGTGAGCCGGCGAGTACCGCCCCGGCCAGCGATGAGCCGGTCCACCACTACTTCGATGGTGTGGGTGAAGTAGCGATCCAGCTTGATGGACTCGCCCAGATACCTCACCTCGCCGTCTACTCGGGCTCGGCTGAAACCCTGCCGTGACAGGTCACGGAACAGTTCCTCGTACTCGCCCTTCCTTCCCCGGATGATGGGGGCCAGCACCTGATAGCGGGTCCCGTCCTCGAGCTGCGATATCTGATCGACGATCTGCTGGGGGGTCTGGCGGGCCACCGCCTGGCCGCACTCGGGACAGTGGGGCCGGCCGATCCGAGCGTAGAGGAGACGGAGGTAGTCGTGGATCTCGGTGATGGTGCCCACCGTGGAACGCGGGTTGCGGGAGGCGGTCTTCTGGTCGATGGAGATAGCCGGCGACAGCCCCTCGATGAAGTCCACGTCCGGCTTGTCCATCTGGCCGAGAAACTGCCGGGCGTAGGCGGACAGGCTCTCCACGTAGCGGCGCTGGCCTTCCGCATAGATGGTGTCGAAGGCCAGGCTGGACTTGCCCGATCCGGACAGCCCCGTGAACACGATGAGACGGTCCCGTGGCAGATCGATAGATACGTCAGCCAGGTTGTGCTCGCGCGCACCCCGCACCACCAGCCTGTCCTTGATCATGATGACCAGCTCGACTCCATAGGGAAGCGCGGCGACCGCATTATGGTGATGGTGGTAGCCGTTGCCCCCAGTGACGGAGCGGCACACATGCTCAGCCCGGCCGAGCGTGGCGCACTATGAGGATGCCAACGGTAAATTACTCGTCCCGGTTCGCCCGGTAGGAAGGTAGCGACCGGACCGTCAGCTGGGCTCGAATATGGTGAATGTGACCTTCTGATCATCGTTTACCACGGCAAACCGCCCCACCGATATTTCGGTGACCGGCACACATATGTCACCACCGAGGCTGGTCACCTTTGCGGCTGCGGCGGCCGCGTCTTCCACCTGGATGTACACCATCCAGTGGGACGGTATGTCTCCCCAGTTCTCGTCCATCTCCAGCAACCCACAGACCATGACTTCGTCCAGGGCCGCCAGGTGGTAGTTGCCGCCCTGGTCCATCGGCATGCTGCTCCACTCCCAACCGAACAGGCTGGTGTAGAAGCTCTGGGTGCGCTCCAGATCACGGGTGTACAGCTCGGTCCAACCCATGGTGCCCGGCCGGCGGATTGCATCCGCTCCCCCGAACACCTTGGCCTGCCACAGCAACACCAGTGCGCCCCACGGGTCCTGCATGAGGGCGGTCAATCCCGCCCCTACATCGTCCGGTCCCATCAGGAATTTGGCTCCCAGCGCCTTGGCCTGCTCGGCCGTGGCTTCCATGTGGTCGGTGGCGATGTAGGAGAGCCAGTGAGAAGCTGTTCCCTGGGGAAGCGCGGGCACGGGCGGTCCGAGAGCTCCGACGTTCTGGCCATCCAGGCTGAATACGGTGTAGAACTGGCCCTCGTTGCTCATCGGAATGTCCGTGCCTTCCCAACCGAACAGCTGGCTGTAAAACGCCTTGCCCCGCTCGGGATCCGGCACATAGGTGTCCATCCAGCAGAAGGTGCCGTGCGGGTGTTCCATGGGTGCTCTCCCCTATCGTTGCCATCCGAGTGTCCACCGGCACCCCGATCTCGGGGAACCGCTCCGCAAGATGATACGCCGATACGAGACTTGCGCACCACCCGTCCCGTTGACCAGCAGTCCACGAACCAGCCCACCCCCGCGTCGAGCCTCGAGGAGGACCGACCGTACAACGGGCATCGAGTCAGACGGATGCCCGGCGATGCTTCAGCCTGGTACGGCTTGGGGGTCGGCGGTCGAGTCGGGCACCAGTCCCAGATGTCCCTCCACCCGGCCGAGACGGGTGCTGACATCGGCCAAGCGGGCATTCAGCGTAGCCAGATCAGAACGGATGTCACGGATGTCGGCGCGTATCTCCGCGAAAGAAGCGCAGGTGCGGACGTCCCCCTCCTTCATGTCTTTCCGGATACTGGCCTCCATCTTGGCCATGTCTCCCCGGATACTGGCCTCCATCTTGGCCATGTCCTCCCGGATACTGGCCTCCATCTTGGCCATGTCCCGCCGGATGCTGGCCTCCATGTGGCGCAGTTGTCGGGTGAAGAATCCGAGGAACGCCAGCATCGCCACCAGGAACGTGGCGACCGCGGCCCAGATCTGGATCACCTCAGCGGCCATCGCGTTCCTTCGGCCTTCGGTACATGAACCAAGAATAACATCGATAACGGCTAATGCTGTGCGAAGCCCCTAACGCTTCTCCCACTCAGGCTCATCCAGCCACGCAACACACACTCACCAGGTACCTACCCTCCATGGATCTGACGCTATCGGCTGGCTAGCTGATAGTTATCAGAACTACTCCGAGCACGGTCAGTACCGCCCCCGTCACGAGCCGGGGGGTCAGCTTCTCGAGGTCTCGCAGGAAGATGGCCGAGAGGACCACCACGATCAGCGGTTGAGCCATGATGATCGGACCGACCACCGACACATCACCGGCGTCCAGTGCCCTGAATACCGACAGCACCCCGAACGCCGCCAGTAACCCGGTCAGCAGGAACCATTGCCAGCCGTCCTCCAGCGTGGCCTGGCGGCGAATGCGGGGAACCGAGAACACCATCACCGCCCACACCACCATCATCGCAGCGGTTCCGATGACGGCTCCGAAGGCAGGATGGGGTATCTCTGTGACACCGAGTTTGCGAACCAGGTCGGAGGCTGCGAACGCCAGCCCTCCCGCTACGGGGAGGAGATAAGCCCAGCGTCGGCGCCGGCGGGCCAGGCCGGTAGTGGGACCGGATCCGGGAGACCCCGGTGTCGATCCACCTCCCATCAGCGCCCAGATCCCACCGGCTATCGAAGCCGCGCCAACCACTCTCAAGACGGTGACCGCCTCGGAGAAGAGCACCACTCCACCCACCAGAGCCAGCACCGGGTAGGTTGCCGTCTGGAGCGGAGTGGCGGTGGACGGTCCCAGCCTTTCGACGGCCGCAATGAACGCCGTGCGTCCCACTCCTTCACCGATGATCCCTGCCAGCACGAACACCCCCACCCCCCAGGCCGAAATCTCCGGCGGCCAGTCGAAGAGGGTGAACAACCCGGTCACTACTGCACCGACGGGTAGCGAAACCAGCAGGGCGGTTATGAGGCTGTTGTTCCGTAGGCCTCGCGTGGCGGCGATGGCCAGGATGCCGAAGCTCGCTGCCGCCGTCAGGGCATATACAACGGACATGGGCATCCTGATCGGGCCGGATGATCATCCGGAAGGACTCCCCAGGAGAGAGCGTACTGATGATGAATAGGCATTTGGGGAGTTGCGTGCGGAGCGGTCATAGCTGGTCGACCGGTGACTTGGCCCGTTCCGACAGGTAGAGCCAGGTCTCGACCATGGTGTCGGGATTGAGGGAGATGCTCTCGATGCCGGAGTCGACCAGCCACCCGGCGAAGTCGGGATAGTCGGACGGGCCCTGGCCGCAGATACCGATGTACTTGCCCGCGTCACGACAGGCAGCCACCGCGATACGGATCAGCTCCTTGACAGCCGGATTCCGCTCATCGAACAGATCCGCCACCAACGCCGAGTCACGGTCCAGGGCCAGCGAGAGCTGGGCAAGGTCGTTCGATCCTATGGAGAACCCGTCGAAGTACTCCAGGAAGGCCGGGGCCAGGATGGCGTTGGACGGTATCTCGCACATCATGATCAGTCGCAGGCCCCG